>NZ_JBIPTC010000002.1:0-2157358 GCF_058231005.1 Bacteroides sp. RCH18 | reverse complement strand
GTAATGAATCCCATGCTTTCAGAATATGTTCGTCTTGATTTCCCCCTCTGCATTTTGCCCAGTTTAGAATCCATTGATCAGTTGTTAACGGATAATCCCATGCCTGGTCAAATACAAATTCATACATAAAAGGATTCACATCGAAGCCTTCCAGGGTAGCTCCTAAGCCATATACATTCTCACCACCTTCTGCAAAGAGCCTTTTGATTTTGCTATCAACATCATCCAGATTTCCGACCATCATGGAGTTTCCACCGAAATTGCCCAAGTAACACCATATATATGGTTTCCCATAGTACTTTTCCGTATTCCTCCATATTTCTGTACTGTCACAATAGTAATCCAACAGTATGAGTTTGTCATCTGGCACAGCCTCCAGGAAAGAACGGATTCTGGGTTGTGTCCATTTCTTTTGATCATGGTAAAACATCCATGTCATTTGCAACCACTTAGCCTCAGCATCTACTTGGTAAATGGACTCATATATCTTATTAGAAACCTTTGCCAGGAAATCTTCATTCCAATTTGGAGAATCAACCTCATTAAAAGGATCAATTCCATAAATATGATCTGTACCGTATATTGCCGTCTGCTCTTCCAAATACATTTTTTGAATGATGTTGAACAGAGAGTCCATTGGTTCTATAAAATGACTGCGATATTTTGAATCATATCCTCCCCATTGACTCATTTCGTGAATTTTGGCATCCGGATAGATTGCTTTAAGTTCTTTAGGTACGTGGCCAGAAAATGCAGGTAAAACAGGGGTCATATTAAAGTCGCGTTCTCTCTTTAATATTTGTTTCTGTAATACTTCTTGTTGCTCCAACCATGATTTCGGCAGGGGACTTTGCCAATAATCGACATTAGACATACGATGCCAGGGCAAGTGCGCAGGTCCTGTGAAATATGAACGTATTTGTTCATCGTTTAATCCTAATTTGCTCCAGACCTTATACCATACTGTCTCTTGTCCACTGATAGCTAATGGCATCGTAATTCCATTTAATGCCATCCAGTCAATCAACCTTTCCCAATCAGACCATTTTCCAATAAGGCATTGTATATCCAAATGTACAGTAGTTCAAGAAGAAACGATTGTCACACTTAGAACGGATAGATATTGGTTGAGGAATTACTGGTAACTCTTCGGGCATATCAATGCTATCAGAGGCATACCAAGATACATTCGTATGGCAGTAATATTTCAGATAATGGTTAAGACCTACGGCCAAAGAATTATTATTATTTCCTTTTATGCGAATTTTCTTGTATGCCGATTCTAGTATAAAACGATCCATCTGGTTTGAGTCATTTAATAATTCAAATTCAAAAGAATCTGCATGTTGAGGAAATAATCTCTGGCACATCTGTTCTAATACTGGGTTACTTGATCCAGTATCCTTTCTACAACCTGTAAAAAGAAAAATTGTAAGTATTATATAGAAGTATTGTCTGTTCATATCAGGGTAATAAAAATAAGAATGTGTATTATATGTTAGATATGTGATTTTCATGGATGTATAATTTCATTTGTTTCTCGTAACTCTTCCAGTACTTTCCAGCATTGGTACAATCCTCTTGGTACATGGAAACATCCTTTCCATTTCCCGCCTTTGAGTGGCAGCAATACTTCTCCCTGCCGATTCAGATAACCGAACCATTCCGGATATTCCGTATCTTTGAAGTGTGTCCACGTGTAGTCATGTACTTTTTCAAACCATTCCAGACATCTTTTATCTCCGGTCAACTGATAGCCTTTCAATAATGAAATCAAAGATTCAATGTGTACCCACCAGAGTTTCTGATCCCACTCCAATTGCTGGGGAGGACAACCGTTACGGTCCATAAAGTAATAGATGCCTTCACATTGCTTGTCCCAACCGTAATCAAGCATTGTTAAGGTGGTTAACATTGCTTGTTGTATGAGCTCCGGTCGGTTCAGCCTTTTGCCTAGATCCATGATAAACCACATCGCTTCAATAGCATGACCGGGAGTCACTTGGCGTCCTTCGAAACAATCCACCAGATTACCATCCACATCGACATTCTCAACAATGATACCACCCAACTCCGGACGATAAAAGACATTCATCACTTCATGGATGCAGGTTTCCATCGTCTGTTCCAGATAACCGGGATCCAGAAGATGTTCGATCTCCAAAGCCAGATTACAGAGGATCATCGGGAGGGCGAAGTTCTTCAGATTACGAGTACCAGGATGAACCTTGTTCCACTTGCCTTTCGGATTATCAACTTTAGAGAGTATGATTTCAAAAGTCTTCTTTGCTATGTCCGCATACTCCTGACTTCCGGTAGCAAGACTCAACTGCCCGAAGGCCATCGTGGCGAAAGTATATGAGAAAATATTGTATGGTTCTACCAGTGGTCTACCCGAACGATCGAGTGAAAAATACCAGTTGTAATCTCCATTATGTCCACATTTTTTTAAGAATTCACCACCCTGAACGGCACAATCCAGCCATTCCTGCCGTTTTTTCCACTTTGTTGTAAAGCATGGAGAACATCCATACCTCACGTCCCTGCAACCAGATGAATTTATCTGTATCAAAAACTCCTCCTTTGCGGTCTAAGCAGGTGAAATAACCGCCAAACTCAAGATCTTGAGAGTGTTCGAGCCAGAATGGAAGGACATTATCCAATAATTCATTCCGATATTGATCGGCTAGTATTTTAAAATCCATATATCTTTAAGTGTTAAGTTATTAAGGTCTCTTTCTTCTACTGTTCCGACCGGGTCCAGTATCTTTCGATCTCTTCCAGTGACTTTCCTGTAGTCTCCGGCACGAGTTTCCATACGATGAGCATATACGGCACGCACATGACTGCGAACAGGAAGAATGTTCCGGCGGGGGTGAGATTCTGGAGCATCCAGGGGGTTAGCTGTCCGATCAGGTACGTTCCTATCCACAGGGCGAATCCTGCAATGGACATCGCCAGTCCGCGTACCTTGGTGGGGTACATCTCCGAGAGGAGCACGAACACCACGGCACAGATGGAGACGGCACAGCAGAATACATAGAACAGGAAGAAAACGAGCAGGAAGAGGCTGGATACTCCCCAGGAATCACCGAAGAGGAAGTAAATGCCGATCAGCAGGAGGGAGACAACCATCCCCGAAACTCCGTAATAGACCAGTTGCTTGCGGCCGACCCTGTCAATGATCACAAGAGCAAGAACGGTGGTCAGAGTGTTGACTAGTCCTACGAGAACTTGGTAAAACAAAGAATCTCCTCCTGAAAGTCCTGCGTTTTCGAAAATAGAAGGGCCATAATAAAGTACAGCATTCACACCCATGAACTGTCCCAGAATAGCAATGCATACACCAATGATGACCGCTTTAAAAATTCCGGGTTTCATTAACATAGCCCATTCAGATTTTGTTTCAGACGTCAATACAGATTTCGTTTCTTTTAATTGACTTGTAGCCTCTGAAACTGAGTTATATATCTTTTCCAATATATTGACTGCTTTTTCTTCTTTACCTCTTACGATCAGCCAACGAGGACTCTCCGGAATAAAGAAGATAATGATGAAGAATAACACAGCCGGCAATGTTTCCATTCCCAACATTCCTCGCCAGACTTCAGTTACAAATATCTTATTCAACCAGTCCATACTTAACTGATTACCACTTTCAGCATAAGCCAGCAATTGATAGTTAATCAAATAAGCTCCTAAAAATCCAACTGTCACAGCCAATTGATATAAAGAAACCAAACGTCCTCTATATTGTGCCACAGCTACTTCAGATATATACAAAGGAGAAACAATCGACACAACCCCAATACCAACTCCACCGATAATACGATAGACTACCAATTGAGTGAAGTCTGCGGAGATCGCACAACCTAAAGCCGATGTAGAAAACAGAGTCGCTGAAATAATCATCGTCATTTTTCGTCCTAGCTTATCACTCAAGATACCGGCAAAAAGAACACCGACGATAGAACCTATTAAAGCACATCCCACATACCACCCCTGT
This sequence comes from Bacteroides sp. RCH18, assembly GCF_058231005.1. NCBI lineage: Bacteria > Pseudomonadati > Bacteroidota > Bacteroidia > Bacteroidales > Bacteroidaceae > Bacteroides > Bacteroides sp. RCH18. The sequence continues at coordinate 2,153,352 of NZ_JBIPTC010000002.1, read as the reverse complement.
TGCAACGTATCCAGTTGAAAAAGTTGAGTAACCTGAGCGATTGTTCCGGATATAACAGCAGTATCATATCCGAACAAAAATCCTCCCAAAGCTGCTACAACAGAAAGGAAAATAAGATAGCCAAAGTTAATTGTAGACTTCATATCACTCATTTAATTTCAAAATATTCTCTGTATCTATCGTATAAATGTCCAGCTTGCAAGTAAGCAGATTGAGGGCTCATAAAATGAGAAAATTCGAAAGTAATAGCCTTATCATACCCTGCACGTTTGGCAGCTTCCAACTTCATCCGAAGCTTATCAAATTTAATGGGTAGAAAACGGATAGGCATATCACGGTCAAAAGACTCGGCATTGGTCCAGCATTGCATGCCATACTTATCTGCTAATTTTTTATTTACAGTAAAGAACGCATCCAACTCATCATAATCGATATGTCCATCCTGAAAAGCACAAGCATCTACCACTTCATGAATTCCATCAAAAATTTCATTCCATTCTTTTTCGTGTTGTTGTACAGAAACCGCATCTTCTCTTGTCAGTTTCCCTGTTCCCATAATAGCCTTTTTGCCATCAATCCACGGAGAGATAAAAGTCGGGAGTCCGTTCGATACATCTTTACATTGCTTTCCCATAGCGCGGAAAGCATCAATAGCCCCTTTCGTGGCGCGGCTAATCTCGCCGCTGATGTACCAGCCTCCAAAACTTTTATACTTCTCTCCGTACATCTTCCAAACCTCATCAATCACATACTTGTTATCCTCAATCTCCCAACTTAAATCACCTGTATCCCAATACCGTCCTGAATCATACAAACCAAAATAAAATTTCATGTTATACTTCTCCGCCAGACGCAAATACATATCTACCAAATCAACCGACGGCATATAGCATCCTTTTTTCAGCAAATAGGGTGAAGGGTAAGTCATAAACTTACGATAACCGGAACGAATCATAATCACTGTATCGATACCGATTCTTTTCATATGCTGAAAATCCAGATCCCATTCTTTCTCCCCCCAGTTCTGATGAGGAATATCATGAGATATTTCATCCAAAAAAGTTCCTGTAATTTTTAAGCCATTATTTTTGGGAACAATCAATTTGCTTTCCAAATCGCCAGCCTTGATCTTCGGGGAGAGTTCCCCTCTCCCCTCTCCGTCAGCTGCAAATAATGAAGGGGCAACCAAAGCGGAAGCTCCGGCCAAAGCTGCCTTCTTTAAGAAATCTCTACGATTATTAGTTTCCATAGTTTTAATTTTTTGTTTTTACTTGGATATATGTTAACCTATTGAATATACTTACCAGTGATATCGATCTGTTTTTTATTGAAAGGATCCAATACCTGATCAATCATTACAGCCATCTCCCCTCTCAAAATATTCCGTTTCAAATCCGGTTCTTGCATTCCGTATGCTTTCCAAAGCGCTTGCGGGTCAACAGTAGTATTTAGTTTTTCCGTTTCTACTATCTTCTGAACAAGTTGAACTGCCTCCTCAATACTTAATTTATCCGCTCCTGTTTTTGTGAATTCATCTTTGGCAGCCGGATACACTTCAAACAGACCATCCAGTTCTGACGCCAGCAATACCGTATCCGCTCTCAACCAAGTCTGATTGGACCAATCCACATTCTTACCGACTCCTTTCAGAATCCCCGTAGAGCCAATCCGCTGATAAGAAGCAAACTTCGCATCCGAGACAGGGACATCCAGATAAGGAAGCAAATATCCTTTAGCATCCAGAATAGCATTCTGAACATCACGAACGGAAATATCACTTATCTTCTGATTATTCTTCACAGCTAGTGCAGCCAGAGCTCCCGCCGCCTGACCGATCTGCAATACAACCGGCTGCAAACGAGTCGTTCCATTCATAATATTCGATACGGAAATAGATTTCTCTGCTACAATCAGCCCGTCCACCGCCTGGGGAATCAATGTACCTAACGGCAACCCATACGAAGGGATCGGATGAAAATACAGATTAGGCAACTCTTCATAACCATGATAACGAGTATGATGATGATCTACCGGATAATCGCCCACAGCAATACAAGTACGGTACAGCTTTTCATCCTGCGTATATGGATTGAGTGCATGATTCAAGTTAAAGCGGACTAATCCGTGAATTCTTCTGGACTCTCTATGATAAGGGATAAAGGGTAATTTATCCTCTGTCGGATATTCATCATCCGCCAATCCAAGTGTATTATATCCCAGCTCATGTTGCAGGAAGTAGACAAAGCACATCGTATAATGTTTCGCATATTCCAACGCTTTCAAGCGCTCTTCCGGAGTCATTTCAATCAGATTAATATAATAATCATTACCTTCTATCGGCCAATTAATCATATATTTATGATTCGGCAACCGCCCGTAGGTAATCATCATATCTTTAGACCAGACGCGATCCGGCTCTTTAGGAGTTATGCATACCGGACTGGCACAGGCACAGGCAAATTCTTTAGGATCGTATCCTTCAGGTTCCGGAATAGTCACATCCTTACCATAATCTTTTAATATGGCAACATAGGTAATATCCTGCACAATATTATTCTTCTTTTCCGGAGCGATATCCTCGTGCGTGTCATCTCTGCTTTCCATACCAATATCATACTTCACTCCACACATTTTTGCCACATCGCCCAATTCGGTGGCATCAATCATGATCTTCGCCCGAACCGTCTTCACACCTTGTCCTTCCACCTTCACTTTAGCAATCCACTCGTCTCCTGTTCTTTTTACTTCTTCAAGGCAAGCCTGTTTCCAGACTTTTAGATTATTTTCCGCCGCTACCATTTCGTGAAGAATCTTATTTCCAACTGACGGTTCAAACAATACATTGCTCACCCAACCCGTCTTCAAAGAATCTAGCCCACCATAATAATCAGACAATCTATTCTTAAATTCTCCCCAAAGTCCGGCAGGCAATCTGTAATTTCCATCCACAGCACTCACACCGGCAGAAGTCAGCATACCACCCAACCAGGTGCTTTCTTCGAGAATCAGCGTATTGGCTCCCATACGAGCAGACTGGATGCCGGATGTTACACCACTGGCACCTCCACCTATAATAAGTACATCTACCTTATCTTCCTCTGAGTGCATACAAGAAGAGTATGATACCACCAGAAATAGCCCACAGAGTATTTGGAATAAGTTTTTCATCATAATACGATTTGGTTACGGTACATCTTAATTAATATCACGGTACAAATATAGCTATATTTATTAAATAAACAATAGATAATAAAATATTTTATTAACAAAGTTGTTTTTTGCCTCTTTATTCATTAATAAGACTATAAATATGAAGCTATTCAGATACCAGTACCCTTATTACCTTATTATATAAGAAGATTTCAAATAACTATCAATGAGAGAATTCACTTCCTATAAGGAATCAGCACAGCATCATCTCAGATTCAATTCTAATTTTTTCATCAAGAACCTTATTAGTTAATAAAAAAATTAATTATCTTTGTAGATATTACAAAATATAAGAGACGTATGAACCAACAATTCTTGAAAGAAATAGAAATGGGCTCTAAAAATGCCCTCGTTAAAAAGAGGATCATTACACATTATATATATAATGGTAGTTCCACTATTCCCGATCTTTCAAAAGAACTAGATCTAAGCGTGCCCACAGTCACCAAGTTTATCGGTGAAATGTGTGAGGACGGATATATCAATGATTACGGAAAACTGGAAACCAGCGGTGGACGCCACCCGAATCTCTATGGATTGAATCCGGAATCCGGTTATTTTATAGGTGTAGACATCAAAAGATTTGCAGTCAATATCGGACTGATCAATTTTAAAGGTGATATGGTAGAGCTAAAAATGAATATCCCCTATAAATTTGAGAATTCGATAGAAGGGATGAACGAGTTGTGCAAACTCATTCTCAACTTCATCAAAAAGCTCCCTATTAATAAGGAGAAGATCTTAAATATCAATGTAAATGTATCGGGACGAGTAAATCCGGAATCCGGATATAGTTTTAGCCAGTTCAATTTTGAGGAACGCCCGTTGGCGGATGTCCTATCGGAAAAGCTGGGTCATAAAGTAACCATCGACAACGACACCCGTGCCATGACTTACGGAGAATATATGCAAGGGTGTGTAAAAGGAGAAAAAGATATTATTTTCGTCAACGTCAGCTGGGGAGTCGGCATCGGAATCATTATCGACGGCAAAGTCTACACAGGAAAATCCGGTTTCTCGGGAGAGTTCGGTCACGTCAATGCATACGACAATGAAATCATCTGCCATTGCGGCAAAAAAGGGTGTCTAGAAACAGAAGCATCCGGCTCTGCCCTTCATCGCATTCTTTTGGAGCGTATTAAAAGCGGAGAAAGCTCTATTCTTTCCACCCGAATATCCGGTGAAGAAGACCCCATCACGCTTGACGAAATCATCACAGCCGTCAACAAGGAAGATCTGCTTTGTATTGAAATTGTTGAAGAAATAGGGCAAAAGCTGGGAAAACAAATTGCAGGATTAATCAATATCTTCAATCCGGAACTGGTCATTATAGGCGGAACTTTATCTTTAACGGGAGATTATATCACCCAACCCATCAAAACAGCGGTACGTAAGTATTCACTCAATCTGGTCAACAAAGACTCTGCCATCATTACATCCAAATTGAAGGATAAAGCAGGTATTGTAGGCGCGTGTATGCTGGCACGCAGCAGAATGTTCGAAAGTTAAACTACCGTTACTTTATGCAAAGAGTTATGGTAAAGGAAGATTTTAAATTAAAGCTCAAAAAATATTCAGAATCCTTTTGTTTTCTCAAATAAAGCTGTAATTTTGCACGCCGTAAACGAGAAACAAACCGCCGCTATAGCTCAGTTGGTAGAGCAACGCATTCGTAACGCGTAGGTCGCCAGTTCAAGTCTGGCTAGCGGCTCTTGACAATAAAGCGCTAACTACAGAATAGTTAGCGCTTTTCTTATTAACCCCCAAAGCAAATCGCATGAAACGAGGTAAGAGCAGGAGATTATTTAAGAAAAAGAAGTCACATTCCAATCAAAGATTAGGGTGTATTATCGCTATCATCGTACTTATTCCCATTTGTTACGGGCTTTATCTGTATTATCAGCAATACAGTGTCCAGCACAGTAGCAAACCGCAGATAGAGACTTCCGTTTCCCTCCCCACTCCATCCGGCAAAGATTTAGAGATTCCCATTTCATTGATTCCCCGTCAGGAGCAGATCATTCGTCATAAAGGTTATACGGTTTCCTACAATAAAGATCTAAAGATTCCGAATTGGGTTTCTTACGAGCTGACCCGCCAGGAAACCAAAGGAAAAGAAAAGAGAGGTGACAACTTCATCGCCGATCCTTTAGTAAAAGGCGCCATTGCGACCAATGCGGATTATGCACGCTCAGGATATGACAAAGGACATATGGCACCGGCCGCCGACATGAAATGGAGTCCGGATGTCATGAAAGAATCCTTCTATTTCAGCAATATGTGTCCGCAGCATCCTCAGCTGAACAGAAGAGGCTGGAAAAATCTGGAAGAAAAAATAAGAGACTGGGCGGTAGCCGATAGTGCCATCATCATCATATGCGGCCCTATCATCGACAAGCCGTCCAAGACCATCGGAAAAAATAAGGTGGCAGTGCCCGAACGATTCTTCAAAGTAATCCTCTCTCCTTTTGTCAAACCGGCTCGTGGCATCGGGTTCTTATTCAACAACAGACAGGCGGTAGAGCCTCTTTCCACCTATGCGGTATCAATTGACAGCATCGAGAAACTTACCCATATGGACTTCTTCTCTCCCCTGCCCGATGAAATAGAAAATGCAGTAGAAGCCAATGCCGATTATTACCAGTGGCCACGCTAATAGTTGACAAAATCAGCCGAATTTCAACTATTCACCGTTGAAAGGAATCGCTCCTATCCAAAATCTTCCTATCTTTGACGCAATTTTTAAAGTTACGTCACAAGATGAAAAAGAAAACAAGAAATATCTTATTATCCGTTCTGACCGGAGCTCTCCTTCTTTGCGCCATTGCCGGAGGAACAGTCTATTATTATCTCTTTGCTCCTCAGTTTCATCCCTCCAAAACCGTCTATGTATATGTAGACCGGGATGACACGGCAGATTCAATCTACAATAAGATCAGACAAACCGGTCATGTCAACAAATTCACCGGATTTCAATGGATGGCAAAATATAGAAAATTCGACCAGAATATACATACCGGACGTTATGCCATCCGCCCCAACGAAAACGTATACCATGTATTCAGCCGCTTCTTCAGAGGTTATCAGGAACCGATGAATCTCACTATCGGAAGCGTACGGACACTAGACCGGCTGGCGCGAAGCATCGGCAAGCAACTGATGATCGACTCCGCCGAAATAGCCCGCCAACTATTCGATTCCGCTTTTCAGGCCGAAATGGGGTATACGCCGGTCACCATGCCCTGTCTTTTCATCCCCGAGACCTATCAGGTATATTGGGATATGAGTGTCGACGACTTCTTCAAACGTATGCAGACAGAACACAAACGATTCTGGAATGACGAACGTCTTGCCCAGGCAACCGCTATCGGCATGACACCGGAAGAAGTCTGCACCCTCGCCTCCATTGTTGAAGAAGAAACCAACAACAACGAAGAAAAGCCGATGGTAGCCGGACTATACATCAACCGCCTGCACACAGGTATGCCCCTGCAGGCAGACCCTACCATCAAGTTCGCTTTACAGGATTTCGGGCTGCGACGCATCACCAATGAGCATCTGAAAGTCAACTCTCCCTACAACACTTATATCAACAGCGGTTTACCTCCGGGACCTATCCGCATCCCCTCTAAAAAGGGCTTGGACAGTGTATTAAACTACACGAAACACAATTACATTTACATGTGTGCGAAAGAAGATTTTTCAGGTACTCACAATTTCGCATCCAATTATGCCGACCACATGGCAAATGCAAGAAAATATTGGAAAGCACTTAATGAAAGAAAGATTTTCAAGTAATTTTGTGATAAAACGAGCCAAAAAGGCTATCTTTGCCCGATATAATAACAAACTGTGATCAACACTAATAAAGGAAATATATGAGCAAGCAACTCTTACTTGGCGATGAAGCCATTGCACAAGCTGCACTGGATGCCGGACTTTCAGGTGTATATGCCTACCCCGGTACTCCTTCAACTGAGATTACTGAATATATCCAAATGGCGCCTATAACCACTGAGCAGAACATACATAATCGTTGGTGTGCCAACGAAAAAACTGCCATGGAAGCCGCACTGGGTATGTCATTTGTAGGCAAACGCGCCTTAGTGTGCATGAAGCATGTAGGCATGAATGTGGCTGCAGACTGTTTCGTCAATTCTGCCATCACGGGTGTGAAGGGAGGACTGATTGTGATAGCGGCAGACGACCCCAGCATGCACTCTTCACAGAATGAACAGGACAGCCGCTTCTACGGAGACTTCTCCCTGATACCGATGTACGAGCCCAGCAACCAGCAGGAAGCATATGACATGGTATACAACGGATTCGAATTCTCTGAGAAAACAGGCGAACCGATCTTAATGCGTATGGTCACCCGCCTCGCACACTCCCGTTCCGGAGTAGAGCGCAAAGAGCAGAAGCCACAGAACAGCATTTCATTCAGTGAAGATCCCCGTCAGTTTATCCTGTTGCCGGGAAATGCCCGCAAACGCTATAAAGTATTGCTTGCCCGCCAGGACGAATTCATCAAAGCTTCCGAGGAATCTCCTTACAACAAATACATAGACGGCCCTAACAAAAAACTGGGAATCGTCGCTTGCGGTATCGGCTACAATTATCTGATGGAAAACTATCCGGAAGGTTGTGAATACCCGGTACTTAAGATCGGCCAGTATCCATTGCCTAAAAAGCAATTGCTGCAATTGGTTGAATCCTGCGACGAGATTCTGGTACTGGAAGACGGACAGCCATTCGTTGAAAAACATCTGAAAGGCTATCTGGGCATTGGTATCAAAGTAAAAGGACGTCTGGACGGCACACTGTCACAAGACGGAGAATTAAATCCAGACTCTGTAGCACGCGCGGTCGGCAAAGAAAACAAATCGGAATTCGGCGTCCCTTCTGTAGTCGAAATGCGTCCTCCCGCACTGTGTGAAGGATGCGGACACCGTGATATGTACGTCACACTGACAGAAGTACTCAAAGAAGAATATCCTTCCCATAAAGTATTCAGCGACATCGGTTGCTATACGCTGGGAGCCAACGCTCCGTTCAACGCCATCAATTCATGCGTAGACATGGGAGCTTCCATCACAATGGCGAAAGGTGCGGCCGACGGAGGCCTTCATCCGTCCGTAGCTGTAATCGGTGACTCTACATTTACTCACTCCGGAATGACAGGTTTGCTGGATTGCGTCAACGAAAATGCCAATGTCGTTATTGTCATTTCAGACAATGAGACAACAGCAATGACCGGTGGTCAGGACTCTGCGGGCACAGGACGTATTGAATCCATCTGTATCGGTTTAGGAGTCGAACCTGCCCATATCCGTGTCGTTGTTCCATTGAAGAAGAACCACGAGGAAATGAGACAGATCATACGCGAAGAAATCGAATACAACGGTGTATCCGTTATCATCCCGCGCAGAGAGTGTATTCAAACATTAGCACGCAAAAAAAGAAGTAAGTAAGCCATGAAAAAAGACATTATATTATCAGGAGTAGGTGGACAGGGTATTTTGTCCATCGCTACAGTTATTGGTAAAGCTGCTTTGAAAGAAGGACTTTACATGAAGCAAGCAGAAGTACACGGAATGAGCCAGCGTGGCGGAGACGTTCAGTCCAATCTCCGCATCAGCGACAAACCGATTGCTTCGGATCTGATACCATCCGGCAAATGCGACCTTATCATTTCGCTCGAACCGATGGAAGGTCTGCGCTATCTCCCCTATCTCAGTCCGGAAGGATGGCTGGTAACCAACGAAACTCCGTTTGTCAACATCCCCAATTATCCGGAAGAAGACAAAGTAATGGCTGAAATCAACAAATTGCCGCATAAGATCGTACTGAACGTGGATAAAGTAGCCAAAAAAGTAGGTTCTGCACGAGTTGCCAATATCGTTTTGCTGGGTGCAACCATTCCGTTCCTCGGCATCGATTACGAGAAAGTACAAGACAGTATCCGCGAAATCTTCCTGCGCAAAGGAGAAGCTATTGTCGAAATGAATCTTAAAGCACTGGCTGCCGGCAAGGAAATTGCGGAAAAGCTAATGCAATAACTATCACAATCATGAGTACACAATACTGGGAAGAAGAAATTGAAATCATGAGTCGCGAGAAGTTGCAGGAACTGCAACTTCAGCGACTTAAAAAAACGATTAACATAGCCGCAAACTCACCTTATTACAAAGAGGTTTTCAGCAAAAACGGCATCACCGGAGATAGTATCCAGTCACTGGACGACATCCGCAAAATTCCTTTCACCACTAAATCGGATATGCGTGCCAACTATCCTTTCGGACTAGTGGCTGGCAATATGAAAAGCGACGGTGTACGTATCCACTCTTCCAGTGGAACTACAGGAAACCCGACAGTCATCGTACATTCACAACATGACCTCGACTCATGGGCAAATCTGGTAGCCCGTTGCCTTTACATGGTGGGGATCCGCAAGACAGATGTCTTCCAGAACAGCTCCGGATATGGAATGTTTACAGGTGGATTAGGTTTCCAATATGGTGCAGAACGCCTTGGGTGCCTTACCGTACCTGCCGCAGCCGGAAACAGTAAACGGCAAATTAAATTCATCAGTGACTTTAAGACTACCGCCTTACACGCCATCCCAAGCTACGCTATCCGTCTTGCCGAAGTATTTCAGGAAGAAGGTATCGACCCGAGAGAAACAACCCTGAAAACCTTGGTGATCGGTGCCGAACCGCATACTGACGAACAGCGCCGTAAAATAGAACGGATGCTCAATGTGAAAGCATATAATAGTTTCGGTATGACGGAAATGAACGGCCCCGGTGTTGCCTTCGAATGCCAGGAGCAGAACGGAATGCACTTCTGGGAAGATTGCTATCTGGTAGAAATCATCGATCCTGAAACAGGAGAACCCGTTCCCGAAGGAGAAATCGGCGAATTGGTACTCACTACACTTGACCGTGAAATGATGCCGCTTATCCGCTACCGCACCCGCGACCTTACCCGTATACTACCCGGAAAATGTCCGTGCGGCCGCACCCATCTCCGCATCGACCGGATCAAGGGACGCAGCGACGATATGTTTATCATCAAGGGAGTCAACATCTTCCCCATGCAAGTCGAAAAGATTCTGGTTCAGTTCCCCGAATTAGGCAGCAATTATCTGATTACGCTGGAGACAGTCAACAATCAGGATGAGATGATCGTCGAAGTGGAATTAAGCGATCTTTCTACAGACAACTATATCGAACTGGAAAAGATCCGCAGAGATATTATCCGTCAATTAAAAGATGAAATACTGGTTACCCCGAAAGTAAAACTAGTAAAGAAAGGGTCTCTCCCGCAGAGCGAGGGGAAAGCCGTCAGAGTGAAGGACTTAAGAGACAACAAATAAATATTCAAATGCCCGATATGCTAATATGCCAACCCAATACTGTATGATATCAGTAACAAATGGCATATTAGCACATTATTTAATTATCAGATTATAATGCAATTACTAAAAAAAAGAATTCTGCAGGACGGAAAATGCTACGAAGGAGGCATCCTTAAAGTAGATGGTTTTATCAATCACCAGATGGATCCTGTCCTGATGAAATCCATCGGAGTAGAATTTGTCCGCCGCTTTGCAGCCACAAACGTAAACAAGATCATGACTATCGAAGCAAGCGGTATCGCTCCTGCCATCATGACGGGCTATCTCATGGACTTACCGGTTGTATTCGCCAAAAAGAAATCACCCAAAACGATTCAGAACGCACTAAGCACTACCGTACACTCGTTCACCAAAGACCGTGATTATGAAGTAGTGATCAGTGCCGATTTTCTGACCCCAAATGACAATGTTCTTTTTGTTGATGATTTCCTTGCCTACGGAAATGCCGCATTAGGCATTCTCGACCTCATAGAGCAATCCGGAGCAAAATTGGTAGGCATGGGGTTCATTATCGAAAAAGCCTTCCAAAATGGACGTAAAATACTGGAAGAGAAAGGTGTCAGAGTAGAAAGCCTTGCCATAATCGAAGACTTATCCAACTGCTGTATTAAAATAAAAGATCAATAAGCTGAGTCGGGGTTAAAATAATGCCCCTTGCCTTTTGTCTTTTTACCATATTGCACCGCATGCTGAGGGCACACATGATAACATGCCAGACAGGCGGTGCAATTCTTTCCCCAAACCGGTCTTCTTTCCTTCATCGTTATATTCCCTACCGGACAACTTTTTTCACAGCGCTTGCACCCGATGCACTCACTCGTTGCATGGAAAGGTTTGGGAGACATCTGATAACGAACAAATAACGGATTGATGATCCTCGTCTTGATAAAAGGCAAACTCCCCTCCTTACATGCAAAGACAGTTTCTCTCCCGGTTATCAGTCTACTGACTTTTTCAAGAGCCGGAACCGCTTCTGCCAGTTTTTTCTTTTCCAGTTCCTTGCTATCCACATCAAATCCGGGGAACAACACATAGTTATTGGGCATAATTACAGAAAAGCCCGCATTACATCTCCATCCCCTCGCAGCCAATGCCTTTTCCATCACCTGCCGGGTCAGCCCCGTATCGTCTCCACACGAACACACAAAGAACAGATATTGCTGCTCATACCCCTTCAGAACCAGCTTCCGAATAAACTCCTGTACAATCACGGGAGGCGCCCACGAATAGACCGGAAAGACAAAACCGATCTTCTCATCCTCCCGCAAAGAGAACTCCCATGTGTCATTCTTCCATGCGTCCGGGATAAAAAACAAATCTTCCTGTTGTTCTTTAGAAAGCTGATTAGCAATCCATTTAGAGTTACCTGTACCTGAGAAATAAAATATCATAGAAGAGTATATAAAAAAGCCGCATCGACGATGTGATGAAACTCTGATAGAACAAGATTTGAGCGCTCGCCCTCTTTGTAATCCACCGGCTTAAAGCTGTCCCGAAGGATGTGGCCCGCCATTGAAGAACGAAGCTTTCTCGGTGCATCAGATTAATTTGAAGAGTTTCCCGATCCAGTCGATACGGCTAATATTTTTCTATCACAAATGTAATAAGATTCTCTGAGAATAGCAAGAAAAAGAAAGAATTTGTTCGTCCACTAACATTTTTTTTCATCCTTTCTCTCCGCCTAACAAAAGAAAAGTGCCAGTTATCGGATCGATAACTGACACTTTGTAAATCCTAAACTATTGAAACTTAAGCAGCTTTTGCTTTAGCAACTACAGCTTTGAAAGCTTCCGGATGATTCATAGCTAAATCAGCCAAAACCTTACGATTTATTTCAATACCGGCTTTGTGCAAACCGCCCATCAATTTAGAATAAGACATTCCTTCAAGACGTGCAGCAGCGTTGATACGTTGTATCCAAAGAGCGCGGAAGTTTCTTTTCTTATTTCTACGGTCACGGAACGCGTAAGTCAAACCCTTTTCCCAAGTGTTTTTAGCTACGGTCCATACATTTTTTCTTGCACCAAAGTAACCTCTGGTTAATTTCAAAATTTTCTTTCTTCTTGCTTTTGAAGCAACATGATTTACTGATCTTGGCATAGTTTTACTTTTTTTGAATGTTAGCGCCGTTACTTCACGCAACGAACTTCAGGCTAAAGCATTCGGTTAATACTTTAATAATACTTTGTACGCTTTTGATTACTTCATTGCTAAGAGTTCCTTAACCTGGCTTACATTTGTTGTATCAACAGTTGTAGAGTAGCACAGATTTCTTTTTCTCTTTTTCGATTTCTTAGTCAAAATGTGACTGTGAAAAGCGTGCTTTCTTTTGATTTTACCTGTTCCGGTAAGGGTAAACCTTTTTTTAGAACCGGAGTTAGTCTTCATCTTTGGCATCTTACTTGTTTTTAAAATTATTAAATATATAATGGTGACGCACTATACCTGCGCGCCACGCATTCATTCTTTTTTATTCTTCCTCGCCCGCTTCCGGCTTTTCAGCCTTCTGTCCCTGAGTTACCGGTTTGGAAGCCGCCGGTTTTTTAGGCATTTCCTTTTTCTTCGGAGAAAGCTGGATTGTCATACGCTTACCTTCAAGTACCGGCATCTGATCCACCTTTGCAAAATCTTCAAGATCGTTGGCAAAACGAAGCAATAACACTTCACCTTGTTCCTTGAAAAGGATGGAACGCCCCTTAAAGAATACATATGCCTTCACTTTATCCCCGTCTTCCAGGAATCCTCTGGCATGTTTCAGCTTAAAGTTGTAATCATGATCGTCAGTCTGCGGTCCGAAACGGATTTCCTTTACGTTCACTTTTACCTGCTTCGCTTTCTGCTCCTTCTGGCGTTTCTTTAATTGATAAAGAAATTTAGAGTAATCAATAATACGACAAACAGGAGGTTGAGCATTGGGGGAAATTTCAACTAGATCCAGCTCTTTCTCTTCAGCCATTTTCAAGGCCTGAAAGATAGGATATACTTTCGGTTCAATCTCGTCGCCCACGATGCGGACTTCTTTGGCACGAATCTGTTCATTGATTCTATATTGCCCTTTTAAAGTGTCATTCTTCATTAAAAACGTTTACTTCCTAGTTTGATTTTTTTATTGTTCTACTAAATATTTATCATGAAACGGCTGCAAAGTTACCATTTATTTATCATATTCTGAACTTCTTCGTTCAAAATTTTAGCAAATTCTTCATATTTCATGGTTCCTTTGTCGCCTTCCCCTTGTCTGCGAACAGAAACTTCACCATTTTCAGCTTCTTTTTCACCCACAATCAGCATATAAGGAATGCGTTTCATTTCATTGTCACGGATCTTGCGGCCGATCTTTTCGTTACGATCATCCACAATAGCACGGATTTCATGCATTTTCAGATACATCTTCACTTGCTCTGCATACTCATTGAACTTTTCACTGATCGGCAGGATAGCTACCTGATCCGGAGTCAGCCACAACGGGAACTTACCGGCAGTGTGTTCGATCAATACAGCCACAAAACGTTCCATTGATCCGAATGGTGCACGGTGAATCATCACCGGACGGTGCTTCTGGTTGTCAGAGCCCATATATTCCAGTTCAAAACGTTCCGGCAAGTTATAGTCTACCTGAATGGTTCCCAACTGCCAACGGCGGCCGATGGCATCTTTCACCATAAAGTCGAGCTTGGGACCATAGAAAGCAGCTTCACCGTACTCAATCTTAGCCGGCAGGCCTTTTTCCTCACAAGCCTCGATAATCGCCTGTTCAGCTTTCTCCCAGTTGTCATCGCTACCGATGTATTTTTCACGGTTCACTTTATCACGGAGTGATATCTGAGCCTCGAAATTCTGGAAATTCATCGAACGGAACACGATAGAAATGATATCCATCACACGGAGGAACTCATCTTTCACCTGATCCGGACGACAGAAAATATGTGCGTCATCCTGAGTAAAGCTGCGTACACGAGTTAAACCGTGAAGCTCACCACTTTGTTCATAACGGCAAACCGTACCGAATTCTGCAATACGCAACGGAAGGTCCTTGTATGAACGCGGGAAATTCTTATATATCTCGCAGTGATGCGGACAGTTCATCGGTTTCAGGAAATACTCCTCTCCTTCTTCCGGAGTATGGATCGGCTGGAACGCATCCTTACCGTATTTTGCATAGTGACCGGAAGTCACATACAGCAACTTATTACCGATAGGCGGAGTAATTACTTCCTGATAGTCATAGCGGGTCTGGATACGACGCAAGAACTCTTGCAAACGCAAACGCAGTGCAGTACCTTTCGGCAACCACATCGGAAGTCCCTTACCTACTGTTTCAGAGAACATAAACAACTGCATTTCCTTACCGATCTTACGGTGGTCACGTTTCTTGGCTTCTTCCAGCAACACCAGATATTCATCCAGCATTTTCTTTTTCGGGAATGTGATACCATAGATACGGGTCAACATCTTACGGTCTTCGTGACCGCGCCAGTAAGCACCGGCAACAGTTGTCAGCTTGATAGCCTTGATCGGCGCAGTCGTCATCAAGTGAGGCCCACGGCAAAGGTCAGTAAACGCACCCTGGGTATAGGTAGTAATATGTCCGTCTTCCAGTTCTGAAATCAATTCACATTTATACGTTTCGCCACGGTCGCCAAACATTTTCAGAGCGTCCGTCTTCGAAATACTTTCTCTGACTACCGCTTCTTTCTTTGCCGACAATTCAAGCATCTTTGCTTCGATAGCAGGCAGGTCACTTTCTTTAATCACAGCTTCTCCCGGATCCACATCATAGTAGAAACCGTTTTCGATAGCCGGTCCGATACCAAACTGGATACCCGGATAAAGTTCCTGCAAAGCTTCAGCCAGCAAGTGGGCGCTTGTGTGCCAAAATGCATGTTTGCCTTCTTCATCGTCCCATTTGTAAAGTACGAAATCAGCATCTTCATTAATAGGACGTCCTAAATCATAAGTCTCACCGTTCACGCCACATGCAAGTACATCCTGTGCCAAGCGCGAACTGATACTTTCTGCAATCTGTAAACCGTTCACTCCTTCGTTATACTCACGAACGGAGCCATCGGGAAATGTTATCTTTATCATAATATGATGATGTTATATTTTCATAATGAGAACGCAAAAGTAACGAAATCTTTTGAGTTTTCTATTTTTTATCAAAAAAATGTTATTCTGTCTGATCCGTGAAACGCTTGATCACATTGTAAGCAGAAACAACTCCTAGTTCACCGGCCTTGCTCAAATCTGAGATTCCCGCCTTATTATTACCCAGGAAAATATGCGTTAGTCCCCGGTTGAAATAAGCGTCAGCAAAGTCCGGAGACAGCTGAATCGCCTTATCGTAATCAACAATCGCAGCCCTGTAATCTTTCAGCATAGCCGCCACATTGGCACGGTTATAATAAGCGTAAACGAAGTCCGGAGCCAGAGTTATCACCTTATCCAGGTCCTTTCTGACAACTTCATAATCCACCGCACTCACTTCCTTGGCAGCAGCGCCACTCGGCATATCCGCTTCGGCAGCCTGTTCAGCCTTCTGATATTCCAGTTGTTTGCAACGAATCAGTGCACGCATGAAATAGGCCGGGAAGAAATCGCCGTCCAGCAATATCGCCTGAGTCAGGTCGGCAACCGCACTGGAGAAATCCTGTACCAGATAAAAGTCAATGGCACGGGCAAAACGCTTCGGAGCACTCTTGTCATCGTCCACAATAGCCGATGTATGCGCATCAATCAGGGCAAAATGGAATTTCACCTGTTCTTCCGTCAGCGGGGCCTCCATATTTGTAATACGGATACGCTTCGGAAGTACATTCGACAGATTCAGGTCTTCAATAAACTTATGGAAATTCACCGAACGCTTCACTTCGCTCGACTTTTCATAATAAGTCAAGGCAAACATCGGTTCCAGTTTTATGTTCACATTCTTATCCTGTACGCGTCCGCGATAATCACTTGTATAGCGTTGATCCGCTTCAGAATCATCGGCAATCACAATCTTGCGATAGTTGTTCATGTTCTTGTCAGACTTCTTACGGGTTTTTCCTTCCTCGCTTTCGTCACCGTTCTCGCCGCCCTGGTTTTCTTTATCCTTATTCTGGGCAACATCTTTGTTCGTCCCTCCATTCTGCTTATCAAGCTGAGCCTTCAACAGTTTGAAGTCATCCTGTTCGGCCCCCTTCTTGTCGCCGATCTTCTTGCGGGCTTCCGCACGATGATAATATCCAGCGAGGAAGTTCGGATACTGGTCGATAACTGTTGTATAGTCTTTGATAGCGCCACGGTAATCTCCCGTCTGAGCACGAAGCAGCGCACGGTTAAAGATAGCCATCATATTATCAGGTTCCATCTGAATCACAAAATCGAAGTCCTCGATAGCGCGGTTGTCATCCCCGACACGGGCACGAAGCAAACCACGGTTATAATGCCCGATAAAGTTATTGGGATCAATATCCAAAGCCAGGTCATAATCGCTCATAGCACCCCTCAGATTATTCTGATGGAATCTGGCCAAAGCACGATTTATATAATTACCCGCGTTCTTCGCGCTCAGATGAATCGCACGGTCCAAATCCGATTCCGCTTCTGCATAGTTGGACTGCTGCAAGCGGACAATAGCCCTTGCCGACCATGCGTCCGGATCATACTTATCCAGTTCGAGAGCCGTATTAAAGTCCTTCAGTGCCGCAACCGTATCCTTCTGCTGCAAAGAAACCTCTCCCCTCATCAGATAGGCACGTGTATAGCGCGGAGAAACTTTCAGCAAGCTCTCCAAATCCTCCTTGGCTGCGTCATAATCCTTTTTCTGAATATGCGACAAGGTCAGATTATGCCACAAGGTGATGTTTTCGGGATCATAATGCAATGCTTTCTGATAATCCTCAATCGCCCCGTCGAATTTACTCTGACGAATCCGTGCCAGTCCACGAACCTGATATGCACCTACTACAAACGGATTCCGTTTGATAGCCTCGTCACAATCCGCTTCCGCTCCTTGATAATCCTCCAGGTTCACCTTTGCCAGCGCCCTGAAAAAATAAGGCTCATACAAATATGGTTTCGCATTAATTACCTGGTTGAAATACTGAATAGAAAGCACGTAGTCCTCAAAATACAGCGCATTGCGGGCAATAGTCATCACCCGCTCCGTATTAATCTGAGCACAAACCAGTGTGGGGAACAGCAATAAAACTGTTAGTATTCTTTTAATCATTGATATTTTATGCTTGTAAACGAAACAAAAATAATGCTTTTCGCTTACTTAACAGGGATATAAACGTTTTTTATCTTTATTTCACCTGTTTCATCTTATATGAACTACGCGCTTTTCCTTTCAGCATCGTATTTAATTTTCCTCTTATCATTTGTTTGCGCAACGGCGAAAGGTGGTCGATAAACATCTTTCCGTCCAGATGGTCGAACTCATGCTGCATCACCCTTGCCAGATAGCCTTCCACCACTTCATCATGCTCTACAAAGTTCTCGTCCATGTATTTCACACGGATCTTATTTCCTCTTTTCACAGACTCATGAATGCCGGGCAGACTCAGACAGCCTTCTTCCATACTGACTTCCTCCCCACCCACTTCGATGATATGAGGATTGATATAAGCTTTATTAAAATCCTTAAATTCCGGATAGTCTTCCGAAAGCGGATCTAATGTAATCGTAACGACACGGATAGGCAAGCCGATCTGCGGAGCGGCCAGTCCCACGCCATCGGCGTGCACCATTGTTTCAAACATATTCGCGATCAGCTCTTTCAGGTTCGGATACTCCGGGGTTATGTCCTCTGCCACCTTTCTCAAAACAGGCTGGCCATATACATAAATTGGTAAAATCATACTTTATACTCTACTAAAAAATTAAATTATTCTCTGTCTTATTATTAAAAACGTTTACTCTCCAAATATGTTTGCAGAATAATAGTGGCACTTATCTCATCCACCAATGCTTTGTTTTGCCGGTCTTTCTTTTTCAGTCCGGCTTCCAGCATCGTACGGTGCGCGAGAACAGATGTGAAACGTTCGTCCACATATTCTACAGGAAGTTCCGGGAAACGTTTCTTCAATGAACGAACAAAGGGTTCGATGTTCTTCATATTTTCCGAAGCTTCATTATTCATCTGCTTGGGCAATCCTATAATAATCCGCTCTACCGGTTCTTTTGCCACATACTCGCCGATAAAGTTCAGAAGTTCATGCGTGGGTACAGTTGTCAACCCGTTTGCAATCAGTTGTAACGTATCGCTCACAGCTATCCCTGTGCGCTTCCTTCCATAATCTATAGCTACTATTCTGCTCATATGGGGTACAAAAATACAAAAAAGACGCTTCCCGCGAAAGGAAACGTCTCTTTTATTCTATTATTTCAACTGTGGATTATTCTTCCACGATAGCAACACGGCTCAACTTAGCGTCATCGTAGAACATATTGCCTACACCACCCTTGTAATCAACCTTCAGTTGAGAAGCAGGTACACCGAATTCGTTCACCATCAGGTCACGTACAGCTTCAGCTCTCTTCTTACTTAACTTCATGTTGTACTCAGCAGAACCAGTACCCTTGTCAGCATATCCTGTAACAGTAAATGTCTTTTCCGGATTAGCTTTGATACCCTTAGCCATTGCTTCGATGTTCATGTACTCTCTTTTGCTAATGTTGCTCTTACCAATGTTGAATACAACAACCAGACGTGGAACGAATCCGCCTTCTTTCTTAACGATTACTTCCGGCTTCTTGTTGCGTGCTTCAACCAAGTCACGTTTCAGAGATTCGTTTTCACCCTTCAGAGAGTTCAGTCTGTTTCTCATGTCGTCCAACTGGCTTTCCGGTACCATCGGTACAGTAGGAACAGCGTTGAATCCGCGTTTTTTGAACTTGTAAGTTACACCTACAGTTACACCGGCCATACCTTCTTTAGAAGTTCCGCCGAATGCATCCTTCATCAAAAGGCCACGCAATTCAAGGTTGATATCCCAAGCATCCGATACACGGAAGCGGTTGATCAAACCGGCATTGATACCTAAGTTTTGTTGATGAGGTTCTGACCAAGAAAGAGCCACACCTGCACCTACGTAAGGAATGAATGAATAAAGACGATCCTCGTTGTAACCGCAGAACATGTTAGAAAGGTTGAAGAGAACATCACCATGGAAATTAGCCATGTTCCATTTCTGCTTGTAGTAACCGTTAGAATACTTGCCACCTTTTGTATACAAGTCATTAGCACTAGGAGCAGCTCCCTTAGCTTGAAGACCATTGTATGCAACACGCAATCCGATACCCGGAGTAAACCATTTACCTACGGCAATATCAAGTGCCGGAGCAATGCGTTTTCCGAAATCCGCTTTACCGTCGTTGTCGCCAAAGTACATTTGACCACCAACGCCACCACTAATGAACCAATTGGCCCCAAAACGATTAGTCTCTACAGTGTAGGCTTTACCTTCTGTTTTTCCTTTTTCCTGAGCAGACAGGCACACAGAAGCCCCTACCATTAAAATAAACAATAAACCCTTTTTCATCTCAATTTATTTTAGTAAATAATATAATGCAGTTTGTGTTACGCTATAACCACAACTCTACAGGCTCTAAATCTTAAACAAAGAGATATAAATCTCTACCCTTTTTCTTTAAATTTGGTGCAAATATAGATATTTATTGTAATACACACAAAAAAACTCGTAAAAAAACATTTCTTCGTGATATTTATATGGGATGATAAAAGTGTTAGATAGCCTACAAAGGGTATAGCCAACATTTTTGAAAGAAAAATAAAAGCAAAAAAATAACCAATGATATCGATTATCATTGGTTATCCCTTATTTTTTCCGCTACCTTAATTAATATACCAGTTTTACATTATCAATCCACAATGAATTTCCGGGTGAACCGACGTAAGCTCCGCCATGACTGGATGTGAACTGGAGATACAGATGAGTCGGTTCATCATTTTCATCCCCCCATGCCACTTCGTGGATAGGCACGCTTTCACCTTTGCTGTTGACTGTATAGTTCTCAGTCACCTGCAGACGCATCATGTGAGGTTTATATTCGGGACGGCTGGTAATGTCTCCATACATAATTTCATACGTGGCATTATTCTTCCAGTCGGTAGAGTGATAGTAATAAGTCACCAACGTTCCGATACGCTTGGCATAAACATTTCCGTTGGCATCCTCCCAGCGTTTCTGCAAAAATAAAATAGCAGCCGGATAATCCTTGCCCGCTACATCTGTAATTTTACTGAAACCGGTAGCACGTATACGTTTTTCCCTGTCGGACACCTTCACTTTATAGTCAAACTGAAGGGCAACCGGCTTCTTGGTAAACGGAATCCCCGTCTGAAGCATCTTCTGCGGGTTCTTGGTACCCTTGATCGGTTCGTGCACAGATCCCGTAAAGATAGAGCCGGCAGCCAATACGGTTATATTGACAAGCCCCAGTACCTTCACACTCTCCATACGCGTATCCAGGCGTGCACAGTAACCGTCTCCCCGTTTCTCCGGAAAAACCGACGTATTTGTCTTGGTAATACCTGCCACTTTCGCCATCACATTCGAAGTCGCCCACGGTGAGCCACCCATATTCTTATACACCTGATCTCCCTTAATTACAGTCGTCGGACCAATCTCATACACATTCTTCGTATTCCCTCCGATAATCCCCGACTCTTTTATCTGGCGGTCCACCCATTGGTCCATATCCCCGAAGGGGACCATCTCCACTTTATGCTGCGCCATCAAAGACAAGGAAGAAAAAAATGCAACGAAGCCTGTCAGAAACAGGCGATGAACCATTTTCTTAATCATCAATACTTATCCTTTCTTTTATAAATTATAGTTCCATTGTTTCAAAGCAAAATCCCAGTTTTCCTCTACCAATCGAATCGTCCGGTCGTCATATTTATACTTATTCTTCTTATATCCCTTCTTGCCGCCGACATATTTTTCGATATCTCCTTGTGCTTCGGCGAAGCCGGGGATAGAAAGTGACTTATAAATATTCTCCGTCATTCCCATCGCATCCGCTTCAAAGTCTTCAAACTTCACTTCGATCAAATTGCCTTCCGGAATGAATTTCTTATCCGATTCATACTTATGATACAGCTTTGCATAAATAGAAAGGATATTCTCCTCCAATTGTTCATTGCTGACATCCTCCAGTTTCAGAGGCTGGATTGTATTTGTAAAGAAACTGCGTGTAGATTCAAATACCGTATACGGATTACGCATCAGGTAGATAAACTTGGCGTTCGGGAACATTTTCACCAATTCTTTCACCCTGCCCGTATGAGGAGGGTTCTTGCTGAGGAATTGCGTACCCTTGGTGTTCCACAAAGAAATCTTGATCAATTTTGTGAATACCTCTTCAAACACTTTCAGTTCTTTGTCCGTGATATCATCAAACAGCAGATACTTGTCCGCATATTCCTGTTGATATTTCGGCAGGAACCAGAAATTATAATAGGTATACGGCATCATGTTCGACAATGCAAACTCTTCCTCCTGCGGAAGATCCACTGCCAGCTCCATATTATCCGTCGGACGCTTGTCCGGCATCAGCCAGCTCATATTCTTCTTGAAGAAAGGCTGTCCCCACATCATCAGATGCGGGAATACGGTCTGATAAGTTGTGTTATACCCAAAATGCTTGTCGCAGGAGAACACGTTATGTACAAAAGTAGTTCCACTCCGCCAGTGTCCCAGAATGAATACCGGATCATGTTCCAGCGGCTGATTGGCCAACAACTTTTCGTAGCGTTTATCCTGCAATGCAGCCAACGGAGAAAGCAGGCGGCACACCGCTTTCGTCAACCGGTACTTGCCTTTATAAGCAGCATCAATATCACGGCCGGCAGTGATTGCCTTAAACGTTTTCCAGTCGGCACCTACCAACGTATTAATCGGAAGTTTATTAAATTCAAGTAATCCCATCGTTCTACATTTTATTTAATCACTTTTATGGAGAGTCCCTGGCGTTCCAGTTCCTTCACGGCTTTTTCTATGGCGGCGTGATGTTCCGGGGCAATGTCCAGTTTCGACAAATCCAGTACGGGGATATCGTCCGTGGCAGCCATATCTTTCATTTCCACCCGGTCGATAATCATACCTACGGCAGAGGTATTATTCGTAATCGGATCGATCAGGATAAAGGAACCGCAAGATTTATTCTTTTTATAAGGATCGAA
Source organism: Bacteroides sp. RCH18 (assembly GCF_058231005.1). NCBI lineage: Bacteria > Pseudomonadati > Bacteroidota > Bacteroidia > Bacteroidales > Bacteroidaceae > Bacteroides > Bacteroides sp. RCH18. The sequence goes on along the minus strand of NZ_JBIPTC010000002.1, from coordinate 2,130,526 downwards.
GAAAAGCTCCTTGGCAGTAGTCAGCACAACGCGGGCGATCTGATTGAGCTGCAATGGCAAATTGTCCTTTGTCAGTTGTCCATTGTCAATGGAAAGATGCTCCATCGTGTTGACATCCACTTTATATTTGATCGCGTCGATGCGGGTACGGCTCAAATTGGTAGTCTGCTTAATAAAGAACGATTTATTGATGTCCATCGGTTCTTCATCCATCCATACCATCATCGCTTCGAAGTTGCGGTCAACGATCGGCAAGTTGTCCGGATGCACCAGCATTTCACCACGGGATACGTCGATTTCGTCTTCCAGTGTCAGTGTAACCGACTGCGGCGGGAAAGCGTAATCCAGTTCGCCGTCGTATGTCACGATACTTTTCACCTTGGAAGTCTTTCCGGAAGGCAATGCCATCACTGTATCTCCCTTACGGACAATACCCGATGCCACTTTACCGCAGAAACCACGGAAGTCAAGGTTCGGGCGCAGCACATACTGCACAGGGAAACGGAAATCCGTGAAGTTATGATCATTATCGATATGAACCGTTTCGAGGAAGTCCAGCAAAGAGATTCCTTTATACCACGGTGTGCGTTCGGACTTATCCACAACGTTGTCACCGTCCAAGGCAGAAAGAGGAATACAGTTCACATCCGGAATACCCAGCGGTTCTACGAATTTCTTGTATTCCGCTACAATTTCGTTGAACCGTTCCTCGGAGAAGTCCACCAGGTCCATCTTATTGACCGCCAGCACCACGTGCTTGATGCCCAGCAGAGATACCAGGAAAGTATGACGACGGGTCTGGGTAATCACACCCGTACGGGCGTCTACCAAGATAATTGCCAGATTGGCCGTAGAGCCACCGGTAATCATATTACGTGTATACTGTTCGTGTCCCGGAGTATCCGCAATGATAAACTTACGGCCGTTGGTAGAGAAGTAGCGGTAAGCCACATCAATCGTAATCCCCTGCTCACGCTCCGCTTTCAATCCATCGAGCAACAAAGCATAGTCTATATGTTCGCCTGCATTACCTACACGCTTACTGTCACGTTCCAATGCATCCAGCTGATCTTCGTACAGTTTCTTACTGTCAAACAACAGACGTCCGATCAAAGTCGATTTTCCGTCATCCACCGAACCGGCAGTCAACAGTCTCAGCAAGTCTTTCTGTTCGTCTTTATCCAGAAAGGCCTTTATATCCAGCTTATTATCCATTTCCAACTTTTAGTTTTTTAATCATTCATTTTTAATTGCTTAAAAATACCCTTCACGTTTCTTCTGCTCCATGCTGCCTTCCTGGTCAAAGTCGATCACACGGGTAGTACGTTCGCTCTTGGTAGTCGTCATCATCTCTTCCACGATCTCTTCGATGGTAGCCGCACCGCTCTCTACTGCGCCCGTCAACGGCCAGCAGCCCAGAGTACGGAAACGCACCATCTTCATTTCGATCTGATCACGATATTTTTCCGGCAGACGGTCGTCATCCGCCATGATGATATTACCATCCAGATTGATCACAGGACGTTCCTTGGCATAATACAGCGGAACGATCGGAATATTCTCCAGACGGATATACTGCCAGATATCCAGCTCCGTCCAGTTACTGATCGGGAACACACGGATACTCTCACCTTTGTGTACACGGGCGTTGTAGATATCCCACAATTCAGGACGCTGGTTCTTCGGGTCCCACTGGTGGAATTTATCACGGAAAGAGAAGATACGCTCCTTGGCGCGTGACTTTTCTTCATCCCGGCGCGCGCCGCCGAATGCAGCGTCAAATTTATATTTATCCAGCGCATGCAGCAATGCCTGAGTCTTCATCAGGTCCGTATGCACCTTGCTTCCATGCGTGAAAGGTCCTACCCCAGCATGAAACGCCTCCATATTACTTTCCACAATCAGGTTCCAACCATGTTTCTTGGCATATTCGTCGCGGAACTGGATCATTTCCTTAAACTTCCACTTCGAATCGATATGCATCAACGGGAAGGGAACTTTTCCCGGATAAAACGCTTTTTCAGCCAAGCGCACCATCACCGAAGAATCTTTTCCGATGCTGTACAGCATCACCGGATTCTCAAATTCCGCCGCCACCTCGCGGATGATATGAATTGACTCGGCTTCGAGTTCTTTCAAATGGCTCAGTTTATATTCTTCCATCTTTTTTGAAATTTCTTCATTTATTTCTTTTCTATTTTCGGCAACACCATCTCCAGCAGGCGGTTGACCGATTCTTCCAGACTCAACTTAGAAGTATCCAATGCCAAGGCCGGATGTTCGGGCACCTCAAACGGTGCGGAAATTCCGGTGAAATTCTGAATTTCTCCCTTGCGCGCTTTGGCGTACAGTCCTTTCACATCCCGCTTTTCACACTCTTCCAGCGGGGTGCTTACGAAAACTTCCAGAAAATCATCTTTTCCGATAATATTCGCTGCCATTTCACGGATATCATTATTGGGACTGATAAATGCCGCAATCGTAATGATGCCGCTGTCCAGAAACAACTTGGATACTTCGGCGATACGACGGATATTCTCTACACGGTCAGTTTCGGAGAAGCCCAGATTATTGTTGATACCGCTGCGGATATTGTCTCCATCCAGAATACGGCAAAGCAGTCCGCGCTTATGGAGTTCGCGTTCCAATGCAATCGCGATCGTACTTTTACCTGATCCGCTCAGACCTGTAAACCAGATCATCACGCTATGCTGTCCCAGAAGTTCTTCTTTGTCCTCCCGCGTCATCATGCGGTCAAAAATCGGATATATATGATTTTTTTCTTCCATTTATAGAATATGTTTATTAAAAGTTCCAGATCAACGGGATCAGGATCACAGAGATTAAGAAAGTGATGATATTGAGCGGCAGACCGATACGGACAAAATCCGTAAACTTATAGTTGCCGATACCTTGCACAATCAAATTAGTCTGATAACCGATCGGTGTGGAGAAGCTGGCAGACGCAGCCATACAGATCACGACAAAGAAAGGTGTCGGACTTACGCCCAACTGCGCCGAGATGGACAGTGCCAACGGGAATGCCAGAGCCGCAGCCGCATTGTTCGTGATCAGTTCCGTAAACAAATTCGTGATGACAAACAATATAGCAAGTAATACATGCGGTCCGTAATCGTCACTCAAACCGATGATAAATCCTGCCACACAATCGGCCACACCGGAGTTCACCATAGCCTTACTGATGGCAAACGCGCAGGCAATCGTAATCAGAATATCCCACGAAATATATTTGGTATACTTACGGGCGGGGAAAATATTGGTCCACGCCATGATAATAGTAGTAATGCAGACAAAGAAAAACATATCCAGCTTGATATCGGGAAACATCTCTTTGGTTGCCGGCAGTTCGCCCACCGTAGCACCGACAATCATCAGTACCAGCAAGATCAACGCCAGCCAGCGCTTCTTCTTTCCCGAAGTATCCGGATCATTGCCGTTAGTAAGCAGCACGAATACCGAAGATTCTCCCCAAGTCGGGATAAACGTATCATCCGCCATCACCACAAGCGTATCCCCCTCACGGAGCACTACATCCTCCAGATGATCGACATAGCGCTGACCGTTACGTGTTTTGATCTCTTTCACTTCCGCACCATAGTGACGCTGGAAATTGAAATCACTCAGCTTCTTGTTGATACCGGGGAAACGAGCTCCCAATACAGCTTCTACACGATGCAGCTTCTCTCCTTCCTCCACTTCTTCATCGGGCACAGCCGTATCCGGACGTGCATCGGGCAAGAGTCGTTTGGAGAAAATGAAAAGATATATGATACCGGCAATGGCAATAAAGATGCCGACCTTTCCCAGTTCGAACATGGTGAAGCCTTCATAGCCGGCTTCCAGAATCATACCATGCACTACCAGATTGGTAGAAGTACCGATCAGCGTACAGATACCGCCAAGGATAGTCACATAAGAAAGGGGAATCAGGAACTTGGTAGCCGGAAGCTTTACCGATTTCGCCCAATGCTTGATGATCGGGGCAAAGATGACTACCACCGGAGTATTATTCAGAAAGGCGGAAATGAATGCAACGGACGGCAGGATACGCAACTGCGCTTTAAACACCGTCGTTTTTCCCTGCGGAAGCAGTTTCTTGATCACTTGCCCCAATGTACCCGACTGACGGATACCTTCACTTACCAAGAATAACAAGGCGACGGTAATCATTCCTTTATTACTGAAACCTTCGAGCATTTCCTTCGGAGTCAGAATGCCGACGCACAGAAACAAAACCACTACCGAAAAGAGCACCATGCCCGGCCGCATCTTATCCGCGATCAAGGCAGCCATCATTCCTAATAAGGATAATAGTACAAATACAATTTCAAATGTCATATAAACATTAATTAGTGTTCTCTTTTTGCTTCAACGATAAACCACGGATTCAGCAGATCCTCTTTGTTATATCGCAAAGGTTCCTCCTTCCCTGCCTGATATACTTCCATCCCTGCGGCACGGGCTATCGCGTGTCCGGCAGCCGTATCCCACTCCATCGTCGGAGCAAAACGCGGATAGACATCCGCCTTTCCTTCGGCAACCAGACAGATTTTAATAGAACTTCCGCTTGATATCAGTTCCACACTGCCGTGTTTCTTTTTTAAGTCTGCAATATATGTTTCAGTTTCAGGCGTCAGGTGTGAACGGGAAGCGACAGCAATAAAATGATCGCGCGCATCCGCCAATGGCATCCGTTCCGATTTCTCAATCATCTGCTGTAAGGTCACTCCCTCGTCTTCCAGACCGACAATGCCGGAACACTTATAGGCACCTGTCCCCTCCACTGCAAAATAAAGTTCTTTTTTTACAGGCACGTAAATAACACCCATTACAGGTACAGCGTTCTGCACCAAAGCTATATTTACCGTAAATTCTCCGTTACGCTTGATGAACTCCTTCGTTCCGTCCAGCGGGTCTACAATCCATAAAGTATCCCAACCTCGCCGCACTGCATAGTCCATATGCTTGCCTTCTTCGCTAAGAACCGGAAAAGGAGTTTCATTCAAAATGGCCACAATCGCCTCATGGGCTTTCCTGTCTGCTATCGTTAAGGGAGAGTTATCCGCCTTCCTCTCTATTTCAAAATCCGACCTCGGATCTTCATAGATAGAAAGAATTCTTTCACCTGCTTTCAACGCTGCATCGATAGCAGCCATTACGTATTTCTGTTCCATTCAATTTCATTATTAAAATCTCATCTACACTAAGGCAATAAATCCTCCAAGATAAGAGTTGACAAAAGTAAAAACTTTCTTTGCTATAAAAGTTTCCCACCTACTATTTATAACTTCTTTTAGTAGAATGATAAAAATTTCTAAAAAACAAATTTACATTGTGCAACAAAAAAGCAGTAACTTCCCAGTTACCGCCTTCTTATTTCGGGAAAATAGGTTATACATCCCGATATATATTACCAAAAAGAAATCAATAAATGCGATACAGCAACCAGGCTCCCTGGAAGTCTGTACGACTCGGGTATTTAGCCTTGAATGCGTCACGTGCATCGACAGCAGCCGCTTTGTCAGCGAATGAGCTTACAATCACACGGTACATTGCTTTTTCCGCATTGAATGCGATCGTTGCGTTGTAACCTTGTCCGTCCAACCAGTCTTTCAGGCCTTCAGCATTCGCTTTCACACCGAAGCTGCCTACTACTACGCTGTAATCCTTCAATCCGTCGGTACCGGAAACGACTGTCACCTTTTCCTGACGAACGCCGGTTGTATCTGTAGCCTTAGGTGTTGTCACAGGAGCTGCAACTACCGGAGTCACTTCTACCGGAGCTTCCACCTGCGGTTCTGCCAATTCTTGCTGTTTTGCTTTTTCGTAAGCTTTTTTATAGGCGCTTTCACTGGATTTACAAGATGCAAACGCAAGCACCATGCATACTCCCATTCCTAATACGACCAATTTTTTCATATCCAATATTCTGTATTTAATTAATAATTCAATAATCTTGTTCGTTCACATTTAGTTTTCGGGCAACAAAATAATAGAAATTTTATCATCCGGCAAAGAAAATGAGCGAAAAAACATCTATTCCGCCTTCTTCTTATAAGAAATAGTGCCCGTTGCCTGATAAGTCGGCATCAAAAGCACCTCTGCAATCTGAATATGCGCAGGAGCCGAGGCAGCATAATATACCGTTTCGGCAATATCATCTCCGGTCAGCGGGCGGATTCCCTTGTAAAAATTGTCAGCCGCCTGCTTGTCACCACGGTAACGAACCACTGTAAAGTTTGTTTCCACCATGCCCGGCTTGATATTCGTCACCCGCAGCGGCGTATCCACCAAGTCTATCCGAAGTCCGTCCGAAAGTGCCTTCACGGCAGCTTTGGTGGCGCAGTAAACACTGCCTCCGGGATAGGCGGCATCTCCGGCAATAGAACCTATATTAATAATGTGTCCGCATCCCCGTTCCACCATGCCCGGAACTACCAGACGTGTCATGGCGAGCAAACCTCTTATATTCGTATCGATCATGATATCCCACTCGTCCAGACTACCTTCGAACTCTTTGTCCACACCGATCACCAGTCCGGCATTGTTAATCAATACATCAATCGATTTCCATTCTTCCGGCAACGCTTCCAGTGCGGCGGCAGCCTGCTTCCGGTCGCGAACGTCAAAAGGCAACACACAGACCTGTATTCCATACTCTTTTTCCAGTTCAGCCTTCAGTTCTTCCAGCTTCGACACTGTACGGGCATTCAGAATCAGGTTCCATCCTTCCTTAGCAAATTTACGGGCGCATCCTTCGCCTATTCCGCTGCTTGCTCCGGTTATAAAAACAATCTTCGCTTTCATTATGTTTTGAATTACAATATTGAATGACAAAAGTACGCCTTAAGTCTCATTTGTTAGTCCAAAAGTCTAGTTAAATAAGATTAAACCATAAAAGAAATCAAGAATGATAAAAAGGAAGTACTTTTTTTCTGTTTTTGCGAACAACCTTTGGAGAAAAATGTTATATTTGTTGTATCATAATCATTTTAAACAGTATAAATTATGAAAGGATTAAATGTATTAGCAGCTTTTCTGGGTGGTGCAGCCGTAGGTGCAGCCCTTGGTATTTTGTTTGCTCCTGAAAAGGGAGAAGATACCCGTAATAAGATCGCAGAAATTCTTCGTAAAAAAGGAATCAAGCTGAACCGCAACGAAATGGAAAATCTCGTTGACGAAATCGCAGCTGAAATTAAAGGAGAAATAGGAGAATAAGTAAGTAAAGGACTAAAACAGAGCGACCATGTTTGCAGACGATAAAAGTATTGAGAACTTTCAACAGTTGTTTTTTGAGTTCAAAAAGTATCTGGAACTTCAAAAAGAATACACCAAGTTAGAGTTGACGGAGAAGTTAACCATACTTCTTTCAACGTTAATCATGATTGTAGTACTTATCATCCTTGGCATGGTGGCCCTGTTTTATCTGTTATTTGCCTTGGCTTATGTATTGGAACCTCTGGTAGGCGGACTTATGGCAAGCTTCGCTATCATTGCCGGCATCAATATACTGATCATGGCTTTAGTCATTATTTTCCGCAAACAGCTTATCATCTCCCCGATGGTAAACTTCCTCGCTAACTTGTTTTTAACCGATTCAAAATAAATGAAATTATGAGTGCGCAAACACCTGCCAAAATTACATTAGAAGAGATCACCCAACGCAAAAAGAAGCTCTTGAATGAAATTCAGGCTCAAAAACGAGCTATGACGGCCACCACCCGCGAAATATTCTCGCCTCTTGCACCCGCCGCCAACAAAGCGGATTCGCTCATGCGTTCGTTCAATACCGGCATGGCCATCTTTGACGGAGTAGTTTTGGGTATCAAGATCATGAAAAAAATGCGGACGTACTTTAGAAGACTAAGATAGCAATCCGGGTATGACAAGAAGGATCAGACCCCTACCCCGTCCCATCTCATCACTACCACCCATTCTGCCGGCTGTCCGTTTCCGTAAAGCCGATGTGGAATCGTACCGATCACTAAATCACAATGGGCTGCAAATACATTCTTCAACTCCTTCAGCAGTGCATTCAACAGAATTTCCAGATGTATCTCATCCATGATACAGCTGATGACACGCACATACTGATAAACGTGTAAATCCTTCCCCTGCCGCATGGCACTCACATCCCTTCCGGAGATATGCAACTCATCTTCCAGAAAAGAATACGAAATCGATTTGTCGATATTCATCAGGTTCACTACCATACTTCCCAAAAACTCATAAGGTCCATGATTTTCTTTTGTCATGTTTACTCTTTGTTTAAAATTTAATAAAAAATAGATATATATTTGGTTATTCAATCTGTTTCAACCTATGAAACAAGTTCTAACTCCCCCTCCTTTACCTTTGCACCCGCTACCCCGATAGTGGGATAGACAATCATAAAACATCAAAATCAAATGCAAGTACTCGAAGAAATTAAAGTTTCCGTTTACGAAAATGTGTATTCCAAAAAGCCTAAAATCATGTCTTTCCTCGAAGTCATCTTTATGTGTATTCATCCGGTTTATGCTTCCATCATCCAATCCATCCGGCGGTACCATCAGGAAGGCGACCATGAAGCCGCCCAAAAACTAAAAAGTCAGCTCCCCTGCTTCACTCCTGCCGGCACCTTCGACGGAGCGCATGCCATCCGAAATTTCCGGTTGCCCAGTCACATTATCGGACTCGACTACGACCACGTTCCCAATCGGCTGGAGATCATCCGTCTTTGCGCTGCCGACCCTCATACCGTAGCTGCTCTGGAAAGCCCTACGGACGGCGTGAAAATCTTCGCCTATGTGGAAGGCATTGAAGGCCGTCACCGGGAAGGGCAGCTACTGGTCAGCCGTTACTACGACCAGCTGACCGGCCTCACCAGCGATCCCGCCTGTAAAGACGAAAGCCGCCTGTGCTATTTCACCTATTCACCGGACGGATACGTAGCCAGTCTCTATCAGTCATTCGTTCTGGAAGCAGCTGTGGAAACACAACCGTTCCAGCCGACAGCAGAAAACCTCCCCTCTCCTCCGCTACCTGCAAAAGCAAACGAAACCTCCGAGAACTTCTCGGAAGAGGAAGTCAACTTGTTCCTTTCGTCCTACATTTTCTTAAATCCATTGACCGCCGGGCAACGACACACCAATCTGTTTAAACTCGCCTGCGAAGCTTGCCGGAGAAGATATTCGCAAGAAAGCATATTACGCGGGATTACGGTTTATTTTGAGCACTCCGACTTTCCCGCACAGGAAATCAGGAGCATCCTACAATCTGGTTACCAAAAAGTTACCTCTACTCCATCCGTCTCCGCCTCTCCGCTTTGCTCTTCTCTTCATAAGGACAAAATGACAAAAGTGACATATAGCCCATCCGAAAACGTCTATGAAGCAGATGAAGCGTATTGGCAAGGCGAAGAATTCAGAAAAGAAACGCCCTGTTTTCCCAAAAGCGTGTACAAATATCTGCCCGATCTGCTGAACGAATGTATCCTCGAAGAGGAAGGTGATCGTGAACAGGATCTTTCCTTTCTCTCCAACCTCACCGCATTGAGTTCCGTACTGCCCGCCACATTCGGCATCTATAATCACAAAAAGTATTCGCCCCATTTCTACAGTTTCGGGATTGCCCCCGCCGGGAGCAACAAGAGCATTGCACAAACAGGACGTTATCTGCTGGAAGAGGTCCACGACTGGATACTTTCCAATAGCGAACTTCAGCAGAAAACTTATAACCATAAGTACACCCAATGGAAACTGGACTGTACTTATAAGAAAAAGGCACATGAAGAGTGTCCCGAAGAGCCGGAAAAACCAGCTTACAAAATGCTTTTTCTCCCTGCCACTACCAGCTACAGCCGTATGCAGATCCAAATGCGGGACAACGGTCCGCAGGGAAGCATCATATTCGATACCGAGGCGCAGACGCTGGCTACAGCCAATCATCTGGATTGCGGTAACTTTGACGATATGCTCCGCAAGGCATTCGAGCATGAGAATATCGATTCCGCTTTCAAGATCAATGGTTTAGCCCCCATTTATATCCGTTTTCCCATGCTTGCCATGTTCCTCACCGGCACCCCGAGTCAGATGGCTTCACTGATAGAGACTTCGGAAAAAGGACTTCCGAGCCGTATCATGCTCTACACTTTCCGCAGCATTCCGAAGTGGAAGCCCATGGGAGATGACAGTATCTCGCTCGAAGAGTCTTTCAAGCCGCTGGCTCACCGCGTCTTCGAGCTTTATCATTTCTGCAAGAATCATCCTGTATTGTTTCACTTCAGCCGTTCTCAATGGGATTATCTGAATCATACGTTTTCTAAGCTGCTTGCCGAAGTGGTTCTGGAAGGTAACGATGACCTTCAGGCCGTTGTCAAGCGGTATGCCTGTCTTGTGATGCGCATCAGCATGATCCAGGCACGCATCCGCCAGTTCGAGGCGAATGATGGCGCACCGGATATCTATTGTGAGGATGTAGATTTCGATCGTTCTCTCCAGATCGTTCTCTGCTGTTATGAGCATAGCAGGCTATTATTGTCTTCCATGCCGTCTTCCCAGCTCCATCCGTTGAAAGATCCGAACAGTACACGGAAGTTCATCAGCGAGTTGCCGGAAACATTCACTACCGAAGATGCAATGCAGATCGGCGTAAAATACGATTTCAGCCGCCGCAAGATCAGCAGGCTGATAAAATCGTTCATTGGCGTCAAAATCAATAAGATATCTCACGGGAAGTATCAGAAGATCTCATGAAATAGTCCTATCTGTCATTTTTGACCTTTTGTCCTTTTGAAGACTCTCTGAAAACATTGGGAAGTTTGAAAAAACCTTCTCAATGATCGGATGCAAACATTGGGAAGATTCAATACAATCTTCTCAATGTTTTTTCCTTTTATCAGTGCGTCTGTGTGCGTCACTGTACATCACGGGCACTTGCTCATGTAGTATCTTTGTTGTGTAATCGGTTACAGGTATTAAGTAATAAGTAATAAGTATTAAAAATTATGGCACAGAATTATGTTGTTATGGCTCGCAAGAACCTGTTGAAACCCAGTGAAGCTCCCAAGTATTATGCAGTGGCACGTAGCGGACGGAAAGTGACCGTCAAGGAGGTCTGCAAACGTATTACCGAACGTTCGTCTTATTCAAAAGGCGAGTTGGAAGGTTGTATCGGAGAGTTTCTGCTCGAAATCGTCAATGTACTGGATGAAGGGAATATCGTTCAGATGGGCGATCTGGGGAATTTCCGCATGAGTCTTAAGACGGCAACGGCTACCGCAACGGAGAAGGAATTCAAGGCATCGTGTATCGAGAAAGGTAAAGTGCTTTTCTATCCGGGAAGTGATCTCCGCAAGTTGTGTAAAACGCTGGACTTTGCACTGTATAAAAGTGACGGTAAGCCCGATTCGGGAGACGAACCGTTGCCGGACGATGGTAAGGGCGATCAGCCCGGCGGTGGTTCAGGTGACGATGGCGATGAAGCTCCGGACCCGACTGTTTAATCAATCATTATTTACTATTAAAGATTAAAATTGTATGAAAAAGCAAGTTTGGAAGAATATTCTTCAGTTCATTGTGACAATTGCAACGTCTATCATTTCTGCTATCGGGGTAACGTCCTGTACGGCTCATCTGTAATACATCCGCATGGAAAGTTCTAAAGATGAGTATCTCCCGAGAGAGATTAAGTTGTTGGTGATTCATTGCAGCGCTACGCGCTGCAATGTTTCCTTCCCTGTAGAACGGCTTCGAGAATGTCATTTGCAACGGGGTTTTCGTGATATTGGCTATCATTTTTATATCACCCGGGACGGAGTTCTTCATCATTGTCGTCCCGTCTCCGAAATCGGTGCCCATGTGCGTGGATTTAACAGGCATAGTATCGGGATTTGTTATGAAGGCGGGCTGGATGAAAATGGCAGACCGACGGATACAAGAACTACGGCACAACGCTTTGCTCTGCTCGATCTGTTGACGATTCTCAAGCATCAGTATCCGGAGGCGCAAATCCTTGGACATTATCAGCTGAGTGCTACGATCCACAAGGCATGTCCTTGCTACGATCCGAGAAAGGAATATTCAGAATTATAAAAAAACTACGGGAGATGGCGAAAGTGCTGCCTCCCGTAGTTTTTGTTGAATGAATAAAAAGGATTTTGGGTTATAAATCTCCCGGCTTGCCCAAATAATAAGTGATTAACCTTACTTCCCGCACAGAAAAAGCCTTCGTTTTCGGATGAAAATCCGTAGAAAGTATTTCATCCATTAATGGTTGACACCTACGCATCCAACGACGAAGTTTATTTACTGAAGCGCGAACAGTTATATCAGGAAAATACATTTGGGCTAAGTCTTGTTTATTGTAGCATTTCACTACAAAATCCGGTTGATTCATTATCTCTTTATACTTGGTTTATAAGCAATAAAGATACAAAATAAACGGTAATTCCACAAGAAAATCTTATAAAGAGATGCCATTATCTTACAACATGCAGTATTGTAAGAATAATAACTTTAAAATATTCAAATACTGAACGACTTTGAATATATTTCATGTTATATCGAATCTTGTCTGGCATAATCTGTTCAACATAGACTTTGTCCGGATCAATCGCTTTCCCTAAAATCTCATTTTCATCTACATATTCAATTGAAGCGTAATCAGTTATTCCGGGACGAACACTCAGAACTTTCCATTGATCTTCCGTGTACATATCTACATATTTGCGAACTTCCGGACGTGGTCCAACCAAACTCATATCTCCCAATAACACATTCCATAATTGAGGAAGCTCATCCAATTTGTACTTACGAATAAAATATCCTACATGAGTTATCCTAGAATCCCTCTCTCCCACAGTTATCAATCCTTTCTTATCGGCTCCAACTCGCATAGAACGAAATTTATACAACCTAAAATTTTTCCCTCCTTTACCGACACGAATCTGAGAATAAAAGCCAGGACCTTTACTTTCTATTCGAATAAAAAGATAAAGAATAAGAAAAACAGGCAAAAGCAATAAGAGCCCACAAAAAGAGAAGAAAATATCCAGAAAGCGTATCATCCTTCATTTACTTTTTTATATGCAACTTTCACGGTTTGAATAACGAAGTTTACTTTTTCCTCATCCAGTTGAGGATAAATCGGAAGAGAGATTTCACATTTATAGTTTTCATACGCTTGCGGATAATCCTCAATCCTATACCCTAAAGAATGAAAATAAGATAGCATTGGCATTGGGATGAAATGCACATTAACAGCTACTTCACTTTTAGCAATCTCATCTATCATTCTATCCCTTTGCTCTTCGGTAAATCCTTTTATTCTTAATGCATAAATATGATAGGAACTCTCCTTCCCTCCTTCAGAAGAAGGTGGTAAAATAGCCCAGCTACATCCGGAGAAACCAGCATTATAAGCATGAAAGATTCTTTTTCGTTCTTGCAATAGTTTCGGATATTCACGTATTTGCGCCAAACCGATAGCCGCATTTATATCTGCCATATTTATTTTCATCCCCAATCCGATAATATCATATCGCCATCCTCCTGCCTTACTTTTACTAAAAGCATCTTTTGTCTGGCAATTTAAGGTCATCATTCGCAACTCCTTATATAACTCTGCATTGTCAAACATTTCCGGAAGATTCAAACATATAGCTCCTCCCTCCGCAGTAGTCACATTCTTCACCGCATGAAGGGAAAAAATAGCAATATCAGTTTCGCAGCCGGTACGCTGATTCTTATTGTAATATGCTCCTAAAGAGTGGGCGGCATCATTCATTATAAGTATACGTCCTAATCTCTCCTGAACTTTTGACTCCGGACAAAACAGTTTGCGAATTTCCGGTTCACTGACCAATGCCATGATGCGATCATAATCACACGGAAATCCAGCTATGTCTACAGGAATGATTGCTTTAGTTTTTTCAGTGATAGCATTCCTAATTGATTCTACTGAGATATTAAAGTCAGCATTAGAATCCACCATGACCGGTTTTGCTCCAGCATGAATAACAGCCAATGCGGTAGCACTATATGTATAAGCAGGTACTATAACTTCATCTCCTTCTTTTACTCCCAGCCAATGAAGCATCATAATGGCACCTGATGTCCATGAGTTCACACAAAGGACTTCTTTTGCACCTGAAAAGTTTTTAATTTCTTCTTCCAAAGCTTTCACTTTAGGACCGGTCGTAATCCAGCCTGATTGCAGAGAATCTACAACCTCACATATTACCGCTTCATCGATATAAGGCGGTGAAAATAATATTCTCATAAGTTATGCATTACTTATAAACATCTATTGTATAAAGCCTTTATATCACTTTTTAGCTCGCAATAAACATTTAATTAGTTAAAAGTCAGATTATAAAAAAGACAAAAAGAAATCAATCAGAAATGATCTATCACATTTAAATTTCGAAAAGCCAAGTCAGGTTATCCTAAATTTCACACACTCTTAATTACTTCAATTATAGTAATAAGACTAACATTTACTCTTTAGTTCCCACTCTAAAAGCATTTCCCTCATCATACAGGAAAAAATTAACGATTAACGTCTACATTAAATTTATGTTTCCGCAATATATTGTAAATTCCCTTCAAATACCCCCATCCATAACTTACATGTATTGTTACAAATATGATAGGCAATAGAAAAAGTATTTTCCAATCTTTCATTTTACGAGCTTCAACAAGACCTATAGTGAAAGCTGTTGTAATATATAGAAATAGTACTACTATATAAATAGCTGCAAAACATTTATTCAAACAAAACAATAGAGCCCCCAATATTAGACCTAATAAAAATAACACAGGAAAAAACTGTCTAATAGTTGCTGGACTACCCAGCTTTTTATTTACTAATGGCTTAAATAATCCATATTGGTAAAACATCTTAGCCATTTTCCCTATAGACCCACGCGCATAATAATCAATCTTTAAATCTGGTATCAAATAGATTTTACCACCACTTTTTATTATACGTGCATTAAACTCATCATCTTGATTACGTATTAAGTCATTATCAAACAAACCGATTTTATCAAATATAGATCTCCTAAAACATCCAAACGGTACAGTATCTGTTTCAACAACTTGAGATGTCCCTGTTTTATGTAAAGAATTACCAATACCGAATTTATGGCTAACCCCAATTGCGATTGCCTTACATACAGAAGTTTCTTTTGCAGGTAAGGTATTCCAAACGGCCCCCACATTGTCCGCATTAAGTTCATACAAATAATACACTAATGTAGAAATATAATTATACGGATAGAAACAGTGCCCATCAACTCTAATTACGACTTCACCCTTAGAGGCCCTAATCCCAAGATTCAATGCAGGAGGTACAATCTTATTTGGATTATCCAACAAATGTATATTAGAATATTTCTGACAATACTCTTGTATAATATGACGTGTATGATCTGTACTCATTCCATCTACAAAATATATTTCCTGTAAATCATTAGGATAATTTTGAGCAATTAGAGAATCAATACAACGACTAATAAAACTTTCTTCATTATATACAGGGCACACTATTGACACAAATGGAACTTTCATCAGCCTATTTTTAAATAAGTAATTCCGTTTAACTCTTTATGATTAAAAACATTACGTCCATCAATTAGAACAGGATTAGGTTTCATCACTTTTCTAATCATTTCCCAATTAGGCATACGAAACTCTTTCCATTCCGTCACATGAAAAATTACTTCTGCACCTATCACCGTATCATAAATATCTTTAGAATATGTCACAACTTCTCCCAAACGACGTTTACATTCACTCATAGCTATGGGATCATATACACATACTTCACACCCTGCCTTTAATAAACTATCAATCAAAACTAAAGCTGGAGATTCACGCATATCATCAGTTTCAGGTTTAAAAGCTAGCCCCCATATTGCAACCTTTCTTCCCTTTATTTGATTATCAAATATTTTTTTGAATTTTTCAAAAAGAATATTCTTTTGCACATTATTTACTTCTTCTACCGCATTCAACACCCGCATATCATAGCCATTCTCCGCAGCAGTTTTAATCAATGCTTTTACATCCTTAGGAAAGCATGAACCACCATATCCACATCCTGAGTACAAAAATTTACTTCCAATACGACTATCAGATCCAATTCCTTTGCGGACCATATTCACATCCGCCCCAACCAATTCACAAAGATTTGCAATATCATTCATAAAACTAATACGTGTAGCAAGCATTGAATTTGCTGCGTACTTAGTCATCTCTGCTGAAGGAATATCCATAAAAATAACACGAAAATTATTTAATAGCATAGGCTGATAAAGCCTTGTCATCAAATTTCTTGCACGGTCTGAATCTACACCTACCACCACACGATCCGGTTTCATAAAATCCTCTATAGCATTACCTTCTTTCAAGAATTCAGGATTAGAAGCAACATCAAATTCAATAGCTAACTTACGCTTATCTAATTCTTTTTGGATAGCTAATCGTACTTTTTGAGATGTACCAACTGGCACTGTACTTTTAGTCACTATTAATATATACTTATTCATATTTTGGCCAATAGTTTTAGCTACTTCTAGTACATGGTGTAGGTCAGCACTCCCATCTCCATTAGGAGGAGTGCCTACAGCAGTAAAAACGACTTCCACTTCATTAAGAACTGAAGCTAAATCTGTGGTAAAACGTAAACGTCCAGCTCTCACATTACGAGTCAGTAATGCTTCAAGATTTGGTTCATAAATAGGAATATTTCCATTACTCAATTTTTTAATCTTTTGTACATCAACATCTACACAAGTAACGTTTGCACCGAGTTCAGCGAAACATGTTCCTGATACAAGACCAACATAACCAGTCCCAACAATTGCTATATTCATTATATTACTTTTTTTTATACTTTTGTACTCCTTGATAAAACGCATAAATGTATTCTCTTATGGACATTTTTTTTCTCCAGTAAAAAAAATGCTTTACAAGCAAAACAAACAACAATAAATAAGCTAAATGCCCATATACTCTTTTACATAATGCCCCCCAATACATTACATGTTCACAATCAAAAACAATCATCTTACCAGAACTTTCATAAGGGTGTTGAACGAAATAAACAGGAAAATATTTGATATTGAGTCCTTTCTTTAGACAGTCTGATAAGAAAATAACTTCTTCACCTTGAGTATATTGATCTCCACCTAAACCAAAATTTGAATCAAATAATATATTAGCATGAATAAGTGATACCCGTTTAAATATTATTTCAATACTACTGACCTGCGAATAATTCATCCATCCTATTTTATGAGAATTTCTCTTATAAGATTTATATTCTCTTTCATTTTTTCCTGTATAAATTTTACCTATAAATATATCTATATTCTTATTGAATTTTAATAGATTAAATATATCATCAATATAATGATTCGTATAGCACACATCGTCATCAGCAATCAAACAATAATCTGATGTAGACATCCTCAATGCATTATTTCTATTATTCGAAATTCCTTTAGAATAAATTACAGAAATCAGTACATCCTTTCGTTCTAACAATAACGACGGTATATGAAGGTACTTCTCATCAGTAACTTGAAATGATATTTTATAATATACATCTTTACGTTCATCTAGTAAGATACTAGGTACATTTTGGATTCGTTCATTGAACGTTGATATTAATATATCTAGTTTCATTTTATTTCAAATAAAAAGTATTTCTCCGTAACCCAATAAGTACCCCCCGATAGCTAACGAATACTTTAGCCCTAACAAAGGAATATCTGTAATCAAAGAACCAAAAAAAGAGAACGTATATTTAGATATTGATAGGTAAGAAACAAATAGAACAATAGGTAAAAGCTCATCACAAAGAATTTCTTTTCCACCTTTAAACAACCTACATTTCAACTTTACTTTTTGAATAAATGCTATATCAAAACATTCAGGAAAATCAACTCCTAGATCTTTTAAATAATCACTAAATATCTCTCTTCTTACTTTATTTTTATGTTCTATTTGAATGCCAAAATACTTAGTTGATATTTGAGAAGCAGATACGCGATATAACAGTAAACATTTTCTCATATTTGCCAATCTCCCATATTTTGATAGGTCATACCAAAATTTATAATCTTCAACATGGAGATAATTCGAATTATATTGCAGTTCAAACCTATCAATAATACATTTCCTTATGATAGCTGTAGGGTGTGGAATAGGAGAACCTAAAAATAATATTTCCCTAATATTAGAATCTGAAACAGGAGGATGATATATACCTGTCTTTGCACCAAAGCGTTTAATAGAAGTTCCTGATGCTACAATATCAGGATTTTGCTCCATAAACTTAAATTGTTCAAAAATACGATTTGGATACATGATATCGTCAGCATCCATCCGAAGAATATATTTACCTCTACAGAGAGTTAATCCATAATTGAGTGTTGCAATAAGTCCTAAGTTCTGCCTATTACGCTTATAAACAATCCTTGTGTCATTAAACGAAGATATAATATTTTCAGACTGATCTGACGACCCATCATTTATTATCACTAACTCAAAATCTGTAAATGTTTGATTTAAAACAGATCTTATTGACGACTCCAAAAATAACTCGCCATTATAAACCGGCAACAAGACACTAACTAAAACCATAAATAGAAGCTTTATATTTTGTTTTATAATATAAAAAGTAGAAATAATAGCAATATATCATGAGTAATCTTTGAAGGGATTGTAAAAAGCCAAGTGTTTCTCCTTTAATATGCATAACCAATATAAAAGCCAAAAGAAATAACGGAAATTTTATTTTATCAAAAGAATATTTTTTACTAAATCCAATAAGAATACTAATTTGAAACAATAATAAAAGAAACAAGCCACCAATGCCAAAAAATAAAACATTCCGCATATACCCAGAATCAGTAGATCCATAATATCCACCAAAAGGAGAAGTATAATAACCATCTCCAAAAATATAAGTAGATAGAGGTAGCACATAATACATATCATTCAATAAGTGATCAGAAGAAGTGGTTTCAAACTTTCCAGAATCAGCAAATGAATACAAAAATTCAAACACATACCGAAAAAAAATATTATTAATAAATTCTCTATATTCAACAGGCAATAATATATATATTAAAAAGGCTGTTGTTAACATTGTAAAAATAATATTCAATACAAATGATATTTTCTCTGCATTTTTTACATTTTTCAGTGATACGAAATATAAACAAGCAAAAATTAAACCTACAAAAAAACTTCTCCCACTAAATAATGCTCCCATAAATAATAATACAAAGAGAAAAATATCTAATAGAGTGATATTTTTTATCTTGTATTCTATATATCTCATATAAAACAAGAAGATTAACCCATAGATTACAGATAAGCTAAAAAATACACTGTCAGTTAAAGCCAATCCTCTCATATTAGAATATCCTTGCGCTTTTTTAATCATTTCATCTGTATAAGTTAGTCGAACTAATTCTCTAAAATCAGGAATCAAAAAGCTCAACATTTGAATAATCGATTGAATAACAAAAGAAAGGATTATTAAGAATAAAAATTCTTTTGGATCATACTCTCTATCTAAAAAATAAACTATAAGCAAAAGAGCTATAAACGACATTATTCCCAAATTAATAAAAGAAGGAATAATAGAAAAATCAGAGGCTTGATGCAGTAATGTAATAACTAAAGAAAAAGCAATTATAACAAGTAGTAAAAATAATTGTCTAAAATAATATTTTGAGTAAAAATAGCCTTTAAAAATAGAAGTTCTTCTTTTAGAAAGAAAAACAAGAAACAACAAAAATGGACATAAAAAGTATACGCTATTTTTCACAATCGGAAGAGAATAGCAAAAAATAAAGGAAAATACCAAAAAGATATCCAGCAAATAAGACACTGAAAATATTTTAATATGATGAGAATACATAACAGCAATTTATAAGTAAACACTCATTGTATGCTATTCAGCATAATATCCATCCCTTAGTACACTTTGAACCATGTTACAACTTACAAACCAATTATTATACAATCCTAATTGAGTAATGAATAACAAACAATAAATCTCAATAATATATTTATTAAATCTGTAGAAATTCTAGCAGTTAACTACCTCCACTAGAAAATCATATTATGTGCATATACAATCATCAAAGACATGACCGATGTAAATCCACATACTCATATTCATGAGTTGTATTTCTTTGACTTAACGGAGGTAATATCATATAGTTTCCATATACATTTTTCAACCACAAA
This sequence comes from Bacteroides sp. RCH18, assembly GCF_058231005.1. Classification (NCBI taxonomy): domain Bacteria; kingdom Pseudomonadati; phylum Bacteroidota; class Bacteroidia; order Bacteroidales; family Bacteroidaceae; genus Bacteroides; species Bacteroides sp. RCH18. The sequence continues at coordinate 2,110,250 of NZ_JBIPTC010000002.1, read as the reverse complement.
TTATATTTTTGGGGTGCATAAAAGTAATGTCCTTCAAATTCTAACTCCACAGGCTCTCCGAAAACATCCTTAGAAACAATCTCTTTTATTTTGTACACACCCAATAAATTACCTGCAAATTCAGAAGCAGAATAATCATAAAAAGTAATTATCCTTTCTATGGCCTTGTGAATATTATTAGATAATATTACGGCTAACAATCTTAATAAATAAGACTTTAAAGTGAAATCTTTCTTTTTTTGAGAATACTTATAATACCGAAGTACTTGAAAATATTGAATCAATTTAACCTGAAATTTTCTTAGCAATTCAAATTTAGAAGCACCATCTATAGGAAATATATCAAGAAATAAACCAATGACAGAGTCAGGATATTCTATTGGTACCATTGATGTGTTTACATTCACCAATTTCGAATAATTTAATGTATATCCTTTACTTTTTTTCTTTAAATTCCATATTTGAAGAAAATCAGGAAACTCTGTTTGAGCTAAATTTACAAAGCGTTCATAATCTGGCCGTGGCATTCCTATATCAATATCATCATCCCAAGGTATAAAACCATTATGCCTAACAGCACCAAGCAAAGTGCCTCCTACCATATAATATGTCAATTTATGCTTGCGACATATAGTATCAAAATCAATTAACATATTCAGTAAAACACTATGAATTTCCTGAATATCAACATTAACTCCCATTATCTACAATTATTAACTATACTAAAATCTTTCTCTAACAAGAATAGGCTGTCCTTCTATTGGGTTGGCAGCATCCGATAAACAAAAAACAATTGTATCAGCAACAGTATCAGGTTGCATGATGGATTTAGGATCCTCCATAGGAGCTAATATCTTCCGTAGAGGAGTAGCTGTACGTCCTGGACAAATCACAAAAATTTTAATACCATAAACAGATAATTCTTCTGCTACAGCTGAAGAGAAATTAATAACTCCACTTTTTGCAGCTGCATAAGCACTCCATCCGGGACGAGGAGTCAATCCTGCAGTGGAGGCTATATTTACAATTTTACCTCCAGAATGTTTCATCAACAAACCTGCATACTTACAACAAAGAAATGTCCCAGTTAAATTAACTGTTATAGTCTTTTCCCAATTTTCAAGAGTAGTAGTAAATATCCCTTCTGGCTCCACATATCCAGCGCAGTTTATTAAAGCATCCAGCCTTCCAAAACGTTCCCGTACAAAACTAAATAAGGCCGAAACAGATTCCTCATTAGAAACATCAATATCCCAACTCACCGAATTACCTTTTAATAACTGCTGAATATTTGTATCACGCTGAATATGACGACTTCCCCAAATTACAGTGTACCCTTGATTTTGTAATTTAATAGCAGTACTTTGACCAATACCTGAACTTGCCCCAGTGATAACAACAATTTTACTCTCCAACATAACCTACTATGATAGTTTCAATAATTTCTCTACAATCTCAATATCTAACATTGTAGTAACTTTTATATTCGATTCTCTTCCTTCAATAAAACGAACTTTATGCCCATAGTGAAAAACTAGCATTCCATCTTCAGTAGCAGAATATCCATCCATCACCGCTTTTTGATGTGCCTCACGAAGAATTAACGTATCAAAGACTTGAGGCAACTGCACATTATGCAAACGACTTCTTATTAATTCTTTCTCCATATACATACCTCCTTCGACTACTGTAAACTTTACAGGAAGCGTAGGTACCACTGCAACCTCATTTTTTACTGCTAAAACACTTTCGACAAATTCAACAGAGATTAAAGGACGGGCAGCTTCATGTATCAACACTTTATTAGTATTTACATAGTTCAAAGCTATGTTAACAGAATCTTGACGAGTATTTCCACCAAGAATACAATCTACATTAACTATATGATACTTCTCAATATACTCTTGATAAACATTTAAATAATCTTGAGTACAAGTCACTATTATTTTATCTACTTCATGACATTTTCTTAATACTTCTAATGAATAAACCAACATTGGCTTACCACTAATAGATAAAAATTGTTTGGGATAATTTAGTCCCGTACGCGAGCCTATCCCCGCAGATAATAATATTGCATCCATAAAATCATTAAATATCAAATTGTTCTTAAAAACTTATCTACTTACAAGTATCAATAAATATCAAATTATAAACCAAGTAGCTTAATTCTTCTTATACAAGAACGCAAGCCGCTATCTACACACAAGAACAGTAAAAGACTAATAGAAACATATAACAAAAGCAGTTTAAAGGCAAATATTCCCCATTCCCAATATGATGATATCAAATCTGAAAATAAATTATTAATCAAATAAGAAGTTACTGTGAATGAAACAGCTAATATTGAAATATATTTAATATAACGTTTGACATATTCCCATATATTTTCTTTAAACCCACGACTGTAAAGAAAGTATGGCTTCCAACAATACACAACCAATAATAAACTAATAGCAACTCCTAAAAGAATACCTCTTAACCCATAAAAATAGCCAAGTATAATTGAAAGTCCCAAGTTTAGGACAGCTTCTATCAAAGGAGCCCAAATATCATGAAACAAGCCATAAGCAGCCAAAAACACACTATTTGTGCGAGTTAAATTAATAAAAGCTATTAGAATTAATAAATGAAAAGCAGACTGTTCTATCACAAAATCTTTTCCTAACCAAAGTATTATAAAAGAATCTCCCAATTTATATATTCCATAACAAATAATAGAAGCTAACCAAATTCGCAAAGATGTTAATTCCCAAAATACCGATTTTATATTTTTTTTATCCCCTTCAGCTACCAAATTTCCAATTCCAGCACTAACACTATTCAAAAGTGAGTTCATTAATAAAGTGGCTCCTGTAATAATGAGCATATAATTACCATAATTTGCGACTAAAGTCAACGAAGAATAAGCATAGATAATAAGTGGACTTGTTTGTGTTAAAACAAAAATTGCTATTTGATGAAAAAATATTTGCTTTGTTTTAATTATAATTTCGGGATATTTCTTTTTCAGTTCTTTACCTTGTTTAGGAGTTGATTTCAGCCATGGATATTCTCTTTTCAGTACCCTGTTTAAAACTAGTGTAGCCGTAACAGAAAAAAGTAATTCTAGAGCCATCCAATACACATAACCATTCAACAAGTAATAAATAGCTAAAATCTGTAAAACGACTTTCAAAACTTTAAATCCCTGCACATTGAGAGTAATTTTATACTCTTTTTGGTCAGCCGTCAAGACTATTTGACGATAATTGATAAAATAACTTAGTAATGCACCAACTAAGAGAACGAAAAATGATGCATAAGTATACCATAAAGGAACTTCAGCTTTTTCAAAAATAAGTGGAAAAAAAAACATCAAAAGACAAGCACCAGCAACGACAACATAAGCAACTTTACGGTAAAGCCAACCTTGTACTGAGACTATTTCATTGATAGTTTGTATATCTTTCCTGTATAGAGGTTTGTAAAGTGTATAAGCAATAGCACTACCGATTCCTAATTCAGCCAAATTCAAAAAACCCAATAAATTTTGTGCTGTAGTATTTAGCCCCAACACTTCGGCTCCTAAATATTCCAAGAAAATTTTTCGAGAAAAGAACTGAAGAATTAGATTTATAAAATAAAAGACAACAGCTATCTTTGCATTCTTAAGACTTTTAGCTGTTCGAGATTCTACTACTGACATATAATTTACTAATAAAGCTCGTACTTTTTAACTTAATGAATACTAAATACTTCACCATATAAATACAGTTATCTGTATCCTTGTACATACATTTTTTTTATTTATCTAACAATACATAATACCTTCATCAATAATCAACAAGCCATATCTATTATAAAATTCATATTATTTAATTTACTCATTAGAAAAATAAGTTTTTTTTCCAAATATTAACATAGAATTTATTTCAATTTATCTAAAATCTCAAATCGTGAATTTTTAGAAATAAATTCAGGCACAATCTTTTTCATTAAAGTGACTGTATTTATTATCTCTACATTTCGTGCCAAGCCCTCAAAAGCTGAAAAATCAGCCAACACCTCATTATATTCATAACGACGAACCTTAGCTATCTTAATCTTTTTATTGGATGTAGGAAGTGTATTCTCTTCTGTGCTCAATAATTCCTCATATAGTTTCTCTCCAGGTCGCAGTCCTGTAAACTCTATCTTAATATCTTCGTTCGGACGATAACCAGCCAGTTCGATCATCCGGGTTGCAAGATCGACTATTCTCACCGGCTCACCCATCTCAAATACAAAAATCTCATTGCCCTCTCCCATCATTCCAGCCTCCATAACCAGACGACAAGCTTCAGGAATAGTCATAAAATAACGAATGATATCAGGATGTGTAACAGTAACAGGCCCCCCATTTTCAATCTGTTCCTTGAAACGAGGTATTACAGAACCATTACTGCCTAAAACATTACCAAAACGAGTAGTAATAAACTTAGTCTTTCCTTTTACCTTTCCTTCCACAATAGCATATCCCAAACTCTGAACATAGATTTCTGCCAAACGTTTGGACGCTCCCATCACATTGGTAGGATTCACAGCCTTGTCCGTTGAAATCATAATCATCTTTTCTGCGCCAAATTCCACTGCTATATCTGCTATTTGACGAGTTCCAACAACATTCACATAAACAGCCTCACATGGATTCTCCTCCATCAAGGGAACATGTTTATAAGCAGCAGCATGAAACACGATTTCCGGATGGTGCTGTTCAAAAACCATACGCAGACGCTGTTTCACACGCACATCACCTATTACAGGCACAAAATCAATGCCCGGATATTTTTTCTCAAACTCCAGACGTACATAATGAAGAGGTGTTTCAGCAGAATCGAACAATATTAATTTGCGGACTCCTATTTGCGCCAACTGTCTGCAAAGTTCACTCCCAATACTTCCTGCCGCTCCGGTAACCAATATAATCTTATTTTGATATTCCGAAGTTATCTCCTGCATATTAATCTTTATTTCTTCACGCCCTAACAAGTCTTCTATTCGAATAGGACGAACAAATTGATAAGAAAGATCATTCACATCCGTTTCACTGATTGAAGGAGCTATTAAAGTTTTTACTCCATTACTCTTACAATATTGAAGCAATCTGTTTTCTTCCTCTTTTATTGAATCATAGCGAGAAAAAAGGATACCTTGAATATCGTGTTTACTGACCAACAGATCAAAATCCACTTTGTTATTAAAAGAATAGACTCGCGAATCCGCTAATATTCTCCGACTATTATCAGAGCTAAAAACACAAAACCCAACAATCTTATAATGAGAACTTTTGCGTAGACGAGTTTTAAGGGCCACACTCTTATCATCGGTACCATAAATAAGAATTCGCATATCAGTTTTTCTGACCATTCCTATCAATGATTCATATATCACAATCACTACAACACGAAGTCCAATCAAAGAAATTAACGTTAACATTCCGTCAGAGATAACGAAAACAAGACTTTGGCTACCGAATAACCGGGTACCGCTAAAAAAGATAAATATATAGATTGCCATACAAGCAGTTTTGAATAACACACTGCAAGTTATTCTCCACAAGTCTTTTATTTCAGAATAGCGGATGGTATTCCGGAAAGTATTAAATAATAAATCCCCAACAATACTTGCCAAAAAAGCAATTGCTACAACCTCTAATAATTGAAAGACATTCCATCCTATCCCTGTAATATAATGGATACCGATGAACGTGAATAGTGTACACAGGCTGGCAATAACAGTATCTACCCCTAATACAATCCAACAGCTAAAAAAATTCCGACTGATGTATTGCAGGAATCTTTCTATTGATTTTTTCATAATTTCATTTATAGATAAATACTTCTTTTTTAATATCCTAGTTCAGTTCTCTTTTCATCTTCTTATATATATCTTTCACTAACAGTTCCCATGCAATAGCAAGTACTAGCGACAGAAAAATAAAAAGCAGAATATAAACCTTTTTCCCCATTCCAGATGGTTGTTGTGGAACAACCGCCGGTTCCAATACCGCAAAAACAGGTTTCTCCTCCTGAACTTTTGCTCTGGCTACTTGTAACTGATTAGCAACCTGACTATATACCTGATAAGCAAGACTCATGTCATTTTGCAATCGTTCCTGCTCCGTACGGACGCTTTGAAGTATGAGATTATCATGTGTATCTACATAATCCGCATATTTCTTTTGAGCAACATAATACTCTTGTTGGCGCTCTTTATATAGTTTTTCCAGATAAATACAATCTTCTTCCGCTTTAGAAATACGGTAACCAATGATATATTCTTGCAATTTATGAACTACAGAATCTGCAACAACCGCAGTTACTTTAGGATCCTGTAAAGTAACCGAGACACTTGTGATAGCCGTCTTTTTATCAACAGAGGCAGCTATGTTCTTTTTTAAGGCAGTGATTTTTATACTTTCTTCTTTCGTGAGTTCAATAGTGCCATATTTCACGTTATTAATAGGATTGTCATTATCGCTACTATTGAACAAGGACTTCACACTATCCACTACTTTCCCAGGCAAGCCTATAACATAAATCCACCAAGGAGAAGATTGCCTATCCAAATAATCCATAAAAGTTACAACTGTTCTTTCATCCGATAAAGTAACCTTCATTTCTAACAATTCTAAAAGAAAAGGTGTAGAAGAAACAATATCAGAAGAAAGAGATGCATTCAAAGCATCAGAAACATCTCCTGTAGCAGCCGAACTTCCCAAAAAAGATGCTGCAAGTCCCGCTAAACCATTACCACTCTTAGAACTCCCCATTTCTGGAGAAAGGGTAACCTTTACTGTATACTGTTTAGGTATACTCACCGCTACAATTATTCCAATAATAAAACCAATTCCAATGGCTTTGTATAATTTTTTACGAATAGCAATAATCTTGCGAAAGATATCGACCAAATCAATTTCTATCTCATCACTTTCTGTTTTGTATGGTTCAGAGAGCAAGTTTTTATCCTGTCGTTGTTCTGACATAAAAGTAAATTCTATTATTTCTTTATAAGATTAGCAATGGAAGCAATCATCATACCCAAAGAACTGAAAGAAGTAGCATAACCTAAAATATTAGCTATGTTCCCTTTCTTCTTAGCCTTACTAGGCACAATAATCTCACATCCCGGTTCAATCTGTTTCTTACCACTACCCTTAACCTTAGTCACCTGACCATTCATGTAAACAATGAATTTCTTACTCTTCCTTGCATTATCAGAATAGCCACCGGCCTGATTCAGGTAATAATCCACATTCTTGCCCTTCATATAAGAAACCGTATTGGGGACCATGACAGCACCATTGATAGTTACAGTATTAGTATTCTTTGGTATGAAGACCACATCACCTTCACGTAAGACAAGGTCGGCACTACCCTTAGGATTAGCCAAAGCCTTCTCCAGATCAATGCCTACCGTAAAGGTATCCTCAACACCAATACCCAAAGAGTCAATCATGGCCTCACCCAATTGCCTGCTCATCAGGCGAATCACATCTCCCATACGTTTCTTCTCACCGGCACTTGCCACACGGGTCAGCTTTGCACCACGAAGATAAGCAAGGTTAGTAGGACCACCCGCTTTATTCACCAGATCGGAAAGACGTTCCTCACGGTTGGTCATGGCATAATTTCCTCCAAACAATATTTCACCATCAATGACTACATTCTGTTGCGCCTGATAACCCGGACTGCGACGGACATAAACTTCGTCATAAGGCTGAAGGATAAAACCGGGCTGACCGTCGATGACAAAACCATCCTTTAAAGAGAAGGTATACATCTGACCGATAGTATCATTATCCGCGATACTACGGGGATTCTTGATTCGTCTCGACACATCAATGCGGACAGTGGAGGCGGCTTCTTTCAAGCCACCGGCCTGGATGATCAGATCCTCAAGTGTCATGTTATCAGCATAGGGATAGGAATCAGGGTGCGTGACTTCACCATGAACTATGACATTGCCACGATCTTCCAGATCGTGGATGCTCGGAATGTAGAGGATGTCATTCTTCATCAGGGCGAGGTTCGGGGAAGTACCGTTCATGATAGACTTGATATCTATCTGAACAACTTCACTGGTCAGGTCCTCACGCTGGCGATAAAGGACGGCACGATTCAGGAAAGCGTCACCGGTCAGACCCTGAGCCTCATTGACAAGTTCGCGGATCGTATTCAGTTTACCGCTGAGCTGGTAGATGCCGGGACGATAGACCGCACCACGGATTTCCAGTTTGTTTGTGAAGCGGTTAAGGATGGCTTCGGCTGTTACAACGTCACCGTTACGCATTGTGTAGATGCTGTAGTCCATATCCTTGACTGTGTTGACTTCGTATTCCTCACCATTCTGACGGACAACACGTAATGAACGGGTGTAGGCGTCAGCTTCAAAGCCGCCGGCATATTTGATTAAAGTGGCAAGGTTCTCGTCTTTCTTCATTTCGAAACGCATAGGACGTTTTACCTTACCGCTGATCTTTACCAAGACATCATAAGCAGGAACAATCACGACGTCACCTTCCTGAAGGCGGATGTCATCCTGTGTGTTGCCTTTCATGATAAATTCGTAGACGTCGATGGTGGCGATATTCTTTCCGTTGCGTACCAACTGAACGTTTCGGAGGCTGCCGATATCACTCACACCGCCTGCACGGTAAAGCGCATGGAAGACGGTAGAGAAGGAAGAAAGGGCGTAAGTACCGGGCTGTACGACTTCTCCCATCACGTTGATCTGAATAGTACGGATGTTACCTAACGTCAGACGGATGTCGGAAGTAGGGTCGGTAGTATTGTTCAGGCCGTTATAAATCTTATTCAGGGCGTTCTTCAGATAGTCATTGGCGGCGGAGACTGTCATACCGCTAAGGTTGACAGGCCCGATCTTCTGAATATTGATGGTGCCTTCAGGAGAGATCTGCTGGCGGATCGTGTTCTGGCTGGCACCCCAAATATCGATGATGACTTCATCACCGGGACCCAGACGATAGTTGGCAGGAGTGGCAAGGTTGACACTAGGCTCGAACGTCAGGTTGCGGGTATTGAAAATATTGCGCCCGAAAACCTGGTCCTCACGGGCCAAATCTTCCGTAGTCGGATGATCTTCCAGCATGTCGGAAGTATTCTCCTTTGTCTCTTCACGAAGGCGGGACTCGTTGATATCCGTACCCGTAGATTGGGAGGTGTTTACATTGTTCTGCTGCTCATACAGCTGCTTCACACGCATAGCCTGTTCCTTGGTCACACCTTTACGCGCAAGTTCGGAAGCAAGCTGTTTCTGTTCCTTGCCTTGCCGGATACCGTCCTTTACATATTCCAGTACCTGTGAGTCACTCATGGACTGGGCCATAAGCGAGCCACTTCCCAGCATAGAACAAAAAAGTAGAATGCTAAAAAGTCGTTGTATTTTCATTGACAAATAAAAAAGTTAGTTGGTTTCACACAGTTCCTGCATACCGTGACAGACCGCAGACAACTGTTGTTTAAGAAGAGAAGGGGGAAGAGCATCAAGAAGGGTCAGAGAACGCTGCAAGACAGACCGTTTTCTATCCTCGTCTTCCGGATTGGCGTACATCGACACATTATATCCCTGAAGGATAGCCAAACACAGGGTAGCATCCTGTTCCGGTGTCTCCCCCCGTTGTGAATATAAATCGTTTATCTGTTCGTGGATTGATTGTTGTAATACAGAAAGGTCATCGGCGTAAACATACCCCTCATTATCACCGATGTGAAGTAAACGATTTGCCAAAGAATACAGATCCGCTATCTTTTTCTGTAGTAATATCCCCATAATCTCACCCTTAAAATTTCATTTTTTACTCAAACATTTGTAGAAATAGGCGTAACATAGCCGATAGGCATATCAACACAAGCGCATCCCAACATATCCAGACGAACAGCAACTTTACTTTTCCCATCCAACGTGACAAGCTCACCCACCAGTCCCATCAAAGGTCCTTTGATCACTCTGACTCTCTCACCACGAGCCAAAGGAGAATAATTCATAGATATGGTCTTATCTGAATAGTCAAGCATAAAGCGAAAACGTGCCATCTGATCATCAGGAATCACAGCAGGCTTTCCCTCACCACGTAACACCATATAGCGACTTACTGTGGAGATGGTCAAAGCAGCCATCCGTTCCTTCTGATCAGCATGGACAAATACCATCATTGGAAGAAGAACAGCCTCAACTAATTTGCGACGATCACTCCACTGATGAATTTCCTGTTGGACAGGAACAAAAGTCTCAATTCCCATTTTCCCCAAAAGTTCAGCTACTTTTTTTTCATGATGAATGCGTACATGAGCCACATACCAGCGTTTTGAACATGCTACGCCCTCCCCTGTCCCATTTTTGGTCCCGAGGATGGCTGATTTCTCTTTTGTTAGAATCATAATATTTTACCCCATGTGTTTCTGTTACTTCTTAGGTAACAGAAAATCACACATCCAAACCAAATAAGATGAGAATACTGAAAAACACCGACAAATGCGTTGTAAAGAGCGTTTAAACTCTAAGAGAAAGAGGATATACTAGAAGAAATTAGGTATATAAGAGTCAGGACATGAAAATAAGTTTTTTTTCATGTCTACATCTATTTTTGCCTTATATTTCGAATAAGGCTAAAAAAAATGGGGTTTTATTTGTTTGTTACATGTGTTTTTGTCTATCTTTGCCCAAAATTTGCTTCTGTTACCTAAGAAGTAACACACATACTTTAATATTGATTATTAACATTTTGCATCTTCACCCCGTCCTAAAGTCCAACTCTTCACGTAAGATAAATTCTTTCGATTCACTTCCGTACGTTCTTGTAAGCCGAAACCTTTCAAATAAATCTGTGTCGTCTTAATCGATTTATGCCCAAGCGATTCACTGATCATTTCAATGGAGACTCCACGATATTTAGCAGTGGTAGCCCAAGAATGACGAAGCGAATAAGAAGTCACTCGAGAAGTTAGTCGTAGAGCTTTTGCCAAACACTTCAAATGATTATTGAACAAACGGAGGGCAGATTGATATTCACGATAGGCACATTCGTCCTTGCGTTTTTTATCGCCATGAAGGATGCTAAACAGGTAATCTGGACAATCAGGAAGAGAAGGCTTGTCATTGCGAAGCTGGTCAATCATATCCTTAGCTGTATCTAAGACTTCGACACTCATTGGGGTCTTCGTTTTGATACGGTTATACCGGAGAATGTTGCAACCATCCAAAGAGGACTTTTCCAAATGTGCCAAATCGGCAAAGGACATGCCACAAAACTGAAACATCAAAGCAGCAATAGCCTGAGTACGGCGCAAACGTTCTGACTTGGGATCTTCATAGAGAAGACGGTGAAGTTCACCAATCGGCAACGCTTTCTTCTGACGGATATCTACACCTGTATATACATCATGAAACAGGCGGTGCACGTATGGTGCATTTCCTGCCTCTACTCCACGATTATAGATACTACGAAGCATGCGCATATAGGTGGAAACTGTATTAGGCTTCAAACCGAAACTATAAAGATGCTCTCCATAACAACGCAAACGTTCACGGCTGACCTGTCTGAAAGACACATTAGCAGTGCCACAAAACTTAGTAAAAGAGAAAAGAGCATTCTTATAAACATGTGCTGTGGAATAACGCCCCTCTTTTTTTAAAAGACCGATGTACAACTCTGCACAACGGCTAAATCCATTTTTCTTCATCTTATATATCACTAGTAAATTTATACAATGATAAGACGAAAAAAACGATTTAGCAACAGAAGTTCAAAACCTTTCCAAAAATTATATAAAACTGAACGGGGATAGAATTGATGCTACTTCACTATCCACTTCTCAATATTGCGTGTTTCTGAGCTAAAATTGACACCAATTTTGAATAGTCTGCGTTCATCAGTCTCAAAAGGAAGTGCATAATGCTTTTCATTAATCTGTTTGATAGCTTCTTCAGCAGTACCATCCAACTTAAATTCCATCACATATATGAATTTGTCAGTCTGTAAGACAAAATCGATACACCTTTCTTTCTACAACGCAAAGCAGGCGAGAAAGTTTTTCTCGCCTGCCCGGTCTATACTTTTATCAATAATATTGTCTATTATTTACACGTATGTTTCCAGCAATTTTACGTTTCCAGCTTCCGGAGTAATTGTTACATCCTGTGTTGTAGCAGGAAGCAGAATAGATTCTCCGGCACCTACTTTCAGTTCATTACCTTCATTGTCTTTTATCTTGCATGCACCTTCCATACAAATGAAGATCACGAATGAATCGAGTTCTGAATAATCACAGCTGATTTCTTCGGTCATATCATACACGGAAGTAGTGAAGTACGGACAGGCTACAAGTTCTACCGGCTCATCTTTCACCGCTTCGTATTTGGTACGATAATCATCCAACACTTCGTAATTGATGGCTTCACGCGCCAGGTCAGTATGCAGTTCACGAGTTTTTCCGTTTGCATCCTTACGGTTGAAGTCATAGATACGATAAGTAATATCCGAAGTCTGCTGGATTTCGGCAATAAACGCACCAGCGCCAATACTGTGCACACGTCCGGCAGGAAGGAAGAATACATCTCCCGGCTTGATCTCATACTCCTGCAATACGTCAGTGATCGTATTGTTCAGCACGCGCTCTTTATATTCTTTCGGGGTGATTTGCTCGGAAAATCCAGAACGCAGTTTCGCTCCTTTATCAGCATCCACTACATACCACATTTCGGTTTTACCCATTGAGTTGTGCCTTTTCTTTGCCAAATCATCTGCCGGATGCACCTGAATGGATAAATCCTGCTTTGCATCGATGAATTTGATAAGCAGTGGGAATTTATTGCCAAAACGAGCATAATTCGCTTCGCCAACCAGTTCCTCGCGATACTTTCTCACCATATCAGCCAGAGTTAAACCTTTGTCCGGGCCATTAGCCACAACAGATTCATTGTCCTCTACGCCGGAAATCTCCCAGCTTTCTCCTACTCCTTTCAAGTCTGAATTCAAATGCTTGAACGGAATAATTTTGTCGCCCCCCCAAAGCGTCTGCTTCAGAATAGGTTCGAATTTTAATGGATACATTTTTGTTTTTCTTGTTAATAAACTTAGATTAAATTCTCCCGGATTATAATAATCCGGGAACAAACATACGAAAAATTGTTCACTTTAAAAGAAAAGAAGGATGAAAAATACAGAAACCTAAGTGAGAACGCTAAACTTTCCTAAACTACCCACCATATTTAGCCGGAATAATTTGTGAGTAACAAAGAATTTACCTTTATTTGCAAGAAAATTTTAAGAATACCAGACATGAATAACACATTCCCAACGGAAGGGAATCTATCAGGGCTCAGCCGGAAAGATTTCCAAAAGGAGATAAATAATAAAGAAACTGATTTATTTATCCTCAAAAATAAAAAGGGAATGGAAGTCGCCGTAACTAATTACGGATGCGCCATTCTCGCTATCATGGTACCGGATAAAGATGGAAAATATGCAAACGTTGTCCTCGGACACGACAGCATAGACCACGTTGTCAACAGCCCGGAACCCTTCCTCAGCACTACTATCGGACGCTATGGCAACCGCATCGCCAAAGGAAAATTCACATTGTACGGAGAAGAGCACGAGCTCACTATCAACAACGGACCCAACTCCCTGCACGGAGGACCTACCGGTTTTCACGCCCGCGTTTGGGATGCCGACCAACTGGCTGAAAATATAATCCAGTTCAATTATGTTTCAGCCGACGGCGAAGAAGGTTTCCCCGGCAATCTGGAGGTTGAAATGGTTTATCGCCTGGAAGAAGAAGAAAATGCACTGGTAATCGAATATCGTGCCACAACTGACAAAGCTACTGTAGTCAACCTGACCAATCACGGTTTCTTCAATCTGGCTGGTATCAGCAATCCTACTCCTACTATCGAAAACAATATTGTTACTATCAACGCTAATTTCTACACGCCTATCGATGAAGTTTCTATCCCAACCGGAGAAGTTGCCAAAGTAGAAGGTACTCCAATGGACTTCACCACTCCGCATACCGTAGGCGAACGTATCAACGATAAATTCCAACAACTGATTAACGGTGCCGGATACGACCACTGCTACGTACTGAACAAGATTGAAACAGGTTCACTGGATCTCGCTGCTACTTGTTTCGAACCGAATAGCGGTCGTACCATGGAAGTATACACTACTGAAGCAGGTGTACAACTTTACACCGGTAACTGGCTGAATGGTTTCGAAGGTGCTCACGGTGCTACATTCCCTGCAAGAAGCGCTATCTGCTTCGAGGCACAATGTTTCCCCGACACTCCGAACAAACCTCATTTCCCCTCGGCTACTTTATTGCCGGGCGATGAATACCAGCAGGTGACTATCTACAAATTCGGTGTGGAAAAATAAAAGATAAAAAAATAACTAACCTAATTTTATAAACTAACATTTTTAATAGAACCATGACACAAGAAAAAAAGAATGGAAAAATCATTGCCATTATCACGATGATTTTCCTTTTCGGTATGATTTCATTCGTTACTAACCTCGCAGCTCCTATGGGTATTGTGCTGAAGAACCAATTCGACGTATCCAATGCTTTGGGTATGCTGGGAAACTTCGGTAACTTTATAGCTTATGCAGTAATGGGTATCCCCAGCGGTATCTTGTTGCAACGTGTGGGATATAAGAAAACAGCACTTATCGCAGTAGCTATCGGTTTTATCGGCGTAGGTATCCAGTTCCTGTCCGGTCATTCAAGCCCTGAGATGGCTTTTGCCGTTTATTTGATTGGTGCATTCGTAGCAGGTTTCTCTATGTGTTTGCTTAACACTGTAGTAAACCCGATGTTGAACAAACTGGGTGGTGAAGGTAACAAAGGTAACCAGCTTATCCAAGTGGGCGGCTCTTTCAACTCTGTAATGGCTACCATCACTCCGATGTTCGTTGGTATCCTGATCGCCGGATCTATCGAAAAAGCTACTATCTCTCAGATTTTCCCTGTAATGTACACTGCAATGGCTGTATTCGCTTTCGCATTCTTCGTACTCCTGTTTGTACGCATTCCGGAACCGAACGCTGCTGCTACAACTGAACCAATCAGCACACTGATGAAAGGTGCTTTGAAGTTCCGTCACTTTGTATTGGGCGCTATCGCTATCTTTGTATATGTAGGTATTGAAGTAGGTGTACCAGGTACTCTGAACCTGTTCCTTACTGACCCTGTAGAAAAAGGCGGTGCCGGTATCGCTTCTACAATCTCCGGTTTCGTAGTAGGAACTTACTGGTTCCTGATGTTGATCGGTCGTCTGGCCGGTGCTTCACTCGGTGCAAAAGTTTCCAGTAAAGCGATGCTTACATTTACATCCGCTCTGGGATTGATTTTAGTATTCCTTGCTATCTTCTCTTCTACAGGAACATTGGTGAATCTGCCTGTACTTCAACAAAGCGCAACTGGCGGTTTGTCATTCGGTTTTGCAGAAGTGCCCATTAACGCTATGTACTTGGTATTAGTTGGTCTCTGTACTTCTATTATGTGGGGTGGTATCTTCAACCTTGCTGTAGAAGGACTGGGTAAATATCTGGCTGCTGCTTCCGGTCTGTTTATGGTACTGGTATGCGGTGGAGGTATCCTGCCTGTAATTCAAGGATGGGTAGCTGACGTAGCCGGTTTCATGGCTAGCTATTGGGTAATTATCGCTGCTCTGGCTTACTTGCTGTACTACGGTCTGGTAGGTTGCAAGAACGTTAATAAAGACATTCCAGTAGAATAAAACTCTGAATTTAATTTATTCACCTTATAAAATTGATTTATCATGGATATAGAACACGTAAGAAGTCGCTTCATTAAGCATTTTGATGGAACTACAGGATTTATATATGCCTCTCCGGGTCGTATCAACCTGATTGGCGAACATACTGACTACAACGGTGGATTCGTATTCCCCGGAGCTGTAGACAAAGGTATGCTTGCTGAAATCAAACCGAACGGCACTGACAAAGTAAGAGCTTATTCTATCGACCTGAAAGATTATGTAGAATTTGGTCTGAACGAAGAGGATGCTCCCCGTGCAAGCTGGGCAAGATACATTTTCGGTGTATGCCGTGAAATGATCAAACGTGGCGTAGACGTGAAAGGATTCAATACCGCTTTCTCCGGTGATGTGCCTCTGGGTGCAGGTATGTCTTCTTCTGCTGCTCTGGAAAGTACATATGCTTTCGCATTGAATGAACTGTTCGGTGAAGGTAAAATCGACAAATTTGAATTGGCTAAAGTAGGTCAGGCTACTGAACACAACTACTGCGGTGTAAACTGCGGTATCATGGACCAGTTCGCTTCTGTATTCGGTAAAGCTGGCAGCTTGATCCGTCTGGACTGCCGTTCACTGGAATATCAATATTTCCCATTCCATCCGGAAGGTTATCGTCTGGTATTGATGGATTCAGTAGTGAAACACGAACTGGCTTCTTCCGCTTACAACAAGCGTCGTCAGAGCTGTGAGGCTGCTGTTGCTGCTATCCAGAAAAAACATCCGCATGTAGAATTCCTGCGTGACTGTACAATGGACATGCTGGAAGAAGCGAAAGCTGATATCAGCGCTGAAGATTATATGCGTGCCGAATATGTAATCGAAGAAATCCAACGCGTACTTGATGTTTGCGATGCGCTGGAAAAAGACGATTACGAAACAGTAGGTCAGAAGATGTACGAAACTCACCACGGTATGAGTAAATTGTACGAAGTGAGCTGCGAAGAACTTGACTTCCTGAACGATTGCGCTAAAGAATATGGTGTAACCGGTTCACGCGTAATGGGTGGTGGCTTCGGTGGTTGTACTATCAACCTTGTCAAGAACGAACTGTATGACAACTTCGTTGAAAAGACAAAAGAAGCTTTCAAAGCTAAATTCGGCAGAAGCCCGAAAGTATATGATGTAGTAATCGGTGACGGTTCACGCAGAGTAGAATAAGTTATTATTCATCAGAATTAAATAAGCAGGGCGTCTTTCCGGAATGGAAGGACGCCCTTACTTTTCAATTAACAAAAATCTAAAAACCTATTATCTAACCTAACCCTATAATTTCCTGTTTATTGTACGCCTTCCGTTGTCATCTGAATGCGTTTCATGGTACCGTCCTCGTTATAATACAAACGATCGATGCAGACGGAACGGCGGAAACTGCCTCCGGCTGTATTGATGCTTCCATTATGATAAATGAAATACCAGTCGCCCTTGAACTCGATAATAGCCTGATGATTGGTATTGGAATTGCCGGCTATCTCATTAAGGATGCCTTTGTATTCCCAAGGTCCGGTAATGCTACGGCTCATGGCGTAGCATATCTTTTCCGGAAATTCAGAAGCATATGAAAGGTAGTACCAGTCTCCACGCTTATGTATCCACGGAGCTTCCGTATATCGGGGCAGATGAACCGGTACGATAGGACCATCCAGCTCGATCATATTCTGTTTCAGTTTGGCATAGTAGCATTGGGTATTCCCCCAATAAAGATATGCCTGTCCGTCGTCGTCAATAAAAACGGTCGGATCGATATCTTCCCAAGAGATCTTGGTAAATTCGGTCGTCATATCATTGGTGATCAGCGCAGAACCACGGGCATCCACAAAAGGACCGACAGGCGAATCAGATACGGCTACACCGATGGATTTTCCGTGAATAGTGCCGTGTTCCACCGTCACATACCAATAGAACTTCCCGTCACGTTCTATCACCTGACTAGCCCATGCTTCCCCTTTTGCCCAACTGAAATCTTTGGCTTTCAAAGGAACAGGATGCTCCGTCCATGTCTTCATATCGGGAGACGAGAATACACACCATTCATTCAACTGGTAATGTTCTCTGGGAGGAGGACATTCGTCATGTCCGGCATAAATGTACACCTTACCGTTATGCACCATAGCACCCGGATCGGCTGTATATTTATATTTTATGATGGGATTGCCATTGGCTACAAAAGTAGTGTCATTCTGCGCAGACAGCCCGGAAAAGGCTGCCAATACGCATGAAATCATAACTAGTTTAACGCTATTCATTTTATTTCTTCGTGAATTTATAAACTGCAAACGTGTTCGGTCCGAGTTCGGTGGTTAACGCATGACCATTGATCGTTAACGGTGTCTCCCGCGGAGTGATGGCAAACGGTTGGTCAAGCGTATTATCTTTGTCCTGATCGAGTGAGCTAAGAGTGATGCAACGTCCTTCGGACAATACATCCTGCTTTTTCAGACCTTCGAAAGTCAAGGATACAGGCTGTGTCTTATCGGAAGTATTAGCTACTTTGACAATCAGTTCGTTCTTATCCTTATCATAGACTGCACTGGCAAAAAGTCCGTTTTGTCCTTCCGCCCCCGTTACCGGTTTCTTGTTCATAGTGAGAGGAAGTACATTCGTTCCTTTGTTCTGTGCATATAGCTGCTGCACATAATAACTTACGGTACGCACCGAGTTGAGGTTATCAAACCAAATCATGTCCGGACGCCATTGCCATCCCTCCACATGAGCGAAAAGCGGCGCATAAGTAGCCATGTGTACGATATCGGCATTGCGTTCCAATCCGGTCATGAAGGCTGCTTCGAGCAAGGCAGCATGGAAGTGGTTCCATTTCTTTCCTTTTCCATGACAAGCATATTCGCCGGCAAATACTTTCGGTCCTTTACGGTCGTAGTTATCATAGCGTGCTCCCTGACTAAGGAACCAGCTTTCGGGACGGTAGAAGTGTTCGTCTACCAGATCAGCTTTCAGACGTTTCATCTCAGGCCACAGGTAATCGAATTCTTTTCCTTCGGAGTTCGGGCCGGAACTGCCTACAATCATGATTTCCGGATGCGCCTTGCGAAGAGCCTTGATAAACGGTTCGAGACGTTCGGGATACTCTTTTCCCCACTGTTCATTACCGATGCCCAGATATTTCAAATTGAAAGGTACCGGATGTCCCATATCGGCACGTACTTTCCCCCAAGTCGTGTTCACGTCTCCATTGGCAAATTCGATCAGATCGAGTGCATCCTGAATATAGCTGTCCAGGTCGCAAACTGCTACGTGAGCTTTTTCTTCATTGTTCTGATACTGACAGGCAAGTCCGCAATTCAGGATCGGAAGCGGTGCCGCTCCCATTTCTTCAGAAAGAAGAAAATATTCATAGAATCCCAGTCCGTAGCTTTGATAATAATCTGGATAGAAACGATGGGTAAAGGTATATTGCCAACGATTTTCGTTCAATGGACGGTTTTCTACCGGCCCCACGGATTTCTTCCAGTCATAACGGGTTTCGAGATCCGTACCTTCAACGATGCAACCACCGGGGAAACGGAAGACTCCCGGATGAACATCCGCCAAAGCCTGCGCAAGGTCTTTTCGAAGACCATTCTCATGTCCCTTCCAAGTATCGACAGGGAAAAGGGAAATATGCTCCAAGTCTACCGTACCTTGGGAAACAAGGAAAATACGAAGCGTTGCTTTAGGATTGGTAACACCCGCTTTTAAGATTACCTGATATTTCTTCCAGTCTTTGGAATCAATGGTCAGTGTCTGAGAGGCAAAAGCCTGATGTTCGCCCATAGATTTGGTATCTACAAGTTCCACACGTATCTTTTCACCTGTACCTCCGTGCGGCAAACGTGCCCACACGGAAAAGCGGTATTCTTCACCTTGCTTAACCCCGATGCCGAAGAAGCCTTCATTATCCAGTCCGGTATGCTTGTGGGCATGTCCCGGATTATCAAGACGCACATAATGCGGATTGCGTTCAAAAGGACCGTCATCCTGCAAAGTCACTTTTCCATAAGTCTTCCATCCCATCAGACGCTGAGGGAATTCGAATGAACGGTTCTTTACCAGTTCGGCATAAAGTCCGCCATCGGCAGCATAATTGATGTCTTCAAAAAAGAGTCCGTACATTGTCGGCTGGATTTCAGCACCCAACTTCTTAGTCTGGATCACCATTTCATTGGTTTGTGCATGAAGTGCCATGCCGGTAGATAAGGCTAATGCAGCCAGTAATTCTGTGTATCTTCTCATGGTTTTCAATAAAAATTATATATAGTTATTTGATTCTTTTTCCCCAGACAGAACGTCCCCGGCTATCGAGTCCGGTAAAGAGAATTGTTTCGGTTTCATTCTCCCAATCGTGTCCTGCAAAGATAACCAGATTCTCAATCTTCTCCGAGTTCAAATCTACCATTAATAGATGTTTTTCGGTCAAAAAGGACCATTTTCCATTCATTTGAACTATATTCCATCCATTATCGGTCATCTGCCCTTCGCACGTGCCGTCTTTTGCCAAAGTCATTCGGGTGGACAGGTTCCATTCCTTCTCTTTCAGTTCTCCCTCTCCCCATAAGATCTGTCCGGCTTCCAGCTGGCGCTCATACCTTGGTTCCTGCACTCGGATGATTTCCCATTCACCGACCAGGTCTTCTTTGCTGAATTGACGTGGAGCAGTCCCTGCATATCTTTCGGGAGAAGCAACCGGCCAGCCTTCGGGAGTGAAGAACAACTGCCGTATATGCAACACCATTAACTGATTTTGCGGTGACAGACGTCCCTGATGTGCCATAAAATAGTTTCCTTCACCATCAGAAAAGACGGCACAATGCGCTGTACCCGCCCATCCGGTATGGTTCTCAAAACGATATGGTGCAGTCAGTATCGGGAAGTTGTTGGTCGTATCTTTCACAGCCTTGCCAAAGTAGTCCGTAAATGGACCTTCGGCAGCATCCGAACGGCTGACACGTACATTATAAGTCGTCATCAGCGGATCATAGGAAGTGAAAAGATAATATTGTTTCAGCTCCGGATGATAGATTATTTCCGGTGCTTCGAGATTGTCCTTCCGATAGTTGGCACGCCGTGCTACAAGGTGCCCCAAATCGCCTTCGTTTAGAGCTAATCCGGTTTCCGGATTCAGTTCGACGCAATACAGACCACCGAAGAAGGAGCCGTAGTGCATCCACCATTTTCCGGTATTTTCGTCAGCTATGACGCTCGGATCGATAGCATTCATGGCGGTAGAATCATCTGTTTTAACAATACAGCCTTTCTGCGTCCACGGCCCTTCGGGAGAGGTTGATTCGGCAAGTCCGATATAGGATGTCTTACGTCCGAATGCAGATACGCAATAGTAGAGGCGATATTTATCTTTATAAGGGATGATATACGGTGCCCAGATATTGGTCGCCCCTTGCCCTCCTGCATGAGACTGTACCCATTGAACCGCTTCTTCCGGTATTTCGGGAAATGCCCATCCCAGAAATTCCCAATGTACTAAATCTTTAGAACGGCGCATCTGGATAAATCCCAACGGCACGCCTTTCTCTCTCGCCTCTTTCCGGTTCTCACCGAAAATCGCATCTGTAGAATACATATAATAATAGTCGCCCAGCTTCCGGCAGGACGGATCGTGTACATTGTATGTTCCCCATTGACGGTAATCTTCCATTTTGGCTACTGATAAATAATTATCATCCCAAGGATTAGCAGAAGGAGTCGGAGTAAACACGGAAGAAGTGCAACTTACAAAGAAGCTGCCTGCTACTAAAAGAACTGGCAAAAACAAGTTTTTCATAATATCTGTGTATTCGTTCATCAATTATGTTACAAAAATACGTCCCGTTTCCCCTATGGAAGGTGGACATACGAACACGATTGGTGGACAATCCGATAATCTGCTGAAAAGAAGCTCTTCTCATTTTTGTGATTGAAGAGATTCTTCTAACTTTGCCCTTATTAATACGTACATATATGAAAAACCACCTACTTATATACCTTATAATATATAGTATCTGTTCACTGGCCGGACAGGTTCGGGCACAGGAACGTTTTGCCGACCGCTATAATATTACGTATGTGACCATGAACGAGGGGCTTCCACATAATTTTATCGACGATTTGTACAAAGACAGCCGGGGGTTTATGTGGATTTCGACTGCCGGAGGCGGGCTTTCCCGTTATGATGGCTATGAGTTTGTAAACTACACTCCCAATAATCACCAATGCAAACTAAAAAGCAACTTTATACGCAATGTCTGTGAAGACGCCTTCCAACGCCTTTGGATCGTCTCCGAAGGGGGAACGGATATTATTGACTTATCTACTTTAAAACCGATTATCCCCCATGACCCGAAAGGGATACTTCCAAAGATACTGGAACTACCGGCTACCCGTATCATGAAAGATACGCAAGGCTGTATCTGGCTTCATTGCGACAACACCCTTCACCGTATCGAATTCAATGACAAAGGGGAAGTGCAAATTCTGTCTACACTCAGCCCTGTCTATCTGAATGGTCCGGACATTGCTCTGAAAGACATTGACGAGGATGGGAAAATATGGATGGGAAACAATGGAGAAATACGAAAAGTGGCATTAAGTCCGCAAAAGAGACTGGTAACCATTCCCATAGCCGACTGCCTGAAGTTCGAAGCGGGAACTTATATTTCGGATTTCCTCAGCAAAGAGAATGAAGTCTGGATCTCCAGTGACCGCGGACTATTCCGTTATAATAAAAGCGGCAATATGATAAAACGATATGAGCATGATTCCGGCAATCCCTATTCCCTGTCGCAAAATTATCTGACAAATTTAGCTATCACCGATGACAAACAATTAATCGTCGCGACACTACGTGGTATTAATATCTATAACCCGATGACGGATAATTTTGAACGTATAGCCTGTGACCTTCCAAATGGCGGCACCAATCTGCTGAACAGTAACTTTATTAATTGCATATTGACTGATGGAGAACATATCTGGTTCGGTACGGAAACCGGAGGTATCAATCTGTTGAATCCACGGCAACTATCAATACGGAGCTACCGGCATGACAAGGAAAATCCGTCAAGTTTATCCTATAATCCTGTCAATGCAATTTATGAAGATGTATACGGAACCTTATGGGTAGGGACAGTAGAAGGCGGACTGAACAGAAAAGAACGGAACAGCGAAGATTTCACCCATTATACACGTGAACACGGAGGGCTGAGTCACAACTCCGTGAGTGCCCTGACTGCCGATACCGACAATCACTTATGGATAGGTACATGGGGAGGAGGTCTCAATCTGCTTGATCTGAAAGCTCCCCGACAGATACTAGAGATAATTTCCTCACAGACCGGCGGAGGCTTTCCGATTAACTTTATCGGAGTATTGAATTATGACCCTATTAATGAAGGTATATGGATAGGCGCCAATCAAGGACTCTATTTTTATGATCCGGTAAAAAAGGAAATAACTGCTCCATTACCGGATAAGGCTGCTGAAAATATTCATGGCTGTATCGGTTCCATCATCGATAAGGAGGGTAAACTTTGGGTCGGTTGTCTGGAAGGGGTTTATATCATCAATCTGCATTCCCGTTCCTCTAAAGGAGAATTCCAGTACAGGCACCTGAACTACAAACTGGACGATCCGTCCTCCCGCCTGATTGAGAAAATAACCTGCTTTTATGAAGGTAAGGACGGAACTTTATGGCTGGGCAGTAACGGATATGGCATTTATCAACGAAAAATCGATGCTCAAGGAAAAGAACAGTTTATCTCTTATAGCACAGCGCAAGGATTACCGAACAACAGTATTCGGGGAATACTGGAAGATAACAACGGTAACTTATGGATCAGTACCAATAATGGACTCTCCTGTTATCACCAGGCAGAGAATCGTTTCATTAACTATACCATACAGGATGGTCTGATTGACACACAGTTTTATTGGAACGCCTCATGCGGTTCTTCTCATGACTTACTCTATTTCGGCAGTGTAGGCGGATTGGTTGCAATCGAAAGTAATCGTCCGGCGATGTCTCTTCCGGCTGCCAAAGTACGTTTCACCCGTCTGCGGATAGGTAATGAAGAAATATTGCCAGGCAGCGAATACCTGTCGGAAGATATTGCCATAACGACGGAACTGAAACTGCATGAAAAAGAGAAATCTTTCTCACTCGAATTTGCAGCGCTTAACTTTGAGTCAAACAATACAGCCATATACAGTTATCGTCTGGTCGGTTTTGACGATAAATGGGTACAGGTTCCGGGCAACCGACGTTTTGCCAGTTATACGAATTTACCTCCCGGTTCATATACTCTACAGGTCAGATATACTCCTGACGGCGAAAACGAGGGAGAAAACATAACGGAACTGAAGATTACGATTGTACCTTATTTCTATAAGACCGTATGGTTTATTCTATTCATCATCGTATTGTTGTCTGTCAGTGTATGGCAATTCTATCAATGGCGCATCCGTAATCTGAAACGACAGAAAGAATATCTGCACCGCACGGTAGAAGAACGTACTCATGAACTGGAACAGCAAAAGC
Organism: Bacteroides sp. RCH18; assembly: GCF_058231005.1. Taxonomy (NCBI): domain Bacteria; kingdom Pseudomonadati; phylum Bacteroidota; class Bacteroidia; order Bacteroidales; family Bacteroidaceae; genus Bacteroides; species Bacteroides sp. RCH18. Next base: position 2,085,904 of record NZ_JBIPTC010000002.1, on the reverse strand, counting down.
ATCTGTTAGAAAATCAAACGGATGAGCTGTCACGCCAAAACCAGATGCTGATTCAGCAGAATGAGAAAATCACGAGGCAGAAGGCACAACTGATTCGTATGTCCCGTAAAGTGCAGGAATTGACGCTTGACAAGATTTCATTCTTTACGAATATTACTCACGAATTCCGTACACCGATTACCCTCATTATCGGTCCTATCGAACGTGCGTTGAAATTAAGCTACAATCCGCAAGTCATTGAGCAATTGAACTTCGTGGAACGCAATTCCAAATATCTATTGTCTCTCGTCAATCAGTTGATGGATTTCCGGAAGGTAGAGTCCGGCAAACTGGAGATTGTGAAGACTCGGGGAAATTTTCTGAAATTTATCGATTCACTGATCACTCCGTTTGAAGTATTCGCCCAAGAGCGGAACATTGTGCTCAAACGCTATTACCGGATGGAGATGCCGGAGATTTTGTACGATGAGGAAGCAATGCGTAAGGTGGTCACCAATCTGTTGAGTAACGCTATCAAGTTTACTCCGAACGGGGGAACTGTGTCTCTCTACCTATCTGCTTTTTTCGCCAAAGACAGTGAAAAAGAGACTCTGTATATTTGTGTCAAAGACAGTGGTTCGGGCATCCCTGAAGAAGACCTCAACCGAATTTTCAACCGTTTCTACCAGTCGCAGAATCAAGTGAAATATCCGGTATACGGACAAGCAGGAACAGGCATCGGTTTATACCTCTGCAAACGGATTGTACAAATGCACGGCGGAGAGATCAAAGCATTCAATAACCGTCATGCAGGATGCTCTTTCCGCATCCTCCTCCCCTTGCAACGGGAAGAAGGAAAAGACGAAAAGACAATCATTATTGATCACAACGATTCGTCCGCAATTCCTGTTCAGGATTCCGGCTCTCCAAAAGAGAAAGAGGCTTTAAGTATACTGGTTGTGGAGGATAATGCTGATATGCGGGGATATATCCGGTCTATTCTTCGTGAACAGTATCATGTACTGGAAGCTGCCAATGGCGAAGAAGCATTACATATACTTAATAGTAATCCAATAGACTTTATTATCAGTGATTTGATGATGCCCGTCATGGACGGAATCGAACTGTCCCGAAAGGTAAAAGAAACATTTACCATTTCGCATATTCCTTTCCTGATGCTGACTGCCAAAACCTCACAAGAAGCCCGACTGGAAAGCTATCGTATGGGAGTGGATGAATATCTGCTGAAACCCTTTGATGAGACATTATTATTGACCCGTATTCAGAATATTCTGGAGAACCGGAAACGATATCAACGTAAATTTACGCTTGATATGGACGTGGACGTACTTAATATGGAAGAAGAATCCGGTGATAAGAAGTTCCTCAATCAAGTAATGGAGGTTATCAAAGAGAACTACAAGAACTCCTATTTTGAAGTCAGCGATTTTTGTGAAGCCGTCGGGGTAAGCAAAAGCCTGCTGAACAAAAAACTGCAAAACTTAATCGGTCAGTCCGCCGGACAGTTCATCCGGAATTACAGACTGAACATCGCTCGGGAATTGATTCTGAAGAATCGGGAAACGAAGAATATGAATATAGCGGAAGTTGCCTACGAAGTAGGATTCAATGATCCCAAATATTTTACAAGATGCTTCACGAAACATTTCAATGTGACACCAAGCGCACTGCTAAATAACGAAGAATAACTGATATAAGGGTTGCTATTATGAAACAATGATAGCAGCCCTTCGTCTTAAAATGAGCTCATTTTAAGAGACATCCGTCCGAGATTATACCCAAAGTGTAAAAAAGACACTTATATAGTCGTTTATCCACCTCGAAAATTCATTTGTCCACCTTTAATATACTCATCGGTTGTATTTTTGCGACACTACAACGAGTAGAATTATTGTTGAACCATTAATATCAATATCTATGAAGACAAGGAAATGGCCGTTACTACTTATGGCAATTCTTACCGTTCTCAGCATGAGTTCTTGTCAGGATTGGGGAGAAGCCGACCCACCGGCAGGAAATCAAAAACTTCCGGCAAAGCCGGATACCTCCGCTAAATTAATAGCTGAATTTACATTTGACGAAGATTTCAACTCTACTGCCACCGAAGGCGAAACACCTATATCGGGGGAAGGTTTTGCATACAGTGCAGATCAGGAGATTCCGGAAATCGTACAGGATGATGAAAGAGAAAGTGGAGTTATGCACGCCAACGGCGGATACCTCCGCATTCCCAACCCTCTTATCGGTGCAGATATCCAGACAGGAGTCTCATTTAGTTTCTTCGTAAAATCTACTAAAACAGACCATACAGGCGCACTGATCTCATTCAGTGACGGAACAAACAAACTGTATTTCACTGCAAATGCTTTTTTGAGCTATACCGGCACAGGAGGCTATCTGGACGTAAATGATCCGGAAGTCAGTGTAACGAACGCAATGCCTTACGGGACATGGCATTATGTTGCCTTGACTTTCACAGAGAAAGGATACGCCATTTATATCGATGGCACCAAGAAATACGATACCAACAACCATGCCAGCATCAGTTCCGGAAAGACAAGGGCTGTGAGCGTAGGTGACTTCGATTATTCCAATATGATCGATTTATTGTCATCTGCGACCTATATATATTTAGGCTATGGTTCGGATACGGAAACAGCCGAAGCCTATTATGATAATCTGAAGATCTGGACAAATACTTTCTCGGACAGCGATGCTCAGGGACCGAATATCGGTGGCGGAATACATGTGCCCGATCCTGTTTATAAAGCTACTTTCGAAACGACTACCGGACTACAGATCATTGGCGGTGGCAGCTTTGTTACAGATGATAATAGCGCCTTCGGAACCGTATTCAAGAATATCCCCGGAGGAATGCGTCAGAATTACTTGTTGCTTCCGGAAGATGTAATGTCACATTCTGCCGAAACGAAGGAAATGTCTATCGGAATGTGGGTGAATGCGAAGGATGCCGGAATCTCATCTACTTATATGTGGTCACCATTATTCAGTGCTCACGGACAGGCACCGGGCATAGCAGGTACTGCCAATACAGACAACTGGCCTATGTTTGCATTGTATGTAAGAGGAACATTACAACTGAATAATGCCGGATGGTGCAACTTTGATGATGCACAGAATGTAAATGGTACCAATGCTCTATATCATGACGCCACTGACTGGTTGGCTGATCATCAATGGCATTACTATACAGTAACTCTCACCGCTACTTCCGCCAAAGTATATATGGATGGCGAACTGAAGAACGAATGGCAGGTGGCTGGTACCGGAGATAATAATACAATTGAAGGTGCATTCATTTATGGTGCCAACTACAAATACATCACTTTAGGCGGAAATCAGGCGTTCGACTGGGGCGATCCCGATCCGGGATTCATGTTTGACGACTTCGCAGTCTATAACAAAGAATTATCTCCGGAACAGATCAAACAAATTATGGAAGACAAGACATTGGCTCTACCAACTCCTGTCTACATCAATACCTTTGAAGAAGGAGCCGGAGATGCAAAAATCGTAGGTTCGGGCAAAATAGTTTCAGTGGAAGACAAAGGGTTCGGACAGATATTCCAGAATGTAGCCGGTTCTAAAGGCACTAATTATCTGATGTTGCCTCAGGATGCTCTTTCTCACTCCGTAGAATCTCAAGAAGTGAGTATCAGTGTATGGGTGAATGCCAAGAATGCAGGAGGGTCGGATGATTACCGTTATTCACCGCTTTTCACGGCATACGGAAATGAGCCGTCAGCAGGATCAGAGAATATATGGCCATTGTTTGTCCTGCAATCACGCGGTCTCGCCCAGATAAACTGTAACGGATGGACAGACTTCACCGCCGCACAGAACGAGAAAGGTGTCAACACCGTTTATTGCTCGGAATATGCAGCAGATGGAATCGTTTGTGAGGAAGACTGGCTGAAGGATCATGAATGGCATCTTTACACAGCCGTTCTCACGTCTACCACCTGTAAAATCTACATTGACGGAGAAGTCGCCAACTCATGGACGGTGTCAGGCAGCGGTGACGGCAATACCATCTCCGGAATATTCACCAACGGTGCAGACTTGAAATACATCTCATTGGGCGGAAACCAGGCATGGACATGGGGCGATCCTGATCCCGGATTTATGTTCGACGACATCGCTATCTACAACAAAGCACTGACAATCGATGAGATACAGGCTATTATGAAAAAGAAAAAGAATTAAACCTTAAAGTTTAGTATACATGAAGAATTTTATACTGATACTCTGCCTCGCCACATTCAGCCAATGGGTGTATGCGCAGAACAAGCAGATCACCGGACGGGTAGTTGATACCAAAGGCGAAGCCGCCATTGGTGCAAGCATACTTGAAAAAGGAACTACAAACGGAACCATTACCGACTTTGACGGTAACTTCAAACTGACGGTCGGACCGAAAGCCGTGTTACAAATCAGTTATATCGGCTATAAGACACAGGAAATTCCTGTAGCCAACAAGACGAAACTGAATATCACCATGGAGGAAGACACGGAAGTGCTGGATGAAGTCGTAGTGGTCGGTTACGGTGCGCAGAAGAAAGAGAGTGTGGTAGGTGCCATCTCACAGGTTTCTTCCAAAGAACTGTTGAAATCTCCGGCAGCCAACATTTCACAGGCGATTGCCGGTAAGATTTCGGGTGTAATCACTTCTCAGACTTCCGGTGCGCCGGGAGCTGACGATATGAAGATTTATATCCGTGGCCGTGCTTCTTTCGCAGGAGACAACCAACCATTGATTCTGGTAGACGGCGTAGAACGTGAGTTCTCACAGATTGCTCCGGATGATATCGAATCGATCTCTACGTTGAAAGATGCTTCCGCTACTGCCGTATATGGTGTACGTGGTGCAAACGGTGTGATGCTGATTACAACGAAGCGTGGTAAGGAACAGAAACCGACCGTCAGCCTGACCGCCAACTGGCAAATACAGTCCCCTACCCGCCAGGATACTTATCTGGATTCTTACAATTCGGTTGTATTGCTGGAAGAAGCGCTGGCTAACGACGGACTGCCTTCTCAATATTCGGCATCCGACATCGAAATGTATAAAAGAGCCTCAGCCGGACAACTTAGCGGAATCGATGCCCTCCTCTACCCGAATGTAGACTGGTATGACACCGTTTTGCGCAACAGTGCACCGGCACAACGCTACAACGTCAATATACAGGGCGGTACCAAACGTATGCGTTACTTTACTTCCGCCGAATATTATAACCAACAGGGATTGTTCAAGGAATTCAGTCAGGACGAATACGGAAACAAGTCAAACTCCAGCTTCAAGCGTTTCGCTTTCCGTGCCAATCTCGACTTCCTGATGACCAAAGACCTGACTCTTTCCGTCAACTTCGGGACACGTTTCGAAGAACGCAGAGGCCCGAACTCGAATGAATCGAGAGACGGAACTTACAGTCAGGCATTTTATGAAATGAATCATACACCGGGATGGTTGTTTCCGGTATCCTATACCGTAGGTGAAGGTGAAGACCAAAAGACATTGTACAGCGGCAGTTCACAATATCAGAATAATATTGTGGCCCGTTTTGCCAAAGCCGGTTTCTACCGCTCCACCAATACGATCAATGAAACAAATTTCATTGTGGATTATAAGATGGACTGGCTCACCAAAGGGCTGGCAGCAAAGGGAATGGTATCTTTCGACTACGACGCTTACTATAGGCGTGCTTTCAGTGCCGACTTTGCCACTTATGAGTTGAATGACCGTACTAACTACAATTCGATAGACGCCTATACCCAGTTCAATACGGACACGGAACTTGCTTATCTGGGCAATGATCAGACTACTACTTATAAACTTTACATGGAATTCCAGCTGAATTGGGCACGTAAATTCGGCAAACATGACATTACCGCTATGGCACTGTACAACCAGAATGACTACCGTTATCAGGCAGACCTTGCCGAACGTTACCAAGGACTGGTAGGGCGTGCCACATACGGCTACGACGACCGTTACCTGGCAGAAGTCAACTTCGGCTATAACGGTTCGGAAAACTTCATGCGAGGCAGACGCTTCGGTTTCTTCCCTTCTTTCTCCGTAGGATGGAGAATCAGCAACGAAGCTTTCATGAAAGGAACGGAGGAGTGGCTGAACAATCTGAAGATCCGTGCATCCTACGGTGAAGTAGGTAACGATGTATACAAAGTGAATGGCGTAAAACAACGTTTCCTGTATCAGGCAGTGTGGACACAGATAGCCAACGACTATCACTTCGGAACAACCGGATATACCGGTATCTATGAAAGCCAGTACCCTAACTATGCAGTGACTTGGGAACGTGCTCACAAATACAACCTGGGACTGGAATTTGGTTTATGGAACGGACTGCTGAACGGTAATATCGACGTATTCTACGAAAAGAGAAACGATATCCTGACTCCTTATCTCACCCGTCCGCAATGGGTAGGCGTCAATATGGCTGCCGGCAATCTGGGAGAAACCAACAACAAGGGTTTCGAAATCGAACTGAAACATGCGAACCATATCGGAAAGGACTTTACCTATAATGCAAGTCTGACTTTCTCACACGCCCGCAATGAAATCCGGAACATGGACGAACCCGCCACAAAGACAGCTTATCGCAAGCAGGAAGGTCATCCGATCAACCAATACTTCGGTCTGGTGTGCGATGGTTTTGTAACCCAAGCCGACTTGAACAATCCCGATTTTCCGGTTTCTACTTTCGGCAATGTACAGGTAGGCGACCTGAAATACCGTGATATGAACGGAGACGGATTTATCGACAGCCGTGACGAAACATTTATCGGCTATAGCGATGTTCCCGAAAACACTTACGCCTTGTCTCTGGGATGCGAATACAAAGGCATCGGATTCAGCATCATGTTTCAGGGAGTAGATCATGTTTCCAGATATTATGATGCGGAAGCAATGTACGCTTTCGTGAATGGCGGTAAGGTAAAAGAACATCATCTGAACCGCTGGAATCCCAATCAGTCGGAAGCATACAACCTTACCCATGCCAGCTATCCGCTGCTCCATTATGACAGCTACGGCGACCATAACCAGCGTAAAAACTCGTTCTTCCTGAAAAACGGTAACTTCCTTCGTCTGAAGAATATCGAACTAAGCTACTCGCTTCCGACCCGATGGATCAGAAAAGTAGCCATGAACGAATGCCGCGTCTATGTAAATGCAAACAATCTCATCACGTGGGATAAACTGGATGGTCTTTGCGATCCGGAAAGTGAAGGTTCCAACCGTTACCCGATTATGAAGACTGTGAACTTTGGTGTAAACATTAAATTCTAACAGATATAAGACATGAAAAAGACAATCATATATACTGCCTTTTGGTTGGCAACCGCCGGAATCGCCCTGACTTCCTGTGAAGACATATTCGGTGGTTTTCTGGACAAACAGCCCAGCAACGAACTGACAGAAGAAGAGGTATTCAGCCAATGGACTACTACCCGTGAGTTCCATTTCGATACTTACAACTTCCTGCGCCACGGTGCCTGCCGCATCAACAACTCATGGATGGATGCAGCTACCGACTTAGCCGAAACCAGCTACGCCAGCGGCGGCACGCGTACAAGTTTCAACATCGGTAACTATTATGCCAGCGGTGCCGCCACTGAACTTACCGGCACATGGGAACACTATTACCGGGGTATCCGTAAATGCAATATGCTTTTAAAGAACATCGACGACGTGCCCAAAGCTACGGACGATTCGGAAGAAGCACACGCTACCTATGTGAAACAATACAAGGCGGAAGCTCATTTCCTCCGTGCTTATTTCTACTGGGAAATGTTTCTCCGCTACGGTCCCGTCCCCTTGGTTACAGATGTACTCGATCCGGACGGAGACTTGCTGAGCAACTATACCACCCGCCCTTCCCTGAAAGAATATGTAGTTGACTTCATTCTGAAAGAACTGAAAGATTGCGAAGAAGGATTGATGGATAAAGCCACTTCTGCCGAATCGGGCAATCCCGGACGTATCAGCCAGCCAATGGCACGTGCACTGTATTCACGTGTCATGCTCTACATGGCAAGCGACCGTTTCAGAAATGAATCGGGTATCAGCTGGCAGCAAGCCGCCGATGCAGCGCAAAGCTTCATGACAGATTACGGAACGCTCTACGGACTCTACACGACCGACACCGACCCGAAGACATGCTATACCAACGCCATCCTGAAGAACGCACATGACGAGAAAAATAATGAAACGATCTTCTGGCGTAATGATGTGGCTGTAGGATGGGGAGCGATCTATAACGATACGCCTGTAGGCGAAGGCGGCAACGGAGGTTTGTGTCCGTCACAGAATTTAGTGGATATGTATGATATGGCGAACGGACAGTCTCCTTTCAGCAGTTATGATGAAACCGGTGCCCCTGTTTATAACGAAACAGCCACTCCGGCCATCAACAATGCCAGCGGATACAAGAGCAATGATCCATACAGCAACCGTGACCCACGTCTGGCGGCTACCGTACTCTACAACGGTGTGAACTGGGGTAATGGCATCATTAATGTACTCAAAGGACAACGGGATAACCCGCAAGGAAATGCCAATGCAACACCGACCGGATACTATACCCGCAAGTATATTCCGGAAGTGATCCTGAACAACAACCATACCGGCAGCAACTACCGTAACTGGATTATCATCCGCTATGCAGAAATCTTATTGAACTACGCAGAAGCCTTGAATGAAGCCGGCGGTTCACGCTCGGACGTACTGAACGCCATCCAGCCTCTCCGCAACCGTGTAGGGATGACTGCCAAACTCACAGACCGCAGCGATCTTCAGACCATTGCCGACCGCCGCAACTTCATCCGCAAGGAACGTACCGTCGAACTCGCTTTTGAAGATCATCGCGCCTGGGACGTACGTCGCTGGAATGTAGCGGAAAAAGCATTGGCACGTCCTATCTACGGAATGGAGATTACCAAGGAAAACGGAAAGTTTGTCTATACACGTAAAGTTGCCCAGAACCGGGTATTTACAGAGAAAATGTATCTCTACCCGATACCGGAAGGAGAAGTATGGAAAACGAATATCGAAAACAACCCGGGTTGGAACAATTAACTGAATGAATATGCAACCGATGAAATTAAATAACATACAGACAGGATTCAAAAGAATCCTGCTCACCGTAGCCGCAGTTTTCATGCTGGGCAATGGATGGGCGCAAGATGCTAAAGTCCTGAAAGGACGAATCGTAAATGCAGAGGGTGAACCTATCGCAGGTGCGGTGGTCAACGTAGCGGAAGCAAGCCGCATCGCACTCTCGGACAAGGACGGTTTCTTCACTTTGAAGAATGTAAAACCTGCCGACGAGCTTTATGTAAGCAGCGTAGGTTATCTGCCGACAACAGCCATTGCCGACTTTGAAGAGAACTTCAAGATTGTCATGGATGCCGACCTGGATGAATATGCTCATACGACTCCGCTTCCTTTCAATCGCAAACCCAAGAAGTTTGTGACAGAGTCCACCTCCATCGTCACCGGAGAAGAACTGGAAAAACATCCGGTAACCGTTCTTCAGAATGCGTTTACCTCCACTGTCACCGGTGTAGAGACGTATGAGGCGCAATCCGAACCGGGATGGAGTGAAACGGCTATGTATATCCGTGGCATCCGTACCATGAATGCCAGTGCACGCAGTCCGCTGATCATCGTTGACAATGTGGAACGTGACCTCTCATTCCTCGATGCCTACCCTATTGAATCGATTACGATATTGAAGGATGCCGCCGCCACTGCTATCTATGGAATGCGTGGAGCCAACGGCGCAGTACTCGTAACGACCAAACGCGGAGAAACCGGTAAGACTAAAATCAACTTCACACAAGAAGTCGGCTTCCAGACCATTGCCGGAATTCCCGAAAGCCAGAATTCTTATAACTATGCGCTGAGCCGTAATCAGGCACGATATCTGGACGGATTAAGTCCCGAATATTCCGATGAAGACCTGGACTACTACCGTCGTGTCTGCAACGGTGAGCAACTGGAAGGAATGGCAAAATACAAATACTTCAATACGAACTGGCACGATACCATGCTACGGGATGCAGCTCCGCAATACCGCACCAACCTGTCTGTCAGCGGCGGTAATGCACGTGCGCGCTACTATGTCTCCTTCTCTTATCTCCGCCAGGAAGGTTTGTTCGACACCAAATGGACGGAATGGAACGAAGGCTACAGCACACAGGAAGTATTGAACCGCTACAACCTGCGTTCGAACATCGACATCGATGTAAACAAGTTCCTGAATGTATCGATGGACTTGGGCGGACGTATCGACAATATCTCCCAACCGGGCATTGACGTATGGAACCTCTTTACCTGGGGAGCCGGCGAAAACCTTCCGGTGTATCCCGTATTCTGCCCGAACGGTGAATTCTTTATGCCGACCAGCAGCGACAGTAAAAACGGTGCCGCACAAATCGCCGGACGTGGTGTGGAACAGAACCGCCGCCGTAACCTCTATACAACCGTAACGGCTACCGGAAACCTGGATGCCCTCGTTCCCGGACTGAAAGCCAAGATGACGTTCAGTTTCGACTCTTACGAAACATTCCAGAAGGTGCAGCAAGCCGATGTCAATGTCTACTACTATAACTATATGGCTGATGTCAACGACCCGTCGGAATATACATACCAACGCATGAGAACATACAAAGCATTGCCCAATGCCACCACTTCTCCACGCGACTATTACTATAATCTCAATATGAACGGCGGACTGGCATACGAACATACCTTCGGTAAACATACCGTCAATGCTCAGGCTTTTATCCGTACTTATCAGAATGTAGTACGCGGACAGGAATCATCCAACCGCTACCTTTCTTATAATGCACAGGCTACATACGTATATAACAACCGGTATATCCTTTCCGGTAATATCTCCCGCATGGGCAGTGACAATTATGCAGACGGCGAACGCTTCGGAACATTCCCCGGCGGTTCCGTGGGATGGGTACTTTCCGAAGAATCATGGCTGAAGAACTCGTTCGTGAATCTCCTGAAACTCCGTGCTTCTTACGGACGGGCGGGACAAGCTGTGACAGGTGTCAGCCGCTACCCGTACCAAGGTACATTCACCGAAGGAAACGGTTATAATTTCGGTACTTCCCAATCTTACACGGAGGGTGTATATGAATCGACAGCTGGCAACAAGAATATCAAATGGGAAATCTCGGACATGGCAAACTTCGGCGTTGACTTCGACTTGTGGAACAAGAAAATCTACGGTTCCGTAGACTTCTTTAAGGAATGGCGTTCCAATATTCTGGTATCCCGTTCCACCGTGCCCGGCTTATTCGGTGTAAACGCCCCGCAAGACTCTTACGGCAAGGCCGAAACGAAAGGTTTTGAAGTCACTTTAGGACATAGCAACCGGATCGGTGATTTTGAATACTATATCGACGGTATGCTGACCTTCAACACCAACAAGATCACCGAAATGGATGAACTGACTCCCGATTACGCTTATCAGGCAAGAACCGGCAACCGGATCGACCAGAGCCAGCTCCTAATCTGGAAACAATGGGCCAGTAATCCCGACCTGATTCCGGAGTCTTATGAAGACGCTGTTGCCAATCCTCAGAAATATCCGTGGAACGCTGCCGGTAAATACAAGCTCGGCAATGCCGTATTCCAAGATACGAATGGCGACCGTAAAATAGACAGCTACGACAAAGTACCGACCGGATACACGAATATTCCGGAATTAATCCCGACCATCCGTTTAGGTTTCAGCTGGAAAGGCTTCGACGCACGTGCCGTGCTGACCGCTTATCTGAACCGCACCGTTCCCTGCCGTGAGAATATGGACTATGGCTTCGGCTGGGGAGGTACTTCCACTCACGAAATCACCAATACATGGGGATATTATACCGATGATCCGACAGACCCGCGCAATATCAACGCCAAATATCCGCGTCTGTCTACCTCCTTCAGCGACCTCGACCGGAACTATCCGTACAATGAGTCTACCATCTGGGTAGTCAATGGAGATTTCCTGTCATTGCGGAATGTGGAAGTCGGCTACTCACTTCCTGCACGATTGATTTCTAAAGTCAATATGACGAAATGCCGTCTTTACTTCAGCGGATACAACCTGTGCAACTGGAGCCATCTGCCTAAAGGCTTTGATCCGGAAAACCCGACCAACTATATCTGGGCATATCCCAAGACACGTTCATTTACGTTCGGTGTGAATATCGGATTCTAATCATTCAATAAAACAGCAAAGAATTATGAAAAGAATATCAACTTATATAGCTACTCTGGTCCTCGCACTCGCAGGCAGTTCGTGCAGCGACTACCTCGACAAAGAGTACGACGCCTCCTTGTCTGAAAAGAAAGTGTTCAATAACCAGAACCTGACACGTGAGTTCCTCGCCAACATCTACACGAATCTGCCGGACGGGCTGGCGCCATTGTCGGACGACCAGTTCACAGGTGCTTCACGCGACTGTATGACGGATAATGCAGTGACCTGCTGGGGACTTCATTATTATACAAAGATCGGCAGCGACGGATACACCGCCGGCGACCATCCCCTGCTGGGTTTCTGGAACACCGACTTATACGGGATTCGGAAATGTAATATGTTTCTGAAGAACGCCAAGGCATCCGTAGTAGGAAATACGGAGAAAGACGGTGACGACAACCGCCTTTACGACCGTTACTGTGCAGAAGCCAGACTGCTTCGCGCTATCTTCCATTTCGACTTAATCTGCTGGTTCGGCGCTGCCCCTGTCATTGCGGAAGATGAATCCGGCGAACCGATTATCTTCGACTTGTCCGATCCTTCGGCAATGAACATGTCCCGTACTCCCGCTGCCGAAGCACTTGAATGGGTAGCCGACCAATGCGACCAGATTAAAAACCAGCTCCCTTTCCGCTACAGCGATGAAGCATCCAACTGGGGACGTGTCAACGGAGCCGCCGCTTATGCTTTAAAGGCAAGAGCCCTGCTCTACCGTGCTTCCAAGCTGAACAATCCGGACGGCAACACCGCATACTGGGCGAATGCGGCACAGGCAGCAGCCGACTTCATCACTCAGAATAACAAGCAAGGTTCCCCTTACCGACTGTACAATACGGGAAATCCGGAGAATGACTATTACGAATGTTTCACGACCAATCCGGTATACAACAATGAAATTATCCTTGCACGCTCCGTATGGAATACCAATCAGGTAGAAAAAGTATTCCTGCCGGTAGGCTTTACCGGTTCCTTCTCCGGAAACGGACGTACCAACCCGACACAGAATCTGGTGGACGCTTACGAAATGAGCAACGGCAAACGGATCGATGAGAACGGCAGTACCTATGATGCCGCCAATCCGTACAAAGACCGTGACCCGCGTCTGGCACAAACCATCTTCTATCAGGGAATGATGTGGGGACGTGCCGACAAAGAAGAAAGACGTGCCATCGATGTACGCTACAACTCGGATGCGGACAAAGGAGTGGATTACACCTCAGCCATGGGAGGCACCTACACCGGATACTATCTGAAAAAGTTTGTGAATAACATTTCCTGCAAAGAACCGGCCACCTATCCTCACGCATGGATGATTTTCCGTTATGGCGAAATTCTGCTGAATGCCGCCGAAGCCTATAATGAAGCGGAAGGTCCTGCCAAGGCATACAGTTACATCAATGAGGTACGCGCCCGTGCCGGTATGCCGGCCTACGCAGATATGTCGCAAAGTGAACTCCGCGAACGTATCCGCAACGAGAGACGCATCGAACTGGCTTTCGAAGATCATCGTTTCTTCGATGTACGCCGCTGGAAACTATATGACAATGTAACCTCTACGGGAGAAACTGGAAAGCCCCGTTACAACCAGTTGCTGAATCTTTATGGAGTGAAAGTGACCAGCAGCGCAGATACTCCCTCTTATACCTTCGGACTGGCAGAAACGGTCAATTCACGCACGTTTGTCAATCCCAAGAGTTACTACTTCCCGATACCTGCCAACGAAGTGAAACGGGCACCCAATCTGGGACAGAATCCGGGATGGGACACCGGAAGCGCTTCTAACGAATAAACATCAAAATGATCTAAAAAAAGAAAGACTGAGATATGAAATACTTAAAGACCATCTATCTTCTACTCTGTTGCACGCTCGCCCTAGCAGCGTGCAGCGACGACGATGAAAACTCCGCATCAGGAGCTTTAAGCATCACAACGCCGGCATATACGAATGTGGGGTATAACAAAGTTACCTTATCCGCCAATATCAGCGGAACGGAAGGAGTGAATATCGTCAAACGGGGATTCTGCTACGGCACGGCATCCCATCCGGACATTTATGACACGACCTCCGAAGTCAGAGGATCGGAAATCAGTACGACCCTGACCGGCCTGACTCCACAGACAAGGTACTACGTAAGAGCCTTTGTCACCCTTTACAACGAAGAGCCCAGATACTCGGAGGAAACTTCTTTCACGACTCCCGCCGAGACACTGAGCGATGAACTGGCAGCGTACGAAGCGCCTACATATGTAGACGACTACACAAGTTTCTCTGCCTGGAGCAATCGTTATGACTGGAACCTTGCCAACGTACACGACCCTACGGTAATGAAAGCCGATGACGGATATTACTATATGTATCAGACAGACGCTTCTTACGGCAACGCGCACAGCGGAAACGGACACTTCCACGCACGGCGTTCCAAAGACCTCGTCAACTGGGAGTACCTGGGAGCAACCATGAGTGAAACGCCCCCGACATGGATCAAAGAAAAGCTGAATGCCTACCGTCAGGAGATGGGACTGGAACCGATTGACAATCCGTCTTACGGATACTGGGCACCTGTTGCACGAAAAGTATCGAACGGAAAATACCGTATGTATTATTCCATCGTAATCACGAACTACATCCAAACCGGAAAACCGGAGATTGAAAACAACGGCAACTTTGACGGTTCATGGACCGAACGCGCATTTATCGGACTGATGGAAACTTCCGATCCGGCAAGTAATATATGGGAAGACAAAGGATTCGTTGTCTGCTCTGCCAGCGATAAGGGAAAGACGGATTATGGGCGCAGCAGCATCAATGACTGGGAAGGGTATTTTAAAATCAATGCGATCGACCCTACTTATATAATAACGGAAAATGGCGAACACTGGCTGATCTATGGTTCATGGCACAGCGGTATCGCTGCCCTACAGGTAAATCCGGAAGACGGCAAGCCGCTGAATGCTTTGGGAAATCCCTGGGACATCACGGGGGAAGACAATTCGGGTTATGGAAAGATAATCGCCACACGTGGCACCAGCCGCTGGCAGGCATCCGAAGGTCCCGAAGTGATCTATCGTGACGGTTATTACTACCTGTTTCTGGCTTACGGTTCACTGTCGGTAGAATACAACACACGTGTCTGCCGTTCCAGAAACATCGACGGTCCTTATGTAGATATACACGGCAATTCCGCTATGGGCAGCGCGCAACTATATCCGATACTGACTGCTCCTTACCGGTTCGACAACAGCTACGGCTGGGTCGGTATTTCCCATTGTGGCATCTTCGATGACGGAGCCGGCAACTGGTTCTATACTTCACAAGGACGTTTCCCCGTGAACGTAGGCGGCAATGAATACTCCAACGCCATCATGATGGGACATGTACGCAGCATCCGCTGGGATGCCAACGGCTGGCCTCTCGTCATGCCCGAACGTTACGGAGCCGTTCCGCAAGCACCTATCACGGAAAATGAAATAGCCGGAGACTGGGAACATCTGGCATTGACCAACAGTACGGGCACCCAACGAACGTCCGAAACGATGACTTATGATCTCGGTACGCATAAGATAACTTCCGGCAGCTGGAAGAATGCTACATGGACATTTGATGCAGCGACTCAGACCATCACGACAAGCGCCGGAGTAGTACTCTATCTGCAACGCGAAGTCGACTGGGAAGCCAGTCCGCGAACACATACGATCGTGTATGCGGCGCAGGGTAATCAAAAGACGTATTGGGGGAAGAAACTCCAATAACCCTCTATAGAAAAATAAATATGTGTTTTGCTGTCACCGTCACAAAGCAGAGCATAACTCTCTTATAATGAAGAAGTAAAGCAGTGACAGCAACTAGTGACAGCACTGTGATGGCAATTTTTGCCGTCACAGTGCTGCTATATCTACCGGACTTTGCCGACAGGTCATGCGTAGGTTCATTCGTTTCCATATGCCGGAACCAACGGTTCCAAGCGGATGAAACTCTAGTTTCAAGCAGAGGAAACTTTAGTTTCAAACTGAAGAAACTTTAGTTTCAAGCTGGTGAAACTCTGGTTCCAAGCCCCAAAAACTATTCAGCTCTATATAGAAAGAGAAAATGCAATATAACGATCCCGCTCCGAAGACAGGAGCATGCGATAGTTTTATACGTAACAGTAAAGTTCTTATCCTTTTATGTTGCACAACATATAAGAGTGTATTTGATACACCAAACAAAAGTGTTACTTTTACACCCAAAATAAGATAAGCATCTCATTTACATTAAAAATAAAACCATGAAAAAACATTTTCTACTTGCAGGTATTGCCGCGCTGATGCTCTTTGCGTGCAATAACAAGCCGGCTTCCGAGCTGACTTTATCCGGTCTTGACCCGGCAAAATTTCAAACAGAAGTGAATAATGCCCAAACAGCTCTTTATACCTTAAAGAATAAGGCGGGTATGGAAGTATGCATCACTAACTTCGGCGGACGCATCGTGTCCATCATGGTGCCCGACAAGAACGGCAAGATGCAGGATGTAGTTTTAGGTTTTGACAGCATTGCTGATTATATTAATGTACCCAGTGATTTCGGTGCTTCTATCGGCCGCTACGCCAACCGCATCAACCAAGGGCGTTTTGTACTGGACGGAGATACCATCCAACTGCCGCAAAACAACTTCGGCCACTGCCTGCACGGAGGCCCGAAAGGATGGCAATACCAAGTATACGAAGCCAACCTTATCAATCCGACAACACTGGAACTGACTCTTATCTCTCCGGACGGTGACGCGAATTTCCCCGGAAATGTGACTGCTAAAGTAACCTATCAACTGACAGATGACAACGCCATCGACATCAAGTACAGCGCTACTACCGACAAAAAGACAATCATCAACATGACCAACCACTCTTACTTCAATCTGGCTGGTGATCCGTCAAAAACATCGACAGACAACATCATGTATGTAAATGCAGATTACTATACTCCGGTAGACAGCACCTTCATGACAACCGGCGAAATCGTTCCGGTCAAAGATACTCCGATGGACTTCACTACTCCGAAAGCGGTAGGCAAAGATATCAAGGATTACGACTTCGTCCAACTCAAGAACGGCAACGGATACGATCACAACTGGGTGCTCAACACCAAAGGTGACATCTCGCAGGTAGCTGCCAGACTGACGTCTCCCGAAACCGGAATCACGTTGGAAGTATATACCAACGAACCGGGTATTCAGGTATACACAGGTAACTTCCTCGACGGAACCGTAAGCGGAAAGAAAGGCATCGTTTACAACCAACGTGCTTCTGTCTGTCTCGAAACACAACACTACCCCGACAGCCCCAACAAAGCCGACTGGCCGTCCGTTGTGCTGGAACCGGGACAAACGTACAACAGCGAATGTATCTTTAAATTCTCGACAGAGAAATAATATTAACTTATAAATCAAATTTATTGTGGAAGCATTAGATTGGCTAGTAATTGGAGTCTTCTTCTTGGCTCTGATAGGTATTATTGTTTGGGTAGTCAGACAAAAACAAAATGACTCGGCAGATTATTTCTTAGGCGGACGTGACGCAACATGGCTTGCGATCGGTGCCTCTATCTTCGCATCAAACATCGGTTCGGAACACTTGATCGGACTGGCGGGAGCAGGAGCTTCAAGCGGTATGGCGATGGCTCACTGGGAAATTCAGGGATGGATGATCCTGATTCTGGGATGGGTATTCGTACCTTTCTATTCACGAAGCATGGTATACACGATGCCGGAATTTCTGGAACGTCGTTACAATCCTCAGTCACGTACCATCTTATCGGTCATCTCACTGGTAAGTTACGTATTAACCAAGGTAGCAGTGACAGTATATGCCGGCGGACTAGTATTCCAGCAAGTATTCGGCATCAAGGAACTCTGGGGAATCGACTTCTTCTGGATTGCCGCTATCGGACTGGTAGTTCTCACTGCCCTATATACAATCTTCGGTGGTATGAAATCGGTACTTTATACTTCTGTACTTCAGACTCCGATTCTTCTGTTAGGCTCGTTGATTATCCTTGTGCTCGGTTTCAAAGAACTGGGAGGCTGGGACGAAATGATGAGAGTGTGCGGTGCTGTGACGGTCAATGATTACGGTGACACCATGACCAACCTGATCCGCAGCAACGATGATGCGAACTTCCCTTGGCTGGGTGCACTTATCGGTTCTGCCATTATCGGTTTCTGGTATTGGTGTACTGACCAGTTCATCGTACAACGTGTACTTTCCGGAAAGAATGAAAAAGAGGCTCGTCGCGGTACTATCTTCGGCGCTTACCTGAAACTGTTGCCTGTATTCCTGTTCCTGATTCCGGGTATGATTGCTTTCGCATTACATCAGAAATATATCGGTGCCGGTGGCGAAGGTTTCCTTCCGATGCTTGCCAATGGTACTGCCAACGCTGACGCCGCCTTCCCTACCCTGGTAGCTAAATTGCTTCCTGCCGGTGTGAAAGGTCTGGTAGTATGCGGTATCCTCGCTGCCTTGATGAGCTCGCTGGCTTCACTGTTCAACTCATCTGCCATGTTGTTTACAATCGACTTCTACAAACGCTTCCGTCCGGAGACTCCGGAAAAGAAACTGGTAGGTATCGGTCAGATAGCAACTGTAGTGATCGTAATCCTCGGTATTCTCTGGATTCCTATCATGCGCAGCGTAGGTGATGTACTTTATACTTATTTGCAGGACGTTCAGTCTGTATTGGCTCCGGGTATTGCCGCTGCCTTCCTGCTGGGTATCTGCTGGAAACGTACTTCCGCACAAGGTGGTATGTGGGGATTGATCGCCGGTATGGTCATCGGTCTGACTCGTCTGGGTGCCAAAGTATATTACAGCAACGCAGGTGAAGTGGCAGATTCTACCTTCAAATACTTGTTCTACGATATGAACTGGCTCTTCTTCTGCGGATGGATGTTCCTGTTCTGTATCATCGTAGTCATCGCAGTCAGCCTTGCCACGGAAGCTCCGACAGCTGAAAAGATTCAGGGACTGGTATTCGGTACGGCAACGAAAGAACAAAAAGCGGCTACCCGCGCAAGCTGGGATCACTGGGATATCATTCATACAGTAATCATCCTTGCTATCACAGGTGCCTTCTACTGGTATTTCTGGTAATTAAATAAATTCATTCAAACGATGAAAAACTATTATAGTTCGAATCCTACCTTCTATCTCGGTATCGACTGCATCATCTTCGGTTTTAATGAAGGCGAAATAAGCCTGCTGCTGCTGAAGAGAAACTTCGAACCGGCAATGGGCGAATGGTCACTGATGGGAGGATTCGTGCAAAAAGACGAAAGTGTGGACGACGCTGCCAAACGTGTATTGGCTGAACTTACAGGTTTGGAAAACGTATACATGGAACAGGTGGGAGCCTTCGGCGCCATTGACCGCGATCCGGGCGAAAGGGTAGTTTCGATTGCCTACTATGCGCTGATCAACATCAATGAGTACGACCGCGAACTGGTTCAGAAGCACAATGCCTACTGGGTAAACATCAACGAACTCCCCGCACTAATTTTCGACCATCCGGAGATGGTCGATAAAGCACGGGAGATGATGAAACAGAAAGCATCTGTCGAGCCTATCGGATTCAATCTGTTGCCGAAACTGTTCACACTGTCCCAACTGCAAAGTCTCTACGAAGCTATTTACGGCGAACCGATGGACAAACGGAATTTCCGCAAGCGTGTCGCAGAAATGGACTTTATCGAAAAGACGGATAAAATAGATAAACTGGGTTCCAAACGGGGTGCAGCCTTGTATAAATTCAACGGCAAAGCCTACCGCAAGGACCCGAAATTTAAATTATAACCAATATGCTGGAAGAACTGAAAGAAAAAGTATTTCATGCCAATCTCGAATTGGTAAAGCATGGATTAGTCATCTTTACATGGGGAAATGTTTCTGCCATCGACCGTGAAACGGGACTGGTAGTCATCAAACCCAGTGGAGTCAGTTACGATGATATGAAAGCGGAAGATATGGTAGTAGTGGACCTGGATGGCAAAGTCGTCGAAGGACGGCTGAAGCCATCCTCAGATACTCCTACTCACGTGGTACTCTACAAAGCATTCCCCGAAATCGGCGGAGTGGTGCATACTCACTCTACTTATGCTACCGCATGGGCGCAGGCCGGTTGTGATATCCCTAATATCGGGACTACTCACGCTGACTATTTCCATGATGCAATCCCCTGCACAGCGGATATGACGGAAGCGGAAGTAAAAGGTGCCTATGAACTGGAAACCGGAAACGTAATCGTAAAACGTTTCGAAGGCCTGAACCCTGTACATACACCGGGAGTATTGGTCAAGAATCATGGGCCTTTCTCTTGGGGAAAAGACGCACACGATGCCGTACACAATGCAGTAGTGATGGAACAAGTTGCCAAAATGGCAAGCATTGCTTATGCCGTGAATCCCAATTTAACAATGAACCCACTGCTGGTAGAGAAACACTTCAGCCGCAAGCATGGTCCGAACGCTTACTACGGACAATAAAACGAGTAAAGATTATAAATTAAAAATTAAAACATTATGAATAACGTATTTGATCAGTATGAAGTATGGTTCGTAACAGGAGCACAGCTCTTGTACGGAGGTGATGCAGTAATCGCAGTAGACGCACACTCTAACGAAATGGTTAACGGTCTGAATGAATCGGGCAAACTTCCTGTTAAAGTAGTATACAAAGGAACGGCCAACTCTTCTAAAGAGGTGGAAGCTGTATTCAAAGCAGCCAACAACGATGACAAATGTGTAGGCGTCATCACTTGGATGCATACTTTCTCTCCTGCTAAAATGTGGATTCATGGTCTGCAACAATTAAAGAAACCATTGCTGCATCTACACACTCAGTTCAACAAGGAAATTCCTTGGGATACAATGGATATGGACTTTATGAATCTGAACCAGTCAGCTCACGGCGACCGCGAGTTCGGACATATCTGTACCCGTATGCGCATCCGTCGCAAAGTAGTGGTAGGCTACTGGAAAGAAGAAGAAACATTGCATAAGATTGCTGTCTGGATGCGTGTTTGCGCAGGTTGGGCTGACTCTCAGGATATGCTGATTATCCGTTTCGGCGATCAGATGAATAATGTAGCCGTAACCGATGGTGACAAGGTAGAAGCAGAACAGCGCATGGGCTATCATGTAGATTATTGCCCGGCAAGCGAGCTGATGGAATATCACAAAGAAATTAAAGATGCTGATGTAGATGCTTTGGTAGCTACTTACTTCAATGATTACGATCACGACGCTTCTCTGGAAGACAAATCAACCGAAGCTTATCAGAAAGTATGGAATGCTGCCAAAGCCGAGCTTGCTCTCCGTGCTATCCTCAAAGCGAAAGGCGCCAAAGGATTCACTACCAACTTTGACGATCTGGGTCAGACTGACGGTAGCTATTTCGATCAGATTCCGGGACTGGCTTCTCAACGCCTGATGGCAGAAGGCTACGGATTCGGTGCTGAAGGTGACTGGAAATCGGCTGCTCTTTATCGCACTGTATGGGTAATGAATCAGGGACTTCCGAAAGGCTGTTCATTCCTCGAAGACTATACACTGAACTTTGATGGTGCCAACAGTTCTATCCTACAGTCACATATGTTAGAGATCTGTCCGCTTATCGCAGCTAACAAGCCTCGTCTGGAAGTACACTTCCTCGGCATAGGTATCCGTAAGAGCCAGACTGCCCGTCTTGTGTTCACTTCAAAGACAGGAACAGGCTGCACCGCAACTGTAGTGGATATGGGTAACCGTTTCCGTCTGATCGTAAACGATGTAGAATGTATCGAACCAAAACCACTTCCGAAATTGCCGGTTGCTTCCGCACTCTGGATTCCGATGCCTAACCTCGAAGTAGGCGCAGGCGCATGGATTCTGGCCGGTGGAACTCACCACTCTTGCTTCTCATATGACCTGACAGCAGAATACTGGGAAGATTATGCGGAAATCGCAGGCATCGAAATGGTACATATCAATAAAGATACGACTATCAGCTGCTTCAAGAAAGAACTGCGCATGAATGAAGTATATTACATGCTGAACAAAGCGCTTTGCTAAAAACCAATCACTGAGTTCACTTTTAAAAGTCGGTACCATCTCCATTGGGACTGACTAAAAAGTCGGTATCATCTCCATTCTCCTCCTTCGGGAAGGAGGAGTGGTCGAAGACCGAGGTGGTAGGAAAAAGGACCATCATTCCTATTTTACTGTAAATGACAGAGTTATGTATTCACCTACCACCTCCCCCTACGGGTACTCCTCCTTCCCGAAGGAGGAGATTGGAGATAGAATCGACTTTTTAATCACATACAATATGAATACTGACGACTTTTAATTCAACCCGAATTAAAGACACTTCCGCCTTTTGAAAGTAGACTCAGTCTTTGGTCTCCACACTTATTGTTATACCTTAAAATATCGGTTCCAACATGAAATTAGATGCAAAATCAACCATAGAGACAGGTAAAGCCATCCTTGGCATAGAACTCGGTTCTACACGAATAAAAGCTGTTCTGATTGACCAGGAAAACAAACCTATCGCTCAAGGCAGCCACACATGGGAAAATCAACTGGTCAACGGACTTTGGACTTACAGCATTGATGCCATCTGGTCCGGACTGCAAGATTGCTATGCCGACCTCCGCTCCAACGTAAAGAAATTATACGACACAGAGATCGAAACACTGGCGGCCATCGGTGTCAGCGCCATGATGCATGGTTACATGCCTTTCAATGAAAAAGAAGAAATCCTCGTGCCTTTCCGCACTTGGAGAAATACCAATACAGGCCGTGCAGCGGCGGAATTATCCGAATTATTTGTCTATAACATCCCGTTGAGATGGAGCATTTCTCATTTGTACCAGGCTATTCTGGACAACGAAGCGCACGTCAAAGACATCAAGTTCCTGACAACTCTTGCAGGTTATGTACATTGGCAGATAACAGGCGAAAAGGTGTTGGGCATTGGTGACGCATCGGGTATGCTCCCCATAGATCCGACTACCAACAACTATTCCGCCGAAATGGTGGCCAAATTCGACAATCTGATTGCTTCGAAAGAATACAGTTGGAAACTGGAAGATATTCTGCCCAAAGTATTGTCGGCCGGTGAAAATGCCGGTGTCCTCACACCGGAAGGCTGTAAAAAGCTCGATGCATCGGGTCATCTGAAAGCAGGAATACCGGTCTGCCCGCCGGAAGGAGACGCAGGCACTGGCATGGTAGCAACCAACGCCGTCAAACAACGCACCGGCAACGTATCGGCAGGTACTTCTTCTTTCTCTATGATCGTATTGGAAAAAGAATTGTCGAAGCCATACGAAATGATCGACATGGTCACCACTCCCGACGGAAGCCTCGTAGCCATGGTACATTGCAACAACTGTACTTCGGATCTTAACGCATGGGTCAACCTGTTCAAAGAATACCAAGAACTTTTGGATATACCTGTAGATATGGATGAACTCTATGGCAAACTTTATAACATTGCCCTCACCGGTGATGCCGATTGCGGTGGCCTCCTCTCCTACAACTACATTTCAGGCGAACCTGTTACGGGACTTGCCGAGGGAAGACCTTTGTTCGTACGTTCGGCCAATGACAAGTTCAACCTTGCAAACTTTATGCGGGCTCATTTGTACGCTTCAGTCGGAGTTCTCAAGATTGGCAACGACATCCTGTTCAACGAAGAAAAGATCAAAGTCGACAGAATCACAGGTCACGGAGGATTGTTCAGAACCAAAGGAGTCGGTCAAAGAGTACTTGCAGCAGCCATCAACTCGCCCATATCTGTTATGGAAACAGCCGGTGAAGGCGGTGCATGGGGAATTGCCCTGCTGGGTTCTTACCTGGTAAACAATAAAAAGGGACAATCTCTTGCCGATTTCCTGGATGAAAGTGTATTTGTCAGCGATGCTGGTGTCGAGGTATCACCCACACCCGAAGATGTAGCCGGCTTCAACACATACATCGAAAGCTACAAGGCAGGTTTGCCTATAGAAGAAGCAGCTGTCAAATTCAAATAAGCGGCTTCACGGAGACCTTTCTCCCCCTTTCCCTGAATTTAGTATTAACATAAATATCCTCATTCCCTCTCCTTTTTGGAGGGGGTCAAGGGGGAAGCTATTATCATGAAAACCACCTCGTTCATACTTGCCCTTATTATATCCATCTCCATCGGAAAAGCCCAGACGAACCATCAGGTCTCTTACTTTTCCCTTCAAAATGTGAAGTTATTAGACAGTCCTTTTCTGCAAGCTCAACAGACTGATTTACATTATATCTTAGCTCTCGATCCGGACAGATTATCAGCTCCTTTCCTTCGCGAAGCCGGACTGACACCCAAAGCCCCAAGCTATACCAACTGGGAGAATACAGGACTGGACGGTCACATCGGCGGACATTACCTTTCCGCACTTTCCATGATGTATGCCTCCACCGGAGATACGGTGATTTACAACCGGCTCAACTATATGCTCAACGAACTACACCGTGCACAGCAAGCTGTCGGCACAGGATTTATCGGAGGAACACCCGGAAGCCTCCAACTTTGGAAAGAAATCAAAGCAGGTGACATTCGTGCCGGAGGCTTCAGCTTAAACGGCAAATGGGTACCCCTCTATAATATACACAAAACGTATGCCGGACTGCGGGACGCTTACCTGTATGCCCACAGCAATCTGGCACGTCAGATGCTGATTAATCTCACCGACTGGATGATTGATATTACTTCCGGTCTTAGCGACAGCCAAATGCAGGATATGCTCCGTAGTGAGCATGGCGGCTTAAATGAAACGTTTGCGGATGTAGCGGAAATAACAGGCGATAAGAAATACCTGGAACTGGCACGCCGTTTCTCTCATAAAGTCATTCTCGACCCGCTTATCAAAAACGAAGACAGGTTAAACGGAATGCATGCCAACACACAAATTCCTAAAGTAATCGGATACAAACGGGTAGCCGAAGTTTCAAAGGATGACAAAGACTGGAATCATGCAGTAGAATGGGATCATGCAGCCCGTTTTTTCTGGAATACCGTAGTCAATCACCGTTCTGTGTGTATCGGCGGGAATAGCGTACGCGAACATTTTCATCCATCGGACAACTTTACGTCTATGCTGAATGACGTTCAGGGACCGGAGACTTGCAATACTTACAACATGCTCCGGCTGACAAAAATGCTTTATCAGAACTCCGGAGACGTTGGCAACTCCAACAAACCGGACCCACGTTATGTAGATTATTATGAACGTGCGCTATACAATCATATCCTGTCATCACAAGAACCGGATAAAGGCGGATTCGTCTACTTTACTCCGATGCGTCCCGGACATTATCGGGTATACTCGCAACCAGAAACATCGATGTGGTGCTGTGTCGGTTCAGGCTTGGAAAATCATACCAAGTATGGTGAATTTATTTATGCGCATCAACAAGATACGCTTTACGTCAATCTTTTTATTCCTTCACAACTGAACTGGAAAGAACAAGGCGTTACATTAACGCAGGAAACTCTCTTCCCTGATGATGAAAAAGTTACCTTACGAATAGACAAAGCCGCTAAGAAGAAACTGACATTAATGATTCGTATACCGGAATGGACAGGAAACTCAGAAGGGTATGAAATCACCATCAACGGTAAGAAACACCTTTATGACAAACAGGCGGGAGCCAGTACGTACCTCCCCATCCGGCGTAAGTGGAAGAAAGGAGATATGATCACCTTTCATCTGCCTATGAAGGTCAGTCTGGAGCAGATTCCCGACAAGAAAGATTACTATGCTTTCTTATACGGTCCCATCGTTCTTGCAGCTTCTACAGGAACAGAAAACCTTGACGGCATCTATGCAGACGACAGCCGCGGCGGTCACATTGCCCACGACCGGCAAATTCCTTTGCAAGAGATCCCGATGCTGATCGGGAATCCCGATTCTATCCGCCATTCTCTTCACAAACTGAGCGGAAGCAAACTAGCTTTTAGTTATGATGGAAACGTTTATCCGACACAAAAGAGTAAATCACTGGAGCTTATTCCGTTCTTCCGCCTGCATAATTCCCGTTATGCCGTTTATTTCCGCCAAGCCAGTGAAGAACAGTTCAAAACGATTCAGGAAGAAATGGCTACAGCCGAACGGAAAGCGACCGAACTGGCGAATCAGACAGTTGACCTGATCTTCCCCGGTGAACAGCAACCGGAATCTGATCATGGCATTCAATATGAAGCATCCGAAACCGGCACCGATAAAGACCATCATTTCCGCCGGGCTAAAGGCTGGTTCAGCTATAACCTGAAAGTAAAAGAAGAAGCAAGTCAGCTGATGATTACCGTACGGCAAGAAGATCGGAACAAAGCAGTGATCCTGCTGAATAACGAAAAACTGACCGTTCATCCCACTATCAGCAAAGCCGACAAAGACAGTTTTATCACACTCTGCTATCTCCTGCCCCGTAAGTTAAAAGCAGGAAGCTGCGAGATTCTTTTTAAGCCGGACGGAACAGAATGGACCTCTGCCATTTATGAAGTACGTTTACTGAAATAATCGTAAGAACAAGAGAATGATCATCGTAAAAATCAAACTTCTATATAATCATTTAAACAAATTCCATTTATGAAAGCAAAACTATTAGTCAGCACGGCCTTTCTGGCAGCCTCGGTATCTCTTTCTGCACAAAAGAATGCTACCATCACTGTACATGCCGACCAAGGCAAAGAAATCATCCCGAAGGAAATCTACGGTCAATTTGCCGAACACCTGGGCTCATGTATCTACGGTGGTCTTTGGGTAGGCGAAAATTCGGATATTCCTAATATCAAAGGATACCGCACGGACGTATTTAATGCATTAAAAGACTTGTCTGTTCCCGTTCTCCGCTGGCCGGGCGGTTGCTTTGCCGATGAATATCACTGGATGGACGGTATCGGTCCCAAAGAAAACCGTCCGAAGATGGTGAACAACAACTGGGGAGGAACGATTGAAGACAACAGTTTCGGAACACACGAATTTCTGAACCTTTGCGAGATGCTGGGCTGCGAACCATATATAAGTGGAAACGTAGGCAGCGGCACGGTAGAAGAACTCGCCAAATGGGTGGAGTACATGACTTCCGACGGTGATTCTCCAATGGCAAATCTGCGTCGCAAGAATGGCCGAGACAAGGCATGGAAAGTAAAATATCTCGGTGTAGGAAATGAAAGCTGGGGATGCGGCGGCAGCATGCGTCCTGAATATTATGCCGATCTGTATCGTCGTTATTCTACTTATTGCCGTAACTATGACGGCAATCATCTGTTCAAGATAGCCAGTGGTGCCAGTGATTACGACTATAACTGGACGGATGTACTGATGAATCGTGTCGGTCATCGGATGCAAGGTCTATCCTTACACTACTATACAGTTACAGGATGGAGCGGCAGCAAGGGCGCGGCAACCCAATTCAACAAAGACGATTATTACTGGACGATGGGCAAATGTCTTGAAGTGGAAGATGTCATCAAAAAACATTGCGCCATCATGGACAAATATGATAAAGACAAGAAGATTGCCCTTTTGCTTGACGAATGGGGCACTTGGTGGGACGAAGAACCAGGAACGGTCAGAGGTCATCTGTATCAGCAAAACACATTGCGTGATGCCTTCGTTGCTTCTTTAAGTCTCGATGTATTCCACAAATATACCGACCGTCTGAAAATGGCGAACATTGCTCAGATAGTCAACGTTCTGCAATCTATGATCCTGACTAAAGACAAAGATATGGTACTTACTCCTACTTATTATGTATTTAAGATGTACAAAGTGCATCAGGATGCAACCTATCTCCCACTCGACCTGACTTGCGAGAAAATGAACGTACGCGATAACCGTACAGTTCCTATGGTCAGCGCAACAGCTTCTAAGGACAAAAACGGAGTGATCCATATTTCTCTCTCCAACATGAATGCAGACAACGCACAGGAAATCACAGTCAATCTTCCGGACGTAAATGCCAAAAAGGCGATTGGAGAAATCCTGACTTCTGCTAATCTGACCGATTACAACTCCTTCGAAAAACCTAATATTGTAAAACCGGCTGCCTTCAAAGAGGTAAAAATCAATAAAGGAATTATGAAGGTAAAACTACCGGCTAAGTCAATTGTTACTTTAGAGTTACAGTAATCTAATAGTAAATACTTACTGTATTGTAAACAAGAAGGCTGCTAAAAAGCCTACAAAAAAGATAGCTCTTTTGGATGGTTAATTACACATAAAGAGCTATCTTTGCCAACATTATGAGAAATATGCCAAGTAATTGGCACATTGACAGACTAGCAAATCTATTAATTATTAAAGATATGAACGATAATAAACTTATGAATCGTGCAGCGGATAACATCCGTATTCTTGCTGCTTCAATGGTTGAGAAAGCCAATTCCGGTCACCCGGGTGGCGCCATGGGTGGTGCTGACTTTGTAAATGTACTCTTCTCTGAATTTCTAGTATACGATCCTGAAAATCCGCGTTGGGAAGGTCGTGACCGTTTCTTCCTTGATCCGGGTCATATGTCTCCGATGCTTTATTCAACTTTGGCATTGACCGGTAAGTTCACTCTGGACGAACTGAAAGAATTCCGCCAATGGGGAAGCCCTACTCCGGGACATCCGGAAGTAGACATCATGCGTGGTATCGAAAATACTTCCGGTCCGCTGGGACAGGGACATACTTTCGCTGTAGGTGCCGCTATCGCAGCTAAATTCCTGAAAGCACGCTTCAATGAAGTAATGAATCAGACTATTTACGCATACATTTCCGATGGTGGTATTCAGGAAGAAATCTCTCAGGGTGCCGGACGTATTGCCGGTGCATTGGGACTGGACAACCTGATCATGTTCTATGACTCCAACGATATTCAGCTTTCTACAGAAACGAAAGATGTAACCGTTGAAGACACTGCCATGAAATATGAAGCATGGGGATGGAACGTACTCAGCATCAATGGTAATGATCCTGACGAAATCCGTGCAGCTATCAAAGAAGCACAGGCAGAAAAAGAGCGCCCGACTCTGATTATCGGTAAAACCGTTATGGGTAAAGGCGCACGCAAGGCAGACGGCAGCAGCTACGAAGCCAACTGTGCTACACACGGTGCTCCGCTCGGTGGCGATGCTTATGTAAATACAATCAAGAACCTAGGTGGCGATCCTGTCAATCCGTTCGTGATTTTCCCGGAAGTTGCCGAACTGTATGCAAAGAGAGCAGCAGAATTAAAGAAAATCGTAGCTGAAAGATATGCAAAGAAAGCCGAATGGACCAAAGCTAATCCGGAACTGGCAGCTAAACTGGAAGCATTCTTCTCCGGCAAAGCTCCCAAAGTAGACTGGGCTGCCATCGAACAGAAAGCAGGTACTGCCACTCGTGCCGCTTCTGCAACTGTTCTGAGTGCTCTTGCAATGCAGGTAGAAAATATGATCGTTGCTTCTGCCGACCTTTCTAACTCTGACAAGACTGACGGTTTCCTGAAGAAAACTCATTCTTTCAAGAAGGGCGATTTCAGCGGTGCATTCTTCCAGGCCGGTGTATCTGAATTATCAATGGCTTGTATCTGTATCGGTATGTCACTTCACGGTGGTGTGATCGCTGCTTGCGGTACATTCTTCGTATTCTCCGACTATATGAAACCTGCCGTACGTATGGCTGCTCTGATGGAACAACCAGTGAAGTTCATCTGGACTCATGATGCATTCCGCGTAGGTGAAGACGGTCCTACTCATGAACCGGTAGAACAGGAAGCTCAAATCCGCCTGATGGAGAAATTGAAAAACCACAAGGGACACAACTCTATGTTGGTACTTCGTCCGGCTGATGCGGAAGAAACAACTATCGCATGGAAACTTGCCATGGAAAATATGTCTACTCCGACAGGCCTGATCTTCTCCCGTCAGAATATCGCTAACTTGCCTGCCGGAACTGATTACGAACAAGCAGCCAAGGGTGCTTATATCGTAGCCGGTTCAGACGAAAATCCGGATGTAATCCTGGTAGCTTCAGGTTCCGAAGTGTCTACTTTGGTAGCCGGTACAGAGTTGCTTCGCAAGGATGGTGTAAAGGTTCGTATCGTATCTGCACCATCAGAAGGTCTGTTCCGCAGCCAGTCTAAGGAATATCAGGAATCAGTTCTTCCGGCTGATGCCAAGATATTCGGTCTTACTGCCGGTTTGCCTGTCACTCTTCAAGGTCTGGTAGGTTGCCACGGCAAAGTCTGGGGATTGGAATCTTTCGGTTTCTCTGCTCCTTACACAGTATTGGATGAAAAACTTGGATTTACTGCCGAGAACGTATATAATCAGGTAAAAGCAATGATTTAATGAAAACAATTGGATTAGCATGCGACCACGCCGGTTTTGAACTAAAAGAATATGTTCGCGGCTGGCTGGAAGTAAAAGGCTGGGCTTACAAAGATTTCGGAACCAACTCTGCCGCAAGCGTAGATTATCCGGACTATGCCCATCCGCTGGCCCTAGCAGTAGAATCGGGTGAATGTTATCCCGGTATTGCGATCTGCGGCAGCGGAAACGGAATCAACATGACTCTGAACAAACATCAGGGAATACGTGCTGCTCTTTGCTGGAATGCAGAGATCGCACATCTGGCCCGTCAACATAATGACGCCAATATTCTCGTGATGCCGGGACGCTTCATCAGCACTGAGGAGGCGGACATGATATTGACGGAGTTCTTCTCAACACAGTTTGAGGGAGGACGTCATCAGAATCGTATTGATAAGATTCCGGTAAAATAAAGCCTGATAAGCATTCAAATATAGATAAAGCTGTTCTTCTTTCTTGAAGAACAGCTTTATTTATAAGTACTGATTACAAAAGGGTACCTGCATCGTCTTACTATATGACGAAGTTAAAAAACAGAAGTTATGGGTAAACTGAATATGAAAGACTGGATCAATCAGACGATCCTGAATAAAAAGGTCATTTCCATTCCTATCATGACACATCCGGGCATCGAGCTTATCGGAAAGACGGTTCATGATGCAGTAACGAACGGACAGGTGCATTATGAAGCAATCAAAGCGCTCTGCGACAAATATCCTTCTGCTGCCGCAACGGTTATCATGGATTTAACGGTAGAGGCGGAAGCATTCGGAGCCGAAATTGTATTTCCGGAAAATGAAGTTCCAAGCGTATCCGGTCGTTTACTTACAGACGAAGCTGCCATTGAAGCCTTGGAAATACCGGCACTGAATAAAGGAAGGATTGCACAATATCTCAAAGCGAATATGCTGACTGCAAAGAATATCACAGACCGTCCGGTGCTGGCTGGTTGTATCGGTCCTTATTCATTAGCGGGACGCTTGTATGATATGTCTGAGATCATGATGCTGATTTATATCAACCCCGAGGCAGCCAACACTTTGCTGCGCAAATGTACCGATTTCATTATTCGGTACTGTATGGCCCTGAAAGCGACCGGAGTGAATGGAGTGGTAATGGCGGAACCTGCTGCCGGATTATTATCCAATGAAGATTGCCTGCAATACTCTTCTGTATTCGTAAAAGAAATAGTTGAGAAGGTTCAGGATGATCATTTCACCGTTGTACTTCATAATTGCGGGAATACAGGAAATTGCACCCAGGCTATGGTATATACGGGTGCGGCAGCCTATCATTTCGGAAATAAAATCAACATGGAGGAAGCATTGAAAGAAGTTCCTGCCGATGCTCTTGCAATGGGTAATCTTGATCCGGTCAGTCTTTTCAAGATGTCGAGTCCGGAGGAAATGAAAAAAGCGACTCTACAGTTATTGGAAGCCACTGCCGCATATCCGAACTTCGTTCTGTCGAGCGGTTGCGATATACCGCCATATACGCCATTAGCTAATATAAACGCTTTTTATACAGCATTGGAAGAGTTCAATGAAACTCGAAATTAGGCTGTCATTCAGATAATGTCAGTTAATAATGATTGAGCAAGAACTCACTTATCAAGACTTACGAATCCCATCGTCCGAAATTTATGAAGCGATGGGGTACAAAGATTCTATACCGGATCAGATGGTGATAGATGAGACTAATACGTTGCTAAAACGGATTACTCCCCTGCTTCGCCCTCGGTTCGCATTCTTCTTTATGGAAGGGACACTTGATATCGAAAAAGAGACTCTTAGCGTACTTCAAAGCATCCATCCACCCACTGTCAATCTTATACAAGACACCATTCCCACACGGAGCCCTGAGCAAAACACTTT
The DNA here is from genome assembly GCF_058231005.1 of Bacteroides sp. RCH18. Lineage (NCBI taxonomy): Bacteria > Pseudomonadati > Bacteroidota > Bacteroidia > Bacteroidales > Bacteroidaceae > Bacteroides > Bacteroides sp. RCH18. The sequence goes on along the minus strand of NZ_JBIPTC010000002.1, from coordinate 2,053,335 downwards.
TTCTACACAAAGTAAAAGTACCGTTTTCTCTGTTGGTAAAACCATCGCCCGTCAATTAAGAGGCTCGGAAGCGTTTGTCTTTTTCGCAGCTACTTCCGGAACTGAGTTTGAGGAATTTCAGCATACGTTGCAACAAGAAGGAGATATGGTCAAAATATACATAGCAGACTCGTTAGGGAGTATTATTGCAGAAAAGACGGCTGATTGCATGGAAGTCGCTTTGGCTGAATATATACGGGAGAAGAACTGGAAACATACCAACCGATACAGTCCAGGATACTGTGGATGGCACGTTTCGGAACAACAAAAGCTATTCCCATTGTTCCCCGTAGCTGATCCCTGTGGCATCCGGCTGACAGATTCCAGCCTCATGGTACCCATCAAATCAGTTAGTGGTGTCATCGGAACGGGCACTAATGTCCGCAAGCTTGAATATACTTGTGGACTGTGCACTTACGAAAACTGTTATCGCAAAAGAAAACACAGATAAATTTGTGATTAGGGGCTGACTAAAAAGTCAGTAGTATCTCCATTCTCCTCCTTCGGGAAGGAGGAGTGGTCGAAGACCGAGGTGGTAGGTGAAGAAATAAATTAATGATAATAAACAAGTTATATAATTACCTACCACCTCCCCCTACGGGTACTCCTCCTTCCCGAAGGAGGAGAATGGAGATACTATCGACTTTTTAGTCAGCTTTATATCTTCTTTAATGACCATTAAAGAAGATATAAAGCCCTATCATAGTTACGATAAGCATCCCCCATAAGATAAGTACGATGCGGGCAGGCTTTTCTTTGATCTTCTCCATATTCAATATTTCCGTCTGAGGAGTCTTATCTAACAGACTGACAACTACCATCCCTATCCCGATAATAACGAACAGATAGAAGGATAATAGCATAAAGTGAGGCCATGCAGGATATTGATCCGCAGGAAATACCCACAGGTACAATACACCTACTCCTATACTGAATACCGTCCCCACTGTCAGGGCAGCGTTAGCAGCCAACGTAGTCGTACGCTTCCAGAAAACGCCAAAAAGGAAAACTGCTGCCATAGGAGGCGCGATGAATCCCAATACAGACTGGAAAACATTGAATAGATTCAGTCCGTGAATGCTGTCAATGGCGATCGTTATAATTACGGATATCAATGCACCGGTTACCGTCACCACTTGTCCAACCCGGATGATCTCCTTCTGTTTCGCCTGCGGACGAATCTTCTTCACATAAATATCCATCGTAAACACGGTACTCAAAGCATTCAATGCCGATCCGATAGTACTGACAAGCGCGGCAGTCAACACAGCCAACACCAGTCCCACCATCCCGACAGGAAATAAATGGGTTACCATCGTCATATACGCCTCATCGGGATTCTCCAACTGCGGAAATAAGGCCAGACAGATGATACCCGGAAGAATATAAAGAGGAACGTCCAGTATTTTGAGCCATCCGGTAAAGTTCGTTCCCAGCTGTCCTTCTTTCAGACTTTTGGCTGCCAACACAGGCTGCACCATTGACTGATCCGTACACCAAAACCATACTCCCATCACAGGATATCCCAAAATAATCGGCAACCAAGGGAAAGCGGGATCATCATTCGGTCTGAACAGATTCCAGAAGTCTGCCGGAACGGCATCTGCCAAAGCCGATATACCACCAACCTTATAGATTCCTACAATAGCCAGCGTAGCCGAAACGAGAATCAACAAGATCATCTGATAGACATTCGTGTAGGCAACCGCTTTCAATCCTCCGAGCATCGTAAAGAATGCGGATATAATCAGCAATATCAAAGCGGACTGCCACATCGGTATATCGAATACCTGGCGAATCAGAACGCCACCCGCAAACAATGTCAATGCCAGCCAGGAAATCAAGATTGTAACAATCGTATACCATGCCAAGATATTACGGGTAGACTGTCCGAACCGCTTTCCCATAAACTCCGGCAAGGTGGAAACACGAGAACCCAAGTAACGGGGAGCGAAAACAAAAGCAAGCAGGCATATAAAAACGAAGGCATACCAGGCATAATTGCCCGAAACGATGCCGGTAGTAAATCCGGCACTGGCAGAAGCTATCAACATAGACGGCCCCACATTAGTCCCCCACATGGAGAATCCGATATGGTGCCATCTCAAAGAATGTTCCGCCAAAAAGAGACTGCTCCCCTTCTTTCGTTTGGAACTTGCCCATATACCAATGGCGATAAGAATCAGAAAATAGGCAATCAGAATGCCCCAATCCAGTGTGTCTAAGAATTTCGCGTGCATAATTCAAGTATTAACAATTAAAATATTCTTAATCTCTTTTCCCCATCAGCACTTTGGCGACCGCCACGGCAGTATTAGCATTATCACTATACCCGTCAGCACCGATTTCATCGGCAAATCCCTGACTCACAGGTGCTCCTCCGATCATCACTTTCACCTGATCGCGGATACCCGCCTCTTCCAATGCCCGAATCACATCCTGCATATAAGTCATAGTGGTAGTCAGCAAGGCACTCATACATAAGATGTCAGCTTTGTTCTCCTTCACCGCTTCAACAAACTTGTCGCAAGTAACATCAATACCGATATTTATCACTTCGAAGCCACAACCTTCCAACATGGAAGCCACGAGGTTCTTTCCAATATCATGCAAATCTCCTTTTACAGTACCGATCACAATTTTCCCGATAGTAGCAGATGCATTCCCTGCCAGTAAAGGTTTCAAAAGTTCCAAAGCTCCTTTCATGGCACGCCCCGCCATGAGGAGCTGAGGGACAAAGGCTTTGCCGTCCTGAAAGCGCTGGCCGACTTCGCCCATAGCCGTAATCATATAGCCATTGATAATATCCTGCGGGAGCACTCCGGCAGCAATAGCATCCTTTGTAACTTCAACAGCCGGTTCCAGTTTTCCGGCTACAATGGCATCATACAAAGGTTTCAGCCGATCCTCTTCCTGAGACTTTTCTTCTCTGATCCGAATACTTTCCTGTGCATTATCCTGTTCTCCAACGGGTTGATTCGTGTGAACATCTGCAGACACAGACGAAGAAGAACCGGTATATTCCTCAATGATTCTCATTGCCTGCTCCACTTCCCTCTCATTGTGAAAATCCATTTCCAGATGCACTCCGTCTGCCCCGATATGGTCCAATAAAGGTTTCAGCTCCTCCAGAGTCACCCAGCAAGCCATTACGCTCTTGCCTCCTGCCAGTATCTTCTTATATAAATCGTACCACTTCGGAGAACCTCCCTGCGGCTCGCCGACACCGGGCGTCCATTGGATGGCATTCAGTTCTTCAATCTCCAGCAAGGCGGGAAGGTGATGCATCGCTCCCACTCCATCAAGATGATAGAGCGTATAATCGATTTTCTGACATTGCTCACGAATAAACGGCTGCACAAAACGACGATAATCATCCTGACTGATCATGGTAGAAATATCGCTCTGCAACTTACTCATCTTGCCCGGAGCCCATGAAGAGAAATAACAGAATGCCATTTCATCCCCTTCACGGATAATGTCGTAGAGTTTATCAAAGACTTTAAAATAGATGTCATTGATCTGCTGCATCTGTTGCTCCAGTACTTCGGGCTGCATCACCGTATCCAACAATACCATATCCGTACCTTTCAAAGCTGCCAATACATCCAGTCCTTCCATCAGGTCGGGCATACCGACAAAGTAGTTTCCGTTGGCTTTAGACTTGCACGCTTTCAGCAGTTCCTTATGCAAGAGCCAGTTCGGATGTTCGGGATTGAATACGATCTCATCATTAAAGTTCGGATCGGGATGTATCCAGATCGTATCTTCGCCTCCTTCAAATACTCCGCCCAGAATAGCAGCCAGCGAGCCGGGACCCAACTGGGTATTTGCAACAGGCAGCATATCTGCCATCAGACTACTGTGAGCGACATACCAATCGAGATATTCCACCCGCCATTGAGGATCGAACCACTTCTGCGACAAATCCCTTGCCGGAGCAGGTGGAGCAATGTCGGCGTGCGGTTTCACGCCTTCCTGAAAGTGTTCCCACATAGAAAGAATAATTCCTTTATGATTCCACCAATTTATATAACGCTGTTTCGTTTCCTCTAAGTTTGTTTTCCAAGTTTTCATTGCTATTCTTTATTTAGTCCAAAATCCTTTGTAATTATGATCTATGCGCAAGGCAATACTTTTGCTTAAATCCATCTCGTCCGTACAATTCACTTCCTCCGGATAAATCGGGATAACGGCATTCTCACGCACATAAACAGGCATCTCTTCCAATGGCACATACACCTCTTTCAGCCAGCGTCCGCCTTGCAGCCGTTCGCCGGTAAAGAAATTCACCCACTGTCCTTCGGGGAGATAAATGTCGCGACGGTTTTCGCTATTCATCACCGGAGCTACCAGAAAATCGTTGCCGAAGTAATATTCGTCGTCGATATGCCAGCAGAGTTTATCTTCCGGATGATGCAGGATGAGCGCCTGCAACAACGGCCAGCCACTTTCTACTGCCAGTTTGCTTTGCTCTATGATGTAGGGAATCAACGAGTAACGCAGTTTCCACCACTTCTTCACCAGCGGGGCGATAGCCGGATAATGCCAGGGCTCCCGCTTATTGGTTCCATGATAACGGATGTGTGAGGTGAATACTCCAAACTGTGTCCAGCGCATATAGACGTCATCCGCTACGATTGAGTTCATAAAGTTGGGCAAGGTATGGAATCCGGGGACATCATGGCTCCAGAAGGCAAAACCCGATAAGCCGAAGTGCAGGCCTCCTTTGAGCGAACCGGCCATGCCATCCCATGAACTGCAGGAGTCACCTCCCCAGTGCAACGGATAACGCTGGCAACCCGCCCAGGCGGCACGTGCCCAGACAATACCGTCTCCTGTTACCTCCTTTGTTATTTCGTAAGCTGCCTTCTGATAGAGCAAGGCATACAGGTTATTCAACAGTTCCGGTTTCATGCCTTTGTAAACGGCATCCATGTGGATATTTTCTCCGAAGTCCGTTTTAATACAGGTGACGCCCATATCCAGAAGTTGCTTTAATAACCCCTTGTACCATTCGGTTGCCTTCGGATAAGTAAAGTCGATAGTACCCGCATAATCCAGAGCCGAGAAGTTGGAACCGTCCGTATCCTGCTGTTTCGTCAGCGGAGCTATATACTCATTCGCCTTTGCCTCTTCGATCTGTTCCGCATCTTCGGCAACATAAGGTAACTGCCATAGGGATACACGGTAACCGTTCTTTTTCAATCTCTGAATGAATCCTTTCGGGTCGGGAAAACGCTCCTCGTTAAACTTCCATTCACACAGCCAGTCGGTTCTGAACCATCCGGTATCCAGATGGATGACATCGCAGGGATAATGTTCGGCACGCATACGGTCGCAGATCCCATTTACTTCGTCGGCACTGAAATAAGTCATCCGGCTCATCCACACTCCGAAACTCCAGAGAGGAGGCATCGAAGGATATCCGGTCAGGTCACGGTAGCCGCGAAGTATCTCTTCCATCGTATCGCCGGCAATGACAAATACATCCAGCATAGCCTGATCGCTCAGGAACTGTACGGAGCGGGTGGAATGTCCCGCCAGCGAAAGTTTGCTGTGGGCGCAGGTATGGTAAAAAGTCCCGTACATCCGGCTGGAGAGATAGAAAGGTATATTCTTATAGGTACGCCGGTTATTTACTCCCTGCCCGTCTTGATTCTTGAGGAAAAGCGTTTGTCCGCTCAAGTCCATTTTGAAGAAACGCTCTCCGGTTCCTGCAAAGCATTCATCCGGCCGGCTCTCGAAAGAAAGGGTGGCACGTTCTTTCTTGCCCGTCCGTTTGCAGAAGGCAATGGGCAGTCCGTCATAGCGGGGAGGTGAGAAATGATCGTATGCTGCCAGGCGGATTTCCCGTTTGCCGTCAGGATACAGAGTGATGTCCAGTGTTTCCTGAGGATCGGGCAGTAACTCACTCCATCGGTCCAAAGCCGGCTCTTCTACATTGATAACAGCACGCTTCATCCCGTCTTGGGTGAAAAGAATCCATTCGCCTCCCAGCTTCTCTACAGACAAAGGTACTCTGCGTATCCGTTCGCTGAATTGCAGCATTTCCGACTGATCTGTCAGTTCATATTCACCAAATCCAAGAAACAGACGGGTAATGCCGATATTATACTGGCGTATGATCAACGTATATTCTTCTCGGGGGACAGCCGTATCCGCAGCCATATCATTGGCTAACAGCTGTTTCTGAAAGGGGACCGTGACACAGATATCCCCATCCTTTTCGTAAACGGCTGTCGGTTTACAGGCTTTCCAAAGCGACTCATCCCTTGATAACTCTGTATCGAAATCAAGGAAATCAAACAAATGGTAATTAGTAGGTTTCATTTATGATCTATTATTAGTTGTATCTTCCGGCTTTATTTTTAATGCTGTCTGCCACTTGTGATCCGTTATTACTCCATACATTCCGGTTGCCGGGACGATTCGAGTCGAAACGTTCTGCCGGGCACCAGTTATTTTCAATCGTATATCCGTCCGTAGCTTCATCCAGATAAATATAAAAGGCCCTGTCGTTGGTGGCGTAAGGTGCTTCTTCGAGATGTTCGATCCGATTATTCCGCATCACGGAGCCCGGTTGGTTGGAAAGGGTATAAAGTCCTCCGGCATCATACAGACGGCGGGCAAAGTGATGTACATAGTTGGCTTCTATCCGGTTGTTCTTCATTCCGCTTTTCAAGGGCGTCCATCCCCAGCCGACACAAATACCCGAATAATTCAAGTGACAAACTTCATTATGGGAAATGTCGATACCGCTGACATATCCTGCACCGATACCCACGCACCCCCAGTCTTCATTGGTCACATCGGTGATCAGATTATTTTTAATGGTAATGTCCGCGCATAAGTCACGTTCTTCCAGAGGGATGAAAGGCACATGCGTCTCAAAACCTCCGTCGGGAAATGCACCAATCAGTATGCCTGTGCCGCCGATATCCGAAAAGACACAATTCTCTATGCCGGAAGATGAAACAGCCCATTCATAATCCAGTCCGGTAGATGCCAGATGCCGGAACGTGCAGCGATTGAACGTAAGATGCTCAGTGCCCCGTACACGTACCGCCGTTTCGGGGCGCGCAATCCACGCCTGGTTTTCCAGTTCCGCTTTCTCCGGAAGTCCCGGTTCATGCAGTTTATAAGCATCCAGCAGGGGAAAACCTCCTTGCAGAGTGACGTGCCCCTGATAGGAAGGACGCATCCATGAAGTATGGGCAAAGGTGATTCCTTCCACTCGAATATGCCGCACCGGACGTTCCAAGGTGCCGTCTACCATCATCAATGTTTCCAGAGCCGGAACGATCACTTCGGCAGTCTCCATATCTTCTCCCGAACGGGGATAATAGTAGATTGTCCCCGACGGATATTCCTGAAACCACTCTCCGGGTTGGTCCAGCAGTTCCAGAGCATTCGTCAGGCAAAAGGAAGAGTTGCCTTTCTCTACCCCGATGACGGGCTGAGGCCACGGATGGGCAAACTCCAGATGACTCTCCGGTTCGTGAAAGCGAATGACGGCCTGTGCTCCCCTGACGTCTATACTCTTCACACGCAGAATGGCAATCGCCCAACGTTGATGAACTATCATTTCCAGTTGACGGGCATTGGGAAGGTTTCCGATCTGAGAAGCAGGGATTGCTATCGTCTGTTCTTCCGGATTGAAATCAATCATCCGTTCCATCACTCCATCGGGAAACTGTGCCGCCCGTTGAGCCTTGTTGCCGTTCACCCACATCTGACGGGTTTCTACGATTCTATTTCCAAAGGATGGTGCCTCTGCCACCCATATTTTTGATCTTAATTCCTTTGAAATCCGAGGATCATCACATCCCTGCTTCCATCCGGTCACTGCCACTCCGCCACTGATGACAGGATGCGCATTCTCCACCGCACGGATGAGTGTCGGAGAATCGGGCGTGCCGCTATCCTCCGGTCGGATAAACAAAGGAGCGGACTGTGCATAAACCCCGTCTTCCAAACAGATACAAATTCCTCCGGCCGCCTCGGGACGATTCAGCCTTCTCCATTCACGAGCCTGCTTGATGGCGCGATTCAAGGTAAGATAAGGAGCTTCTTTGGTACCTGCATTCCTGTCACTCCCATGCGGAGAAACATAAATCTCGCCTGCGACGAGAAAGGAAAATAAACCTAAAGAAGCCATCAAAAGAAGAACAACGATTGTCTTTTTCATGGTACAAACTCAATGTGCTATTATAGTTAGGACGGGCATACATCCATTTAGTACTCGAATAGGATGAAAATAATAAAAATGCCATTGCAACAATCGGGGTACTTTCAGTATTCAGACTATTCAGCTTTGCTCGCAAACGACTTGATAGAAGGGGATAGCGGCTGAAGGCACTATTTTGCACCCCGCCTTTTGGAGCCTCTGAGCGGGGGGAAGTGGCTTCAGTCCTTTCAGTCTCAATAACAAATCCATAGCCAATTGGTTATATCCCTCTGCATACAAGTTATAGTTACTCCGCATGCGGGGTGAATTTTATAAGCTCGGTGCTAAACTTCACTCAGCACCGAGGCGAAGGGTACTCAACACCGAGGCTAAGATTGGTGAGATACCGGCTTACTTCAAATCAATAAACTAACCAATGGTTCAGATAAAAAACAGAAGGTCTGTTTACCTCAAACAGAGCCTGTGTTTATTCCAAACAGAACCTTTGTTTGAGATAAACACAGGCTCTATTAAGTCAGTAACTACCGACGTTCGAATGGATTATTTTTCAGGCTGAAGGGACTGAAGTCGCTTACCTTCCCCAGAACATACCAGAAGCTAGGGTATAAAATGACCCCTTCAGCCGCTATCCACTTCTGACAGGGCATTTGCGGACAAAGCTGAAAGGACTGAATACGGAATGTCGTTTCTTTGTTGGCGAGGTCGAGTTTTGCCACTTTTGGTTCCGAAAAGAAGCAAAAACTTATAATTCAAATCCGTACAGAACGAATTCTATGATCGAATAAAACCGGCTATAAACTGATAACAGAAATAGCCACAAACTACAAATTTCAGGAATGTTCCCAGTAGAAATCCAATCAATGATCCTACCCCCGATCTGAGTGCTTGAGAAAACTCTTTATTCCCTAGCAATTCGCCAATAACTGCCCCCAAGAACGGACCGAAAATCACTCCCCAAGGCAGGAAAAGAAGACCGATAAGGGTCCCGATGATACATCCCCAATTGCCCCATTTGCTGCCACCGCTATACTTGCTGCCAAGCATGGGCGTGAAGTAGTCGAGGATTTGCACGACAACAACAATCAGTAGCCATACAATAAGTTGTGTGGTGGTGTATTGAACCTTATCTGTAAAATGAAGAAGGACCAATCCCAAATAAGCAACGGGAGGACCGGGCAGGAATGGAAGTATACACCCCATCAGTCCGGTAATGAGGCATAACACACCTAGTATAATCAGAATAATATCTAACATCGTTTTATTTCATTTGAAAGACGTACTTTATATCCGGTAGCAATTTAAGCAAATAAACCGAATCCTCCAAAAAACAATCAGTAACGTCGGGAAGGAGTATAATCAATTCTATAAATACGATCGAAGAAAGGACTCCATTCATTCTCCGCAATCCCAAGTTGCAGACCGTAGAAATGCGTATCCACTTTTCTATATTCCAGCATCTTGTCTGTCAGTTCCGGTACGGATAAAGGTATCTTAAAATCACTGATCCATAGCACATCCGCATTCATATACTCCTTTTTTGACTGAAGCAGCCGGAAGGTAGCTTGCAGCATTCGGGTAGCATTCGTATCTCCACAAGAGGTGGTGGAGAAAAATTCAAGCAGCCGCGCCCTCTCTCTCCGCACATCAATCGGATTGATGGATACAGAAAAGGCAATCAGGAAACAGTCCCGACGTTGCCTGTCAGCTATTTCCAGTATTTTAATCAGCAGCGAATATGCAATCTTTTCCGGTTTCCCGACCATGCTTCCGGAAGTGTCCAGACAGACTATCATCGGTCCTTTCTGCGTAGCAGGCTTTATTTCCAGTCGCCGTGCCGGTTGCATGATCTCGGATTTATAACGGAAGGTCTGAAGTTTTCGGGTAACGTACTTATAGACAAACAAATCTTCCAGCTCATCATCGGCACAATGCGCCAGTTCTGTAGGAAGCAATGCGTTCAGGTCATTCCCTACTGTGATACCCAAAATGTCACTTTTAGAAGAATGCTCCATCTTATATACATTCCCCTGTGCGACATGCAACTGCTCCTGTCCTTCATCGTCAGCCATACGCCCCATCTTATTGGCAACCTTGACCACTTCCGGATATTCTTTCTGAATGCGGACGATTTTGCGTATCCGCTCAAAATCCACCGTATTCCACATACCGCTCATCAAGCCCCAAGCCTGATAGAACTCGTCTTTCTCGATGTTATTTTGCCGGATATATTCAGGGATATTCCTGAGATTGGCATGAAGTCTGCGTTCGAAATCATCTTTGCGCTGTTCTATCTCCTTTTCCTTTTGCTCCTGCAAATCCCGTTGGAAAGCTTCTTTCCAGTCGTCCACCATCCTCTCCCAAACTTCCTCATCCGCATATCTCCCTTCATTGCCGAACTGCCCCTGATAAAACGCCCTGTCGAAACCATTACCTTCATGTTTGCCGGCAACCTCCTGCAGTAAAGCCTGCCATCCGTCTTTCCGCTTGGTCTCGGACCATTCCAGCACAAGCTCCATTCCTTGCTGTTCCGACTGGCTTTTCTGCATATTGTACTTTTGCTTTTCCAGATTCAGCCGTATAAACTGGCTCATCGCATCGTAAAAGATTCGGGCACATAGTTCATCACTCAGGACTTGTATCTTTATCATCGGATCGTTCATAACGGAAAGCAGATAAGCGTACAACGGTTCGTTATCCGCCTCCGCACACTCTCCGGTCGCTACATACTTATCCAGCACCTGCACATAAAATGCAGCATCATATCTAAGACTCATCACCGTATCTCAGTTTACGGACATCCACCCGTGCCCATGCAATCTCTTTACGAAGGGTCGCCACATATTGTGCCACCCCTTTTTTATCTTCTTCGGAGACGAAAATATTCTCAGACAAGTCTTTTACTAATTTCTCAATCCGGCCGTGGGCTGTCTCCAACTCCGTCTCATAATCCCGGTCGGTGAGAGTCATATTGCCTAGCCACAACTGCTGTTGCTCTCCCCTCTTCAGCCGACGCATCGGAAAGCGGACACCATTGATATAAAGATTCTTCTCATCCCTGTAAAGTGTCACCCTCTCGGCACCTTGTTCCTTCATTTTGGTGGCATCCGAAAAAGTACGTATAATCGTCCGCTTCGGATTCAGCGGATCGGCATACATGACTCCTGTCGCAGGAACATCCTTCGGACTGTATTCTTTCAGATTCTTATAATCCACAATAAATATGTAGGTATTTCCCGTGCCATGATTCTCTATCTGATAGTAGAAATGATCGATGATCATCAAATCATCGTCCCTGCGGTCACCTTTCTGACGGGCTTTCTCCAATGCTTCACGCACACGGCTCACTTTCAGGTCTGACTTTAATGATAAGTTGATAGCGGCTATCTCCTTCACATAAGGCACAAACAGCGCACGGACAACGATCTGCCGGATATCCGCACACTCTTCCGGTTCATTCCACAAGCAGTGGTAAACAGGTAATAAATCTGTCAGGCAGACTTCCTTCCGACCATGAATGAAAGCAGAAGCTTTCAGCAGCTTCACGATATTCTTCCAGCGACGGTCGCTCACATAGACATTCCGATGTATTTCCGAGCCTTGAATCTCGACTTTCTCCAGGTTCTTACGAATTTCTGTGATGCAGGACAGGACTTCGGCAGGTACCTTGATCTGTCGTATCTCTTTCTGCCATCCGACATATTCCTCATCCGAAATCTGCCACCGGCATGCTTCCTGTTCTTCTTCGTCACCATCGTCCAGCAACATCTGATAGAATGCTTCCTCCTGTTTCACGCAGGTGCTGATAATGCGAATCAAGAAACGGTCCCACAAGGCTTCCAGTCCTTCGCCCTGCGTAGGCAGTTCATTACTGGCAGCCACCAGCAGCTTCAACGGAAGTTTCAGTTCCGTATCTCCGTTCCGAAACAGTTTTTCATTGATGACTGTCAGCAACGTATTCTGAATAGCCGGACCGGCTTTCCATATTTCATCCAGAAACACGACATCCGCTGTAGGCAGATACCCGTCCACAGCACGCTCGTATTTATCCGATTCCTTCAGTCGGCTGATGCTCACCGGACCAAAGATCTCATCAGGTGTGGAGAAACGGGACATCAGGTATTCAAATGCCCTTGCATCTACGAAAGCTCTCTTCAACCGACGGGCCACCATCGACTTTGCCACCCCAGGAGGTCCCAGCAACAAAATACTTTCGCCCGCCAAAGCAGCCAGCAAAGACAAACCGATTTCAGCCTCTTTCTCATATACCCCCCTGTTCATTTCAGACAGCAGCAACTGTATACGTTCTTTTATTTCCATATTATTCTTTGATTCAGCACATAAATAAAGATGTTATTCACCTTACCGCCTATGCATTGTTTGCAGATAAACGGCTTGCAAATATACGGTTTTACCTGTCATTAACATAAATACCTCTTCTCTAATTCTGTCTTTTATACTCAAGAATTATCTTAAGGCATATTTAATATTGATTATTTATTCACCCAATATGCAATAAAAACAAAAGGAGGTAAATTTCCTTTCTCATTTTCCCCCATTTACATAAATAAAAACTATCTTTGCGATTCAGAATCCCGAAAGACGAAAGAAAATGGAGCAAATAGACAACCTAAAAGAGCTTATCAATCAAGGGGATGTGGACATAGCAATCAAGCAACTGGACCAACTTCTCCAAGACGATTCTGTCGAGAAAGATAAAGATATGCTCTACTATTTACGGGGAAATGCCTACCGAAAAAAAGGAGATTGGAAGCAGGCGCTGGATAACTACCAGTATGCTATCGATCTTAATCCCGACAGCCCCGCTGTTCAAGCCAGAACAATGGCGATAGATATCCTGAATTTCTACCACAAAGATATGTATAATCAATAACCGAATTCAAAGATAACGTAATAAAATAGAGATTATGGCAAAAATTAAAGGAGCAATCGTAGTCGACACGGAGCGTTGCAAAGGATGCAACCTGTGTGTAGTAGCGTGTCCGCTCGATGTAATCGCCCTCAACAAAGAGGTGAATATGAAAGGCTATAACTATGCCTGGCAAGTAAAAGAAGATACCTGCAACGGATGCAGCTCGTGTGCAATGGTTTGTCCCGACGGATGTATCTCAGTGTATAAAGTAAAAGTAGAATAAAAGAAAAAGAATATGGCAGAAGAAGTTGTATTAATGAAAGGAAACGAAGCCATCGCCCACGCAGCTATCCGTTGCGGTGCGGACGGATACTTCGGATATCCTATTACTCCCCAATCGGAAGTACTGGAAACGCTTGCCGAACTGAAACCGTGGGAAACAACCGGCATGGTAGTTCTCCAGGCAGAAAGTGAAGTGGCAGCTATCAATATGGTATATGGAGGCGCAGGTAGTGGAAAGATGGTATTGACCTCTTCCTCAAGTCCCGGCGTGAGTCTGAAACAGGAAGGTATCTCCTACATCGCAGGTGCCGAACTTCCTTGTCTGATTGTAAACGTAATGCGCGGCGGCCCGGGATTGGGAACCATCCAGCCGAGTCAGGCAGACTACTTCCAGACAGTAAAAGGAGGCGGCCACGGTGACTACAGGCTGATTGCCCTCGCTCCGGCGTCCGTACAAGAAATGGCGGACTTCGTGGCACTGGGATTCGAGCTTGCTTTCAAATACCGTAACCCGGCTATCATCCTTGCCGACGGTGTAATCGGACAGATGATGGAAAAAGTAGTTCTTCCTGCACAGAAGCCACGCCGCACCGATGCAGAAGTTATCGAACAATGTCCGTGGGCTGCTACCGGAAAAGCGAAAGGTCGTAAACCGAATATTATTACTTCACTCGAACTGAAGCCGGAAGCAATGGAAATCAACAACATCCGTTTCCAGGCTAAATACAAACAGATTGAGGAAAACGAAGTACGCTTCGAAGAAATCAACTGCGAAGATGCAGAATATCTGATCGTAGCTTTCGGTTCCATGGCACGTATCGGTCAGAAAGCAATGGAACTCGCCCGCGAAAAAGGAATCAAAGTAGGTATTCTTCGCCCCATCACTTTGTGGCCGTTCCCGACCAAAGCCATTGCCGCTTACGCTGACAAAGTGAAAGGTATGCTCGTTACAGAATTGAATGCCGGACAGATGATTGAAGATGTCCGCCTGGCTGTCAATGGTAAAGTAAAAGTAGAACATTTCGGACGTCTCGGCGGTATTGTTCCCGATCCGGATGAAATTGTAACTGCTCTGGAAGAAAAAATAATCAAATAACGAAACGACGATGAATCCCGATAAAATAAGAAACGTATTGAACATCCTTTTCATGATATTGGCACTTGCCGCTATCATTGTCTACTTTGTAGTAGGAAAGGAAGATTTTAAAATGTTTATCTACGTATGCGGCGCGGCAATCTTTGTCAAGCTGATGGAGTTTTTTATACGGTTCACCAACAGATAAGGAGAAGAAGTTATGACTAAAGAAGAAATAATCAAACCTGAGAATCTGGTTTATAAAAAACCGACTCTGATGAATGATAATGCCATGCACTACTGCCCGGGTTGCAGTCACGGCGTGGTACACAAGCTCGTTGCCGAAGTCATTGAGGAAATGGGCATGGAAGAAAAAACGGTGGGAGTCTCTCCGGTAGGATGTGCAGTTTTCGCCTACAACTATCTGGATATAGACTGGCAGGAAGCCGCTCACGGACGTGCACCTGCAGTAGCTACGGCTATCAAACGCTTATGGCCCGACCGTCTCGTTTTCACTTATCAGGGGGACGGTGACCTGGCCTGTATCGGTACCGCCGAAACAATCCACGCACTGAACCGTGGCGAAAACATTACCATTATCTTTATCAATAACGCTATCTACGGTATGACCGGTGGACAAATGGCTCCGACGACTCTGGTAGGCATGAAGAGTTCTACTTGTCCTTACGGACGTGATGTCGAACTACACGGCTATCCATTGAAGATTACCGAGATTGCCGCCCAACTGGAAGGAACTGCTTATGTTACGCGTCAGTCGGTACAATCAGTGCCCGCCATCCGCAAAGCCAAGAAAGCAATACGCAAGGCATTCGAAAATTCGATGAACGGCAAAGGTTCCAATCTGGTAGAAATCGTATCAACTTGTAGCTCCGGCTGGAAGATGACTCCGGAAAAATCAAATAAATGGATGGAGGAACATATGTTCCCATTCTATCCGCTGGGTGATTTAAAAGATAAAGAATAACGCAAAAGTCAACAGAACAATGAAAGAAGAAATAATTATTGCTGGATTCGGCGGACAAGGCGTATTGTCTATGGGTAAAATCCTTGCTTATTCCGGACTGATGGAAGGAAAAGAAGTGAGCTGGATGCCGGCATACGGTCCTGAACAACGAGGCGGAACAGCCAATGTGACAGTGATTGTCAGCGATGACAAAATCTCTTCACCGATCCTAAGTAAATATGATACGGCGATCATACTGAACCAGCCTTCACTGGAAAAGTTTGAAAGCAGAGTAAAGCCGGGCGGTATCCTGATCTATGACGGATATGGGATTATCAACCCTCCTACCCGCAAGGATATCAAAGTATATCGCATCGACGCAATGGATGCTGCCAACGAAATGAATAATGCGAAAGCCTTCAATATGATCGTACTTGGCGGGTTACTGCAACTCCGTCCTATCGTAACTCTGGAAAACGTCATCAAAGGATTGAAGAAAACTCTTCCGGAACGCCATCACCACTTGATTCCTATGAACGAGGAAGCGATCAAAAAAGGAATGGAATTAATCCACGAAGTTTAATAAATTAAGAGTTTAAAATTGAGAATTGAGAATTATTTGCTAGATAATAGCGCGATGCAACATAATTTTCAATTCTCAATTCTCAATTCTCAATTTAAGTAAGTATCTTTGCCTCCAATTATGAGACGAATCTTACTATTATATATATTATTCTCCGTTATAGGACTGAGTGCTATCCATGCGCAGCTCAACCCTGCCCGCCAGCAAATCGACGAGAACGGACGCGACCAATATGGTAATCAGGTAGACCCTGCCATGATTCCGGACAAACTGGATAGTGCCAATGTTGAAGTACAGGGACTGCCGCCTACACTATATATGTGGCGTATCAAGAACCAATTAGGCGACCGGACAATGATTCCGGCAGATACAACTTACCATCACTTTCAGAATACGAATCTTACAGAAGGAATCACCGGACATTATAATTATCTGGCCAACTTAGGTTCACCGCGTCTGTCGCGTATCTTCTTTGAGCGCCGTTATCCGGAGCCAACCATCTTTATGGAGTCTTTCTCCAGCTTTTTCATTCGCCCGACGGAATTTAACTTTACGAACAGTAATGTTCCTTATACTAACCTGACCTATCACAAGGCCGGAAATAAGCAAAATGGAGAAGAACGTTTCAAATCTTATTTTTCAGTCAATGTAAACAAGAAGTTGGCTTTCGGCTTTAATATTGATTATCTGTATGGCCGAGGCTACTATAATAATCAAAACACTTCTTATTTTAATGCCGCGCTTTTCGGTAGTTACATTGGCGACCGCTATCAGGTGCAGGGAATCTATAGCAACAACTATCTGAAAACGAATGAGAACGGTGGTATCACTGACGACCGATACATTACCGCACCGGAAGAAATGGCAGAAGGAAGAAAAGAATATGAATCTGTCAATATCCCTACCGTACTCAATGCCAGTGCCAACCGTAATCATGACTTCTATGTCTTTCTGACACAACGCTATAATCTGGGATTCCACCGGGATATTCCACAGGCAGAAAATGATACGATGCCTGCCAAACAGGAATTTGTTCCGGTCACCAGCTTTATACATACCATTCAAGTAGAACGTTCGCGCCATAATTTCCGTTCGGATGATAATGTAGAAAACTATTACAAGCAAACTCTCCTTGATAAAGAGAATACATTCGTCAGAGACAGTACTGTCTATATCGGAGTCAAGAATACCATAGGTATTGCTTTGCTCGAAGGCTTCAACAAATATGCAAAAGCCGGATTGACAGCCTTTGCCTCACATAAGCTGAGCAAATATTCATTAATGAGCCTAGACCCGCTAAAGCAGGATAAATACAATGAGACAGAAATCTATATCGGTGGCGAACTGACTAAAAAACAGGGAAACTTTCTTCATTATCACGCAATCGGTGAAGTGGGAATGGCAGGAAAGGCTATCGGACAGTTTGATGTCAAAGGAGATATCGACTTAAATATCCCTTTATGGAAAGATACTGTCAGTGTGATTGCACGCGGAGAAATCAGTAATAAACTTGCTCCATTCTACATGCGTCATTACCATTCCAAACATTTTTGGTGGGATGATGATATGGATAAGGAATTCCGCACCCGTATCGAAGGCGAGCTGAGCATAGCCAATTGGGGGACCCGCTTAAGAGCCGGCGTTGAAAACATAAAGAACTATACTTACTTCAACCAGCAGGCATTACCGGAACAAAAAGGTGGTAGCTTGCAGGTAGTATCAGCTTGCTTCAATCAGGATTTCAAAGTGGGAATCTTCCATCTGGACAATGAAGTAATCTGGCAGAAATCCAGTGATCAGGCTGTACTTCCATTACCGGAACTTTCGCTGTATCATAACTTCTATATGCAGTTCAAGCTGGCGAAAAAAGTATTGAGTGTACAATTAGGTGCTGATGTACGTTACTTCACTAAATATGATGCTCCGGCCTATATGCCTGCTACACAGCAGTTCTACCTGCAACCGGAAGAAGGTAAAGTAGAAATAGGCGGTTATCCGATAGTGAATGTTTATGCTAACTTACACTTGAAACGTACCCGTTTCTATGTGATGATGTATCACGTCAATCAGGGAATGAGCAAACCTAATTACTTCCTGGCACCTCATTACCCCATTAACCCACGTGTGCTGAAATTCGGACTTTCATGGAACTTCTATGATTAACAAAACCTCTATGGCTTATGAAAACGCGCCCGAAATTGAGACTATTCAGATATCTGTTGCCGGTAGTCATTGTATTGGCACTTATCTTCTCTGTCCGCTATTGCGGTAAACAAGAAAAACCTCTGGGGCATCCGCGTGATTACGCAGCCATCGCCAAAGAAGGCATCCTGCATGTAGCCACCGAATATAATTCAATCAGTTTTTATGTAGACAGTGACACTGTCTCCGGATTCCATTATGAACTGATAGAAGCGTTCGCACGTGACAAGGGGCTGAAAACTGAAATCACTCCTGTCATGAGCTTCGACGAACGGCTGAGAGGATTAAGCGACGGACGCTACGATGTTATAGCATACGGAATACTGGCAACCAGCGAACTGAAAGATTCTCTGCTTCTCACCTCCCCCATCATACTCAACAAGCAGGTGCTGGTGCAACGAAAAGCGAACGGGGAGAATGATTCACTTTATATCCGAAACCAATTGGACCTTGCCCAAAAGACACTTCATGTGGTAAAAGGCTCGCCTTCTATTCTACGTATTCAGAATCTGGGAAATGAAATCGGAGATACTATTTATATAAAGGAAATAGAGAAATACGGTTCAGAGCAGTTGATTTCGTTAGTTGCTCATGGAGATATCGATTATGCCGTCTGTGATGAAAGCATTGCCCGTGCAGTGGCAGATTCATTGCCTCAGGTAGATATCAATACCGCAATCAGCTTTACTCAATTCTACTCATGGGCAGTCAGTAAGCAATCACCCGCATTGCTCGATAGTTTGAATACATGGCTGGATAAATTCCAAAAAGAAAAAGAGTATCAAAAGATTTACCGGAAATACTATGGTGATAAATAGATAAAAATAATACGCTGAAGACTTGACTTTCGCATTTGAATGTCGTATCTTTGTCAACGTAATCATAAAGTAGTTTCAGTTAAACTACACGTAAAGGAGGGAATCGCAGTTCCCTCCTTTCTTTTTGTTACAATGAATGAAAATCAGTCTTTTTCCCTGCTTTTTGCTCATTTTACCCCCGATCTTAGTCCGTTTTACCTTGGTTGTTACTATACTTAACATAGTATCTTATGAAAATTAGATGCTTTGTTATGACTAATTAGATGCTTTGTTATCCATAAACCGATGCTTTGTTCTCCCCAAACAGAAGCTCTGTTTCCGGACAGTTCCCAAGAGTTAACAATCAATAAAGTTGCTCTTGACAAAAATTTGCTCTACTTTTGAAAAAAATTCCCTTTTCGATGTCACGTTTTTAATCCGCCACCGTCTTATCAGTGTAAATGGAACTGAAACAATTTAAAATAACCGTTGTGCCCCTTCGAGACAAGCTGCTGAACTACGCCCGAAGGATGACAGATGATCCTTCGGATGCGGAAGATGCCGTACAGGAAGTCATGCTGAAGCTGTGGAATCTGCGCCAGAAGCTAGACGAGTACAGAAGCATCGAAGCCGTAGCCATGACCATGACGCATCATCTCTGCATGGATATGTGGCGTGCCAAGCGACCGGACACTCTATCACTCGACCGTGTACAGGCTCCCACCCCTTCGGCTACTCCGGAGCGACTGCTGGAAGAGAAAGATGAGTTCAGACTGATGCGGGAAATTATCGACTCCCTGCCTACGCTGCAACGAACGATTATCCGCATGAAAGACATCGAAGAGTACGAGACGGAAGAGATTGCCGAAATCACCGGCTGCAATGCGGAAGCCATCCGCAGTAATCTGTCGAGGGCCCGGAAGAAAGTAAGGGACGTCTATTTGCAAACGATACAAGAACGAAAAAGGAGGAACAAAGCATGAAAGATATAGAAACCTTGCTAAACAAATATTTCGAAGGAGAAACCACTTGCGAAGAAGAGCGCAGGCTACGACGTTTCTTTGCCGAAGGACTTGTACCGGAACATCTGGAGGTATATCGCCCGATGTTCGCTTTCTTCGAAGCGGAACAGAAGGAACTTCCGGAAATCTCCGGTATAGGTAATGCCGTCGAAATGCCGGAACTCGCCCCATTCGAGAAAAAGACAAAAACGATCAGACAGTATCTGACTTACAGTCTCGGTGCTGCCGCTGCCGCCATCCTGCTACTCGTAGGCATCTCCGGTATCTACCGTCATCTCTCCCCTGCACCGGCCAACTATGTAATCATTGACGGTAAGGAATATACGGACGTTCATTTAATCCGCGAACAGGCGATGGTCGCCTTCCGTGACGTCAGCCTCAGCGAGGAGGAAGTGTTCGCTACTTTATTTGATGAATAATATAAAAACAGCATATAATTATGATGAATAAAATCATTCGTACCACACTAATCGCCCTGTTACTTACATTCGCCGCCCATGCGGCCGCCCAACAGGGACTACAGATTGCTACCGTCTTTCAGAAGTACGGAAAGCAAAAAGGGGTAACTATGGTAGAGCTATCCAATGAAATGCTGGAAACTTACCAGATGACTCTCTATAAAAGTCTTGTGTTCAAGGATGCCAGTGATGCACTACCTACGATTCTCCGTTGCCTGGAAGCCGACAAGAAGAAAGCAAAGAAGGTGAAAGAAGTGGTTTCCAACGGGCAAATCAAGTCCGGCTATTACCAGCTTCCCCAGCTCAAGGAGGATGTGAACCGCTTTATCCTCTTCAAAACCGGAAAGAAAGATTCGGCTACCCTTATCTATATCGAAGGAGAACTGGATGCCGACGACCTGATCACCATGTTGTTCATGAAGAAAGAATAAAAAAACAGATAAAGAAATACTGATATGAAAAAACTATTATTACTATGGCTCATGATAGCTCCAATGAGCGGAATGGCACAAAATGAAAGTACACCGCAGGATACAACACTTTACGTCAACGGACGGAAGATCGTGATCAAGGAACAAGGCGACAAGATTAAAGTGAAACTCTACGAAAGCGCATCCGGCGGAGATACGATAACAAACGCGCAAATCTTCGAAGGAGTCTACCTGAACGGGCAGAGTACGGAAAGCCGTACCGTGCTGAGCGCTCTCCCCTTCTCGAAAAAAAACAACAAGAGAAACAGGTTCGAGCCACATGCCGGCGGATTCTACATCGGCTACACCCGACTGTCCAATGACTTCCTCTCATTCAATCCGTCGAACGGTGCCGACCTCAACACCAGTCATTCATGGGAGATAGGCGGCAATCTGTTTACCGGTTCGCACGCCTTTGCACCTACCTATAACTGGGGGATCACCATCGGACTAGGATGGGGATACCGCAGTATGCGCCTGGACGGCAATTATGCTTTTCGTGAAATAGACGGAGTGACTGAAATTTACTCCGGCATGGAGGCAGAAGAACCTACAGAGTACAGCAAAAGCCGTCTGCGCTATTTCTACTTCCGCATTCCGCTCTCTATCGAATGGCAAACACGGCTCAACGGCAAAGGTCCTTTGTTTTTTGCTGTAGGTCCCGAAGCCGAAATACGTCACGGATTCAGATCCAAAGCCAAAGTCAATGGATCGAAGAAGACGATTGACAAGGGACTGAACGGGCGCCCGCTAGGTATCAACTTACTTGCACAAGCCGGTTATGCAGATTTAGGCGTGTATATGCGTTACTCCACCTACGGCCTCTTTGAGAAGAACAAAGGTCCCGAACTTTATCCGTTCTCTTTCGGTGTATGCTGGTACTGGTAAAGTAAATACTCAGACCCTTACCTATTTCTGACAGTTAACAATCAATAAAGTTGTTCTTAATAAAAAATAGCTTTATCTTTGGGAGTTGTTAAAACAAGCACAATAGGTATATTATGAGTGAAAAGATGATTAAATGGGGTTTCATCGGCTGCGGAGAAGTAACCAAAACCAAAAGTGGCCCCGCCTTTCAAAAGGTAGAACATTCTGAAGTAGTAGCTGTAATGAGCCGCGACGGCGCAAAAGCAAAGGCTTACGCAAAAGAAAGAGGAATCAGGAAATGGTATGATGACGCTCAGGAACTGATAGACGATCCGGAAGTAAATGCCATTTATATCGCCACTCCTCCTTCTTCACACGCTACCTACGCCATTATGGCTATGAAAGCAGGCAAGCCTGCCTATATTGAAAAACCAATGGCTGTCACTTATGAGGAGTGTACACGTATCAACCGTATTTCTAAGGAAACGGGTGTTCCCTGTTTCGTCGCATATTACCGCCGCTATCTCCCCTACTTTCAGAAAGTGAAAGAAATGGTAGAGAACGGTTCTATCGGTAATGTCATCAACGTACAAGTCCGCTTTGCACAGCCGCCACGTGATTTGGATTACAACCGTGAAAATCTTCCTTGGCGTGTACAGGCTGATATTGCCGGTGGCGGTTACTTCTATGACCTCGCCCCGCATCAGATCGACCTGCTGCAAGATATGTTCGGCTGCATCCTCGAAGCCAGCGGATATAAGAGCAATCGCGGAGGGCTTTATCCTGCCGAAGATACGCTGAGCGCCTGCTTCCAGTTCGACAACGGATTGGTCGGCAGTGGTTCATGGTGCTTTGTCGCCCATGATTCCGCCCGCGAAGACCGCATCGAAATTATCGGAGATAAAGGTATGATCTGCTTCTCTGTCTTTACGTACGAGCCAATTGGTCTGCACACCGAACGCGGCCGGGAGGAAATCTGTATCGGTAATCCTGAGCATGTTCAACAACCTCTTATTCAGGCAGTAGTAGATCATCTGCTCGGTAAGTCAGTCTGCTCATGCGACGGAGAAAGTGCTACCTTGACTAACTGGGTAATGGACAAAATATTAGGGAAGCTCTAAGATAAAGCTCCCTCGTTTGTTTCTTAAAATAATTTAATCACTATATTCTATCGTTAGTTTTCTTTATATTTGCGAAAGGTAGCAATAAAAGCAAAACTAACGATATTTATTTTTTATAACTATGACCAAAGAAGAACTAATGAGGAAAGCAATAGAGCTTTCGAAGGAAAATGTTGCTAATGGTGGAGGCCCGTTCGGAGCTGTCATTGCAACAAAAGAAGGGGAAATTATAGCTACAGGAGTCAACAGAGTAACCTCTTCATGTGATCCCACTGCTCATGCCGAAGTTAGCGCCATACGTGCCGCAGCCGCGAAACTGGGAACATTCAACCTCAGCGGATACGAAATCTATACTTCATGCGAACCTTGCCCGATGTGTCTGGGTGCCATCTATTGGGCACGACTAGACAAAATGTATTATGGGAACAATAAGACGGATGCCAAAAACATCGGTTTCGACGATTCCTTTATTTATGATGAGCTGGCTTTAAAACCTGCCGACAGAAAACTTCCCTCGGAAGTATTATTGCACAACGAAGCCATTACAGCCTTCGAAGCCTGGATGTCCAAAGAAGACAAAGTAGAATATTAGCATCTAATCTCACTTAAACTCACTAATACTTAGTAAAATGAAAAGAAAAAACTTTTTGATTCTTCTAGCCGCAGGATGTTTGTTCAGTTGTCAGCAACAGGATGAACTGCAAGAAACAAGTAAAGAAGCAACCAACTTCTCTATCTCTATCGACGACGCTCTCTCTGACCCGCTCACCTGTACCAGCAATGATCTGTTCCCTGCCAGAAACAGCATCACTACAGGAGAAGTTATCTCCATGGCTGCCTCCGGTCAGGACTATACTCCGTTTATTGTTGGCAAAGACAGCCGCGCATGGAACGAAATAGGAACTGCCACAGGCACAGTAACCTTCTACGCCCACTATCCTGCATTGACAGACGAAGCCGCTACCAGATCAGGCGGTAACAAACGCTATTTAAAAGGAGGCCAGGAGCACTTGTTCGGAACAGCGGAAGCAACTCCGGGCAGCCAGAATGTATCGCTGAAATTCAAACGAATGACCGTACCGGTTATTATACTTGATGAGAACGATCGTCCGTATGAAGGCGAAGCTAAAGTTGAGCTCAGCCTGAAAAATGAAGGTACGCAGGATTTATTGAACGGTATCATTGAAATCAACGAAAATGCGCTGTCAGAGAATATCGAAGTAAAGAAAGTATCCGAAGGCATTACTACCAATGTTCTCCCGCAAAAGATCAGTGCCGGAGAAGAAATAGGAACGATCACTGTTGGAGGAGTCACTCAGAAGATCAGTGCAGTGGAAGATCTTGATTTAAAAGCCGGAAGCACACTTTCTGTCAGATTATCAAAAAGATTCGGAGGTATTATTGATGGCAATGTTCCATTGTACAGATAAGAAGATTGCACTTAAAGGCAATCTTGCAGATTATATAAATAAAAGAACGGGATTCATGATGAATCCCGTTTTTTATTTATACCTAAAAACTATATAAGGCCGGTCAGCTCCTAGGAATCGACCGACTTATTTATAGCGTATTATTTTTTATCCCACCATACACGTGATGTCATCTTATCACCGTCGCTGAGTCTCTTTACTGCATCGTTGTAATTAACAGGATTAGCCGTTATCTCGCTTGCCGGATAAATGAAACGACGAGGAATCTCTCCATTTGTCACATTGTTAGGATAGCTGGCTGCATTTCGAGACGGGGTTAATTTAGGATATCCGGTACGACGCCAATTTGCAAAAGCTTCATACTCATTACAGAACGTATGAATATAATATTCCGTATTAATCTGTTCCAGCGCTTTTTCCGTATCAGCATCCAATGGATTAGCATTCAGATAGGCAGTTATCGCATCATCTGTAATCGTAGCTGAGGCTTTCTCATAATAGGAGAATTGTTTCATGGCAGCAGTTACTCCATCTCTATAAAATTTTTCTGCATCTCCTGTATAGAGTCCACGTTTCACTGCATCAGCCAATAATAACAAGTTACCGGCATGAGTGACAAGCATAGAGGGTGAATCCGGGCGTGCATAAACTGTACGGTTAGGAACAGAATATGCTTTTCTCCAATTTTCTCCCGGATATCCCGGAGCTTTACTCAAATCCCAGTCTCCTCCTGACACATCATAACCAACCGGCATACCTTTCTGCTTAGCAGCCGTGTTGTCACCTAAATCAAAATCGGCATCTCCCCATCCCGGTTTAGGATCTCTGGTACAAACTGTAGCAATCAGAGGAAGACGAGGATCGTCCTGAAGGATGTTTATAAATGTTTCGCTGATATAGAACGCCTGAGTATCCAGACTGGAAAATACTTTTCCGTAAGGTTCGGCAGAGTCATCGCTTGGTGAACCATTGGTATGTCTGACGATTGCATTATCATCGTTGCTTACGAACAAGCCATTCGAAACCGCTTTAGCTACCCATGTTTTCGCTTTATCAGGAGCTACTTTGGTCAAGCGCATGGCTACCCGGAGCATCAGTGAGTTTGCAAATTTCTTCCATTTCGCAGCATCACCGTTATAGATAACGTCGGCAGCCCCTATCGTATTACCGGCAGAAGTGCTTAATGCAGCTTGTGCTTCATCGAGTTCTTTCAACAGGTCATTATAGATTGCTTCTTGTGTATCATATTTAGGATACGGAATCGGATTGGTAGAATACCCCTGCCCTGCTTCAGAATAAGGAACGTCTCCATAAAGGTCAGTCATATTCTGGAACATATATGCTTTCAGAATGCGGCACATCTGATATTCATTCGCATAAGCGGGATTTCCTTCCCAATTATTCATCACATCTATAATATTGCGAATAGCTGCACGCCCACCGGAATAGAATCCTCCCCAATAAGCACCACTATACTGATCGTTCCATGTATAGAAAACTCCATACGCCCAATCTACACTAGCCGTATGCTGTATCATGTTGGCTGTGTAGATACAGCCATTACGCCACACGTCCCAGTCGGAGCCACATATCTGTGCTTCAACCTGAGTAAATTCCATTTTATAATCCACCACTCCGGGATTCAGGTTCATAGGGTCGTTATTCACATCCCCAAAGTCATTACAGCTCGTCGCTAATCCCATCAGACCAAAAGCCGTCAATATATATAAAGTAAACTTTTTCATTGTTACAGTATTTAAGATGTTAGAACTTAACATTTACATTGAATCCCACATTTCTCGTGGCAGGATATCCGTTCAATTCCAGACCTTGAGCATTACCGTTATTATAAGCAGATTCCGGATCAATATTATCCGTATGCTTCAATATAGTCCAAAGGTTACGACCGACTAAAGAAAGGGTTACCCCCTTTATAAGTGTCTGCTTATTCAACCATGCCTGCGGCAAAGTATATCCGACTGACAGTTCGCGCAGTTTTATAAAACTCGCATTATAAACAAACTCTTCAGCAATATTCTGACTGGTAATAGCCTGCCAGTAGTCTTGTGCAGAAACGGCTACGGTATTCTTCACATAGCCCCCCTTACCATCAGACATTACACCATTGCCCACCATTGTTCCTTTACCGTCAGCACCACGTCCCTGCAAAGTATTCTTGTGCAGACCGTTGCTGTAAAGAGACAGATTGGTTCCGGAGAACATCTTAGCTCCTGCCTTGAAGTCAATCAGGAAAGAAAGAGTTATGTTTTTGTAAGTAAACTCATTGCGCCATCCACCGGTTACCTTATAAACGCCGTTTCCTAATACCTGTACCTCGTCTGAGTGTACAGGAAGACCGTTTTCAAAAATAACTTGTCCATCCGAAGTACGTTTGTATTCATAACCTACTAATTCACCATAAGGATGCCCCAAGATATTCTGAACAGAAACACTACCTACACGTGAATTGGCTCCGTCAAGAGTAAGTCTCTTTATCTTTTCTCCCGTTCCGTCTATTCCCAGGTATTTCACATCACTGCTGTTATAAGCGATATTGAATGTAGAATTCCAGTTAAAGTCCTTTGTATGAACAGGAACGGCATTCACCATTACTTCCACACCATTATTTCTGATTTCTCCGACATTCTGGATAGCTGATTCAAAACCGGACGCACCACTGGTGGTTACCTGCACGATATCATCTTTGGTTGTTTTTACATAATATGCAGCATCCAATGACAGGCGATTATCCAAGAAAGAGAGATTCAAACCAATTTCCCATTCGGAAATCTGAACCGGTTTCAGTCCTTTGTTAGGTACGGTCGAGTTATTGATCGTTACTACAGGCTGTCCGTTCGATTGGTAATTATCTACTTTATAGGTAAGAAGATTCTGATATGCTTTGGTTCCGTTGGATGCAGCTGCATAAGA
The DNA here is from genome assembly GCF_058231005.1 of Bacteroides sp. RCH18. Taxonomy (NCBI): domain Bacteria; kingdom Pseudomonadati; phylum Bacteroidota; class Bacteroidia; order Bacteroidales; family Bacteroidaceae; genus Bacteroides; species Bacteroides sp. RCH18. The sequence continues at coordinate 2,026,033 of NZ_JBIPTC010000002.1, read as the reverse complement.
TGCACGCACCTTTCCGAAAGTAAACCAGTCAGGAGTCTTGAATGTATCACTAAATACCCATGACATACCGATAGAAGGATAGAAATAATGATTATTATCCGGGTCCAGTGTAGAGAACCAGTCATTACGTCCGGTTAAATTTAAGAATACCTGATTCTTATAACCAAGGTCTGCAGTACCATAGATTGAATTTACCCGATATTCTGTATATTCTTTCTTATACACATGCTTCGCAGTGTTGCTACTTGAATAAAAATCGGGCACAAAGAATGAAGAGGCCTTATCATCCAGACCGTATTTCTTTGTAATATTTCTCTGACGGTTTCCACCGAAAGTAGCACCGACACTCCAGTCTCCGAATGTCTTATTGAATCCGATCAAATAGTTCAGGTTCATTTCAGAGAAGTTCTGAGTGTATTCCTTTATATAACCGCGTGGATCTTCCGGAGAAGCGGAACCGATTGGCTTCACTTCGGAATATTCCAGATTATAACCGTCACGTGTCACAGCACCCTGAATGTATAACCAGTCAAAGATATCATACTTCAAAGTCATACCACCAGTCAGACGATTACGGTTGGTTTCATTAGTAACCCTGTACTGCAACCAATACGGATTATTGAAATAACCGTTCGTACCGCCTAACAACTCTTTGCCGTCAGCACCGGTACCCCAGTCACAATCCGGATTTTCACGTTCCATCCAACGGATATCAAATGAATTGGCATGATAAAGAAGTGCGGCATTCGTGTTACTGTTACCATCGGACAAGTTAGAACGACCTTTATTCTTGTCGAATACGTAGTTGGCATTCACCATTAAATGAACTTTTGAAGAAATGTCATAAGTCGTATTCATATTAATACCTTGCTGACTGATGCTGGAATTGGGAAGTATCCCCTTTACCGCCATATTGGAAACACCAAAACGATAGGATATCTTATCGGAAGCACCACTTACTGCCAAGGTTGTCGTATTGTTAATCCCCGTACGATAGAAGTTCTTCCAGTTATCTACCGGAGAATAAGCATATTCGTTACCCAAGAAGTTTACTGCTTTTTTTCCATCCATTACTTCACCCCAGCTGGATGTTTCCGTTGCTTTTGCCACATCTGCAGAAAGCGGACGGTTACCCTGAGTTCCTTGCCCGTAGACATTCTGGAAATCTCGGTAATCATAAATCACATCAAAAGCCAGGTTATTGTTGAATTCAACGGAGACCGGTTTTCCTTTCTGACCGGATTTAGTAGTAATCAAGATAGCACCGTTACCACCACGATATCCATAAAGAGCAGATGCAGCAGCACCTTTCAACACCTGAATATCTGCAATATCATCCGGATTGATACTTGACAAACCATCGCCCATATCTTTACCTCCCCATTGACCTGCACTACCGATATTAGTATTATCAAACGGAACACCGTCGATAACATAAAGCGGCTGGTTGTTTCCCGTCAAAGAAGCATTACCACGAATTACGACACGGCTACTACCACCCGGACCTGTTGCATTTCCGGAAACGGAAACACCGGCAATCTTACCGGAAAGTGCGTTACCAATGTTCGTTGTACGAGCTTCCGTGAAATCTTTTCCTCCTACTGTCGTTGTAGAATAGCCGAGGGACCTTTTCTGACGCTTAATCCCCAAAGCTGTCACTACAACTTCATCGAGTGTCTGCGTATCTTCCTGTAAGGTAATGTCTAAAGGTTTACCCGTGAACTTCACTTCCTGTGGGGTATAACCTACATAAGAGATTTGAATCGTTGCTCCATCAGGAACATTGGAAAGAACAAAATTACCGTCCAAGTCGGTAATTACACCATTTGTAGTACCCTTGACTACAACTGAAGCTCCAATAACCGCTTCACCTGCCTTGTCTTTTACTACACCTTTACACGTACCGTTTTGCTGTGTGACACTCACACTTGTTGCTCCATTCTCAGAGGCTGCATAGGAAATTGCTGCCGGCATGGCAAACAAGAGCAACAGCACACTTACTGATTTGAGTGGTTTAAACATAATACTGCTCTTTTAAGGTTAATAAAAATTGTCTGTGTGTAGAGAGGACGTCAATATTTCATAGTTTGGTTCTGACTACGATTACAAAAATATGAATTTATTTTAAATAACAAGAAAATAAGTAGTTTTTTTTCTTTAAACAAAAAGAATAATTATATCGGCTAACAAAATTACAATATCCAAAACAGAATGAACCTTCTTTTGCATTAAATGAAAAGATAATAAAGAAATCCCTGGAACCGCTGTAGACACTCAGCATTCCAGGGACTCTAACACACAAAAGTTATTATTGAAATTGAAAACAGTTTCTAATTAAAAACGCATACCAACTGTAAGAAGCACTTTATGATTATTATTGGTTATCTCCGTAGCTCTTAAATCCAAATTATCAAATGCATAAAAACTTTCTTTATAAGTATTATATTGATATGCCATATCTGCATAAAAAGTTGATCCACGATATCCAAATCCTAATGTATATTTATTAGTTGCACCCAAATTGGAATATTCTGTGTCAGTACGAATGGAGTTACTTTGAATCCACTTATATGCTTCCGGTTTCATCGATGCTGTGATATGATTATATCCTAAACGAAAAGCAAATTCCGGAGCCAACTTAAACTCGACTCCCGCACGAAATGTATGAACCCCTTTCATCATTGACTTTATATCATCAGTTTGCTCCAAAGTAATCCCATCCACATCCTTTAATTTTGCAGAAGAATAGTTACTATATTCATACTCTACTCCGAAAGCTGCAACAGAACCAAAAGTATATCCTGTGCTCAGATTAAATTTCCATGGAGTAACCAAACGATACTCATATTCACCATCCATCGGATTTCCATTACGGTTGACAATTTCCGCAGAGCCTGGTTTTAAATCTTCTACAGCTAAATCATAAGCAATATATGCATGATTATGTTCTGTTATAGAATAGAAAGTCGGCGTATGTATAGCACCTCCGATACGAAAAGAAGAAGATTCAATAGGACGCCAAATAAATCCAACTTTAAAATCAACACCACCACCACTTGTCCAATAGTCATTTCCTAAATCATAACCACCATAATCATTGCCATCCGCCCCTATGAAATCTTCTTTATAAAGGCTTGTACGTTTATAATCTAAACTATATGCACCAATCGTAGCACCTAGATAGAAGCGATCATACAAGTTGAATGAAACATTAAAATCGTATGAATGTAATCCTCCTCTCTCACGGGCAGTATAAGCTTGTCTCACTTTATCACCAGGATGCAAATAAGGATCATAACCATCAAATACATCTTCCTTACCTTCTTCTTTAATATAACCGGGACGCACCAATTGCGAATCATATCCTAGTATACCAAGCCATGGGATATCTGGGTTTTCATAAGCCCCTGCTGCTTTTATACTTTCTACCGTTACAGGCGAAAACTCACCATCATAGAAATTCAGCAAATCTGCCATAAAAGTAGTTTGAGACTGCCCAAAAACACCATTCATTACCATATTCTTATCAAATGATTTTGTACGGTGATAATTGAATCCAAAGTTAACATAACGTAAAGGAGTTGAATTTCCAATCTTATTGGTAAATATAAAGCCTGCATTATCAAATGACCCATGAAATTTATCAATACTAGATCCACCCGCATCTTTAGATCCGACATTAACAAAGCCAAAAGATACCATCACATCATTACTTCGATAAATACCGATGCCAGCAGGATTAGTTCCCATTGTTGAGATATCACCACCTAGAGCTCCCATCGCCCCACCCATGCCAACAAAGCGCGCCGTCCCGTTTAGATCGCTCCCCATTAAACGGTTTGCATCATAAATGGTAGTTTGAGCATTCAACATGCCGCCTATTCCAAGCAAGAATGTACCGAATACGATTATTCTATATATATTTTTCATAACTATATCTTTTTAATAATATATTATCTTCTACTACTTCTGCTACTACCACCGCCTGATGAACGCGATGATGAAGATGAACCACCAGAATAACTTCCTCCACTGCTACGAGAAGAACTGCTGCTCGGAGTATATGAAGAAGAACTACTACTGCGGGAAGGAGTATACGTAGAAGAAGAGCGACTAGAACTTCCACTATCATAGCTACGTGATGGAGAAGTTGAACTTCCACGGGAATAAGTTGAACTACTACGCGTGGTAGAACCTGTACGGGAATATGTCGACCTACTACGATTAGGAGCAGAGTTTGTATTCGTTCTAGAACTACTGTTAGAACCCGTAGTAGAAGTACGAGTATAACTACGCGTGCTGCTAGGACGAGTGTATGTACCTCCTCGTGTACCTTCTGTACGTGAAGATTGCACTCCTTGTGAACGTGATGTTGAGCGCGAACTTGAACGAATGTAAGATGCCCCTTCTCCATTACGAGTTCCTACTACCCGACCAGAAGTTGCCCTTGTATGTGTACCTTGATATGAGGAACGAGAACCTGTACCACGTGATGAATTGAAGGAACCAGAACTACTATAACGTGAACGATTATTAGCATTCAGCACAGTACGCCCGTAGGGTCTTCCTCCACCGCCCCAGCCCCAGCTAGGACCACCACCCCAGTGGTGATGATGTCCCCAATAACCGCCGCCATAGAAGCCACCCCAGTAGCCACCATACCAGCCGCCCCATGAACCCGGGTAATATCCCCAGCCATAGTAAGGACGATTCCAGCCCCAGCCATAGTTCCATCCCCAACCGTAGGAGTTGTAACGCCAATCCCACCAAAGCGGATTACTAAATGTCGGGAAAGCATAAGCGTACATGCCATCGGTATATACATTCCAGTTCCATGAATTAGGTCCGTAAACTACGTCCCAATAGAGTGGGCTGCTAATGCTGATAGCAAAACGTGGATTACGGAAACGGATAATACGTTCGGCATATTCATAGTCCTCTTGCGAACCATCAAATTCACCGGTTACCCATTCTCCTTCCAAGTCTGGCTGAGCTTTCTCTTTTATATATAAGGTATCGTTTTCCATTACGAATTCATTCTCACGAGCGTCATAACGGCGGTTATATTCATCCACATCCCGTGTTTTTCCCTTGCGGTCCTGAACTACAACGGTAGTGCCCGGTGATGTATAGATGTTGGTCGTGACTTGTCTTTTCGGTTCCTTCTTTTCCGGAGTCGTTTCTTTCTTCTCCTTTTTGTCTTTAGAAGGTACGAAATAAAGGTCGTCATCAACGCTTTGTGCCATCAAGCCTATAGGGAGGCATAAAGCAATTAGCAAGAAATAAACAATCTTTTTCATATCATCTCGGTTTATGTAATTACTTAAACTTATTCACATTACAAAGATAAGGAAGAGATTCGCCACTCTAGGGAGATTTTCCCCAAAGGATAATAGGGAAATCCCTATTTCTGACTATCTTTGCAAAAGATTCACCAAATTAAAAACAACTATGAAGTATTTTGAGTTCACATTCCATACAAGTCCATGCACAGAAACAGTAAATGACGTACTGGCTGCCGTATTAGGCGAGGCCGGATTTGAAAGTTTTGTCGAAAGCGAAGGCGGACTGACTGCATACATACAACAGGCATTATGCGATGAAAATACAATAAAAGATGCAATAGCCGACTTCCCACTGCCTGATACGGAAATCTCCTATACGTACGTTGAAGCGGAAGACAAAGACTGGAACGAAGAATGGGAAAAGAATTTCTTTCAGCCGATTGTGATCGACAACCGATGTGTTATCCATAGTACCTTCCATAAAGATGTACCCCAAGCAACTTATGATATCGTTATCAATCCGCAAATGGCTTTCGGCACGGGACATCATGAAACGACAAGCCTCATTATCGGAGAGTTACTGGACAATGAGTTGAAAGATAAATCACTTCTGGATATGGGCTGTGGAACTTCGATCTTAGCAATTCTCGCCCGCATGCGGGGAGCACGCCCATGTACCGCTATCGACATCGACGAATGGTGTGTACGAAACTCCATTGAGAACATTGAATTAAATCACGTAGACGACATCGCCGTTTTACAAGGAGATGCCTCATCGCTTATTGGCAAAGGACCCTTTGATATCATCATCGCTAATATAAACCGGAATATCTTATTGAACGACATGAAGCAATATGTTGCCTGCATGCACCCGGGATCGGAACTTTATATGAGTGGGTTTTATGTGGACGACATCCCTTTCATCCGCCGGGAAGCAGAAAAGAATGGACTGACCTTCGTACATCATAAGGAGAAAAACCGCTGGGCAGCAGTGAAGTTCACATATTAAGCATTAATCTTCCTTATCTGTTTCAAGAAGACACAGACCACGTATCTTTAAAAGACAGCATATATTTGTGGTAGAGATAAGATGTACGAGATGCTCATCTCGTACTGTACGGCATGCTCATCTTGTTATACACCAGATGCACATCCGGTAGCGTACGAGATGAGCATCTGGTACATACCATCCTTTAATGAAAAGAATGGTATGGTATAATATTCCTTCTGTTATGTTACTGGGAAACAGATATAAAGTATTAAGGTTTTGAATCAAACTCATTCTTTACCTGTTCACACCATTCCCTGATTCTCTTTTCCGCTTGCTCGGATTGATTATCCAAATCGACGACCAAACCGCACCACCGATCACCACGCAACGCTCTGGAACGTTCGAAAGTGTATCCTTCGGAAGAAGTAAAACCGACCAGTGTAGCCCCGTCTCCTTCAAATACCTCGGCAAGTAACCCGATTCCGTCAGCAAAGTTTTCGGGATAACGTATCTGATCTCCTAACCCGAAGATAGCTACTTTTTTCCCTTTCAAATCCAATGTACGAAGTTCCGGCAATAACTCATCCCAATAGGTAGGAAGTTCTCCGTCAAACCAGGTCGAAGCACCTACTATAAAACAATCGTAAGCTGCAAAATCATTTTGCCATGCCTGCTCAATAGGCACCACTTCTATCTTATCTTTTCCAAATTCTTTCTGAATTTTCTCTGCCACCCAAGTAGTCTTATCAGCTTTGGTGGCATAAAACAAACCAATCTTCTTCATATACTATACCTCCATTTTATTCCATTAATATTCCAATAGCTTTTTAGCTGCCTCATAGATCTTCGCCTCATCCGGCAATATCTCTTTTTCCAGAATCGGATTGAAACCGACAGGAGTAAATGTAGATCCGACACGCTGCACCGGACCATCCAGATAACGGAACATATCCGTTCCGATCATAGCCGCAAGTTCCGCACCGAAACCGGAGAACACCTTGTCTTCGTGAACAACCAATGCTTTACTGGTCTTTTTCACCGATTCGAAAATCGCCTCCTGATCTAATGGTATCAATGAACGAATATCGATCACTTCGACTTTCCAGCCACTTTCTTTTTCCAGTTGCTCTGCTACGTGCAGGCAGAAATGGGTCGTATTGCCATAAGTAATAATGCTCAAATCCGTTCCTTCACGACGAATACGTGCCTTTCCGAAAGGAACCTCAAAATCTTCCGGAACAACAGCTGCTGCTTCTACCGAATTATATAGAGCTTTCGGTTCCAAAAACAAGGTAAATCCCTTTGAACGCATACTGGTTCGTAACAATCCGGCTGCATCATCTGCAAAAGAAGGACAGACAATACGTGCACCCGGCAACGTTGTCAGAGCCCCCTCTATATTTTGAGAATGATATAATCCACCACCGATATATCCTCCGGAAGCAAGCCGTAAAGTGATATTCGGAGCAAACTTACCGTTACTGCGCCAATATTCATGAGTACACTCCACATACTGTTCTACGGCAGGCCAGAAGTAGTCTGCAAACTCAGCTCCTTCTATCACTACATGGATTTTAGGGTCAAAGCGGCTCATACCATTGGCTGTACCTACAATATAATCTTCGGCAATCGGTGCGCTGAATACACGCGCCTCGCCAAATTCCTGCTGCATGCCTTTGGTCACATTAAAGACCCCGCCTTTTTCTCTGTTAGCCACATCTTGCCCCCAGATAAAGGTATCCGGATTATGGCGGAATTCCGCTTTCAATGTTTCATTAATTGCATTGACCAGGAAAGTCTTCTCTCCTTCTTCCTGATGAGTACCTTCTTTGTATTTTTGCGGCTGATAAGGTTCGGGCATCACAAAATCGTAAATGCTTTTAGGATCAGGTTCAGGGGCAGCCAGCGCCTTGCGGTTGGCAGCAGATAGTTCCTTCTTTGATTCAGTTTCAATTTGCAGCAGTTCCTCTTCTGTCAAGCGCTTATAGCGCAGCAACATCCGCCGGAACTTCATTAGCGGATCAGCTTCTTTCACATATTCCAGTTCGTTTTCGTCCCGATAAAGTGTATGTTTATCCGAATTGGAATGAGAACCGATACGAACGCAGTTAGCCTGTACAATCACAGGATTACGGGTACTGATCGCATATTCGCGTGCCTCAGTCATGGCATTCATGGAATCGAACACATCTTTTCCATTGCAGTAGATAATCTTCAGATTCTTGAAACCGGAGAAGTTCTCAGCTACTTTACGATTGGCAGTCTGCTCGGATTTAGGAACAGAGATGCCATATCCGTTATCCTGTATAACGAAAATCACTGGAAGACGTTCCAGACTAGCTCCATTGATAGCCTCGTAAACAAAGCCTTCGGAAGTAGCAGATTCTCCGTGCGAAGTGATTGCTACTCCTTTATGCCCATAATATACCATTGCTCTTGCTACACCTGCCGCATGAAGGTCATGCGTTCCGGTAGCAGAAGATATATTTTCAATATGCCATTCCGGTTTGGCGAAGTGATTCGACATATGACGTCCGCCGCTACCGGGATCGGTTGCTTTCGAAATGCCATTCAATATAATCTCTTCCGCAGTCATTCCTGCAGAAAGCACAGTCAGCATATCTCTGTAATAAGGGAACAGGAAATCTTCTCCCAATGTGAAAACCTGACCGACAGCCAGTTGGATACCATCATGCCCCGCATAAGGAGCATGGTATGACCAACCCAAGGATTGCAGCTGGTAAGACGGCGCCTTCTCGTCCAAAGCACGCCCTAATGTCATCAGATGGTACCACTTTTTCAGTGTTTCAACATCCGTAGTCTTTATATCATATTTCTTTTTCATAGTTAATGAAGTTCTTAATGAATGAAATAATCTGTTATCAGCCCTTCCAGTTTTCCAGGTAATCGGCAATGAAGTGCAGGAAGTTGCCTCCCAGCATACCGTCAACTACACGATGGTCATAAGACAGGGACAGATACATCTTATGACGGATAGCAATCGTATCACCTTCCGGTGTCTCTATTACGGCAGGCTTCTTCTCAATATATCCCACTCCCAAAATGGCAACCTGGGGCTGATTGATTACCGGCGTACCGAACAAACTCTTGAATGTACCGAAATTAGTAATGGTAAACGTACCTCCGTCAATATCATCCGGCATCAATTTGTTATCACGAGCCTTCAATGCCAGCGAGTCTATAGCTACAGCCAATCCGTTCAAGTTCAGATGATCGGCATCATGTACCACAGGAACTATCAGATTGCCATCATTCAAAGAAACAGCAATACCGATATTGATATGTTTCTTGAAAAGAATATTATATCCGTCAACAGATACATTGACCTGAGGATATGCTGCCAATGCTTTTGCAACAGCTTCTGTTATGACAGGCATATAGGTCAGTTTCACTCCCTCACGACGGAAGAAAGCGTCTTTATTCTTTTCACGCCAGCGTACCAGTTTGGTTACGTCTACCTCTACTACATTGGTTACGTGTGGTGAAACCTTCTTGGACATCACCATATGATCCGCAATAATCCGGCGGACACGATCCATTTCTTTCACTTCTACTCCCGGAATATTGGCAGCTGCAGGTGCTTGTTTAGATGGAGCAGACGGTGCAGCAACAGGAGTTTGCACGGAAGCCGCCACAGGAGAAGTTGTCATAGAGCCAGCCCCTCCAGTCGAAGAAGGCATAGAAGCCGTAAGTGCATCACCGGTAGGTATCGCCGCCTTCGAGACTTCGGAAATTCCCCTTTTCTTCTTCTCAATATAATCCTTTATATCTTTCTTGCTCAACCGGCCTTCGTATCCTGTGCCTTGTATCGAATCAAGTTCTTCTTTCAGAATATTCGCACTTCGTGCCAATTGAATCACCACAGGAGAATACCAGCGTTCTTCAGCCTTTGCTACCTGAGAAGATACTTTTACTGCATCAGAAGAAGTATTCTCCTTACTTTCTGGAGTTTCTTTTCCACTTACAATCTCTTCATCGGATGCCTCTTCACCTCCCATATCTACAACAGCAACCACTGTACCCACAGCGACTGTATCTCCTTCCTTAAACAGGATTTCCACGACCTTACCGGCTACCGGTGAAGGTATTTCCGCACTGACTTTCGCCGTATTTACCTCGAAGAGAACATCGTCTTCCTGAATGATATCCCCCACTTTCACAGACCAAGAGACAATCGTCCCTTCGGTTATACTCTCGCCCAACTTAGGCATTTTTATTTCGAATCTTGACATAGACAGTAAATTTATTATTCAACCTTGAACTATTAGAACAACCCGCTGAAAAAGAAAGTTTTAAGTTAAAGTATTTTTAACCGGACTCAACGACTGAAGATCCATTCTTCGCAAATATATTTCTCAGTCCGAAGTTTATGGATTGCTTCCAATTCTTTTTCACTGAAAGTATCGGCACATCCCCTCTGACTAAAATATTCGAAGAGCATCTCTTTGAAATGATCAACCGTTTCCATAGGTAAGTAACGACTAATATTTGTAACTTCACTACGGACAGACGGAACAGCATACACAGGCGATGCCACGCCCGTCTCAATGTTCCTCTTCGGATTCAGTACCTTATTTAAAGCAGCAAGATTCGTATCATACAACAAAGTACAATGATAAAGAACCCTGTTCTTATGTACACACTGGGCACTCCCCGATATTTTCAGACCATCAAGATAGATACCCAGACGTTCATCTCCTTTTGCCGGCAATCCTATCTGTTTTAAGAAATCCAGTATCCGATGAAGATAAAGACTGAAATCAGGCAAGCGGGACACTGTTTCGATAAAAGTTAAATTGACATTACCCAAATCATGATATACAGCTCCCCCACCCGAAAACCGACGGGCTATTTGAATCTGTTGTTCTTCCGCCCATTCCCGGTTCACTTCCAACTGTACAGATTGGTGTTTTCCCATCACTACAGAAGGAGTGTCCTGCCAAAGCATGAAAACCGAATCTGTTTCCTGCTTCAGCAAATACTCTTCTGCCGCCAGATGAAAATAAATATCTGTAAAAGTGTTATGAAAGCACCTCATGATAAATCTCTCCAACCGTAGGATGGGGAAATACATTCTTCTGAAATTCCTCAACCGTATAGCCTTTCTGAATGGCTATTCCGGCAATCACAATCAATTCCGAAGCAGGATTTCCCAGCATATGACAACCGATAATATGATCAGTTTCATCCAAAATCAGCTTACATATTCCATTTGCCTGTTCGTTCTCCGCAACAAAACGTCCGGAATAAGCCATCGGCAACTTCGCCACACGATAAGGAATGCCCTGTTTGGTCAGCTCTTCTTCTGTCTTACCTACGCCGGCCACTTCAGGATTGGTGTAAACGACTCCCGGCACACTGTTATAATTCATCCGGTCTTCCACTCCTAAAATATGGTTGATAGCCACTTCCGCCTCCCGAATCGCCGTATGCGCCAATAAAGAATAGCCTGTAATATCACCGCACGCATATACTCCGGGATGAGAAGTCTGAAGATATTCGTCTACTTTAACCCCATTCCGATGAAGTTCTATATTCAGCTTATCCAATCCGACATTGGTAATATTTGCTTTACGCCCCACACTGAGCAAGATCTTTTCCGTTTTGATAGTAGAAGCCTTCCCATCTTTCTCTATGACGACTCCTTCAGGTTTCACTTCTATTACTTTTGTATTCAAGTAGAAAGTGACTCCACGTTTTGCATATTCCATACGAAGCATACTGCTGGTTTCCTTATCCATGACTCCCAGTATCTCCGGCATCATCTCGACAACATGCACTTTCACTCCCATACTGTTGAAGAAAGAAGCAAACTCCATTCCTATGACTCCACCACCTATAACAACCAACGTTTCAGGAAGCTCTTTGATCTCCAAAGCCTCTTTTGACGTCCAGTAACTAACTTCCGACAGTCCCGGTATCGGAGGAATAACCGTGTCGGAACCGGTACATACCAGCAGATATTTCACTTCATATCTTTCTCCGTCACAGATGATACGGATCAGCCCGTTTTCTTCTCCTTCTATAAAGGCTTCTTTTTCCACGATCGTCACTCCGTAAGAGTTCACAGTCATCTTTACCCCACCAGTCAGCATTTTCACCGTTTTCTCTTTACGGCTCATTATTTTAGTTAAATCAAACGAAGGAGATTCGGCAGAAATGCCATATTTGGAAGCACTCTTGATGCTATCCAGAATTTTAGCAGAATATAACAACGTTTTAGTAGGAATACATCCTTCATTCAGACACACCCCACCTATTGCCTTTTTTTCAAACAGAACGGCTCTCAGTCCGTTTGCCCCTGCCCTTTCGGCAGCTGTGTAACCAGCAGGGCCACCACCAATAATAGCTATATCAAAGTTCATAATCGTATCTTTTTAGTAATAATACGATTATAACAAATAAGAGAAGAGATTAGTTGTATGACAGATCAATCATCCTACTTGATCGTCAGTTTTTTGAGTTCTTCTAATGTACCGTTGAATACATTGAGGTCTACATCTTCTTTAATACCGGGTACATTTCCGACATCAGTATGTTGCCAGAAATTCCACTTACCCTGATATTTCACCGAATCGACATAATAGTGGGCGATCCAATAAGGATAAGCATTGAAAATAGAATCGTCCAGATAACGGGTCTTGAACTTATAAGAGGTATAAAGAATGGGCTTCACCCCATAATGGGATTCTATACGGTCCAACCAGCGCTTAATGCCTTGCTGCAATTCTTTTTTCTCTTTTCGTCCGGTCACTTCCACATCGAGAACCGGAGGCAGGTCGCCGGAATCCAGTTTGACCGTACGTATAAAAAAGTCCGCCTGTTTCAAAGCATCCGTACCGGGAATATAGAAATGATAAGCGCCACGGATAAAGCCATGATTACGCGCATTAGCAAAATTGGTTTGAAAGGTAGTATCGTTATGATCTCCCCCTTCCGTCGCTTTCATAAAAATGAAGTGCAAAGGAGTTGCCGTCTGTTTATTCTGTAAAAGTCTCCCCCAGTCTATTTTTCCTTGATAATGGGAAATATCAATCCCATGAATATCATATCCGGAAGGAATACAAACTCCATATTCCTTTAAACCATTACAAGGTTTCCACCGATAAGCATAAGGACGTATAAAGAAATAATAGAAAACCATAGAGAAACAACCAACAATTGCCACAGCCAATATATTTCGAAGCCAACCGGGCATCGAATAATGCTGCTTCACCGGTGCCTTTTTCGGAGCACGGGAAGGCCTGGAAGAAGAAACCGTCCTCTTTTTTGGGGTAGTGGAAGCAGTTCTTTTCTTTTGGACAGCAGAAATCGGATTATTACGTGACGACATTTACTTTGAGTGATGAATGTAATATAGATAGGCACGGATTACACGGAATACACGGTTTTAAGAAATAGTATAACTAAAACCGCGTCAATCCGCGTAATCCGTGCCTGAAAGAGCTCTTCATTGCAACTGCTTCTTACTACAGTCCGGTGAAGTTTTCTTATTTAGCTTGTTCCAATTGCAAAGTCTTAGTTGCCTGGTCGCAAACTTCTGTAGGACCAAAGTACTGAATCGGACCCGGATATACATAATCCGTTTCAACAGCCCAACGGTCACGCTGTGCAGCGAATGCTTTGAAAGGAGCACCATCCAATTTCACTAATGCTTTCTGGATCACCGGTTTCATTTCACCGTGGCGGCGTTCCATATTCATCATCATGGTGATAGGCACACCACCTGCAATCCATTCGGCAGCAGGAGCAGTTGTGTTGCGTACAGAAGACATATAACCGGTCTTACCGTCAGCAATCAGCATAGAAGCTGTGTATCCCAAAGAATAGCAGTAGTCAGCATCAAAGTTTGACGGAGCAGCGCAACGACCTTCGTAACCGAAGAAGTGGTGCTGTGCAGCAAACTTACCCACATATTTGCCATCTTCTTTCCAAGCAGCCAATTTGGTAGCTACCATTTCAGACAACAGTTTTTCTGTTTCGATCAGTGATACCTGAACGTTTCCGTGCGGGTCACGATCCAGTGTCAGCTGGCGAGCTACACCTTCCGGCAGACTTGCATAGATAGCAGAGTTTTCCGGAGACAGCTTACGGATGATGTAATCACGTTGATGAGACTTCTTGATCTGAGAGAACTCTTCTGCATTTGCAGCCAGGAAGTCGTTCAGCTCAGCGATCAGCCGCTTCATAGCCGGAATAAATTCCACCAGTCCTTCCGGAATCAATACTGTACCGAAGTTATTTCCCTGTGCAGCACGGTCAGCTACCACTTTAGCGATAGATGTTACTACATCATCCAGAGACATATCTTTTTCTTCCACTTCTTCAGAAACGATACATACGTTAGGCTGTACCTGCAAAGCACATTCCAGTGCGATGTGAGAAGCCGAACGACCCATCAATTTGATAAAGTGCCAGTATTTACGGGCTGAGTTACAGTCACGCTGGATGTTACCGATTACTTCTGCATAAGTCTTACAAGCTGTATCGAAACCGAAAGAAGTTTCAATCATATCGTTCTTCAAGTCACCGTCAATCGTCTTCGGGCAACCGATCACCTGTACACCGTACTTCTTGGCAGCATAGTATTCAGCCAACACACAAGCGTTTGTATTAGAGTCATCACCACCGATGATAACCAGTGCTTTGATGCCCAATTCCTTGATGATCTCAAATCCCTTTTCAAACTGAGCTTCAGTTTCCAGCTTCGTACGTCCCGAACCGATGATATCGAAACCACCTGTGTTACGGTATTCGTCGATGATGTCAGCAGTCAGTTCCATATAGTTGTGGTCTACCAGACCGCCAGGACCCAAGATAAAGCCGTACAGCTTACTTTCAGGATTCAGCTTTTTGATACCGTCGAACAAACCAGAGATTACATTGTGTCCGCCCGGAGCTTGTCCGCCGGAAAGGATTACACCTACGTTCATAGCAGGAAGTTGAACAGCTTCACCCGCTTCGAATGTAATCAACGGCATTCCGTACGTGTTAGGGAATAATGCTTTGATAGCTTCCTGATCGGCTACAGATTGAGTAGCAGCACCTGCTACAGCTTTAACGGCTCCTGTTGCCAATGCTTTCGGAAGTTTGGGCTGATAAGCAGCCCTTGCGATTTGCAATGCACTTTTAGTCATTTTCTTTATTTTTATTTAAAGGTGTTAGTAAGTTTCTTGTCAAACTTGAAAAGCGTTGCAAATTTCGCATTTTTCCTCGAATTATGAAAGAGAAGCCCTCATTTTATTTCGCTGCATAGTTACAGAGGCTATTGCTTCCAGCCACCGCCAAGTGCTTTATACAGTTGTACTACGGTGATCAGTTCATCACGAATAGCGTTACTCAGACCAATTTGTGCGTCAAAATAACCACGCTGAGCATCGAGAACATCCAGATAATTGATCACTCCATTGATATATTGCAACTGCGCCAAATCCATATAACTCTTAGCCGAACGTTCCAGATTGGCACGAAGTGCGTACACCTCTTTTATCTTATTAAAGTTGACAATCGCATTACGTGTCTCCTTGAAAGCCGTCAGGACTGTTTTCTCATAACTATGTATTTCTGCTTCATAGGCCGCTTTTTTGCCTTTCAACGCAGCACGGTTCTTTCCCCAGCCAAAAATAGGAGTCAATAAAGCACCTTCCATAACGGCATAAGGCGATTTTAGAAGTTCTGACAAAGACGTGCTTTCACTACCGAAACCACCCGTCAGTGCCAGACGAGGAAACATATTCGTATAAGCCACACCTACTTTTGCATTGGCAGCGATCAGCTTCTGCTCTGCCTGACGTATATCGGGACGGCGTTCCAGCAAAGTGGAAGGCATCCCTATCGGAAGAGTTTCCGGGAAATTAAACTCCTGAAGCAAACGGGAACGGGCTATGCGATTCGGGTATTCTCCGGCCAGAAAAGCAATATCATTCTCTTTCAGCGATATTTTGCGTTCCAGATCAGGAACCAGAGTAGCTGTACGTGCCAACTCTACCTGCGCCTGACGATAAGAAGTCTCCGAAGTAAGTCCTCCTTCAAAACGGATACGTGCCAGACGAACCCCTTCTTCACGGGCCTTTAAAGTCTGCTTGACGATATCCAGTTCCGTATCCAAGGCAACCAGCTCATAATATGCCTGTGCCACTTCCGCCACAATCGTCATCTGAAGCGCACGTTGCGCTTCTACTGACTGCAGATATTCGGCGATGCTGGCAGAACGTGCCCATCGCAGATTTCCCCAAAGATCGAGTTCCCATGAAACAAGGAACTGCGCTTCAAAAGTATCCGATTTCTTAAAAGCATCTCCTCCATGATTTTCAAGTTCACGCTCGGCAGTCACTTTACCTTTAATATCGGGAAGCAGCGCGGCAGTGGATATCCGTTTCTGAGCTGCCATTTCCTTGATGCGGGCAGCCGCTATCAACATATCTTTATTATGATCCAACGCACGGTCTATAAGACTGCGAAGTGTGGAATCTGTGTAGATTTCCTCCCAATCCTGATCTCCAAAGCTGACCGCATCCTGATGTTGAGCCAGACTATCGGGTAAATGAAGATCAGGACGGACGTAGCTCTTGCCTACTTTGCAGGAAGTCAGTATTCCTGCAAAAAGTAGTATAGCAATATATAGTTTATTCAGTTTCATTATTTCTTATGTTTTAAGATTTTCGACTTTGTTTTATACACCATCACAAAGAAGAACGGCACGAGTATGATACCAAATACGATAGCGAATATCATTCCGAAGAATACGCCCGTACCAATCGCCTGACGGCTCGCCGAACCCGGACCACTCGCCAATACCATCGGAAGCATTCCCAGTACAAACGCAAGGGAAGTCATCAGAATAGGACGGAAACGTAATTTCGCTGCGTAGATTGCCGACTGAATCAAGTCTTCACCTCTATCTACCTGCACTTTGGCAAACTCAACAATCAAAATGGCATTCTTGGCGGCAAGCCCGACAAGCATTACCAATCCGATCTGGAAATAGACATCATTCTCCAGTCCGCACACCCAGACTCCCAGATAGGCTCCCAAAGCTGCTACAGGCAAGGATAGCAATACAGCAATCGGCACTGTCCAACTTTCATATTGTGCGGCAAGGAAGAGGAAGACAAACAAGAACACCAATGCCATGACCATACCCGTCTGACCGCCTGCCTGTTTCTCCTGATAAGAAAGTCCGCTCCACTCCAGTCCGATATTATCCGGAAGATGGTCACGGGCGATCTGCTCCATAATCTCCATTGCCTGACCGGAACTGTATCCCTGTGCGGCAGCACCCCGGATAACGGCAGTAGTAAACATATTGAAACGCTTGATACTTCCCGGTCCTGTCGTATAAGAAGCATTACCCAAAGAAGTCAGCGGCACCATCGCTCCATTGGAAGCTTTCACAAAGAACAGGTTGATATTGTCTTTATGTTCCCGATAAGGAGCTTCCGCCTGAATATATACCTTATATATACGGTTGAACATATTAAAGTCATTCACATACACCGAACCTGTATACGCTTTCATCGTAGAAAACACATCTGCCAAGGGTACTCCCAGCATTTTCACCTTGTCTCTGTCCACGTCAAAGTAAAGTTGGGGAATCTCCGACTGCAAGGAAGAAGACAAACCGGTAAGCTCCTTACGTTTGGAAGCATAATACATCAACGTATCTGCCGCATCTACCAGGTTATCAAAAGTAGCCTCTCCACGAGCTTCCAACTGCATTTCAAAACCACCGGAGCTACCCAGTCCCGGTATGACCGGAGGAGTAGACAGGTAGACTTTACATTCGGGGTATTCTCTCAAATGTTTTTCTACCGTATCCATAATTTTTTCAATACTGGTACTCTTTCTCTCTTCCCAAGGTTTCAGAATAACGGTCAGCTCGGCACGTCCCTGATTACTGCCTACACGCGGGCTGCTTCCGGTCACGTTCTGCACATATTCTATATATGGATTCTTCTCCAGATAAGCAATCGCGCGTTCCGTTACTACACGGGTTCGCTCCAAGGTAGCTCCTTCCGGCAATTCAAGTTCAATCTTAAAGTATCCTTGGTCTTCTACCGGCAAGAAACTGGTCGGAATAATCCGGTGAATCAACAGTATAGCAATCAATACCATACCAAAAGCACTCAAAACCCGACGAGGATGTTTGATAGTACAGGTGACGGCAGCTACATACTTATTGCTTCCGATACCTAACCACTCATTGATCTTTCTGAATACTATATTTTTCTTCTTGCCACTATCCGGTTTCAAAATGAGCGAACACATCACAGGGCTCAGCGTTAAAGCAACCACAGTAGAAATCAGTACAGATACCACGATAGTTACCGTAAACTGACGATACAGCTGCCCGGTAATTCCACTCAGAAAACTTACCGGAACAAACACAGCCGCCAATACCAGTGAAGTAGCGATCAATGCGCTTGATAATCCGTTCATCGCTTTCTTTGTCGCCTCATAGGGACTCAGCTTCTCCGTTTCCATAATATGCTCTACTCCTTCCACCACTACAATCGCATCATCGACCACGATACCGATGGCGAGAATCAAACCGAGTAAGGTCAATATATTAATAGAGAAACCAAAAATCAGCATGAATCCGAAAGTACCAATCAGGGAAATAGGTACCGCTACCACCGGAATCAACGTAGCACGCCAGCTCTGCAAAGACAGATACACTACCAACACAACCAGCACCAATGCTTCGAACAAGGTCTTATATACCTCATGAATAGACTCGGAGATATACGTTGTCATATCAAACGGAATCTCATAACTCAATCCTTCCGGAAAATTCTCGCTGATTTCTTCCATCGCCTTCTTTACATTCTCGGCTACTTCCATCGCATTGGCACCCGGCAACATGTAAATACCAAGTACCGCTGCATTCTCACCATTGATACCACTCTCGGTATTGTATGAAGAAGCCTCCAGAGATACACGCGCCACATCCTTCAGCCGGATGATGGAACCATTGGCATTGGCACGTACCACAATATCCTCAAATTGCCCTACTGTAGAAAGACGTCCCTGAGTAGTGATAGGAATCGTTATATCCAGTCCCTGTACCGGCTGCTGACCTAATACACCGGCTGCCGATTCACGATTCTGATCTTTCAAAGCATTCTGCAAGTCCTGCACAGTCAATCCGAAGTTAGCCAGCTTATCAGGCTCTGCCCATATCTGCATAGCATAGTAACGGCTACCAATATTGGATACACGTCCTACTCCCGGAATACGGCGAATCACATCGAGCACATTGATCGTAGCAAAGTTGCTCAGGTAAATTTCGTCAAACTTAGGATCGGTAGAAGTCAGACAGAGTGTCATTAACTGACTGGGTGCCTGTTTCTCTACGGAAATACCATTCTGAATCACTTCCGCCGGAAGACGGGATTCAGCCAGCTTCACACGGTTCTGAATTTCCACAGCAGCCAAATCCGGGTCGGCAGATACATCAAAGGTAACTGTTGCCGAGAAGCCACCGGAGTTAGAACTGTTTGATTCCATATAAAGCATACCGGGCGTACCATTGATTTCCTGTTCAATCGGAGTAGCCACCGCCTGCGACACGGTAAGCGCACTCGCACCCGGATAAGACGCACTGATCTTTACCACCGGAGGCGTGATCTGCGGATATTGATCCACCGGAAGCATGGTCAGCCCGATGATTCCGACAATCACAATCACGATGGAAATGACAGCCGAAAATACCGGCCTGTCTATAAAAAAACTAACTTTCATTGATTATTCTCCTTTTGCGTTATCCTTCATTCCTGTTGTAGAATCACCTGCCACCATAGTGGTATCCTTCACCTCCATTTCCGGCTGACTGATCCGTACTTTCATACCCGGAGTCAACTTATGGAAACCTTCTACAACAATTGTCTCTCCTACAGCAAGTCCTCTTTCCACTACGACGTTATTCCCCACTTCGGGTCCTAACTCGATAAAACGTTTCTCTACTGTATCATCTTTACGCATTGTATAAATATAAGCTCCGCCTTTTTCAATGGTAACAGCTTTCATCGGAACAAGGATAGCTCCTTCACGCACGTCCAAAAGTAGTTTTACTTTGGTAAACTGTCCCGGAAGTAATACCTGTTTCGGGTTAGGCATCTCTGCACGTACGGAGAAAGTACCTGTCTGGGGATCGACCTGCGGTTCTGCAAAATCGACATATCCTTTATAGGGGTAAACCGTATTATCCGCCAAAGTAATAGTAATGTTCGGTTGCCAGGAACGGGTAGAATCCTGTTGTCCGAGGTTAATATTACGTTCTTTACTTTTCAGATAATCAAGTGCCGTCATACTGAAATCGACCAATACGGTATCGCTTTTTACTACTGTAGCCAGCAGAGACTTTCCTCCCGGACCAACAAGCGTTCCCAAGTCTACATTTCTTTCACTGATATGTCCGGCAAGAGGTGAACGAACGATGGTATAGCCTAATTCGAGTTCAGCCTGCGCCAAGTCCGCTTCACTCATCGCTACTGTCGCAACAGCGCTTTCATAAGCTGCTTCCGCATTATCCAGATCCAGCTGACTAGCAGCATTCTGTTCGTACAACGGACGGATACGTTTCAAGTCACGTTCAGCTTTCAATGCCTGTGCTTCATCCTTTTTCAGCTGAGCCCGTGCCTTGTCGGCTTTCGCGCGATACTGATCCTGATTGATCACAAACAAGACCTGATTCTTATTTACATAAGTGCCTTCGGCAAAAAGCATGTTTTCCAGATAGCCTTCTACCCTGGCACGTACTTCGACAAATTGCTGGGCACGGATTCGCCCCACATATTCTCCGAATATCTCTACATCATCTTTTATAACCGGTTCAACAATCACTGTCGGCATTTCCGGCGCAGCCTTCTGAGGTCGGGTCAGTATCCAATACACTCCCAACACAATTACCATACATACTACAGCAGCAATGGTTCTCTTTCTCCTCAGTTTCAACTCATGTTTCGAAAAGAATAATCTCATATCGAATCTTATTATTTAATTTAACTTATGTTTGTTCTACACTCTATTATGCAATACACATACCAAAATATCCTGTTTTATCTTATCTGTTTATTATCAACATATTACATATTTCCTCTTGAAGACGGAAGTGTGGAAAACATCCTTAAAGTGTAGAATTTATCCACATTTCCGACTTTTAGAACATTTTTTATAGTTCTTGTTTCATCAACTAAACAATTTATCCCCTACATTTGTAGTTATATTGTACATCAACACAATAACATGTCTAATGAAAAAACAAATCTTTTCAACATTAGTTTTTGCAATGTGCCTGATATTACCTTTTTCTGTATATTCACAGGAACAACGGAAGAAGGTCGGCGTCGTCCTCAGTGGCGGTGGTGCCAAAGGAGTGGCACATATCAAAGCACTGAAAGTCATTGAGGAAGCAGGCATTCCGATCGATTATATAGTAGGCACCAGTATGGGATCTATAGTCGGTGGACTTTACGCCATCGGTTATACTCCGGAACAACTGGACAGTATGGTACGCAAGCAAGACTGGACTTTCCTTTTGAGCGATCGTATCAAACGCAGTGCTATGTCGCTCACCGAACGCGAACGTTCTGCAAAATACATTGTTTCGCTTCCTTTTACCAAGAACCCGAAAGCTGCCATGTCCGGAGGAATTATCAAAGGACAGAATCTTGCCAATCTGTTCTCTGATCTGACAATGGGCTACCATGACTCGATCAATTTTAATAAGTTACCGATCCCCTTCGCCTGTGTATCGGCCAATGTAGTCAATGGGGACCAGATCGTATTCCATGATGGCGTACTCTCTACTGCCATGCGTGCCAGTATGGCTATCCCCGGTGTATTCACACCGGTACGCAAAGACAGTATGGTATTGGTAGACGGTGGAATTGTCAATAATTATCCGGCAGATGTGGCCAAAGCAATGGGGGCCGATATTATTATCGGAGTCGATGTTCAGAATGCACTGAAAAGTGCCGACAAACTCAACAGCGCTCCGGACATATTGGGGCAGATTGTTGATCTCACCTGCCAGACCAATCATGAAAAGAATGTAGAACTCACTGATACCTATATCAAGGTAAATGTAGACGGATTTTCATCCGCCAGCTTCACTCCGGCAGCCATCGACTCCCTGATGCGTCGGGGCGAAGAAGCTGCACGTGCACAGTGGAATTCCCTGATTGCCTTAAAAAAAGAAATCGGTATACCGGACAATTATGTCCCCAAACAACATGGACCATACTCTTCTCTTTCCAATTCACGGACAGTATACGTCACAGATATATCGTTCTCCGGCGTAGAGGCTGATGACAAAAAATGGCTGATGAAGAAGTGTAATCTCAAAGAGAACAGTAACATTACCACTCAGCAGATAGAACAAGCTGTGTATCAGTTGCGTGGCAGTCATTCTTACTCAAGCGCCAGCTACACACTTACCGACACTCCCGAAGGGTATCACCTTAATTTCTTGTTAGAAGAAAAATATGAGAAAAGAATCAATCTGGGCATCCGTTTCGACTCGGAAGAAATAGCATCCCTGCTGATTAATGCCACAGCGGATCTCAAAACTCATGTTCCTTCCCGATTATCCCTGACCGGCCGATTAGGAAAGCGATATGCCGCACGCATCGATTACACTCTCGAACCGATGCAGCAACGCAATTTCAATTTCTCATATATGTTTCAATATAATGACATCAACATCTATGATGAAGGCGAACGTGCCTATAACACTACTTACAAGTATCATTTAGCTGAATTTGGCTTTTCGGATGTCTGGTACAAAAACCTCCGCTTCGGACTCGGACTTCGTTTCGAATATTATAAATACAAAGATTTTCTTTTCAAGAAACCGGAACTCACTGGGCTGGATGTAGAATCCGAACATTTCCTGAGTTATTTCGCTCAGGTATACTATAGTACATTCGACAAAGGATATTTCCCTTCCAAAGGAACCGAATTCAAAGCTGCCTATTCGCTCTACACCGATAATATGGCTCAGTATAATGATCACGCCCCGTTCTCCGCACTGAGCGGTTCGTGGGCCAGCGTAGTTCCCGTAACCCGACGTTTTTCTATCATTCCATCCATCTATGGTCGTGTTCTGATTGGAAAAGACATCGCCTATCCCTTGCAAAATGCCATTGGCGGCGAAGTATACGGACTCTACATTCCACAGCAACTGCCGTTTGCCGGTGTGACTAATATGGAACTGATGGACAATTCTATCATGATTGCATCCGTGAAACTCAGACAACGGATGGGAAGCATTCATTATCTCACTCTGACAGGTAATTATGGCTTGACGGACAGTCACTTCTTCGAAATACTGAAAGGGAAACAACTGTTTGGTATCAGTGCCGGATATGGTATGGACAGTATGTTCGGTCCGTTGGAGATTACGTTCGGGTATTCCAATCAGACTGACAAAGGAAGTTGTTATGTGAATCTGGGATACTACTTCTAAGTCACTATTTCGGTTCCTGCATACATAGGACTATACTTACCATGATGAGAAAAAGTTCTCACTGCGATGAGACTTTTTTCTCATCATAGTGAGAATTTTTTCTCATCGCAGCAAGAACACTTGAGAATATTCAGTATCCTAATCTACTGTTATACAAACTTTTCCCTTTTCTGTAGATATAGTAATCCGATCATCATACAGACTAAACTGGCGGATAAAAGGAAAATGCGGTTTTTGATAAGGATTCCCTCCCAAATAATCGGATGAACATTATCGGGAACACGAAAAGGATTCAGCAGAACGTTCCAAAAAGAATCCGGCTTACCTAAGAACATCAATGCAATGCCTATAATAATCATAAATACGGCAGTTCCGTTTCCACTCCGCGTAATGGTAGACAGCATAAAAGCCATGTTTCCGAAAAAGAGTATCGGGAACATCAACTGTAATGCCATCTCAAGCGGATTGACCGGATACAGCAATAAAATGGCTATGTATGAAAAGATAATCAGAATAACAAAAATTGCCACATAAATCATCAATAACCGCACGCCCCAAACCTTATACTTATAGTCGGGGATTCCAAAAAGAATCTCCAATATCCGGCTATCTTCATCATTCTGAATGCCGAATACAGCCGGGTAGAAAATAAGCAACATAGACGGAAACATCAGGATGCTATAGATGAGTCCCTCGTTAATCTCCTCCCGTTTCCAGGCATTCTGAAACATGAAAAGAGCAAAAAAGCCAAATGCAGCCAACAGAAACCAGAAAAACTTCCCGGCAAATATAATCTTCAGGTTATACCTGACTACTTTAGGCAACAGTTGTATCAATTGTTTGAATGTCATATCCTTCTTTTCTTTTTAATTCATATTCTTCAGCAGACAGAGATAAGCGTCTTCCAAATTAGCTTCTACCTCTACAGCCCCTTCATAAGGCTGTCCGACAGAAAGATAGCGCACCCGAATCGTATCGCCTTCCTGAATATGATGTATTACCAACGATTTGTCCAGTACTTTTTCAAATTCTGTCTTATCTATATTAAACTGCCATACTTTTCCGTTAGCCATTTCCACCATATCCGAAGGATCACCGAAATATTTCAGTTCACCTTTATTGATTACCACTACCTGATTACAGGAACTGGATATATCCTCAATGATATGAGTGGAGAAAATAACGATGCGGTCTTTACTCAATTCCACCAGCAAATTACGGAAACGGATACGTTCGCGAGGGTCGAGTCCCGCTGTAGGCTCATCCACAACCAAAATACGCGGTAAATGAAGCAGAATAAGCGCAATGCCAATACGCTGTTTCATACCTCCCGAGAAAGAACCTATCTTTTCGTCTTTCCGCTCGTACATATGTACCGCTTTCAGCACATAATCCAGACGCTCCTTTCGTAACTCACCGTCTACAATCCCTTTCAGTATAGCCTGATAATCCAGAAACTCCCACGAAGTCATATTCTCATAAGTTCCGAATTCCTGTGGAAGGAAACCTATCAGACTCTGTAATTCTTCTCTGTAGATACGGGTATCCAGACCATTGATCCAGATACTACCATAGCTCTGCTCAAAGATACCACAGATGACACGCATCAAGGTCGATTTACCTGCCCCATTGGGTCCCAGTAGTCCGAACATACCTGTCTGAATCTCGAATGACACCCCACGCAATGCTTTGAAAGGTTTGCGTCGTTTTCCAATCATAGGAACACTCTTCACCATGCGGAAATAGGAACGGCGAAGCCCTGCAAATCGTCCGGTGACACGCTCTATATTTACATCGTGATCATACAGATACTGAGAAGTGACATAGATGGCAATACCCACCAGCCATAACAATCCGATCATGATGACCAGCCCGTTATTATCCAGTTTCCGGAATAACTGAAACAGGATAAGGGGAGGAAGACTCCAGAATATCACCCGGTTTACGATCTTTGTTACCCGATTATCTCCGTACCGATAATATAAATAGGAACGTACCTTTCTCCACAAATACAGTATCGCTGCATAAATAGCGAACGAGAACAGGAATATCCAAAGCCTGTTATGAATGAAGAAATAGGTGAAATAAATGGCAAACAGTAAGATTCCAAACTGCCATAGCACATTGATAAAGTCCTTCAGAGAATGGTATTCATTGCTCAATCCCAGACGTTTGCGTAATTGCAAGCCACTGTTCCACTGACGGCTGATGTGTCCAGGCCAATCGTAGATCTTAACCAGATTGCGGACAGAAATACGTATTTCTTCATCCGGATTGATAACCTCCGCCTTAGCTCTCCGAAGACTGGTTTGCGCAAAGTATGTCATCCCCGGTATGCCTGCAATCAGTGCTACCAGATAGATTGACTGCCAAAGCATTCCGTCAGTGTATAGCCAGATACAGATTACATCGGACACAAAAAGAATCAGGTGAATGGTCCATAGTTTACGGGATAACGAACGGTACCACTGAAGCACATTTTCCAGTCCCATACAAACTGTCGGAATTAAAATCAGCGTCAGCATGGCAGAAAAGAAAAGTCCGCCTATCACTGTAATGGCAAAAGGTGCACCGATAGCCCCTGCATACTCCGTATCTCCCATAGCCAACGGAAGCATGGCAGCAATCGTGGTGATGGAAGTAATCAGAATGGGACGAATACGTGACATACCGGCAGTCATCAACGCCCTGTTCCGGCGGTATCCCCGTTTACGCAAAATGTTGGCGTAATCTATCAGAATGATTCCGTTATTGACGACTACTCCCAACAGAATAAGGAACCCTGTCAGTGTATTCGCATTCATCAGACTGTTGCTCGAAAGCAATAATGCCAGCAAAGAACCGATAGCGGCCAACGGAATGGTAAAAAGCAACACAAAAGGCGTCACTACAGACTCGAAGACTGAAGCAAGGATCATAAATATCAAAAGAAAAGCTGCCAGAATAAGGAATTTGAAATCCCCGAATTCATCCTCCTCATGGAATACCTGCACAGCGACTCCGGACGGAAGATTATAACTGGCAATCAACTGGTCGATATCGGAACGATATCCTCCCAATAAATCTTTCGAAGACTGAACATCTCTCGGAAAAGCATAGTATACCTCAATCTGCTTATCTTGATTGACACGGATGATGCGCGAACGCCCACGTCCATAATTCAGAGACGATATATCTTCGAGATTGTGCATACCGCCATTGGCATTTTCTATCCGGATAGCACGCAAGTCATCCACAGTTTTCTCTTTCTGAGCTTTTTCCTGTGCCTCTTCTTCAGTTTCCTTTTCCGGTATTTCGTCACGGATAATAATATCATAAATATCCTCTCCCACCTTGAAAGTAGCTTCGGAAGAGTATTCATTATTAAGCGCAGTCAATCCGGTGGTAATATTGCCACGGTTAATATCATAGGCAGTCAGCAGAATAGGGTCAAAGTTCAGATTTATTTCTGCCTGACGAGGAGTATACGAAACATGAGTATGCTGTACAAAATCCTGTTCGTCCAACAAATAACGCACTTCCTCTGCCACCATCTGCATCATTTCGAAATCAGATCCCCTGATCACCACCCGTTCACTGTTGTCACCGATACCCAACAAACGCATGAATCCGCCCAGACTGCTCAGAGCCGAGTTATCTCCTCCGCCTCCCATAGCATCAGAGACATAGATTTCCGCACCATTGATATTGGCGACTTTAGTCTGCACATCCGCTTTTATATCGGCTATTTTCCGTTTGGCGATCTTTGTGTAATCTTCCTGCAAAACGAGTGTCAGAGTCGCCTCTTTTTCCCGAATACGGCAAATCAGATCTTTCTTTTCCGGAAAATCCTCCAGACGTTCTTCCAGTACCTTTACAATCTTATCCGTATTTTCAAGCGTACTCCCGGTAGGCATCACGACACTGATGTTGAACCGGTCTGAAGCAACTTCCTTCATCTGTTGCACATTCAAGGTCAATGACAAAATCAATGTTGCAAAAAGCAAGATTACAGCTCCAAAGACTGTCACTCCCGGATTACGCATACAAGTCTTCAATAAGACCAGATAGACCTGCATCGGACGCTGAACGATCGAGACTTTTTCATAAACAACGCTGTTCCCACTCTTACTCTTCAAAAGAAGGTAAGTAATCATCGGTATAAAAAGTAAAGCTACAAACAGCGAGATCGTCAAAGTTGATATAATGGATACTCCGATATGGTGCCCGATCAGTTTTATCAGGAAATTATCAGAAAAAACGAACGGCAGGAACACAGTAATGGTAGTCAGGGTAGCCGCCACAATGGAGCGCCACACTTCTTTTGTTCCCTGCGTTACCGAACGTTCGGGCGTATAGCCGTTTCCCGACAAACGATAAATATTCTCAAGCACCACGACACTATTATCCAGCAGCATTCCGATGGCCAACGCCATTCCTACCAAGGTCAGACTATTGATAGTGATACCAAAAGCGTAGAAGAAGTTGAAAGCCGTATAGACAGAAATCGGTATGGAAAGTGCGATAAAAAACACCAGCCGCATATTCTTCAGGAAAAGCCAAAGAACAAATACAGCCAATAATCCCCCTACCAATGCCAGATTAATAATCTGGTTGATATTATTTTCCATGGTTTCAGCCTTGTTCTCCTGAATGACAATTTCCAGTTCGAGCGGAGCCAGCTTCTCATTCAGCTTTTCAATCACATCGGATACACGGTGTGAAAGTTCAATCAGATTAGCCTGTGAATCATTGATCAAAGCAACCGAGACGGCTTCTTTTCCATTCACACGACTATAAGTGGTTTCATCTTTCAAGTCAAAAAAGACGGTTGCCACGTCTTTCAGCAGAATAGGACCGGGAGCGACAACTATATTCTCCAAATCAGAAACTTTGGTATACATCGCATTGACATGGACAAAATTCTTACTGTCGGGTTCATCTGCGAAGCCTACAAATGTCTTTTCCTGGGTATTCTGCGAAAGCAAACCGCTTATTTTGGAAGCAGTGAGGTTCAAAGCCTTGCAAGCCTCTGGATTCAGACGCACTTCAATGGCTTTCTGCCGTCCTCCGTAGATATTGACGGAAGCTACCCCATCTATATTCTCCAGATCGGAACGAACATCCTCGTCTACCAGACTCCGGACACGGTCGGTTCCTCCCGTACCACGCACCTGAAGCACCATGAAGTTATTATTCATCTGAGCAATATCCACTTTCTGTACCTGTACGGTAAAACCGGTCGGCAGGGAGGCTGCGATTTCATTCACCTTCTCCTGCAGTTTAAGACTGGTCATCTTGAAGTTGATATTCTTTTTAAAGTCAATCTGTATGCTGGACTGCCTCCTGTCAATGTAGGATTGCAGTTTGTCTACTCCACCTATCGCACTGACCGCTCCTTCAAGTGGAATAATCACTTCCGACTCTACATACGAAGGGTCCATATCCTGCTGTGACGACACCTGGACAAACAGAACCGGAAGTTCTGCGTTGGGCAGCAACTCCACCGGAAGTTGTTTATACGACACATAGCCCAGCAGGCTGAGTGCAATAAACAGCATACAAATCGTTATTCTCCTATTTAGTAAAAAGTTCATCTTCAGCTGTTTTTAGTTCGGCGATTTATACGTCTTTTGATATTCTCCAAGACATAATAGACACAAGGAATAACCATCAAACTCATCAGAGTAGAAGTTATCAATCCTCCGATCACAGCTATAGCCATCGGTGAACGTAAAGATGCACCTTCACCAAAACTGAATGTCATCGGAAGCATGGCCAGAATCGTAGTCAAAGTAGTCATGATGATCGGACGGATACGCTGTTGCCCTGCTTCTACAATGGCATCAGTCAACTCCATTCCCGCCTGACTAAGCTGATTGATACGATCCACCAGAATGATAGAGTTATTGACGGCAATACCTCCCAGCATGACAATACCGATGACTCCCATCATATTGATAGTGGTTCCGGTAATGAAGAAAAGTAAGATAGCACCTACTACAGCCAGAGGAATAGTCAGCAAGATCGTAAACGGATGCAGCAAGGATTCAAACTGGGAAGCCATCACCATATAGACAAGTACAACAGAAAGCATCAGAGCAAACAACAGACTGTTCATTGATTCTTGCCGTTTTTCTTCTTCTCCTGTCACTGTGATACTGTAGTTAGCAGGCAATTCAATACCTTTCACCGTTTCACGCACTTCGGCTGCTACTTTATCCAGTGATTTACTCGCATCCATATTAGCCATCACCTTACCGATACGGCTTTGATTGCGACGCAGAATCTCCTTGGGCGCTTGTCCGTGAGTAATGGTAGCAATCTCCTGTAACACAAATTCCTGTGTTCCACTTTTGATAACAAGAGCACCAAGAGAACTCAACGGGATATCCGGCACCTTTATGACAATATCACGCATCTCACCACGATATTCCATCTTACCGACTTCCTTACCGCTTAGTTGCTGCTTCAATTGTTCGATTACCATAGCCACACTCAAATTATTGATACCGGCTATTGTACGATCAATCGAGATCACAACTTCCGGAGCACCGTCTTCCACGGAGGTAATAACATCATAGATTCCATTTACGCCAATCATCCGTTCCTTCACCTCTTCAGTCAACTGAGCAATCTCATCCAGCTCCTCTCCTTTGACCTCCACAACAATAGGAGCCCCTTCGCTTCCTAACAGTGAACTCAGAGAATTCTCATCCTGCTGAAT
Organism: Bacteroides sp. RCH18; assembly: GCF_058231005.1. NCBI lineage: Bacteria > Pseudomonadati > Bacteroidota > Bacteroidia > Bacteroidales > Bacteroidaceae > Bacteroides > Bacteroides sp. RCH18. The sequence goes on along the minus strand of NZ_JBIPTC010000002.1, from coordinate 1,995,560 downwards.
CGTCAGTTCCAGTCCGTCAGGATTCTTAGCCGATTCCACGAAAGACGCAATCACCTTTTCCGGTGAAAGTGTACATTCCGGTGAAAGGATCACTTTCATCATTGCTGTATTTTCTCCTTCAAATATCGCATTTTCCGAACCGCTTCCCTCTCCGATATGACTGTATACCGTACATAAAGAATCACCGCCAACGATGGTATATAACAATTCTTCCAGATTACCTACAGCAGCGGAAGTGCGTTCCATCTGTGTGCCTTCGGGCATTTTGACTACAGCCGTAAACGTCTTGCTTTCCGCACGGGGCATAAACTCAGTTCCGATAAACGGAGTCAGCAACCCAGTCACGATAAGGAGCAACACTGCCATACCGATCACCAGCCAGCGTCGCTGAATCAGCCTGCGAAGCACTCTGCTATATCCTGTAATACGAATGGACTTCACTTCTTCCAGCTTAACCTTCTTGCCGGAAAGCTGGATATATAACATCGGAATCACCAGGATAGCCACAAACAAAGAAGAGACAAGTGAGAAAGTAACCGTCCATGCCTGATCCTTAAACAGCTCGCCCGAAGCTCCGTGAAGATAAACAATCGGCAGGAAGACGACAATAGTCGTCAGAGTAGAAGCAATTACCGCATTGGCAACTTCTGCTGTCCCGTTAATAGCAGCCTCTTTGATACTCAATCCTTTCTCCTGATTTCGGAAGATACTTTCTATGACGACAATGGCATTATCGACGAGCATACCCGCCCCGAGCGCCAGTCCTCCCAATGTCATAATATTCAGTGACAGTCCGTTGAAGAACATCAGATTGAAAGTAGCCACAATCGAGATGGGAATAGCAAGACTGACAATCAGTGTTGTCCCCATCCGGCGAAGGAATACAAACAAGACTACAATAGCGAGGATAACACCCAGAACAGCACTGCTCTTCACTTCTCCAATCGCACTTTTTATAAAAGTACCCTGATTGGAAATCACCTGAAAATGATAACCGGGCAATGCATTCTCTATCACTGCCAATTGGCGGGTTACCTCATCCACCACTTTTACAGTATTAAAGCGCATCTCCTTATAAATAGACAGTCCGATACTACGCTTCCCGTTAATCCGTACAATGTTCTCCGGACGAGCGTTCAAAAACTGCACAGTAGCCACTTCCTTCAAAAAAACAGGAGCTTTATTACTGTTGGCAGTCGCTGTTCCCGAAGCATTGTTTCCGGATGCTTCCTCTTGTTGTATCGCTTTGTATCCGACAATCAGATTCTCAAAATCATCTTCCGAAGCAAACAAGCTCGAACTTTTCACCAGATATTGTAATCCCAGTTCACTGACCCGTCCACCGGATATACTCTGATTATTCGATTCGATGCGCGAAGCGATATCTTCTATTTTCAGTTGAAAAGCATCCAGTTTATAAGGATCAGTCTGAATGGTAAGAGTACTGACTTCTTCTCCCGAAAGCGTCACTTCAGCCACGCCTTCCAGACGAATCAACTCATTGCGGATATAGCTTTCGGCGATTTTCCTTAATTCCGCCATATCTGTAATACTCTGATGAGACATTCCCACCAAAACTACCGGAGACAAGTTCGCATCGTGTTGCGTAATCTTCAGTTCAGTGATATCCTTGTTCTGGGCAAACGGATTCATGGCTTTCTGCAAATCTAGAAAAGCCTCATCCATATCCTTTGTCCAGGTATATTCTACAGTAATTCGTGCCGTCCCGGCTTTAATCACGGAAGAGACCTGAGTAACATCACTCTGCCGGATCGCCATAGACTCCATATTTTTAACGAATTGCTTTTCGATCTCCTCGGGAGGACGTTCACCCGCCTTTAATTCAATAAACAGGCGGGGATTATTCAGATCGGGCAATAAATCCACACTCAACTGATCGTATGATACTTTTCCCAACAATAAGAGGGCAAATACTACCATACAAATCGTAACCGGATTGCCTACTGCAAATTTGATTATATTCTTCATAAGTATTTCCTATTTTCAAAAGATGCGTTCATATATCGCATCCATGATTTACTTTTGGATTTTGACTTTGGCGTCTTCTTTCAGTGTTTCAAAACCCTTCACTACCAAATTGTCATTTACATTAAGTCCGGATAGAATTTCGATATTGTATTCATCCTCCAGACCTGTTTGCAGATTGCGTATCTTTGCCGTATTCTTTTCGACGATATATACGTATTTCCGGCGACGATTGGACAGGATTACGTCTTTAGGTATAATGATAGAACTATCAGCTCTGTCAACGATAATATCTGCTTTGGCGAACATACCCGGACGCAACTTCAACTGGTCATTATCAATCAGAATCTTTCCTTTAAAAGTACGTGTCTCCGTACTGATTGCAGGAGACAGCTCACCGACTCTCGCTTTTAAAGTATCTCCGGGGATGGTATAATGAGTAATATATACCGGTTGCGCTTCCTTGACATAACGAATGCTGCTTTCCGGCAGATTGATATCCATATACATTTTATCATAAGCCATCAGACTCACCATAGCCTTCCCCTGCTCCACTCTTGTATCGGCCGTATAGTGAGGCAAATCAACAATCACACCATCAAACGGAGCTTTCACTTTCATCTTCTCCAGATTGAGTTTTGCGTTTTCATAATCGTAACGGGCATTCGTTACTTTTACTTCCGTATTCCGCATTTCACTCATCGTCACCCCTCCTTTTTCATAGAGAGCTTTCTGCTTTGACTGTTCCTGTTCGGCAATTTCAAGACTTAGTTTTTTAGCGTCAATAGCGATTCCGTTTTCATACTCCTTGTCTTCCAGACGGATTATCAGTTCCCCCTTACTTACCCTATCTCCCATTTTGAAAGGTTTTCCGGTTCTCGGATTAGTCTGAAGTTTATAAAATCCGCTCATTTCCGCATTCTGAGATGCACCGTAAGTCGGCTGCACTGTTCCTGTTGTATTTATTAATTTACTGATAGAACCTTTCTTCAGCTCCACGACAGATACCGGAGTTGCAATATTATTGGGTGCGTTTTGTGGTTTGTTGCCACAGCCGGTTAACAATAAGGTTGTTAACAAAGAAGATGCAATAAAAATTTGATACTGTTTCATGGTCTGCTTATTTTTTATCAATAATGTCTTTCATAGGAACAAGAGGGATATTCTTGTCGAAATCATACAATGAAAGGATTTTAAGATTAAGTAATTCTATTCTGTAATTAATCAACGCCTGCGTATAAGTAATCTTCTTATTCGAAAGCTGAGTCTGGAACTGGCTCATTTCCATACCGGTTATGTCACCTTCCCGATAACGAGTCTGATTCAGATCATAGGTCAACTGTGCATTCTGTACATTTTGCTCGGCGATCTTAATCTGAGTCCGGAGGTTTTCGAGGTTACGCCATACCTGACGAATATTCAGCTCGATATCCACTTTATCCTCTTGAAACTCGAGTTCATTAATCCGTTGAGCCATCTTTTGTGCTTTAATCCTTGCTTTCTTTTCACCCCAGTCGAAAATAGGGACAGCAAAGCTGATGGAAACCCTCGGATTCTGTGTCGGATTATTATAGACTTTATTCAGGTGGCTATTATCTCCTATCAATCCGAAAGAGATGGATACATCTCCTTTAAACTCGTTCAACGCTTTTGTCTTAATCATATCGAACTCAAGTTCCTTGCTCTCTATTTCACGCTGACGAAGTTCCAGACGCGAACCCAATCCATGCGATATGGCCTGGTCCAGATTTACCTGAATCGGTTTAATCTCCACTTCCGCAAATACGAGAATATCTTCATCCAGCCTCATTCCGAGAGTCTGTTTGAGTTTATCCTTCGCATTCTCCAGATTCACCTGACTTTCGTCTACGGACGAACGTGCCGTAGCCAGATTCAGTTCCGCTTGAAAGAGTTCGTCCTTCGCTGCTAAATCCGCTTCTACCTTATTCTTGATAATATCATAACTTTGCTGGGCATTAACCAGTTCTTCACGACTGATTTCCAGATTACTCTGTGCCATATAGACAGAATAGAACTGATCGGTTATACTTTTCTCCGTATTCAGTTGCTGCAAAGCATAACTGATATTGGCATTTTCATAATCATATTCTATTTGCTTCAGTTCCATTTTACGCTTGTTGTATGTGAAAATAGGCTGAGTCAATTGAAGATAGAGGTCATTGCTGAATGCCCGGTTACTAGTTTTATCGCCTTCTATAATGGAACTGTTGTCCTGCCAGCCGAAACGGTTGATTAAAGAAATAGTACCGTCTGTCCATAGAATGGGCTGATCGACCTGAAAGGTCCCGCTGGTATTGAATGTTTCATTCGTGTACCATTGTGACAGACGATTATCGAAACGCCTGTTCTTGTTATAGTCCACCGGGTTCAGATTTAATGAAAATCGAGACTTTAATGAAGCCTTCTGCGCCAGCAGATTCTGCTTATATCTCTCCAAATTCATGTAGGAACGGCGAAGAGAAGGACTGTTCTCCTGCGCAATCTCCATTGCCTTGTCAATCGTTAAAGGAATTTGTCCTTGTGATGTCAGGGCAATTCCCGTAAAAATTACGATTGTCAGCAGCATTCTTTTTAATAGTAGTAAGTCACTTTGCATATAGTTTGCTGTTTTAATAATTATCGTTTCACTATTTTCACTGCGTCGGCTGTCACAGAGCGCAGCTTACATTCATCCGTCAGCACGACACGAACCGTATCGGCACTAAAATAGTAAGTACCGAGTTGTTCCCAACCCTCATTGGCTTTTCTCAGATTGATATAGGCATCTTCCATCTCACTGTCGTATGCCACCCTGAAATGATATTCACCCTGAAGGCGATCATTCCATCGCAGCTCATCATCCTTGAATACATGATAATAAAGCTCATATTGACCGGCTTCCGGCACAGGAATTTTCCATGTAGCCGTCTGACTGCCGTCTCCACTCTTAATCACATAGGCCGAACGGATATATTTGCCATAGTATTTAGCATTGGTGGTAGCTGTCCATTGTAAAGGCGCACGCCACCAGGATATGCCCGAATATTTAAAGGAAGTATCCTCCACTTTATCCAGCCATTTAGGCAGAAGTCCTACGACAGCAGGGGTAGAAAGTACAAAGAGAGTGGAATCTTCATTATCCACAATAACCTCTCCCGGCATTTCTAAGGATGATTCCGGCAAGGTATAGATAGTATCCTTGACTATTTTATTCCGTTCTTGTTTTACATTACCAATGGATTGCCGTATCATATAAGGAAGATTGCCGGAAACCATCGTATTGATTTCCACATCACGTATCTGTTCTTCCCAGACAGAAACAAATTCTTTGCTTGTATGGGCAGCTATCTCTACCTTTTTTCTGGCTCTGGGATCTTCCATCGGTTGATACCACCAGCCATTTTGAAGAACGTTCATCTGAATGATTCCGTCATAATCCGAGTTATTGCTCACCAGTACTTTCAAGACAAAGAATTCTTCTCCTCCTTTATTGACAACTTTGGTCAGTTCGGGCTCTCCGATCGAATAAAAAGGAAGAGGCGTCAACTGTTCCCATTCTTTCAAATATGAATAAAGATCCGTCCGGCTCATTTCTCCCAGAGTATCCAGCATATTTTCGAACTTTATGTTCAGAAATGTATTACGCTTCAACATCGCATATAGTGAATCCCGGAAAGCATCTACGCCCATGTTTATTTCTGACCGGGCAAAAAGACGGCTTGCCTCCAGTCCTACGATATTATTTTGCAGATTACGCTGTTCCACATCAGCCAGCAACTCCTTGAAAGTATGCTTTTCCAGCAGCAGGTTGGCCTTTTCATTGTTACTAAGCCCATTTATCTGACGTTCCCATCCTTCATTTTCCGACTTCTTTTGCAGATATAGCTCAATAGCCCGATTGGCAACAGGCCATTCCGAAGAGTAAATATTGTAACGGAAATTATAAATCTGCGGGAAAAGGAAATAAGGATTTGCCGTAGACGAAAGATTTCCCCGTCCTCTACTACCCGACGAAAAGTTATAATCGCCTTCTGTCTGCAAAAACATCCAGGCAAAGTTACTAAAAGTCCGCATCTGGGCTTCCTGCAGACTGATTTCATTATTTCCCGACCACCGGATATGATTCTTCACCTGCCTCTTCACATCCAGTTCCCAGAATATAGCTCCTTTTTCGGGGAACAATACCATTTCAGGTTGTACTGTCTCCTGCGCTTGCGACCAGGCACGTTCATAGCTGGCAAATTGCACAGGAACTTCTACAATAGAAAATCGCTTAAAAGGATAATCCAGTTTATATTGCCGTGCCAGTTGCTCTTTCACATTACGTATCAGCCAGGGAATGGTATCGTGAATAGAATCAAACGAAGCAGTAAAATAGTCATGGTCCCTTAAATGCCAGACGCTATAAAGAATGCTGTCCGCATAAGCACTTTTTTGCTGATAGTCACCTATGACCAACGATAGTGTCTGAGACGGATAATCTCCTTTAAACGAATACACTCCTTCTTCATCACACTTTCCTTCCCCTTGAGAAAGAGGAACTAACCCCGGTAGAGGCTTGACCTTCAAGCGATAATTACTGAAATAAGTTTGCTGCCAGTCAGGATTTTTATCACTATAGCTTGTTCCTGCACGGGGATACCAATAAGTTTCAGGGGTAAGCATCAGATAATTTTTCGTCTGAAAACTATACTGCTTGTCTATGTTGAACAGAAACTTTTTATTGGAAGCTTGCAGCACTTCGGGAGGGATATCCAAATAACAGAATGAGTTATCTATCTGTCCGTCATACCTGAATGTTGCAGAGATTGTATCGCCTTTGGCATGCTTCGTGCCGAAATCCACCAATACTATTTGCTTGTCACGTTTAAACTTGAGTTGCTGTCCGGCCGAATGAACGGAATGAATGGTTAATCCCGGATTCAAACAGAAGGTGAATACGGCAGATGAGTCCAATGCCACTCCTTTCACAGTTACTTCCGACAGAAAATCTTCAGGATGCTGCTCTACAGAAAGATCATATTCATGAATGAACATCTTCGGAGTAGAAACATATTGGTTGTTGATCTTCGTATAGGTAGCGCGTATATCACTTTGATATAAAATCGAATGTATATGCCAATAACCGCATACGAAAGCTAACATGAGAGTACAAAAAGAAATAACCAGCCACGGATAATTACTGTGCGATGAATTCGGCAGACGCCTGAACAGGGAAATCGTGAAAAAGACAAACGCCAGTCCGGCAAGAAAATAGATGCCACGATGATTTAAAATCACCTCCCAGTTGGAAAAACCAACAATGCTGGACTTCACCAAAGGAAGACTATAAGCCATATAATCGAAAAGATAATAAAACTTATCTTCAATATAGAAAACGGTAAGTCCGATATATCCTAACAATAAAACGAATGTCAGTGCCTGATTTTTCAATACCAGCATCAGAAAGATAGCCAGGCCGATGATGAAAATCAGCGTAGGGACACTGATCAACAGAAAATAAAGCAAGTAAGCCATCCAGTCCACTTCTCCCAATGTCAGGTTGAATGCAGCCGTAATAGCCATAATAATGAGATTCAGCAACAAAAAGACGCGCAGATTTCCCCAAATCTTACCGATGACGTATTCAGCATTACTTAATGGACGGACATAAAAGACTTCTGATGTATCCAGCTTTTTATCTCTTTTCAGGAAGTCGGATGCCAGAAAGATAGCAATAACAGCCTGCCCTGTATTTAGCAACAGTAAAATTAGATAAGGAATGTTCGATGGAATGGCTGTAGCAATCCAGAAGCCTCCGCTATCTTCCGATACGAACAACTGGAAATTGAAAAAAGTAATAATAGTTACAGCGAGTACCGTGAATACTCTGAAGAACCAGCTTCTGATTAATAATTTACTTTCATATTTTGCTACCGATTGTATATTAGATATAAAGGTCATATCAGCATATCGTGTTTAGTCGTTTGTCCAAAGGTTTAATTGATTCTCCATATAATATACATAGGCGTGTTCCAGATTAGGGGGAAATGGTTCCGCTTCGTATCCTTCTACTTTATCGGCAACCACCTGTACTTCCCAGATTGTCCCCGATGGAATCGTCGAGATCACCGGATATTTTTTATCGATCTCATGCAACTGATCTCCCGCAGCCCTGATTCTCCACACTTTACCCTCGGCTAATTTCAGCATATCTTGCGGAGAACCGTTGAAGGAAACTTGTCCCCGGTTCATTAACGCCATATTATTACAAGTACTGGAAATATCACCGACAATGTGAGTAGACAAAATAATAGTCACATCATTCTCGCTGACCTCCGAAAGAAGGTTACGGAAACGGATACGTTCTTCCGGGTCAAGTCCGGTAGTAGGTTCATCAACAATGATTACCTTAGGATGATGTATCAGCGCTTGTGCAATTCCTAACCGCCGCTTCATACCTCCCGATAATTTATTGGCATATCGTTCGCGAACATCGAACAACCCAACGTTTTCGAGCATTTCATCCACAGCCTGTTTTCTCTGCCTGCTATGGGTCATACCGGACAAACGCGCCGCGTAATCAAGAAACTCATACGTTTTGTATTTGGCAAAAAAACGAAAGTCCTGAGGAAGATACCCCAGAATACCGCGTATTTCTTTCCGCTGTTTCATCAAATCATAACCGCAAATTTCTACTTGCCCGGAAGTTGGTTCCATAAGGGCTACAAGAATACGCATTAAAGTAGATTTGCCGGCGCCATTGGGTCCTAATAAGCCAAACATCCCTGCAGGTATTTCCAGATTGACATCTTTCAAGGCATGATTTCCGTTTGGATAGATCTTATTAAGGTTCTTAATAATTATGCTCATGACATTTTATTTGTCCTATGTTGTATTGGGTGATAAAGATAGGCTTTATTTACAGGATACAAATCATAATTATAAACATTAACTTATATTAGTAGAATTCTGTCTAAAATGAACATTCAACAAACATCCATATATCTCATAAACGAAAAGGAAGAAACCACTTCACAGTGACCTCTTCCTCCTCATATCCCATATGATTATTGCCCAACAGGGTTTATAAAAAAGGGTTTTATTAAAAAAGGGTTATTTTTATGATCTTAATTATTTATTAGTTACTTCCACCCTTACCACCACTATGAGTAGGATTAGTAGTCACTGTCTTATACTGATGGTCAGTTCCGGTATAGCGTGTTGCAATTACTGAAATCTTCACATCCTTATTATTATACTTCACTGTGGTCGACAATGTAGTAGTACGAGTCTTGGCATAGCAAGTATAAGTCATTGTTGTATAACCGTTCACATTTACAGTATTATAGGTACGAGTTGTTTCTGTAATACCTGATGCCGATCCCATCAATGAGTATAAACGAGTTTTGAAGAAAGCTACCATAGCATTAACTGTTTCTGGTTTTGCACCTGACAAAGCTTTTTCTACAGCCGCTTTAATATCCGCATCTTTACATTCCCAACCCGACTTTTCTTTATAAGTCAATGCAATTCCTGTTACAGCTTTAGGATTTTCACTGTTATCACGACTTGCCTGTCCTAAAATCTCACTCTTCACTACATTTTCAGTACTAACTTTACTAGTGACTTTATTTTCCATAGCATAGGAAGAGAAATGCTTAACTTTAGTTGTGTAGCTACCTGATTTCTCATCATAAACAACTTTATTAATGTCCTCTGTTTGTGGAACCCACTTTCCATTCTCCAAATAAGTAAGCTCTATATCTTGGGCAAAAGTCACACCCGGAATAGGATTAGGAATAGAGATCGTTACAGCCTCCTTAAATTTCAAACCACTAGGTTCAAAGTGTGCTGCCGCCAAAGGTATGGTCTTTTCTACTTCTTTATTCTCTTCTTCTTTCTTCACTTCTGTAGTCACAGTTTCTGGGGCTGGTACATACGTAGTTACACTGACTTCAGCATTACCACCTTCCAGAACGTCTTCATTACCTTCTGTCTGAATTGCCCCAGCTGGGATTTCTAATTCAGGAGTTACAAGAGGAAGATCTTCTTTCACATCCTCCGGTTCAACAGTACCCGGTTCTTTAACTTCCTCATTCGAAGCACTCTTATCTTCTACCTTAACCTCTTCTGTATTACCAGTCTCTCCAACTTCTACAGTCGTAGGTTCACTTTGCTTAGTCAAAGCCACAGCAACAGTCACCACACTACGATTTTCCGCATTAGCAGCAATTTCTACAGAAGTACTTTGAGCAAGATAACCTTTAGGAGCAACTTCTACAGAATACTTACCTACATTCTTCTCTGTTACAGAGAACTTACCATCTTTGTCAGTCTTAATTGTCTCAGTACCAATTTTTACATCAACACCAGACACACCTTTCCCGGCATCCGTCACAGTACCCATAATATAATACTCAACAACCGGAGCGGGAGTTTCAATCACTTCACCCGGCTCTTGCTTTGGTTCATCGTCATCATCATGACAGGAAACTGTTACAAAAGACAACACACCGAAGGCTATCGCCAAAGAGCATGCATACAACCATTTTAAATTTCTCATAATTGTTCAATTTTTGTTTAAATTACTAATATCAACTCTTATTTAAGTTTTGTCTTTTCATTGGTACGAATCAAATAATAACGGATATAATCCGGCTGCCAGAAACGGCTGTTTTCAGCAGATTTCGGTTCGGTTCTATAGCTTACCCCCAAAGCACGGCGAGCAAATTCATTCCCACTACGCATGTCATATTGAAAAGCGAAATAATCCGGAAGCATCACACGTACCGCGTGACGACTACGCTTCTTACCCGGCAATGGAATCGAAAAATGAAATCCGGCATTTGTTTCTCCATCTGTATACATGCCATAAAGTCCCACGATATATTCACCGAAGTAACGTGAAAGAATTCCGCATACCCCATAATCTCCATATATAAAACGTCCACCGCTAACTTTCAATTGAGTATTCACTTGTGGAATGAAATAACCTACGCTAAGCTGTCCATTCACTCTTTTCCATTTACTCATTCCCCAGTCGTTGCCATATAAATGAGACGAACCGGTTATACCACCTTCTCCTTCTACTGTCCAACGGCCGTCAGAAGAAAAATAACCAATACCGGCTGCGAGCCCCTGACGATCATCCGAGAAATTTCCACCAGTCAGGTATCCCTTCCAATGATTATCCAGACGAAATTCCTGGCGCAATGTCAGATACCCCGGTCGGATGCAATCCCATTTGCCCGGCTCATTATTGACGATAGGTAAGCAAACCTGCAGCCTCAATGAAGCACCTTTCCAAAGTTGCATTTCTACAGCCGGTTGCAATTCAAAAGCTGCTTTATATAATTTGTAAGTAACATTATTAACTAACATTACCCCCGGATAAACCACTACGTCCACTTTCCCAAAAGTAGTAGACTCTCGTTTGGTTCCTTTTAAGGCCTCCATTGCAGTTTTGGTGGAAGTAGTCATCTGCATATTACGGTAAACTCCATCCAAATCACATTTTCCCGATTGATAATCCTCAATCAGCTTCGCAGGCAAAGTGATACAAAGTTGCGGCAAAGCATTATCCAATATGACCAACTGCAATGTAGAGACTTCCGGAAGAGTGATCAGGCGACGTATTGCAATGCCTATACCATTATAAGATCCCCTATATACGGAAGTCTCAAATGCTGCCGTAATCGTATCCAGCTTCTGTGCCACAGATATATTTTCCATTTGCAATTCTTTCAGGACTTCAGATATCCCAGCAGATTGCGCGTCCACACTTTCCAAAGTGCAGCAACATATTATATATAGTATACTAAATACTCTTTTCATCTTCTTAATGTATTAATGTACATTCATAACGCAAACCGGCAGAAACACAGGTAAATTCGCGTGTAAACACATGGACGGACAAACGTTTCCAAAAACGTATTGCTCCACCCAAATTCCATCCATTGGTATCATACTCTGCCATCAGCTTTAACTCACGGCAAAAAGCGGGAGTATAACGAATACCACCAAAAGGGCCTTTCTTGAAAGCCGGTTGATTGCCCTGATGAAAATACCAGCCTGCTGTAACAGCCAACTGATGACCTTTGCAGAAACCAAACGTCTTAGTTAAGACACCATAATAATCTCCCCAATACTGAGTAGCCTTTTCTGTAAAAAGATCATCAGCACCAATTACCACAGCAGGGAAATAACGGCTTTCTTTCAATGGACGAATACGGATAGTATTGGAACGATCTTGGTTGTGATAACCGACTCTGCCATTATATGTTCGCATTTTGAGTAACGTCATACGGTAAGTCAGTTCAACAAAAGAGAACAAAGACATGTCTACGGAGTAATTCATGGTAGGATAGTTAAACTTATTAGGCGTAACCTCTTCAGGAAGGAAGTTTGCGCTTCCCATAAAGGTTCCTGTTTCCTGCATCTCGGCTGTAGGTATCATCATCTGCCCAGTTGCCCCAAGAGCATATTGTGCATGAATCCGGCTTGTTGTCAAGATTAGAATCAGAATTAATACAACACCCTTTAATGGAATAAATCGCATATCCCCCAAAATAGCTTCAGTTTGTTTCATTTTTTATCTATGTATATTCCTAAATAGAGACCTTACCCCAATTTGATTCATAAATCCTCTATTTTTACCATTCTTTTTTCTGTTACTTCTTAGGTAACGGAAAACACAGGGGGGGAAGGGAAAAATCTCTTAAAATACGAAAGATAGGACATGCCAAGCCACCAAAGGAAGCTCAGTCTAAGCGTAGGGTGAAATTTCTTTGATTATGGGACGTAAAAATCTTAGAATATGAAGAAAAGGGTTCTTTCATGTTCCAGGCTATTTTTATCTTATTTTTGAATCAAAAAAGAAAAAAAGGACAGTTTATTTGCTTGTTATTTATTTTTTTGTCTATCTTTGTGCCATTATTATTTCCGTTACCTAAGAAGTAACTCGCATATATTTATACTGATTATTAATACTTTATATCATTTACACGTTTTACCAAGCAATTCTTTACGTAAGACAAATTCATTCTATTTACTTCAGTACGTTCTTTCAAAGCAAAGCCTTTAAGGTAGATTTGTGTTGTTTTGATTGATTTGTGTCCCAACGATTCGCTGATCATTTCAATAGGAACTCCGCGATATTTCGCAGTAGTAGCCCACGAATGGCGAATGGTATAAGAAGTGACAGGAGAAGTCAGATGCAAAGCTTTTGCCAGTCCTCTCAAATGGTTATTGAAATTCCGGAGGGCAGACTGGTATTCCCGATAAGTACTTTCATCTTTCCGCTTTTTATCACCATTCAGAATACTAAATAGATAATCAGGGCAATCCGGATAAGCAGGCTGCCTGTTCCAAAGCTGATCAATCATATCTTTAGCGGTATCCAATATTTCCACACTCATCGGAGTCTTCGTTTTAACACGATTATAATGAAGAACATTCCTGTCTAAAGACGACTTCTCCAAATGCGCCAAATCAGCAAACGACATACCACAGAATTGGAACATCAAAGCAGCAATCGCCTGTGTACGTCGCAAAATATCCGATTTAGGATCTCCGTATAAAAGCTTATGTAACTCAGTTGCCGGCAAAGCCTTCTTTTGACGGACATCCACTCCCGTATACACCCCGTGAAACAATCGGTGAACATAAGGAGCCCTTCCCGATTCTACTCCACGATTATAAATACTACGCAGCATACGCATATACGTCGAAACCGTATTAAGCTTCAAGCCACGTTCATAAAGATACTGCCCGTAACACCGTAAGTGTTCGCGGGTTACTTGTCCGAATGACACGGTAGGTGTGCCACAAAACCCTCTAAAAGAAAGAAGTGCATTTTCATACACATGCGCAGTAGAATAGCGCCCCTCTTTTCGTAAACGACCGATGTACATCTCAGCGCATCGGCTAAACCCATTTTTTTTCATCATTTATACACTAGTTAATTATATAAATCACCTTCTCAGATGAGAGAACAAATATACTTCCTCTTAGGATTTTAACCATCACAAGAATTATTTTATTTCGAACGAAAATCAGAAAGCGACCCTCACTCACGTGAAAGTCGCTTTCTGATTTTCATAACTTAATGAACAAACTAATAAATAATTAACCTTTTCTTAAAAATCTCAAACATTATATCTTAAACGGTTGCATCTTCAAATATACCTTATAGTCTTTAATCATCCCCGTTTTACCGGCTTCAGCCCTGGGTAAATAAGAGAATCCCGTAATAACTTTATCTTCACCAAGATCTATCACAATCTGATGAGGAAATGCAGGTTTGGAAGAGGAATAATTGGTATGCCAGAATGTTGATTCCTGCAAATCAAAAACATTTGTTGCAATATTGTTCGCGGCATCCGTCTCCTCACTATCGGCATAAATCACTTTCCAATGCTGACGGGATACCGGTTTGCCATCTTCGCCCAACAACTCCAATTCTGCAATAGCCGCGAAATCTTTCCCATCATGGGCATTCAAAGCCTCCAGACAGAAGAAACGAGTCTCCACCTTCTTACCGAATTTCACATGTTGCCAACCATTCCCTGACTTAAATATCCCTTGATAAACAGGAGTTTCATTTGTTAAGTCCAAGTTCTCACCCATCTTACGATGAGCATAAGCTCCGTTACCACGTTGTACATCCAGAATTGGTTGACGCAGACCTTCAGTTTCGGCTTTTGAAGGACCAGCCATATCCAATATAATGATTTCATTCTCTCCTTTCTTCAACCAGCAGCCCGGCACATATAAGGTCTGTTGAGGTCCGATTTCCCAATAACGACCAATCGCATGACCATTCACCCATACCATACCTTTACTCCAGTTCATCATATTCAAGAATGTATCCCCTAACTCATTGAGGTTAAACGTCGACCGGTAATAAGCCGGTTGATTGCCAGCATTCTCCTGTTGTTTATACTGCTTATCACGGGCAAAACTATAATCTACCGGAATAGTATATACCTTCCAGTCCTTCACCAGTTCAACTCCTTTATCCGATTGCAGTTCTACTTTCTCGGTAATACCTTTCCAGTCATAAATACCTTTGCCGAAATTCATTCTTCCCATTGCTTCCACCAGGATATCCAGTCGGTCACCTTCTTTCAGTGGTGGTAACTTTACTACACCTTCCCCCTTCAAACGGCTCAGAGTAGCCAGTTTCTTACCATTCAGAAAGACTTGTGCCCAGTCATGAGCTTCTGTGATCAGTAATGTCTGTTCTTTATCAGAAGCGGATAGTGAAGTCCGATACAGAATACTACCCCATCCCTGATCAAAAGCTTCCATTGTCCGGATATCCTCACTCTCTTTGGGGTGAGGCAGATTATCAAACAAGACTGCCACTTCAGTCATTTTAATAGCAGGAATAGCTATAGTCGGTATCGAATCCGGAATTTCCGGCAAGGTTTCACCTTCCGGCAGGTAGTTACCAAGCAGATTCCGTACTTCCAGATATTTAGGAGTCACTTTACCGGATTCATTGATAGGAGCATCATAATCATACGATGTGCAAGTCGGTGAAAAGTTCGGGAAATTCGCGCCTCCCCAATGTCCGAAACTAGTCCCTCCATGAGTCATATACAAGCTGAAAGAAATATTGCGGTCCAGCATTTCCTTCATACCTTTTACCAATTCTTCGGCACTTCTTGTTTCATGCTTGGCTCCCCAATGGTCAAACCATCCGGACCAAAATTCACTGCACATCAATGGAGTGTCCGGCCGTAGTTCTTTCAACCGTTTAAACTGCTCGTCGATGTTAGCACCCGTACCGAAATTAATAGTCCACAGCAAATCATCCAGTGCATTATTCTCAAAATTCGAGTTCCAGTCACACTGAAATAAAGGAACACCTGTAAAACCGGCTTGTTTTACCATGTCACGGATTTCGGATATATACGGCTTATCGATTCCAAATGCTCCATACTCATTCTCCACCTGTACCATAATGATATTCCCTCCTTTACTAATCTGAAGATCAGCCAGCTGTTTGCCCACTTCGTTCAAAAAGAGTTTCACACGTTCCATGTAGTATGGGTCTTGCTCGCGAAGTTTGATATCCTTCTTCTTCAGCAGCCACCAAGGCAAGCCGCCCATTTCCCATTCCGCACAGACATAAGGGCCGGGACGCACTATGACATACATTCCATTCTCTTGAGCCAAACGGCAAAACGCAGCTATATCTTTCTGTCCGGCAAAATCATACCTTCCTTCTTCCGGTTCATGAAAATTCCAGAACACATACAAGCAAATCGTATTCATACCCAGTGCCTTGCACATTTTAATACGATGTTCCCAATATTCTTTCGGGATACGCGGATAATGAATCTCTGCCGCTTTTACAACAAACGGTTTTCCATTCAGCAAGAAAGTATTCTTCCCCACTTCAAATGTGCCCTCCGAAGATTGAGAGCATGAGCTGCCAAGAACAGCTACTACTAAAATAAGTAAATACAATAAAGGTTTCTTCATTTTCTATCTATTGTTTTCATGATATATCTCATATTTAATAAAGAGAATTCACTATCGGCTAATGTTTCCATTCAACCGACAGCGAATTTGAAAATAATCCAAGTGTTCCTAAAAACTAAAATAATACCTATTGAAAACTGAGTACGGTGCAAAGATGAGGTATTATGCGTAAACAAAGGTCCTCAAATAAGTCAAAAGGGTATGAATATCGTTCAAATGAACTTTATTTATCATTTTATGAACTCTTTTTACAGAAAAAATCAAGATATTTGCAAGAAATACCATAAACACTAAAACACCTCATAACGGGAGACCTTATGAATAAAACGACTTTAATACTACTAATAACATTAATTATATCATACATCAATACTGCTTATATTCAAGCACAGACTCAACGTGTCACAGTACAGGGAACTATTCTGGAAAAAGACACACAGTTCCCCGTTGAGCAAGCTACCATACAACTGTTATCCTTGCCCGACAGTAATTATGTAAAAGGCATTTCCAGCTTGGAACAGGGAAAATTTTCACTCACAACTCTCCCGGGACGTTTTTTGCTAAAAATTTCTTTCATAGGCTTCACTACCGAATATAAGACTCTGCAAATAAACACAACCCAGACTATTATTCAACTAGGCAAAATAGAGTTGAAACCTGATGCTGTACTTCTTAACGAAACCGTCATTGTAGCCCAAGCCCCGCCTGTTGTCATCACAGGTGATACAACCGCATATAATACTTCCGCTTACCGCGTCAGTGAAGGTGCTGCACTGGAAGAACTAGTCAAAAAGCTACCTGGAGCCGAAATAAACGAAGAAGGGAAATTAATCATTAATGGTCAGGAAGTCAAAAAAATCATGATGAACGGAGAAGAATTCTTCCTTAACGACCCCAATACGGTTTTAAAAGAACTGCCAGCCGATATGATAGATCAACTAAAAACTTACCAAAAGAAATCAGACATGGCACGTATCACCGGAGTTGATGACGGTAAAGAAGAAATGGTACTCGACTTACGCGTAAAACCAAGTATGAGAAAAGGATGGAATGGTAACTTTGAAGCAGGATATGGAAATGACGACCATTATAGGGCAAAAGGAATGGCCAATCGTTTCAAAAACAAAATGAACTTATCAATCAATGGTACCGCCAACGACAATGGAATTAATTCCAATCAAAGAATAGGTGCCAACTATTCTCAGAATACTCAGAAACTCAAATATGGAGGTAGCATTGAAGTCCGGGAAAATAAACGCAATTCATGGAGCAAGCGTCATACAGAATCTTTTTTGTCAGACAACACTTCTCAGTTTTCCCTGCAGAACAACCAATCCGATGGAAAGACAAGTGCTATTTCCGCTAATTTTCGTTTCGAATGGAAATTAGACAGCCTCACCACTATTATGTATCGACCGACGTTTAATTTTTCCAAAGGAAATTCCAATTCAGGCAACTTCTCAGAAACGCTCAACAACGAGTCAACTCCTATCAACCGGAAAGAAGCCACAAACCGCCAAACGAATGACAGATTCTCCACCAATGGCTCCTTGCAGTTGAATCGCAAATTGAACAGTAAAGGAAGAAACATCGCCTTACGTCTTTATTACGATCTGGATGACGGCAATTCCGATCGATATAGTCTTTCGAATACTTATTACTTAAAGTATGGTGATAGTATAAAAGCTTTGAATCAATGGATTGAAAAACTTGACAATAACAATAAATATCAAGTTCAGATAACATATATGGAACCTGTATTTACCAATCGGTTTATCGAAATTAATTATAGCTATCAACACCGTTCCTCACTCTCTGAAAAATATGCCTATGACTGGGATAAACAAGAAGATACATACAGTCAATATCCTGACACAGCGCACAGTGATTGCTACAAAAATAAATATTCCACTCACCAAACCGGCATATTTTTCCGTACTATCCGCACCAACTATTTTTATAATATAGGTATAGAAGTTGAGGCGCAAAAAACGGCCAATAAAAGCTATATGCGGGACACGACCTTTGAGTATTTATCCAGAAATGCAATAAACTACTCCCCCACCATAAACTTTAAATATACCTTCTCTAAACAAACAACCTTAAGAATAAACTATCATGGGAGAACAGCACAACCCAGTATGACCGACTTATATAGAAAAAAAGATATTTCTGATCCTTTAAACATACGGCTCGCTAACCCCGAACTTAAACCATCATTCAATAACAACATATCAGCTACATTTAACACTTACTTTACTGAAACATCCCGCAGTTTCAATGCTAACCTCTCCTATAATAATACAATGAATAGTACAACACGTATTGTCACATATGACGAAAATACCGGAGGACAGACTACCCAACCGACTAATGTGAACGGGAACTGGCGAATAAACGGTTCGCTTACCTTCAGTACTCCATTATCCAACAAAAAATTCACAGTAAATACACACACCAATACAAATTACGGCAACTCTGTCGGTTTCACTGTGCTCAACAAAGAGTCAGATGCAGTTAAAAGTAATACAACTAACCTCTTTTTATCAGAACGTTTAAAAGGAAGCTACCGTAGCGATCTGATTGACTTTGAGTTATCTGCAGAAGTCAGATATCGAAAATCAGAACATTCTATCAAAAAAGAGAACCGACGGGAAACATTTGATTATACATTCGGAACTGAAGCAAACTTAAACTTACCTTGGGATATAAAAATCTCATCCAATATCAATTGTAGATTAAAAAGAGGATATGGCGGTAAAAATGATACTAACCGCACCCTATGGAACGCACAAATATCGAAAAGCTTCCTCAAGAAGAAAAAGGCAACCGTCCGATTTCACCTATATGATATCCTCCGTGAGAATGAAAGTTCGGAACGTTCCATTTCCGAGAATTCTATCACCGACAGAGAATCCAGTACATCTAACGTATATTTTATGGCATATATTGCCTATCGGTTCAATACCTTCGGACAAAAAAGAAAACGACAATCGGTACAAAACTAAAATTATAAAAGAGGAGGAAATGATGTATCCACAACTACATCATTTCCTTTTTGTTCTTTAAACATGCTGAGTAACATTGAAAAAAGTCATATTGCAAGATATCAGAGATTCTCAAAAGGAGTTCGGTATCAATACTTGACTTCCCGAAGATTTTATACACATTGGTCCGCGCACAACAAAGCTGTTCTGCAAACCAAGTGACAGACAATCCTTGTCGATGTAGTTCAATTTCTATAAGCCGGCCAACGTGTATCATATTACTCTTGTGGAATAATTAAGAAACTGAAACCACACGCTCCTCCTCCGCCATTTTCCAATCGCACAAGAATACGGTTCCACCCTTGACGGAACTGGAAAGGAGCAATATGTTCGTCAATATTATACCAACTGGTACCATAATCGCGCCATACATCCTTACCATTTATCCATACCCGACCACTATCATCCGTACCGATGGCAACCAGCATGGTAGTAGCCTCATCAAAATAAAGTTCCGTATAAGCATAATAAGTAGAATGTCCGGTAGTGACAGGAACCGTATTATGCATTGATTCACTTTGCATAAACTTCCATCGCAGCGTACCATCCAAATACACTTCTTCCCCTATGACCTTTATCGGATGAGAATCCGTTTCCATCACCCCTGTACCTACTTGTCCGTCAGTATATACCGCATCAAAGTCCACAGATATCTCAGGCGGATGGACAATCGAAAAGTCCTCTCGCCCAAAGCTTTCCCACGGTCCTATCATATACCATGTGTTAATATATAACCACCCTTTACGATCCGCGCTTTTTGAGAAACGCCGTCCGGGCAATGCCTGAGCTTTTACCATTTCCTGATTAAGCCGGGGACCTGCATAAGCATTCATCGGACGTCTGTTTCCACTGCCCTGAGCTGCCTCCCCCATGCCACCGAAACCGTTCCCATTGCCACTGCCTTCACCTCCGCCCGGCTGACCATTGCCAATTCCAAAGCCGCCACCGGGCTTTCCGACCTGCTTCACTACTCCAAAGAGATTTTCCAACCGAGATTGAGCAAGTCCGACTTGTCGGGTCGCTTGTCCCAACAGACCACGGTAATTGTTCAAGTCTGCCGTACTTTTTATTTCCAGACCTGCGCTGGCATTACTTCCCGCTGAAGTAGCCCATTCCCCTCCTTTAGTCTGCATTCGAATCAGTTCATCAAAACTTGGCATACGGGAAGAACCTGTCTTCAGAGAACTATAAACCTCGGGAAACGAAAGTCCCTTGGAAAGCGCTTGTTTAGCTGCATTGGCAGCCAAATGGTTCTGCTGTATTTCAGCCTCATATTCTCTTAAAAGAGCATACATATCTTCTACCGACGGATTCGCAGATAACTTGCCCGCCTGCGGAATATTCCTTGCTTTCGAAGTATCATTAGCATCATCCGGTGCCGTACGTGGTAACTTTCTTTGCTCTACTTTAGTCAACAATTCATTTTTCCGCTGCCTCATCTTCTTAGCCATTTCCTGAAATTTACGAAGCTGATCTTCCAAATTTTTCTTGACCAATACTTCCGACTGCTTCACTAATTGCTCAGAATAATTAGCGGGAAGCTCCCGCTGAGCCTGCTCCTGCTTTATTTTATCACTGATACTTTTCGGAGATTTCTGTTTTTTCGCTTGCAAGTCAATAGCTCCCTGTCCTGGTGATGGCATCAGCCAGATAAACAACGCTCCTCCTACCAGACAGACCAGTGCAATAACCCATGATAGGATAACCGTCAGACGGCTACTCCCTGTTGTAGTTTTCGTCATATGTTCGTATTCCTATATTCGTTAAATTATAAAACTGACAAGCATCCATTACTTCCACAAAACGTCCGAATGGAGTGTTTTTATCCATATCAATGCGGATACGCCGCCCCGGATCAGAGATACAGGTCTCCCGCAATTGTTCCATCATGAAATTGGTCGAACAAGGTTGTCCGTCCCAATAGAAGTTACCTTCAGCATCCAGTCCTACAATAGCCTGTTTATCATCCGGTTTCAGTTTTATAGCTGATTCCGAAGTCGGCAGATCCACTGAAATATCCCTGTTTTTCACCTTCGTCATTGTAGAGACAAGAAAGAAGATCAATAGCAGAAACACACAGTCGATCAAGGGCGACATAGACACTTCCGGTTCATCTTCGTTATTAAATAGTGATAGTCTCATAAGCTTAATAAGGTTTACTACCCAAACGGACACGCGTACGCGTGAATCCTTGTATTTGACATTGATCGAATATCTCTATTACCGTATTTACGGGTACAGTCCGGTAAGCCGCCACATCGATGGCTATTTCCGTACCTTCACTGTTGCGGAGTTCTGTAAGGAAAGTATTCAGATCAGAAATCGGCACATAGTGGTTCTCACCAGTATACGCATCATGTCCTACTACCTGATACACATTTTTCTCCTCATCCACTGCTATGATAACAGCTTCCTCTCCGGCACGAGTAGTAGACAAGCTGGAAGTCATTGAAGGAAGTGATAAAGGTATTTGCATTTCCCACTTCTTCATCATAGTAGTCACAAGGAAGAAGATCAGTAGCAGAAAGACGCAGTCTATCAAGGGCGACATCTGCACCTCTACTTTGTCTTCTTCATCATAGTTTAGTCTCATGCTTTTCCTCCTTACTCCCCGGTGTGTTCATATCCGTCGAATCTCCTTCCAGATAGAGAGTAGTAATTACATTTTCAACTTCTACTTCCACCAAAGAAGCCAATTTCATAATACGATTTTTAATAATGAAATACAAAGCAATGGCAGGAGCTGCGATGATCAAACCGGCAGCAGTCGTAATCAAAGCTTTTGAAATAGAATCGGACAATATAGAAGCACCGCCTTCGTCACCATACAATGCTACCAGACCAAACGCTTCGATCATACCGACAACTGTTCCCAGCAAACCGATAAGGGGCGACAGGGAAGCTATGACTGACAAAGGATATATGCGTGACAAATGTGTACGGATATCACGTGCGGCCATATCACCAGCTGTCTGGCTGACAGCTTCTCTTCCGGCTTTCACATGCTCGAAAATAAAACGCAGCGAATTTCCTAATGTGGAAGGGTATTTATCACAGGCTGCAATCGCACCTTTCAAATCTCCTTGTGCAAGGCATTCGCTGACTGTTTTACGCAGTCCTTTTGGTGCCAGTCTTCCTTCTCTTGAAGTTAGCAAGCGTTGCAAAGCTATTACTAAGGCAAGCAATCCAAGCAAATACAACGGATACATCATGAATCCTCCCGCTTTAATCTGTGCAGCCCAGTCAATCTGTACCCCTTGCGGTTGTTCATCCTCATTAGTTGTTCCCTCTTCATATACCAGCCCTTCCTCTTCTCCATCAACGGGTACCGGAGTTGCAATTTCGCTCGGAAGTACTTTCGGAGCATTCTTTATATCATCCTGTGTCTTAGCGAGAAAGATTTCATCAAATCCTGCATCACGCCTCTCCGGGCAGATAAAAGAAATACCGGTCAACGTAATATTACCAAAATCTTTCCATAAGTCCCTGGTCATCACCATCCAGTGTCCCGGTAGCTCACCGAGATTAAGACCTTCCATCGGATTTATCAAATCCTTGGACTTACCGGCTATATAAGTAAAATCATATTTCTTGCCTTTTTGATTTGCAGACTTTTCGGAAACATGAAATTTCATTCCAATTTGATCACCTCCCCATTTTACCCAGGCAAAAGTGATATAGCGAAACTCACCCGGTCCCGGATTCTCGCGAATAGGAATGGATAGCCCGGTCAACTCTGCCGGACTTTTAGAGGCTCCTACATATATATAATTTTCTGATTTTTTAGAGTATCCCCCATCACGGACAAATTTATTATCCTGAGCTTTCCACTGCGCCCCGTCCGGTATTTTAGTACTAAAGATTTCATATAATCCTTTACCGGATCTACTATTTGTTTGGGCTGAGAGCGGATAAGTGAAAAACGTTATTACTCCTAAAAGAAGTATACTCAACGTACCTTTTCTAAAAAGTTTTTTCATCTTTGTGCAATTCATGTCTATTCTATTATTTATTAAAATTTAAAAGCCACCGCAAATCATCGAATGATTCACAGTGGCAAAGTTGATAAAAATAGAAAAGAAATGAGTACTCAAATCATTCAAAATACTCCAATTCCTTAAAATGATACAAAATAAAGAGTTCAAAAATCACTCAATAGGTTTAAAAATAATCCATTACCAGAAATTTCCAGCTGTTTTTTATCTGCTATATCAGGTTTTGTATCTATTTTCCTGACACTACCATCCTGACATATTGTGGAGGTAAATAATTATATATAGAGCCATTTTCAAAAGAGGCAGTTTCTAAGGTGGGGGTTCTAAAGTTTATAGTTTCAGCATGGTATCCTTTAGGAACAATCAATTTTAAATACAAACCAGATATGTATCCATTTTTCACACCCTTCTCTCTTCTATCATAGAAATCACACATAATTAGCTTCACTTTTGTCTGGGACAAGTCCAATACTTGCAATGGACAATTTAAAATATTCAACGAATACAAGTTGACATTTGAATGCAAATCAAGCTGAGATATAGCATTACTACTACAATCCAAAACCTCCAAATATATATTTGCACTAAGATCAATTGTTTTTAGTCTGTTATCAGCACAATTTAATTCTTTTAAATAAGGGTAGTCACTAAAAACCGGAATTGCTTCTTCTGATATTTCTTTAATAGAAAGTTTACGCAGCGAACCTCCTTCCACATTCTCTTTTTGCTCAGGGAGTATCAATTTCTTCAATAAACGATAATCATTCCCTTCTTGGCGTATCCACTCATATCCCTGCAATCCGCAAGTTAAAAATTCCATCTTTAGGTTAGCACTAAAATCCAACTCTCCAATATAATTTGCTTCACAATTTAGTTCCCGCAATTCTTGATTATGTGATGTTTCAAGTGCTTTTAGCTTATTCCAACTACAATTTATTTTTCTAAGATGCGGTG
The DNA here is from genome assembly GCF_058231005.1 of Bacteroides sp. RCH18. Classification (NCBI taxonomy): domain Bacteria; kingdom Pseudomonadati; phylum Bacteroidota; class Bacteroidia; order Bacteroidales; family Bacteroidaceae; genus Bacteroides; species Bacteroides sp. RCH18. The sequence goes on along the minus strand of NZ_JBIPTC010000002.1, from coordinate 1,971,103 downwards.
ATCGACTAATATCCAATTTCTCCAGATTATTATCCGAACATTCAAGTATACTTATTCCTTCTGTATTCGATCGGTTATCCGGAAGAATCAACTTAGATAATATCCCGGCACGACCTCCTTCCGAAAGTAATCCTTTATTTCTTTGAGATTTAACAATAACCGTTCGAAGTTGTTTATTATGACTAAGATCCAATTCTATCAGTCGGTTATAAGTACAATCTAAAGTTCTTAATTGAATATTCTTTTTCAAGTCTATCGTATTCAAATCACAACTTCTACAACTTAAATTCGTGAGATTTTTACAACCACTTATATCCAGTTTCGGAAGGTAGATTTGTATAATTTCCAACTCACGAAGTTCTTTAAATCTAGAAAAATCAGGAATACACTCCAATGTATCAGTCCGATTTCCCACCAACTTTAACCGACGTAGAGAAGAAAAATACTCAAGGCCTTTTAATGAGGTAATTTCATGTCTCGTAGTTTTCGCTCTATTCACGTCATTATTAATCCATAAACTGGTTTTCAGCTCCAAATCCTCCACGTAATCAATATCCGATAATAAAATAGAGCTGGTATCAGCTATAATCTTCATTTGGAACAACGCTGCTTTAAGCATCGGATCAAATTTATCTGCCACATTCTTATTATCAGAAGAGTTCAATATGTCTGCCCGACTACTCACACCCATCAATAATAAACTTACTATTAAAATAATGTTTTTCATTTTCTATTAAATTTTATGTTGTCCATAATCAAACATCTCTCTACTTCACCTTTTTACATGAGATGAATTATCATTCGCAAGATAAGAAGAAAAAACGAAAAAGAAAAGGAAAGAGTGTCCCCAAAAAGGATACAATTTTTCATCCCAAATAAGCAAATCTCCTTTCCTCCCTTCACCCTTCACAACTCCCTCTGGCACGACGATTGCGGGTGAAGGTCTCCTGTTCACCATCCGCTTCACCTCCCATCAGACGGAGACTACCCGATACACATTCCCAAACTTGGTATGCTTACGTTCTATCCCCACTGCTATCAGTATTTGTGCCAAACTCGCCGGATTTGCCCCACGCATAGCTGCCGGATTTATCTTCTTCAATCGCTGAAAGATATCAGCAGACGAAAGAAGTTCACACCCTTCTCCTTTTTCTGCCGCCCGATAACAGGAACGCAATACGTCTTCCACAGGTCCCTGACGATAGAACGTCATGTTACTTTGCTGCAATTCCGTCTCTTCCTCTTTTGTAAACCAATAATGTTCACCCGCCAAAATCTCCGCTTTCAATTGAGCATAAAGTTGTGCATAGTCAATCCCCTCACAATCGATAGGATACTCTACCAGCACACAAATAAACCTGCGACTACCAGTCGGGTCAGTCAATAAATCTTTTCGATTCGATGTCCCGATAAAAGATGCTATACGAGGTAGCGAGCGATAATTTTTCTGATAAGCTTTGCACAGGCTTAATGAAGCCATCTGCATCAGATTCTTCAATAACGGCATTTTCGTCGGAGCATATTTATCAAACTCATCCAGATTGAGAAGTCCCATCTCCGCCAATCTCCGTTCTATATGCCCTTGACTGGTTAAATCCACCTTATCCATATAATAACGCTGAAGCGCAGGAGGAAGTAGCGATTTGCAAAAGGTAGACTTTAAATATCCTTGCTCCGTACTGATAAGCAAAGGCGCCACACTATTGGCATGACTTCCCGTAACCCCCATCCATTGTGCTGTCATACCCCGCATCCATATATGGAATTCTTTCACCCACAATTGGTCTCTCGAAACTCTGCGTGCCAAAGCCGCCAAACGGTCCACTCCATCCCATACCGGCAATTCTTCCAAATAAAGTTTGAAAGGATGATACTCTGCAATACGGGTGGAGAAAATACAGCGTGAAAGATCACGATCCCAACAAGAAATACCTGATTCGTGAGCTTCCAGGCAGAATGTATTTAAGACACGCTGATTCACAGGTGCAAATCCTTCCTCCATTCGTTCCAACAAACGATATTCCGTTTCTTCTGTCAGCACATTGTAGCGGAAATCATAGCGGGATTTTAAAAAAGTATCTACGCTCTCAGTTAGTGACTTCACTTTCGATGAGTCTTTTTCTTTAGACGATGATACCCCCTTAATCGACTGAATAATAGTATTGACAGGTGCTACACTTTTTGTATCCCCTATTCCCGTTTCATCTTGTTTTGAAAGACACTTCATCAATTTTTGCCAAAAGGCAAACCAACCATTTTTTTGTTCCATTTTCTTCTTTTTTTTATGATTAATGGATGCGAATATAATATCAAAAAAAAGCCATTTGCAACTTTTCATCCTATTCATTTTTTGAAAACCAGACTTATCATTAATATCCTATCATTTCTTGTTTATCATACTATTAAACCTTATCTTTGTCACCGACAAATTATATTTATCACAAATGTGATAAGATATTATCACTATTATGATAAAATTACATCATTATTGTGATAAGATCTTATCATAGTAATGATAAGTATAAAATATCAGCACTAAAAACAAGAAATCATTTAAAGATAAAGCAGAAATGGCAGTACAATTTGAATTATATAAGACTCCGATGCCAAAGGAGAAAAAGAACAAGACGCGTTATCATGCCCGTCCGGTAAGTTTTGAGACCGTCAATACCGAGAAACTGGCTTATCGCATCCATGATCGCTCCACATTAAGAGTATCGGACATTATTTCAACCTTGGAAGAACTGAAAAATGAAGTAGCTCAGTGCCTCCTGGAAGGTAAAAAGGTGCATGTCGATGGATTAGGATCCTTTCAGGTCACTCTTTCCTGCGAAGAAGAAATACGTAACCCGAAAGACAAACGTGTGCACCGGGTAAAATTGAAAGCTATAAAGTTTAAAGCTGATAAAGAATTGAAAGGGGAATTGTGTCACATGAAATTCCAGCGTTCTAAAATCAGACCGCACTCCGCCAATTTATCAGAAGTAGAAATAGACATGAAACTAACTGAATATTTTGCTGAAAATCAGATTATCACCCGGAAAGATTTTCAATATCTCTGCGGAATGACGCAAATCACTGCATATCGCCATATCAAGAGGTTAATGGCAGAAAAGAAATTGCAAAATAAAGGGACGATCTATCAACCGATATATACTCCGGTTCCGGGTAATTACAGGGTATCGGTGGATTTAAAATATAAAGAACAATGAAAGAGCCATGAAACAGGTAGCCCTTCACCCGCTCTTCCCCATTTGATAAGGGATGTAGAGAGAAGGTGAAGGGCTGATAAATTATACAGAACTATTCCGTATTAACTATGGTTTCAAATAATTTTCCAAAGGTTCCATAGACAATTCATCTTGATTTGCTCCCCAACAATAATAAGGCTTTTTATCCTTAAAGAAACATATATGAGGATAAGTATTTTCTCGAGTTAAAATAAAAAATGTCCCATCATCAGAATGCTCTCTAGCATATTCAAACTTCTTTGTTTCATTTTTCTGCGGTGTAAACGACATAATTTCCCATCTTTCCGCTTCTGTCCTCTTTATACTACTTTCTACCATCTTGTCCGCAGCTTCCTTCCCAAACACTTCAACATATCCTTGATAATAACTTTTCGGATTCGTGTCTTTCATAAAGTTTTCAGCATGATATATAGCATAAAAATATATTGTTTCCCCATTATCATTCTGCCCATAAAAACAAGCAAACTTTTCTGGAATTCTAAATACCTTTTCTGAATCGTTCACTAAATATAATCTTGAAGGCGAATCAATAACCGGTACAAACTTTATAGTGGACTTCATCAAAGTTAAGGACAAGGATGAATCATTCCATCTCCCTGCAATATTCATGTTTAATCGTTCAAGTATGGTATCCTGAACATTTTTATTAATCTCCTCTACAAGCAGTTTGTTTTGGGGTGTAAGTTGACTGATAGCTTGAGTAATCATCTTATCTCTTTTTATAACTTGCTTGGAAGTGCCATCGACATACACTTGTTCGCTACATGAAAGTAATAGTATCTGGACAAGAAATAGGATTGATAATTTAATTGTCTTCATAATATTTCTTACAGATGTCTTTTATGATTGATAAAAAACTATAATCACAACTTTATTAATTGAGTGAGAAGAGTACCGACATAAATATTTAATCGATACTCCTCCATTAATTCCAGCATCAAACAAAGTTTTCTTTTTTCGTCAAATTATTCCGTATCCACCTCTTCGCGCCATTCTTCTGAAAGCGCATAGTTATTGATAAACACGTATCCATCTAATGTGGATGGCACCGAGATGCCTAACCAATAGAGAATTTGCGGTACTATCAGCGTATTCTCAACACAGATTCTTTCAGCATTGACATTGGTAGGCAATGTATTTGCAAACATGGCAGAAGCTTTCTGTTCGATAATCGGAGAACTGCTTGTTTTATCTTTAATATAATACATATTGAGTCCACCTTGTATCTGATTTTTAATTACTAATGTATCCTCCTCTAATTTCTCAAGTTGCTCTGTTGGCTTGAATTTCCAATAGCCGAGCATATCACTAGAAGGTTCAATATCAATTTCTCCCGATAGTTGCAAAAATTCTCTTTCAGCAAGATCCTTTTTCCATAGACGTACTTCCGATATATAATAGGAAGTTGGCACAGAATAACCACCTATCGCCAAAAGGCTTGAATCCGGAGCCAATCCTTGGGTATCCGTAGTTCCAGATCCCTGCAACTTACCATCTAAAGTAATGAGCCAATTTCTCCTTCCGGAGGCAGCGGAACTTATGCTAACACCATAGTGATGCCATTTAGAATCATTGTATCCGGTAATAGCTTGCTCAAGAGCAGGACCTTCCTTAGGATTTGTTCTCATGGATACAGTTCCTCTCTGCCTATATAGTCCCCAGCCGGCTTTTCCAAGTATGCGATCCCAATTGTTACCATTATATGTACCGTCCTGCCTAGGAACCATACGCATTATGATCTCCATAGAAAATGCATCCATACCTAAAGAATAATATTTACCTATACTATCAAAAACGACAGCCTTGTATTCATTCTGAGAATCAAAATATGCACCGTATAGTCTATTACCATTCAATTGTTTTTCCGTATAATGATTGTAGTAAAACAGACCAAACGTGTTACGCTCCACTTCCGAAGTGCCACCATAACGACCATCAGCCGATCCACCGTGATTGGAAGTTACAACAATAAGCCAGTCTTCGTAAAATGCATTCTCACGGGCATCAATCGCCGACAAAAATTCACCAATGTATCCGTCTATAGCTTCAAGTGCACTGACATAAGCGGCGTTGTCCGCTTTGAATCCCCCACTCTTCCCAGCCTCCAACATTCCTGAAAAATCGGCCAGAATGAATGTGTAATCTTCATTCGCAATATGATTGAGAACCACATCCCGAGTTTGAACGTCATTTTCTGAAGTAATGGTAGTCTTAGCATTGTTAAGCATATTTTTGTTCAGTTTCGCCCAAGGTGTCACACACAATGAAAGCATATTCACGTCATTATTCGAAATATAGCTAATAATGTTTTGATAGTGAATTACCTTTTCATTCGGATTGTTCGGATTGTACTCCACATTAGCAGTATAAGATTCATCGGTTATACTGTGCTTTTCGGGTATGACCCCAGTGAGCATGGTTGCCCACGTTACAGGGTCTTCGTTCCTCTCGACAGACAGGGTTCGATTGTCACTAACTCCTGTCCACGAATATTTACTATTTTTCAACATCTTAGCAATGGCACCATCGGCAGGAAGGGAGTTCTTCACCACTTCACCAACCGCACCATCTATATTTATCCATAATACTTTACGATGGATTTTGGTAGATATGCCGGTATCTATAGTTCCATCGTCTGCTATTTCAGCAGGTGTATCGTATTCCGTGCAAGCATAGTTAAATGCCAGGACACAAACAACAAGCAAGCTGTATGTGAGAATATTTAATAGTTTATTCATCTGATATAAATTTACGGTTTATAATAAAATGTACCAAACTCGGTAAACGACTGTACTCTGAACCTAAAACGAGACATATCTGTTTCATTCCAGTTATCATTACGATTAGGTTCAGGAAGTTTTATACGCAGATATCTCACTTGTTCTTTTGACGGAAAATCATAGAAACCCTCACTTTTAATATTGGGCAACTCGGGATGTGCAATGGAATCAATCTGCACAATTTCCCTCCAAACTATATTTTCGTCAAGCGGATCATTAATAATATCCTGATTGACAGGAGTCTCGATAATCAGCTTAGTTGCCGCAAAGTCTGAGTTGTTGCCAGCCAGAAATACACCATTAACATCTGTCGTCTCTTTCATATCAATAAACAAATAATACGGAAGTGGCGGAGTACTTGTATCGTTGTTGTAATATGAAGTCCATCCTGTTGATTTGTCGCTGTCCAGCAATCGGTCCGGCGACTGCCCTGAATTAAAGTTATCGCTTCCATTTGCATCCAGTGCATAAATCTCCCAGTCAGCTCGATTATGACGGTAGTGATACCCGTTACTTGGGAAATCAACCACACCACTTGATGGATTTTCTGCCAGAGGCGAGTATTTCCATATGGCTTTATCCATCAGCGGATATTTCGATGCATAACTACGGGCTTCGTCTGTCAGCGAATAGCCCCAATGCTCAAAGAATGGTGAAAAATCTTCCTTAAAATAGTCACATAAAGCCTTAAAGAAATAGGTAGAAGTAGAATGATCTATGGAAATTTTATCTTTAATCATACGGTTCAACTCTATATAAAAAGCCCAATCGTCATCTTTGTAGTTAGCTAATTGAACGAGGCTTGCCAATGCGTATGTCGGCCGTACTTCCGACTTTATATCAGATACAAACCAGCGGCTACTATCGGTATCTGCATATGCCAATGCTTTGGGGAATTGCTCCGCAATGCTACTGCCTTCTTCCGGGAAAATCGGTCCCATCGGATACCCATCCTCTCTTAATCCTTTCTCAGCCATGCGATATAGGGGAATTGCTTTTACCGCATCAGATACTTCGCTCCACCAGGGTGATTTTATATCTCTGAAAGAGTAATTTCTATATAACGCATTAAAAATAGCAACAGAATTACCGGATTTCAACGTTTGATAGCTAGCCAGCTCATTCAACAGATAATTTGTATTCAATGCCACTACACCATAATCGGCATTACGAATATACAGATTGTCCAACAACTCCACATCCAGCACCACACGCTCAGGAAAATCGGGAGCACGCATTGAAAAATCCTGTGCCCCAACCTGCAAACTGTAATAGTTATAATAATAGGTCTCGACAGCATTGTCCCATGCTTCCAGTGTGTTCGGCATCTTTTCAGCAATGATAGGATCATCATTTATCATATCCAATAATCGCTCACGCTGAACGGAAAAAGCGACATGCCGGCCACGCAACTCGAGCCACGGTACAGTCGTTGTACGCAACTGCTCAACCCACGCTGTTACATCAGTAGAACCGACAATAAAATCAGGCGAACGATAAGCCCCGTTAATCTCCATAACAAAATCCGCACTACCATTCACATCCTTGCTTTTTTCGATCCATATCATACCTCCCAAAGGATTACGAATCGTGTTTTTTCCCGGGAACAGTTGCTTCGAAGTAGTAACTACCGGCAAACGCAAGTAGGGAGAAATATCCGTCAAATCATCTAAATGAGAACCGATGATAACCGTCAACCCCATAGTGTTGTCATTAATGGTTATAGTAATCAATTCACCTGCTCCGGCATAAAGCCCGGTGCTGTATATCGGACGAGGAACTTGTTGCACGTCCAGATCGTATGCAGGAATGTATCTCTTGCTTAAATCAAGCGCAAGCAGTGTATTGACAGTATTATCGACTAAAGTATCTACCAAACCTGGAAAAATACGGGCACTTTCATACATACTGACATCGATTCCTTCACCTGTTACTATGGTTACATTGGTAGAATCGGCGGTATCATCCTCTGTCCCGCTTTCGATATCATATTGATAAGCAATGTTGCAGCTTCCCATAAAAAACATACAGGAAATGAATGACAGCAAAACTGCATAGTCGGCTTTTAGTTTATTAAAGCATTTCATATTGCATTCTAATTTAATTATTTAAAGAAACGTAATCTAATGCCCAGCCTTCACCATCGAAATTCCAGGAAGAATCAACCGGCTCTCCAAACCACTGAAAAATCTGATAGGATAAATCGACTGTATTAAGAACCGTTTTATAGTAGGAATCGTCTATAAGTGGGCATACCTTATCCGTTACAATACTCTCCTGCCTGCGCGTTACGTAATCATCGGTAGGCGCAAACGTACCAACCGGTTTATTGAAGTATAATCTTTTATCTTTTGATGTATATTTCGAATAATCTTCCAAATAAGATAATCCGATATCATCTTCGCGATCGTTGGGGTAATAACCCACCAGATTATTCCAATACGGATATAATTCACCCAAAAGGTCCAGTTTTGTAGTACAATGATACTCCGCAATAATATCAGCAGGTAGAGCAACGTTGTAAAACTGGAGATCGTTTATATATAGATTTGCCTGACTAGGTCTGTCCGGAGAAAACGTATGTCCGATGGCAAGAGGCGCATCTGTCCACATATCTTTACTGCCGTCTATCTTACATCCCATCTGATACTTACCGTCAAGATAAAATAAGATGGAGTCACCTTTCTGGGTATCATCAACCTCTTTTATAACTAGCGTATAAGAATGCCATGATCCGTCACGTCTCGTAGATGGTAAGCGGAAAACCGAAGAACCCTCTTTAAAATTAGCAGCAAATTCGACTTGCGTATTATTAGAAAACATTAGCTGCCAACCTGTACCTGCTTTTTGGTATCTTTTCGATATTATATTTCTATTACCCCAAGGGTCGCCGTGCTTATCAAACATTTTAAACTGAATGGTATATCCACTTTTATCCACCTCTTCATCCGGATTGGAACTCCATCGTTTACCCATATTAAAAAACTCGGTATTTCCAGTCATAACGGCATTTGTTGTCGCTTTTTGTCCGGGACCGACGAAATAAGGACTATAGAATTTGTATTGTAGTTCATCCGAGCCCGGCCTTTGCAACAATTTGGATGCAAACCGACTGTTATAGAGCATCATGAAAGAATTGAGACGCGGATCATCATACAACGATGCCGGAGTTACATTACCTTCATAAACACCACCATAAGAAGATGTAATAACTACAAGCCAGTTTTCCTGAACGTAACGCGGACGCGCTTCAAGTGCTTTCATTATTTTACCGATGAAAGCATCTACATTGTAAATCGCATCAATAACCTCACTGGTAGGAGTTGTCTCATTGCTCCAGAATCCATGTTGCTCACCAGTCTGTTGAACACCGCCGAACTGTGCAACTACGATATCCGAGATTGTTTCACCATTGATTTCAGCAATAAGAGCATCAGCGGTTTCACTGTCGGCCGAAGTCTTTCTTTTAGTATCGGCAACACTCCCGAAAGCTCCGAAAAACTCCGTATCGGAAGAATAAAAGCTGACTTTTAGATTTTCATCCGCCTCTTTCAATCGTTGAAGAAAAGAAGGCGTTTCGAGTTCGTCAATTCCTTGATTGACATCAAGCCCGTTCTTTGTTGTTCCGGTCAGCAAATTTGCCCATCCACGTTCTTTACTTACCCCTTCTTCATTGTCGGCAAGTCCGTAAAAAGTAAACAAAGATTTATCCGTCATGGAGCGGATAACTGGAGCCTTTCGTGTATTGTACGCCTCATTAACGGCTATTCCGGATGCACCATCGATAACCACCATCAATACGTGTCCCGTAGTATATTCAGTACCCGACTCCGGATAATCATCAGTCAAAAGCCTTTCCATATCCTCATTGCACGAGAATGCAAATACAGCAAACAGGCAAAGCATTATATTTTTTATCAACTTTTCCATTGTATTTCATAATAAGTTATTCATAATCAACTTCTATCATCATCGCATTGCGAACCATATTACCATCAAAACGACTGAAATCACCAAGCAGCAGCAATCCGTTTGAATTGGTCGAAGTACGAGTTTCAATTACTTTGTAGAGTTCACCCTGGAAGATGCCCGGCACATTAAATTGTTGCAGCGCCTTTCCATCACGACCCAATATAAGGAAACCACGGCGAGTTACACCATCGTATTTCGTAAACGCACCTGAAACAACAATATTATCATTATCAAGCAGACAGGCAAAATTGGCCAATCCTCCTTCCATTTTTCCGATCTTGAAAATTTCATCACGTGTGCCATCATCATTCAACATAACTACACTCTGTGCAGGAATACCGTTGAACTCAGAAAACTCCCCAGTTATAAGGATTTTCTTTTTGTTTTTATTGTACCGGATTTTAGTAATACTTCCATTTGCGCCCGTACCGATGTTTCTCATAAAAGTTTCATCAAGGGTACCTTCGGCATTCAACTTCACAATATTCTTCACAGACTGTCCATCGAAACTGCTGAATGTCCCTACTATGACAATACCGTCACTTTCGACCATACAAGCATCTAAAATCTGCCCGATAACTCCTTCTGCATCCCTGCGATAGCTATCATCAAGTTCTCCAGTCCTTGACATACGCAATACACTCGCAACCTTCGAATAATCCAAAACCATACTCTCAGCATAGGATTTTTCGGTATTAATACGACAGTAGTTTGTAATATTTCCTACTGCTACCACCTTCTCATTGGAAGTTATAAATGTACGGACAGGCGCTTCAAGAGTTCCCCCGTTGAATACCGGTATCTTACAATTTATGCTTGTATTATTCTTTTTCGAAGGCAGCGCTACAGTTTTATAATACGAGGCTACTTCATTAGTAGCTATCGTGATGTTATTGACCGGCAACTTATCCCAGCCGTATTCTGAAAATTTACCCGACAGAAGAACCCTGTGGTCACTAGGAAAATAAGTAAATGAATTAAGGTAACATTCAATATCTGTCACTCCCGGATTGGCCAGATCAATGCCGGCTCCCTGACCAGGATCAAGTTTGAAGTCAGTTACCCATTTTCCCGATACAGAGCCGTCTGTCAAAACCATAGATATACAAGAAAACCTCTGCGAGCTATTTTCATTGTAGTAGGCCTGCATATAGTCGCCAACAGGATAATATACCCGTGCTTTTGAATAATGTTCCGCACAATCGTAAATAGGTCCCGAAGTGCCTTTAAAGCCGTATGACTGATCTATCTTAATATTTCCTAATACAGTGAGACGAGGTCCATAGAAAACCTGTTCTTTCAATACAATATAAGCCGTACCCGAACTAAGATTTCCAGGTACTTTCACGGTGATTGTCGTGTCGGTAGCAGTTACAATTTTAGTTTCTTCATCAGAAATATAGAACTTGAAATCGTAACGTCCTGATTGCGGATCACACCAGTTCAACATCCCTTTTGCTTTGAATACAACCGTATCATTGGGATAAGCGCTTTCCGGAGAAGGAGATTCAGCCAGCAAACCGATTCCAAGCGGAGCTTTTCCTCCACTGTACGGATCATCTTTAATATTGCTGTTCAGATCACTGTTACAGGATGTTACCAATAACGAAGTGAATACGGAGCAAACAATCATTAACGAATAGATGGTAATATGTTTCATTGTACTATCTTTATTTATAGTTAATTATCCGGTTCTGTTTCTATTGTCGCATTTATAGCTTTGGTAGCGAAAAGATATGGTTCAAAACCAAATGCATGATCGGTTAATCTGAGTACATGTACCACTCCGTTAGTCGGTTGTATATCAGATGTTGCTACATAAGCGTTTTTCATATCTCCTATAGTGAAATCATAGACATAAGAGTATATGATTTGTCTTGCACCGGCATATTTCACATTGTTTGCATCATAATAAACAACACCCATGTTCATAGGCTGCTGACCATAAGATAAAAATGCCTGTCCCGGATAGGCTGCTATGGCAGTCGTATCAATTTGAGGTATATCTTTCAGCAAATATTTATCTTTTACAATGTACATTGACAGCATTTCACGCCAGACTTCCGGTTTTATCTGACTAAAACTCTTGATGCTATCATGCCCCATACGATACCAAATACGGTTCAGATAATTAAAACTACCACGGATTGACCAATCGGTAGGTGCAAAAAAGGTAATTTGTTCGTCTTCAAAAACATCCTCCATACCGGACAGCCGGATGACTTCCACCAAATCTTTAAAATAATCGGGTCTTGATTCCAAATATTGCATCATATTCCCATTATAATAAGGGTTCGCTTTTCCACCATCAATTAAATAACTATCATCGGCACAATTGTACATGAGTACTGCCAAAAGGCAACATCCGACAATTTTCTTCCATAATTTGATATTATTTTTCATATCTATACATTTTAAGTTTATCAGAGTTACTCCCAAAATAAATTCAATCCAATCTGTGTGTTGTTTTTCAACGCATTACGATGAATAGGCCATGTCCATGCCCCCACATTGAAATTAGTACGCGTCATCGGATTCATACAATAGTTTCTGTTATACACCTTTCCTGTACGAACCAAATCATAATAGTAATGTCCTTCACCGATAAGCTCTCTGCAGCGTTCCCAGAAAATAGCATCCATCAGTTCACTACCCGAGGTATTTATTTCGGAAGCATGTGCCCTATTGCGGACCCGGTTGAGTAATTCGCAGGCTTTCGTATCGTTAGTCCCCAAAGCGGCAAGAGCTTCAGCATACAACAAAAGTGCACCTGCATAACGGAATACTATTTGATTGCCGGAGTTGGACGTAATTGTTCCGTTTCCATAAGTATCAATATTCCAAAATTTCTTGATTTCCTTAGGAGCAGAACTTGAAACCGAAGTAGAATATATCTTTTCGTCAAACCATAATTCTTTTCTCGCATCATCTTCATACATAGGGAACAGACTCATTAGATAATCTCCTGAATAACAGAACACTGGTGTATACTTGTTCAGACAGGAATAGGAAACATTATCAGAAAACTTTGCATTCATCATAAATATCTCATTGAAATTTATATTTTGTGCAATCTCAAACAAGCCTTCGTCTGACCCTCCTGCGAAAATCACGGAACTTCTATTTATATCAAGTAATGAATAAGCTCCATTATTACGTTCCAGTTCCTCGCCTAGCGAAACAACATTCCTATAATATTGCTCTTTATTTTGTGCATCAAACTGTACAAGCCACAAGTTTATATGCATCATCAGCGCAATGACAGAACCTCTGGAGGCTCTAATCCCTTTGCTCGAATAAGATGAATATGACCATGGTAGTACTTCCGCTCCCGGATCATCGTCAAGCAAAGGTTGTAAGTCAGCAAGGCAATTTTGCAAAACTATAACCATATTGGTTCTTGGCAAGGGAGCTTCATTATAGGCATTTGTATAATAAGGCACATCTCCAAAAGCCCTTACGATGAAGAAATAAGACAAGTTACGCATGAAAATAGCTTCTGCCTTAAAACGACTCCGTTTCAATCCATCCATACCGGGCACTTTGTCTATCTCAGCAAGCAGAATATTGGCATCCTGAATAGCAGTATAAAACACATCCCATTGCATTATTAAACCGCCCCTAGCATCATCGGGATATGTATTACGCAATTCACCCATATCGTTGTTAGCCAGATAAGCTACATATTTATCCCCAGTGCTGTAGGCTGTTATTGGAGCGCACCGCATATCTCCGCTATACGTAAGGAAAGGACGTTGTGACATTGTTGCATTCCGAAACGAATTGTATATGCTCAACAAAAAAGCTTCCGCATTCGTCTCATTTCCCTGCGCCCAAAAATCATCACCCGATAATTTATCTTCACTCTTATTTGCAAGCGAGTCACAACCGGCAAACAGGCAAGATACTATCAAAGTCATTATTAAAACTATATTTTTCATATTCTTCTATATTTAATCGTTCATCTAAAAATCCATTGAGACACCAAATGTCACAGTACGACCATTGGGATAACCACCGGATGTGTCATATCCCAAATTGTTTACATTTTCGGGATTGATGCCTGAATATTTGGAGAAAGTATAAATATTGTTCATACTAAAATTAAGCTGACATCGGCTGATCCTAAAAAAATCCAGCATTTTCTTTGGAATAGTATAAGCCACAGATATACCGTTAATTTTAAAATAAGAGCCATCTTCCATAAACAATGTCTGGTCGTATCTGAAAGGCTGAATAATACTTGAACGGGTATAATCAAACGGATTAGGATATTGGGCATAGATATTATCTTCTGTCCAGAAATTATATGCCTCAATAGGTGTTAAAGCTCCACTACCTGTAAGGTTCACCTTACCTGCTACAGGTGTTCCATAAGCCCTAAAACGGTCTGCCAGAGCCTTGTTGATAATATCACGTCTCAACGTAAACGAGCAGTTAGTGTTGATAGAAAACGCTTTATAACGAAGATTGATACTAATACCACCGGTCATTCGCGGCTGTGAATTACCTACAATCACCTTGTCTTTTTCATCGATGATATAATCACCATTTACATCCACCCAAATAGGGTCTCCCGCCTTAAAGTATGCTTGAGTAGAAGTATTCCCTCCCATCCGCAAGCGTTCTCCGGTCAGCGGATTAACAGGCACGTCTTCGTCAGTCGCATATACGCCTTTATACACATAGAGATAATTCCCCATCGCGTTAGAACCTAATTTATTCACCACTTCCGCATCACTGTTAATAATCTGCCGCACCTCGTTAGGCAGCTTTGCGATCACGTCTTTATTAATTGCCAGTGAAGTCGCTACATTCAAATCCCAATTACTTTGCCTTGACAACGGACGGACGTTCAACGAAAACTCCAATCCATAGTTAACCAGACTCGTTTTCGTACTTCTTACGGAATTAAAAGCATTGTGGTTAGCCAACTCTATCGAACTTAGCTGATTGTCAATTTGTTTGTAATACGCCTCGGCAACGAACATAATTTTATTATTAAGGAATGATAAGTCTGTTCCGAGATTCCATGATGTTGACGTTACCGGCTTCAAATCCGGATTCGGCATAGCGTTTTTATCAATAGGAATAATAGAAACTCCATTATAAGTATCTTTGCTCAGATTGTAACTTCCCCATATATCATAAATACTAGCTTTATAAGTGGTACTACGTCCCCAAGTTACACGAAGAGCTCCGGCATCCAGAAACTTCCATTTTTTAGCAAAAGATTCACGGCTGAAGTTCCAGCGAAATCCTAATGAAGGATTTATTGCCCATTTCGCCTGCGACCCATAAGATGAATTTATTTCAGGACGAATATTGGGAGTAAATACGTATTTCCCACCAGGCAGCGATAACTGAGGATCTATAATAAGTGCAAACGTATTCTTTTTATCTGAAAAATTCGACCTTCCAGCTGCCATGGACGGCATACCGGACGACCATATATGGTCACTTGCCAATCCATTCAGCATAATAAAGTTACCGCTATACTTTTCGGATGAAAGTTCAAAACCTCCCTGTAAATCAAAATTTACAATTCCCAATTTTACGGTTCTTGACAATAATGAACGAACATACATATTATAACTATATTCACTACCGTTATTCCAAGTAGCCCTATTGGCATTCAAAATACCCGGCGTAAATTTCTCATTCTCCACAGTTCCGTATTTATATCCTAAAGTACTTCTCCATCTTATATCAAATGGCAACAGATACATGATATTCATACTTGCATCATAGACTACATTCTGATTATCTGCCTGGACAGAAAAAACAGACAATGCAGAATTGGAAGCTGTATACATAGACGGTGGAGGCAACAAGGAAGAAGCTGCCGAACCTGCGGCTACGCCGGATTGTGAGAAAGCATTTCCGCTACCATTACTATTTCGGGTTAATGTAGTGGCAAGATTTAGATCCAAATGAAATCTATCATTAGGCTTATATCCTACTGCTGCCCTGATACCGTATCGGTTAAAGTCCGTGTTTTTCACAATTCCTTTTTCCGTATAATAGTTTGCATTGATCTTATAGTCAAATTTCTCATTAGGTTTACCAGAGAAACTAAGATTATGAGTTTGATTGTAAGTCGTCTGATAAAAGACACCCTGCCAATCCGTATTATTATTGTAATAAGGATTCAAGCTATCTGACAGTGCCTGCAATTTATGGATTTCATTATATCCATGATAGGCGGATGTATCATTTCCCAAAATTTGCATAATTCTGAGCGCTCTCTCCGCCCCGCCTGCAAGTACATCTCTCAACCTCGGTGGTGTTTTCACTACAAAGTTAGCCGAATAAGAAACTTTCGGTTTGGCTGTTTCTCCTCTTTTAGTTTCTATAAGAATTACTCCGTAAGCACCTTTTGAACCATACAGGGAAGTTGCAGCTGCATCTTTCAATACTTGAATATTCGCAATATCTTCAAGTGGAATCATAGCCAACGGACTGACTGTCGCACCTGACAGCAAACCAGCTGCATCATAGCCCGTTACGTCTTCCTGCGGTATACCGTCAACTACAAACAAAGGAGGAGTCAGCCCCATCATAAACTCGCCATCACCGGAAGATTGAACGGAAATATCCGAGACTCCTCGAATTGAAAAACTTGGAAGACCTCCGGGAGTACCATTATTCATCTGAATATTTAATCCGGGAACACGCCCTTGAAGCAACTCCATCGGATTAGCAACAGGAGTATTGACCAGATCTTCTGCTTTAATAACCGTAACCGATGCTGTTACCGCAGCCTTACTAACTCTTTTAAATCCGACTACAACTGTTTCATCAAGCATATTCTCTGTCGGACTCAGATATATTTGCATGCGTTCTGAAGGTTTAGTAACTTTGACTGAAAGACTGTCGAACGCCAGGAAAGAGAATACAAGTCGGTAACCACTCTTAACTTTTGTAGAGAATCGTCCGTTATCATCAGTTGTGGTTGAAAGCTGAGGCACAGTTTTTCCACTTTCATTTTTAACAATAACAGAAGCATAAGGCAATGTAGAATTATTGCTTTTATCTTTGACTACACCACTGACAGGAATATCCTGAGCCCGAACACCAACCGAGGTGACGACAATCGCCATAGCCAACAAGCCATATTTAAATATATTTCTCATATTAGAATCATGGTATTAATTAGTTATTTTCCATCTTCAAACAAGGGGGCTCCTGCTGTAAATACAACTATTATCTCCCAATGAGCTTCCTTGTATATCGCAAATTCAAATGACATAGTGGATGTCATACGATAACCACTTGCTGTAATACGGTCATATAAAAAATTGACATTTATTCTATTACCATCTTTATTGGTATATTTTGATTTCATTTCAACCAATGGCATGGGATAAACTACATCATACTTTACATATTCATCTGTTTTCTCCATATTGAAACCATGAATCAGATTAGCCCAGTCTGTCTGATTAAAAGATGAAGGAGAGATCGGTGTATAATCCGGTCCATAAAAACGAAAAGTCAAACTTTTTACATCATCATCATTATCTTGGTTCTCACGAAAATAAATATGTACATCTTCAGGAAACATATAGTCTCCACTTTCTGTTTGAAAAAGGGTTAACGAATTTGGTGTAACATAGTCCTGTCCCTGCACCAACCCTGTTTCCGGATCGTATATACTCGGTTCGTAATCACTTTCTCTGACAGGTATAAGCTGCATATCGGTAAAAGTTTTATATCCTCCCGAGTTTTTCACCAGCACATCAAAAATATAACCGTCACTCGGAGCACACTGCACAAAAGAAGATTCGGCATTGGACCACATCATAAATTCTCCGGAATGCTTTTTAACCTGAAAAAGAGTACGATATTCTATTTCTCTTTTAGCTTCTATTTCTTCTATAGACTTTTCGGTACCCATATATGGAGTTTTCCAAACTTTTACCGGGAAATATTCCGTCAATTCAGGTGCAGGACTTCCGTCGGCCCTCACGATTCGTGATATTTCGAAAGTAAGAGGAAGCGTTGAATTACCCGATGAAAAGTTGTCAGACATCAAAGTATTTTTTCCTAGTTGAGGACGATATAGTTTTGTAGTAAAATTGACGTCTCTGTCGAAAGCATCCAAACTATCCGGCAAATATTTATCGACACACGATATGCTTAATAATACGCAGGAAAACAGCAGCGCAATATTTTTACTTCTTATATTCATTGCCATAATTATTAAATACGTAAATAAATTCATCAAAACCGAAACTGTGTTGGGGAGAAAGGATATGAATGATACCATTATTTGTATAAACATCATTCCATACCGTAGAAACTCTGTTCCAGTTATCTTTTACCTGAGAGTTTTTCATATCACTGAAAATAAGCTGTTTGACTCCTCCGCCTACAAATCCGGATGCCGGTTTGCGAGAACATTCTATATTCATTTGATAATTGTACTTCAAAGAATTTAAGGAGTTATTTCCTTCATTGGCTAGAATATTATCGGTATCGTAACTACCTTTAATAATGTACTTGCATAACATTCGCTCAAGGTCAGCTCTATAATCATAATGATATTCGTTAATGATCGTATCATTTAAAGTCGGTGTTATAACATTAACGATCGTATCTTTAACAACAAACGGTTCAATTAATAAATCACTCAAATAAATCGCTTCACCCAACTCCTTTTGTTTACGGTACTCGTTAAGTTGCGCCAATGAGGAACGGATACATGCATCCGGTATGGCAAAAACTGTATATTGCACATCCGTCTGTTCCATCTGTTGTATGAAATCGGGAATATTGTTGACAAGAACCATCATAGAATCAAATTTCAAATTCAGCCTTTCATTCCCTGTGGACAAATAATCCAGAACGGTTCCATTAAATACTTCGGTTTCATTTTCCTCAGGATATGAAGCCACTTCGTAATCTGTACAAGACAGCATCCAAAGGGAAGCCGAAGTCAGACATAAAATAAATAGTATCTTATTCATTGTCGTTTTCTTTTTATTTCCAAAACTCATTTTGTTCAATCTGTGAATTAGCAGTAATGATATCTTCCGATACCGGCCAGTAGATTCCACCACTGCTGATCAGTCGCAAGAATGCCTCATTATCTTTCATCAGCTTTTGCCGACGGACAAGGTCATACCACCTCCAGCCTTCTCCCATAAGCTCTCTGCGACGCTCTTCAAATATCTCGGCAATTAAGCTTTCGCGATTATTCCCAAAATCCTTTTTAAAAGATACTTCTCTCAATCCACGATTTGTTCGGATCATATTCAGGTAGGATACAGCTTCTGTGCTTCTATTTAGTGCGCATAATGCTTCAGCCCGTAGCAAGGTGATATCTTCAAGGCGAGTGAAAACAATAGACGAGCCAAAGACTCCGAAATCATTGTCTTTCGCCGATCCATCCTGAATAATCTTTATTTTACTGAACACCGGAGTTTCTTCATTCAAATTCTGAACATAATAGGATGAATATTTGATGGTATCTATGATTCCAAACCGCAAGTCATCAAAATTGGTAAAAATCGAAAATAAGCTGTCCTTTGAAATGTATATTTCAGGATAGGATTTTTGTACCAATGGATAAGCTAAAGTCAACTGTTCAAGATGTCCGCTTTGAGTTGCTTCGTTATCATTGTGAGCAAAATTAAATCCTAAAATCCTTGAACCTTTTACACTCGCATTCGAGTAAAACAGCCCTGTTTCTGAAGTCAAGTCGGCAATAGAAGTATATTTTGCATTAATCTCAGATGCATGATCTATTATAAATGCAGAATATGTCTCGGCTTCTGCATAATTTCCCTGCCAAGCACAGATGTGAGCTAATACAGAGTATGCAGATAACTTATTGAACAGTTTTCCCTGCCATTGGGCCCCATATGAACCATAATATAAATTCGTTTGAGTACCATATTGATAGGGTAAATCCTTTATAGCTGTCAACAGTTCTGCCTTAGCATAACTCAGCACCGTTTGAGCGTCTGTACGGGGCATAGACGGAAAAGTTCCGTTATCATAAGAATAGGTGACTAACGGCACATCTCCCCAAATTCTTACCATATAAAAATAAGCAAATGCCCTCAAAGCGCGTACTTGAGCAATGTCATATTTCAAGTTTTGTTCAGAATACGACCGATCAAGTTCGACAGTTCGTGGAGCTTTTTCCATAAAAACAGATGCCGCATTGATTACCGCATAAAATCTTCTCCAGTTAGATACTTTCTTCAACAAGTCATATGGCTTGTTCAATTCATTATCAGACACAGCTTGTAAGTCACTACGCTTATAAACCGTAAAATCCCCCTTCCGCAAATCACCACATATCCAATGAGTATTGTTATCGGCTAAGGCTGCGCGTGTCAAGCCATATACTCCCATTAATGCTGATCGAGTATCTTCAAGGGTCTTCCATTGTTGGGTTTCCGAAGCTGCATGTTTGGGATCTACATCCAGAAAGTCATTGCAGGACTGCAGAAATAAACAGGCAAGTGCGGAGAAAAGAGCTAATCGCAATTTTTTCATATTGTTTTTCATATTGTTTTTCATTTTTTATCATCTCCGATATTTTTAGAACTTAAATCTCAGTCCCAAAGAAATGGAACGAGGAATGGGAAGCGAATACCCGTCATAGGTACCATTGAAGTTAACTAATTCCGGATCACCTGCTGAAAAATTACTGAAAGATAACAGATTAGATCCTGTCAGATAGAAATACAAACTTTTAGGTATATTACTACCAACTTTCTTTATAGGAAGTGTGTAACCAACAGTTATATTTCTCAGTTTCAGGTATGACAGCTTTTCAAGGAACAAATCCTGTTCTGCACGGTAAGGATGAACACTACTTTGCGGATTGTATATAGGATAATTATCACGCTGATTAGTGTTTTGCCAAAAGAAAATCTCCTTGACAGACTGCAAGGACTGAATATTATCCAAAGTCGCAAAGTCGTAACGTTGCTGATCGCGCAGATTTAAAGCACTATGCCCCAAAGCAAAGAAGAGATTGAAGCTGAAATCGAATCCTTTATAAGCAAACTGGTTAGTCAATCCTCCTGTATAGGGTGGAATGGCATGTCCGGTCAGCACACGGTCATTGTCGTTAATCTGATTGTTTCCGTCAACGTCTGTCCAAACAGGATCTCCTGCTTTAAAAGGAACTCCATTTATGTTCAGTGGTTTCCCATTCATAACAGGAACTTCTGAGTCGTTTGTATAAATGCCTTTATTTTGATACACCCAAAAGGCATCAACTGACTGTCCTACTTGTAGTTTATGGTCGCCTATCACAGTTGTCTTCTGGTTTTCGGGAAGTTTCTCCAGTTTGTTCTTATTATAACTTGCATTGAAAGACAAATCCCACTTCAACGGAGTGTTCTTCAGAATGGATGCCGAAAGATTTAATTCCAATCCCTGATTACTGATATCCATTCCACTGGCCAGTTTATACTCATATCCCATTTCTTGAGTGACAGGCAAATATGTCAATAAGTTCTTTTCATAATTCTTATACAGACTTATTTCCGCAATAATGCGATTGTCGAAAAAAGAACCTTTCAAAGCAAGCTCCATTTTATCAGAATAGGGAAGCTTTAAATCATAACCAACCCAACCCGATGCATACGGACGAGTGATTGTTGCAAATCCATTAGCTGAGGAAAGTAACGGTTCGCCACTCCATGTGATACTTGTAGCCAAGTATTGAGGACCTAATTCATATCTATCGGACTGGAATGATTTGGCTATTCGTGCATAAGATGCACGCAAAGACAATCCAGACAATGCAGTACTACCTGTAAAAAAATGATTCTTTAAATTCCATTCAGCAGAGGCAGCGGGTGTAAACATCCATCTGTGATCCGACTGGATAGCGGAATTTCCGTCGTATCTTGCCAATAATCCCACATTAAGCAAATTCTTATACTTATAATCTAAAGCTATTGAAGTCGATACCCACCTATTCTCCAAACGATCAACATAACGATACTGCTTGAAGTTCCCGGTACTTGTTGTCGGCTTCATATCATCATCACCATCATAGGCACGAGTATAATTATAGTGATACAAATCGCTGGTTATAGAGCCATTCCACTGAATATTCAACTTATGAATATCAGCTAAAGGCAACAAATAGCTCGCTGAAGTTTCACCTATAATCCGTTGATTGTATCCTGAATAGTTAGATACAAAGTTGACGGACTCCAACAAAGCCATAGGCCAAAAAGCGCGACGAACATTTGTTGTATAATCAAGTTTGATGCTGGCTGTAGCATTGAATCTTTGCTTAGTATAGCTCAAAGCCAACAATCCATTCAGTAAATTGTTATAATTATCATCTTTAGTCAAATCATTGGATATTAAAAAGTCATTATACAAATTGCCGGCAGGTGCAAGCGGAGTTGAAAAATCAACCATGTACTCCATCTCAGCAAACCTGTCTCTAAAATTCCGATTCCTGACACGGTCTATCTTAGCGGCATTAATAATTGTACTAACATTCAAGCCATCCAAAGGAACCATATTCAAGGCAAAGCCAATATTATATTTCGTATAAGAGGTATTGTCCGCTGCTCCCGCATCTTTTGTCGTTGCGAGTGTAAATACATAATTCGCTTTCTTTGAACCACCACCGATAGAAGCATTTACATTATATAAGAGTGATGACTGATAATAATCGTCTGCCCAGTCCGGTTTACCAAAATAACGTACATCTCTTGTATCCATAAGATAATCGGGTTGTTTACCCGGTGTAAGAGAATACGTATCATAGAAACATTGACGGAATGCTTTTTCATATGATCCATTCGTCATACGAACCGAAGACGGAGCAAAGGCCATTCCTGCCGAAACTCCGATAGAAACGTTTTCACCGCCATAATAACCGTCTTTGGTTGTTATCCAGATAGCACCATTAGCAGCTAAAGGACCTAATTTGGCAAGCTGAAGCGGATCTTTGATAATTTCGATTGACTCTATGGAAGATATATCCAATCCCGCCAGCATGTTGGCAGCGGCTCCTATCGGATTAATATCAAACTGTTTGATATCGTACACATAGCTATTTTCCAGCATCAATGGAACGCCATTCAAATAAACTGTCGGCTGAACACTGGACACATCTTTATTAGAAAAGACAGGTGAAGATAAGCCACGAACCAGCATGCTTTGAATGGTACCAGGCTCTCCATTATTTTCCTGTACATATACACCGGGCACATTCCCTTTCAGTAATTGCTGAATAGATAAAAATTGAGAGCGCTGCAACATCTTGATATCAACAGTATCACTCACCCCAAAGGAGTCTATACTACGATTAGTAACGAAACGAGATCCTACATTCTTCTCAAAAGAGTCTTTTTTCATATAGGTCTCCACAGAATCAATATTCACAGGCGAACTTGATTGAGACGCTATCGCTCCACTAAATCCTAAAAAGCCCATGACAGCCAGCAAACGACAAACAGGCTTCTGCAAAAAGAAATTAGGTAAAATTATCACCATACTATTAGATTTATAAAGTTATTTAGACCAAATAAGTATTAGTTGTGCATCAAATGCATCACAAAAGTGCGAGTTATCCAGTAGAAAGAAGTTCTCTAATCATTCAAAAACTTCCAAAATTGGACCATAATCGCTATTAACTATAACAGGTCTAAAAATCGTTCAATATAAGTTCAGGAATCATTCAAATGGGATAGATCATTGATATATGGAAAAGTACGCATCTTCCATTAAGACGCGTACTTGTGTATTTTAAGTTCATATTATTTTTATCCTAACAAGATTTTTGATATTCCTTTGGAGTTACGCCAAATTCTTCTTTAAAACAGGTTGCAAAATATTTAGGATTAGAAAATCCGCATTCATAAGCTACCTCTGCTACAGATATTGATTTATCCTTCAATAATTGACTTCCATGTTTTAATCTTATATTTCGAATAAACTCAATGGGTGACAGTCCTGTTGCTAATTTCATTTTCCTATAAAGAGAAGACTTAGACACAGCTAATGCGTCCGCTAACTGAACCACATCAAAATCTCCTTCCGACATATTTGAATTTATAACAGAAATCACTTTATCCAAAAACTCTTTATCAATAGAAGAAGGTTCTAAAGAATCAATATTGACTTCTACATTAGAACGAAACTCTTCCTGTTTGTTTTTCTTATGCATTATAAAATTATTAATACGAGCCTCTAATATTTTTAATTCAAATGGCTTGGATATATACCCATCCGCTCCCGCATTATAACATTCAATGCGATCTTCCACGGTATTTTTAGCTGTTAATAATATGATAGGAATGTGACTGGTTTCCAAATTTGACTTTAAAGCGCGACAAAACTCTAAACCATCCATTTCAGGCATCATCACATCACTTATAATAATATCTATTTCATTATCTTTTATAACGTTCAGAGCTTCTAATCCATCTTTTGCAATAAGCACATGATAATGCTTGGATAGAATTTTCTCCATCAAAAACAACAATTCTTCATTATCCTCCACCAATAACAAATGAACGTCAGCTATCTGCGTATCTTCACCAACCTGTGAATCAGCCAATGCTTCTTTCTCTAAAATAAGATCCGTATTTATGCCATTTGCCGAAATATGTTCTGATATTAATTCATCTTCTTGATAACTATCTTTATTAATGGGAAGATCTACAGTAAAAGTACTTCCCTTACCTAATTCACTTTCAACATTAATAGTGCCATGATGTAACTCCACTAAATCCTTTGTTAAGGATAACCCGATCCCATTAGATTCACTTTCATCTCCTTTATTTATTGTATAAAATCTTTTGAAAACATTCTCCAAATCAGCAGGAGCAATACCTTCTCCGGTATCAACGACCTGTATTCGCAAATGATGATTTTCAGACTCCCAATATGAATCTACTATTAATTTTATATCTCCACCATTAGCTGTATATTTGTAAGCATTAGATAATAAATTAGATACTATCTTATCTAGTTTATCTCTATCAAAATAAGCCATCAAATGTCTATCTTCAGTCAAAAATGTAAAGGTTTGATTTTTCTTTCTCATCAGTGGAGTAAAGTGTATCTTACAAACATCATCTATAAATGATATGACATCACTTTTTGATACAGATAATTTCATGTTCCCACTTTCCACCTTACGGAAATCTAAAATTTGCTGTAATAGTCTACGTAATTTATTCACATTAGAACGAATCATAGTTAACTGCGAAATCCGACTACCATTCGTCATTTCCGCATCATCGATCAAACAAGTAATAATAGTTAAGGGAGTTAATAAATCGTGTGATATATTTGTGAAATAACGTAATTTAGTTTGCACCAATTCTTCTGACTTCTCTTTATCTATCTGAGCTATTCTCAGTTCATGCCGCAACTGAATACGACGCTTCATCCTATGATAGAAAAGATACAGACATAAAAGTGTAAACACAATATAAAATAAATAAGCCCACAATGTTTCATAGAAAGCTGGCTGTTTAAACACCTGAACTTCTGCTATATAATTGCTCCATAAACCATTTACATCAGTTGTCTTTAGATAAAAAGTACGTTTACCTTTAGGTAATTGATTGTAAAATGCAAATTGACGATCGCCTCTGACATACACCCAATCATCATCAACTCCATCCATTTTATATGCATATTTAATTTTGTCAGGAAACGCATAATTTAAAGAAGAAAAATCTATCTCAATATTTTTATCTCCTGCATTTAAAGAAATGATCTGACTTCTTAAATTAAAACGTTGGTTGTTTTTCTCCAAAAGACTAGAAACACCATCTATCTTGACATCTGACACCATCGTTCTAATTCTACGAGGATTATCAGACAAATGATCATAAGGAGTAAATACTGAGATTCCTTTATTTCCTCCATACAGTATTTTCCCAGAACGAGTTTTATAATAAGAATTAGGCATAAAAGAATTTACCATCACATCAGTCATTGTCGAGTAGTCCATGATACCACCATTTTTAGGGTCGTATTCAATTACCCGTTTATTGGTAGAAATCCAAATATGTCCCAACTGATCTGTTATAATATTAAAAATACCTTCTTCAAGCATATCAAACATATCGGATAAGTTTTCCACTTTATTTGTTTGAGGGTCATAAGTGAACACATCTCCATCCTGACTCCCCATCCACACCAAGCCATTATCATCCACACAGATTGCTCCAATATTATCACTTATTACTCCTTCTGCATGAGTTTTCAAATTTCTTAAATTCTTTTCTTCTAATGTCAGATCAGAGGATATTTTAGCATTATACACACCTTGCTTTCTTGTACTAATCCATAATGAACCATCTTTACCTTCTCTAATTCCTATTATATCTACAAATGGAAATTTAGTGTCTTGAAGTATCTTTTCCTTTGCCGGTTTAACCAAAATACCTTTAGTTGTTCCCACCCAAAGATTATGATTACTATCAGTATAAAATAAACGCGGAAATCCTGAATTATCTACGTAATCTGTTAACTTCAAAGTTCCCAATAGCTCTACTCCTTTTTTATCCTTCTTCACCTTGTAAATTTCCGGATAATACTCAGAACCCAGCCAAATCTCATTAAGCAATGGAACAGAGGTAATGCAGCTTACATTTTTCAGATTAGCAATGTTTTTTAGAGAAGGGATATCTGTATAAAAGAGAAGTTTATTAGAATCTGGATTATAAATTCCTATTCCCCAACGATTCTGATCTATCCATAAATCTCCTTCTTTATCTTCATATATATTCTTTATATTTGTAACAAACCCCGTCTTTTCCCGAATAACAGGAAAAGAGTAATTCTGCACTAATGGTTTATTTAAATCAATCATTGATACTCCTTCATTAAAAGCAGCAATCCATAAGTTACCTGACTTATCTTTTACTATTTCACTAAAAATATTATTTAACTTAGAAGAAATATGAGATATATCAACAGTATTAATTATATTTCCAGGACGTTTTTGAAGTGCATAAAGTCCCTGTGTAGATACAATCCATATATAACCATACTTATCATCCTGAGTTATGCTAAAACAACCATTCTTATCCCAATGTTCATTACTTTTTATATCTACATGACTATACATCAAATCATCTTTCTCCTCTGGATAAAGTAAAAAGATTCCGCTTTCCCATGTTAAAATCCAATGTTGCTTCTTATTATCTTGAAAAACTTTAAATGGATTATTTAAATCTCCAATCTGAGGCATAGCAATAAATGAATCTGTTTTTGAATTATATCGATGTAATCCCCTTTCCCATAAAGTTACCCAAATATTCTTATCTGCATCTTCATAAATAGAATTCACACTAGTAACAGGCAAAGTAGAATCATATCTTTTGCAATATGAGAAATCGGCAGAACAACGAAAAACAGAAGTTAATGTTCCAACCCATACCCATCCATCACTATCCACTATCATTGTTCGAATCTCTTGATCCTTCAAATCATTGTGTGTAACTGGTATTATCTGATAAGTTCGTTTATCCAGTATATTAATACCTTTTTTAGTTCCTATAAATAGATATCCATTTTTATTTTCCGCAATACAAGTAATTTCATTATTCGTCAAAAGATCCGGTGATTTCAATCCAGAACGGAAAACAAGTAATCGATAGCCATCATACCGACACAAACCGTCTTTAGTTCCTAACCACAAAAAGCCTTCCCGGTCACAATGAACCCGCAAAACAGTACTTGAAGGCAAATAATTATTTAACGGAAGCGTAGATACCGACATTTGTTGCGCAAAGGCACACGGAAATAATTGAATAAAAAACAGTACTATATAAAATTTCAGTTGATGTTTCATAGTAGAATTAATATAAAGACGTATTTCTTGTGCAATATTAAAATAAAGATAGCTATCACTATTCATAAATCACTTAAAATATATTAATTTAAAACTACCACAAACATATGTGGTCTATTTTTAAACCTTTCTGAATGATTTTTATCCCACTATAATCAGATAACTTAAAATTATACGTATTTGAATCATTCCAGCACCTATATATAAATATGATTCAGCAATTTTGCAAACAGGAAACAAGCTATTGATATTTCGAATCAATTTTGGTTATACTATTCAGTAAGCAAGAAATAAACACAGATTATTAGTTCAATCATAAATAATTAATTTATAAAACATTTCTGTATCATGAAAAAAAAATATGTGAAGATTATGTTTTTATCATTGACATTGCTGACAATTAGCACAACAGCTACTTATGCAGTTCAACCCAAAGATGATAAAAAAGAAAATGAAGCCTTACAAACCTCAACAGAGGAACATCTACCATTACTAACGATTAATGGTACAAACACATCATCATCCTTCATTGTCAATTCCGAGGCTTTACTCGACAAAGAAATAACAATTACAGCTCCAAACGGTTTCACCGTAACTCCGACTGTTATAGCAGCCAACTCCGGGAAACAAAAAGTGAAAGTGACCTTAAACAGTACTAAAAGACTGACTGAAGGGAAAATTATTCTGCGAAGTGGAGATATCCGTTCATATATAAAAGTAAAAGGATTTGGAACTGCCCTTCCAGTGAAAGACATTGCAGCATCTCCTGTTTATAAGAAAGGAAATGATACGGAATTTACCAAAGCATTCACTCCAAATTCAAAAGGATATACTATCGAATTCAAAATAAAAACAGATGACTCGGAGAAAAGCTTTTATCCTTATTTTGTAAACGAAAAAGGTTATGGATTCAAAGCATATATTACCTCTAATGAAATCGGATTATTCAATGCCTACAAAAAAGAAATTACCAATCCTGCAACAAATGGAAAAGCAGGAGGAAAAGGTAAGTTCTATAATAATGATGGACAAGCACATATTTATCGTTTTGCCATAACACCAGATAACCGTGCCTTCATTTACAGAGATGGAATTCCTGTAGATTCCGTTAGAATTATAGACTACGCTCCCCAGCCAAACTTTGCAGAGAAAGTTGGCAAACCAGTAGAAAATCTTTTAAAGAACCCAAACTTCGAAGGAGAATTTGATATAAATCCAGAAACGAAGTTAGTTAGTAGAGTGGAAGGATGGGATGTTGTTATTAGCGACCGTTGGAATTCAGAACAACAAATTCTTCCTGAAGAAATTGATAATAATCAGGACCTAGACAATCATGTTTTTGAAATTAGACCCTATAAATGGGCAACTGGTTGGAGTGATGGTATCCTAATGCAAGTGGTAGATGTTGTACCGAATGAAAGTTACACACTATCTGCTCTATTAAAAGGAGGAATAGCAAAAAAAGAAGGAAAACTCACCGGTAAAATGATTATAGAAGAAGTGCAAGACCCTGAAAAAAAAGTCATAACAGAAATTGCCAGTGACAACTGGGAAACTTATTCAATGGACTATACTACTTCTGCCGAATGTAACCAAATTCGCGTATCCTTTACAGTAGGACGTGGAGGATGGGGAAATGATATCGGAGCTGTCCGTGTAGACAACGCTAAACTGACCGGCACATCACGTACATACTCGCCCAAATTCGGTTTTATAGATAATACTGCTGATGTGGAATATTTCACAATTGACGAATCTGGAGCCTATGCCCCTGCACAGCCCGAAATAACTATTAATATTGAAGACTAAAATAACGAAAACATGAGAATAACTCTATTTATCTGCTTTATGTTCTCATTCACCTCTATTTTTTCACAAAACACCCAGATCAGTCCGGGTGTTTTGTGGAATGACATAGATGGGGAGCAAATTAACGCACACGGTGGATGTGTCGTTTACGAAAAAGGAACTTATTATTGGTTTGGAGAAGATCGAACAGGTTTTAAATCAAATGGGGTAAGTTGTTATCAATCTAAAGACTTATACAACTGGAAACGGCTGGGGTTGTCGATGAAAACGACAGGTGAAGCCAGAGAAGACATGAATGATATATCGCAGGGACGTTTGTTCGAACGTCCCAAAGTAATTTATAATCCCCAAACTAAGAAATGGGTAATGTGGAGTCATTGGGAAAGTGGAGATGGATATGGAGCTGCACGTGTTTGTGTAGCAACAAGCGATAAAATAATGGGGCCTTATGTACTTTACAAAACATTTCGCCCTAATAAAAACGAGTCCCGTGATCAGACGTTATTCGTAGATACAGACGGGAAAGCATATCATTTCTGTTCTACGGATATGAATACCAACATGAATATTGCATTACTTAGAGACGATTATCTGGAGCCGACTCCGACAGAAACTAAAATTTTAAAGGGACTTAAATATGAGGCACCCGCTATTTTTAAGGTTGGGGATATGTATTTTGGATTGTTTTCCGGTTGCACAGGCTGGGAACCCAATCCCGGGAAAAGTGCCTACAGTACTGATATACTGGGGAACTGGACAACAGGGAATAATTTTGCTGTAGACAAACTCAAACAAGTTACTTACAACTCCCAAAGCTGTTATGTATTTAAAGTGGAGGGTAAAGAAAAAGCTTATATATACATGGGTGACCGTTGGAACTCTAAGGATGTAGGAAAGTCTCATCATGTGTGGTTGCCCATTAGTATGCGCTCAGGCTATCCTGTCGTAAAATGGTATGATCAATGGGATTTAACCGTGTTTAATAGTATGTATCGCTATAAAAGAGCTGCAGAAATCATACCCGGTAATATATACTCATTATTAGAAAAGACCTCTGATCGTTTAGTGTCTAAACCTGCCAATGGTTTCAGTATAGCGGATGATGATGATGACATCAATCTAAGTCTGGAGTTTATAAAGACTAATATACCCAACGTATATAAAATAAAAGATACCAAAACCGGAAAGTTTTTGGAATCACTGTTCGGAACTTTACGCCTGAATCCCGAGAAGAAAGATGATGCTCAATGCTGGGTATTCAACCTACAAGAAGATGGTTATTATCAGATACAAAATCTGAAAGATAAGAAGTATGTTACAGTTTCCGGTTCAAATACTTTTAATGGTACAAACCTGTACCTTACGGAATATTCTAAAAAACAGATGCAGGATTTCGCCATATATTTTGATTCGAATAAATACAAATATAAGGAAGCTGATATATTCTCTGCCGCTTACAGAGCTAACAATCTGAAACAGATGGGAGTTAAATAACTTCCATCCGTTTCAGATAAATTTAAATAGTTACATTATGAACATCAAGAGTCAACAGACAAAAAGTTATTTCATATTCATTTTTGTATGTTTATGCAGCCTTTCGGAACTTTCCTCGTTCGCAGCTCAACCTAAAGAATCAGCAACTAGGAACATAGACACTTGGGCTATCACTGCTACCGCATTTAAACTTGCCGGTGAAAAGAAAGTCAGCAACGTAAAGCTGAACTGGATGCAGCGGGAGGACGCCGACCTTTATAAAATCTACCGGGACGGAAACTTGATCGGAGAAGCCAAAGGAAATACTTATGACGATTATGACCTGAGAACAGGCAAAACCTTTACCTACCATGTAGAGGCCTTTAAAGATGGAAAAAAAGTGGCAACAGCCGTTTCCCAGGAAGCTACCACCTTTATTCCCAGTGGTGAGACGAAAGTGTATGATAATCTCAATGGCAAATATCTCACCAAAAAATCTGCCAATAAGCCTCAAGGTATTAAAATAGGAGATCTCTATTTCTCTTATAAGATGGAGAAAGTTGAAAAAGAGGCGGACGGACAAACACTTAATGGATGGAAGGTTTCCGAAAGTTACTCCCCAACAGGACTAAACGGAAGTTGGAGTACACCCAGAGAACTAGCTTTTTATCCCAATGTAAATTTTGAGGGTATCGCTATCCGATATAATAAAAAGACCGGAAAAGTCGTTTTATCTGCACATTATGAAGATCAAAACGGATATGTTGCAGCTAAAATATATCTCGCACAGATTACTCCGAAAGGCAAACTAGAAGTAGGTACGATGGAACGACCATTGGGATATGAGTCCAGAGATCAATCACTTTTCATTGATGACGATAATACAGCATATCTTCTTTCCGCCACCAATATGAATAACGATATAAATATTTATAAATTGGATGCTTCCTGGACCAAACCTATTTCATTAGTCAATACCATTTGTAAGGGGTTACATAGAGAGACTCCCGCAATCATCAAAAAAGATGGAGAATACTATTTTTTCAGTTCTAAAGCTTCCGGATGGTATCCAAGCCAGACCATGTATACTTCTGCAACTGATCTAGGCGGTGAGTGGACACCGATGAGAGAAATTGGCAACAATTCTACTTTTGATGCACAGTTCAATAGAATCAGTATGGTCGGAGAGACTTGTGGAGTATGGAGTTACCATTGGGGAGCACAACGGAAATATAAAACTCCAGCCGGTAATTTTCCCAGAATTTCAATAGCTGCATTCAATAAAGGATATGCCTCAATGGATTATTACAGATATCTGGAATTTAACGACAAATATGGAATCATTCCCGTCCAGAATGGTAAGAATCTAACGCTGAATACTCCGGTTACAGCCGCTGTTCCCGGAGCAAAAGGAGTCACAGCCGATTGCCTTACAGACGGAGCAGCCCTGGAGTCCTCTCCCTATTTCCAAAAAAGCTCAAATGCAGCCACAGGATCTCCTTATATGTTTATCATAGATATGCAGAAGGAAGCTAAGTTTTCAGAAATAAATCTTTCAACAAGATTGGTCAACGGCTCCGAAACTGCCTACAAATATACAATTGAGGGGAGTCGGGATGGAAAAAGCTATAAAATGCTCGTCGATGGCAAATTGAACTGGCAGGTAGGATTTCAAATTCTGAATGTTGAAGATCCTGCATCCTACAGATATTTACGACTTCGCATATATGGGATTGTCAACGTACATCACAATAGCTCTGCCATGTGGGCAGACGGCATTTATGAATTTGCCGCTTACGGGAAACCATTATAAAAGAAAAAGCAAACTCTTTTAAAAAGCAGTTATCTGTATAAATAGATAACTGCTTTTTTATTATGGAAACTATCTAAAAACAACCTCTCAATCAATAAATATTTTCACGTATCCTCTTTCATAGAAAAACAAGTTTTCCCCTATTTTGCCCTCTCGATCCAAATACAAACAAGAGGCTATAATAAAGAAATGCTTATATACATATAAAAAGGATATTAAAAGCTCCCACATTTTATTTTTTCCCTGCAATATTCGCTAGAATCAAAGAAAGTCCCTATCTTTACCCCAAGTAATTTTTATTATTCACCATTAAATGTAAATATTATGGCAAGTAGAAGAGAACTTAAAAAGAACGTAAACTATATCGCAGGAGAATTATTCACCGAGTGCTTAATCAATAGTATGTTTATCCCTGGTACTGACAAGGCTAAAGCTGATGAACTGATGGCTGAAGTTTTAAGAATGCAGGATGAATTTGTCAGCCGCATCAGCCATACAGAGCCGGGCAATGTGAAAGGCTTTTATAAGAAATTCCGAGTAGATTTCAATGCAAAAGTTAACGAGATTATTGAGGCCATCGGGAAATTGAATTAAAGATCAGAATGAAGAAAGCAATTTATAGCTTTATCTATTACCGCCTGCTAGGCTGGAAGACAAACGTTACGGTACCTAATTATGATAAATGCGTGATATGTGCCGCACCACACACAACGAACCTTGATTTATTTATTGGAAAACTGTTTTATGGAGCATTAGGCCGTAAAACAAGTTTCATGATGAAAAAAGAGTGGTTCTTTTTTCCGTTAGGAATTATTTTTAAAGCTGTAGGCGGAATTCCCGTAGACCGTAGTCGGAAAACTTCGTTAGTTGATCAGATGGTTCATCATTTTGCTGAATGCAAAAAGTTTCATCTGGCTATCACACCCGAAGGAACCCGCAAGGCGAACCCGAACTGGAAAAAAGGGTTTTATTACATCGCCCTTAAGGCTCAAGTACCTATCGTTCTGATCGGTATTGACTACAGTACAAAGACCATAACGTCCACTAAAGCAATTATGCCGACGGGAGATCTTAATAAAGATATGCGGGAAATCAAACTGTACTTCAAGGATTTCAAAGGAAAACATCCTGAGAATTTTGCACTTGGAGAACTTTAAGAATAAAGTAATAAGTAATAGGTATTAAGTATTAATCGTAGCTGCTGAAATGCTGCTCCGCATGGTATATTACCTATTACTTATTACTTATTCCTTATTACCTATTACTTATTCCCTATTACTTAAAACAGGCATCATGGATTCGATTCGTATTTCCATAGTACAAACCGATATCGTTTGGGAAAACAAACAAGAAAATCTCCGTTTGCTCCACGAGAAGCTGCAAAGTCTCCGTGGAACAACGGAGATTGTTGTTTTACCGGAGATGTTTTCTACAGGATTCAGTATGCAGAGTGATATGCTGGCGGAAGCAAATTCCGGTGAGACGATTACAGCACTGAAACAATGGGCTTCTTTGTTTCAAGTGGCCATCTGCGGGAGTTATATCACTGTAGACAACGGAAGATATTACAATCGCGCTTTCTTTCTGACGCCGGAAGGAGAAGAATTCTATTATGATAAACGCCATCTGTTTCGCATGGGACGTGAGGCAGAACATTTCTCGGCAGGCGATGAACGTCTGATTATCCCTTACCGTGGCTGGAATATCTGCCTGCTTGTATGCTACGATCTTCGTTTTCCGGTGTGGAGCCGGAACGTAGCCAATCAATATGACCTATTAATATATGTAGCAAATTGGCCTATCCCCCGCCGTCTGGCATGGGATACACTGCTTCGTGCCCGTGCCTTGGAAAATCAGTGTTACGTATGCGGGGTCAACAGAGTAGGTATAGACGGATATCATCTGAAATACAACGGAGGAAGCAAAATCTATTCAGCGCTCGGAGAAGAAGCGGCCTCCGTGCCCGACGAAACGGAGGGCATAGCAACTGCTACGCTTCATCTGACCGCACTTCATCAGTTCAGAGAAAAGTTTCCGGTATGGAAAGATGCAGACGAATTCCAACTCCGCCATTCGTGATAAAACAAATGTTAAAAACGATTTGAAGGTGCAACAATACCTAGAAGTTAGTAGTTAATTATATAGACTTCTTTTGTATCTTTGTCGTGAAAATACAGTCGTAAGGACTCTAATCTTACATAACTTAATTAACAACTTTATGAAAACAAATCTTAGTTCTCAAATCACTCTCCACAGGGTCTCCCCCAGATACTACAGACCGGAGAATGCATTTGAAAAATCAGTCTTGACAAGACTCGAGAAAATACCTACAGACATTTATGAGTCTGTAGAAGAAGGGGCTAACTACATTGCTTGCGAAATAGCACAAACCATCCGCGAAAAACAGAAAGCAGGACGCTTTTGCGTACTAGCACTCCCCGGAGGTAACTCACCCAGTCATGTCTATTCGGAACTGATCCGCATGCATAAGGAAGAAGGACTGAGCTTCCGTAACGTGATCGTATTTAATATGTATGAATACTATCCGTTGACAGCCGATGCTATCAACAGCAACTTCAATGCTTTGAAAGAAATGTTGCTGGATCATGTCGATATTGACAAACAGAATATATTCACTCCCGATGGAACCATCGCCAAAGATACCATCTTTGAATATTGCCGTCTGTACGAACAGCGCATCGAAAGTTTCGGAGGTATTGACATTGCCCTGCTGGGTATCGGTCGTGTAGGTAATATCGCATTCAACGAACCGGGTTCACGTCTGAACTCTACCACACGTCTGATCTTATTGGACAATGCATCGCGCAACGAAGCATCCAAGATTTTCGGAACGATAGAAAATACTCCGATCAGTTCTATCACAATGGGAGTATCTACCATTCTTGGCGCTAAAAAGGTATATTTGCTGGCATGGGGGGAAAATAAGGCAGCAATGATCAAAGAATGTGTGGAAGGTCCGATTAGCGACACTATTCCTGCATCTTATCTGCAAACTCACAACAATGCTCATGTAGCGATCGACCTTTCGGCTTCCATGAACTTAACACGCATCCAACGTCCATGGTTGGTAACATCCTGCGAGTGGAATGATAAACTGATCCGCAGCGCTATCGTATGGCTGTGCCAGTTGACAGGCAAACCGATTCTGAAGCTGACCAACAAGGACTACAACGAAAACGGTCTGAGCGAACTTCTGGCATTGTTTGGTTCTGCTTACAATGTAAATATCAAGATTTTCAATGACTTGCAGCATACCATCACCGGATGGCCGGGCGGCAAACCTAATGCCGATGATACTTATCGCCCTGAACGTGCCAAACCGTATCCGAAACGTGTGGTCATCTTCTCTCCGCATCCGGATGACGACGTTATCTCCATGGGAGGAACCCTCCGCCGCTTGGTAGAACAGAAGCATGAGGTACACGTAGCTTACGAAACTTCCGGTAACATTGCCGTAGGTGATGAGGAAGTGGTTCGTTTCATGCATTTCATCAACGGATTCAATCAGATTTTCAATAACAGCGAAGATTTGGTAATCAGCGAGAAATATGCAGAAATACGCAAATTCCTGAAAGAAAAGAAAGACGGTGATATGGACAGCCGTGACATTCTGACTATCAAAGGTTTGATTCGTCGTGGTGAAGCCCGTACCGCTTCTTCATACAATAATATTCCGTTAGATCGGGTACATTTCCTTGACTTGCCGTTCTATGAAACCGGTAAGATTCAGAAAAATCCGATTAGCGAGGCTGACGTAGAGATCGTACGCAACCTGCTTCGTGAAGTGAAGCCTCATCAGATTTTCGTAGCCGGAGACTTGGCTGACCCGCATGGCACACACCGTGTATGTACGGATGCCGTATTCGCTGCTGTCGATCTTGAAAAAGAAGAAGGAGCCAAATGGTTGAAAGACTGTCGTATCTGGATGTACCGTGGTGCGTGGGCAGAATGGGAAATTGAGAACATCGAAATGGCTGTGCCTATCAGTCCAGAAGAGCTTCGTGCAAAACGTAATTCTATCCTGAAGCATCAGTCACAGATGGAAAGCGCTCCGTTCTTAGGTAATGACGAACGTCTGTTCTGGCAACGTAGCGAAGACCGTAACCGTGGCACAGCAACGTTGTACGATCAGTTAGGACTGGCATCGTATGAGGCAATGGAGGCATTTGTAGAATACATTCCTCTATAAGAAAGAAAATTCTTAATTAATAGAATATAAAACAATCAAAGAAGAGTGGGCAGTTCGATACTTCCCACTCTTTTTTTGTTTATTTTTGCAGGAGATTTTGCCACAGAATGCAATGGACTTACATGAACGCGAGATTCATTTCGTATTCTCCTTCCAAAAGGGGAAATGCCATCAAGGGGAAAGTGGCGGACATAGATAATCATAGGATGCAACCTAAAGAGTGGAACGATGAAAAAAATAATAGTCTTTCTTCTGTGCCTGACAATGGGCACCAGTCTTCTCTTCGCTCAGGACATTGAGAGAAATATAAAAGAGCGGTTAACGGATTACTTTGCCAAATACACAGCGACAGCTAAAATCAGTACACCGAAACTGAACAGTTTCGATATTGATTATGACCGCAGAACCATTCAGATTTATGCTTCGGAAAGCTTCGCCTACCAGCCATTTCTGCCGGAAACGGTAGAAACCATCTACAATCAGATGAAAGAACTGCTCCCCGGTCCGGTAAACTATTATCAGATCACCATTTATGCAGATGGAAAGCCCATTGAAGAATTAGTTCCCAACTTGTACAGAAGCAAGAAAAAGGATAAAGAACGAATGGCGCTGAACACCGAATACAAAGGTGCTCCATGGGTGAAAAACACTTCCCGCCCCAATGAGATATCCCGAGGATTGCAGGACCGGCATATTGCCCTCTGGCAAAGTCACGGTAATTACTATAAGAATGACAAAGGCGAATGGGGATGGCAACGCCCCCGATTATTCTGCACTACAGAAGATATGTTCACTCAATCTTTCATTCTTCCATATGTCATTCCGATGTTGGAAAATGCCGGTGCCATAGTGTATACTCCTCGCGAACGGGATACACAAAAGAATGAAATCATCGTTGACAACGATACTCCGAATGCTTCCCTTTACCTGGAAGCAGGCAGTAAGAAGGCACGCTGGACGACTACTTCCGTGAAAGGATTCGCCCAGAAAAAAGCCATTTACAAAGATGGGGAAAACCCTTTCACTGACGGTACCAGCCGATATATCCAAACAGAAAAGAAGAAAAAAAGGAATAAGGATCAGGCTTTTGCCGAATGGGTACCTACCCTGCCGGCAACCGGAAAATATGCGGTTTATGTTTCATATCAGACACTACCCAATAGCGTGAGCGATGCCAAATACCTCGTCTTTCATAATGGGGGTGTCACAGAATTTAAGGTCAATCAGAAAATAGGCGGCGGTACTTGGGTGTATCTCGGAACTTTTGAGTTTGACAAAGGAAATAATGACTACGGTATGGTTGTACTGAGTAATGAAAGTAGCGAGCATGGCGTAGTGTGTGCAGATGCCGTACGCTTCGGAGGCGGAATGGGTAATATCTCTCGCGGAGGAAAAATAAGCGGACTCCCCCGTTATCTGGAAGGAGCACGATATTCATCCCAGTGGGCCGGTATGCCATACGATGTATATGCCGGGCGTAAAGGAGAAAACGATTATACAGACGATATCAATACACGTTCCAATACAATCAACTATCTGTCGGGAGGCTCTGTCTATAATCCGGGACAAGCGGGTTTAGGTGTACCTTTGGAAATGACTATGGCACTTCATAGTGACGCAGGATGCAGTAAAGACGATGAAATCATCGGTTCGCTCGGCATCTATACCACCGATTTCAATAATGGCAAACTAAATTCGGGAATGGACAGATATGCTTCACGTGATCTTGCGGATATCCTGCTGACTCAAATTCAGAAAGATATTCGTACGAACTACAATCTACCATGGACACGCCGCAGCATGTGGAACCGGAATTACAGTGAGACACGACTTCCTGCTACTCCTTCCACGATTATCGAATTGCTCTCTCATCAGAACTTTGCAGATATGCAGCTCGGTCATAA
Organism: Bacteroides sp. RCH18; assembly: GCF_058231005.1. NCBI lineage: Bacteria > Pseudomonadati > Bacteroidota > Bacteroidia > Bacteroidales > Bacteroidaceae > Bacteroides > Bacteroides sp. RCH18. The sequence continues at coordinate 1,932,079 of NZ_JBIPTC010000002.1, read as the reverse complement.
TCCGAATTTCAAGTTTACCGTAGGACGTGCTATCTACAAGGGTATCCTGCAATTTATAAACAGTCAGCATGGCAAAGACTATGTAGTACAACCTCTTCCGGTCAGCAACTTCGCTATCCATTTCGGAAAAAAGAAAAATACACTGGAACTTACCTGGAAAGGGGAAGACGATCCGCTGGAACCGACAGCCCGTCCACGGGAATATATGGTATATACACGCATCGGATACGGAGGATTCGACAACGGAACTCTGGTCAGCAAACCCTATTACAGTGTCAAAGTAGAACCGGGACTTGTCTATTCATTCAAAGTGACAGCCGTAAACCGGGGAGGAGAAAGTTTTCCTTCTGAAATCCTTTCGGCTTATAAGGCAAAACGTGAACGAGAGAGAATCTTGATTATCAATGGATTCGACAGAATCAGCGGTCCGGCTGTCATTAACACACCGGACAAAGCCGGATTTGATCTGGAACAGGATCCGGGAGTACCTTATTTGTCCAATATCTCTTTTTGTGGGGCACAGAGCGGATTCAACCGTTCACAAGCTGGAAAAGAAGGAGAAGGCAGCCTGGGACACAGCGGCAGAGAACTGGAAGGCATGGAGATAGCAGGAAATACGTTTGATTATCCTTTCATTCATGGAAAAGCCATTCAGGCAGCAGGGAGATACAGTTTTGTTTCGTGCAGCGACGAAGCGGTAGAGAATGGAATCGTCACTTTAGAAGATTACCCGATCGTAGACTATATACTCGGACTTGAAAAGGAAGACCCAATAGCCAAAGCATATTACAAAACATTCTCTTCACCGATGCAAAGACTGATTACAAGCTATTGCCAGTCAGGAGGTCATTTGTTCGTCAGCGGTGCGTATGTGGGAAGTGACATGAGCGGAACACAAGGGAACCGGGAGTTTACAGAGAAAGTTTTGAAATACGGTTATCAGAACAGTCTGACAGATAAAAGCTCCGGTCAAATCAATGGATTAGGACGCAGCATCACGATCCCCCGCTTGCCCAATGAGACCAGTTATGCTGTTACGGCACCGGACTGCATCGTTCCGGTAGCTCCCGCATTTCCAGTATTTACTTATGCACGTGGCAATCAGTCGGCAGGCATTGCTTACAAAGGAGCAGACTATCGCACCTTCGTACTCGGCTTTCCTTTCGAAAGCATTCAGTCGGAAACAGATCGCGCCAGCATTATGGCCGGGATACTAGGTTTCTTTACTCAGAAATAAAGTACTCACGGATATAAGATTTATTTTCTGAAAGCCCGGATAAAAATATCCGGGCTTTTTTAATCCGTTTTTCATTTTAAATTCTATCTTTGCTCCTAGTAATAACCCTTAAAACTAAAAAACGATGTATACTATACAAGCAAACCCTAGCGGTACACGCAGCATAGAGGTGTCCAGCGAAAATCTGAAAACAATCGAGAAATACGCCTTATTCCGCCATCTCATCGATAGTACCGGAATTGTAGACGAACCCGTACTGGATAAACTGAAACTAAATATTCGTTCCCTGATTGCCAGTCAGGAAGAGGACAGTAAAGAATTGCTGGATCTTTGCATTGATGTTATTTATCACAATAACATGAAAGCATTCGGCCTGCAACAGCTCATCAAGCTCTATCTCACTTGGCTTTCCACTCAGGATGCGGAAGAGGAGGAAGAATAATGATTACGGTAGATACCTGCGGAACAACAGCTTACAGTCCTTTAATTCCTGCAATCAAAGCTATATGCGAGGCTCCTTTCGGTGAAACGCTCGAAATTATCATGAATCATGCAGATGCTTTCCAGGACTTAAAGGAATATCTTTCCGAGCAAAGCATCGGTTTTCGTGAGATCTATGACGGAGAGCAAATGACATTGCAATTTACAATCAATGAGAAGTTTTAAAAAAACATCTTAATGATTGAAGTTAAACATCCCAATGAATAAAAAAATCATTGGGATGTTTTTTATTATCCGTATCTTTGCGGCATGAAAGAATATCGATTGACCGATTGGTTACCTACCACCAAGAAAGAAGTGGAACTCCGCGGATGGGATGAACTGGATGTCATTCTTTTCAGCGGTGATGCTTACGTAGACCATCCCTCATTTGGCGCTGCCGTCATCGGACGTATCCTCGAAGCGGAAGGTTTGAAAGTTGCGATCATCCCCCAGCCCAACTGGCGTGATGACCTGCGTGACTTCAGAAAGCTGGGTCGTCCCCGATTATTCTTCGGCATCTCTGCCGGAAGTATGGACTCGATGGTTAACAAATACACTGCCAACAAGCGTCTGCGCAGTGAGGATGCGTACACTCCGGACGGCCGTCCGGATATGCGTCCGGAGTATCCTTCCATCGTATACAGTCAGATTCTAAAAAGACTCTATCCGGACGTTCCTGTTATATTAGGAAGTATTGAAGCGAGTTTGCGCCGTCTGAGTCATTATGATTACTGGCAGGATAAAGTTCAGAAAAGTATCTTATGCGATAGTGGTGCAGACTTGCTGATCTATGGTATGGGAGAAAAGCCGATTGTAGAACTAACCCGGAAAATGAAGGAACTGCTTCCTGCGGAGGATGCTTCATTGACAGCCGGTGAACTCAAGAAAATAGCGGGAACTATCCCTCAGACAGCCTATCTCTGCCGTGCGACAGAGTGGACTCCTGCCGCAGACGATATTCAGCTTTACTCACATGAAGAGTGTCTGGCTGACAAAAAGAAACAGGCCAGCAATTTCCGGCACATCGAAGAAGAATCCAATAAATATGCGGCTTCCCGTATCACACAAGAGGTAGATAATAAAGTGGTCGTTGTCAATCCTCCTTATCCTCCGATGAGCCAGGAAGAGCTTGACCATTCGTACGATCTGCCCTATACCCGCCTTCCCCATCCTAAATACAAAGGAAAGCGGATTCCCGCATATGATATGATAAAGTTCTCCGTCAACATCCATCGGGGATGCTTCGGCGGTTGTGCATTCTGCACCATTTCCGCACATCAGGGGAAGTTTATCGTCAGCCGCAGCAAAGAGTCTATCTTGAAGGAAGTAAAGGAGGTGATGCAGTTGCCCGACTTCAAAGGGTATTTAAGTGACCTTGGAGGCCCTTCCGCCAATATGTATCAGATGAAGGGTAAAGATGAAGCAATATGCAAAAAGTGCAAACGCCCGTCATGTATTCATCCCAAAGTGTGCCCGAATCTTAATTCAGACCACCGCCCGTTATTGGACATATACAAAGCGGTAGATGCCATCCCCGGCATAAAAAAATCATTTATCGGCAGTGGAGTGCGCTACGACTTATTGCTCCATCAGAGTAAAGACGCCGCCACCAATCGCAGCACGGCTGAATACACACGCGAGTTGATTGTCAATCATGTGAGCGGACGATTGAAAGTAGCTCCGGAGCATACCAGCGACCGGGTGTTATCCATCATGCGCAAACCTTCATTCGAACAGTTTGAAACTTTCAAAAAAATATTCGACCGTATCAACCGGGAAGAGAATCTACGTCAGCAACTTATACCGTACTTTATCTCTTCACACCCCGGCTGCAAGGAAGAAGACATGGCGGAACTGGCTGTTATCACCAAGCGGCTGGACTTTCATCTGGAGCAAGTACAGGACTTTACCCCTACTCCGATGACTGTAGCCACCGAAGCATGGTACAGTGGATTTCATCCCTATACACTGGAGCCTGTATTCAGTGCCAAAACACAACGGGAGAAACTGGCACAACGACAATTCTTCTTCTGGTATAAGCCGGAAGAACGAAAGAATATTCTGAATGAGTTAAGACGTATCGGCCGACAGGATCTGATAGACAAGTTATACGGAAAGAGAAACAAATGAAACCATTAAGATGGCTTCCCTATTGACTTTGCCTTTTAAATTTCGTATATTTGTGGAAACAAATCAGGAATCAAAAGCATGAAATGTACAAATATAAAGACATAAAGATATAATTTACATGTATGAGAGTGCATTGTAAGGAATAAGAATGGGGTGAAGTCCGCAAGGATTTCACCCCATTTTGTTTAATTAATTCCTCTCGTTTCGAAGAATTTGGCAAAATATAGTTTATAATAAACTTGGGACCCGTTTATAATAAACGTCCTCACTATTTATTATAAACGTGCTGCGGGTTTATGAAGCAACTTGTATAAGAAAGAGAAAACAAAAATCACAGATGACAGAAGAAAAGCATCAGACGCAAATATATTCACACATTTACAAAGAATAATATACTTTTACTAATGCCTTCCTGTTCTCTTTCCAATCATGATAAATAAATCATGGGGCAACCTTTTCAGAAAGAGGAGCCGAATTAAAATTTATATCCTTTGTCGGAGTGATGGTATTGGTAGCTAACTCATAAATGAAATACATGGAAAGAGCTGTAGAATATACAGCGAACTTAGTACTACCGGTTTTGTTGTAATATAATCTAAATGTACAAATATCAGTAGCTGAAATGAATGGTTCATATTTCAAATGCGAGTGAACAGGAAAAGCAATCATCGGCATTTGTTCTGTAGCTTCCACCGGAATAAGTCTGGAATGAAATTTCTTCCACGATTGAATTTCTCCTTCTTTATTAGCAATAAATAAGTAATCATTGCCGAAAGGTATGGCACGCCCTTTAGATACTCCTGAAATAGCATAGAATTTATATCCATCTGCAAATGGTATGAGATCCCAATTCAGAGGATAATTATCGTAGCGATAAATTGGATATTTTTCATGGTCAGCAAGTTCACTCCGTATCTTTTCTTTTATCTTAGCCAAAAGTATTTCCTGTTCTGTTAAGTTCCTGCGGGTAGTTACTTCCGAACATGGAGCTGATTCATTAAGAAAAGTTGCCTCATAGATACAATAAGACTGCTTATCAATAGCAACACATTTAATAGAATCGCCCTGGTGGTAAGTCAGAATATTCTGAATTGTTTCAATTAACCCCGGTTTGGCAAAGATCATATCAGTGAAATTCCAGGCAGCCGTTTCATATCTGTACAAAGTATTAGCTTCTTCTACAATAGAATCACATTTCTGTTTGAGTTCAGCTTCCGTATAACTCTCTTGCGAATACACCGTCAACCACGATGATAATAGGACGATCAATGTCAGCATGTTTTTCATATTCATTCTTTTTTAGATTTTAAATGGCTCTTACCTGTTCTTATCTGTGTCTTTAGATCAAAGATAAGCATTTTTGAATATAAAAAACAAACATTGCTCTTATTATTTATCAATTAATGATCATCCTGTTCTTTTACCGGCAACGCTACAATCTCCTGCAACACACTAACGGCAGTTTCCACATTAGTCACATCCTTTATCAGCATACTCCGTCGGCCGTTCTGCTCACGCAGGTCACAGCGACGGGTATATTTCATCATGTAATCTATCATTTTGCCAAACGCCTGACTCTGATAGAACGGACTATCCGCATTGGAGACAAAGAATAGCGTCATACGTCCGCCCTTCAAGAAGACTTTCTCCACTCCCAGTCGCGCCGCCAAGCGACGGAGGGGAACGATGCGAAGTAATTCCTGCGTTTCCGGCGGAACAGGTCCGAAGCGGTCTTCCAAGCGGAAACGGAAGGCATCCACGTCTTTATCCAACGTCAGTCCGTCCAGTTCGCGGTAAAGCAACATACGCTCGCTGCTGCCCGTCACATAGGTGGCCGGCAACAGAAGTTCAAGATCGCTTTCTATCTGACATTCGTCTACAAATTCTTCTCCACTGATCTGACCTTCTCCCTTTATTTCATCTGCATACAATTCTGCAAACTCATCATTCCTCAGTTCATGAACTGCTTCGGCAAGGATTTTCTGATACGTTTCGTACCCCAGATCGGCAATGAAGCCACTCTGCTCTGCTCCGAGCAGGTTTCCGGCTCCACGTATATCCAAATCCTGCATAGCGATATGGATGCCACTCCCCAAATCACTGAAGTTCTCAATCGCCTGCAAGCGTCGTTTTCCTTCTGCCGTCAGACTGCTCAACGGAGGTGCCAGCAGATAGCAGAAAGCCTTTTTGTTACTGCGCCCTACCCGTCCACGCATCTGATGGAGGTCACTCAGACCAAAGTTCTGCGCTTGGTTGATGATGATCGTATTGGCATTCGGAATATCGATACCGCTCTCTATGATAGTAGTCGCCAAAAGCACATCATAGTCATAATTGACAAAGTCAAAAATGATCTGTTCCAGCTGTGTGGGTTCCATCTGTCCATGCCCGATGGCAACACGGCAATCGGGAATATGACGTTCGATCATCGCTTTCAGTTCCGGAAGGTTCGCAATCCGGTTGTTGACAAAGAAAACCTGACCGTTGCGGCTCATCTCAAAATTAATCGCGTCCGTAATCACTTCCTCATTGAAGGTATGTACTTCTGTCTGAATCGGATAGCGGTTAGGCGGGGGCGTAGAGATTACACTCAGGTCGCGGGCTCCCATCAGCGAGAACTGAAGCGTACGCGGAATCGGTGTGGCAGTCATGGTCAATGTATCCACATTCACCTTTAGCTGTCGCAGCTTCTCCTTCACAGAGACTCCGAATTTCTGCTCTTCATCAATGATCAGCAAGCCTAAATCTTTAAACTGAACATCTTTTCCTAAAATACGGTGGGTGCCGATAAGAATACTGACTTCTCCTTCCCTCAGTCCTTTCAATACGGCTTTGGACTGAGCTGCCGTACGGGCACGGCTCAAATATTCCACCCGGCAGGGCAGATCCTTCAAACGTTCGCGGAATGTCTGGAAATGCTGATAGGCAAGGACGGTCGTCGGCACAAGGACCGCCACCTGTTTATTATCGGCTACGGCTTTAAACGCTGCACGGATCGCTACTTCTGTCTTTCCAAAACCCACATCTCCGCACACCAAGCGATCCATCGGACGGTCGCTTTCCATATCGGCCTTCACCTCCATCGTTGCCTTACTTTGGTCCGGCGTATCTTCATAGATAAAGGAGGCTTCCAGTTCACGCTGCAAGAAGCTGTCGGGGCTGTAAGAGAAACCCTTTTCCTGACGGCGCTGCGAATATAGTTTAATGAGGTCGCGGGCAATATCTTTAATTTTCGCCTTCGTACGGTCTTTCAGTTTCTCCCAGGCACCGGTACCCAGTTTGTTCAGTCGCGGAGCTTCTCCGTCCTTACCTTTATATTTGGAAACTTTATGAAGGGAATGAATGGAAACGAACACGACATCCTCATTCTGAAAGACAAGTTTCAGCACTTCCTGCGTAGTATCTCCATTCGGAATACGTACCAAACCGGAGAAACGGCCGATACCATGATCCGTGTGAACCACATAATCTCCCGGAGTAAACTGATTCAATTCTTTGAGGGACAGAGCGACCTTACCCGAACGGGCCTTGTCACTTTTCAAGTTGTACTTATGGAAACGGTCGAACAGCTGATGATCCGTAAAAATACACAGATGCAGCGTATGATCCACAAAGCCTTCATGTATCGTACGTACTACAGGAGTAAACTGAATCTTATCTCCCCGGTCTTCAAAAATGGCTCTGATACGGTCAGTCTGCTTGGTACTGTCGCTACAGATATAAAGTGAATATCCCTGTTCAAGGTAGTCCTTGAAAGAACCGGCCACCAGATCAAAGTTCTTATGAAAAATAGGTTGTACGGAAGTATGGAAAGAGATCTTTGCATCCGGCGTACCAGTCGGCTTATTTCCAAATTCCATCCGGCGGAAATCAAGGGCACGTACCGTAAATTCACTGCCGTCAATCAGCTTGCCTTCCAGCGTGATACCTCCATTTTCTTCGGCTTCCTGCACGGCAATAGCCTGCGGCGTCAAAGCCTCATCGTGCACTACCTGGATACGCTCGCGCAACCAAAGGAAGTCACGCATCGCCAAAACGGTTTCTTTAGGAATGAAATCAAGAAAAGAAGTTGTCACATCTCCCGTCACTGCCAGGTCAGGGACTATAGCCACTCCCTGTTTCCTCTCACGGGACAACTGCGACTCTACTTCAAATGTACGGATACTCTCTACTTCGTCACCGAAAAAGTCAATACGATAAGGATATTCCGAAGCAAACGAAAAGACATCAATGATACTACCCCGAACGGCATATTGTCCCGGCTCGTACACATAATCCACATATTCGAAACCGTAGCTATGCAGCACGTCTGTGATAAAAGTAGTGTCCAGCTTCTCTCCCACATTCAGTTTCAAGGTCTTATCGCTCAATTCCTTGCGGGATACCACTTTCTCTGCCAGCGCATCCGGATAGGTAACGATGCACAAACCTTCTTCTCCTTTCTGCAACCGGCTCAGTACTTCTGTACGCAGAATCTCGTTGGCCGCATCCTTTTGTCCGTACTTGATGGAACGGCGGAATGAAGACGGGAAGAAAAACACTTTCTCTGTTCCCAGCACTTGTGTCAGGTCATGATAAAAATAGCCCGCCTCTTCCAGATCGCCCAGTACAAAGACAAACGGACACACATCTTGTTTCACCAATACAGAAGAGAAAAGAGAAGCGGAAGAAGCACATAAGCCCCCGCAAAAAATAGTTTGAACGGACGCATCCTTCAGCAGTCGTTCCATGACTGCCGTATTAGGATGAGCGGCATATTGTTGTTGCAACTCAGTTATTGTCATAGCTATAAAATTTCACCGCAAAAGTACGAAAAAAGAACCGGGATTGATATAGTCACACCGAAGTTTTCTTCTGCAAGATTGTTTCATGCCTTGAAACCAATAGTTTCACACCGGGGAACAAATGCCAACACGTTAAATTATCCTTAGTCCCTTTATAACTAAAGGAAAAGCACTACATTTGTCTTAAAAATAGGACTTCTATGCAATTATCAGATAGCATCGTTATTATCCCGACCTATAATGAACGGGAGAACATAGAAAATATTATCCGTGCCGTTTTCGGCTTAGACAAAGTATTCCATATACTGGTTATAGAAGACGGATCTCCGGACGGCACTGCAAGCATTGTGAAAACTTTGCAACAGGAATTCCCCGAACGCCTCTTTATGATCGAGCGCAAAGGGAAGTTAGGATTGGGTACTGCTTACATCGCAGGATTCAAGTGGGCGTTGGAGCACGCATACGAATATATCTTCGAAATGGATGCCGATTTCAGCCATAACCCGAATGATCTGCCCCGTTTGTACGCAGCTTGTGCAAAAGAAGGAGGAGACGTATCTGTCGGCTCCCGTTATGTAAGCGGCGTGAATGTAGTCAACTGGCCGATGGGACGGGTGCTGATGTCTTATTTTGCCTCCAAGTACGTCCGCTTCATTACCGGTATTCCGGTGCATGATACGACTGCCGGATTTGTATGCTACCGCCGTCAGGTGCTGGAAACAATCGATCTGGACCATGTTCGCTTCAAAGGATATGCTTTTCAGATCGAGATGAAGTTCACTGCTTACAAATGCGGATTCAAAATCATAGAAGTCCCCGTCATCTTCATTAACCGTGAGTTGGGAACTTCCAAGATGAACAGCAGTATCTTTGGAGAAGCCATATTCGGAGTGATCAAGTTAAAAATAAATAGTTGGTTCCATAAATTCCCGCAAAAGAAATGAAACGTATACTGATAAAAAATGCCGTAATTGTCAACGAAGGAAGAAAAGTTCCGGGATCTGTTGTTATTGAAGGTGAGAAGATTGCTGAGATCTTAGTTGACGGACAAGAGGCTGCCATGCCTTGTGACGAAACGATTGACGCATCCGGCTGTTATCTTTTGCCGGGAGCTATTGACGAGCACGTACATTTCCGCGATCCGGGGCTGACTCATAAAGCAGATATCACAACGGAAAGCCATGCCGCGGCAGCCGGAGGAGTTACCTCGATCATGGATATGCCGAACACAAATCCTCAGACCACAACTTTGGAAGCACTGAATGACAAACTGGCTTTGCTGGCGGAAAAATCATCTGTCAACTTCTCCTGTTATTTCGGAGCGACCAACAATAATTATCCGTTATTCAGTCAGCTGGACAAAAACCGGGTATGTGGGGTGAAGTTATTTATGGGTTCCAGTACGGGAAATATGCTGGTAGACCGGATGGCAAGTCTGCGCAATATCTTCGGAGGTACGGATTTACTGATTGCAGCACACTGTGAAGACCAGGGAATCATCAAAGAGAATACGGATAAATATAAAAAAGAATACGGTGACGATGTGCCTTTGGCACTTCATCCGGTCATCCGCTCGGAAGAGGCTTGTTACCGTTCTTCCGCTTTGGCGGTGCAATTGGCACGCGAGACCAATGCGCGTCTGCATATCATGCATATTTCTACAGCCAAAGAACTGAGTTTATTCTCCAAAGCACCTTTGGCAGAGAAGCGTATTACTGCCGAAGCGTGTGTGTCTCATCTAATTTTTACCGAAGAAGATTATCAGACCTTAGGAGCGCGCATCAAATGTAATCCTGCCATCAAAACGGCAGAAGACCGGAAGGCTTTGCAGGAGGCAGTCAACAGCGGTCTGATCGACGCTATAGCGACCGACCATGCTCCGCACTCCTTGAGCGAAAAAGAAGGGGGCGCATTAAAAGCCATGTCCGGCATGCCGACCATACAATTCTCTTTGGTCAGTATGCTCGAATTGGCAGACAAGGGTGCTTTCAGCATCGAAAAGGTAGTAGAGAAGATGTCTCATGCCCCTGCACAAATGTATGAGATACGCAATCGCGGATTTATCCGGAAAGGATATCAGGCGGATCTGGTTCTGGTTCGTCCCGACAGTGAGTGGACTGTTACCACAGACTGCATCCTGAGCAAATGTAAATGGAGCCCGCTGGAAGGTCATACTTTCCACTGGAAGGTCGAAAAAACATTTGCGAACGGTCATCTGTTATATAACAACGGAACCATTGACGAGAATTATCGTGGACAGGAATTAAGATTCAGATAAACAGCAACTCGTCACTTATAAACATATGATTTTATCTTATAAGATACATAACGTCGCCCCCTACATCAATTGGATTTACTTTTTCCATGCATGGGGATTCCAACCTCGTTTCGCAGCGATTGCCAACATTCACGGTTGCGATGTCTGCCGTGCTTCGTGGCTGACTACTTTTCCGGAAGAAGACCGCAACAAGGCTTCCGAAGCTATGCAACTGTTTAAGGAAGCCAACCGGATGCTGGATTTACTTGACAGGGATTATGAAGTGAGAACTATCTTCAAACTTTGCAAAGCAAACTCGGACGGAGACAATCTGGTGATTGAAAAAGAAACCGGTCAATTCCTCGTTTTCCCTTTGCTCCGCCAGCAGACGCCTAAACGGGACGGAAGTCCGTTCCTTTGTCTGAGTGACTTTATCCGTCCTCTTTCTTCCGGCATTCCGGATACAATAGGTGCCTTTGCTTCTTGCATAGATGCAGATATGGAAGGCCTGTACGAGCAAGATCCCTACAAGCATTTACTCGTCCAGACTCTTTCCGACCGTCTGGCAGAAGCTGCTACGGAAAAAATGCACGAATATGTACGCAAAGAAGCGTGGGGATACGCCAAAGATGAAAGTCTGTCAATGCCCGATCTGTTGGTCGAGAAATATCAAGGGATTCGCCCTGCCGTAGGCTACCCGTCCCTACCCGATCAATCCATCAATTTCCTGTTGGACGAACTGCTGGATATGAAACAGATAGGAATCACGCTGACCGAAAATGGTGCCATGTACCCTCATGCTTCGGTCTGCGGACTGATGTTTGCCCATCCGGCTGCCGAATACTTCTCTGTCGGAAAGATAGGAGAAGACCAGCTCGAAGACTATGCCCGCCGTCGGGGAAAAAGTACGGAGGAAATGCGAAAATTCCTGGCTGCCAATCTGCAATAACTTTCGTTTACTTGTGATTTTTCTCCTTTTCGCACGACTAACTAACCAGAAAAGTAACCCATTTAATTCATGAGAGAACGAACAACAGAGGCAACCAACCCTATTGAGCAGGAGTTCTTATCGGTCATCCGCGAATATGAACGGGTGATCTACAAGGTATGTTACTTATATACCAATCCTAACGCCCCGCTCAATGACCTCTATCAGGATGTGATACTCAACCTTTGGAAAGCCTATCCCAAGTTCAGAAGAGAATGCAAAATGTCCACATGGATTTACCGCATCGCCCTGAACACGTGTATCAGCTTTTTCCGCAAAGAAAAGAATGTACCGGAAATCGTTACCCTCACCCGCGAAGCGGACTGGATGATAGAGGAACATGACCCGATCCACGAAATGCTGAGGCAACTTTATCAAATGATCAATCAGCTGGGACAACTCGACAAATCAATTATCCTGCTTTATCTTGAAGACAAAAGCTACGAAGATATTGCGGAGATCACCGGACTGACGGTGACCAATGTGGCTACCAAACTGAGCCGTATCAAAGACAAACTAAAAAAAATGAAAAAGGAGTAATCATATATGGAACTGGAAGAACTGAAAAAATCATGGAATGCCCTGGATGAGCACTTAAAAGACAAGGAGCTGATCAAAGAGGAAGAACTTGGCAAACTGATAGGACATGCAGACAAAGGTATCCATGCCATTGCCCGGCTGAATATCAAACTAATCCTGATTTCTTTGCCGGTATTGGTCTTATTCCTGCTGGAAGTCCTGTTGCACGGCAGACTAAATCCGATCTATATCATTATCATTCTATCGTGGATTCCCGCACTCTACTGGGACATCACCACCACCCGTTTTCTACAACAGACGAAAGTGGACGAAATGCCTCTGATAGAAGTGATCAGCCGTGTCAACCGTATCCATCGGTGGATGATCCGGGAACGTCTGATTGCTACTGCTTTCCTTCTTATACTGGCGGTGCTCTCATTTATTTATTGGCAGATATGGCAATATGGAATAGCCATCATTCTGTTTTTTATCCTGCTTTGGGGAGCTGGCCTGGGGCTGATCTTGTGGATTTATCGCAAGAAATTCCTGAACCGTATTCAGGAAATCAAAAAGAACCTGGACGAACTTAAAATCATAGACAGTTGACCAGAGTCAGCTGCTTCGCCTATTTCAACTAAAAATTTAATATCCGTGCTGTTATGTTGCAACGCCTATTTATATTTTTACTTATTTTCCTTATTCTACCGGACATTTATCTATATCTCAGATTTATCGTTCATCTGACGGCAAAACGCTGGCTGAGAATCCTCTACTGGTTGCCTGCTTTCCTGCTATCCGCAGGATTACTTTATCTGGTTTACTTCTCCAATAACGCCTTTGCCGAACGCCATACACAGGCTATTGGATGGTTTTCCATCTTTTTCTTCCTGTTTACGGCTCCTAAATTATTGCTGTCTCTCTGCACGATTATCGGGATACCTTTCCACCAATGGCTACGGTGCCCCCGAATTCCCTTTATCTGTACCGGACTGACATTAGCCGTGATTTCTATCGTAATGGTCATCTACGGGTCTTTTATCGGACGCACGCAGTTTGACGTCAAAGAGGTAACTTATTCCTCGCCCAAGCTTCCATCGGCTTTCGATGGATACCGTATTGTTCAGCTGTCGGATATTCACATCGGAAGTTGGCAGGGAAATGCTTCCGCTATTCAGAAGTTAGTAAAACTGGTGAATGAGCAACAGGCCGATCTTATCGTCTTTACCGGTGATCTGGTTAATCATCGTGCAGTCGAACTGAATGATTTTCAAGATATACTGGCCGGACTGAAAGCCAAAGATGGAGTCTACTCCATTTTAGGGAATCATGATTACGGTCCTTATTTCCGCTGGAAAAGCAAAGATGAGCAAGATGATAATCTGAACGATCTTCTGCAAAGACAAGCCGCTATGGGCTGGAAGTTATTGAATAATTCTCATACGATTCTGATTCAGGGCAGCGACAGTATCGCCCTTATTGGAGTTGAAAACGAAGGAGAACCTCCTTTCTCCCAATATGCTGATCTCCCCGAAGCGATGCGGGGAACCGAAGGAATGTTCCAGATACTATTAAGCCATAACCCTACCCACTGGAGACGGGAAGTACTTCCACAAACAGACATCGATTTAATGCTGGCAGGGCATACCCACGCCATGCAGTTAAAATTCGGTAATCATTCTCCTTCCTCTTACATCTATCCCGAATGGAGCGGGATGTATCTGGAAGGAACACGTGGTTTGTACGTAAATGAAGGCATCGGCTATGTCGGACTTCCTTTCCGCTTCGGTGCATGGCCGGAAATAACGGTGCTTACCCTACGACAGTAAGCACGCTTTTTCCATTGATCTTCTTATGTACCTGCACCTGAACTGAAATACGTTCACTCATTTCCTGTACATGGGAAATGACTCCGATTTTCCGTCCCTGCATCTGTAGCTGCTCCAAAGCTTCCATGGCTGTTCTCAGACTATCAGCATCCAACGAGCCGAATCCTTCGTCGATAAACAGGGATTCTACTTTCAGATTATTGCTCGAAAGCGAAGATAAGCCCAATGCAAGTGCCAGTGAAATCAGGAAAGATTCACCTCCCGAAAGCGAATATACCGTACGTATCTCATCACACATATCGCAATCAATCACCTGAAGCGCCAGTGTATCGGGGACTTGCTGTAATTTATATCGCTTGGAAAGATAAGCCAGATGTTTGTTGGCATGGAGCAATAACAGATTTAAAGTATAACTTTGGGCTATGACTTTAAATTTAGCACCGTCGGCACTACCAATCAATTTATTCAATTTAGCCCAACGTACGGCAACTGCCTGCTTTTCGGCAAGCTCTTTGGTTATCTGCTCAAAGATTGTTTTATTCTTTGCCTGCTGCAACAGATGTGCCTCCGCAGTCGACAGCGCACGTTCCGTATTAAGATTATCTTCCTGTTGTTTCGCTATAGTCTGAGGAAGCTGATCCGGAAGTTCGATACCTTTCTGTTGCTCCCGAAGTTCTTCAATGACAACGGACAATTGTTTCATTTCTCCCTGCAGGCCGGAAAGATGATTTTGTACTCCCTCCACTTGTTTACGAGCCTTTTCCAACGCCTCATTCAATTCTTTTTCTCTTCGGGCAACAGCAGCTTCAGCTTCGTCCGCACTCTTCCCTTTTAATAACAAAGAACGTTCCTGTCGGAGTGCATCCAACGCTTTAGCAATCACTTCGAATCTTTGTTGCTCATCAACAGCTGCTTTTTGTAAAATAGCCGACTGTTCTTTAGCGGCTGATACCTTTTGCGCAGCCAAACGACACTGCGAGACATTCTCACGCAGAGCATCACAGTGTATCCGCAATTTCTTTATTTTCTCATCGTTCTGCTGCCATTCCGCATACAGATGCTGATAAGCTGAAATACGTTCTGCCAACTCATTTAACCGATTCTGTATCTGTTCTTCCTCTCCAGCCGGCAATCCTTCTTGTTGCAAAACGACCAACTGTTCTTTTATCTGTACCTCAGTTGCCCTTTGATGGGTTAAATCTCGTTGCAGGGCAATGCTGCGATTATTTATCTGCTGATAAGCAGACACTGCGGTATTATATTCCTGTTCCATATTCCGGTAAAGAGTATCCACTACCTCTTGTTCCCGATGATAAGGATGTGTCGTACTTCCACAAACCGGACAAGCCTCCCCTTCCTGCAACTGCTGACGCAATGCTTTCACATCCTTTCCTACCGCCATACGGGCATTTTCATAAAGCCGCTGCAAGGCTTTAACTACAGTATCCTGCTCTGCCAACTGCTGTGTACAAACAGTCACTTCCTTTTCCAGTTTCTCTATATCCTGCTTCGACTTCGATTGTTCTTCAGTCAATTTCTTTATATTCTGCAAGCGCGTCAGTTCTTTTTGAATCTTACCCTGCTCATCTACCAAAGAAGGATAACCGAAAGAATTTAACCGGCCAAGGCGTTCTTCATTCACCTTTGTCCATGTTTCCAGTGTATCCTTTTCCTCATTAAGGATGACCTCAATCTGTTCCAACTGCAGTGACTCCACATCCGTACGATTCAACAGACGACTCAAAGAATGATAGAAGATCCGTAACTGCTCTACCGCAGATGCAGATTTCTTATCCTGATCCGCCACCTGCTGACGGGCAGCCTGCAAAATTTGTTGAGACTGTATATACCCCGCCTGCTGCGACTGTATTTGTACATCCAGCTGACGTGCCTTTTTCAAATCCGGCTGTATCGCTTCCCACTGCGCTTTAAAATGAATCAGTCCTTCTTCCTGAACAACCAAAGCATCCTGTAGATTCTTTTGTTTATTCAGTTCCTCCTGCTCTTCCTGCTGCTTTTTCACCCAAAGAGCTTCCTGCATTTTCAATGAACGGACCACATTCAATTGCGCATTCAGTTCTGCCAGCAATTTAATCCCTGCCGCACGTTTCTCAACTAACTGTTCTTTCTCATTCTGCAAGGTTAAAAGTTCTTCCTCCGGCAACAACTCAATCACACTCATCTTACTTTGAATCATCGTCACCTCTTCTTGTGCAGCCTTATTCCGGGCAAAAATCTCCTGAGAGATGCGGGAATAAACACCTGTTCCCGTCAATTTCTCCAGTAGTTCCGCTTTCGCTGCCCCTCTGGATTTCAAAAAAGTTGCAAAGTCGTTTTGTGCCAGCAATACGGTACGGGTAAATTGCTCATACGTCAAACCGACCAACTCTACCAACTGTGCCAGCAATTCTTTCTTCGTTCCCTGAAATTCTTTTTCCGTATCCAAGTCTTTCACCTCCAATACTTGGGGCTGCAAAGAACCACTCGCCTTATTCCTTGTCCGTCTGACCGACCACCGGGAACGATATCGATGTCCGTCCACTCCTTGAAAATCGACCTCCGCATATCCGTCACTCGTCCCCCGACGAAGCAGATTTCTCACATCTGACTGATTGATCTGGTTATCTCCCACATCTGCCAGATTGATACTCTCCACCGAAGCCGCAAAACGGGGAGCCTTGTCATATAATGCCAGACACAGAGCATCCAACAAAGTCGACTTTCCCGCTCCTGTAGCACCGGAAATTGCAAATATACCAGCCGAAGATAACGGTTCCACCGTAAAATCTATTTCAACACTGCCTTCTATCGAAGTCAGATTCTTCAATCTTATTGCTATAATTTTCATTCTCCCTCCTCCTCTTCTTTACGAGTTGCGGAAATATATGCTTCCTGGAATAAATCAGTCAGGTCGGCAGGCATTTCCGCCTGATAAACCTTTTCGAATGCAGATTGCGCAATCTGCAACGGAGACATTTCCTGCAATCCCTTTTTCCAGCCATCAACCTCCTTTTCCACTCTTTCTTCCTGACGATAAGCAGAAACGATACGTGCCAGACGATATTTCTTACCAGCCAATGCCTCTTCTATTTCCTGACGAAGCATAGGTTCCGGTTCTTCAAGCAAAACCTTGACTTCCAGATAAGGAGCTTCTCCATCCACCTCCGGTAAATCTCTTAATATTTCTATTATTTTTTCCGGTGAAGCAGCCTCTCCACCCGGCACACTGATAAGAGGTCTGGATTGTGGACACTCTATCCTTCTGATATCAACCGCACAGCCTTCATCTAAAGTCACCATCACCACTCCATGATGATAATGCTTCTCGGCAAAAGACATAGGAATCGGACTTCCGGCATATCTTACATTCTCCCTGCCGGATACCCGCTGTGCTTTATGGATATGTCCTAAAGCCGTATACGCTATCTTTTCCGAAAAAGTATCGGGTGATACACATTCCAAACCACCAATCACTGTCCGTTCGCTATAATCCTTCTCGGCAATCTCTGATCCGGTAGCCTGTAAATGACCGACAGCGAGAATAGCCTGATTCGTTTTCCGGCGTGCCCACAACCTTTGTAAAAGTCGCGCGTAAAGTTCGCGAACTCCTTCCATATATGGGTTCCCTTCTGTCTCCACTACCGGATAATCTCCCTGCCGCAAAAAAGGAACAGCCATACAAAGTACTTCTACTTCCCCTTCGCAATTCTTCAATTCTATTGTCAAATGATCATAGTCAATCTCTCCGCCCTCCAATTTGTGCACTACCCCTCTGACTTCCGTCCGCAGCGCCTGCAGCAAAGGCAGAGGAGCTTCCAAACGCGCCGCAGAGTCATGATTACCGGCAACAATCACAATTTGAAGTTTCGGATTCTCCGCAGTCACCCGATAAATAAACTCATAATATATGCGCTGAGACGCAGCAGAAGGATTGGAAACATCAAACACGTCTCCAGCTATAACTAATGCATCAATCTCGTTCTGTCGGATTTCTTCGGCCAGCCAATCAAGAAAAGCCTTATGTTCTCCCGTGCGGTCGTAACCAAAAAATGTCTGTCCTAAATGCCAATCGGCAGTATGTAGTATACGTATCATATCATTATCTGTCTATAACAGATGACAAAAATAGCATAATCGCAAAGATTATGTTGTATCCTACTGCTTTTTTTACCAATAATCATGTATCTTTGCATATATATAAAAATAAATTCCCCATGAAGATACTATATTATATTTATCAAATTTGTATTGCTTTACCTATCCTATTGGTATTGACTATTCTTACAGCGATTGTCACCATTGTAGGCTCTTTACTAGGAGGAGCTCATTTCTGGGGATACTATCCGGGCAAAATATGGTCACAACTCATCTGTCTTTTTCTGTTGATTCCTGTAAAGATTCACGGTCGTGAAAAATTACACGGGAAGACCTCTTATATCTTTGTGCCGAATCATCAGGGGTCCTTCGATATTTTTCTTATTTATGGATTCATCGGAAGAAATTTCAAGTGGATGATGAAGAAAAGTCTGCGTAAGATACCATTTGTAGGAAAAGCATGTGAAAGTGCAGGACACATTTTTGTAGACCGGTCCGGTCCCAAAAAAGTACTGGAAACCATTCGGCAAGCAAAAGATTCACTGAAAGACGGGGTATCCTTAGTCGTTTTTCCCGAAGGAGCACGTACTTTCACCGGACACATGGGATATTTTAAAAAAGGGGCGTTTCAATTGGCAGATGACTTGCAGCTGGCAGTTGTTCCCGTCACAATCGACGGTTCTTTTGAAATCCTGCCACGTACAGGCAAATGGATACATCGCCATCGCATGATTCTGACCATTCATGACCCTATTCCTCCTAAAGGAAAAGGTATGGAAAACATAAAAGCTACTATGGCAGAGGCTTATGCTGCTGTTGAGAGTGCACTTCCTGAAAAGCATAAAGGAATGGTCACAAACCAAGACCAGGATCGATAAAAAACGAAATGCGGGGATACTCACGCACCCCCGCATACCTAACCAGTCTTTATGCATTAATCTATTAAATCAAAAAGTCTATATATTATGTAGAAATCTTATTG
Source organism: Bacteroides sp. RCH18 (assembly GCF_058231005.1). Lineage (NCBI taxonomy): Bacteria > Pseudomonadati > Bacteroidota > Bacteroidia > Bacteroidales > Bacteroidaceae > Bacteroides > Bacteroides sp. RCH18. The sequence goes on along the minus strand of NZ_JBIPTC010000002.1, from coordinate 1,912,778 downwards.
TCTGGTTAGACATCATTTGCAATTCCTGGAATGTCAAAGCAAATCCTCTCCTTATTTCTTCTTCTAATCGTTCTAAAGAGAAGTACTCTGCTTTTATTCCATTGATTTTGCCTCTAAAATAATTATTGTATTGTTCATGCAATGTATCTGGAGTAACTAAACCTCCAAAACCATATTCCCCCACTACAATAACCGGTTTTCGTTGTAATACCCCTTCATAGGCCATACCCCTTGCGCCAATGATAAGCCCAGCCTCATTTACAGCTTCACTTATCTCCTCGTCAGAAAAGATATATCTCACCTGATACTCTTGTATTGTATCTAATAGAATACTTACTCTCAATTTTGCACGGGGACAATCAATCCCCACTGCAATAGAAGAATTATATTCTATAGATTGCTGTTTGTCACCTTCCCAAGTGCCAATAGCAACTGTATGATGACTATTCATTATATAAAAGTTAAGGTCTAGTCCTTATTTATTCTATTACTAGTTCTCCGTATACGTATCCGCCTCCGGCTACTTTAAATTCTAGTTTATAAACGCCCGGAGCCCATCCTTCTATAGAGAAAGAAGTTGTTTGTCCAGGAGCCGTTACCTGACAGACTTCCTGTACTTGTCCATCTACTAGTATTTTCACTTCGCCCAAAGGAGCTGTAAAAATGATTTCTACAATATTATCATCTGTAGAAACAGACGCATTAATAGGTATTACAGGAATAGAACGACTTGTCGTAGTCGGAACTTCTCCTTTTAACACAAGAGGCAGTTTTCTCTCTACCCGTTCTGTACTCTCAATAGCGATCATATTCCCTGCAATAAATAATGCAGCTAGAAAAGATAAAATAAAACGTACTTTCATAATTATATTGCTTTTTTGTTTCGCCAAAAGTACGGTATGTATTCGAAAAAACAAAAAAATCGACCCGGACAAATTACAAGAGGTTAATAAAAAGCAACACCCTAATAATCAACACATTACCAATTATCAATTTAACATTTACCCGGACAATCCATTTTTTATTTCTCAAAATTCCTTCAAAAAAAGATCCAAATCATCTTGCGGAGAAATGCCTAATCGACCTTTAAGCCTGCCTTTTGCCCTCGTTACAGAATCAGAAGTAGTATGAAAGATACAACTTAGCTCTTCGTGACTCAAACCAAATTTAAGAAAACAGCAAATCTCAAGATCATGCTTAGTAAGAGTTGGAGCTCTTTCCAATAAACGACTAACATAATTCCAATAAATCAAATCAAACAGACTAAATAACTTCTGACGCTCTTCATTAGAAAGTTTTCCTCTTAAGGTCCCTTCTTTTATTGCCAATAGAAGCCGAAATGCATGTATAAATGAGCCTGAAGATATGCCAACATTTAATTCACCCCCCAGTTCTTTCAGATGTTCCGACAAAGTTTTATTCTGCATGGTTAAAAGAACAATCTTTCCATTGAGTTCTCCTACTTTAGTACGATTTTCTTCTAACATCAGATTTTCCTTTAACACCTGATCTTTTGATATTTGAATATCCTCTATTTCCTGTTGGTATCGTTCTATTTCTTCTTCATTCTCTTGAATCTGTAATTCAATCTCGGCTATTTTCTTTTTGTTATTCCGATTTTTATAATAATAATAACACATACATGCAACAACAAATAAAAAAGCAATCGTACCCCACAGAATAAAGTTCGTATATCGTACTTTCATTTGCAAATTATCATTCCGTAGTTTTTCATTCTCATATTTTTTCTGTAAACTTGCTATTAACTCTCGTGAGTTAAGCTCCTCCATAGCATTAGTTATGGAATCTGCTAATTCATGATAAACTATTGCCTCTTCAAAATTATCAATGTCTTTTTCCAAGAAATATAAACAATCGTATGCACTAATCTGCGTATATGCTTTAGAAGAGTTCGCACTCATTATTAAATATTTTCTAGCATTTTCTGTCTGCCCCATTTGCATATATAAATATCCTAAAGACAAACATTCCATATATTTCTTTTCTTCATCTGTTTCTTTTTCATAAGCAGCTAAGAAATAACGTTCTGCTTCTGATAAATTTTGCATAGAGCGATACAATATACCTAATTCATGCAATATTGTAATTTCAGATAAATAATTCTTCTGTACTGCTATTTCTAATGCGTTATTATAATATAAGGAACAGCTATCCCATTCAGACTTAAACAAATAAACTCTAGCAATATTCAGACTAGCACTAATAACCGAAAGAGAATCCTTTAACTGCTTATATGTAGTAAGTGCTTCCCTAAAATTCGTCAAAGCATCATCGTACAAGTCCTGTTTTCGATTTATCATACCAACCTCTTCTGCTATCAATGCCAACATTTTATGATCCTTAGTTCTCTCATAAACATCTTTTGCCGCAAGAAAAGATTTCAAGGCTTCTTCCTCCTTATCCAATTCAAGCATAACTCTTCCATGATAAAATAGAGCCTTTGCATACATTATTGGGGAGGTCTGAGTTATTGTATAGTAATTCAGAGCTAATGCAATCAACGAATCCGAACTAAACTTCATATAGTTCTTATCCATTGCCTGCGTCATCAGAAGAGCATAAGTCGCTTGTGACTCACCCCACAATTTTTCAGGATCATGAATACCTTTTAATAGGTTTAGAGCACTATCCGGACATAGATCCATACACTTTTCCACTTTTGAAAAAGTCATGTTGAGAGCGTCCGTATCTCTATGACAGGAAACTGCCAAAAAAGAAAGAATAAAGAAAAAAGCAATACGAATAGAAAAGGACATTTTCATCTTATCTTGAGTTTTATGCAAAAATACGCAAAAAACTCAAGATTTATTTCTTCGAACCTACATTTTGTTGCATCCGTTGATGCTCTTCTATCAATTGCATGTTCTCTTTGGCCTTCGTCAAGAACTCTCGCACCATCTTATTACTCTTAAAAGAATAGGGAGCATCCTTTATTATATCATCTATTTGTGGAGTCATAATAGGATATGGCAAAGAGCTGCAAAGCATTATAAATACATTAGGTCCTAATACATTTTCATAATTATCCGAGATGAAAGTCTTGACATACTGATTCATCGCTTTCATCAGTGAATCTCCTTCTGCAAGCAACTGTTCATGAACTTCTTCCAAATCAGCACCATCCATCACCATACGGGTTTCTTTTCTTTCCAGTTCACCGATGCTTTCTTCCATTGCATTCTTCTTTGCAATAAAGTCATACAATGCTGTGTTCAAAGGAGTTCCAACCGCTTTAAGGTCGGTATTGCTAATGGTAATAACGATCTTGCCACTTTCCAACACAACCGGCATGACACTTTCGTCATCCATATAAAGTGTTGTCATTTGTACAGAATCGATTTTCCCTTTCATTGAAAATGATCCATGCACTACTTCAGCCGAGTCCAGTTTTGTCCATTCTCCATCCCTCAAAGTCTTCAGATATAACATTTTTCCATCCAGACCATTTACTGAAGATGTTCCTTCTATCTTATACTTATGAGTACACGAAGCTAGAAAGGGAAGCAAAAGCACAAAAGGCAAAATCTTATTCACGTTCATTGTTTCATTAAATTCTGGGTACAAAGGTACAACTGATTCGGACTTAAAAGAAACATTTTATCAATATTTAAAACTTGTAAGACTCTTTTCTTTAATAATCCTTATAAACAGAGGTGAGAGATCATTTTTTTCATTTAGTTTATCTAAATTTGCAGTCATGAAAGCAACAACTTATGCACCTTTTGCCAAACCGCTTTATGTCATGGTAAAGCCCGTGGGAGCCGTATGCAACCTCGCATGCGAATACTGCTATTATTTGGAAAAGGCAAATCTATACAAAGAAAACCCAAAACATGTAATGAGCGATGAGCTACTGGAAAAGTTTATCGACGAGTATATCAACTCTCAAACCATGCCTCAAGTGCTTTTTACCTGGCACGGTGGAGAAACGCTGATGCGTCCGCTTTCTTTTTATAAAAAGGCGATGGAGCTGCAAAAGAAATACGCCCGCGGACGTACGATTGACAATTGTATCCAGACGAATGGAACCTTGCTTACAGACGAATGGTGCGAGTTCTTCCGTGAAAACAACTGGCTGGTAGGGGTTTCCATTGATGGCCCGCAAGAGTTTCATGACGAATACCGCAAGAACAAAATGGGCAAACCTTCTTTCGTCAAAGTAATGCAAGGGATCAATCTCCTGAAAAAACATGGAGTAGAATGGAACGCTATGGCTGTTGTGAACGATTTCAATGCCGAATATCCATTAGACTTTTATAATTTCTTCAAAGAAATAGATTGCCATTATATTCAGTTCGCTCCGATTGTTGAACGCATTGTTTCACATCAGGACGGTCGTCATCTTGCCTCTCTGGCAGAAGGTAAAGAAGGGGCATTGGCTGATTTTTCCGTAAGTCCGGAACAATGGGGTAACTTTCTCTGTACAATTTTTGATGAATGGGTAAAAGAAGATGTGGGCAAATTCTTCATACAGATATTCGATTCCACATTGGCTAACTGGATGGGCGAGCAACCGGGCGTATGTACAATGGCGAAGCATTGCGGACATGCCGGCGTTATGGAATTCAACGGAGACGTATACTCTTGTGACCACTTCGTATTCCCGGAATATAAATTGGGAAATATCTATAGCCAGACTTTGGTGGAAATGATGCATAGTGAACGACAGCATAACTTCGGGACAATGAAATACCAATCACTCCCAACCCAATGCAAGGAGTGCGACTTTCTATTTGCCTGCAACGGAGAATGTCCAAAGAACCGCTTCAGTCGGACAGCGGACGGCGAACCCGGCCTAAACTATCTGTGCAAAGGATATTACCAATACTTTCAGCATGTAGCTCCCTATATGGATTTCATGAAAAAAGAATTAATGAATCAACAGGCTCCTGCCAATATCATGAAAGCACTAAAAGACGGAAGTTTAAAAATAGAATATTAACATCATAATTTATAATTGTTATCATAAAGTAATGAACAGACTAAGACTTTATTTATTAGCGCTGACAGCGCTGCTGGTATGTACCGTAAAAGCGGACGAAGGTATGTGGTTATTGCAACTAATGCAACAGCAACATTCCATAGATATGATGAAGAAGCAAGGATTAAAACTGGAAGCCCAGGATTTATATAATCCCAATGGTGTCTCTTTGAAAGATGCAGTCGGTATATTCGGAGGAGGATGTACAGGAGAAATCATTTCACCGGAAGGCTTGATCCTGACTAACCATCACTGCGGTTATTCTTCTATCCAGCAACACAGTAGTGTAGAACACGATTATCTGACAGATGGCTTTTGGGCTACATCCAGAGACAAGGAACTGCCTACTCCGGGACTAAAGTTCACCTTCATCGAACGTATCGAAGATATAACAGATATTGTGAATGCTAAAATCGCCGCCAAAGAGATTACAGAATCCCAGTCATTCACCGGTGCTTTCCTTGAAGGACTGGCTAAAGAACTCTATGAAAAAAGTGACCTGAAAGATAAGAAAGGAATTGTACCGCAAGCCCTTCCTTTCTACGCAGGAAACAAATTCTACCTGTTCTACAAGAAAATATATCCGGATGTACGTATGGTTGCCGCTCCTCCTTCTTCAGTAGGTAAATTCGGTGGCGAAACAGACAACTGGATGTGGCCCCGTCATACCGGTGACTTCTCCATGTTCCGTATCTATGCAGATGCCAACGGAGAGCCGGCTGAATACAGTGCAAGCAATACTCCGCTGAAAACGAAGAAACATCTGTCAATCTCCATCAAAGGTTTAAAAGAAGGAGACTATGCAATGATCATGGGATTCCCCGGAAGAACCAGCCGTTATCTGACTGTGTCAGAAGTAAAAGAACGCATGGAATCAACCAATGAACCGCGTATCCGCATTCGTGGTGCACGCCTGGCTGTTTTGAAAGAAGTGATGAACGCCAGCGATAAAATCCGTATTCAGTATGCAAACAAATATGCAGGCTCCAGTAACTACTGGAAAAACTCGATCGGAATGAACAAAGCGATCATTGACAATGACGTATTGGGCACTAAAGCAGAACAGGAAGCTAAATTTGCAGAATTTGCAAAGGCACAAAACAATACCGAATATGCCAATGTTGTGAAAAAGATCGATGATCTGGTAGCACAAACAGCTCCTCTCAATTATCAACTGACTTGCCTGACTGAAGTTTTCTTCGGAGCTATCGAATTTGGTAACTCAATGTTAACTAAAACACGGGAAGCTTTGGTTGATAAAAACGACTCTCTGATCAAAGTTCGTCTGGAAGGTCTGAAAGAAAACTTCAAAAGCATCCATAACAAAGACTATGATCATGAAGTAGACCGCAAAGTAGCTAAAGTACTGCTTCCTCTCTATGCAGAAATGATTCCGGCAAACCAACGCCCTGCTATCTATAAAGTGATCGAACAGAAATATAAAGGAGACTACAATAAGTTCGTAGACGACATGTACGACAAGTCTATTTTTGCTAATCAGGCTAACTTTGATAAATTCCTCAAAAAGCCGACAGTAAAAGCTATTGATGAGGATCTGGCTTTGCAATATGCTCAATCCAAATACGATCAATACGGCAATCTCCTTGATCAGCTAAAAGAGCTGGACAAAGAACTTGCTCTGCTCCACAAAACTTACATCCGCGGTTTAGGTGAAATGAAATTACCTGTTCCTTCATATCCGGACGCAAACTTCACCATTCGTCTGACCTATGGTAACGTAAAACCATATGATCCGAAAGATGGCGTGCACTATAACTATTACACAACAACAAAAGGTATTCTTGAAAAAGAAAATCCGGAAGATCGCGAATTTGTGGTACCGGCCAAGTTGAAAGAACTTATAGAAAAGAAAGACTACGGTCGTTATGCATTACCTAACGGTGATATGCCTGTCTGCTTCCTGTCAACCAATGACATTACCGGTGGTAACTCCGGCAGTCCGGTATTGAACGAAAACGGAGAATTGATCGGCTGTGCATTCGATGGCAACTGGGAATCTCTGAGTGGTGATATTAACTTTGATAACAACCTGCAACGTTGTATCAATCTTGATATCCGCTATGTCTTGTTTATCCTTGAGAAATTAGGTAACTGCGGCCATCTGATTAATGAAATGACTATCGTAGAATAAATGAGAAAACAAATTATATTTGCTATTTTTTCACTGGCAACTCTTAGCATCCACGCCGATGAAGGTATGTGGATGCTAACTGACCTGAAAGCACAAAATGCAGTTGCCATGCGGGAACTCGGTCTGGAGATTCCTGTTGAAGAGGTATATAATGCCAATGGCATCTCTCTGAAAGATGCTGTTGTACACTTCGGCGGCGGATGTACCGGAGAAGTCATTTCTTCTGAAGGACTGGTACTTACCAACCATCATTGTGGTTACGGAGCTATCCAACAACATAGTAATGTAGAGCATGATTACCTGACAGAAGGATTTTGGGCCATGAACCGTGATGCAGAACTTCCCACACCGGGATTGACCGTCACTTTTATCGACCGTATCCTTGATGTAACCAGTTACGTAAACGATCAGTTGAAAAAAGATGAAGATCCGAATGGTACTAATTATTTGTCGCCAAGTTACCTGAGCAAAGTGGCAGAACGCTTCGCTAAAGATGAAAATATAGAAGTCACCCCTGCAACCAAACTTGAACTTAAAGCTTTTTACGGAGGAAATAAATATTATATGTTTGTAAAGACCGTATACAGCGATATTCGCATGGTAGGTGCTCCCCCCTCTTCTATCGGTAAATTCGGAGCCGACACAGACAACTGGATGTGGCCCCGCCATACCGGAGATTTTTCCCTCTTCCGCATCTATGCTGATAAAAACGGCAAACCTGCCGCATATTCTAGAGACAATGTTCCTTTGCAGGTCAAAAAACATTTGAAAATCAGCATTGCCGGAGTACAGGAAGGTGACTTCACCTTTGTTATGGGATTCCCGGGACGTAACTGGCGATATATGATTTCCGACGAAGTGGAAGAGCGTATGCAGACTACCAACTTTATGCGTCAACATGTACGCAGTGCCCGTCAGAAAGTTCTGATGGAGCAGATGCTGAAAGATCCTGCCGTACGAATCCATTATGCAAGTAAGTATGCATCTTCAGCCAATTACTGGAAAAATGCAATTGGTATGAACGAAGGATTAGTACGTCTCAAAGTACTGGATACCAAACGTAAGCAACAAGAAGAACTCTTGGCCCGTGGCCGCGAAAAAGGTGATGATTCTTATCAGAAGGCATTTGATGAAATACGTTCTATCGTTGCTCATCGACGGGATGCGCTCTATCACCAACAAGCCCTTAACGAAGCACTTGTCACAGCACTTGACTTTATGCGCCTCCCTTCTACGACTGAAATGGTCACTGCCCTTAAGTCAAAAGACAAAGAACAAATAAAAACAGCTACCGAAAACCTGAAACAAGCCGGTGAAAAATACTTTGCCTCTGTTCCCTTCCCGGAAGTAGAGCGAATGGTTGCCAAAACCATGCTGCAAACTTATGCCAATTACATTCCGGAGGAACAACGAATCAATATTTTCGAGATCATAAACTCACGTTTCAAAGGAAATATAGATTCATTTGTAGATGCTTGTTTTGAATATTCGATTTTTGGTAATCCCAAGAACTTTGAAAAGTTTATCAAAAAGCCAAGCTTATATAAGATAGGTCATGACTGGATGGTGCTTTTCAAATACTCCATCACAGATGGAATATTGAAAACTGCCATTGCCATGAAAGAGGCCAATCAGAACTACGACACTGCTCATAAGGTATGGGTAAAAGGAATGATGGACATGAGACAGGAAAAAGGAATACCTATCTATCCGGACGCCAATTCAACCTTACGACTGACTTACGGACAGGTACTTTCTTACGAACCTGCCGACGGAGTAGTTTATGACGCTCATACTACACTCAAAGGAGTTATGGAGAAAGAAGATCCAGGAAACTGGGAATTTGTAGTTCCGCAGAAGTTGAAGGAACTATATAAAGCCAGAGACTATGGACGCTATGGTAAAGACGGTGAAATGCCTGTCTGCTTTATTGTTAATACTGATAATACAGGAGGAAACTCCGGCAGTCCGGTATTCAATAGCAAAGGACAACTAGTGGGCACAGCTTTCGACCGCAACTATGAAGGTCTGACCGGAGACATCGCTTTCCGCCCCTCCTCACAACGTGCCGCCTGTGTAGATATCCGCTATACCTTATTTATTATCGATAAATATGCAGGAGCCTCCCATATTATTGATGAACTGAGTATTGAATAAATGGATAATGAAAAATGGATAATGTAAAATCTCTATGCAGAATGGCATCATCAATTCTCCATTATCCATTTTCCATTATCCATTAAATAAACTCTTCTACCATATACATCTCATCTATCATTTCATTCATTGTTTCCTGCAAATTCAGCACAGCTTCTTCAGGAGACTCTCCGTAAGCATTACATTGCATATTCACAGTCAACCAGGCATAATATCCGCCATCTGACGCCCGCTCAAGTACATAATCTGTTTTATTCAGTTTCATATCGGTAAATAATTAGTAAATGTTGGTATTGAAGTAATTGCTGATTGTGATGCAGCCAGTTTTTCCAGTTCCAGAATAATACGTCGTTCACCGCTGCGTACCCAACGAACGAAAATACGATTAGGAGAATACGTTCCGGCAAAACGGAGTAAAGGCTTCAAATCAAAAGAATCACTGATAATCCCGGCTCCTGCCCTCATTGCATCATGAGCATTACAATCCTGCTCAATATGTGCCGGAACCATCAATACAGGTTTTCCCAGATACATTGCTTCACAGATAGATTCGAACCCGGCAGTGGTAGCGTAAGCGCGACAACCGGCCATCCCATTAAGAAACTTCACATCATCTATCTGATAGAAACTTAGTGTTTCGTCAATCCGGGTCACCTCCTCTGCATCTGCTTTGTCCCAGAAAAACCTCAAAGGAACTTCCGGATATATCGTATGAAATTCCTCCACACTATCTGCAAAACCGGAATTTACCATATATCCATGAATATAATTTCCTTCTTCCGGTTGAATAGCAGTTACTTCCTGCCGAATTAAAGGAGGAACTACCACCACTTGTTGTCCCCTGTCCGGTTCCATATCATTGAAAGATAAAGCAAGTTTCTTCGAAGATCTAACAGCTGTCATCTTGGTGAAGAAACGCAGCATCCGCAATTCAAAAGAGTTTTTATCCGGAAATTCAAAATTCTGATGTAAAAACAAGTATTGGTGTCCGACGCAGACATATGGAACGGAGGGACGAAAGAGTGCGTAGGTAAGTCCCGTCAGAAGCTCGTAGAAGTTGATCACTACTTCCGCCCCCGTCTCCTTAATCCGCTGATTAATATAGCACATACTGCGAAAATATTCCGGAATACGCAGTAAATTGTAAGTAAAGCTTTTCTTTAGATTCGCCCGTTTATTATCTGCCGCAGGCAAGAAATTAGGGCTGATAAAACGTTTGACCGGTGCCTGTATATTCCGGTTGAAAAACCCGGGCAAGATACGTGATGAACTCTCACCGACTAATACTTCCACTACTTCATGTCCATTACGCAACAACATTTCTTCAAGGGTAATAGCTTGTGTCAAGTGTCCCCTACCCTCACCTTGTACAATAAATAAAAATTTCATGAGGCTATCATTATTAGTTTATTTCTTATTTATTTGTTTTTCGTTATGCAAAGTTCCCTTTTCCAGATTACAATAAGATGACTCTACAATTACTATTTTATGAACAAAAACAGCTTTTTCCCGTTATATTAGTAAAATAGAAATTATATTTGCAGTCTTCAAAGACTGATATTTAAATTTAAGAAAGGAAAGATTATGGAAAAGTTTGAAGATTTAATACAGTCACCGGTACCCGTTTTAGTTGATTTCTTTGCAGAATGGTGTGGACCATGCAAAGCGATGAAACCGGTTTTAGAAGAATTGAAAACAATGGTAGGAGATAAAGCCCGTATTGTGAAGATAGATGTTGACCAACATGAAGATTTGGCTACTAAATATCGCATACAGGCAGTGCCGACTTTTATTTTATTCAAAAATGGAGAAGCCGTATGGAGACATTCCGGAGTTATCCACAGTAGTGAATTAAAAGGAATCATCGAACCAAATTACGCATAAAAAGAAAACAGCGAATGAAAAAAGTATTAACAATGGTAGCCTTTGTCATGCTAAGCGTTATCGTATACGCCTTCAATGACAAACCGGATACCAATCAAGGTAAAAAAGAGGTAACAGGTAACGGTGAAGTCGTCGTAATGAACAAAGAAATGTTTCTGAAAGACGTCTTCGATTATGAGAAATCAAAAGAGTGGAAATACAAAGGTGACAAACCCGCCATCATTGACTTATATGCAGACTGGTGCGGGCCTTGTCGCCAGACAGCTCCAATCATGAAAGAATTGGCAAAGGAATATGCAGGGAAAATAACAATCTACAAAGTCAATGTAGACAAGCAGAAAGAACTTGCTGCCTTGTTCAACGCAACAAGCATTCCATTGTTCGTATTTATTCCTATGAAAGGAGACCCGCAGCTTTTCCGTGGAGCGGCTGATAAAGCAACTTACAAGAAAGCTATCGATGAATTTCTGCTGAAATAAAGAGCCCCAATTATAGTGACACTATCCGGTCAGGATAATGACATTATAATATAAAAATGGTGACACTATCCGATGTGGATAGTGTCACCATTTTTATATGCAGAATAAAGATCATTTAAAGTATCCCACGGGATGATTCATCATAGGAATCTGACAGTCTTTCAGTTTCAGGACTTTCTTCAACTGAGCGGCATCCATCGAGGCACGTGGCACTGTAGCCAGTTTAGCCGCAGAACAGAAAACAGAAATATTCTGAGAAACAATACCGGCATCCATGGCTCCCATTAATTGATTCTGTGTTTTCTGAGCATCACCAAAACGGGAAATATCACTGATTAACACCAAAGATACCGGAGCCGTTTTTACAAAAGCCTGACCACCCGCTACCGCTCCACGGTAATCTCCCTCAGCAATCAGATTTAACTGATGATTCTTTGCGTCATACAAGTAACTTCCTTCCGGCAATATCACATATACGTCTACATCCTGCTTATTCAAAGCGGAAGGAGCCGTTCGTTTTCCAGCATCCGAACGATTGATTCCGTTGGCCGCCCATAATAAGTCCGACAAATCAGCAAGAGTTAACGCTTTCGAAGCATACTCGCGCGTAGACTGACGTTCAGACAATGCCTTCATCACCGTACCAGTACGATTTAAATTAGGTTTTGGTAACTTAACAACCTTATCAGCAGCAAAAGCAGCCGCTGAAAGCATTAAACAAATGAACAATAGTTGTACCTTTCTCATAATTGTGGTATTTATAAAGTTGATAGGCAAATATAAACAAAAAAGGTCTGCATTCACTATAGAACACAGACCTTTTAAAAGTTATTTATAAGGCTTTATTATTTCTTATCTCCGAAATAACGGTTGTAAAGTCCTTCAAAACCTTTACCATGACGAGCTTCGTCCTTGCACATTTCGTGTACAGTATCGTGAATAGCGTCCAAATTCAAAGCTTTAGCACGGGTAGCGATACGTTTTTTGTCTTCGCATGCACCTTGTTCAGCATCTTTACGCTTTTGCAGGTTAGTTTTTGTATCCCAAACACAGTCACCCAGCAATTCTGCAAATTTAGAAGCATGTTCAGCCTCTTCCCAAGCATAGCGTTTGAAAGCTTCAGCTACTTCAGGATAACCTTCACGGTCAGCCTGACGGCTCATAGCCAAATACATACCTACTTCAGTACATTCACCCATAAAGTGATTATTCAGATCCTTGATCATTTCTTCGTCACAACCTTTTGCAACACCGATAACGTGTTCGTCAGCAAAAGACAATGCACCACCTTCTACTTCAACAACTTCTACGAATTTGCTGGCAGGAGCTTTACACAAAGGACATTTCTCAGGAGCTGCGTCACCTTCATAAACGTAACCGCATACAGTACATCTAAATTTTTTCATTTTCTTCTCAATTTTAAATTAATTAGTCAATACGTGTTTCTTTATCTTTTCTTAAGCAATTCTTACATATACCTTTATAATAATAATGAACTTCTGTCACTTGATGCCCATCCATTTCCTGATTCTCAACTGTCTTCACAGATTCCGGACATTTCAAGTCATAAATATGACCACAGCGCCTGCAAAGAAAATGTGAGTGTACAGAAGTATCTGCATCAAAATTTGTATTTTTCTCATCAATCGTAAGCATCAACGCAGCTCCTTGTTCCGAAAACAGTTTCAAAGTGTTGTAAACCGTAGTTTTTGAAAGAGTCGGCATTGAAGGAGACAATGCTGTATAAATATCATCAGCCGATGGATGAATAGGATGATTCATCAAATATTCCATGATAGCTATACGCTGCATGGAAGGCTTGATATTATGTTCTAACAATCGTTCATATGGTTTCATAAATTCCCCTTCTTTTCAAAGTTGTATTCATTACAATTATAAATCTGATGCAAATATAGAAAGTCCCGATATCATTTCCAAATAAAATCAATATTTTTTTTGCAGATATGTATTACTAAATTCTTCCATACAAAAAAGGCCATCTTAAGAAAGATGACCTTTAGACATTGATATACCTTTATTTTGCCTTAATTCTTATTGGTTTTAGCCTCTTCGATTATTGATTCAGGTACTTTTTCGCAACGGACATATTTATTCACGTCACTATCATCATCTTTTGCAGTCCAAATCATAGAACCGGATTCTAGCAAATCCGTTACGATATAGTCATTGTTCCAGTCACCATTACCAAAATCATATTCACCGCTAATAACATATCCCAGATATGGATCGTTTTCTATACTAAAAGAACCAGTAATATAACGTGCATACATACTGTCAAACCTCTGATACATTTCAAAAGTCAGTTCTCTACGATTAAAAGTTATATAGCAATATGTACCTTCTGCCAGAGCTTGTCCGTTCCATTCAGAAAGTTGCCACGTTCCGTTCAAATTAGCAGCAGTGACCGGCAAGGCAGGAATCTCTACCTTTTCATCGTCGTCACAGGATGCGAAACAAAGCACGAAGGCGAATAAAGCCATTAATTTGAGAATATTCTTCATGTCTTCTTTTTATTTTTATTGTTACTTAATACAGTTTACTTTTATATTCAATGTCCGGTCTGACGGTTGCCCTTCCACTCCCTCTATAATAATAGGAAAAGTAAATGAACGGCCTTTTTCCACAGGAATCAGTGAGGCGTCTATTGTAATCACAATGTCGGCTTCACTACCCGGACTGATTACTTCCGGCTCGGTACGAAAAGTTGCAAACTCAGGAATAACAGCAGCCGACAGACGCAATGATTGTTTTCCGCTGTTACCACACAGGATTCGTTCAGAAGGACGCTTTCCCGCATTTACCTCCCGAAATTCTATCCGGTTTTGTTTCAGTCTCAATTTACCCATCTTATATGGATAACGTCCCCATTCATCCGTTCCCGGCAACACATTACCAATTAATGTAAGGCGTGCCACGGGCATTTTGTCCGAAGAAGACAGATAAACAAAAGCATTCGTATCTATTGTTCCAGGATGATTCTTCGGATGATAAGTCAATACTACAACTCTCGTTTCACCGGGAGATATCTCCCCTGTACGTACATCTGCTACCGCACATCCACAAGTAGTTCTTACACGGGTAAGATTTATGGCTTTGCCACTTACATTAGTACATGTGAAACGATACATTTTTGGAGCATCATCTTCGGTCAATGTCCCGATATTCAGCACAGTCTCGTCAAAACGCAGAATATGTTCCGCCCCTTTTATCAACGGAGGATTTATCAGCGTATCTGTTTTTTCCTGTGGAGTAAAATGGACATTCCGGGCTTCAACCGCCCGGAATTGTCCGATGACTACACATAATAAAAAGAATCGTATCCAAGTAACTGGTTTCATTGAATATTAAAATTACATCCAACCATTATCATTAGCCTTCTTGCGAACGGTAACAGTAATGGATTGTTCGCTTCCATTGCTTACTTTCACTGTAATACGGGTTGCACCGGTTTTTAACCCAGTTACTGTCATAAAAGTACCATTGACAGATACTGAAGCGACAGTTGTATCACCCGATGTACAGGTATAAGTTAGATTCTCTCCATTAACAAAATAGTAGGCAAGGTTTAAATCCGATGTTGTACCTTCTGCTACATACATATTTGGTACTACCATGTCAGAACCATTACCCTCAATATTGTTAAGCAACATTCCGGCATCTACCAATCCAGCACCCATCTTACCCACATATTTCGATAACTCTACTCTAGTAGCGGAAGCTCCGGATGAGATGTGGTTACGATAGTAAGCCTTCACTTCTCCTGTATTATACCAGCTATCGAGTGGTTTTGTAGATGACTTCAATAGTTCGACAAACTCACTTGCTTTAAAATGACGACGTTGTTTGACAGCATACGACAAACCCAATGCTGCGACTCCTGATACATGCGGACAAGCCATAGACGTACCATCCATAAATCCATAGGTCGCATTACCGTTTTGTATCCAAGTCGAGAGAATAGAACCGGAATGGATTCCTTCTTCCCAACCCTCAGGGTCATCTTGCCCCACCGGATTGTAATATTCCGTATCACCACCCGGAGCAGATATCGTGACTTCCTTTCCATAGTTGCTATATGAGGCCGGAGTAAAATCGGCCGCTACCGCACTGACTGATATACATTTGGAATAAGCAGCAGGGAATGCAGCCATTCCTGCATATTCGTTTCCGGAAGCGAAAATTGCCAGTCCCCCGTCTATCACCCCATTGGGCGAACCGGCATTATTGATAAAGTAGTCCAATGCATCTTTTTCCAACGGATACAATTTTTCCCATTCTTCTTCCGATCCCGGACCGGGAGTATATCCTTCAATCATATTGGCCAAGGAAGAGTTGTATCCCCAGCTACACTGAAGAATGACTGCGCCATTATCAGCCGCATATTTTATAGCTCTTGCTTCAGCATCCAAAGTAACACCGGCTTCACCCGCAAACACTTGACATGACATAATTTTCACTCCGGAGTTTTTGGAACCATCGCCACCGGCAATACCGCAAACACCTTCGCCATTATTGTTCACAGCAGCAATAGTACCTGCAACGTGTGTTCCGTGTCCCGTGTCAACTGCATCCATCCACGAAATGATTCCTGAATTGCTCACGAAATTGTAACCATATTTATCGTCCTTATATCCGTTACCATCAGCATCCTCATCTGCATAAAGTTCTTCCTTTTCATTGATCCACATATTACCTTTCAAATCAGGATGGGTATACATCACACCTTCATCCAGCACAGCAACGATAATAGAAGGATCGCCCGTACACTTCTTCCATGCTTCCATACAACCGACATCACACCCCGGCCTGGAACCATTTTTCAATGCGTTCTGATTGTCAAAAGGGTTATTTCCACTGTTATTATAATGCCATTGATATGCCAATCCGGGATCAGAGAAGGTGCTTCCTGTCGTAACAGTACGTGTTGCCGCCTTCTGTCGCAATGCACTCTCACTGACATAACTCCGATAGCCATCAGCTCTATAAGCACGCTGTATGTGACTATTAGCCTGCACTTTAGCTATTTCACCTAATTTAGCAAGACGACCGGCGGCTTCCTTCAAGTCTGTATTTTCATCAAACTTTACCCGATACCACAAATGTAATCCTGAAGTACGGGTACGTTCTTCATTTTTAGTGTCTACCGGAAATATACGTTCAAAATGATATGCACCCAGAATATCCAATACTTCGTCAGTAGATGGAATGCCGGAACGAGTCATGACTCCTCCTCCACTTCTTGTCGCAACTTTAAGAGTCTGATCAAGGATTTCAGTCATTGCCGGATCGAATTTGATGAGCAATTCGCCGGAAGTAACGTCAGCCGGAAGTTGAACTTCCGTCCCCCCTACAGGGGTGGACGGTTGTTCGATAAGTTCTTGTTCTGAGCATGATGCCAACATGAAGGCAAACAGTGCTGTATATAAGAATTTTTTCTTCATTATTCCTTTTTAATATGATTCTTCATAATGTTATTTATTCAGCAGTAATCTTAGTTGGTTGTTCCCGATAACACAAAGACTCTGAAATACAATGGATAAGCTACACCATCACTTATCGGATTATCACCCGGATCTTCTTTTCCGTAATAATAAGAATAATCGTAGTTCACAAGATTCACATTGCTAAATCCTACCGGATTTCCTTTTGAATCCAACCCATCTTCTTGTTGATTAAATATCAAAGTTTCGGGATGCCAATAGGCAAAGTAAGGATGGAACAGAATCCAATTCGGTACTTTACCTGTCAGGAAGTTCAAATTCAAACGAACTGAACGGGCCAGTGGCAACACACGTGGAACGTCCTGTCCTGTTACGGGAGCTTGTGTTTGATAAGTTACCTCATTATTTTTAGTAAGCAACCATTGACACGTATCACTTGATATCTTATCAAGAAATATAGACGGTTTGGCAGCCAGTTCTTCTTTGCTAAAAAAATCGTCCTTTTTATAAGTTAATGGTTTTCCGGCAGTTCTCAATGCTGCAGTTACCTCTTCATCGGTAGGAAGTTCGCCTTCAATGAAGTTGTAAGCCATTTGCAAGGTAATCAGTTTGTCCCATGTTAATAATTTCAAGAAAGCTTGTCGCTGTGCTTGTCCCTGAGAAATGTCTACACACAAACCAGCATCCCTGCCGTTGTATTGACCATTTTCAATCAGACTCAAATCTTTCAACGTTTCCGTAGCACGACATCCGGTAAATGATAAATGTCTCAATACTGGGAAATTCTCCTCGTTCACTACGTCTGTTATCGCAGAGAGCGTCTTGAAGTTATTACTTGTCAGATCCAAGTTCACCAGAGTTTTGCCTAATTTTTTGAAATTCTCAGGGAAAGCATTCACACCGATAGAGAATATTGTCAGACTTTTCAGATATTCCAATTCGCAGATTTCATCCCCTAATTGTATGGTACGTATCTGTCGGTTAGCATTACTCTGAACTGTGAACGATTCAAGATACTTCAAATAGCGAATTTCTTTCGGTAAGGATTCACCGTCTTGCAAATCAATCATTGAGAAACTTACAGAACGTACACGTCCCACAGCTTCTGCAGGAAGTTCATTGTTCTTTATCTCCTTATCCGTAGCTTCCCAAAGCGTCACGAAATCCCAGTTAATCATACTTTCACTGGTATCAAAGTTCATCATAGTCTGCAGTTTACTATTGATAGTGATTACAGCCAATGAGTCACCTGCACGGTTATCTTCAATTTTCATAGCAGCTTTTTGGGTGACGGTCAGCACAACAGCATCTATTTCATTGCCGTCATTGTCTAACAATTGGTCTTTCGGATCTACCGGAACAAGTTTAATTTTGGCTACACGAGTAAAAGGAGCTACATTCATTCCCCAACGGAAGTTTACTTTCAGCGTACGCGGGCGTGCACCTCTGTCAAGATTCACTTCTAAATCTTTCTGTGCGGGCAATGTAAGCCAGTTCTTTTTCTCTCCCTCTACTTCGGCTTTTTCTTCATCAGTCATCGTAGCTTCTTCTGCGAAAGAATAGTCAACGCCATCGATTTTGAAATTAATGTTCGTAGAGATCGTAGCTTCAAATTGACGCTTCTTGAAAGCATCCGAACTGAGGATTTCCACTTCTGGATCTCTTACCAGAATTTGCTTACCAAAGCCGAATTGCGTAACAGTAACCATTCTTGGTTCACGATTGTCCATAGAAAAGCGTACCTTGGCTGTGCGCGCAACATTTTCTAATGTAGAGTCTATGGCAAGAACACAATCCGCCGAGCCCATACCATTTGCCGGTGAAACGGCAATCCAAGGATCTGACACACGTGCCACCCATTGGTCGTTGGACGAAACGGATATCTTTTCTGTCCCTCCTTCGGCACCGATAGTAATCTCTTCCTTATCTACCGTAATGCCATCGAACCCCGTTTCATCGTCATCCTTGCACGAGGATACAACCCCTGCACAAAGAATGAGTCCTAATGTTATTTTATTAAAATATTTCATTAATAGCATCTTTTTATATTATCGTTCAATACCCAAAGCATCGCAACCGCGAATATCCTGTGTCTTATCATATATAAGTGCGTACATACCTGCTTCAATATAAGAGCATACACTTGTCACATCAATAGATATATTCGGATTGTCTGCAATATCAACAATCCAAAGTTTCGGTGTCAGCTTTTCTTTTACTTTACGAATGTCATTTGAACCGATTTGCAACTGAATCAAGCTCGGGCAAGTAGTAATACCTTCGGGCCATTCACGCAAGATGCGGTTACCTTCTGCGTCACGTTGATGACGGATGCCGAAAGCTTGCAATTGGCTACTGTTCAATGGCTGTGTAGGGAACTTAGAAAAGCAGTTATAGCCAACATCCATATTACTTAGATAAGGTAACGTTGTAGCCCGGAAATCATCAGATAAGCTTGTCAGTTTATTAAATCGTAAATCGATGGTAGTGAGCAAATAAGTATTCTTATAATTTCCTTCTTTCGGTTTAAGTGAGTTCTCGGGTATCGAAGTCATCTCATTGTTACTTAAGTCAATGGTCGAAATGGGAGAACCAGACGCAAACAATTCCGTAGGAAATTTTGATATCCTATTGTAGGATAAGGTTATCGTACCAGCATTGATACCCTTGAATTCATCCATCGAGCAATTGATATTTTTACCACCAACCGAACCAATTTCATTGTACGAGAAGTTGACAGATCCCATAATAAATACCGATTTTGCATTGAAGATGTTCGGGATATATTTCAGTTTGTTATGTGAAAATCCCAAGCCTTCCACCTGATCGGTAAACGCGCAGAAATCTTCCGGAATTTCTTCAATCTGGTTATAATCAAGATTCAGAGTGGTTAGTTTCACATCCGTGCCAAAGGCATTCACCGATTTCAAATTGTTATGTATGCAATCCAGCAACCCGAGCTTCACCATTTTCTTTAAAGATTCGGTAGGAGGGAATGCTTCCAGATTGTTGTAACCCATATATAAGATTTGAATCTTCGGACCCGTATTTTCGCTGTCTGCCAATTTTTGCCAGTCAGTTTTTAATTGATCCGCACTGATACCTTTGTTGCAGGCAATGTTTAGCAACTGCAATTCAGGAAGTTCGTATACAAAATCAGGGAGTTTTCTCATATCACGACAGTTATACAGTTCCATATCCGTCAGTGACTCCAAATTACTCCAACTCAGTTCTTCATCCATATACTGTTTGGCATAGTCAGAATTTTCATCTTCCCAGGCGCTTGCGATGTTATCTTCAGTAAGGGGCGAATTGGCAAAGAAAAGTGCTTGCAGCTTGGTCAATCGCATAATAGCCTTGGAAACAAACGTAATTCCATTGGTAAGAACACCGATTTGTGTATCCTTCAATGTAATACGGCTGTTTTTCTTAATCGGTTCTAAATCCGGATTCCTGTTGATGGCATCTTGCAATAATTCCGACATATTCAGGCGCGGGTCGTAATCAAGGAATGTCCTCTTATAATGCATACGTATCCGCTGTTTCTGTTCTTCACTCATATCCGGAGTTAGTTCATCTTCACCAAATAGCCTGCCACTAAGCTTTTCGCTATGCGAACCAAACGACAGGGTTTTCAGTTCCGTTAGCTGTCCGATAGCGTCGGGCACTCTGCCTTTAGCTCCGTATCCGGCAATAGAAAGTCCGGTAACACGTCCGTTGTTATCCAAATCAACACCAGGCTGATCACCCCACATATCCAATTCTTTATTGAAGTTCCAGTTCGAACTGCGCACAGCATTGTCTACCGCTCCGCTATTGTATTTCCAGTTTTCACCGTCCAAAGCATCCCAAATTTCTTTCAGTGCTATGTAGTCTTTGATGTACTCTGCGGTCTTCTTCAATTGGATAGGTACATTGGCATCTTTTGTCAGTTCATTGTCTTTCACGATGAAAGGTTCTCCTCTCACGGCTTGTGTTTCCAATGAGGTTACTTTACTACCACTTTTTGAATAAGTGGTATAAGCAACTACCTGATAGGTTCCGGCAGGAAGCCATACGGCAGAGTCACAGGTGGCTACACCTATATCCATATACTTGTCATTAGGATTGTCAGGATTCTGATTTTCCTTAGAGTCTTCCTTATATTTAACGGTCATTTGTTTCAGATTAGTAGTGACACTATTAAAAGTGTTCTTTACCGTAACATCGATAAAACGAATACTGCTGAACAGGTATTCACCCGCCGCACGAGTAGTAAGACCTTCTTTTGTCAACTTGAAAGTTACCGTTCCGCGTGATACGGCATCCACCACCAATGCCTTTTCTTGAAGCCCTCCACTAACGATAGTCAATAGATCGTCGTCACCGGCAGGTCCTGCCAGAAGTACTTTATCCAGATTATCATACAGATAATAGCCGACAATCTTATAAGTGCCAACCAACATTTTCAATTTGTCACTGCGAAGTCCATACTCTGCATTGTTTGCATTGTATGAATTCAGGGGCAGAGTCTGCGACACGGTTGTTCCGTCGTGCACCATCACAACCTTTATCTTATGTGCACTCGCCAACGTTTCGAGTTTGTCCGTGGCACGAGTAGTTGCTTCCTTCTCAAATGAGGCGCTCTTGTGAATTCTGAATTGCACATAACCATATTGGCTTTGCAATGCCTCGTCATCATCCGAACAACCTGTTACTACCACCATCGTCAATAAAATAAAGAGGAGGGGTAGGAAGCATATTGAGTATAATTTATGTAGATTCATTTATATAATTAGCTATGTTAATTAATTGGCTGGAGTGATTACTAAAGCTTTTTTAAAGAAATTATCTGTTCCTTTAAAAACTACAATCAAGTCTTCATCAAAATTATCGGGTATAGTAATTCCTAAAAACATACCTTCTCCATCCATTGACACTTCTTTAGTTACAGTAACATCTTCATCTTTAATATTAATTACATAAACTTCACCTGCCCATTCACTTTCTGACAGTAATGGATAAATTGAAAAATATTCTCCCGCATTAGCAGTGATAGAGTAAACATCATCAATAAAATAGTTTCCTTTCAGAAACTCTAAAATAGCTGTATTAGTTGTTTGCGTTGCTGAAATGATTTCCCATCCACCTTTTTTTATTGTAAAGCTTTTATTATCCGGCTCTTCTTTCACATCTTTCTGAGTAAAAGCTATTAAAAGATTACTTTGCTCATATTTATAAGCTATCTCTCCATTTTGAACGATAGTTTCTTCCAGCTTATCTTTAATATTTTCATACTCAGCACGTGAAAATGCAAGTGCATATCCAGTTCTTTCTTCAGGATCAGCATTCATCGAATTAGGACTATATTTATCAACAGTAAAGTTCAATTTTCCCCCATCACCTTCACAATGCATCCATTCATAATTAAAGAAATCATAATCTGAACCTACAAGATGGATTTTACCATCCCATCCCTCACTTAAAAATACAATCTCATAATCATCATTGAGGGTCTTAATGGTAAACGGCATTCTTTTCTGTAGAGTTATATCACCTGTGCTTCCACCTGTACTTTTCTGAGTAAATGTCTTTCCATCCATTGATACAACCCAATTTGTTGGATAACTTGCCGGACGAGTCAAATCCAGCACTCCGGGAGTCATACCATCATAAGATATCGGGAAAGAATAGAACGCTTTTCCCTCTTCGTCAGAGAAAGTTATTACATTCTTTTCACTTGCCACGACCGGATATTTTTCACGGTTATTATCGGTAATGATTCTCAACCCGCCACTTACTTTCTGGTTAATTGCACCTACAAGTGAACCACCTTCAAGTTCTACCCAGCCGGGGAGATTTGTTGCGGCAAAGCGGAAGTTAGCTTCAACGCTGAATTTAGCAAATTGCTGATAGCCTGCCTTAATTTCCTTGATTTCATTTCCTTCTTCATCCACTATCTTCAATTCATAACCAACAGCCGAACGGGTTACTTCTCCAATCACGATAGTCTGACCGCCCATTGTCAATTCCAATTTAGCAACGCTGATATTATCAATCATCTGATTGTCATCTGTTACCATTAGTGTTACGGATTGCGTACCGGCAGCACCTGACACTACAAATTCTTCCATATCATTGGCCTTGAACTTACACCAAATGGCTGAAGACGCCAGACTCCAGTTCGTGTTAGCCGCAAATGTGAACTCCTTTGTTTCACCCGCATTGCAGACGATGTTTTGTTTTTCCGGAAATATCGGAGTTACTACTTTATCATCATCGTCCGAACATGCCGCAAGGCATAACGCCGTAAGTAAGCCTACGAAGAACCCACTCTTGCAGAATGTCTTCATGCACGAATCTCCAAGTGGTTTTAAACTAAACTTTTTCATATTTTTTTAATTGCTTTTTTTAATATCCTTGTTCTTTTAATTTTTCAGCTTCTGCCTCGCTTATCCATTCAAGTATGTTCACGAATGTTCCAACCGTACCGTAGTACGACCCGTCTTTATTGTTCACACTCATCGTGACGTACTGTAAGACAAAATTCTCATTGGTGCTAAAGTAAGATGTATAGGCAGTAGGTTGATTCAATCGCAACTTTCCGTCACCATGAATCGTATTGAAAGCCTCTCCCGTTGAACCGCAAATCTGTTCGTCCATCTCGACCAAAGGCTCCAAAACGTCCTCCCTATTGAAACTGATTTCCATATCATAGCCGTCAAAATAAAGTCCGCGAATGACAACGGTGTTCTCTTTGCTTTTTACCACTTCGGATTTCACCAGACGCAAATCTGTTTTTATCGGATAGTAATCCGAAGACAAATAAGTAGAAGTCACTTTGCAAAAGCCCGTAAAGTTCTTGATATCGAACGGACAAACCTTTTGCATCACTACTTTTGCTTCATTCTTGTATAAATTCCATTCTTCGGCTTCGGGGATTACGAGTCGCAAAGCGAATCCCAACGAATCCGCTATGCCGATGTTCTCATAAAGACCTTGCACTTTCACATTAGCACTCATCTCACCCGCCTTTATGGTCACAGTGTTCGATAATACTCTGTAATGCTTGCCTTCTATAGCGTTACTCTCCCGATCTAACACTTCAACACCGAAAGTACGGTCGTAGTCGGCAGAGACAGTGGCGGAGACTGGAACATTAAATATCTCATTAGTTTCTTGCACGGCATAAGTATAAAGCGTGTCAGAAAACATAAGATAACTGGCTCCGTTGTACAGCACCTTGTCCTGCCCGCATCCGGAAAGAGCTATCAGAGCGGCAATGGCTGCTGCACATCCTAATAATAATTTCTTCATTATCGTATGCTTTTAATCTTATTTGTTACTTTCATTCGGTTGGACTTGTGAGCCGGGAGCATCCAATTCGTGCTGCGGTATAGGCCACACAAACAAAGGATCGTCAGCTTCTACTTTCAAACTACTACCATTCGCCAATGATTGGTCTTGCGGTTTACGTTCAAAACCCTTATGCCAGCGCTTCAAATCGTGAAGGCGAAAACCTTCCATATAAAGTTCCTTCACACGCTCGCCCTCGATGATGTCCATTGCATTGGAAGCACTTAGAGCGGTAGATCCGCCATAAGAAGAATAGCGTGCGGTACGTAGCGTTGAGATGTCTTTCCCCGCTGCATTATAATCGGGGGTTTCTTTTTGCACATAAGCCTCGGCACGTATCAGATATTGCTCCGACAAGCGAAGCACTTTCGGCATAGATACGTGATAAATATTAGCTGCAATAAACTCATTATTACCGGCATACTTTATCAACAAAGGCCATGAAAGACCATGACTAAAGCCGGTTTGCAGAGTTTGAAAAATGGTACCCGGACGCAAATCATTCGAATCATACAATCCGAACACCCAATTAGCCGGCACATAGTCCGGACGATAATTCACATGATTGTAATTCAAAAAAATTTGTCCCAGTTTGCCTCCATAAGAGTTTATGGTGAAACCAACTTTCCAAATAGCCTCCGTTGACATGTCGTTCGTCCACATATACTTATAATAGCTCACTCCGGAAGAAATAGTGCGAGTACAACTGGCCAGCAGATAATATTCGCTATCAATAACCTTGCTGGAATACTTGATAGCTTCATCCCACTTTCTCATATAAAGAGCGACACGTGCCCGCAAAGCATACACCGTGTATTCATTGAAATAAGTAGCATTATTAAATAAAGCTCCATCGACAGACGGATCATAATCTTTATCCAGAGCCAACAATTGGGCAGCCCGATCAAGATCCTCAAGAATAAACTCATAAGAGGCTTTCAGCGAAGCACGTTTCATTTCTTCATTGCCTTGATAATGCTTGGTGAGTATCACACCCAATTGATTGGCTGCATCTTCATCACTCTCATAAGCCTTGCAGAACATCTTCACCAATTCGGAATAAGCAATCGCACGGGCAAAATAAGCTTCACCGCAACACTGGTCGAGCTTATCCAAATCGTTATCATCGGTTGTGTTATTTCTCACCCCGTCTACACGGTCGAGCATGAAATTACAACGGTTAATCACGTTGTACAGTCCAGCATAAACAGCCTCAATACTTGTATTAGTTGCCAGAATGTCTTTCCAACGCCAAATATCTCCGAATGTATTCGTATTTCCATTTACCCCATACACAAGGTCTGTCTGCAGATCAGGAAGTATTGTCAGGTTCCCTGAGTACAGAGCACTACTTTTGAATGCATCGTAAATACCAATAACAGCCAGATTCACATCATCTACCGTCTGTATAGACTCATTGAATGGAATACCGTCTTCAGGCATCTTGTCCAAACAAGAAGCGGCAGAAAATGCCATGGCTGCCAACAGGATATATAATTTAAATTTCTTAATCATCTTTCTTTAAATATACTATTAGAATGAAACGTCAATACCCAAAGTAAACTGGCGTGAAGCCGGATATTGTGCTCTATACACATTAGTTGCTACTTCCGGATCGAGTCCGGTAAAACCTGTCCAGGTAAGCAAGTTCTGTCCCTGCAGATAAACACGCGCAGATGTGAAGAAATTAGTTTTCTTCAGCAGTGATTGCGGAAATGCATAAGCCAGTGTCAGGTTCTTCAGACGAAGGAATGAAGAGTTTTCAAGAAAGCGATCGTCAAGTTGAGCCGTCACTCCGTAACGGGGGATATCAGTGATGTCGCCCGGTTTTTTCCAACGATCGTACAATAATCTTTTCGATTGATTGTAGGCACTGTATAGTCCGTTGCTTTCTTCGAAGAAACGGTCATTGTTCATCACATATCGTTTTGCCATCCAGCTGAATTGCGCCGACAATGAAAGCCCCTTCCACATAAGGGATGTGCCGAAGCCGCCTACCCAAGGAGAATCAAACGATTTGCCGGTCATCACTTTGTCTTCTTCACGAAATTCTGTTGTCAGTTCTCCGTCGGCTGTGTACCACAAAGCATCGCCATTGGCCGGATTCACACCTGCATAACGGTTCATGAAATACTCACGTACGGAGTGTCCTACTACATATTTCAATCCAGTGGTAGAGTTTACATATTCTTCTACACCATTGTAAAGTTCTAAAAGTTTATTCTTATTGTAAGAAACGTTTGCGCTCAGATTCCAAGTGAAATCTTTGGTATGAATCACATCACCGTCAATCGCAATTTCCACACCGCGGTTCATCATAGCGCCGATGTTGTCCCAACGATTGCCTACTCCGGTGATCGCATACGATTGAGGAACTAACATCAGCATATTAGTAGTCTTTTTATGATAAAAATCGACATTCACATTGACACGATTGTAAAGGCCAAAACTCACGCCAACATTGTTTGCCCAAGTCTGCTCCCAGCTCAATTCCTCATTTCCACTTTGTGAAGGATAGATACCAGCTTCATCATTATAGTTTGCATCTCCGGAAACAAGCGCAAGATGATCGTAATAAGGAATTTCCGAGTTACCGGAAGTACCTGTACTCAACTTAACCTGTGCGCTAGTAAGCCATTCTATGTCTTTGAGGAAAGCCTCGTTCTTGATGTTCCACATAAAACCCAGCGACCAAAACATACCCCAACGATGATCTGCACCGAAGCGGGAAGAAGCATCCGTACGTGCAGCAACTTCCGCATAATACAAATCTTTATAGTTGTACTCCCCACGGAAGAAAAAAGACAAGTAAGAATAGGCACTATTACTATCCGGCCACGATGTAGCGCGAGTTCCGGTAAGCAGGTTGGTGAGGCGATCGTTATTCTGCCCCTGTGTAGATACCTGGAATCCGGAGGATTGATAATCTATCCCTTCCTGTCCCAGCAGAAAATTGAATGAATGATCATCATTCAAAGCCCACCGATAATTGGCTGTAAGAGTTTCACTCAGGCTAAGGATATCAGATGAGCTGCGCCCTGCTTTACCGGAGTTATTATTAATAATGTAACTCGGGAAAGACTGCATGAAAGCCGTAGAGTGTGAATAATCAGCACCAAACTGGCCACGAATAGTCAAGTTCTGAATCGGAGTGATCTCTGCAAATACAGTAGACAGCAATTTGTACTTTTTGTATGATACGGGATTATTCGCCATCCATTCTATCGGATTCTGCCCCGTTCCCGTCCAAGTTCCATCATTTTCGGAAGCCAAAGAACCGTCAGCATTATAAGGATTCCAGTAAGGTAACATAAAGCGTGAACCGGAAATAGGTGTATAAAGCGCCGGTTCTCCCTCTTCAGCCTGTGATATTTCTTCATAGGCCATCATTGTATTCGTGCCCACTTTCAGCCAGTTGCTGGCTTTCACTTCCGCATTGGCGCGCATATTGTAACGGCGGAAAGAAGAACTCTGCGCAATACCTTCCTGATCATAAAATCCTCCGGAAACATAGTAGTTCAGACGGTCGGTGGCACGATTGACAGAAAGTTCGTAACTCTGCAAAGGTGCACGATCGTTGAAAACTTCATCCAGCCAATTAACATTCGTGCGAGACAGCAGGTCGTAATCTTGTCCGGTGTCTAACCCGATTTCCTTTTCAAATTGGATACGTTCGGGAGTATTCATCACCACCCATTTGTCATTCGACGCCAATTGAGAAATACCCCATTGGGCACGCAACGTAACTTTCGCTTTATCTATTGCCAGTCCGCGCTTAGAAGTGATAACTACCACACCATTTGCCGCACGGGCTCCGTAGATAGAAGTCGACGAAGCATCCTTTAACACAGAGATTGATTCTATATCTCCCGGGCTAATTGTGTTAAAATCAGCACTGGAGATAGGCGTACCATCCAGTATAAACAGTGGAGAGGTGCCCGAATTGATGGAATTGGTACCACGAAGCTGGAACACAGCCGCCTTGCTGGGTTCTCCCGAATTGGAAATTACCGTCAAACCGGGCGTCTGTCCCTGCAATGACTGGTCGAAACCAGCTGTGGGAACATTTTCCATTTTTTCTGCTTTAACAGTAGATACGGCACCAGCAATCGTCCCTTTTTTACGAGTTCCATACGCTACCACCACTACCTCATCTATTAAAGCAGCATCTGAAACCAGACGAACATTCAGTGTGCCGGTTTTGGCACTAACTTCATGTGCCTGTGATTGCATACCGATATAAGAGAACAGCAAAGTAGCACTTGCCGTACCCTTAATCTCAAGAGTGTAATTACCATCAATGTCGGTAATTACACCATTTGTAGTACCCTTCTCTAAAATAGACACACCTACCATCGGCTCATTATCTTCTGCCGAAACAACATGTCCTTTTACCTTATATCCGCTCTGTGCAAAAAGCATAAGAGGAATATTCAGTAGAGCAAAGAGTACAAACAAGAGAATTGATTTTCTCATCTTTGATACTTGAATTTAAATTAATGAATTGATTTATTTTTATTGATTTATCTACAAAACGAAAACTTAGCATATTACGCTTCACGCATGAAACAGCAATATACTTCTTCCCTTGGAGCGACTTTAAAAAGTGTACTTTTATCATCGTTCCAGGACAGACTATTAAATAGTCTATACAATATATAGAATAGGAAAATTAGCTCGGCTGATTTTTAATATTACGCCATGTGTCTAAATAAATGTCTTGTGTCGCTGCAATACTAATAAAGTGTATGTCCATCTCTCTAAAATTATAGATATTAATAAGTGCTTATCGTTTGTTTAGGTGTAAATTGCCTATAAAATTATTTAATTTGGCTACAAATATAATTATAATCGTTAAATGGAAGAAACAAAAAGTCGCATTTTTTATACCAAATTTCCTAAAATGTCTTTTTATTGCACAATTAACAAAATATTAATAAACAAACAGATATATCCCATAGAATCAGTCAAAAACAGGGCTATATTACTTTCTATTTGACATTCTTATTAGTTGTTTATGCAATAGTCATTAAAACGACATAAAACACCTCATTTTGAGGATTCGGAGTCAAAAAGGCAAAAATCCAAAACTATTTCCTATTTTTGTACCCACTATATATAAAAAGGTACAAGATGAACTACGGATTCGTAAAAGTAGCTGCAGCCGTGCCACACGTTAAAGTGGCCGACTGTAAATTCAATGCAGAGAGAATAGAAAGCCAAATCGCAATAGCCGAAGGTAAGGGTGTGCAAATCATAGTATTCCCGGAAATGAGTATTACCGGATATACTTGCGGCGACTTATTCGGACAGCAAATCTTGCTGGAAGAAGCAGAAATGGGGCTAATGCAGATACTCAATAATACCCGCCAACTGGACATCATCTCTATTGTCGGCATGCCGGTAGTAGTTAATTCAACCGTAATCAATGCCGCCGTAGTGATTCAAAAAGGAAAAGTACTAGGTGTTGCTGCCAAAACTTACCTCCCCAACTATAAGGAGTTCTACGAACAGCGCTGGTTTACTTCTGCCCTTCAACTGACAGAAGATACCGTACGCCTATGCGGACAAATCGTTCCCATAGGTGCCAACCTGCTGTTTGAAACTGCCGATACGACTTTTGGGATCGAAATTTGCGAAGACCTTTGGGCTACCATACCTCCCAGTTCCTCACTGGCTTTACAAGGAGCAGAAATTATTTTCAATATGTCTGCCGATAATGAAGGAATCGGAAAGCATCATTATCTTTGTTCTCTTATCAGCCAACAATCAGCACGTTGCATTGCAGGATACGTATTTTCTTCCTGTGGTTTCGGGGAGTCTACTACGGATGTAGTATTTGCGGGAAACGGATTGATTTACGAAAACGGCTCATTACTGGCACGTAGCAAACGTTTCTGCATGGAGGAACAACTGATCATTAGCGAAATCGATGTGGAACGCATACGGGCAGAACGTAGAATCAATACCACTTTTGCTGCCAGCCAGGGAAATCCAGGAGATAAAAAAGCAATCTCCATCGCAACGGAGTTTGTTAATAGTAAAGAGCTTACTTTGACCCGAGGCTTCAATTCACATCCTTTTGTCCCCCAAGGAGCAGAACTGAATGAGCATTGTGAGGAAGTATTCTCTATCCAGATAGCCGGCTTGGCACAACGACTGGTTCATACCAAAGCTAAAACAGCTGTAGTCGGTATTTCCGGCGGATTGGATTCAACACTGGCATTATTAGTCTGCGTGAAGACCTTCGACAAACTCGGCTTACCCCGCAAAGATATTCTGGGAGTTACAATGCCAGGCTTTGGAACGACTGACCGTACTTATAACAATGCCATTGATTTAATGAAATCATTAGGCATTTCTATCCGGGAAATCAGTATTCAAGATGCCTGTATCCAGCATTTCAAAGATATCGACCATGATATCAATGTACATGATGTCACCTATGAGAACTCTCAGGCACGCGAACGCACACAGATATTAATGGATATCGCTAACCAAACTTGGGGAATGGTAGTGGGTACGGGTGACTTGTCAGAACTTGCACTCGGATGGGCTACGTACAATGGAGATCACATGTCTATGTACGGTGTCAATGGAAGTATTCCCAAAACACTTGTGAAGTATCTAGTGCAATGGGTAGCGGAAAATGATATGGATGAGGACGCTAAAGCGACTTTACTGGATATTGTAGATACTCCTATCAGTCCCGAATTAATTCCAGCTGACGAAAACGGGGAAATCAAACAGAAGACCGAAGACTTGGTAGGGCCTTATGAACTGCATGACTTTTTCCTCTATTACTTCCTGCGTTTTGGTTTCCGTCCTTCCAAGATTTACTATCTGGCTAATATAGCTTTCAAGGATGTATATGACAAAGAAACAATAAAGAAATGGCTATCTACTTTCTTCCGACGTTTCTTTAATCAGCAGTTCAAGCGCTCCTGTCTGCCCGATGGTCCGAAGGTAGGTAGTATTTCCATCAGTCCCAGAGGTGACTGGCGAATGCCAAGTGATGCAAGTTCAACTATCTGGCTTAAAGAAATAGAAGATTTATAATCTCTTTGATCTTTCTTCTGTGACATTTTTGTATTTATCTTAAGTATTATACGGGGTAAAACAGAAATGTCACATAACTGTGTATCAATCATACAGAACATACGGTCAATTGCACTATTGTAATACTTCTCTTTTAATACGTTCTATATCAGCCTTCTCAATAGTGCGAATGATATTTTTATAAATACGATGAAAACCGAAACCTCCTTCGGTCATTTCCTGAATAGCTTTTTGCTTTGACACTCCTTGAAATACAATACGATACATAGCACATACTGCACCTGTCCTATCAGAACCGTGATGACAATGAAAGACGATCGGCCCTTTGCGGTTCTTGATAATGCGCAATGCATTGATCAATTGATCTTCACTGACTGAATGCGCTTTCATTTTTAGCCGATAAAGCTTAATCTTTGTTCCTGCCGCCTCATCATCGTCACTATGCCTGTTGCGAAGATTCAGCACTTCACGAATACCGTATTTCTCCAAAGCCTTAAAGTCAGCATCCGATGGTTGCTCCGAACGATATACACCTGAGTCTATCTGATACAAATTAGTCAGTTTACTATCGGGAACAGTTATCTTTTCAGCGTTTATGTTTTGACCATAAACCGAAAAAGACATCACTATCCCGATAAATAAACCAAGCCAAATTCGTTTGTTATTGATTATCATATAGCAATCCTATGAGATTATATAATATGATGAGGCAAATTATAGTACTCCTTTGCTCGAAGGAAGCTCAAAATGATAGATATCTCTTTTCAATGCCATTTTCAGAGCACGTGCAAGCGCTTTAAAGATACCTTCTATCTTGTGATGCTCATTCTGTCCTTCAGCCTTGATGTTCAGATTCATTTTTGCAGCATCACTCAATGATTTAAAGAAATGCAGGAACATCTCCGTCGGCATCTCTCCTATTTTTTCACGATTGAACTCTGCATCCCATACTAACCAAGGACGACCTCCGAAATCAAGACAAACCTGACAAAGGCAATCATCCATAGGCAAAGCATAACCATAACGTTCGATTCCGCGCTTACTGCCCAAAGCCTGATAAATACATTCTCCCAAAGCGATGGCAGTATCCTCAATGGTGTGATGTTCATCCACTTCCAGGTCGCCATTTACCCGAATGGTCAGATCCATCCCGGAATGCTTGCCTATTTGTTCAAGCATATGATCGAAGAAGCCAAGACCGGTAGAAATATCACAGCTTCCGTTTCCATCGAGATTAAGAGACACATAAATATCAGTCTCCTTCGTTGTACGACGAACTTCTGCTTTCCGCTCACCGGCAAAAAGAAATTCTGCCACCTGATCCCAGTCTGTTGTTGCAAGTGCGCAAACTTCTTCCAGACCTTTCTCTTTCAAATCATCCGTTGCTTCTTGCAGATAAATAGCACGGCAACCAAGATTCTTTGCCAGCTCCACATCAGTAGGACGATCACCGATTACAAAGCTTTCCGCAAGATCGTATTCCGGATTATCAATATACCTCGTCAACATTCCTGTACGCGGTTTGCGAGTCGGCGCATTATCTTCCGGAAAACTACGGTCGATCAGAATATCATCAAAGGTAACACCTTCTCCGGCCAATGTTTTCAGCATCAAGTTGTGAGCAGGCCAGAAAGTTTCTTCCGGAAACGAAGCTGTACCCAGCCCGTCCTGATTGGTAACCATCACAAATTCAAAATCAAGCTTGCTACGGATAAAGCCCAAATTACGAAAGACTTTCGGATAAAATTCCAGTTTTTCCAGTGAATCAAGCTGATAATCAATGGGAGGTTCAATGACCAATGTCCCGTCCCTATCTATAAACAATATTTTCTTCTTCATATACTATCCTTGATATTTTTTGAGGGCAGCAAGTAACGTATTATTCTCCACTCTGGTGCCCACCGTCACACGCAGACAGTTGCAACAAAGCGAAATGGAATGACGGTTGCGCACTATGATCCCTTCACCTACCAAATAATTGTAAATCTTCACTGCATCCGTTACTTTCGCCAAGAAGAAGTTGGAATCGGACGGGTACATTCGGACTGTACAGGGTAATTTCGCAAATTCTTCTTCCAGATAGTCGCGTTCTTCCTTCAATGTTTTTATCCAGCGTTCTATTTCATAATATTTATGCAGCATAGCAATAGCCTGCTGCTGTGTCAGCTGATTCACATTATAAGGATACTTGATTTTACTCAGGATTCCGATAATTGCTTCGGATGCAAAAGCCATACCCAAACGGATAGCGGCACATCCCCAAGCTTTGGAGAAAGTCTGAAAAACAACCAGATTCGGATATTTATCCAGCTCTTCGAGGAAAGAAGGTGCTTCGGAGAAATCATTATACGCTTCATCCAATATGACCAATCCTTCAAATTCGCGGAGTATTTTTTCTATTTCAGAACGCAACAAGTCGTTTCCCGTCGGGTTATTAGGTGAACACAGGAAAATGAGTTTCGTACGCTCATCTGTAGCTGCAAGAAGCTTTTCTGCTGAGAACTGGAAGTTTTCGTCCAACAA
This sequence comes from Bacteroides sp. RCH18, assembly GCF_058231005.1. Taxonomy (NCBI): domain Bacteria; kingdom Pseudomonadati; phylum Bacteroidota; class Bacteroidia; order Bacteroidales; family Bacteroidaceae; genus Bacteroides; species Bacteroides sp. RCH18. The sequence continues at coordinate 1,878,725 of NZ_JBIPTC010000002.1, read as the reverse complement.
AACTTTCCGGTACTCCACATTATTCACATCGGCACAGACCTGATACATACCGTAAGTCGGATCGATAGCAACTACGTTATCTTTTTCCGGTTCGCAGAATGCACGAAAAACAAGATCAATCGCCTCATCACTGCCGTTTCCTAAAAAGATATGCTGGGGAGAAACCTTTTTAATTTTAGACAACAGTGTTTTCAGTTCCCACTGCATGGGGTCCGGATAACGGTTGTGAGGCAGGTTATAAGGATTCTCATTCGCATCCAGAAAAACGGAAGCCACAGCGCCTTTATATTCATCACGAGCCGAAGAATAAGGCTTTAGTTTCCATATATTCGGCCGGGTAAGTTCTTGTAATGTTTTCATTTCAATGTATTTAATCGTACTGTAACTGCATTCTTATGAGCATCCAGAAGTTCGTTGGCTGCCATTTCTTCAATAGCCGGCCCGATGACTTTCATGCCTTGAGGAAGAATTTCCTGAAACGTGATTTTCCGGATAAAGCTGTCCAAGCTCACGCCGCTGTATGCTTTCGCATAACCGTTAGTCGGCAGCGTATGGTTGGTTCCCGAAGCATAATCCCCTGCACTTTCCGGCGTCAATGAGCCAAGGAAGACGGAACCGGCATTTATTACACGTTCAGCAACTTCCATATAATTTTCAGTCTCTACAATCAGATGTTCGGGTGCATATGCATTCGTCAACTCTAACGCTTCATCCATGTCCTTCACCAAAATCAGTTTACTGTTTTCCAGAGACTTCGCAGCAATCTCCCGGCGAGGGAGCTTTGCCAGTTGGCGGTCTACTTCTTCCATTACTTCCACCTGAAGCTTTTCAGAGGTTGTTATCAACATCGCCTGACTGTCCACTCCGTGTTCTGCCTGCGACAATAAATCTGCCGCAACAAACACCGGATTAGCAGATGCATCAGCCAGCACTTCCACTTCGGAAGGACCTGCCGGCATGTCGATGGCTACATCCCGAAGACTTACCAACTGCTTGGCAGCCGTCACATATTGATTTCCAGGGCCAAAGATTTTGTAGACTTTAGGAACACTCTCGGTTCCGTATGCCATAGCAGCGATAGCTTGCACTCCTCCCGCTTTGAATATCTTACTGACACCTGCCAGTTGAGCGGCAAAGAGAATAGCCGGATGAATATTTCCGTTTTTATCGGGAGGGGTACAAAGTACGCTTTCCTTGCATCCCGCAATTCTTGCGGGAACAGCCAGCATCAATACCGTAGAGAAAAGCGGAGCCGTTCCACCGGGAATATAAAGCCCCACCTTTTCAATACCTACCGCCTTTTGCCAGCAAGTTACTCCTTCCATCGTTTCTACCTTCTTACCAACGAAGCGTTGGGAAGAGTGGAAAGTTTCAATATTCCGTTTAGCCAGCGTAATGGCAGATTTCAACTCGTCGCTGATCAGTCCTTCAGCTTTCAGTATTTCTTCGGAAGTCACAGTGAGAGCAGACAAAGTCACCTTATCAAAAGCCGCCTCATATTCCAAAACAGCCTTATCACCTTCCGCCCTTACCTTATTTATAATAGTACGAACTGTATCGAACAAGCTCTCCGTATTCAAAGCCGGACGCTTCAGAAGTTCTGCCCATTGTTCTTTGGAGGGATATTTGATTAGTTTCATCATTCAAACTTATTAGACTATCATTTTTTCAATCGGCAACACCAAGATACCTTCAGCACCCAGTCCTTTCAGTTTGCCAATGATTTCCCAAAAACGCTTTTCATCCAGTACTGTATGAACAGAGCACCAGCCTTCTTGTGCCAACGGCATAATGGTAGGACTCTTCATACCGGGTAACACGGCAATTATCTCTTCCAGTTTATCCTTCGGAGCATTCATCAGCACGTATTTCTTGTCTTCGGCAGTCTTTACTGCATTCATTCGGAACAAAAGTTCTTCCAGTACTTCTTTCTTCTCATCGCTCATGTTTTTGTTGCCAATCAACAGCGCTTCGGATTTCATCACTACCTCCACTTCCTTCAAACGGTTGCTTACCAAAGTAGATCCGGAACTTACGATATCAAAGATAGCATCTGCCAGTCCAATGCCCGGAGATACTTCTACCGAACCGGTAATGACATGTATCTCTGCATTTACTCCGTTCTTCTTCAGGAAGTTTCTCAAAATGACCGGATAGGAAGTAGCTATTTTCTTTCCATTGAACCATGACAATCCCGGATATTCAATGTCTTTCGGCATTGCCAAGGATAAACGGCATTTGCTGAATCCCAATCGTTTGATGATTTCAGCATCTTCCTCTTTTTCCTTAAACTCATTCTCACCGACAATTCCCAAATCAGCTACACCGGTAGCTACTGTTTGTGGGATATCATCGTCACGAAGAAATAAAACTTCGATAGGAAAATTGGAAGACTGCACCAACAAGGTACGCTTCGTTGTACTGATTTTAATATCCGACTCTCCTAAAAGTGCCATTGTCTCTTCGAAGAGACGTCCTTTGGCTTGTACTGCGATTCTTAACATGATTTTATTTATTACTTTATGATTTACAATTCGAACAATTCAGAAATAAAAAAAGGCTTACCGTATTCGGTAAGCCTTCGTTATCTTTATAGAGTTATACACACTATCAATCACGCCCACCGAGTTATTCGTTAGGAAAATGATGATGATGATGTGCAGCTGTATATTTCATATTTCTTTTATTTAATGCGACAAAAGTAAAGCATTTGTTTGATACTTCCAAACATTTATCACAAAAAGTTCAGTTTTTATTTCAAATTAAAGGCAATATCTCTTCCGGCTCTACATCACACTTATCAAAGTGCATTTCATCTTTCGACTTTTCGTGCGAGAACGTAAAGTACGTACAAACCGCTTCGGTACATACTTCGCCATCCTTATTATATAACTTAGCTTCAATAATTACAATATTTCGCTTGACTTCCTTAATAGAAGCACGCAACACAATGTGGGAATCAGTAGTACTGACCGGCTTGCGGTAACGAGTCTCCATTTTTGAAGTTACTCCCGTTGTCTGTAATTTACGAAGTATCACCCAAGCGCAGATTTCATCCATGAGAACAGCCTGAATACCACCATGCAAGGTATTGATCCATCCCTGATATTCAGGACGGGGTTTCCAGATACTTACCACTTCGTCGCCATCTTCATAAAACTCCATCTTTATTCCGGCTTCATTATTAGGGGCGCAACCAAAGCAATTGTACCCTTCCAGACCTTTCCAAGGATTTATTATTTTCTTCATAATCTATGACTTCTATTTAAGTTTCACTTCCCAAATATAAGCAAAATATAAAAAAGAAGAACAATTTTACACGATTTACTTTCGGATGCAACGAATGGCGTAAGCTTTATCCAACCCGGTGTTTCCCTCTGCTATTTCGTTTTTATCACTTCTCAGCAAGAATATTTTCTCAGCCGCATCTGTCCCAGCTTCATTCAAAGTCCAATAAGAAAGATATTTTCCTTCATAGGCAGACTGAAACTTGCCGGCATACATTCCTACCGGATATCCATCAAAACCCGTGAGATTGGTAGCAGTTCCTACTATTGCACCGGCACCGGTGCTTATTGCTTTCCATGTCCCGGTTTTCAACAAAGAGGCATCATTGCTCAAATAAGTTTTCAGTATATTCCAATCATTCCAATCAGGCATATTCCACCCCACAGGAAGCAGCTTATTACTGACAATTGTTCCAAAACTATAAAAATAATAACTCTTATCTGTTTGAGACAATAGATAACCTGTCGCTCCGGCATTCATAATCTCCAGTTTCGGAATTTCTTCTCCATCTATATATAATGATGTTTTCAGATTACTTCCCATCCAATACTGCGTACCAATTTTCACTATCGGGTAATTGTGAATACTACTCCCACGTACATCACGCATTATATCTTTCATAGCTAATACAGGCAACATTTCTTCAGGCATAGACAATGCAATTTGTCCGTCAGGCAAAATATACACCTTACTTCGGGCAGCCTGATTTCCAGGAGTATATTTCAATGAATGTTCTTTCAAATCCCACGCAACTGTTCCACCGTGCACTTTATCTGCATGTCCGACCAATTTTACTACTGTTCCCTTGGATAAGTCAACCGCATGGTCTTTCATCGGATAAACGACAATTGCCTGTGAAGAAAAATCAGGGGTCACCAGATATTCTTTACATATTTCTGCTACCTGCTGCCCAGCACTCAACACTTTATACACCTTCGAATCATCAAATGCCAATTTCGACACATCCACATAATTATGGAAGACTTCGGACCCGGATTGCCCTGTATTACCATCTTCCCAACCATTGATTTCCCCTTCGACTTTACTTATCAAAACATCTTCGGTCGGGATGAAAGAAATCGCCAGCTCACTCTGCTTACCACACTGTAACTGCAATGAAGAAGGCAATGGGCTGGTATATATCTTGCCTCCAACTTCCAATACGATGTATTGATAGCCCAAAGTGGTTTCTTGCGGAATAAGGATCACTTCTTTTCCGCTCAACCGATTTCCCTGTATCTCCCATTTTCCGGCAGGAGTAATGCTTTTCTCATCAGAAAAAGCGGAATAAGTCTCTTTTTGAAAATCATAAATCGCCTTACTATAAAAACCACAAACAGAAAGTTTGGGGTCAGTATCCAGTATCCCCTGCAATTCTTCACCTTCCTTTCCTACCAAAGCTATTTTTAACTTGAAAAATTTGTGGTCATAGTGCAGGGCGATGGCTCCTTTAGGAGCTGATTGCAGGTTCTGAGAGGCAACCAGAAAATCAGAGCAGAAATAATCAACAGAAAGATTTTGATCAGCTTCTACCGCCACCGGTATCGTACTTTCTCCCATATCCACTCCCTCTTCCTGGTAAGGATAATAACTGATCAAACGTAATGTTACCTCATCATCAGGATAATAAATCGGTTCACTGGACTCAAATATTTTTTCGGAAGTACGAAAGAAACGCAAATTATCCGCATAACGTTCTTCCTTCATGGTGGAAGAACCCACAAGGGCAAACACCCCTACTTCATCATTCTCTTCAAAGCCATTGCCGGCAACACGTGTATATGTCGCTTCATGAATATCAGCAGTAAATCTCAATGAAATACCTCCATCGCTGACTATAGCCTTCTCTTCCGAAATATGATTTACACATGCTGATACAAAAAAAGAAGAAAAAAGGCATACAGCGATTCCTTTCTCCATTCTAAACAGAATATTCATATCCTCTTCATTTAAATATAAATAATAAGAAATCTTTGATTGAACAGAAAGAAGGACATAAAAGGAAGTATTCGCTTTCAGTTATGAGATTCCTCACAACATTTCTGTTGCGACTGGAGAATCATCAACTCCAACATTTCATTGTGAAATGCTGAAAGCAAAAGTATATATCATAAACCAACCAGCACTTCATTTTCTTAAATAATATTTATATTTATTCATAAGTATCAAATTAATAGCACTTTATAAATCAGGGATATTTCAAAGCCAAATAGGCTTACACATTATTATATTAGTAATCTAACATTTTCAAAAAGAATAGCCTATTTCTACTCCGGCAATATGTTTACCTTTTGGAGACTCATACTGATAACAATAAAAAACATCTAACGCCCATCGTTTAGCCAAAGCTATCTCTACTCCGGGACGATAACGCATACGATCTGCTCTCCAAAAAGGAGCGTCATCCAAACTTTGATAAATTTCAATTGAGAAGTAAGGAGAAACGATTCCTTTTTCAGGTGCATAAGCTAATTTTAAGCGGGAACGCAGACGAGCTTTTGAATCACCACGATCAAAAGTTTGCTGAAACCTTTCTCTCAAAGCAATTTTCAACCATTGATACTGAAAACTGGCAGTTGCTCCAAAGTTATAACGGTGTCTGAATTTCCATTCCGAATCTCCCAAATTCCGGAAATGAGTTTCATATCCGGCTTCCAGTTTCAAAAATGAATAAGCCCGATACTCACCTCCAATGGCCAATCCCAAACGGTCCATTCTACTTACGTCATCCTTTGTCCGAAACTCCAGATTGCTTAAAAGTGAAAATCGGGGGTCGATCTTATAGTTCACTTTGAATTTAGTCCATGTAGTGAAATCATCACTTTGTGCAAATGCAGTGGAAGTCATTCCAGCCAATAGCGCAAACAGCAGTATTTTAGTAATTGCAAATATTCTACTCATTGATTACCGGGTTAAAAGTACAAAGATAATAAAACTCCGGCAAAGAAAAATTATGATACTGAAATAATTCTGAAATATCAGGGCTCATTCCTTTAAAAGAAACGCCCCGTTGGTTTTAAACCAAGAACCCGCTACTTTAAAAGAAAAGATTCCTATTTTATATTCACGTGATAATCAAACCTTTACTTTTTGCTTCGCATTCCACACCCATAAAGCGAAAAATACCGACAATAGAGCCGCCCCAATCCAAAACCAATTAATATAAGTAAAGTCGTAAACCTCTACCCCATTCCGGATCGTTTTATGTCCTTCAATCAGAACTCCGCTCATGACGTCTTAACATACGCATCTTTCTGAGTTAAAAAGAACCTTCTTTCTTATTGAGTTTCCGTCCAAGAACTTTGTGCCCCCTTTAATTGTTATCCTATTATAAAAGTGCGAACAAAGCACGCAACAAAGTTCTATAAAAAAAGAAAGGAAGATTATGAAAAAAGTAATCGACAGAGCTTCATCAAGAGGCTATTTTAATCATGGCTGGCTCAAAACCCACCACACATTCAGTTTTGCTAACTATTACAATCCGGAAAGAATCCATTTCGGAGCCTTGCGAGTACTGAATGATGACAGTGTAGACCCGTCAATGGGATTTGATACCCATCCACATAAAAACATGGAAGTAATTTCCATTCCGTTGAAAGGGTATCTGAGACATGGCGACAGTGTACAAAATACGAAAACGATTACTCCCGGTGATATCCAAGTGATGAGTACGGGCAGTGGTATCTATCATAGTGAGTATAACGACAGCAAGGAAGAACAATTGGAATTCCTGCAAATATGGGTATTCCCCCGAATCGAGAATACGAAACCCGAATATAACAATTTCGATATACGTCCGCTGCTGAAACCGAACGAGTTATCTCTGTTCATTTCACCGAACGGCAAGACACCGGCCTCTATCAAACAAGATGCCTGGTTCTCTATGGGAGACTTCGATACGGAAAGAACCATCGAATATTGTATGCATCAGGAAGGTAACGGAGCTTATCTGTTTGTGATCGAAGGGGAGATCAGCGTGGCCGACGAACATCTGGCCAAACGTGACGGCATCGGAATATGGGATACCAAAAGCTTCTCTATCCGTGCTACTAAAGGGACCAAACTTCTGGTAATGGAAGTACCCATGTAAAAAACATTATTTCTAGTTTTATTCTATTTAAATGAAGCGGTCCCACTCTACAGAGTGAGACCGCTTCTCATTGATAGTTATATCTTCGGATTATTTTTCCTTCCGATAATTCTCCAGTCCAGTTTGCAGGAATTCAATATATTTGGGAATGTCTTCATCGTAAGCATAAGACTTATTCAAAGGACTTCCCTGATTATCCAGCAATACATAGAAAGGCTGTGCATTAGCACCAAACTTCACACGTTGCAGATAGCTCCACTTATCACCGACTGTACGCAAAGTACGTTCCTTACCGTTCTCTACGATTTTCACAGGTTCGGTCAACGGAGTTTTATTATCCACATACAGAGTAATCAGCACATAATCATTATTAATCAGATCACTCACTTTCGGGTCCGTCCATACAGCAGCTTCCATCTTACGACAGTTCACGCATCCATAGCCTGTAAAGTCGAGCATCACTGGTTTGCCATTCAGACGTGCATACTCCATACCCAGATCGTAGTCATCGAATTTCGCATGTACTTCATTCTTATACAGATTAAAGTCTTGCGTATGCATAGGAGGCGCAAAAGCACTTACGGCTTTTAACGGAGCTCCCCACAAACCGGGAACCATATATACGGCAAACGCCAGAGAGATAAGTGCCATAAAGAAACGAGTCACTCCCACCTTATTGTCATCATCGTCGTGCGGGAACTTGATTTTACCAAGCAGATAGAAACCCAGCAATGCAAAGATGACAATCCACAGAGCGAGGAAGGTTTCACGGTCGAGTAATCTCCAGCCATAAGCCAGATCGGCAACCGACAGGAATTTAAGCGCAAATGCCAGTTCCAGAAATCCTAACGTCACTTTGATCACATTCATCCATCCGCCCGACTTCGGCATAGACTTCAGCCATGACGGAAACAGAGCAAAGAGTGTGAACGGCAATGCCAATGCAATGGCAAAACCCAACATACCGATAGCCGGAGCCACCACGCTTCCTGTAGTAGAAACCTGTACCAGCAGGAATCCGATAATCGGACCTGTACAAGAGAAAGATACCAGTGAAAGTGTAAATGCCATCAGGAAGATACTCAGCAGACCGGTAGTCGATTCCGCTTTACTATCTACCGCATTGCCCCACTTTGACGGTAATCTAATCTCAAACGCTCCGAAAAATGAAGCGGCAAAGATTACCAGCATCAGGAAGAAAAGGATATTAAAGACAGCATTCGTCGATAAAGCATTGAGCGCACTGGCACCAAATATCAGTGTAATAGCCAATCCTAATGCCACATAAATAACGACAATGGAAGCACCATAAGTCCACGCATCACGAATACCTTTCTTCTTATCTTTGCTACGTTTCAGAAAGAAACTGACTGTCATCGGGATAATAGGCCATACACAAGGAGTGAACAGAGCCAGCAATCCACCCAGGAAACCTGTCACGAAAATATAAATCCAAGACATATCTCCCTGAGTATGTTCCTCGCCCAGTGCCTGCAATTCACTGATTACCGGACGCCAAAGGTCACCGGAAGCTACGGCCGGTTGAATATCGGCATTTGCATCCGTAGCAGAAGCAGGAACCAGTTCCATCATTGCGGCAGAGTCTTTGGACGCAGCAGGAGCAGTGACCTCTTCCACCTCTTTTGTCTCCGGCTTATCAACTTTGGCTACAGGAGTAGCCGTAGTTCCGGCCTTTGCTTCACCCGAAAACTTAAAAGGAACTTCTGTCGGAGGCAGACAACTCTCATCGTCGCAGGCTCCATATTCCAGATAACCTTCTATCGCATAAGCTCCACCAGTCAGCTTCACTTTCTGCACGAATTTGGCAGTATTCTCGAAATAGCGCACTTTCATTTCGAACAGTTTGTCGAAAGTAGCTATTTCCTTGCCGACAGGCTTCAATTTACCAACCAGTTCTACACCGGACTTCTTCTCCACATTAAATGTGGCAGAAATAGGTCCTCCGTCTCCAAGATCGGTAGAATAAACATGCCACCCTTTGTCAATGGCAGCTGTAAACACGATCTCCGCTTCTGTATCAGAAAGAGAGTTCAGTTCTGTTTTAAACTTTACCGGATCTTTAATCTGCGCCTGCAATGTATAGGCTACAAAGCTTAAAAGCAGAAAAGAAATTAATTTTCTCATTTTCATTATTGGGGGTTATAATTCATAATCCACGCATGCACGACTGTCCTTTGCTTCAGCTATAATCTTTCCGGCTGCCACATGATCAGGGTGTGTTGCATAGAACTTCACATCCTCCAGCGTGTCAAATTCGCTATAGAGAGCTATATGCCAAGCCTCTCCCGGATTCATATTCAGTCCGACTTCAATCTTACGGATCACTGAAATCTTAGCGGGGAGCGCTTCGATAGCTTCCTTAAATTTATTCATCACTACGAGTTTCTCCGCTTCGGGAACTTCGTCTTTTAACTTAAATAATACAATGTGTTTCACCATTACGTTGTTATTTTAATGAATTGTTTCTATATTTGTCTTGTCAATGCATTACATTACTAATGCAAAATTACTCTATTTGGTTCAAATAACACTATAAAGAGATGTTAATAATAGGAATAGCAGGTGGAACGGGCTCCGGAAAAACCACCGTCGTACGAAAAATAATAGAAAGCCTCCCCGTTGGAGAAGTAGTACTATTACCTCAGGATTCATACTACAAAGACAGTAGTCACGTGCCGGTTGAAGAACGTCAGAATATCAACTTTGACCATCCGGATGCTTTTGAATGGAGCTTGCTTTCCAAACATGTGATGATGCTGAAAGAAGGAAAAAGCATCGAGCAGCCGACCTATTCTTACCTGACTTGTACCCGCCAACCGGAAACCATCCACATCGAGCCTCGTGAAGTCGTCATTATTGAAGGTATCCTTGCCTTGTGCGACAAGAAGCTACGCAATATGATGGACCTAAAGATATTTGTAGATGCCGATCCCGATGAACGCCTGATACGTGTCATCCAAAGGGATGTCATCGAAAGAGGACGGACAGCGGAAGCTGTCATGGAACGCTATACCCGTGTTCTGAAACCGATGCACCTGCAATTCATCGAACCCTGCAAACGCTATGCGGACCTTATCGTTCCGGAAGGCGGCAGCAATGCGGTAGCTATCGATATATTAACAATGTATATCAAGAAACATTTGAAAAATGAAGAATGAAAGATAAAGAGTTCAGAATGAGTGCCAAGACACTGATCCTCCCCTTGTTTCTTATACTTTTGTGCTGTGTATTCGGATGCCGGAACAAACATCATACCGAAAATAATGAAACAGCACACGATCTTCCACAGATTAAAGACAGTGGAGAACTGGTAGTGCTGACACTCTATAGCTCTACTTCATATTTCATTTATCGCGGACAGGAAATGGGATTCCAATACGAACTCAGTGAACAGTTTGCTAAAAGTCTGGGACTGAAACTCAGAATCGAGGTAGCCAGAAATGTCCGTGAATTGATTCAGAAATTACAGTCAGGCGAAGGAGATATGATCGCCTACAACCTGCCGATTACCAAAGAATGGAAAGACAGCCTTTTGTATTGTGGAGAAGATATAATCACCCATCAGGTTATCGTCCAGCAAGGAAATGGAAAGCATAAACCATTGAAAGATGTAACGGAACTTATCGGCAAAGATATATATGTCAAACCAGGCAAATATTACGATCGCCTCGTGAATCTGAACAACGAACTGGGAGGTGGTATCCATATTCATAAGATAACGGGAGATAGCGTTACCGCGGAAGACTTAATCACCCAGGTAGCACAAGGTAAGATTCCCTATACCGTAGCCGATAATGATTTAGCCAAACTGAATAAAACTTACTATCCCAATCTGAATATCGATCTTTCTATCAGTTTTGACCAGCGTTCTTCATGGGCTGTACGAAAAGACAGTCCCGAACTGGCAGCCGCCGCCACAAACTGGCATAAAAAAAATATGACCTCTCCTGCCTATACGGCAAGTATGAAGCGTTACTTCGAGAATAGTAAAATGATGCCCCACTCCCCCATCCTTTCACTTAAAGAAGGAAAAATATCACATTACGACGATTTATTCAAGAAATACGCCAAAGAGATCGGATGGGACTGGCGAATGCTGGCATCCCTCGCCTATACGGAATCAAACTTTGACACAACAGCCGTATCTTGGGCAGGAGCCAAAGGATTGATGCAACTGATGCCTGCCACTGCACGAGCAATGGGCGTACCCGCAGGTAAAGAACAAAACCCGGAAGAAAGTATAAAAGCAGCCGTTAAATACATTGCCGCCACAGACCGAAGTTTCAATATGATCTCTGACAAACAAGAACGGCTCAATTTCATACTGGCTTCTTACAATGCCGGCCTAGGACATATCTACGATGCCATGGCATTAGCAAAAAAATACGGAAAGAATAACCTCGTATGGAAAGACAACGTCGAAAACTTCATCCTGCTCAAAAGCAATGAAGAATACTTCACCGACCCTGTTTGTAAAAATGGATATTTCCGTGGCATAGAAACGTTCAACTTCGTACGTGATATTCAGTCCCGGTTCGAATCGTACAAGAAAAAGATAAAATAGGTAATAAGTATTAAGTATTAAGTATTAAGTATTAAGTATTAAGTATTAAGTATTAAACCATGCGGATCAACAGTTGTGCTGCTACGATTAATACTTAATACTTATTACTTAATACCTATTATTTGTTTCTGCCCGTCAAAAGGCTAACCACCACAATAGCCAGTATAGACAATGGTAATGCAAAGAGAATAGGGTCAATGACCGGAAACGGATATGTCTCAATCAATACATCCTTGCCAAACAGGAATTTACATATTCCCATTGCGGCAGCTTCTTTCTGATGAAGGAATATTAGTGCAAAAGCACTGCCTAAAGTTCCTACCCAGAGACTTGCCATAACTCCCTGTTTCGTCGCTTTCTTCCAGTACAATGCACAGAAGTAGGCAGGAAGAAATGCAGCAGCACAGATACCCATAAAAATAGAAGTTCCGCGGGCGATAATATCGTGAGGCAGCATATAACAAATAATATAGCTGACCAAAATAGAGAAAAGTACTCCCAAACGAATCACATTTGTCAATTTGCCACGAGAACGGGGCTTATAAGTACCATAAATGTCAGAACCAACCGATGCTCCCATTGTGTGGAACTGAGAACTAAGCGTAGACATACTTGCAGAAAGGATACAGAGCATAAACAAAGCGGCAAACCAGTCCGGCATAGCTTTATTGATGAAATAAGGAATGATTTTATCAATATCCTGTATCACTTCCGTAGCAACAGCTCCTTCTGTCTTCAAGAAGAAAAGATTGCTTAATGCGCCGGCATGATAGATAGCTCCTACCGTTATAATCAGGAAAAAACAACCGATAAATACGCCACGATTCAACTGCTTGCTACTTTCTACCGTCATAAAACGTACCACCAACTGAGGCTGTGCAAGGCAACCGATTCCTACTCCCAAAATAAGAGAGGTAACCAATGAGTACCACTGCGGAGAACCTGTCACAGGCATTGCAGTCCATCCCTGATGCCCCAATGCCTTAAACTTTTCCGGAACCAAAGGGGCTATATTTGTCAATTCCTTGTTTGCTTCCGTAAAACCCATGCCAAGCACCTGATACAAAGAGAACAACAGGAACAACATACAGCCAAACATGATAACTGCCTGTAAAGCATCCGTATACATCACCCCCTTCATTCCTCCTGCAATCACATACGCAGCAATGACTAACGTAAATATCAGCAGAGATATATTAAAATCAATCTGAAAAATCTGTTCGATAAATACAGCGCCCCCTTTCATTACCACAGCAGCGTACAGCGGCATACCTATAAATATGACGGCTGCAATGAACACCTGTATATTACGGGAACGAAAATGACGGCCTAATAACTGCGGAAAAGTGCTGACATTCAGTTTTGCTCCCATGCGCCGGGTACGCAAACCGAAGAATATGAAGGCGATAACTACCCCGACAAACATATTGAGGAAACACAGCCACTGAATACCCATACCGAAAGCAGCCGCTACACCGCCAAAGCCAACAATAGCGGAAGCAGAGATAAACGTAGCACCATAAGAAAGCGCCATCACTATCGGATTCATCTGACGCCCGCCCACCAGATAATCACTGGTATTCGTAGTCTTCTTATATCCTAAAAAACCGAGGTAGGCCAATGACAGCAGATAAGCTATCACAATCAAGCCAAGAGTAAATGTATTCATCGTGTTTCGTCTTTATCGTCGTCCTTATTCCAATATTTCAGCCCAAACCAGGCAGCAAAAATCACACATATCACTGAGAGGATATATGGCAAGACTATAAAAGGGTCATCTATTCCAAACATTTGCGTATCAGATTTTAATCAATTAAGCCGCAAATGTAAGGAATTTATTGAAAAGACAAAACTTTTGTTTACTAATACTGATTATAATGTATCTTTTTCTCGTCATATTTCTGTTTCGGCTGCTCTTTTGTTGCAGGATAGCCGAAAGGAATGACACAAAGAGGAAGAATATTCTCAGGCAGGTGGGTATATTTGCGAACGACTTCCATACGATCTTCATACGGATAAGCAGCTGTCCATACAGCACCCAGCCCCATACTTTCAGCAGCCAGCAAAATATTCTGTGCTGCAGCAGAACAGTCTAAATACCAATAAAAAGAACGGGCAGAATCACCACAGACAATAATCGCATTACGGGCTTGTGTCAACATCTTGGCATAAGGAAGAGCCGCCGCCATCGAATCCAGTTTCGCACGGTCGGAAACAACCACAAACTCCCAGGGACGAACATCCTTTCCCGATGGAGCAGACATTCCTGCACGAAGCATTAAATCGATTTTCTCTTTCTCTACCCCTTTATTCAAGTAAGTACGCACGCTCTTACGTTCAAAGATATTATCCAAAGCGGCATTTCCGGTGCCGGTTGTTCCTTTTTCCTCTTTTGAGGAAGAACACGAGACCATAGCAGTCATTGCCATGAGCATACACAAGAAAGAAAAAATCTTTTTCATTGTGACAAGTCTTTAAAATAGGTTTAACTTATTTTTCTGGGCTTCTTCCAACGATACTGTTTCACGGCGTAATAGTCCGCTCTTCTCACGAAGTACCTGATATTCTGCATCTAACTCATTAATCAGTTCGGCTTTCATCTGTGGGTTCAACAACCGGGAAGCAACACTGGCATTCTGAGAAGCATCTTTCAGATGTACAACCGGTGCATGATATACAGGTGCGATCTTCAGTGCCGTATGCATCTTTGAAGTAGTGGCTCCGCCAATCAACAGAGGAATATCCAGTCCGGCTTTCTCCAGTTCGGCAGCCACATGAGTCATTTCTTCCAGAGAAGGTGTGATCAAACCACTCAAACCGATCATATCGACTTTTTCTTCGATGGCACGCTGAACAATAGTTTCTGCCGGAACCATCACTCCCAAGTCAACTATATCATAACCGTTGCACGCCATTACGACGGCAACTATATTTTTTCCGATGTCGTGCACATCCCCTTTTACGGTAGCAAGCAGAACTTTTCCGGCAGAAGATGATCCTTCCACTTTTTCTGATTCAATGATCGGTTGCAGTATAGCTACGGCTTTCTTCATAGTACGGGCAGTCTTCACGACCTGAGGCAGGAACATTTTTCCTGCGCCAAAAAGCTCGCCGACATAATTCATTCCATCCATCAACGGACCTTCAATTACATCTACAGCTTTATCATATAAAGGTAAAGCTTCCGCTAAATCCTGTTCCAGATAATCACCGATTCCTTTCATCAAAGCATATTTCAAACGCTCTTGTACGGATTCTTCTCTCCATGCATCCTGCTTCACAGCTGCCTGACCGGAAGTACCGCCCATCGTTTCTTTCAATGCTTCCGCCAGTTCTATCAGACGCTCGGCAGCATCGGGACGACGATTCAATACAACGTCCTCTATCTTTTCCAGCGTATCTGCAGGAATATCACTGTAGAGTACGGAAGTTCCCGGATTGACGATTCCCATATCCATCCCTTGCTGGATGGCATGATAAAGGAATACCGCATGCATTGCTTCACGAATATAATTATTGCCACGGAAAGAGAAAGAAAGATTACTCACTCCGCCGCTGACGTGTGCACCGGGAAGATTCTTCCTGATCCATCCAGTAGCTTCTATAAAGTCTACGGCGTAATTGTTATGCTCTTCGATTCCTGTAGCCACCGCAAGCACATTCGGGTCGAAAATAATATCATGAGGATTGAATCCAACTTTATCAACCAGCAGACGATATGCACGTTCGCACACTTCTATCTTGCGGGCAGCAGTATCCGCCTGTCCTTTTTCATCAAAAGCCATCACGACAGTTGCCGCTCCATATTGCTTGATGATCCGGGCATGCTCCAGAAATACTTCCTCTCCTTCCTTCAGAGAGATCGAGTTTACGATTGATTTGCCTTGCAGGCATTTCAATCCGGCTTCGATCACTTCCCATTTGGAAGAGTCGATCATAACAGGTACACGGGCTATTTCCGGTTCGGACATGATGAGATTCAGAAAAGTAGTCATCTCAGTACGGGCATCCAGCAGACCATCATCCATATTAACGTCAATAACCAAAGCTCCGTCTTCTACTTGCTGACGAGCTATGGAAAGGGCTTCATCATATTTCTTTTCATTAACCAGACGAAGAAACTTGCGTGAGCCTGCTACGTTACAACGCTCACCTATATTCACAAAGTTGATTTCCGGTTTCACTTCCAGTAGTTCGAGTCCGGAAAGCCACATACAATCCGGTTTGGGTGCCGGAACATGAGGTTTGGCACCTGCTATCAGTGCCTGATATTCTGCAATGTAGGCATCTGTCGTACCACAACAACCACCGATAATATTAACCAATCCTTCCTGAATATACTCCTTCACTTCATGAGCCATATCTGCGGGAGTCTGATCATATTTCCCCAGACTATTCGGAAGTCCCGCATTAGGATAAGCACTGATATAATAAGGTGCACGCGAAGCCAACTGTTCAAGAAAAGGCTTCAACTGACGGGCACCAAAGGAGCAATTCAATCCGACTGAAAATATATTGGCATGCTGCACAGAAGCAAGGAAAGCGTCCAAAGTCTGTCCGGACAATGTACGTCCGCCGATATCGGATACCGTCACAGACAACATAACAGGAACTTCTATTCCTGTCACCTTCATAGCCTGTCCGGCTGCAAAGATGGCAGCTTTCGCATTCAGCGTATCAAATATGGTTTCGATAAGAATGGCATCCACCCCACCTTCCAGCATGGCTTCCATTTGCTGCTGGTAAGAGGCAGCCAGTTCGTCATAAGACAAAGCACGAAACGCCGGATTGTTCACATCCGGACTCATGGAACAGGTTTTATTGGTAGGTCCAACGGAGCCTGCAACAAAACGCGGTTTATCCGGATTCTTTACTGTATATTCGTCCGCCAGTTCACGTGCCAGTCTGGTAGCGGCAAGATTCATTTCGCGCACATATTCTTCTACATGATAATCCGCCATTGAGACAGTTGTAGAACTGAATGTATTGGTCTCGATAATATCCGCACCTGCTTCCAGGTATTTACGATGGATATCTTGAATGACATCGGGGCGAGTCAGACACAACAAATCATTATTCCCCTTCAACTGACCGGGAATATGCGCAAAACGTTCACCACGAAAATCTTCTTCTTTGAGATTATATTGTTGGATCATTGTGCCCATTGCGCCATCCAGAATCAGAATACGCTCGGATACAATCTGAGAAATTGTCTTTTTCATTCTTACCTTATTACATTAACACCTAATTGTCACTCTGCCTATCTTAGACCTATCACGATCTTATCTTACTATTACGCTATAAAGCCATCTTATCGCTTAAACATTCGGGCCATGTCTCTGCGGTCATCTTTTTCTTTAATTGATTCCCGTTTATCGTACTGTTTTTTACCTTTCGCCAAAGCAACGACCAGTTTCGCCAAACCTTTTTCGTTGATGAACAAACGT
The DNA here is from genome assembly GCF_058231005.1 of Bacteroides sp. RCH18. Taxonomy (NCBI): domain Bacteria; kingdom Pseudomonadati; phylum Bacteroidota; class Bacteroidia; order Bacteroidales; family Bacteroidaceae; genus Bacteroides; species Bacteroides sp. RCH18. Next base: position 1,861,315 of record NZ_JBIPTC010000002.1, on the reverse strand, counting down.
ACAGGAACGGTAGTAAAACCGGGGTCTTTCATTCCCCGTTGAATTTTCTCCAATTCTTTCTTATTAAGCAACAACTTTCTGTCTCTACGAGCTGTATGATTATTGTACGAACCATAGAAGTACTCGGCGATATGCATATTCTTTACCCATAATTCGCCTTTCGCAAAATAACAAAACGTATCCACCAGACTTGCTTTTCCTAAACGAATGGATTTAATTTCCGTGCCTGTCAATACGATACCTGCCGTGTAGGTATCCATCAACTCATAGTCAAATGTAGCACGTTTATTCTTGATATTTACAGAAGGTTGTTTCATCTTTACACATTAATTAAGTATGGCTATCAACTTACTAAATACAATTTGAATCACCGTCGGACATAGTATTAACAAAACTGATGAGAAAAGGGTGTATTTCAATCGTACTTTTTCCTCCACTTGCATCAATATGGGAGCTCCTTCCCATACTACATAGACAATGTAGAACTGAAATAGCCAGGCAATAATTCTAAAATCAGGTAAAAGTCCGGTCACAATCTGAAGCAAGAAGGGGACAACAAGTGCATATCCGGCAAACTGTTGTGTCAACGGAGCATTGGCAGGCATCCCAAACATTCTTACTCCCATTTCGTTAATTGCATAGGCCGCCAGAAAGTAACCACCAAACAATGCCACAGCTACGGCACAACAATTGGTCATAGCTATTTGAAAACTTTGCGGTCCTCCCCATCCATTCGTCAGCAAAGAGCCGATAAAGACGGACAAGCCGCATAAACCAATCATAGGATAGACAAAAGCCATAAAAACTTTTCGCCTATCCTCTTCCATAGAAATTTCCTCCCAGGCCTTGGCCGGAGAGGAAATCAATTTCATTGCTATATTAAATAATTCTTTGTAGTTCAATTTGTTTTAAGTGTTTCACTCCACGTTGAATTTGCGGCACCATCCAAAGAATTCTTTGAGGAGTTGGTCTTTGCATTTACTTTTATTTTAGTTGGTTCAGTTCCTCCACTAGCAGTTTTGAAAGCAGAAATAGCAGTAGTCAAATTATAGGCTTTATAAGTAGAAGTATATTTATTACGATCTACAGTTTCTTCTGAACCATCTTTTATCACATGGTTAAGTGTTAATTCAAGAGTAGTATCTCCCGATTTAACATTTGTAAAGTCATAAGTAAGTATGAAAGAATGCTTATTAAGTTCTTCTTTCTGCTTTTCGTCTGTACTCTCTACTTTTACCCAATACATAATAGGAATTACAAGATATTGATCAAAAAGTATTCCCGGCTGAGTTGATGTATCGCTATTAAAAGTATATAAAGGTGCAGTAGCTTCGTTATAATCTGCCGCTTTCTCTGGTCCTTCAGTAGATTTTGCACTAATAGAAGTCGGAGTACTTCCTGCATAAAGTGTTACATCAAGAGTCTGAGAATTCCCTGGCTGTTGCGCTGTGTCAAACTGATAGTAAAAGAAATAGATCTCTCCTAGATTCAAGTTAGGCATTGACAATTCATTAACTACCAGTTTCTGCCCATTAGCCAATTCAAATGTAGCAGGAAAATAATTTGTACATTTTGCGAACGCAGGTCCGGTATATATCGTATTATCATCCCCATTCATACAAGAAGTAACAGACATCCCCATTAAAACCGTCATTAAAGCTACTAATAAAAATTTCATTTGTTTCATAAACATATTTTTTAGAGTTTGCAAAGATATAAATTCTAATTCACAATTAATAAATGCAGATACTTAAAAAATACTGCATCGTTTACTTTATTATTTTTGCAAAAAGTTCCAGGTGCTCGTCTACATACCTTGCTACCAGCGCAGTAACCTGTTCCTCCATATCTAAATATGCCTCTTCCAAATCATCAAAAGCCTCATATTGCTCATACATCGCCATGAATTCATCGTCTGTCCGTTCCTTTTCCAGATCCTTCCGGTTGGCATCATATATCTTCTTGGCTTTATATACCAATTTAGAGAACTCTTCCGCCCCCCACAGACGCATAACCTTGGCAAAAGGATTATCAAAGATATATCCGCCATAACCGTTCTGAATCAACTGACAGAATCCGCCGAACATTATTTCATCACGAAAAATCTGATAAGCCAGCAATGAATGCTGTTCACCTGTCAACAACGGCATTGTGTCAGCAGTCAGTTCACCACCGATTACTTCCTTATATTTATCAGTAAATACCTGGATAAATTCATCCATTCCTTCGCCCGCAGCTTTCTGTAAAGCGGACTCCATAACTTCTATCATAGCTTTGTTCAATAAATTATTCAGCAAAGCTACTAATTTTATTCTATATCTATCTAGTAATACTGCCACATTCTCACTAAAACATACCTGTTGGCGGAATTAATTTAATTCAAACCCATGAAAACAGGGTATCTCATTCTGCTTTCCGATATCCGCCAGATAATTGCATACCGATATACTTTCCCTTTCCCGAAAAACCCTTTAAGCACATTTCTTTTACCGTTCAATAGTATGCAAACAACCCTATAATAACCAGCTTTACAACTATTATTGTCGCATTTTCAAAGGGAGTTCTTCATCGTTCCACCCGGGTGAACAAGCATGTCCACCTAGGTGCGCAGACCTGTTTACAAGGGTGCAACGATCGGTTCACCCGGGTGGAACGATGAAGATGTCGGTAAAATAACACACGAATAAAGGCATCAAATGCCATAGAGATAAGTAACATAATATATAAACAACAAGTAAACAGCAACCAAGATGCTAGATGTATTCGGCAACTACTTACGCAAAGGACAAAGAAATGGAATGAGAGATACCCCAAAAAAGAGTGAGAGATAGACTGAAATGAAGCGATTCTAGGGAGAAAATGATGAGAGATACCTATTTGAAAAGTATCTCTCATTCTGTAATATACTAATTATATGCAGATTACACAAAAGCAGTGAGACCGTGAGACTAAAATATTTTTTTCTTTGCATGGGATAGCTGAAAGAAGGAACTCTTTTAAGTCTATCTAATGCAAAAACATATAACTATTTATGCATGTAAATGCATTCCTATAGCCATACCTATTAAATAAGGTATTAACCAAATGCACCAAACGACGATACTAAAACGATTAAAATGCCTTTTCGCCTCGGCAGATCCCTTCACATAAGTCCATATCGCCCATGAAGCATGTACAAACATCAGAAGAATGGCAATCGTCCCCGTTACCGTGTGGATTTCATCATGCAAATGCGTTAATTTGGCAATATGCTCCATCAGGCTGGTTCCGACTGCATCGGACACCAATCCTAAAAGAAAGAAAATAATATGCCATAACTTCAGTTTCTTTTGCAGCCTTTCTCCCCATACACCGATAGTATAAAATACCAACGCAGATGAAATAACGCAGATTGCCGCTATCAAATAATGTATATCTACCTGATTCAGTTCCATAAAATTTATATTTGAGATAACAACAAAGCAACGAATAGATAGTTCGACGCATAGTAATCTTTCACAAATGCAATCCCGACTTAGCAAACGAAGAAAAAACGTAAACGGATTTGTCACTTTTCACAAAAAAGTAAGATATGGCGATTTGCAGAAACAAATAAATCGACTACCTTTGTGGGCGATTTAGAGAATCGTGACTACGTATTTTTAATTATGAGGAGTTCTATAAATTAAAATATTGTAGTACAGTTGTTTATATGGTTCCAAGAGCGTAAATTTGCAGAAAATAAGAATTTTATAATGAACAAGTTATCCCGATACCGTAAGCTTCGTTATAATCAACTATTTGAGTCAGAGAATCGTGAATTGCGTTTGAATGAAATGGGCAATCCTCTTGAAGTGTTGTCTCAGTATGTTGATTTTGAGATCTTTCGTCCTACTCTTGAATCAGCCCTTTTTACCGGAGAGCGCAAAAGTAATGCCGGTCGTCCGCCGATAGACTGTGTGCTGATGTTCAAGGTCTTGTTTCTTCAGCGTTATTATGGTTTGAGTGACCATCAGATAGAGTATCAGATAGTTGACCGTACGAGTTTCCGCAAGTTTCTTGGTATTGAATGTGTTGACGATGTTCCTGACGAGAAGACGGTGTGGAAGTATCGCGAACTCCTGACAAATACAGGCGTTTATGACAAGCTTTTTTCGGAATTTCATAGTTTCATGGAAAGTAAGGGTCTGCAATTCAATGAGGGTCGCATCATTGATGCCAGTTTTGTTATTGCCCCTCGCCAACGTAACACCCGTGATGAAAATGAGCAGATAAAACAGGGAGCGGGTGATAAGTTGTGGAATGACAATCCCCACAAGAAGTGCCACAAGGATGTAGATGCCCGCTGGACAAAGAAGCGTGATGAGACTTTTTACGGCTACAAGCAGCATACTAAAGTTGAGAAACGCAATAAGATCATACTTTCTTATGATACCACGTCGGCAGAAGTGCATGATTCCAAAGGCTTTGAAGGACTGCTGGATGAAAAAGACGAAGGCAAGGACTTGTATTTGGACGCCGGTTATGTCGGACAAGAGGAGATTGTAAAACAGCATAAGATGAATCCGATAATTTGCGAAAAGGGCTACCGTAACCGTCCGCTTACCAAGGAGCAGAAATCAGACAATAGGAAAAAATCCAAGACACGTTGCCTTGTCGAGCATGTATTCGGGTTTGAGGAACAAACCATGCGTGGACTTGTGGTGCGTACAGTAGGGCTTATTCGTGCTAAAGCCAATGTAGCACTCACCAGTCTTGTGTATAACATCAGTCGTTACACGCAAATAATCAGGCTGAAACCTGAGTTGTTGGGGTGAATTATGCCTGCACATCCAATTTTTACAACAGACACAAGTTAATTATTGTAAAAATTGGGGGGGGTAGAAAATATTCGCTAAATTTGAAAGACTAAAGCTCACAAATTGGGCAGTTAAAGAGTTCTGCTGTCTGATACAAGAGGATAAATTGAATTGATAGAACTCACCTTATATCACTAAAAAAAGAGCTAATTATGACTTATTCACACGAAGTGGAACACATGTGTGTTGTAAAGAAGGGTCCTAACCACGGACCGGCTCCCATACCCGAAGAAGGCAAATGGGTAAAATCTAAAGAAATCGTTGATATTTCAGGTTTGACACACGGTATCGGTTGGTGTGCTCCTCAGCAGGGTGCTTGTAAACTGACACTGAATGTTAAAGAAGGCGTTATCCAGGAAGCTTTAGTTGAGACTATCGGATGTTCTGGTATGACTCACTCAGCTGCTATGGCTGCTGAAATCCTTCCGGGTAAAACAATCCTCGAAGCACTGAACACTGACCTTGTTTGCGACGCAATCAACACAGCTATGCGCGAACTCTTCCTGCAAATCGTTTACGGACGCACTCAGTCTGCTTTCTCTGAAGGTGGTTTGATTATCGGTGCAGGTCTGGAAGACTTAGGTAAAGGTCTGCGCAGCCAGGTAGGTACCCTTTATGGTACTTTGGCTAAAGGTCCTCGTTACCTTGAAATGGCTGAAGGTTACATCAAAAATATCTTCTTGGATAAGAATGATGAAATCTGTGGATACGAATTCGTTCACATGGGTAAATTCATGGATGAAATCAAGAAGGGAACTGATGCTAACGAAGCATTGAAGAAAGTTACAGGTACTTATGGTCGTGTAACAGCAGAACAGGGAGCAGTTAAACACATTGATCCACGTCACGAATAATATAAGGAGGAAAGAAACTATGATTAGAGAAGTAAAATTCGAAAGCCAAGACCGTCGTATCAAAGGTATCATTGAAGCCTTGAACGCTAACGGCATCAAAGACATCGAAGAAGCTAACGCAATCTGCGAAGCTGCCGGACTTGATCCTTATAAAACGTGTGAAGAAACTCAGCCTATCTGTTTTGAAAACGCAAAATGGGCATACGTTGTAGGTACTGCAATTGCTCTTAAGAAGAACTGCACAAACGCTGCTGAAGCTGCTGAAGCTATCGGTATCGGTTTGCAGGCATTCTGTATCCCGGGTTCTGTAGCTGACGACCGTAAGGTTGGTATCGGTCATGGTAACCTGGCTGCTATGTTGCTTCGCGAAGAAACTAAATGTTTCGCATTCCTTGCAGGTCACGAATCTTTCGCTGCTGCTGAAGGTGCTATCAAAATCGCTGCAAAAGCAGACAAAGTACGTAAAGAACCTTTGCGTTGCATCCTGAACGGTCTTGGAAAAGACGCTGCTCAGATCATCTCTCGTATCAATGGTTTTACTTATGTTCAGACTCAGTTTGACTATTTCACTGGTGAGCTGAAAGTAGTTCGCGAAATCGCTTACTCTGACGGTCCTCGTGCAAAAGTAAAATGCTACGGTGCTGACGATGTTCGCGAAGGTGTAGCTATCATGTGGAAAGAAGGCGTAGACGTATCTATCACAGGTAACTCTACTAACCCTACTCGTTTCCAACATCCGGTTGCCGGTACTTATAAGAAAGAACGTGTATTGGCTGGTAAGCCATACTTCTCAGTTGCTTCCGGTGGTGGTACAGGTCGTACTCTTCACCCGGATAACATGGCAGCTGGTCCGGCTTCTTATGGTATGACTGACACAATGGGTCGTATGCACTCTGACGCTCAGTTCGCTGGTTCTTCATCAGTTCCTGCTCACGTAGAAATGATGGGATTCCTGGGAATTGGTAACAACCCGATGGTAGGTTGTACAGTAGCTTGTGCTGTAGACGTAGCTCAGGCTTTGGCTAAGTAATTCAAGTTACATTATATAAATAAACTCCTGTAATCCATGTGATTGCAGGAGTTTTTTTATTTGTGGTAATTTGAAGTAGATGGCAGTTTCAGATACCTTATCTCACCTATCATTTAGAATTGTTGAATGATAGATTTATATACAATGAATAGCTACATTTACATAAAATCATAATCAAAAGAAGTAGCAGGAACGCTTGAACCAGCAGAAAGCTATGAGAAGAGGGCAAATTGAAGAGTTAATATCTTTTGCCAACTCAAATCATTTATGAATAACTATTATAGTATTGATTAATAACAGATTGCTATAGTTTACAAGAAGCTGAAAAGTTACTTATTATTATACAGGAGAGTATTTTTTATAAGACACTCTCCTATTTTTATAAAAAAGATGATGATTGTTACAAATAATCTACACTATCGTTGTTTAGTTCTCTACAACAAATTCTTACCATGAACCAGCTTATAACATATCTTTGCAAAGAGATAATAATATCCATAAATTATTAAAAAGAGAAGAGGATATAAAGAGAGAATTTTAGAAAATAAAGAATTACATAAAATAAACTCTCGAAAATAATCCAGTATGACACACATCGGACAAATTATTGAAAAAGAGCTCCATCGCCAAGAACGCTCGGTCACATGGTTCGCAAGACGACTCTATTGCGATCGAACTAATGTATATAATATATTTAGAAGACAGAGCTTAGATACAGAACTGTTGTTACGTATATCCATTATATTAGAATACAATTTCTTCCAAATATATTCTGATATATATAACAACAGAACATAGAAATATCTTCTACAACCTTGTATATAAAACAGCAACAATCAAAAGGATATTTATGTTTAAAGAGCATGTATCTTTGCAAAGTTTTTTAAGACAACCAAAGTATATGACTAAAAAGATTACACATTAAAAACAAAAAAGATGAAACAATTTAGAATTTTAAGTATGTTGATGATTGTGCTTATATCAAGCCTGTCATTTGTATCATGTGGAGATGATGATGATGAAACGTCTGGTGATTTCAGTGCCAGCATAGCAGGAGTTTATACAGGTAAACTCAAAGTTGGAACTAATGTTACAGCTGATGCATATGTAGTCACTGTCACCAAAGTATCTTCTTCTGTAGTAAAAGTTACCGCTGACTTCTACACAGATAACGGTAGTGAAAATTACAATGTTACTAAAGAAGGCAATCAATACATTCTTTCAAGCGAAAGCTCATCTGGTATCAACATAACTGTTACAGGTAAAGCAATGACTATAAGTTTCCTTAATAATGCAGGAAGTATGACCACTTTTACCGGAACTCGTGACTAAAACCCACCAATCTTTACAGTAAAAGTAGAAATTCAGTAAAGGTTACAAATATCCCAAAGCCGTAATTTCCTTTTTCTTGAAAATGAGGAATTACGGCTTTTATAAATAAAAGCTATGAAAATTGTATATAACACTATTCTCTTTACATTACTATTTCTAGCCACAAGCTGTGATCATTCGGAGAAAATCGATGGTATAAAACTTGAAATTTCACAAAACATCTTCCGCAATATCGACAATAACGGAGGGAAAATAACTGTTGCTATCACATCTAATTCTGAATGGATCATCGCAAATTCAGCTGATTGGTGCATACCAGACAAATATCAAGGAGAAGGAAACGATATACTTACTATAAAAATTCTAGCTAACACCAAACATGCAAACAGACAAACTAATCTAATCATATCCGCCCAAGGGATAAACCAAACAATTAAGATTTCACAACAAAAAGGAGAAGTTAATCAAGATTTAGATAAAATACACTATCAGTTACCCGTTATTTTCCATGTTCTTTATCAAAACGAAAATGACATAAATCAATATATAAAAGAAGACCATTTAAAAGATGTATTAGTGCGAGCTAACCATTTCTATCAATCTGAAAAGTGTGGAATTGATATAAATCTCGAATTTGTATTAGCAACCAAAGATAAGAATGGAACCACATTACCAGAACCTGGAGTAGAAAGAGTGCCATTTAATGAGCTTCCTATTGATTGCGAAAAGTTTATGAGAGATAATACAGGAAAATATACATCTTTATTATGGGAACCCAATGAATACATTAACATAATGGTATATCCTTTTACGGATTCACAGATTTTAGGCATATCTACATTTCCATATAGTTTAAAGGACTTTCTTTTAGAAGGGACTCAACAGGTATCAGCTTCGTGGATCACTTTAGAAAATTTGAGTTTCCCATATTGTATATCGATCAATAGTTCATATATTTACGAGCAAAGTACAGATGAAAGAATTAATCAAAACGATGCTGCAATAACATTAGCACACGAACTCGGACACTATTTAGGATTACGTCATGTATTCTCAGAAGGAGGGACCACTTCAATGTGTACCGATACTGATTATTGCAAAGATACTCCCAGTTATAACCGTAGTGAGTATGAACAATGGCTTAACAATTTGGATAAGCAGAAAAAATATCAATTAAAAGATTTAGCTAAACGATATAGCTGCGAAAAAGGAGAATATGAAGCACACAACATTATGGATTATGCATATTGCTTTTATAATGAAATAACTTTAGAACAACGAAAAAGAATACGCCATATCTTAAACTATAGCCCACTGATTCCAGGTCCTAAAGAAAGCAGAATAGATACCAGAGGCGTACAAGGCAGATTGAATTTGCCAATATGTATAATGAAATAACATAATCAGGTAAAACGGGGCAGCAAGTATTTCATCGACTATTCCTCCATAGTAGTCAAATGTCAGGAATTTGACAATAACGAATTATCCGTTTTCTACATCACAATACAAAACTTTTATACAGGATAACTTGTTATTACAATATAACCAAACATCATGAAACGATGCTACTGACATTTTTAAACATACTGGCCACCATCATTGGTGTAATCAGCTTATTGATTGTAACCTATGGAGTATTCGTAGGATTCATCGCTTTTCTCCGTAACGAATTCAAACGGATCAACGGAACCTATACCATCAATAATGTCCGGCAGCTGAGAGCTGATTTCGGCAGTTACCTCTTATTGGGATTAGAATTTCTAATTGCATCAGACATACTAAAGACCGTAGTAGACCCGACTCTAGACGAACTGGCTATTTTAGGAGGTGTAGTTATAGTAAGAACTGTATTATCAGTCTTTCTGAATAAAGAAATAAAAGAACTGGCCGAAGAAGAAAATTCAAAAAGCACATAAATAGATTGGAATAAATAAAAAATGTATTACTTTTGCATGAACTCATAATTAACTATGGTTATGGAATACATCAACGAATTTCACAAAGAATGGATAGAGCGTACCCGCCAGTCAATAGCCTCTTGGAGCAAGCAGCCTGTATCGCCAGAAGAAGTAAGGAAGCAACAGAAAATGCTGAAGCAACAGAAAGCTATAAGAGAGCGCAAACTGAAGAGCTAAAAAAACTAGCTGATTCCAATCATTTGTGGATCGACTTATCTCATCTTAATATTACTTATATGGATAAAGGTGGAGAGAACGAAGTTTTTCACGATGGTAGCGTATCAGTCATCAAACTGAATAATTTTGAATATGCTGGGGAAGATTTAGAAAACTTCTTTATCCGTATCTTTGCACACAATCATTACTTCAGTAATGTCCCGTACGAAATGATCGGCTTCGCATACAACAGCAAACATGAATTTTGTGCAGTTCTTACTCAGCCATATATTATTGCCAAACGAGAAGCTACAGAAGATGAAATCGCTGAATACATGAATGCCATTGGTTTTGAAACAGATTATATGGATGAATTCCATAATAAAGAATATGAGATATTCGATGCAGTACCCAACAATGTATTATATGGGATAGATAATGATCTCTATTTTATCGATACGCAAATCAGATTAAGAAGAATATAAAAGACACGATATGAAAAAGAACTTACTATTATTACTTTGCTTGTTTTGTCTGGTCAATGTTTGCCATGCAAAAGCGAAAGACACTTTTACCGTTTTCCAATTAAACCTGTGGCATGGATGTACTAAAGTACCCAACGGAGATCAAGGCATTATTGATGTACTGGATGAGATGGATGCGGATGTCGTTTTTCTGTGCGAAATCAGAGACGGAAAACAGTTTATCCCTCATGTGATCGAAGAGCTGGAGAAGAGAGGAAAACACTATTATGGAGAAACATTTGATCTCGCAATCGGTGTTTTGAGTAAATTCAAGCCGGATAGCATGACTAAATGCTGCATCGTACCCGGTGACGAAGGTCGTGCTATGGTGAAAATGGTTGCAACAATCGAAGGCCAACCCGTATCTTTCTATTCTTGTCATTTGGATTACCGGCATTATCAGTGCTATATGCCACGCGGATATAATGGTACTACCTGGAAGAAGATGGAGATGCCGATAACGGATGAAGAAGAAGTCTTGAAAGCAAACAGACAGTCTTTTCGGGATGAAACCATCCGTGCTTTTATTCAAGAAGTACAATCTGACATTCAACAAGGCCGCCCGATAATCATGGGAGGAGATTTTAATGAGCCCTCTCATTTAGACTGGCAGGCAGATACAAAGGATTTATGGGATCATAATGGGGCTATCATTCATTGGGACTGCTCAATGATGCTGAGCAAAGCAGGATTCAAAGATGCTTATCGTGAAAAATTTCCCAATACAGTTCGATATCCCGGTTTTACATTCCCTGCCGGAAACAAACTCGCAGAAGAGGCTAAACTGGAAAAGTTGGCTTGGGCGCCTGAGGCAGACGAACGTGACCGGATTGATTTCATTTATTATTATCCATTGGAGTCGATGCTTTCCATGAAGGATAGCAAGTTGGTAGGTCCCTCCGAAACAGTTGTCCGGGGAAAAATAACAGAAAACGATTCTAAGGATAAGATTCTGACGCCTTCTTGTATTTGGCCCAGCGACCATAAAGGGAATCTTGCTACATTTAAGATTCGGAAGAAACGGTAATGAGTATATTGAGTAGGGTGACATCTACAGGATGATATACATACTCTGTTACTACAGTCTCCTTTATCTCATCCGCCAAATAGCCTACTGGTCCATGCTTCTCTATTTGAACTCATGTTAGTGTTAATGTAAAAAGGTTGAATCTGACAACTTCCCCATAAACAAGATTGTTAATTAGAAACTAATTCATTATCTTTGCATTGAAAGGAGACAGCCACATGAAACTAATAGAGAACAATATCCAGAAGATTATAGACTTATGCAAGAAACATAAGGTACATAAGCTATTTGTGTTTGGTTCTATCCTTACAAATCGCTTTAACGACAACAGTGATATTGATTTAGTAGTAGATTTCAATAAAGCAGAAGTAAGTGATTACTTTGATAATTACTTTGATTTCAAATATGCTTTAGAGAATCTGTTTGGCAGAGAAGTTGATTTACTGGAAGAACAAACGATTAAGAATCCATATCTGAAGAAGAATGTGGATGCAACTAAAACTTTAATCTATGGATGACTTAATAAAGAAACACTTGCAAGATATTCTAACTGCCATTGAAGAAGTGGAAGGTTTCTTCGGCAATGCTCCTAAAGTTTATGATGACTTCTATAGTAACCTATGCCTTAGACGAGCCGTTGAAAGGAATATAGAAATCATTGGTGAAGCTATGAATAGAATACTAAAAGTTGATAAGGATATAGCTATAACCAATTCTCGTAAAATAGTAGATGCCAGAAATTATATCATACATGGCTATGATAGTCTATCTGTAGATATACTTTGGAGCATGGTTATTAATCATCTGCCAAAGCTTAGAAATGAAGTCATAACATTACTAAAGACATGAGATTAGTTACACAAAATTGTGGACAGTGCCGTATATCTGTTCTTTCGCACTCACACAGATGTATACTATTTGCACCATTAAAAATAGAAAAAGCCAGATTAAACCACCTGTTGATTTGCAACAAATGAGCTATCGTTCATTTCCGGACAACTTATCGATTAAGACAGCATCGATATCTTTTGCCAATTCTTGATAGGTCGCCAAAGGATCATCTGTATATACAGCACGAATAATCCCCTCCCTATCTGTAATCAATATACGGGGAATGGTATGGGAAGCAAAAAGCGAAAAGACAGCATCATCATTCTGAGCGGAAAAAGGCAAGGTAAACGAATGTTTTTCCCAATAAGCTTGTACTTCAGAGCCCGATTCCGAACGGCTGATACAAGACAATAATACATCCGGATTCTCTTTATATGTATCATAAACTTTCTGAATAACCGGAAGTTCTTTCTGACAATCCGGACAATCCGTATGAAAAAAGACAATCACTCCAACCTTCCCGCTAAATGACTGCGTATTCAACATTCCCCCATCACTCATCTCTACCGAAAACTGAGGAAGGGCGTCACCGGCAACAAGAGCAAAGTCTCCCCTGTCATCATCATCGTCCGTGATACAGGAAGAAAAAACTGCCAGAACGATACATAGCAATATCACCACTTTGCTTCTTATTTCCACTTTCATATCTTTCTTCGTTAGTTATGCAACTCCCAAAAGCTCTACCTCAAATACCAATGTCGAAAAAGCCGGAATCGGACCGGATGCACGGGTTCCATATCCCATCGTGTAAGGTATATAGATGATCCATTTATCTCCCGCACGCATCCGTTGGAGCGCCAGTTGCCAACCATCTATTACATCGCAGAGGCGGAAAGCTTCCGGACAATTACGTTCATAAGAATTATCGAACACCCGACCGTTAATCAGGCTCCCTTTATAATGAACGGTAACAATACTCCGCACATTAGGAAAAACAGTCCCCGTACCAGTCTCCAAAACCTTATAATAAATGCCGCAAGGCAAGGCATAAACACCTTCCTGCGATGACAATTCTTTCAAGAACTCCAAATTCGTCTCTTTATATTCTTGCTTTCTTCCCATAAATACATGATTTGAATGTACAAAAGTAAGCAGATTTAAGAGAAATCTTCCATAAAAACTGTATATTTGTTTGTTGAATCATAAAACCTCATCGCTATGGGACAAATTAAAACCAGATGCAGCACTGCTGCCGGACTATTCTTGATTCTTTTGACAGTAATTGCGGGATTTTCGTCCTGTAAAAGTAATCAGAAAGACATTATTCCTTCTGCCGAATACGCTCCGTATGTCAATGCTTATACGGGAGGAGTGATTTCGCAAAACTCAACCATACGCATTGAGCTGACACAAGACCAGCCGATGGTAGACCTGAATCAGGAACTGAAAGACAATCCATTCAGCTTCTCTCCTTCATTGAAAGGAAAAACGTATTGGGTCAGCAACAATACCATTGAATTTGTCCCCGAAGAAGGGGCACTGAAACCGGGAGCTTTTTACGAAGGAACCTTCCGACTGGGAGATTTCGTCGATGTAGACAAAAAGCTGGAAGAATTCAACTTCTCCTTCCGCGTGCAGGAACGAAACTTTAGTATTCATACCGATCCGATAACCGTCACAGCCACCCAGCCCGACCAAGTGACCGTAACGGGTGAAATACGTTTCAGCGATGTAGTGAAAAAAGAGGAAGTAGAGAAAATGCTCACTGCCAGAAGCGAAAAGAACAAAAGCTATCCGATTGAAATCACCCAGACAGATCACCCGACCCGATACGCATTCAGCATCAGTCAGATAACAAGGGAGGCGGAAGATTACCAACTGGAAATTACCGCCAAAGGCAATCCGGCAGGCATCGACCGTACCCAAAACGAAAGTATTCTGATCCCGGCAAAGAACAGTTTCCGCTTCCTGTCCGCCGTACGCATCGACCAACCGGAAAACGGAATTGAAATCATATTCTCCGACCCTGTATCCAACACACAGGACTTGAAAGGGCTCATCGACGTTCCGGAAGTTTCTTCCTCTATTTTCCAGATCAAAGAAAATAAAGTATTCGTTTACTTCGAAACCGGCAAACTGAACAAACTGACGCTAAATATCCATGAAGGAATAAGAAACAGCCAGGACAAACCGCTGGGCACTTCCCACTCCATCTCATTCAGCGAACTGAACCTGAAACCGCAGGTAGAAATGGCTACTTCCGCCGCTATCCTGCCCGATTCGAAAAGTCTGATCATCCCCTTCCGTGCCGTCAATCTATATGCGGTGGATTTGAGCGTGATCCGTATTTTCGAAAACAACGTATTGATGTTCATGCAGAACAATTCGCTCTCCTCAGCTAATGAATTGCGCCGTTCAGGACGACTGGTTTATAAAAAGACATTGTGGCTGGCGAAAGATTCTTCCAAAGATGTGCACCGTTGGGAAGACTATTCGATAGACCTTGCCGGATTGATTCATCAGGAGCCGGGAGCCATTTACCGTGTCATCCTCTCGTTCCGCCAAGAATACTCCGCTTATCCTTGCGGGGGAAGTGAAAACAAGGAAATGCAGTTCGCGGACAACAAATCTTCCGACAACCTGACCAAAGTCAGCGGAGAGACATTGTCGGAAGACGATGAAGCGGTATGGGACACTCCGGAAACATACTATTATTATAACGGCAGCGTGCCGATGGACTGGAGCCAGTACCGATGGACAGAACGGGATAATCCCTGCCATCCGTCCTACTATATGAATTCCGACCGGATAGCTGCCTGCAATATCTTTGCCTCCAATCTGGGAATGATTGTGAAACGTAATTCACTGAATAAGTTGTGGATTGCGGTAAATAACATTCTGGATACAAAGCCGATAGGAAAAGTACAAGTGACGATTTATAACTTCCAGCTTCAGCCGATTGGAAAGGGAGAGACGAACGGTGAAGGGCTGGTAGAAATCACTCCGAAGGGAGTTCCTTTCATAGCGGTGGCCGAAGCGGACAAGCAAAAGGCGTATGTACGCGTGGTCGATGGCGAGGAGCAGTCGGTCAGCCGGTTCGATGTAGGAGGAAAAGACATTCAGAAAGGTCTGAAAGGATTTATCTATGGCGAGAGAGGCGTATGGCGTCCGGGAGATACACTGCATATTTCTTTCATGCTGGAAGACCGTGAGAAACGTATTCCGGACAAACATCCGGTAGCATTGGAGATTTACAATCCAAGAGGACAGTTCTATACCAAAATGATCTCTACGCAGGGTACAAACGGATTTTATACATTTGCCGTGCCCACACAAGCCGACGATCCCACCGGATTATGGAATGCCTACGTGAAAGTAGGAGGAACTGCCTTCCACAAGGGGCTGCGCATCGAAACCATCAAGCCGAACCGTCTGAAGATTACGCTGGCTTTGCCAACCATCCTTCAGGCTTCGAGCAAAGACGTATATGCCCCGCTTACTTCTTCATGGCTGACGGGAGCCACCGCATCGCGACTGAAAGCAAAGGTCGAAATGTCCTTATCGAAAGTCAATACGCAGTTCAAGAACTACGGACAATACCTGTTCAACAATCCGGCAACGGACTTTACGACCGTCCGGGCGGATGTGTTCAACGGGGTACTGGATGCGGAAGGAAGAGCAGGCGTCAATATACAGCTTCCGGTAGCAATGGGTGCTCCGGGCATGCTGAATGCAACGCTCACCACCCGTGTTTTCGAACCGGGAGGAGATGCAAGCATTTACTCGCAGACTGTTCCCTTCTCTCCGTTCACATCGTATGTGGGCATCAATCTGAACCAGCCGAAAGGAAAGTATATCGAAACAGACAAAGATCATGTGTTTGATATCGTGACGGTCAACGATCAGGGACAGCCGGTGAACCGTTCCAATCTGGAATATAAAATCTACCGGATCAGCTGGAGCTGGTGGTGGGAAAACGGTGAAGAGTCTTTCGGAACCTACATCAACAACAGTTCCATCACTCCCGTTGCCAGTGGTAACCTGCAGACCACAGGAGGAAAAGCCTCCTTCAAGTTCCGCATCAATTATCCGGATTGGGGACGCTATCTGGTGTACGTGAAAGACCGTGAAAGCGGACACGCCACCGGAGGAACCGTCTACATCGACTGGCCCGACTGGCGCGGACGTTCGAACAAGACAGACCCGAGCGGCATCAAGATGCTTGCTTTCTCACTGGACAAAGATTCTTATGAGATAGGAGAAACAGCCACGGCAATCATTCCCGCAGCCGCCGGAGGACGTGCACTGGTATCCCTCGAAAACGGTTCGACCGTCTTGCAGCAGCAATGGCTCGAAGTGTCCGATCAGGGAGATACGAAACTCACCTTCAAGATTACACCGGAAATGGCTCCGAATGTTTATCTGCATATCAGTCTGTTACAGCCTCATGCGCAGACGGTCAATGATCTGCCGATCCGTATGTACGGCATTGCTCCGGTATTTGTGACCAACCGTCAGACGATTCTGCAACCGCAGATCAAGATGCCGGAAGTGCTGCGTCCGGAAACTGACTTTAACGTGACTGTCAGCGAGAAAAGCGGAAAACCGATGACTTATACACTGGCGATTGTGGATGACGGTCTGCTCGATCTGACTAACTTCAAGACGCCCGACCCGTGGAACGAGTTTTATGCACGCGAAGCTCTCGGCATCCGTACATGGGATATGTACGACGATGTGCTGGGTGCTTCCGGCGGACGTTACAGTTCATTGTTCAGCACGGGTGGAGATGCCTCGCTGAAACCGGCAGATGCCAAAGCCAACCGTTTCAAACCGGTGGTCAAATTTATCGGTCCTTTCTATCTTGCGAAAGGCAAGCAACAGACACATACGTTGAAGCTTCCGATGTATGTGGGTTCTGTACGTGCGATGGTAGTTGCCGGACAGGACGGCGCTTACGGAAATGCGGAAAAGACTGCATTTGTGCGGACACCGCTCATGCTGTTGTCTACTCTGCCCCGTGTATTGAGTACGCAGGAAGAAATTACCGTTCCGGTGAATGTATTCGCTATGGAGAACCAAGTGAAGAACGTGACCGTATCGCTGGAAGCATCCGGCGCAGGCGTACAGATCACGGGCAATCGCCAGCAGTCACTCACTTTTGACCAGCCGGGTGACCAACTGGCATACTTCACTCTGAAAACAGGCAGCAAAACCGGAAAGGCAACCATCCACCTGACGGCAAGCGGCAACGGACAGCAGACAAAAGAAACGATCGAAATAGAAGTCCGGAATCCGAATCCGGTGGTTACCTTACGCAACAGCCAATGGATAGAAGCCGGTCAGGAGGCCGAACTGTCATACACACTGGCAGGTTCTTCTTCGGCTAACAATCAGGTGCAACTGGAAGTCTCCCGCATTCCGTCGGTAGACATCAGCCGTAGATTCGACTTCTTATACAACTATCAGCATCATTGCACAGAGCAACTGACTTCCAAAGCATTACCTCTCTTATTCGTCTCCCAGTTCAAGGCGGTGGACGAACAGGAGGCCGAGAAAATAAAGACGAATGTACAGGAAGCTATCCGGCAGATATATGCCCGCCAGCTTCCCAACGGCGGATTTGTATACTGGCCGGGCAACGCCGTCGCCGATGAATGGATCACTTCTTACACGGGTATGTTCCTGACACTGGCACAAGAAAAAGGGTATGCCGTTCATCCGAACGTACTGAACAAATGGAAACGCTTCCAGCGTGCCGCCGCCCAAAACTGGCGTATGCCGCAGGAAGCAAGCAACTGGCAGATATGGCAATCGGAATTGCAGCAGGCCTTCCGCCTCTATACCCTTGCACTGGCCGGTGCACCGGAATACGGAGCCATGAACCGCATGAAGGAACAGCCGGGACTCTCCATCCAAGCCAAATGGAGACTGGCAGCCGCCTATGCGCTGACCGGAAAGATGAAACCTGCTGGAGAATTAGTATACAACGCAGAAACGACCGTCATTCCTTACTCTTCCATGAATCTGATTTACGGTTCGTCCGACCGGGATGAAGCAATGATTCTGGAAACGCTCATTCTGATGAAACGGGATCGGGATGCGTTGCAACAGGCTAAGAAGGTATCACAGAATCTGGCACAGGAGAACTGGTTCAGCACGCAGTCTACCGCCTTTGCCCTGATGGCAATGGGACGACTTGCGGAGCAATTATCCGGTACACTGGATTTCACATGGAGCTGGAACGGCAAGCAACAGCCCGCCGTAAAATCTGCTAAAGCCGTATTTGAGAAGGAGATAGCTACTTCTCCGAAATCGGGAACAGTCTCTGTGAAGAATCAAGGCAAAGGAGCATTGAGCGTAGACCTGATTACACGTACCCAATTGCTGAATGATACGCTGCCAGCCATTGCCGATAATATCCGGCTGGATGTGAAATACACAGATATGGCGGGTTCACCGATTTCCGTGGAAGACATCAGACAGGGAACGGACTTCATGTCTACGGTCACCCTATCCAATATCAGCGGTACTTCCGATTACAGCAATCTGGCACTGACACATATCATACCGTCCGGATGGGAAATATATAATGAACGGATGATTGTTCCGGAAGCGTCCTCTTCCAATTCTAATGAAGCGAATACTTCGGAAAGTTCAGCCAGTAAGTACACCTATAAAGATATTCGTGACGACCGGGTATTGACTTATTTCGATCTGCGACGGGGTGAATCGAAAACATTTACCGTAAGGTTGCAGGCAACTTATGCAGGTAACTTCATTCTTCCGGCCATTCAGTGCGAAGCTATGTATGATGCAGCGGTACAGGCTCGCACCAAAGCGGGAAGAACGACTGTCAGCCGCTGACAAGAGATGATTCAATAGAGCTGACTAAAAAGTCGGCAGTATCTCAAACTCCCCTCCTTCGGGAAGGAGGGGAGGTAAAGCCGGGGTGGTAGGTAAATGCATAGTTCACTGTAATATAGAGAGTTATAATTCACCTACCACCTCCCCCTACGGGTACTCCTCCTTCCCGAAAGAGGAGAGTTGAGATAGAGTCGACTTTTTAGTCACCCCATTAAAGATAGAGTCGACTTTTTAGTTAACCCCGTTTAGTTTATCATATATAAGAGTATCTGTCTAAGGCAACTGAATAACAGATAAAATTAACAGATAGCATATTGCATGGGAAGTAAAATCTTGAATTTCTTCAAACGATTGTCCGTCACCAAAAAAGTAATACTTTGTATCCTTGCTTTTTTGGTGACAGGATATATCTTTTGTCTTCCCCGCCACCTGTTTCATGTCCCCTACTCCACAGTAGTGACGGACCGGAACGAGGAACTGCTGGGTGCACGCATCGCCTCCGACGGCCAATGGAGATTCCCTCCCCGAAACACGACTCCGGAAAAGATCAAGGAATGCCTCATCACTTTCGAAGACAAACATTTCTATCACCATTGGGGAGTCAATCCGTTCGCTATCGGAAGAGCTTTCTATCAGAATGTGAAAAATAAACGCATCGTAAGCGGAGGCAGCACGCTGACCATGCAGACCATCCGCCTGGCACGGAACGAATCGCGCACCTTCCGTGAGAAACTGATTGAAATGATCTGGGCCACCCGCCTGGAATTTCGCGCTTCCAAAGAGGAGATTCTTTCCATGTATATCTCCCATGCCCCTTTCGGGGGAAATGTAGTGGGACTGGATGCCGCCGCATGGCGCTACTTCGGACATTCTGCCGATGACCTATCGTGGGCGGAGTCTGCCATGCTTGCCGTTCTTCCCAACGCGCCCGCCATGATTCATCTGTCCAAAGGACGGAAAACGTTGCTTGACAAACGAAACCGCCTGCTGAAACAGCTTCTCGAAAAGAAAACCATCGATTCGTCTACCTACGAACTGGCTATCAGCGAGCCACTTCCCGATGAGCCTCATCCGCTCCCACAGATCGCACCGTATCTGGTCAGCCGGTTCTATCAGGAACGAAATGGTGAATACTCCCGTTCGACCATCAACAAGGGCATTCAGACTCAGGTAGAGGACCTGGCGGAACGATGGAGTAACGAATTCGGGCGAAGTGATATTCGTAATCTGGCCATTCTGGTGATTGAAATTCCGAGCAATCAAGTGGTGGCATACTGCGGCAACGTCCATTTCGACCGGAAACAAGGAGGCAATCAAGTGGACGTCATTCAGGCTCCGAGAAGTACAGGTAGTATTCTCAAACCTTTCTTATATTACGCGATGTTACAGGAAGGAAGTTTACTGCCGGATATGTTGCTGCCGGACGTCCCTGTCAATATCAACGGATTTACGCCACAGAATTTCAGTATGCAGTTCGAAGGGGCTGTTCCCGCTTCGGAAGCTCTCGCGCGTTCATTAAATATTCCTGCGGTCACGATGCTGCAAAGATACGGAGTCCCGAAGTTTCATAGTTTCCTGCAACAGATCGGACTAAAGACGATTAACCGTTCTTCTTCCCACTATGGTTTATCACTTATTCTGGGAGGAGCGGAAGCCACTTTATGGGATGTAACAAACGCATATGCAATGATGGGACGCAGTTTGTTGCAACTGCCGCAAAGGTCTTGCAGCCTGTTGCTCCCGACAAGCCGAATCACAGAATCAACCGATCCTTTTCAGCCAGGCGCCGTATGGCAGACATTCGATGCCCTGAAAGAAGTCAACCGTCCCGAAGAGATCGACTGGAAATCCATTCCTTCCATGCAGACCATTGCATGGAAAACCGGAACAAGCTACGGATTCCGGGATGCTTGGGCGGTGGGTGTTACGCCCCGCTATGCAGTCGGCGTATGGGTAGGAAACGCCACCGGAGAAGGAAAACCCGGGCTGGTAGGTGCACAGACAGCCGGTCCCGTACTATTCGATATTTTTAATCTGCTCCCCTCCTCTTCGTGGTTTACACGTCCTGCGGGCATCTTTGTCGAAGCAGAGGTCTGCCGGAAATCAGGACATCTGAAAGGACGGTTCTGTGATGAAACGGACACGCTTCTTGTTTTACCGGCAGGACTGCGGACAGAGGCATGCCCCTATCACCATCTCGTCACTTTATCAGCCGATGAAAGCCAGCGTATTTATGAAAATTGCGCCAACACGGAGCCTACGCTTCGAAAAAGCTGGTTCACACTGCCACCCGTATGGGAATGGTATTACAAGCAACATCATCCGGAGTATAAACCGCTGCCTCCTTTTAAAGCCGGATGCGGAGAAGATACTTTCCAGCCGATGCAATTTATCTATCCTCCGATGAACGCACGCATCAAACTGCCCAAGCAACTGGATGGTAGCAAAGGTTTCCTGACTGTAGAACTGGCGCACAACAATCCTAACGCTACCGTTTTCTGGCATCTTGACGAGACCTACCAAGCGCAGACACAGGACTTTCACAAAATCTCCCTGCAACCCGCCGTCGGCAAACATTCGCTGACGGCAGTAGACGGTGAAGGAAATACCATCTCCACCACTTTCTTTGTTGAGTGATATTCATTATCTTTGCAGCATGAAACAGTCATTGAAAGAAAACGGAGGTCTGCCAGCATCCATCCTGTGGACGCTCGCCATTGTGGCAGGAGTCTCGGTAGCCAACATCTATTATATCCAACCGCTGCTAAATATGATACGCCAAGAACTTGGCATATCAGAATTCCGTACCAACCTGATTGCCATGGTCACACAAATAGGCTATGCAGCGGGACTCTTGTTTATCACTCCCTTAGGTGATTTGTATCAGCGGAAAAAGATTATCCTTGTCAATTTCTTTGTCCTGATATTCTCCCTGCTGACGATTGCTTTGGCAGACAATATCCATCTGATACTCCTTGCTTCGTTCTTCACGGGAGCCTGCTCCATGATTCCGCAGATATTCATTCCCATAGCCGCCCAGTTCTCCCGTCCGGAAAACAAAGGCAGGAATGTCGGGATCGTCCTATCGGGCTTGCTGACCGGAATCCTTGCTTCACGGGTGGTCAGCGGATTCGTCGGCGAACTGTTCGGATGGCGCGAAATGTATTACATCGCCGCAGCCATGATGTTCGTCTGCGCGATTGTCGTGCTCAAAGTCCTTCCCGATATTCAGACCAACTTCCGGGGAAAATACGGCGACCTGATGAAATCCCTGCTGGCTTTGGTGAAAGAGTTTCCGCAGCTGCGCATTTATTCCATTCGTGCGGCGTTAAACTTCGGTTCCCTTCTTGCCATGTGGTCCTGCCTTGCTTTCAAGATGGGGCAAGCCCCCTTTCATGCCAATAGCGACATCATCGGTTTGCTGGGATTATGCGGTGTGGCGGGAGCATTAACCGCCTCCTTTGTGGGGAAGTACGTAAAGAGAGTGGGTGTCCGCCGCTTCAACTTCATCGGTTGCGGGCTGATCCTCTTCTCATGGCTACTCTTCTTCGTCGGAGAAAACACCTACCTTGGTATCATTCTGGGAATTATCATCATCGACATAGGTATGCAGTGTATCCAGCTCAGTAATCAGACCAGTATCTTCGAACTGTCACCCCGGGCCTCCAACCGCATCAATACAATTTTCATGACGACCTACTTCGTCGGCGGTTCCCTGGGAACCTTCCTTGCGGGTACATTCTGGCAATTGTACGGATGGCATGGTGTTGTCGGAATTGGAGCTACACTGACCTGCATTTCTTTACTAATTACAACTTTGTCGAAGAAGTGAGTCAACAAAACGGAGCAGTAAACCGTTTAATACAAAAAAAGGGAAACATGAAATACGGAGTTAACAAAGAAATCTTACTTATCACAGCAGGCACCGTCTGGATTATCGCCGGTGCCAATATCTTGCGAATAGGCATCGTTACATGGCTTAATAACTCCGAAGGCTGGATGTTCAAGATAGGAGAAGCAACCGTCGTCTTTCTGCTGTTCTTCGTATTAATCTTCAAAAGACTCTATTACAAGCATACTCAAAGGATCGAACGGAAAAAGGAACAGAAGAACTGCCCTTTCTCCTTCTTCGATGTCAAAAGCTGGATCGTCATGATCTTTATGATCTGCCTTGGCATCACCATCCGCAGCTTCCACCTGTTGCCCGAAAGTTTTATATCTGTCTTCTACACAGGACTGTCCATCGCACTGATCCTGACCGGTGTACTCTTCATCCGTTACTGGTGGCTGAGGCGCAAGACGAATCCAGTGTAACAGAAAAGCATCTATATTCCAATAAAATATAAACTTATAATAAATTTTATTGTGCTGTCCGGCAAGGTAAAAAGAATTCTGTCTTTTTATTGTATCTTTGCGCGACCAAAAAAATAAAGAAATGATTCCAACCCAACAGGATATTGCCGAATTCACCCGCTTTCAACGAAACGAGATAACAGAAAGCATCTTATATGAACGGCTCGCATCTATCGAAAAAGACGAGAATAACCGCAAAACGCTCCGACTGATAGCAGCAGAAGAAAAGTCGCATTACGCTATCCTCAAGAAATATACAGGAAAAGAAATCGGTCCGGACTATAAGCGTATCGCCCGTTTCTACTTTCTGGCACGCATACTAGGTATCACATTCGCCATCAAATTAATGGAATCCAGTGAGGAAAATGCCCATAATAATTATGATAAATATGCCCATATACCGGACCTACAACGTCTGGCACATGAAGAAGAAGTGCACGAGCAGAAGTTGATTTCACTTATCAATGAAGAACGGCTGGAATATATGGGATCGGTCGTACTGGGACTTAATGATGCGCTGGTTGAGTTTACAGGTGCACTGGCAGGTTTCACACTTGCCTTGAGTGACAGTAAACTGATTGCATTGACCGGCAGTATCACAGGGATAGCCGCTGCACTGTCAATGGCATCTTCCGAATATCTTTCTACCAAATCGGAAGGGGATGATAAGAAACATCCGGTAAAAGCAGCTGTATATACAGGAATCGCCTATCTGATCACAGTAGTGTCACTGGTTACTCCGTTTATACTGATCAGCAATGTAATCGTAGCTTTAGGAGTGATGCTGACCATGGCACTTATCATCATTGCTCTTTTCAACTACTATTATTCCGTAGCCCGTGGTGAAAGCTTCCGAAAACGGTTTACGGAAATGGCTGTACTCAGTTTCAGCGTGGCTGGTATCAGTTTCCTGATAGGATACGCTCTAAAGACATTTACCGGAATCGATGCCTGAAATCAATAAAGCATCCGACATCATTGAAGGTCCGGTAGTTACATAATAAAGAAACCTACACCACCAGATTAAATAATAAAGCGTTATATTTAGAATGAAGAAAGCTCCATCTCCCCTCGTATCACTATTGCCCATTGTCGTATTAGTGATATTACTATTCGCCACCATTCGTGTATTTGGCAGTGATGCCCTCAATGGCGGAAGTCAGGTATCGCTGCTTACTACCACCGCCATTTGTATTCTTATCGGCATGGCTTTCTACAAAATCCCCTGGAAAGACTACGAACTGGCAATCACGAACAACGTGGCAGGAGTGACAACAGCCATCATCATCTTACTGATTATCGGCGCATTAAGCGGTATCTGGATGATTAGCGGAGTAGTGCCCACTTTAATTTATTACGGGATGCAGATTATCCATCCCAGTTTCTTCCTGACATCCACCTGTATTATTTGCGTATTGATCTCCGTTATGACCGGAAGTTCATGGACAACGATCGCCACCATCGGTATTGCCCTCATGGGCATCGGGAAGGCACAGGGATTTGAAGAAGGCTGGATTGCGGGAGCTATCATCTCCGGTGCCTATTTCGGCGATAAGGTTTCTCCCTTGTCCGAGACGACCATATTGGCGGCATCCGTCACGGACACGCCCCTCTTCCGTCATATCCGCTACATGATGATTACTACGGTGCCCTCACTGATCATTACACTGATTATATTTACGGTAGCAGGTCTGTCTCATGACGCCAGCAATACCCAGCACATCGCGGAAGTGGCAGCTGCCCTGAACGAAAAGTTCCATATCACCCCGTGGCTGCTGATTATACCGATAGCAACAGGCATATTGATTGCACGGAAAGTGCCTTCCATCATTACTCTGTTTCTGTCCACTCTATTGGCGGGTATTTTTGCTCTGATCTTCCAGCCGGATTTGTTGCGGGAAATTTCGGGGGCTGCTGTTTCCAACTTCGACTCCCTGTTTAAAGGACTGATGATGACCATCTATGGCAAGACAAGCCTGCAGACCGACAATGCCGTTTTGACAGATTTAATTGCTACCCGTGGTATGTCGGGGATGATGAATACCATCTGGCTGATATTATGTGCCATGTGTTTCGGCGGGGCAATGACAGCCAGCGGTATGCTGGGAAGCATCACATCGCTCTTCGTACGCTTTATGAAGAAAACAGCCAGCGTCGTATCGGCTACTGTCTGTTCGGGGCTTTTCCTCAATCTGGCAACTGCCGACCAGTACATCAGCATCATCCTGACCGGGAATATGTTTCGCGACATTTATGCTAAAAAAGGTTACGAAAGCTGCCTGCTCAGCCGGACCACCGAGGATTCAGTAACCGTTACATCCGTACTGATCCCATGGAATACCTGTGGAATGACGCAGGCTACCATTCTGAGTGTGCCTACGCTGGTGTACCTCCCCTATTGCTTTTTCAACATAATCAGTCCTTTAATGAGTATCGCTGTCGCAGCTATCGGATATAAAATTGTAAAACGCCCGTGAACAATCTGGCATACACTTTGTTTTTGCAATAAACGAACAACGTATTAAACCTAAACAAAAAAAAGTTATGAAAAAGTTTATTGCATTATTAGCATTAGTTTTAGTAAGTGCGAGCACAATGATGTATGCACAGGAAAGTAACGCAGCCATCCGCCGCGCAGACAGAAAAGCAGAAAGAGACGCAGAAAGAGCAAAACTTCGCGCAGAAGAACAGGTACAGGACATGGCAGCTTACCAGCAGGCTGTACAGGCTTTGAAGAACAAACAGTTTGTTCTGGAAGCCAATCAGGTGATCTTCCGTAACGGTATGAGTTCCTTCGTGACTTCCAACACTAACTTCGTCCTGATGAACGGAAACAGAGCCACTGTACAGACAGCTTTCAACACTCCTTATCCCGGCCCTAACGGTATCGGTGGTGTGACTGTAGACGGTAACTCTTCGGACATGAAGATGAATATCGATAAGAAAGGAAATGTAAACTGTTCATTCAGTGTACAGGGCATCGGTATCTCAGCTCAGGTATTTATTAATATGAGCAGCGGTAACAACAATGCTTCGGTATCTATCAGCCCGAACTTCAATAACAACAACCTGACATTGAACGGTAATATCGTCCCACTGGATCAGTCAAACATCTTCAAAGGACGTGCCTGGTAATCCGAACAGAAGAATATAAAAATAACTCCGCTACAAATCGCGCAAAATGCGTACATTTGTAGCGGAGTTTTTTTAATTGATCATTATGAGGGAATATATCATCGCAGACAACCAGGATATCAGTAAGGCAGGAATGATGTTTCTGCTAAGCCGGCAAAAGGATGTATCCGTTCTTTTAGAGGCTGACAACAAGGCCGAACTGATTCAGCAGCTGCGCCTGTATCCGCAAGCGGTGGTTATTCTGGATTATACCTTATTCGATTTTGCCGGAGCGGACGAACTGATTGTCCTGCAGGAGCGGTTTAAAGAGGCCGACTGGATTCTGTTCTCCGATGAGTTAAGTATCAATTTTCTCCGTCAGGTATTATTCAGCAGCATGGCTTTCGGAGTAGTCATGAAAGATAACTCGAAAGAGGAAATCATGTCCGCCCTGCAATGCGCTTCACGCAAACAACGGTATATCTGCAATCATGTCAGCAATCTGCTGCTTTCGGGAACGGCTTCTTCCGCCGCATCCCCTGCAACGGTGGATGATCATCTGCTGACGCAGACAGAAAAGAATATCCTCAAAGAAATTGCACTGGGGAAGACGACAAAAGAAATAGCGGCAGAAAAGAACCTCAGCTTTCATACAATCAACAGCCACCGAAAGAATATCTTCCGGAAGCTGGGAGTCAACAATGTGCACGAAGCTACCAAGTACGCGATGCGTGCAGGGATTGTGGATTTAGCGGAATACTATATTTGATCATCTATTTCAAGGCATTCTGCTTCAATAATTGTTCTATTTCTTTCGATGAAATAGACGCACGTTCAGCCTTATCATAAATAAAAAGCATATTCAATACAGCATCTTCTTCTGAAACATGCAATAAAAAAGTAATGACTCTCGCCCCGCCACTTTTGCCTTTTCCCTTTGAGGATATTTTCATCCGTATTTTACGTAAGCCATGTCCTAAGTCTGTTCCTAACAGGGGGTTCTGTTCCAATTCATCAACCAATGCAGCAAAGTCTTCTTTAAAAGACACATAGTGCTTTGCCATTCGTTTCGCTTCCCGCTGAAATGTTGGCTTAACTATTATTTCATAATTCATTAAGGAATTCTCTTGCGGTCTTTTGTTTTAGTTTACCATCCTTTGAAAGTTTTACTTCTTTCAACCCTGCGGCAATCCCGGCAAGAATTTCTTCTTTACTGATTGTCTCTTCCTCTTTTTCAGCTTCCTCTTTCTTCAGGCGCTTCAAATAGTTTTTCACCCGATTGAGCATCTCTTTGTCATTCAAACTCAGGAGTTCCTCAACCAAGTCCATTTTCAGACTTTTCAATTCCATCGTTGTCATATCAATCCTCCTCCATTTTAATATTCTACGAAACAAAAGTAATGAAAATATTCCTGTTTGTATAATCTTCCCTCTTCAAAAAGAAGTATTTAACAGAGTATCTCACCACTTCCTACACATATCCCCGCTTCTTCATCATAAATCACCCCGAACTGACCGGGAGCAATGCCCTGCAACTTCTCAGAAGATAAGATACGGAACTGACCGCCCTCTTCCTGTACCAGCTTTCCTTTCGTAAATTCGGGAGTGTGACGAATCTTGAACGTAATATCTATCTCCTTTCCGGTATCTTTCCACGGATTCTCCGTAATAAAGTGGAAATCATTGATACGGAACTCACTGCCAAACTGCGTTTCGACTCCATATCCGTGAGAGACATAGATGATATTTTCCTCAATATCCTTCTTGATCACAAACCAGGGACCGCCACTCAACCCAAGTCCTTTCCGCTGTCCGATCGTATGGAACCAGTAGCCGCGATGCGTGCCCACTTTCTTTCCGGTTTCCAGTTCTATAATCGCCCCTTCCCGCTCTCCCAGGAAACGACGCACGAAATCATTATAGTTAATCTTTCCCAAAAAGCAAATTCCCTGACTGTCCTTTCTTCGGGCACTGGGCAATCCTGCCCTGCTTGCGATTTCGCGTACCTCTTGCTTCATCAGTCCGCCGATAGGAAACATCAGTTTGGAAACTTGCAGGTAGTCTATCTGGGCCAAGAAATCCGTCTGGTCTTTAACAGGGTCTTTGGCTGTTCCAAGCCACGTCTTGCCGTCCTGCCGGATGGTGGTGGCGTAATGCCCCGTCGCCGTAAAATCGAAATCTTTTCCGACCTGCTGTTCAAAACAGCCGAACTTGATGAGTTTGTTACACATCACATCCGGATTCGGCGTCAGTCCTTTCCTTATTTTATCAATCGCGTAGGCGGCCACATTCTCCCAGTATTCCTTATGCAAGTCCACGACTTCCAAGGACAAACCATACTTACGGGCAATGGCAGTGGACATTTCAATATCTTCTTCGGCCGAACAATCCATATACTCCGCCCCGTCCATACCTATTTTGATATAGAAAAGAGTCGGTTTGTATCCTTGCTCACAAAGAAGGTGAACGACAACAGAGCTATCGACACCTCCGGACAATAATGCAGCTATATTCATCATCATAATTATTCGTTAAACAACAAAAGTTGTGCTAAGATGCCAATGTATTAATCACCGACAAATTAGCACATCAGCAAATCTGTTTCATTAAATCTTTATCAAAGTCAGGTTACGGTCCATCCAAAAATCATTTACTCTATATCACTCTCTTTGGATTCTAATTATTCTCTCTCTATTTATATGAATACCTATTGATCATTTTCGATGTTGCAAAGATAAGGCGGGATTTGCTAACAGCCTATCACATATTGAAGGCATTTTTATACCATAAATGTGGTAGATAAGCAAAGTATTTCCTACATTTGCACACTGAAAAGCTTTTTAAGATGACGAATTTACGTAAAATACTACTTATACCTGCCCTGATCGTCGTATCTGTCAGCAGCTTCTTTTCGTGTGGTGTGGACCGCTGGCCGGAATATGCCCACTTGACTGAACTGGATACATGGATGTATGATATCATGCAACAGAATTATCTGTGGTATCAATATATGCCTGGCTACGATGAAGTAAACCTGTTTCAGGACCCTGCCACCTTCTTATCCAAAGCAAAATGGGACAAAGACAGCTACTCTTTTGTAGATTCTGTTCTGGAAGCTCCGTTGCCAACCTATGGATTCGACTACTCGCTCGTCAAGAGTCAGGATAACGATACGGCATACAATGCCTTGATTACTTATGTTATCCCCGAATCACCCGCCGAAAAAGCCGGACTCCAACGCGGTGACTGGATTATGAAAGTAGACACTTCCTATATCAGCAAGAAGTATGAAACGCAACTACTGCAAGGTACAATAGCAAGAGAACTTTCGATGGGGGTATGGAAAGAAGTCGAGGAAGAGCCCGAAGAAGGGGAAGAAGTACCGGAAGAACCGGTTATGGTGTATAAAGTAGTACCGAACGGTGTCACGCTGGATTTGGGAGCCGCCCAGTCTATAGAAGACCAACCGGTACATAAATACGAAATTCTGACTTTAGACAATGGTGCTAAAGTCGGCTATCTGATGTACAACAGCTTCACCGCCGGAACCAATGACGATCCGGAGAAGTATAATAATGAATTACGTAAAGTCTCAACGATATTTCAGGAAGCCAACGTACAAGCCACTATCCTTGACCTTCGCTATAACGAAGGAGGATCGCTGGACTGTGTTCAGTTACTTGCCACCATCCTTGTGCCAAATGCAAGAATGGGCACTCCGATGGCTTATCTGGAATATAACGACAAGAACTTGGACAAAGACGCGACCATCAATTTCGATCAGGAGGTGCTGAAGACCGGTGTCAATCTGAATCAAAACACTTTGGTAGCAATCACCAGCGGAACAACAGCCGGAGCAGCAGAAATGCTACTGACCAGCCTATACAAAGAGGATCAGGCTCCTAACATTATTGTCATGGGTAGCGCAAGCAAGGGACAAACAGTGGCTACAGAGCAATTCATCAATGAAACCTACCGCTGGTCTGTCAATCCGGTGGTATGCACCGTTTACAACTCCGACCATGATGCGGGCGAAGACGCATTCGTGCTTGTTCCCAGCGATAAATTCAAAATAAGCGAAACGTCTATTAACGGGACTACTGATTACAGCCAGTTCCTCCCTTTCGGCAATCCTAAAGAAAGAATGCTAAGCATAGCCATCCAGACATTGGAGGGAACCTATCCGCCGAAAGACGAAGACAAAGAAGAAGAAACTCGAAGTACCAAGAGTATTAAGATAGAAAAAAGTGTCAGCAGTCCTGCCAGCAGAAGATTTGCCGGAGGGTTACGGATTAAATAAACAAGTATGAAAAAGATAGCCCTTCTGTTGTGTGCGATAGTAATGTTCGGTTGTTCGGATGATGAAGAAAAAGCAGGCACAGAAGTTCCTGACCCGGAAATAAGCAAGATGCTGTTCTCCGAATTTTGCAAGTCCGATGGAGCCGGGGTATCTGATGTTACTAAAAAGGAAGAGTTTCACTACGAAGATGCCTGGCTGACCGGTTATACCTACACGCAAGAGGTTTCGATAGCGGACTTAACAGAGATCATCAGCCATCCGCTTACCATCCAATACGGAAGCAACAGAAGCAGTGTTACTTTCACAGACGAAATAGGGACTGAGCGTAAATACACCCTAAACAAAGAAGGATACGCCACGCAATGCGAATATGCTTCTCTCGACCAGAAGAGACAATATACCTTTTCATATACGGACGGCTATCTGACACAAGTAAATGAGAAGATTATGCCCCGGGAAGGAAGCAGCGATGCAGTTGTCTCGCACACTCTTTCTCTACAGTATGACAAGGGCGATTTAATTTCCACCATCTCTCCTTCACTGCCCTATGAATCATCCACCGGTTACGGAAAGCTTCAGACTAATTATGAAGCGGGAGAAGACATCAATTATTATCGCCTCCCCTGCATGCTGGTGGCAGATACTTATCCTCTCTCCTTCCATCGTGAAGCCTTGTTTGCCGGCATGCTTGGCAAACCGACTCAGCACCTTACTACCGCGTCCTGCCCCAATGAGTCGAGTGACACATACACCGAAAGAACCGAATATACCTACAACTTTGATAAAAACAAGAAACCTGTCAGTCTAAAGATCAGTACTAAATATAGCAATGGTAAGAGTACATCTTATCTGAATCGCACGATCTCAATTACGATTGAATAACCCGATTCTTGTCAAGAGCAGAATTATAGATTCTTAACTCCGACTGGCCTTTTCCGCTACATAAAAGCCTGTTTATCGAAACAAAGCCTCCGTTTTCACCTAACAAAGCATCTGATTACACTTAACATAGTATGTAATTTGCCTTAACATACCTTCTAATTCTTCCCGACATACCTTCTAAATTTCAATAAGCACCGAGCTGAATCACTCCCAGCGCCGATCTGAACAGTTCCTCACCAAGTAGTACACAAAAAAAGGAGAAAGTTTTCACTTCCTCCTTCTACCGTAGTTTAATTTCAATCTACTATATGATTATGTCTCCAAAGATACGACATCCGGATGCAAAAGTCAAGCTTTTCCGGTTTTATTTCCTGAAGAATTTATCAAAGAACAAAATCTGGTAATCGATAGCGTTATTCCAGTATTCTCCGGTATGTCCTCCGGGACGGGTGATAAAATCATGATCGATCTTCTTTTCCAATAAGCGGTTGTGCAAATCCTTATTCACTTGAATGAAGAAGTCAGCCTCGCCACAATCAAAGATAATCGCTAAATCCCCGTTCTGAATCTTATCAATCTGATTGATTACAGTATGCGTGTCCCATATTTCCTTGTTGGATTCATAGTCCCCCAAGCGTTTTGCCATATCCCAGTTCTTCGGGAACGGACGAATGTCTACACCTCCACTTGTACTTCCACAAGCGCCAAAGGTATCTTTATGACGGATAGCAGTCCACAGACCACCATGTCCGCCCATACTCAGACCGGTAATGGCACGCCCCTTGCGGTCGGTAATTGTCTTGTAATGTCCGTCTATATACTTCACCAGTTCCGATGAGACAAAAGTTTCATATCGAAAAGACGGGTCTTTCGGACTGTCCCAATACCAGCTGGTACTTCCGTCCGGGCAAACAAATATGATTCCTTTCTCATCCGCAATCTGAGGCAGATTGGGTTTAATCTCAATCCACGTCTTGGCATGACCGCCAAAGCCATGCAAGAGATAAACAGTAGGACACGCCGTAGCTTTCTTTCCCAATGCCGCATCCGGAGTGACTACTACTACCTTGATGTCCTTGTTCATGGAAGGACTTTTCACTAATAACGTATCTACTTTGGCAGCAAAAGAAGACGCTGCCCCAACTAACAAAAGAGCGATTAATAGAAGTTTTTTCTTTTTCATTGTGTTTATAATATGTTTAGATCCAATCATTCTTCGTCTTCTCCCGAAGGTTGAAATTTGGCGACAGGTGTCTCAAAAGTCTGATGACACTGCTGGCAAGTATATTCCCAATGATTGTCCCCCGGAGGCGCCGCTGCCAGCATGGAAAGTACAGCCGCACCAACGGCACGTAGTTTGTGTCCTTTTCTCAATACGAATTTAATATCGGACGAACCGCAATAAGGACAGAGCGTCAGTTCTTCGGGCCAGCTTTGGTTCTGCCTCAGCACCTGAACGGCTTTCTCATAATCTTCATCCGCCACCAGAATATCCACTCCCGCAATACTGCTCACGCAACTTTTATACAAAGTAGAAAAGTTCTCATTATGCAGAATAGATTCAATGCCCTCATTCTCCAGCGCTCCTTGAAGGATATGCGCCTTCATCGCGTCATTACAGGTAATCAATTTTACGGTTTTCATACTTAACCAGATTTTATTATTCCCACAAAAATAGAACATAAAATTGAAATGTGAAACTATTTTCCATTAACTTTGCAGTCGCTAAACTACAAATAACATGAAAAGACTACTGTCGCTTCTGCTGTTTTGCAACATAACCATATCCTTCCTTCTGGCACAGCCTGTCCACCAAGTGAAGGGAACAGTCATTGATAAATCCAGCCGTCAGCCGTTGGAATTTATCAATGTAATGATTGTCGGACTCAATAAAGGCGGAGTGACAAATGCCGAAGGGAAGTTTTCAATCGGACAAGTTCCGCCCGGCATCTATCGCCTGCAAGCGTCTGCTATCGGATACAAAACCGTCACTACCCCCGAATACATACTTTCGACCAGGGACCTACATATACAGATAGAGATGGAAGAGAATCAGACGGAACTGGAAGGAGTGACCGTCACCGCCTCCCCTTTCCGTCGGGACATTGAAAGTCCGGTCAGCCTGCGCATCATCGGATTGCAGGAAATAGAAAAGAGTCCGGGAGCCAACCGGGACATCTCACGCATCGTACAGTCTTATCCGGGAGTTGCCTTCTCACCGATAGGATACCGTAACGACCTGATCGTACGCGGTGGATCGCCTTCCGAAAACCGCTTTTATCTGGACGGAGTAGAGATCCCCAATATCAACCATTTCAGCACACAGGGAGCATCGGGCGGTCCGGTAGGTATCCTTAATGCCGACCTGATACGGGAAGTGAACTTCTATACCGGAGCCTTCCCGACAGACAAAGGAAATGCGCTCAGTTCCGTGCTCGACTTCAAATTGCGCGACGGGGACATGGAACGCAATTCCCTGAAAGCTACTCTCGGAGCTTCCGAAGTCTCCCTTGCCTCCAACGGACATTTGGGCAAGAAGACTTCCTATCTGGTTTCCGTCCGTCAGTCCTACCTGCAATTCCTGTTTGATATGCTCGGCCTGCCCTTTCTGCCGACTTTTACGGATGCGCAGTTCAAGCTGAAAACAAGGTTTGACGCCCGGAATGAATTGACCGTACTAGGGCTGGGCGGCATTGATAAGATGAAACTAAACACCAAAGCCGACGATGAAGACAACGAATACATCCTCAGTTACCTGCCTAAGATTCAGCAGGAGACGTTCACTCTAGGTGCCGTATACCGGCACTATGCGGGGGCACACGTGCAGTCGGTCGTTGCCAGCCACAGTTATCTGAACAACCGGAACACCAAATATCAGCAGAACGACGAAAGCGATCCGGATCATCTGATGCTCCGCCTCCGCTCTACAGAACAAAATACTCAGCTCCGTCTTGAGAACAGTTCGTCTTTCCGCAACTGGAAAGTCACTGTCGGAACCAGTCTGGACTATAGCCAGTATAGCAACACCACCTTTCAGAAGGTATATACCGACCATGCGCAGACGTTCGACTACCATACCTATCTGGGCATTATGCGCTGGGGACTTTTCGGAACGGTCAATTACACCTCCATAGACGAGCGTTTTACGGCTTCTCTGGGACTGCGTGCCGATGCCAACAACTACTCGGCAGCCATGAAAGACCTGTCCGACCAGCTTTCTCCCCGCCTGTCGCTCTCCTATCAACTGACGGAGCACTGGTCGCTGAGCGGAAACGCAGGACTCTATTATCAACTGCCTCCCTACACCGCTCTCGGCTTTAAAAACAATAACGGACTCTATGCCAACAAGTATGCGCTCCACTATATGCAAGTCAGCCAGGGTAGCGTAGGACTGAACTGGAGAAAGGGCGATACCTTCGAAGTATCCATTGAAGGATTCTATAAAGACTATGACAAAATTCCTCTTTCCATAGCCGACGGCATTCCGTTGACCTGCAAAGGAAACGATTATGGCGTGATTGGTAACGAACTGCTTACCTCCACCGCACAGGGACGGTCTTACGGAGCAGAGCTTCTCCTTAAATGGCTGATCGCCAAGAAACTGAATCTCGCCTCATCTTTCACGCTCTTTAAAAGCGAATATCGTACTGATAAGGAAAGCGAATACATCGCTTCCGCATGGGACAACCGCTTTATTTTCAACTTGCGGGGAACTTACAATCTCCCCCGGCACTGGAGTGTCGGAATGAAAGTCAGCTGTATAGGCGGTGCCCCCTATACTCCTTATGATGCCGAAAAGTCATCTCTGGTAACAGCCTGGAATGCACAGGGAAAACCGTATTACGACTATACCCGATACAATGAAGAACGGCTTTCGGCCTTTACTCAGGTAGATATCCGCATAGACAAAACATTCTATCTGAAGCGCTGTATGCTGGGTTTCTACATCGATCTGCAGAATATAGCGGGCAGCAAGCTGAAACAGGCAGATGTATTAATGAGCACCGGAGTAATCAAGAATCCGGACGCACCGATAGCCGAACAACGGTATGTCATGAAGTCCCTCAAGCAAGAAAGCGGTACACTGCTGCCGACTTTGGGAATCACGTTTGAATACTAACACTATATATTATATAATAACAAACTAAAAATTCACTATGATGAAAAAACAAATTGCATTAGTAGCCCTGCTGTTTTTGGGCATGAGTTGTTTTAACGCTTCAGCACAATTCGGAAAGAAAATCAACATTGGCAAAGCTCTTCAAGCAGGCAAGGATGCCGTACAAGCAATCACCTTATCGGATGCTGACATCGCTGCCATGAGTAAAGAATACATGGAATGGATGGACAAGCATAACCCACTGACCAAACCGGACAGCGAATATGGAAAACGTCTGGAAAGACTGACCGGAAACATCAAAGAGGTAGAAGGCATGCAGGTAAACTTTGGCGTATATGAAGTAGTGGACGTAAACGCTTTCGCCTGTGGCGACGGCAGCGTACGTATCTGTGCCGGACTGATGGACGTCATGACTGACGAAGAAGTAATGGCAGTAATCGGTCATGAAATCGGTCACGTCATCCATACCGACTCTAAAGACGCAATGAAGAATGCCTATCTCCGCTCGGCCGTAAAGAATGCGGCAGGAGCAGCTAGCAGCCAGGTCGCCAAACTGACTGACTCTGAACTGGGAGCTATGGCAGAAGCACTTGCCGGCGCACAATACTCACAAAAACAAGAGTACGAAGCGGATGCCTACGGTGTAGAGTTCTGCGTAAAAAACAACATCGACCCCTATGGCATGTACAAATCATTGAATAAACTTCTCGAATTGTCCAACGGAGCTCCCGCATCTTCCTACATGCAGAGAATGTTTTCTTCACACCCCGACACAGCCAAACGTGTAGCCCGCGCTAAAGAACTGGCTGATAAATATAAGCAATAAGAAAGATTCAAGAACATAGAAAATAAAAGAACATATTCCGAGAGCATCCACTTTGCAATCCCGGAATATGTTCTTTTGTTCTTAAGCACCCCTCATCTCAAAGAATACATTACCATTCCGCACCAATTGTTTATTAAAAAATCATTAATATACAGCACATATTTGCATGATGTCGTGATTTCATGTAATTTCACGGCAGTAATCATTTAAATCCATTTATGGAATTTCTTATCATACTTCTCTTACTCGTATTGAATGGTATCTTTGCCATGTACGAAATTGCGCTGGTATCTTCCAGCAAAGCACGTCTCGAAACTCTCGCCGGAAAAGGCAACAAATCTGCACGTGGAGTACTGAAACAACTGGAAGAACCCGAAAAGTTCTTGTCCACTATTCAAATCGGTATCACCCTGATCGGTATCGTATCCGGTGCCTATGGTGGTGTCGCTATCGCAGACGACCTTGTTCCGCTCTTCTCCCTCATACCGGGAGCGGAAGCCTATGCACGTAATCTGGCCATGATCACCACTGTGGTAATCATCACCTATCTCTCTCTTATCATCGGAGAGCTGGTTCCCAAATCCATTGCCCTCAGTAATCCGGAACGATACGCAACCTTGTTCAGTCCGATTATGATTTTATTGACGAAAGTATCCTATCCGTTCGTCTGGCTGCTCAGTATCTCCACCCGCCTGCTGAACAGAATCATCGGCGTAAAGAACGAAGAACGCCCGATGACACAGGAAGAAATCAAAATGATTCTCCACCAAAGCTCCGAACAGGGAGTGATCGACAAAGAAGAGACGGAAATGCTGCGTGATGTGTTCCGTTTCTCGGACAAACGTGCCAATGAACTGATGACACACCGCAGAGACCTTGTCATCTTCCATCCCGATGACACGAAAGACAAGGTGATGAAGACAATCGAAGAAGAGCACTACAGCAAATATCTGTTGGTGGACGAGCGGAAAGATGAGATTATCGGTGTGGTATCCGTAAAGGATATTATTCTGATGGTGGGCAACAAAAAGGAGTTCAATCTGCGTGAAATAGCCCGTCCGGCTCTGTTTATCCCCGAAAGTTTATATGCAAATAAAATTTTAGAGCTGTTCAAGAAGAACAAAAACAAGTTCGGAGTTGTTGTTAACGAGTATGGTAGTACAGAAGGTATCATTACCCTGCACGACCTTACCGAAAGCATCTTCGGAGACATCCTTGAAGAGGACGATACGGAAGAGGAAGATATCGTCAGAAGACAGGATGGTTCGATGCTGGTGGAAGCCTCGATGAACATCAAGGACTTTATGGAAGAGATGGGAATCTTATCTTATGAAGACCTGGAGGACGAAGACTTCACGACCCTCGGAGGATTGGCTATGTTCCTGCTGGGCGGTATCCCGAAAGCCGGAGATATCTTCACCTACAAGAACCTGCAATTCGAAGTAGTAGATATGGACCGCGGACGGGTAGACAAACTGCTGGTCATCAAACGGGACGAAGAAGAATAAAGAAAAAGAATAACCCGAGCAGTAAGCTCACTATATTTATATTAACTTAAAGCACTTAACGATGAAAAAAGTAATTATGTTAGCAGCAGTCGTAGCTGCTTTGGCATCTTGCCAGTCAAAAGCCAACAAAGCCGCAGAGGCAGAAGCAGACAGTCTTTCTATAGAAATGGCTCCGATCACAGAAGTGACCGAAGTTTATGAAGGTACACTCCCTGCTGCCGACGGTCCGGGTATCGACTACGTATTGACCCTGAACGCTGCAACTGACGGTGTAGATACCACGTATACACTGGATATGACTTACCTCGATGCAGAAGGTCAGGGTAAGAACAAAACCTTCTCTTCTAAAGGAAAACAACAGACTATCCAAAAAGTAGTGAACAAAAAACCTACCAAAGCTGTTAAGTTAACTCCGAATGATGGTGAGGCTCCAATGTATTTTGTGATTGTTAATGACACTACCCTGCGTCTGGTAAACGATAGCCTGCAGGAAGCTGTCAGCGATCTGAATTATGACATCATCAAGGTAAAGAAATAATAACCTAAACCCTAACCAGTAAAAAGAAAGAGGATGTGTTGAAACCCTCATAAATTAAATATCATCCTCGCTACGATTATCTGTGGCGAGGATGATTTCGTTAAAAGGGAAGTCTGACACATCCCCTTTTTATTTCTGTCCAACTGATGATGTAAGGTGATTGTGCTTACATCGTTCTGCTTACTAACATCTCTATCCCAATACTCCTTCCCCCTTCTGCAGGCGTTTCAGACGAAGCAATGCCTCTATATAATAATAGTCTGCATAGATAATAGAAGCGTCTATCTCTGAATGAGCCGGCCAATGGCCTGTGCTATGGAGCAGGAAAGCCGGATTGCTTTTACCGCTCTGATAATTGTCGGAACTCAGGCTTGTCAGCATTTCGATAGCGGCATCCTTGTAGTGTTTGCCTTTTCCATTGGGGAGATAGGCAGACAGTTCGAGCAGCGCGGAAGCTACTACGGCAGCCGCCGAAGCATCACGCGGAGCATCGGGTATGCCCGGAGCACTGAAATCCCAATAAGGCACTTTGTCTTCGGGCAAGCGTTCCAGATAGACATCGGCTACTTTCTGCACAAAGTCAAGGTATTTGGGGTCTTTCGTTTCACGATAGACTACGGTGTAACCATAAATAGCCCACGCTTGTCCACGTGCCCACATTGTGCTGTCCGCATATCCTTGGTGAGTCACTCCTTTAATCAGGTTACCTGTGATAGTATCGTATACCGCTACATGATATGAGGTATAGTCCGGACGGAACTGACATTTCATGGTCTTGTCGGCATGAGATACAGCGATGTCGTATAAGTAAGGATTACCACCGTTCTTTGCTGCCCAGAAAAGCATCTCAAGATTGATCATGTTGTCCATGATGGTATTGTGGGGCCAGTTGCGGGGTTCTACTTCCCGTGGCCAGGACAGCATCGTGCCGACTACCGGATTAAACAAAGTAGCCAATGAATCGGCTGTGTCCAGAATCACTTGTTTGTAAGCGGGATTCTGGGTCAGGCGATATCCGTTACCGTAGCTGCAAAAGACCAGAAAGCCCAGATCATGATCATAAGCCGGAATGCGGGAAAGGAACTCTAAGGATGCCGTAAACTTTTCGGCTTCTTCCAGTATATTCTTGTCTTGTGTGTACTCATAATCATACCACAACACTCCCGGCCAGAAACCGGCACACCATTCTTCCTTCGTTGCTTTCCGACAGTTCCAATGATGCTCGTCTGCCATGACATTACGTGGCATCATTGTATAGTCTATACCCGAGTCTCCTTTCAGTTCTACCAGTGAACGTTGGGTCTGTTCCGCGCAATAATCCAGAGCTTTATTCACATCCAACGTACCGGAAGTCCGATGGGCACATGCACAAAAGCCTAGTACTACAACCAACCCTGCTACAATCTTCTTCATTTTTTCGTTCTATATCTTCGTGTTAGTTTCTTATTTTTTATTCTCACTTATTCTTTCTTATTTAGTTACCCGGAACCAGTCTACGTCCGCCCATCCGCGATTTCCATCATTAGGGGTGACACAGAACAAACCGACTTTCGCTCCTATCCACTTTCCCTGCCGGGCAGTAAAAGGTTCTCCCGCTGCTGTGTACTTCTTTCCATCGAGACTATAGGCAAAGGTGCAAACGGCTCCTTTGGCTACTTTTACCCGTAAGTAAACGGTCTTCCACTCATTATCAGCCACTCCCGGCATTTTCAGATATTCCACCGGAAAGCTCGCCAGTTCTTTCACTTGTTCGGGGTGCTGTTGTTCCGCATTTTTGCATACGGCTTGTTGCAGGATAAACTTGTCGCCGGCTTTACGGACAGACAGATAACTATAATCCCATCCCATTACTATCATTCCGGCTTGCTCTCCATCCTGCTTGGCGGTAAACGTCAGCTTGGTAGTAGCCGTGAACTCTTCGGCGGGAAACTTTTGCAGCAGCAGATTAGGCACTTCCCAAAAATTCACGAACTCCTTGGAAAGGCTGCCTGCATAGAGCCGGATATATCCTAGATCTGTCGTAAATCCGTAGGTATCCTGTTTGTTGGCATGCCACTGCCACTGTAATCCCAAGTGCCGTGTATCGAACTCGTCACTTTCCGGAGGAGTAGCTACCGGATACATCTTTCCGACATTCGGCTTTTTATAGGTGGTGACAGGTTCTCCGCAACCGTCTTTGTCTTTATCCACTCCGATCACAGGCCAGTCATTCACCCATTTCATCGGATTGAGATGAATAACACGTCCGTAAGCCCCTTGATCCTGAAAGTGGACGAACCACGATTCTCCTGTATTTGTATCTACCCAGCCCCCCTGATGCGGACCGTTGATGGTGGTCTTCCCCTGCGCCATCACGATCTTTGATTCATAGGGACCATAGATATTCTTTGAACGAAGCACCAGCTGCCAACCGGTAGCTACTCCGCCTGCCGGAGCGAAAATATAATAATAACCATTCCGTTTATAGAGCTTCGGTCCCTCTACCGTATGGTTCTTTCCGTCATTTCCATCGAACACCAGTACCGGATCGGAGATCACTTCCGTTCCTTCCGCATTCAATTCGCAGATTACCAGAATGCTGTTCACTCCGCTGCGACTGCCGGCATAAGCATGTATCAGATATACTTTCCCGTCCTCGTCCCAAAGTGGCGTCGGGTCGATCATTCCTTTTCCGGCTTTCACCAATACGGGTTTGCTCCATGATCCTTTCGGGTCTCTGGTCTTTATCATGTAGATTCCATAATCCGGATCGCCCCAGTAAATATAAAATTCTCCCTTATGAAAGCGGATAGCAGGAGCCCATACACCTTTCCCATGCTGCGCTTTATCGAAAAACTCTTTGGGTTCCTGTACCGGCAACGCATAATTCACCAGCGACCAGTTTACCAGATCACGGGAATGAAGTATAGGAAGTCCCGGTATGCAATTAAAACTGGAAGCCGTCATATAGAAATCATCTCCTGCCGCACATACGTCCGGATCGGAATAGTCGGCATATAGAACAGGGTTCTGATAAGTACCATTGCCTTTATCAGCCACCCAGGTCCGGGATATTTCCTGTGCACTCGCCCAAGTACAGCAAGCCATCATTCCTGCTATAAACAGAATCTTTTTACGCATATAACCTTACTAATCAATTCATTCAAACATACTAATCGTTATTCCTAAAAACAGGTTCTTTTTACCTTATATTAAAACCAATCTTTCAAAAACTGAATCCTTATCTCTTTTCAACAATCTTATTACTAACCTATTTGCCTATATATACGAAGGGGATCAGGTAAATACCTAATCCCCTCGCAAGTTTTTTCTATATTTCCATTAAATAGTATTTTCATTTTATCATTTACACTACTTCGTCAAAGTAGTACTGCCCAAATACTATGCAGTTTTAACGTACCGGAGTCAGTATACCTACATAACCGCCACCTGCAACCATTTTCACGGTCAAAGGTTTTCCGGCAACAATACGCAC
Source organism: Bacteroides sp. RCH18 (assembly GCF_058231005.1). Classification (NCBI taxonomy): domain Bacteria; kingdom Pseudomonadati; phylum Bacteroidota; class Bacteroidia; order Bacteroidales; family Bacteroidaceae; genus Bacteroides; species Bacteroides sp. RCH18. The sequence goes on along the minus strand of NZ_JBIPTC010000002.1, from coordinate 1,818,782 downwards.
CTTTTGATTTACCAGTTCCGTCGCTTTCTTATCCGCATTTTTAGCGTCTTTCCAATATTCAAGTTCGTATTCGCCTTCAGGTAAGAAAGAAGTGTCTAGTTTTATAACCCGTTTCGTACTGTTATTCATCACACCGACAAACCATTGTTCATTTGACCGTTTCGCCAATGCAATAAATTCCCCCGGATACCCATCTAAAAAACGAGTGTCATCCCATACAGTAGGCACTACCTTGAGGAAGTCCGCTCCTTGCTGCCCGAGAATATGTTTAGGATGATCAGAAACGACAGTAAACGGACTTTCATAAATCACGAACTTAGAAAGTTCTGCACAACGAGTGTTTGCCACTAAAGTAGGACTCTGTTTCTTAAATTCCTTAAGAGGAACGTTCAGAAAGCCGCCCGGAGTATAATCCATAGGTCCTGCCAGCATACGGGTAAAAGCAAGCGTCACATTATGTTCCGGCACTATTCTATCTGTGAATTTTGAATACTCCTCTCCCATTACTCCTTCACGCGTCAGCAAGTTAGGATACGTACGTTCAATACCATCAGGCTTATAAGAGCCATGAAAATCAACCATTAACTTGTGTTTTGCCGCAGTTGTGACAATCTTCCGATACCAATTCACCATTTCCTGATCATCACGATCCATAAAATCAATCTTTACACCGGCAATCCCCCATTTCTCATAAAGAGCAAAAGCCTCTTTATAGCTATCGTTCTTATTTATGTCCGTACAATAAAGCCACAGCCAGCAACGTACATTCTTCAAACGTGCATATTCAAGTATCTCCTGCATATCCAATTGAGGTGCCGGTTTAGTGATATCGGCATCCGCTTTATTATAGCGCCCATACCATTGCCAGTCTATCACCATATAAGGCCAGCCTTGAATCGAAGCAAGATCTATATACTCCTTAATCACGTCCATTTCCATTTTCACCTCTCCACTCCACCAATGATCCCAGGCGGCCATTCCCGGTTTTATCCACGACGTATCTTCAATAGCACATGGCGGATTCAATCCGGCGATTAATTCTGATTCAATAAACTTCCCCGGATTATCTCCAATCATGATAACACGCCAAGGTGTCACCATCTTCTGAGAAAAGCGGGCTTTTACTCCATCCTCATTCTCGCCGGGCAGAGGTGACAACTTTGTAGTCAGCATTTGTCGCCCTTCCACCTTGCTATCTGCCACACCTATATAAAATCCCGGATAATCATCAATATATGCTTCAGTAATCGCTACATAATTTTGTTTGTCAATCTCGACTAGGAAAGGCAGGCCAGCTACTGTATCCGTCGGCATTTTACTCAATGGTGTTTTAACAAATTCCGATTCCTGTGACGAAGTATAATTACGTTTATACTTAGCAACCCATGCCACTGATGATTCAGGGAGAGAGAAACCTGTCAATTCACGTGTCAGATGTCTATTGCCAATCTTGCGTACACCATATAACTGATAACGAAATGCGATACCGTTATCATATACGCGAATGCAAAAATCCATCTGCCGGCAATCTCCTCCTTTCTCACGGAAATTCAATGTAGCTTCATTCCAGTTCAGAGTAACTTTATCATGCTTATTCTTTACTACCGGTGTCCATGACTCACTTTCCGCAAGTACTTCAGGAGTATTCTGCAAAGAAAGGTTAGTGCCCATCGGCTTTTCATTCTTAAATTCAAAACCTAATGGTGAATCACTAATCAACGTCTTCCCCTGAAAGGAAGCAGAATAAGACAGTTGGTCCTCATAATTGACTTGCAAACGTATCTTACCATCAGGAGAAGTGATTTGAAATGTTTGTGCCGGCACTTTCAGTGCCAGCAACAAACATATAAAAAACGCGCTATATTTCATTATACAGATAATTTTAAGATTCTATTTCTTTTTATCACTGAACAAGAACGTTCCAAAACCAAAATGTTCATAGTAGTATCCTTCCGGACGAATCTTATCAAGAACTTCTTTTGTATAAACCATGTTCAATCCCTTACGATTTACATAATGATTGTAGACCATTTCAAATACCGGACGAAATTGTCCTCTGCCATCAGCTGATATTTTAGTCCAGCTACAATATTTGCCGGTTATATCTGTCCATGTTTTAAAAGGAACATCGTCATGACCGATATTATACATAGAAGTATATTCAAATCCTTTCCTCAAACGATTGTCCAAAACTTCATAAAGATCAGTACCTTGTTTGTAAGCTATCTCACAAGTGACCGACAGGCAAGCTAATCCCAGTTGTGTATGCGCCTGGTCTCTCCCACTTTCCTGACATTGCCCCGTATCGCCATCCACGTAATTCTTGATCGTACCATTATCATTCCCATTCAAATAAAAGTCTACCCCCTTCTTATACATATCCATATCATTGAGAAGCACAGCAGCAGCTACATAACTCATCCCCACAGATGCTCCCCAATTTCCATTTGAATAAGCCGGAGTGGCAATAAACTCATCAAGAACAGGAACAAAGATTTTCTTAAACATAGTACAGACCTTGTCAAAATTATCATCTGTCATTCCCTGAGGATATAAATAACGCATCATTTCGGCAGCATACATAAACTTGACTCCCATAATACCCGCCAGCAAAGGCTGATCACCAGCAACAATCGCTTCTAAGGTATTCGCATAAGCCACTAAAATTTCTGTTGCCTTTTGGGCATGAGCTTCCTTTTTAGTGACAGCATACATCACCGAATTCTGATAAGCCGCATTAAAATCACTCTCATATTTACCTTGGATACTAGGTCGATTTCCATTGTCATTCCCTCTGTAGATCTCTTTATAAGGTCCTTGCATCACATAATCCGATTTTGAACGGGCATCCGCCACAAAAATCTCGTAGCAGCCATAGGCCGGTTGCTCCTTATTTGCAACAATCTCACGCCAACGCTCAATATCACCCGTAGTATGCATTATACCGGGATGGACAAATTTAGCAGGATAGTCAACTTCTATTTTATCATCTTCCCATTCGTCCATTCTGTTTACACCATCTTCAATCTCACTGCAAGAAGAACCAAATGTACTACCGATCAATAGAATACATATCAATATAAAATTCTTTTTCATACAAATACTTTTAGTAAACCATTAAATAATTATCTATATATCACGCTTTATTTACCGGCAGCGACTTCGGCATTGGCATAAGCTTCCGCCTCTGCAACACTTTTAAAGGAACGAATCCAATAGACAGTGTACTGCCCGGTTGGCAGGTTCTGATTATAGATATCTGCCACCTTTACTTCAAACGTTTTATAGTAGCAAAGTTCTGTAGTTGAGAATTTCCCCCATGAGGCAACATCCCAATACAACATACGTGTACCATCATTCAATAAAATACCATTATTTTCGGACTTGCTTGCACCTGTTCCGGAAGTCAAAACCAAATTTAGCGTATAGACCCCTCCCTTGCCGATACCTTTGCCACCTCCAGGAAGGTCGGTTCTAAGAGCTATCACCGGATAATTGCCCCAATGCATCGGTGCCTTATCACTGGCGGAAAGTCTTAAGTCGGCACGTTTCATTTCTGTATTTTGCTGACCACATGTTACAATCATTTTTCCATCTTGGACAACGAAGCTTGAATAATTCTGGGCAATTCCCCAATTCTTAAAACTATTACGTCCATCCCAAATCCACCAGCCCGGATCGACTGTAAGAGTTACAGAGGAAGATTTACCGTTCGAAATACAAGTCGCTGAAACAGTAGCCGTTCCAAAACCGACTGCCGTCACCACTCCTTGCTTCACTGTTACGACTTTTTCGTCACTGGAAAGCCATTCAACGGTACTGGCAGTAGCAGATTCCGGAGTAAAAGAATAATCCAGAGCAAGCTCCTGACTCACATACAGCAGTTCATTATATGGTTCTATTTTCACATCCTCAACAGGAATAAATGGTAATATTTCGAGCTTAAATTCCCCCACAACACCACTTTTGTCATGTGTATAAGCATAAATAGAAACATTTCCCGGCTCTATTCCGGTCACTACGCCTTTCTCATCAACTGTAGCTTTGCTCTCATCACTACTCTTCCATGTCAAATAAGAATAAGTGTGATCAGCAGGCAAAATGCGATAAGTCAACTGTAATTTATCGGTTTGATAGAGTTCTTTTACCAAATTCCCCTCACCATCAACATTTGTAAATTCAATTCCCGTCGCTTTTATAACCTCAGGAATAACTGTTACCTTAATAGTACGTTGAGTAATATTGGCCACACCAAAGCCAATGGCAGGAGTAACAGAAATAATAGCACTTCCTTCTGTTTTACCCGAAATCGTACCATTCTCAGATACTGTAGCTACCTTCTCATCTGAGGAAACCCATAAAAGTTCTGAACTTGTAGGATTTTCAGGTGTAATGGAATATACAATCGTAGTATCCATACCGATGGCAACCGGCAGTTGTTCCGATACGTCCAACGTGATGCTATTAATTAACTGCACTTCAGGCATCCCCGTCGTAAATTGTTTCTCATCTTCACATGAAACGACCGTAAGGCATAGACTTAAAAGACTAATCCCCCAAACTTTGTTCACAAAAAAAGAATATCTATTTTTCATATCATTCATCATTTAAAGTACACTATACATTATTCCCATCCCCGGTTTTGTTTCAAATTAGGATTTAGCTGTAACTGATCCTTAGGCAAAGGGAACAAATAATTCTTTTCAGCCCATTTACGGCCTGTTTCAAGTACTAAAATACCATCAGCATTTCTTGTATACTGACATTTAGGCCATGCTGTCTCATATTCCGTTCCTTTCCATTTAATACCTAGAAGATCTTGCGGCATTTCAGTCTCCGCTGTCTTCCAACGTTTCAAATCATCCAGACGGAATCCTTCATGAAACAATTCAATTGTACGTTCACGACGAATCTCTGTTCTCAAATCCAGGCTATTAATAGAAACAAACTCATTAGAAAGTTTAGGCATCTTCTTATTCACCCGGCAACGTACCAAATTCAAAGAAATATTTAAATCACTATCAGAAATCCGGTCATCACGTTCAAATACAGCTTCAGCATAATTCAATAAAATCTCGGCATAACGAATTACAGGAAAATCATAACCCTCATAATTATCTCTAACGGCACGCTCCGCAGCCCATTTCTGATTATGATATCCGGTACCGGCATTCGGGATAAAATTTTTAATGGAAGCCGATGCCAGATCTGCCGCATCTCCATTCCAAGTTACACGCGGATTGCTGTTGCTCCAGAAATTATCATGTGGGCGAGCCATTGTATAACGCATCCGGTTATCACGATTCATAAATTCGGAATCCATTTTATCATATCCTTTAAACAACGGAGACTTATCAATAGGAAGTCCGTCCTGACAAAGATACATATTGGCAAACTTACGGGTAATCCACACCACATTTATCAAATTGCCCTTTGTGATATTCTTGCCTATAGGATTCAATATCTCATCATAGCGACGAGAAAAAATATACTCCTTATTAGCATCCTTTTTCAATCCGGCAGGGTTAGACTTTGTATCCTCCAATATAAACATATATTTCTGGGCACTATCCCCCAAAGCTTCCGGATTAAACATGCTGAATTGCTTGCTATCTATTACCTCTTTGGCTGCTTTGGCTGCGATATCCAACAATGACTTTCCACGTTCCACATTGTCTCTGAATTTCTGCCAAGTACCTTCATATAAAGCTACTCTGGACAAAAACGCCCAACATCCTTCTTGACTGATACGGCCTTTTTCTACTTCCGCATATTTGGGCAACAATAATGCAGCGTCCTCCAAGTCTTTTATAATAAAATCAATAACCTCACTACGATCATTCTGAGCAACTTTTAATTCCGGGTCTGTTACATTCAAAGGCTTGGTAACAATAATTGCATTACCATATAACTGTACCAATTCGAAATATGAGTAGGCACGAAAGAATTTTGCTTCACCTACAAACTGTGCTATATCCGCCTGATTAGAATAATCCTCCGCATTTTTCAGCAACAAATTAGTTCGGCGGATATGCGCATAGGCATCACCATAATTTCCATCAGACTCCTGAACGGCGTTCGAGCCATTACTAAAGCGATTACGGTCATCTTTATAAGTCATTAAATCTGAATTATAATCCGAATGCAACGGTTTGGTCGAATGATTATCGACTACGCTAAAATTACGGCTCCATCCATAGAACTGATTAGCAAATAATTCAAAATCGGAAGGGGTACTCCATATATTTGTTTCTGCCAACTGGTCTTTAGGTTCTAAGTCCAAGCACGAATGCAACATTAAACCTACTGCCACTATAAAAGCATATTTTATCCTATATAATTTCATAACATTCCAAATTTAAAAAGTTAAGTTTAATCCAAATGTAACATTTCGTGTGAATGGATAACGCCCATAACCTGAGACTTTACGAGAAGCTTCCGGGTCCCATCCATCGTTTATTTTACTTGTTTCCCATAAGTCGGCTCCAGTAACATAAACACGGGCATAACTGATAACTTTTGTTTTAGCCAATAATGTTGCAGGAATAGTATAACCCAATGTTATATTTTTCAAACGTAAATAAGAACCGTCTTCAACCGACCAAGAGGAACAACGATAATTGTAATTATTGATCTGGGATACACTTGTATAAGTAGGATAATGCGCATTCGGATTATCGGGTGACCAGACATTACCTACAGACTGATTAGTAGTGTTCATATATACCTGTCGCATCGGGATACGCCAATTTATATTACTACTATTATCTCCGTCACGCCAAACAGTGCGTTTACCCACCCCTTGAAAGACTACGGAAACATCAAACCCGTTCCATTCCATCCCTCCATTGAAAGAGAAGGAGATTTTCGGATCGTCAGTACCTAAATACACATAATCAGCTTCTGTCAGTTTTCCATCACGATTCACATCTTCAAACATATTATCACCCAAACGCAGTGCACTAGGCATATCTAAAGTATTATTGCCACCATAACGCTTCATGTATTTTTCTAACTGTTCCTCTGTCTGAATCTTGCCACAATATTTCAGGCCAAATACAGAATTCAAAGGATACCCTTCACGATCGGAGCGCACTCCTTCCTTAATAACAACACTACCGCCATTGTCTGTCAACTTATTAGTTGCATAAGTAAAAGTCCCTCCAATGTGGTACGAGATTTTACCGATTTTTTCAGCCCAGTTTATAGTTCCTTCCCAACCACGTGCATTGAAACTGCCAACATTTGCCGTAGGTGCTTTGTCTCCCAATATAGCCGGATAAGTCACATCTATCAACATGTTGTTACATACCTTCCAAAAAACTTCCGCTGTACCGGTCAGACGATTATCAAACAAACCGAAATCTAATCCGATATTATAATTCTGAATAGTTTCCCATGTGCGATCAAGGCTAATCAATTTACCGTTAGTATTCACATAAGACAATTTGTTGTCGCCCACTAAAGCTCCTTTATTCTGTGAGAAGTCATAAAGCTGGACTCCGTCATAGCGGTCAATTCCCCCTTGATTTCCTACAGTCCCATAAGAGAGTCTTAATTTCAACTCATCAAACAGATTTAAATTCTTCATAAAGTTCTCCTCGCTCAATCGCCATCCTCCGGATACTCCCCAGAAAAAAGCCCAACGATTTTCCGGTTGAAATTTAGAAGAACCATCATAGCGGAAATTACCTTCCAACAAATATTTAGACATATAATTGTAATTCAAACGAGAGAAATAGGATAAGAGAGCTTCTTGATATCTTTCGGGACCATTCTTATCTTTATTTTGTAAGGTTACTTCTCCGATACCATTTATTACATCCAGAGAAGGCAATATATTCTTGGCATTGGTAGCTGTGTAATCGTAATCCTTGAAACTATATTGCACACCTAACATTGCTGCTAAATTATGTTTTTCGGCCAATGTTTTATGCCAATTAAGATAAGCATTAAGAGTGTACATATCGGTACGCGAAAACGTCTTGTTATAAAAACTCTCACTCTTTTCCGGGTTGGTTATTACTTTCCTTGTTCCGGCGTAATTATACCAGTCGATTGCTTCTGACTTTATATCACGTATAGAAGTAGAAGTATTATAACCCATAGTAGCAACTGCATCAAAGTTCTTGTTAAACTTATATCTCAAAGTTTCACTGATATTGATAGCCGAAACTCTTAATTTATTGTCTCCTCCCAATTCACAATACCAGTTGGGTGCTCCCCAAGATCCCCATGAATAAGGTTTGCCATCAATCGTAGATGAAGGAAAGCCCGGTTGTTGAACCGAAGATGTCAACGCTTTATTAATCTGCGTCGGAGCAACTTGATCCTGACGATTGTATGCAATGACAGATTCAATATTGAAAGCATCCGTAACCTGGAAATTATTAGTCAGACGGAAATTATAACGCTGATTATTATTATTACCCCATTTCAGGTTACTTCCATCATACATATAACGTGCAGATAAACGATAAGTATTTTTCTCCGTTCCTCCGGACACACTCAACTCATGAGAGGTAGAGGCTGTAGTTCCCCATAATATATCTTGCCAGTCAGTATCAAAAAACACAAAATCATCGACATCATGAAAATCTGTCGCAAACGGATTCTCACTATGATCCAGATCGATGTAGTGTCCTCTATACGCTTTTGCTAAAGCTACATATTGCAACCATTTATCATCAGATTTAAATCCATCATTTATACGTACTTGCGTAGCCGCATCACACCATTCATCCAAACTCATCAGTGTGGGTTGCAAACCAACCAATTTAGCTGTAACAGAACCGCTATATTCAATTTTGGCCTTTCCACTCTTCGCTTTTTTTGTTTGAATAAGCACTACTCCACCAGCAGCCTTGCTACCATAAATAGCAGCTGAAGCATCTTTTAAGAAATTAATAGATTCAATATCTGAAGGGTTTATCTGACTAAAAGCATCAGACTCTACCCCATCAATAATAATCAAAGGATCAGAATTATTCTTGGAGAAAGAACCACGTAATTTCATATTCCAGCTTTCATCACCCGGAGCCGATGAGTTTCGGGTAATAATCACTCCCGGAACTTGCCCCTGCAATGCCTGGGCCGGACTGGCAAGCACTCCCTTATCTTTAATCATTTTATCACTAACTACTGTAACAGCTCCTGTCAGTGATTCTTTCTTCTGTGTTCCATACCCCACTACAACAACTTCATCCAGCACTTCACTATCTTCCTGCAATTTCATATTGATTACAGTCTGCGTAGTCACTTCTACAATCTGTTCCTTATAGCCAATATAGCTAAATTTCAGTTTCGCTTTGGCAGGTACATTTATTGAATAGTTTCCATCGATATCCGTTATAGTACCTTCAGTTCCTCCTATAACACTGATGTTGACGCCAATCAATGGTTCACCCGTCGCATCTACCACCTGCCCTTTCACCCTCTTCTGGGTTTGCGCCACAATCTGGCTATCATTCATATTTGTATCGGCCCATGCCTTTGAAACAGGACATAGTCCCAACATCAATCCTAACACTAACGCAATGGTTTTGTCAGGCCGCGAATTAAAAATTAATCCTCTTTGTTTCATAAAATTAAATTTGAGGTTTAAAAATAGTATAAAATTCTTGTTTTCTAAAATTAGATGAGGCATCTAAATGTCTCTGGATAGATTCTAACTCTTTTTCCATAAGCACAAAGGGTATTTATTAAATAATAAGATTAAATGCATTTCTTGAAGAACTCCCGCATCTCCCGGCGTCCCAAAAAGAGATGATTCTCAACTGTACGCCGGCTAAGATGTAATTCTTCCGCTATTTCTGTAGAAGTTTTATCTTCATATCTACTTAAGATATAAACCACGCGGCGCTGTTCCGGTAAAATAGTAAGCTGACGTCGTTCTATAGAAGCCAAGTCATCAGCAAGGATTTTCTCTTCAGTATCATTGGAAGAAGTGACAGTAAAATCATAGAGGTAACTATCTATCTCCTGCTTTTTATAATAACGACGGATATAGTCGGTCACTAAATTGCGTGCGATCGTGAAGAGGAAGTATTTTACTGTATCCGGACGGAGCATCTGTTTGTAATCCATCAGACGCACAAATACATCCTGAGTTAAATCCTCCGCTTCATAACGGTGAGCAATCCGATAGGTAATATAGTTTAAGATTACCTGATGATATTCCTCGTAAGAACGGGTGATAATGTTGTCGGAAGTGTAAGCTGTTGTCTCCATAATACTATCTTTTTCGGTTTTGAACACGATGCAAATATAAAGGCAATTCCGGAGAATGATTTCAAAAAACAAGGGAGATGAATCTCAACGCATCTAGGTAGACTTTATTTTATTCACACAACTAATAATCAACAAGTTATGTGCATTTAAAACAGAGTCTCATTTTATAAAATGAGACTCTGTTTGGGCATAATAAGCAGACCGATGGTTCATATCTCATCCATTTGAGCAAAGTAACCTGGGAAACAAAAAGCCTTTGGTTATTGTCACTTATCACCTTGGCAGGACAAGTGTCTTATAATTAAAGAAGTAAGGGTGATAATAGATGGTGATAATAAGGTGATAATAGAATAGTTCTTGATTTCTATTATCACCAGTTTTTGATAAACGTTCTATTTATTCATTTGATTATCAGGTATTAGACAGACTATTCAAGGGTAACGTCTACCAATGTTAAAAACACCATTTTTGCCGTGAATGTACGTTGTTTACGCCCAATATTGTTCTATGTATGCTGCATGTATTAAGACAAAGGCTGGGAAGCTTAACATACAAACAAGGCTTGACTAATATATTCAGGTGCTTTCATGTATTCATTTCACGTACGTGAACCATTCAGTTCATGTACGTAAACCCAATGAATCACGTACATGAACCGATGGGATCATATACGTGAAACGATCTCTTGTTACTGACCGAATACATTAATCTTACCTGCATAATAGCTTAATGAAGGGAGCATATTTACTATTCATCCTTAGCCGTTCCTCCGATACTACGAATATACTCGTTCGGAGTAACTCCGGTACTTTTCTTGAATGAACGGAAGAAAGAAGCACGTGAACTGAAGCCGCATAATTCGGCCAATGCTGTCAATGTATAACGGGAGTAATCACTATCTTCTACCATTTTCTTGAACTGGGCAACCCGATACTCATTAATAAAATCATAGTATGACTGATTAAGATATTGATTGAGCAGATAAGACAAGGAATGGGAGGAAGTATGCAATGCGGCGGCAAGTTCTCCCATTTTCAGATCGGGATTAATATAAGGTTTTTCTTTCTCCACATAGGCAACGAGCCTGTCATGAAGCTCTTTACATTCGGCTTCGCTCATACGGTTGGCCTTATATTTTTCTTCTGCAGGATGTGGTTCGGCCGTCTTTTCTTCTTCCTCTTCTTCTTCGGATGAGATCTCATGTACTTCCGTGACCAATGGCGCAGATTTCCGCACATAGTATCTCACCAGAACAACGATCAGAATAATCGATATAGCAAGAATCGCCCATTCCCACCAAGGAATCATCGGCTGCACTGTCACCTTATAAGTGGCCATTGATTGTTCATTGCCCGGAATACGTACACAGAATGTGTATGTCCCGGAAGAAAGCCCATAATACGATACTTCACTCTGTGCTGTCAGCAACTTCCAGTCACTGTCCACTCCTTCCAGTTTATACTCATATAACAAGGCAGAAGGCAATCCGTACGCAAAATCGGTAAAACAGAAAGTAAGATTGTTCTGATTATACTTCAATGATGATTTGTTGATGGAAACTCCATTAGCCAGAATATCCGTAAAGACAATCGGACGGACCTTTCCACGTACCTCATCTACCTGTTTCGGATCTACATAGATCAGCCCCTTAGTATTGCCAAACCACAACAGTCCTTTTTCATCTTTATAAGCCGCTCCGTTAGTGAAAGTCGGTCCCGGCACTCCGTCATTGAAGGTGAAGGAGTCGTACTCCTCTCCCTCTTCCTTAATGCGCAACAATCCATCGTTGCAGCCTACCCACAGCCAGCCTTGATTATCTTCTGTTATTGACATCAGTGAGTTATCAGGAAGAGTAGAAAGTACCGATTGATTGCGGAAATGGTCCATCGTTAAGGTAGAAGTAAACAGGCTGCCTTTCTCACGAATAAAGTAAAGGTTATGTTCTGCATCTTCATAAATAGTACGTACTTTATCTTTGTGTACAAATCCTTCCGGAAACACATTGGAACGAAGGCTTTGTGAGGCCGGATCATAGATGCACATACCGGTTTCCGTAGCAATCCATCCTTTTCCGGTAGAGTCGAAACTTACTTCATAGACATTTCCTTCGGGCAACTGAGAGTTGGCACTGGTGAAGTTTTTGATTTGCTTTGTCTGTCCGTTGTAACAGAATAATCCCTGCGAGGTGCCAATCCAAAGATTTCCCCTGTTATCCGGTTTTACACAGAAGATATGTCCTTTCTGGAAGAGTTCCGTATCCCCCTGTGTAAAGTATTTAAGAGATAGTGTCTGCGGATTTAATACCATCATGCCACCGCCATACGTACCGATATAATATTCACCTTCATAGAAGCAAATGGTAAGGATCAGATCGGACGTAAGAACCGGTTTCACGAAACTTTTCACTATGCCGGTAGCTTCGTTAATATAGAACAATCCGTCACGCGAACCAATCACTTTCTCCGGTCCCCGGTTTACGAACGAACGAATGGATAAATTGGCAGAGTTAAACTGAGGAGGATAAGCGTACGTACGGAACAGTCCGTTTTGATACAGTGAATAATCCAATCCGGCTTGGAAATGTCCTACCCAGACTGCCCCCCTGTCATCCACCAGTAGTGAGTAGATAGAATTACTGCGAATCCCTTCTTTATCATTCACATCATGGAAAAAGCGGCGAACCACTTTCCGGTCTTTGTGAGATAGGAAATGAACCCCATTTCCATCTGTAGCGATGTACACCGTCTCCTTTCCATCGCCGGAAATATCAGATATCACATCGCATCCCAAAGAAACCGTATGGGCAAATGTCTGTTTCGGGATATCGAAACGTACGACTCCCTGACTCATTGTCCCCAGATACAGCGTTTCGCCAATGCGGGTCAGACAACGGAAATAATCTGCTTCAGGAACGTTCTCCTGAAAATGCCAGGAACTAATCCGACCGTCTTTCAGCGAATAAGAAAATAAACCCTGCACTGTAGCCAACCAAAGTACACTCTTATCCTCATTCAGACAGAGGTCCATGATCCGGTTACAGGCCGCCAGCATATTCTTATCGGTCTGTACCTGAAGCAACTGACCGTCTTTCTGAATAAACAGTCCTCTCTCCGTGCCTATATAAAGTACATCTCCATCTGCCAACAAAGCATTGACGGCAAAGTCGATCTTCTCGGGAACGATTCTCTGCAATTCACTACCGGAGCGATTCAGCCGCCAGAGTCCGATTCCGTTTCCTATCCATAATTGCTTGTTACCGGTTTCTGTGATACAGTTCACCCGTTTCTTTCTTCCCGAATCTACTCCGCGGAATTCGAAATGCTTCACCTTCACACCGTCAAAACGGTCGAGGCCATTGTCTGTCCCCAACCAGATGAAACCTTCCGAATCTTTATAAATAGCATTCACCAACAAGCCGGAAAGGCCGTCGGACATAACGACATTACGAAACATATAGGGTTGTGCCTGCAAGTTCTCCCCGCAAACCCAACACATTAGTATAAGAACCAAATATTTAATCGTGCTTTTCACCTGCCAACGGGCTTTATCAAATTAAACATGTGACAAACATACACAAAAATCTCCAAAAGAGAGCGGTTCCTTATCTAAAAAGTCGCCTCTCCGTATTTGCTAATGCTAATAGACAAATACGAAGAGGCGGAAGTATTTACTCAATGCACCCGAATAATTTATTCGTGCCTGTTCATTAAATTAAATCAATCTTGTAAATCCCAATACACCACATAACGCTGGTGATGCAAATCATAAAGCGGACGGATCACATCTCCTTGCTCCGTAGTAAATTTCAAGTCTTTTCCCACACGATGCAATGTTCGTTCGGGGTGTTTCACGTCCATTTTCAATGATGTACGCAGGTCGGCAGGAACATGAAAATTATAAGTATAATAATCGTTGTAAAGAGCAGGATCAGAGAAAGGAGCAGGTGCCTGCATTCCTTCCGTTCCCCGTTCTCCGGCAAGTACCAACGGACCATACAGCAAAGCCACTTTATTCGGATCATCGGGAGTAGCTTCCAGCTCGATCTGCATGGGATAAGTGGCCGCAATACGGTCACCATCTTTCCATTCACGGGTAATAGCGATATAAGAACCCGGTTTCTGTTTCACTGACACCTTTTTACCATTCACAAGTACCTTCACATTTTTACTCCATGAGGGATATCTCAAATAAATAGTAGCATGCCTTGGCTTTTCTGCACGAAGAGTGAGCCGAGTAGTCTCTTCCTTCGGAAAATCGGTTTCCTGAAGAAGCGTCAGTCCTTTTTCTTTCCAAGTCACCTGGGAAGGAATAAACAGATTCACATAGATGCCTTTATTGTTATGGTAATAGATGGCTTCTCCATATTTGGCATGATTCTCGAATCCACTACCTACACAACACCAGAAAGAATTTTCTTTAGTGCTATACAGTTTATGAGAGCCGGAAAGTAACGGAAGGAAATAAGTGACCATCCCTGTTTCCGGGTCTTGCTGTCCAAGGATATGATTGTATAATGCTCTCTCGTAGTAATCGGCAATAGAAGAATCACCGGTCCAGCAGAAAAGATGGCGACTAAGTTTCAGCATATTGTAGGTGCAACATGTTTCACCGGTATAACCTGTCAAGTGTTTAGAGAATTTCTTCGGGTCGAAAAAATGCTCTTTATCACTGCTGCATCCCGGAGCAAAGGTGTGATGGTCAATCATGGTATGCCAGAAAAACTCTGAAAGTTTTTTGCTCGTCTCATTCTGTGTCAATTCATAGTTGCGAGCTTCTGCAATTACTTTCGGGATAAATGTATTTGTATGTTTGGTTCCCAAATCATCCCGAAGTTCTTTCAGTGGGTCGATCACGTCATTATGATAGAAATATTCCGCCAACCAACGATAACGCTCGTCGCCTGTGATGGCATATAAATTATAAAATGATTCGTTGATTCCCCCGAACTCATTACGTATCATTAACCGGCGTGTCTCTTCACTAAGCGGTTTCAGTTTGTTATAAGCCCAGTCGCCCATTTTGGTCACCACACTCAAAGCCTGCTGATTATCTGCATATAAGTATTGGTCTATCAGACCGGAATAAAGTTTATGCAAGGTATACCAAGGTGCCCAGACACTCTTTCCCTGAATATTGCGGTTGATCAGTTCTTCGGGATATGCGCTCAGATATCCTCCTTTAAGTGCATTCTGCACTTCGGTCAATCCGTTTACAAGGCTATCTCCTTTGAGTTTGAAAATCTCACTTCCGGTAGCAGCGTACATCAATGCGTAAGCTGAAAGCAAATGTCCGGTAGTATGTCCGCGAAGTTCGCAGTCCAGAGATTCCCAGCCACCGAGTTTTTTCACGGTCATATAGCCGCCTTCACGACCTGCAAAGACTCCGGCATTGGTCCGGAAGCTATGTAACAGATGATTCACATCAAGAGAAGTCATCCATGCCGAATCCCGCAACATATTATCACGAAAACGGCTCGGAAGCAACCGAACGTCTTTTAAATCAAAACTCTGTACTTGTACAGGAGCCACTGTCTCTTTTTTCATTTTCCCCTGGTGCTGACCGGGGTATACCGATTGGGCGGACGTCATAGCCGACACGACCAATAATGCTATTGCAACTAAATTTTTCTTATTCATAATCATTCTTTGTATCCTTTTGAATAAGATACGAATAAGCCCTGTTCAACACTCAACACAATGAAATTAATTCTGATTGATCATTTCATGAGTTTTCGTTTTATTCCATATTATTGATAAATAAAGAAACTTCGCTCTATCGGCTCCGCTGTCTGTACCTTTCCCGCCAGCCCATATTGCCAGGCTACTACTGTCACCTTCAACGGATATTTGCTGCGAGGAGGTATCGGGGTAAATACAAGTTTGTTTCCTTCGATTTCCGCAGGGCCTTCTTTCACATAATAATATACAGGCAGTCCGCAATCGGAAGTAGCCCGAAGAGTGACGGACTCCGTCCCTGCCTTCACATCCCCAATGCCTGGGAAAAGTATATACTGTCGTTTCCCCTCCGTGTTACGGTAAGGAATCCGGAAACTAAGTTCCTGTACTGTACTTTTATATTGATTATCACCGTCATGACTCGCCAACAGGCAGATGTCTCCTGTACGACGCTTATTATACATTCCCATACGATAGAAACGAACGGTAAAAGTAGTATCATTCACCTTCTGTACCGGTCCGCAGATACGGGTTATTTCGGGAAAGGTCGATGAATGTTCGTCGGAGATGGTTTTATGCAGACTATCCGTAAATACAGCTTTCAGATGAAAAGTAAGTCCATCTTCCTCCGGCAGGAAACGGGCAGCAACTTTCACATGAGACTTCGGGTGATATGCAAGAAGGCTGTTCTCTTGTACAAAACCAAGATATTGCGGTTTTTTCCCTCTTTCCTGACGATAACGTTCTTCTGTCATGTCAGCCATCTCTTTATCGAAATACCAGAAGGCATCATGCGGATCGCCTTTGTATTGTTTGAAGGGAGCCGCTTTGGCACGTCTCTTTTGGTCAGGATGCCAACGCTCGGCAAGCCATCCGTTTTCCGGATTCAATTTCTTCAGCATTACAGGTTTATCTACATCATACGTTTCCGGCAATCGGTACTCCATGGCTTTCTTCAGAAACAATGCAAGGTATACTGCCGTACGGTCTGCAATATCAAAATGTCCGCGTCCCGTATCACAAAGAAACGAGATGCAACTCCGGGGATACATTAAGCGAAACGCCAATGCCGGATTTACACGGTCTTCCCACCATTCATATTCTCCTTCGATCATCAAGCCGGGAATGCCGTCAATAGTACGTTTCCCCCACTCCATGTTATCACGGCCATATCCGGTAAGATTAGTACGCGGTGCGTCTCCATGAAAGGATATGACAGCCAATGTCCGTTCGGGATTCCATGCTGCAAAATTCCAAGGATAAGTTGCCATCGCCGAATGTCCGAAAGGAACAATCGGAACGTATTTTAATTCATTGTAACCGCTGATAGCAGCAAAGTCCTCCAACATCTGCTCAAATGCCTTCTGACTTCCGGCAGATACATCCCATTTCTGATCCCAGCCCGGAGTAATCCAAATCAAGCCCATATCTATTTCGGACATTTTCTCCCGAAACAGAGGATTCTCAAACAGGGTTTCCTCTGTCATATTGTGAGTACCTATCATCACACCTTTTACCCGGGCACAATCGGAAGGTATCCATAGAAATGCCTGTGGATGATCATCGGTTTCGTTAGAAATAATACCGGGTATTTGTACAGACCACTGCCATTCCGCCGCTATACATTCCGGCCATAACATAAACGCTAATATACCAAAGACTAAAAATCGAAGTAGTTTCATGTTCCACTCATTTATCGTTATTTTATGTAATACGTAACGAAACCAAAGTATACTCAATCGAAAAATATAAAAAAACTATTATTATAGGAACTCTTTCATCAACAATCTCACAAAAACGTCGTATCTTTATTCTCAATTTAAGAAAGGAGTGATATGGATTTACGTACAGCAAACGTAACTAGATATATTCTTCCCCTGCGGGAAGGCGGATCATTGCCGGCTTTGGCTGAAGCGGACGATGAGTTCAAATATGTCGTAAAATTCAGAGGAGCGGGGCACGGAACCAAAGCCCTAATCGCTGAATTGATCGGAGGAGAAATAGCCCGTACTCTGGGCTTCAGAGTACCGGAGATCATCTTCCTGAATTTAGATGAAGCTTTCGGACGAACGGAAGCGGATGAAGAGATACAGGATTTACTGCAATGGAGCCGTGGATTGAATATCGGTTTGCATTTCTTGTCCGGAGCGTTGACCTTCGACCCTGTCGTACATCAAGTGGATGGTAAAACCGCCTCACAGATTGTATGGATGGATGCTTTTCTGACAAATGTGGACCGTACCATCAAGAATACCAATATGCTGATGTGGCACAAAGAATTATGGCTGATCGATCATGGAGCTTCCCTTTACTTCCAACATAGCTGGACCAACTGGCAGAAGCAGGCACTCACCCCGTTCGTGCAGATAAAAGATCATGTTTTATTGCCATTTGCCGACCAACTGGAAGAAACTGATACGGCATTCAAGCAGATACTAACCTCCGATAAGATACGGGAAATAGTCAATACCGTCCCCGACGACTGGTTGAACTGGACGGAAGGACAGGAAACTCCACAAGACCTGAGAGATATTTATATTCAATTTTTAGAGGAAAGGATCAAGCATTCCGAAATCTTTGTAAATGAAGCGCAGCATGCAAGAAAGGCACTTATATGAATACGCAACCATTCGTTTCGTTCCCAAAGTAGAACGTGAAGAATTTATCAATGTAGGTATTGTACTGTTCTCCAAACGGTGCAAATACCTCAAATCACTTTATACGATAGATGAGAATAAACTGAAACTGTTTTCTTCCGAACTGGATATGAATTGTCTGAAAGAAGGACTGCATGTCTTCGATAGGATTTGTTCGGGCAGTAAGGAAGGGGGAATGATAGCAAGCATGGATGTCCCCGATCGTTTCCGGTGGCTGACCGCTGTAAAAAGCTCATGTATACAAGTATCCCGCCCGCATCCCGGATTTTCCGAGGATTTGGATGCTACCTTGGAGCGTTTGTTCAAAGAATTAGTGCTTTAAATGATCAATCATGGAATTTATCAAGATAACAGAGCAACCATCGCTCTATGATGACCTCGACAAGAAATCGGTAAAAGAGATTCTGGAAGATATCAATACTGAAGACCATAAAGTAGCGGATGCCGTGCAGAAAGCAATCCCACAAATAGAGAAACTGGTCACATTAATTATTCCCCGAGTAAAAAAAGGTGGGAGAATATTCTATATGGGGGCCGGAACAAGCGGACGTTTAGGTGTACTCGACGCTTCCGAAATACCTCCGACTTTCGGTATGCCTCCCACCGTAGTTATCGGACTAATCGCCGGAGGAGATACCGCCTTGCGCAATCCCGTCGAGAATGCGGAAGATGATATGTCCCGCGGATGGGAAGAGTTATTGCAGCATCATATCAATAGTGAAGATACAGTCATCGGAATTGCAGCATCCGGCACCACTCCGTATGTGATCGGAGCCATGCGCACAGCACGGGAACACGGAATACTGACCGGCTGCATTACCAGTAATCCAAATTCGCCGATGGCTGCCGAAGCTGATATACCGATAGAAGTGATTGTCGGTCCGGAGTATGTGACAGGAAGTTCGCGAATGAAATCGGGTACTGCTCAA
Organism: Bacteroides sp. RCH18; assembly: GCF_058231005.1. Taxonomy (NCBI): domain Bacteria; kingdom Pseudomonadati; phylum Bacteroidota; class Bacteroidia; order Bacteroidales; family Bacteroidaceae; genus Bacteroides; species Bacteroides sp. RCH18. The sequence continues at coordinate 1,799,291 of NZ_JBIPTC010000002.1, read as the reverse complement.
AAGATGATTCTGAATATGATCAGCACTACTATCATGATTGAGCTGGGGCGAGTGAAAGGTAATAAAATGGTCAATATGCAATTGAGTAACCAAAAGCTCATTGATCGGGGAACGCGCATGATCATCGAAGAACTCCATCTGGACTACGAAAAGGCTAAAGCACTTCTGTTGCTACACGGTTCGGTTAAGTCTGCGATAGAGGCCTATCGCAGACACAACTCTACTCAACAGGAGTAAAATGCAGTGCAGCACCACCGGAGGACTTTAACTTCAAAGTTAACTTATCTCCGGCTTTTATCTTCTTATGAGTAGTACGAACCTTTGTACGTGTATTCAATTTGTCGTCATCTTCGTACAAGTTGACTCTATACTTCGTTCCCGGTTTCAAAAAATCCGTGGTTAACGTAATGGTACGCGGTTCTGTATTTGTCATTGCTCCCACAAACCATTCTTCTCCGGAACGGCGGGCCTGCACGATATATTCACCTATTTCTCCATCCAACGCACGACTTTCAAGGAAAACAGTCGGAATGGCCTTCCAGAACTCCAGCTCCTCCTCACCTTTATACATAGCAGGATTATCATACCAAAACATAAATTGCAAAGGACTGTAATATACGGCTGCCATTGCCAGTTGATGTGCTTTGGTGTTTTTCACACGGCCATTAAAATAACAGAGTGTATAATCTCCTGCACCCGCAAGAAAACGGGTATAAGGGAGAATGGTATTGTGTGTCGCATCCGGCATCTCTTCGTTTCCACCGATACCTTCTTGTGTCATCAAATTGGGATAAGTACGACTGAAACCCGTCGGACGATATTCATCATGAATATCCACCATCATTTCATATTCCGCACATTTACGGATCGCATCATGTAACCATGTACTCCAATATTGATTACCAATCTGTACAAAACCGAATTTAATTCCCTTCAATCCCCATTTTTTATACAATGGCAATAAAGAATCCAACTGTTGTACCAAAGCACGTTGATTGACATATACCATTAATCCAATGCCTTTAGATTCAGCATATTTACATAAAGCAGGAATATCCAGATCCTTATCCGGAGAAACCGTAGTAGCATCCGAACTCATTTTCATTTCCGGACCATACCATCCCGCATCCATATGTACATATTGAATGCCACGTTCGGCCGCAAAATCTATTCCAGCCATTACTTCAGCTTGCTTCAGCCCGGAACGGAATACTTTCCCGGGCTTAATCCAAGAAGTATCCGACATCCGACAGGGAGTATTTAAGTTCAAAACCAGATCAGTATGATTAATCAAATCGACCGGACGTTCGGCAGCCATAATAACACGCCAAGGGGTACTGTAGGGAGAAATTACGTCAACACTGCTATACAAACTAGTTTCCAGTGTTGAAGGCTTTTCTGCAGACAGACGGAATTTACCACGAGCATAATCCACCATCTCCGCTTCCAATAACGCAACGGTCAGTCCATCAGGCAATTTCATGGTCAAAGGACGTTCACTTTCCTCTTTTCCCCACCCTGACAGGGGACGAAGCTCATAAGGACCTTGTGCCCAACGTTCATAGTAAGCCATTGTACCTTCAGGCATTGTGAAACTTGTCTGTTCACCTGTAATATGTAAAAATAGTCCATTGGTCGTTTCCGGAAAATGATAACGGAATGCCACTCCTTCGTTATAGGCGCGGACAATAATATTCATAAAGTAGTTTTTACGTTTGTCGTAACCGCCTTCAGTCATCCCTTGTCCTTCTCCTTTACGAAACTTTAAAGTCATTTCATTATAACAGTCCCGAACTTCGGCACGTTCTCCATATACAGGTTTCCATGTTTCATCGCTTTTCCGATGGTCAGTATCCGTTAGTTTCAGATTCTCGCACCAAAAATGGCAGGTATCGTTCGGTACTCCCAATGCCGATTCAAACAGCTGATTCTCTATCTGTACACCGAGTTCACTCTCCTCCACTACCGGACGATTCTTATATGTCAGCGTATAATACATTCGCGCATTATCCTCTCCCAACGAACGCTGGTAAAAGGTGAACCGATACGCTCCGTCCGGAGAAGTCAGTTCCCGGCGGGTTTCTGTCATCACATTCTGTGCCTTTGTCAATACCGGTATTGCCAACAGTAAAAGCAAGATACTTTTCTTCATTCTATTTAAGTTCATGTTTATCCGTTTTTCCAATATATACGAACGAATTAATTATTATACTCAATCTGCCCCGCAAAGAAACACTACTTCTCAATTCTTTTTGTAAAAGTCTCTTTTCTTCCATACATTTCTGCAAATATAAACAAACATCTTGCAAAAATAAGCACAACATCACATTCAAAAAGCAGCTACTTTTGCATCAATTCATATAAGTAATAAATAAAACCATGAACGAATTATTTAGTATTGCCGGTAAAGTGGCTGTAATTACCGGAGCAGGTGGTGTATTGGGAGGAAATATCGCCCAGCACTTTGTACAGCAGGGAGCAAAAGTTGTAGCTATCGACATCCGTCAGGAGCAACTGGACAACCGTGTAGCGGAACTAAAACAATATGGTCAGGATGTTATCGGCATTATGGGAAATGTACTGGACATCGCCAGTCTGAAAAAAGTAGCGGAAGAGATTGTTGCCCAATGGGGACAGATTGATATTCTACTGAATATTGCCGGAGGTAACATGCCGGGAGCGACTCTTGAACCGGATCAGAACTTTTATGATATGGACATTTCCTGTTGGGAGAAAGTGACCAGCCTGAATATGAACGGTACAGTCTATCCGTCTATGATCTTTGGTAAAGTGATGGCAAAACAGAAAAAAGGGTGCATTATCAATGTGTCTTCTATGGCTGCTTATAGTGCCATCACCCGTGTGCCGGGGTATTCGGCAGCAAAGATAGCTGTAGCCAACTTTACACAATGGCTTGCCAGTGAGATGGCTCTGAAATATGGTGACGGCATCCGTGTAAATGCCATTGCTCCCGGTTTCTTTATCGGCGATCAGAACCGTCGCGTACTTATCAATCCGGATGGCTCGCTGACTGACAGAAGCAAAAAGGTTTTAGCCAAGACACCGATGAACCGTTTTGGTGATATTAAAGAATTGAACGGTGCCGTACAATTTTTGTGTAGCGAAGCTGCCAGTTTTGTAACCGGTGCAATGTTGCCTATCGACGGTGGATTCAGTGCATTCAGCGGCGTATAAGGAGAAGAAACTATGATGGAAAAAACATGGAGATGGTTTGGCAAGAAAGACAAAATTACCTTGCCAATGCTCCGGCAAATAGGTGTGGAAGGGATTGTTACAGCTTTGCACGACGTACCGAACGGAGAAATATGGACAGTAGAAGCGATTAATGATCTGAAGTCCTATATAGAGTCATACGGACTACGCTGGTCTGTAGTAGAAAGTTTGCCCGTATGCGAAGCGATCAAATATGGTGGAACAGAACGTGAACAGTTGATAGAGAACTACAAAGTAAGCCTTGCCAATCTGGGTAAATGTGGAATAAAAACTGTTTGCTATAACTTTATGCCAGTCATCGACTGGATACGTACAGACTTGCAATACCCCTGGCCGGACGGTACTAGCTCATTGTATTATGACCGTATCCGTTTCGCCTATTTCGACATAAAGATACTGGAACGGGAAAGGGCTGAAAAGGATTATACAGAAGAGGAACTTCATAAAGTTTCCGAACTGGATCAGGTGATCACCGAAAAAGAGAAGGATGATCTGATTGATACCATTATCGTTAAGACACAAGGATTTGTCAATGGGAACATCAAAGAAGGAGACAAAGAACCGGTCCTTCTCTTCAAACGGTTGTTAGCTTTGTACAAGGATATTAACCGTGACATCCTGCGAGAAAATATGTGTTACTTTCTTTCTGCCATTATGCCGGTTTGCGAAGAATACGGAGTGAATATGTGTGTGCATCCCGATGATCCTCCATTCCAGGTTCTTGGTCTTCCTCGTATCGTTACTAATGAAGAAGATATAGCCTGGTTCCTGAATGCAGTAGACAATCCGCACAACGGACTGACATTTTGTGCAGGTTCCTTGAGTGCCGGCGAACACAATGATACCCGCGAATTGGCAAAGAAGTTTGCCAAACGTACGCATTTTGTACACCTACGCAGCACAGCTGCCATGCCGGGTGGAAACTTCATTGAAAGTTCTCACCTGGCAGGAAGAGGACATATCATTGACCTTATCCGAATCTTTGAGAAAGAAAATCCGGGATTACCTATGCGCATTGATCATGGAAGAATGATGCTGGGAGATGAAGACAAGGGGTATAATCCAGGCTATTCTTTTTATGGACGTATGCTGGCACTGGCACAAGTAGAGGGTATGATGACGGTAGTGGATGATGAAATAAAACGTCAGATGAAATTATGATTCTCTTTCACCAGACGTTTATGCAAAAAAGAAGGGAGAAGTCATATTTAACATCTCCCTTCTTTTTATCTATCATAGCAATAACCTATTTCTTTTTGAAACGGTTTATTTCTTTTGTCCTTCTTGGAAATCCGGTATACGTTTTACATCCGCACCTTTCATTACACCTTTTTTAATTGCTTCATTGGTTTCTGAAATTTCTTTCTTAACACGCTTATAATACTCTTTAGTCAGTCCTTTCTCCACAGCTTCAGACTCTGTAGCCGCCCAGAAATACTGGTAATCCATCAGCATCAAGTCAGGAGCAACCACTTTAAAGAAAATACTATCTCCTTCAAATTTTTCACGTAAATCACCTAAATAAATAGTGTCTGCCGGATTTACTTCTTGTGTACTTGCATTTTTTTGTGAACTACTGCTACCGCAAGAGGCTAACAATAAGCCTCCAAATAACGAAATAAAAATCAATAATTTCATATATCTATCATTTATAATATAAAACATGCTCAACGGTTCAATTATCAGGATCAGAATATCATCCTGTAACAGAGTGCACAAAAATAGTAATTTATAATATCATAATGATCATTTTTCTGTTCTTTTTCTATATTTTCCTACAAATTACTTGAGTTATACGTTAATTACTCCCTAAAAAATGCTTCACACATACTTATATCATATCACCACTTTATCTATCCCTTTCTACTTTTTCCAATCGGAAAGCACTGAGACATAACTTTTGTCCGGCCTTGTCAACACGTAAACGCAATACACAGGCACCAGCCGAAAGTGAAAGTTCGCCAAGTTTTGTTTCTTTCCACTTTTTAGAAGAAGGGATCGAAGACGAGATTTCTAATCCCTGATCAGAGGCCATTGCTACATGTGAAGAGGAATTTGCCGAATAAGTAAGATAAACAGCATAAGCTCCACTTTTAGGGATATTGACAGTATAATTCATCCACTCGCCGTCTTCTACCTGAACCACTACGTATTTATTATCTATTTTCTGTAATTCAACTGCTCCATCCGGACGATACTCATTTCCACGTACTGTCCCTATATTATGATAGGTATGCCCTTCAGGATTTTCTGATATACAATAATAATCATAATCAGCAGCCAAAATTGTACTGGGCAATTGATGCAAACCGGATACTCGCTTACCTGTAGAAAAAGTAACCGGATCACCTGCCATCCAAGGGGTCAGTCGCTTAGTTAAAGTCCCCCAACCAGTCCACTCATAAAACCAATTCGGGGCTACTCCCCAATTTTCACATCCATAACGTTCTATCATATAATCACGATAACGCTGTAACCAGGTATATTTTTCAGCCGGTAATCCACTACGCACCGCATAATGTGCCAATGCCATTTCTCTGGTTCCTCCTGTCCCGGCAACATCTCCCCGTCCATGAGAGGAGATATTCACAGACTCCCAACGTCCGCTACGACTTTTTATCTGGAGATATTTCCCGTTATCAAATGTGACTTCATTCATATCCTTTGTTAATCCTGTCGGCTCCCAAGGTGTTTCCTGTTTTTTGTAAGATTGAATACTTGACAGGTTATAACGATAACTCCATTCTAGCCCGAGCAATAAACGATTATCCAAACTACTATATAAAGAATCCCCCTGATTCCATGCCATTTCTGCAATAGCAACATAATTGTGCAACCCGGCTAATACATGTCCCTGATCACGACTGGATTCCTGACACTGACCATTAGGATAAATATAATATTGAAGCTGTTCGTCATAACCATAATCCTGAATATCATTCTTCCGTTGTAACAATTTATAATCAATCATAGTAGGAGAAACATGAATGGGTTGATCGCTGGAAATAGCCGGTCCTGAAGGATATGGCAAATCATCTTTACGATGTTTCATTCCCAGTAAATAGCGATAAGCACGGTCATACATTATCTCATTATCAAGATAGATAGCCATTGCCATCATACTGCGTGCTGCAAACAATCCTTGATTACCGAAACGCGCTGCATCAAAATTATAGATATTCCAATAAAAAGTTACTCCATTTTTTGTATCATCCAGATAATTAGCATATTTAGCAGAATAATTTTCCGTATTACTATACCCCGGATAAACCAGCATATCTTTGAAACGTTGCTGATCTTGCCGTGTCCATCCAGAATAATCTCTCATCATTTCAGCCGCATCAATCAACAAATAAATTTTCCCATTATCCAACGGTCCTGTACCACGACTACTAGTATTAGTATAATAAGAATTCGCATTCAAATATTCTACAGCCTTACGTGCATAGGCTTCTTCTCCTGTCAAGTGCCAAAGAAGAGCTAAATCATGAGCACGACGCCCATCCACCCCGATTGTAGCATTAAATCGCCCTTCCTTTATTTGCTCTCCACGATTCACCACAGGTGCATCAAGTGATGAATAAGAAGACTCCTTCAATTTCAAAAAGGTAGAATAATAAGGTTCTTGTCTGGCCTCTACCATTGCTTTCATACGATCAAGGTCACCTTGCGTATAAGTAATACCCGGATGAACAAAACGACGTTGTGACTGAGTTACATCACTTGTAAAAACAATATTTTCCACATGAGGTCCTACATATATGCGTGCCATATCTGAAGTCTTATACCACCGAGGTTTGTCCGGCATATTATCATCAATCAATTTTCCATTTATTTTCAAATTTTCAAAACGTATGTTCTTTACCTTACGTTTTTCATCATATCCTTCAATAATAGAAAGTTCCGCATTCTCTCCGGTATAGGATATATTCTTAAACAAGATGTTCTCAATTCCTCTTCCGGGAGCGGTACAGTATTTTTCATTATAAAAGATACGTAAATTGACAAGTTGCCCCTGACGGAAATTCTCAACACGGATGTCCTCAAAATGAACATTGCGTATTAAATTGTTATCACCTGCATTAATAGCCATACATCCTTGATAATCGACTTGTTTCTCTCTATGATCCAATATATCAATATTAATATAATTCAGATCTTCCAAAACTTCGGGAGCTTTTGAATTACCATGAATTCCAATAAAAATAGGATGGGCTACATCTGCCCAAAGAGTGGAATTCTGCATTGTTATATTCCGACAACCTCCTTCAAATCCCAAACGAGTGCCATAAACAGTTGTACAATCATCTGAGTTACGGCAGAAGACACCATCAAATAATACGTTATTGCTCGCAAAAACATTCATGCCATCTCCCCACCCATAATAACTAATACTTTTGACATTACGGATAGTAACATTTTCCGACCCTCCTGTCGCACATTGAGTAGCAACAATTCCTTCTACATAGACATCTCGGGAATTCGCAATACGAATACCTCCTTTTATAGAATGATCGATAATTCCTCTTCCTAGCAATTTTACATCATGTACGTTTTCGATTAGGACACGCCCCATTAAAACAGCTCCTCCTGCCAGATACACAGTCTTACCGGATGGCACTCTCAATTCCCCATTTTTTACTGTATGTATTCCAGGACCAAAGTAAATTACTTCCGGATTATCTTTGTCCGGAATCGTTCTTTCCGGAGATCCTGTAAATAAGTGAAGATTATGAAAAATATCCCCATTTACTTCTACTGACAAATTTCGAGGATGCTCTAATGTAAAAGTTACTGTATTACCATCGATTTGAAATGGGATATCATACGAGAGAGGACGGACTTTTGCCGTCTGTACTTCTCCCAAATTATAGGTTACGGCTACTTCCACTTTTCCTGTAAAATCAAAAATTGCCATCGAAGCATTTTCTACATAATGTCGTGTATCTCTTACCTCATCCACCTTAATAAGATAAGAAGATAAGGTATGCCAGACTCCATCTTGCAAACGGACCTTAACCGTAAAATCACTATTTAAAGCAACTCCTGCGGGAGCCTTCCAGGTTGCAAGCGTGTCTTTAGCAAAGATACAAGTTGCACCACCTAATAATGCAGCTAATAATAAGAAGCAATATTTCTTCATGATATTACCGAATAAAATTCTTTTATAATATTACGAACAATAAAGACGATTCACCTATTCTCTATCAAAGATATTTATGAAAACTCGCAAAACAACAATCGTTCAATTAAAACAATGATATGTTTATTCATCTAGCAATGATTCTTATTGTACAGCCAATAACGTCAATTCGGTGGTTATTCCAGATTGCACCGCTTTTCCGTCAATCACTATCTTACAGGGGGCAGAAGTAAGAATATACCATTTTTCCTGCTTCTTTTCAAGCAGCACATTAGCAGCCTCCGAAGTCTGGACACTGATACCGGATGCAGTCAGTTGCGTCCCGTTCCCCATAAACAGTGTCCGGTTTCCCGCATATTCGTTACTGATTACGGCATAGTCCGCTTTCACTTTCATTCCCTGATAAGTAGCGGTCTGCGACGAATCCGCCAAAGAGAAAATATGGTCTGTACGCCCGTTTTTACTTTCCACACAGATACCGGCAAAATCTTTCAATCCGGACTCTTCCGCATCAAAGTAAGAGACTGACTGAATAGCCGAAGGCTCTTTCTGCGTACTTGGTTCATAAACAGCGACAAAAGGACGGTTCCACGCTTCTCCATGCTGGCGGGCAACGAAGGTGAGAGTAGGCTGTTCCTTTATATTATAAGGCATATGGGGAGTCCGGCTCAATCCTTCGGTCATCGGTGCCAGTGCGGTGAACACTTCCCGTTCCGGTTCTCCTTTCATCCAAAGATTCATGGAAATATCATCTCCGCCTTTATCCTTCATGTCGATGGTAAAAGTCACTTTCACATCCTGACCGGTGGCAGCCACTTTCTTATCATATAAGTAGGAATAAGCATAAAGATGGGCACCTGCGAAAGCTAGCTCTTCGGTAGGCTGCAAATTCAAGTCCGTACCGTCGGCAGCCGTAAGTGTCATTGTCTGACCTAAATTATGGTAGAAATAATCGTGCATTTTATCGCCTCCCCGTTCTTTCCGGCTGCGGAATACATCCACATAATACCCTGTCTCCGGACCGGTAGTAACAATGCCCATCAGTCGAGTCTGATCCGCCCTGCTCTCCGGCTCACGGAAAGCGACCTGACTATAGGTGACGGAGGTAAATCCTTTACCCGGTTCCGCCGAAGCCGGAAAACAGGAAAGCAAATCGAAAGAATGATTACTTTTCATCACCGGATAACTGGAAATGCCATCTACACAAACCGTATTATGACTGGGGAATTGAGAGTAATATTCCGCATAATCCAGACCGCTATACAGGAAAAGTCCGATACCCGCATCCGGTCCCAGCACGTATCCTTTTCCGTAAAGCTCCATCGAAATGCCATTCGCGTGCATATGATTGCCTTCACTTGCGTTGAGAGAAATCATCAGACTGTTGCGCGGATGCATCCCGTTGCGCTGTACCAGCCACGATACGTTGGGAGCATAGAACAGAGGAGATACATAATCCTCGATTTTCCCCGCCTCCACCTTCGGGTCCAACACCAACGGCTTGTCCTCAAAGAAGGAATTGACAGAGGCCCGTACATTCTTCTTGCCACTTTTTTCGCTGCCTTCCTCCGGATTCAGACATTTCAGCAAAGCGGTGAAGTAACGTTCCTGCTCTTTCTTTCCGTTTGCCTGCGCATTCTGTATCATCCGGATAAAGAAGTTCGTACTTAAGTAACTTGGATGCGTATCTCCGAAACCACAGATCATCCGGTTCGGAAAAAGATACTGCGGAGTAGTCGCTACTGCTTTTGCCAGCACAGGCATTGCCTTTACCAAGTCATATTGCAGATTGTGGTCAAACTGATTGGCGAAGTTCGCGTAGTCATTGATGACTACACTGCTGTATCCCGGACATTCCGCCCATATACCCGTTTCGGAGTCAAAGCCGTAATCGGCCAGCTTGGTCAGACTCCACTGGCGGATGCTCGAACGGTTCATAACGTAGTCAATATAGTATTCGCGTCCTTTCCCGTCCGCATATTCTTTATTATCTTCCAGCACCAGTCCCACGTTCATGATATATCGTGCCTGCAATAAATCCCAGTTGTTATGGGGGACTCCGTTGGCGATGATATTATCCGCCCATTTCTTCAATGCGCCGGCATAAATCATCATCTTATCCGGATAGTTGGATTGCAGATAATGATAGAGGAAGTCATACAAAGGGACAACGATATGCAAAGCATCCTCATGGATCACTTCAAAAGAAGTCAGCCCCACCAGTGTCTGCTGATGCCCGTGATTCAGGTCAACAGGAACATTCCTGTAATAGATTCCCGTCATATAAGTATCGAAAACGCCGGCAGCCAGTCGGGCATACTTTTCCTCTCCCGTCATCCAATAGAGGAAAGCGGCGTCACGGGCAATTCCCAGAATCTCACAGTTCAGACTTTCAATATTGCGTCCGGTCTTGGACGGATGCACACTCTCCAGCGGACGGCCTTTCAGGGCATTGTTGCAGAAAGTCACGTTTCCTTCCGCACTATCGTCATAAGGTACTACATCTTCCAGTTTAGGTCGACCGTGCGTAGCGGCCGTCCCTCGTGTTCCGGTATAGCGAACCGTCGGGGCAGGTGCCTTCTCGCCTCCGGCATGGTCGAACACCTCACCTTTCACGTACACTTCCGTTGCATGCGACTTCCAGTACATGGCCAAACGGGATAATAACCAGTCCGGCTGACTTTCCGTACGTCGTGTATATACTTCCGTCCGTTCTTTCAGCTTGTTAAAGACATCTTGTGCCCATGCTTCCTTCTTGATCAACTTCCATGTTTCTTTTTTTCCTTCCGGGGTAGTCAGTACTCTCGGATGATCCTGCGGCATCTTCTCCGGCAACGGAATCTCCTGCCCGTGCGCATTCAGGAAAAAAAGCACACATAATCCTAACAAAATTCGTCTCATACTTCCATTTCTTATTTACGTTTGCTACGTATTTAATACGAAAATAAGGAATAATTTACCTAACTGGTATCAGAAAAGCTGTTTTTATTTTCAGCGGTACGGACTGCCTTCATACTCCGGACATTCAAGTATACTCAAAAAGATAGCCTGCAAGCATACCACTTACAGGCTATCACAATCCCCTTTTTTCCCTTTGTATCAGGGAGGCAACTTACGTTTCCCCGTCCCCGCCGGAACCTCTCGCTGTACATCCTTGCCATCGAGCTATATAAAACTCATACAAGGAGCATTTCCCCATTCAGACACAGTACCGACAGGTCCCCATAAGCCACTCCACAATGTTCTTGCGAATCTCCCCAACTATCGTTGGATTCATATGGGTATCCGCCCTTTTTCGATGCGAAGATAATTTTTTTATGCTATTATTATAGTTAACACTGTCTATTAAAAGTGTTAAAAATAAAGATTTCATACCATACTTCCGCAAGCCGGCACCAAAGAAGAATATTTATTTTCCCTAAACAAAGCGCTAATTCCGAACAAAGAATTATATTTGCAGAAATCTAACAATTCTGATACTTATGAAAATACTATCTATCCATGATTTGCAAATAATCAGGAAGAGAGCGGAGCACCATCTTTCATTGCGCGAAGAAAGTAATGAAAAGGTTTCCGAAAAATGTTGCGGGCTGGCGTCCGGAACAGCACACCTCCAGATTCTTATTTGCGGAGGTACCGGTTGTAAAGCCTCTTCCAGTCAGGGCATCACTGAAAATCTTCAAAAAGCCATTGAAAGAAACGGGATAACCGACAAAGTAGACGTCATCACAGTAGGCTGCTTCGGCTTCTGCGAAAAGGGCCCCATCGTAAAGATCATTCCTGACAATACGTTCTATACCCAAGTCACTCCCGAAGATGCGGAGGAAATCATCAGCGAACACATCATCGGAGGACGAAGAATCGGACGGCTGCTCTACATAGACCCGAAGACCGAGCAAACCGTCAGCGACTCCAAACACATGGACTTCTACCGGAAACAACTCCGCATCGCCTTGCGCAACTGCGGATTCATCGACTCCGAAAATATAGAAGAATACATCGCCCGTGAAGGATACTTCGCACTGGCCGACTGTCTTCTCAACAAACAGCCTGCCGACGTCATCGACATCATCAAACGCTCCGGACTGCGGGGGCGTGGCGGTGGTGGTTTCCCCACCGGCCTGAAATGGGAATTTGCCAGTAAGCAGGTATCGGACGTAAAGTACGTTGTCTGCAACGCCGACGAAGGCGACCCTGGCGCCTTCATGGACCGCTCCATTATGGAAGGCGACCCGCACTCTATTGTAGAAGCGATGTGCATCTGCGGTTACTCCATCGGTTCCTCCAAAGGACTGGTCTACATCCGCGCCGAATATCCGCTGGCCATCAACCGGCTCAAAAAAGCGATTGAGCAAGCCCGTGCATACGGATTACTGGGAGACCACATCCTGGGGACAGATTTCAGCTTCGACATAGAGATCCGTTACGGAGCAGGCGCGTTCGTCTGTGGCGAGGAAACCGCCCTCATCCATTCGATGGAAGGAAAACGGGGAGAGCCGACCCTGAAACCTCCTTTCCCCGCCGAATCCGGTTATCTGGGCAAACCGACTAATGTGAACAATGTGGAAACCCTCGCCAATATTCCCATTATCCTGACCAAAGGCGCCGAATGGTTCGCCTCCATCGGAACGGAACGCTCCAAAGGCACCAAAGTCTTCGCTCTTGCCGGAAAGATCAACAATGTCGGACTGATCGAAGTACCGATGGGAACTACCCTGCGGGAAGTAATCTACGAAATCGGCGGAGGCATCAAGGGAGGAAAGAAATTCAAAGCCGTACAGACAGGCGGTCCGTCAGGGGGCTGTCTGACGGAGAAACATCTGGATACTCCCATCGACTTCGACAACCTGCTGGCAGCCGGTTCCATGATGGGATCGGGAGGCATGATCGTGATGGACGAAGATGACTGTATGGTATCCGTCGCCCGTTTCTATCTCGACTTTACCGTCGAAGAATCCTGCGGTAAATGTACCCCATGCCGTATCGGCAACAAACGTCTGCTGGAACTGCTGAACAAGATAACGGAAGGACGGGGCACGGAAAAAGACCTGGACACGCTTGCCACCCTCGGACGGGTGATAAAGGATACGGCACTCTGCGGACTGGGACAGACGTCTCCGAATCCGGTATTGTCTACCCTCGACAACTTCCGTGACGAATATCTGGAACACGTCAGAGACAAGACCTGCCGCGCCAAACAATGCAAGTCCCTGCTGACCTATACCATTAATCCGGAACTTTGTATCGGTTGCCACTTGTGTGCCAAGAATTGTCCGGCGGATGCCATCAGCGGCTTGGTACGCAAGCCTCATGTCATCAACCCCGAGAAATGTATCAAGTGCGGCATGTGCATGGCACGCTGTAAATTCAAAGCTATTCTTGTCTGCTAAAATCTACTGCTATGGAAGAAAAACAAATTACCCTCCAGATAGACGGTCACTTTATCACCGTACCCGAAGGAAGCACGATCCTCGAAGCCGCCTGCAAAATCGGCATCAACATACCTACGCTGTGTCACATCGACCTGAAAGGAACCTGCATCAAGAACAATCCCGCTTCCTGCCGCATCTGTGTAGTCGAAGTGGCAGGACGCCGCAATCTGGCTCCCGCCTGCGCTACCCGTTGCACGGAAGGGATGGTAGTGAAAACCAGCACCCTGCGCGTGATGAACGCCCGGAAAGTGGTAGCCGAACTGATCCTGTCCGATCATCCCAACGACTGTCTCACCTGTCCCAAATGCGGCAACTGTGAACTCCAGACACTGGCACTGCGCTTCAACATCCGTGAAATGCCGTTCAACGGCGGCGAACTTTCTCCCCGCAAACGGGAAGTGACCTCCTCCATTGTGCGCAACATGGACAAGTGCATCTTCTGCCGCCGATGCGAAAGTGTCTGCAACGATGTACAGACAGTCGGCGCACTGGGAGCCATCCGCCGCGGATTCAACACAACGATAGCCCCTGCCTTCGACAGAATGATGAAGGACAGCGAATGTACCTACTGCGGTCAATGCGTAGCCGTATGCCCGGTAGGCGCACTGACCGAACGGGATTACACCAACCGCCTTCTGGACGATTTGGCCGACCCCGATAAGATCGTAATTGTCCAGACTGCCCCCGCCGTACGTGCCGCCCTGGGAGAAGAATTCGGCTTGCCTCCCGGCACACTGGTAACCGGAAAAATGGTTTACGCCCTCCGCGAACTGGGTTTCGACTACGTATTCGATACCGACTTTGCCGCCGACCTCACCATCATGGAAGAAGGTTCCGAAATTCTGAACCGACTGACACGCTATCTGGACGGAGATAAATCCGTCCGGCTTCCGATTCTGACTTCCTGCTGTCCGGCTTGGGTAAACTTCTTCGAACACCACTTCCCGGATATGCTGGATATCCCTTCTACCGCCCGTTCTCCACAACAGATGTTCGGCTCCATCGCCAAGTCTTACTGGGCAGAGAAAATGGGAATCCCCCGCGAAAAGCTGGTAGTCGTCTCCATTATGCCCTGCCTTGCCAAGAAATATGAATGTGACCGCGACGAGTTCAAAGTAAACGGTGTCCCCGACGTCGATTACTCCATCTCCACCCGCGAACTGGCACGCCTGATAAAGCGAGCCAACATCGGCTTTACCCTCGTGCTGGACAGCCCGTTCGACAACCCTATGGGAGAATCGACCGGCGCCGGTGTCATCTTCGGTACGACGGGTGGTGTCATGGAAGCCGCCCTGCGCTCCGTTTATGAAATCTACACCAGACAGCCGCTGAAGAATGTCAACTTTGAACAGGTACGCGGACTGAGCGGTGTCCGGCGCGCCACCATCAACCTGAACGGATTTGAACTGAAAGTAGGCATCGCACACGGACTAGGCAACGCAAGGCACTTACTGGAAGATATACGAAACGGACATAATGAATATCATGTCATCGAAATCATGGCATGCCCCGGCGGCTGCATCGGAGGTGGCGGGCAACCGTTGCATCACGGCAACTCGGACGTTCTCTACGCCCGTGCCAACGCCCTTTACCGGGAAGATGCCAACAAACCTTTGCGCAAATCTCACGATAACCCGTATATTCAGAAACTGTATGAAGAATATCTCGGCAAACCGCTGGGTGAGAAATCGGAAATGCTCTTGCACACGCATTATTTCAACAAATCGATTGATTAACTTTAAACAAGTACTATTATGTCAGATATCAAGCTAGCCTGCGATGTGGTGGAACAAGTCAAGACGATTTGCGACAAGCACGGGAACAATGCGGGCGAATTAATCAATATTTTGCATGAAGCACAACATCTGCACGGCTATCTGCCCGAAGAGATGCAACGGATCATAGCCTCCAAACTCAGAATCCCCGTGTCGAAAGTCTACGGAGTTGTGACATTCTACACCTTCTTTACGATGACTCCCAAAGGAAAGCATCCGATTTCCGTCTGCATGGGCACGGCGTGCTACGTACGTGGTTCGGAGAAGTTGCTGGAAGAGTTCAAGCGGGTACTCGGCATCGAAGTCGGAGAAACCACCCCCGACGGAAAGTATTCGCTGGATTGCCTGCGCTGCGTAGGCGCCTGCGGACTGGCTCCGGTAGTGATGATCGGCGAAAAGGTGTACGGACGACTGCAACCGGTAGATGTGAAGAAGATTATCGAGGAACTGGAATAAGTCTTCCCCGCCCTTCAAAAGAGGATGTGACGTATCGGGTATCCGATATGTCACGCATCTTCTTTGGGGTCGTATCCCCACTTCACATAAACCGCTCCCCAGGCAAATCCCGCACCGAATGCAGTAAATATCAGATTATCGCCTTTCTTCAGTTTTTTCTCAAAATCCCAGATGCAGAGCGGAAGCGTGCCGGCACTGGTGTTGCCATAACGTTCGATGTTGACCATCACTTTCTCGGACGGTACTTCCAGCCGTTGCGCCACAGCGGTAATGATACGCTGGTTAGCCTGATGGGGAATCACCCAATCAATATCCTCCTTAGTCAAGTGGTTTCTGGCGATAATAGCTTCACAGGAATCCGACATATTCGCTACGGCATACTTGAACACCGTGCGGCCTTCCTGATAAATATAATGCAGATGATGATCCAATGAATAATAGGAAGGAGGACATACGGAACCTCCCGCTTTAATATGCAGGAAAGGCAGCCCTTTACCATCCGTTCTCAGCACCGAATCCATGATGCCGACCTCTTCCGTAGTAGGTTCCAGCATAAAAGCGGCCGCACCGTCGCCAAAGATAGGGCAAGTGGCCCGGTCCGTATAATCGATTACGGACGACATCTTATCAGCACCTACAATAATAATCTTTTTATATTTCCCCGAACGGATAAAATTCGCTCCCGTTTCCATCGCATACAGGAAACCGCTGCAAACCGCCTGCATATCGAAAGCGAAAGCATTCTTCAGGCCCAGTCTTTCGCACAAGATAGATGCCGTTGAAGGAAAACGATAGTCCGAAGTAGTAGTGGCGACAATGACCAGATCGATATCATCGGGATGACTCTTTGTGCGTTGCATCAACTGCTTGGCGGCCTTACGGGCCATATACGAAGTTCCAAGCCCCTCTTCATTCAAGATATGTCGTTCTTTTATGCCGATACGCCCCATGATCCATTCGTCGGTGGTATCCACCATTTTAGAAATTTCATCATTAGTCAGCACATAATCGGGCACATATCCCCCGACCCCAGTAATTACCGCATTTATTTTATCCATCAAGTCTATTTTCAGAATTACAAATATGTGATATCTCAAAAAAAATATCGGGCGCAAATATACAGAAAAGAGAATGATATACAAGAGAAGAGTACTAGAAATACCAGACACTTTGACCTATGAAAAGAACTTTTGGCTAAAGAACGAGAAGTTTTGACTAAATTTCAGATTCAGCGGAGAGAGCGGGATTCGAACCCGCGATACACTTTTGGCGTATACACGCTTTCCAGGCGTGCCTCTTCAACCACTCGAGCATCTCTCCTTTCAAAAAACTCAATAAACACTAAGAAAACGCTCCCGTTTTCGTTTCACAACATCGGAGGCGTCGCCCTCCATAAAAACAAAAAAGCAGCCCAAAAGCTGCTTTCCAGCGGAGAGACAGGCTCTCGAACTTATACTTTCACAGAATATCATAAAACTGCAAACGACTGATAATCAAGTGTAAATTACAATATAGAGTAAAAGTAAATGTTTCTAAATGTCTTTTGCTATCTCAATAATTGGGTGTATATTTGGGTGTAGAATTTCAAACGCACCCAATTATGAATATCAAGCGCAACATCATTTTTGCATTGGAGAGCCGGAAAAAGAACGGTGTGCCAATCGTAGAGAACGTACCCATCCGTATGCGTGTCATCTTTGCCAGCCAACGCATCGAGTTTACAACGGGCTACCGGATTGACGTAGCCAAATGGGATGCAGATAAGCAGCGGGTAAAGAACGGATGTACCAACAAGCTAAAGCAAAGTGCAGCCGAAATCAATACGGACTTGCTGAAATACTATGCCGAAATCCAGAATATTTTCAAGGAATTTGAGGTGCAGGAGGTCATGCCAACGACCCAACAGTTGAAGGAAGCTTTCAACATGAGAATGAAAGACACCAGCGAAGAACAGCCGGAAGAAGCCCCTGTCAGCTTTTGGGAGGTGTTCGATGAGTTTGTAAAAGAGTGCGGTAACCAGAATAACTGGACGGCATCCACCTATGAAAAATTTGCAGCAGTGAGGAACCACCTCAAAGAGTTCAAGGAGGATGCAACGTTCAACTATTTCAACGAGTTTGGATTGAACGAATACGTCAACTTCCTGCGTGACACCAAGGATATGAGAAACAGCACCATCGGCAAGCAAATGGGATTCCTCAAATGGTTCCTGCGCTGGAGCTTCAAGAAAGGACATCATCAGAACATTGCATACGATACGTTCAAACCGAAACTGAAAACCACCTCGAAAAAAGTAATCTTCCTGACTTGGGATGAACTGAACAAGCTGAAAGACTACCAGATACCCAAGGATAAGCAATACCTGGAACGTGTGCGTGATGTTTTCCTGTTCTGCTGCTTTACGAGTTTGCGGTATTCGGATGTTCGCAATCTGAAAAGAAGCGATGTGAAGTCCGACCACATCGAAATAACCACAGTCAAGACTGCCGACAGCCTGACGATTGAACTGAACAAATACAGCAAAGCCATACTGGACAAATACAAGGACATCCATTTCGAGAATTACATGGCTCTGCCCGTCATCAGCAACCAGAAGATGAACGATTACCTGAAAGAGCTGGGCGAACTGGCAGAAATCAACGAGCCTGTACGGGAAACCTACTACAAGGGAAATGAACGTATTGATGAAGTCACACCCAAATACGCTTTGCTCAGTACCCATGCAGGAAGAAGGACATTCATCTGCAATGCGCTGGCTCTCGGAATCCCGGCACAGGTGGTCATGAAATGGACGGGACACAGCGACTACAAAGCTATGAAACCCTACATTGACATAGCGGATGATATTAAGGCAAATGCCATGAACAAGTTTAATCAACTATAAAAGTATCAAACAGTTTCATAGATAGTTACCAATGACTATATTTGTAGAAATTATCATCACAATATGAGCAACAAGGAATCCAACATAGAGAAAACGAATTTTGATACATTCATACAAGCGGTCGGTTCGGAAATAGAACAGGCACAAGTAAGGCTGATTGTTGCAGCCAATGCACAAATGCTGTTCCATTACTGGAAGATAGGCAATTACATCCTTTATCACCAGCAGCTGCACGGATGGGGAAGCAAAATCATCAAGCAGTTGGCAAAGGCTATCCGACTGCATTACCCTGAAAAGAAAGGCTATTCGGAACGTAACCTTACCTATATGTGCCAGTTTGCAAAAGCATATCCTTTAAGAGCGTTGCAAAGTTTCATAGAAACAGATGCAAGCCTGTCTGTCCCAACCATACAGAGTGTGACCAATGAAGTATTAAAACTGAATGACAAGCAATTTACGCAGGAACTTACTGCGCAAATACAATCGATTGATTGTCAATCATTAGCAATTACGCAGGAAGTTCCTGCGCAATTTGAAGATGTGGGAAAAACCGTGTCTGCCATTTACAGGATGGGAATCAGGGAAATAGAAGAAGTTTTCTTGACCTCTCCTATAGCCAAAATAAACTGGACAAGCCAAATGACTATACTTGACAGTTCGCTACCTTTAGGTCTAAGCTACTGGTACATGAAGCAGTCTGTGGAAATAGGATGGAGCAGCAATGTATTGAAAATGCAAATTGACAGTGATTTGTATAGCCGACAAATCAGTAACAACAAGGTAAACAATTTCACGACCACACTTCCGGCTCCACAAAGCGACCTTGCCAATTACCTACTCAAAGACCCGTACATCTTTGATTTGGCAGGAGCCAAAGAAAAAGCAGACGAAAGGGATATTGAAGAACAGCTGGTGAAACACGTTACCCGCTACCTGTTGGAAATGGGCAACGGTTTTGCCTTCGTTGCCCGGCAGAAGCACTTCCAAGTCGGAAACAGCGATTTCTTTGCCGACCTGATTCTATATTCCATTCCGTTGCACGCATATATCGTGGTAGAATTAAAGGCTACCCCATTCAAACCGGAGTATGCAGGACAACTGAACTTCTACATCAATGTGGTGGATGATAAACTGAGGGGAGAGAATGACAACAAGACTATCGGGTTGTTGCTATGCAAGGGAAAAGACGAAGTTGTGGCACAATACGCATTGACAGGCTATGACCAGCCCATCGGCATCAGCGATTACCAATTGAGCAAAGCGATTCCCGAGAAACTGAAATCAGCGTTGCCCAGCGTGGAAGAAGTGGAAGAAGAACTGGCCTCTTTCCTTGACAAAGACAATAACACTCAAAAATAGTTGCGTCCATGAAAGATGTAATTACAACGCTGATTCCCCGATACGGAGAATTGAACAGAATATATAAAGACTGGTTTGATAATAAAGGTTTCTCTTTTGAAAAGCAGAAATTCATTACCAAGTTCTATCTGGACTACAATGATGTAACGGTTCTTGAAACAGCCATTCTTGAACTGGTGTTTCATCTTCCACAGGAGCAATACACACTGATTCTGAATAGCCTGAAAAAGGAAGTATGCGAAAACATAAGTTATTACAAGAAAGGATGTATGCCAGATGAACAGACCGTTTACAATATCTGCTTCCGAGTTTCAGAAATCTATAAAGAAGCCATAGAAGAACAGCAATACAAGACGACCAAGCTCCATGCTCCGCTAAACGAAGCATACCACCGATACGATTCCATAGGTTATCGGGAACACACTGCAGAGGATGAAAAGCGTGCGGAAATGGAATATGAACGGTACAAAGATGAATACGAGGAGAAAAAAAACAAGCTGACCGAACTCTACGATCTGCAAAAACAGACCAGAGAGAAAGCCCTGCAATATGCAAAAAGCCGTTTCAATGAAATCTATCGGCTGGGCTGCCACCTCAAAGAGACATTGGCGAAATATGTATTTGATGAAACAAACGAGCCGGAAGAGCCAGCCGAACAAGAACCAAATGCCCCCAACATACAGGAAGAAGTGCTGGGAACGAAACAGACTGAGTATTTCAATATGGAACTGCTTTCGCTCATTCATGTAACCTGCGTGGGAGAACAGTTCGAGAATATTTCCGAACATGATTTCTATACCTGCATGAACCTGCTACCAAGCGACACCAAACCCCAAATCAGACCGAGAGAAAAAATACGTACCTGCTATCTGATATTCCTGATGAGCGAAAAACTGCCCAAACAGGACAGGGAGAATTGGAAGAGGAATATCCTGAAAATATTGGATATTGAGGAAAGCTACTACAAGTCAAAGTACAAAGAGCCTGTTTCCGATTTCCCCAGTGACAGCAACCGGAAATTTGCCAAAGAAATGGATGGTATATTCCGATAATCTGTGATATGCCCTGACATTTTACGAAACAACCACTTTTACCACTCAAATTAAATTTTTGAGTGGTATTTTTATTATCTGATATTCAGATAAATAACAAGATATTCCATTTATATCAACCACATCCTTACCACTTACAACCCTACCTAATTTTGCATCGTTCGAGAACAGAGATAACAGCCAGTGCGCAGGGCTGATTGTTAAACGACTAAATAGATTGAACGATGAAAAATCTTCAAGAATTATTATCAAAACCCGTCTGGCAGATGACAGGTGAAGAGTTCATATTCCTAAGTAAGCACGCTTCCCGTCAAACGGAAACGCAGCCACAGCCCATTACAGACACAGAAAGAAAATATGTGTACGGAATACTGGGCATAGCCAAACTGTTCGGGTGCAGCCTACCCACCGCCAACCGTATCAAGAAAAGCGGAAAGATTGACAAGGCAATCACTCAGATAGGACGTAAGATTATCGTGGATGTTGAGCTTGCCCTTGAACTGGCTGGAAAGAAAACAGGAGGACGGAAATAACGGGAGGCATGGCTATGGACTATATGAAAGAGACTAAGGAAATATCGGCTGAAGAAGCCATAATCCTTTGGCAAGCCTCACGTTTGAGCCTGTCGAAAAGTTATGAGAAAGCACCTGAAATCCTTAAAGTACATGATTCTGTCATTGGGACATTGGGTAATTTCAGCGCATCCATCGGCAAAGCCAAAAGTAAAAAAACGTTCAATGTATCGGCTATCGTAGCCGCTGCATTGAAGAACGGCACAGTGCTGCGGTATGTGGCTGAACTGCCTGAAGATAAGCGGAAAGTGCTTTATGTTGATACAGAGCAAAGCCCTTACCATTGTCTGAAAGTCATGACGCGCATTTTGCGAATGGCTGGTTTGCCAGATGATAGGGACAATGAGAATCTTGAATTTCTTGCCTTAAGAAAATACACGCCTGAGCAGCGTATCAGGATTGTGGAACAGGCTATTTACAATACACCCGAAATCGGTCTTGTAATTATAGACGGCATACGGGATATGGTGTATGACATCAACAGCCCCAGTGAATCAACACGCATCATATCCAAGCTGATGCAGTGGACGGACGACAGGCAGATACATATCCATACGATACTGCATCAGAACAAAGGGGATGAGAACGCAAGAGGGCACATTGGTACGGAGTTGAACAACAAGGCGGAAACCGTATTGCAGGTAGAAAAGGACAAGGGCAACGGTGACATCAGCCATGTTTCAGCCATTCACATCCGGGCAATGGACTTTGAGCCTTTCGCATTCCGTATCAACGACAAAGCCCTTCCCGAACTCATTGAGGGATACAAACCTGAAACAAAGAAGCCGGGAAGACCCGAAGAAGAGAAGTTCGACCCTTACAGGCATATCACCGAGCAGCAGCACCGTATCGCATTGGAAGCCGTTTTCGGGCTGAAAGAGGAATACGGCTACAAGGAACTGGAAGATGCCTTAATCAAGACCTATATGTCAGTGGGTGTAAAGCTGAACCATAAAAAGGCGGTATCGCTCATCACCATGCTCCGCAACAAACGGATGATAGTGCAGGAGACAGGCAGAAAATACACATTCATGCCTGACTTCCACTATTAGCCCATTTCCCTACAATCACTTCACTTTATTCTCGGGGTGTATATATTAGGAATATAGTGAAGTGCTTGGGGAATGGGACTAAATCACTTCACTTTATTACCGTATCCTATATATACGAGAATTTAGTGAAGTGATTATAGACCGTACTTCCTAAAAAGGTACGGGCAAAAAGAAAAATAAACCAATTCACCAACTACTAAAACAATCATTTTATGGATATACAGACAGCCAAGCAAATCAGAATAGCGGATTATCTGCATAGTTTAGGATATTCTCCCGTCAAGCAACAAGGTGTCAATCTGTGGTATAAATCACCGTTAAGGGAAGAAGCCGAAGCCTCGTTCAAGGTAAATACCGAACGTGAACAATGGTATGACTTCGGTTTGGGTAAAGGTGGTGGTATCATAGAACTGGCTGCACACCTGTACGCTACCGACCATGTACCTTACATCTTGAAACGGATAGCAGAGCAGACACCGCACGTGCGCCCGGTATCTTTCTCTTTTGGAAAGCAAAACTCTTCCGAGCCGAGCTTCCAACAGTTGGAGATTGTTCCGCTGTCATCTACTGCCCTGCTTGCCTACTTACAAGGTAGAGGAATTAACATAAAACTGGCGAAAAGAGAATGTAGTGAAGCACGTTTCACTCACAACGGCAAGCGGTACTTTGCCATCGCCTTTCCCAATGGTTCGTGTGGATATGAAATCCGCAACCGCTATTTCAAGGGCTGCATCGCCCCAAAGGAAATCTCCCACATCAGGCAGTCGGGAAAAGCGAGGAATACCTGTTATGTGTTCGAGGGATTTATGGACTACCTCTCCTTTTTGACATTGAGACAAGAGAGCTGCCCAAATTATCCGGAATTGGACGGGCAGGACTACATTGTATTGAACTCCGTATCGAATGTAAACAAGGCTCTCTATCCGTTGGGCAATTACGAACGCATCCACTGCTTTTTCGACAACGACCATGCAGGACTGGAAGCACTCCGGCAAATCCGCATGGAATACGGCAGAGAGCGGTACATCCGGGACGCTTCGCAGATTTACAGAGGATGCAAGGACTTGAACGAATACTTACAGAAACAGATTGAAAGAAAAAGGCAGCTCCAGTCCGCCAAAGGGGTGCGCAGCCAATCACCGGAAAAGAAGAACGGCTTCCAGTTATAGCCCACTATAACTACACGCTTCGCTTTCGTAGTTGTGGGCTCTCCCGAGGGGATTAGGGCTTTGCCCTAATGACCCACTCAGGGCGTTTCACCCCTGAGAACCCCGAGCAAAGAGTGACCCTCTCTTTGCAATCTCCGCTTATGGGTTACCCCTAAGAACCCCTCTGCGAAAGCGAGCAAAGTAAATCAATTGTAAACAAAGGAAAGAAGCTATGGCAACAAAATCAAGCATACATATCAAGCCTTGCAACATCGCATCGAGCGAGGCACACAACCGAAGGACTGCCGAGTATATGCGTAATATCGGGGAGTCCAGAATCTATGTCGTTCCCGAACTTTCCACCGATAACGAACAGTGGATAAATCCCGACTTCGGCACTCCCGAACTGCGAACTCATTATGACAATATCAAGCAAATGGTCAAGGAAAAGACCGGACGTGCCATGCAGGAAAAGGAAAGGGAACGCAAGGGAAAGAATGGAAAGATTATCAAGGTGGCGGGATGCTCACCCATCCGTGAAGGAGTATTGCTTATCAGACCGGACACCACACTGGCTGATGTACGCAAATTCGGTGAAGAGTGCCAAAGACGCTGGGGCATCACTCCGCTACAGATTTTCCTGCATAAAGACGAAGGGCATTGGCTGAACGGTCAGCCGGAAGCAGAAGACAAGGAGAGCTTCCAAGTCGGTAACAGATGGTTCAAACCAAATTATCATGCTCATGTCGTATTCGACTGGATGAACCATGAAACTGGAAAGAGCCGAAAGCTCAATGACGAGGATATGGCAACCATGCAGACCCTTGCTTCCGATATTCTCCTGATGGAACGTGGACAGGCAAAAGCTGTCACAGGTAAAGAGCATCTGGAACGAAATGATTTCATCATTGAGAAGCAGAAAGCCGAACTGCAACGTATAGAGGAAACCAAGCGACACAAGGAACAACAAGTAAGCCTTGCCGAACAGGAACTCAAACAGGTAAAAGCAGAGATACGCACGGACAAACTAAAGAAAACAGCCACCAATGCTGCTACCGCCATAGCAAGCGGTGTAGGTTCTCTTTTCGGAAGCGGTAAGCTGAAAGAACTGGAACATCACATCGAGCAGCTACATCAGGAAATTACCAAACGGGACAAAGCTACTGATGAATTAAAAATTCAGATACAACAAATACAGGAACAGCATAGCAGACAAATTCGTAATCTTCAAAGAATACATAATCAAGAACTTGAAGCCAAAGACAAGGAAATATCACGATTGAGCACCTTGCTTGAAAAAGCCCACAAATGGTTTCCCATGTTCAAAGAGATGTTGAGAATGGAAAAATTATGCGCTGTTATCGGGTTTACCAAAGACATGATAGAAAACCTCTTGACAAAGAAAGAATCCATACAATGTAGTGGCAAAATTTATTCCGAAGAACACAGGTGGAAATTTGACATCAAGAATGATATTTTTAGGGTTGAGAAACATCCGATGGATAGTGGTAAGCTTATGCTGACCATAAACCGACAACCCATAGTACAATGGTTTAAGGAACAATGGGAAAAGTTACAGCAGAATCTACGTAACTCGGTGCAGAGAGAGCAAAAATCCAGAGGATTTAGAATATAGAATAGCCTATTATTAATAAAATCAAGTATCTATGCATCCAAACAGATTGTTTTTATTACAGAATCAAAATCCTAAGAATTTATAAAAAATGAAGCCTAAAGAAGTTTTGGAAAAATGGATAGATTGCTTTAACAAAGCAGATGCTTATCATATAGCAGAGCTGTATGCTACTAATGCAGTAAATCATCAAGTCGCAAACGAACCAATAATAGGTAAAGAATCAATCTACAAAATGTTTGTGAATGAATTTACCACTGCTAAAATGGTTTGTATGGTGGAAAATATTTTTGAAGATGGCGAATGGGCTATCATGGAATGGAAAGACTCTCTTGGACTTCGTGGATGCGGATTTTTTTCATGTAAAAGATAACAAAATCGTCTTTCAAAGAGGGTATTGGGATAAACTTTCATTCTTGAAGCAACACAATCTTCCAATTGAATAAGTACTATCAGAATACGGACTGGGAAATTGAAATACCCAGTCCGAGTTATATAATGAATTTTACTTGTTAAACTATTTAAAGTCAGTTGGATAACAAACCATACCTTTCACATTCTCAGTAGCTCCAGGTATTAATTCAGCCACCATGCAATATTCATGAGAGACTTCGAAAGGAAATTCAATTCCTAAATCGATAGCCTTGCGATAGCCAAATCGAGGATAATACTCTTTATGCCCCAATACGACTGCTGTGCCGTAACCCAAAAGTGCTGCCCTCTGATGGGCTTACTGAATCAACATCCCCCCCAATTCCCTTACGCTGGAATTCCGGCAAGACTGCCAATGGAGCTACACTCAGGGATGTGACAGACTGGGTGTCACTGTCTATCTTTACTTCTGTAAGTAAGATATACCAGACAATTTGTTTTTCTGTCATTTTCTTGTTCTTATCTAATTGTTAGGCTCATTGTTGTTATACATTGTTTAATTATAGATAAATCGTGAATATCCTTCTCTCTTAAATCGTAGCCCGAATGGAATACTTGTTGCCCTTTTGCAGAAATGCAAGGGATGCTTCTGCCTTCAAAGACTGCTGTTCCAAAATAGTCCGGTTGAAATTCATACCAGCCTCCATCCAAGTCGGCTTGTTTGGAAGTGCCGTCCGCATTCAAGACAAAAGGATGGATATCAATATAGCCTAATTCTTTGCTATACAGTTCCACACGGGTGGGCAACCAATTTGTTTCAATTTGATATCCTCTCTCCTGCAAAAGATCAAGGAGTTGGTCTGTATAATTGGCATCAAAATCAATGTCAATATCTCTATGCAAGCGGGTTTGCTGTCCGTACAAGACATCCACTCCCCAGCCTCCATCCAACCAAAACTGCATGTCCAGGCTTTCCAACAAGTCCAAAACTTGAAATAACTCTGTAATCGTAGTGTGTTCTTTCTTTGTCATATAATAATTCTTTAATAAATAATACTATGCGTAATTATCCAACTGCTTGATTGAAGAAATAAAATTTGCACCCACTCCAATCAGAAAGATAACCCATCCGCTGATCATAAAGACGGATGTGATACCCCATGCTTCCACCCAATATCCTGAAGCTACGATACCCAGCATTGATGGAAAGGTACTCAAACTAAAGATGAGAGAAAAAGTCCGTCCAAGCATGTCCGAAGCCAAGTTCTGCTGAATAATAGCGATGAAAAGCGCATGGTAAATGGAATAGGCTATGCCTCCTGTAAATGTTAGGCAAACAAAACCTATAAATGCGCTTGATGGTAAATAACTGGCGCTAATCAGATACAATCCCAATATCACATAAGCCGTATGCATCACTAATGTTTGCTTGCTTTTCAAAGCCTTACAGGCAAGTACTAAACCGCCCAACAATGCCCCTGAGCCCCAACCCATTTCCACAACTCCCATTTGCAAAATGTTTCCGTTGAAATGCAGAAGCGTCATAAAAGGAAATAACGTAAAAACAGGCATAAGGACAAAAGTCACCAGCGTAAAGCATACGAATAAAGGCAAAATGCCCATTGTACGCCGCAAGGTATGCCAACATTCCGTCAGTTCTTTTTTGAAATCTGGAAGAACTTTCGTTTTTTGAAGAGAAGGAATCTGGACACAAAGTAAGGTCAGACAAGCAGCAACAGCTCCGATCACATCTATGAGCAGAATATACTGTATGGGAAGCCAAACAACGAGGCTTGCCCCTACAACGGGAGCTATCACCTCACTGAAGGATTGAATGGAATGGTACAAACCTGATACCCTGACAAGATGGTGCTTGGGAACCAGTAGAGGGATGCTTGCCTGTAAAGCAGGTGCATGAAACGTACTGCCTATTGAACGACAAGCAGTCAATAGATAAAAAAAAGAAAGGTCTTTATAACCCTTGGTTATCACAATAAAAAGACATAGGGTACAGAACGCGATGAACAAGTCCGAATAAAACATCGTTTTCTTTCGATTCCATCTGTCAACATAGACCCCGGTAAACAAGCCTAATACAAATTGTGGTAAAAATCCAGCTAAAATAGCCAGAGATAAAGCTGTCGGGGATTTAAATTCGTTGCTAATCCAAAAAATAATGGAGAAGCCAACAATCGAACTTGTTAAAATAGATATGAGTTGGCCTATTCCTATCACGGCCAAAGTTGATTTCCAATGATTCATTGTGCTAATATTTCATGCGTTTATAGATAAGTACTTTCGTACATTAAGCAAAACGAAATTCTATCCACACAAAAAACTTGTATTATAATCCACTCCTGACGTTGGAATACAATAACAAATACTTTCAGGACGATGTAAAGTCCTGAAAAATCAAACTGAATGGATAGATAAATATTAGTCTTTTCTCATCGGATTCTTTTAATATCGCTACTCTTTTATTATGTAGTGGTTGTATTATCTTAAATAAAACAAAAACACCCGACTTTGCATTCTTGGGTGTAAAACTGGGTGTTTGTTTTGCAATCTGCTGATTTTCAGCGTTTGTTGCGGAGAGACAGGGATTCGAACCCCGGGTACCTCGCGGTACAACGGTTTTCAAGACCGCCGCAATCGACCACTCTGCCACCTCTCCAAAACTTCCTTATCAGAAGTGCTTTTCGTTAAAAGCGGTGCAAAGGTACGAAGATATTTTAAACTTGCAAGAGTTTTCACTAAAAATTTAATCTAATCTTTTCCTAA
This sequence comes from Bacteroides sp. RCH18, assembly GCF_058231005.1. Taxonomy (NCBI): domain Bacteria; kingdom Pseudomonadati; phylum Bacteroidota; class Bacteroidia; order Bacteroidales; family Bacteroidaceae; genus Bacteroides; species Bacteroides sp. RCH18. The sequence continues at coordinate 1,770,398 of NZ_JBIPTC010000002.1, read as the reverse complement.
GGATAGCAATTAATAGGTATTTTATGTTGAAAAGCATAAAATAGAGCATATTTATGCTGATTATATGAAAAATGATTGTAACTTTGTGCGCTCTAAAGAATAGGATAACTACAACCTCTAATTTTATCATTTTATGGAATTAAACAAGATCTTTAAAGACGGTCTTTGGAGCAGCGAAATCAACGTCAGAGATTTCGTAAGTCATAACATCACTCCGTATTACGGAGATGCTTCATTCCTCGAAGGACCTACAGAACGTACCAAAGCCGTATGGAACCGCTGCCTCGAAGCGTTGGCAGAAGAAAGAGAAAACAACGGTGTCCGCTCATTAGATAATGTTACCGTATCAACCATCACTTCCCACAAGGCCGGATATATCGACAAGGAAAACGAACTGATCGTCGGCCTGCAGACAGACGAACTTCTGAAACGTGCCATCAAGCCTTTCGGAGGTATCAACGTAGTCAGCAAAGCCTGTCACGAAAACGGTGTGGAAGTGGACGAACGCGTAAAAGATATTTTCACTCACTACCGCAAGACGCACAACGACGGAGTATTCGACGTATATACGGAAGAAATCCGTTCCTTCCGTTCGCTGGGATTCCTCACCGGACTTCCCGACAATTATGCACGCGGACGCATCATCGGTGACTACCGCCGTATGGCTCTTTACGGCATCGACCGTCTGATCGAAGCAAAGAAGGAAGATTTGCACAACCTCACCGGTCCGATGACAGAGGCCCGTATCCGTCTGCGCGAAGAAGTGGCAGAACAGATCAAGGCACTGAAAGACATGAAAGTGATGGGCGAATACTACGGTCTCGACCTGAGCCGTCCCGCTTACACGGCACAAGAAGCCGTACAGTGGGTATATATGGCTTACCTTGCCGCCGTCAAAGAACAAGACGGTGCCGCCATGTCACTGGGTAACGTTTCTTCTTTCCTCGATATCTATCTGGAATATGAACTGAGCAAAGGAACCATCACCGAATCGTTCGCGCAAGAGCTGATCGACCAGTTTGTCATCAAACTGCGTATGGTCCGCCACCTGCGTATGCAATCATACAACGACATCTTTGCAGGCGACCCGACCTGGGTAACCGAATCTCTGGGCGGACGTCTCAACGACGGACGTACCAAAGTGACAAAGACCTCTTTCCGTTTCCTGCAGACATTGTACAACCTCGGCCCTTCACCGGAACCGAACCTGACCGTACTCTGGAGCCCGGAACTTCCGGAAGGATTCAAAGAATTCTGTGCAAAGGTTTCTATCGACACTTCTTCTATCCAGTACGAAAATGACGACCTGATGCGCGAAGTACGTCAGTCCGACGACTACGGAATCGCCTGCTGCGTATCATATCAGGAAATAGGCAAGCAGATTCAGTTCTTCGGTGCCCGTTGCAACCTGGCCAAAGCCCTGTTGCTTGCCATCAACGGCGGACGTTGCGAGAATACCGGTACAGTCATGGTGAAGAACATCCCCGTACTGACCAGTGACACGCTGAAGTTCGAAGAAGTAATGGACAACTACAAGAAAGTGCTGACCGAAATCGCCCGCGTATATAACGAAGCGATGAACATCATCCACTATATGCACGACAAGTATTACTACGAGAAAGCCCAGATGGCTCTTGTAGATACGAACCCGCGCATAAACCTTGCTTACGGTGTTGCCGGACTTTCCATCGCACTCGACTCACTGTCTGCCATCAAATATGCGAAAGTAACTGCCCGCCGCAACGATATCGGCCTGACAGAAGGCTTCGACATCGAAGGAGAATTCCCTTGCTTCGGTAACGACAACGACAAGGTAGACCACCTTGGCGTAGACCTGGTATACTTCTTCAGCGAAGAATTGAAGAAATTGCCTGTTTACAAGAATGCCCGTCCTACCCTCTCCTTGCTGACTATCACTTCCAATGTGATGTACGGCAAAAAGACCGGTGCTACTCCCGACGGACGTGCCAAAGGTGTTGCCTTCGCTCCGGGTGCCAACCCGATGCACGGACGCGACAAGAATGGTGCGATCGCTTCTCTGAGCTCTGTAGCGAAACTTCGTTACCGTGACTCACAGGACGGTATCAGCAACACCTTCTCTATCGTTCCGAAATCACTGGGTGCTACGGACGAAGACCGTATCGAGAACCTCGTGACGATGATGGACGGTTACTTCACCAAAGGTGCCCACCACCTGAACGTAAACGTACTGAACCGTGATATGCTGTACGATGCCATGGAGCATCCGGAGAACTATCCGCAGCTGACCATCCGCGTTTCCGGCTATGCCGTAAACTTCGTGAAGCTGAGCCGCGAACACCAACTGGAAGTTATCAGCCGTAGCTTCCACGAACGTATGTAATCTATTACTCTATATGATGATAAACGTACATTCATACGAAAGTATGGGAACATTCGACGGGCCGGGCTTACGGCTCGTCGTTTTTCTTCAAGGATGCAACTTCCGCTGCCTCTATTGCGCCAATCCGGATACGATAGCAGGAAAGGGAGGCACGCCTACCCCACCGGAAGAAATCGTCCGCATGGCAATGAGCCAGCGCCCCTTCTTCGGGAAACGAGGAGGAATCACTTTCTCCGGAGGCGAACCGACGTTTCAGGCGAAAGCACTCGTCCCGCTGGTCCGCGAACTGAAAGAAAAAGGCATCCATGTCTGTCTGGACAGCAACGGAGGACTTTGGAACGAAGACGTAGAAGAATTATTCAAGCTGACCGATCTTGTGTTATTGGATATAAAGGAATTCAACCCCAACCGCCATCAGACGCTGACCGGAAGAAGCAACGAGCAAACCATCCGCACGGCCGCCTGGCTGGAAGAACAGGAGAAACCTTTCTGGCTGCGTTATGTGCTAGTGCCCGGATACAGCGATTTTGAAGAAGACATACGCGCACTGGGAGAAGCACTCGGAAAATATAAGATGATCCAACGGGTGGAAATACTGCCTTACCATACACTGGGCGTACATAAGTACGAAGCGATGGGACAGGAATACAAGATGAAAGGGGTAAAAGAAAATACCCCCGAACAGCTTGAAAAAGCTGCGGAGGTATTCAAAGAGTATTTCACTACGGTGGTAGTTAATTAATGGAGAATTCTCCAATGACCTCAAAGCAAGGGCATTCTTTAATCCGTTCCCAAGGATCTACGATCCCATTATAGTTGGTGTCGGGACTTAAATCCCGATGCCCTACTACTTTAGCTTCCGGATAACGCTGCAACAATTCGTGTACCAAGCGATGTAGCGCCTCCTTCTGACGGGGGGTACGCGTATCCGCCGCTTTTCCATTCTCATCCAGACCGCCCTCATAGCATACACCTAAGCTGATCGCATTATAGCCACGTGCATGAGCTCCGACCGTATCTTCATCCCGCATCGGCTCAATCTCGCCCGACTTGCGTATATAATAATGATACCCCCAGCACGAAAAGCCACGATAACGGTGAGCCGTATCCACATCCTTTGCCGTAAAGTCGCAATCGACACGGGTGGCGGAACAATGGATCACGATCAGACTAATCTTTCTCATGTTCCTTTTCCCTTTCCGTCGTTTTCACTTTGCACACCTCCTTACAAGTAGTATGATAGCGCACTTCTCTCACCACCTTGTCCCGCTTTCTCTTTCCGAAGAAAGGAATCAGATACATGATCACATCTAAAATCCGGTTTACTATTTCTTTCATCTTATCAAAATATTAAGTGGTAGTTATTTTAATTCGTTATTACCTTGACCCGTCTGCCAATTATACCGTAGGGTCCGGAGCCTCTTCATCGCCGGAGCCATCACCGCCGGAACCGGGGTTCTTGTCAGGGTCTTCTCCCCCGTCATCGCCCGCACCCGCCTGCGCCACCGCACGGGTCAGCACTTGCTGATAACTCAGAATCTTCATCAACTCCGCCAGCGTCTTTCCGGGACGGAAAATAAGATGCGCCCCCTTAATCATCGAACCGGAAAATTCCTTGACCGATGCCGCACCTTCACTGTTCAGTCCTATCTGCAAACTGCCCAAATCGCCCAGCCTCGCAATTCTTCCTGCCTTCAACGCACGCTTCACTTCGTAAAGAATACCCGAAATAGCCGCACGTACATCCGTTTCCGTACAAGTAGAACGACTGGTGATCGCTTCGCACAACTCTTCAAAGTCCAACTCTCCCGACGCCTGCGCCTGTGCATAATACTTTGCCGGTTCGCTCTTTTTTGCAGGATTCTTGCGCGGCACCACTGAATAAGATACTGTCATTGCCATAATAAAATAATTTTAAAGTTTATAATACATAGGATGCATCCCTTTCTTGTTAACAGCACAAAGATAAGGGTATCCGGACAAGCCATATTCCCCAACGAAGTTTCTTGATTCCCAACGAATAAAAACGAAGTCAAACCTTTGAAAAACAAGGATTTTTTTGTAACTTTATAGCATAAAACAAGAAGAAAACATCATGAATTACAAAGAAGATTCTTTCCTTATCCGCACCTATACCAAAGCGGAACTGGCTCACCTTTACAATCCCCATGTCTGCCTCAAAGTTGCTTTACAAATACTTCGTCGTTGGATTATTTACAACCTCCCTCTCCTGCACGAACTCGAGCAGGAAGGTTACCGCGCACGCAACCGTCTCCTTTCGCCGAAACAAGTGGCAACTATCATACACTTTTTGGGCGAACCGTAGTAACTTATTGCCATTTTACACAAAGTTCCTTTACACATTTTCGCAAAGAAGTTCCTTTGCATCGACAAACAATAATCAAAATAAAAATGAAACATTTCACCATATTTCAAGGTTTCTACTACGCAATAGCAGAGATGACCGAAGAAGAAATAGTGTCCACTATCGGCAGTTTTACCTACCGGGAAAAAGTCGAAGAAATACGCCGCATCTTTGCAGAGCAAGGAGAAAAGGCTGCCAATGAGAAGAAAAAAGAATTGCCGGCAATCGCCTTCTCCGCCAGCTACCGAGGAAGGCGTACCAAAGTGAACCTCGTCAAATATCTGGGACACATCGTGATAGACATCGACCACCTCAGCAAAGAAGAATTGGCACGCATCCTCCCTATCATCAAGAGATGCGATTACACCCGCATCGCCTTTATCAGTCCCAAAGGGATGGGCGTGAAAATCATAGTACGCGCATGCCATCCGGATGAGACATTGCCCGAAACCCTTCAAGAAATAGAAGACTTCCATCATGCAGCTTACACCAGACTCGTTTCTTTTTACACCGAACTCTGTCAGATAGAAATCGACACCTCCGGTCAGGATGTGGCACGCACCTGTCTGTTCTCTTACGATCCGGAGATCTATTTCAATCCGAACGCTGACGCTTTTCTTGTAGATCAACCTCAGGCATCCTACAAGGTTTCAAATCGTAAAAGTCTCTCCGGCAGTAAACAACAGACTCCTCCGGACGGCCCCCCGACGAATGAAGACACAGCGCTCAACGCCCATTCCGCCAACGCTTCTCTGGTGCTGACTTTAACCTACTATCACAACAAATCCGAAAAATACATAGCAGGCAACCGGAACAATTATCTGCACCATCTCTCATGTACCTTCAATCGCTACGGCATTCCGCAGGAGGAAGCATCCGCTTTTATCAAAAGCCAGTTTACAGACTTTCCGGCAGACGAGACAGTCTCTTTGATCAATAGCGCCTACGCTCATACCGACGAATTTAATACCTGTAAGCTGAATGGCACGCAGAAACGAATATTACGGATAGAGCAATATATCAGCGAGCACTACGAAACACGCTACAACGAAGTGCTGCATATCATGGAATATCGCAGAAGGCGTCCCGACACCGAGAAACCGGAGCCTTTCCGCATCTTGGATGAGATGATGGAAAACAGTATCTGGATAGAAATCAACGAGTTGGGATATCCCTGTACTGTCAAAACAATCGAAAATCTGATTTACTCCGATTTCAGCCAGTCGTATCATCCTATTCGCGAGTATTTCGAATTACTGCCCGAATGGGACGGAACCGACTATATCCGTATCCTGGCGGATAGTGTCCAGACGAGTCATCAGGAGTTTTGGGCGGAATGCCTGGAACGTTATCTGGTGGCGATGTGCGCAGCGGCTACTCAGGAGAATATTGTCAATCACACGGTACTTCTGCTATGCAGCGAGATACAGAACATAGGAAAGACTACCTTTATCAATAATCTCCTGCCTCCCGAACTGCGTGCTTATCTCTCTACCGGACTAATCAATTCGAACAATAAAGATGATTTAGCTAAAATAACGCAGGCCATGCTGATCAATCTCGACGAGTTTGAAGGGATGAGCGGTCGGGAACTGAATGCATTCAAAGATTTGGTAACGCGCAAAGTGATTAGTTTCCGTCTGCCATATGCACGCCGTTCGCAAAACTTCCCTCATACGGCCTCTTTTGCAGGAACCTGCAATTATCAGGAAGTGCTTCACGACACGACAGGCAACCGGCGTTTCCTTTGTTTTCATCCTTATTCCATCCAATTTATTACCATCAATTATGCGCAACTCTATGCTCAGATCAAATATCTGCTGAATAAGCCGGGATATCAATACTGGTTCACGCAAGCGGACAATGAACGGCTTGAAGAGAATAACGAGGCTTTCATCTTTCATTCACCGGAAGAAGAAATGGTTCTTACGCATATCCGCAAGCCGGAACGTTTCGAGAAGGTTTATTATCTGACTGTCAGTGAGATTGCGGAACTAATACGTGAGCGTACCGGTTATCAGTATTCCATCGGATCAAAAATACAGTTGGGGAAAGTGATGACTAAACACCATTTTGAATCCAAAAAAGGAAATAACGGGCGCCGATATGCCGTATTTATTATAGATATCGAGCAGGTAAAATCAAACAGGCTGTATGAATAGAAGCGGGAAAGCCTTGTGAATATAGCAAAATGCAGAGTCATCTTGACAGATACTCTGCATTTATTGTTTTTACAAAATCATTGAAAATTCGATTTTACAGCCTAACGCATTCATTATACGATAGAAAGTAGATACTTTAGGCTCTGTCTGACCACTTTCTACTCTTGAAATATAAGAACGGTCAGAACCGATACGCCGAGCTAATTCAGCCTGAGTGATTTTAGCCTTTTTTCTTGCGTCCTCGATAATCTGTCCTGTATAAAAGGCGTAGGCCTTTTCTTCTGCCTCTGCACGCTCGGGAGTACCTTCAGCACCAAATTTGGCATCAAGGACAGCATCATAATCTACTATTTGATGATTGTTTATCTGCATAATATTCCTCCTTTATTTTAACTGCTTTATCAATTTCATGACCAGGTGTTTTTTGTGACTTCTTTTGAAAGCCATTGAACAACACAACAATATTACCATCATCAAATATGAAAAATACCCGGTATATATTGTTATTATATTCTGTGCGAGGTTCAAAAACTCCATCCCGAATAAACTTCACAAATTTAGCGGAGAGTCTTTCTTGTGTTTTCAACAAGAGTAATCCGTATTGAATCTTATCTTGTTCCTTTTCGGTTAAAGTCTCCATGAAAGCCTCAAAGTAACCTCCGTATGTACGGATCTTACGTTTCTTTTCCATAACGCAAATATAAGGAATGTTGTTCAACTATACAACACATTTCCTCGTTTTATATTATTTTTCATCATCTTCACCCCCAAAAGTGAGAGGAGTGAGAGAGGAATTGAAACTTTTTCTATTTTATTTCTTTATTTCTACTTTCTATATTTCTCTAAAAAAAATACGAATGTTAGAAATCCTCTCTCACTCCTCTCACTTTTTACCTTTTCTTTCTCCAAAAAGACGGCGGAAAATCGGAAAAACACAACCGTCTTTTTTCGATTTCTCACCGCATTTTCAAATCAACCCACCAATTGAAGCAGACTTCAGGAAATATTTGTTATCTTTGATGTGCAAAAGATCAAAAGAATCAGATATGGACAACTTGATGCGTAAACTTCCTATTGGAATACAAACCTTTGAAGATATACGAAGGAAGAATATCTTATTGTAAAGATCGGAGTGGAATTTAGTGCAGAAAGCCGGAACTTAAATCGTTGGTTAATCGAAGTGATAGGAAAGTAAAATATGAAAAACCGGAGGATTAAGATATCCTTCGGTTTTTTCGACTATATACCCATGATTGGTTTTACGATTTCAATCTTCAATCCTAATGCATTAATAATTCGGTAGAATGTTCCTACACTTGGATTTATAGCTCCGCTTTCAATACGTGAGATATACGATTTAGTTGCATTGATTCTCTTTGCTAATTCAGACTGAGTTACTTTTGCTTCCCGTCGTGCATCCAACAGTATTTGACCAGTATAAAAAGCGTATGCCTCTTCATCGAACTTTTCACGTTCCGGAGTCCCAGGTGCTCCGAACTCCTTATCAAGTTCTGCGCTGATATCAGTCAGCATGTTGTTTTTTGTACTCATAATATTCCTCCTTTATTTTTAATGCCTTATCTATTTCAGATGATGGGGTTTTCTGTGTTTTCTTATGGAAGCCATTAAATAAAACAACTATTTGCCCTTCATCAAAAATGAAAAAGATACGGTAAATGTTTCCGTTATATGATATACGTAGTTCATATAGACCATCACGTATAACCTTTATAAATTTGATAGGCAAACGGTCTTCTGTTCCAAGCAATGAAAGCACATATTTCACTTTTTGAATTTCCTTTTCTGTCAGAGTGGCAAGAAAATCCTTGTAGTATTGACCGTATGCTATTACTTTTCTTCTCATTGTGCAAATATAATAAAAGTTTCAATATCATACAACTTTTAAAGTCGAATTTATACTGCTAACGGGCTTAAATTCCCTCTCGGGTACTCATTTTATTCGAATTTTCCCTCCGAATAATCTGAAAACTCTCCGGCACGTTCTTTCTTCTCATACGAGACCAACGTTTCGATACTAAGCGCTTTCCCGTTCTTAGGGCTTATGACATCTATCACACTTGACAAGGACCGGAACGTCTGTTCGCAATTCGCGTCTCCATTATACGTCAACCTCCCCCGGTCAATAGCACCTAGAATAACAGAAATGTACCGTTTCGGATCTCCCCGATATTCGATAACAGTGGGCGTCATTTGTTCTTCTTCCCGAATCAGTTGGACGACAATTCTTTTTTTTGGTCAATCAGCTCCAACAGTTTTTCACTATGCACACTGATTTGTGCATCTACTTCACGAAGTTCATTCTTCAATGAACAAAACAATTCATCACTCAATGAATTTTCCATAAAAACGATTTTTATAAATTATAAATAAAAAAGCCATTCCGGAAAGCACAGCTATTGCCTGCTTCCCGAAATGGTGACTAATACCTTCAAAAACACTACGCTGTATTGTCCTCAACAGAACAATACGATATTTAAAATCTAAGGTTAGTTATCTTTTTGTTCTTTCAACCATCTTTCCACTTTTTCTACCATCGGCATTTCATACAGAAATATCCAGTCACTGTTGTTACTTAAAGCAGACAAGTGATGATGGTGGTTCTGGTCGGCAATATACCCCTCCGGACTCTCCATAAAACGAGTTTGCGAATAAGTCTTTTCAAATTCAGCACGCATACTTTTGAAGGAGTTACAAACGTCACCTATCCTTACTAATGCTTGAAGACGTTCTTCATCGTTTTTTGTACTGTCATAAACCTCTAAAACTTCCAACAATTTCACCGGATAATGAAACAGTTCGTTCGTCTGCTTATAAATATCCAACGTGTAGCGATTGCGTAAAGCTGCCTGTTCAGCCACTTTCAAGCCTTTACAAATCTTCTCATAACGCGCCGATTCAATGCGGACGGTATCCAGTCTTCCCTGATATTTCCGCTTCCATTCTCCCGGTTTCTCCGGATCCGGCAAATCCAGCAACCGGAATGTTTCCGATACTCCCCATGCAGGATTTCGTGTGCCGGAAACAACTAATGCCTGATCAAAGAAGAAAGCAGCTTTCTCCATTTCCGTCAGAAACTCCATTTGCTGACCGGACAATCCGAACTCCCTTCGGGCGTGCGCCCGGATAAACTCGTCCACAGTCCGCCCGTCCGGATGCCAACTATATTCGCCCTGTGCTATAAGTCCGCGCATCACCGTTTCCCAATGGGCAGAGGCATCATCCCAAGCCGTGGCAAGGATGCCCTTCAACTGATTTTGAGAAACAAGTTTGCAGAAATCTTTAATATATTGTGCCCTGGAGTTGTTTCTGGGCATAAACGGAGTCTCACCGGTCGCTGCGGCGGTAGCTCCCATTACATTCAGTCCATTCTTATGATACCATTCCAGAAGCATCTGATGGGACAAGACGGTAGGGTCTTCGTAATGCCAACGCATATAGATGCAATTCTTCGGGAACATCTTGATAGCTTCGTCCAGCCGGGAGGTATTCCAGTTCTTACGAATTTCATCATCGGTGAGCGGGCGATGCAACAACCACCAAAGGTCGGCATATTTCAAAGGCATATCATCCCAGAAGATGGGAGTTCTGCCATGTTCCACAGCAAAGTCGCAAACCTTTTTGAGCCAGATCATCTGCAATTCAAAAGCTGTTTTTCCGGTTGCTTTACAACGTTCGTCTATGCCGATAGCCGTTATTTCATCTCCGCCTATATGAAGATATTTGCCGTCCGGCATGGCTTCCATCGCATCCCGATAAAGATCAAACTGCAACTCATAGGTGCGCGGGTCGGAAGGACAGAACTCCCAGTCGCTATGCGGATTTTCCCGCAGTTCCCAATGGCGCTTCAGGATAAAGCCGGCGTGTCCCAATCCTTGTACTAAGGGACTAATCTCAATATTACGCTCCTTGGCATAGCGACTGATAGCCTGCATCTCTTGTTTGCTGATGGCATTGGGGGCGCCCACTTCGGGACGGCGGGTATAGCGCAGCTTGTCTTCCACTTCCCAAATGATGGCATTTACCTTATAGCGAGCCAGTTTATCAATGGTCCGGTAGTAGTATTCCGTCCGGTCCAGATGATGCTTCGTATCAAAGTGAACGGCACGGTAAGGGATTTCGGGATAATCCGTCATTCGGAGACATGGAATAGGGATACGAAGGTCACGACTATCCTCCATCAGTTGTTCCAAGGTCTGACAACCGTAGAACAATCCTGCTTGTCCGCGCGATTGGATCGTTACTCCCCGGGATGTAATCTCCAGTGTGTATCCTTCCGGAGATTCGGGGGTGTTCTGTTCCGACAGGGAAAGTGTAATACCTGCTCCTTGTTTTTCAATGCGGGGTAAAGCGTCCAGCAATGTTCCTAAAACGGGGACTTTACTTTCGCCTTTCGATACGATATATGCCAGTTCACTACCTGCTATCCCCTGCCCTTTCAGTATCTCTATGTTCTGGGGTAAAGGGAGTATCTGAAAACGTGGGTCCAATCCCTTTGCCTGCGACATGGCGGAGACAAGTATAAACAGCAGTACGAAAGCTATTTTATTCTTTAATTTCTTCATTATCTATTTCTGTTTAATCATTTGCAGATAGTTCTTTCAATGTTCCTTCGGCTATTCCTACCCACTTGGCGGCTTCACGCCCCGAAGCAGAGGTGAAATTGCGGATAGCTGCGTCCAGTTGTCCGTTGTTCAGTATACGTGCCTTTTCATAATCCTGAATGCCTTCCCGCAGCAATTCCAGACGGATGCTGGAGATGGGAACAGCGGCGGCGGTATTTTCGCTGCGATAAATCATATGGAAGTCGCCGGACGCATTACTTCCATCCTGTGCACTGGCAGGGTCGGACTGTGTCCAGTAATCGTATGCCCAGCGCAGATATCCGTCGAATCCTTTTGCCAGCGCATACCACGCCATCCACGGCATTTCTGCCGGATTGGTTTGCGCCGTAACGTAGTTGTTCGGGTATTGCTGCGAGCAACTAGTGTAGAAGGTAGAAATGGCATTGTCCGACTGGCGCTCGTAGCCTAAAATGGTCGAATAATCATACAGGCTGTTCTCTATCCCGCTGTCGACATTTCCTCCCGACAGTCCTATTTTCCAGTTCGCATCGTTCTCTTTGATTAAAGCTATGATTGACTTCATACCGTCTTCTTTAATCTCATCCATATAAAGCACGGTTTTGTCAAACCAGCCTTTTGCTTGCAGATGCATCTTGAAAGAAGTCAGGAAAGCAGACCACACAGTGTTATATTCTTCCGTACCTATGGTGAGTTCCAATATCCGGTCTGTGCCCGACGCGTCTTTATATCCGACAGACGTCTTCCATCCGGCCAAAGAAAAACAGCTGATCTGTTTATTGATTCCCCATTCCATCATTTTCCCGACATATTTATCAAAATCGGTATAGTCGAATATCCACTCGTCGGAACCGTTTTTCGACCACTTCACCATCGTTTGTCCGCTATTGAAAGCACCGTCCTTGATATACGTGGTGATTACCTTCTGCCCGGCATCTGCCAACAGTTGATAAAACGGCTTCATCATCGCAAAATATTCATCGGAGAAAGGAACGACATTTTCTCCGTTGTCCCGACACAGAGTTGTCAATTGGAAAGGGAACTGCCATAAATCAAGATGGAAACTCCAATCGGCTACCGCAGGCAACTGATGATCTACGACAAGCAATTCCAGATTAAACTTCTGCTTCACTTCATTGGCTGATTTCACCTGAATGGTTCCGGTATATATGCCCGGTACGGCATCTGCCGGCGTGTTTATGGTCACCCATATCTTAACGGGATCTTGAGTGGTAAGCGTTGTGACGGGTACTTCGGAAAGGGCATCGGCAATCAAGGTAGTGGTACGGCTCTCATAATTTCCACAATCGAGTGCCTGATCGTCTCCCTTTATATAGGAAGGGAAACGAAGTCGGATATTGGAGGCAGAGATGCTGTTCGCATCGCTCACCAGATCCGAGACTTCATAAGTGAGGTCGTCATATTTTTTATCTCCTGACCATAACACTATCTGTTTGTGTGTACGGTCGTTCTGCCAAAGGGTGTCTTTCCAAAGGGTGACGATCTTCGCTTCTTCCATCTGAGCTTCGTGTTGCTGACCTTTGGAGTATCTCACAAACTTACTTTCGAACGAACCACGCAGGGTAGTAACGGCAGGCTCTGCGGGAGCGACAGGTTCTTCCCAGTTGTCGGTCGGCAAACCGTCGGTACAAGCTATTACTCCATAAGCCAGTGAAAACAAAAATATACTGCTTAATAAGAATTTCTTCATAATTGTTGATTTATCTCGTTATAGTATAATCATAAAAAGGTGTACTCAAGTCCAGTTCTATCCGGTACGTGCCAGCTTCGTCGATAGTAATATCCGTCCCTGTCTCCGACAGTCTGACAATACCATCGGATGCCCCATACGTTACAGTCGGATCACCGGCAGAGACCGGAATAGTGGTAAATTTCAATTTTCCGGCTGTAAGTTCTGTCGTCAAAGACCACTTGCGGGTATCAGAATTGTAGACCATTGCTTTCACCGTTCCTGCGGCTGTCCCCGTAACAGCCCATTGCGTCTCCAGTAAAACGATCTGACGGGTAGTAAGGTCAAAGTTAATTTTCCAGATGCCAGGAGAGACAATTGAGGCATTGCCTCCAGTAGTTGTCCAGTCTCCCCAAGGACCGTCACACGGATAATAGCCGGTTCCCGGAGAAGATTTCTCCACCATCGCTAAAGTTCCATAAGATTGTCCGCCGCCCAATCCGGCGCTAACATCAAAATAGGCGGACTGGTCAGATTGCACCAAGCCGATGTTGTTCCAGCTTGTATTTGTCAAGTCTATATATCCTTCAAACAGATTATTATAGGTAATGGAAGCAATGGTCTGTGCCGTTTCTGTATTCAGGCCATAGTAATCTCCTTTCTCACCCGACATTACCAAATACATTACCGGAGGAGGATTATAACTCATCTCCAGTAGAAAAGTCTCGGCTTGTGTCCCCTTCGTCCATTCCAATGCAAATTGGTTATTCCTGAAAGTGATCACATCTCCCACATTTATATTGACCGTAGCCGAAGGGTCGGAAACGTCTATCTGTTTCACTATGGCAGTAGTGGAAGGCTGATTGACTGCCACCAACAATGTTTTACTCAACAAACCATCTTCCTCCTGCAACAGAGGGGTAGCCACATAGTCCGTTCCGTTCACTTCCAAGACTAATCCCGAAATAGGCGAAACAAGGGTAGGATTCTCCGGATAAGAATCTTCACTGCAAGAAACGACTCCTATCGCCAGACACAAAGTGATTAAAATCAAAGTTATATTTCTTTTCATATCATTCGTTCTTTTCGATTATGTTATTGACGTTTAATTGTATCCGGGGTTCTGAACAATACCGGTCATGATGGTCATCTGGTCGCTCGGTTTCGGTAGAAGATAATTGTGATCGTCAATCTTTGCCTCCGGATAATAAGCCTCCAAAGTCTCCTTCAGAATATGACGACGACACAAATCGAACCAACGATTACATTCAAAAGCTAATTCCCAGTTACGTTCGTCCAATACCGCCTTGTCAAACTGTACTGGAGTCAGTCCCGAAAGTTTAGTCAGCCCTGCTCGTTCGCGGACTTCATTGATAGCATCGTATGCCGCCTTCGAAGGGCTGCCTTCCGCCAGATTAGCGGCTTCCGCGTAGATCAGCAACACATCGGCATAGCGTAACATACAGAAAAATCCGTCCGCTTTATTAGCTGTAGCTATCCCTGAATATCCTCCGCTCTTTGGACCTGCATCCCGGTACTTTCCCACATAAGGTTGTGCCACATTGGTGTCTTCCCACGAAGCACCGTCCCTCATCCGAGTATAAAAAGTTCCGCTCAAACGGCTGCCATCTCCTACGGGAAAAGTTTCCAGAAAGCGTTTGTCACTGGTCCAATCTGCCCAGCCGTTTTCTCCGTGATCCGTAGGACGCACGGCCTGATGGATATAACTGCCTGTTGCATTGTCCGAACTGGCATAAAGCGCAAAGATAAATTCGGAGTTTATTTTACGGTTGCTCCATAACCACAATTGGGAATATACTTTTTCTAAGGTATAGACCTTTTCACTAATTACTTCATTAGCCTTATCACGTGCCAGCGCATAACAGGAAGTCTCATTCAACGGAAATCCCGCCATTGTCAAATAGACTTTTGCCAGCAACGCTTTTGCCGCCCAACGGCTCGGACGGCTCGGATCATCCTGTGAAAGAGGCAATGTCAACTCTGCATTCTTCAAATCAGAAACTATCTGCTCGTAAATCCGGGCAACACTCGCCTGAGGCTCTTTTGCCGCATTATCCTGATTATCCTCCGTCAACAATGGCACTTCGCCAAACCAACGCACCAACTGGAAGTAATTAAAAGCACGCAAGAAATGGGCTTCCCCTCCAATCGGGGACAATTCGTCGGGAGATAATTTCGTGTTCTCACCGATAATCTTTATCAATGTATTGCACGCGCTAATACTTGTGTAATATGAGTTCCATAACTCATCCGTCACTTCGTCCGGATTTCCTACTGTGTTAATGTTAACCTGTTCGAATCCTTTCCATCTGATGACGGGGGTATTTACATCTTCGGCACCTGCACTGGCCGCATAGGGCATATCGGTACCATATAAAAGGATTAAGGGGGTATAGGCTCCTGTGATATAGCTATTGAAGTCGGTCAGTGTCTGGAAGAACTTATCGACAGTTGGCTGTCCGGTAAGATTCTCTGTCAAATCGGCACAACTCGTACTTAATATTATCGCCAATAATCCGACGCAGCTCTTTTTTATAAGTGTACAATTCATAGTCTGTTATTATTAAATGATCATTAAAACGAAATATCCAACCCTACAAGGAAACTCTTTGACGAAGGATACACACCACGGTCCACGCCTGCCGCATCCGAGTCTGCTCCCATACTTGCTTCCGGATCAAATCCCGAATAATTGGTTATTGTCCATAGATTATTGGCACTGACATAGATACGGGCGGACGAACATCCTATTTTTGACAGTATCTTGTGCGGAATACGATAGCCCAATGTGATATTTTTCAGGCGCAAATAGTCTCCCTTCTCCACCCAACGGGAAGAATTTACATACTCTGCTCCCGAAAAAGCAGGAATATTTGTCGGATTTTCCGGTGTCCAATGATTTTTCATAACCGTACTGGTCGGGAATGCATCTGACGAATAAGTCTCACGCCGGATACGATTCTGATTATAAATGTCATTACCGGATACTCCCTGCCAGAAAATATTCAGGTCGAAATCAAAAATCGTAAATGTATTGTTGAATCCGAAGCTCAACTTCGGCTGGGCATTACCGATAATGCCTATATCATCCTTATCTATTTTTCCATCACGGTTGATATCTACATACTTGGCATCTCCGGGCTTTGCTCCGTAAAGCGCAGCCGTCGAAACTTCTGATTTCTGCCAAACACCGGCAAAGGTATATCCGAGGAATGTACCCATCGGTTGTCCCACCATCTGGACATAAGAACCCACCAATCCCGGATAATCGGCACCAGTAGTAATAAGCGTATTGGAAAGCCCGTCCAGTTCGAGAATCTTATTTTTATTGATATTCAATGTATAATTGATGTCCCATTTAAAATGTTTGGTAGAGACAGGAATACCACCCAACATGATATCAAATCCTTTATTGGACACGGAACCGACATTGGTCAGGATGGAACTGACACCCAATACTGAAGGTACTTTCTGCCACATCAACAGGTCTGTGGTTTTCTTGTTATAATATTCGGCTGAGAAACTCAAACGCCCTCCCCACCATCGACTGTCTATACCGATGTTCAACTCACGGGTGCGTTCCCATTTCAGATTGTCATTGCCTAAATCTGATATGGCCAAAGTCGGGTTTCCGCTATCGTCCATGCCCGGATAAAACTTTAAATGAGAAGAGTAAGCGGGCACTGCCGCATTGCCTACCGTACCGTAACTCCCGCGAATTTTAAACTCCGGTACCATATCTTTCAGCCTTTTCATAAACTTCTCTTCCATAAGATTCCATCCTAATGAAACTGCTGTAAAATTGTCGTATTTGTTTCCTTCTGCCAACTGGCTGGCTCCATCATAACGAACCGATCCGGAAAACATGTATTTATTCTTATAACTATAATTCACGCGACCCATAAAAGACTGCATCACCGTAGTAGAATATTCCACCCAAGGGGCCTGCAAAATAGAACCGAACTGCACTCCATTATATCCCATTCCCACCGGGATTCCTCTGGAAGAAGCAGATGTGCTCTGATAATTATCCTTCAACACTTCGTATACCCCGGTAGCCTGAACGGTATGATCACCAAAAGCCTTATCAAAAGTCAGAATACTGGTACTTTGCAAAGCAATATAGCGTGATTGGGCCTTACTTCCGTTAATATCTCTAATATCGCCATTATTGACACGCTGATTATCAAAATACCCGTTGGTATCGCTATGAGTCTTATATGAAAACAAAGAAGATAATTTGAGGAAATCCCAGAATTTATATTCTCCCATTAAAGAAGCATTAAAAGAAGCAACGGATTTATCGTCCACTATCTCCAAAGCATACCCCACCGGATTGTACAATGAAACCGGTCCTATTCCTCCACCCGGCTGTGTATATCCTCCTTCGCTATCGGGGTCATAGATGCGTTTCGTAGGCGACCATTGAAGTGCTGCATTAATAGCCTGTTCATAATCTCCATTGTGCGTCTCGTCATAAGAGGCAAACGTATTCAGCGACAAATTCAAACGGGATGTAGCCTGAACTTTAAAGTTTGCACGAAAAGTATATTGTTTAAAATTGGTATTCTGTACAATGCCATCTTTATTGGTATATCCTCCAGCTATGAAATAAGAAATGCTTTCTTTCGCTCCGCTGATACTGATGTTATGTGATTGGGAAACCGCATTCCGAAAAATCTTATCCTGCCAGTCCGTACTGTTTCCTTCCAACGGAATCTCATCCGGTCCAAAAACAGGATTGAGCCCATTCTCTTCCTGAGCCTCATTCATCAGCAGGGCATATTCTTTTGCATTCAATGCAGGCAAGGTTTTCCGTACTTCATCAAATGAAACAAAACCGTTGTAAGACACCTGTGGCTTTCCGGTTTTCCCATTTTTAGTTGTCACCAGAATAACACCATTCGCACCTTTCGAACCATAGACAGAAAGGGCGGCAGCATCTTTCAATACTTCGATGGATTCTATCTGATTAGGATTCAAACTTCCGATATTCCCATCTTGAACACCATCAATGATGATCAAAGGATCATTTCCATAAGTCAGCGAGTTGGCTCCACGGATGCGGATCGTTGCCGATCCCGAAGGAGCACCACTGGAATTCTGCACAACAACGCCTGCCACACGTCCTTGCAATGCCTGTGCAGTACTGGCATTAGGAGCTGACAACAGCTCTGCTGATTTTACGGAAGAAACGGAACCGGTGATATCACTTTTCTTTTGTACACCATACCCCACGACAACTACTTCATCCAATACTTTAGTGTCTTCCTTCAGGACAATCCGAAGCAGATTCTTACTATCGGCAGCTCGAAGTTCCACACTCTGATAACCGATATAAGAGACTGAAATCCAGGCATCTTCCGATACCTCATTTATAGTGTAGTTTCCGTCAAGGTCCGTAATTATTCCGGTTGAAGTTCCTTTCACTACCACACTGGCCCCAATGATCGGTTCGCCCTTATCATCCACGACTGTCCCTTTGATATTCTTCTTTGTACTGCCGTCATGAGGTTTCTGAGTCTTTTTCAAAATGACTATCATCTTGTTTTGCAACTTATAAGTCAAATCCTTATCCAAGACTTTATTCAGAATTTCGTCCAATGATGCATTTTTGAAAGTTGCCGTAATTCTTTTATTCTCATTCACTTCATCTGTCTTATAGATGACAGATAAACCTGTTTGTTGCTCAACTTCTTTCAATACTGTCTTCAATGTTTCATTCTTGAATGTCTTGTTGATGACTTGGGCGTGCAAAGTCACTGTCGCCAGACAGAATGAAACTAAAAGAAGCAGCCGTAATAAGCTCTTTCGGTTGTTCATAGTTTTTCTCGATTTAATTTAATAATAGTTGTTACGAAATGGAAATTATTCTCTGATATATATATCCTTGCCTTTACGTTCGACGGTTATCGGGATAATCTCTTGCAAAGCCGTCATCACCTCTCCGATTGTTTCTCTGTTGCGCAGAGAAATACGGAATGTCTTGTCTCCTACTGCTTCCGATTCCAGCCAAATATTCACATCATATTGTCGGGATAGTTTTGCAACCAGTTCCTTCAATGTAATGTGATCAAATTCTATACGGTTCTCCGCCCACGCTTTTGATTGTGAAGCGTTTACTTGGGTACGGATGAATTTTCCTGTTTCTACGTTCAATCTCATGGACTCTCCAGGAGACATCCTTATCGGACTGCCTTTATAATTCAGTTCGACCGAGCCTTCAAGTAAAGTGGTGGAAATGAACGGATCGTCATCATAGGCGGATACGTCGAACTTCGTTCCTTTCACAACGACGTCATATCCATGTGTCTGCACGATGAAAGTAGCTCCCGCTTTCTTGGTGACTTCAAAATACCCCTCACCATTCAGTTCGACTCTGCGATTGGCGGTATTAAACTTGTTCGAATACTTCAGTGTAGAACCTGCATTAAGCCAAACGACTGTACCGTCAGACAGAACGACTTTACTCTTCTCGCCATAAGGAGTTTCGCATACAAAGTACGTTTCCGGTTGTAATGAAGAAGAGAGTTGCCGGACACCGAGGGTTCCTCCTATAGTCAGAAGTACGATGGCTGCAACAGCAGCCACTTTCCGCCAAACGGAGAATCTCGTTTTCGAAATACCCAGCATCGGGATAATGGCTTCCTGCGTGCGGATTTTGCGTTGTAATGTCTCCCACTCCTTCGTGGTATTGGAATCGGTAATGCCCGAGGCAATCCACTCCTTTTCCCACTGTCTGAATGCCGTGCGATTTGCTTCACTTTGTCCGACATACTCAAACAATAGTTTTTCGTCTTTTCGCCGGATTCTTCCTTCGAAATACTGAACGGCCAACTCACGAATGTTTTTCTTTTCTTCCATAATTTCACTTTCTATAAGATGTAACAACTATTATTTCTTTTACCCAACCACCCATACAAAGAAAAAAGCAGGAATTTTTCAGTCCCTGCTCTTCCATTCTAATTATCAATGGTTTATATTTTCTTCTTTATTTATTATTCATAATCACCCAGGCAACAATCATAATATAAATGTCTACCGGATACTTGTCTTTGAAGTGTTTGGAGAAGCTTTTCAATGCTTTCGCAATGTGCTTCTCGACTGCCGTAGTCGATATCTGAAGTTTGTCTGCAATTTCACGATTCTTCAGTCCTTTGAAACGGCTCATCAGAAAGATTTCCCGCGAACGCTCGGGAAGCTGCCCGATGACAAGGTTGATTTGTTCCTGCAATTCGTCATATAGTAGTTTGTGCTCTGCATCTAGCGTGAAGTCGGCATAATAGAGCCTTTCTTCACCATCAATGGATGCAAGATATTCTATCTGATGTTTCTCGACAATGGAAAGATGCTTCAAGTAATTCAGGCATCCATTGCGTACCATTGCAAAAAGTAAGGAGGTGACCGATACAGCCGACAACAACTCCCGCTTCTCCCAAAAACGCAGAAAACACTCCTGAATAATATCACGAGCCGTCTCTTCATCTTCCACGAAGCGAATAGCATAGCCGCGCAAACGGGGATAATAAGCCTTAAAAAGATATTCAAATGCCTGATTATTACCTTTTCTAATCTCGTCTAATAAAAACTTTTCATCTGAAAAATCAACCATAGTGTCGTATTTTGAAACAAAGGTATAAAGTTACAGATGACAATGATATTAATATTTTCTCAGATTTCCGATTTTTCAGCAGAGTTTCTGCACATAAAACTTTAAAAGCGATATTTTAACCGTCATTGGTAAAATATCGCTTTTAAAATATATAGCTCAACTATATTGACTAATAAGTAAGTCGGATACCCGCCTGAATATTGAAGTTGAACGGATTCTCCTTACGGATGGTCTGTACATCGGAACCGTCATCAAAGAAATAAGCAACACCGGGTTCTACGTATATACCTACCCGTTTGGTGGCATTAAACTGTGCGCCGACTGCACCGGAGACGGAGAATTGCAAAGGTTTCACAGTTTCCTTTTCCGTGCCCAGCTTACCATAAACACATTTCTCAATCATACCTCCACCGGATACATAAAGAGTAAACAGTTTCTTATCAAGGAAGTTCCAGTTCGCTTTTAACGGGATACCCAGATAATGCAGTTTCTGTTCGGTCTTCTGGTCGCTGTCCGCAAACTTAGCATCCGAAGAAAGCAAGGTGTAAGTCAATCCTGTTTCGACAGAGAAACCTTTCGCCAGACTCTTGCGGACAGATAATCCGAAGGAGATAGGTTGATGGTGTTCCATATCGACCACCTGATTGGCCTGACGCAAATAAGGTACTCCATCTTCAAAGACCAATTGCTGATCATTGGGTATGCTCAACAGACCGTTTGATACCGATACCATGCTCACGCGGGACATATAAGAAGGAATGCCCGATCCCAACTCTGTAGAAGCACCACCGGAGTTACCTACCGAAAGTCCCATCGACCATGTGCCTTTCTGCGAAGATGCCTTTTCTGCCGGAATATGTAGTTTGTCTCTGCTGGAAGGGCGGCGTGGCTTATTTCTCGGTTGTTCCGTATCTGCAGGCTTATGCCGGGCGGCTTTCGTTTCTTCCACCGGTTCCACTTCTTCTTTTTCTTTCCGGTCGCCGGTCTGAGCGTTCAGCTCCGAAGGCTGCTCTTCTTTCTTCACCGGTTCGTCGATATTTGCCGTCGGTTGGGGAATGTTCCGTTCTGCTTTCGCGATGCGGTTCTTCACTACCGGACGCACTACCGGTTCTACCGTTGTTCCTGTCATATCCGGTTGCTGCGCATCCGGCAAAACATCCGGTACAGAGGCTAACGCCGGAGTCTTGGCATGACGAATTTCATCAGCAGCAGGAGTTCCGAGGAAATACAGGCTGACCGATGACACCAAAGCCAATAAAATGACAGCCGCAGCGGCTACCGTCCATTTACGATAAGGATATATCTTCCTCTCCACAGGAGGCATAAGTTCTTTTTCCAGTTGTTCCCAACCGGAAGCAGGAAGCGGCTCCGTGTAATCCCCGAGCTTCTCCTTCAACTTATTCATCCATAATTCTTTCTCTTCCATATCTCTACCTATCCGTTATTCATTATCCATTCTTTTACTCTCTTAGCCAACACGCTCTTCGCCCGAAATAATTGCGAAGCCGATGACTTCTCATTAATACCTAACAACTGTGCTATTTCCTTATGCGATTTTTCCTCGAAGGTGTAAAGGTTGAACACGGTACGGTATCCCGCCGGCAGCTCTTCGATAAATCGCATCAATACCGCTTGCGGAATCATCTCTACAGCCGAAGCGTCGGGTTCCTCGTAATCTTCGGGCACTTCTTCCAAAGGCGTCGACTGACTGATTACATCACTCTTGCGAAGATACTGTAAAGCGGTATTGACCATCACCCGTTCCATCCAGGCCCGCAGTGAGCCTTCACCCCGCCAGGTGAACTTGTCGAAAGAACTGAATATCTTTATAAAACCATCGTGAAGCAGATCCTGAGCTGTATCACGGTCGCCGGTATAGCGCAGACAGACGCCTAGCAAACGCCCTCCATAATGCTCATACAATTCTTTGCGGGCTCGATTATTTCCCAGCCTGCATTGTTCCGACAACTCAAATTCTTCCATTTGCTTATACACGTGTTTACCTTATAAATGCAGCAAAGATAGAAATACTGCACAGAGAGAACAACTCTTTTGCAACTTTTGTTTCTTTAACAGATTCAAATGCAATATTTTCTCCCCCCTTGCATTTTCAAAGTACAAAGCAAGTAAATAGTACTCATTAAAAAACATTTTTATAGTATATGAAGAAATTTAAATTCATTGCATTTATTATTGCTGTTATGACCACAATGCCGATACTTCAGTCGTGTCTGGATGATGATGACTCCTCATCCGATTCACTGGTCATCAGCACCATCAATCTGATCAGCCCGGATAGCAAGGATTTCTATTTCACTCTGGATGATGGAAAAACAATGTTCCCGAGCAATGGAAACGGATGGATCAGTGACAAGAATAAAGACGGGCAACGCGCCTTTGTGATATTCAAAGAGCTGGAAGAACCGGTGAAGGGATATGACTATAATATTCAGGTAAGAGAAATAAAAGAGATCCTGACCAAAGAAATCGTGACTATGGGGGAAGGAGAAAATACGGAAGAGAAGATCGGAGACGATAAAATCAATTCTACTTATATGTGGATTACCCAAGACAAGAAATATCTGACAATCGAATTCCAATATTACGGCACGCATAGCGAGGACAAGAAACATTTCCTGAATCTGGTCATCAACAACAAGGAAGCTGAACCTGCTGCCGATGATGCCAACGATGAGTATATCGATCTGGAATTCCGACATAACGACGAAGGCGACACCGCTGACCGTCTGGGCGAAGGGTATATATCTTTCAAATTAGATAAGATTCAAGATCAGATGAAAGGCAAGAAAGGACTCAGAATACGTGTCAAGACCTTATATAACGGGGAAAAATTCTATGAAGTGAAATTCCCCGCATCTAATTAAATCTAGTAATTATAGAAACACTCTTTTTATTATAATATATAATTACGCAAAAGAGGGCGACAGTTGTGAAACTCTCGCCCTTAATTTTATCATAAAGTGATCCGTTTATTTCTTCTTATTATTTCTTTTCATTCTTGTCACCGAAATAATTCCAGACGAGCGCACTGACAGCCGCTCCTACAAACGGCGCCACAATAAACAGCCATAACTGCGACAACGCTTCTCCACCCTGGAACAATGCCGGACCGATGCTACGTGCCGGATTGACGGAAGTACCTGTAATAGGGATACATACGATATGCACCAATACCAGAGAAAGACCGATGGCAAGGCCTGCGAAAGCTCCCGCCCCTTTCTTCGGATCGGTAGACCCCAGCACCACCAATACAAAAATGAAAGTAAAGACCACTTCTGCGATGAATGCCTGTAGCATCTCGCCGTCACCAAAGCCGTTGGAACCGGTAGCCGTCGGTCCGTCGTACCCGCCGGTGGTCACCAGGGCATAAAGAATAGCCGAACCGATAATCGCTCCTATAACCTGGAAAAGCATATACATACCCGCATCTTTTCCATTCATACGACCCGAAAGGAATACTCCTAACGTAATAGCAGGATTGATGTGACATCCCGAAATACCTCCGATAGCATACGCCATCGCCACTACTGAAAGCCCAAATGCCAAAGCAACGCCGACCGTTCCCACGCCGGCTCCTACAGTACCAGCCATACTGCCGGCAAAAACAGCACTTCCACATCCCATCAGGACGAGCACCATCGTCCCGATCATTTCTGCAATGTATTTTTTCATATTACTAAATAAAAAATGGTTGATTTTCCAAATATAAGGAATTAATACCTAGATTCAAAATGTATGTGCCTAATTATTACTATCTTTGCAGCATTTTTGAATAAAACCACCAAACCATAAAATGAAAAAAGGACTTTTTTACGCTATATTGGCCTCTGTATTATGGGCTATCGTCAATCCGTTTATCAAGCAGGGACTGAGTTACGACTTTTCGCCGATGAACTTTGCAGGAATCCGCTTTACCACTGTAGGCATCATTCTTTTTGCTTATACCTGGCATAAGGGAATGTGGAAAGAAATACGCCAACACAGCAAACTGTTTCTGAATCTGATCCTGATCAATATGCTTATGGGGTACACGGCTTTCTATTTCGGTGTCGACTTCGTCAGCGGGGCTATCTCTTCTATCATTATGGGAATGACACCTCTGATCAATGTACTGCTAGCCCATCTGCTGGCCAGCAATGACCGGCTGAATGTGCACAAGATTATCAGCCTTATTGTCAGCCTCATCGGTTTGCTACTTATCGTAGGCATGGGCAGCAATGGCGCTCCGCTGGACTGGAAAGGGATCACGGGAATTGTACTTCTGCTGCTCAGTATCATCTTTCAGGGATATTCCGCGATTTCGGTATCGGAAGATAAAGGCAAGATAAACCCTATCTTCCTGAATGCCGTGCAGATGTTCTTCGGCGGACTGCTTATCTATATGATAGGATTAGGTACGGAAGGGTATCATTCATTTATCGGAAAGCCTGCCGGATTCTATATCAGTCTTTCTATTCTGGTATTTATCTCGGTCTTTGCTTTCAGCTTCTGGTTTATCGCCTTGCAGAGTAAAGGAGCCAAAGTGAGTGATATCAATATGTGCAGACTAATCAACCCGATATTGGGCGCCGTACTTAGCTGGATCATGCTCCCGGGAGAGTATCCGACATTCAGTACCGTTGCAGGAATGATTATCATAGTCAGCTCCCTCATTATCTATTTTAAGGGAGCTGAAATAGGTCGATGGTTGAAACGCCATACAGCCGGAAGCAGTACGCAGGGATAAGCAATATTACAGCAAGTATTGAATGGATTGCAGGGATTGCATATCCTTGGGTACTGCCGCCAGTATCTCTTCTTTGAGTACGTTGAGCAGGCTATGACGGATAAAATCCCTGCTGGTCGCAAGCACTATCTGCCGTGTAGGGCGGGGAATGGCAAACGGACGTACCAGTTTCTTCTGTTCTTCGTTCAGTTGCGAAACGGCCAGTTCGGGAATAAAGGTGATTCCTTTTCCGCTTTCTACCATGCGCATGAAGGTTTCCATACTTCCCAGATGGTAGGCCATCTGATTGACTTTGACCGTTTCCATCTGGCAGAAACGTACAAGCTGGTCACGGAAGCAATGCCCTTCGTCCAATAGCCAGAGACGTTCGCCCGTAATATCGGAAGTGCGTATCACGTCGTGCTTGAACAGAGGTTCTTTGCAGGAAACATATCCGAAGAATGTTTCATAGAAAAGTGTTTCTTCTTTCAGGAAAGTGTCTTCCAGTTTGCTGGCTATAATTGCGGCATCGATATCTCCGGCATGCAATGCCTGTTGGATATCCTGTGTTTTCATTTCCGTGACGCGTATATCCAGTTCCGGATACTTTTCCATCAGTTGGGGGAAGAAGCGGGGAAGTAAATAAGGTGCTATGGTAGGCAATACCCCCAAACGGAACACGCCTGCCAGTGACTGTTTCTCTTCACTGATTATTTCTTTCACCTGCGCCGTCTGTGCCAGAATGACACGTGCCTGATCAATGATCTTTTCTCCAATCGCTGTGGGACAGACCGGCTGCACTGTACGGTCAAACAACTTCACTCCCAACTCATCTTCCAGTTTCTGAATCATAGCACTCAGCGTAGGCTGCGTCACGCGGCAATATTCCGCCGCTCTGGCAAAATGACGGAACTGATCAACCGCCAATATATATTCTAATTGTTGTATCGTCATCTATCAAATATGATTAAGTTATAGATTTCTTCTATGCAAAGATAGAAATTATCAGTTTGACAACAAGCATTTTCCGCCTTATCTTTGCAGTACAGAAAAAAAGAAAACGAATATAAATCATTAAAAACAAATAGAATATGAAAACTTTAGAATTTATCAAATTGAACGAATCGGGAGCAAACAACGTAGTAGCATCTTTGCAACAATTACTGGCAGACTTCCAAGTGTATTACACCAACCTCCGCGGTTTCCACTGGAATATCAAAGGGCATGACTTCTTCGTACTTCACAGCCAATTCGAAAAGATGTATGATGATACCGCCGAAAAGGTGGACGAAATCGCAGAACGTATCCTGATGCTGGGCGGTACTCCTGCCAACAAATTCAGTGATTATCTGAAAGTAGCCAATATTAATGAAGTGGATAAGGTAAGCAACGGAGAACAGGCACTGGATAACATCCTACAGTCTATCAGTTATCTGATCGGTGAAGAACGCAAGATTCTGTCTATCGCTTCACAAGCCGGAGATGAAGTAACCGTTTCGATGATGAGCGATTATCTGAAAGAACAGGAAAAGATGGTTTGGATGTTGACGGCTTATAACAGCAAGTAAATACAAGGTTTAGGTTTTAAGTGAAAAACAGGCTGACTCGTGATTATTCAGAGTCAGCCTGTTCCATGTTGATAAACTCAGATTAGAAATAAGTCTCTTCGTCACTCACAGACTCTCTACAGAAATATCTTTTGTTAGTCTTATATCATCCGAAGAGGCACCAATCATTATCCGGAAATCTCCTGTTTCCACAACACGCGCCATATTCCGGTCGATAATGGACAGGTCTTTTTCGGTCAAAGTGAAAAAGATTTCCTTCTCCTCTCCTCTTTTCAGGAAGAAACGTTCAAAACACTTTAATTGTCTGAGAGGCTGAACTACTGAAGCATATTCATCCCTCAGATAAAGTTGTGCCACTTCTTCACCGTCATAGCTTCCTGTATTTTTCACTTTGAATGAAACTTCAAAATGGCAGAGAGATTTACGTATTACCTGTAAATCCGAATATTCGAAAGTGGTATAACTCAACCCATAGCCAAAAGTGTATAATGGAGAAGCAGCTTGTTCGACATAATCATGATTGCGGGGAGCCTTTTTATTATAATAGACAGGTATCTGTCCGACAGAACGGGGGATGGAAACCGGCAATCGTCCGGCAGGATTATAATCTCCAAACAAAACATCAGCTATTGCATACCCTCCTTCCTGCCCCGGATAAGAAGCGGTCAGCAATGCATCGGCATACTTGGATGACCAAACTTTATCCAGCGGACGACCTTCAATATAGACTACGATCAGTGGCTTCCCGGTAGCCTTCAATGCAATCAATAAATCTTGTTGTTTTCCCAGTAAAGTCAAGGTAGCCCTGTCAAACCCCTCGCCACATTCCATGTCACTGATACTCTTTTCGTCAGCAATTGCTGCACCCGTCTCCTGATAGCTCGTCTTGAAATCACGTGCGCTGGATCCTCCCACCACTGCTATTATGACTTCCGAACGGCTAGCTGCCTCCACCGCTTCCGCTATTTCGTTCACTGTCGTATCACGAATAGCGCATCCACGCACATACTCCACCTTAGAAGGAGACAGTTTGGAGATCACTCCGTCTAACACGGTTTTTATGTTTTCATCTTCTTGCGGAGCTGTATAGTCTCCCAGCATATTATAACGATTATCCGCATTAGGTCCGACAACTGCTACTTTTTTTATCTTCTTATTCAAAGGAAGAATCGAATTCTCGTTCTTCAGTAATACAATAGATGATTGCGCCACTTTGCGTGCCAATTTGATGTGGTCCTTGCTACGCACCATCTTCGTTGCTGTTTTCGGATTTACATAAGGATGTTCAAACAATCCTATTTCAAATTTCATCCGTAATACCCGGCATACGGCAGTATCAATCACTGCTTCACTGATTTTTCCGGATTGAACGGCGTGAGTAAGATTCATAAACGCATCGCCACCTAAATCAATATCTGCTCCGGCAGAAACGGCCTGCATAGCTGCCTCTTCTATAGTAGAGGCAACAAAGTGACTTTCATGGACTCCTTCAATACTATATAAATCCGAAACAACAAAGCCACGGAATCTCCACTCGTTACGCAGTAATTGTGTCAGCAGATAATGATTGACCGTACAGGGAACACCATCTATTGAATTGTAGGAGGTCATCACAGACAGTGCTCCCGCATCGATCGCTTCCCGAAAAGGAGGAAGAAAGTTTTCGTGCAGATCTCTGGTCCCTACCGATGCGTAGTTACCGTTTTGTCCACCTTCCGGTACTGCATAAGCCAGAAAATGCTTCAATGTAGCGATGGTAGCATATTCACGGGACAGGTCTCCGCTACCTAGCCCTAGGACCATCGCCGCTCCCAGTCGTCCACTCAATACGGGATCTTCACCAAAGGTTTCTTCTACACGTGACCAGCGAGGATCACGAGATAAATCCAGTACAGGACCATAACTGATATGTGCACCCTGTGAACGAATCTCTTTAGCAATCACATTTCCTACTTCTTCAATCAGTGTCGGTGACCAAGTTGCCGCCATCCCTATGCCGGTTGGAAAAACGGTCGTTCCAATCGCCATATGTCCGTGAGGTGCTTCTTCAGCCAAAAATAAAGGAATACCCAGACGGGTATTTTCAATCACATATTTCTGCAATGCGTTGCCGGCTTTGGCAGCCAGCTCGGGATTGAGGCCATTTTCCAATGTCTTCTTAGTCCAAGGGTCTGCACGATAAGTTGCCCACAGCATACCTGCGTTCTTTTCTTTCATTAGTCTTTTAAACATTTCAGAAGGATGTACTTCATCGTCCTTTATTTCGTACATTTCCCAGCCAAGAGGACATAATAGTTGCCCGACCTTTTCTTCCAATGTCATACGTGAAAGCAAGTCTTTCACCCGTTCATCAACAGACAAGACCGGATTTTTATAAGGTAACAGAGAAGATTGGGCAAAAGCCACGACATTCATCGCCAATCCTACAATCAAAATATATAATCGCTTTGTCAACATACAATATGATATAATATAAAAATTACTTTCCGCTAGTTTCGCAGAAGTTTTCATGCGGTGAAACTTTAGTTCCAAGCTGACGAAACTTTAGTTTCAAGCTGATGAAACTTTAGTTTCAAACAGGAGAAACTCTAGTTTCAAGCCTCAGAAACTAAATGTTCTGCCAATTGAAACAAACCAAAGATACTATCAATTCAAAGAATCCATCAAGAGATCACACAAAGATATAATAATCACTGTGTTGCAGATAAATTATCTGCAACACATCTGCAACAGGTATCTGCAACACTATAAGCCACTATAAATCACCGAATAAACAAGCAGGTGGCAGATATTGCAGATAAAATCAAAAAATATTCTAGAGAGAGGCTATCGACACCCAATTTCCGCTATTCCCAAAGAATCACTTTCATCTACCATACGAGTCGCTTTTAACTTAAGATAGCGAGCCTCAACCGGACTAAAGTACACATTCTGAAGAATCGGATTATTACGGATGTTCGAGAATTCGCCCTGTGCTACGACTTGCATCGCCTCTTCGGTAATACCGGCAGACAATTCGTATGATGAGATCAACCCTTTACTATATTCACTTTGATCAGGTAAATAATAGAATGAATGGATTGTACGATTTTCACCAAGATCAATCATGATTTCCTTGCCTGAGATTAAAGCAGCGGTCTGATCGTCCTTGTCACTACATTTCTTTGCTTCTTCCGTATCCACTCCCAAAATTGTAAAAGAGAAACTTTTCAGTTCTGAGGTTGCCGGTGTATAATTTTCCGTTGCATCGGGAGCGTAATAAGCCCCGACCTCATTGATACACAAACATGCACGAGCATCCGTAAACCGTATACGCAATTCTTCTGTTTCGATCATTTCAAAGCGTAACAAACGTTTGTATCCTACGGTTGTAGTTTCTTCGTTGCATTTAACCGACAACCACTGATCGCCCTCCTTATATTCTACAACAAAGGAATTAACCCTTTGTCCCAAAGGTATATACTCCTGAATCATTACCCGATTCATCTTCGTCGGCTGACTAAAAGTGAAAGTCAGATCGGCGGTAGTCACTCCGTCATTGGTTGCCCAATAAGTGTCGTACTTTCCGTCCGTTACGCCACGAACCTTGAATTGTCCTCCACGCTCGTCGGAAGCTGATACTTTTGCACTGCTCAATAAATTATCTGCCAACTCTTTCTGAACTCTCTGATGGAATGAAACAGCATTCAATGAATCGGTCGGATGAATCAAACCGTTGCGGTCTACAGGGAAGTTTAATAATAAAGTCGCATTATGACCTACACTACGATAATACAAGTCCGTCAGTTGATCGACTGTTTTTACCTTGTCGTCTTCCTCTGGGTGATAGAACCATCCCGGACGGATAGAAACGTCACACTCGGCAGCGACCCATTGATTTCCATCGGCATGCCCGTACTGTAATTCCCGATACTTGGGATATCCCGGATATACCTCGCCTGCCCGAAGGAAAGACCAGTTAGTAGCTCCGGCAAATCCATTCTCATTTCCTACCCAACGGCAGCCCGGCCCTCCGTCTGAGAAAATCACAGCCTGCGGTTGCAGTTCATCGATCATCTTATAAGCTCGCGGGTAATCATAGTATGTTTTGCGGTCGATCGTACGTGCGTCTTTCGCTCCTCCGTACCAACCGTCTCCTCCGTTGGCTCCGTCAAACCAGATTTCAAAAACATCACCATAATTAGTGAGCAATTCATGCAACTGCTTATAGAAATAATCTACATACTCCGGCGTTCCATAATTGGCTTGATGCCTGTCCCACGGAGAGAGATAAACGGCAAATTTGATTCCATACTTCTTACAGGCATCGGAAAGTTCGCGTACAATATCACCTTTACCGTCTTTGTAAGGGGTATTTCGAATACAGTATTCGGTAAGCTGTGTAGACCACAGACAAAAGCCGTCATGATGTTTGGCAGTCAGGATTACTCCTTTCATACCGGAATTGACAAATGTCTGCACCCATTGCTCGCAGTCCAGACGAGCAGGATTGAACGTTTTCGGATCAGAGTCGCCATAACCCCATTCACGGTCATTGAAGGTATTGAGACCGAAGTGTACAAAGGCATATGTCTCCATCTTCTGCCAATTTACTTGCTTTTCCTGAGGAACGGGTAAAATAGCTTCCGGTGCCGAAACACTCTGACATCCTGTTAAAAGTAGACTGAATACTACTGTAGAAATACTGGTTGCGATTGGTTTTCTCTTCATGGTGTTCGATTCATTTATAGTTTTATCTTTTCAGGTTATTTTATTTGCCGGTGCTAAGATAGGAAATATTATATTACTAATCAACCGGATTGGTACATGTTATCTTCAGCGGTTTCATTAATGCCCGCCCGTTGATCACAGGATAGACACGTGTTTCGGTCGGAAAGCTGCCGGAATATTGATATTCAACAGGCATCACACCTTCTTCACGGGCTTTCACCTGACGGGGACTGGTAAACTTAAGATCTGTATTACCACCTATAACGACAAACATAAGCTGTATATCATTATCGGTATCGTTTACGTATTTCAGTTTCATTGTTTTCGTACCGCCTTTGCCTATGGTACCGAATGCCATTACTTCGAAATTCATCCAAAGTCCACTACCGTACTCATACGGATAATTCTCTGATACCGGATGTTTGCAGGGAATGACGGTGCCTTTTACCCAAATACGGTTGTAGTTGGCATTGTTATTGCTCAAAACAACTACTTCTTTACTAAAGAAGCCCGGTCGGTAGGCCGGATTGTAAGTCACTTTCACTTTACCTGTAGTATTCGGTCGGAGCGGTTCTTTAGGAAATTCAAACTGTACACAACCACAGCCGCTTGTTACTCCATTGATAGAAATAACTTTTTGACTGACATTCTTAAACTCAAATTCATGTGAAACCAGTCCATCTTCTTCCTTTATTTCTCCAAAATCAAAGACACGTTCTTCGAACACCAGTTCTTCCGAATGCTGAAGTTCTTGCGCCATTGCAGGAAGGAGCATCAGGAATAAGAAGGAAATAGATAAAATCAGTGTTTTCATAATCTACAAGTATTATACAAACATTACATTTTTCAAAGATAAGAGGGGGCAACGTTTCTCTTATCACCAATCAACTTTATCCCCCTCTTCTATCAGATACGAAAGCCGTTTATTCAACGTAAACGTCCAATTCGTTAAAAGTACGATAGTAATATCCCCATGAGCCACCACCGCTGCTCCATTGCAGAGACAATCTTACATATCGTGCCGGAACCGCACCATAAAGTATGATATATTGATCTGTATTGTTTTCCACTACGGGAGCGGCAGTTCCTGCATTTGTCCAGTTGTTGCCATCAGTACTCAACTCTACTCCGATTCTGCTAAAGTTATAGTATGAGCCCCAACTTGAAGACGAGTTCTTAAAATAAAGAGCAGTTACCTTATTCGTCGCATGCATATCGAGCGTAAAAATAGGATTCTCTTCATTGGAGAAGGATGCACCGGAACCGGTATTTCCATCAAAGATACGGGCAATGGAGTTCTCATCTACTGAAGCGTCTGTAGTCGTAGCCGTCCATACAGAGCGGTCACTCACTTTTGTTCCTGTTATATCACCAGAGCCTGCATCTTCCTTGATCAATTTTTCTTCTAAATTCACCACTACATAAGCCAAATTCTTAGTGACGGTAACCTTTCCTCTGGTTGTCGATTCTAACCGTACAGGTATCAGATAGGTTCCCTTTTCGGACAATCCGGAATACTTATCTTCCGGAATTACGACTTCAATAGAATCAGATGATATATAAGCACCGCTGCCCACACTGACAGATGCTTTCTGCAAAACAGCTGCAGAGGTCGTTTTATACTCAGTACCATTCTCCGTATTGAAAGTCTCAACCAGACTATTATCAATAGTAGCCGTCACCGTTGCAGTTCCATCCATTGGGCGAGTGGCAGATACTCCAAACTTAGCGTAAATTTCATCACCAAAATATCCGACAGGTGTAGAAACCACCGTAAAAGTCTCAACAGCCGCAGACACATTATCGAGCTGGCCTTTCGAAGGGAAATAAATTAAATTATCAGGATTACCCACAACATCGTAACTCTCATCATCGCATGACTGAAAGCTGAATAGGCCGGCTACCGTCAATAATCCTAAGAAATATGTATTTATTTTCATAGCTATCATTTATTTTATTACTCGTTACACCTATTATTATCATCACTATCCCATGCTATAGCACTGCTATAATTTAAGTTATAAGTCAATCCAGCTCCTTCATTTATCTCACGAGCTGTATTTGTCCAGTCCATATCATAGCCATTTTTGGTTGCATCTTTAAAAATGTGTCCTTCGCCCTCATTCATTTTCCAGTAAGCAACCAGTCCTTCCGACTGCGGGTCAACGCCACAAAGATTCATCTGTAGTTCGCCTGTACTCAACGCACGGTTCCATACACGTACTTCGGCAATACGACCACGGAAATACTGAGATCCCCGATAGCCTGTCCAAGACATACCCAACTCAAAACGTTGGAAATCTACCGGTTTACCATCACCATCGCCCTGAGCATCTTTCACTCCGTCTACATACATAGTCAATTTACTACCATCATAAGTCAGAGAAATCATATACCAACGGTCGGTACTGAAACGAGTGCCGGACACAATACTACCACTGGGACTTACCCATTGCAATGCATTTATATCCAATCCGTTTTCTCCAAAACGAAGCATGCTCGAACGTTGTTCGTCTGCTGAGGTGAAGCTACACAGACGAGCAATCCGATGCCATTCCTGAGAATAACACTTAATCTCATAGGTGAAGTTGGACAATTCCTGCTTCTTGTCATCCGGGAAAATAAAGTTACTATAAAGATTGGTGTTACTAATATTCAATGACGTAAAATGAATAACACGGGATATCTGCAAGAATATCGTTTTCGAAGGTTTCAATATTTCCAGCCCGTCCACTTGCAGCATAGTGACAGGAATGACATATACACGTCCTTCGGCAAAATCTTCCGTCGAGGTTACCTTGACAGTAACCGGCGTTGAGAAAGCTTTGCCTTCCTGAATGACAGCATCAGCATTTTCGAGGACTACAGCACCCTCCGGAATTGGATAATATTTAGTATTATGCTCATTATTGTAGGACTCTACCAACGATCTGTCAATCGCAAACTTCACATTCACATCTTTATCCACTTTATTGGTAGTAGAAGCGGTGACTGCATACGAAGAAGGAGTATCCTCTACTACAAACTTTGTTACAGGTGTCGTTTCTGTTCCTGTAATAAAAGCCACATTTTTATTATAATCGAATTTATCACCCTCCGTACAACTCAAGATGGATAAACCCACTATTACTCCCAATAAGGAATGTTTAAATATATATGTTTTCATCATGATTCTTATTTATTCATTATTTATTCACTTATTGCAGGATTCATTATCTGAATAGCTTCCCTGAACTCATTGTAAGGTATACCTGACGATGAATAATAGTTTCTTCCCAAGAAGAATACTCCACATCCGCCTTTACGGCCTTTCGACGGTTCCCAACGTGCATAGTTCATCAGTTGCCCCCCATCAGCATAGAATACTCCGAACGATTCGCAATAAATCATCTTTTCGGGTGGAAAGTTACTGGGTTGAGTCAAGAACCCCACTTGATCACTATAAGCCTGTTGAACGATATAATCACAATAAGGTATGATGTCTGTCGGTGGTGTTCCACTGAAGTAGTCAACGATAAGCAACTTATCCGGCTGTTCGCCTTCAGGACCAAAATACTTGCCAAGTTCCTTTATCAATCTGACCAAATCGGAACCACTCCAACCTTCCCAGTCAACGTCTACTCCATCAAGTCCCGGTTCCAACACTTGATTCACAATCCATTTTGCATATGCAGCCATCGCTTCATCGTCCTTATTCTGGCTAAGATCATAATCAACCCCATCAACGGTGAACTGGTGTCTGTAATGAGAAGCATCGGCATGCATGACAAAACGTGTACCCAGTTTCCGCTGGCAGTATTGCATATCCGCATATGCTATCGGATGTGTCTCTGCTGTCGGTATTCCCATCCAAAGGTTTACAATATCTATACTGTCAGGCAGTCCTACCATACGTTCACCCCACGACGCGGGATCTTTATAGCCTGTCACACCTTCGATCGGTGACCACGCTTCGTAATAAGCATAACTTATCTCATGATCGCTTTTCTTGAAAGCACGCAGATTCTCAAAATACTGCTCGTCATATGTTTTCAGTTTCTGAATTTCTAACGCTTCCACATCGGTATCACAACTATAGAAAAAGAATGTTCCGATAAGGAAAGTCAGTAAACCTGTTATTTTTGTTTTCATCGTAATTAGTGTTTTTAGAATTAAACAATGTCCATTCTCCTGTTAT
Source organism: Bacteroides sp. RCH18 (assembly GCF_058231005.1). Lineage (NCBI taxonomy): Bacteria > Pseudomonadati > Bacteroidota > Bacteroidia > Bacteroidales > Bacteroidaceae > Bacteroides > Bacteroides sp. RCH18. The sequence continues at coordinate 1,734,404 of NZ_JBIPTC010000002.1, read as the reverse complement.
CGGGATTTTTTGTCCCACCAGAGTTTAGTTCCACCCGTATCCTGACCACCCAAAGCCGATATACCACTGGCAACGCCGCTAGCATTGTTGATCTTCTCGTCGCGTGTATAAGGCAGACGGCGGACTTGCAACTGGGTATCAATCGTACCATTACTACTGTTTCTTACTACAGGAATAACTTCCGGATAGCCTGTACGACGATATTCACTCCAGCCTTCGGGACCGTCGGGATAAATGGCAATCCACTTCTGTGTAATGATGCGTTCCAACTGAGCTTCAAATCCGGCATTATCATCCCATGCAGGAGTAACCCTGCTGCTGAAGGTATAATTATCACTACCCACATTATCTGCAAAAGCACCCGGAGTCGAGGTATGATCAGCCAAATAATCATCTACACCAGCGGCATTATTCTCTTCAAACGACATGCGTACACCTTGCTCATAGAATGATTTGGCCGTTCCACCCATATCCCAGCCGCGTAATGCACCTTCGGCACGCAGGAAGAACGATTCGGCAGCCGTCATCCATACTACCGGAGTAGAAGCACGGTTAATATTCAGATTAGAGATTTTATTGCCTTGATAATTGCTCATATTGCTTGTTGTGATACCAATACGTACGCCATGATATTCACCGTCATCGGCGGCTGTAAAATAAGAGCTGATTCGCGAATCATTCAGTCCGTTCAAATAGGCTACGATGGTAGCACCCGGACGACAGTCACCCGAATTGAAGTTATAGGCTATCTCGTGCAACGGATGATGATATTCCAATGAATTATGCGAAAGTTCGGCACGTTCCGCTTTACTTTCGATAAAGCCGAACATGTTTTCCATTGACTTCTTTGCCTGTGCTTCTGCCAGTGTGGGATTCGCATAAGAAACACGTATAGCAAGACGCAAACGCAGTGTGTTGGCAAACTTCACCCACTTCTCTACGTCCCCCCCATATACACAGTCATAGTCACTCATCAGCTTAGCATCCACATTTCCGTTCACATAATTGCTCAATACTTCGATAGCATTATCCAGTTCTTCAAAAAACTTATTATAAACCAAATCCAATGCATCATATAAGCTGGAAGAGCCATAGTTTACATATGGAATAGGACCAAATGTGTCAGCAATACGGTGCATGCCTCCTACCTTTACGATGGTAGCCAATGCGTCAACTTCCGGCAGTTCCTGTTCAGTGGCTATTTTGTGAATACTTTGCCATGGTGCCATAATGCCGGTATAGGCATAATCAAAAGTGGCATTCACCCATTGTTCCTGAAAGTTATACTGCCCGTTATGATTGGTAGATCCTAAGGTAGCGGCAATATAGCCCGAATAGAGGTCATGCGATAAGTTCTGGGCAATCTGATAGTCAGAGTCGAGCTTGTCGCCATCATTTATGATTACAACCCGACGCAGCATTTGCGAAAAGAAAGCACCCGTCTTCAAGTTGTCTACTTCCATCATTTCCTCGGTGACTTCATTCGGATTTACGTTATCCTCATAGTCGATACACGAAATGTTATTTAATAGCATCAAAGATATCCCGAGAATGGAAAGTTTGTTCCATGATAGTATTTTATTTAATATCATATCTTCTACAATTTATAAGTTTGATTAGAAATTAACTTTCACAGAGAATCCCAAATTACGCAGACTTGGCGACATAAACATGTCGATACCTTGAAAGTAAGTGCCTGTACTTGCTGTCAGTTCCGGATCGAACGGAGCTTTCCTATAAAGGAAAAAGAGATTCTTGCCGATGAAAGATACGTTCAACCCCTTAATCCAGTCCACATACTTGTTGATAGGAATATCATAGCCTAACGACAACTCAGACAAACGGACATTAGTCGCACTGTAGGTGTACATAGAACCAATACCACCCTGAGCACCGGCACCTCCAATTTTCGTATAGTAATCTTCCGCACCGATAGGACGACCGTTAACAATGGCTCCACCATTATCACGGGCAATGGCTGTAGCCTTTGAAGAGCCGTATGCGTCCATCGTCGCCTGTGTCTGTGATACAACTACACCACCGACACGTGCCGTGAACAGGAATCCCAATGAAAGCCCTTTGTAACTGAATGTGTTTCCCCAACCGAGGTTATACTTAGGAGCACTATTACCGGCCTTTACAAATTCATCAGGCTGAGTGACTACAACCTGGTCCGAAGGATGGACATAGATAGCTCCATGTTCGTCCGTGCGAAGCGTATTCACATAAATATCGCCGATAGATCCGCCTTCTGTCAGTATCATTTTATACATACTTGTCCCGCCCATATCAATTCTATCCAGAGAGGTAAGTTCGTGCGTATAAGGATCTTCATAGTTGCGCAGCAATTCCACCACTTTATTTCGGTTCAATGAATAGGTCAGATACGAACTCCAGCCAAAATCTCCCCATTTGTCCTCAAAGCGCAAAGACAATTCGATACCTTTATTATCTACACGACCGCCATTGACTACTTCCGATTTATAGCCGGTAGTAGAAGAAAGGGTACGTTCAAAGAACTGATTGTAGGTACGTGACTGATAGATAGATCCATCCAATCTCAAACGGTTCTTGAAGAAGACAAAGTTAAATCCGGCTTCCCATGATTTGGTACGTTCCGGCTTCAGATTGGGGTTAGGACGTCGGGACTGAGTAACAGGAACGCCATCAACCAACTCATAAGTCGGAATAGCCAGAAATACATCCGGTGAATTACCTACTTCCGAATAAGAAATACGTACTTTCATGTATGGCATAATATCCGTACTGCAACGGAATATATCTGTGATAATCCCCGAAAGACCGATAGACGGATAGAAGAAAGAACCGGTATTCGTCCCTTTGAAAGTAGATGACCAGTCGTTACGAGCCGTCACATCCAGATAAGCCATAGACTTGTAACCGATCTGAGCACTACCGAATATGGCGCGTTTTTTCAAATGATAGCCATATTGGTTGGCCAGATTCTTCTCTGAAGTATCCACGTTGCCAAAAGTAAAGAGGTTGGCTACCGACTTCAGTTTGCCTCCGAAATAATCAGACTGATAATCATTGTTTTCAAAGTTCCCACCCACATTGGCTGTTACATTTAGGGTATTATCGACAAAGTACTTATTAATATTCAGCAATAATTCACCGTATATCTGCTGATTCTCGATATTACTCTTAGAGTAATAACCGTATTTAGAAGCAAACAAAGTATTTGTTCCGGCATCATACATGCGCTCACGGCGTTCGTTATTGCGGTCCATTTTGGCACGGGCTGTTACATTAATCCAGTCAGCAAACTCATATTTTGCCGATGCGGTTGCCATATAACGGTTCTTGTGATTAGGTATTTTAATATGCTCGGTAATCCAGTATGGATTCTGTAAAGCCAGACTTGTGCTGTAAGGCCAGTACTGAGTCAGCAAATTTCGTTCCGAATCGTACCGCTGATACGCCTGTACTTTGGAGAAATCATCTCCCGCAGGAAACAGATAAAGAGGTACTAACGGGTTATAGTAAAGTCCCTGAGAGGTCATATTCTGTTCTTTTACAGAACTAAGCATAAAGCTCAGGTCAAGAGTCAGCTTATCTTTCAGCATCTTGGCTACATTACGGACAGTAACATTGTAACGTTCGTAGTCATTATTATGGATAATACCTTTGGCATTGGTAGTACCTAAAGATAAGTAAGTCTGATTCTTGTCAGTACCTGTAGAAAGACTGGCAGCATTGGTTACATTCACACCTGTCTGAAAGAAGTCTTTAGGATCATAGCTGCTCGGTGTATTCAATTTACTGCCCCAGCTATAGTAACTACCCACTTCTGTCTGCCCATAAGTATTTTGAAATTCGGGCAAGACAAGAGGAGCGGAGAAAGTCGTATTATTGGATATGCTGACTGAAGTACGTCCTTCCCTACCTTTTTTAGTAGTAATCATTACTACCCCATTGGCAGCGGCACTACCGTAAAGAGCAGCAGCTGACGGTCCGCTCAAGACAGAGATACTCTCTATATCCTCGGGATTCAGACCGGAAATAGGATCACCGGACTGACCGGCACCTTCGTATGAGTCTGTAGGCTGCGTAGAAGCGGCACTCATATCACTCATCGGTATACCATCAACTACATAAAGAGCATTGTTATTACCATTCAATGATTTGGTTCCACGCATCACTACACGTGAAGAGCCACCGACACCAGCTGAAGATGAGTTAATTGTAACACCCGCAACTTTACCGTTCAGATTATTGACGAAGTTGGCATCTGCAATGCGTGTAATCTCGGCATTGCTTACTTGCTGTACATTGTATGACAAAGATTTAGCTTCCTTCTTGATACCCAATGCAGTAACAACGACTTCATTCAGTACTTCCGTATCTTCTGTCAGCACAATATTCAGAACTTGGGCATTCTGTACCTTTATTGTTTTCGTGGCATATCCCACATAAGAAATTTCCAGAATATCTCCTTTCCTGGTCTGCAGCGAAAAGTTTCCGTTTATATCGGTGATAGTACCGACCGTAGAATCTTTCACTTTCACATTCACACCGATCAAGGGATCTCCGCCAGCATCCTTCACAACTCCTTTTATCTGGATTTGTCCTTCCTGCTGAACAAGTTGCATTTTATTAGTCGATAAAATAATCTGCTTGTCAACTACGGTATACGTAATATCGGTCCCCTTAAAAATGTCATCTAGAATATCCAGAATCTTACCTGATTTATTTCTCACAGAAACAATACGATTCTTCTGAATCGTTTTGTCATTGTAAAGGAAAACATAATCGGAAGCTTCTTCTATTTTATTCAGTACCTGTTCTACAGATACATTGTTCATAGAAATGGCAACATGCGTCCGTTGAGCATAGCCATTCTCTGCAGATAGTTGTAAAACGACTGCAAAAAGTAGTGCCAGACTAATCCTCATAACTAAAGGTAGTTTTAGATTTAAAGCATATTTAGGATATAATGCAATAAATGAATGATTTTTTTTCATACATTTGCGGTTAACTAAAGTTTATTACTATAATGAACTATGGTTTGATTCCGGTTAGCGTTTGCAAGACTCCTTACCGCGAATCTGAAAAATTGGGGGGAAGACAGCTGTTGGTAGCAGCTTTCTTCCTTTTTTTACGATCTTTGTGCTATCTCATAGGCTACTCTCATTTTTATGGTTACTAATATAAATCTACTATTATCTTTTTCTTTGTGAATGTATCATCTGCCTGTTGTACTGCCTCTTCGGTTCTCCACTTCAAGGCAGCAGACTTAGCCAGATAATCCAATATCTGTGGCAGTGTTTCATTACGGAAGGTCGCACGATATTTATATTCTTTTCCCGATATATTATTAAACTGAATATCTACATTAAAATGCCGTGCCAGCCGTTTAAATATCTCATCCAGCTCGGCATTGCGGAATATCAGCTTACCGTCTTTCCATGCCACCTTTTCATACACATCCACTTTTCCCTTCAACAATTTCTGATCTGCCTTATTATAAAGCAATCGTTCTCCCGGAGCTAACTGAACTGTTGTTTTTCCGTCCGGTGAAATGACGTTTACTTTACCTTTCTCTAATACCGTTTCTATACTATTATCATCCTCGTAAGCATTCACATTAAATTTGGTTCCGTACACATAGACACTTAACCCGGCAGGAGTATTGACGTAAAAAGGCCGTTTCCTGTCCGCCTCTACTTCAAAATAGGCTTCACCTTCTAATTCAACATTACGATTATCTTTCTTAAAAACAGTCGGATAACGTAAAGTACTACCGGAGTTTAACCAGACAACCGAATGATCAGGAAGTTCATAACGAATGACTGAGCCTGTAGCCGCCATGACTTCAGCATATTTCTCTTCGGTATCCGTCGCTCCCCAATATAAATATCCCAAAATCAAAGAAGAAAGCAATAAAGGTATAGTCAAGAATGCAGCATAACGCATCAGCTGATTATACATACTCCTTCTTCTGTTTGTCTTTATTTGGGTCTGTGCTTGTTGGTAGGCGCCCAGTACATCAATGGACTCCATTTCTTTAATATCCTCTCCTAATACCTGCGCTTTTCGGAGCAATGATTCCGGATTCATATTTTCCATATTCTCTTTCAAAATCTTAGTCTTTTAATTGCAATTACACTAATAGTACAACTGAGGTAATCGAAAAGGGACAGGTATAACATACTTTTTTTTATTTTATTTTTTGAGCTAACTTATTTTCTACAGCTTCATACCAAAAACAAAAAAAAGAAAGGAAATTTTAGGAAATGCTGATTTTCTTATTATATATTTGCAGTAAAATGAAAAACTACAGAATCTCAAAATAATGAAAATATCTTTTTCCAGACAGACTAAAGAAAGGGCTTTCAAACAACTTTACGAGGATTATTATGCTCCTTTCTGCCTGTATGCAAAAAGATTTGTAGATGATAAAGAAGTCCGCGAGGACATTGTTTCGGATGTATTCACCTCCCTATGGGACAAGTTGGATACCGACTCTTTCGATTTGCAATCGGAGACAGCATTGGGATATATAAAGATGTGTGTAAAAAACAGTTGTCTGAACTTTCTGAAACATCAGGAGTATGAATGGAGTTATGCCGAAAATATCCAGAAGAAAGCTCCTCTTTATGAAACAGAAACAGATAGTGTATATACACTTGATGAGTTATACCGAATGCTATACGAAACATTAAATAAGCTCCCGGAAAACTATCGCACCGTATTTATGAAGAGTTTCTTTGAAGGCAAAACACATGCGGAAATTGCCGAAGAAATGAATCTCAGCGTAAAATCCATTAATCGGTATAAACAAAAAACAATGGAACTCCTGCGGAACGAGTTGAAAGATTACCTCCCGCTGTTTTTATTATTCCTGTCTCCCGAGCAACTGTAAGCTCTCTGCTAAAACACGGCACTCTTTACGATTGATCTTCCCATTTCCCGTTTGAGGAATATGATTTACCTGATAAATATATTTAGGACGATAATAAGGTGCTAAGACTGATTCCAATTTAGTCCCTAGCGCACTTATTTCCATCTGACCTTCTATCAATAAAGTAACAGCCTGCCCCAAACGCTGATCCGAAACGGAAGTGATCACAAACGGTACAGGGATAAACGACTGAAGTAACTTTTCGATCTCTTCTGCCTGCACTTTAATTCCTCCGCTATTGATCACATTATCCTTTCTTCCCAGAATCGTAAAACTACCGTCCGGATAAATACGGGCAATATCATTTGTCTGCAGAATTTCATTGCAGACAAGCGGAGCATTAATCATCAATGTATCTTCTGAAGACAAAGATAACTCTACGGATGAAAAAGGATAATAACGATCGGAAGCCACTGCACCATTCAGACGGCGGAGAGCGATGTGAGAAAGTGTTTCCGTCATCCCGTAAGTTGAATAAACAGCATTGGGCAGATTTCTGATTTCTTCCTCCAAAGCCTTGTCAACTGCTCCACCTCCTATAATTAAAATCTCCGTTTGCTTTAATTTCTCTTTCTCTTCGGGTATCTGAAACGTATTATACACCTGCAAAGGCACCATAGCCGCAAACCTTAAAGGAGTGTCCACATCCGCCAATGGATGACCGGAAGCCGGACGTACTATAAGATTCAGCCCGGCAATCAAAGAACGGACGACTACCATCATCGCCCCGATATAGCGAAGGTTCATACACAATAATGCCGTTTCACCCTGCTTTAAATCCAGAAACTCACAAGTCAGGCGTGCACTCTGCATCATCTGATCTTTGCGAACTATCAATTCTTTAGGAGCCCCCGTAGAACCGGAAGTATGTACAGTGATCACAGGATCATCATTAAACCATTCGTTTAGAAAAAAATATAAGTCCCATATAGCAGAAGGGTGGTTTCCCTCACCTTCTGCTACAAGGCTATGTATATCGCCCGGAGTATATTCCTTTCCCTCCAGCAGCAACCGCTGTTTTTGTCGGTCGAATATCATCATTTACAAAACCACAAACAATCTTTTCTGATTTCAAGAGGCATCTCTACATTATCTGTAAAGAGTAACCCGGTGCCTAACCCTTGAGGCAATGGATTCTGAAAAGTAGCACACCATTGAGCGATAGCATTCAGACCGATATTAGACTCCAGAGCAGAAGTTATCCACCAACCGATATTCAGTTTCTCCGCTTCCGCAATCCACTCCTCGCCACCGGCTAATCCACCATGAAGAGAAGGTTTGATAATAATATATTGCGGACGGATAGCCGAAAGCAGCCTTTGCTTTTCTTCCCAGGTATTATAGCCTATCAGTTCCTCATCCAAAGCTATCGGCAAAGGAGATTCGGAAGTAAGACGTGCCATTTCTTCCCATTGTCCGGCACGAATGGGTTGTTCTATCGAGTGCAAGTCCAGTTCGGACAAGCGTTTCAATTTCTCCATCGCATCTGTTGGCGAGAATGCTCCGTTGGCGTCTACACGCAATTCTATTTCTTTAGAAGAATAGTGAGAGCGGATATGCTGGAGTAAAGCCAGTTCTTCTTCAAAGTTGATGGCACCAATCTTCAACTTTATACAACGGAATCCAGCCTCCATCTTCTTCTCTATCTGAGCCAGCATTCTATTGAAGTCGCCCATCCAGATAAGCCCGTTTATCGGAATACCCGCTTCCCCACGTGAAAAGGGCGTGTCCCACAAAGCCCAGCTTCCTTCAAAAAAGTGACGAATGGCTGTCTCCAGGCCAAAAAGGATGGAAGGGTACTTGCATAGAGCTTCCATGTCCAGCTTGCCTCCCTGATTCTCTACCTGCCGACAAATTTTAGCCAGCACTTCCTCGTAATCGGGAAGATCATCACAGCTAAGATTGGGCAGAGGAGCGCACTCCCCGATCCCTACCCGATTGGGAAATTCGGGAGCAGTAAAGTGAAGATACCAGACTTTTCGCGTTGTGTATGTGCCTCGTGAAGTTCCAGCCGGCTGCTTGAAATGAAGCACCCGCGGAATAATGTCTATTTTGCAATCCATTGTTTAAGGGAACTTCGGATATTTCTTAAAGTTTGGTTTACGTTTCTCCAGGAATGCATTCTTTCCTTCCTGAGCCTCATCCGTCAGATAGTAAAGCAAGGTCGCATCCCCTGCCAACTCCTGAATACCTGCCTGACCGTCCAGTTCGGCATTCAATCCGGCTTTAATCATCCGCAAGGCCAACGGACTGAGCAGCATCATTTCTTCCGCCCATTGCACATACTCATCCTCCAGTTGCTCCAATGGAACTACTTTATTCACCAATCCCATATCCAACGCTTCCTGCGCATTGTATTTCCGACAAAGGAACCATATCTCACGTGCCTTCTTCTGACCGACAACACGAGCCAGATAAGAGGCCCCGAAACCTGCATCAAAGCTACCTACGCGAGGACCGGTCTGTCCGAAGATCGCATTCTCCGAAGCAATCGATAAATCGCAAACCACATGAAGCACATGTCCGCCACCGATGGCAAATCCATTCACGGCAGCAATTACCGGTTTCGGAATGCTGCGAATTTGTTTCTGTACATCCAGAACACTCAGACGGGGAACACCGTCCTTGCCGATATAGCCGCCACGACCTTTCACATTCTGGTCACCGCCCGAACAGAAAGCCTTGTCACCAGCTCCCGTAATCACGATCACATCAATATCCGCTTCTTCCCGGCAAATGCGCAATGCGTCACTCATTTCAGCCGTTGTAGTCGGAGTAAATGCATTTCGATAGCGTTCACGGTTAATGGTGATGCGGGCAATCCCATTATAGTAATCAAAGAGAATATCTTCGTATTCTCTGATGGTTGTCCATTCTCTTTGTGCTGACATAATCTATTTTTGTTTTAGTTGATGATAATAATCTTTCAGTATACGTGCATCTTTATTCTTATTGGTGAATACTTCCATCAGAACCGGTTGTTCCATGGCTTCCGGTTGTGTGAAGGTTTTCATCGCTTCGGCAAGCTGTTCTTCATTCTCTACCCGTTGATAAAGGAATCCGCGTTCTTCCGCCCATCCTTTGGCAGATGTCTTGTGAACGGCTGTAATATACTTGTGCGATGTACCCGACATATCCAGTCCGGGTAATGTATGGAAAATCTCCCCTCCTCCGTTGTTCAGCAAAAGGATGCGTAGATTGGGACGGACATTGATGTTCCACAAAGCATTCATATCATAAAAGAAACTAAGGTCACCTATAGCTATAAAATTTAGTTTATCCGAACCGGCGGCATATCCCACTGCCGTGGACAACGAGCCTTCGATGCCGCTTGTACCCCGGTTACAGCATACCTCAATCGTAGAAGGAACCGGGTATAACTGAGCATAGCGGATGACAGAACTATTTGCCAGATGCAATGCACATGATTCCGGCAATGCCTTTATCAAAGCACCGATAGCCGACATTTCCGAATATCCGAACTCCGGTTCGGGAATGGTCTTGCAATAATTCTCCCAGACACGGGGATATTCCGGCACACGGTTATCCAGCAACGGAGCTATTTTCTCCAGAAACTCAAACGGGTCCATTTCGATGACGGTAGTCAGAGAGCCGTAAAGATCAATCACTTCTCCGTCAGCAGACACATGCCAGTGTTCTTTAGGCGGATGCTGCCGAAGATATTTTTTCAACCGCTTGGAAACCACATGTCCGCCATAAGTAATCAGTAGTTCGGGAGTCATCTGGCCGATTTTCTCTTCGGGCATCGCATAAAGCGCCGCATCAAAATTCTTCACCGGAATACCGGGTACTGTCTGATTACCGATATGCTCGGTCAGCCACACGAAATGTTTATATAACAATTTGGTATGCCGTTTCTCAAACAAGTAAATCAAGTTCATCTGTCCGACAATAACCATCCGCTTCTGATATCTGTTCAAGCGTTCGATCAGGTCATTGTAATCCCGGTCGTATACATTCAGCCCCTGATAGCGCGTGATGACACGTACTTCGGGAAGCGACTCCACCGTAAACTGGAACAAAGGTTCGGATATAGGAATATTAATATGTACCGGACCTTTTCCATGATGGTTGGTTTCCAGCAAGGCTTCATTCACCAAGCGGTTACAGTACCATTCATCCTCTTCTGTCTGAATCTCTGGAAGGTTTACCGATTTCTTGACCAATGTCTGAAAAACACCGGGCTGCGGCAATGTCTGTCCCGCCATCTGTCCAATCCAGGCAGCAGGCCGATCGGCAGAGATCACAACTAAAGGTATATTCTGATAATACGCTTCTGCCACAGCAGGATGAAGATTGAGCAACGCTGTACCGGAAGTACAGCAAACGGCAGCAGGATGCCCACCATTCAGTGCAAGGCCAATCGCAAAATAACCGGCACTCCGTTCATCCGTCATAGCATAACAAGTAAAACCCGGATGAGTAGACAGCGTATGCACAAGAGGTGCATTACGGCTACCGGGACATAACACTACTTTCGTAATTCCATGCGCCTCGAGCAGCGCGACCAACTGGAGTATATTTTTCTTGTCCGAATACATATTGATAGTGATTAGCTTGTTAGTGATTCATCATTATTGGAGCAGACACAAGAATACGCCTCATTGTCTGCAATTTCTTTTCCGTTTCCTGCCATTCATCATTCAACTCTGAAGAGGCTAACAATCCGCCACCGGCATATAGCGTCAATTGCTCGTCTTCAATGTGCATGCAACGCAGATTCACATACAAATCTGTGCGTCCCTCCGGATCGAGCCAGCCGATAAAACCGGAATAATACTTACGATTGTACCCTTCATTTTCCAGAATGAACCGATAGGCTTCTTCTTTAGGCAGTCCGCACACGGCAGGAGTCGGATGCAGGACTTTCAGAAGGTCTCCCAGATTTTTATTATCTTTCAAAGAGAAATGAAAATCAGTTTTCAGATGTGACAGGGCGCCGGCATATGCCGGATAAGGCCCGCTCTCTGTAGAGCGAATGCCCAGCGAAAGAAGCTGCCGACGGATATAGGACGCCACATAATCCTGCTCCTGACGGTTTTTGTCATCCCATACTTGCGGAAGTTTACCATTCTGCAAAGGTTGAGTTCCTGCCAAGGCAACTGTATTCCATTCATTTTTTTCGCCCGACAATATAATTTCGGGGGTACTTCCCAGCCACACGCCCGTCTGAGGAGTATAACACAGATAGATATAAGAATGAATATAACGTTGACAAGCTGCACGAAAAACAGCTGAAGGGGAAAACTCCGGATTCTTTCCAATAGTGAGACTACGGGAAAGCACCAGTTTATCAAAGGTAGCATCACGCAAGGCTTCAATAAATGTATGAAAACAGGTCGCATACTTCCCTGTACAAAGGGTATGAAAAGATTCCTCCGGATAACTTTGCAAGACCTGCCCTTCGTCTGCCACGATTTCCATAGGCAACGGCCGTCCAGTCCTGTCGGACTGTATCAACACAATCGGGCATGACTTATCTACACGGAACGGAGCAATCACAAATCCTCTTTGTCCATTCAGTTCTTTCAAATCGTAAATCAGGCGGACAGCTCCGACATCTTCAGTCAACAGACGAGGATACTTCTCCCCGGGAACACGATAAACAGCAAAGGGCTGTTTCCGCTGAATGAGTGCATCAATAGTTGTCAAGTTACTTTTTTCGTCAATCATCTTTTTTTCATCACACTGTTGACCACCCGTATAGAGGACACCAGTTTATTGGTTGAAGTAAAAACGTCCACATTCCATACATGAGAGGAACGTCCTTTGTGTACAATCGTCGCTACTGCACGTACTGTATCACCTTCGTGCGCAGAAGATATATGATTTCCGCTGACCTGCATTCCTACCACAATTTCATCCGGCTGACAGAGAATCATCGAGCCGAGTCCAGCAACTGTTTCTCCCAATGCAAGCGTAGCTCCACCGTGCAAAATACCGAACGGCTGACGCGTACGGTGATCTACCGGCATCGTCGCCTCTACACGGTCTTCGTCGGCATATGTATATTGGATACCCAGATTACCCATCAATGCGTGACGCGCCTGTGCATTCAACTGGTCCAAAGGAATCTCTGCAGCGCGGACTTCCGCTATTATCGCCTTTTCGACAGCCAGAGCCACTCCGTCTTCCTCGTTGGAAGCTGTCACATAATCCGCACAGACCTTTACCGAATCCTGCGAATGCCCCATCGCCACTCCCAGTCCTGCCAGCTGAATCATCGTCACATCGCACACACCGTCTCCAATAGCGATGACCTCTTCACGCTTCACATCCAGTTCTTCCAATAAAGCTCCCAGCGTGTTAGCTTTATCAATCGCACACGGCACTACTTCCAGAAAATAAGGTTCGGAACGGAAAACATCCAAAGCTCCGTTCAACCGTCTCTTCCAGTGTCCCTCCAGACTAACCAGCGCTTCTTCGTCATCGCTGACAAGCATACACTTACACGGAGCAAAGTCAATTGCTACAGAAAATTCCTCTTCCTTGATCACTTTCAAATTATTCAAGCGAGCTTCATTCTGGATATGTTCATTTTCCGGAGTGTCAGTAATGATCGTATCATCATGGTAAGTGAACAGTGCGAAATTATTTTTTCTTGCCTTCTTTTCCAGATAAGGCAACATTTCCGGATTAATCCTCCGCTCAAACAGTATTTCTCCGTTTTGAGCATTAATTATCTGGCAACCATTATAAGAAAGGATATAACCTCCGTAATTTCCGAGTTCAAGGGATTTGGCTAAGGGCATCAGACCGTAAGTAGGTCTGCCGGATGCCAGCACGATACGTACTCCCATTTGCTGTACTTTCAGCAAAGCGGCCAATGTACGTTTACTAATTTCTTTTGCATCATTGAGAAGCGTTCCGTCTACATCAAGAACTAATAATTTATACTTCATGGACACACGATTTTGATTTAGATTACAAAGGTAGGAAATTGAGTGAACGACTGAAAGCGGAAAGAGATAAAAATTACTTTAATTTCACTCTTTCAGATGCATTTCCAGATAATCACGAAGGATTCGGGCATGATTATAAACCGGTTCTTTGGATGCATAAAGCAAAGTGATCACCGGATGGGGTTTGATAAGAGTCAGAAAATAGGCTACAGCCTGAGAAGCTTCCAGCTCCTTCTGATACATCACGACAAAATCATTCCAGTGACCCGGAATATCTTCATGAAACCATCTACGCAGTGTTGCGGAAGGCGTTATATCTTTTGCCCAGTAATCATATTTCAACCATTCTTTCTTGATTCCACGTGGCCAGAGTTTATCTACCAGCACCCGATATCCGTCTGTCTCTGAAAAGTCTTCGTACACTCGCTTTATCCTAACTTGCACCATTTCCGTTTATATTTAGTTATCATAAGAATAAACCGATAAAACGGAAAATTGTTTAACGAAAAAGCCAAAATCAACCTAAGGATTCCTGCGCTTTCTTAAATTCGTATGGAGTCATACCAGTCTTTTTCTTGAACATGCTGTACAGGATAGGCGTACTATTAAATCCGGCTTCATCAGCTATCGCACGAATGGTATAATTGGGATGTTGCTTCAATAACTGAATCGCATAGTTAATACGAAGTTCATTAATATACCCGTTGAAATTAGTTCCGGTGTTTTCCTTGATCATCCGGGCGAAACGGGCATTATTCAAATGTACAATCTGAGCCAGATCCTCTCTCGACAATTCCGGAGATAGATATAACTGATCCTGAACAACAATACGATTCAGTTCTTTGAAAATTTTCTTATTCTCATCCTCTTCCTCCCCACTCTCCACTACTTCATCCGGAGATAAATCGTCTTTTTCGGAAAAGCCTGTTTCCGGTTCCAAGTCCAATGGAACAGCTATCGGATCTTCCGCATCTCCATCTATGAATAATTGTTTGTTCTCTTCTTTTCCAGCCAGTTTCTCATTGATAAACTTTGCCAGCATTTTGTTTTTATATTTAACAATAATCGTATGACGCCATATCCGCCATAGCACAAATAAAATCAGACAAGTAACACATCCCAAAAAAGCAAGTGATATGTTTCTGATTCTTAACTGTAAAGTCTGTTCGGCAATATATTCTTCCTGCTCGTCAGCTTTATGAATAGCATTTAATTCCAAAGCCGCATTCTGCTTATCCTTGCTGTTAATACCATCGATAATAGAAATAATAGACTCACGTAATGCTGCTACTTTTTCAAAATCCTTCAAACCTTTATACGCTTTCACCTCTTTCTGAAGGATACCAATATACTGCAAGTTGACAGTATCCTGCTCTTGCATCAATTTCTTAAAATCCTGACATCGATCAATAACTTTCTGATATTGTTTTGACACTAGCAGATAAGGGATCGCATAGGTTTTTCCATCCGGTGTCTGTGAATTCTCTGTTGACAAATATTGTTGATAATATTTTTCCGCCTGATCATACTTTCCTTCCAAATAGCAGATATACGACATTTTTGCATACAAGTAAGTATATTGCAGATCAAGAAAGCCTTTTGTTTTTTCCGGTAATTTAGCTATATCTTTAAGTAGCTTCTCACGCTTCAATCCGACCTCCAATGCTTCTTTACTACGGGAATCATTGAGCAGATAATCCATTTTCATCCCATAAAAGTATGAAAGCATAGCCATTTCCAGTTTAGTACTTGTACCTTGAAGCAGTTTGATAGCTTTGTCAAAATAGTCATATGCCTCCTCTTTGAAAGACAATTGCCATTTAT
Organism: Bacteroides sp. RCH18; assembly: GCF_058231005.1. Lineage (NCBI taxonomy): Bacteria > Pseudomonadati > Bacteroidota > Bacteroidia > Bacteroidales > Bacteroidaceae > Bacteroides > Bacteroides sp. RCH18. Next base: position 1,718,732 of record NZ_JBIPTC010000002.1, on the reverse strand, counting down.
TTTCACCGATGCAAAACAACAGCTTACTTTCAGCCCCTTTATCCTTTTCTTTTTGTGCCAGCTTGATACCATCAAAAGCATACCTCATACTCTCTTTATGGTCACTCATAAGCACTGCTAATTCTGCCAGGTCGACAGTCATGGTCAACAAGTGCTTAGGATCTTTCTGAGATACGGAATCCAGCAAATAAGACTTTTTGGCATACAAAAAAGCCAGTTTAGTCATATACATATTACGATAAACCCTACTGCGTAATTCATGTATAATACGCAGAGGGATAGCCCTTTTACTTTCAGCTCCATCCAACAAACTTAAAGCCCGTTCAGGTTCTGCCATATAAATTCGACTTATATACTCACTGGTATATAGCGAATCATTCTCTATAGTTTTGTCGGCGAAAAGGAGCTGGTTAAACACAAACAAAAACACACAAAAACAAATAACCGAGCGAATACTTTTCATTATAATCCCAATGATTTTACTCCCCAAAAGTAAAACATAGTTTCATAAAATGCAAGAATTGAACATATTTGAATGAACTAAAATAAGAAAAGTTAGTGATTGTAAAAGCCAGGAGTTATCAAGTTTTTCCCACCCATCACATACAATAAAACACTAAAATTCAACCACATGCCACATATATAAAACAAAACATCTCAACATATAAATAAACAGCCGATTCCATTAATGAATTTGCATAAGATTATAGCAGTACATGAAAAATCGAACCGACCAGTCTAAATAAGCACCAGACAATTATTAACCCGCCCCACTCATCAGAGCAAAGCAGCACAAAGACAAAAAAATCAAAGAAGGGAGACACATACCATCACAAGAAAGATTATAATCCCAACACCTTATCAAACCGTTGCTCCATACATGCACTCAAATCCGTCGTTACAAACTTTCCTTTATAGAAAAGAGAAAAGATAGTAGCAGGTGTAGGTGCATTCTGTGCTTGTTCCATCGTTTCCAATCTGACTATTTTCAATGGAATACCTTTGTTCTCAGTCACACTCACTAAAGAATTACAGACATGAAACTCTGCGAACGGACAGCGATGTGTATAGTAAACGACTACACCTTCTTTTTCCTCACATTCTCCACTTGATACCGTTCCATTGAATGACGGATCAGGAGCTGCCGGATTTATCTTCAAAGCCAAAAGACTGAAACCATACGGAAGTTTTTCTATTGTCTCAAACCCCTGACGTAATAACCATTTCGCATCACTCATAAAATGAAATTTAGAGGTACCGGCCACAGTCACCAAGCCATCCCTACCCTGTGCTTTGGCATCCTCAACAGCAGACTGCAACAGTGCTTTGCCATGCCCGCATCCTTTATATTTTCCTGAAACCCAAAAACAGTTTATCATTAAATAGTTGGGTGCATTAACCGGAACCCAAGCTTTTTCGGCAGGTCCATATTCAATAAAGACTTTCGCCCGCTCATCTATTCGTCTGAAAACATAACCGTTGTCAAACTCATTTTTCAGCCATGCCTTTTTCAACTCATAGCTATCCTTGCACTTCTTATCAGAGAATGCACAGCAGATGTGTTCTTTTTCGATATTTTCTTTCGTCAGAGTAATATACTTTGTTTCCATAGTAATCTATTTATCAGTGTATAAATCTTTATTGTTCGTTTTTATAATGGCAAAGATACACTAAACTTTCAAAAACTGACAAGTAAACAAATTTAAATCGATATATTTGTCTTCTGTTTGTCCATTAAAGGAGCATCAGAATGCCTGCCGTTACATTTTCAGAAGTTTATATCCCATATTCCACAGGCTTTCTCCAGCTCTACCAAAGATGCGACATATCCTTTCATCGTTTCCAGATATTCCTGCCGTACCTCGTTATAAGTACGCTGTGCAACCAGTACATCCAGAATATTGGTTTCTCCCCGCTTGTATTTATACACCATCCCATCAAGCACTTTTTGAGAATCACCCAGTACACCTGTTTTATATTGAGCCACCTTCTTCTTTTCTGCTTCATATTTAAACCAAGCCTGACTAATATCCGCCTGTATCTGTAGTTCCATCTCTTTTTCCAGTATTTCCGATTGAACAATACGAAATCTTGCAGCCTTTATAGCTCCTTTATTTATATTCGAAAACGACAAAGGAATCGATATTCCGGCAGTAGCAGAGCGTGCCGAAGGGAGAAACTTATTCCAATCTTTTTCATAAGAAACGGAAAGACCAATATCCGGCCGCCGTTCGGACCTCGTTAGTTTGTACTTACGATAAGTGATATCTGTACCCTTCTGCGCAATATAAAGATCCATACGATTGTTCAAACCCAATTTTATCAAATCCCCCAATTCAAAGTCTCTGCTTAGCTTGTCCCAACTCCCTGCAGGAATATGAAGTGTATCGGTATTTACTCCCATACATTTGTTAAGCATAACTAAAGCAGACTGATACACTGCTTCCTGAGTATATACTGCATTCAGCAAAGTAACGGCTTCCAATTTTGACTGTCGGGCATCATTCTCCGTAATTTCTCCGGCTGCATAACGCAGACTGTCCGAACGGCTTAACTGCAACATATATTCGTAAGAGCTTTTTTGTACACCAAGCAGTTCACGTTGAAGAATTGCCTCCAGAAACAGTTCGGCCGCTTCGGCTCTCAAATTTTGAAATCCCTGTTCTAAAGACAGTTTTTCCAGTTCTGCCTGACTTCGTGCCAATTTGATACGTGCTCCCCGCTTGTTTCCGGACTCTAACGTATAAGAAAGACCTAATGAAAAAGTTTCATTACCGGCCTCAAAAACCAGTTCCGGATCAGGAAAGATTTTCTGAGCGATCACTTCCGCATCAGCTATACTGACATTTAACTTACCGGCTAAATAACTCAGATTATTCTTCCCTACCCGATTCAGATATTCTTCGAAAGATATAGGCTGATTCGATTTCATATCCGGGATTTGCGCAAAAGCCTGAACACAGATGACTTCTATCATCAACAACATGAACAGGAAATTATAACGTATATTCTTTTTCATCATTCTTCTTTTTATTTAAAACAGATTCTTCAACCAGATAATAAAACACCGGAAGCATAAACATAGAGATAAGTGTTGAGAACATCAGTCCATACACAATCACCGTCGCCAACGGACGTTGCACATCACTGCCGATTCCGGTAGCCATAGAAGCCGGAAAAAGTCCGAGTATTGTTGTGACCGAAGTCATCAAGACAGGTCGAAAACGCTGCCGAGCTCCTTCTATGACTGATTTTCTCAACTCCATTCCTCCTCTGCGCAAACTATTGATTTGAGACACCATAATAATGCCATTTTGTATCGATAATCCGAACATGGCTATAAATCCCACAGCAGAGGACACATTCAACGTCATGCCTCGTACATTCAAAGCAAGCATACCTCCGAAAAGTGCTAAAGGTACAATAGACAATACTAACCCTGCCTGCCGGAATTTTCCAAATGTAGCATAAAGCAGTATAAACATACACATCAGTGTCAATGGTATTATAATAGAAAGACGTGTGTAAGCACGATGCTGATTTTCGAAAGCTCCTCCCCATTTAACGGTATATTTATTCTTATCAAAGTGCACTTTCTCATTGATTGTATGCTGGGCTTCTTTCAAGAAAGACGTCAAGTCACGTCCGCGTAAATTCAATTTTACAGTCAGATGACGCCTGTTCATTTCACGGGTAATGGTGCTTTCTCCGACCCCCAGCCTGACATCTGCAACTTGAGAAAGAGGAATCTTTGCTCCGGTAGAAGAAGTCAGCATCAGTCCGGCTATCTTTTCAGGAGTATTCCGGACCTCTTCTTTATATTTACATGTGATATCATACTGGCGGTCCCCCTGATAAAGTTGCGCAATAGCCTTCCCCCCGACTGCTACTTCAATCAGGTCTGCTACCTCCGAAACATTCAATCCGTAACGGGCTATGGCATCACGATTCATTCCGATTTGCAGTTGAGGTAAAGGTGGTTCCTGATCAATATCCAAATCCACAGCACCTTTTACACCCGCTAATACTTTGGTGATTTCTTCCGCTATACGACGTGTTTCATGGTAATCTTCACCATATACTTTTACAACCAGTTCACTGTGCGCACCGGCTATTTTATCCATCACTCCATCAATCATAGGTTGGCTAAACCCTACCTTAAAACCGGGAAGAGACTTGTATTCTTTCTCCAAATCATCAATCAAATCTTTTTTTGTCTTTCCTTTCGGCCATTCATCATAAGGTTTTATGCCGACAGACACTTCAAAATGTGAAGGAGTAAACGGGTCGGTTCCATCGTCATTTCTGCCCGCCTGTACCATAATATAAGTTACTTCAGGGTGTTTCATTGTATGGGCACGCAATGTATCAGATAGCTCCCGCGACTTTTCCACAGAAATTCCGGGCGGAAGGTTTACTTGCAGCCAAATGGAACCCTCGTCCAGTTCCGGCAGAAAATCCTTTCCTACAGTCATGCTTAATATGATACCTGCTATCAGAATCAGGCCTGATGGTATGACAGCTTTCAAAGGCTTCTCCACCACTTTTGTTATCATACGGGTATATTGTTCCTTCAGTTTATCCAGCCATTTATTCTTATATAGTTTATGAGGCTTACGGTAGATGGCATAAGCAAGTCCCGGAATTAACAAGAGTGCTACCAAAAGCGCTCCAATCATAGCATAACTCATCGTAAATGCCATTGGTGTGAAAAGTTTGCGTTCTACACGCTCAAAAGCAAATAGCGGAAGGTATGCCGTAATAATCACTATAGTCGAGAAAAGAATAGGACGCCCCACTTCTTTGGCCCGTTGTGCGATGCTTCTCTCTTCGATATATAGTTCGGGATTATCTTCACGTTTCTTGAGAATAGTTTCCAGCATAACGATAGCACCGTCCACTATAATACCGAAGTCAATGGCCCCAAGTGACAGTAGGTTGGCGGGCACATCCGTCAGATACATCAGAATAAAGGCAATAAGTAAAGATACAGGAATCGTAACAGAGACCAATAACGCACCACGCCAATTACCCAAAAACAGAATGAGTACCAGAATGACCAGCCCCATTCCCATCAGAAGAGTATGGGATACAGTATTCAAAGTTGTATCCACCAGACTGGTACGATCTAAAAAAGTATGTATCCGCACTCCTTCAGGCAATGTCTCATGATTCAATTCATCAACTGTCGCATGAATACCCTCCAATACTTTAGACGGATTCTCATGCTTCAAAAGAAGGACGATCCCTTCCAGACTTTCGGAATAATCACGGGTACGGTCTGTATACCCTAACACTCCTTTTCTCTCCAGATTTCCATATTTTAAAGAGCCTATGTCATTCAGAAAAATAGGGACTCCGGAAGTAGTGCTCACTACGATATGCCCCAAATCCTCCAAATTCTCAATCAATCCGATCCCTCGTACCACGTACCCTAAGTCACCGCGGTTCAGCACACTTCCTCCTACATTGGCATTATTATTCTCAATAGCCTCAATGACTTGACTAAGGGACAAATTATATTGCTCCAGTTTAGACGGATCTATTTCAACCTGAAACTGCGTGGTGATACCTCCGAAGTTAGTCACATCGGCTACCCCAGAAACTTCCTTGATACGTGGGATAATTACCCAATTCTGAAGATCAGTCAATTCCTGCAACGAATGCCGGTCGCTTTCTATAATATAACGATAAACCTCTCCTACAGGTGATGTCAGCGGGTCAAGTCCCGGAATGGCACCATAAGGTAATTCTACCTCATTTAATCGTTCCTGCACACGCTGGCGACTCCAATAGTCCTCCACTCCATCTTTAAATACAATAGTAATCATAGACAGTCCGAATGTACTTTTACTGCGCATGACATGCATACCGGGCAACCCATTGACAGCCCGTTCCAAAGGAATGGTTATCTGTTGTTCCACTTCTTCGGCTGCCAATCCGGGTACTTGGGTAACGACCTGAGACGTAACATCTGCGATATCCGGATAAGCTTCTATTGAAAGTTGTTTCCATGAATAATATCCAAAGATGCACATCATCACAAACAGGCAAAGCATTACCCATCTTTTTTGTATAATTGAAAGCATTATTTCCTTCTTCATAATTTCCTATTTAAAATAGTATCCACCTTCACTGATTATCTTATCTCCGGGACGTAATCCATCACTGATCACAGCTATTCCATTTTTGGTCGTTTCTACTGTCACCGGCATCTTTACAAAAATAGCCGGAGCAATCTGCATAAATACATAACTATCCTTTTCACCTTGCAGCAAAGCTTTTTCCGGAATCTGAATTTGCTCTGCAGGTATGCTTAGAAAATGCATGGTCGTGTACATGCCTAGTTTCAGAAGTCCTTTTGTATTATCACAGACAGAAAGTACCTGTATCGACCGGGTTTCTTCGCCTACCGCTTTTTCTATATGATATACGTTACCTTTAATTATCGTACCAGGCAATGCTGATATTTCTATATCCAAATGACTGCCCATATTTATAAACCGGATATCTTTCTCTTTTACCTGAGCCGTAATCCAGACTTTTGACAAATCGGCAACTATTGCTATCGGATCGGCATCATCCTTCAAATATTGTCCTGTGACAATATGATCCTCTATCACTTCACCGGAAATGGGAGAACGGACTATAAGCGGCTGCCCCAATATCATAGTTCCCGGATCGTCTATCTGATATACTCTCAATGCGGCAGATGCATTCTCAAATTCCTTATCCGCAACCAACAAAGTATTTTGAGCCTCTTCCAACTCCTTCTGCGAGCTAACACCATTTTTCATCAAATCCTCTTTACGTTTTAAGTCCTTTTTTGCCAATTCTCTGGACGAAAGGGCTTGGAAATAATCCTTTTGTGCTGAAGTAAAATCAGGAGAACTGATTTCAAACAAAGGAGTTCCTTGTTTTACTGGCTGTCCAATCCGTATATAAGATTTTACAACTCTCCCCGCAAATGGCGGAGCAACATAAGTATAGCGAGTGGGAATAGGACGCACCATACCGGGTGTTACCACTTCCTTGGAATAAGGTTTCAATTCAGCCTCTGATACTTTTATCTTTTCAAGCAAAAGGCGATCTGCGACATAGACTGTATCTCCCTCTATACGATAATCACTTTTCAATTCTGACTCTTGCTTATTTTTACATGCGGTAAGAAATAATACACTGCAGGTTAAAAATAATTGTAACTCCCTCTTCATCATCATAATTAAACATCGTTTAAGTTAGTACTGGTTTCGGGCACAAAGATAGATGGCTTCTTTTCGGAAGTCTGTTAGAGAATTGTTAGAATCCTATTAGAATTTTATTAGAGAAAACAATGGCTTTCCTTCGAATACAGTTTATCCGATTACAGGGATAATATCTGCAAAAGCCTTCACAAAACAGATGTAATGGGCAGAGTTCAGACATTCGACAAAACGATCAAATGCCAGAATCCGCCATAGACAAGTAAACAGAAAAACAACTGCCAACCCCAATTTCCGAATGTACTTCTATACGCCCTGAAAGCCTTTCAACAATAACTTTACAAATAGGAAGCCCCAACCCACTTCCTTGTTCAAACTCATCGCCCTTGTAAAAACGGTCAAATATCATCATTAGTTCTTTTTCATTAATCCCTTTACCACTATCTTGTACATACACGCAAATTTCACGCTGCTTCTTGTCCACTTTGCAGCCTAATACAATAGAACCATTTTGAGTAAACTTGTTCGCATTACTAAGGAAATTAACGATAACCTGAGTGAAACGGAGGCAATCCATATTCACAGGTAAGGAAGCTGTATCATCCAATTCCAGCCGGAATTCTAAAGAGGGCCGAACTAATGGCTGATAAGTTTTATATATCTCGCCAATCACTTCCGTCATATTCCATTCCTTTATTTCAAAATCCATATTACCGGAATCCAAACGGGATATTTCTACGATGTCATTAATTAGTTTCAAAAGCAGTTCATTGTTATGATTAATAATCTTAAGCATATCTGCTTTCTCCTCCGCATCCAGTTCATTTGCATCTTCATTCATCAACAGATTAGTAAAGCCTACGATAGCATTAAGCGGAGTACGAATCTCATGACTCATATTATTAAGAAACGATTGCTTCAGTTCGGCTCTCTCAGCCATCTGTTTGGCCAACACAAGCTGATGTTCACGCTCTACCAATTCCTGAATGCTCTGCATAACACCTGCAAGCATCATTTCTCCCTGTACATCTTTTAAACTACGGCATCGAAGTTCATACCATTGATAATCTTTCTCTTCATCAAAACGGAAACGTACACGTTGCATCCGCACACCCGGAGATTGATAAAGGGCTTCAGTCAGCGAACGCAGAGTTTCCACATCATCAGGATATATATATTTATCAAAATCAACAATCTTAAATTTCCGCTGTTTCAGTTCCGTCAGACGTATAAAGTTTTCATCAAATTCAATATATTCAGCATGCATATTCCAAAGTGAAATCTGACCACCATCCGCCGAAAGGGTCAGCCGTTTATGTGCCTCTTCCAATATTCTCAGATTTTGACGTTCTATTTGTGAACGCCGGTATATCCGTAATAAAATGAACGAAACGAGTATAAAAGCAAAAATAAGAAGTCCCTCCAAAAAATATAATTCTTTACGATAATGATCATAAAAAGGATAATTGATCATACGTACATTCTTAGGTACATTATCCATATCATAACCACTGTAAGCAGAAAAATATTTCCAGTCAAGCACATATTCTTTCCCTAAATCTCTGATTTTAGGCATGCCTACTTTCTCTTTATTCAATAGCCGAAAAGCCAGATCAGTAACTGCTTTAGCCGAGATCTCATCTGTAGCCATATACCCGCCCACTATTTTTGTTTCTTCCCCGAATCCTTCACGGATACAGCTGAAAGAAGGCATATTCAAAGCATTCACTATCGGTAGAGCCACATAATCAGATTTATCCAGTAAGAAAGCTCTTTTCCTCTGCTCACTTTTTGATTTCTTCATCATAACAAGCAAAGAATTCCCTTTTATATATCGAAACGGGCAAAGACTGACAGTCAATTCTTTATTGTTGCTATTCCCATTTGCCATTGCAGGCATAAGAGAATAATACTCAACCATCTCTTTTATTTCTTTATATTCATACTCAACAGGAAATGCCGATTGTGAACTTAGAATCTGTACATTTCTACGGTCCACGACATGAGTCAGAAGGTTAAAGGACTTATACCCCAAAGGAGTTAAATCAATATTATAGATAACCTCCATATGTACATGAGGCTGCAGGGATTTTATAAATTCCAAATTACGTTTAAAGTCCGGGCTATCCCGCAGAACATACACCTTTTTTGATTCATATTCTTTGATAAGACTTTCATCTGGGAAATGTACATTACACGCCACTACCGGAATGGATGAAAGAAGCCGGTGTTTTGTTGACAGCAATGAATATGTAGCCTGATCCCCTACCGGCAGAATAAGATCCAACGGTTTGTTTTTGAGAATTTCAAGATAGTTTCTGGTATGTTCTAGACCTTTTTTTTGAGCAAAACAATCACAATCAAGATAAAACCTATCAAAAACAGGTTCCATTCCCTGCTTTCTGAATTCCTTTCTGACAAGCTCTTCAAATTTTATATTGCTGACTTCATCTTTTGAAAAAGAATATATAAGAGAAACATGCCTTACTATCCTGTGATTTGTAGCATACCATTGTTTAAGATTATATCCACATAAAAAAGCTGCCAATAAGCAGATGCATGCAATAATATATTTATATTTCAGATTAACCACTTCCTTGTTTTGTTTATATCACGCAAATATAACATAAATTCCATGGCTAGAAGCATTTTAGTTAAAAAAATCGCCAGGCTAATATCCTGCTGTTTTTCGTTCCCTGCTGCATTCGGACAATTTTGTATTCTGACGCATTGACAGATTTGAGCTTTGCATATAATTTATCCAGATTCTTTTCCTTAGAAACAAGACTCGTAAACCATCCGCAATTCTTTCTGTATTTCCCGCTTTCGGCAATCATGTTGAGCAAAAAACGCACTTCTCCTCCCTCACACCAGAGTTCATTCGCATTTCCTCCGAAATTCAGTTTGACATTCCTGATCCTTTCTCCTTTCAGACTGCTCAATTTACGCAATGTTCCCTCTTCCGCTTCCTCTTTTGAGCTATGAAACGGAGGATTACAAATAGTTACATCAAAGTAGTCACCGGGAGCAATGATACCGTCAAAAATCTTTCTATTGTCTTTTTGAAGTCGCAACTCAACCTTATGCGCCAATACCGGATTACAAGTAACGATCTTTCTTGCATTTTCGATAGATACTGGGTCGATATCCGAACCGACAAATGTCCATCCATATTCCACATGTCCGATAATCGGATAAATACAATTCGCACCTACCCCAATATCCAGACACTTGATTTTCGGATTCCGAATATTTTCCGTTCCTTCCTTTGCCTTTTTATTTGTCGCTTTCGGATCAATCAAATCTGCAATATAGTGGATATAATCCGCTCTTCCGGGAATAGGCGGACACAGGTAATTTTTCGGTATATCCCAATAGCTGATGCCGTAATAGCTTATCAGCAAAGCCTTATTCAAGGCTTTTACCGCCTGTGGATGAAAGAAATTGATTGTTTGCCCTCCGTGAGGGTTCAGTTGTACAAACTTCTTTAATGGTGGATAATTCTCCGTCAACAGCGAAAAATCATATTGCCCATTATGCTTATTTCTTGTATGTAATTCGTTTCTTCCTAACATGGCCGCAAAGTTACAAATTATAAACTAACAAATATAAAATATCAAAAGCTATTCCTAAACGGGTAGAAAACGAATCTTTCAAAACACATGAATACTACTCTGGATCGATGTGCTATTTTTAAGATTCCATCAAAAAACAGTAGTACGAAAAGTATTGAATCAGAAAAAAAGTGCATAAATAAATGTAATTATATACAGTAATACGAGCTAATACTGTATAAAATCAAGCGAAATATGCATCTTTCTTTGCAACAAATACATTCGTTGGTTTAAAACCAAGGTCGTCTTGGTTTTAAACCAACGGCTCCTTCCTCACCGAGGAACTTATTTTTCTTCGGTGAAGAGGAAATAAAAAGATGGTTTTGAGCTGTTTTTCTCCTGGTTCATCGTAGATACTGTCAATGCAGAAAATAACAAAACGAGTATGCTTCGGAGATTAAACCTTTCAAATGACAAGCAAAATACAAAAAGACATTCAATAAAACCCGTAAACATTCCAAATAACAGAAAAATGAATTTCCGTACAGATAAATGCAGGCGTTTTTCTATCATTCTTCATCCGCACCATGTAAATTCCCCTTTCCTGACTGTTTGATACAGGAAGGAACAGAAGGACAAACCTCCAATGTATCAAGCTATGTTAATAGCGGTAAGTATCTCTGTCCTTACCGTTCTGTGAAGACAAACAATCTGATATATGATGCAGGATACACATGGTGTGAAGCGCATTATCTGAATCCTATCGCTATCACGCACTTCAGAATTACGGCCTCAAATCCTAACGATCTGAGTACTTCTATTATTTACCAGAATCCAGGATGGCCAATTCAAGCCAATGAAGGCCCGATAGGTATTAAATAAAATAGATATAGGTCATTTCGGATATGGTAAAAAGTGTAGGACGCACCGGGCTAATGTTTAAGAAAAAATAAAGCTCGGCGTCCTATGCTTCAAACTATTGGAAAATTTGTACCTTGGCGGGATAAAGTTCTAATGCAAAACAAAACAGTCTGACATTAATATATAAAGATAGATCAATCAAACAAATCTAAGAATTATGAAAAGTACTTCAACATGGTGGAAAATCTTACTCAGTGGTCTGTTATTGGCTGGGACACTGGTAGCTAACGCCGACACTTACCAGCCATCTTACTCCACAGCAGGCTTTTATCAGCTTTCCAACACAGGCCGCACAGTGTATAACATGAATCCTGCCTGGCGATTTTATAAAGGCAATATCAAAGGAGCGGAACAGCCGGAGTTCAATGACAAAGACTGGAACATCGTATCATTGCCCGACGGCATAGAATATCTCCCCACTGAAGCGAGCGGATGCATCAACTATCAGGGTGAAATCTGGTATCGCAAACACTTCACTCCCGAAGAGAGTTGGAAAGGGAAACAACAATTCCTCCACTTCGAAGCCATTATGGGAAAATCAAAAATATGGGTGAACGGAAAGTTGCTGAAAGAGCATTTCGGTGGTTTTCTGCCTGTCATCGTAGATGTCACTTCCAGTCTGAAGTATGGAGAAGACAATGTAATCACTGTATGGACAGACAACAGTGACGATCCCTCCTACCCTCCCGGCAAACCGCAAGATGCACTGGATTTTGCATACTTCGGAGGAATTTACCGGGATTGCTGGATGATAGTTCACAACAAGGTATTCATCACCGATCCAAATTATGAGAACGAGACAGCCGGAGGCGGATTGTTTGTCTCTTTCGACAAAGTTTCCGAGCAATCCGCACAGTTGAAACTGGATGCACATATACGCAACACTTCCAGAAAGTCCTTCGGTGGTAAAATACTCTATGAACTCTATGACCGCGACGGCAAACGTGTTCTCTCTAAGGAGGCCGGTTTGTCGGTAAGCAAGGGGCTTGCAAAACAAATTTCCTGCAAAGTGACTGTAGAAACACCTCATTTATGGTCACCCGACAGCCCCTACCTTTACAAACTACACATTTATATAAAGGATAAAGCCGGTAACACCATCGACGGATATTATCGCCGTATCGGCATTCGCAGCATTGAATTTAAAGGAAAAGACGGATTCTGGCTGAATGGCAAACCTTATCCCTATCCTCTGATGGGAGCCAACCGTCATCAGGATTTTGCAGTGATAGGCAACGCCTTACCCAACAGCCTTCATTGGCGGGACGCGAAGAAGTTGCGTGATGCCGGAATGCGTGTTATCCGCAACGCCCACTATCCGCAAGATCCGGCGTTTATGGATGCTTGTGATGAATTAGGACTGTTTGTTATTGTCAACACACCGGGATGGCAATTCTGGAATGATCAACCGATCTTTGCTCAAAGAGTGTATAGTGATATCCGCAATATGGTTCGCCGTGACCGCAACCACCCCAGTGTATGGATGTGGGAGCCGATTCTGAACGAAACATGGTATCCGGCGGATTTTGCTAAAAATGTAGTAGACATTCTCAATGAAGAATATCCGTATCCATATTGTTATGCCGGATGTGATGTAACAGCACGCGGACACGAATACTTCCCGATACACTTTACCCATCCGATGAACGGAGGTGGCGGAGCCTTTAATACTGAAAATCTGGACCCGAAAATCAGTTATTTCACCCGCGAATGGGGAGATAATGTGGATGACTGGAACTCTCACAACTCACCAAGCCGGGTCAATCGTGGCTGGGGAGAAGTACCGATGCTGATTCAGGCACAGGGTTATGCTAAGAACGATTATCAGCTTACCAGTTATGATGGACTATACAGAACTACCAGACAACATATGGGCGGTTGCCTGTGGCACTCGTTCGATCACCAGAGAGGCTATCATCCAGATCCGTTCTACGGAGGCATCATGGACGCCTTCCGACAACCTAAGCTATCTTATTATATGTTCTGTTCCCAGCGTCCTGCCGAACCCAACAAGGAATTGATCGCAGATAACGGACCGATGATTTACATAGCTAATGCCATGACTCCTTTCTCTCCGAAAGATGTAACGATATATAGCAACTGCGACGAAGTTCGCCTCACCTATTGCAAAGGAGGCAAAGAGTATACTTATCATAAGCCGGCAAATGAAGCCGGAATGCCTTCACCCGTCATCACATTCAAAGATGTATTTGATGTCATGTATGATAAAAAGCTGTCACGCCAAAAGAAACAGGCAGATTCTTACCTTTTGGCAGAAGGATTAATGGACGGGAAAGTAGTTGCGACACATAAAGTAACACCCACACGCCGCCCGTCAAAACTGTTGCTCTGGGCAGATGACGAGAAAGTGCAGATGAAAGCGAACGGATCGGACATCGTGACGGTCATTGCAGCCATCGCAGATGAAAACGGAAACATCAAGCGTTTGAATAATTATGAAGTAAAGTTCGAAATCGAAGGACAGGGCCAACTGGTTGCCGATGAAGAAACATTCACCAATCCACGTCCGGTACTTTGGGGAACTGCTCCAGTCTTGGTAAGATCTACCACCACACCGGGAGAAATCAAAATCCGCGCATCGGTGGTATGGCAAGGCAAACATACGCCGGTTCCGGCAGAACTGATTATTCCTACTTTTCCTTCGGAACATACGCTGGTAGCAGACAAAGAAAAACTGACACAAGCACAATCCGCAAGCAAAGATGCCGGAAATAAGGTGAATGCCGCCTCATCCGATTGCGAAAAGCGTGTACTTGAATTACAACAGGAACTGAACCGCCTGAAACTGAAAGAAGTAGAAAAGCAACAGAGTGACTTTGAATAATGCGCATGGTTCTATCTATAAACAGAAAAACACAAACTTATTAAAATACAGTTATGATGAATAGAATAGTATATACTTCATTTTTATTAGGAGCGAGTTTCGCCAGTACAGAAGCACAGGTAAATACTCCTCCCAATATTGTATTGATTTTATGTGACGACATGGGATTCTCCGATCTGGGTTGCTACGGAAGTGAAATCCAGACTCCCAACATAGACCGTCTGGCAGAAAACGGGGTACGCTTCAGCCTGTTCAAAAATACAGGAAGAAGCTGCCCCAGCCGTGCTGCTTTGCTGACAGGGCATTATCAGCACGAAGCCGGCATGGGATGGATGACGGCAGTAGATGAACACCGCCCCGGATACAGAGGACAAATTACGAAAAACATCCCCACCATTGCCGAGGTGATGAAAGCAAATGGCTACAGTACATATATGAGCGGTAAATGGCACGTCACAGTGGACGGAGCTTTTGATGCTCCCAACGGCAGCTATCCGGCCCAACGGGGATTTGACAAATATTACGGTTGCCTGAGCGGAGGAGGCAGTTATTATAAACCGACACCGGTATACAGCAATCTGGCCCGAATCACTGAATTCCCCGATGACTATTACTATACCACTGCCATCACCGATTCCGCCGTCAGTTTTGTCAAACAACACCCTACAGACAAACCGATGTTTATGTACGTAGCTCATTATGCCCCTCACTTACCCCTCCAGGCTCCTGCCGATCGTGTAGAAAAATGCAGAGACCGATATAAAGTGGGATATGACGTGTTGCGCAAACAACGTTTCGACAGGTTAAAGGAGCTAAAGTTCATTTCGGACGAGATGGATTATCCTGTCTACCAAAAAGAATTTGGCGGGAAACGTCCCTCCTGGGAAACGCTTACCCCAAAGCAACAGGAACAGTGGATTACCGATATGGCAACCTATGCCGCCATGATCGAAATTGTGGATAGCGGAATCGGTGAACTAGTGGAAACCATCAAGGAGAAAGGGATACTGGACAATACCGTATTTATCTTCTTAAGCGATAACGGTGCAACCAAAGAAGGCGGATATCTGGGGCAGCTTATGGCCGATTTGAGCAATACTCCTTATAGAAGCTATAAGTCACAATGTTTTCAGGGAGGCACAAGTACTCCTTTTATCTTATCTTATGGCGATGCCGGAAAAAACAAGATGAAAGGTCAGATTTGCAGGCAACCTGCCCACATTATAGACATACTGCCTACCTGCATGGATATTGCCACAGCCACTTATCCGTCAGAATTCAAAGAGAATTTGCCCGGCAAGAGCTTACTCCCTTCAATTCATGGAAAAAAGATAAAGCCCAGAGAATTATACTTTGAGCATCAAAGTTCCTGCGCCATTATTTCCGACCATTGGAAACTGGTACGGGGCAGCCGGAATGAACCATGGGAGCTAATCGACTTATCGATAGATCCGTTCGAAACCAAAGATTTGTCCGCCCAATATCCAAGGATTGTGAAGAAACTAGAAGTTAAATGGAATAAATGGGCAGAACAGTGTAATGTCTTCCCACTCGAAAACAAACCTTGGACCGAAAGAATTAATTATTATCTGAAACAAAATCCGGATCAAAGCGGAAAAGAATAAAATCAGGGAACAATAACCTTTTTAATACTAGGTTATAGAAAAAGACTGTTCCTTTTGAAGCGAACAGTCTTTTTTCTGTTTACATAACATATTGTTTGTATATAGCTGTTTTTTTGTTATTTTTGCACCATCATCTTCTAAAAAGCTGTGATACACATAGATTTATAATACATATTTTATCTAATAAAAAACACGCCACGATAATGAAAAAGAAACACTCGCTCCTATTTTGTGCCTTATTTACGATTTTTACAGGCCATGCAGAAAGTACGGATTACACCAAAGGACTTTCTATCTGGTTTGATTCTCCCAATACACTGCAAGGAAAAGAAGTCTGGCACAGTGCCCAACAGGATGCCAGTTGGGAATCACAGTCATTGCCCATCGGCAATGGAAGCATCGGTGCTAATATTTTGGGTTCAGTAGAAGCAGAACGCATTACTTTTAATGAGAAAACACTCTGGCGTGGCGGCCCTAATACAGCCAAAGGAGCAGATTACTATTGGAATGTGAACAAACAGTCCGCCCATATCCTGGACGAAATACGTAAAGCGTTCGTAGAAGGAGACCAGAAAAAAGCGGAAAAACTGACACGCGAGAATTTCAACAGTGAAGTCCCTTATGAATTTTCCAAAGAAAAGCCTTTCCGATTTGGTAACTTCACTACAATGGGAGAATTCTATGTAGAAACAGGATTAAGCACAATAGGCATGAGCGACTACAAACGTATCTTATCACTGGATTCGGCAATGGCGGTGGTTCAGTTCAAAAAAGATGACGTAGCATATCAGCGTAACTATTTTATTTCTTATCCTGCCAATGTGATGGTGATGCGTTTCAGTGCCGACCAACCGGGCAAACAGAATCTCACTTTCAGATATGCACCCAACCCGGTATCTACCGGACAGTTCTCTACCGACGGTAATAATGGCCTTGTTTATACAGCCTCCCTTGACAATAACGGAATGAAATATGCAGTACGTATTCAGGCCACAGTAAAAGGAGGAAGCCTAAACAACGCAGACGGGCGGATTACAGTGAAGGAAGCAGACGAAGTTATATTTTATGTCACTGCGGATACCGATTATAAAATGAATTTCGCACCGGACTTCACCGATCCTAAAACATATGTCGGCGTTAACCCGCTTGAAACAACACAGCAATGGATGAAGGATGCCGTAGCCAAAGGATATGCCAACTTACTGAACGAACACTACAAAGACTACGCTTCTTTGTTCAACCGGGTGAAACTTGAGTTGAATCCTACAGTGAAAACAGCCAATCTGCCCACTGCCCAACGACTGAAAAACTATCGGAAAGGACAACCTGACTACTACTTGGAGAAACTCTATTACCAGTTCGGACGCTATCTGTTGATAGCCAGTTCCCGACCGGGAAATATGCCTGCCAATCTGCAAGGCATCTGGCATAACAACATAGACGGTCCTTGGCGTGTGGATTATCATAATAACATTAATATCCAAATGAACTACTGGCCAGCCTGCTCTACAAACCTGGATGAATGTATGCTTCCGTTAATCGATTTCATCCGTACCTTAGTGAAACCGGGAGAAAAGACCGCTCAGTCTTATTTTGGTGCAAGAGGATGGACAGCATCTATTTCCGCCAACATCTTCGGCTTTACCACCCCATTGGAAAGTCAGGACATGTCCTGGAACTTTAATCCGATGGCAGGCCCCTGGCTGGCAACTCACGTCTGGGAATATTATGACTATACCAAAGACCTGAAATTCCTGAAAGAAACAGGATATGAACTGATTAAGAGCAGTGCCAACTTTACTGTTGACTATCTCTGGCATAAACCGGACGGAACGTATACGGCTGCCCCCTCTACTTCACCGGAACACGGACCTGTCGATCAGGGAGCTACATTTGTGCATGCGGTTGTCCGTGAAATCCTGCTGGATGCCATCCAAGCGAGCAAAGAGTTGGGAATAGACAAAAAAGAACGCAAACAATGGGAACATGTGCTTGCCAATCTCGTTCCTTATAAAATAGGTCGTTATGGTCAGTTACTGGAATGGTCAACCGATATCGACGATCCGAAAGACGAACATCGCCATGTAAATCATCTCTTCGGTCTGCATCCCGGACACACTGTTTCTCCTATCACTACTCCCGAACTGGCAGAAGCTGCCAAAGTTGTATTGGTGCATCGTGGCGACGGTGCTACCGGCTGGAGTATGGGATGGAAGTTGAACCAATGGGCACGCCTGCAGGATGGAAATCACGCCTATACCCTCTTTGGTAATCTGTTGAAAAACGGAACGGTAGATAACCTTTGGGATACACACCCGCCTTTCCAAATAGATGGAAACTTCGGTGGCACAGCAGGTATCACAGAAATGCTGTTGCAGAGCCACATGGGATTCATCCAACTGCTGCCTGCCTTGCCGGATGCCTGGAAAGACGGCTCGATACACGGTGTATGCGCCAAAGGAAATTTCGAGATAGATATGATATGGAAAGACGGGCTCTTGCAAGAAGCCACCCTTCTATCCAAGGCGGGAGAAAATTGTACCGTAAAATATGCCGGTAAAACAATCTCTTTCAAGACAACGAAAGGACGTAGCTATCAACTTAAATATGACAAAGAGAATGGATTAACCCAAATCAGACAATAGCACTGAATCTATTTCATTCAGATGAACACATTTACCCCCAATATCGACCATGAAAATTTATACTTGCCTTTGTTTGCTTTTCTTAGCCGGATATCTGGTTGCCCAGAATAATACTTCGGCTTTGTTGCCCATGCCCAATCAGATCACACCGGTAAAAGGGAAGCCTTTTACCGTCCGTTCCGGAAATACGGCTATCTATTTGAATCAGCCGGAATTGCAGTTTACAGCAAAGACGCTGCAAACGATATTACAAGACAGGATGCAGGCAAAGGTTCCACTTGCATCCGAATCCGGCCGTGCGGACATCCGTTTGCTGGTTGATCCTGCAATGGAAGGAAAAGAGCATTATCGTATCAAAATAACCTCCAAAGGGATCACTATCAGCGGAGCTACCGCAGGAGCGGTCTATTATGGAGTCATGACGATGGATCAGCTTCTATTAGGTGACGCGTGCGCCACTGCACACAAGGAGATTTCTCCAATCCGCATTGATGATGCGCCCCGCTTCTCTCATCGGGCATTAATGCTCGACCCTGCCCGTCATTTCCTTCCGGTAAATGATGTGAAGTTCTTCATTGACCAGATGGCACGTTACAAATACAACATACTCCAGTTGCACTTGACAGACGACCAGGGATGGAGAGTCGAAATAAAAAAACATCCTAAATTAGTCGGCAAAGATTATTATACGCAAGAGCAGCTTGCCGAAATCATTCAATATGCCACTCAACGGAATATCGAGGTCATTCCCGAACTGGATATCCCCGGACATACAGTAGCTATACTAGCCGCCTATCCCGAATTGGGATGTACACACACCGATACGCTGCCTAAGATAGTAGGCAAAACTACGGATTTAATGCTTTGCGCGAATAATGAGAAAGTGTATTCCGTCTATCAGGATATCATCAAAGAAATATCTTCCTTGTTCCCATCCGATTATATACATTTAGGAGGCGACGAAGCTGTGATAGAAAAGAACTGGACCCAATGTAGCCGTTGTCAGGCCATGATGAAAGAGCTAGGTTATCAGAAAGCTTCACAGCTCATGATTCCTTTTTTCAGCCGTATGCTTTCTTTCGTCCAAGAGAACAATAAGACTCCTATACTTTGGTGCGAACTGGACAATATTTATCCGCCTGCCAACGACTATCTCTTTCCTTATCCCAAGAACGTAACTTTAGTAAGCTGGCGTGGAGGATTGACACCTACCTGTCTTGAACTTACCCGAAAGCACGGTAATCCGCTTATCATGGCACCAGGTGAGTACGCTTATCTGGATTATCCGCAACTGAAAGGAGATTTTCCCGAGTTCAACAATTGGGGTATGCCCGTTACTACTTTGGAAAAGTCGTATCAATTCGACCCGGGATATGGCGTGGCTGCCGAAGATCAGGCTCATATCACCGGAGTTATGGGAACTTTATGGGGAGAAGCGATACGGGACATTAACCGGGCAACCTATATGGCATATCCCCGCGCTTTCGCATTGGCAGAAGCCGGATGGACACAAATGAAATTCCGTAATTGGGAATCATTCAAACAACGTCTCTACCCCAACCTAACTAATCTGATGAAGAAAGGAGTTTCGGTACGTGTTCCTTTTGAAATAGCTGACAAGAAATAGATTCAAATTAGTTTTTGATAAGTATCCTTTTTGCCATTTCTATTCGTTCTTTAAAATATGCGCAAACAGTTTCCCAGGGATAATAGGGAAAACGAGAAGTTGCAATGGGGAGTTTCGCTTCTTTTTCATTCAAAAGAATCTTAACCCATACCCCACGGGCTTTATCATGGTAGAAAATCCATTGTACATTAGCTGCCATTGGAGATATCTCATAATCTTTCCAATATCGGGAAACTGAATCAGGATTGGAAATTTGAACATCCGTATTCTCTATGCCCATCAATGCCACAAAAGGGATCACCGTTTCCGCATGAGCAAAACGAAAATTCGCAGCATTATCAGACTTGCCTTTTATTACTTCATCAGCAGTATAAATGAAATCTGATAACAAAGGCCATGAAATGGCAACAGGCAACATCCTTCCGACAGGTGCGGAGCTTTTACTCATATATTGTCTCAAATTCTGAGTTTGCCAATAGCTACGCCATTCTTCCATTGTGAAAAGGTCGTCTAAATTCGTCAATAGACCTGTATCAGGAAGTATGGCAGCTATGGAAAACAAAGCCATAACAACCTCTTCCGCTTCTTCATCGGTCTCTCGTTCCGGTTCAATAAAAAATTTCTTCATGATAGAAGCAGAAGATATTTTATTCCGTACAAATGCTTCATATATAGAAAGCCAATCACCATTATTCTTATAATTTACATAAGATTTGTTTAAATCAAAAAAGCGGAGAATATCATCGTATTGCCTCCCCTCATTTCGTTGTATACGTAAAGAAGGATTATCCAGCATTAAACGAGTAAGAAATGCATCCATACTATTTATACACCGAGGAACATAGGTTGCTATAGCCTCGACTTTAGCCGAATTACTGAATAATTGAGGATAATGTCTCATCATACGTCCGGCAATTCCCTTTTGTTCCAACTCTCCCAACACTGACAGTTTTCCCCACTGTCCCTCAAAACTATCAGATAAATGCTGTAATGTAGAGAGTAATATTTTCCCATCAGTTGTTAGTCTGTTTTCCTGTTGCCCCAGTATAAGTGCTTTTTTAGCCTTATCCAGTGCCTTCCCTGAAGTTGGGAACCGGGCTCCATGTCTTCCCAAATGGTTGATATAAAATGGCACCATATCACTAGTAGAAAGATGGAATGAATCTTCCTGAACAGGATATAGCATTGCTGTTCCTGCATATTGTTTTATTACATCCTGTCCCCAAACACTGGAAATAGAGTAAAACATAAAAATCCCAATTAACAATAACCCTTTCATATTATAAATCCATTATATTCATAGGCTATAACGATGAGAACAATGATTATGTTTACCCAAACTCACACATAAAAGCCTAAGATTTCAGTTTCAACTGATCATTTACGAACAGTTTCTATATGAATATAAAAATAAAGTTGTACTATACACACTTTCTATTCTTAAAGAGACAAGCATACCTTTCCATACAAACAAGTGAATATATATAATTTAGGGATAAAGCGTTTTTTGGAACCATTTAAATAGTAGTATAAAACGGAAAGCATACTACTATTATTAAGTTAATATACAAATAGATACAGATCATTATATTCTCAACATATTCTCATGCCTTTGAGAAAAGTTTCTCACCACAATGAGAAAAAATACTCATGCCTTTGAGAATATTTTCTCATTGCAATGAGAAAAACTTCTCATTGCGGTGAGAATAAAAGTCCCTTGTAGGAATCTGATAATGATTCACTACTTCACGTTTTATAGATGCTTTAATTCATGACGGAATAAAGAAAAGGATAAACTTTCGATGCTATTACTTAAAGATTTCAAATAAGTTCTTGTGGAACTTGGTTAACTCTGTCTTTTAATAAATCCAATACTGTTTGTATTCACCAATATCTTATTTATGTCTGTGCAAATATAAAACTATTTTTTTAAGAATGATATAATAACCCCATTTTTTCTTTATTTTCCTCCTAATAAAATGTTTTTTTCAACGAATACTCATCAAAATAATACAATTTGAGTCTCTATATTAGTACTCAAAATATAATAAAAGTCATTCTTATTCATAAGCAACTCATAGACTACTATTTAGCTATTCTCCATATAATTATATCAAGTTCCACAAGAACTATAATCTAATTTGTATTTTTTATAGAAACAAAACAGCACAGTTCGGCATTGCAGAAAAAAAAGATATAATATGTTAGCCTTTTAGTATAAATAAAATAACAATAATGCCTATGGAGAAATAAATATTAAACTATTTAATGTACACACAACATTACAGAAAATTCATGATTAATAATCATGTATACAACGAAGCGAAATCCTATATCAAGGAAAACACATCCTAGGACTCCACTCGGAGATCTCGCCAAGCGAGAGTTCTCTGTTTACTCCAAGTATACATTTAGCAACTTAAATCTCTCCCCTTGCCGAGGAGTATTAACATTTAAATACTATTTATGAAAAAGAAAATCACACAAACGTTACTGCCAATAGTTATGGGATTATCCCTAATAATGCAGTTTGCCTGTTCGGATGACGATAAATCAGGCGGAAATTATAATGGACCTCTAAAACTAACCACTTTTTATCCGGATTCAGGATATCTTTCCTCCAAAATTATAATAGAAGGTGAAAATCTAGGAACAGATGCTTCTAAATTATCAGTCTACTTTAATAAAAAGAAAGGATACATTTCACAAGCATCCGGAAATATTCTGATGGTTTATGCACCTAAATTACCGGGAGACACCTGTATCATCTCTGTAGTAAAAGGAAATGATTCTCTTACTTTCGACAACAAGTTTCGTTACATCTCCCGCTTTACAGTAGAAAATGTATGTGGTAAAGCAGGAAGCGGATACAATATCGGCGGAGACCTTGCCAGTACTACCTTTGAAGCTTGGCGATTGAAGGTAGGATGCTGTGATCCGGAAGGGAATTATTATTCATGTTATTCTTGGTTTGGAAATAATGGAGGTCTTGCATTAATCAGTGAGAAAAAGAATCTGTCAAAGAAAATCATATCAGAACTGGTTAATGATGTAATGTACCATAAAGTAACAGAAAAACTGTATGCCGTAAGCACACAAAAAAACGTCATTTATGAAATTGATCCTTCCAACGACTGGAAAGTCAAGCGACGCTACTTGAAGCCACAGGATCCTCCTGCCAAACAAGTTGACTACAACTCCACAGCCTGTATAGCTTATTGTACTACAGATGGGTACTTTTATGGTCGTACGGCAACCAAACAATTATTTCGCTTCAGACTTGAGGACATGGTATGTGAATACATCAAGAATGATAAATACAATACATCTGTGGCAGAAGCTGAAAACAGCTATATTGTCAGTATGATGTTTGACCCAACTGATCCGACGAAATTATATACTTCTTACGGAGTATCATCCGTCATAAGCGTACAAGATGTCGCAAAACCAGAATCGGAAGAAGAAATATATGCCGGACACCTTAATGTGAGAGCTGACGGTAACAGCACTACTCAAGTAATTAATGGGTATCGGACGGACTGCTTATTCTGCTGGAACAACCAAATGAGTATTATAGCAGACGAAACGGGACAGAAAAACATGTATATTGCAGATGCCGGAACACAAACCATACGTAAAATTGATATGAATACAGGTATGGCAACTACCGTTGTAGGCAGACAAGGCGTCAAAGGTAACCAAAGCGGAACCCCATTAGAAGCCACCTTCAACTGGCCCAAAGGAGTAGGTTTGACCGCCGAAGGAGATTTGTATATTTCAGACTGTGGGTCCGGATGCGTCCGCAAACTGAGTCTGCGTTAACCCCAATAATCATATGTAAAGAAGACACTAATGAAAAAATACATATTACTATTATTACTGTTCTTCTGCACCGCATCGATACTGATGGGACAGGAGAAGCAATTAACAATATCGGGACATGTATTCGACGAAAACAAAGAGTCATTACCCGGAGTCAGCGTATATCTGAAGGACCGCGCAGGAGTAGGCACCAGCACCGACATTGACGGTACATTCAAGCTATCCGCTAAAAAAGGAGATATGATCATATTCTCTTTTATCGGTTACAAAAAGACGGAACATATCGTCCTGAAAAATGAAAAGGATCTGAGGATTATCCTGAAAAGTGATGCGCAACAAATGGATGAAGTTGTCATCACCGGTATGGGTACAAAAGAAAAAAAGGTGAATCTTACCGGAGCTGTCACCAATGTGGATATATCGCAGATACAGACTCCAGCGACTTCCCTTACCAATATGCTCGGCGGTCGTGTGCCCGGCATTATCTCCGTGCAATCCAGTGGTGAACCGGGCTCTAATATGTCCGAATTCTGGATTCGTGGTATCGGTACGTTTGGAGCCAGTTCAAGTGCACTTGTACTTATTGACGGACTCGAAGGCAACCTGAACAGCATTGACCCCGCCGATATCGAAAGTTTCTCTGTATTGAAGGACGCTTCTGCAACTGCTGTATATGGCGTACGTGGTGCAAATGGTGTCGTATTGGTGACTACCAAACATGGGACCACCGACAAAATGGAAGTAAACGTACGAGCAAATGTTAAAATATCATACCTCACAAAACTTCCCGAATATTTGCGTGCATACGACTATGCCGTATTGGCCAATGAAGCAAGCGCCATGCGTGGAGCACAGCCCATTTATGACGACATTGAACTAAAAGCCATTCAGTATCATCTGGATCCCGACTTTTATCCGGACGTAAACTGGCAGGACGAAATTCTTAAAAAGACATCGCTTCAGCAGACGTATTATGCCAGTGCCAGAGGAGGTGGTAGTATCGCCCGCTATTTTGTCAGTATGAATATGTCAAATGAATCAGCAATCTACAAGCAAGACGAAAACAGTAAGTACATCAAGGATGTGCATTACAACACCTATGGAATGCGCCTGAACGTGGACTTTAACCTGACTAAGACAACCGAACTTTATTTTGGTTCGGACATTTATTTGTCTTCTCAGGCATTACCCGGACAAGGAGCTTCGACCGACCAATTATGGGACGCCCAAGCTAAACTGACTCCGCTGACTATTCCCGTACGTTACTCCACTGGTGAACTGCCGACTTACAAATCAGGCGCAGCAGACGTATACTCGCCTTATGCCATGCTGAATTATACTGGTTTGAAAAATATCAATAACTATTCAGGAACTTATACTATACGCTTACAGCAAGACTTCGGTTTTCTGCTGAAGAACCTGGCTCTAAACATTCAGGGAGCTTTCAGTAACAGCTCTTATTTTGAAGAGACACGTTCTGTCAAGCCCGACATGTATTGGGCTGAACGTAGGGATGAGAACGGAAATCTGGAACTTGTACACACTATTAAGAAACAAGGAACTACATATAATAAAAATAGAGACAGTCAGTACCGTAAATACTTCCTTCAGGCAAATCTAACCTGGAAAACCATGCTGAACAATGAACACCGTATCTCCGCTCTTATGCATTACGAGATGAGTGACAGCAAAGCAACACTAGATCTAAAAGACGGTATGGCTGCTATTCCTTTAAGATATCAAGGATTGTCCGGAAAAGTCAGTTACGGGTTCAGAGATACATATCTACTCGATTTCAACATAGGATATACCGGTTCAGAAAACTTTGAGAAAGGTAAACGCTTTGGGTTCTTTCCGGCCATATCCGGTGGTTGGGTGCCTACCCAATATGAATTCATGCAAGAAAAGCTTCCTTGGTTGAATTTTCTCAAAATCAGAGCTTCATACGGAATCGTAGGTAACGACCGTATTTCGGACAAACGTTTTCCCTACCTGACGATCATCAACGAGTCTGCCGAAAAAGGCTGGGGATACAATGGAGCCGGCATTACAGAAAAACAGATGGGAGCCGACAATCTGAAATGGGAGAAAGCGAAAAAGATAGATGTAGGCATCGAAGGCGAATTATTCAACAGCAAACTTAGTTTCGTAGTCGACTTCTTCAAAGACATCCGTGACGGCATCTTCCAGCAACGCCAACAAGTACCGGGATATATCGGTCTTGTCAGTATGCCGTTTGGTAATGTAGGCAGCATGAAAAGCTACGGTTCGGACGGAAACGTGACCTATATTCAGGATATTGGCAAAGATATGTCATTGACATTCCGAGGAAATTTTACTCTTAGTAATAACAGAGTGAATTATTTTGAAGAAGCAGATACCAAATATGAATATAATTCTGCTACCGGACGTCCCTATGGATACCAGAAAGGATTGATCGCATTAGGGTTGTTCAAAGATGACGAAGATATTGCTAATAGTCCTAAACAGACTTTCGGCAGCTATCTGCCCGGAGATATTAAATACAAGGATGTCAATGGAGACGGTGTTGTAAACGGAGATGATAAAGTACCTTTGTCATTCAGCAGTACCCCTCGGTTCATGTATGGATTCGGAGTTGAGTTCAGATATAAAAGATTGTCGGCTGCCGTACTGTTCAAAGGAACCGGAAATACCGATGTGTATCACGTAGGCTTGGGATATGGCGCCGGCTATATTCCATTTCAGGACAAGCAGATCGGCAATGTATTGAGCATGGTAAAGAATCCCGCCAATCGTTGGATATCACGCGAATATGCCGAAAAGATGGGCATGAACCCTTCTTTAGCAGAGAATCCTAATGCCAGATTCCCCCGTATGTCCTATGGAAATCTAGAAAACAACTCCCAATTATCCGATTTTTGGAGAGACAATGCTAAATATCTGCGGTTATCGGAAGTAAATATCAACTATAGTCTGAATGTGCCTAAATCCATAAAGAATTTAGGAATCAACTCTATCGACCTTTCACTTGTAGGCAATAATCTTTGCGTATGGGATAAGATTGACATCTGCGATCCGGAACAGGCAGTCTACAACGGACGCCGTTATCCGATTCCTGCAAGCGTAACTTTGCAGGCATACATCAAATTCTAATTATCAAAAAAATGAATTATATGAGAAAACTAATATTGCATTCAATTCTATTGTTGTCCGTCTTTTGTATCTCTTCCTGTAACTATCTGGATGTAGACAAATGGTTTGACGATACAATGAAATACGACTCAATCTTCTCCCGTAAAGAATACCTGGAAAGATATATGTGGAACGTAGCATCCATGTTTCCCGATGAAGGAAAATTTCTCAATAGTCCGGCGACACCAGGTCCTTTGGCCACCGATGAGGCTTTTGAAACATTTAATGCAGATAGTTATGCAGGTATGGCATTTGTTACCGGATCCATTAACGAAGAAAATATCAGCGGGAAATCTATTTATCAATGGAACACGATGTACAAAATCATCCGTAAGGCAAACATCATTCTGTCACGCATGGACGAAGTGACTGATATGAGTAATCTGGAAAAGCCGGACATCTGGGCATACACCTATTTCATGAGAGCCTACGCATACTACCATCTTATCATGGACTTCGGGCCTGTCATTCTTGTAGGAGATCGGGTATATCCCTCCAACGAACAACCGGAAGCCTACGCAAACGTACGTGCTACGTATGACGAATCTGTAGACTACGCCTGCGAACAGTTTGAACTGGCGGCACAGTATCTACCCGAAACTCAGCCGAACAGCAGCTTCGGACGTCCCACCAAAGGCGCGGCTTATGCACTGATTGCACGCTTAAGGCTGATACAGGCCAGCCCATTATACAATGGTCGCGGACAAACATACTTCGGGAACTGGAAACGGAGTAGTGACGGAGTGTTCTATATTTCCCAGCAATACGACGACCGCAAATGGGCAGTAGCGGCAGCAGCCTGCGAAAGAGTCATGGATATGGGGCGTTATGAACTGCATACTGTTCCGGCAGATAAAGACTCTTATGTACCTCCGACCAACGAAGATCAAGCGTTCCCTAACGGAGTAGGCGGTATCGACCCACTCAAGTCTTACAGCTATATGTTCAACGGTGAAACCGACGGCAGAAAAAACAAAGAGTTTATATGGGGAAGAAGCACCGGTAACCTGTGCCTTAGAGAATCTTTTCCGCATTCAATGGATGGATATAACGGGATGGGTGTATCACAGAAAATGGTTAATATGTTCTATATGAATGACGGAACAGACAACTACCCCGAAGATGCAAAACCATACAAAGCAGACGGGACATACGACAACACGAATTTCAGTACAGAGGATGAAACCTTCTCCGAATATGTACTGAAATCGGGAGTCTTCAATATGTACCGCAATCGGGAAATGAGATTCTATGCCAATATCGGTTTCTCCGGCCGTTTTTGGAAAGCCCGTTCATACAGCGGAAGCGATGCCAAGAAGGAGCAGATGATCAAATATGACAACTCTTCTGTAACGGATGGCAAGCACTCCTCCAGTGGTAATGTGAACGACTACCCCGCCACCGGTTATGTTATCACCAAATATGTGCATGATGATGACGCATTCTCCTCACCCGGAGGAATGGTAATGGAGAAATTCTTCCCCATCATCCGTTATGCGGAAATTCTGCTGGCTTATAGCGAAGCGCTCAATAATCTTCAGGGTAGTTATTCCATCGAACTAAAAGAATCAACCGGAGAAACTAAAGTCTACGAAGAAAGCCGTGACATATACAAGATCAAGCAGGCGTTCAACCCAATCAGATATCGTGTAGGGCTCCCCGGAGTGAAAGATGATGAGTTGGCCAGCGTGGATGGCTTCAACAAAATCCTCCAAAGAGAAAGAGCCATTGAATTCTTGTATGAGAATCAAAGATACTATGATGTGCGCCGATGGGGCATCTACGAAGAAACCGAAAAAGAAGCCATACAGGGTATGGACCTCAGCAAAGATGAGATGAACGGATACTTCTATCCGGTAGTGGTAGACCATCCCTGGATAAGACACAGAGTGGTAAACCGCAAAATGGTATTCTTACCCATCGACAAATACGAGATACGAAAAGTGGACGGTCTTGATCAAAATCCCGGCTGGGGCGATTAAACAGAACACTTTATGAGACAATTCATTAGTATTGAATATAAATTAAAAGAATAAGAATGAAAACATATAAAATAAGCATCCTGTCGCTGTTACTCGCATTACTGTTTCTTGCCGGATGCAGTGACAGAAAGAAGTTCTTTGAAGATGAACGATACGAGAAAATGGTATACATTGTCAGCGACAATAACAATATACACAATTTGGTTTACGACCTGGATGGCAAAGACGGTAATATACGCAATCTGTCGATTGCGTGTAGCGGAACCAATCCAACAGAGGAACCGGTGACAATATCGCTCACAGAAGACACAGTTCTTCTGGATGAATATAACTATACGAACTTTATCGAAGATTATAGCCGATATGCCCTCAAGATGGACCCGAAAGACTATGCGATAGAAAGCAGCACAGTTACTTATCCGACAGGAGAACCATACACGTTGGTACCTATCAAAATAAACATTTCAGTCATTGAAAGTCTGGACCCGGATAAAATCTACTTTATTCCCATAGCAATAGCCGACGCAACTCCTTATCCCATAGTAAAAAAGAAAGGAAATGCATTATTGCAGATACAGAAGAAAAACAAATATACCAGTTCCGCAGAACCTGCAAGCTATAATGCATCAGGGTATGAAGGCAGCGGATACTTTGTCATCACCAAAACAATGGTACCTCTGACCAAAAATCGGGTAAGAATCAATATCGGTACTAAGAGATTACCGGCAGAACCGGAGAATCAGCCGGACTTCATCAAGAAAAATACGATTGTTATCGAAGTAGCTGATGATAACTCCCTGACTGTAGAACCTTATGATCCTGAAGAAATGGAAGTGGAAACAGTGGATGTCAAAGTAGCCCATCCGGGTGATAACGCCTATGCACTCTACAACAACCGGCTCGACCCGACAACTACGACCTTCTGTGTATGCTATAAGTATAGACTAAAAACAGGTAGTTGGACCGAAGTACGGGAAGCAATACGCTTACCGGTGATTGTCATAGAGTAAACAAGCCAAATAAAGACCTATTAATATAAATCCGGAATAACCATCCGAATCAGAAGAAGTTATTGCAAAAGTCTGTAAGCTCTCCTTCCCCCTCTCCTTTTTTAAGGAGAAGGGAGAGCTGAAGACCCGAATAGCAGATAAACACACAAACCATTATCATATAAATTCATCCTGCCGACACCTTTCTGACAATAAGGCAGAGAAATAAAAAACAATTATGGAATAAACACAAAAAGTCCCTGTAAAGTATTAATTTACAGGGACTTTCTATTTTCTTAAAGCGGAGAGACAGGGATTCGAACCCCGGGTACCTCGCAGTACAACGGTTTTCAAGACCGCCGCAATCGACCACTCTGCCACCTCTCCAAAACTCCTTTATCAGAAGTGCTTTCTGTTGAAAGCGGTGCAAAGGTACGAATCATTTTTAAATCTGCAAACAATCTGACATTTTTTTCGCGAAATAATCGTATTTTTGCAGCCTATAATAAGTATAAAGATATGATATATCCTCAAAATTTTGAGCAAAAGATAGGATTCGACCAAATAAGGCAGTTACTGAAAGACAAGTGTCTCAGCACTTTAGGCGAAGAACGGGTTTCAGACATGAGCTTTTCCGAGCAATTTGAAGAAGTGGAAGAGAAACTGAACCAGGTAACTGAATTTGTGCGCATCATTCAGGAAGAAGACGGATTTCCCGATCAATTCTTCTTCGATGTCCGCCCATCACTAAAACGGGTACGGATAGAAGGCATGTATTTGGACGAACAAGAACTATTTGACCTACGCCGTTCATTAGAGACTATTCGTGATATCGTACGTTTTCTACACCGGAATGAAGAAGAGGAGGAAAACGATGTACCCTACCCCAGCCTGAAGCGGTTGGCAGGAGACATTGCCGTATTCCCCCAACTGATTGGCAAGATAGACGGTATCCTTAATAAATATGGAAAAATAAAAGACAATGCGTCCAGCGAACTGGCCCGTATCCGTCGGGAACTGTCCAATACGATGGGAAGTATCTCCCGATCATTAAACAGTATCCTACGCAATGCACAGTCTGAAGGCTATGTAGACAAAGACGTAGCTCCGACCATGCGTGACGGTCGTCTCGTTATTCCTGTCGCTCCGGGATTAAAACGAAAGATCAAAGGTATCGTGCACGATGAATCGGCAAGTGGAAAGACCGTATTCATCGAACCGGCAGAGGTCGTAGAAGCCAACAACCGTATTCGTGAACTCGAAGGGGATGAACGACGGGAAATCATTCGTATCCTTACAGAGTTTTCAACTATACTGCGCCCGTCTATCCCGGATATTCTTCAGTCTTATGAGTTTCTGGCAGAAATTGACTTTATCCGTGCAAAAAGTTATTTTGCCATACAGACCAACAGTCTGAAACCGACAGTAGAAAAGAAACAGCTATTGGACTGGACAATGGCAGTGCATCCCTTACTGCAACTGTCTTTAGCCAAACATGGGAAAAAGGTTGTTCCGCTGGATATAGAACTAAACCAAAAGCAGCGTATCCTTATCATTTCCGGTCCGAATGCCGGAGGTAAGTCTGTCTGTCTGAAAACAGTCGGTTTGCTGCAATATATGTTGCAATGCGGTATGCTGATTCCTTTGCACGAACGCAGTCATGCAGGTATGTTCAGCAGTATCTTCATCGATATCGGTGACGAACAGTCCATTGAAGATGACCTGAGTACTTATTCTTCGCACCTGACCAACATGAAAATCATGATGAAAAGCTGCAATGAACGCAGCCTCATTCTGATCGACGAGTTCGGAGGAGGTACGGAACCACAGATCGGAGGAGCCATCGCCGAAGCTGTGCTGAAACGTTTCAATCAGAAAGGAACGTTCGGAGTAATAACGACTCACTATCAGAATCTGAAGCATTTTGCCGAAGATCATGAAGGAGTAGTCAACGGTGCCATGCTCTACGACCGCCACTTGATGCAAGCACTCTTTCAACTACAGATCGGAAATCCGGGCAGTTCATTTGCCGTAGAGATTGCCCGGAAAATCGGATTACCGGAAGATGTGATTGCAGATGCTTCGGAAATTGTAGGAAGCGAGTACATCAATGCCGATAAATATCTTCAGGACATTGTACGCGACAAGCGCTACTGGGAAGGGAAACGACAAACGATCCGCCAACGGGAAAAACACATGGAAGACACCATCGCCCGTTATCAAACGGAAATGGAAGAGTTGCAAAAATCACGGAAGGAGATTATCAGACAGGCTAAAGAAGAAGCTGAACAAATGTTGCAGGAATCGAACGCCCGCATTGAAAATACCATCCGTACGATTAAAGAAGCTCAGGCCGAAAAAGAAAAGACCCGCCTGGTGCGCCAGGAGCTGAACGATTTCCGTACTTCTCTGGAAACAATGACTTCCAAAGAACAAGAGGAAAAGATTGCCCGCAAAATGGAGAAGCTGAAGGAGAAGCAGGAACGGAAGAAAAACAAGAAAAACGAACCGAAAACTGCCGCATCACAGACAGCCGCTACCCCTAAAGTAATGCCTATCACCGTTGGTGAGAACGTAAAGATCAAGGGACAGACAAGCGTCGGGCAGGTCATGGAAATCAATGGTAAAAATGCAACCGTCGCTTTCGGAAGCATTAAAACTACGGTGAAACTGGACCGTCTGGAACGAAGCAACGCTGCCCCCAAAACGGAAGGAATAGCCAAAAGTACGTTTGTCAGCAGTCAGACGCATGACCAGATGTACGAGAAGAAGCTTAATTTCAAGCAAGATATTGATGTACGGGGGATGCGTGGTGACGAGGCTCTGCAAGCCATCACTTATTTCGTGGACGATGCCATCCTTGTCGGCATGGACCGCGTTCGTATCCTTCACGGAACAGGAACCGGAATACTCCGTACACTCATCCGCCAATACCTGTCCACCGTACCGGGCGTCAGTCATTATGCAGACGAGCATGTCCAGTTCGGAGGTGCCGGAATTACGGTAGTCGATTTTGACTAATCTGTAAACAAAACGATCGAAGAACTTGTTCTCATTTAGAAAACCACTACCTTTGTGTTACAGTGGTTTTCTAAAACGAGAATAAAGCATGAAGAATAATCTGTTAAGCGAAAAGCTTATTTACACAGGGGACAGCCTTACCCCTACCCATTTACATCTCTGTACATACAATGCAACCGAGATGCAGGAAAGCTCCGGTGACACCTTCCAAAGCGTCAAAGAAACGCTGGATAACGAACGAATCAACTGGCTGCAGGTACACGGGCTGAAAGATACGGAAACCATCCGTGAGATTTGCAGTCATTTTGAAATAGACTTCCTCGTTTTACAAGACATATTAAATGCCAACCACCCGACGAAAATAGAAGAGCATGACAAATATATTGTCCTGATCCTGAAAATATTCTATCCCAATGAGCATAAAGAGGAGGATGACCTCGACGGATTGCTCCAACAACAAGTCTGCATCATTCTGGGAAATAACTATGTACTTACCTTTCTTGAAAAAGAAACAGATTTCTTTGATGAAATCAACGCCGCATTGAGAAACGATATACTGAAAATCCGTAGCCGTCTGACGGATTATCTGCTCAGTGTATTGCTGAACAGCATCATGGCGAACTACATTTCAACGATATCTTCCATCGACGATGCACTCGAAGACCTGGAAGAAGAACTGCTGATGATTACCAATGAGAATGACATCGGCATTCAGATTCAGGGGCTGCGCCGCCAATATATGCTGATGAAAAAGGCCATCCTCCCGCTTAAAGAGCAATATGTAAAATTGTTGCGGGCAGAAAATCTCCTTATACATAAAGTAAACCGTGCCTTCTACAATGATGTGAACGACCATTTACAATTTGTATTACAAACGATTGAAATCTGCCGTGAAACACTGTCTTCATTAGTCGACCTGTATATCTCGAACAATGATTTACGAATGAACGATATCATGAAGCGGCTGACCATCGTATCCACCATTTTCATCCCGCTAACGTTCCTTGTCGGTGTGTGGGGAATGAATTACAAATGGATGCCCGAACTGGACTGGCGGTACGGATATTTATTTGCCTGGATTATAATGGCGGTTATCGGTATTATTGTATATTTGTACTTCAGAAAAAAGAAATGGTATTAACTAAAGCGCACCCATCCATGAAATCAATAAAAGAATTATACAGAATCGGCACAGGTCCTTCCAGCAGTCATACAATGGGCCCTCGTAAAGCTGCAGAAATGTTTGTTGAACGTCACCCGGATGCCGCATCTTTCAAAGTAACCCTTTATGGAAGTTTGGCAGCTACAGGCAAAGGGCACATGACGGATGTGGCTATCATAGATACTTTACAACCTGCCGCTCCGGTAGAAATCGTATGGCAACCCAAAGTTTTCCTCCCCTTCCATCCGAACGGAATGACATTTGCCGCTCTGGATGCAAACAACAAGATATTGGAAAACTGGACGGTTTACAGTATCGGTGGCGGAGCTTTGGCAGAGAATAATGACAACCCGACAATCGAAAGCCCGGAAGTATACGGCATGAACAACATGACCGAAATCCTGCAATGGTGTGAACGTACCGGAAAAAGTTATTGGGAGTATGTCAAGGAATGTGAGAACGAGGATATATGGGACTATCTGGCAGAAGTATGGGACACGATGAAAGACGCTATCCACCGAGGTCTGGAAGCGGAAGGTGTATTGCCCGGACCGCTGAACTTACGTAGAAAAGCTTCCACCTATTATATACGTGCTACCGGATACAAACAATCTCTGCAATCCAGAGGACTCGTTTTCTCTTACGCACTGGCAGTCAGCGAAGAAAACGCTTCCGGTGGAAAGATCGTGACTGCCCCTACCTGTGGTTCCTGCGGAGTGATGCCGGCAGTACTTTATCATTTACAAAAAAGCCGTGACTTCAGTGACATGCGGATTCTTCGCGCCTTGGCTACGGCGGGGCTAATTGGAAACATTGTCAAGTTCAATGCGTCCATTTCCGGCGCGGAAGTAGGATGTCAGGGAGAAGTCGGCGTTGCCTGCGCGATGGCATCGGCAGCAGCCAATCAATTATTCGGAGGAAGTCCGGCACAGATTGAATATGCGGCGGAAATGGGGCTGGAACACCACCTGGGGATGACTTGTGACCCCGTATGCGGTCTCGTTCAAATCCCTTGTATCGAGCGGAACGCTTATGCTGCCGCCCGTGCACTGGATGCCAATCTTTATTCAGCCTTTACAGACGGTATGCACCGTGTTTCTTTCGACAAAGTGGTACAGGTAATGAAACAAACCGGACATGACCTGCCCTCACTGTATAAGGAAACCAGCGAAGGAGGACTGGCTAAAGATTATCAGCAGATGTAATATAATGACTACAGAGGAATGTGGACAAACATTCCTCTGTACATAACTAATTCTACTCCATAACCGGCCAATTCGTATCATCGCCATTGGTGATATCCCTTTCATGCAGCAAGCCTCCTTCCTGCGAAAAGTACAGTGCAAATCTCAGATTTCCCTGTTTCACCTGAATCACGGACTCAGTAGGATGTTGCGGATACGTCAATACAAACACATCGGTCACTACCCATGAACTGTAGTTGGAATTACGGAAACCGGTATAAACGGCAGGTACTAACTGATCGATACTATCCAGCTCGTTTTCCGTCATCACCCAGTTGGCATTCGCGTCGAACCAGACATCCAGTTCATCACCAGTCACCCAGCAGTCAGCTACATAATAATCTCCTTTCATCTCCCACTCCACATTCTGGGCATTCGGATATAGTTGCTTCAATGCCTCAGTGATATTGGCAGGCGGATTATACGTTTCATCATCATTGTCATCACATGCGCTGAAAGAGAAGGCAGTCAGCATTAAAACGACTGCCCATGCGCCAAACTTAAACTTCAACATAATTAATTCTTAGGATTTAGGTTATATCATATTTTCATTTACTCATCAATCATCCGCTTTCAGGAATTTTCCTTTCTTGTCGAACTTGAAAGAAACGCCGGTACTTAATTCCACTTCATATCCTTTCCGGTCACGCTCTACTTTTGTCACAGGTTCTGTGAAGTTATGCTCTTTCAGATAACTGGCAGCAAACGAAGGAACAACACTTGCCGGAACTGCATGCCCTTTACCGGCACTTACTTCCTCCCAGTTACCTTTGCTATCAAAATCTATTTCCGTACCGTCCGTCAATAGCACTTCATACTTGGCAGACTCCAACAGATCTTTATCAATCTTGATATGAGCCACCTGAGGTTTGGTAAAATGACGGTTGATAAAGTTGCGTGCCGGAAGCGGTAGCTGATTCATATCCTTTGTAATCACATCGCCGGCAAATGAGAACTGTATAGCTACAATAGCCATCACAAGCAAAGATAAAATTTTCTTCATAATCGTTATTCTTTTTAGTTAATACTATATCTGATAAGTTTTATACTGCAAATAACGATACAGATTTAGGAAAGATTTGGGAATAATCAGAGATCACATTCTTTTTTGTGTTCTTTAACTTTCATCCTTAAATTTACCCCATAAAAAAGATCCGGATGCCCACTCAGGAACATCCGGATCGCTCTCTTCACCTTAACTTATAACCTTAACTATTTACCTATTTATCTTTCTGAATATCCTGCCAGATTGTAACAAACGGGAACGGTACTATCACCTACGCGGTAAATTCCGAACTTAAAGTAATATCCGTCTTCGTCGTTACGCCCAATCAGAATCTTCTCATTATTGACAATGTGTTTGCTCACTTTCTTACCTTGCTCCTGATAATCCATCCGTACATCCAGCATGCCCGGTTTCACAATCGTTTCTGCTTCCTTGCCATAGACCGTCCAGTCGATATGGACACGGAAAGTAATCCAGCAGTCTTTCGGGAAATCGGCAAAAGGTAATTTGTAGGCAATGGTGGATGCCTTGTATTCAGAAGTCAGCGGTTTCATAACGGGCGTCTTTCCCGGGTTTGCATTGCAACGGTCATCTTTGTCTGTCAGCCATTTACGATCGGAGTTTGCTTTGATATAAAACAGTCCTCCGGAAAATCCGAATGCCAATGGCGGGTATCCTCCCTGCTCAACCAACCATCCGTTGGGCTTTCCTGCCTTATATACAGGTTTTCCATTTTTATCTTTCACCGGATTGCCTTGTTTATCCAGTCTGGCCACTTTTTCATGTCCGGCATTCTTCTTGAAGAAGGTCGTTTTTTCCAGTTCTACAAATTCGTCAACTGTCAGCTTCTTCACCTCGCCCTGAGGAGTCTGGACCAGCGTCCGGTCGGGCATTCCGTGCCATTGGGCAAAGATGGTGGAGACATTGCTGTCCAGAGAAGAAGGAATATAAACCGAAAACTCATAGTCGCGGGAACTTCCTTGCGGACAAGCCCCTTTCCCGTGATGATAAACAGTCTTTGTGATCTGTGCTTTCTGATAAACGTCGGCAGGTAATCCTTTGAAATCGTCGGAAGTTGCATAGCAATATGAAAACTCGGCACGTCCTTTCGTTTCTCCTTTCGCATAACCTTCCAGTGTATTGTCTTCGGTTTTGAGTTCAAAGCGATAGGAGGGCTTGCCATCAAACAGGTTGGTGAAATCACGCTGAATGGCATGAGGCTTATTCGTCCCGACAGCTACCCAGCAACCGTCAATAATCTGGTTGATACGCGCAGAGTCAGCCTGTACGTTTACCCGTTCGGTGAGTGGCACCAGTGTTTGCGTATTTTTGGTCTGAGCAGTCAGCATCGCGCATCCTGCCATCATCATATAAATAGCCAAAATGTATTTTTTCATTCTATTCGGTATTATGTTTATCGACGGTGCAAAAATACGAAAGGCAACCAAAAAGGCTGCCTTTCGTTTGTCTCAAATGCTTTCACATTTGTGCAATTCTTCTGTCAGAAACGTCTTATATCCCCATTCACAAGTCTATTCAGGTGTTTCTTCCGTATAATCGTCTTCCAACATATCTACTTTCTTTATGCTCATTTTTCCATCGGCCGTTACAGTGATGGAAAGCGGAACATACAAGTCCGTCTGCGGATAGCAAACACTGGCGGCGTAAACGATTCCCTCCGGTGTAGTCTTGTCATATACGATTCCTTCGAGTATGGATTTTGAAAGGAATTTCGCATCGACTACCGATGAAAAGTCATTCTTGGTAAATGTCTTGTTGAGTACGTTTTCACTTCCCCGGGTGATGCGCAACACTATTTTATTGTCTACATACGTATCCCCCATATCATTGGAGACGTGAGGCAGACTTTCGTCAGGAGTACGCGAAACCAGCGAATGATAGTCTCTTCCCTTAAACTTAATATCAGTTTCAGCTTTTGAACTTTGCATACGCTGCAATCCATGAGCATCTACACTGTCTTGCCTTGCCAATACCGATTCTTTATTTGAACTTCCGTTCTTACCGCCACAGGCGACTACCGCCAGAGCCAATGGTAACAAAAGCAGATAAATTAGCTTTTTCATTCCGAACTATTCTGTTTTATAAATATAGAGCAAAGGAACAAAAAGACGGGGAGATTTACAAGTGTAACCGACATTTTTCCTACATTTGTAATGCAATCCTTATTTATATACCTGAAAAAGTGAGAATGAACATGAAACACCAAAAACAGTTGCTAACTGTACTTTTGATGAGCGCAACCTGTATGCTGCAAGCACAACGCAGCGAGACGCTGCTTGAAAAGAACTGGAAATTCAGTAAAGGAGATTTTCCGGAAGCTGCGCAGACTGACTACAATGATACTAAATGGGAATCAGTCGTTATCCCGCATGACTGGGCCATCTTCGGACCTTTCGATGTGAACAACGACCTGCAAAACGTAGCAGTCACACAAAACTTTGAGAAGAAGGCATCACTGAAAACCGGACGTACCGGAGGGCTGCCTTATGTTGGAACCGGATGGTATCGCACCAGCTTCGACGTTCCCGCCGACAAAGAAGTCACTCTCCTGTTCGACGGGGCAATGAGTGAAGCGCGTGTATACGTCAACGGACAGGAGGCTTGCTTCTGGCCCTTCGGCTACAACTCTTTCCATTGCAACGTCACCCCTTTCCTGAATAAAGACGGAAAGAAGAATACACTGGCGGTACGTCTGGAAAACCGCCCGCAGTCTTCCCGCTGGTATCCGGGAGCAGGTCTGTACCGCAACGTCCACTTGATTGCGACGGACAAAGTACACGTTCCGGTATGGGGCACGCAGATTACTACCCCGCACGTCAGCGATGAATTTGCCGCCATACGCCTGCAAACCAAGATAGAGAACGCCGGCGAAAAGACGGAAATCCGTATAGAAACGGAAATCCTGTCGCCGGCCGGAAAGGTAGTGACCCGCAAAGAAAACAAAGGCCGCATCAACCACAGACAGCCCTTTGAACAGAACTTTATCGTCAACGCGCCTCAACTCTGGTCGCCGGAAAGCCCTGCTCTTTACAAGGCTGTATCGAAAGTATACACGGACAACCAACTGGTAGATACATACTCTACCCGCTTCGGTATCCGCAGCATTGAATATATTGCCGACAAAGGCTTCTATCTGAACGGAAAGCATCGCAAATTCCAAGGTGTATGCAACCACCACGACTTAGGTCCGCTGGGTGCGGCCATCAACGTAGCGGCACTTCGCCACCAGCTCACACTCTTAAAGGATATGGGCTGCGACGCCATTCGTACTTCCCACAATATGCCGACTCCCGAACTCGTGGAATTGTGCGACGAAATGGGATTTATGATGATGATCGAACCGTTCGACGAATGGGACATCGCCAAGTGTGAAAACGGATATCACCGTTACTTCAACGAATGGGCGGAACGCGATATGGTGAATATGCTGCACAATTATCGCAACAATCCCTGTGTAGTGATGTGGAGTATCGGCAATGAAGTCCCCACGCAATGCAGCCCTGTAGGATATAAAGTAGCCAAATTCCTGCAAGATATCTGCCACCGCGAAGACCCTACCCGCCCCGTTACCTGCGGCATGGACCAGGTGACTTGTGTTCTAGCCAACGGATTTGCTGCCATGATCGATATTCCCGGTCTGAACTACCGCGCCAATCGTTATCAGGAGGCGTACAACAAACTTCCGCAGAATCTTATTCTGGGTAGTGAAACTGCGTCCACCGTCAGCTCACGCGGTGTCTACAAATTTCCTGTAGCAGATAAGAAAAGTGCCAAGTACGATGATCATCAATGTTCTTCTTATGACGTAGAGGCATGCTCATGGTCGAACATTCCCGATGAGGACTTTGCTTTGGCGGACAATCATCACTGGACCATAGGACAGTTTGTATGGACCGGCTTCGATTATCTGGGTGAACCTTCCCCTTATGATACTGACGCCTGGCCCAACCATAGTTCTATGTTCGGCATTATCGACCTTGCCAGTCTCCCCAAAGACCGCTATTACTTGTATCGCAGCATATGGAATAAGGAAGCGGAAACACTGCATATCCTGCCGCATTGGACATGGCCGGGACGCGAAGGTGAAGTAACTCCGGTATTTGTTTATACCAACTATCCTACAGCCGAACTGTTTATCAACGGAAAAAGCTACGGTAAACAAAGCAAGAACAACAGTTCACTGAAAAGCCGCTACCGTCTGATGTGGATGGATGCCGTATATGAACCGGGTGAAGTGAAAGTAGTGGCCTACGATAAAGACGGAAAAGCAGTAGCAGAAAAGGTAGTTCGTACGGCAGGCAAGCCTCATCACATCGAACTGGTCAGCAACCGGAACGAACTGACGGCAGACGGCAAAGACCTTGCTTATGTGACAGTGAAAGTAGTGGACAAAGACGGCAACCTCTGCCCTGCCGACAGTCGTCTGATCAACTTCTCCGTCAAAGGTGCCGGAAAATACCGTGCCGGAGCCAACGGTGACCCCACGAGTCTCGACCTGTTCCATCTTCCGAAGATGCACGCTTTCAACGGAATGCTTACAGCTATCGTACAGACAAATGAAACAGCCGGAGAAATTATTCTGACTGCCAAAGCCAGCGGAGTGAAAGCTGGAAGTATCCGTCTTCTGACGAAATAATCGGTCTACATAAAGAAATATATTTGAAAAATTGCTGTCACCTGTCACCAAACGAGTGTTAATAGTCTGATAATTAAAGCAAAAGAGCGTGACAGCAACGTGTGACAGCAGCGTGATGGCAGAATTTGCCGTCACGCTGCTGTCACACGTTGCTATTTCATATTAGCTACCCTCTGCACTTCTACTGATAGTAAGCTGTCTTATACGGATTTAGGTTGACACTCTTTTAGAGGCATAAAAACCGAAAAAATATGCCAAATCAATCTCCTAAGAGTTATTCTGAGACTTTCAAATTGGAAGTCTTAATAGACTATTACACTAGCGGTATGTCAAAGATTTCAACTGCTAAGAAATGGGGTTTAAGTAGTCATTCAGTATTGATAAAATGGCTGCATCAGTACCCTATTGATTCAGATTTACTATCTTTGCCCCCTGAACTAATCTCCGAATTGAAAATGAAGGATGCACCAAAATCCAAGGAACAGCTTCTAGAAGAAGAGGTTCTCCGTCTGCGAAAAGCCCTTGAACTGGAGAAACTTCGTTCTCATGCCTTTAAAAAGCTGATTGAAACCACGGAAAAGGAGGAAGGAATTTCCATCTTAAAAAAAGATGGTGCCAAATAGTCACAGGTCTTCGCGAAGAGTTTCCGGCTATCAGTCTGAAGACTCTTTGCGGACTGTTTGGCAAGTCTTCCCAGGCCTACTACAAGAAACACAAATCTTCTCTCTCACGCAAGCAGATAAGGGAAATGATTGTGGATTCAATCCTGTATTATCGTTCCAAGGATCCTGGCATAGGCGGTTTGAAGCT
This sequence comes from Bacteroides sp. RCH18, assembly GCF_058231005.1. Classification (NCBI taxonomy): domain Bacteria; kingdom Pseudomonadati; phylum Bacteroidota; class Bacteroidia; order Bacteroidales; family Bacteroidaceae; genus Bacteroides; species Bacteroides sp. RCH18. Next base: position 1,676,446 of record NZ_JBIPTC010000002.1, on the reverse strand, counting down.
CCATTACGAGCTGCGTTCCATTTATGGTGGTGATGTGATTGGTGGCAGGGATGCATTCCTTAACTTAATGCGTTCCGAGCGTCTGATGCTACCCCCTAAGAAACCCAGGCATACAACAGACTCGAACCATCTGTACAAAAAATACCCGAATCTGATAAAAGGCGTAACGGCACAATATCCGAATCATATTTGGGTCAGTGACATAACGTATATATGGATTGAAGGTGGCGTGTGTTATCTCCATCTGCTGACTGACATATATTCACATGCAGTTCTGGGGTGGATACTTTCTTCCGGTCTTAATGCCAAATACACTTTACAGGCATTAGAACAGGCTATAGTCATAGCCGGAGGCGGGAATCTATGTGGAACTATCCATCACTCCGACCGTGGCGCGCAGTACGCCTGTGATGCCTACATTCACCTGTTGGTGGAACATCATATACGCGTGAGTATGACTGAATGCTACAATCCCACTGACAATGCTGTCGCTGAAAGGATGAACGGGATTTTGAAAACAGAATGGATATACGGCATGTCATTGTTTAAGGATGAACAGGAAGCACGGGAACAAATCGGAAAAATGATAGAATTCTATAATAATGAACGACCACATATGAGCATCGGCATGAAAAAACCGATAGATGTGTATTACGGTGAAGTACCAGGAAAATCACTGTGGAAAAAATGAAAGGACAGGCATGGAATACATAAATTTATTGTATTTTTGTTTCACCGAGAACCGGAGAACATTTGGGTTTGTCCATTATTTTTTTTAATGACAACCTTTGTAGAATAGAGACATGCAAACTAGAAACTTTTTCAGTATAAAATAATAGAATGTAACAACCTTTTTAGTAACCAGCCTCTAATAGTGACAACCATTTTTAGGATAAGACAAGCCAAGTTCGTTTTAAGACATGAAACTATAGTTCCCATTGCTTGAAACTCTAGTTTCTAACCTTTGAAACTTTGGTTTCATACGCTCGAAACTTTTGGTTTCAAGCCTTTGGAACTATGGTTTCTTACTGATGAAACTAGAGTTTCAAGCAGTAGAAACTAATTAAGCTACAACGAGTGGCAGCAGCGTGACGGCAAATTTTGCCATCACACTGCTGTCACTCGTTGCCGTCACCACATTTATATCTAAAAATCAAACTGTTACCTCTAAAACAGTGACAGGTGACAGATAATATTTGTTTTTATTTATATAGGATGAAGAAAATATAGATGCTACTGATTCGCATTATTCAGTGTTATATTTCATTAAATAGCTTTCCAGAATGACTGGAAATCACGGTATTTGCCGTAGCATACCAGTTCATCTCCTTCTTCCACCTTCTCATCGCCGGGCAGCTCATTCTTGACGTGAAGCTCCATCAGAGAAATGCCCAGACAATTAGTGACTTTGTTCGCCCTCTTCAATCCGATCAGCTTCAGATGAAACTCTTCGTCCATATTCAGCTCATTAACAAAGTATCCGACAAACTTCTTCGGAACAGTAAACTTCACGACATAATAATCCTGATCGATACGGAACGCTTCCATCGTCGCCCCAAAGTCGAGTAACTGCACCAGGCTGCGGGCGGCGTCTTCTTCCGGTGTCAGAATCTTCTCCAGGCTGAATGCTTCGAGTACTGCCTTGTGTACCGCATCAATGGCACGGGCAAAGATACGGGGCACCTTTTTCTGCTTCAATAATGCAACGACACGTATCGATGCTCCAAAATTCTCGCCAATCGCCACAATAACGATATCTACGCTATTCAGAGGCAGCACCGACAAGGATTGTTCGTCCGTAGCGTCAATGACAAAAGCGGTGGCAACCTTATCTTTGATTGAATCGACACGGCTTTCGCTGATGTCCGCTCCAATAATTTCATGCCCCAATGCTGATAATTCCTCGGCAAGTACATGCCCGTAATTTCCTAAACCAATAATAATATACTTCATGATGTTAGTTTATGATGATGTTATCACTCGGATAACGGTATTTTGTATTCTTTTTCTGCTTGACGATGCCCAGCATCAGCGTAATCAGACCGACACGTCCGATAAACATCAGCAACGATACCAGCAATTTACTTGCATCGCACAATTGAGGCGTCAGATTCAGGCTCGATCCTACCGTGCTAAGGGCGGAAACACATTCAAAGGTCAGTGCCAGCAAAGAGGCTTTCGGTTCGAGTATGCTCAATATGAAGATAAAGAGAAACAGTACGCCCAGTGACATGACGACCGTCGCATTGGAACGCCGGATAGAGTCATGAGACAATTCCCTGCCGAAGACCTCCACCCGTTCACTTCCCCGCAATACGGCTACAAGATTCAACACTACCACTGCAAAAGCATTCACTTTGACACCGCCTGCCGTAGACTGCGATCCACCGCCGACCCACATCAGGAAGAGATAAACCAACAATGTCTGCACGCTCAATGATGTCAGATCGACACTGCTGAAACCCGCCGTTCGCGGACAGGTCGCATTAAAGAATGCTTGCGTCCATTTATCGGCCACAGGCATTCCGGCAAAGGAGGCATTCCACTCAAAAGCAAGGATGGCCAGTGTACCGATCAGCAACAGCAGGAAAGTCATGATCAACACGATTTTCGTATTCAGATTGTAAAGGTGCTGCATCTTATGCCTTTCCAGTTTGCGGGTACGCACAAACGTCCAGAAATGACGCAAATGGTATAATACGATATCTTTGAAATTAACCAGAATCGGGAAGCCGATACCGCCCAAGATAATCAGTAAAGAGACGGAGATGAACAGCCAGTTGTGGTTGGTCATCACCATCGAATTTCCTAAATTGCCTGAAAGTGTGGAGAAACCCGCATTACAGAAAGCCGAAATGGAATGGAAGGCGGCAAAAGCCAGTTCCTCTTCCAGATTCATCCCAAGCGTACCGTGAATGCTGAACCAGATGGACACCATGCCAATGCCTTCGATGACCAACGTAAATCCAAGGATATATAGTAGTGTGGACAGTAACGACCCCAACGAATTGGAACTGACCATATCACGGACAACGAGCTGATTGTAAATGGAAGTATTTCCCATAAAGAACATAGCGAAGAAACTGGTTAATGTCATCACTCCCAGTCCGCCGATCTGAATGAGCAGGATAATGACTACAAGTCCGCTGGTGGTGAAAGTGGTGGATACGTCTACCGGCACCAAGCCCGTCACACAGACGGCACTGGTGGCTGTAAACAGAGAATCGACCCAAGTGATGCCATTGACCGTACATCGCGGAAGCATCAGCAATCCCGTCCCTATCAGAATAATAGCCATAAAGCTGACAGCCAGTATCAAAGATGGATTCGTACGGCGTCCTAAAAGACGCACCAAGCCATTGGACAGGTTCAGCAGAGAAAGAATCAGCAGTAATATTAAATGGTAAAACTTACCGTGAAGGAATTCCCAGACTTGCAGAATCGCTCCTTCTTCTTCAGGACGATGGAAGATGACGGGAACCAAAGTCAGGTAAAGCAATACGCTCAATATCCATGCCAGCCTTCGATATTGCTTTTTCGTATTCCGGTATTCCAGCGAAATATGCAGGGTAACATCAATTAAAAAGATGATCCATACGGCCTTATACAAGATCTGTATCTGTTGTACCTCGCCCGGGGACAATGGAAAACCATGTTCGTAAACCACTCCGACAATCAACAACAGAGATGCCAGATAAGTGAGTGCTTCTACCAACCCCAGCAGGATACGTACATAGGGTTTGAGAAGCTTATTCTGATATAACAGAAATTTATGATAAATCTTCATACCACATTTTTTTATTGTCGTATTTGCTATGCCGTGCAAACTTAACTAAAATAACAATCGAATTCGATTCTTTGTTGACAAAATTACACGAATATTAAAAATTTTGCCTACTTTTGGCAGCAGAAAACTAATAAACCACAATAACATGAGTGACAAAAGAAAACGGTATATCCTACCGGAAGAAGAAATTCCACATTACTGGTACAACATTCAGGCTGATATGGTCAACAAGCCAATGCCGCCGTTGCATCCGGGAACTAAACAACCGCTGAAAGCGGAAGATCTGTATCCAATCTTTGCCAAAGAACTGTGTCATCAGGAGCTTAACCAGACTGACGCATGGATCGAAATACCGGAAGATGTACGCGAAATGTATAAATATTATCGTAGTACACCGCTCGTACGCGCTTACGGACTGGAAAAAGCGCTTGGAACTCCGGCACATATCTATTTCAAGAACGAAAGTGTCAGCCCGATCGGTTCTCACAAACTGAACTCTGCGCTGGCTCAGGCATATTATTGCAAAGAAGAAGGCGTCACAAACGTTACTACCGAAACCGGTGCGGGCCAATGGGGAGCCGCCCTTTCTTACGCTGCCAAGGTTTTCGGTCTCGAAGCCGCCGTTTATCAGGTAAAGATCAGCTACGAACAGAAGCCTTACCGCCGCAGCATTATGCAGACTTTCGGTGCACAGGTCACTCCTTCTCCGTCTATGTCTACCCGTGCGGGTAAGGATATTCTGACGGCTCACCCCACCTATCAGGGTTCTCTGGGTACAGCCATCTCGGAAGCTATCGAACTTGCACAAATGACTCCCAACTGTAAATACACTCTTGGTTCGGTACTCAGCCACGTTACTCTCCACCAGACCATCATCGGTCTGGAAGCTGAAAAGCAAATGGAAATGGCTGGCGAATATCCGGACGTAGTAATCGGTTGTTTCGGAGGCGGTTCCAACTTCGGAGGTATCTCTTTCCCATTCATGCGTCACAACATCCTGGAAGGAAAGAAAACCCGTTTCGTTGCTGCCGAACCTGCTTCGTGCCCGAAGCTGACCCGCGGTAAATTCCAATATGACTTCGGTGATGAAGCCGGATATACTCCGCTGCTCCCGATGTTTACATTAGGACACAACTTCGCTCCTGCCCATATCCATGCAGGCGGTCTTCGCTATCACGGTGCAGGTGTCATCGTTTCTCAATTGCTGAAAGACAATCTGATGGAAGCGGTAGATATCCAGCAACTGGAATCTTTCGAAGCCGGTTGTCTGTTCGCACAGGCGGAAGGTATTATTCCGGCACCGGAATCCAGCCACGCGATTGCTGCTGCTATACGCGAAGCAAAGGCGTGCAAGGAAACAGGAGAAGAGAAAGTGATTCTGTTCAACCTGTCCGGACATGGTCTGATCGATATGGCATCTTATGACAAATATCTGGCAGGCGATTTAGTGAACTACGCACTGACTGACGAAGATATTCAAAAGAATCTGGATGAAATAGGAGACTTATCCAAATAAGCCCCGGTTTCCGAACCGAATTCTGTAAGTATAAAAGCCCGGTATGATGCCGGGCTTATTTATTATCTCTACGAAACTATCCAAAAGAATACAGTCTTTTGTACTTTATTCATGGGGTATTTAAAGGAAATTACTATCTTTGGTGCCATTATTAATCTCGTGAACTAATAATGAGCAAGCTTAAGAAGATAGTAATCTACTTGTTTTTCCTATGCTTAGGAATGCATTCCGCCTTTTCTGAAACTCCGGAACAAATCACATTTTCCTATATTTCCATCAATGAGGGACTATCACAAAGTACGGTGTTCTCCATCGATCAGGATAAAAGGGGCAATATGTGGTTTGCCACTTATGACGGAGTTAACAAATACGACGGATATGCATTTACGGTTTATCAGCATAATGAGGATGACCCGAACAGTATCGCCAACGACATCTCCCGTATTGTAAAAACAGACAGTCAGGGACGGGTATGGATTGGTACACGTGATGGTTTGTCCCGTTATGATGAGGAAAAAGACATATTCCAGAACTTCTTCTATGAAAAGAATGGGAAACATTTGCAAGTTAACGGTATCGAAGAGATTTCACCGGAACAGTTACTTATCAGTACTCCGGAAGGGCTGATCATGTTCGATATCAAAGAATCCAAATTTATAGATGATTCTTTCAGCACAGCGATGCATAAGACAATCGCCTCCACTCTTTACAGACAGGACGACCAAATTTATATCGGAACTTCGACCGACGGACTCTATACATACTCTATTACTCAGAAAACTTTTGAAAAAGTGATCCCCATTTTAGGGACTAAACAGATTCAGGCTATTCTTCAGCAATCCCCTACCCGCATCTGGGTGGCAACCGAAGGAGCCGGACTGTTCCTGATTAATCCGAAAACGAAGGAAATAAAGAATTATCTGCATTCTCCTTCCAACCCGAAGAGTATCAGTTCCAATTACATCCGTTCACTGGCAATGGACTCACAAAACCGTTTATGGATCGGGACTTTCAACGACTTGAATATTTATCATGAGGGTACTGATTCTTTTGCCTCGTACAGCAGTAACCCCGTAGAAAACGGCAGCCTGTCACAACGTTCGGTACGCAGTATCTTTATGGATTCTCAGGGCGGTATGTGGCTGGGAACTTATTTCGGTGGTCTGAACTATTACCACCCTATCCGGAACCGCTTCAAGAATATCCGCAATATTCCTTATAAAAACTCGTTAAGCGACAATGTAGTAAGCTGTATTGTCGAAGATAAAGACAAAAACCTGTGGATAGGAACGAATGACGGAGGATTGAATCTTTATAATCCGATTACACAGCGATTTACATCTTATACACTGCAAGAGGACGAAAGTGCAAGAGGCATCGGTTCCAACAATATCAAGGCGGTATATGTAGACGAAAAGAAATCTTTGGTATATATAGGTACTCATGCCGGCGGATTGAGTATCCTTCACCGCAACAGCGGTCAGGTAGAAAACTTTAACCAACGCAACAGCCAGCTAGTAAATGAGAATGTCTATGCCATACTTCCTGACGGAGAAGGGAATCTCTGGTTGGGGACACTCAGTGCACTGGTTCGTTTTAATCCGGAACAACGGAGTTTTACTACAATTGAAAAAGAGAAAGACGGCACTCCGGTCGTCTCCAAACAAATCACGACACTATTCCGCGACTCCCATAAACGCTTATGGATCGGTGGAGAAGAGGGACTATCAGTCTTTAAGCAAGAAGGTCTGGATATACAAAAAGCATCCATACTTCCGGTTTCCAACGTCACGAAGCTCTTTACGAACTGTATTTACGAGGCTTCCAACGGAGTCATCTGGGTAGGTACACGCGAAGGATTTTATTGTTTCAATGAGAAAGACAAGCAGATCAAACGGTATAACACGACCAACGGTCTGCCGAATAACGTAGTATACGGTATTTTGGAAGATTCCTTCGGAAGACTCTGGTTAAGTACCAACCGGGGGATTTCCTGCTTTAATCCGGAAACTGAAAAATTCCGTAACTTTACAGAGTCGGACGGGTTGCAAAGCAATCAGTTCAATACCGCTTCTTATTGTCGTACGTCTGTGGGACAGATGTATTTTGGCGGTATCAACGGAATCACGACTTTCCGTCCGGAATTATTGCTCGACAATCCTTATACGCCTCCGGTGGTTATCACCAAACTGCAACTGTTTAATAAGGTGGTCCGCCCGGATGATGAGACCGGTATTCTGACCAAGAACATCAGTGAAACGAAAAGTATCACACTGAAATCCTGGCAAACAGCTTTTTCCATTGAGTTCGTGGTATCCAACTATATCTCAGGACAACATAATACTTTCGCCTATAAGCTGGAAGGTTATGATAAGGAATGGTATTATCTGACGGACAGCCGCACCGTCTCCTACTCTAACCTGCCACAGGGAACCTATCAATTCCTTGTCAAAGCAGCCAACAGCGACGGCAAATGGAATCCTATCCCTACAGCATTGGAGATTATCGTTCTGCCAATCTGGTATAAGACTTGGTGGGCACTACTCATCTTCTTCGCAACCTTCGCAGGTTTCATCACTTTTGTTTTCCGCTTCTTCTGGATGCGCAAAAGTATGGAAGCCCAACTTGAAATAGAACGCAGAGACAAAGAACATCAGGAAGAAATCAATCAGATGAAGATGCGTTTCTTCATCAACATCTCGCATGAACTTCGTACACCTTTGACGCTGATTCTGACTCCCCTGCAAGAGATCATTAACAAAATCAGCGACCGATGGACACGCAACCAACTGGAATATATCCAACGGAATGCAAACCGCCTGCTGCATCTGGTCAACCAATTGATGGACTACCGCCGTGCTGAACTCGGAGTGTTCGAACTAAAAGCGAAAAAAGGAAACGCTCATCAACTGATACAGGACAACTTCCTTTTCTACGATAAACTGGCACGCCACAAAAAGATTACTTATACTCTACACTCTGAACTGGAAGACAAAGAAGTTCTTTTTGATGCCAACTATCTGGAACTGATAGTAAACAACCTCCTTTCCAATGCCTTTAAATATACGGAAAGCGGGCAAAGCATTACCGTAACTCTGAAAGAGGAGAACGGCTGGCTATTGTTGCAAGTCAGCGATACAGGCATAGGTATCCCTATCAACAAACAGGGAAAGATATTCGAACGTTTCTATCAGATAGAAAGTGAACACGTAGGAAGTGGTATCGGACTTTCGTTAGTACAACGTCTGATAGAACTTCATCATGGACGTATCGAACTGGACAGCGAAGAAAACAAAGGCAGTACATTCTCTGTCTATCTGCCACAGGATCTGTCGGTTTACAAACCTTCCGAGTTAGCTTCCAATGACGAACAGAATGAAGAAGAGCAAGTGTATTCTACCAATTCCAAAGCAATGTATTTCATCGACACGGAGAAAGTGGAAAACGAATCTGTGGAATCCGGTGATAAGAAACGCGGAACAATTCTGATCGTAGAAGATAATAACGAAATCCGCCGTTACCTGAGTAACGGACTGGCGGATTTGTTCAACACACTGGAAGCCGGGAACGGTGAAGAAGCACTGGAAAAGCTGAAAGATAACGAGGTGGATGTAATTGTCACCGACGTCATGATGCCGGTTATGGATGGTATCAAGTTATGCAAGAACGTGAAACAGAATATCCGGACTTGCCATATTCCGGTTATTATTCTCTCCGCAAAGACCGATATCAAAGATCAGATGGAAGGTCTGCAAATGGGTGCGGATGACTATATCCCCAAACCATTCTCTCTTGCCATCCTGACAACCAAGATACAGAACATGATGCGTACACGCAGACGGATGCTCGACAAGTACGCCAAATCATTGGAAGTAGAACCTGAGAAAATCACATTCAATGCAATGGATGAAGCCTTGCTGAAACGTGCCATGGCGATTGTGGAAAAGAATATGGATAACATCGAATTCTCTACCGACGAATTCGCCAGAGAAATGAACATGAGCCGTTCTAATCTGCATCTGAAACTAAAAGCAATTACCGGAGAATCAACCATTGACTTTATCCGTAAGATTCGTTTCAATGAAGCGGCCAAGCTACTGAAAGACGGACGATATACGGTAGCGGAAGTCAGCACCATGGTAGGATTCAATACGCCGTCATATTTTGCCACCAGTTTCAAGAAGTACTTCGGATGCTTACCTACGGAGTATATCAAGAAATCAAAAGGATAACCTTCTCATTCAAGGAAAATATGTTGTTAGACAAATTTGATATATAATTCAATAAAACTAATAGTAGCTAAATTGTTTTTGAACAAAGTATAGACGTTATGAACAAGTATTGGCTGTATAACTCTCTACATTTGTATAGAGATATCAGAACCAAAAGATTATAAACCACATTAAAGGAAATGTTTATACTATGAGCTTCAAAAAACGACTTTACATCTATGTAATTTTATCATTCATCAGTATGGGTATAGTTAATGCACGTTCAATAACTATACAACAAAAAATTGACTGGCCCGAATTCATGAGCAGTCAGGATATGATATGGGAAGTACTGCCTGAATATTGGCACGAATCAGCCTATCTGGGAAATGGCAGGCTGGGGCTAATGATTTATAAAGAACCGGAAAAGAACTACATACGGTTCGAAACCAGTAACTGCGATGTACATGATCACAGAGAAAAAAGAGATGTATTCGGGACGCCCCGATTACTCACCGGTCACTTTGCATTACACCCCGAAGGAGAAATCATCAGTGGAAAGATGCGCCTCGACCTTTGGAACGCAGAAGCTACAACAGATATTGTCACTACCAAAGGAGCGATCCATTTAAAAACGTTTGTCCATGCCGACGATATGATTATGATCGTAAAAGCAACAACAGAAGGAGAAGAAAAAGACTTTCAGTGGGAATGGATTGCCGCCGAAGCTAATAGTCCCCGTTATCTTTTCTTCAAGAATCAAGATAAAATGGACAAAATTCCGCAAGACTATCAACTCAATCCTGCTGCTGAAATCAGTAAAAAGGATGACATAAACTTATCCACCCAAAAGCTACTTGCCGGTGGTGAAACAGTAGTAGGATGGCAGGAAAGTAAAGCAGAAAAAGGAGAACGCATTCTGTGGATAAACCTTACACATACATATCCGCAGACAAATGCCGGAGAAATATGTATGAAAGAAATAAAGAAAGCCGGGCGTCAAGGTTTTAAAAAGCTACAAAGTACGCATCGCAAATGGTGGAATGCCTATTATCCTGCCAGTTTCATCACATTGCCCGAAATCCAAAAAGAAAACTTTTACTGGATACAGATGTACAAACTGGCTTCCGCTACTCGCGGTGACCGCGCCTTGATAGACAATACAGGCCCCTGGCTGACAGAAACTCCCTGGCCCAACGCCTGGTGGAACCTCAACGTACAGCTAACCTATTGGGCATTGAATGCCTCTGACCATTTAGACCTGGCCGCCTCACTCGAAAACGCACTTTACAACCATATAGACGAACTACGTCTCAACGTTCCTTCTGCCTACCGTTCTAATTCTTTAGGGATTGGAGTGGCTTCCAATCTGGAATGTATGTCAACGGAAATAGGTATTCCCGGCAAAGGTAAAGCACAAGTAGGCTTATTACCATGGGCATGCCATAACCTCTGGCTCATCTACCGTCACAAGATGGATGATAATGTGTTACGCGACAAGTTATTTCCATTATTAAAAGGTGCTGTCAACTATTACCTGCACTTTCTGGAAAAAGGCGAAGATGGCAAATTGCATCTCCCCAAAACCTATTCACCGGAATACGATGCCGTAGAAGACTGTAACTTCGATCTCGCTTTACTACGTTGGGGATGTCAGACCTTACTTGAATCAGCTAAGCGTCTGAATATTCAGGATCCCCTGATGGAAACCTGGCAAAGTGTTCTTAATAATCTGGTGGCTTATCCTATGGATGAAAACGGCCTGCTAATAGGAAAAGATATGCCTTATGCCTTTTCTCACAGGCATTACTCGCATTTACTTGCCATCTATCCTTTATATCTGCTCAACACTGAACAAACCGGTGCGGTTGACATCATCGAGAAATCACTGGCCTTTTGGCAAAGTAAACCCAAAGCACTCCAAGGTTATTCATGTACCGGTGCTTCTTCTATCTCGTCAGCTATCGGTAAAGGAAATGACGCGCTTGCTTATTTGAATAAGTTATTCGGAAAGTTTCTTAGCCCTACCACTATGTATAAAGAAGCAGGCCCCGTTATCGAAACCCCGTTATCAGGTGCTCAGTGCATCCACGATATGTTGCTACAAAGTTGGGGAGGAAAAATCAGAATTTTCCCGGCAGTGCCGGATGCCTGGCAGGATGTTGCCTACTCCGGTTTACGCACAGAAGGAGCCTTCAAAGTTTCTGCCAGCAGAAAACAGGGAAAAACAGAATTCGTGCATATAAAGAGTCTGGCCGGCGAGCCTTGTATAGTGATGACCGACATCTCTAATCCTGTTTTCACAGGAAAGAGAGACTTTATAATAAAATCTGTCAATAATGGTACTTATCTGATTGACTTAAAAAAGGGAGAAGAAATCATCATGTATCCTAAAGGTACATCTCCAGATTTTAGTATCTCACCCATATCACATATGTCTCAAAACTATTTTGGAAAGAAGGCAAAATAACCTATTGAGATCAACATGTAAAGGAGCTGCTTGAATGAATTTTAAAATCATCCATTTGAGCAGCTCAAATTGTACAAAAGGTATCTTATGACACTATGTAGAGATATTACATTCTGATATCTAAAAAACTAAAATTCAGAGACAAAACCACCTTTTTGAACAAAAATAGTATATGTCTCAACAAAATTAATATCAAAAAAGTCATTTTTGAACAAAGTGTGGACAACATAAATTAAGAATCATATTTAATGAAGTTACATTTGCAACAGTAAAAATACACTTTTAATAATTATAAAACCTAATAAAGTATGAAGAACATCTTCTTTATTTGCATTTGTGCCTTATTCGCTTTTACCGGATGCACGGATGACGATGATGAACTATTGGCAAATGGAGACTCTAACATTAACTTGCTTCCTAATCCTCAACCGAATGACGTAATTAATGAAAAGTTATTCGAGGTTATCAACCTGGATTATCCGGGTCTGGAAAAGGTGAAAGAGTATTATGAAGCTAATGAGTATTATTACGCTGCTCATGAGTTATTAAAATACTATAGAAACAGATCAGATGTCAGCAACCCGAATATCAATCTGATCAACCCTTCTATTACTGCTTTTGATCAGAATATAGCTGATCAGGCATTGGAACACAGATTCTATGTACGTAACTTTAAGGAAAAAGAAGAAAACGGCAAAGAAGTCTATTATTTATTTGATAAAGATAAAAAGATAGACTGGACTTATATTCCTGCTGAAATTACAGACCAGGAATTTAAGTCTCAGACCCACCGTCATCAATGGATGCTTCCACAAGCAAAGGCTTACCGCGTCAATCAGAATGAGAAATATATTCAATCATGGATAGAGGTTTATAGTGACTGGCTGAATACATTCCCTTGTCCGGAAGGTACGGTAAGCAAAGATGCTGTCCAGTGGTATGGCCTGCAACCTGCCGAAAGAGTGCTTGACCAAATCGATATCATGCCTCATTTTATCCAATCTACCAACTTTACCCCTCAATGGCTTTCAACATTCCTTGTTGCTTTTGCCAATGAAGTAGAGTGCATTCGCAACAATTATTATACTGACGGTAGTAATATTTATGTTACCCAGGTACAAGCAATCACTACAGCAGGTATTTTAATGCCCGAATTCAAGAATGCAGAAGCATGGCTGAATGAAGGAGCACAAAAAATCACTGAACAGATTACTGCACAGTTCTTAGAGGACGGAGTTCAAAATGAATTGGACCCAAGTTATCATATCGGAGTAGTTGCAGGATTCTATAATATATATAAAATCGCCCAACTCAATAACAAGTTAAGCTTATTCCCTTCTACCTATATAGAACAATTGAGAAAAGCAGCCCGCTTTGTTATGGATATCATCTATCCGGACTATACAATTGATAACTTCAATGATACACGTTCTGCTTCATATACTAAAAATGTATTATTAAGAAATCTGAGACAGTATTCTGAAATGTTCCCGGATGATGCAGAAATGAAATGGATGTCAACAGAAGGTAAACAAGGAACAACACCTGCCGGTTTGACACAGATATATGATGCTTCCGGGTATTATATGTTACGTAGCGGATGGGGAAAAAGCTCGACCATGATGATTCTGAAAAACAATAATAATCCGGATAACAAATGGCACTGCCAGCCCGATAACGGAACATTCGGTATCTATCGTAACGGACGTAATTTCTTCCCGGATGCCGGTGTATATTCTTATGGAGGAACAAGTGCAAGTAATGAAGATCGCAAGACATTCCTTGCAACTAAGAATCATAACACAATGACAGCCTTAAGTGCAACAATTGCCAATGGGTATATGAAAGGCGAGTTCCTTAAACATGAGACCAAAGAAAACACACAGATTTTGGTTACTCAGAATCAAATTAAAGCCGGTCTTACTCACCGTCGGGCTGTATTCTTCGTAGATAAAGAGTTCTTTGTACTTGTAGACGAAGGATACGGAGATGGTAATAAAGACAAAATCAATTTGAATTTCCATCTTTGTTCAAGCGAAGCTAATGAAACGGTATATGATGACTTGTCCGCCTCTTATCAGTATGGTGCACATACCACATTTGCAAATAATAACATACTGGTTCGCACTTTTGCCGAGACAAACCAGGATTTTGGCAAATCAAATGTTGCATCTGATGTTTCCAATAAGTTAGGAGAAAAGAATGCGTCACGCAAGGGTTATCAATACACGATACGGAAACCACAAAATGGAGCTGCCCGCTTTATTACTGTAATCTATCCGTTTGAAGCTGTTTCTACACTAAACAATCTGACTATGGATGCTCAGTTTACCGATAATACTCCTGAAGACGCAGGTACATTCCATACAAATGGTGCTGCGGTAGAAGTAACTATCAATGGCAAGAAATACGAATTATCTTATACTTTATAATTTAATATACCTAAGAAAAATGAGATCTAAATTACAAAACATTACTTCAAGATTGCTGGCAATCTTAATGGTAGTTGGATTGTGTGTCACGAACTCCTCCTGCACGGATCCGGAGACAACTGACTCTACCAAGTTTGCGATTTTCTATGCCGGTATTACCGACATAGGCCCCTCTATGAATTTTAACATGTCCGGACCGACTTACATCGGAGGTACCCCCTCTGATTTTTCTATCACTCGCATTACTCTTGATGGAGAAGTATACGATACAGATTGTTTTCAAATTTCAGATCCTAGTACAGGAGCTATTAAATTAGTTAATACGGATAATCTGCCTGTCGGTACTTATTGCATCAGTGTATCTTGTATATCAAATGGAAATTATTACGAGTTTAAAGATGCAATCACTGTAAATATGCTGGCACCGGTTCCTGACGGAATTACAGTAGACCCAAGCGAAGTTACAGTAGATTTTGCAGACATCTATAAAGAGTCTGCCAGTGCTCAGGTAAAAACTGAAGAAGGAACACATGTACACATCAGCAAGTATGAAATCATTCAGGAAGAAGGAAAGGAATACTTTGCAATTTCCAATACCGGAAAAATCACAGTCAACGATAAATATGAAGGAGAAATTCTTCCCGGTAAATATGTGTTGAATCTTAAATTAACAACAGAAGCAGGAGCAGGTATATACGAAAATGCTGTTACATTCAACATTATTTCCAGTCCGCTTACGTTAACATATAAACCCGCATCGGTGAGAGTAGAAAAAGATCAAGCATATGTGTCCGGAGCTCCAATTCTCAAAGGATCTCCAGAAGGACTGACGTATAAGATAAAATCAATCTCTCCCGAGACTTCAACTATCTCTATAGATGAACAGACCGGAATCATAACCCTTGCCGCCAATAACGGATTAGAAATAGATAATAGCTATAATGTATCTGTTACAGCAACCAACCAATATGGCAGCAAGGATTTCGATAATACATTTGTTATCAATATAGTGGCATTCATTAACCCTATTACCCAACTTCAATATGCAAACCAGGAAAAGATACAATCTGTTGCATTTGAATTTGGTCCGGAAGAAGTAGATGGAGACGAACTTACTTACTCATTCATTGACTTGGACTCCAGATTAGCCGATAAACTTAATATTGATGGAGTTACTGGTGTTATTTCTGCAAAAAAAGGCAATTCAATAGAAACTGGCACATATACAATCACAGTACAGGCGAAAAATGACAAGAGTGAGAAGACTTCAACCTTTACACTGACTATTGCAGCAAATCCTAACTATTTCACTTACATACGTTATGGAAATAACCTGGGACTTACCCCTGAAGAAAACTATGCTGATCAATTTGATTATGACAAAAAAGCTATTCTTCTAGCTGAAAAGTTAACTCCTAAGACAGACATTCCCAATGGTCGTCCTGTTAAATGGGAAGTTAAAATATTAAATACAACTGCATTAAGTGGTACTACAATCTCAGAAACAGGAGAACTATCATTTAGTGAGAATAAATGGAATAGCAATTATGGTGTTAGTGTACTTTTTGTTACCGCAACGGTGGGTTCTGGAGAAGAAGCTATATCTAAAACAATTCCTGTTTTCATACGTCAAAATAAAGATAAAAACGGAATTTTCGTCAAATATACTCCATTTGCAGTAAAGATGAATCCTTCTAAAGGTGGTATGGTAGCTGCACCTGTAGTTACATCAAATGGCACAACTGTAACAGACTACACAACATATTTAATGGATTATCGTAGAGACTTCTATTACTATAGTTTCATTGAAAACCATGTAGATGGAATACAGTCAGTCAATGGTAGTTTTATGAATGGCTTGTGGGCAACATATTATAAAGCAATTGGGAAAACTCCTAATTATAGTGCAAGAGCTCCTATGTCCTACTACGATAATGCCCAAAATCTCAGTCAACCCTTAGGCTATATAAGCAACAAAGATCTATCTGTAACAATCAACCCTGGCAAATGGAAAGATTCTGAAGGAGTGTATGCAAATGGTGTTTTTATAGGAAGAATGTCTTTTGTAACTGACGGTAAACAGGCAGATCTCGCTAATGATGGCACTACCAAAAATCAAATATTCCCATTAGCCATTTGGTTTGATGAAAGTTTCTAATTTAAATCTAATATAGAATAGATATGTACAATATAAAATTAAAAGCATTGAGTAAAAGAGGGTATTTTACCCTCTTAGCTCTCTTAATTGCGATTACCTCATTTGCTCAGGAAATCACAATAAACGGTGTCGTTATCGATGAAACGGATACTCCATTAATCGGAGCAACGGTTCAAGTAAAAAACACTCAAAAAGGAGTAGTTACAGACTTTGACGGAAAATTCTCCATTAAAGCGAATAGTAATGCAACATTGATTATCAGCTACATTGGCTATAAGAATCAAGAGATCAAAATAAAAGGTCAAAAGAACTTGAATATCAAATTAGAACCAGATAATGCAATGCTGGACGAAGTAATTGTAGTTGGTTACGGCAGTATGAAGAAAAGCGACTTGACAGGCTCCGTTTCTTCTGTAGCAGCTAAATCTATTGAAGGTTTCAAAACAGGTTCTGTAGTAGAAGCACTTGGAGGTCAGATTGCCGGTGTACAGATCACCCAGTCGGATGGTACTCCCGGTTCGGGTTTCGATATCAAAATTCGTGGTGTCGGTACAGTAAACGGAGATTCTTCTCCACTCTATATTGTTGACGGATTCGAAGTTAGTAGTATCGACTATCTTCCTAACTCAGACATTGAATCAGTCGAAGTATTAAAAGATGCTTCAGCTTCTGCAATTTATGGCGCACGCGCTGCTAATGGTGTAGTTTTAGTTACAACAAAATCCGGTAAAGAAGGAAAAGCAGTTATCACTTATAACGGGTCGGCTACTTATCGTAACATTCCTAAAAAACTGGACATGCTCAGCACATATGAGTTTGCCGCATTACAAGTAGAACTCAACCCGACTAAATACGGAACAACTTATTATCAAGAAGGAAATGATTCTGACGGAGTTCCTTATCGTCATCAAACTTTGGAAGACTACCTGACGGATCCCGGAATTGACTGGCAGAGTGAATCATTCAAACCGACTTGGTCTCAGAACCATGATTTCAGTATCAGCGGCGGTACAAAAGAAACTAAATATGCCGCCTCTTTCTCACATTTTGATGAGAATGGTATCTTCACGAACAGTGGCTATAAAAAGAATGCAGGTAAATTACGCATCAACCAAAAGATTACTAAATTCATCACTTTTGATGCTACTATCAACTATGCAAATACGGTGAAAGAAGGCATCGGTACTTCAGGTACCGGAGGAACACTAAATATGTTATCAAATATATTACGTTTCCGTCCTACCGGAGGTAACAGTGTAACAAACGATGAACTTCTGAATTCTGTTTTCGACCCATTGGAACTAAGTGAGAACACCACTTATTCACAAATTAATCCAATTAAACAGGCTGAAGCTGTAAAAGACCGGAGACAATCTGAATTGTGGGGAGCTAATGCTGCACTGACAGTACAATTGATGAAAAACCTGACATTCAAAGCATCAGCCACTTACAATACGACTAATACCAGAAGGGATCTTTTCTATGGTGAAAACTCCAGCCAGGCATATCGTAGTGGAGGCGTTTATGGTTCTACACAAATGCAGAAAGACTTACGTTGGCAGAGCAGTAACACATTAACTTATAAAAAGAAAATCAATAAGAAAAACACGTTTGATATCATGTTAGGACATGAGTTTTCATTCAGAAGCTCGGAACTTTTATATGGACAATCCAAAGATTTCCCGTTCCCAAACCTGGGTAACGACAATCTGGGAATAGGAGCCACTCCTAGCAGCGTATCAACTTCAAGAAGCGACAAGAAACTGTTATCTTACTTTGCAAGAGGTAACTACAACTTCGACAACCGTTATCTGTTTACTGCTACAGTACGTGCTGACGGTTCTACCGTATTCTCTGCAAAAAATAAATGGGGATATTTCCCTTCATTCTCTGCAGCATGGCGTATATCGGAAGAGAAATTCATGAAGAATATAACTCCGATATCAAACTTAAAACTCCGTCTTGGATGGGGTACAGTAGGAAATGACCGTATCACAAACTACTTGTCTATGGATCTGTATTCATCAAGCAAATATGGAATAGGGCAACAAATGGCCACAGTGCTGAGTCCGAAACAACTGGCTAACAAAGATCTGAAATGGGAAGGATCTACCACTGCTAACTTAGGTATTGATGTCGGTCTTCTTGATAACCGCCTGAACCTGACAGCAGATTTCTTCTTAAAAAACACCAAAGATCTGTTACTTGAACAAAAGCTTGCTTATGTAACAGGATTCAACTCTCAATGGCAGAATATTGGTAAGATTGAGAATAAAGGTATCGAATTGAACATCAATTCCACTAATATTCAAACTCGTAACTTCTTATGGCAGACAGATTTCAACATTTCATTCATTAAGAATACATTGAAAGCGTTGCAGGACGGCAATACATATATACAGTCAGCAACTAAATTCAACAGTAACTTCAATGGAAATGATTATATCTCCATTGTAGGTTCTTCACTTGGACAAATGTATGGATATGTTTTTGACGGTGTTTACCAAACATCTGATTTCAACGTACTTCCTAACGGTTCAATGCAACTGAAACCCGGAGTGGCAGATATAAGCAAACATGCCGGTAAGACGGTGGAACCGGGTATGGTGAAATATAAAGATATAGATGGAGACGGTGTCATTACTCCTGACGACCGTACCACTATTGGAAACGGCCAACCGGATTGGTACGGAGGTATCACCAACACCTTCAATTACAAAAACATTGATTTCAGCTTCATGTTCCAGTTCCAATATGGCAACGATGTTTATAATGCGACGCGTATGTTCAATACACAATCGCAAGACGAACGAAGTAATCAACTGGCAGAAGTGGCCGACCGGTGGACTCCGACACATGCATCTAATCGTGTGCCTTCCGCCAGAGGATATGTAAAATATGAATTATACTCACGTTTCGTTGAAGACGGTTCGTTCCTTCGCTTAAAAAACATAACATTAGGATATACATTCCCTAATAAATGGACAAGAAAAGCATATATCAACCGCCTGCGTGTATATGGTACAGCTCAGAACTTATTCTGCCTGACTAAATATAGCGGTTACGATCCTGAAGTGAATATGAAAAGCAGCCCGCTTATGCCAGGATTCGACTGGGGTGCTTATCCGAAAAGTAGAGTATTTACATTTGGTGTAGAAGTTCAATTCTAAACAAAAAAAGACAATGAAAAAGTTCAAATACTACTTATGCACATTAGCCTGTGCAATCACCGTTTCATCTTGCTCATTAGATGAGACCAGCTATACAGAAATTGAGAAAGGAAACTACATGAAGAATGCGGCAGAAGCAGAAAATGTACTTCTGGGCGTATATCGTGATATGGTTCAGGATGGTATTTATGGTTTCCACCTATCTTTGTACTTTACTATCCCCAGTGATATTGCCAAAGTAACAGGTAACAGTACCGACGGACTTCGTCTGATTCCCTCAAACGCTTATACCAGTTCACAGACAGAAATAGCAACAACATGGGCAAACCTATACAGTGCTATCTATGATGCAAACGATTTTATCGAGACACTGGGACAAAAAATCGGAACCTACGATGAAGGTAATTACAAGAAAGCCGCTGTCTATATGGCAGAAGCACGTTGTCTGCGTGCCATGTACTATTTCGAATTAGTACGTTGGTTTGGGAATGTAGTATTGATAACCAATACTGCTCAATCCCGTCAGCATCCATCTACTTTCACACAAGCAGATCCGGCGGACGTATATAAATTTATAGAAACTGATTTGCAATACGCTATTGATAATCTGCCTTATTCAGTGGATGACAATATACGTTCAGACAACAGTTTCCGTCTTTCTAAAGGCGCCGCACTCGGACTGTTGACTAAAGTATACGCTACATGGGCAGGCTATCCTGTTCATGATACAAGCAAATGGGAAAATGCAGCAAAAACTGCTAAGATTCTAGTCGAATCGGGTAAACATCACTTGCTTTCTGACTTCGAACAATTATGGAAGAACACTTGTAATGGTGTTTGGGATGACGAAGAAAGTCTGATCGAAGTAAGTTTCTATGCTCCTACCGTTACCGGAGTATCAGCTAATGACCCTTGCGGACGTATTGGTAAATGGAACGGTGTACAGGCAAGCGGTATCAGAAGCGTTCGTAATGCCGGTAACTGGCGTGTCATCCCGACTTTCCTGCGCGACTGGAAAGACCGTGAAAGCGATAACAGATGGAAGTACTCCTTTGCTGATTACAAATATGGTAAAAACACGACTACCGGTGAAGATGGAGTCAAACTTGTAATCAATGCCAGCGGTAATATTGAAGATGCCATCAAAGACGATGCTAAAGATGCATTAAAGAAATCCTATATCGATAATGTATGCCCGAGAAAATGGGATACAGAAGAATATGTAAACAGTGCCAACTATCTTATCGATGCTAATCTTTCAAATATCAACTGGTATATATTACGTTATGCTGATGTATTACTTTTATATGCAGAAGCTTTGAACGAATGGAAACAAGGACCGACCGACGAAGCATATAAGGCTATCAATATGGTACGCAGACGCGGCTTCGGACTTCCTGTGGAAACCGACAACAGCGCCTCAGACTTATCCGGATTGTCTTACGACGAATTCCAAAAAGCCGTACGTAATGAAAGAGCTTATGAATTGGCATTCGAAGGACATCGCAGACAAGATTTAGTTCGCTGGGGAATCTACTACGACAGTATCAGAAAAACAGCTCAAGATTTAGTTGACTGGTATAGTGCCGGTGACGAATTCTATGTATGCGTCGATTATACTAAAAAGAACAAGAATGAGTTACTCCCCATACCACAACAGGAAATGGACTTGTGTACTCAATTCAATCAGAATCCGGGATGGTAAATAATCATACTGTAATATAACATGAAAGCGTTACCGAAGAAATAGTCTCTCTTTTGGTAACGCTTTTATCATAATTCTTTATTTCACTGATTTCTATATACCATGAAAAAGAATCTTAGCATAGTAATTCTTCTTATATCTTTAGCTATCAGTCAATCGGTATTCTCCCAAATCTATTCATTTGAGAAGGGAAAAGTGCCCGAAGGTTGGAAAATAGATAAAGGCGTGCTCCATATTTCCTCTGAGAAATACAAATCAGGCAGTCAATCACTTCAAATCAAATGGAAACAGGGAGCCATCCTCACTCTCCCCTCACCTACCGGTATTTCTGAAGCATGTAGAAACAGAAATGGCGGTATGAATGCATGGATCTATAACGAATCTCCCACCAAAGAGAATTTATTGTTTTCCTTCAGAGATGAGACTGGTAAGGAAGTATGCCAACTCCCCTTCCTACTTGACTTTAAAGGTTGGCGATGTATTTGGGCTAAATTTCAAGGAGACATGAATATGCCATCCAAAAGCAATATTCAGTCAGTCGAAATACAATTTCCACAGCATACAAAAAAAGGAGTTACTTACATAGATCTTTTAGAGTTCACGCCTAAAGTTTCCTGGCAGAATATGTCGGATGCACAATATAAGGTGAACCGTACTGACTATAGTTTAATACCTGACTTCATTGGCTATAGAAATGCTACTCCAAAAGTAGAAAAAGTAATCACAGCCGAAGATAATCAGATTACAACCATCACAGACAGATTAACAACCTGGTATCTTGGCAGCGGGCAACATTCATCTGAGAGGTGGATAAAAATGAGAACGGAAAATGAAAAGACATTTATCCGGAACGGTGTGAAAGCTGCCCAAAGAATCAAAATCCAATATAACGAAGATCATACTCCTCAAGGAGAACCATTATTCCCGATGGGAGCACCCACTATCATAGACGGACAAGAAGCTAAAAAGTTCAGGAGCATTAATGAAAACATCCTGCTTCCATTGGCACTGGATTATCGTAAAAATCAAAATGATCAAAGCCTGAAAAAAGCACTTTACATTTATGACTGGTTCAACGACCAAGGCTGGGCAGACGGCAGCAGTATGGGAACTTTATGTTTTGAGAAACTTAGAAGTTCCGGCTATTTTCACTCATTCTTTTTGCTCAAAGAACAATTATCTCCGGAACAACTAAAACGTGAACTCCAAACGATGAACTGGTTTACCATGTTCGGGGCATGCTATCAGCTTCCTTCACATGCCGGCGAAGTAGCAGATAACTTACGCGCATTGACGATTCCAAAGCTAATATACGCGCTATCACAAAATGATAAACAAGAAAAGGAAGTTGCTCTGACTGCATTCAAGCATTATATGGACAATGCATTAGGAATAGCTCCGGGATTTTTCGGGACGTTCAAAGCTGACTTCTCCGGATATCATCACAGAGGTCCTTATCATAGTGCTTATTACCCTCATGCACTTTATGCAGGTGCACTCATTGCTTATTTACTGCACGATACTCCTTATGCACTGTCCGAAACAACATTGCATAATCTGAAACAAGGGTTATTGACCTTCCGTTTCTTTTGCGCCGGTCTGGATGTACCTGCCGGAACTGTGGGACGTTTTCCCAAAGGACAACAGATTTTAGAGACTTTATTACCGGCTTTTACCTATACAGCTCTGTCATTTAAAGAACCGGATAAAGAATTAACAGCTGCCTTCAAGCGAATACTTGAATCCACAGAAAACAAACAGGCTATCGCTGAATATATCAGCAATGTGAATTCAAGTCTGGCATATACCAGCACTGTAGGAGAAATCGAGCTAATAACCCAATTGGCATCAAGTTCCATTGCTAAAGAAAAGCCTGTCACCGGTACACTGTTCATGCCTTATTCCGGATTATTGGTTGCTAAAGACAGTCTTTTTCATTTCAACATCAAGGGATTCAGCCGCTATATATGGGACTTTGAATCTTCTGCCACAGAAAACACCAAAGGACGTTATCTGGCTTATGGTCAAATAGAATATTTTGACTTAAAAAACAGACATAAATCTTTCAATCCGCAAGAAACCGACTTCGACTGGAATTATATTCCGGGAGCTACTACCAAAGTTTTACCAGATAAAGTATTGCAAGATAAAGGCGGATCAAGTTCCGGACATCGTAATTTCTCAGATGAGACATTCTTAACGGGAGTACATGCTTCCAACAAAAATGCCATGTTCTCTTTCAGAATGCACGATATCACATACGATCAGTCATTCCGTGCCAACAAATCAGTATTTGTATGTGAGGATTTCCTGCTCTGCCTGGGTTCGGACATCCAAACTAAAGATAAGAGATACCCTACAGTCACTACTTTGTTTCAGTCGTTCAGCAGGAACACCAGTGAAGAAAGAATGCCGGAAGGATATATTCTGACAGACCCTTCACTCATGTACGCAGTAAAAGGAGGAGCGGTACGAACTTCCAGTGAAGGCTCTCACACACGAGCTTATATAGAACACGGGACCGCACCGGAGGCGGCAAAATATCACTATTATATACTTAAAAACAAGAATAAAGTATTGGCCCGTCAACTATTGTCCAACGAGAGTCCGATAGAAGTAGTAGCCCAAGATAACGATGCGCACATTGTTACTTATAAAGCGAAAGAAATCACATACGGTGCTCTTTTCAATGCACAGAAGAAGTATGAAGGTCAACTGGTTTCCCAAGTAAATATTCCGCTTTCTTACATACTTGAAAAGCAGAAGGACAATTCATTTAAACTCTCTGTTTGTGAACCGGATATGAGAAGAATATCCCGTGCACATATGGGACTACTGACGGAAGAAGATGTAATACAACAAGAGAAGCCTTATGATACGCAACTGACTATCAACGGGCTATATAATGTGGAATGTCCTCAAAAAACAATAAAAGTATCATTAGATAAAGAAAAGGACAAAACATATATATCCATTTCCACTATCCGGGGAGAAAACTATACGCTTTTATTACACCAAGCTGATCATTAATTATGAAGACTCGATTAATAGCATTATTTATTGTTGCTCTTTGCATAACAAGTACCAACGCCCAGAGCAATCTGACACTTTGGTATAAGTCTCCTGCAAAAGCATGGGAAGAAGCATTGCCTGTAGGTAACGGGCGTATGGGAGCCATGATTTTTGGAGATCCACAGAAAGAGAGAATACAATTCAATGAGAACACTCTTTATAGTGGAGAGCCGGAAACTCCTAAAAACATAAATATAGTACCTGACCTCACTCATATACGCCAGTTACTCGACGAAGGAAAAAACACAGAAGCAGGAACTATCATGCAAGAGAAATGGATTGGCAGACTCAATGAAGCCTATCAACCTTTCGGAGATTTATATATCGACTTTGATTCCAAAGAAGCCGTGACAGACTATATCCATTCGCTGGATATGGAAAACGCTGTTGTTACAACTTCTTATAAGCAAAATGGCGTAAAGATAAGAAGAGAAGTCTTTGCATCTTATCCGGCACAAGCTATTGTCATACATTTAAAGGCTTCCAAACCGGTTTTAAGTTTTACCGCTTATCTGGATTCTCCGCATCCTGTAACGAATGAGTCCGATTCACAAGTTGTTTATCTGAAAGGTCAGGCACCTGCGCACGCTCAACGAAGAGACACAGAACACATGAAGCGTTTCAATACTCAACGTTTGCATCCGGAATATTTTGATGCCGCAGGACATATCATACAGAAAAAGCACGTAATTTATGGAAACGAAATGGATGGAAAGGGGACTTTCTTTGAAGCTTGCCTTCTTCCAAGTCATACAGGCGGAACACTAACTATTTCGAACGACCGACTTATTGCCAAGGGTTGCAGTGAGGTGACACTCATGCTATATGCTGCTACCAGTTATAACGGGCCACGTAAAAGTCCGAGCAAAGAAGGTAAGAATCCGCATCAAGAAATCATGAGCTATCGGAAAATCAGTGAAGGAGAGACCTATAAAGAACTAAGAAAGAAACACATTGCTGACTATCAATCTTTATTCAACCGGGTATCACTGAGCCTTCCGGTGAATAAACTACAAAAAGAATTGCCCACAGACGAACGGTTAAAGAGATTCAAGGAAGAAGAGGATCAGGCATTGATCGCACAGTTGTTTCAGTTTGGACGTTATTTAATGATAGCCGGTTCCCGAGGTGAAGGACAACCCTTGAATCTGCAAGGCTTATGGAATGATCAGATATTACCTCCATGGAATTCGGGATATACCTTAAATATCAACCTGGAAATGAACTATTGGCCGGCTGAAGTCACTAATCTGTCGGAATGTCACCAGCCTTTATTCAAACTAATTGAAGAAATAGCAGACAAGGGAAAGGATCTTGCTCATGATATGTACGGACTGAATGGTTGGGCCATTCACCATAATATATCGATCTGGAGAGAAGCATATCCATCAGACGGGTTTGTATATTGGTTCTTCTGGAATATGTCCGGCCCATGGTTATGCAATCATATATGGGAACACTATTTATTTACGAAAGACGTGGATTTCCTGAAAAAATACTATCCAATACTAAAAGGAGCCGCTACTTTCTGTTCCGAATGGCTAGTTGAAAACAGCAAAGGAGAACTGGTAACACCTGTCAGCACTTCTCCTGAGAATGCTTATCTCATGCCCGACAATACTCCGGCATCCGTCTGCGAAGGAAGTACAATGGACATAGCCATTATCCGCTCTTTATTTTCGAATACCATTCAAGCGGCAGAAATACTCCGGACCGATATGGATTTCCGTACTGAATTAACCGGGAAAAGAAATAAACTGAAAAAATACCAGATCGGCAGCAAAGGACAATTGCTGGAATGGGACAAAGAATATAAAGAAAGCGAACCACAACACCGCCATGTATCCCATCTCTTCGGATTATATCCGGGATGTGACATTACAGACAACACTCCGGAACTATTTAAGGCAGCACGAAAATCGTTGTATGACCGTGGAAATAAAACAACGGGATGGAGCATGGCATGGAAAATCTCCCTTTGGTCGCGCCTATACGACTCCTCCAATGCCCATGAGGCATTGAGCAATCTGATCAATTACATAGATCCTCACATCAAAGCTGAAAATCGGGGCGGATTATATCGTAATCTATTGAATGCACTTCCTTTCCAGATTGATGGAAATTTCGGAGCAACTGCCGGTATTGCCGAAATGCTGTTGCAGAGTCATAAAGGAAATATTCACTTGCTCCCGGCACTGCCTCCAACCTGGAAAGAAGGAAGCATAAAAGGACTCAAAGCAAGAGGCGGATTTACTGTGGATATGGAATGGAAAGAAGGAAAAATGACAGTCGCAAACATTACCAGTCCATACGAACAGACCATCGAAATTGTCTATAATAACCAAATAAAAAAGACTCATTTCAATGCAGGAGAAAGAAAAAAGATTTCATTTTAAATGAACGAAAATAGGGCTCTAGCCCCCTTGTAAAGGGCATACTTGACAAAAGTAATAGTTTTTTCAACAAAACTAATAGTCGAAATTCTGTTTCAATGTCCTTTTCAACATTCGTATCATTTAAAATTAAACAGATCATCTACTTTTGCATCAGTTACAAAACTTCTAAAAACAATCACTTAAAATGAATAACATGAAAAAGAAACTTGTTCTCTTTGCTTCGGTTGCCATTGCACTTGCATCGTGCCAGACAACTCCAAAGGAAGACTACAGTTGGATTAAGAAAGGGCTGGATGTAGCTTCTGCCCAGTTACAACTTACAGCAGAAGAAATTAACGGAACCGGTAAGCTTCCACGTTCAATCCGTACCGGATATGACATGGATTTCCTCTGCCGCCAATTAGAAAGAGATCCTTCTACTTTTCAGGACTCACTTCGTCCGCAACCTACTGCCGAACAAATGGGTAAACGCCGTTTATGTGTAGTATACGACTGGACAAGCGGTTTCTTCCCCGGATCACTGTGGTACGCATACGAAATGACCGGAAATGATACACTGAAAGCGGATGCCATTCAATATACAAACCTGCTGAATCCGGTACGCTATTATAAAGGTACACATGATTTGGGATTTATGATCAACTGCAGCTACGGAAACGCTGAGCGTCTGGCTCCTAACGATACCATCAAAGCTGTCATGAAAGAAACTGCCGACAACCTGAGCGGACGTTTCAACGATTCAATCGGAGCCATCCGTTCATGGGACTTTGGCAGCTGGAACTTCCCGGTAATCATCGACAACATGATGAATCTGGACCTTCTGTTCACTGCAAGCAAATGGACAGGCGACAACAAATACAAGGATATCGCTATCAAGCATGCCATCACTACGATGAAAAATCATTTCCGCCCTGACTACACTTGCTGGCATGTAGTAAGCTATAACAACGACGGCACAGTAGAACGCAAACAGACTCACCAAGGTAAAAACGACGATTCTTCATGGTCGCGCGGACAGGCTTGGGCTGTATACGGATATACTTCCTGTTACCGCGAAACAAATGACACCACCTTCCTGAACTTTGCCGTAAACATAGCCGACATGATCATGGAACGTGTGAAAACAGACGATGCAATTCCTTACTGGGACTACGATGCTCCTGTCACCAAAGAGACTCCGCGCGATGCTTCGGCTGCTGCTGTAACAGCCGCAGGATTCATTGAGCTTAGCACAATGGTACCCGACGGAAAGAAATATCTGGATTATGCAGAAAAAATACTGAAAAGCCTTTCAAGCGACGCATACCTCGCCAAAGTCGGCGAAAACCAGGGATTCATCTTAATGCACTCTGTCGGATCATTGCCCAACGGTTCTGAAATCGATACTCCGCTGAATTATGCTGACTACTACTATCTGGAAGCATTGAAGAGATTCATGGACTTGAAGAAGTTGAGAGTGGAGAATGGAGAGGTGAGAGTTATTGAGTAATATATCTGAGAAAATTCAAATCTAAATTGTAAATTGCAGAATAATAAATGATATCATGAATAAAACTCTGAAATATATCGTCCTGCTGACATTTGCCTGTTTCGTAGGCAAAGGCTATGCCCAAGAGTTGAAAAGCGAGGTATTCGCGCTTCTCAACCTGGACTACCCCGGATTGGAGAAAGTAAAAGCCTTACACCAGGAAGGCAAAGATGAGGATGCCGCAAAAGCACTGCTCGACTACTACCGTGCCCGTACGAATGTGAAGACTCCTGATATTAATCTGAAAAAGATCACTATCGGCAAAGAAGAACAGCAATGGGCGGATGACGGATTGAAGCATACATTCTTTGTTCACAAAGGCTATCAGCCTTCTTACAACTACGGAGAAGATATCAACTGGCAATACTGGCCGGTAAAAGACAATGAACTCCGCTGGCAGTTGCACCGTCATAAATGGTTTACTCCGATGGGTAAGGCATACCGTGTATCCGGTGACGAGAAATATGCCAAAGAATGGGCATACCAATACATCGACTGGATCAAAAAGAATCCGTTGGTGAAGATGGACAAGAAAGAATACGAACTGGTAAGTGACGGTAAGATTAAAGGCGAAGTGGAAAATGTGCGTTTCGCATGGCGTCCGCTGGAAGTCAGTAATCGTCTGCAGGATCAGACTACACAGTTCCAGTTGTTCCTCCCCTCTCCTTCTTTCACTCCGGATTTCCTGACTGAATTTCTGGTGAACTATCATAAACATGCCGTACATATTCTGGCTAATTACTCTGATCAGGGTAATCACTTGTTGTTCGAAGCTCAGCGTATGATTTATGCAGGTGCATTCTTCCCGGAATTTAAAGAAGCTCCGGCCTGGAGAAAAAGCGGTATCGACATTCTGAACCGTGAAGTAAACGTACAGGTTTACAACGATGGCGGCCAGTTTGAACTTGACCCGCATTATCATCTTGCTGCTATCAATATCTTCTGCAAGGCATTGGGTATTGCAGACGTTAACGGATTCCGTAATGAGTTCCCACAGGAATATCTGGATACCATCGAAAAGATGATCATGTTCTATGCCAATATTTCTTTCCCGGATTACACAAATCCGTGCTTCAGTGATGCTAAAATCACAGAAAAGAAAGAAATGCTGAAGAACTATCGTGAATGGAGCAAACTGTTCCCGAAAAACGAAACTATCAAGTATTTGGCAACAGACGGCAAAGAAGGTGCGTTACCCGATTATATGTCGAAAGGTTTCCTGAAGTCAGGTTTTTTTGTGTTCCGTAATTCCTGGGGAATGGATGCTACACAAATGGTAGTAAAAGCTGGTCCGAAAGGTTTCTGGCACTGTCAGCCGGATAACGGTACTTTCGAAATGTGGTTTAACGGTAAGAACCTGTTCCCCGACTCCGGTTCATATGTGTATGCCGGTGAAGGCGAAGTGATGGAACAACGCAACTGGCATCGTCAGACTTCCGTACACAACACCGTGACTCTGAACAATAAGAATCTGGAAACAACCGAATCTGTTACTAAACTGTGGCAGCCGGAAGGTAACATCCAGACCTTGGTTACAGAAAACCCAAGCTACAAGAACTTCAAGCACCGCCGTTCGGTCTTCTTCGTAGACAATACCTACTTTGTCATTGTAGATGAAGTATCAGGCAGCGCCAAAGGTTCTGTCAACCTGCACTATCAGATGCCGAAAGGTGAGATAGCCAACAGCCGTGAAGACATGACATTCCTGACTCAATTCGAAGATGGAAGCAACATGAAACTTCAATGCTTCGGTCCTGAAGGCATGAGCATGAAAAAAGAGCCGGGATGGTGTTCTACTGCATATCGCAAGCGCTACAAACGTATGAATGTTTCATTCAACGTAAAGAAAGACAATGAGAATGCGGTACGTTACATCACAGTTATTTACCCAGTCAAGAAGAGCGCAGATGCCCCTAAATTTGACGCTAAGTTCAAGAACAAAACGTTCGATGAAAACGGACTGGAAGTCGAAGTGAAAGTAAACGGCAAGAAACAGTCATTAAAATATAAATTATAATCCAGTGACCAGCGAGGCACTGAGGCCAGACTTCCATGCGGATATATGCCCGCTACGGAAAAGGCTTCGGCTCCTCACTGGTCATTTTTATCATCAGATGTTATTTCTATCATGAAAAGCAACCCCTCTACCTTACTGCTTCCATTGGCTGCACTAAGCCTTGCTTCCTGTGCCAACCCCAAAAAAGAAGAAACCAAACGTCCGAACATCATCTTCATGATGACCGACGACCATACCACCCAAGCCATGTCCTGCTACGGTGGTAACCTCATCCAGACTCCCAATATGGACCGCATAGCCAATGAGGGTATCCGTTTTGACAATTGTTATGCAGTCAATGCCCTCTCCGGGCCTTCACGTGCCTGCATCCTCACCGGAAAATTTAGCCATGAGAACGGCTTTACCGATAATGCAAGTACCTTCAACGGCGATCAGCAGACATTCCCGAAACTACTTCAACAAGCCGGTTATCAGACTGCCATGATCGGTAAATGGCATCTTATCAGCGAACCGCAGGGATTTGACCACTGGAGCATACTCAGCGGCCAGCATGAGCAGGGCGACTACTACGACCCTGACTTTTGGGAAGACGGAAAGCACATCGTAGAGAAAGGATATGCAACGGATATTATAACCGACAAGGCAATCGATTTCCTCGAAAACCGCAACAAGAACAAACCTTTCTGCATGATGTATCATCAGAAAGCCCCCCACCGTAACTGGATGCCCGCCCCCCGCCATCTGGGTATATTCAACCATACTATTTTCCCCGAACCCGCAAACCTGTTCGATGACTACGAAGGACGCGGGAAAGCGGCACGGGAACAAGATATGTCGATCGAGCATACGCTGACGAATGACTGGGACTTGAAACTGCTCACTCGCGAAGAAATGCTGAAAGATACGACAAACCGCCTGTATAGCGTTTATAAGCGCATGCCTGTAGAAGTACAGGACAAATGGGATTCCGCCTATGCACAGCGCATTGCTGAATACCGTAAAGGCGACCTGAAAGGCAAGGCATTAATCAGCTGGAAATACCAGCAATATATGCGCGATTATCTGGCTACCGTTTTGGCTGTAGACGAGAATATCGGTCGTCTGCTGAATTATCTCGAAAAGATCGGCGAACTGGACAATACCATTATTGTCTATACCTCCGACCAAGGATTCTTTCTGGGTGAACACGGCTGGTTTGACAAACGATTCATGTACGAAGAATGTCAGCGTATGCCGCTTATCATCCGTTATCCGAAGGCCATTAAAGCCGGAAGCACCAGCAATGCCATTAGCATGAACGTAGACTTCGCCCCCACTTTCCTTGACTTTGCCGGTGTAGAAGTGCCATCTGATATTCAGGGAGCATCACTGAAACCAGTATTGGAAAACGAAGGCAAAACTCCTGCCGACTGGCGTAAAGCAGCCTACTATCATTATTATGAGTATCCGGCAGAACACTCCGTGAAACGTCACTACGGAATTCGCACGCAGGACTTCAAACTGATTCATTTCTACAACGACATTGACGAATGGGAAATGTATGACATGAAAGCCGATCCGAGAGAAATGAACAATATCTTCGGGAAAGCGGAATATGCTGAGAAACAAAAAGAGTTGATGCAACTACTTGAAGAAACTCAGAAACAATATAAAGACAATGATCCCGATGAAAAAGAGACAGTGCTTTTCAAAGGAGACAGAAGACTGATGGAAAATCGATAAATAACCCAAAACAATGATATCATGGACAGAAGAAATTTTATAAAGAACACAGGCTGGTCCTTTTTAGGACTGGCAGCATCCGGCAGCCTGCTCAGCTCTTGCGTGGCAGGAAGTAAAGAAGCTAAAAAGAAAATGCCATCGGCAAGTGACCTCAAAATGTACTGGGGAGACCTGCACAACCATTGTAACATCACATACGGACACGGCGATATGCGTGACGCTTTTGAAGCAGCGAAAGGACAGTTAGACTTTGTCAGTGTAACTCCCCACGCTATGTGGCCGGATATCCCCGGAGCAGACGACCCACGTCTGAAATGGGTAATCGACTACCATACCGGTGCTTTCAAACGTTTGCGCGAAGGCGGCTATGAGAAGTACGTAGCCATGACAAACGAATATAATAAAGAAGGGGAATTCCTCACTTTCGTAGGATATGAAGCACACAGTATGGAACATGGCGATCATGTTGCCTTGAACTATGATCTCGATGCACCACTTGTAGAATGCACGTCCATCGAAGACTGGAAACAAAAGGCCAAAGGACACAAAGTATTCATCACTCCCCACCACATGGGCTATCAGGGTGGTTATCGCGGCTATAACTGGAAATGCTTTACCGAAGGAGACCAAACCCCGTTCGTAGAAATGTATTCTCGTCACGGTCTGGCTGAAAGCGATCAGGGTGACTATCCATACTTGCACGATATGGGTCCCCGCCAATGGGAAGGAACCATTCAATATGGTCTGGAATTGGGAAATAAATTCGGTATTATGGCTTCTACCGACCAACATTCGGGTTATCCGGGCAGTTATGGCGACGGCCGTATCGGTGTACTAGCTCCGTCATTGACCCGCGACGCTATATGGGAAGCACTTCGCACGCGCCACGTATGCGCTGCAACCGGCGATAAGATTTTGATTGACTTCCGCCTCAACGATGCTTTCATGGGTGACGTAGTGCGTGGCAACAGTCGCCGCATTTATCTGAACGTTACCGGAGAAAGTTGCATCGACTATGTGGATATCGTCAAGAACGGTCAGATTCTGGCCCGCATGAATGGTCCGTTGACTCCGGTTGCCCCCGAAGGTGATACTGTCCGCTGCAAAGTGAAAGTAGATTTCGGATGGAACCGTGAAGAACAGTATGTACACTGGCAAGGTAAATTGTCTGTAGACAAAGGACGCATTCTGAGCGTCACTCCATGTTTCCGCGGTGCAGCCTTCACTTCTCCGCAAGAAGGAGAAACAGAATTCCACACTCACGTAAACCGCATTGTATCCGTAGGCGAAAAAGAAACCGAACTGGATATGTACAGCAGCAAGAATCCGAATACGACTACCGCTGCCATGCAGGCTGTCATCCTCGAAGTAGAGATGCCGAAAGACGGAAAAGTGATTGCTGATTTCAATGGCAAGAAGTTTGAACACACATTGGGCGAATTGCTCGAAGGCTCACGTTCGCACTTCATGATCGGCTGGCTGAGTGAAGCGATTCTCTTCAATCGTGCTATGCCCGAAAGCTGTTTCACTGTGGAACACTATATGGAAGATAAAGAGCCTCAGCGTGATACGGATTACTACTACGTGCGTGTTCGCCAGCGTGACGGGCAATGGGCATGGAGTTCACCTATCTGGGCAGAAAGAGTATAAACTGGTATATGAAAGAAAACAGTTGCTTTGCTTGTGCCAAGCCGTTGGCACAGTTGTGTCAAGCCTTTGGCACAAGCATGGCACAGTATAAACGAATTTAAAACATACCTAGTTATATGGAAAAAGAATACGCTATAGGAATTGATCTTGGCGGGACTTCAGTGAAATATGCTCTTATTGATAATAATGGGGTATTTCACTTTCAAGGGAAGTTGCCGTCGAATGCCGATGTATCAGCTGAGGCTGTGATCGGGCAATTGATTAAGGCAGTCAATGAGGTGAAAAACTTTGCTGAGGCAAAGGGATATACGATAGCCGGCATCGGGATAGGAACGCCGGGGATCGTGGATGGTACGAATCGCATTGTATTGGGTGGTGCGGAGAATATTAAAGGGTGGGAAAATCTGAAACTGGCAGACCGGATGGAAAAAGAGACCGGACTTCCTACCCAACTGGGAAATGACGCCAATCTGATGGGACTCGGCGAAACGATGTACGGAGCCGGAAACGGAGCAACTCATGTGGTCTTTCTGACTGTAGGAACCGGTATCGGTGGCGCAGTCGTCATTGACGGCAAGCTGTTTAACGGATATGCCAATAGGGGTACTGAATTGGGACATGTCCCCTTGATAGCTAATGGTGAACCTTGCGCCTGCGGTTCAATAGGATGCCTTGAACATTATGCTTCCACTGCCGCACTGGTCCGTCGTTTCAGTAAACGGATAGCCGAAGCCGGCATCTCTTATCCGAATGAAGAAATAAACGGAGAATTGATCGTCCGTCTCTATCAACAAGGAGATAAGATTGCCACCGAATCACTGGAAGAACATTGCGATTTCCTCGGTCATGGCATTGCCGGATTTATTAATATCTTCAGCCCGCAAAGAGTCGTTATCGGCGGAGGACTGTCCGAAGCCGGAGACTTTTATATTCAGAAAGTAAGTGAGAAAGCCCTTCGCTATGCCATCCCCGACTGTGCCGTGAACACGGAAATCATGGCAGCTTCTTTAGGCAACAAAGCCGGAAGTATCGGTGCCGCCTCATTGGTATTCACCCAGCTTTCCGCTTCTAATTTAATAAGATGATGAAACAACGATACTGTATTTTCCTGTTATTTGCAGCTATGCTTTCCTATAGTGGATATGCGCAGAAAAGCATCCTGCGTCTGAGCCAGCAGACGCTGATGCATGAAGTCCGCGAAACACCTTCTCCACTGGACGGTCAGCACATAGCAGTCAATCCGCCGCGTTTCATGTGGCCGGACAAGTTCCCCCACCTCGGACCTGTACTCGACGGAGTGGAAGAAGAAGATCACAAACCGGAAGTGACATACCGCATCCGTATCGCACGTGATCCTGAGTTTAAATCGGAAGTAATGACCGCCGAAAGAAACTGGGCTTTCTTCAATCCTTTCAAACTCTTTGAGAAAGGGAAATGGTATTGGCAGCACGCCTACCTTGACAAGGACGGCAAAGAAGAATGGTCGCCCGTCTATCATTTCTATGTGGACGAGCAGACACGCACGTTCAATCCTCCCTCCTTGCAGGAAGTGCTGGCGAAGTTCTCTCAAAGCCATCCCCGTATCCTGCTCGATACCAAAGACTGGGATCAGATCATCGAGCGGAACAAGAATAATCCGGAAGCGCAGCTCTATATTCAGAAAGCAAGGGGGTGCCTCAATCATCCATTGAAACATCTGGAGGAGGAAATCGATACCACCCAAGTAGTCAAACTGACGAACATCGTACAATACCGTTCGGCATTGATTCGGGAAAGCCGCAAGATAGTAGACCGCGAAGAAGCGAACATAGAAGCTATGGTGCGCGCTTATCTGCTGACGAAAGACGAGGTTTACTACAAAGAAGGTATCAAGCGTCTTTCCGAAATTCTTTCGTGGAAGGACAGTAAGTACTTCGCAGGAGATTTCAACCGCTCCACGATTCTATCCATGAGTACTTCCGCTTATGATGCATGGTACAATCTGTTAACGCCTGCCGAGAAACAGTTGCTTCTCGAAACGATCAGCGAAAACGCCCATAAGTTTTATCATGAATATGTGAATCATCTGGAAAACCGTATTGCCGACAATCATGTATGGCAGATGACTTTCCGTATTCTGAATATGGCAGCTTTTGCTACGTACGGTGAATTGCCGATGGCTTCCACCTGGGCAGATTATTGCTATAACGAATGGGTATCCCGCCTGCCGGGACTCAATACCGACGGTGGATGGCATAATGGTGATTCTTATTTCCATGTCAACCTTCGTACATTGATCGAAGTTCCCGCTTTCTATTCACGTATCAGCGGTTTCGATTTCTTTGCCGATCCCTGGTATAACAACAATGCGCTCTATGTAATCTATCATCAGCCTCCGTTCTCCAAATCTGCGGGGCACGGCAACTCTCATGAAACGAAAATGAAACCGAACGGAACACGGGTCGGCTATGCGGATGCTTTAGCACGTGAATGCAATAATCCGTGGGCAGCCGCCTACGCACGTACTATCCTTGAGAAAGAACCGGATATCATGAAAAAGTCTTTTCTTGGAAAAGCAGGTGATCTGACCTGGTATCGCTGCATTACCGACAAGGCACTCCCGAAAGAAGAACACTCATTGGCAGAGTTGCCTATGACGAAAGTATTCAATGAAACGGGAATTGCTACGATGCATACATCCTTGGGAGATATAGAAAAGAACGCAATGTTGTCATTCCGTTCCAGTCCATACGGTTCAACTTCGCACGCATTGGCCAATCAGAATGCATTTAATACCTTCTATGGCGGCAAGGCGATCTTCTATAGCAGCGGACATCGTACCGGTTTTACGGATGACCATTGTATGTATTCCTATCGAAACACCCGTGCGCACAACAGCATTCTGGTCAATGGGATGACTCAGACTATCGGGACGGAAGGGTACGGATGGATTCCCCGTTGGTATGAAGGAGAAAAGATTTCGTATATGGTAGGAGATGCTTCCAATGCTTACGGAAAGATCACAGCTCCTATCTGGCTGAAACGTGGCGAACTTTCAGGCACTCAATATACTCCCGAAAAGGGATGGGATGAGAACAAACTGGAGATGTTCCGTCGGCACATTATTCAGTTAGGGCATACGGGAGTGTATGTGATTTATGATGAACTGGAAGGAAAAGAAGCGGTCACATGGAGCTATCTGCTGCATACGGTAGAACTTCCGATGGAAATGCAGGAACTTCCTGATGAAATAAAAGTCACGGGAAAGAATAAGGATGGGGGCATCTCTGTTGCTCATCTTTTCAGTTCGGCAAAGACGGAACAGGCCATCGTAGATACCTTCTTCTGCGCTCCAACCAACTGGAAGAATGTAACCAATGCGCAAGGGAAAGCTGTGAAGTATCCCAATCACTGGCATTTTTCGTCTACTACCGTCCCCTGCCGAACCGCCCGTTTCCTCACCATTATGGATACACACGGAAATAATCGTGCGGATATGAAAGTGGTTCGCAAGGGCAATACCATACAAGTAGGTGACTGGATTATTACCTGCAATCTGACGGAGAAAGGGAAAGCGGCAATCAGTGTTACCCATCAAGCGGAAAAGGTTTCTCTGAAGTATGATGCCGGCAAGAAGGAAGGTGCGACTATCGTCACTGACCAAGTACAAGGGAAACAGGTCAATAAGGTTCTGACTGACTATTTACCGGATTTCGAGATATAATTTCTCCATTCGACCACACAATATGGAGCTATTCAAAGGTTATTATAAACTTACGAGTAGCTCCTTTCTTTTATTGTTTTTTATTGAAGGTGACAATGCTTATTATGCCTCATTTCAAGCATTAATAATGGCCATGACAGGTATTAATATCTGACTTCTCAGGTATTAACAGTTGACATCTCAGGTATTAACATCTGACAACTCAACTATTAATACCTGAGATGTGGGATATAAAAAGACAGTAGATTACTGTACCTTTATCATAGTGAGCATTGAGTTTACTACTAAAAAATTGTATCTTTGCCTATGCTGGTACTTTACGCAAACATTGAAACCTGCATAAATGTTATATCAACAGATAAAATTTAAATAGAATAAAAGATGAAATACATTGGAGCACATGTAAGCGCATCCGGCGGCGTAGAATTCGCCCCTGTCAATGCGCATGAGATTGGAGCAAATGCCTTTGCCCTGTTTACTAAAAATCAACGTCAATGGGTGAGTAAACCATTGACAGAAGAAAACATCCGTCTTTTCAAAGAAAATTGCACTAAGTACAATTTCCAAACAGACTATATTTTACCGCATGACAGTTACCTTATTAATTTGGGACACCCCGAAGAAGAAGGATTGGAGAAAAGTCGAGCTGCCTTTTTAGATGAGATGCAACGCTGCGAACAATTAGGACTGAAACTTCTCAATTTCCATCCCGGCAGCCATCTGAATAAAATCTCCGTAGAGGATTGTCTCGCACTCATTGCAGAAAGTATCAACCTGACTTTGGAGAAGACTAAAGGAGTAACGGCCGTTATTGAAAATACTGCGGGGCAAGGCAGTAATTTAGGAAGTGAATTCTGGCAATTAAGATATATCATCGACCGGGTGAATGATAAAAGCCGTGTAGGTATTTGCCTGGATACTTGCCATACATATACAGCGGGATATGACATAGTGAATGATTACGATAAAGTCTTTGACGAATTTGAAAAAGAAGTAGGTTTCGAGTATCTGCGTGGTATGCACCTGAATGATTCTAAAAAAGAATTAGGCAGTCATGTTGACCGTCACGATAACATAGGCCAGGGACTGATCGGGAGTGCATTCTTTGAAAGATTAATGAAAGATTCAAGATTCGATAATATGCCACTTATTCTTGAAACACCCGATGAAAGCAAGTGGGCAGAAGAAATTGCATGGTTGAGAAGCGTTGAATAAACGCTTCACTTCTTTTTTAATAAATATTCGCCATACTGACTAACGGCTCATAGAGTTTCTCGATATCCTGCGAGTCCATTTCTATCTGCACCTGATCCCCCGGCATCAGTTTCTGCCCTTTGGGAGGCCAGTTTTTCCGGTCACGATGAACATTAATAATAATACAACGTTCCGGCAGGCGAAGTTCATCCACGATTTTACCATCCAGGTAAGAACCGCTCATGACCTCTACCGATAAAGTGTAGCGGGCCTCTTCTTTAAACGCAGGAGAATTAATCATATCATCATATAAAATCACATTGAAAGGTTTTATCTGAAGCATTTCCGTGAAATAGTAAGTCAGTCCTCCCACTACAATAGAAGGATAAAAGACTTCCAGATGTCCCGTAATCTCAGTAATCAGCACAATAGCGGTGAGAGGTGTACGTATGACCGCAACCAGAAAAGCAGACATACAGATCAACATGATATAACTGATATTTTCATAAGCAATCACTCCTTGCTGAACCAGAATCAATGCAACTATTTGCCCTAAAAGCCCTCCTGTCACTAATGTAGGAATGAAACTTCCTCCCGGCAGTCCTGACGAAAAAGAAAAGGTACTGAATACAAAATGCAACAACATCATACCGACAATCCAAAGAATATGGGTATCGGGATGCATGGCCTGTGCCAACAGAAACTGTTCCCCACCTCCTGTCAGATTGACTTCTGCCATAGAGATGAGATAAGCAATAAAGAGCAGATATAGCATTTTTACGTATTCCGGATGCTTGATGGCCGGATAGATACGTTTGACCTGAAGCGTAGTGACAGAAAAGAACTTTCCGAAAACAGAAACCACAGCCGCCAAAAGAAGAAACAACTTTACCTGTGACCAGAAAGTCATTCCCGGTACAATCGCATCAATCTGAAAATACGGATTGATAGGAAAAAGCCAACTGGCGACTCCTCCGGCAACGACTCCTGCCAGCAAGGTAGTAATCGCCGTCTTTGGCGCATCAAACCGTTCAATAGATTCTATAACCAGCAATGAGGAAGCCAACGGAGCAGCAAAAGCAGCCGCCAACCCGGCACCGGCACCCGCCGCCAACAATTGTTTCCGCTCGCCGGCAAGCACTCTCCCCCATTTAGAAACCAGACATCCTACATACGAACCGATCTGCACCGAAGGTCCTTCACGTCCCAAAGACAAACCGGTGCTTAACGCAAGTATTCCACCCACAAACTTGGCAATCACTTCAATGAAAGGATGTTTATACGCAACTCTTCCATTGATAACTCCACGTGTTTGTGGAATACCTCCTCCTGTGATCAACGGCATCTTTTTCACCAGCCAGGAGACAAATATAAGAATCCCCCACATTAACAGAAAAAGAGGAAGGTACCAATACCATTTAGGATGAGAATCAAAGAAGTCATGGCGAAGATTGAAGAAGAACTGAAGCAGGTAATGATAAGGCACAGCAATAAGCCCCGTCAGTAACCCGACAAAGATACTGACAAAGTAAAGCCGCGCATCAATCAATTTGAGTTTGAAGATACGCCAACGTCCTCTGTCCTTTAATTTTTTAATCAGTCGAAACTCCATTCAGCAAAGTTTTCATTGTTTTCGCATGGATACAACAATTAATACCCCGCAGAGGTTTCAGACTGATAAATATTTAATCAGCTTTATCCTTCCAGCAGATTCAGACGCAGAATACCATGTATCATGAGTCAGCATCAACTACACGTCCGGCAAAGCTCTCTTTGCCGGACTGTGTATAGGCAGTCAAACTGATCAGTAACAAGACACAATGAATAATCAAACGATACTGAAAAGAAAAGATATATCTGCCTATGCCCAATTTGTGTTGACTTTAGTAAAATAAAACACTATAATAAATTATACCTAATCCATTATCTACTTTTGAGTTTGATGAGGGGTATGCTGTCTTTGTCTCTGGCGGTCTTGTCCGGGTTTGTGACCTTGTCCCGGTTTCTGTCCTTTTCTACGGTCAAACTCTTTTCTGAATTTATTCATATTACTCTTTTCCTGCTGATAGATCTTCATGATCTGCTTTTGAGACAGAATCTTGCTGAACTCATTATAATACTTCTCACGGATGTCCAGCATCTTACGACTCTGCGCAAACTGATCTTTCAACATTTTAGCGATTTCCGCATCTGTCATAACCGGTTTTGGAGTTTCTTTGGCAGTATTGGCTTCCGTACCTTGAGCTGCATCTTTTCTCGCTCTGGGTTTGAAGTTCATCATACGACACTCACGAAGTTCTTTCAGATACTTCTCGTATATCGGAGTAAACTTGGCTGCCGTTGCATCATCCAGCATGAGCGCTCTCACCATCTGATTGGTCTGCATCTGCATCATCTGCTCCGGTGTAGGACGCTGTTTTTTTTCTTTATTATCTTTATTCTGTGCAGAAAGGGTCATCTGGCTTCCCAAAAATAAAGCCATCAACACTACATAAATAAACTTAGTCTTCATAATCTTCACGTTTTAAATAATTAATTGAGTTATTCAGTTTAAAAATATATCGTTTTCAGAGAAGCTGACGAGCTCTTCCAACTCCTCATCTGACAATTCTCTAATCCATTTATCTACCGGATCTGTAGTTACATTGTTTTTATCGACAGCCAATATATTTGAAGCCGATGGTGTGTCGGTATTCATATAGCGGAGAGACGGCGTAAACAAAATCCCGGCCAATACTGCTGCTACAGCAATCACAGTAGGAATAATCCTTTTCAGCCGACGTTTCTTGCGTTGTTCGCCAACCGTACGTTCCAATATCTTACGCTGCGTCTCCTCAAAAAAGTTATCGGGAGTGCGATAAGGTGTCCGCTTACCAATATTGTCAAAATCAAAATCCTTATCCATGATGTTACCTGTTTAATATATATTCCTTTATCTTATCTTTCGCATAGTGATAATTCACTTTCAGTGTCTCAACCTTACTATCCAGAACACGGGCAATATCTTCATATTCCAGTTCATCGTAATAGCGCAAGTTGAAAACGATCCGCTGCTTTTCCGGCAAAGTCAATATAGCTTCCTGAAACTTTACAGCCAGCTCATCTTCGTAGTCGATATAGTCAGAAGCTTTCAGTTTACTCATCAGTTCTTCCTGAACATCTTCCGCTGATATCACTTCTTCCTTACGGTTATTCAATAGCCGAAGACACTCATTCGTTGCAATTCTGTAGATCCATGTACTCAGCGAACTTTCATTCCGGAACTGGTCCAAATGGCGGAATACACGAATGAAGACTTCTTGCAGCACATCTTCCGCATCTTCATGAGACACCACCATTCTCCGGATATAATTATATATCGGTTCCTGAAAACTGTCCACCAGCAACCTGAATCCCCGCTCGCGATCGGAGGAACAAGCTTTTCGGATTTTATCTTCGTTTATCATCTATTATTTCTGAGCTTTGGTTATTAGAACGCCGAAAAGAAACGAAGTTAAATGCACAAGAGCCGATTTTACATTTATTAATAGAAAAGAGGAAATATGGTATTGGCATACAGGGAATAAAAAAACGCCTCCATAGTCTTTTTCAAGACCATGGAGGCGCTATTAACTCTTTATATAGAAGCCGAAGTTGACTGAAAATTACCAGAACTTATTATGTTCCGCACTATATTCAAAACCTGCAGCTTTCAACTGACTGACAATGTCTTCTCTACTTACATCCATATCTTCGCAAAGCTCATCCAGCGAAGAATAACAGTCACGCAACTTCATATTGATGACACTGAACAGCATCATCGGATCTTTAGGCAATTCCATATTCTACAATCTTTTAAACCGCCGCAAAGTTACAGCAATCCCGTCGAATGGCAAAACAATTCAAGGACCGATTTCTTCTATTTTCAAAGAGATTCTTTCAATCAGCTTACCAAGCTCCTCTTCCAGAGGTATCACATTAAAATCCCTCCAGAAGTCTTCATCATATTTGAAATTCAGATCAGAGAAGATAGTACGCGTCGGTAATCTTTCTGCCCGCGGGAATGCAGCCACTTGTTCCGTATCCACTTTGCAAGTGATCATTTCAAACCAAATCTGCATCTGCGGACTAGCAGACAGCAACCGTCGCCGTTTCACCTTAAATGAAAGGTCTCCACGGATATGGTGAATATAATAGATACCTTGCCATGGTTTGTAGGAAATAGTATAAACCACCTTTTGCGGTATTATCCGAATGCCACGCGTGTGCCTTTCTACAAACATTTCCGACGCTTTCTTCACACGCTGGGGATCTACCTCAAAACGAGCTTGTAACAAGGCATTCGTCTCGGCATCAATATACAAATCTCCACAGTAGAGAGGCTCGATAATCTCCTTCTTTTGTGCAAAGTGTATGACATTCACACACCGGTCGTCTATGAATGTCACTCCCTGCGAAGTATACAGATAACCGTTATCACCTGCGTCAGGTATCAGGAATGAAGGCATATCCTTCATTATATCCATCTGAAAACATGCCTGAATACCGGACTTCACCTTTACAAGCAGACTGTCTTTGGCTTCGACATTACTCAGCCGGCTCATCTTCAACAGCTTCGCCTGATCGGAAACGGGAGAATGCGAAGCGATCTTATAAACTTTGAAGACTGCTTCAGTTAGATTCTGAACCTTATTTTTCAATAAAACTCCTTCACGGTAAAATGTGGTCAGGTAGGCAGGAGAATGAGAATAGTTCTGCTCTCTTTGCCTTCCCATTTCTTTCAGCAGCTTATAAGGATCAACCCATTGAACCACTACTTCCTGCAAAGGAACAACCTTTGGTTCCAAGCTCAGAATATGATGGCCACCTGCCAAAACTGAAACTTCCAGAGTTTGTGATACATATCCTATATGAGAAAAAACAACCGAATCGTTTTGCAAAGAATCCGGTAAGGAAAGTCTGAACTCTCCTTCCTGATTAGTAACAATCCCCACAGATGTCCTCCGGACTCCAACGGATGCAGAAGCGACAGGCATTCCGGTTTCCTTATCCAGCAAAGTTCCGGTAAGCATGAGATTTACAGGGCGAACGGATGAAGGTTTCGCCTGTTGCTGTTTGATTGGCGAAGAAGAAGTTATCAGAATATGAGTCCCTATTACTTTAAATTTCAGGCTGGTATCTCCTGTTATCTCATAAATAGCCTGACGAATGGTTCGCTCTCCTTTCCGTACCTTCACCGTTACATCATTGTCTACTACTTTACTGTCATAGATAAACAGATAACCTGACTGCTGAGAAATATTGCCTAACAGTGAATAGACCGTTCCTTTCATCTTCGGCAGACTGATCATACGCTCCAGCACATCTTCTCCGTCAGCTCTCAACGTATCCGGTACGATAAAGAACAAACACAGAATCACCATATAGCGATAAATCAGCCTCATTTCACTCCTTTTTTATTTATTCTGTCAGCATGAATGTATCCCCCTGCCGTGTACACTTCAAATTAAGCGCATAGGCTATCAATGTAGCCACAGTCTCTGGAGATTCATTGGAAAATTCAACTGTCAGCTTTCTTTTTTCCAGCGCAGGAGAAGCTACACGTATCTGTGAACTGCCTGCATTCATATTCATTACTTTCAGAATATGCCCCAAAGATTCATCTTTAAAACAGACATGCTTCAGATAGCGGTTCAACTCTCCTGCATTTTCAGTCGAACTGAGCAAAAGTTGCTGTGATTGCAATATCACTGTCTCACCGGCTTTGACATAACATTCTTTATTTCCCTTTTTAAGGGTTACTCTGACGGTTCCCCGTTGCACCGAGAGACGGAACGGAGCATCTTCGACGCTCTTTACACTAAAAGCAGTACCCAATACTTCAATCTTTACTTCCTTTGTATCAATCCAAAAAGGTTGCTTCTGCTTCTTTGCCACATCAAAAAAGGCATCTCCCTGCAAACTAACTTCCCGTTTATCAGAAACAAAATGTTCCGGATATCGGATAGAAGTCTCCTTTGCCAAGAACACGACAGAACCATCTTCCAGAGTCGTGACCAATGTAGGAACATCCTGATTCTCCCGTGTTATAAAGTCAGGTAATTCCTCTTTTTGACCGAA
The DNA here is from genome assembly GCF_058231005.1 of Bacteroides sp. RCH18. Classification (NCBI taxonomy): domain Bacteria; kingdom Pseudomonadati; phylum Bacteroidota; class Bacteroidia; order Bacteroidales; family Bacteroidaceae; genus Bacteroides; species Bacteroides sp. RCH18. The sequence continues at coordinate 1,631,616 of NZ_JBIPTC010000002.1, read as the reverse complement.
TCCCCAATACAAGGTACTAAAAACCAAACCGACCACCATCGCCGCTACAGTGCCATAGCGTACCCACATCGGGACTTTAGGCATCCGATGGTCTTCTACAAGCAGATGATCTTTATCCAATCGGTCGTACAACCGATTCCAAGCCTGCTCCGTCTTTATTTTATGAATATCCGTTTTCATCATTTCATTTGAATATAATTTTCTATTTCTTTTCGCAAAGTTCGTAAAGTCTTCGTCATTTCCGCTTCCACCGTTTTGACGGAGAGAGAAAGCTGGACTGCAATTTCCGCATATTTCTTTCCTTCCGTCCGGTGCATTTTAAATATTTGCATTCTGCGTTCCGGCAATTTCTCAAGGGTATTATTTATCAGCTTCTGAAGTTCTTCATATTCCATCTGCTGATGAGGATCTGTCGCCTGTTCCGAAGAGGATGCAGTCAGCACAGACTCTCTATACCGCTCCTTGACCTCTTCATGCTCACAGTATTGAATTGACTGATTACGTGTCGCCCTGTAGAGATAACTTTTTACAGACTGGAAAATCTGTAACTGTTCCCTATCCTTCCAAAGCACGTAAAACAGTTCTTCAACAATTTCCTCAGCTACCTCCATCCGCCCGGTAATGCTTGCCGCATACCAACACAGGGGAGAATAATAACAGCGAAATAGTTCCTCAAACGCTTTTATGTCACCTGCCTTTATTTTTGTCAGTATGAGCAGTTCATTCAGCATACTTCTATCATTTTACGATTGTTCCCAAATATAAGAAAACAATTCTGATTTTAATTAGATTGCTTTTTCAATTTATCGACAGCATGTTCCAGAGACTCTGTAGGTTCAATAATATTATAATTTCCCCAAAAGTCTTCACTCCAGTAATTTCCGACTTTATCATAGAAGATCTGATTGGAGGTAAATACTTTATTCCGCGGAATCACCTCGGACGGGTTCTCCCTCCGGTCTGTCACCACCATTTCTGAGGTCACTGCATAGCTCGTAGAGAAAAGCCTCCGTTTCCAGTCGCATTTGAAACGAATATCATTGCGGATATAATTCAGATAGGTCCTTCCATCTATCGTTTTATAGGTAATCAGAAAAGATAACTCTTGCGGTTTGAATCTCAGTCCAAATGGTTTCTGATGAAGAATAGCAGCAATTGCTTTCGATTTATTCTGCATATCCAAATTCATCTCGATACGTGTAAACGACAGGTTATCACAATCTACATACAATTTCCCATGAAACAGCGCATATGGTAAAAGAACTCTCGGACGGAAATTGATAACATATTGTATCCGGTTATCGATCAATGCCGATTCAGCCATCCCAAACTCATAGTTGTTCAATTCTTCCGGTTCCAGCAGCGCTTCTTTATTCTTCACGATATCCAAAACTACTGATATATTAGGACCACCCATAACCTTTACTGCCAATGTATCACTAACTTTCTGACTTAGCAGACGGCGTCCTTTCAGAACCTGTAGTTTATCATAATCCGTAGTGCGATTGGTGTATGCTGTTTTCGACACATCAAGTACAGCTTCCGATACACTGATATAACGGCGCCCTTTCTGCACAGTCTCCCGATAGAAACTGGTAAGCATATTCCGGTTGGCACTATAATTCACCGGAATCTTTTCAATCGCCTTTTCTATAATTGTACGCGGATTATTGGCATAAACGACCACTTCATTCAACTGGTTAGTATGGGGTATCATCCAGACCGTCAATTTAGAAGAATTATCCTTATCTAAAGATACATGACTATTGATATAGCCTATGTGAGAGATTTCCAACTCTCGCGGCACTTCTTCTTTCCTGACTTTCAGAGCAAATTCTCCCTCCGCATTTGTCACCGTACCGATATTACTTCCTTGCACAGATACATTCACGTTTTCAAGTGTTCTCTTATTTTGCTTATCCTTCACCATTCCGACAATCGTGAAATAATCTCCTGCATCCTGCGCCCATATATCAGCATTCCCTATCCATAGAAAAGCTAATAACCATCCAACCAAAAGTATAACTGACTTTTTCATCTTAATAGAGTTTTAAAGTAAATAATTCCTGCTTCTACTAATAAGATCGTTCAATCTGCAAATACCCTATTGTCTGAAATAAAAAAAATCAGTATCTTGCCCGACAGACAAAAATTAGATTCTCAACAAATGATTAATTATGATACGCAAATTAGATAAAGTAGAATTGCAGCAGGCGACAACTTTAGCATTAGAAGTATACTTGCAATGTGGTCAGGATGATTTCGAAGACGAAGGTCTTGAGAGTTTCAAAAGTTTTATATTCAACGATAAATTGATGAATGAACTCTGCATTTATGGAGCTTTCGAAGAGAATAAACTAATAGGTATTATGGGAACCAAGAATGAAGGCAAACACATTTCTTTGTTTTTCATCAAAAAGGAATTCCATAGAAAAGGGATAGGCAAGCAACTGTTTGACTATTCCCAATGTGATTGTCCGGCAAATGAAATAACGGTAAACTCATCTACATACGCTATCAGGTTCTACGAATCTCTGGGATTTGAGAAAACAAACAACAGGCAACAAACAAACGGAATCTGTTACACTCCGATGAAGCTCATATCGAACAAATAAAGAAGAAGATATTACCATTAGATTCCAGTTCCCCGGAAGCCAAATCTAATTGTTAATTATACTTTCGAATATGTATTTCTTATAAAAATAGTTTCTACATTTGCGACCGTTATGGCGAAATACATTTTCTGTATATTATTTGGTATATTTCTGATATGGGGATGCAATTTAGTGCCCGATAAAGAATTACAGGAGTTCCGGACAGAGGCCGGTACTACCACTATACAATCCCATAACAAGTCACAGAGTTACCGATCCAAAGCTGTAGTCAAACAATCCGGTAAAGAAAGTAACTCCTTCCAAGAAGGGAAATATGATGGAAAATATGATTGCAACATTGCCGATGGTATTTTAGGAAACTCACTTTTATCCCGTACCACTTCTCTTTCCAAAATTCTAAGATTCAACGTTTCTTCCGTTACAATTCGGATACTAAGTTCATTAAAATATCAATTTCCGAAAGAAAAATGGACTGGTCTCCCCTACTACACAAATCTCACCAAATTCTCCTATCGATATTACGTCTATACACTAGGACGAATACTTATTTAAATATCTCTTTTCCTTTTATGGGATGAGATGAGTGCATCTATGCCCATTTTATCTCTTTATATTCAAGGCAAGAAAGCAAGAAGAGTCTTTTCCATTGCCAGGAATATGCATACGATTTCCCTTTAACATATTAATAACTTGATATATAATGGAATTTATATTAGACTTTATTCTCCACATTGATCAATACATGATTAGTATAGTGCAGGATTACCATACTTGGGCATACGCTATCTTATTCATCATTATATTTTGCGAAACCGGGCTTGTAGTCACCCCTTTTCTTCCTGGTGATTCTTTACTTTTCGTTGCAGGAGCCATTTCCGCATTACCCGGTATGCCGATCGATATCCATATTCTTGTTTTAATCTTATTTGCAGCAGCCGTATTAGGTGACTCCTGCAACTACATGATCGGACATTTTTTCGGATGCAAACTTTTTCATAATCCCAACTCCAGGATATTCAAACAAAGTTATCTTGATAAAACACATGATTTTTATAAAAAATATGGTGGGAAAACAATTATTCTCGCCCGCTTTGTGCCTATCGTCCGCACTTTTGCTCCATTTGTAGCCGGGATGGGAAAAATGCATTACTATTACTTTATGATCCACAATCTGATAGGTGGGGCCATATGGGTGGGGTTATTTTGCTATGCAGGCTACTTCTTTGGCGATCTGCCGTTCGTACAGGAAAATCTTAAACTCTTGATTATCGCTATTATATTTATTTCAATATTGCCTGCAATAATAGAAATATTACGAGCGAAGTTAGGATCGAAGCAATAAAAAACTTTATTCATTTGTTTATTAATAACAACGGCCATCAAATTAAACATCCCAAAAACAATTTAATGTACTCGTATTTATGAAAAATTCTTTTTTTAGTAAATTCACGCCCAAAGAACCAAAGTTCTTTCCTCTGCTGAAGCAGTTATCAGATGTTTTATCTGCCTCATCCGTTCTACTTGTTGAAAGTATGGAACATGATCTGCCCACAGAAAGAGCAGATTACTACAAACAAATTAAAGACATGGAACGTGAAGGTGACAGATTGACTCATTTAATCTTTGACGAGTTAAGTACGACATTTATCACCCCCTTCGACCGTGAAGATATTCACGACTTGGCTTCCTGCATGGATGATGTTATCGACGGAATCAACAGTAGCGCCAAGCGTATTGTAATCTATAATCCTCGCCCTATTTCCGAAAGTGGCAAAGAACTGAGCCGTCTGATTCACGAGGAGGCTATCAATATAGGTAAAGCCATGGATGAACTGGAGACTTTCCGCAAAAATCCAAAGCCATTACGCGACTATTGCACCCAATTACACGATATAGAAAATCAGGCAGATGACGTATACGAGCTTTTTATCACCAAACTCTTTGAAGAAGAAAAAGACTGTATCGAACTGATTAAAATAAAAGAAATCATGCATGAACTGGAAAAGACAACCGATGCAGCAGAACATGTAGGGAAAATATTAAAAAACCTGATCGTAAAGTATTCATAAAAGCAGAGCAAGACACATGGAATTATTAGTGACTATCATTATACTAGCTCTGATATTCGATTATATCAATGGCTTTCATGACGCAGCAAACTCGATCGCTACCATCGTATCGACTAAAGTACTGACTCCTTTTCAAGCGGTATTGTGGGCAGCATTCTTTAACTTCGTTGCGTTCTTCATAGCCAAATACATTATAGGGGGCTTTGGCATAGCAAACACTGTGTCAAAGACAGTTGTTGAACAATACATCACGCTGCCTATTATCCTGGCGGGCATTATTGCCGCTATTTCCTGGAATCTGATTACCTGGTGGAAGGGTATCCCGTCTTCTTCCTCCCATACGCTTATAGGTGGTTTCGCAGGAGCTGCTATCATGGCAAACGGCTTTGAAGCTATTCAGCTCAATATCATTCTTAAGATTGCCGCTTTTATCTTCCTGGCTCCATTTATCGGTATGATTATCGCTTTCGGATTTACTCTACTTGTGCTCTATATCTGCCGACGTACAAATCCGCATACCGCTGAAATGTGGTTCAAGAGATTACAGTTGGTTTCTTCCGCCATGTTCAGTGTAGGACATGGTCTGAATGACTCGCAGAAGGTAATGGGTATTATCGCCGCCGCAATGATAGCTGCCCACTCTATGGGTCTGGGAATGGGAATAAACAGTATTTCTGATCTGCCGGACTGGGTAGCGTTCTCCTGTTTTACTGCTATCTCACTGGGAACGATGTCCGGAGGATGGAAAATCGTAAAAACGATGGGAACCAGAATCACTAAAGTTACTCCATTGGAAGGTATGGTTGCCGAAACCGCAGGTGCTTTTACTCTTTATATCACCGAAATGCTGAAAATACCTGTTAGTACGACTCATACAATTACCGGAGCAATCATTGGTGTCGGAGCAACCAAACGTTTATCCGCTGTTCGCTGGGGGGTGACTAAAAGCCTCATGACTGCGTGGGTACTTACTATCCCTGTCAGTGGACTCCTAGCTGCATGTATTTATTGTGTAGTTTCTCTGTTCCTGAAATAAATTCTGCTTCAAGGGAAACAACTCGAAATTTAAACAAGAAAAATAGCTACTCTTAACATCCCTCTACAGTATTTTGTAGAGGGAATACTATAAAATGATACACATAGAACCTTAAATATTTAACGTCTCCTTCGAGATATAAAGAATTTCTTCAGAAAAGAATTATTAAACATAAATCTTTTATTATTATTTTTTAATACTATCTTTGCTTTCATTGTGTAATGCGACAGGCAAATTTAAGTAATAATTCTATGTTCACTCAAGACGAAAGTTATATCAAATGGAAGTTATTTTTAGAAGGAGATGACCAGGCATACAGCTGGATATATACTCATTACATCCAAGTGCTCTATAATTATGGCTTACAAATCACTCCTGATTCTGAAATAGTGAAAGACTGCATTCAGGACGTATTCGTAAAGATATATAAAGCCAAAAAGCAACTTACTGTACCTCAAAATCCTAAAGTATATTTAATGATTGCTTTAAAAAATAACATCTATAATACTTTCAATCAAGAACGATTGCAAAAAAACTATGCTTTCAGTTTATACCAAACAGAAGAGCAGCTTACTGTTAAAAACGAATTCATTGATCAGGAAGCCCGGCATGAAGAAATGAATAATATTAAAAGAATGATGAAAATCCTGACTCCCAGACAACGGGAAGTTATTTATTACCGCTTTATAGAAGAACTGAGTTACGATGATATTTGCCAGATAATGGGGCTCAATTACCAATCGGCTTATAACCTTTTGCAACGCTCTCTACAAAAAATAAGAGAAGCCTATGGAGTCACTGGAATATGGATGTTAATACTCCATCAACTGACCTATTTACACTAAAAAATAAAAATCTCAAAAAAAATAAAGAGCAGTTGAGTAGATTTGTCAATTGAGATTGTCCTAAGATAAATCAACATTGAAAATGGACATTAAAAACAAATATACTCACTACTCTGCAGATCAACTACTCAATGATTTCTACTTTTTGGAGTCTGAGCAGCATCCCAGCCCAGAAAGTATCGCTTTTTGGGAAACGATGCAGCAAAAAGATAAAGCATTAGCAAAAGAAATAAAAATAGCACGTTCTTTTCTGCATGATATTCGACACATTCCTGTTTCACACTTACCGCAAAACGAAGTAGAAACAGTGTGGAAGAATATTTCCAGACTCAACAATATAGAAAAACAACGAAAAAAGAAAATTCTTTTTATTAATCATAGTATATTAGTTGCCGCCAGTTTAGCTCTTATACTCTGTTCGGCATGGTATTTTCAATCACAACTCAGCATTATGCAAGAAAAAACGGAACTGGAAATAACAGCTGTAAAAAGGCCGAATGCTACTCCTACTGATAATATCCAACTTGTACTTTCGAAAAAAAAACAGATAGATATTGATGGAAAAGAAAGTCAATTACAATATGACCATCAGGGCAAGATTAATGTAAACTCCCAAACCATTATTCAAGAAACTGATGACAAGGAAAAGACTAATATTTATAATCAATTAATCGTACCTGCCGGTAAACGTTCATCTATCACTTTCACCGATGGTACATGTATTTGGTTAAGCGCTAACTCAAGAATCGTTTATCCTGTGGAATTTAAACAACACAAACGAGAAATATATATAGAGGGGGAAGCTTTCCTCAGTGTATCTCATGACCCGAACCGGCCATTTATCGTGAAAACAAGCCAAATGGACATTCAAGTATTAGGCACCACATTCAACGTCAGTGCTTATGAAAATAAACAAACGCAAAGTGTTGTATTAGTAAGTGGTAAAATAAAAGTAAAAACCAGCAAAAATGAAAGTAAGACACTTTCTCCCAATAACTTATTAAGTTATAATGAACAGGAAGGCATCCATATCCAATCGGTAGACGTACAAAAATATATCGCCTGGAAAGATGGTTTTTACCTCTTCCAAACAGAAAAACTAAAAGACATTGCTACAAAACTCAGCGATTACTATGGCAAAAAGATCATGATAGACAGTCCATTGAAGACCATTACCTGCAGTGGTAAACTAGATTTGAAAGAAGATCTTGACGAAGTTCTTCAGACACTAATACGGACTGTCCCGGCAAGAATAGAAAAATCAGATGGAATTATCCATATTTATGTAAAACATTAATTAAAATCGAAAGCCTATGAATAAACATTATCCTTAAAAAAATAAGGCCGAATAATACCCTTAATATCATCCGGCCTTTGATTAAATTACTTACACGTTAATATTAATTAATCTAATCATTACAAATGTATGAAAAAGCACCGATTATTTAGTCACCAAAGGACTAAAGATAAACAACTATTACTAATCATGAAGTTTTTTTCACTCTTCCTTCTTATCGGAATAGGAAACTGTTTGGCTACAAACACGTATTCGCAGAATAAACTATTCACCATTAAATCATCACAAAAGACTATAACGGAAGTCTTTCATGAAATTGAGAAAAATAGTGAATATATTATTTTCTACATGGACCAACTCATTGATACGAACCGCAAAGTGAATATCAATGTCAGAAAGCAACAAGTAAGTGCTATCCTAGATCAACTTTTTGCCGGAACCGATAACACTTACAGTATCAACGATCGGCAAATTACCATTTACCGCAAAGGAGAGCAGCCAACTCCTCAACAAGAAAAAAATAAATTTGTAATCACTGGTGTTGTCACTGATTCACAAGGAGAGTCAGTAATCGGAGCATCTGTGAGAATCAAAGATACAACCAATGGAGTAATCACCGATATGGACGGACGCTATACAATTACTGCACCCGGAAAAAACAGTATTTTGGTAATTTCATATATTGGCTATTCAACTGAAGAAGTTAAAATCAATGATCGTCGAAACATCAATATAAGATTGCGCGAAGACACAAAAGCACTGGATGAAGTTGTAGTAGTGGGATATGGACAGCAAAAAAAGGAAAGTGTAGTTGTATCCATGAGTTCCGTCAAAGTTTCAGACATAACAGCTCCAACAAGAAATCTGACTAATAATCTGGCCGGACAAGTTTCCGGTCTTATAGCAATACAACGATCCAGTGAACCGGGATTTGATGATGCCGAATTTTGGATTCGTGGTATCAGTACATTTGCAAGCAACTCGGCAGCTTCTACTCCCCTAGTTTTAGTGGACGGTATTCCCCGTAAAATTACAGATATCGAACCGGATGAAATTGAAACTTTTTCCATCCTAAAGGATGCTGCTGCAACAGCTATCTATGGTGCAGAAGGTGCAAATGGAGTTATATTAGTCACTACCAAACGCGGTAAAGATGAAAAGCCGAAAATTACTTTTAAGACCGAGCATTCTATTTCAAGTCCCCAACGTTTGCCAGAATTTGTGGGATCTGCCGATTATCTGGGATTATATAATGAAGCATTGCGTAACGACGGTGAACCTGCTTTATTCAGTGACGAAACCATAGAAAAGTTTCGTAACAGCACTGATCCTGACCTCTATCCTAATACAGACTGGATTAAAGAGTTGCTCAAGAAAACTACAAATAATCATCGATACACACTAAATGCCCGTGGCGGTTCCGCACGTGCAAAGTACTTTGTTTCAGGTGCATATTATAATGAAAGTGGAATTTACAAAGGCAACCCTACAGACAAGTATGATACAAATATCGGACTTGACCGTTTTAATCTTCGTTCAAACATTGATATGGATGTCACCTCAACAACTAAAATTTCTGTTGATTTGGCAGGACAATACTTGATAGCCAACTATCCAGGCTCATCTTCATCCAGTATCTTCCGTTCCATGTTAATTACCCCTCCATACTGTTTTCCTGCTGTATACAGTGATGGCACAGTAGCCACTTATGAACAGGAACGAGGAGTTAATATGAGGAATCCATACAATCTGTTAATGAACTCCGGATATACCCGCCAATGGCGGACAGGAATCCAGTCGAAAGTAGGCGTACAACAAAATCTGAAATTCATTACCAAAGGATTAAGTGCTAAAATGAATATCAGTTATGACTTCGACGCAACTTTCAAATCCATACGTTCATACAATCCATCACGTTATCATGCAACAGGCAGAGACGAAAACGGGAATCTTCAATTCGCACAAGTAGTTTCCGGTACTCCAGACCTTAGCGACCTGAAGGACAACGGTATCGAAGCGAACAAAAAAATATATATTGATGCTTCCATCAACTATAAACGGACCTTTGCTGAAAAACATGATGTAACCGGAATGTTGCTCTATATGCAAAAAGAAACACAATATAAAACCGAGCCACTACCTTACCGTAAACAAGGTGTAGTAGGACGTGTAAGCTATGCTTATGACGGACGTTACTTTATTGAAGGTAACTTCGGATATACCGGTTCGGAAGCCTTTGCCAAGAATCACCGTTTCGGTTTCTTCCCAGCTGTAGGAGTTGCTTACTATCTATCCAATGAGCCATTCTATCCCAAAGCAATAAAGAAAATAGCCAATAAGATTAAAATCAGAGCTTCTGTCGGAAAAACCGGTAATGATACTACCGATAAACGTTTTGTTTATAGAGCTACTTATAATATGGCAGCCGGTTCATGGTCACAAGGTATAGGAAGTAACGGAGGTACCAATGCAATAGGCAATGCTATCATCGAAGGATTCCCCGAAACGCTGGATATCGGTTGGGAAATTGAAACTAAACAAAACTACGGCTTCGACCTAGGACTGTTTGACAACAAAGTTGATTTTGTATTCGATTATTTCCGCTCTGAAAGAAGTCATATTCTGATGCAAAGAAATACTACTCCTACTGTAGGCGGATTCCGCGTCAATCAATATGCCAACTACGGTATTGTTAATAATCATGGCGTAGATATGTCACTGAATATTCATCAGCAAATAGGAAAAGTAAAACTCAGTGCACGTGGAACCTTTACCTATGCAAGAAATAAGATCGTTGAATATGATGAATTACCACAAAGATATCCTTGGATGGCTCAGACAGGTATGAGAATAAACGAAAATTATTTATATATAGCAGAACGTTTATATACAAAAGAAGACTTTATTGTCAGCAAAAACGGTAGTGGCATCGAAACTTATACTCTACGTTCTGAATTACCCCAAAGCACATTGGGGGGACTGTTAGGTCCTGGTGATATCAAATATAAAGATATAAATGGAGATGGCATTATCGATAGCTATGATAAAGTAAGAGGTGTAGGACATCCCAAAGTTCCAGAAATTGTATATGGATTTGGGCTAAATATAGAATATAAAGGATTTTATGCCAGCGCATTCTTTCAAGGTGCCGGCAACTGTTCCGTTTTGCTGGGAGGTAATACCCCTGAAGGATGGTTTCCTTTCTCATGGGGAGTAGACCAATCGAATTACCGTACATTCGCTTTAGACAGGTGGACTGAAAAGAATCCAAGCCAAAACGTATTAATGCCACGCTTACATAAAGACAACACCAATGCCGCTAATAATAGTGTAGCAAGTACTTGGTGGTTACGCAACGGAGGATTCTTACGTCTCAAGAACGTGGAATTAGGTTACCAATTACCCAAAAAACTCTTAAGTAAAATAAATCTTCAGGCAGCCAGAATCTATCTGATGGGATATAACATTGCTTTATGGGACGATCTGAAATATTTTGATCCGGAAGCTGGTAATGCCAATGGTGGTAATACATACCCCAAAGCACGGACATTTACTTTAGGAATTGATTTTACATTCTAATTAAATCTATTAAGTATGAAAACAAAAAAGAAACTATATAGGAAAGTACTGATAGTAGCTTTTACACTATGCAATCTCTGTTCATGCAACTATCTGGATGTATCAGATGAACTAGCCGGAAATCTTCAATCGTTGGATGAGATATTTGACAATGTCGCCTATACCAAAAGATGGTATGCCAATATTTTTACTGCTATCCCTGATTATTCGGGTATCGTCGCTGCAGAAGGCAACGTCACAGGCTTCAAAAACCCTTGGGCTGGTATGTGTGACGAACTAACCGTTGGCTATGGAGACAACAAATTATACAATAAAACAGAAAAAAATGCAGCAAACATGGGTTTTCACCGTTGGGGAAATTGTTATAAACAAATTCGGCAAGCTAATATTTTTCTGGCCAATGCCAAACCAATAGCTGCCAATGGCACCCACGTCGATGTTCTGACAGAAGAGGAACTTATAGAAATGAAAGCTAATGTCCGTTTTATGAGAGCTTATTATCATTATCTTTTGTTTGAGCAATATGGACCTATTCCTCTTGTAAAAGACGCCATTTACGAAAGAGATGATGACTTAGATATTCCACGTAGTCCGATTGATGAGATTATAGCTTACATTGATCAGGAACTGAAAGAAGTATCCAATGAACTGTCACAAGAAGCTCTACATGAGGATGACCAACACAATGCGTGGCCCACAAAAGGTGTAGCACTGGCAGTCAGAGCTAAACTATGGGTATATGCCGCCAGTAAATTATTCAATGGCGAGTACAAAGAAGCATTATCGATTACTAATCCTGACGGACAACGGCTTTTCCCAGATAAAGATCCCGGAAAATGGGAGAAAGCAGTAAGTGCTTTGAAAGATTTCATGACATTCGCTGAAGATGAAAACAATTATGAATTGTTGGAAAATGAAGAGAACCCTTCACAAGCATTGTATGATTTATTTCAAACTTACAATCGAGAAATTATATGGGCCACTGCTGCCAATACCTGGGGTGGTATGGATGGAGATGCCTTTGACCGCAGATGTACCCCAAGAAGTGAACAAAATGGAATGGGATGTACGGGTGTCACTCAAGAATTGGTAGATGCATTCTATATGAATGATGGTTATCCGGTACAAGAAACAAGTTTCCTAAAACAGTCTACACTCTACACAACCGAGGGAACAGACACTTATAAGGAAAAAGTCGTTACCAGCAACAATAAGAAAGTAAGTGATGCCAAGAATGTCAGCAATCGATTCATGAATCGTGAACCACGTTTCTATAATACCGTATTCTTTCAAAACAGAAGATGGCACGTCAGTAATAACGTTACCCAGTTCCATAAAGGAAGTCCTAATGAACTTAGTGGTACTATTTATACTCTTACGGGCTATATGCTGTATAAGAGATTTAATCGTGAGGTTAATAAGAAATCACCGGGAGTTACATCAAAATTCCGTCCTTCTATCATTTTCCGTCTAGCCGATTTTTACCTGCTATACGCAGAAGCTGTCAACGAAATCGATCCTAACGATGCACGAGTATTGACCTACCTGAATAAAGTACGTCACCGCGCAGGATTAGAAAATATAGAAATTTTGAATCCTGACATTGCAGGCAAACAGGATCTGCAAAGACTGGCTATACAGCGTGAACGCCGCATCGAACTGGCTACTGAAGGACAACGTTATTTCGACGTACGCCGCTGGATGATAGCTGACCAAGAAGGTGAAGGACGTCAATATGGATACGTGCATGGTATGAACATGAATGGAACTGAAGATAAATTCCTTCAGGAAGTAGAGGCCAGCCCCATCGTATTCAGACGCAAAATGTACCTATATCCTATTCCGGATAGTGAAATGAAAAAGTCTGATGGACAACTTGTTCAGAATCCGGGATGGTAATCTTAATTATATTTCATGATTAAAAATATAATAACAATATGAAAACGATACATACCTTATTAGCAGCAATGACTATTGCGATGCTGGCAATAAGTTGCGAGAATGAATTTGATGTCTCCGATAAAGCAGACAGTCTGATATCTGTTACAGTCAACACCTTGAATAATCAAGCAGCCTATAATGTCGGAGAAACTGCCCAAGCGGAACTATGGATACAACGGGGAGGACTGAAAGATGCCTCCGGTAAAGTTCAATTCGTTGTAGACCCTCTTTTGCTTGACTCGCTGAATCAAGAAGATAAAACTAATTATGAGTTATTGCCGGAAAATTGTTATGAAATGACAAATACAGAATTTACGGTAGATAAAAACGAGTTATGCGGTTACATCACGTACCATCCTGAAAAGATACTGGCTTTGTCAGCGTATAACGAAACAAAATATGTATTGCCATTACGACTCATTTCTAACGATCTGGCTATTAATCCAGCAAGAAATACATCTTTTCTTGCATTTACCATTTTGGAACCTATCGTTCATATCAGTAATGCTGGAGTATATAATATCAATCCGGATCTAACTTCTACAATGGATATACAGATCGGAGTACCCTTTACCAATAAGTGGGATATTCTTTGTAATCTGACAGAAGATTTATCATTGATTGACGAATATAATCAGATTAATAAAGTAAATTTCACTTTACTTCCCGAAAATGCCTATACTGCTCCTGAATCCGTAACTCTTCAGGAAGGAGTCAGTCAGATAACCGCCTCCTACCAACTAAAAAACAATCTGGTACCGGGAAACTATATTTTACCTATAAAAATAGGAAGTATCACGGCAAGCCAAGGAGGAGTTCCGAATAACTCACTGGTAATAGATGAGGAAAGCAACGTTTTGTTCTGTATTGTAAAAGAAGGGAATAAGATCAACAAATCCGGATGGGAAGTGATAGAGTGCAGTTCTGAACATGCAGGGAATGAAGCTACATACATGATTGACGATAATGAAAGTACATACTGGCATTGCAAATTCAAAAATGAAGCAGGATCATCTGTACCTCCCTTCCATTTTATTATTGATATGAAAAAAGAAATTACAATCGCTCAAATTGACTTACTTAATCGTGGAGACGGAGCTGCCAATAATATTAAATGGGTAGAATTTTATGCCAGCAATAACAATAGTGAATGGGATAAAATTGGTGCCGGTGATTTTAATGATGAAGGTACCAGAGCAACATTCCGATATTATGTAAAGTCTACCAAAGCACGATATCTGAAACTTATAATTCCTGAAGGATATGGAAATAACTGTCCTCCTGCCGCCATTCGCGAATTGACTGTTTACGGATTAGAAGGTAATAATTAAAAATCAGTATTATACTCAAAACCTTATTTGATTTAAACACATGATGAATAAAAGATCCCTCAATCTGCTGCCTTGTGTCGCAGTTCTATGTTCTTGTTCTTTGCCCGCGTATGCCGGGCAAAGTTCAAAAAAAGAAAAAAAACAAAACCTAATGTTATTATCATTCTCGCAGACGATTTAGGTTATGGTGATCTTGAATGTTATGGTACCACACGTGTACATACCCCCAATGTAAATCGGTTGGCTTCTGAAGGTATACGGTTTACCAATGTACATGCTACCGCTTCTACCAGTACTCCTTCCCGCTATGCTTTGCTGACCGGAGAATATGCATGGAGAAAGAAAGGTACCGGAGTAGCTGCAGGTAATGCAGGCATGATAATTCGACCAGAACAATATACTATAGCCGATATGTTTAAATCGGCAGACTATACCACCGGAGCTATTGGTAAATGGCATCTAGGATTAGGTGACAAAACGGGTACACAAGACTGGAACGGGACAATATCTCCTGCACTCAAAGATATAGGATTCGACTATTCTTATATCATGGCTGCTACTGCAGACCGTGTTCCTTGCATTTATATTGAAAACGGTAAAGTAGCCGACTATGATTCCACCGCTCCTATTGAAGTCAGTTATCAGAAACCATTTGAAGGTGAGCCGACAGGAAGAAAGAATCCTGAATTGCTTTATAATCTCAAGCCAAGCCACGGACACGACATGGCAATCGTAAACGGTATCTCGCGCATCGGATACATGAAAGGAGGAGGTAAAGCTTTGTGGAAAGATGAAAATATAGCAGACACCATCACCAGTCATGCCATCCGTTTCATTGAAGAAAACAAAGAGCGGCCTTTCTTTCTTTATTTTGCGACCAATGATGTACATGTTCCCCGCTTCCCACACGAACGTTTCAGAGGTAAAAACCCGATGGGATTACGAGGTGATGCCATTGTACAGTTTGACTGGAGCGTGGGAGAAATCATGAAAACGTTAGACCGGCTGGGATTGACTGAAAACACACTCATTATTCTATCCAGCGATAACGGTCCGGTACTGGATGATGGTTATGATGACAAAGCCGTTGAGCTTGCTGGCAGTCATAAGCCGGGTGGTCCTTTCCGTGGTGGAAAATACAGTGCCTTCGAAGCGGGAACATGTGTTCCGGCCATCGTACGCTATCCGGCACAGGTGAAAAAGAACCAAACTTTAAACACATTGCTAAGCCAAATAGACTGGATCCAATCATTGGCTTCTCTAGTAAATGTCACTATTCCCCAAAGTAAAGCTCCGGACAGTCAAAATCATTTAGACAGTTGGTTAGGAAAAAGTAAAAAAGATCGTCCTTGGGTTATCGAGGAATCTAATATTCTGGCATTATCCGTACGCAAAGGAAAATGGAAATATATCGAACCTTCCAATGGTTCCCCCATGATCACTTGGGGTCCGAAAATAGAAACAGGATATGCACCTTATGATCAGCTGTTCGATATGAATAAGTCCGAGTTTGAAAGCGAAAATCTGGCTCCGAAATATCCAGCCATAGTAAAAGAAATGAAAGATATATTGGTGCAGGAAAGAGCAAAAGGGAAAAAGTGACATTTATTGAAACAACAAAATATATGGCTTCACCAAAATAAACAAAAACCTTTCTATTTATTTTCAATAGGCTAATTATAAAATTCAAAAAGGTGTGTCAGAAAAAGTTCTGACACACCTTTTTATATATACTAATTCAGCTAATCTTACTTCACTTCCTCAAAATCAACGTGATATATCTATCAGCGACTTGCGTACACGTGTTGCAAATATAACGCAAATCTGAAAATAAGCATTCATAAGCAACCACAGCTCTTGACTGCAAAAGTACGGATTTATTTAATAAAAACCGTGATATAAACGCATAATAATCAAAAGAAAGCGATATTTTTAACAGATTCTTCGGTTTTATCCTTACCTTTGTGTATGATATTGGGGTGTTACACCCAAACAACAATAAGGAAACTATGCAAATACATAACAATACATTGATAGCGGAATGCTCAGCTTACGATTTCAAGGAAATGTTGGAACGTAAGAAAGTGAAGTCATGGCTCAAATCGGTATCGGCTTTTGCCAATACCGATGGTGGCAGTTTGTTCTATGGAGTGAATGATGACGGCGTAATTGTAGGGTTGGAGAATCCACAAGCCGATGCTGATTTTATCAGTGAAATGATAAAGGCACGACTTGACCCTGTGCCGGAAGTTCAACTTATTCCGATAGAACATGAAGGGCATACCCTGCTTGAAGTGAAAGTAAAGGCAGGAACGCTTACACCTTATTATTATTATCAGGATGGAACACGTACCGCATATGTACGAGTTGGCAATGAAAGCGTGGAGTGTAATTCGCAACAACTTCTTTCATTGGTATTGAAAGGTACGCACATGACTTGGGATTCACTGCCTACCCAAGTGGATGCCAGCAAGCATTCTTTCATCATCCTTGCCAATACCTTCCGTGAGCAAACCCATCAGGAATGGAATGACAAGTATCTGGAATCATTCGGGCTGGTCACACCGGACGGCAAACTGACCAATGCCGGACTGTTGTTCGTGGATAATTGCACCGTATTCCAATCGCGTATCTTCTGCACCCGTTGGACGGGACTCTATAAAGATGATGCCATCAGTTCCGTAGAGCATCGTGCAAACCTTGTACTGCTCTTGAAATATGGCATGGACTTCATCAAGAACTACACCATGAGCGGATGGGTGAAGATGCCCAACTATCGCCTGAACCTCCCCGACTACTCCGACCGTGCCATCTTTGAAGGCTTGGTAAACCACCTTATCCATCGGGATTATACCATAATGGGCGGTGAAGTGCATATCGACATTTATGATGACCGAGTGGAACTGGTATCACCCGGTGCTATGCTTGATGGTACGCGGATTCAAGACCGTGACATATACAAAGTGCCTTCCATGCGTCGCAATCCCGTCATTGCGGATGTGTTCACTCAGTTGGACTATATGGAGAAACGTGGCTCCGGCCTACGGAAAATGCGAGAGCTTACGGAGAAACTGCCTAACTTCCTGCAAGGCAAAGAACCTCAATATCAAACGGAAGCGACTTCTTTCTACACCACTTTCTATAATTTAAACTGGAACGAAAACGGAAGAATACCTGTTGAGGAAGTGGCTAACAGGGTAAACAGTACCCTCGAAAAGTACCCTGAAAACGAAGAAAGTTCGGTGGAAAAGTTCGGTGGAAACAGCAAAAGTTCGGTGAAAACCTTTGGTGATACGCAAGAAAGTTCGGAGATAATGCAAAAAGGTTCGGAGAAAAAGTTCGGAGATTCGAAAAACAAATCTAAAAGCATTGGGAAAACCGCACAAAAGATTATTGATTTCGTCATTTCCGACCCATCAATGTCTGCAGAAGCAATGGCCTATAAAATAGGAATAAGCTCCCGAGCCGTAGAAAAACATATTTCAAAGCTTCGTTCTATAGGAATTTTGTCTCGTGAAGGAGCAGATCATGGTGGCTATTGGCGCATTATTGTTAACCCTCAAACTGAGCAATAAAACTATGAAGACATCTTTCATACCATTCAGTGCAATAATTGCCGTTTTGATTATCGCCTTTTTGTTTGCCTCGTTACCGCAAGTAAGCCACAAGATGCGATACAGGGTACTTTATGCAATAGCCATCATCATGCTATTTGCCGTTATTCCTATCAGTGAGTGTATGGCTAAGAATACCAAAAATTCAAACAGCAATTATCTGCTTGTTCTGATATTTGATATTGCAGTAGGTTATTTCTGTATGTACATTGCCGCATTACTGAAATACAATGTCCTTAAACGAAAGAATCAAGCATTGGAAAATGCCTTGACCGAAAAGCAACAAAAAAATGTAGCAATCCTATTGGAACATCAAAATGAAAAGCAACAAGCACTTCAGCAAAGAGAACTTGAATGGTTAGCTGGGAAAATAAAGATGTTTACCGAAGAAGAACAGGAAGCTATTCTTGCCAGTGCTCTATCATTTGCTGAACATGACTTGATAGTTGCTCCCTCAATAAGCATACAGCCCAAAGAAACATGTAGTCAGCAAGAACTAATGTACTTTGTCTGCTCTGCTTTTTACAATATGGATAAAAGTCGTAGTGAAGTTGTGGGTTTCTTATATAAAGTTTTTCCTCTCTATTTTCCTGCTGGAGAAAGTGCATTGGCTAAAAAGATGCCGGGATTGGAGAAAGTTAAGGAAAGGAGAGAAAAGAAAATGCTCAATAACAATTAGCATTATTAGCGTCACTTATTTCTAATTAAATTTTAATACGAATAATAATGAGTACAAAATTTTTCACAAATAGCACAGGAAACACCTTGTTTGATAAATTCAAAGGTATTGCTGCTGATATGATAAATTTCGATAGTTTTTTAGCAGTTGTTGGATTTTTTCGCTCATCTGGTTATTTTAAATTACGAAAAGAATTGGATAATGTATCAGAAATTAAAATATTGGTAGGCATTAATATTGATGATATTTTTCGCAAACACAATAAAGCTCTATTGATGTTAGCAGACGAAGATAAAGCGAAAGAAATCTATCACAACGGCTTCAAAGAGGACATTATTAATGCCCAATATTCTCCTGAAGTAGAAGAGGGTATTTTACAGATGTGTGAAGACCTTGTTTCAGGACGCTTACAAATGCGTATCCACGCTACTAAAAACTTGCACGCTAAATTCTATCTCTGTTTGCCACAAAATCATAGCGAACATAGCGATGGTTGGGTTATTATGGGATCGTCAAATATCTCTGATTCGGGTTTAGGCATTAAGCAACCACCACAATACGAACTTAATGTAGCGATGAAAGATTTTGACGATGTAAAGTATTGCTCTGATGAGTTTTGGGCTTTGTGGAATGAAGCTGTGCCATTGACTGTAGAAGATATTGAAGAGTACAAGAAGAAAACATATTTGGGTTATCAGCCAACGCCATACGAACTATACATAAAAGTGCTTATCGATACTTTTGGCGACCAAGTGGAAGATGATTTTTCTATTCAGTTACCCGATGGTGTCAAGGATTTGAAATATCAGAAAGATGCCGTTATTCAAGGCTATCAGATGCTGATGCAGCATAACGGCTTGTTTCTTGCTGATGTTGTAGGTTTGGGAAAGACTATGATTGCTACAATGATAGCCAAGCGATTTGTAGAGGCTAACGGTAAAAACACCAATATCCTTGTTGTTTATCCTCCTGCTCTGGAAGACAACTGGAGAAATACATTCAAGTTGTTCGGCATCTACAAAAAAGCTCAGTTTATCACTAATGGTAGCCTATCCAAAGTTCTTGACGGTAAAGACAACTACAAGGATAAAGAGGAGTTTGATCTAATCATTGTCGATGAAGCACACGGTTTCCGTAGCGATAGTTCGGGCAAGTATGACGAGTTGCAGAAGATATGCAAGTCTCCTTGCATAAATATGGGCTTATTGAAGAGTTCACAGAAGAAAGTGATGCTTCTTTCAGCAACTCCGCTCAACAACCGTCCCGATGATTTGCAGAATCAATTATTGCTGTTCCAAAACAGTCAGAGTTGTACCATTGATGGAGTTCCAAACCTCAAAGGTTTCTTCTCAGAACACATATTGGACTACAAGCGATTGATGCGTGAACGTGACCAGCGTGATGTTACATCCGAAGTGGATAAAATATATGAGCAAATCCGTAGTAAGGTTATCGACAAAGTAACAGTTCGTCGTACACGCAACAACATTCTAAATGACCCTGATTATAGAGCAGACATCAAGTCTCAGGGCATCATATTCCCCAATATTCTGCCACCTAACGAATTGGAGTACGTGATGGACTCCGACACAAGTAATCGTTTCTACGAAACATTGAAACAATTAACCGATGGGAAAACAGATGAGAATCCAGAGGGCAAGGGACTAACTTATGCTCGTTATCGTGCAGTAGAGTTTTTGAAGCCTGAATATCGTAACAAGTACAAGAATGCTGTACATATCGGTCAGACATTGGCAGCTATCTATCGTGTCCATATGGTAAAGCGATTGGAGAGTAGTTTCTATGCTTTCAAGAAGTCGCTCCGCACACTTCTTCGTATCACAACCGATATGATTAAGATGTTTGAAGAGGACAAGGTTATCATTGCTCCTGACTTGAAAGTAAAAGATCTTCAAGCAAAGAATATGGAACTTGACGAGATTATAGAGTATGCTATTACAAAAGGATATGCCACAGAAGATATACTCTTTACCGCAGATGCTTTCAGTTCCGACTTTATTGAAATGCTCCATCACGACCGTGAGATATTGGAACAACTCAATGCAGATTGGGAGAAAGAGAATGACGACCCAAAATTCGATAAGTTCCAAGAAAACCTTACTCATAACTTCTTCGATAAAGAGAGAAATCCATCGGGCAAATTGGTATTGTTCTCCGAAAGTGTAGATACACTGAACTATTTGTACGATAGACTTACAAAGGAAATTGGTCGTTCCGATGTCTTAATGGTTACAGCAGCCAACCGCAATCGTTTGGGACAGACCATCAAGGAAAATTTTGATGCAAACTTTGACAGCGATTCTATGAGGTACAACATTATCATTACCTCTGATGTGTTAGCGGAAGGTGTGAACTTGCATCGTTCTAATGTGATTGTCAATTATGATTCGCCTTGGAACGCTACCCGATTGATGCAGCGCATCGGTCGTGTAAACCGTATCGGATCAGTTGCTACCAACATCTACAACTATATGTTCTACCCATCTCAACAGGGAGATAAAGAAATTCAGTTATATAAGAATGCCCTTGTCAAGTTGCAAGGTTTCCATTCGGCATTTGGCGAAGATGCACAAATCTACTCCAAAGAGGAGATTGTAAAGGAGTTCCAGATGTTCGATAGCAATGTAAAGGATAGCATTGACAAGAAAATTGCCCTATTGCGTGAGGTACGTGAACTCTATAATAGTGACCGCAAACTGTATCACAAAATCAAGGCACTGCCAATGAAGAGCCGTGTAATGCGTGATACAGGAAAGCATAGCGGTAAGTCTATAATATTTGTTTCTTCCAATGTTAAAACAGAGTTCTATTTGGCATCAGCAACTAGTGTGGAGGTTATTGACTTCCTTGAAGCAGTAAAATATCTCAAAGCGAAGCCAGAAGAACAGCCTGTGCCATTTTCTAAAGAAGAGCAACACTACAAACATGTAAATAGTGCATTAGCTCAATATACGACCGAATATGTGGAGGCTGCCGATACATCATCCATCAACCGCACTGACCTTGACAAGACTTCGCTTGAAGCCAACAAGTTCTTGCGTACCATCAAGCAGATAACAACCGATAATGAATTGAAATCACAATGCGATGTGTTGATGGGATATATCAATGAAGGTATCTACGCCCAGCTACCTCGTTACTTGAAAGCTTTGTCTCGTGAATACAAGAGCGACCGTGCAAAGATGAAGCAAGATGAGTATTGTTTACAAAACAAAATATCGGAACTACTTGGTGATTATCAGACGATGAACAAGGAGCAACGCCACGATGCACAAGATATTTCCAATCCTCAAATCATTATTTCAGAGAGTTTCAAATAAATCACTCACTATAAACCAATATTACTATGGCAACTATATATACTACAGATAGTTTAAGAAACCTGTTCCAATCGTCATTCAACTTGACACAATGGTATAGCTTTTCGCAACACTTTTTCAATGTAAGTGAATTGAAGAAGAAACCTGAAAGAATTATTGAGAACACTTCGGATGAGGGCTACTATTTAGGCAACATAAATACTACCGATAGTTACCGTATCGGTTTGTTTCAATATAACATCTCAAAAGGTTCAGTTGCTAACAAGCGTGTGGGGCTTCGCAATCTTGTAAAATCATTTATCAATCCTATTTGGGGTGAGTTTGATGCAGCATTGGTGGTGTTCGACAGTGGCGACCATTGGCGTTTGTCATTCATTTGTGATATTAAGGGCGAAGCGACATCACCCAAACGATATACGTATGTTTTCGGTAGTGATAATCTGCTATACCGAACACCTATTGAGCGTTTCAACTTCTTGAAGAAGAAAGGTGTATCATTTGAGAATTTGAAAATAGCCTTCTCCGTTGAAGCTCTCTCTGATGAGTTCTTTAATAAATACCGTGAACAATACGCTGATTTTATTCAATACATTACAGGCAAGCGGTTCGTTAAAGTAGGTAGCAAGTGGGAAGAAAAGGTGCTTGGCGAGCCTAATGCTGCATTGATGCAAGCATTTGACCACAACGAAAAGAAAATTCGTGATTATGTAAAGAAGATGATGGGACGAATCACCTTCCTACACTTCTTGCAGCGCAAAGGCTGGATGTGTGGCGACCTCAACTACATGCAGAATATGTTTGAGAACTCGGCATACAAGAACGATTATCTTGATTCTGTTCTTGAACCTCTGTTCTTCGGTATATTGAATACTAAACCTGCGGAACGTGAAGCTCTATTTGCTAATTACGGCTGGGATAAGTCTTTGCTTGCCGAGTGGAAAGATATTCCATATCTCAATGGAGGTTTGTTTGAACGTGATACGGAAGATGAGCCAGAGAGCCGTTTCCCTTCTGAATACTTCAAACGCTTGTTCCAATTCTTCAGCGAGTATAATTTTACCATTGATGAGAACGACCCTAATGATGCCGAGGTCGGTGTTGACCCCGAAATGTTGGGTAAAATCTTCGAAAACTTGCTTGAAGACAACAAAGATAAAGGAGCGTTCTACACTCCGAAGGAGATTGTACGCTATATGTGCCAGGAATCGCTTATTGCCTATCTTGAAACCAATACAAGCGTGGCAAAAGATAAGATTCGAAAATTCGTTCTTTCTCCCGAAGATGGTGTAGCTGACATTCCTGATAATAAGAAGCCAAAACTACTTACAGCACTTGAAGAGGTGAAGATTTGCGACCCTGCCATCGGTTCTGGTGCATTCCCTATGGGTTTGCTTAATGAATTGTTGCATTGTCGTGAAGTGTTGAGCGGCAAGCATTATGACCGTGCCGAAATTAAGAAGAGCATTATCCAAAATAATATCTATGGTGTAGATATTGAGAAAGGTGCTGTTGACATAGCCCGTTTGCGTTTTTGGCTTTCAATCGTAGTTGATGAAGAAACACCATCGCCATTACCTAACCTTGACTATAAGATTATGCAAGGTAACTCACTTGTCGAGAGCTTTATGGGTGTTGATTTAAGTAAGCTCACCTACGAAAAGGAGTACAAGAAAGATAAGGGGGAAATATCGCTCTTTGATGATGAGAAGAATCGTTTACAGAAAACCGTATCACATCTGCTATCTTCGTACTACTCTTGTAGCGACCACGATAGAAAGGTGAAGTTACAACAAGAAATTTCCGATACCATCAACAAACAGTTGGAGGAACAAGCATACAACCCTACAATTCTTGGCAAACTCAAAACTATCAATCTTGCTGAGAATAACAAATTCTTCCTTTGGCATACTTGGTTTAGTGATGTATTTTCACGTCCCTCAGACTGCAATGGTTTTGATATTGTGATTGGGAACCCGCCGTATATTACATATAGAGGTAAAGAAAAAAACTCTATTTCAGATAGCGAGTTAAATAATCTAATAGCAACTTATACCCATTCTGCTGAGTATAAGGTAAATAGTTATGCTTTATTTACTGAAGCTGGTATCAATATTTCCAATAATCAAGGTACTATATCTTATATTATCCCAGGCACTATATTACAAAATGATTACCTCAAAAAAATACGAGAGTTTTTAATATGCAGAAATCAAATCAAAGAAATAGTTTCATTCAGCAATAAAGTATTTAATGCTGTAACAGACTCCATTATTCTTAGATGTAAAAAAGGGGTTGTTGAAAATAATACAATGCTATTCAAGCGCGTTTCAGATTTATCTTTAGTACCCATAGAAGAAAAGGAATTTGTTACAGGAGAATGGAATAATTCTAATAAGTTATATGTAATAGATTTGAAGTCTACTTCTACTGATTCTGCTATATTTTCTAAAATGGAAGCATCTGGTATGAAAGTTGAAGATTATTATAAAATATATGTAGGTATAGTTGCTAAAGGTATAAAGCAATTTCTGTCAAATACAAAAGATACAATCTATCACAAGAAATACCTGCAAGGTAAACATATTGCACCATATCAGATTGTTTTCAAATCTGTATACATTAATTTTATACCCGAGTTACTTCACAGCAATACAGACCAATCTGTTTATGAACAGAAGGAGAAGATTCTTGTTCGTAAAACCGGCAATATACTAATGGCTTCTCTTGATAGCGAACAATACTATACAGACCAAAGCCTATATAACCTATATTTAAAACCCAATAAAAGGTATAATAATAGGGTTTTATTAGCGATTCTTAATTCTAAATTATTAAATTATTATTATAATAAAAAGCTAATAACTAACGCAGATGTTTTTCCTTACATTAAAGGTGTGCATTTGAAGATGTTCCCATTACCACATCTTAGTGATGGAGTTGAATCCGAATTGTCAGACTTGGTTGATACAATTATTCGATATAAAAAACAAAATATTGAAACTTCAGTAATATGTAATAAAATAGACAAGCTTGTATATCAACTATATGGACTAACTGATACCGAAATAAAAACTATCGAACAAAGCATCTAAACACGGCAATAGCCTGCAATTCAGCAGGCTATTGCTGTATTTGGACTTTTAACTATAAAGTTTAGCGACAAACTTATTCAATCGTTCCTCCAATTTTTCTGTATCCTCAAATTTAGACTTAAGGGTAATTATTTGCAATACAATATCTTCAACAATCTTACGCTCTTCTGGAGTTGGAATAACTATTGGGAGTGGTTTAAGTTTCTCCAATTTTACTTGAGGAAATACACGCCCACCTTCTTTCACATTTTGTTCATATACATCTCTGATGTATTTAGAATTAAGAATTCCACACAAATATTCATATGAGATTGTATTTTGATATTCAGGCTTTATTAAGCCTGCTTGAATACTACGTCCAAACCAAACTCCCTTATAATCAACTGTACATATTGGGTATGGTGCAGTTTGTCGCCATATTAACTTAGGGAAAATGTTAAAATATTCCTCATTAAGAATCACACGCTCTCCTTCTCGTAATATGATGTTAGTTCTACAAAATCTTGATGTGTGTTCAGAAATAAAGAAACTGTTGATATCCACACCTTTCCAAAACTCCACATCGTTTCTTGACTCTTTTTCTCCTTCATATAATAGTCTTGAACTAAGATCCGACTTGCCTTTTTGCGATAAACCCACTTTAACCCGTTGATAATTAATTCCTGCATCCTTAAACTTAAGTATGGAATCCAATTCTACAATATTCAGAGTCAATTGCTGAATTACTTTTGTAAAAGAGTTGTTCCTTGTTATTGCCCAATAATTTTGTGAAAGAATTTCAAATTTGATGGAATTTAATACCTCCTTAGAATTTTGAACTGATATAATTTGCGTTAAATCAATAAACGATACCTCATTATTTTTATAACTAGCATTTTTGCAGATACATATAGCCACAGGAACCACTGCATCCATAAATATATTTTCACCTAAATCAAGAATCTGCATTATATTAAATTCTAATAGAACTCTTCTTAAATCACCATAACGAGGTTGTCGCAGAAAGGTATTTGGAGTGATATAGCATAGGGAACCGTCTTTTTTACAAATTGATAATCCAAAGTCATAGAAATACTTGTATATATCCTTATACCCATGTGATGTTTTAGGATATAATCTTTCATACAGAGGTACCAACTCGTCTATATTAGCTCCATACGGCGGGTTCCCAATCACAATATCAAAACCATTGCAGTCTGAGGGACGTTATTTTGAAGTTGGATTATCTTTGAGATAGCGAAAGATGGTTGAAGGATTTACTTTGCATCTACGAGCTATTTCTGCTTTGGGCGTTCCAAGCTTAATCCATTGCTTAATCTTTTCTTCTTTTCCTGTAAGTTTATTGCATTTGTTTTTGCTGCCCGTAATTCTTCCCAATTTGCCACCTTCTGCTTTTTTCCGTGCTAAAGCCTCTTTTGTTCGTTGAGAGATAAGGTTACGTTCTATCTCTGCAGATAAGCCAAAAGCAAAGGCCAAAACCTTACTCTGTATATCCTCTCCAAGCCTGTAATTATCTTTAATAGTCCATACTCGACATTCTTTTGTCATACAGATATTGAGTATTTCCATTATCATAAATAAATTACGACCAAGCCGAGAGAGTTCTGCACATATTATCAAATCATCTTTTTGTATTCGCCTTAAAAGTGTTCCGAGTTGCCTTTTGTTATAAGCTTTTGTTCCACTGATAGTTTCTTCTATCCAACCATCAATTTTGATGTTTTCCCTCTCACAGAAGTTATTAATTTCAAATCGCTGATTCTCTACCGTCTGTTTATCACTGCTGACTCTAATATATCCGTAAATCATAATCCTTAAATTATTATTGTTTATACCTTATGAAATATCTCATGGTCATAAGAAAATCTTTTTTTAGGTATTCAATAAGAATATAAAAGGATAAATTCTTAATAAGCAGTGATTTTACACACAATAGATGCTATTTCTTTCTTGAGAGTTCCTCCATTCTTTGTAATATGAATCTAGACTGCTCCTTCACCGCCCTATACATCGAATAATGTGCAAAGGATTCTTCCTTATACTTCACGCTACTAACCGACGCAGTAACAGCCCACGTAACAATGATGACAATAAAGGCTACAACATATCGAAGTTTGATATGATGCCCTCGTATAAACATCCCATTGATATTGGGTGGAATAACCGTTACTGGATTTTTCAACTCATTGATTTTGACAAATATCTCATCCTGCCGTTTTAATATGCTTTCGGTATTTGCTTCGATATTCATACGATTGAGATTATAATCGCAAACGTGCCGATAAAGATATTCAAGAAATTTGGACTTCTGCTTGAATAATTCAATAAGCTTCGGAAACCATAGCGAGAACGGCAATGTGTCCGGCTGTTGCTTCCAGATATGCTTCTTCACCACTGATAACGCATCGTTCCAGCAAGCACAGAAACTTTTGGCGACTCCATTATAAATGGTCTTTTCGTCAAAGTCCACTTTTACAGATTGCTCTGGTTTAGGAGCTGTAGTTTTCTGTTTTTCAATACACACTTTAAGCTCGTTGATACTTTGCCGCAAATTTGCAAGATTTGCTGCTACTACATCTTCTTTCATTATCTTCTACGTTTTGAGGGTTTATAAAAAGGGGCGTTTCTTTGGTTATCCTTATTTTTATCGTCTCGCCATCCCAGTTCATTACTTGTTCCTCCACCTCCACCGGAAATTATGGCTTGATGAGGTTGAACAACCAGTTCCGCTGCCACATTGCCCAATGTAGCACAAAGACTGTTAAAACTTAAATCACGGTCAAGTTTAGAACCGGCTATACTATATTCATTTTGACAGAATGATATGCCACGAATTTTATCAGGGTTATCTGTATGATTAAAGCGTATATCTATACCCTGACCTTTGAGAATGCCAAGAAAATCATTCCATGAACGAGATACAGCCAGTGCATCAAGAGTTGCAGAACGTAGATTATACTTCCGTAATTGATAAGGGCGCAAACGACTCTTGTTTCTGGCTTTACTATTCTTAGGAGCAAAGTACAGTTCATATTCTTTAGTCAAAGCCCGGCATACTTTAGTATTACGTATTCTTTCATTGCTGTCAGAAATAAGTTTGCCATCATTGTCTATCCGGTTAAATACCAAATGACAATGAGGATGTTTCGTGTCGTGATGTCGGGCTATGATATATTGAGTATTGCGAATCCCCATTTGTTCCATCCATTTCTTAGCAATCTCTACCATCAGCGCATCTCCTTCTTCGTTATCAGGAAAACGGCTAATGTCCTGCGAAGAAAAAGCAAGTGATACGTGTTTCACCGAGCTTTTCACTTTCGGGCGCATGGATGCTTGTATCTGAAAAGAATCCGAGATGGCTTTATTGCTAACGGCACAAACTCCTTCATGCGCTATTAGCGTGGCGCACTTTTTCTTGTTCTTTCGGTCATTGGCGTAATTCACGATTCCACCAAAATCGGCTCTTGTTTTAATCTTCGCTATCATGGCAGTTGTTCTTTGCTTGGGAGATAATTCTACTGATTTCTGAGATGATTGAAAAACATTGTTGTTTGACAGTTTCTAAACCATAGGCATTCATCTGATGAGCAATCTGATTGACATTGTTGGCGATGCCGGAAAGGTCACGAATTGCCGATGCCATTTCCGGACTGATGCGCTGGCAGACCGGACAATCCATTGCTGCCTGATGGCAAAATTCATTGACAGACAACCCAGCTTGTTCCGCTTTGGATTGAATATAAATGTAGTCATTCTCGGTAAACATTACCCGAAAACATTTGGTACGTTTCTGATAGCTCGCCAACTTTGGGCGGCCACCAAGTTTCTTTTCCTTTATACTCATATTGATTCTCGATATTGATAAATTGTTTTTTTGAGAGTGGCAGTTCTATCGCTTGCCGCATAGGTTTTAGTGGCACTAAAACACAAACTTGCCACTCAAAAAATCTTCCTATATTTCCCCTGTTCTATTCGGCACAGCTTGCCATCTTTAATAAAGGCTTCTATCCACTTGTTTGCCGTACTTCCATTCTCGCCCAAAGTTAAAACCGCCGCATCATAATCTTTCTTTGTGAAAGTGTCAGGCAACATATTATAAAGAGTGTTCCTTCGTGCATAAACGCCAGTCTCTTGCGAAACGGTATTGAATCGTTTAGACTGATTTCCTGACAAATTCTGATAAATGAATACGGCATGATAAAGCAGGGTGTCGCAAATACTCATGGCTATGAAATAGTCAAACTCATGGCAAACCAATTGTGCAGTCTCGTCTGAAGAAGATTTGTGAATCACATTCTCCAAATGTCGGACAGCGGTCAACACCATCATTATACGATAAGCAATCAGTCCCATCCGTCTGACTACTCCTTGCATCTTGTTATCCACTTCGTCACAACATTCCTCATTCACCCGACTGAAATATTCTATAAAGTGTTCCTGTAAATCGGAGGGAAGAGAAAAGGAATAATTGCCTTGCCTCACAAATTCCTCATGCAAATGGCAGAATTTATCTCCCAACAGTTTGAACATAGCATTCTTGGATTGAGAAATGTCGTTTGTGGCAAACACATTTCTTATACCTCGCTTGAAGCGGATAATATAGAAACAGAAGCGACTCATCAATCCGTTCTCCGCATCAGGTATCAATCTTCTTATCTGTTCGGGCGTTCCAGCCAAAGCTACCGAAACTCTCGGATTAGCTACTTCGCAATACTCCCTGTCCTTGCGCCGACTCAAACTTACCAACTCATGGTGAAATGCCTTTCGCAACACATCGGAATAGTTACCATAGTCCGACTTCAAAGCCTGGCTTAATGTGTCGCCTTCCGATTCAAACAACAGTCCGATTCCGTCATTATCTCCCAATATCTTCAAGAAAGAGCTTGCGCTGCTATTGGCAGGAATGACGAGCATACGCATGGGCGGTTCTGTTGGCATAGTCATTCCATCAGTTTTCTTACCTTTGATATAAGTGTTCATCGCTTCTTTGTATTCCAGTTCCATCCGCTTTGAAAGTTCATGCAAATTACGGTTGATGGGAGCTACAAGCTCTCGGCACAAGGTCAATGCTCCTTTTCCCATACCGGCATCCGCCACCACGAACAGATAAAGATTCGGATAAACAATGCGTTCATCGTACACGCCACATACATTATGAAAGCAGGCTGACAAACACACAATAGCCCCAATCAATATTGTATCACGGTCATCTACTGAAATGGAGTTATTGACAACCTCATTTAGAAAAGGGGGAAGATGTTTAAACACACATTCAGGAAATGCAGGAAGTTCTTCTTCTGATTTTATCCATTTATCCGTTTTACCATTTTGGATATTTGGCAAAATGGATAAATGCTCTTTGAAGAACGGAGCCAATGAGATTCCAGCTTGATTTGCCAAATGGAAGAAAGAACGGATAGTAATGCCTTGCCCTTTGGAGTGCAGACAATGCGTGTATTGTTTATCCGTTTCTTCCTTTTGATAGGTAGGGTAAAACCTGCTGATGCGGTGGTAATACTCCCGCCCGTTCTCTCCCAATCCATCCACAAGCGCAAAGCCCAACTCCACCCAATCTTTATAATGAGGGGCTATATCAATGGCACACTGTTCTATCTCCCGAACAACACTTTCCACATCATCCTCCACCTTATTATATATAGGGGCAATACTTGGTGTATGTGCCTGTTGTATTTCAGAAGGGACATTCTCCCAATCTTGGGCAGAAAATATTTTCTTCGACATCATCTTTGTATTTAGGGTTAATATATGCTTGTGGGTCGTAGGGTAAGAAGCATGAACGAGCCACATCACTGCCGGACATATCCACCAATGGCAAACCTGTCGCTTTGATACAGTTGGTAACAGCCTTGAAGTACCGGGAATGTTCCCAGCCTTTCAAATCAACAGGTATTATCCACTTCAATCCATTACCGGATGGACTGACAAATAACAGTTCTGTATCAAAATACTCATGGTTAAGTAATTGTTGCTTTAACCTCCCTATGTTATCCACATGATCGAAATCCAAACACATCAATCCTGAGTGCATAATCAGTTCCTTTTCATTCCGTTTTCGGAATAATCCCGAAAAAGTACAATAGTCAAAATGGGTGGCTTTGTACCTTTTGGCTTCGGGAGAGGACTGCATCTGCCGCAGGTTCTCGGTTTGTGGTTGGGCATAATGTCCGATGACATAACGATACACATCCACAATACCTATAGCCCTCATCGGTTCGATGTTTTGAATGGGCTTGCGAAAGAATGAAAAGCAATAGTCGGTCGTTTCCATCATCTGATAATCTTTTTAGATTCGACAAATCGTCTGGCTTCTTCCATTAAGTCATCTTGGGTCTTGTGCGATTTGTTCTTCAGCCAATCGTCAATCTCTGATTGCAGGAAAGCCAAAGCCTTGTTTATTTTATGTACGGGAATCTGTTTGGTTGACACCCATCCATAAACCGTTTGTTTGGCAGGATGTGATGGCAGATAAGCACAAAGCTCATCTATATCCATCCACTTGGGTGAGTTACTTGCCTGTTTATGCTGCAAGGCATTCACTTTAGATTGCAGTACTTCTACGGACTCAATCAGGTAGGACAACGCATTCGGCATTTCCTCCAATGAATTTACTTTATAGGCCATTTTTTCTTCGTATTAAAATTTATGCCGCAAAAGTATAGGGATGCTTATAGGTGCTAAATAGGTGCTTGACCGCCACCAATCAACCGCTCATTTACCACTGACAGATTTAAGTTTCATTAATACGAAAATTTATTGGGCAACATAATAAATGGGGAATAAACGACTGTTTGGACTAACACATTCTTTACTGAACACCTCTATACTACAAAATACCCCTCAAAAAGTTGATGCTTCATGAGGGGTAAACGGTGGTAAGTATATGATTGGTATTACATAAGTCGTTGGTGCTCAATGGTGGATATAACCACCACAACCTATAAATCCAAATTTTCTATATGCAGTGTATTGGCGGCTTTCTCTTTTTGTTCGTTTACGATATGCGTATAAATCTGCGTGGTTTTGACGTTAGTATGTCCCATCAAAGACTTGATGGTGTATATGTCAACGCCATTTTCCAGCAACAGCGAAGCATAGCTATGCCGCCCACAATGGAAGGTGATGTGCTTCTTGATACCGGATGCTTCTATCCAGACTTTCAACGGGCGAGAAATCCAAGAGGCATCAGTCAATCCTTCAAAAACAAGTGCTTCATCATCGTCTGGACGTATGCCGCATAGTTGAAGTGCCTGTTGAATGACTGGCTTGTAATCGGGCCTTTTTGTCTTTTGCTGAATTACTACTGCTTGCCATGTACCTTTGCTTGTTTGCTGAATTTGTTTCCATTTCAAAGTTTGAATATCACTATGCCGCAATCCAGTGAGAATAGAGAACAAGAACGCACGTTTCAAAACATCATCCTTGCAAGGAGTATCAACCAACATTTGCACTTCATTCATGGTAAGCGCAACACGAGGCTTCTCTATGTTTGTTATTCCCTTTACTTTCGCGCTTATATCAACGGTCAGATATTCATCAATGAACGCCTGTTTCAGTCCGGCTTTAAGTATGGAAAAATAGGTTGATGCCGTGTTTTGTGAGATAGTACCTTTCTTATTCCCTCCCATTGGAGCACGGAGAAGGAACATCTTTATATCTTCAAGCAGTTTAACGGAAATCGCCTTGAATGGAATTGGTTGCCCTTGTGAATACATTTTCAATAATTCACCTACACGCCTCCAGTTGACTATAATCGAATCGGAACTATTGGGATGACGTGTGCTTATAATACGATTGAAATACTTGATAAAATCCTGTTCGCTCCGCTCATTCTGTGCAGCGATTTCGTTTTCCTTATCAGTGTATAGGATGGCACTATCGTATTCATGCTGCCGTAACTTCCGCACATTGTCGGCATAGATGCAAGCCTCTTGGTCTATCGTTGAACGGCATTGGATAATTCCATTCAAATCACGTTTAGGCTTATAGTTGAATGTTCCATCCGGCAAGATTCGTGCTATGGATGACTTATCCCAAATGGGTGTGGATATAGTTCTGTTGATAGATTCCACCACACGGCTTGCCCGTTTAGAACCTCGCTTATACACTGGGTATGACTCTATAATCAGATACCACTCTTCTTTATAATTCGACCTTCTGAGTTTGACGGTCACTTTGGTATTGGGTAATGCTTTCTTCATAACGACTTATACAATTTATCAATTTCAGATTTGGGAACATAAACATAGTTACCGATTTGGCGTGTAGGAATAGAATGACGGCGTATGTGCTTAAACACACTGCTGTCATTGATATGGAACTTCTTTGCGATCTCTCCGATGGTGTAACAATCTTTGGGTTCAAAGGACAATGCCTCCTTTTTTCTCTTTCTACTCCCTGCCTTTGTTTTGAAGTGTTCATCCATATACTGCCGACTAAGGCGTATCAGACGCTGACCAAAATTGTATGACGGTATCAAGCCTTGCCGTATCATACGATAAAGAACGTCTTTACTAATTCCGTAAATCAGCATAGCTTCCTTTACGGTTAGATACCCCTTACTGGATGGTATTCGTCTAATCAGTGCTTGGCGTATCGCTTCTTTCTCTTTTGCGATTTGTCTTTTCTTATACGCCCTCTTGGAACAAGCAGGGCAACAATACTTCGACACTAATGTCGGAGGAGTAAAGATTTTACCGCACTCCTCGCAACTTCTTTGAATGATGTAATTTCCTCTTGGCATATTCTTCTCGTTTTAAATGGTTTATATCAATTTAAGTTGTACCTTATCGCCAAATAAGACGTGTCGCAAACATGTCGCAAATAAGAGATAAAAAAGCCCATAGAAAACATATAGCAACCATGAACCCCATAAACGCAAAAAGCGTGCAACTCATTGAGCTACACGCTTTTGCTTATTATTTATTATCTGTTTCCTTATCGGAATCATTTGACCTCCTCAAAGATAATTACTACTGTATATCAGTGTATTATATATAACTTGGTACAAATATGATTACTTTACTTCGTTTACTCTATATTTCAGCCTTAGCGAGAATAGAAAAGCTACCGCAAAAAAAACTTTAACTTAGTTTAACCATACTGTTTTTGACGATTTCTATTTTCTCTTGTTTTCAGATAGTCTTCGATATTTTCTCTTATTATGCTTTTCTTTTCATAAGCTATTGATTTGCAAAACGGTATCTATTTTTTCCTTTCGTTTTTTATGAAAAAGTGTTATACCTTTGCATTGAGAAATAAAAAACAATAGGCATGAAGCAAAAACAATATATACTCCATTCTTTGACAATAGAGGTCATTGCGGTGTTGCTGGCTTCAATGATTGCATTTCAAATATGCAATATGCTTAGCATACGAATGAGTTTGCTTCCGTTCGTTATGGCTGTCGGATATGTGATACTGAAACTTCTATATCATCTTTGCATCTCTATAGCAAGATACATTATAGAAACTCCTTTGTCACATTTGGCATTAGCCGATGAAGTGACAGATAAAAAGACTTCGGCTGTTGCATCCTTACATACCCAAGATTGTGTAGAAGTACAAAAAAGGCGTATGGAATTATTCCATTATGAATACCAGCATGAGCAACAACAATACAAGCAACAAAAAGAAAGAGAAGAAGACGAGAAATTAAATGCTATCCTGAAATATACACGAGACACATTCAAGCGTTTTGATTTGGACGAAACAGAGATTTTCCAAATTTGCGAATCTGTCCGCTATTTTGTGACTAATCGTCAAGTGCTTTCCATGACCGAGATTCATATTAAGAAACATAGTTCGCTCACACAAATCTCTTTAAAGAACTTTGCTTGGAACATCGCTTTCCAATATAATATAGGTGGAGATGTAACTACATCATTTGTGATGGCGACATTTGCCGAATGGTTCACTAACTCCACGTTTGACACCGTAAGAAAGAATCTGCGAACTACAACAGGTCGGCATAAAATTGAAATTGACGAAAATATCCTGTCGAAATACGGTATCTAAGCCATTTTTTCGCTTCCAAATAATAATTATTATCGGAAGTTGCTTATGTTATCAGAGTATTTATATAATTTTGGAATAATCTTATAACCTTTTTGTTTATAAGCGGTTCTGCAGATAAGATAAAAATGAGGTAATGATTTGGCAACCGTACCTATTTCCGTGCTTTGCTGTGAGTTGCTTTCATTGTTACTCGTCTTGACACAAAGGTACGAAGATTTTTCTATTCACACACAATCTTCAAAGAAAAAAGAGTGAGAAAAGTGTTACTTACAAATCAATATCAATATAAGATATTTATTATGTATATTTGAATTTAGTTGCTCGTATCTTGTTATATAGTAACATTATTGATTAGCTAATGATTTTTATTGTTTACATACCATTTAACAGTTTCATTTAATCCTTCTTGAAAAGAAACCAATGGGGAATAACCCAATAGCTGCTTTGCCTTATCTATTGAAGCAAAAGAGTGGGGTATATCACCAAGTCTATTTGCCCCATAAATAGGATTTATATCGGAAATTGAAAAATCGTATTGAACCAAACATGATTTTATCTCATTTGCTAACTTGTTGATGCTTGTTCGCCCTCCACCCGCAGTGTTGTAGATTTGGTTTACCGCTTGAGTGTTTGTTGTATTTAATGCAAGCATGTTCATATGAAGCACATTGTCAATGTAAGTAAAATCTCTAGTGTTCAATCCATCACCATTTATCTTTGGCTGCTTGTGATTTAGAAATTGCTTTATAAACAATGGTATTACAGCTGCATACATACTGTTGGGATCTTGTCTTCTTCCAAACACATTAAAATATCGCAGTCCTATATATTCTATTCCATAGGTTTTAGCAAATACATCAGCATATAACTCATCAACATATTTAGTCAATGCATATGGGGATAAAGGTTTTCCGATGTTATCTTCCTTTTTGGGCAAA
Organism: Bacteroides sp. RCH18; assembly: GCF_058231005.1. Classification (NCBI taxonomy): domain Bacteria; kingdom Pseudomonadati; phylum Bacteroidota; class Bacteroidia; order Bacteroidales; family Bacteroidaceae; genus Bacteroides; species Bacteroides sp. RCH18. The sequence goes on along the minus strand of NZ_JBIPTC010000002.1, from coordinate 1,595,204 downwards.
TCAGTATTATCACCATAGGTGGAGCTACTAGCTGCAAATATGAATCTTCTTATATTGCTGTCTCGGGCTGCTACTAACATATTTAGGAATCCTCCAATATTTACATCATTAGTAGTTATTGGGTCATTGATACTTCTTGGTATGCTTCCAAGTGCTGCTTCATGAAGAACATATTGAACTCCGTTGACAGCTCTTACGCAAGTCTCGAAATTACGTATATCGCCTTCTATTAGCTTAAAATTTAGTGGATAACTATCAATGAGGTGCTGAATATTACTCATGTGTCCAGTTGAAAAATTATCAAGGCATACAACATCATATCCATTGAGAACTAGATGTTCACAGAGATTTGACCCAATAAAACCAGCGCCACCAGTTACTAATATTTTTTCCATAAAATCTCAATTTCAAAACCACTCACTAATATCTCTCTTAGAAACGCCCCAAGGAATTTTTTCCTCTTGATTAGGCAAACAATACCTACAACAAGGGATGGGACGATTTAGAAACTCAACAATTTCTTCAATATCTTTTGCTTTAAAAATGTCAATTGAATTTTTATCAGATGTATCAAACACATCTGATTTATAATATTGTTGAAAGTATTTTGCCTTAAATGGTACAACGCACGATGATAGTCTGCCATTTTCAAGCACTATACAACGAGCCTTCCAGAAGCAGTTGTTGAAATTTTCTTTAACGTCCTGACTTCCACTCAAGTCTCTTCTGTTTTTGAACCAGTTTTTATTTTCCTCACCTTGAGATTTAATTAAATATAACTTCGTGCCGTACAACTTGACTTTGCGATTGATTTCATCCCAATTCAAGTCAATAGGATACATAGTGATACTTATTATCGTATCTGTTTCAGCGCATAATTGATAGAACTCATCAGGCTTTGAACTTAAAAGCACCCCATTAGTACATAAGTATTTTTCTCCAGTCACATATTTTGCTGTTAAGAAGATAAAATCATATAGGCGAGGGTGTAAAAGTGATTCACCACCCATTAGTTCAAAACAATGAATATGACCATAAAGCAACTCATGAAGACGTTTCAAGTCTCTCTCAAAAGTATTTATATCCAGAAATCCTTTTGGAGCCAATGGGGAGAAATGACCGCAGCATTTACAGTTTAGATTGCAATGGTCAACTATATCTACGATAAATCGAATTTTTTCTTTTTCTACAATCATATACTTAGTCAGATAAGTATTGTATTTATACTTATGTCATCATTAGATGTATCTATTAGGGAAAAACCTTCTTCGCCACAGGCTATTTCAAACTTTGGTAATTTCGGCGAAAACGCAAATCCTATAGAAGGAGAACAATTGTATATTATGTCTTCAAAAGTTCTAAATGATGCATAGTGAGAATGCCCATATAACACTAATTTAACATTATGGAAATGTTCTATGATTTTCTTAAAGTGGGATTTATTATCAAGAAGTTTTCTATTAAGCCAACCATCTTGTTCAACCGGAGGATGGTGAAGGACGATGGCCACCGGACCATCACATGATTTTAGTAGCCTCATAAGGACATCAGGATTGAAATAGCCTCTTGACATATCTGGTACTGCTGAATTGAGCATTATAAAATCCCATCCACAGATCTCAAACTTTTCGTTAATTTTATAGTGGTATGGTTTATATCCTCGATAAAACATCTCTAAGTTATCGTGATTACCTGGGCAACAATAAGTCGGCACACCGATTTCTTCAAAAGCTCTATCAATACATTCATAAGTCCATTTACTGCCATCGTTAGACAAATCTCCACTTACTATAATGCCATCAAGACCATCCATTTCTTTTATCTTGTGGATGGCTTTCTGAAAATGTTCAAGGGTATTAATGCCCCATATTTCGGTACCATTTTCAGTAAGGTGAATATCACTAATATGCACTATCCTCATAAATGCAATATACTTTTAATAGCTTCATCATTTCCAGGAAGCATAGGCTCACCTTTTTTTACCTGCATCATTTTTTGACAAAGGTCGGCAAAGGCTACTGGACTAATATCATTATTTGCGGCTACAATTGTAGAAATATTCAAATCGTTGATGTTGTTAGTTTGTTCAATTTTTCTATATGAACAGCCCGAAACGAATGATATAGCGGGGATGCCAAGATATGCAAGTTCACTTAAAGTGTTACGCCCTGACCGTGTAATTACAAGCCCTGCGTTACAGTAATACTGTTCGGCAGGTATAATTTCGTCGTGAAGCACAACATTTTCGGAGCTGCTATTTCGATTCAAAACATTGAATATATTTTGGCTTGAACAAACTATATGCATCGTATATTGCGGAAGTAATGAGGCAACTTTTTGACAAAGTTGTCCGATTGCAATTGTTGAATCAACAAACAGCTGTCCCACATTAACCGTACCTCCACCAAGTACACAGTATATGTTATTGGTAGGAACATTCTCGACACCTATTATTTCAGAACGAATAATTGTGTTTATTGACAGAAACTTAGTGTATCTCGAATCCTTATCTATACGTCTTATTCCATGGACTATTGCCAAGTCGCTCAATGAGTAAAATTCATTAAAAAAGTCCATAGCCTCTTTGTTGTTATTAGGATTAACAACATCGGCAGGATTAAGCAATGCAACAACCTTTATGCTCGGATGTGAAATCTTAATTGACTTTATCATCAAGGGCTCGCCATCAACAACAATCAAATCCGGGGTGAACTCTCTAATGCAATTATGGATATATATACCCATTTTATTTGTAGGCAATAAACCTATTGAACAATAATCCATAGGGGTTACCTCATTCAAATTATTATAACCACGAGAATTTAAATACTTATTACCTTGTAGATAACTAATGATTTTAACATCATAGTCATAGCTGTCTCGTAATGTTTCTAAGATAGAAACACCCGACACAACTCTTCCAAGTCCGGGGAAACCTCTAAGTATGCCTAATATCTTTTTCATGATTCTACAGTTAAAATCTTATAGATTTCCGAGATTGAGTACCTTCTTAATTGATAAGTATCGGCAGACAATGATGTACCTCCTTGATTAACAGCAAAAGCATATCTGTAATAAGATGAGACACATTGTTGGATGTAGGCATTGTTTGCTCCATAAGGATAAGCAAAACAGTCAGACGGGCCAAATAGACTATCTATCTGTTCTTTAGATTGTTGAATTTCATATTCCAATTCAATGTCTGTCAATTTCAAGAAGTTATAATGATGCACCCCATGTGAGGCAATCTCCCATCCTTGATTATTCAAGGCTGAAAGCTCATCCATGTTGAGATGCATTCTCATCTTGGAGTCTTTATTATTCCATTTATTGTCATAGCCGATTAAAGATGTGCAGACAAAAACAGTTGCGCTAAAACCATATTTAGACAATATTGGTAAAGCGTGACTATATAATCCGGCATATCCATCATCAAATGTGCAGACAATCCAAGATTGTCGTTCCTTTGGAGGCATCGACAAGTAATACCTCATCGAGCACAACCCCATACCATGATTATATATGAAATCTACGAACTGCCTGAATACATCTATCGGTGTAGTGATACTGTCATACACCTCTCCTTGAACATCATGTAAACCAACAGAAAGGATATTATCGCCATCAAAAGCACAATACATTTCTTTCGATGGTGACTCAAGCAATTTATACCATAATTTTTTAATGGTATTAGAATCAGACGATTTCAGAAGGTTATCTCGAAGTTGCTCGCTTCTGAGCGCAAGTTTTTTATCGTTTAGTAAAGCTAGGACTCCTTTTAGCATAGAAGCTGGGGTATTATCATCAAAGAAGTACTCGGGGAAATCGCAATGCAACTTCTCAAAGATATAACCAGTTCTGGTACTAATAAAGCTTATGCCATTCTCTAATGACTCTATGACGGAATTGGGATGACCTTCACAAACAGATGCTTGGACGTACAAATCCCAATCCCTCATTAACAATGAAAGCTCAGGTCTGCTGATACGTCCATGAAAAGTTATATGGTCTGAGATTTCAAAGTTGTTTATAATCTTTACATACGACTCATATAAATCCGCATCAATTTCACCGACTAATTCTAAATTGATATCAATACCACCTTCCTTTGCAAGTTTCACCAATGAAAGAAGGTTTGCGACTCCCTTCTTTTCATTTAAATGAGTGGATGCAGTTCCAATTACAATGGTCGAATTTTGTTTCTCCATAAATGTTACGTCCCCACCGCCAACAATAGAGTTAGGGATCAACACGCATTTAATGCAAAGAGACTTATCAATCAAACGTAAGTTTTCTATCATTTCTCTAGATAGACAAACTACTTTATGGGAATGGATTGCCGACTCTTTTAAATAGAATGTTTCAATGGGTGACCATTTTGCCAGATTTACATCAGTGCCACGTAGGCAAAGAATGAAAGATGAATTTATTCTTTGAGACAGAATAGAGGCATAATAACCGTTAAAACCTCCTCCAAATGCGATAACATAGTCAATGTCCTTATCTTTATATTGATAAGCATCTATCTTCAAATCATTTTCATGTCTAATCGCACTCGCCAATTCTTGATTATATCCACCATCAGCTACTAACACCTGTGGATTCTTCGGGTTGACAATTTGTACTGAATACCTTTCACTTAAGTAATTAAATACACGCTCAGAAGAAAGCGAGAGCCCTCCTCCATTACTTCCAAATTCCGATGTAACGAACAAGATTTTCATACTTTCTCAATCAAATATAATGTTTTGCTCTTTTTGTTGATGGGATATTTATACGTTTCCCATGATGAAATCTTATATTTTGGGAACATAGACTCTACATCTTCTTTGGATAGACGTATATGTTTCGGGAATTGAGCATTATCTCGTGTGTATGACGAGTCAATAACCTCCATAATGAAATATTGCGGCTTTCCTGCATGATTATAATAATCAAGCATTAAAGTCATATACTCATCTTTTGAATCTGCAAGATCAGCGTATGCGCAGTTTACCATTAAAAGTAAATCACTCTCATAGAAAGTAGCCCCAGGGTAATCTTGATTATTGACAATATTGCCACGATTAAAAAGGTCGTCAAGACGGCGAACAGTTCTTTCGCATATCTCAGGATTTTTCTCAAAAGATATGACTTTGTCAAAGCCCAAATAGCATGGGATTGTGGTTACATCTCCAAGTCCACATCCAATTTCGATAATGCGTAGCTTTCTATCCAACTTTTCTAAAATCGAATAGACTACCTGCCAATATCGAGGGAACTCATCTTCACAGTATTGCTTACTCCAAGGAGCGACTTCCATGTCATCTAAATGGCTCAAATTATAATATCTCAGCAATGATTGAAGTTCTTCCATAAGTTGTTGAGTTGAGCTATTATTACATCATTTGAGTCGGCTAAGTCGATGGTATCTGTTGGCGAGCCTAAAATGCAAGCCTGAACTTCCATATTTGGCTGTATTCGTAATTCACCATAATTACGGCATCGATTTATATCCTTAGTAAAACACGGGGCATCAATATAAAGCACCGTGGTTATCTTTCCGTTCTTTTCGATATACCATTTGAGCGCACCATTATTTTTGTCAATGCTTTTGACAGCAATGGCATCAAGCATCGGCCGGATATGGTTTAGGAACTGATTACTGCCACTTAAGCCGATTTGCGGCAATAACTTTAATGGCAATCCACGTTCTAAAGCAAAGTCAATCAATGTGGAAATTGAGCTAAAATCATCTGACTGTACGACAGTATTAAGACCCACTTGAATATTTTCAGCACACAACAGATCTATATTGGTGAGTATTCTATCAAGATTGCCAGTAACTGTACTCTGTTTGAATGCCTCGGCTGTTGCAAAAGGGAATTGAATGTTGAATTTTATTCTTGTTCCGCTTAACACGCTTATATGTTCAGGTTTAATGAGCGATAAATTGGTGGCACAGCTTATGTCGCAATCCAGATTATCATTGATATATAAAATCATATCTACAATATCTTCGTTCAAGAACGGCTCTCCACCGCTAATGTTAAACTCAGATATGGGTTGGTTAGAAAGAATATCTACCAATCTCCTAAAAGATTGCAGCGACATCCGTTCTTTAGTCGTTGTCTTGCCTTGCCCCTCATTGTGACAAAAGGGGCACTTATAGTTGCAATAGTTAGCAACCAAGACTCTTACTTTGTCCCATTGAAGCTTTTTCATATTATCCTAAAATGATTTTAGCATTATAATAAGTTTCTAACAGAGTCTTATGCTCTCCTAAAATATCGAGTCCATCAATATTATACATCTCTTCCGGCACTATCATTACATCATTTCTATCAGGATTAAACTGAGCACGTATATCCTGATGATTTAATAGACCGGCAACAGAGACTGAGCCTCCATACAAATGATTCTTGATAAGATTCGTTTTTACATTAGGCATTCCCATAAACGCCCTTGTAAAATAGTCATATCCCGAGAGTGGGCATATAAGATTTACAAATGTTCCTTCCGGCAAAGATGAAATAATATCTCTTTGTCGAGCTATTCGTTGATCAGCATCAATAAAGTATTCATTGTTGCCGCCCCTAAAAACATCTTTAAGGATAGGGACAGTAAATACGACATCAGGATAGTTTTGTTTTACCCAAGAGATACATTCTTCATATTTGTCAATGCAAGTCTGTGACAATTCTTTCAGACGAGGTTGTGAAGTTGCAGTGTGTTCTACCCGTCTCACCAAAATTTGGCGGACACGTTTATTTACTTCAAGTTTATGAAGCAGCTCCAAATCCTTCTTTACTTCGTCAAGATTCCCAGTAAACATAAGTGTACATTTGTTCAACGGAGCATATTTCAGTAGATACATTGTCCGTTCCCGTTCTGAACGTGGAATTATTTTCTCACGTTGCTCTTGCATAGTTATTAACGACAAGTCAATACCAAAATTTGGAATAGAGTTCAGAAAATCCATTTTATCCTCTCTAATGTATGCCCCGGTTGTCACTGTCGTAATCTTTTTTGTCGGAAAATGTTCGGAAGCTATCTTTATGAAATCATAAATCTTCGGATGTAGAAATGGGTCTGTATGTGGAGCGACCAAAACGCCTGCTCCAAGACGGACATACTTGACATTTGGATTGATGTATTCAAACCCTTTTAGCAAGTCCTCTCGGTCAATAGGCGGTATCTTTGGATAGTGCCCAAGATAAGAGTCTGTATGTACTTTACAGAACACACATCCAATTCCACAATATTGGCTTAGAATTGGAATGTTACCGAATGTGGCTATTTCCATGCGAAACGCATCAAATTGTTCTTGATTTAGTACCATAATTATTTCTTTTTACAAATATACAAATCTTCTAATGGATTTAAACCATTTTTATTATACCGTGCCGAAATGTTATAGACATCAACTACAAATCCAACACTTGTAAGAAGCTTGACATATTCTTTGTCATTATAGATTCTTTCATGGTAGCCATACCCATAAACAACTTCTCGTTCTTCTTTTGTGTAAACATTTGGATATTCTACAGTTTTAGATATTTTTGTAATTGGAACCTGTAATATAGCTTTGCCTCCAGTTTTTAAAATGCGTAAAATCTCCATCAATGCTGTTTTGTCCTCTTTAATGTCACATATCACATGATTACAAATTATATAATCGAATTGATTGTTGCAGAACTCAGTTTGTCTTATATCCACAAATTGAACTTTATCTATAAATTTCTGGTTTTGTAAGAACGCATCTCCTGCAATGTACTTATCAGAAATGGATTGAAGCCATATTTGCAGATTACTCTCAGGAGCTATGTGCAATATACTTAGACCTTTTGTTTTTTCTATTTTTTCTACTTCTTTCAAATAAGTATATACAAGTCTTTCTTTATCTGAGGACTTACATTTAGGACATCTTGCAGCTCTTCTTCCCGCACCAATAACTTGAAGAGTCCGAAGCACAGGAAATCTATCTGCACCCATTAAATCCAATGAACCATTGTAGCCACAAAAAGGACAACTAAAAGGTGAAATATTTCCAGATTCAATGACATTACCCAATAATAAGTTCTCCATATCTAAAATGTGTTATAATCTTGAAAATCATTGCACCGCTCACATAATCCTATGCGTTTGTTGTCAAGCAGCGATAGTCTTATAGTATTTAGTTCTGGATTGTTCCAGCAATCTATAAGGTTGTCTGTCATAACATTTCCAAAACTTGTTTTGTACATGAAATCATCACAGCACAGCAACACATCGCCATTGTAAGCAATGGTTAGTTTACGGAAAGGATAGTTGCAGAAGCCTAAATTTCCCTTACTGAAAGTCTGCGGAATATTCCCTGCATAATTTGGCAATGGTTCATCAAATCTTCTGCGTTTGAAACTCACTTTTGGATTGTTCCAGTATGCAACATAGATGGGTTCAAGACAAGCAGACCATTTTTCTGGATATTTGTCCCTATCTCCCCGATAGTCATTGATGTTTATATTATCCAATCCCAATCTAAAAAGCCTGTCAACCAATTCAACAGTCAACAATCTGCCATTAGTAGTTATGTCGAGGAACAAACGCTGTGATTTTGCTTTGGCAAAGACAATCATGTCTTCCAGCCTGTCATCTAATAAAGGTTCGTTGGAAAGCATTAGAGCGACACGACCATTATAGTTTATCTCACATAGTTGGTCTATGATGGTCGTATAGCATTTCCATTTCATAATACCCAATGTTTTTTTGTTGAAAGCATGTGGGCAAAACGGACAATGATTATTGCAATCAGTCCTTGTCTCTATTAGGACTTGCTGAAACACAGGAAAATGGCTATGCTCTACATAGAATTTTCTCAAGAAGTCTATGTCTGATTCATGCATTTCTGTGTCTCTAATGGAGTTGTTGTTTATTTGTTGAATCATAACAAGTCTTTTAGTTTAATAAATGTAGCATCGGCGAATCCCATTTCGTTAAAAACATTGTGGTTCACCAGTTGCACTACTAAATCGTAATCTGTCTGCACTTCTTCTTTGGAATGAATAATCGAAATTCCATAATCTTTGCTTACTTTCTTTGTGTCCACCAGCGGGTCGAAACAATCAACAACGAGACAGTGTTGTTTGAGTTCATTGTAAACATCTGCCACTTTTGTATTTCTGCAATCCGGAGTGTTTGCTTTATAAGAAAAGCCTAACAACAAAATACGCTGTGCGTTTATAAACACAGCATAGTCCTTAATTCGAGTGGCAACCTTTTTAGACTCTGCCTCATTTATATGCCGAGCTGTCTGTACCAAATTCAACGATTGTTTTTTGTCTTTTGCACGTTTCATAAGATAATAGGTATCAACACCAATGCAATGACCACCCACCAATCCAGGATAGACCTTTGCAAAGTTCCATTTACTTGCAGCACATTCTGTGACTTCATTGATATTTATTCCCTCTGATTTACAGAAATCCGCATATTCATTTGCCAATGCAATTAAGACATCACGTTGCACATTTTCATACATTTTTGCCGTTTCAGCTATTTTTATACTTGATGCCTCTATTACAGGCGCATCAAGAATAGTTGAATAAATATCTCTCATAACATTTAAAGATTCTATATTTGATGCAGAAATGATTTTGGGAGTGGACACTATCCTATGACAATCATCCCCCACGTTAATTCGTTCAGGTGAATATCCGACTGAAAAATCCTCATTAACTTTCATCATAGAATATTTTTCCAAAATAGGTATACATAATTCTTCGGTTGCTCCGGGAAATACTGTTGATTCAAAAATCACAATATCACCACGTTTTAAAATTTCACCAAGCGACTTACAGACGTTCTTCAATGGTTCCAATTCTGGAAGTTTATTTTCATCAATACCCGTTGGAATACAAACAAAGAATACATTGCATTCCGTCAAATCAGAATATGTGGAAGTTAATAAACTTCGTTGTAATGCCATTTTTATGTTATGCTGATTTTCACATTCTCGATAATCAACTCCATCTTTCAATTGAGTAACACGAACCGTATCCTTGTCTATACCAATACAAGGGAAGTACTTGGATAAAAGACAAAATAAGGGTAACCCAACGTATCCTAATCCAATAACGGCTATATTTATTTCCTTTTTCATTCCAATGCTTTTGCCTTATGATTGATATTCATTTAATATTGTCCATATTTTGTAAGAGTTTCACGCAATGTCTTTAAACACTAAAAACATTTAGTCTAAGTGTAAAACACAAAGCGTGAACTGTTTTGCCACACTTAACTTGAAGGTCGTAGGAAACCTTGGATACAGATGCAACAATAGCAGCCCACGCTATAGCGTGAGAACCACTATGCTATCCTTGTATCCAATTTGAAAATTTCCTACGTTTTCAAGCACAAGATGAGCATAACACTTCTTTCTTTTCTAATATTTCTTGGAAAGAGTTGCCTCAATCCATTTGCAAAATTACAAAAAAGCCGCAATAAATCATCTCAATACAGGCGAATTATTACGACCTATTCATTGAAATAGAATATCCTGACTTTATAGTCTTAATCCTTTTTTTCGCTTCTTCTTCCTGCGCAACATTTCCGCCATCTCCAGATTGGCTTCCGCATCGGTGGCGTTACAGGATGAACCGTGACCGTTTAGCAATCCTAATGAACCGCTGACAAGTTCACCTCTTGCAGTATCGGAAGTTGCGTTTGGCGTATCTGTTGTACAGACTTTCGGTATCAGATTCATACGTTCCCCATACCTGTTGCGCTGTAAGGCAGCATCAATCTTGGAATAACTGAAACGCCTGTCCACCTTGGAGCCGTTGAAATGGTAGCCATTCTTGGAGAATACCACACCCTGTATTTCGTCCGTCTGTCCTCTGTGACTGAAATGCACTTCCGCTCCTTGCCGTTTCAGATTGGCGACAAGCATGTTCCAGTTTCCACATCTGCCGACCTCCGTTTTAAGGATGTCGTAAAGCTCGTACTTTGTCTTATCCGGCTCTTTCAGTCGGTTACGTTTGACATTCTCCTTGCCGTTTGCCATGTGCAAGCCGTATTTCAAGGTAAGTTCCTTGCAGATACGGGTGTTGCGTAGACGCTCGTGCTTGTCGGATATGGTATTGCCGTTGTTGTCTATGCGGTTGAAGGCGATAATCTCCAACATGGACATATCTGTCCGTCTGTAAAAAGACTTTATGAAAGCTGCCACATGGTTTCTTGCCACCACCCGTGAACGGTAGGTTGCTATTGTCCTGTCTTTGCCCACACGTTTCTTGAACACCTCGTTTTCACGGTCAAATGCTTTGAGCAATGTTTCATACTCGCTGCCGATTCCCTGATAGGCGTTACGTACCATTTCCGCAGTTACGAATGCTTCGCGGTCGGAAATACGTTGGTAGTGCTTAATGATTTGCGCCTTGATGTTGTCAAGGGCATGGTTGATGTCCCGTGCCTCCACACTTTTGCCTTTCGCCTTGTTGCCCTTCACGTCCCAAAGGTCTTTCGGGATGCTCCGTTTACAACTGAACTGCGCTACAGTCCCGTTGATTGTCACTCGTCCCATGATGGGGACAATACCGTTTTTCTCCTTGCTGCCATTCACGTAGAACAGCACTTTGAATGTGCTTCTTGCCATACTCGCTGTTTTTGTCTGCAAAGTTATTACTCAACGAGTTAGACCATGTAAGTCAATCGAAGCCATACGGAGACACATTCAATGCCATGTGTTAAAAATCACATTTCAGCGGGTAATGATTTGGAGACCGTTCTTCTTCAATATTCCGCTTTTCTTTGCGTTACCCCATTTTTGCCATTGGCACCGTTTGGCGTTATAAACGCTTTTATACTAAGCCATTCAGCGCATTTTCGCCCTTTTCTCACTGCAATTCCAAAGATTTTGTGTAAATTTGCTCTTGAATTAAAACGTTTTACCTCATGGCTAATTTGAACAGACTAAAAGTCGTACTTGCAGAACAACAAAAAACAGGAAAATGGCTTGCAGAACAGATTGGTAAATCCAATTGCACTGTGAGTAAATGGTGTAGTAATTCTGTTCAACCAGACCTCAAAACCCTTAATGATATAGCTAATGTTCTTGATATTGATGTGAAAGATTTGATTGTTAGCAGTAATAAATCTTAAAACAATTTATTATCATGGAAGTAAACAAGAAAGAACTCAAAGAACAAGAGATACGCACCTTGTTCATTACCCCTGCACTCCAACAAAAGGGCTGGGCTGTAAGCGTAAATATGCGTGAAGAGTATTATTTCACGGATGGTCGAGTACTTGTTGTTGGCAACCAACATTCAGTAGCAGAGGGCAAAAAGGCTGATTATCTATTATACCATAATGGTAAGCCCATTGCAGTGGTAGAAGCTAAAGATAACAAACATGCCGTTGGGGGTGGTATTCAACAAGCTATGGATTATGCCCAAATCCTTGACTTGAAATTTGCGTACTCCAGTAATGGTGATGCTTTCTTGGAACATGACTTTATCACAGGGAAAGAAACCGAAATCAAATTAGAGAATTTCCCGACAGAAGAGGAATTATACAATCGTTATCTTGCATCCAAGAACTATACATCGGATGAACTTAACATAATAGAAACACCGTTTTATTATGATGCCCATAGCCATGAGCCAAGATATTACCAACGTATAGCGGTTGACCGTACAGTGGAAGCCATTGCAAGAGGACAACAGCGTGTACTTGTCGTAATGGCTACCGGTACTGGTAAGACTTTCACTGCTTTCCAGATTATCCATCGTCTCCATAAAAGCGGAGCAAAGAAAAAGATTCTTTATCTTGCAGACCGAAATATCCTCATTGACCAAACAATGGTGCAAGACTTCAAACCTTTCAAGAAGTTTATGACTAAGATAACTTCTGTTGGGGAAGGCGAAGAGAAAATTGACTCCTCATACGAGGTATATATGGCGTTATACCACCAACTGGTTGGAAAAGAGGGCAAGCCAGATCCGTTTTTGGAGGTGCAGCCAAACTTCTTTGATTTGATTATCGTTGACGAGTGCCATCGTGGTAGCGCAAAGGACGATTCTGCATGGCGCAAAGTATTGGAGTATTTCAGCTCGGCTACCCAAATCGGTATGACTGCTACCCCGAAAGCTGATGAAGGAGCAAACAACTTGGATTATTTCGGAGAGCCGGTATATACCTATTCCCTTCTTCAAGGAATCCAAGATGGTTTCTTGGCTCCATATCGGGTTACTGCCGACTTCATCAACGTTGATTTGCAGGGCTGGACTCCCGATGAAGGTGAAATAGATTTGTTAGGAAAGGAGATTGAACAGAAATTATATCAAAGACAGAATATAGGTCGTGACCTTGCCATTAAGTTAAGGCGTAAAGTAGTAGCACACAGGATTACCCAAATGTTATACGACATCGGTCGTATGACAAAGACAATCGTGTTCTGTTCAGATATTGAGGAAGCCGCCGAAATGCGAACACTGCTTATCAACATGAATAGCGATTTATGTAAAAAATCTCCTTACTACGTAACACGCATTGTCGGAGAGGACAAAGAGGGGAAGAAGCAGTTAGACAACTTTATCAGTGTTGACGAACCTTATCCGGTAATTGTTACTACCTCCGAACTTCTATCTACAGGAGTGGACTGCAAAACTTGTGGCTTAATCGTCATTGATAAAGAAATTGGCTCTATGACGGAATTTAAGCAAATCATCGGGCGTGGCACACGACTTAGAAAAGACAAAGGCAAGTGGCATCTGGAAATCCTCGACTTCCGCAATGCTACCGCAAAATTCAAAGACCCGTCATTTGACGGCGACCCTGAACCACCCAAAGGCGGTGAAAAAAAGCCGAAGCCATATCCGCCTGTTCCCTCAAATCCTCCAACAGCTCACGAACCTCGTGAAAAGTATCTTATCAATGGAAAGGATATTCGTATTGCTCATGAGATAGTATCTGTTTTGGGAGAGGATGGCAAAACCATGAGAACGGAAAGCGTTCAGTCCTTTGCGAGAAAGCAACTGTTGCGACACTATCAAAGTTTGGATGATTTCGTACAAACGTGGACTGAAGCAGAACGCAAACAGGCGGTTATGGATGAGTTAAAGGAATATGCCATCTTGATAGACGCAGTACGTGAAGCAAATCCGGCATTGAAAGATGCCGATATCTTCGATGTGATATGTCACGTTGCATTTGACCAACCACCATTGACGAGGAAAGAAAGGGCTAACAATGTAAAGAAACGTAACTACTTCGGAAAGTACGAAGGCAAGGCTCGTGAAGTATTGGAGGCTCTTCTTGACAAATATGCGGAGAATGGTATTCTTGACTTTGAAAAGGCAAATATTTTGGAGATTCCTCCATTCAACAGCATAGGGAAACCAACTAAAATCATAAAACTATTTGGTGGCAAAGTCGCTTTTGAACAAGCCATCAGAGAATTGGAATATCAAATATATAAATCAGCTTAAAAATGGCAGTAAATAATATCATAAAGCGAATCCAGAATATCATGCGTCAAGACGCAGGTATCAATGGTGACGCACAAAGAATTGAACAGATGACTTGGATGTTCTTCTTGAAAGTCTATGACACACAAGAAGAAACATGGGAATGGAAAGATGAGAAATACAAGTCCATTATCCCCGAGGATTTGCGTTGGCGTAACTGGGCAATAGATAAAAAAGACGGTGAAGCATTGACTGGAGAAGCCCTACTCTCTTTCGTCAATGAGAAACTGTTTCCTACCTTGAAGAATCTCCCGATAGATGCCAATACCCCAAGAGCTAAAAGCATTGTTCAAGAAACATTTGCAGACTTGAACCAGTATATGAAGAATGGAACGCTTCTGCGCCAAGTGGTCAACATTGTAAACGAAATCGAATTTGACGATGCTGACGACCGTCACACATTCGGAGATATTTATGAGGGAATTTTGAAAGATCTGCAATCGGCAGGAAATGCCGGAGAGTTCTACACACCACGTGCATTGACTGATTTTATTGTGATGATGCTCGACCCGAAATTGGGCGAAACCTTTGGCGACTTCACCAGTGGAACGGGAGGCTTCCTCACCTCGGCACTTAAATATATGGGCAGGAATATTGGCTCTGCGGCAGATGGAGAAAAACTGCAAAATGCCGTTGTAGGTCAGGAATGGAAACCGTTGCCCTACCTTTTGAGCATCACAAACCTGCTGCTCCATGATATTGAAGCTCCCAACATAACCAACTGTGATTCGCTTGGAACGAATGTTACTGATTTCAAGGAAAGCGACAAGGTTGATGTTATCGGCATGAATCCTCCGTATGGTGGTAGCACGGAAGACAGCGTAAAAAGCAACTTCCCAGTACAGTATCGTTCAAGTGAAACTGCGGATTTGTTTATCGCCCTTATCATGTATCGCCTCAAAGCTGGTGGACGGTGCGGTGTGATTATCCCTGATGGTTTCTTATTTGGTACGGATGGAGCAAAACTTGCACTTAAAGAAAATCTCCTTCGCAAGTTCAATCTACATACAATCATCCGTTTGCCGGGTTCTATATTCTCTCCATACACATCTATTGCAACCAACATCCTTTTCT
The DNA here is from genome assembly GCF_058231005.1 of Bacteroides sp. RCH18. Taxonomy (NCBI): domain Bacteria; kingdom Pseudomonadati; phylum Bacteroidota; class Bacteroidia; order Bacteroidales; family Bacteroidaceae; genus Bacteroides; species Bacteroides sp. RCH18. The sequence continues at coordinate 1,579,641 of NZ_JBIPTC010000002.1, read as the reverse complement.
TTAATAATGAAGAAGCCGAAGGTTGCGAAGAAGGATTCAAGACCAAAGAAACATGGTTCTATCGTCTTGATATGCCGGAAGGGTACAAACACTTCTCAAAGACCAAACCAATGAAGGTGGAGCATACCCTACCTATTCAGGAATGGTGGAAAGACAGGAAAGAAATTATCAGTGACGAAGTGGGTGAAAAGAGCCGTGTGTTCACTGCCCAACAATTGATAGACTTGGATTGCAATTTTGATCAATGTAAGTTCCCGAAAGAGGAAGAAGAAATACTCCCTCCAGCAGAACTGCTCAAACAATATTTTGAAAAACGTGCTGCGCTCGACCATGAAATAGACAAAACGCTTTCCGAAATTCAAAAGATTCTCGGCATTGACATAAAATCGTGTAACTGATAATTGTGAAGTGATATGAAAGATTTGACCATCTCAAACATAGAAAGACAAAATGTACTTAACAACCGTTTTGCGGTCAGCAAAGTACAGGAGCATCTTGACATTGAAGGAATGCTCTTTGAGGGAGAGTATCGCTTTACAAAAAAAATGGTTGCCGATTTCTACGAAGTAGAAGAACGAACCATAGAACGCTATTTGGAAAAACATTCAGATGAATTAGCAGCTAACGGTTATGTTTTATGTAAAGGTAAACATCTGAAAGAGTTAAAGTTACAATTTGCTCCCGTCATAAATGTCGGGAGCAAAACGACCCAACTTGGATTGTTTAATTTCCGCTCATTCTTGGATATGGGTATGTTGCTTACAGAGAGTGAGAAAGCAAAAAAAGTACGTAGCCTTATCTTGGATTTCGTGATTACCACCATCAATGAAAAGACGGGTGGCGGAACAAAATACATAAACCGCAGAGATGTACATTATCTTCCTGCTGCAATCACAGAAGAAAACTATCGCAAGAATCTCACTTCTGCCATCAATCAATATGTGGACGGACATCCCACATACAAATATCCTCAAATTACAGACTTTATATATAAGGCTGTATTCAAGGAGAATGCTAAGGAGTATCGGGAAGTATTGAAGTTGGATTCCAAAGACAATGTTCGACACACGCTGTATTCAGAGGTTTTATTGGTTATTTCTTCTTTTGAAAACGGTGTGGGGGCAGCTCTCAGTGAACGGTTTAAAGAAAATGGTGGCAGGTTACTTACCATTGACGAGGTAGAGCGCATTGTGAATGAACTTGCCGAACATCCGATGCAGAAACCTTATTTAAATGATGCCAGAACCAAAATGGCTTCAAGGGATTTCAGTTTCCGGGATGCGTATCATGGTAATATAGCAGATTATCTGCAAGCTGTTACTCCTGAAGAGTTTGAACGATTCATCGGTGACCAGTCTATTGATTTTGACCGTATCTTAGCGGACAATAAAGATGTGCTTAAACGCTTAAAGCAGGCAGAAGATGAGTGAGGAAATTGTTTATATAGACTACGATGAAGCCTTAACCGTCTATGGCAAAATGATTGATGCTAGCGATGGTGGCTTTGAAGGAGTGCGTGATGAAGGTGGCATTCGTGCTACATTGGATTTTGTACAAAATGATTTATACTATCCAACCTTTGCAGAGAAACTGACCTATCTGATGTATAGATTCTGTTCTGGGCATTTCTTCAATGATGGGAATAAGCGTATTGCGCTGACTTTGGGAGCTTACTTCTTACACAAGAATAATTACTACTGGCACGCTTGCATCTGTATGCGTACATTGGAATCTATCATTTATCATGTGGCAGCATCGAATATCAACCAAGATTTGCTGCTACGCATCGTCAATAGCTTTTTGACAAGTAAAGATTATGACGAAGAACTGAAAATAGATATTGCCAATGCCATGAGCAAAGGAGAGTTAGGAATACAAGGGGAGGATTACGAAAAAGATTAAATATGAAAACTATAAAAATTATCTTATTACTGTTCTGTATTATTTTAGGAATTAACGCTAAAGCACAAACAGTAGGTTATACTTATAAAGCACTCGCAGCTGAAGGTTGCAATATGAAATACAGTGTGGCTAAGCAAGACACCATTTATTCTATAGTAGCCACAGTACGTTCAGACAGAATGAATTTCCTCACTAAACCAACCATGAAAATTAGAACATTCACAGGTAAATATCTTGAACTAAGAGGAACTGTGATTGGGAATGGAAGTCAATCTGCTGGTGTTATAAGTGGAAATATTGTAATACCAATCACAGAAATTAGTTCTACTGCTCAATTTAGAATTACTCCACAGCAGTTTGAAATTTTGAATGAAGGTGTGGCAAAAATTCGTTTGTCTATGACTCCTATGAATCATGAACGTACTTTCAAAAAAGATAAGATAGGGAAAAAGTTATATCAGTTCTATCTGAATGAAAAACAAAAAGACGAAAACTTCTAAATCAGTTAGAATAAGATGAACGGAAAACAATTAAAAAACAGCATACTCCAGTGGGCGATACAGGGAAAACTTGTACCGCAAGACCCTAATGACGAACCGGCATCGGTACTTCTTGAACGTATCAGAGCTGAAAAAGCCCGACTGGTCAAGGAAAAGAAAATCAAAAAAGACAAAAACGAATCTATCATTTACCGTGGTGACGATAATTCCTATTATGAGAAGTTTCTCGCTACCGGAGAGGTGAAGTGCATCGATGAGGAGATTCCGTTTGAGATTCCAAATGGGTGGCAATGGGAAAGAATTGGAAATATTTTTGAAACAACAAGTGGTTCTACGCCATTAAGTAGGAATCCAGATTATTATAAAAATGGCAATATCAATTGGGTACGTACAACAGACTTGAACAATGGAATTTTGAACAAAACCGAAATACAAATAACCTCGAAAGCAATTATAGACTACAATCTTTCTATTTTACCCCAAACCTCAGTGTGTGTTGCAATGTATGGTGGTGCTGGGACAATAGGCAAACACTGTATCTTGCATTTTGATACAACTATAAACCAATCTGTATGTGCCATCCAGCCTAATGGATTTTGTAATATGGATTACATCCATACTTTTATTGAATATCAAAGACCATTTTGGATGGATTTTGCAGCAGGTTCAAGAAAAGATTCCAACATAAATCAACTCATTATTAAGCACTGCTTGTTACCTATTCCACCACAAGAAGAACAACTTCGCATTGTTACAAAATTAAATCAGTTATACCCATATATTTATCAATATGGAAATAGTCAAAATAGACTCAACCAAATAAATAAAGAAATATGGCATAGTTTAAAAAAGTCCATTCTTCAAGAGGCAATACAAGGTAAATTAGTTCCACAGATTGCAGAGGAAGGTACAGCCCAAGAATTACTTGAACAAATACGGCAAGAGAAATTGCAACTTGTCAAAGAAGGCAAACTTAAAAAGTCTGCTTTAACCGATTCCATTATCTTCCGTGGTGACGATAACAAGTACTTCGAGAAGGTTGGTAAAACAGAGCAGGATATTACTGATGAAATACCATTTGAAATACCTGATGATTGGAAATGGTGTAGAATAGGAAGTGTCTTAAATATTTGGTCTGCTCGAAGAGTACACGAAAGAGATTGGCGTTCTTCTGGAATTCCATTTTATCGAGCAAGAGAAATTGGTAAAATGGCTGATTGGGGTCATGTTGATAACGATTTGTTTATAGAACAATCATTATACGATGAGTTCTCTAAAAGCGGAGTTCCGCAAATTGGAGACCTAATGATGACGGCAGTTGGGACACTTGGTAAAACTTATGTTGTTGAAACAAACAATCCTTTCTATTACAAGGACGGTAGTGTTTTATGTATAGGTAATCCTTTTCGCTTGAATCCGTATTATTTGAAATTATTTTTTGAATCGTCTGCTTTTGCAAACCAATATTTATCAGAGTCTGATGGAACTACAGTAGCAACCTTGACAATGGTGCGATTGAACAGATACTTAATCCCTGTTCCCCCTTTAAAGGAACAAACTCGAATTGTTGAAAAGATTAAAACTGTAACAAGTATTATGAGAGGATAAATGAGCAAATCGTTGAAGTTGAACTTCCTTTTGAATATCCCAATAGCTGGATTGTGTTACGCTTGAAAGATATATGCCAACTAACAGACGGTGAAAAAAGAAACGGAAAGGGCATTTGCCTTGATGCAAAGTTCCTACGTGGAAAATCATCTGCAACCATTATAGAAAAAGGCAGATTTGTCTATGCTGGAGATAATATCATTCTTGTGGATGGTGAAAATTCAGGTGAAGTTTTTTCTATTCCACAAGATGGATATATGGGAAGCACATTCAAACAGCTATGGCTTTCTTCGGTTATGTGGAAGCCTTGTATTTTGGCTTTCATCTTGTTCTATAAAGAGGCATTGAGAAATTCAAAAAGAGGTGCAGCAATTCCGCACCTCAATAAGGATTTATTCTACAAGCTACCAATCGGTATTCCGCCATTGTCTGAACAGCAACGTATAACTTGTCAAATAAATAATTTATTTCAACTTATCAAATAATAATTCTATCATAGCCACTATTCGCCCTTGTTCATTAAGAGGCGGAAGTGGTAATAAAAGATTGTTCAAACTCTTAGAATTTAGTGTTTTACCTTTTATGGCATCTTTGGTATCTCCAAGATTAGATATAATCGGCAAAATGTGAAACAGAAAATTCCTTGCTTGATAATTTTTATCTACAAAAGGATATATGGATATAATTGCTTCATTATGATATGCCGAAGTATTTAGAAGAGAAGTCCTGCCTACCGTTAACTTAAAACTCATTATTAAAGTTCCGACAGGAGATATTTCTCCAAATAAACTTTTGGCATATTCTGAAACAGATTCTTTTGTCGTTGTAACCAATCCATAATCAGACATATCTGAAATAGAAACCCAAGGATATTTACCATTTGCCCAATACTTGGTTTCCCCTCGCGGTGGTGTCTTTCCGATAGACATTCTTACGTATTGACCAAATCTAACCCAAGTCCAGTTTTCAGGTAAATCAAAAGGTATTTCTTCTGTTATATCAATGTTCTCATTGCCTACCTGCTCATAATACTTGTTATCGTCACCTTTGAAGATGACAGAATCAGTTAAGGCAGACTTTTTTAATTTGCCATCTTTGATGAGTTTCTGCTTCTCTAATTTTATCTGTTCGAGCAATTCTTGGGCTGTACCTTCGTCTGAACATTGAGGTACAAGTTTACCTTGTATTGCTTCTTGCAGAATCGATTTACGTAATTGCTCGTTAAGTGAGGCATTAAGTTCGTTAAGTCCATTCTGTGCTTGTTCATAAGTTTTGACTAACGGAAGTAGTTTTTCTATTTTTGAGACTATGCGTAGTTGCTCAGGAAGCGGAGGTAAAGGTATAAATACTTCAACTATATTGGATACAGCCAAACCGGGTTGAGCTGTTGCGGTTGCATATTGATTTAAGTTCAATGCCGTAAAAAAGTAATAGATGAACAACGATGGAATTATACCAAAGCCATTCACAACTACAGCGTGTTCTGTGGCATAGAATTTCCCACTTTCTATATTAAGGCATCCACATAATGCTCCTTGCCTGCCAATAATAGCAAAATGTCCTTCTGCATTGAATGTGTTTGTAAACCCTCGTAGTCCATTTCCACCGACACATCTATATGGGTGAAGAACTGACTTTTTATCATAAATTTCTGAAGCTGATATATTTTTCCCAGCCTGCATAGAACACATATGCTTCAATCTGCACCATTCCCACCCTTTAGGAATCTCAAACGGAATCTCGTCATCAATGCACTTCACCTCTCCCGTAGCGAGAAACTTCTCATAATAGGAACTCAATGAATTAGGCAATACCATACATTATTATGATAACGAATTGTTTAACTAATAATGTATCTGACATGAACATTGAAAATTTTGAAACGTATCTTCGTCAAGGGAATATGGCGGAGAACACAATTGCAGCTTATCTCTATGCCGTAAAAGAGTATTATTCCCGGCACAAAGAATTGAACAAGCGCAATTTGCTTGTGTATAAAACCTATCTCATTGAGAAATTCAAGCCTAAGACAGTGAATCTTCGTATTCAGGCAATGAACAAGTATCTTGATAGCATGGGAAAATCTCGTTTGAGATTAAAATCCGTCAAAGTGCAGCAGCGGAGTTACTTGGAAAATGTAATCAGTAATGCCGACTACGCTTTTCTAAAAAACAAACTAAAAAAGGAGGAAAACCAAGAATGGTATTTCGTAGTTCGTTTCCTCGCAGCAACAGGAGCAAGAGTCAGTGAACTAATCCAAATGAAGGCTGAACACGTGCAGATGGGTTATTTTGACATCTACACCAAAGGTGGCAAAATACGTCGTATTTATATTCCGAAGTCCTTGCGCAAGGAAGCCACAGAATGGCTTAGCAAAGTCAATCGTACCACCGGCTATCTTTTTCTTAATCGCTTTGGTGAGCGTATCACTACAAGAGGGATTGCGCAACAGTTGAAAAACTACGCAGCCAAATACGGATTGAATGAGAAAGTGGTTTACCCCCATTCATTCCGTCATCGCTTTGCTAAAAATTTCTTGGAGAAGTTCAACGATATTTCTCTACTTGCTGACCTGATGGGACATGAAAGTATTGAAACAACTCGTATTTATTTGAGGCGTAGCAGTGCCGAACAACAAGAGATTGTTGATAAGGTCATAACATGGTGATGTATTTGGAAGGTTGGTCAATCCATCCTTCCAATTCCTTAAAAGAACTTCATATAGATTATCAATCCTCCCAATGTCAAACAGAAATACGCATACAATATCCAGAATCCGACAACGGCACATTTGGCTATTTTGCCATTAAGAGAAAACGAAGTTTCAGATTTCACACATTTATGGACTTCTTTCCAGTGATTCGTATGAAGTGTCTTCAATTCTGTTATCTGCTTCTCAAATAAAGATTTTTCTTCTTCAATCAATTTATTGCGATATTCTGTAAGAATAGACTTGTCTTCATCGCTAAGTTTGACATTTACAACAGTATTCTCTGCCTGAATAATTGCACGGCTAATAGTATCAGGGATATTGTCGGATGTTTTCACTGCAGCATTAAGAACCTGTGCTGATTCTTCAAAAGTTAACACTGAAGCATCTACAAATGCTTTTATCTGTTTCAATTCTTGGATAACATCTTTGATGTCCTTAATCTGATTCGTGAGATTTACAAGCTCGGTTTCAAAATCAACACGATTTTCAATTTTGCTAATGTTATCATCACTATCTATGCTCTTGCTATCCTGCACAGGCAAAGAAGATTGGTCATATTTACTTTTACGCATGGTTATATGTGATTATAAATGAAATACTATCTACCCCTGCTACGTTTAATCGGTTTGCAGAGCCATTTTGCCATTTTTGCACAACGAACAGCCCAGTTACGCTCATCATCGTCCTTATCTTTACCCCATCCGCTACCGGGACTGCCACCACCTCCGCTTGAAGCCGCCATAGAAGTGGCTGCATCCAAATATCCGGCAAATAGTAAGGCGGCAACTTTGAATAAATTGGTCTGTTTGACTTCTTCATCAAGGCTTCCAAACTCTTCGTCAAAGACAGACTTAACCATATCTGGTATATCAACCTCGAGTTGTTCTCCATCCACTGTTATGGAATAGTGGTAAATAGAAGGCTTTGATTGTGGCATCACCTCTTTATTATTATGCGCCATCGTTTGAGTACATACTTCCTTTGACTGAATTGCAGTTTGTTTATCAGAAGCATGTAATCCCACCCAAGTCGCTTCAATTTTTGATGGCATCAATTTTCGACTTTTACCCAATATCGAGGATTTATAAATAGAGTTCCCTTTTCGTATAGCGTACCCTTTGACCACTTCCTTATCGTCCTTTATCAACTTAATATCGTACCCCTTAGCGTTTAACATTTGGCTATAAGTTTCCCAATCAAATTCTGGCATAGCTTTCAATATTGCGATGCAGTCTTCACTGATTTGCTGAATATTCTCATCACGACGTTGCACGGATTGCACCCAGCCACGTCTCTCATTGATGATGTTGGCAGCATGAACGGCACGTTCACCAATATAATGCGCATCGTTTGTCTTGCCCATATTGTCTATGCGGTTAGCTACAATATGCAAGTGAGGGATGCCACTTTTGCTGTCGGTGTGTAACGAAACAACATACTGGCTATTTTTGATATTGGTCGGTTTAAGATGACTATCTGGTTTGCCACATCTTCGGTCAATGCCGTCAAGTACTGCAATAAACTCATCCGCCAAATTCTGCCAATCCGTCATTGTCCATCCTGCCGATTCTTCTTTGGCTGGAGATATTTCAAAGCGCAGTGCGTTCAGCTTTATGGGCTTCGGATTATATCTGTCTTTCATACATTGATGCTGGTGTTGCATCATCCGTGACCACATAGCCAAAGGTTCTATATTTTCTGGCAAGTCATGCACCTTAACGAGCTGGGCTTTATCTTTTTCCATAGAATACTCAATGGCTCTTGCTCCATGAGAAATTGCCTTTCCTTGTGCTATCATAATTTCAAATTTGATTTATACTGTCTCGTATTTGTCCCCATCGAACAATAAGCCTATTTACTGCCTCTATCCAAGCACGCATATAATTCTCATCTCGGAAATATCGTTTTTTAATCTCATCAGGTTTACCTTTGAGTACATTCTGAATGCGGATAAGGTCGGCTCGTGCATCCGATAAAGAGTTCAATCCTTGTACTTCCTCGTCTGAAAGTCGTTTGTTTGGATGGTGATTTTGCAATAATTTTCGTCCGTAGTTACTAAGTGTCAGTCCACATTCGGCAGCTTTTTCTACTATCATTTCATACTCATTTTCAGTCAGACGAATGTCTATATGACGAGTACGAACACCCTGTTTTCCATTGTTTTGTTGTATATCCATAAGCGTTTATAACTGGAATTTATTAATAAAATGTTCTATCCATTGCGAGCCTGCGAGTAATGCAAGAAGCCTCCAAGACGACAAATGAGTGAAACCATTTTGTCGGACGGTGGTACTTCTTGCATAGAATACCCATTAAAAATGGGGCATTACATACCTTAATGTAAGCATTGTCTTTGTCCGAACTATGCCATTTGTCTGTCAACTTTAAGAGTGGCTATTGTCACCTATATCCATTTGGATAATCAATAGTTTTACTTTCCCCTTAGTTTGGCTTCTCCATAAACACATCACTAACCGGAATCCACCAGTTCCAAATGCAAGCAGTCAATCAAAGTTTGTAGGTTTGGATTTCGCTTTATCATCTTTTGAAGTATCATCGCAGGTGTTTCAGTCATCAATAAGAAATCCGCAATATCAAGTCCGTTCTTGCGCTGTTCGTCTGTGGCGCATTGTTCCAAACTATCACTCAATACAACTTTAGAACATACGGAAGTGAGTAAAGCCATCTTGGTTTGCCAAACCTCTCTTGCACCCAAATCCGGGCATAGCATAACCGACCGACCTTTCAATACACTTACCACGTCAGACTTGAAGCATCCATGCATTCCACCTGTTGCCAACCATATAAATTCCGGCATATAATGGGTAGCTATCAAAGCGGATTTTTCGCTTTCCACAATAGCAACAGGTTTGGTCGGATTCTCAGATAACAGATGTTCGCCAAACAAACATTGCTTCAAATTGTAGTTTGGGAGATTCAGTTCTGTATGTACCCAACTAACATAACTTCTTGGCTCTTTTGTCCGATGTCCTGTTTCTGCATCATACAACATTATCTTCCCTGTTCGTACATTACCTTGCCAATCAATTTGCCAATAGACAGTAGAACCGCCCCACTTCTTTGATGTGCCAACATGATATAGTTGGAATATCCGAGAAGTCTCATCTTTACCCAACATCCCAGACAGGTAGATGTACAATGGATTCATACCATAGTTAGTAAGAGTACGTTTCATTAGTTCATTGACAACAAAAGAGGTTGGAGGCAGTAAATTGGGCTTAGGCTTATCGGCTTCAATGAAGTTATCTTTGTTGTAATCCACTACCATTGGGTTATCATGAAAATAATCCGATGGAGTGTAATGGTATTGGCAAGATTGCTCATGGTCACATCTGCCTACATAATCAGGAAAAATTATTTCTCCTTGGCTATCTATGTACTTGACAAAACATTGTTTCTTTCCACACTTCGGGCATGAAAGTTTTGACCCACGCTTATATTTTTGAAGAGAAAATCTATATTCAGCCATACTTCTTCATTTTGTTATTGCAGTCCGTGCAGTTTGCACTTATTGCAGTTTTGCAGAAATCCTATGTCAGCGCAAAGTGCAAACTGCAACAACTGCAAACTGCAAAAGGTGTCGTTTATTGCAGCTTCTCATATTCACCTCGCTTTACTTTCTTGATAACCTTATTCGTAGCAAGGCTAACCAAAGAATACATTACCGACCTTTCCGACAACCCTACTTCTTTTCCGGCTTGAATGGCATCGGCAGTAGTGAAAGTTGCGGAAAGGCAATCAAGCAATTCTCTTTTTTGCGGTTCAACGCTCTCTCGCAACATATATTTCTGAATGTTGGTATAACAGTTCTCAAAGTATTCACTCAATGCAATAGCAGATTTGGTTGAGTCAATATCCACAAAATCCTTGTGTTCTTCACCGCAAGCCCAACGAAGGATTTGCAAGACTAAAGCTAAACGAGCCGTAATCATGGGAGCTTTAATCACTCTGCTATCCACCAATCCATCATCTTGGATTTGATTAACAGCCCGAACTGCATTATTGCGCCAGTTTGTAAAATAGGCTTTGGCTTCCGAAGAAAATTCCAATACATTATGTATGGCTCTGTCATCTTCATTCTCTATAAATGGCAAACTAATTACCTTATTTATAATAGAATCCCACATTGATGAGTATTTACCAAAAGTTGATACGGAAGATTCTTCATCCAGCCCCCAATCTGAAATTTCCTGAGACGATGGATAAACAAAAATTATTCTGTCTATCAGCCCATTGTCTTTATATCCTTTCTCTATCAGTTCGTGCATACGTGTCGTTTGCATCGTGCCGACAATATTTATAAAAGGATGCTCTATATGAATAGGTACAGGGATGCTACATCTTGAAATATCCAATGGTTTTCCGCTAAAGGCTGTCAATAGCTGCTCAATGAGTTGTCCTTTGCTATATTGATTCACGGCATTAAACATTCCCATAATTTCATCCACATATACCACGACACCTCGCTGATTGTCATCCAACGCACGCATTAAAGCTTCCGGTGTAAAATCGGATATGATGGTTCTTCGTAAAATTGGTTTGTCCGGCAATGAAGAGGACTTGTCTTTTTTAGCCTTATTGTTTTCAACCAAGCTATTATAATGCTCCATATCCAATTTAAATTGTTTGATGATTTTGGCATCATGCTTTCGGATAGGACGGAATGCAAAATCCAAAGGTGGGGTTTTGCCCATTCCGGGACGACCTACCAATATCATATAAAGGGCAGGATTACTAATCCATCCACCACGAATACGAATATTGACAGCGTTGCCGATAGCGGTTGACACTGCAACCAAAAGAGAAGCCATCATATATTCTATGGAATAATTCTCTTGTCGGGATAGAGCCAATATCATATCTTGAATTTTGGCAGGAAAAGCATCCAAAGGAATCTTGTTTTCAAAGATTCCTTCAAATTCCATTCTGAGCGCATTGCATAAATTGGTTGAATCCATTAGAATTTGGTATTTCTTTTTGACTTTATGAATTGGGCGGCTTCATCTTCCAAGTTTTTATCAGATTTGATTTTGCCGGCATGGAGCCATTCGTCAATTTCCGATTTTAGAAACATGATACGCTTCCCTCTTTTGTGGAATGGGATTAGATGACAACTCGTCCAGCCATATACAGTTTGCTCTGCCGGGTGACTGGGAATATAATCACACAATTCCTTAAGGTTCATCCATTGTTCGGTTGGAACGCTTTGATTCTGATTGTTTAATCCATCTATTTTAGAATCCAGCTCATTCAATTTATCCATCAACCACGACATTGCTTTGGGTAAATCTTCAAATGTAATGTTCTTCTCACTCATATTGCTACTTGTTTTTTGATTTTTCGGCAAAATAACAGCGATTACGCATACTGATTTCATAGTGTAATACATCACATAAACAAGCAGTAACGAAACATAATCATCATAAGGATTACCCATTGATTATCAACATGAATAGTGGAGAATTCAGCAGTAGATTTTTATGATAATGTCTTCAATCATAAAGGAATCATAAGATGGTCTGAAGAAAAGACCATAGATAAAAACAAAAAGCCACCCACGCAGATTTTACGCAGATGGCTATACTTACAAAGTATAATAATGGTTATTTTGTTTGAGATAAATCCAATTTAATAGTTTCTGTAGCTTTCTCTTTCTTTTCATCAACAACCTTTGCATACACCTGTGTTGTTCGCACATTTGTATGTCCCAACATTTTGCTGACCGTATAAATATCAGTTCCTCCAGCCAGTTGCAGGGTTGCGTAGCTGTGCCTAAAACAATGGAAGGTAATGTGTTTGGTGATTCCGGCAGCTTCAACCCACTTTTTGACAGGACGGTTTATCCAAGAAGGGTCAGGAAGTCCGGCAAAAACCAAAAGTTCACCCTCTTTTGGCTCTCCACAGAGATTATATGCTTGCTCTGATATAGGCATATATTCAACTCCTTTTGTCTTTTGCTGAGTAAAATTCAACCGATAGCCTCCATTGAACATTTCCACTTCCGACCACTTCAACTTCTGAATGTCGCAATGACGGATTCCTGTTAAAGCAGAGAACAAGGCAGCACGTTTCAGTAATGGGTCACAAGGTGTTTGAGCCAGTCGGTTCAATTCCTCTACCGTGAGATATTCTCTCCGGCTTTCCCTTTCTTGAATGCCTTTGACTTTTGCAGAAATATCAATAGTCAGATATCCGTCTATAAAAGCCTGTTTCAATCCGGCTTTGAAGATAGAGAAATAGGTTGCTGCTGTATTTTGAGAAATCGTACCTCGTTTAGTGCCTCCTTGTGGGGCATTCATTATGAATTGCCGGAACGATTCAACCATCTTTAAGTCTATTTGCGAAAAGAGAATGGTGTCACCTTTTGCGAAAATCTTCAATAATTCATGCACTCTCCTCCAGTTGACAATGATAGAATCAGAGCTATGGGCATGCCTTGTTCGCTGCACATGGTCGAAGTACTCAATGAAATTACTTCGGGAGCGTTCCAACTGCTCCGCCTGTTCTGCATCGGTATCGGCATATAAAGCTGCATTGTCGTATTCCTTTTGTCGTAGGCTTCTGACCTTGTCGGCATAGATACATGATTCCTGGTCTAATTGCGACTTACATTGAATGACACCGTTCAAATCTCGCTTCGGCTTATAAGTGGTTTTGCCTTCGGCATTAGTCCTTGCATTGCGTGACTTATCCCAAATAGGTGTTGTAATGGTACGATTGAGATATTCACGCACTCTTTGTGGCGTATCTTTTCCGGATTGAAATACAGGATAAGATTCCACATAAAGATACCATTCATCACGATATTCAGATTTGCGGAGCTTTACCGACACTCGTGTATTGACTAATGCTTTCTTCATCGCTTCACACCTTTATATAAGTTATCAATTTCTTTCTTGGGTACATACACAAAGTTCCCAATCTGCCGGGTAGGGATAGAGTATTTGCGTATGTGGAGATAAACTGTACTTTCATTCACAAGAAACTTCTCTGTGATTTCTCCAATGGTATAACAATCTTTCGGCTCCAGACTATATAGTTTGGCAACAGGTTTCGGCTTTGTGAGAGCTTTCTTGCGTGGAGGATAGAGTTTCATCAGTTCTGCTTTTGATAGTAATGTCTGTCTTTCTCCTGCATTTACACTGGGGATTGTACCCTTACGAATCAAACGATAAAGAGTTTCCTTGCTTATGCCAAACAATGCGTATGCTTCAGGAACCGTGATGTACTCTTTGGACTTGGGTATCTTCTTAACCACTTCGTCCAACCTTTGCAATCTTTGTTCTTCATCCTTGCGTCGCTTCCATGCAATTTTGGAACATTTGGGAGAGCAATACCAAGATTCTATTGTTTTGGCTAAAAACTCTTCTCCACAAATCTGGCACTTCCGTTTTATTTCAAATTTTGCTGCTGGCATAATCTACTTTTTACTTATATTCCTCATTCTCAATACCGGCATTCTTGTAAGTGTCACATTATCTACTTTTAAGTGTCGGTACAATTATGGTACAAATATACGATAAAAATCCGAGAAATAAGCAAAGCCAAAGAAAAGTCTACAAAAAGAAATAGGGCGTAACTTATTGAGTTACACCCTATATTCCTATTTATTGTTATCGTTATTTATCGATACTTACTTCACTTCCTCAAAATCTGCATCCTGAACATTGTCACCATGCTTGCTATTATCCTGACCAGCATTCTGACCTGCATCCATATCAGGACCAGCCTGTGCACCACCCTGAGCTCCGCCTTGAGCGTACATTTCAGCACTTGCAGCTTGGAAAACAGTATTGATTTCTGCCATAGCTGTATCAATAGCAGCTAAATCCTGAGACTTATGAGCATCTTTCAGTTTCTGCAAAGCAGCTTCAATCGGAGCTTTCTTATCAGCAGGCAACTTATCACCCAATTCCTTCAACTGATTTTCTGTCTGGAAAATCACGCTGTCAGCCTGATTCAGTTTATCGATCTTTTCACGTTCTTTCTTGTCTGCTTCTGCATTAGCTTCAGCTTCAGCCTTCATCTTTTCGATTTCTTCCTTGCTCAAACCGCTGGAAGCTTCGATACGGATTGCCTGTTCTTTACCTGTAGCCTTATCCTTAGCAGATACCTTCAAGATACCGTTTGCATCGATATCGAATGTAACCTCAATCTGAGGCACACCACGACGAGCCGGAGCGATACCTGACAAGTTGAACTGACCAATTGACTTATTCTGAGCAGCCATCGGACGTTCTCCCTGCAATACATGAATAGTTACTTCACTCTGATTATCGGCAGCAGTAGAGAAGGTCTCACTCTTACGAGCCGGAATTGTTGTATTAGCATCAATCAATTTCGTCATCACACCACCCAGTGTTTCAATACCCATTGACAACGGAGTAACATCCAACAATACCACACCTTTGATTTCGTCTGTCAAAACAGCACCCTGTACAGCAGCACCAACAGCTACTACTTCATCCGGGTTCACGCCTTTAGAAGGAGTCTTTCCGAAGAAATCTTCTACCAATTTCTGTACGGCAGGGATACGGGAAGAACCACCTACAAGGATTACTTCATCAATATCGGAGTTGCTCAAACCAGCGTCGCTCATTGCTTTCTTACATGGTTCCAGACAAGCCTGAATCAATCCGTGAGCCAATGATTCGAATTTTGCACGAGTCAAAGTCTTCACCAAGTGCTTGGGCACACCGTTTACCGGCATAATGTACGGCAAGTTGATTTCTGTGCTTGTTGAAGAAGAAAGTTCAATCTTAGCCTTTTCAGCAGCTTCTTTCAGACGTTGCAAAGCCATTGGATCCTGAGTCAAATCAGCACCTTCGTCGTTTTTGAATTCCTGTACCAGCCAGTTGATGATTACCTGGTCGAAGTCATCACCACCCAAGTGAGTATCACCGTTAGTAGAAAGAACTTCGAATACACCACCACCGAATTCGAGGATAGAGATATCAAAAGTACCACCACCAAGGTCGAATACAGCAATCTTCATATCTTTGTGAGCCTTGTCCAGACCGTATGCAAGAGCTGCAGCTGTCGGTTCGTTAACAATACGTTTTACTTCCAGACCTGCAATCTGTCCGGCTTCTTTAGTAGCCTGACGTTGAGAATCGGAGAAATATGCAGGAACGGTGATAACAGCTTCTGTAACTTCTTGTCCCAGATAATCTTCAGCAGTCTTCTTCATCTTCTGAAGAATCATTGCAGAGATTTCTTGCGGAGTGTACAGACGACCGTCAATATCTACACGCGGAGTGTTGTTGTCACCTTTCACTACTTTATAAGGAACACGTGTAACCTCTTTCTGCACCTGATCCCAGTTTTCACCCATAAAACGTTTGATAGAGAAGATCGTACGTGTCGGGTTAGTAATAGCCTGACGTTTAGCAGGATCACCTACTTTACGTTCGCCGCCATCTACAAATGCAACCACAGAAGGAGTTGTACGCTTACCTTCACTGTTTGCAATTACTACAGGTTCGTTGCCCTCAAATACGGCAACACAAGAGTTTGTTGTTCCTAAGTCAATACCAATAATTTTTCCCATGATCGTTATTCTTTTTATTTATTATTATTCAATTTCTTTTTGTCCGGTTGTTTTCTTTCTCTTTGTAAGGGCTTTCAAACGGACGCTGATTAAAAAACAAACCATGTGCCAAAAAGAAATCAGACGAATACGTGACATATTTTCTGCCAAAACGACAGTTTTAAATCGAAATGACTGCTGTCAAGTCACATAGAAGCCAGACAGCTATCGACTCATTAAACAAATGGAAACAGCTCTGGTTCAATAAAGCAAAAGAATAGATCATAAAGGAATAAAAAATATGCCTGTATCGTTATGTGCGACACAGGCATACCTATTTAATATAATACGTATATCTTACTTTTCAAGTACAATCACCAACGCATTATTTGCGTCATACAAACCGATTCCACCACCGGAAAGTTTATCGAACGACTTCACTTCATTCATTGCTTTCAGAATCTTACCTTCCACTTCCATATCAGGGCAAGCCATCATTGTGCTAGCCACCCCAGGGAAAGAGATTGATTTAGTATTAGTAGTGCTAGTTTCAAAACCACCATTAATCAAGTTACATCCGGCATTGCCATGAAGTGTTTTCTTTTTCACATCAAAAGCAATGAAAGGTTGCTTTTCCATTCCCGAAGGAATTGCTTCACCATTCACTTCCTTTATTTTCCATTCTCCGTTCAATACCGATAGTTTCACATCAGCCTCCTTTTTTTCAAGAACTACAACCGGACGATTGGACTCATTGCAAAGAAACATTTTATCCTTACCGGCTTTCTTATAACCTTTCACCTGTGCAAGCGCACCTAACACATTTCTCTCGGTAGTCATGTCCGGACACATCATTCTGGTGCTAGCCATTCCCTTAAGCTCCATGCTGCCTGGCTTGGCATTCACGTCAAAGCTACCCATCATACGGTTACATCCGCTGTTACCGGATACTCTTCCGGTCGCTGTATCAAAAGTAATAAAGGGAAGGGTTCTGCTTTCGCCCGGAGTTACTTTCGAGCCGTTAACTTCTATAATATTCCACTCACCATTGATTGAAGCCAATGGGACTGCCTTCTCAACCGAACGGCATGAAAACATTGCAAGTACTGTGCTGGCAATGCAAATTGAAACGAATACTTTCTTCATTTTGTTATAACGTTTAAGTTAAAATCGGGGGCAAAGATATCAAAAAGATTGGGAAATACCATCTAATGCGATATAAAATACATACATTTGCCATTATCTATAAAACAAACAATAAGATTACATAGTTCATCTAAAGTAAATAAATATGAGAACAATCGTCCTATTTCTAATCCTGCTTGGTTGTGGTACCTCTCATATCACAGCGCAAAATGATTATCTTGTCACTACTATTTCCAATCAGGAAGACCCTCTAAGTGAAGAAGAACAGTTCATAAAAGAGAACTTCCCACTGCAACTTTTATGTAAATGGACACCCGGAATGAAATTCATGTTTATTCCATCCGGACGTGACATGTTCCTCCCTACCCTTTCGGTGTATGAGACAGAAAAAGGGGCAGACAACAGCGTTCTGAAACACAAGATTCTTACTTTCGCCGGATATGAAGAAAAATCTCAAGAACTATCAAATGACATGAGCTATTCCACTCGACTCCTCTTCGAATGTGACGGAGAAAAATATTATTATGAGATTAAAAATACACGTCCGGATGAAATTTGCGAAAAGAATCCCCGTGCCTATATCAACGGATTAGTTAATCTGAAAGACGTAGACACGGCAAAAGAATTGCTGACAGGCAGAAAGATATATGTTCAGTCCGATATGGCACGGGTGGACGACGCCAATAGTTACTCCGGATATCGGGAAGTGTCTATTCCGGTCAACACCGAAGCAACCATTACCGCCATAGGAGTTGGCAGTCAGTCATATCCCGTGAAAATCATATTTCAGGATTCGCAGGGACATTCCTATTATCTGGAAGTAGCTCTTTCCCGCACTAATTCCGGTATGGACGTGAGCGATTTCCAAGCTGAAAAGAAAATGAGATATTTTTCCAACGCCATCAGTTTCAGTAGCAAAAAGTCCGGAAATCTGGAAACCTTGAAAGACAAATATATTGATCTGACCGTCTATCCGAAACGGACATTGGCTGTAAAAAGAGTCTTCAGCCTTGAAAACAAGCAAATGGAAAACCGCATACATTTGCCTCGCTACACTGTTTTGAAAATAAAAGAAATAAAAATCTCCGGTCCGGGAAGTCTGGTTATCCTCTCACTGGAGGATCGGCATGGATCACTTTATGAAACAGAGGTTGACTTGAAATATGACGTTATCGTCAAAAACGAGAATTATATTGAAGACCTTTTCGGATTTGGAGACATCCATCAGAAGTATCCGGCTATCACAGATAAACGTTGGGCAATCATCGCACGGGGTGATTTGGAAGAAGGTATGAACACCGACGAATGTCGTCTGTCAATAGGTGATCCTGTAGAAATACAGTTAAAAAAAGACAGTCGTTTCGAAACTTGGTTCTACAACGGAAAAACGCTGGAATTTGAGAGTGGCATCTTGCAACGTTTCAAATAAAAAGGAGTAGCGACGCGGTGATTATCTGAAAATAATCACGTATATTTGCCAAGCTAACAATTCTAAAATCTTAATTTTTGATTTATAATTTATTAATTAAAAGAAATGGGTAGAGTTCTTATTATCGGTGCAGGCGGTGTTGGTACTGTCGTAGCACACAAAGTGGCACAAAATGCCGATGTATTCACAGACATCATGATTGCCAGCCGTACAAAGGAGAAATGCGATAATATCGTCAAAGCTATAGGCAATCCCAATATAAAAACCGCCAAAGTGGATGCGGATAATGTAGATGAACTGGTAGCTTTATTCAATGACTTTAAGCCGGAAATGGTAATCAACGTTGCTCTTCCTTATCAGGACCTTACCATTATGGAAGCCTGTCTGAAGGCGGGTGTCAACTACCTGGATACAGCCAACTATGAGCCGAAAGATGAAGCTCATTTTGAATACAGCTGGCAATGGGCTTACCACGACCGTTTCAAGGAAGCAGGTCTGACTGCCATTCTTGGTTGCGGTTTCGATCCGGGAGTCAGTGGAATCTACACAGCCTATGCAGCCAAACATTATTTTGACGAAATCCAATATCTGGATATCGTAGACTGTAATGCAGGAAATCATCATAAAGCATTTGCCACCAATTTTAATCCGGAAATCAATATCCGCGAAATTACTCAGAACGGACGTTATTATGAGAATGGTCAATGGGTGACAACCGGTCCGCTGGAAATTCACAAAGATCTGACTTATCCTAATATCGGTCCACGTGATTCCTATCTTCTTTATCATGAAGAACTGGAATCGTTGGTCAAGCATTTCCCGACAATCAAGCGTGCCCGTTTTTGGATGACTTTCGGACAAGAATATCTGACTCACTTACGCGTGATTCAGAATATCGGCATGGCCCGTATCGATGAAGTTGATTATAACGGAACTAAAATCGTACCATTACAATTCTTGAAAGCAGTATTGCCCAATCCACAGGATTTAGGTGAGAACTATGAAGGTGAAACCTCTATCGGTTGCCGTATCCGTGGCATCAAAGACGGAAAAGAACGTACTTACTATGTCTACAACAACTGCAGCCATCAGGAGGCTTACAAGGAAACAGGTATGCAGGGAGTCAGCTACACCACCGGTGTTCCGGCTATGATCGGTGCCATGATGTTCTTCAAAGGCGAATGGCAACGTCCGGGTGTAAACAACGTAGAAGAATTTAATCCGGACCCGTTCATGGAACAGCTCAATAAGCAGGGACTGCCTTGGCATGAAGTGTTTGATAAAGATCTGGAACTATAATAGAACGAGTCGAATGAAGAATATAGGAGATAAAGCACCGGAAGTATTAGGCATCAATGAAAAAGGTGAAGAGATCCGACTGAGTGCTTATAAAGGAAAAAAGATAGTACTGTATTTCTATCCGAAAGACAGCACATCGGGCTGCACGGCACAGGCATGCAGTCTGCGCGACAACTATTCCGAACTGCGTAAAGCCGGTTACGAAGTAATCGGTGTCAGCGTAGACAGCGAGAAGTCGCACCAAAAATTCATCGATAAGAATAATCTTCCTTTTACACTGATAGCCGATACGGACAAAAAGTTAGTAGAAGAATTTGGTGTATGGGGAGAGAAAAAGCTGTATGGACGTGCCTATATGGGCACCTTCCGCACTACTTTCCTGATCAATGAAGAAGGAGTCATAGAACGGATTATCACTCCCAAAGAAGTGAAAACCAAAGAGCATGCCTCACAGATTTTAAATCAATAAATCCATTAATTATAAGAATAAGGTATGGCAAAGAAAGACGAACTTAATTTTGAAACAGATAATAAAATGGCATCAAGCGAAAAACTGAAAGCCTTACAGGCTACCATGGAAAAGATAGAAAAGAACTTCGGTAAAGGTTCTATCATGAAAATGGGTGATAATAGTGTTGAACAAGTGGAAGTGATTCCTACCGGCTCCATTGCTTTAAACGTAGCACTTGGCGTAGGAGGATATCCTAGGGGAAGAATCATCGAAATCTATGGTCCGGAATCATCCGGTAAAACGACTTTGGCTATTCACGCCATTGCCGAAGCACAAAAAACCGGTGGTATCGCCGCTTTTATTGATGCCGAGCATGCCTTCGACCGCTTCTATGCAGCGAAATTAGGCGTGGATGTAGACAATCTCTGGATTTCTCAACCGGACAACGGAGAGCAGGCTTTGGAAATAGCCGAACAGTTAATCCGTTCTTCCGCTATTGATATTATTGTTATTGACTCCGTAGCAGCATTAACTCCGAAAGCAGAAATTGAAGGCGACATGGGTGACAATAAGGTAGGTTTGCAGGCACGTCTGATGTCACAGGCTTTGCGTAAATTGACCGGTACAGTCAGCAAAACACGTACGACTTGTATCTTTATCAACCAGCTCCGTGAAAAGATTGGCGTCATGTTCGGTAATCCGGAAACAACGACAGGTGGTAACGCATTGAAGTTCTACGCTTCTGTACGTATAGATATCCGTGGCAGCCAGCCAATCAAAGATGGTGAAGAAGTTCTTGGTAAACTGACTAAGGTGAAAGTGGTGAAGAACAAAGTAGCACCCCCTTTCCGCAAAGCAGAATTTGACATCATGTTCGGTGAAGGTATTTCTCACTCCGGAGAAATCATCGATTTGGGCGCAGAACTGGGAATCATCAAAAAGAGCGGTTCATGGTATAGCTACAATGACACTAAACTGGGTCAAGGACGTGATGCAGCCAAGGTATGTATCAAAGATAATCCCGAACTTGCTGAAGAATTAGAAGGATTGATCTTCGAAGCCTTGAATAAAGAATAAGTTGTCTCAACCGATTCAACTATAAATAATATAAGCTGTCTCATTCGATGTTTTGAGACAGCTTATTTTTAGCTTAAACATAAGAAATGTCCCCTATCTGAATTGTATTGCGAGGATTCAGATAGGGGACATTTCTTTCACTTTTTACACGAAATAGATATAGGCTAATGTACTTAAACTTATGACCACCCATAACAAAACGCCTTGGATCAAAGGTTTGACACCGACAGATCTTAGAACATCCAAAGAAAGGGAAGCGCCTATAAAAAACATGGTAATAGTCAATGTCTTGCGTGCAATTCCATTGATGGCAGCACCCAACTGTGGCACGCCATTCAGTAAATATGTATTCGCAATCATAGCCAGAATAAAGAAGAAAATAAACCAGGGAATACTTATCTTCTGCCCTTTACTTTTAAATATAAAAGAAGTGGCGAATGCCATTGGTATGATCCAAAGAGCACGGGTCAACTTGATAGTTGTAGCAACCTTCAGTGCTTCTTCACCATAAGCAGCGCCTGCTCCCACCACAGAACTGGTATCATGAATAGCAATGGCAGCCCATGTGCCAAACTGATGTTCGGTCATATCCAAAGCATGTCCGATAGCCGGGAAGATAAAAAGTGCAATAGCATTCAGAATAAAAATCGTTCCCAATGCCACAGACATTTCACTGTCTTTGGCCCTCAGCACCGGCCCTACTGCCGCAATAGCACTACCACCACAGATAGCAGTTCCCGAACTAATCAGATAGGAAGTATTTCTGTCTATCTTGAAGATTTTACGACCAATAAACCAGCCGATGAGCAACGTGCCTACCACAGAAATAACAGTAAACTCCATCCCTTCTTTACCGGATGCCAAAGCCGACTGAAGATTCATACCGAATCCCAATCCTACTACAGAATATTGCAGCAAATATTTAGATGTCTTTTTATTAAATTTGGGATGTGCCTGTCCGCAGGTTAATGCGAAAATAAGTCCGAGAAACAAAGCTACCGGAGGAGTCACCCATGCGGACCATGCTTGTAAACCAGGAATATAATCTAAAAATAAGAAAAAAGTTAAAGTAGAAAGTATTGCAACGTAAATTGTCTTGTTGTTGGTTTGCAACGTTTTTGTAGCGGTTGAAATCATTTTTTTATCTTTTTATAATTTTGCGGGTGCAAAGGTACGGCAAACAATCAAGACAAACCAATTGTTTCTAATTATGTATTATAACTTTTTGTTATAGTCACTTCTCTTATTGTTACATTATGCTCCTACGATGTCCTTTCCAAATGGTGATAATGCTAACGCAGCCAACTTAAAGTGCTGCAAACCAAAGGGTATCCCAATGATGGTGATACATAGGACAGCTCCAAAAACCAGATGTGACAAACAAATCCAAATACCACCCCAAAATATCCATAAAACATTCATCAGTATATAAAGGCATCCGCTTGAACGCCCACCACTCCTTACTTCTTTTCCAAAAGGCCACAAAGCAAGTCCTGCCAACTTCAATGTTTGCATACCGAAAGGTATACCTACAATTGTAAGCATCATCAATATACTTGAGATTAAGTACTCCACTGCCGTAAAAATACCGCCAAGTAATAACCATAACAAATTCATTAAACAGCCCATAAGTATCAGTTCTAATATTTATTTAGTATTTTCTTTGTTGTCTCATCCGGCCTGCCTTGAAAATACAGATCAATTACCTTCTGAAATAAATCATCAGAAGCAACTTCATTAAAAAGTGTCATACACGACAGCACTTTCATTGCGTCCAATCCTCCGAATACATCTACCGCAGTCTTACCTTTCAGTTGCAAAAATACTGTTGTTATTTCACGGAGTCTCACTCCCAAAATGGGATGAGCAAGATATGCTTCGGCCTCCTCTTTACCACAAATTCCATAATACTGAGAATTATAGCTCATCCCCAGTCCTTTTAACTGAGGAAATATGTACCAAATCCAATGAGAATATTTTTTCCCATTTTTCACTTCTGCAAGTGCTTGGTTATAAACACCTTGCTGGGCATCTAGAAAACGCTGTAATTTATAATCTACCATATATATCTTCTCATACCACGTTCTTGATGTATACAAAGATATGTGTATTTTGCATATAATTGATAGATTATTCTAAAAAAGAACACGAATCAATCCTTTAGCAATCTAAAGATATCTTTGGATTACTAAAGGATTAATGGAAGAAATGTAATTCTGAAATAAAAATTACTCTTTAACAGGTCTAATTGCCATTTTAATCATACTTGCATTCCAACTAGCATTATAATAATAACTTGTAGAATTATAATAGAAAACATAGCCAAAACGTCCATAAGTATCACCGTAAGATTCTCCAACCCAATAATAACCACTATTCTCGTCCACTAGCTGTGTAGCTCCTGCTGGTCCACTTGCCGGAAGCATATAACCCGTAGAGGGTAAAAAGATGCTATTTCCGTTACTACCTGTTACTTTCATACCACTGACTCCGTTTATTGTTGCTCTTGTCCATGTACATTTCTTAATCAAATCTATTTGCTCAGCCTTATTGGGCAATCTCCATGAGCCTCCCCACATTGCACGTGCTATGTCATATTTGCTTCCACAGATATTATCAATATTAGGAGCCTGATAATCAGGCATAACTCCTACATTATCAACATCTCCCCATAGAAAATAGCCACCTTTCTCCGAAGATGTCATTGCTCCCAAATTAAATGAAGCCCACCTCACACTAAGTCCTAAATTTACAGCTTTATAAAGTGATTGTTCTCCCAAAGGAATAACTATTTCTGTTCCCTCTTTGAGTATTAATCTGAGTTCATCTTCCGTTGCCTCTACAGATTCAAAAAATGAATCACCATCCATTCCAGAAGCTTTAACTGCCTTCCCGTATTCGTCAAGCAATTTGGAATAAGTATAACCTTTATCATAGCTTATGATCCAATATCCATCAGAGTCTACTTTCAATAGTGGCGTGATAGCATCCGTTCCTGACGCAGGAATCTTGTTTCCATCACTATCATTAAGCCATGTTGTTTCACCATTAATAGTTTGCACCCAATAGTATTTGCCATTATAATAACGAACATTGATCACTGGAGCATCCTTTCCATCAACTCCATCTTTTCCATCTGAAACCGTGATATGAGAACCATCTGAAAATGTGAGTGTATAGCCATCTCCCAATGTAGTAACATTAGTTAGATATAACCTATTTTGAAGTCCCCCTACTAAAGCACTAATTGATGTAATATCATTATTCAATGCTTTCAATCGGTTCTCAATAGAGGTCACTCTGTCATCTAAAGAATTAACTCTATCCCATAATTCACCATCGTCGTATTTGCTACATGCAGTTACGCACATTAATAATAACACTAATTGACAAGTAATTCCAAATGCTTTCATATCTTTATTTTTTAAAATTAGCAACTCAAATAAATAGCCATTAAACAAACTTCCAATGAATCTCGTTTACATATTATGCCTAAAGCAATCATCACAATATTTCATTATTAATCCAGAATACATTATATTGAAAAAAAATAATTAGTCAAATCACATTATACATAAAACATATTTCAGATAATAAATTAAATCATTCTTCAATTATATTTTTAAAATCTTTCCATTCATTTGTATTTTGATAAATAAATGAAGATTTTTTAGGGACATATAAAATACATTTTTTTTATCCACATCCCTAAACACCCATTGTCCCAATCTCGGAGGATTTGGTCCCTTTTTACAATGTATTTCCTTTAATCCGAGACAAAAAGCAAATGCTTGATTGCCTATTAACATTAAACTACTAGGCAAAGTTATTGTTACCAATTTAGCACATCTAGAAAATGCTCCATTATCTATCTCGGCAACACTTTCTGGAATTTCAACAGAAATTAAACTAGAATCATAACAACTTGTACTAAAAGCCTCACCATCAATAAATGTCACCCCATAAGGTATGGAATAGCTCAAAGACTTACCTTCCGGAAATTTCCAAAGTTTAGCCATATCCTTACTAAACAAAACTCCATCAACAGACATCGTATTTACAACCGATTATTACTCAATATTTTATAGATAATAAGTCAGAAATATGGTTGTTATTTTTAATTGCACATTCTAAAAGGTGAAGATTTAACGCTTTTATTGATTATTAACTCAAAAAGGACATCAACTTGGGTCGTTTCTTCTCTTTTCCTTGCTATTCGTTTCCGATATTCCACTTTTGTTTTGGTCTATCTCATATGTACTGCAAAGGTATTGATTTTTGTTTGATATTGCTCCTTGCTTGCTCCTTGTCGTAGATTAATTTTCACACAGGAATTTTTGTTCTCTTTCTATAGGGGCTTGAAACAATCCATTTATTGGAAACAATTAAAGACGGAGCTGGTTTGCCCCAGTGCTTTTTAAGAAACAGGGCAATTATTTTATCTCCACAAAGGCTCTTGTTCCCAATTATGAGGAAAGCCTAATAAACGAGTTCTTACTGATGGGTATTTCGATAAAAGCTGCTTGAAATCTGCAACAAAAGTGTTGCCCATAGAAATGGAGTTAAGCCAATACACCACATAGCAGAGTTGCGGATAAAGTGTTTGTTCACGGAACGAGAAATCCGTAATCCATGTGTTTGGCATACGCATAGGCATCATTGGCTTGACAGGAAAGACCCGATTTGACAGTCTTGAATGATGGGCGCAGCAATTACGAAGTACGGGTCTGGGTACGGATTAAAAGGCTAAGTGATTATTTTCAGTCATTTAGCCTTTTTAATTATCTAATTTTTCCCCACATTTTCCCCACAGCTGTCTATTTATATATTTTAGAAACATATTTTTCCGTAAAGTTATGTATTTTTCCGTAAAGTTATGTACCTTTGTCGGCAAATAAAGATATTCTCGTCAAACAAATATAAATAATATAAACATGGAAAAAAACAGAAAAAAACAAATCGTAGTTTTGAGTATAGCTTTAGTTTGCATTTTCATCTTGGTATTTTCATTGTTCCATAAATCAGCGACAAAAGATAGCGCAAATCCTCCTTTAACAAATGTTTTGACTGATAGCATTTCTCAAATTGTCTCAGCTTGTCCTGGCGAAATTGGTGTGGCGGTTATTGTTAATAACAGAGATACGGTTAAGGTCAATAATAAGAGTGTTTATCCTATGATGAGTGTGTTTAAGGTTCATCAGGCATTAGCTCTTTGTAATGACTTTGACAATAAAGGAATTTCACTTGATACCTTAGTAAATATAAATAGGGATAAACTTGACCCAAAGACTTGGAGTCCTATGCTGAAAGATTATTCAGGGCCAGTCATATCATTGACAGTGAGAGATTTGCTGCGTTATACTCTTACTCAGAGTGACAACAATGCAAGCAACCTTATGTTTAAGGATATGGTTAATGTCGCTCAAACAGATAGTTTTATAGCCACACTCATTCCTCGTTCAAGTTTTCAGATAGCTTATACGGAAGAGGAAATGTCGGCTGACCATAACAAGGCTTACTCTAACTATACATCTCCTCTTGGTGCTGCAATGTTGATGAATCGTTTGTTTACTGAAGGTCTTATCGATGATGAGAAACAAAGTTTCATTAAGAATACGTTAAAAGAATGCAAAACAGGTGTAGATAGGATAGCAGCTCCACTTCTTGATAAAGAAGGGGTTGTTATAGCGCATAAGACAGGTTCAGGTAATGTTAATGAAAATGGTGTTCTTGCAGCTCACAATGATGTTGCCTATATATGTCTGCCTAATAATATCAGTTATACCTTAGCGGTATTTGTTAAGGATTTCAAGGGAAATGAATCACAAGCGTCACAATATGTTGCGCATATATCAGCTGTAGTATATTCTTTATTAATGCAAACTTCAGTAAAATCTTAAACTGCACTTGCTTTGATAATTAATGATAAACAATCTAAAAGCACTCTAATCGTTATCGGAGTGCTTTTAGATTACTAATCAAATTGCTTCTATTATAATTTGAATCCTCTACTTTTTCTTTCTTCCTGTTGCGGCACTCTTGCTCCATATCTAAGCCTGTGCCATTGCTCCCTGAACCAGTCGGCAATCGGCTTCCTGTTTATTGTCAGGTTCAGCCTGCTTTCATCGTCAGGGTCATTTTCCACCCTTAAAATATCATCCTTTATATCAAAGTTCCGCCTGTGTTGCTCGGAATAGATTTTACCGCTACATTTCAGGGCTTCTTTTTTGACTATAAGACTTTCAGTCATTTCTTTAGAGAATCCCAGCATGGCACAAAACTTTTCCATGCGCAGCATTTCCCTGAACATCGGAAACCACCTGAAAGCCTTGTCTATGATTCTGGCGAGCCGTGACAGTTCTTTTTCTTTCATGTCAAGTTCCTGCCTGTGCATTTCTCTGAGATTGTGGATTTGCGTATCATGCTGTTTCTGCATCTGCTGTACTTGGCTCTGCAATTTTTCAATATTGGTGTTCCGTTTTGAAACCTCGTCTTGCAGTTTTTCGTTGGCACGTTCCAGTTCTTTCAGTTTTCCACTCCCGAAAAGAGAAGCAACTCCACTAGTTATGGCTGTCGCTGCCGTGGTGGCTGTCTTCTTTAACTTGTCAGTGCGTATTTCTGATTTCACCTGTTTCAGTTCCTGCTCGGCAAGATTTATCTGTTCTTCTTTGTGCCGTTTGGCTGCATCCATGCGTTGCAGTTCAGCTTTCTGCTTCTCAATGATAAAGTCGTTCCGTTCCAGATGCTCCTTACCAGTGACAGCCTTTGACTGCCCGCGTTCCATCAGCAGGATGTCGGATGCAAGGGTCTGCATCTGCATCATGTCATCGTCATTGAGCTTTCGGCTCTTTCCTGTTTCGTGGTTCATCCAGTCGAAAACGATATGGGCATGATAGTTCGGCTTGAACCATCTGTCCCCGACTTTGAAGCTTTCCCTGTCTTCCGCTTCCGGCTGACCGTTCAGCCAATGCCCTTCATCCTTGTGCAGGAAGATTTGCAGCGGTGTGATTCCCCAGCGTCTTTGACACTCCTCACCGAATTTACGCACGTCTGCCAGTGTGGTGTCCGACCTGACAAGCAGCACTCCTTCACGTATGGGGGAGCATCCCGCAATCTTGACTATTTTACCGTTCTTGCCTTTGCGTTCACGCTCCTTTTCCTGCATGGCACGTCCGGTCTTTTCCTTTACCATCTGTCTGATATTGTCATAATGCATCCGCAAATCCGGACTGCCGAAGTCGGGATTTATCCACTGTTCGTTATCGGTGGATAGTTCAGGAACGACATAGATTCTGGACTCTCCGATGTGGCGCATGTATTCGGCAGTCCTCCTGTTGTGAGCCTCGCTCGATGCGATGTTGCAGGGCTTGATATGTATGCTTGATTTTGTTGCCATAGATACTTGTTTTTTGGTTTGTACTTTATTGTTTGCTTTTCCGCTGTCCGTAAACGCATGGGGTTCTTAGGGGTGCAACCCATAAGCGGAGATTGCAAAGAGAGGGTCACTCTTTGCTCTGGGTTCTCAGGGGAGAAACGCCCTGAGTGGGTCATTAGGGTAAAACCCTAATCCCCTCGGGAGAGCCCACAACTACGTAAGCGGAGCGTGTAGTTATAGTGGGCTATATCAATGGCAAGCCATTGTCTGCAAACTCCAGCCTACGGCTTCCGCTCTCCTCCGTCAGGGAGGTTTTTCATCATCGTTGCCGATTGGAGATGCACCGACCAGCACAAGGTCTAAATCGTCTATCAGTTTTTGCAGGACGGGATTCTTCTCTATCATCCGCTGGAGGATTCTCTCAGCCTCGACCAAGTGGTTGGCTGTACTCATCACCTTGCCCTCCCGTATCTGAAAGATAATCCAATCGGCTATGTCGATATGGGCTTCTTTTTGTTTCGGGGTGGCATTCCTTTCGATGATGTCCGAAACCACCACCTTACAAAAGTACATGCTCTCGGCTCGCTGTTTCCACTCGGCATAAGCATCGGCATCGGGAAAGAGAAGCACGGTTCGCCCTGACAGTACACGGAGTTTCTCTTCTCTCATCTGACTCTTACCACCCGTAGCCAGCCATACATAATCGGGGAAGATAGCAGAACCGATAACGGCACTCTTCTCGGATTCCACCAAGACCACCA
This sequence comes from Bacteroides sp. RCH18, assembly GCF_058231005.1. Taxonomy (NCBI): domain Bacteria; kingdom Pseudomonadati; phylum Bacteroidota; class Bacteroidia; order Bacteroidales; family Bacteroidaceae; genus Bacteroides; species Bacteroides sp. RCH18. The sequence goes on along the minus strand of NZ_JBIPTC010000002.1, from coordinate 1,549,830 downwards.
CCTTGTCGGGATGCGTTTTCAACAAGTGTTCCCCGAAAAGGCATTGGGATAGTTGCCAATCCTCTGCCAACACACGCTGCTTTTTCAATATGCTGTGTATCCAGTTCACTGCCGATGTCTGTCCTCCCTTGATACGGTGTCCGTCTTCGGGATTGTACTGCATCACCTTTCCCGTGCGTACCTTGCCCGTCCTGTCTATCTGCCAAAAGATAACAGAGCCGTCACGGGTAGCCCCCAAACGGTATTCCTCCAACAACCGCTTCAACACCTCTTTCGCCTTGTCGCCATAGTAGGAAGTAAGGAGTGTGAAGAGGAAACGGAAGAAATTGCTACGCTCGCTTTGCGACTTCTCCACATAGTGAGGGGGAATATAGCCGATGGCTGTCGGCTTACTTTGCTGCTTCACTTTCTTCTGCTCTGCTCTTTGCCTGTCAAAAGAGAAATCATTGGTAGTTCTGTGTTCAGGATGCTCTTGAAAATACTCTTTCGGAGTGTAGTGATACCCACAACCGCTTTCGTGGTTACATCTGCCGACCGATGGATGCAACGGCACATTATTTTCGTCCACGTAATAGACGAAAGAATGCCTGTCTCCGCATTTGGGGCAGGTATGCCGTGTTGCCGTTCCTTTATACTTCTGTAATGAATAATTGCCCATAGCTTAGTCCGTTTTTGATGGTTGATTGTCGGCTGTCCCATCCTGTCCCATTGTCCCACACTCTAAGGGTTGGGACAGTGGGACACTTGGGACACCTGCGTTTTTACTCTCTTTGCTGCGCTGGATGATACGGTTTACGGTGGACTTGCCACAATTCACCTGTGAGGCTATCTCCCTGACGGACTTGCCCGATTGGGAGAGTTGCAGAATTTGGCAATCCCTTTGGCTTGATTCATTGTCGCCCAATTTTTTCAAGTGTTCCTTTTCCGTGGAATAGCCCCTGAACACGAACTGCAAGAAAGCATCCACCTTGTCAATCTCGTAAACGATTACATTATCCGCATCATGAGAGAACGTGCCATAGCGCACTTTAAGCTGCTTCACATAGCGAAGCCCTCCGTCTTGGGCACTTTTTCCAATGGTGAACACGCTGTCAAAGAAATTGTAGAGCCGTTTGCTTCCGGCAAGGTCGTTGGATGTGATGGGACAATCCAAAGAGCGTTTGGGCGTATGTGCTAGGACAAGGATAGAGAGCGCATATCTCTTTTTGAGATTGTTCAGCTGAATCATCAGCCGTCCTGCGGCATCGCCTTTCTCCATGGCGCAACACAGGTAGGTAAGATTGTCAATGATGAAAATCTTGCAGTCGGTCTGCACAGCCATCTGTTCAATGCCGCCTATGATAGCTTCCTCAAAGTTGGCATCCAAAAGCTGGTTGCAGTCAATAGACACCCGATAGAGTTTGTCGGGAAAGGTGTAGAGCTCTCCATGCTCGTTGGTATAGCGGAGCTGGAACTGCTTTTCGGACAGTTCAAAGTCCAGATACAGCACATTGTCGGTTCGGGCGATGCGGTCGGCTATCTGCACGGCAAGGATGGACTTGCCCACGTTGGAATCGGCAAACAAGCAGGAGAGTTCCCCCTCGTACCAAAAGCTGTCCCACAGCGCACAGGGCGTAGGCAATAACGATGCTTCAAGAATGGTTTGGTTTGCCGTCTTGATATTCATCATGCCTACACTGTCGGGCATACCGTTATGCGCTTGGGATGCTTTTGTGAGGTCGCCACGTATCAGGTTGATATAGTTCTTATCCTCTTCCATATCATTCACCAGTTACGTGGGTTGGGCTTGCGACGGTGGGAAGAGGATAAGGACTTGTTCAGTTCCTCGTCTGACAACGGTATGGGATTCTTTCGGGCGGTTTCCAGCCACTTGTCCAGTTCGTCACGGTAAAGGCAATAGCGTTTGCCGGGCTTGGTGGCAGGGATTGTCCCTTCTGACAGTTTCATGTAGAGCGTACCCTTAGGGATACCTAAATACTCTGCTGCCTCGTCCACAGACATGGGCACGTGGGTGTCCACCGTTTTGGCATTGTTCACACTGCACTGCTCGGCGAGCAGGCTTTTCAGGCTCATCACTTCGTCTCGAAGCTGAGCGACAACCTCGGGGAGGTCGTTGAAGGTAAGAATTGATTTTTCCATTCGCGTACTCGTCTCTTTTGTAAGACTTGGCGCAAAGGACTGAAATGATATATCCGTGAATATCTCCACGACACGTCATTGCAAAATAATTCCCGAATAATTAAGCCCAGCCATAAATGACGGGCAAAATTACTCGGGAAACGATGTAAAACAGGCGGTTATGAGTTACCGGATGGTTGTCGTTGGTGTCGTGATTATCCTAATTCCGCACATAATCCTCGGGATAGTGGAAATCAAGTTTGCCGTTTTCGGGTTCATCAATGGGAATTTCCGTCTTTAACGGCTCTACCTTGAAATTCTTGATGGTTGATAAGTCTGTATCAGCAAACGATTTCGGGAAAAGGGCTTTGATGAACTTGGCACGGTTATCCCCATTGTAGTATCTCTTGTACAGGAAACGCTCAGAGATATTCCATACGAAGTGACGGAGTGGAATGTTGTTGATGTCTTTGGTAAACGGTCTTTGTATGGGCTTCGGGGTATAAGTGTTAAGATTCATCCATTTGTCCACCTCAGTACAGATGTGGTTCACGGTTTCTTGGTCGGCAATGCGAGGCAGGTAATAATGGCAATACTCCATGACCATGCGGATGCGCTCTTCCTTTTCCCGTTGCTCTCTGCTTGCGTAATTGGCACGGTTCTTTTCGTGAAGATCCGGGGCGATAGTAAGCTCTATCGGTTGTGTTTGGATAAGTGTCTCTTCTTTTGTCGGGGATGATTCGGGTACAGGCTCAGGGACTGATGTAGGTCCAGGCACAGATGTGGCTTCTTCAAGTGTATTTTGTGACAGTTCTTCCTGCACCTCTATGGCTTCGGCAATCGTTTCTTTCTTGCCGAACTTGATTTTGTAGATTTCGTATGTATCAAAGATAAGTGTCTGAAAGGAGAGATAGAGCAACCATCCCAACAGGTTACAGCATACGAATACTATCCACCTGACAAAGTTGTCTTGGTTGAAGCTGTCCGCTATTACCAGCGTGGCAATGGAAGATATTAGGACGATGGCGAAGCCGACAAAGCCCAAGATGATGTATTTGTCCTTGATTGATGATTCCATATTTCGTTGAGAGATTGAATGTTCCTGTATTATTTTGTGCAAAGTTAATGCTATTTTTCCCAATTACTGCCCGTTATTTGCGGTTAGAACGGTCTTTTTCAATGTATTTCACGAAATGTCATCATATCATACTCTGTTTCATACTCTGAGGGGCTTATAAATGGTGGCATCAAGCCAAAAACATAGAGGGGCGATTATAGCCTTGTAGCCATAACCGCCCCTCTGAATACCTGTCAATGTGAGACATTTATGCCTCCTTGCGCTTCAAGGTTATCTTGTCCACCACCTGACACATCTGCTGCGCTGCTATCTTGGAATAGATTTGTGTGGTGGTAATGTTCTTATGTCCGAGATAGGCTTGGATGACAGCCATGTCCGTTCCCATTTCCACGTGCAGGCTTCCGAAGCTGTGGCGGGTACAGTGAAAGGTGATTTTCTTGGTTATCCCTGCTGCCGTGAGCCACCGTTGGAGTGGTCCTTGCAGCATCTTGTCCTTGAAATCCTCAAAGATAAGTCCCTCGCCCCGTTCTCCCAGCAGTCCATAGGCTTCATCACTGATGGGGTTATGCACTATTTCTTTGGTTTTCTGCATACGGGTGGTAACGAACATCCTGCCGTTGGTGTATGGTTGTATCTGCTGCCACGTGAGCTGTCTGATGTCGCTCTTTCTCAGTCCCGTAAGACAGGCGAAAAGAAAAGCTTTTTTCAAGACCTCCTCCTCACAGGGTGTTTCGGCAAGCCGTATCAGTTCCTCTTGGCTCAAATGCTCCCTGATGGTGGGAATGCACTCGATGCGGTCTAAGAAGCCGTTTGGGTTCTCCTTTATCTTCCTGTCACGGTAAGCGGTATGCAGCACGGCACGGAAAGTTGACCAATAGCCTGCTGCGGAGTTGATGTGCAGCTTTTGGTTGGTGTGGATGGATTGGGGTGCATCAAGCAGGTATTCCATGAACTTGCGGCACAAATCCACATCCACCTCCTCAAAGGTGCATTTGCCGTTCACGAACCGCTGGAAATGCTTGTATACGTGCTGCCACTTGATATTCTTGCGGTCAGCCAGTCCTTTGAAATAGGCAAGGAAATCGCCCTTCATCTTGGTCTTGTCAAAAAAGCCGTTGTTTTCATTGAAAATGGCTTCGTAGCGCTGGTTGCGCAGGATGACCGCTTTCTTCATCATGCGTGCGTTGAAGTCCCGTTCCTGCTGGTTTGCAGGTTTGGCGAAGATGTAAATTCCTAAGGCTTCACGTGTAATCACTCTCATGGTGACATTGTCACGGTAGCCGGGATAGTAGTCAAGGCATAGTGAATACTGTGTCCCGTTCTTAATCTTGCGCTTACGCAAGGTAACTGTTTTGCATTTACTCATAATAATTATGTTTTAATTGGTTGTATACATTTTGGAGTTGTATCCATGTTTCCGATGGCAAAGGAACAACGTGAAATATCCGTGAATACCTCCACGATACATCATTTTGAAATAATTTTCGATAATCCCGATTTTTCACGGTTATTTGTTCCTTTCAGCCATGACACGCTCCACATCTGAGCGCAAAAGCAGGTTTTTCACACCCACCTTTATCTTTTCGATGTGCTTCACCTTGACGATATGGCAGATGTTGGCTGACGAAAGACCATAGATTTGCTGCACCTGCTCAACGGTATAGTAGCGTTCATCGTTCACAAGGTCAGTTCTGCGGAGTTCGTTCAAATGTGATTTGGAGTAATAGGTACGCCCGTACTCTCTTTTAGTGGGTATCTTATGGCGATAGGTGTAGGCACGGAGTGCGGTCGGCTTCATGCCGAACAGTTCCTCCACCTCCTCGGTCAGTAGCCAGTCGGTAATTTCGCTAATATCAACTGCCACACCGAAAAACTCGTCAATATGCTTCTTGCTGTAATAGTTCTTTCCTGCGATACGGCAGATGGGGATATGGTTACGCTTGGCGGAAGTGTAAAGCCATGACTGCTTTACCTTAAAAAGGGACATCACCTCCTCGCCCGAATAGAAGTCCAACACTTCTTCGCTTTCCTTTTCCCTTTTTTCTCTTTTGGCAGGTAAGGAAGATGAAGATGATTTCCTTGGTGTGGAGGTGTTGCCGGGCAGGATGCGGTGATAGGGATTGCCCTCCAACATCTGCTCGATGTCGGCTCTGCGGATGAATGCCATGCGGTTGCTGATGCGTGAGGCTTTCAGCTTGCCGATGGCTACAAGTTTGTAAATGTACTGTCGGGAACAGCCCATGAGGATGGCTGCTTTGGAAAAGGTGAGATACTCCTGATGCTGTATCTCCATCAAGGGTTGGGCGACTTTGAAGAGGTTGTTCTTCTGCATCACTCTGGCTCGTTTGGCTTCTGCCTGACAAGCCTCACTGCAATATCTTTGCATACCGCTTCGGGTTACAAAGGACTTGCCGCAAAAACTGCATTTTCTGGTTGCTTTCATACCGTTTTATCGTTTAATGGTTCATTTCTTCAATCCTATATCTCTGAAATGGTAAACGGATGTGAACGGAAGTCAACCATTGTCGCTTTTCTACACAGTGTGACTGTTTCCGCATATCGGGGCGGTTATTGTCGCTTGTCGTAAACGGTTGTAAACCCTTGTCAACTGTCTGCACGGTGTGACAAAAAACAAGCCCCGCAAATTCTCCACGTCAGAAATACGTCTCAAAAATATGTGGAAATTTGGGAAGCGACAAATGGCAACCGAAAAGTGTTAAATTTTAGAATATGCTGGTAATTAAAGATTTACACTCGGATATTTCTGATTAGTTTTGGTTGTTCTATGGTTATAAATACATATTCGAAATACAAATTATCTGTAGCAACATTTATTTCCTTCAACTTTTTACAATCTCTAATTGGTCCGTCACCTAGATTAGTTAAGCGTCCTGTAATAGATATTTTAGCCAAATTATCACAACGATCAAAAGCACAATATTTTAGTATAGTAACACTTTCTGGTAATATTATAGATTCTAAAGAATGACACTTGTAAAACATTTCGGAAGATATTGTATTATTTTGAGTTAGATATGCTTTAACATCTGCACTATTAGCATTTCCTGCATAATAAAAATCCCCCCCATTTACAATGGTTGTTTTTTTCATATTCAAAACAGTCAAATTTCCTTCCGTAGCATTACCAAAAGCATCAGTTCCCATCATTTCCCTTAAAAAACGAATATCTGTTCCATCTAAATTTCCACTTTAAATTAGCTCCTTTATTTCATACTTATCCATCTCATTTATTAATGATGGTAAACTTCCAGCAACCCCTACATGTAATATCAAGGATTGAATTTCTCTTTTTGTTTCAGTTCAATAGTTTCAAACAATGTATTATCATTATTACGAATATAAATAAGTCCCGTTCTAGCAGTATTACTAATATTTTCATCAACATTAAAGCACAATTTAGAAACTGTTAATCCTCTTGTCACGATATTATTTACTTTTTTAATCCAGTTATACTCATTTGGGATTATGACATTATATTCTATGTTAGAATTTACTAAAACTTCAACTGCTTGTTTTTGTGAAGATAACAAATACTCTTTTTGAGAAATAATAATAGCATTTTTTTGAGTTTGGATTACTTTTAATGACTGTTTAATATTACTATTTTTATCATAAAATTCGATTTCTGCTTCCCTTTCATCATAAGTAATATTAGGAGAAATAATATAGTAGAAAGTGTGACTTGAAACACTTCTAGCAGCAACTGCATTAATCCAATCAACTTTAGGCATCTTAACTCCAAAATCAAAATTACTTTTTATTTCAACAGCTATAGTCTCACCTTCATCACTAACAAAATATTCATTTTCACTCAATAGTAACATAGCTTCACCCGTCTGGTAAACTTTTACTTTTTCAAATAACTTTTCCCCTTGAATAATAATCTCCCCTTCTCTTTTATCATACTCCTTACTTGGAGAAATAGCGAAAGAGTAAAAATTGGCAGATACTCCACGAGTACGTCCAGAAATAACAGGCTTAATCCAATCTCTACTATTTTCATCAACGATAATTTTATAATCTATATTTGACTTTACCTGTAAATTAATAATTCCCCCATCTTTATCAACCTCAAATCGATTCGATGTTAATGTTAAAGCATCTTTTTGTTTCTGATTGATCATGATGCTTTTAGTCAATTCATCAGCACTGAGCTTTAAAACAACATTCCTGTCATCATATCCAGTATTACTAGCCACCACAATAGTTAATGTGACATTTCCAGCTTTACCACTCGAAGGAGACACTGTACACCAATTATCCCCATTCTGCGTCTCTGCAAGGGAAACTGACCAGTCCTTGTTAGTGGAAAAAGAAATTGTAGCCCGTTCACCTTCAGATGAGACATTGATTCCTTGACTAAACATTGTCTCACATTCAGATGTAGGTACGATTTCTGTTTCTACTCTAACTTCATTCTTTTCGTTCTCTTCACCGCATGAAAACAAAAAGACAAGACATAAATATATTAGCAACAATGGTATTCGGCGGATTCTAAAATAAGAATTCCTAATTATATCCAATTTAAAACATTCAATCATAATTCATACAATTTCTCTATATCATTCAACACCCGATCATTCAGAAGATTTTCAATGGCAGAATACATAGCACGGGAGGCATTCAGATTCTTGTACCATTCATTTTCAGGAACAAGTTTCTCGTATTTTCTAAGAAATAAATTTATTAACTCCAAATCCCATTGAACATAAGGATTTCTTTGAAGAACTAACCAATCAAGATCATCTTGATGTTCAACTATAAACTCTTTTGATATATTAGGACTATAAGAATATAACTTAAGCCCCATTTTCTCATACCTTTCAATCACTTCATCCAAATCACTTTGCGCTATCACAGATTCCGTACCCAATAAATGCTGTAACTGAGTCAATGTTTCTGCAACATTTCTTACACCCATTTGAGCAAAAAAGCCATTATTATTTAATAAATCTTCTAACCACCAATTAATACTTTCAGCATTCTTAATTTTACTCACTAGTTCCCAATCCCATTTAGTAAATTCATTTTTAGCCAAACCATAATAAGCCTGAGAAATATTATGAAAATCAATACTATAATTAAAACGAAAAATATCAGATACTTGAAAACTATCTATTTTTTTCCCGTATAATTCACACAAATCATCAAATGATGATATTTCAGAAACTAAAGTGGATGGAATAACATCGTAGCATCTCACAGTAGAACGAAAACGCTTATAACACACTCTGTATAATCTATCGCCGATAGAAAATTCAGCCCCTTTTCGATATAACACATTTAAGTTTGTTATGTAATACCAGTCACGTGGATCATTAACAAATCTATTATTCTCTACAATCTTATGTACCCCTTTATAAATACAATCTTCATATTTAACGATTTGTTCATCACTTAATGGATAATATTTTCGAATAAGGTTACGAAATAACGTTGGTCCTACGGCAGATTCATCCAATAGATATTGCCTCAATAAAGCCAAGCACGCCATATTAATTTGTAATTGTGCTCCATCTTTTATACTTTGTATTTTATCAATATCCAGTTGAAGTTGTTTCAAACTTTGAATATTATATAGCAAATCACTTACATCATTCATTGTCTGCTTCAAATTAAAATTCAAAGAATTATTATATAATAAGATAGTATTCTCCATAGTTCAACCATAAAAATAAAAGGTTCCTTTGTTTACTATTTCTTCATGTAAATAACTCACAATATCATTGTGTAATGACAAACTTGATTTTATAATATTTCGTTTTGAACATAAATCATCAAAATACCCTTTTTCCACAGCATCCTTCAACCATTGTCTACGTAAAAACATATCACGAGGCAGTTGAACCATTCTATCTAGCATTTCAAGGTCTTTATATTCCAATAATAAAACCGATTTAATAGCTTTCGGAAAATGTTGCCAATCATTAAAATCTATATGATCTGACAAAAAGTAATTTTTCGCTCTGGCAATTGTTCGGCAAAACGATTGTGCTCCTAAATTTAGTATCAAAACTCTTTTATCCAATGCTCTGATATTTGAAGAATTAAATTTTAAGCCACAAGACAAAAAATAATATCCAAGCGTTGAAAATATCTGATAAAATTCCGGATCATTTACAGTATCTAACAAGTTCAAATAAGCCTCTCCTACAACAGCGGCATCTTGTTCTGGTATTTTAGACAAAAAATCATGTTGAGTAAAAGTCAACTCTAAAATCTTACCAAGATATAGTTCTGCCTCACTTCTATCAGTATGAAACAATTTATTAGCTATATAGCTATTATGAATTACGATTTCAAGATTTGTCATATTTATAAATTAATTCAATGGTTCTTTTATATCTAATATTTTACCAAATAAGGTTTTTGAATATTTCCTTCTAAACGATATTTCACCACATAAAAAACATCTTGACAGCGAGATATCTCCCTTCTGACTAAAGATTTGAAAATACCAACTTTATCATCTAAATCTAATTCTTCATTACTATATGCAGCAACAGCCCCCATTAACTCGACTAAAATAGAGACTGAACGCAGTAAATCAGTATCAATTAAACGATGATATGTATTAATATGCTTATCTATAAAAATATCAAGCGCAACAAAAAAAGTATCCTCTCCTCTATCATTTGTATTTATAATATCAACAAATGCCTCTAAATCATTACAAAAATCATCTTCACTATATCCAAACATTGCGTTAGTTGCTGCTCTAGGATCATAATTAGGAACACCTATAATATGCTGTTTAAATACTAGAAACTCTTCTACGATTTCCAATCTACCTAAATTTCTCAAAACAACGGATAAAGCTAAATAGTCTCTTCCGTTAAATGAACGATATTCTTTTTTCATATTTATTCTTGATAATCTACAGCTATTTCCAAAATAGATTTACTGATTCATAATAATCCTCTAAACTAGAAGAATCTTCGAGAAAAGTATCTTGAGCAGATTGGATTTTTTTCATTAGATTTACCCACTCCTTATTAGCATTACTTTGTGCAAACTTGCCCAATGTATACGCTTCTTGAAAATCTTTTTCCAACAGTTCGTAATAATCTAATCTGAAATAGAAATCACAACTATTATCGGCCGAATGGGTAGAAACAGAGAATATATCCCCTTTTTGTGGACGGATAAATAACTTCCTGGTAAAAGCCTGAAATAACATTGCTAATTCGCTTCCATTAAATGTTTGTTTTTTAGTTTTCATAAATAAAGATTCTTTATCCTCACGTTCCACTAAGGTATTAATAAACAAAAGAAGCGCGGAACTGCGTGCTATCATTTGTTTCTGAAGGTCCTGAGAAAACCCAAACGTACAAATGAATAGACAGCAGACCCACGCCTATACGACGCGAGAACCGTCTATGCCATTCTTGTACGTTTTGAAAGTTCTCAGGTTTTCAGAAACAAGAATGAAGCACAACGCTTCTTACAATATTTTCTTTTATAAAACTTTGAAGACTATCACCATAGACTTCATTCGCAAAAATATAAAAGATTATCTATAAGCGCAAAAATACTAAAAGAATTCTTCTTATATTTCTGATTTTAAATTATAAAACCTGTATTTATAGACTTCATTCTCTCGCTATCTAACCATATTACAGTCTTCTATTACTTATCCCCCAATCTATTAACAAATAAATTATTCTTTATTAGTAGTAAACTTGCTTTTATCAAGAAGATAAGTTACCTTTGTTTAATAGTAAACTATAAATGCAAATTCCAATTATACAAATGAAAGTTGCAACTTTAAAAACGCAACTGGCATTTATAAAAACAAAAGCTTCAATTATAGTTTATAATTAACCAATAAGAACTTTAGTATTAGAAGAAAGGAACTTTACCTCTAATACCAAAGAACTTATCTATTAATACTTTAGAACCAAGACAATATGGCACGATACATTATGGAAGAGATGCCCGACATTCAGAAAACGGGCAAAAGAATTACTTATCCCAAGTTTGCACGAATAGACAATGTAAGCATAAAAGAGTTGGCGCAACGAGTAGGAGACGTCAGCGGCTTCAGTGCCGGAGACATAGAAGGCGTATTGCTCCAGACCGCTATAGAAATGGCGCATCTGATGGCGGAAGGACGCTCTGTGAAAATAGACGGAATAGGGACTTTTACCCCCTCACTCGCCCTATGCAGAGACAAAGAACGGGAAGAGGCGGAAGAAGGCGCCAAACACCGAAACGCACAAAGCATCTGCGTAGGAGGAGTGAATTTTCGGGCAGACAGAACGATGATCAGAAACATTAATGAAAGATGCCGGCTGGAAAGAGCTCCATGGAAACCACAACGCTCTTCTAAAAAGTTCACACCGGAGCAACGGCTGACATTAGCCCTGAAATTTCTCGACGAACACGCTTTCCTGACTGTACGGAATTACCAGAGACTAACCGGACTGCTTCAGACAGCTGCTACTAAAGAACTGAAACAATGGGCTGATCTTCCGGAATCCGGTATTGATATTGCAGGAAGAGGTTCGCACAGAGTCTATGTAAAGAAGAAAGTTGCCACTGAATAAAAAGCAATATATGATGAGAGATACTCTGGAAATAGATGAGAGATAACTAAAAACGAATGAGAGATAACAGTTTTCAGGTGTATTTTCACTATAAAATGATGAGAGATAGGTTCTCGGAGAAGTATCTCTCATTCGATAAGAATCTTATTATCTGATATTTAAGAAAAAACAATGAGAGTAATGAGAGATAAAATCTTTTTTTCTTTTTCTGTAGAAGGTTAGATTCGAATGAAAAAGCAGCGGTTATGATCGAATTGGAAAATAAACGCACAAAAATGGAATAATCATCTTAAAAGAACTATCTTTGATTTTTGATTGTTTGAGGAGCTAGGATCTGAAAAACAAAAAGCAGCAAACTTTATAGTTATGGAAACAGTGAAAAAGATACCATATGGCATGTCCAATTTTGAGGACGTAATCATGCAAAACTGCTATTACGTGGACAAAACAATGTATATCCCCTTATTGGAAGATCAAGCCAACTACCTGATATTCATTCGTCCTCGACGTTTCGGCAAGAGTCTACTGCTTAGTATGGTTCGGTCATACTATGACCTTTCACAAAAAGATAAGTTCCAGCAACTCTTCGGCAATCTCTGGATCGGTCAGCATGCAACTCCGCTTCAAGGCAAATACCAAATACTTTATCTTGACTTTTCCAAAATCGGTGGCAATATTGATGAACTGCCACAAAGATTCGATTCTTACAGCGCTGTGCAGCTAGACGGTTTTCTCAACCGATATCGTGAATATTACACAGATGAATTCATAGAACGTTTCAGTGCTGCGGATAAAGGAATTGATAAACTTCACATCCTTGATGACGAAGCCAGGAGATTAGGTTATCCCCTATATCTTATTATAGATGAATACGATAACTTCACCAATGTCGTCCTCAACGAAAAAGGCAACGAAATATATCGTGCCATCACCCACGCAAGCGGCTTCTACCGTGATGCCTTCAAAAACTATAAAGGAATGTTCGACCGTATCTTTATGATCGGTGTCAGTCCCGTAACGCTAGACGACTTGTCGAGCGGTTATAATATCGGTTGGAACATCAGTACCAGTCCGGTATTTAACCAGATGCTAGGATTTTCTGAAAAAGATGTGCGCACTATGTTCCAATATTACAAGGAAACAGGGCAACTGCATGGAGATATTGAAGAGATGATTCTGGAAATGAAGCCGTGGTATGACAATTATTGTTTTGCACGTCAAAGCCTGAGTTCTGATCCCAAAATGTTCAACTGCGATATGGTACTTTACTACCTTCGGAATCGGATTCAGTTGGGAGCATCTCCCGAACAGATGATTGACCCTAATACCCGAACGGATTATAACAAGATGAAAAAACTCATCCAACTGGATCGTCTTGACGGTAATCGCAAAGGCGTTATCAAACGCATTGCCGAAGAAGGAAAAATCATCACTAACCTATTCCAATCTTTTTCCGCAGACCAAATCACGAATCCGGAAATATTTCCCAGCCTGCTTTTTTACTATGGCATGCTGACTATCATCGGAACACGTGGAAATCTGACTATCTTAGGAATCCCTAATACAAATGTCCGAAAACAATATTATGAATATATCTTGGAAGAATATCAAAACCACCACTATATCAATCTGATAGATATAGAGATACTCTTCAATAACATGGCTTTTGACGGTGAATGGCGACCTGCATTGGAATTTATAGCCAAAGCTTATAAAGAGAATTCTTCCGTGCGCAGCAGCATTGAAGGAGAACGCAATATTCAAGGATTCTTCACTGCCTATCTTAGCGTCAATGCATATTACTTGACGACACCTGAGGTAGAGTTGAACCATGGCTTTTGCGACATGTTTCTCATGCCTGACCTGCAACGCTATTCAGAAATTGCACACAGCTATATAGTAGAACTAAAATATCTGCCTAAAGAAAAGTTTGATGCCCAGTCTGCCGAACAATGGGAAGAAGCGGTGGCTCAAATTCATGGTTATGCCGCAAGTCCGAAAGTCCGTCTATTATGCCAAGGCACGCAACTTCACTGCATCGTAATACAGTTCTGCGGTTGGGAGATGGTTCGTATGGAAGAAGTCTGACCTACAAGTTCTTGCTATGATGCCCCGCAAAGCGCATAAAAACCTGAGATAATCCTCCCTCCTGCCCTTGTAACTGCACAAAATTAAATTCGCGCAACATTGGCATCCCTTTTATCTCAACTACCCGTAAAGTGCCGGCCACAAGTTCTTTATGCACCGACCGGATAGAAACAATTCCCATACAATCAGTATGTTCCAAAAAGAGCTTGATACTCTCCGTACCACCAAGATACATCAGAACATTCAAAGAAGACAGCTTCAGATTGTGTTGCGACAGGGCTCGTTCAAATACATCCAACGTCCCCGAACCTCTTTCACGCAAAACCAAAGGGATATTCGGCAATTCTGCAGGTGTTATCTCCTCCTGAATATTTAGTTTACTGTTCACATGCACTACCGCAACAAGTTCATCTTGCAAAAACAAAGTATATTTCAGATTAGGTAAACGAAAAATACCTTCCACCAATCCCAATTCAATCCGGTGTTCTTGCAAAGCGACCTCCACTCCCCGAGAGTTTCCATTAAGGACGGAAAGATTGACTTGTGGAAACTTCGCAATAAAATGAGCCAATAAAGGGGGCAGAACATATTGAGCAATCGTCGTGCTAGCTCCCAGTTTCAACTCTCCAATATACTCGTTATGCAACAAATGCATTTCATATTCAAGCCGCTTGTAATCATCTAAAATCTTTTCGCTATGCTTCAGTAGTAATTCACCGGCAACAGTCAATGAGATTTTACTCCCCTGACGTTCGAACAAACGAGCCTGATAATAAGTCTCCAATTCCTGAATATGCTTAGTGATAGCAGGCTGGCTGACAAACAATTCTTGCGAAGCCTTTGTGAAACTCAGATTCTTCGCTACGCTCTGAAATACTTTTAAACGAAAATCGGACACCTTTTTATTTAAGTTATTTGAGGATTAAAATTAAAGATCAGGAATTAAACACAAAGACTATAGTTCTTCAGCTTTGATTCCTAATGCCTGCATAACAGGAAATGCCAACATATCCCACTTATACCCTACCTGCGCTTCAGGCTCATTCATACGGAACTGGATAATCTCCTTGCCTTTCACTTCATGCAACGCATCGGATACTTTCTTTCCATATTCTTCATTGAAAGAAACGACAATCATCCTTTTCACATCAGCCGAATCAGCAACGATAGACAGTAAATCCAAAAACAAATCTTCGCGTGAAACCATCCCTTCCGAAGGAACACTTGCAAATGAATATTCACCGTAAGGACTCTGAAAAGCGACTCCATTCAACTCCTTCACCAAATCGGAAGGATGGCAATGTACAAGCTGATCGGACTCCTTATCGTAAACAAAAAGAAATTGTACTTCATTTTTCCCTTCCGTGATTCCGGCATCCAGAGTCAGATAAGTGGTCAACATAGAAAGGTCAATATCCTGTAAAGAACGTCGCAAAGTCTCTTCAAAGTAACCTTTCATATCTGTAATTACAAAATTCAAGAAAGCAGCATCAATCAACACTACTGTTTCAGACAGTTTTATTTGAGGTTTATCATTCATACCTTATTTATAATATGATTACAGCGGATAAAGATACTACAATACTTTTATTTATTCACTTCATTTCGCGGCAAATTCGTCAGTATCATTCAGATGAAAAAGGTCATTTTGTCTTCTAACTCCCTTATAATCATGCTATTTTGTCATATTTTTCTACTTGGCAAATCTTTTGAGCCCCTTCAAGTGTTATTAAAATCATGAAAAAAGAAAGGAGAACAACCATATGAACTTTAACAATTTTACCATCAAATCTCAAGAAGCGGTACAGGAGGCCGTAAATCTCGTACAAAGTCGGGGACAACAGGCGATTGAACCTGCTCATATCCTACATGGAGTAATGAAGGTAGGCGAAAATGTGACTAACTTCATCTTCCAAAAATTAGGAATGAACGGGCAACAGGTAGCTCTAGTCGTTGACAAACAGATCGAATCTTTGCCTAAAGTATCCGGAGGAGAACCTTACCTAAGCAGAGAATCTAATGAAGTATTGCAGAAGGCAACCCAGTATTCTAAAGAAATGGGAGATGAATTTGTTTCATTGGAACATATTCTGCTGGCTTTGCTAACTGTAAAAAGTACCGTATCCACCATCCTAAAAGATGCCGGAATGACGGAAAAAGAATTGCGTAACGCTATCAATGAACTCAGAAAAGGAGAAAAAGTTACTTCTCAATCCAGTGAAGACAACTATCAGTCATTGGAGAAATACGCTATCAATCTGAACGAAGCCGCCCGCAGCGGCAAACTGGACCCTGTAATCGGACGTGACGAAGAAATCCGACGGGTACTGCAAATATTAAGCCGACGAACCAAGAACAATCCGATTCTGATTGGTGAACCGGGTACAGGTAAGACAGCTATCGTAGAAGGATTGGCGCATCGTATCCTCCGGGGAGACGTACCCGAAAACCTGAAAAACAAACAGGTCTACTCTCTCGATATGGGAGCATTGGTTGCAGGAGCAAAATATAAAGGAGAATTCGAAGAGCGACTAAAATCAGTAGTCAACGAGGTTAAGAAATCAGAAGGTGATATAATCTTGTTTATTGATGAGATTCATACACTGGTAGGCGCCGGCAAAGGCGAAGGAGCAATGGATGCTGCAAATATTCTGAAACCGGCATTGGCACGTGGAGAACTACGTTCGATCGGTGCAACCACTCTTGACGAATATCAGAAGTATTTCGAGAAAGATAAAGCTTTGGAACGTCGTTTCCAGATTGTACAGGTAGATGAACCGGATACTCTGAGTACCATTTCCATCCTTCGTGGATTGAAAGAACGCTACGAGAACCATCATCATGTACGTATCAAAGACGATGCCATCATAGCAGCCGTAGAACTGAGCAGCCGTTACATCACTGACCGTTTCTTGCCGGACAAAGCAATCGACCTGATGGATGAAGCAGCAGCCAAACTACGTATGGAAGTAGATTCCGTTCCGGAAGAATTGGATGAAATCTCACGTAAGATCAAACAGTTAGAAATCGAACGTGAAGCCATTAAGCGTGAAAATGATAAGCCGAAACTGGAAATTATCGGCAAAGAACTGGCCGAACTAAAAGAAGTTGAGAAGTCCTTCAAAGCTAAATGGCAAAGTGAAAAAACGCTGATGGATAAAATCCAGCAAAACAAAGTGGAAATAGAGAATCTGAAGTTCGAAGCAGAGAAAGCGGAACGTGAAGGAGACTATGGAAAAGTTGCCGAAATCCGTTACGGAAAGCTCCAGGCTCTGGACAAAGAGATAGAAGATACGCAGGAGAAACTTCGTGGTATGCAAGGTGATAAAGCCATGATCAAAGAAGAAGTGGATGCTGAAGACATCGCTGACGTTGTTTCACGCTGGACGGGCATCCCTGTCAGCAAAATGATGCAAAGTGAGAAAGATAAATTATTGCATTTGGAAGAAGAACTCCATCAACGAGTGATTGGACAGGACGAAGCGATTGAAGCGGTTGCAGATGCCGTACGTCGTAGCCGTGCCGGATTACAGGATCCCAAACGCCCGATCGGTTCTTTTATCTTCCTCGGAACGACCGGTGTCGGTAAAACCGAACTGGCAAAGGCATTGGCGGAATTCCTCTTTGACGATGAATCGATGATGACGCGCATAGATATGAGCGAGTATCAAGAAAAGCATAGTGTTTCTCGTCTGGTCGGAGCACCTCCGGGATACGTTGGATACGATGAAGGCGGCCAGCTGACAGAAGCCATTCGTCGGAAACCTTACTCAGTTGTTTTGTTCGATGAAATCGAAAAAGCGCATCCGGATGTTTTCAATATCCTGTTGCAAGTACTGGATGACGGACGACTCACTGACAACAAAGGAAGAGTAGTCAACTTCAAAAACACCATCATCATCATGACTTCAAATATGGGAAGTTCTTATATACAAAGTCAGATGGAGAAACTGAGCGGTTCGAATAAGGAAGAAGTTATCGAAGAAACGAAGAAGGAAGTGATGAATATGCTAAAGAAAACCATTCGTCCGGAATTCCTGAATCGTATTGATGAAACAATCATGTTCCTGCCGCTGACGGAAACTGAAATCAGACAAATTGTACTCTTACAAATCAAAGGTGTACAAAAGATGCTTGCAGAAAACGGAGTTGAACTGGAAATGACAGATGCTGCTTTGAATTTCTTATCCCAGGTAGGATATGATCCTGAATTTGGAGCCCGTCCGGTAAAAAGAGCTATCCAGCGTTATTTACTGAACGATCTGTCGAAAAAGTTATTGTCTCAGGAAGTCGACAGAAGCAAAGCAATCATTGTTGACTCAAACGGAGACGGATTAGTATTCAGAAACTAAATTATAGTTAGTTGTTATAAGGACAGCCGGTATGTTCCCAAGTGAGCATATCGGCTTTTTTATATTCCTGAATATATAATTCTTCTTACTTCCGGCTGACAATTAGGATGGCTCATGACTAAGACATAAGTACCTTTTCTGGATATCTCCAAAGTGAGCGAAGGCAAGGCAAATCTATGTTTCTCTTTCAGCTCCCCCAGCGAATCATATAAAAATACCATTGTGCCTACCAACATTCCTGTTAAGCACAATGTTCCTTTTTCATTATCAAGATAAACGTTTACCTCTTTATTTGTTATTACATCCATATTTTGTGCGTATATTAGCAGTCACAAAGATATAGAAAAACTATGTTTATTTACTATATAAACAATAAAATATTCATGCAAACATAAGATTGCTTAAAGAACACTAAAGGGGATCCTTTAATTACGCAGACATATAAAAACACAAAAAAGCGTGACAACTTGCAACATTGTCACGCTTTCCTTATTACATTTATGCATCTAAGCCATCAATGTTTCATGACTTATTTTTCATCAGTCGCAACCTCTTCTTCAGCTTCCTGCTCTGATTTAAATTCTGTAATTCCATTCGAAATTAAAATGTTATACCAGGAAATCAATTTCTTAATATCCGCGATGTATACTCTTTCACGATCAAAGTTAGGCAATACCTCCCCTAAATACTCGCGTAACTGCTCCGGAGTGGCTTTTTTAGGGTCAATAGAGGCAACTGCAGTATTTTCTTTTTTCTTCATAGCTTCCAGCACATCATACAAAGGTACTTCAGCATCATCTGTATACATTGCTATATCTGCCAAAGAGATAATTTTCTCATTACCATAAGCGGGGAAACGTTTTTTATCTGCACTGATTGATTCAACAATCAACATATTTTTTCCTTGCGAAATTAGTTTGTACAATCCCGGTTTACCGGAGATAGACAGGATAGTCTTCAACATAGTATATATTCTTTTATTTATTAATTATTTTTTGCGGAGCAAAGGTAATGATTATTTTTAGATAGCAAAGAAATAAACTTCAAAACCTGCGGAATTAAAGGGGTTTCATCATCATTCACGATTACAAAATCAGCATGACTCCGCTTTACCTCATCGCTCATTTGCGCTTCGATACGTTTCATTATCAACTCCCTTGAAGAATGGTCACGCCTAATTGCCCGTTCCACTCTCACCTCCAACGGTGCATATACCATTACTACAAAGTCTACTTCCTGCTTAAAGCCTGCTTCCAGAAGGATGGCAGATTCCATACCGACCATAGCTATATCACCTTTCCCTTTCACCCATCGCCTGAAGTCTTCTTTCACCTGCGGATGAATGACAGCATTCACTTTTTTCGCATGTTCGGGGCTTCCAAATATATAAGATGCTAATAAAGGACGATTCAATTCTCCATTCAGGAAAACATCTTGTCCGACCAAGGCGCAAAGTTCCCGGCGTATCACGTCATTCGTATGAGTGATACGCTTCGCCTCAATATCGGAAATATAAACAGGGATTCCCATAATCTCCAGCAATCTGGAAACTACACTTTTTCCACTACCGATACCGCCGGTAATACCTATTTTAATAGCCATCAGAAGAAACTTGTTCTATCAGAAAATCAACTTGCTCGGGTACAAAACGGATTTGATTGATTCCACGGGGAGCCGACTTCAACTTCACCGTATATTTATCCGATCCTAATTTTAGCAGTTCCTCATAAGAAACATTAATCACAAAATCACTGGATTTAATGCTACGAAAACGCTTTAAACCCACTTGAAAAGTAATTTGAACCTTCGATGGAAAAGCACGGAGCACTTTATCTGCCGGGAAGTTAATCCCACGCAACGGCACCTCCACAGTTTTCTCAGTATAAATATCAACAGGGAAAGTCAGTTCAACCGAAGCGGGAACAAACTTCACTCCTTTTTTATTATTCAAGGCAACCCGTTGCCGAATCGTATCCGATATATTTTCAAGATTTACCTCTTGAGTATAAGCGGTTGTTATAGTATCCAAAATTCCGGCCGGAGCATATACCAATACGGAATCCGGACTGCAAATGGTATCAGAAACATAATATTGAAGCCCTGCAGTCACTTTTCCTTGAAAATGAACGGGTACTAATTTGGACTTGCCTGTCGAATAGATATAATCTAACGTATCAGGTTTTATTGAAAGTATCTTAGAAGAAGCATTCAATTGACTGAGTATCTTCTTTTCAAACTCAGAGGCAAAGATTTTCACGTGATTATTTTGCCCTTTATAGTCAGGGAAACTCAGATTTACCGGAAAGAAACTCTTCCCCAACATATAATTGAGAAGCACTGTTCCTTTATCTTTTACCCGGACGCGAAGTTCGGAAGGAGGTTCCGAAGTGAGCACAATATTATTAGGGACATCCTTCATCCTCACCGGGATAGAGAATTCCGCTTCATAGTCATTATTAAGAGTCTGAATCAGCCAGAATCCACTGGCTATCAGGAAAAAAAATAAAAAAATTAAGAACTCCCTGCTTTTATCACTAAGCAGGAAATCCTTAATTCTCTTGGATAGTCTTAAATATGTATATCTTAATTTCCTACGATCAAGCATAGGGTATTTGTTTACTAAAGATTATTTAGACTGATTGCCGGCAGCCGAAGCATCAGCAAAAATAGAATTCTTATCTATTTTAATCTTCACGTTAGAAGCGATTTCAAGTACTATATAATCATCAGTAATCTCTTTGATTGTACCATGGATACCACCTGCAGTAATTACCGACTGGTTTACCTGAAGAGATTTACGGAAATTAGCAATTTCTTTCTGCTTCTTATTTTGAGGGCGAATCATAAAGAAATACATGATAACAAACATAGCTATCAGCATGATCCACATCATACTTCCACCTCCCGCTGCGGGAGCTTGCAATAATACAGTCAATAAGTTCATAAATAATCAAGTTTTAGTTTCTACTATATGGACAAAGGTATCAGTTTTTAGTCAACTTACCTTCTTTTTTCAATTGATTAACTATTCCATCCAGCGTTCCGTTGATAAAGCTACCGCTCTTGGCAGTGCTATACAACTTCGCAATTTCTACATATTCATTTAACGAAACACTTACCGGAATGTTCGGGAAACTTAAAATTTCGGCTAAAGCAGTCTGCATAATGATAATATCCATAAATGCGATACGATCCAAATCCCAGTTTTTCGTATTCTCGCTCACAAGATGACGGTAATAGTCAGCATTCAGAATTGTACGACGGAACAAGCGGCGTGCAAATTCCTGATCTTCGTCATCCTTGAATTCGGGAAGTAATTCCTGATTTGCTCCGTTCTTTTCTTCAAAACGCTTAATCGTTTTCAAGACAAAGGTATCTACAATCTCTTTATCGTCATTCCAATACAGACTCTGGTCTTCCAGCACCTGATCAAGAGAATCATTATTAAAGATATATGTTTTATAGAGTTTTCTCCACAATTCGCGGTCAGCTTCATATGAATTGTCACCGGAAGCCATATAATCTTTATAAATATCGCTTTCTACTATTTTCTCATAAAGCTCTTTGACGAAATCCTGATCATTTGCCCAAGTTCTCTTCTGATTAGATATAAACTCGGTCAGTTGCTTGTTCACCTCCAACTGTGCAACAAACTTATTATCCACAAACTTTGTGTTGGGATACAACTCTTCTTTAGTAGGAGCCAGTTTTGCTTTTGCCGCATCAATGCGTTTTTGTGCATACTCTGTTAATGCCATCATCAGCATTAACAAATAATTATAAAGGTCATACGCCTTTGAAAGGCTGAAGAATAACTCTTTCTCCGCTGAGTCTAGATTTTTGCTGCCATTTTGGTAATAGGCATACACTATTTGTATAATCTTAAGACGAATAAGAACTCTGTTGATCATAATTCAAATTAATACTGTTATTATCGAACTGCAAAAGTAGATATTTTTAATGAGTTTCCACAAATAAATCACATTTTTTAATGCAGTATTTGATTCTCTGCGCTTTTTCTTTTGACAGTTTAAAAAAAATATCCAATTTTGAGGCCGATTATTAACGGACCCAATGATATGGAAGATTTTAAAAAGAAAATGAACGCAGACATGAATGATAAGGAGATCGTTTTCTCCAAGTCCATCAAAGCAGGTAAACGCATCTATTACCTCGATGTGAAGAAGAACCGTAAAGATGAAATGTTTTTAGCTATTACGGAGAGTAAGAAAGTGGTGATGGGAGAAGGAGATGACTCTCAAGTTAGCTTCGAAAAGCATAAAATCTTCTTATATAAGGAGGATTTTCAGAAATTTATGGCAGGATTGACAGAAGCCATCAGTTTTATTAACCACAGTGACATGAACGATTACATCAGCCGCCTGAACGAAGAAGCTGATATAAAAAGAGAACAGGAAGCTCTTGCCGAAGAAGCACAAGAGGACAAGCTGGAAAACGAAATTAAGATTGATATTGACTTTTAAAGAGGTAACTCTTTGATATTTCAAAAAAAAACAGTACTTTTGCACCGCTTTTTTGCAACATCATGTGATAATCCACATCGTGTAATGGTGAATTAAGCAAAATAACTTAATTTAGAGTAACACAATTTTTTAAGAAATGAAATCAATTGAAGTAAAAGGAACTGCAAGAACTATTGCAGAACGCTCTTCGGAACAAGCAAGAGCTTTGAAAGAAATTCGTAAGAACGGTGGTGTACCTTGTGTACTTTACGGAGCCGGTGAAGTTGTTCACTTTACAGTGACTAACGAAGGTCTTCGTAACTTGGTTTATACTCCGCACATTTACGTAGTAGATTTGGATATCGATGGCAAAAAAGTAAACGCTATCCTGAAAGATATTCAATTCCACCCGGTAAAAGACAACATTCTTCATGTTGACTTCTATCAGATTGACGAAGCTAAACCTATCGTTATGGAAGTTCCGGTACAGCTGGAAGGTCTTGCAGAAGGTGTGAAAGCCGGTGGTAAGCTTGCATTGCAGATGCGTAAGATCAAAGTGAAAGCTCTGTACAATGTAATTCCTGAAAAACTGATTGTTAACGTATCTCACCTGGGATTGGGTAAGACTGTTAAAGTTGGCGAACTGAGCTTCGAAGGTCTTGAACTGATCAGCGCTAAGGAAGCAGTTGTATGTGCTGTTAAGTTGACTCGTGCAGCAAGAGGTGCAGCAGCAGCCGCTGGAAAGTAATTTGAGATTATCCCTGTAAAGAGATATAGCAAAACGCAGATTAATGCAGATTAAAGCAGATGTTCAGTCTGCATTAGTTTGCGTTAATCTGCGTTTCTCTTTTTATATTCACGAACTGTTTTTTACGAAAAAACAATGATTAAATATCTAATTGTCGGACTAGGAAACATTGGACCCGAATATCATGAAACCCGGCACAATATTGGTTTCATGACAGTAGAGGCATTGGCAAGAATCAACAATGCTCCTCCCTTTATTGACGGACGCTACGGATTTACCACTAGTTTTTCGATCAAAGGACGCCAGTTAATCCTGCTCAAACCGTCAACTTTCATGAACCTGAGCGGACTGGCTGTTCGCTATTGGATGCAAAAAGAAAACATCCCATTGGAAAATGTGTTAATAGTAGTAGATGATTTGGCTCTCCCCTTCGGCACTCTGCGTCTGAAAGGAAAAGGAAGTGACGCCGGACATAATGGTCTGAAGCACATAGCAGCCATTTTAGGAACTCAAAACTATGCCCGTTTACGCTTTGGTATCGGAAATGACTTCCCCAAAGGCGGACAAATTGATTATGTACTCGGACACTTTACTGACGAAGATCGCAAGACAATGGATGAAAGACTGGAAACTGCCGGAGAAATCATTAAAAGTTTCTGTCTGGCAGGTATTGATATTACCATGAACCAGTTCAATAAGAAATAGGAGTATTTACAATTGATTATTTCACAGCGTATATATGTAAACGGTCAGTAAGTACTCCACCATGACACATGGTACACTGTTAATTAATAAATTATCAACATATGGCAGAAGCAAGAATAGATAAATGGATGTGGGCTGTTCGTATTTTCAAGACACGCACAATTGCCGCCGAAGCCTGCAAGATGAACCGTGTCACTATCAACGGAGCATACGTAAAGGCATCTCGCATGATAAAGCCGGGTGATGTGGTTCAAGTTAAGAAACCGCCTATCACCTATTCATTCAAAGTGTTGCAAGCTATCGAAAAACGAGTAGGTGCCAAACTTGTACCCGATGTAATGGAAAACGTTACCACTCCCGACCAATACGAACTATTGGAAATGAGTAAAATCAGTGGATTCATTGATCGCGCACGGGGAACCGGACGTCCAACCAAAAAAGACCGCAGAAGTCTGGAGGAATTCACAGCTCCGGAATTTATGGATGATTTTGATTTCGACTTTGATTTCGACGAAGATAAGTAAATAATGAACGGTGAATAAACTTATAGCATGAAGTTACAAGTTTATTCACCGTTCACTATTTTACCAACTGTTGGTTAGAGATTTGCTTTCACAGCATCAATTAGTTCCTGATATTCAGCATCGGTCAAATAAACTTTTCCCGGATTCATCTGGAATATACCACCATAATCAGGTCCGTCTACATATTTCGGAGCCAGATGGAAATGCAGATGAGATAATTTATCTGAGTAAGCACCATAGTTGATCTTTTCCGGCTGGAAAGCTTTCTGCATTGCACGGGTAACACGTGCCACATCAGCCATAAATGCATTACGGTCTTCATCGCTCAATTCGTTCAAATCATTTACGTGATCCTTGTAAGCAACGAGGCAACGCCCCCGATAAGTTTGCTCTTTAAACAAAAACACACGTGATACACTAAGCTGCGCAATCTCAATCATCAGATTATGCAACGTTTCATTGTTCTGGCAATACAGACATTCTTTTGGATCACTCTTCATGATATTCTTATTTTTATGTTTTGACAAAGCAAAAATAGTCGTTCTGCTTTTATTTCACCTGTATTTTTTCGTTTTTTTGATCGACTAATTGGTACACATTCTCTTTTTCACCGACAACCCACACTACATCTCCCTCTTCGAACGGTGCATTTACATCCGGCACCATCAGAGTTCCATCTTCCCGTTCCACACCGGCTATCATACAATGATACTTATCCCGTATACCCGATTCACGGATTGTTTTACCCAGAAAAACGGAGTCTGCATCAATAATAAACTGCTTCAAAGTCATCTCTCCCTTCTCATACATCTCCCAGTCTATCTTCGCACCACTTTGCATGGCACTGCTAAATACATTCAATTGTTCGTCCGTTCCTATTACCTGTATCTTGTCCATAGGAAAAAGACGCACCGAGCCACCGGGAATATTAATCCTTCTCTTCCCCCGCAAGATAGAAGCGATATGAATGCCATATTTCTTTCCCAAATTTAGTTCCATCAACGTTTTTCCCGCCCAAGTGGATTCCCCCGGAATCTCCAAATCCGCCAAATGCAGATCATGAGATAACAGACGTCCGGCATATTCGGGTTTCTTCTCTCCCAAATATTCTGCACGCACCTCCCTGGAACGCAGATTTTGAAAGAAACGCCGTTCTATCAATATAGATTGCTTTTTCAAACGACGCGACCATACCATCAACAAGACTGCAAGCACAGCCACTCCAATAATCAATCCAATAGATGCCTTAAACAATCCCGATATCACAAAAATGACAAATAACGCCGCAATCATAATACGTATGACAATAGTAGACACCAATGGTGCACGATTGGCACGGTTATCATGCCACAGGGTCATAAATTCCACCGAATGGTTTTTCTTCACCATGATAGCACGTAGGAAAGGCGAAATGCAAAGGATAATAAAAACAGCCCCCAATAATGACGCCCAGAAATGAGGCAGGTTCTCCTTAAAGAATGGGACGACAAAACGGAAAGACAGTGCAATAATGGATATACTGACTATTGAATATACCACAGTTATGCGTACCATTGCCAGCAACAGCTTCTTCCACAAATTCTCATGATTAAGTACTGTTTGCGAGCCCGAAGAATAACGCATTAAGAACTTTCTCCAGGAAGCGGATAAATGAGCATCCACAAAAGAAGAAGCCGGTTCAGCCAGACGAATCATATAAGGAGTCAGGAAAGTGGTTATCACAGAAACTGCTACCACTATCGGATATAAGAAATCGCTCGTCACATGCAGAGATACACCCAATGAAGCTATAATAAATGCGAATTCACCAATCTGAGTCAAACTGAAACCGCACTGCATAGCCGTCTTCAAGGGTTTGCCGGAAAGAATCACGCCGAATGTTCCGAAGGTAGCCTGCCCCAAAATAACTGCGATCGTAATCACAATGATAGGTATTGCATATTCAATAATCATTGCAGGATCGACCATCATCCCCACCGATACAAAGAAAATTGCGCCAAAAAGATCTTTCACCGGCTTCACCAACCGGTCAATAGATTCCGCTTCGATTGTTTCTGCCAGAATAGACCCCATGATAAACGCACCGAATGCAGCAGAGAACCCTGTATTGGCTGCCATCACTACCATACCGAAACACAGTGCCAATGATACGATAAGCAGAGTTTCCTCTCCCATCAGTTTCCTGCAACGCTTCAAAAACTCCGGAATCAGATAGATACCTACTACAAACCACAAAATAAGAAAGAACAGCAGTTTACCAATACTCTCCAGCATCTCGGTGCCTTCAAAGTTATGGCTTACCGCCATCGTAGAAAGCATCACCATCAATACAATAGCCAGTATATCCTCCAGAATCAGAATACTCAGTACAAGCCCGGTGAACTGCTTCTTCCTCAGTCCCAAGTCATCGAACGCCTTATAAATAATAGTAGTAGAAGACATCGCAATCATACCACCTAGAAACAGACTGTCCATCCGATGCCAGCCGAATCCCATACCGACACCTATCCCCAGCAATATCATACAAAAGATGATGGTGCAGGCAGCGATGATAGCAGAACCTCCGACTTTTACGATTTTCTTAAAACTGAACTCCAGACCAAGAGCAAACAACAAGAAGATAACACCAATATCCGCCCATGTCTTAATGTTGGCAGTATCCATTACTGATGGTGTATAAGGCATGTGCGGACTTGCCAGAAAACCGGCAACCACATATCCCAACACCAAAGGTTGCTTTAACTTCTTAAACAACAAAGTCATAACGCCGGCACAGATCAATATCAGCGCAAGATCGGCAATGAGTGTAGGTAATTGAGACATTGTTTCATCGTATTTGGTGACAAAATTAAAATAAATCTATCGTATAAACAACAGATTCACGGATATGTTTCACATCAACCATCATAAAATGATTTAGCCCCGGATAGTATCAAAACCTATCCAGGGCTAAAAATTTTATAAACTCAAGATTTATTTTCTAAAAGGTGGCTTCACCACTATTGCCTTCAATTTACGTCCACGCATATCAATACAAATTTCCGTGCCAACTTTGGCATATTCCGGTTTCACATATCCCATACCAATACCAATCTTGCGGGTGGGGGACATTGTTCCGGAAGTCACCACGCCTATACCTTCCCCTTCCCCATTCACGAGTTCATAGCCGTGACGAGGAATGCCGCGGTCAATCATTTCAAAACCAACCAGTTTGCGGGTAGTTCCTTCTGCCTTCTGCTTTTCCAGCATCGGACGGTTGATGAACTCCTTACCTTCCACAAACTTAGTGATCCATCCCAATCCAGCTTCAATCGGTGAAGTTTTATCATCCAGATCATTACCATACAGACAGAAGCCCATTTCCAGACGAAGTGTATCACGAGCGCCCAGTCCCACCGGCTTGATACCGAATTCTTCCCCCGCCTCAAACACAGCTTTCCATATCGCCTCGGCAGCATCCGGATAGAAATAAAGTTCAAAACCTCCGGCACCGGTATATCCGGTATTGGAGATAATCACATTCTCTTTCCCCGCAAACCGGCCAACGGTAAATGTATAATAAGGAATAGCCGACAGATCGATATCCGTCAACTTCTGCAAAGCAAGAATAGCCTTCGGCCCTTGAACAGCAAGCTGCGCCATATTATCGGAAGAATTCTCCAGCTCCGCCCCCTCCGTATTATGAGAAACACACCAGTTCCAGTCCTTTTCTATATTGGCCGCATTCACTACCAGCAGATATTTTTCCGGCTCGTAGCAATATACCAGCAAGTCATCTACAATTCCCCCTTCTTCATTAGGGAAGCAGGTATATTGTATCTTACCGGGAACAAGTGCCGCCACATTATTGGAAGTCACCTTCTGAAGAAAGGCTAACGCTTGCGGCCCTTTCACCCAGAATTCTCCCATATGGGATACATCAAATACCCCGACTGCATTACAAACAGTCAGATGTTCATCAATAATTCCAGAGTACTCGATAGGCATATTATAGCCTGCAAATTCGTGCATTTTAGCACCTAATGCAATGTGTTTCTCTGTAAACGAAGTGGTTTTCATTTTTTGTGTATTAAGTTTTAAGTAATAAATTGATATTCGTGGAATGTAATCACTTAGAAGCTACCAGTTCGGCAATCTTCACAATGACGTTCATTGCCTTCTCCATATTCTGAATAGGAACAAACTCATAACGTCCGTGGAAATTAAGACCGCCGGCAAAAATATTCGGGCAGGGTAAACCTTTGAATGAAAGCTGCGCTCCATCCGTACCGCCACGAATCGGCTTCACATTCGGCTTCACTCCTACCGCCTCCATGGCTGCAAAAGCAGTGTCGATGATGTGCATCACCGGTTCTATTTTCTCACGCATATTATAGTATTGGTCGCGTAATTCAAGTGTAGCCGTACCTTCTCCATATTCAGTGTTGATCTGCACAACCAGACGTTTTATCTCTTCCTTGCGTTTCTCAAATTTGGCACGATCATGGTCGCGAATGATATAAGACACTGTACTTTGCTCTACATCTCCCTGAATACTGATCAGATGATAGAATCCTTCATACCCTTCAGTCTGCTCCGGTGTTTCCGTCGATGGCAACATTGCGATAAACTGATTAGCGACACGAATCGAGTTTATCATCTTATTCTTTGCATATCCGGGGTGTACATTACGTCCTTTAAAAGTAATCTTTGCAGCGGCAGCATTGAAATTTTCAAACTCCAGTTCCCCTACTTCACCACCATCCATCGTATACGCCCATTCGCAGCCAAACTTCCCGACATCGAACTTATGCGCACCTTCACCGATTTCCTCATCCGGATTGAAACCGATACGAATCTTTCCATGTTTGATTTCGGGATGTTCTTTCAGATAAACGATTGCCGATACGATCTCGGCAATTCCCGCTTTATCATCCGCACCAAGCAGCGTCTTGCCGTTTGTTACAATCAAATCCTCTCCTTTATGATCGAGCAGTTCCGGAAATTGTGCAGGAGAAAGAATGATATTTTCTTCGGCACAAAGCACTATATCCGTCCCATCGTAGCCTTTTACAATACGTGGAGTTACATCTTTTCCTGTCATATCGGGACTTGTATCCATATGAGCGATAAACCCGATAGTGGGTACTTTTTTATCTATATTAGCAGGAAGCGTGGCAAAAAGATAGCCATGTTCATCCAAAGTAATATCTTCCAACCCCAAAGATTCCAGTTCAGTCTTCAGATATTCAGCGAATACCATCTGTTTCGGAGTACTGGGAGTAAGCCCTGTTGATTCATCCGACTGTGTATCAAAGCTCACATACTTCAAAAATCTGTCTACTAAAGTCATATCTATTTTACGATTTAATGATTTGCAATTTACATTTTGATAGTTTATAGTGCCGTAAAGGTAAAAAAAGAGCCGTGAATTGACAAACAATTCACGGCTCTTTTTTCTCAGTATATTACTTAAAAGTGACTGCTACCATCAAAACAATGCGTACACACTTTACATTTCGGCAGCCCGATAGCTTCAATCAAAGTCTCAAGCGTGTTGAATTTCAATGAAGTCAGTCCGAAACGCTCGGCTATGATACTAACCATTTTCTCGTATTCGGGAGACCCCGTAGTGGCGTATTTCTCCAGATTCTTATTCTCATCGCCTTCCAATTCTTTAATAATACGACGGGTAATCAACTCCAAAGCATTCTTAGAAGCCGAGAAACCCACAAACGGACAGGCATAGATCAACGGAGGGCAAGCGATACGCATATGTACCTCTTTCGCTCCATAATCATATAGAATCTTCACATTATCACGCAACTGTGTTCCACGCACAATCGAATCATCACAAAACAGCAGACGCTTTCCCTGAAGCATGGCACGATTCGGAATTAGCTTCATCTTTGCAACCAGCGAACGCATTTCCTGATTGCTGGGTGTGAAGCTACGAGGCCATGTCGGTGTATATTTTGAAATGGCACGATGATAAGGCACTCCTTTACCTTCCGCATATCCCAACGCCATACCTACTCCCGAATCAGGGATACCACAAGCACAATCCACTTCCGATTCGTCCTTCTGTCCCATCTTCATTCCACTGGTGAAACGGACTTCCTCTACATTTTTGCCCTCATAACAAGAGGTCGGGAAACCATAATACACCCAAAGGAAAGAGCAAATCTGCATTCCTTCATTCGGTTGGCGAAGCTGCTCGATATGATCGGGATACATGCGTACTATTTCCCCCGGTCCCAGATACTTTTCGATTTCATAATCCAGATTCGGGAAACTGGATGACTCGCTGGTAGCGGCATACGCACCATCTTTTTTCCCGATCACCACCGGAGTACGTCCCCATTGGTCACGAGCCGCGATAATGCTGCCATCCTCTGTCAGAATCAGCATAGAACAAGAACCCTTGATATGTTTGAATACGTTCTCGATACCTTCGGTGAAGGTTCTTCCTTGTATGATAAGCAGTGCGATGAGTTCCGTTTGATTGGTGTTGCTCGAACTAAGTTCGGCGAAGTGCATATTTTGGTTGAGAAGGTCTTCTTCCAGTTCCTGGATATTCGATATTTTAGCGACTGTGACGATGGCGAAGCGGCCGAGGTGGGAATTGATGATAATGGGTTGTGCATCTGTGTCGCTGATAATGCCTATGCCGGCATTGCCTTTAAATTTATCAAGCTCTCCTTCAAACTTGGATCGGAAATATGTACTTTCCAGATTGTGAATGGAGCGAATAAATCCTTTCTCCTGACTATAAGTCGCGAGTCCGCCCCGCTTTGTACCCAGATGTGAGTTATAATCTGTACCATAGAATAAATCAGTCACGCAACTCGATTTCGAGACTGTTCCGAAAAAACCTCCCATGTTGTTCTCTTTATTGATAATGTTTAAAAAAAGATGGCGCAAAAGTACAAAAAAGAATCCATCCGATAAAAAAAGCACTCCGCAAAGTTTTAATTTTCTTTGCGGAGTACTTCTAAATTTTATTAAAAATACAAAGAAGATTGAACAATCGTTTTAGTCGCGTCTCATTTCCATTTCTTAATTGATTTCCGGTCGGATGGAGCTGCTTCGATAAGACTCAATGCAAAACCACCGCTGCGTGCCAGCTTGACGGACATCTTTGTTTTATTCGTAACGATCCCTTTCTTTATCTGATAGGAAGTCGGATTCTTTTCGTAGTCAGCCTCTTTTCCGTCGGCATACAGGGTAGCCACATACTCTTTATCCGGTTCCAGAAAATCAAGAGTAAACGCGGCAATACGGGAGTTTTCGTCTGTAATACCGCCAACAAACCAATGATTGGTTCCTTTTGCTTTGCGGGCTACTGTAATATAATCCCCCGGTTCGGCTTCCAGATAGTTGCTGTCATCCCAGTCCAAAGCTACATCTTTAATAAACTGGAAAGCATCCGGATAACGCTCATAACTTTCCGGCAAATCGGCAGCCATCTGCAAAGGACTGTACATTGTTACGTAAAGAGCCAGTTGTTTCGCCAGAGTAGTACGTACAACGCTATGCTTCCCATCCAGAAAAGAAATTCTCGTGTCGAAGATACCCGGTGTATAATCCATCGGGCCGCCGATCTGCCGAGTGAATGGAAGCAAAGTAGTATGAAAAGGTTTATTACCGGCAAAAGCTTCATATTCCGTCCCCCGTGCCGATTCATTGCCGATCAGGTTGGGATAAGTACGGCATAATCCAGTAGGACGTACAGCTTCGTGCGCATTCACACAGATTTTATAATCGGCGGCTTTCGTCACGGCATATAGATAATGGTTGTTCATCCATTGTCCATAGTGATGTTCGCCCCGAGGAATGATATTGCCAACATAACCACTTTTCACGGCATTATATCCGTTGTCAACCATAAATTGGTAGGCCGTATCCAGATGGCGTTCGTAGTTACGCACGGAGGCAGATGTTTCATGATGCATCATCAGCTTCACCCCTTTCTCTTTGGCATATGCGTTTAGCATCTTCACGTCGAAATCCGGATAGGGAGTGACGAAATCAAACACATAATCTTTTGATTTGCCGAACCAATCTTCCCAGCCTTCATTCCAGCCTTCTACCAATACCTGATCGAAACCATGCTGCGCTGCAAAGTCGATATAACGTTTTACTTTGTCATTGTTGGCAGCGTGACGTCCGTTAGGGCTTGTCTTTGAGTAATCCGTCTGTCCGAGTTTGACGGAATAAACATCATCTGTATATGCCCAACTGCTTTTTCCGGTAATCATCTCCCACCACACACCGATATACTTCACCGGTTTAATCCAAGAAACATCTTGATAAGCACATGGTTCGTTCAGATTCAAGGTCAGTTTGGAAGCAAGGATATCGCGTGCATCATCGCTCACAATCACCGTACGCCACGGAGACTGACAGGGTGTCTGCATATAACCTTTATCTCCCATTGCATCCGGTGTCAGCCATGATTCGAAAATCAGTTTTTTGTCATCAAGATTGAGATGCATGCAGGAATAATCTACCAAAGCGGCTTCGTGCAGGTTAATATACAGACCGTCAGCTGTTTTCATTTGCAGAGATGTCTGCACGCCTGTTGGTGAAAAAGACGTTTGAGAAGCATTGTCGGTAATAGCCCCTTTCATCAGTCCACGGATTTCTGTTAGTCTGGATTCTGTGTAATCATATTCCTGGGTATCATAATCTCCCGGAATCCAAAAGGCAGTATGGTCACCCGTCATGGCAAACTGCGAATGTTCTTCCTTTATAACAAAATAATTCAGATTCTTCTGCTGCGGAAATTCATAGCGGAAACCTAATCCATCATTGTAAAGCCGGAAACGGATGATCATATTCCGGTCCTGCGCCTTCTGATTCAGTGTGACAGCCATTTCATTATAATGATTGCGAATGGATTTCACTTCTCCCCACACTGGCTCCCAAGTTTCGTCGAAGGTGGAAGTTTTTGTATCGATGCACGCAAACCCATTCATCAGTCCCGGATCATTCTTCAATTCAAGTCCTAACTTTGATGGTTTAATCACTCCTTTTCCTTTATAAGAAAGTTCGTATACCGGTTCTCCCTGAGCATTGACCGAAAAATCCAGTTTTAATTGTCCGTCAGGAGAAGTGATACTTTCTGCCATTGCCGTTGCGCCCATAGAAAAAGAGAGTAACAGACAGAGTACTGCCGTAGTTAATATTTTCATGTTCTTCATGATATAAATGAATTAGTTAATAATCATATGGCAAATGTAGTGAGGAATAGCAAGCGCCACTTCGGATTATAATTAAAATATAGCGTTTCCGAATGTTTCAACACCGATAAGCACCTGTTAATGAAACATATACCAAAGTACTTCAACAGAAAAAATATAGTGCTTACATGGAGCAATATAGCACCTTTTCACATCCGACAAACGGGATTTTTCTTTATTTTCCCGCCTCTCTTCAGAAATAAAAAAAATATTTTAATCTCATACTCTCATCCTATGACAACTAATATATAGACAATCAACACAATACAGAATGAGAGATACTTTTTAAATAGTTATCTCTCATCATTTCCTCATCAAATAGCTTTCTTTTTGACTACCTCTCATTCATATTTCAGTTATCTCTCATTCGTCTCAAAGCCGATAATCCATTGTACTATGGCAAACCTTACAGAACATGGAACCTACCGCTACTTTGTATATAACATATAGTATGTGGGTATGTATATCATCTATTAATACTGTATTTTTGAAGGGATATTACCATCGTTCCACTCCAGTGCACAGATCTCATCACTCTTGTGAAGAGTTCTCATCACTAGAGTGAACAGACCTGTTCACTCTAGTGGAACGATAAAGATGAAAGGTAGAAAAGATACAAATATAAGCAGGATATCATAGAAAAGACAGTCAGATAAAACACTAACAACCGCCCAATGACAAGGAATACAATATAGTTCAAAATACAATATCCGCATGGGTTCGGATTGAATTATCCTAAAATTTACATCTAATCTGAATACCAGAGACAAAAAAGTTCAAAGTATGCTATGATATTAGCATATAATTGATAAATTTGCAAGCAAAATATCTTACTTTATAACACATAATCTAATATTACTATTATGACACAGCACTTCAGATATACGACATTGGTACTTCTTACAACATTATCTACCGTTTATGCCTCCGCACAGTCTCTGCGAAAATTAATGGAAATGCCTCCGCGCATTATTGAATCGAAATGGGAGCAAACTCCGGAAGGAGGAACAGAATTAAACTATTACAACGGAGACCTGTGCAGTTACTACCTTTTCCGCGAAAATGACCGTTCATACAATTTGAACCCCGGAAAGAACACGGTATTCAGAATAGAGAAAGGCTCCAATGCCAGCAATTCTTTCAAGACTTCAAGCAGGTATATGTTCTTCCGCGGTCAATTCCCCAAAGATTTTCAGATCAGTACTCCTTATGCACTTCCTGTAAAGACCGGCGAAGAAACACAATGGCAGATCGCTCCTCAGGAATCTGCCAAAACTATGATATTCCAAATTCAGGAAGGAGACACCGTCTATGCAACCCGCAGAGGAGTCGCCTGTGCGACAGTGCTGCCACAGCAATTGTTGATATACCACCCCGACCATACCTTTGCCGCTTACCTTATGATGCGTCAAAACTTCATCCAGACGGGTGAAGAAGTCATGACCGGGCAACCCATTGGGATAGCCGGAGTACTCGGAGTATCCATCTCTTATTTTTTTCTTGATAACAATAAATTCGATGCAAACGGCTTCTTAGGTTATCCATATTCACACTTTACTCCTGTATTCCGTACGGACAAGGGGGATGTAAAACTGGAGGAGAAAACAGCCTATAAATCCGCCACAGATGATGAACTGATCATGCTTGAAATGAGCAAACGTGAGAAAAAGAAATTTCAGAAGCAGAAATACTCAAAATAAAGGGAAACAATATGCGTATATTTTATCTTATCCTCTGTTTCATCTGCCTTTGCGACCTGCTCCATGCGCAGACTGTAAGAATCTCTTATGAAGGCGACCCGCTTACGGACAAAGAACGCCGAAAGATCGAACAGGCCCTCCAATATGAAGTCGAATTTTACACACAATTCGGACTTCCCGATACGCTTAATCTTCAATTGACTGTATTCAACAAAAGGGAAGATGCGCTGGTCTATCTGAACAAATTCAATATACATCCTCCCAAAAGTACAAACGGAATGTATATATCCAGATTACAAAAGGCCATCATATTAAGCAGAGAAAAAGAATACCAACAAGGTCTGGGCGTCATCTATCACGAACTGAGCCATCACCTCACCTTGCAAATCACGGCAGGACGTCCTCCGATATGGTTCAACGAGGGACTTGCCGAATATTTTGAGCATTGTAAAGTCAATAAAAAAGGACTTCAGCACACGTTTACCGATTACGAAAAAGGAAGAATCCGCACTATATATATGTTGGGGGACATTGATCTGCTCACCTTTATCAACAGCCGCCAAAAGGAATTTATGAAGCAGCAAAGAACCGACGAACAATACGCCTATATCCTCTCTCATGCACTCGTCACTTTCTGGATCGAGAAAGTTCCCCGGCAGATATTACGTGATTTTGTACTCTCCTTGCAAAACAAAGATGACTCATCCATTGTTTCCGAACGGATAGATAAGGTTTACACCGGAGGGTTCAAACAATTTGAAAAAGATTTTGAAGCCTTCTGCAAATAGTTTTATCTTTTTTCTATCTTTGCACCGGCTATGGGATTAGCCTTTAACCGCCCTTTGGAGCTGATGATCCCTACAATTTGAATGTATAACTCTTAAATTGTCAGCTTATGCTCAAGACTTTACTCTTTATCGGTATGGGAAGTTTTACCGGAGGCGTTCTGCGTTATCTCATCTCGCGTTACGTTCAGAGTTTCCTGACACCTTCCTTCCCTTTGGGAACACTTCTGGTCAATATACTCGGTTGTTTCGCCATCGGCCTGTTTTACGGACTCTTCGAACGGGGAAATCTGATGAACCCCAATCTGAGAATGTTTCTCACCGTAGGATTCTGTGGAGGATTCACCACCTTTTCAACCTTCATGAATGAGAACTTTCAGTTAATCAAAGACGATAATTTCTTCTACCTCTCACTCTATGTAGGCCTCAGCTTGTTTGTAGGATTCATTATGCTGTACTTGGGATTTTCACTTGTAAAACAATAAACATAACATACCTACATCGTATGATCAAAAGAAATGCAGCCAAACCCGTCCGCGTAGTTCCTCCCATGATGGAGGAACAGGAAGTCAGTACAAGCACCTTGCAAGAACTGCTTGAAAAAGAGGAAACCGTCTCAAATCTCATATTCAGCAAAGGAAGAGAAGAGGGAATCAGCAAGTCTTACAAGAGTTTCAAGAACTGCACTTTCCGGAATCAGACATTCAGCGAATGTAAATTCCGTTCTTCTCAATTGGTAGATATACGGTTCGAGAACTGCGA
This sequence comes from Bacteroides sp. RCH18, assembly GCF_058231005.1. Lineage (NCBI taxonomy): Bacteria > Pseudomonadati > Bacteroidota > Bacteroidia > Bacteroidales > Bacteroidaceae > Bacteroides > Bacteroides sp. RCH18. The sequence goes on along the minus strand of NZ_JBIPTC010000002.1, from coordinate 1,512,713 downwards.
CCTGTCCAACATTTCTTTTGCCGAAAGCTCCCTTTACCGGGTAGAGTTCATTTCCTGCAAATTACTGGGAACCAACCTTTCAGAGACGACCATGAATCATGTTTTATTACATGACTGTAATGCCTCTTACATCAATCTGGCGATGAGCAAAATGAATCAGGTACGCTTCTCGCACTGCCATTTCCGAAACGGAAGTTTCAATGACTGCCGTTTCTCTTCCGTCGCCTTCGACAGTTGTGATCTGGTAGAAGCTGACTTTTCTCATGCTCCGCTCCGTGGAATCGACCTGCGTACTTCACGCATCGGCGGAATAACACTTAATATCAGCGACCTGAAAGGAGCTGTCATTACTTCCTTGCAGGCCATGGACTTGCTTCCGTTGTTGGGAGTTATTATCGAGGACTAGAATTCTGCCAATTTCATCCGTCCGCATTCAAACAAAAAGCATCGTCACATTGTTATATAATAAGACCGGACTAATGACATCTAGGGAATATGATTCGAAAGAATACCTATTTATAGTGATTTCCCACTCTCTGTCAAGTCCGTACTTTTGCAAAAATATTATTCAAAACAATAGAAACGATGAAAATAGAAAAAATTGTAGCTCGAGAAATTCTTGATTCAAGAGGTAACCCCACAGTAGAAGTTGACGTAGTATTGGAATCAGGTATCATGGGACGTGCGTCTGTTCCGTCAGGTGCTTCCACAGGTGAACATGAAGCACTCGAACTTCGTGATGGTGACAAGCAACGTTACGGTGGCAAAGGCGTACAAAAGGCGGTGGACAATGTAAACAAGATCATTGCTCCGAAACTGATCGGTATGTCTTCTCTCAACCAAAGAGGAATCGACTACGCAATGTTGGCACTCGACGGTACTAAAACCAAGTCCAATTTAGGTGCTAACGCTATTCTTGGCGTATCTCTCGCTGTAGCCAAAGCAGCAGCCAGCTATCTTGATCTCCCTCTCTATCGCTATATCGGCGGAACAAATACATACGTAATGCCTGTACCGATGATGAATATCATCAATGGCGGTTCACACAGTGACGCTCCTATCGCATTCCAGGAATTCATGATTCGTCCGGTAGGTGCACCCTCATTCAGAGAAGGTTTGAGAATGGGTGCCGAAGTATTCCATGCTTTGAAGAAAGTACTGAAAGATCGTGGCCTCAGCACTGCCGTAGGCGATGAAGGTGGTTTCGCTCCTAACCTCGAAGGTACGGAAGATGCTCTGAACTCTATCATCGCAGCCATCAAAGCTGCCGGATACGAACCGGGTAAAGACGTAATGATCGGTATGGACTGCGCTTCTTCCGAATTCTACCATGACGGTATCTACGACTATGCCAAGTTTGAAGGTGCCAAAGGCAAGAAACGTACTGCCGAAGAACAGATCGACTACCTGGAAGAACTGATCAACAAATTCCCGATCGACTCCATCGAAGACGGTATGAGCGAAAACGACTGGGAAGGCTGGAAGAAACTGACTGAACGTATCGGCGACCGCTGCCAGTTGGTAGGTGATGACCTGTTCGTAACGAACGTTGACTTCCTCGCAATGGGTATCGAGAAGGGGTGTGCAAACTCTATCCTGATCAAGGTTAACCAAATCGGTTCGCTGACCGAAACTCTGAACGCTATCGAAATGGCTCACCGTCATGGCTATACGACTGTCACTTCTCACCGCTCCGGCGAAACGGAAGACGCAACGATTGCAGACATCGCAGTAGCTACCAACAGCGGACAGATCAAGACCGGTTCATTAAGCCGTTCGGACCGTATGGCTAAATATAACCAACTGCTCCGCATCGAAGAAGAACTCGGTGACTTGGCTGTATACGGATATAAGAGAATCAAATAATCTTTATTCTCTTTTCAGATATCTTTCCCCGGGCAATGTGTTGTCCGGGGATTTTTTTATATATTTGATGACTTGCAAACGACCTGAAGCATTTTGCTACGTATCATATAGTAAACAGGAATAAATAATGATGAATCAGGAAAAAATACAGGAACTGGTCAGCCGAAGTCAGCAGGACGACAAAAGGGCCTTCGCCCTACTGGTTTCGGAATTCCAGCCACTGGTGTTCCGACTAGCTTTCCGTTTACTTTGTGATGAAGAGGAAGCCAGGGACATAACACAAGAAACATTTGTAAAAGTATGGTTATCCCTGAAAGCATACAATCAGGAAAACCGCCTGTCAACCTGGCTTTACAAAATCACCTGTAACACCTGTTACGACCGTTTGCGTTCGTTACGCCATTCTCCGCTGGATAATGAATCCGCCTTTTCCGATTCGGCCAATATTCCTTCTGACGATAATATTGAGATATCCCTTTCCAACAAGCAGTTGAAAGAACTGATATTGCGATATACCGGCGAACTGCCTCCCCAGCAGAAACTCGTTTTCACGCTTCGGGATGTCGAAGAGTTAGAGGTAGCAGAAGTACAGATTATCACAGGATTATCGCCCGAAAAAATAAAAAGTACCTTGTACCTTGCCAGAAAGAACATACGTAATAAAATGAATCAAATAGATCCCGCCTTATGAAACAAGAAGATAAACAGTACGCAAAATGGCTGACTGAAATCAAAAGTAACCAGCCGATATTGGAGAATCCGGAGGAACTGACCGCAGCCATCCTCAACAGAATATCCGGAATCTCACCGGAAAGGAAACGGAGAAAGTTTCTTATAGGAGCATGGGCATCCGGCATTGCCGCCTCATTATTACTCCTGCTATTCATCAATGACACTTGCTTCACTGCTGTCCCTCACCGGACAGAAATGCAAAATGAATATGACAACTGGTCAAACAGCATTCCATTACCTGACCACTGGGAAGAAATGCGACTGCTGGAAAAGAACACTTATCTATCCTCTCAATATATGCAACACCGGAAATCCCGGAAGATGCAATTCTTACAAGTCATCAAAGAAAAACGATTAAAATAGACAGAATATGAAAACCAACTATTTCTTAATAACCATGCTACTGTTACTTAGCATGACTTCTTGCAGCACCTATTATCGGATGACTTCACGGGTTGAAAGGGACGGAAGTTTGTACAGGGAAATCTATGCACAAGGTGATTCCGCTTTCATCGCAGGAGATAAAACACATACTCCTTTTCTGTTTCAACCGGATGCCAACTGGCAATTAGTAAATCTGGACTCTACAATTAAATTCAACTTCTGGGGCGAAGAAGAAAAGCTGAATGTAAAAGCCTGCCAAAAACTCTCCGGAGTAGATGGAGAATACTTCACTGTTGCCAAAGGTAAAGAGCATCTGAGTGCCATGGCTATACCTATGGAACGGGTAAAGAAGAGTTTCAGATGGTTCTATACCTATTATATATATACCGCCACTTACAAAGAACTTCAGGACAAAGGTCCTGTACCTCTTGACAATTATCTGAATAAGGAAGAGCAAATGATTTGGCTTCATGGAAACGATGATGCCTTCAGAGGCATGAACGGCATCGAAATGAATGATAAACTGGATAAACTCGAAGCTAAATTCGGAGAATGGTATAACCGCAGTGTCTATGAAATCAATTGGGAAGTCATCCGCCACTTCACTTCTTTACAAGGAGATACCGCTTGCCTGCAGTGTCTGGAGGAATTGAAAGATTCTGTCTACAAGAAACATTCGTCAGAAAAAGGCGACAGTATGGGAGACGCTGATATCGAGGAGGTCTGCGGTATGTTTGATAAAGCTTGCAGTACGAAATACTTTTCGGACCTTTATAAAACAAATAAAGAAATGATGGATGCCCTGTGCGAAGAGAAAATCAACATCGCCGAAGTCTTCTATCATGCTATACAATTTGAGTTGACACTGCCGGGCAGACTGCTCACCTCTAACGCCAAAGTTCTGAAAGATAATGTAGTCATCTGGAAAATAGACGGCTTCCGGCTTCTCGCTGGTGATTATGTACTTACCGCAGAGTCACGGGTCATTAATTACTGGGCATTCGGGATTACTTTATTCATGATGCTGTTTGTCTTAGGAATTTTCATCAGATTATACAGGAGGAGATCATAAAAGCAAAAAAGAAAAAGCATCCAAGTAAAATACCTGAATGCTTTTTTCTTTTTGAGCCTCTTGTCGGATTCGAACCAACGACCCCGAGATTACAAATCACGTGCTCTGGCCAACTGAGCTAAAGAGGCGGGTGGGTAAGCTTACTATATCGCGCCGCTACAACCAACTACCTTTGCTGCGATCAAGCCCTGGAGGATTCGAAGGGAGCTGGCCGTATAGGACTTACCCGTTTTGCGGTTGCAAAGGTAGGTATTTTTATGGATTCTGCAATAGCTGTAGGTAACTTTTTTGCATAAAAGGAAGTAATACTCTACGTTTCAAGCAATTAAAAATCAAAAAAAATATTCGAGTGCCAACTTTTACTGCTTTATTAACTTTAACAACCATATTCCCTTTACCAACCGATATTATTTGTACCTTTGTGCGCAATTTATTAACGAAGATGACAGAGAACAGAAGCTATTTACAGAAATATGCCATGCACTTTGGCACGTATATGGGAATCTATTGGATATTGAAGTTCATTTTATTTCCGTTGGGATTTCACATCCCTTTCCTTTCACTATTATTTGTAATCCTGACGTTGGCAGTGCCATTCATTGGCTATCACTACGTGAAGATGTATCGTGACAAAATATGTGGAGGAAGTATCCAATTCTCTCATGCAGTTCTCTTTACCATATTCATGTATATGTTTGCTTCCCTGCTGGTAGCCGTTGCACACTACGCCTATTTCCAATTCATTGATCACGGCTTTATCATCAACTCCTATATCCAGTTATGGGACGAACTGATGACTAAAACCCCCGCTTTGATGGAAAATCAAGAGATAATAAAAGAAACGATAGATACTGCCCGTTCACTTACTTCAATCAATATTACCATGCAACTCCTGTCATGGGACGTATTCTGGGGAAGTTTACTGGCCATTCCTACCGGATTGATGGTAATGAAGAAAGCACGACCGGAAAACAATACCCCGGCCCAATCATAATTCGTAATTCATAATTATTAAAAATGAATATATCAGTTGTAGTCCCATTATTCAATGAAGAAGAGTCACTGCCCGAACTCTACGCTTGGATAGAACGGGTAATGAAAGCCAACAGATTCTCATTCGAAGTGATTTTCGTTAACGACGGAAGTACAGACCGTTCATGGGAGGTAATAGAAAAACTCAAAGCCCAATCGGACTGCGTAAAAGGCATCAAGTTCCGCCGCAATTACGGTAAATCGCCAGCACTCTACTGCGGATTTGCAGAAGCACAAGGAGATGTGGTGATCACAATGGATGCCGACTTACAGGACAGCCCGGACGAAATACCGGAATTATACCGGATGATTACGGAAGACGGATACGATCTGGTGTCCGGATGGAAGCAAAAAAGATATGATCCGCTATCAAAGACACTGCCGACAAAGTTATTCAATGCTACCGCACGCAAAGTTTCAGGTATTCCAAACCTGCACGACTTCAACTGCGGTCTGAAAGCCTATCGCAAAGATGTCGTGAAAAATATCGAAGTATATGGCGAAATGCACCGCTATATCCCCTACCTTGCTAAGAATGCCGGATTCCAGAAGATAGGTGAAAAGGTAGTGCACCACCAGGCACGTAAATATGGCTCTACCAAATTCGGATTCAACCGTTTCTTCAACGGATATCTGGATTTGATTTCTCTTTGGTTCCTGTCTAAATTCGGAGTGAAGCCGATGCATTTCTTCGGATTATTAGGATCGCTTATGTTCTTTATCGGAATGATCTCCGTTATCATGGTAGGTGTCAGTAAACTGCACGCAATGTACAACGGTCTCCCCTACCGGCTTGTAACCGATTCTCCTTATTTCTATCTATCGCTCACAGCGATGATTATCGGTACACAGTTATTCCTTGCCGGATTCCTGGGAGAACTGATCTCACGTAATGCCCCCGAACGGAACAATTATCAGATAGAAAAGAAAATTTAATTCACGCCCAATAACCGATTATGAAGAATTTAATTCGTATCTTTTTAATAGTAGTAATTGTTGGTGCAGGTATAAGCATCGGCAGTTCGTGTTCGGACGAAAATGATTGTTCGCTGGCGGGACGCCCCATGATGTACTGCACATTGTACACAATTGACGAGATAACCGATCTCAGGGTAAATGACACACTGGACTCATTAACAATTACAGCATTGGGAACAGACTCAATCATTCTCAACAACCAGAAAAAAGTACATACGCTGATGTTACCGTTACGCTATACCAGCGATACTACTGTTTTTATTTTCCGCTACGATCCGGACCGTAAACCGAATGACGTCGATACATTAATTATTGTACAACAAAACACTCCGTATTTCCAGTCAATGGAATGTGGGTATATGATGAAACAAAACATTCTCAGTGCGAGATACGGCAATCCGAGAAAAACCGCAGATCAGGAAAAAATAGACTCACTTCATACATCAAACAAAGAAGCCAATACAAATGAAATTCAGAATTTGGAAATATTCTATAGATATCGCGACCGCACGCCTCCTACGATTGAGTAGTGTGCTGCTCCTCTTTTGTATTGGATTACCGTCAATTGCACAACAGCAACAACAACGACCGGGTCCTGTACAGAAAAGAGACCAGAAGAAGAAAGAGGCTGTAGTCGATACCATCCCGTTTTATAATGGGACGTATGTCGGTGTGGACATATACGGCATCGGAAGTAAAATGCTAGGTGGCGACTTCATGAGCTCCGAAGTCAGCATAGGCGTCAACCTTAAAAACAAGTTTATCCCGACTATCGAGTTTGGTATGGGAGGAACAGATACATGGAATGAAACGGGAATACACTACAAAAGTAAGACCGCCCCATTCTTCCGGATTGGTGTAGACTATAACACGATGGCAAAGAAAAAGGAGAAAAACAGCTATCTATATGTAGGTCTCCGCTATGCGTTCAGTTCATTCAAGTATGATGTGTCAACCCTGCCGGTTGACGATCCGATTTGGGGAGGAAGCATCGGAAATCCGAGTCTGGAAGACGACTACTGGGGAGGAAGCGTTCCTTTCAGTCATTTAGGAATGAAAGGGTCTATGCAGTGGTTTGAATTAGTGGTAGGTGTCAAAGTACGCATTTACAAGAATTTCAATATGGGCTGGTCTGTACGCATGAAATATAAGACAAATGCTTCGACCAATGAATACGCCAACCCTTGGTATGTGCCCGGCTACGGAAAATTTAAATCAAATAACATGGGAATTACCTATTCCCTTATTTACAAATTACCTCTTTAAAGAATAATGACAGGACTAGAGATTTGGCTGCTTGCAATAGGCTTAGCGATGGATTGTTTCGCTGTTTCAATTGCAAGCGGTATTATTTTGAAACGTACTCAATGGAGACCGATGCTGGTCATGGCTTTAGCGTTCGGACTTTTTCAGGCTCTGATGCCATTCATTGGATGGATTTTTGCAAAGACTTTCAGCCACCTGATAGAAAGTGTAGACCACTGGATCGCCTTCGCTATCCTTGCCTTCTTGGGCGGACGTATGATTCTTGAATCTTTTAAAGACGAGGACTGCCGTCAGACATTTAACCCCGCAAGTCCGAAAGTCGTATTCACAATGGCGATAGCGACAAGTATCGATGCACTGGCAATAGGCATCTCCTTTGCCCTGCTCGGAATCAACAACTATACCGAAATCCTCTCTCCTATCCTTATCATCGGATTCGTATCATTCGTCATGTCGCTCATTGGCCTTTACTTCGGTATCAAATGTGGTTGTGGATGTGCACGGAAATTAAAGGCGGAATTATGGGGCGGCATCATTCTAGTCGCTATCGGATTAAAAATATTGATAGAACATCTGTTCTTACAATAATAAGCATTGGTTCCTCTAATAAAAAAAACAGAAAAACGTATGAAAACAAAAAAGAGTTTCCTTTGGCTGGCCTTCCTCATCTTGGCAACGATCTGGATATTAGCCAGACGTAACCAAAAAGCAGAGTTTAATACCGCCAGTGGTTTTGTGTTTGGGACAGTATACAAGATCGCGTATCAACATGACGCTGATCTGAAACCGGAGATTGAAGCGGAATTAAAACGTTTCGACCAGTCTCTCTCACCGTTCAATGACAGTTCGGTCATTAGTCGCGTCAATCGCAACGAAGAGTTGGTGACAGACAGCTTTTTCCAAACTTGCTTCAACCGTTCTATGGAAATCTCCCGTGAAACAAAAGGAGCTTTTGACATAACGATAGCCCCTCTTGCCAATGCTTGGGGATTTGGCTTTAAGAAAGGCGCTTTCCCTGATTCATTGATGATAGACAGCCTGCTACAGATTACCGGTTACGAAAAAGTGAAGCTGGAAAACGGAAAGGTAGTCAAGCAAGATCCGCGTGTAATGTTAAGTTGCAGTGCGGTTGCAAAAGGCTATTCGGTAGATGTAATAGCCCGTCTACTCGATCGGAAAGGAATCAAAAACTATATGGTAGATATAGGTGGTGAAGTAGTAGTAAAAGGTAAAAATGCGACAGGAGATCTGTGGCGTATCGGAATAAACAAGCCGTACGACGACTCATTAGCTGTTAAGCAAGATATACAAGTAGTACTCAACCTGACAGATTTAGGTATGGCTACTTCGGGAAACTACCGCAACTATTATTATAAGGATGGCAAAAAGTATGCTCATACCATCGACCCCAGAACAGGTTATCCGGTACAGCACAGTATCCTATCTTCTACTGTGATTGCCGAAGACTGTATGACGGCTGATGCTTTGGCTACCTCTTTCATGGTAATGGGACTGGAAGAAGCCGAAAAATTCTGTAAAGCAAATCCTATGATCGATGCCTACTTTATATATAGCGGCGAGAATGGAGAGTTTAAGACTTACTATACGGATGGTATGAAACGATATATGCCTGATGCCAAATAGAAAAATGCTTTGCAAATAAGCATATAAACGGAGGCTCCATTTCATACGAATAGAGCCTCCGTTTATATAAAACAGCACCTCTGTTGAAGCCAAACGAAGCCTCTGTTTCAGAGTGGCTGAAACAATTATTTCATAAACACAAAATAAACAGCTGCAATCAGGCAAACAAATGCTGCCAGATGGTTCCAGTGTAATGTTTCTCCCTTAAAAAAAACAGTGGTAAAAACAGTAAATATAATCAAAGTAATCACCTCTTGAATCACTTTCAACTGCATCAGCGAGAATGGACCACCATTCCCGACAAAGCCGATACGATTCGCCGGTATTTGACAAGAATATTCAAAAAATGCAATAACCCAACTAAAGGTAATCACACCTATCAACGGAAGAGCAGCAAACCAAGAATACTCTTGTTTCATTTTTAAATGACCATACCATGCAAAGGTCATAAAGACATTGGATACAATGAGTAATAAAATTGTATAGAAACCTTTCATCTTATTATATACTAAAATTAGTAATTATCAGTCTATTTTATCCGGCAATAATTCTTCCTGCACATTCGTCATGCTCCCCCATAAGCTGTAGCGAGCTTCCGGGTTCATCGCTTCCAACTGTCGCAGAATACCTTTCATATCACTTCGGCTGGACTGTGATTCATAAGGACAATTCTTCACTTGTTTCCGGTAGTCATGCAATGCAGCCAGTTCAATCAGATCAGCCTCGTGCACCATACACATCGGTCGGATAATTGTCATATCAAATTTCTTCATCATCAAGCGGGGCGGCATCGTACTGAATGCCCCCTGATAAGTAATGTTCATCAACAATGTTTCCAAAATATCATCCATGTGATGTCCTAAAGCAATCTTATTGCATCCTTGCTCCTTGGCAACCGTAAACAGAGCTTTCCGTCGATTCCAGGAACAAAGAAAGCAGGGAGACTTACGCGTATCCGTAGCAGGATCAAAGGACGTTTCGTACTGCACAAAAGGCACTCCAAAAGAGTCACAATATGCTTTCAGATATTCAGTATCACTTTGGTAAGGAATATTATTCATCACCACATGAACAGCTATCACAGAAAACCGAGGCTTATAAATACGCGCCCGCTTGCCCAGCAACTCTACAAGTGCCAACGAATCTTTCCCGCCCGACAGTCCGATAAGGATTTTGTCCCCTTCTTCTATCAGTCCATACTGCACCACTCCTTTATTGAATCGCCGTTCAATACGGCGGATCGTCTTCTCTTCTTCCGTAAATTGTGTCATATCTTCAAAAATCGGCTGCAAAAGTAAGCGAAAAGAATGATTTAAAGAAGAATTAACATAATAGAATCTCTGAAAAAGGGTTTATTTCTAATAAATTTGTACTTTTGAACAATTGATGCATGGATTAGTGAATAAAACAATGAAAAGAAAATATATTCTATTTATAATTTGCAGTTTCTTCCTCGGAGGAGTATCTGCACAAACATTGGAACAGGCACGCACCTTATTTACAAAAGGTGACTACGAACAAGCCAAACCCGTATTTCAGAAATATGCCAAATCTCAACCGTCCAATGGTAACTACAGCTACTGGTACGGTGTCTGCTGCCTGAAAACAGGAGAACCGGAAGAAGCCGTGAAGTACCTTGAAACCGCTGTAAAAAGACGGGTAGCCGGTGGACAACTATATCTGGGACAAGCCTACAATGATACTTATCGTTTCGAAGATGCAGTCAACTGCTTCGAAGAATACATCGCCGACCTCAGCAAACGCAAAAGATCGACGGAAGAAGCTGAAGCTCTATTGGAAAAGAGCAAAGCTGACCTGCGTATGCTCAAAGGAGTAGAAGATGTGTGCATTATTGACAGTTTCGTGGTAGATAAAGCAAATTTCCTAAGCGCATACAAAATCAGTGAAGAGTCCGGCAAGCTATTTACGTTCAACGAATTCTTCCAGACCGAAGGAGATCATCCGGGAACAGTATATGAAACAGAAATCGGTAATAAAATCTATTATAGCGAAAAGGGAGAAAGAGGAAATCTGGACATATTCTCCAAGAATAAATTACTGAATGAATGGAGCAACGGTCGCCCGTTGCCCGGCAGCATCAACGAATCCGGAAATGCCAACTACCCGTTTGTACTATCGGACGGTGTTACTATTTATTATGCAACCGATGGCGAAGGACTGGGAGGGTATGATATTTTTGTCACTCGCTACAACACAAATACAGACTCTTATCTGACACCGGAAAATGTGGGAATGCCGTTCAATTCACCTTATAACGATTATATGTACGTCATTGACGAATACAATAATCTGGGTTGGTTTGCCTCCGACCGTTTCCAGCCCGAAGAGAAGGTCTGCATCTATGTATTCATTCCTAATTCATCTAAACAGACTTATAATTATGAGGCGATGGACCCGCAGCAGATGATCCGTCTGGCACAGATTCATTCGCTGAAGGAAACTTGGAAAGATGAAAATACAGTAACGGAGGCACTGCAACGTCTGAAAGAGGCAATCAATCATAAGCCACAGGAACGTCGTGTAGTTGATTTCGAGTTTGTCATCGATGATAGCACGACCTATTATCAATTGAGTGACTTCAAATCTCCCAAAGCAAAGCTACTGTTCCAAAGTTACCGGCAACTGGAAAAAGATTATCTACAACAGGAAGATAAACTGAACGGTCTGCGCCAGCAATATGCAAGCGCCAACCAACAAGGAAAAGAAAAACTCGCTCCCGCAATCCTTGATCTGGAAAAAAGAATTCTGCAAATGAATGAAGAACTGGATGCTCTTGGAGTAAGTGTACGTAATGCCGAAAAAACAAAATCAAAATAATACAGAGTTATGGACATACTGACTATCACCGTTCTCATCATTGCTGCAGTAATACTATTTTTGGTTGAACTGTTTGTCATTCCGGGGATTAGCCTGGCTGGCATTTCAGCACTTGCTTGTATTCTCTATGCCAACTATTACGCTTTCGCCAATCTGGGTATGGCAGGAGGATTTATCACTTTAGGGATATCGGCTGTCGCCTGTATCGGTTCGCTTATCTGGTTCATGCGTTCGAAGATGCTGGATAAGCTGGCTTTGAAAAAAGATATTGATTCGAAAGTAGACCGCAGTGCGGAGAAGAGCGTCAAGGTAGGCGACACAGGAATCAGCACTACCCGCCTGGCACAAATCGGTTATGCTGAGATTAACGGTAACATCGTGGAAGTAAGATCGATAGACGGCTTCCTCAATGAAAAAACTCCCATCATTGTGAGCCGCATCGCTGACGGTACCATCCTGGTCGAGAAACACAAAATATAATATTCACTTAATATAAATTATCAATGGAAACATCTTTGTACTTACCTATCGTTATGATTGTTGGAGGTATTATTTTCCTAATACTATTTTTCCATTATGTGCCGTTCTTCCTTTGGTTGTCGGCTAAAGTATCAGGCGTTAACATCTCGTTGATTCAACTCTTCCTGATGCGTATCCGTAATGTTCCGCCGTATATCATTGTTCCGGGCATGATCGAAGCCCACAAAGCCGGATTGAAGAACATCACCCGTGATGAACTGGAAGCCCACTACCTTGCCGGAGGCCATGTAGAAAAAGTAGTCCATGCGTTGGTATCCGCATCGAAAGCGAACATCGAATTGTCATTCCAGATGGCAACCGCTATCGACCTTGCCGGACGTGATGTATTTGAAGCTGTTCAGATGTCTGTAAACCCGAAAGTGATTGATACTCCTCCTGTTACTGCGGTAGCCAAAGACGGTATACAGCTGATAGCGAAAGCTCGTGTAACGGTACGTGCCAGCATCAAGCAGCTGGTCGGTGGTGCCGGAGAAGATACCATCCTTGCCCGTGTAGGTGAAGGTATCGTTTCCTCTATCGGTTCTTCGGAAAACCACAAGTCAGTACTCGAAAATCCGGATTCTATCTCTAAACTCGTACTTCGTAAAGGATTGGATGCAGGAACAGCTTTCGAAATTCTATCTATTGATATCGCGGATATCGATATAGGTAAAAACATTGGTGCAGCTTTGCAGATTGACCAGGCTAATGCAGACAAGAACATCGCACAGGCTAAAGCAGAAGAACGTCGTGCAATGGCTGTCGCTTCCGAACAGGAAATGAAAGCTAAAGCACAGGAAGCGCGTGCCAAAGTAATCGAAGCGGAAGCGGAAGTACCTAAAGCAATGGCAGAGGCCTTCCGTAGCGGCAATCTGGGTATAATGGATTATTACCGTATGAAAAATATCGAAGCCGATACTTCAATGCGCGAAAACATTGCCAAACCAACGACTGGTGGTACCACCAACCAGCCTTTGAGTAAATAGTCTACCCAACGCCGGAACCCGATTCCTATTCAGTTCATCTGCGTATCTTCTCTTTGACAAACTTGCAAAAGAAAGATACCTCTTCCGAACTAAAATCCGGTTCCGGCGTTTCTATTTATATACGACTTATTGTAAAACTAAAACCGTTCAATAACATGAAAAAGTACTTTCCATCCTCTGAACTGATTATCAACGAAGACGGCTCGGTATTCCATCTTCACGTAAAGCCCGAATGGCTGGCAGATAAAGTGATCCTTGTAGGAGATCCCGGACGTGTAGCACTCGTAGCTTCTCACTTTGAAAACAAAGAATGTGAAGTGGAAAGCCGCGAATTCAAAACAATCACGGGTACATATAAAGGTAAACGAATCACAGTGGTTTCTACCGGAATTGGTTGCGATAATATCGACATCGTTATGAACGAACTGGATGCGCTTGCCAACATCGACTTCGAGACACGGGAAGAAAAAGAAAAGTTCCGCCAACTGGAGTTAGTACGTATCGGTACATGTGGAGGATTACAGCCAAATACTCCGGTAGGCACCTTCGTCTGCTCACAGAAATCTATCGGTTTCGACGGATTATTGAATTTCTATGCCGGACGCAATGCGGTATGCGATCTTCCTTTCGAACGTGCTTTCCTTAATCACATGGGCTGGTCGGGAAATATGTGTGCCCCTGCGCCTTATGTTATTGATGCCAGTGAAGAACTGATTGACCGGATTGCTAAAGAAGATATGGTACGTGGTGTAACGATTGCCGCGGGAGGCTTCTTTGGGCCACAAGGACGTGAGCTCCGTATTCCGTTAGCGGACCCGAAACAAAATGATAAGATCGAAGCATTTGAATATAAAGGCTTTAAGATTACCAACTTCGAAATGGAAAGTTCGGCACTTGCAGGACTTAGCCGACTGATGGGACATAAGGCAATGACCGTCTGCATGGTGATAGCCAACCGACTGATCAAAGAGGCTAATACCGGATATAAGAATACAATCGATACACTGATTAAGACTGTGCTCGATAGAATATAAGAGATATATCCATCATAACGAAATGGCTTGAATCATACTCTGTATTGTATATTTCAAGCCATTTTTTCATTAATATCCAATCGTAAATCTCTCTTGGTGATGCTTGGGATGTTCCAACTCATCGATCATTGCAGCTGCATAGTCTTCTACAGAAATATGGCTGTTACCCACGATATCCACAATCATATCGTCTTTGCCCAAACGGTAACGTCCGGTGCGTACTCCCGGCCTCATATCTGCTGCCGGAGAGAAAAATACCCAGTCAATCTCTTTCTCCTTCATCAGGAAATTCAAGTAAAACTCTCCCAAAGCTTTAACTCCGGGCAGGATATTCTCAGGAACTTCACCCGAATCCATCAGTCGCAATCCCGGCGCAATAAACAGTGATCCGGCACACCTACCATCAGGAAGCGATTCACTCCCGCTTTCTTCACTCCATCAATGATAGTCAGATATACTTTGATGGTTTCGTCATATATATCAGGATTATTCCATCCCGGATTGAATGCACTGATAACGGCATCCGCTCCTTTGCAAACTTCGCATACTTCATCGAGCGAAGAGACATCCGCTTTCTTTACTTTCAGATGCTCGTTCTCTATCTTTATTTTCTCGGGATGACGAACTACAGCTGTCACCTCAAAGCCACGATTCAATGCCTCATTTAGCAGAGCGGAACCAACAAAACCACTAGCTCCGATGAGGACTATCTTTTTCACTTTCTCCATATTCCAACAAAAATTAGATTATTATTATTACTTTAATAACAATCTAACTTTCAGAATGTTGGTCTCCTTTTAGAAAATTAATTATCCGATATAGGTTTCTATCGTTTCTTTCAGTTTCTCCAAAGAATATGGTTTGGAGATAACTGCATTACATCCAGCCTGAATAGCCTGTTGCTGTTCCGTATAGAACGCATAGGCTGTGACTGCAATAATAGGAACCGAAAGAGAAATAGTTCGAATCTTCTCTGTAGCCTGAATGCCATCCATCACAGGCATACGAATATCCATTAATATCAAGTCCGGTTTTTCCCGAATAAAGCTATTGATTGCTTCCTGTCCGTTACGCACCCACAGGATAGTATACTCTTTCTTTAATAAGATATTCAACTGGGCAAAGTTCGATTCGATATCCTCCACAACCAAAATCTTTTTATGACGTACGGATTCAGAATCAATCTTAGTAGAAAGACTCCGTTCGGCAACTTCTACCGGTATCTCCTGATAAGGCAGATAAAGCGCAAACGTACTACCTTGTCCCAGTTCCGAGCTAACTTCAATACGACCACCAAGACGTTCTACAATACTTTTACAAATAGAAAGCCCCAGTCCGGTACCTTGCACAAAGTCGTTCAGTTTTTCAAAACGAGTAAAGATTTGAGGAAGTTTCTCTTCCGGAATTCCACAGCCCGTATCGCTGACAAACAGTTTCAGCCAGTCTCCCTCCTGCTTCAATCCCAATGTGATACTTCCCGTTTCAGTATTCTTAATGGCATTGGATAAAAAATTGAAGAGTACCTGCATCACACGGTTCCGATCGGTAGAAGTCCAGAACTCTCCTTGCGGACGAACCACTCTCAAGTCCACATTCAACTTCATCTTTAACTGATGCACCTTCTCCACTTCATCCACCAAGCCAGCTATTTCGACTTGCTGGAAGTGCATCTCCGATTTACCGGATTCGATGCGGGACAAGTCCAAAATATCATTGATCAACTGCAACAACAGATTGCTATTCTTCTGGATAATCTCCAGATATTCATGTTTTTCCTCTTCATTCTCCGTTAAAGCCATAATCTCCGAAAATCCTACTATCGCATTCAGCGGAGTACGAATCTCATGACTCATATTTGCGAGAAATACAGACTTCATCCGGTCGGCATCCTCTGCACGTCGTTTCGCTTCAATTAATTCCTCGGAACGACGGATACGGTCGCCAATATCGTGTATTAACGCCAGCACGGTGTTACCTTCAAACGGAGCGATGCGTGCCTGAAAATAATGTTTACTCCCATCCACTTCCAACGGATATTCAATCTCTTTCAGCTTCCCGTCCTTCAGGCATTCGCGAATATTGCAAAGAAACAAATCACTTACTTCCGGAGAATAAATACTGCGCCCGTCCGCTCCTTTCAGCACTTCTACCGGATGCAGCAGAATCGTACCCGGCGCCATCAGCACATCCGTTATAAAGAAATTTTCGTCAAAGATGAAGATAAATTCGGGTAAAGCTTCTATTATTTTACGGTTATGTTCTTCCAGATGTTTAATATGCTGTTCCTTTTCACACTGGGAGGTAACATTTACAGTATATGCCAACAGTTTATCCGGCTCTCCTTCTTCATTCCCTTTATAAGACAAGAAATGATCTTCCAGCCAAATCACTTCACCATGCTCCCCGACACAACGGACCTGTATCTGAGATGCTTTGGACTCCGAAGCAAGCATTTTAGCAAAAGCTGTCTGATAGGCATTTATATCTTCGGGGTATGCGAAATGGTAAAAGTCATTAATATCTTTAAAGACTACCCCCGCCTCTTTCAAGCCTAACGTACGGAAGTAATCGTCCGTGAAGCTACATTTCCCTGTCGGAATGTCATATTCCCATAAAGCTATTTGATGTGTGGCAAGTACAGAAAGTATCTTTTGTGAATTTTCCCGTATGATTTCATTATTCTCATTCGGTGAATATAAGTTTGTATCCGGCTCCATAGGCTATCATTATATTTTGCATGTGCATTGTTTGAACGGCAGCAAATATAAACAAATAAAGCACAAGTTGTGTCTAATCTTATTTTTTTTACTTAGAAACAATTATCTTTGCATCGTCCAAAAAGAAATATAATGAATCAAGATACTATCTGCGCTATTGCTACCGCTCAAGGAGGAGCCATCGGAAGCATCCGTGTTTCCGGTCCTGAAGCTATTTCAATTACAAGCCGCATCTTCCAACCAGCCAAAACCGGCAAATTGCTTAGTGAACAAAAGCCTTATACGCTGACATTCGGGCGTATCTATAATGGAAAAGAAGTCATAGACGAAGTCCTTGTGAGTCTTTTCCGGGCTCCTCATTCCTATACGGGAGAGGATAGTACAGAAATCACGTGTCATGGTTCTTCCTATATTCTTCAGCAAGTAATGCAATTGTTGATTAAGAACGGTTGCCGTATGGCTCAACCGGGAGAATATACCCAACGCGCGTTTCTCAACGGAAAGATGGACTTAAGTCAGGCGGAGGCTGTAACCGATTTGATTGCATCTTCTTCCGCAGCCACTCATCGTTTGGCCATGAGTCAGATGCGGGGAGGTTTTAGCAAAGAGTTAACGGACCTACGAAGTAAGTTGCTAAACTTCACTTCCATGATCGAACTGGAACTTGACTTCAGCGAAGAAGATGTGGAGTTTGCTGATCGTTCGGCATTGCGAAAACTCGCAGATGAAATAGAGCAGGTTATCTCCCGACTGGTTCATTCATTCAATGTAGGGAATGCTATTAAGAATGGTGTTCCGGTAGCTATCATCGGTGAAACGAATGCGGGGAAATCAACTTTACTGAATGTATTACTGAACGAGGATAAAGCAATTGTCAGTGATATTCATGGTACCACGCGTGATGTCATTGAAGATACTATTAATATAGGTGGCATCACTTTCCGATTCATTGATACTGCCGGAATCCGGGAAACAAATGATACCATTGAAAGTCTTGGTATTGAACGTACATTCCAAAAGCTGGATCAAGCGGAGATTGTACTTTGGATGGTTGATTCATCTGATGCATCTTCTCAGATAAAGCAATTATCAGAAAAGATCATTCCTCGTTGTGAGGAGAAACAACTAATTGTTGTATTCAACAAAGCGGATTTGATTGAGGAAAAGCAGAAAGAAGAATTATCTGCTTTATTAAAGGACTTTCCTAAAGAATACATGAAGTCTATCTTCATATCGGCAAAAGAACGTAGACAGACCGACGAGTTACAAAAGATGCTTATTAACGCAGCACATCTGCCTACGGTAACACAAAATGATATTATTGTGACAAACGTAAGGCATTATGAAGCTTTAAGTAAAGCTTTAGATGCTATTCATCGAGTGCAGGATGGGCTTGATTCACATATATCCGGAGATTTTCTTTCGCAAGATATACGAGAGTGTATTTTCTTCATTTCGGATATTGCAGGGGAAGTAACAAATGATATGGTGCTTCAGAATATTTTTCAGCATTTTTGCATCGGCAAATAGTAGTATACAACTTATTGATTATCAATATATTATACAATATACAATAGAAAGTAAAAGAAGAAACAGTCCAACTTAGATGACATTGATAATCAACACATTAAATGCAAAGGAATAATAAAGTATTGTATCAATTTTTCATGATTTTGTCCCCCGTTTGTTCCCTGAACGGATACAAGGGACAAAATTCTGTCCCTCATACAATTTAACAGTGATAAATAGGCAAATTTTATCAGTACCACTAAAACTTATCCAAATTACAGATAATATTCGAATAGAACTGAATTGTTTTTTCAGCCAAAATAGATTCTGATAATCAAGCGATTGGTATATTTGAATATAACAGCAGAAATCATCACCAATGAGATTTCATATAATACATTTGATAAATATTCCCAACAATTATTGCGAAGTATTCGAATCATGGCATATTGAACATCCTCTTAAGTCTCACAGTGATTTTTATAGGGTGATTTGAAGAATTCACTGAAAAATATTTGGAGTATTGCGAAATTATTCTGTATATTTGCGCCTCTTTTGAAAATTTACAATGCAGCAAAATAGAATGAACATATTATCCCAAACGACAATTCGAGACAACAAATGCTTCGAAGTTCAGTCGTATGTTCTTCATGTTTGGAGCATTGAAACGCCAGAGAATATCATAAATACTTTCCAACGAACAGATATAGGAGATAAGATGCGATAGATGCTCGTATCTTGATCTTAAAATAAACAACAGAATAGTTGGAGAGTCCTTACCGAACTTTCCAACTATTTTGTTTTATGCCCATTGGTGACTGTTTGCTCCGTGCAATTCCTCTCCCGTCATTTCCGTACAATGAGCACAAGAACAACCAATTTTAATTAACCGCACAGCAATGTGCACAAAAGAGAGCAAAATGAATTACAAATTTGACGGAAACAAGGTGTATTTTACATCGGACACGCACTTTTATCATTCGAATATCATTGACTTTTGCAAGAGGCCATTCAAGAATGTAGAAGATATGAACGAAACGCTGATCGAAAATTGGAACCGGGTAGTTGATCAAGATGATATCGTGTTTCATCTGGGGGATTTTTGCCTGGGAGGATCCCATGAATGGACCAAGATTCTTAACAGACTGAATGGAAAAATCTATCTCATTCTCGGTAATCATGATCTAAAAAATATCAGGCAAGGGTACGCCAGCAGGTTTGAATTGACAAGCATGCAAATGCACATAGAGGTCGACAAGCAGAAAATCTACCTGAACCACTATCCGTTCCTCTGCTATGGAGGTGCTTACAGGAATATGTGGCAACTGTTCGGGCATGTGCATACGAGCAAGAATAATACGGGAAAAGACGCTTCACGGCTGGATATGCTCTTTCCGACGCAATATGATGTGGGAGTGGATAATAATGACTTTACTCCGGTCTCATTTGAGCAGGTAAAGAGGATAATCCAAAAACAGGTTGAACAAGCAAATAAAAATAAGTAATATGAGAATACAATATATGAGCGATCTGCATTTTGAGTTCAGGGAGAACAGCAGGTACATAAAACAAAACAGATTTCCGGTAACGGGCGATATACTCGTATTGGCCGGAGATATTTTCTATCTGAAAGACAGAGTAGCTCCTTTGGGGAATTTCTGGGAATGGGCATCTAAAAACTATAGGCAGGTTCTTATTGTTCCCGGGAACCATGAATATTACAATTATTGCGATGTGATGGAACGGGGATTACAATGGCGATGGATGTTCAAAGAGAATGTCGGTTATTATCAAAATCAAGTATTGAGAATAGACGATACCGATTTCATAATGAGCACATTTTGGTCGCATATCGAACCGGTAGACGAATATTTCGTTTGGAAAGGACTTAACGATTTCCGTCAGACCATGTACAAAGGGAAACTGCTCCAAACGGAAGCATATAATCAGATGCATGACTTCTGTTTAGGGCATATCAAAAAAAGTCTTGCCGAAAGTACGGCAGAACACATAGTGGTCGTGACTCACCACCTGCCTACTTTGCAGGTTGTTGCTCCTCAGCATAAAGGTTCCGTATTGAACAGTGCCTTTGCCAGTGAATACGGAGACCTGATCGGTAACAGCCGGATCAATGCTTGGATTTACGGACATTCGCATACCAATATCGACACAGAAATCGGGAGTACAAAAGTGATTTGCAACCAGATGGGATATGCATTTGAAAACGAGCATGTAATCAATGGATTTGATCCGGGGAAATTTTTAACGATTGAAAACGAATGAGATATGGAACGACATAAGAAGACAATCTTTACCAGGCATCTTTTCATAGACTTGGCGAAAGAATGCGGATTGAATGCTGCGATATTCGAACAGCTCGGAAGCGGGCGCGATACAGAAATCGTGGTTGATAACGATACATTGAAGATGTTAGTTAAACTTCAGGAGCAATTTGCTCAACTGGAAGAGATGGGTGACAATGAATACAGAGGATTTTATATCGAATTGCCCCGCCCTACTCAGGAAGAATGGGGAGATTGCGAAGCGTCGATTGCAGACGGAGAATATGAAAGCAAGGAAGAATACCTCCGGGATTGGGAATTGTCAAATCCCAGGGAAATGGTATGGTATCATGTTAGCTCCGCCAGATATAAAGAAAATCGTACCATACAATTCTCAGACAGGAAACACTCGTATTTTACTATTGCGAATTATTCCCGATATGGAGACAGAATAGGTGATTGTTTTTATCCCGAATGGCAAAGGGATTTCTTTGTAAAGTTGGCCTTACATCTTCAGAAGCTAATCGATGCTATCATACAAGATCCGGAGGGGTTCAATGATTATGTGGCGAATCATCTTCCTTACCAGCAGCGAAACGGAAGAATTGCGAGAAAGGAGTTCAACAGAATCGAACCGAGATTTAAAATTGAAGTCGAAGACGAGGAGACTGCAATAAAAGCACTGGAGGATTCCGTCTGCAAGAATTTCGGGCGACTGTTAGATACAATGACGATATGTTCGTATTGCAAATACTATCGGATCGCTCATGAAGCCTATGACCGGTATTTTGAAAGGTTTGATACTACACGAAAGAAGCGGACCTTCCTGAATGGAGTACCATTGGAATTACAAGATGTCGCATATTACAACATGGTTAAATTCTGCGATTTGCAAGATGAATACGATCTCGACAGTGAAACGGATTTCAACAAATTCGCCTCAGACCATTATGGGGAACTGGGATTGTCGCGGCTGAATGTACTCGCATCGGATTTTGACAGCCCCGGTTGGAGAATCATTGTTTCCAACAGCTACTCAGCGTATGCGGATGTCGCGATAGAAGTCGCCACTGCACTTTACAAGACTGGCGCTCCTTTGGAAATACACGACGCTGCCAAACTTTTACGAATACTCAAGGAGAAGGACCATGTGAAATTGATTCCGTACACATTTCACGACTACATGGGCCATCATGAAGAAGGAACCGTTTATCAACTTCCATGGGAATACGAATGTATGGATAGCGAGGAGAATGTTTTATCATTGAAACAATACCATGACATTATCTCTCTGGCAGAATGGGATGAAATAGAAAAAGTAAACATTGACAAAAACGGGATATAATCCCATAATCATTAGCAACATGGAGATGTGTCAAAACCAAAATGACAGCCCCGAAAAGTTACAAATAGTAATTATAACACGTAAAAGGGTCGTATCAAGCTCTGTATTGAGTAATGATATGACCCTTTCTTTAGTCTTTTAGGATGCTCAAATTTCAGATTATAAGTTCATGTTTTTAAAAACTGAGTTTTGACACACACATGTTATAATTAACTATATAATTAAAAACAAGAGGAATTAATTAAAAAGAAGCGTGTAAAAGGATGAAACTTAACTCAAATTTTATAGCATTCTGCAAGCAGAGCATCGCATTGGAATAACGAATGGCGAAACAGGCGGGAAAACGGTTGAATGAAGCAATGCGCAACAATATCCAAGATATTAATGTATTGGATCGGATTGCAGACCAGCTACTTGACACTATGTCAGGGCTATCAGGTGCGGGAGAACGAACTTATATGAAATATATCAAATACTTGGGAACGTTTAACCCTCAAGCTGCAAAAGAAACAAAAGATGCCTATGAAGATATCATGGGATATAAGATACATGTAGCATACGCAGCGGCACGATTGGCCAAAGAATTGCACAAAGGACAGGTAGATCAAGCAGGTAAAGATTACATTGAAGAACATTTATCGACTGTCGGACGAAACGGTTTCGACTGGAAAGAAAAAACCGTGGGATTTCTGTTTAATGCAACAGAAGATACAGGTCATACCGTAAAAGAGATCATTAGAAAACTGAAAGCGATACTGGATGACTGGGAGAAGAACAAGGAAAAACATGACTGGATTTATGAATTTGAAGATATCGTAGGATCCTTTCCGAACGAAAAATACCACAAATTAAAAAAGCAAGAATGGGACGAGATTGAAGAGACTCTCGATCTAATGGACTTCCGCACAACTAGCAATCGTGAAACATATATCAAGCGTTTCCGCGGACATCGTTTGGCCATCAAAGTCAAATTGAATGACCTTCAGTACAATATGGATATTACCCGCATTCTACACCCGACAGACAAAGACTTAGCGAAGATGGAAAGACATAAGAAAGAATATTATCTGTTATTAAAGATGCTGGCAGATTGAAGTTTTAAGACAATCAAAATTTAACTCGACTTAGTGGCATGAACCTACAAGAACAAAAGATGTAAGGTTTAACCGAGATGATGGAAATCATATATCTATCATGCCACATATGGTAAATCAAAAAAATGAGAAAAGATTGCTTCTAAACGACTCAGAAGACTTGTAAAAACGCAAGTTTGACATATTATGTACATCTATTTTGGAAGTAACTAAGCTTTTGAATGGTAAGCTGTAATAGTCAAGACTTGTTCAGAAAGATGGCCTTTCACTTCAACGTTTCGCTTACTGCAATCAATCTCGCCAAGGGCACTTGCAAAAGAATGAAAATCAAATATTCAATTTCTTCATGCAAGTCGGTAACACACAATGCCAATATGCTTGAACGGCGTGTTCGCCATTCAAGCAGACACGACATTAATTGACAAAACTTTCAAAGAACTACTTTTATTTACCGCAGAACCGCTTAGACTTGGCTAATTTTTAACGAACTATTGAATATATTTTCAATACATTTTTGCGGAATTTTCTCTTGCTCTAGACGTAGGTTGTGAGACTTGATATGATTATACAGTGTGGCTTCCGCAGGGGTAAGATGGAGAGGCTTTGATACATTGCTTGGAGTGCCTTTGTCGCCTTCAAAATAGGTGTCAAAGGTAGCGCGATCCATCAGAAGGCTTTGCGTCTGGGGAAAATAACTGCGGAACTGCGAGAGAATTTCGAAGCCCTGTACATCAATGTCGCCCCAATAGTATAGGGAAGCGTGCCGCATGAATGGAACAGACTTGAGGATGCCAACGGTGAATCCATGCCCCCAAATCAGCAGACTTCCTGCCAACTTGGGAAAAGTCAGGAAGTTGACTTTATTCTCCACCACAAACACCTTCTGCACAGGCAACGATAACGCACAGAACTGACTCTGAGGCATCGTCAGATCGTCTACACCAGAAAAGTATTCACTCGCAATCGATGCTTCCAACACACGAATGCGCACCCATGGCTCATCGTATCGCAATCCAAAGCGCTTTTCGAACTCCTTCTCATCCGAACAGACATGCTCTACAATGACAATATCCAGCAACTCACGAAGCACTCCCTTATTGCGCTCAATGAACTTGGTGTGCACCTCAATAGGCAATTCACGAATGTACAACTCAGGACAAGGATTCGCCACAAAATAGCGCAAAACTTTCAACAAATCAGGCCAAGAGGAAGCATTCTCGATCACCTTAAGTGGATAGCGTTCCACCCATGGACGAAGCTGCGGAAACTCATTAAACAACATCGCCACATCCTTGCGAAACTGTGACACTTCACCACCCTTCAGCAAGAAGCGCTCAACGTCCGATGCACTCCTGAACAACACACGCTCAGGCAGATCCTGTTCGCCCAATGCTTTCGTTTTCACTGTTTTCCACTCAATCGTGTAACCAAAGCCCTTCACCTCTTTCGATTGCGAACGGATGTCCGTTAGTTCGTGCTGATACTCATCCATCGATGCGCTCGCTTTCTTATCGCAAGGAATCACAATTGGTTCAAACTCAGAGCCAGCAACCACTGAACGCAAATAATCCACATACTTGCGTTCTGTCTTCTTACGTATTTCTGCTGCCGTTATCATACCTCCATACTCCTTTCACGTTCTGCCTTAAACTCACTGATAGGCATATTATAGAGTACAGAACGGTCGCCCTTGCGCTCCACATAATGCACATACGAAATATCGTTCTCCACGATGTGGATGTTGTCACTCGGAGTCACCACGAGCAACTGCAGGTGGAGTTGTTTGCAGAGCGAAATCAGATAGCGAGCCTTGTCCTCGTCCTGTGCGCGAAAAGCCTCATCTATGGCAATGAAGCGGAACGAAGAGTCGAGTCCGTTCTTAGTCAAGCCAAACTGATAAGCGATAGCTGACCCCAGGATGGTATATGTCAATTGCGCCTTCTCGCCACCTGACAGCTGTCCCATAGCCTCGTAGGTGTTACGCTTCTGATCATCGTCTTGATAAAACTCCTCCGCCTTATATGTGTACCATCCACGCACGTCCATCACCAACTTTCGCCATGATTCGTCTTGTAAACGAGACATCAGTGGTTCGATATGCTGTTCAAAATGAATCCTGCTGCCATCGATTGTCGAATTCATCTCATGGATGTTCGGGATCGCACTGCTCAGAAGGTCTTGGAACTCCTTCAAATCCACGTTCAATCGTTTGGCTGCGACCAACTGGATATACGTCTTTGGAGCATCCTTGAAATCGATGCCCACAAGATACGAATTCAATTGGTCGATGGTCTTGGTGATAGACTGGCGCCAGTTCTGGAAGAACATATTGAATGCACTGACCTTGTTGATGATATTCTCCTGTAAATACTTGTTGAAGCGCGATTCAAACCCAGGCAGATCTTCGTCCAGCAATCGTTGGTAATAGGTCTGATATTCGCCCACAAACTCCACGGCTTCGGGCAAACGGTTCACGTCCGAACGCCAATCGCGATACTTCGCGGTAATTTCCTCAGTGGGATTCTTGAAGCGATAAATCAGGTTCTTCAAATCGCCACTCTTGCTACCCTTCGTCTCACGTTGTTTCCGCAAAGCGGAATTGATGTCACTCTGTAACGTGTCACGCATTTTGTCCAAACCCACCAATGCCACATTCAGTAAATCTGTGTGTTGCGACTCAAAAGCATCGGTATCAACAACGCCTATTTGAGCCAAAGCCAAAGCACAATCATTGCTCTGTTTCTTGAGTATATTCTCACGATTTTCCAATAATGCTTTGTTACCGATAGCTTCATTAAACTTCTCCTCAAGTGCACCAAGTTCCTTTCTCACCCTCTCCAATTGCCCCTGCAACATCTTCACCTTATCATTGGTCTCCTCCAGTTGTCGCTTCTGTTCTTCCTTTTGCTGAATGACGAGTGCACACGACCACCAGTCGATATCATCAAACTTATCGTATTTATCAAACAGCTTCGAGTAGGTTTCTCGCTTCTCCTGAGCATTCTTTGTATCTGCCTCTATACGACGGACTTTGGTTGCCACCTCCTTTTCATCCTGCTGCAACTGGCGTACTTCCGCCTGTAGCATGGCAATCTTCTCCTTATTGTCCCAGCCCAACACATAGTGTTCCTTGCCTCGTGTCTCTGGTCGGTCGTCTTTCTCATGCTTACCACCTCTCGCCTTTATCAGTCCCTCTTTCGTTACTGCTTTCTCTTGCAGATAGTTGAAGTCCGCAAGCGAATCAACACAACTATAGTTGAACTCAGCAAATAACCTATCCTCAAGCCAATCCAAATACAAGCACTTTGGCTTGTATTCAACCTTACGGAGCAACGAATCCACCTTCAATGTCCTATCCTCAAACTCACGAAGAGGCTCTGTGCCCTCGTATCGCTGATACACGATGCGTCCTCGCAGATTATGACCATTCACATACTCATTCACCTGCTTGTAATACTTCTCTGGCACCACCAATCTCAATGCAAAATTGTGCAGAATACGCTCGATGGCATACTCCCAATCGCACTCAATATCCTTCACACGTATCAGTTCACCGATGAATGGAATCTCTTCGGCGGTTGCACCAACAGCCTTCAGTATCTCATCACGAATCTCAGCCACACGACCAGAGATATTGTTCTTATGCTGCTGCAGATAGCGTATAGTATCCACTCGCTCTGATATCGTGCCGTTGATTTCATCCTGACGGTTTTGTGCCTGACGCTTCTCTTCCATGAGTTGCCTGTCAATCTTTACCTGCAGAGCATCTTTCTCGTGTTTGGCGGTCGCACGATTGGCATCGAATACCTCTGCATCAGGACTTTGTGTCAGCTCCACCGTCTTTGCCAGCTTATCGTATTCTTCGGCTTTGGCCTTGCGGTTATCACGCATCTTCACCTTCTGATTGATTTCCTTCTCAATCTCACGTATCTGCTGACCCACCTCGTCCTTCTCAATAGCCACCGACAAGCGCGTCTGCTCTTGTTCCAGCTCACTCTTCTTCACCTTTAACGCCTTCAACTCATCTTCCAGTTTTCTCAAGTTGCTCTTGCAGCGCGCCAACTCCTCGTTGCACAAATCCACCGTTCGCGCAGCAAACCAATAGGCCACCACACTCTTCTCTTGCTCCAATTCAGCTATGCGCGTGTCTATCGCCATCAGTTCCTTTGCCAATGTATTGATAGGTTCCAGTTGGGCAATCTGCTCCTTCACCTTATCGATATTGGTTTTCGCCTCCATCAGATTTTGGAAGTTGTCCTTTAGTTCCTGGTACTTTTCCTCAGCCGGCATTTCCTCGAGCATATTCGTACGGATGAAACTGTCTAGATCGTCCAACACTTTCACGCCCACTATCTGATTGAAGAGTGTAAGCGCCTTGTCCGAACGCATTCCGAAGAGGGCTATCATCTTCTCGCCATACGCAACCGGGCCGTCAAAAAACTCTATCTTGCGTCTTGTGTCGTTCGTATTGTATTTCTTCGTCAGTCGCTTGCGCCAGTCGCCATGCAGGTCAAACTCCGAAAAGTCGCGCTTTATAGTCAGCGGTTCGCGAGCTATGCCAAACAACACCTTCAGTTCCTCGCCAGTGTAGTAGCGCACCTGAAACAGCGTCACCACACGTTTGTCCACATTGCAGAACGATGCAAGAAGTACCGAACGTGCCCCTTTGTCTCGCAATCTAAGCGTGGTAGTGCTCGCTGCACCCTCCTGCTGCTGATTGCCATAGTTGCCAAAGAAGTACGACTCCTCTGTACGGTTGCCCTTCTTCTCCACACCCGATGATTGGTTGTAGAATCGTTGGCGCTTCAGTGGCACTAGCAGCGTGAGCAGAGCATCTACCAGCGTACTCTTGCCCGATGCGTTGGCACCGGTCAGCAGCGAGTTATTGCCCTGCGTATTCATGCAGTACACCTTTTGGTCGAATGTACCCCAGTTCCACACTTCCAAATAGTCAAGCTTGAAGCCTGCCACTTCCGGACTGGTATTAAAGAGATTCATCTGCTGCATCATAGTCGTTCAGTTTGTTTTTGAATTCCAATAGATCGTCCAGTGTCACCTTCTCCTTGATGATGCGATGTATTTTATAGCGTTTCTCGCCCTCAGCATGCTTTGCTTCCACAAGGAAACCAAAGCTGACGATGCTGTCGATATAGCGGTCAAGGTCTTTCTCAAACTTGGCACGATTGAAGGTGGTGGGCAGGAACAGTTCCGCCTCTTCCTTTATTTCAGTGGCGGTTACATACTTGTACGAAGCCTGCGACTCTGTTGGATTGCTGTCGAAGTCTTCGAGTATCTGCCTCAACACGATGAGTATCACCGACACCTCAAAACCATACAACCTTCTCGACGTCATGTTCAACGTTTTGTCATCGTCCAATTTCAGTTGCTTGACAAAGGCAAAACCCTCATCCTTTTTCACGATGAGTTCCAGCCCCATCACGCTGATATAGTCCAGTATCTCGCTCTGGTAGTCGAGTACATCATTCCACACTACATCGTCTTTCTCTACGATGCCTTTCAGAAGTTTCACCACAGCCCTGCTGTATGGTTGTATATTTGTTGCGTTCATCGTGTTATTATGATTTCGGGAATTGATATCGTTTTGTTTTCTGCAAAAACAATATATTGCTGGCGCTCTTCGTTTACCACAGTCTTATATTCCTTCAGCACGCCAATGTATCCAAACACTTCCGACAGACCTTTCTCCACACCCTCGTTCCGTTCTATCACCTCTGCTAGTGTCGTCTGCTGCCTGTCGTACAGCACCTCGTTAATGCGGTCTCTCAGCACCTGACGATCGATGTGAAACGGATTGTAGAGTTTGCCTATGCGCTCCAAGTCGTCCAGACTCAGTTCAGCTATATCAGGCTTATCCTTATACACAGTCTCTTTTATAGGAGTCAGAGTCAGAGGGCGCTCGACTGGCAGATTGATATCGATAGTTTCATATTCAAGCGAAGCTTCTGGTTTCTCTTTCTGTTTGGTGGCTTCGATGAGCAGTTTCTTTATATCGTTAATCACCTGCTTTGTCACCTCTGCATTCATCTGTCCGTTCTGCCGAATGATGCGACTCAGTTTCTCGCTCATGCGATCGTTGGTTTTCGCCACCTTCTCGCCTGCGTCAAATAGATGCTTTTTCATTTCCCTAAGAAACATGTCATGCGCATCAATGCCTCTATTCTCCAGTGTTTCATAGAGTGCACCAGTCAACTCGTCCCATTCTTTCTGCAGATCGGCCGAGAGCAGGAATTCCCAGAATGCATAGAAACTCTTGCCTTGTTGCGATTGTTTCAGTTCGCCATACGCATCAAAGATGTAGTTCAGCAATACTTTCTTCTCCGCATTGTCTGTCTGGCGCTCGTATATCTCTTTGATAATCCCCTTGAAGTTGTCATCCACCTCCTTGAAATCGCTAAGCAGCTCCTTAGCCAGTTTATTCAAGCTATTGTATCGTGGTTCTATCTGGTAGTCCTCATACACCTCGACCTCTTCGCCCATCTCCAGTCGCTGAATCTGATGCTCTATCTCCATCTTTTTGGCTCGGAGCAGTTCCAGTCGCTTCTCGCGGTCCTCGTTCGAGTATTCCACCAATTCCTTCAGTTGGGCAAACAGCGTCTTGAACTTCGATTCCGTACCGATGTAATCCTCTTTTTTCAAGCTCACCACCCAATCCATCAGTTTGCTTGTGTGCGACGAAATCTCGTATATCACCTCTCCCTCTTCGTTCTGATAGTTGGTCAAGAATCCCTTGTCTGTCCAGTCTTTGATGAGTCGTTTTGCTTTCTGTTCGTTCGACTCCCCTAGTCTTGTCATTTCAAGATTATCCTCCACCAACGCATTTTCCTGCTCATCCAGTCGGTTCTCCAGTAGCATGTGCAAGCGTTCCTGCATTATAGCCGACTGTCCCTCAAACGCCTCAATGACAAAAGACAAGAAGAAATCCACACTTCTTGATTTTATGAGTCGTATGCTTGGTGACTCTCGTAACATTTGTGTTATTTCTTCTACTTGCATGAATGTTATTCGAAGTTATTTTGTTTGAAATCCATCAGTATATTTCTTATATGTTATTGTCACATCTTTGAAGGATAAACGAGCACATCTTCTTCCCCTACTTCTAGCACCTTTGCTATCTGAAGTAGAGTCTCGAGGCTGGATTATGCTGCATTCGTGCACCATTTTAATGCTGTAGCAGGATCCTTTCCTAATTGTTCTACAAGCCACTTGTTTGTGCGCTTCTTCTCTGCCAACATTACTTTGATACGATTTATGTCCTTATCCATGACTATACATTATATATTATTTAGGGCAAAAATATTAAGTGACTATATACTATCTTACAGCAAAACCCTCTATACACGATTATACGATTTATAGAAGGTTTATATTTTCTATATCCTACTGCTTAACAAGGATCACACTTTAAGGCAATATATAGTTACCATATTTTATATATTTCTCAATTGTGTGGCAAAATTACAGAATATTAATGAAAAACGATAAGTTCAGTGATAAAAAGAAAAGATCATACGCTAAATTCTATGACTTTATTCTTCAGCCTTCTCTATTTACAAGCTTTATTTATTATGTGTTTAACAGCAAGCCTTCCTCAACTACCGGAAAATCTGTATAGACATATTTGATTAGGAGGAAACGCCAGTATTAGGAAAACTTCTTCATAAACCTTACCACTTCCGATATCGTAAAAAAGTCAAACTTACCGGTTCTTATCATATAGAATTGCAGAAATATAAATATAGCGTGCCTTATTTAGTATGTAGACTAGTAAAGTACATACAAAGTACTACAAATATTGAGCATCTCATTGACGGATAAAACTCAACTGAGAGACTCCTTTGATAAAACTAAATTTCAAAATGACAAAGAACGATTCGGACCAAATGGGCCAAGTCTATTTAAATTTTAATTTGGACCAATTTTAATGGAACACTAGTGATCCTAAAACTTAATATATATACTAAACCCTTATTTTTCTAATTTTAATTGAGCCTCTTTCTCTTTAATAAGCAATAAAGAAATATCAAATAAGACTTTTATAGTACTATTTAATTCAAGCGAAAAATCTTTAATCAAAGTGGTCATCTTATCAACATCATCATAGTATGAAATAATTTTTCTATCTAATCGTTCCAGTTCCATGTTAGCATCCTTAATCTCTTGCAGAAATAACTTTTTCTTTTCTATATCTACCGCTTGTTTACTTAATTCCAATAAGATATTTTTTCGATGCATATTATTCTCTTTTATTTGAATATCATATCTGTTTTGATTAACACGTTCTATAAAAGAGAGTTCTTGATCCAATAAATCCGATAGTCCAATACGTGCTTTAATCCAGCATTCTTCATAAGTCTTTTCTAAATTTGTTTTCTGGCGTTGTACATCAACTTCAAACACATATCTATACTGCAAAAATCTGTTGCATAGATTCGACCTTTCATTTGACATATTTCTGATTTAGATAATGATATATTCTGATGGTCAAGACCAACAGTAATTCCCATAACATCTACTATATTAAGTAAAGCCAAATTATTTTTTAGACAGTTATTATAATCATCCAACTTTTTAATATTTTGTTGATGAATTAACAGTTTATCTTGTTGCATAATAGCTTTCTCACTATTTCTATTACTATAAATAATAGCAAGATAACCTACTACAACAGCAAAAATTCCACTACTATAACTTCCCCAAAAATTTAACCAAGAATCATTCGAAAGGTTTGTTTTAATAACATTACCATATGTCAACATCGTATTAATGATAAATGCGATAGCAATTCCACTAATTATGATTCCCAAAACAATATATAAATCTTTTTTTTTCATCAATTCATATTTATTGCAACGATTCACTAACTTTTTTAATCGCCTTATAAATCTCGCTATAAGAATCTCTACCTTTATATTTTTCGGCCAATTCACATGCTTTATCCATTTTTGAGTCTGCAAGCATTTCTTTAACCCATTTATCCTTCTCAAGGTATTTCCGAGTTTTATCATATGTTGGCAGATATTGCTTTAATGCTCTTTCTGTTGCTGCTGAATCTTGGAAATGTCGACATGTATCTTCAAAATGTAGTAAAAACCAATATTCTATTGACTGTAAGCTATCACAAAGAATCACATTAGCATTATTTTCATATTTCTTTTTGAGCGATACCATTTTTTTATTCTCTGCATCAGAACGCCTGCTAACATCAGCATCAAAAACACATATTACAAAGACATCTTCATCCAGAAGTTCCTTTATTTTCTTTTCTATTTTCTCAATACTATTGTTTTCAAATAAACGAGGAGAAATAGAGTATCTATAACCAAGTATTTTTTTCAAATGACTGAAATAGAATAATTCAGTCAAACCCTCACCGACGATATGAATAATCTGTCTGGTCGCTGTATTTTTTCTTGCTTTTCTCATAAAAATACACGATTATAGATTAGGAACTGCACCGAATTTACCGAACTTATATGCCTTTTGGAAAGAACTGATCCTATTCAATCCCTTGAAGTCTGTCAGAGGATACAGTACACTTGATCCATCCGGATTCTTTTCAGTAAACCAAACATTATCTTTTCTAAGCAAATCTTCCTCTCCTAACAGTCCATCATAATGCGTAGTGAGCAACAACTGTGCCTGTTCTGATTCTTTTAGAAAACGTTCAATGATGTATTCTATCAATTTCGGATGAAGAGAAGATTCAATCTCGTCAACTGCGAGAAAAGCATCTTTTTCAAGAATCTTTTGTACTTGAGCAGCCAAGCCAAATGTACGAATAGTACCATCCGATTCAAACAGTTCCGAGAACTCATAATAATCATTGTTACCATACTCAGATGAAACTTTATGCTGATACATAGTATAATTAATCGGCCCTTTATGCGTTTCTTGTTCTTTGGAAGTAATATTTGAAATATTAAAATCTGCTTCCTGCAGATATCTCAAAATATAATCTTTTGCTAACTCATTCTTGATTGATTCTTCGGCATAACGACTTAAAGATGATGCAGGTACAATAGCCGGCATAACCTGATTGATTAGATACTGAAGAACCTTCTCTAGTTCTACAATATGTGTATTCACCTGCATATAGGCAGCAAAAACTGACATATTATGCAAACACTTCAATGTTATTTCCTCTTTGACAGCTTGCGACATCTTGATTTTCTGTCCAAATTTAATAACAGATACGTTATTTTCAGTATTTCTTTCAAATATAGTAGCAGGCTGTTGACTTGGATAATAAATTAAACTTTCCTTTGCTACGTGCCATCTATCTAAAGCTACTGAATAGATATAACAAACAGCTTTCTCCTCATTCTTCAAATAGAACGAAATCGAATATTCAGATAACTGCCTTGAACTTGTTTTATTCAGGAGAAACGGGACTATTTGAATTTGTTCTGCCTTATTAAGTGGAGTATAAGTAATGAATGACTTGATAAAATCACAAACCTTAATAATATTACTCTTACCCGAAGCATTTGCTCCATAAATAACAGCCACTTTCAATAGTCTCACACCGCCACCCAATTCAACAACATGATATGATTCCATATCCTTACTTCTATCAGCTTCAAAACTTAATATAGCCTCGTCTCTAAATGAGAACATGTTCTTAAATCTAATTTCTGCTATCATACAATTTGTTTTTCCACAAATATATAACTAAATATCCATATCCACAAATAAGATTCATCTATTTGCATCATTTCTACAAATATCACAAACTAATATCTATTCTATTAAATTTATTATAACCTTAGGCAATATCAATCATTTAAAAATCTTGGATCACAACAAGGAAAAGGTAAGTATACCTACAGAAGAAGCCATGAAGATGACTATCTATGTACAGAAGCAGAAATAAGACGTATGTTTGCTGATGCTAATCACCACAGGGGTTCTAATGTAAGGTGGACACACCGTATCTATCCGGACAGAAATGTGGGAAGCAAACCTCTATCATTTCTATATAAAAGTATATAATAAATTATGATCCGGTGACAACATTGGCATAACATGACGGGACATGGAAACATTTTTCCGGTATGGCAATAAGATACGGGGATTCCGTTATAAAAAAGGCCCTTATTTTATTATGTTATTATGTCATTCTGAAATTGGGTGGGCCGTTCGTGTACCGGTGGAACGGCCGTTCCCGTAATGACGGCACATCCCGTACTGATATCATTATCCTCCGGCAATGCCGCTTCCCGGTCTTGCCGAAGTGACCTTATGCCGGCCGGTGACAACCGCATGTCCGTGCGTAAACATGGCGGCTCATAAAAACAGGCACATCCCCCGGGCTCCTGTCCCGTCGGATGCGCCTGTTTCCGTTATGTCATATATAGCCGGACTCCTCCGGCCCATGCCTCTATCTCAGTATCGGGTTCGAGAGCTGTATCTTGTAATAGGCCACCCCGCCAATCTCCACCGGCATCCTCGCCATCATGAACTGCACGCTCTTCCTCTCCACCTTCGCCTGCCGCATGAGCCTCTGCACGATAAACCCCGCCGAGAACCTTGCGCCTCTTTTGTCCTTCCAGACGATGAACCCCTCACTGTCGTCGGCCCGGCAGATATACCAGTCACCCGTCTCGTCGTCGTGGGCGAAGTTCACCCGTCCGCCGCCGAGGATTCCCAATTCGATTGACATCGTCTTTGACAGATAGACGGTCCCCCTGCTGTCAAGGTTGATGGTCCGCTTTCCCTTGTATGTGACTTCCTGCGGACGGGAGTTTTCCCTGTTGTATACTATCAGTGCCATAACTTTCTTACTTTTCCGTTAAACGATTTTTTCAATACATGAAGCTTTCCACCGCCAGCATCTGGCTTCTCCATGCGAAACCGCTGTGGGTACGTACCGCGTCCACTATCCTGTATACTTTCTGCGATATGGCCGATGCCGATACGCCCATGCATTCCGCCAGTGCCTTGAACGAGAATTGCGCCTCATAGAACCGGAGCATGAACATCCGGCCTTACGAAACGCAGTATGTCCTTAACCAGCCTCTCGCACCCGTTCAGGTCATCCTCGGAAAGGAATTCTGCCTCCTCGCCACATCGGAGGAAGAAATCATCTTCAGGGTGTGCATACCGGTTCTCCCTTTTAATCTTTACCAGGGCCGCCTTTTTGTAGCATCCGATGAAATACGCGTCATAGTCCGTTATGTCTCCGGGAACCAGCACCTGCCTTCTTACGAAAAGGTAGGTGTCATGGAAATTGTCCTCGTCCAGCATTCCGTACCGGCGTAACGTCCCTCTCAATCTGTCATAGGATTTTGTGAACCACTCGTTGAACGGTCTTTCCTTTTCTGCGCTCTTGTCTGCCATAGCCTTATAATTTTTTGAGTTATACATGGCCTACACGGGTAGGCATTCTTATTTCTTGTGCTTCCTCCAGTTTGTTTTTCGGC
This sequence comes from Bacteroides sp. RCH18, assembly GCF_058231005.1. Lineage (NCBI taxonomy): Bacteria > Pseudomonadati > Bacteroidota > Bacteroidia > Bacteroidales > Bacteroidaceae > Bacteroides > Bacteroides sp. RCH18. The sequence continues at coordinate 1,476,972 of NZ_JBIPTC010000002.1, read as the reverse complement.
GGTCTCCGGCAAGGCTTGCCGTGAAAAAATACGCTCACGCGAAGCCTGAGGAAGATTTTTTCACGTGCAACCAGCCCGAAGGGCCGCCTTGCGGGACCGGCCTGAAAAACAACTATTTTTGCCGCAAGAAATGAGGATGACGGATTCCTTCTGTTTACTGCCTGTCCGGTGAAAATTTAAAATTCCATGCAGTTTTTCTGTCTTCGGTATGTTTGGAGAAATATTCAAGGATATGAAAAGAGAACGGCAATATGTGATATTGCAGAAGGAGCGGATATGGGATTGGAAACAGGAAGCGTGCCCGGGCTTTCATGCAGCTTATACGGAAGTGTTGATTTTGAGGAGGATTACAGGGAAGTGACAGGAAGGTCGGCTGTTGGAAAAATGCGTGTGCGTTGCCCCTTCCGGAATACGGAGTCCTTTAAATCATGAACTTTATTCAGGAGTGCGTCTCGATATTTGCCTGAGACAAAATTATAAGTCGCCCATTCATGGATAAGTATTTGGAATATATCAACGACATGCTACGATGCGATAAAGAGAATCGGAACGGCAGACTGAAACTCGCAACCGGCTGATAATGCGGACTATTCTAAAATAAGTGTGGCAAACTTGGAGACATCCGACGAAAACCTTGGAAAAAGAAGAACCGGACAAAGCCTCCGCCTTCAAAATAATGCTCTATTATGCCACAGGTGCGGCATTACTTGTCATTCCGGATTGGCTGCCCATGAAATGTAACGATAAATCCACCGCCCGCCATCAAGAAAACGGCCGGTGTCATATGGCAGGCAATCGTAGCGACAGCCCGTCTTTGGAACCCGTTGTCACCTCAAAGGATTTTACTGAATATTATGTCAGTCCTTTTTCAAATCAAAATACAGCAGACGGGTTTTCAAAGGTTCATCTTGCGGAATATCATAATATTGCTTTTCTATCACGTCTGTTTTATAGAGTGGAACGAAACCGTTTCTTTCATAATACCCGAGAATCTTTTCCCCATTGTATGCATCCACCACGATAAAACGGCATCCTGTCTTGTTGTCCTCGTGACGGAACCAGTCTTTATGAAAGCCATCAGTTGCCGTCCTACGTGGCTTGATGTACCCTGATATTCCCGGTTGACACCCAGTCTTCCTATCAGCACGGCCGGATAGCTGCGTCCACGTTTAGGATTTACAATATTGCGTTGCAGCCTGTTTTTATCATTGGGGATATTAATCTGGTCTTGATACTGTCATTGGACAAGGTAAACAAGGCCACAATACGATGCGGAATTTCAGTCGTCACCCAACAATATGTTTTTCCAAGGAGTTCATCCGCATACAGATCGGCATCATTGAGAAAAAATCATCAAGGTCATTCTCGCCACAAGTGAAAGGAAGGCAATTCCTCCGTACTTCCTTGTTATAGGCAAGCATGACACAATCATCATATAAAGAAATACCGTCCATTGCTGTTAATTGAACCGGAATGAACGGGACTTTTCCAATACTTTTCGCAACCGTTTCTTTGCCGCCACTGATAACCGGGGTGTTACCTTTGCAGCGTTCTTGTCTGCACTGCGTACGAAATCTTCCGCCGTAGCGCCTTCCAAAACCGGAATGTTCTTGATAGTTATAGCCATAATATTATTTTTTGCAAAAATACAACTTTGTTGTTATACAGCCAAATAATAGCCCGTCTTCCATTCTTTTTCCAGAATGTTCCTCCATATCCGGAAAAGTCTGTGCCACACCGCCCGTTGCGGTAAGCCGTTTCTCCCAAGGAAAGGGCAGGCAATACCAGCGGACGTGAATACGGGCAGGACAACCCGTACATGCAATGCAGAGGGAGCAGGAGAGCCTTCCCCACAGTCGGAGAGAAAAGCGGTCTCATGCCGGGGTACGGCATGAAAAGGGGTTCCTGGACAGTTCTTTTCCTTGTCGCACATGCACTACGTCGGTCGCAGTTTTCGCCTTCTGAATCCCCCTCACGTCCGTCCCTGCGTTTTCGGAGCGTTTTTCCGGCAGAAAATTTCACCATGCGGAAATTTTCTGCTGGAAACCGAAGGGAAAACGCGGAGTCCCGCAGGGACGGACGAACTTTGATGAGGAAGGAGAAAAATCGTCCGTTTCGTAAATATCATTTCCTCAGATGGCATCGCATATCTCCTTCTCCATCTTTTCCAGCTTATGGGACAGGATTTCCATGTCGCTGCTGATCTTCTGGTTGGTTATCCGTAGGCTCGGCAAACAACGCCTTTCCGCTTTACAGCGGTAGGTTTTCGTTTACCTGCCCCCGAACCGTACTTACACGTCTCCATGTATACGGCTCTCCATCTGTAACATCATTTTACTCACCACAGCTCTGGATTTTTGCGTTACACTCCGCACATACGACCAAAGTCTTTCTGTGCATATAGAGCATTTTGCGTTCCCAGTCATTTTTACCTTTTAACTCTTTGAGAGTGCGGACATGGTGCATTACCACTTCTCCGTGCTTGCCACATAGTTCGCACGTTTTTGTTGTAAGCCTTTCTATCAGACTCAACGATGGCGTTTTGAACATATACGGCAGATTATCACTTGGGGCTGTTTCACAATCCGTTTTACGGGCGTAACCCTCATTGTAGAATACCCTGTACTTGGTTTCTCCTCCCTTGTTTACAAAAGGCACGGCAAAGAGATTGTCCTTACGGTATGTTTCAATGACTTTTCTCACTGACATATTCAGCTTTTGAGCAAGAGTTTTGTACATGGAGAACTTCATGATACAACCGAAAGAGCGTCCCAAAGCCGATACATTGTTTGCTATTGAGTAATAGTTGTAGAACCCTCGTATTTCGGTATTGAACTGAGATACAATCTCGTGCGCTTCATTGTCAATCATATAAGCCCTGTCTTTTGACACCCATGTTTCCTTGCCGTGTTTGGTGACAACTTTCATGGCTTCGAGGCTTTACTTCTCTTGAAACGTGCAATATCACATTCCCGTTGAAGTATCTGCGCACTGTTCCGTTACTGTTTCTCTTTGTGGCATAGTCTTTACGGACATATATTTCGTAACCAAAAAATTTTGCGCTGTCTTGTGCATTTGTAATCAAAGTTTTTTCCTGTGACATCTCCAGCCTTAACTTTTCCTGCATAAACCTAGTGATGTCGGCTTTGATTTTCTCGCATTCGTTTTTCGTTCCGATAACCCCGATTAGAAAATCATCAGCGTAGCGCACATATCTCAGTCTGCGAAAATTTCTATCCATATCGTTGCCACTTGGCATTGTTAGTATCCGCTTCTGCTTTTCGTGCAGTTCTTCTGCCATTTTTGTTCTTTCGTTTGCATCCTTCACTTCGTTTATCCTACGCTTTAGGTAGTGTACTCTGTTGTTGAGTTTGCAAATGTCCTTGTTACGACTTCTTATTGTCCCTTTATTGAATTTGTCGGCATATTCATCCATGTATTTATCGAACTTGTCAAGATATATATTTGCCAAAATAGGGCTTATGATACCACCTTGCGGTGTCCCTGAATAAGTCTTGTTGAATTGCAACTCTTCTATGTACCCTGCATTGAGGAATTTCCGTATCAGACGAAGAAATCTGTCATCTGCTATTCTACCTTTCATTATTTCTATCAGCACATCATGGGCTATGTTGTCAAAGAAGCCTTTTATATCTCCCTCAATGAACCATTTTGTACCGTTGAAATTGTTTTGTAGACTTTTCAGTGCTGTGTGGCAGCTTCGGTTTGGTCTGAAACCGTGCGATGTCCACTCAAAGTGTCCATCATATATGGCTTCAAGCACCATTCTTACTACCTCTTGAACCAATTTGTCTTCAAAAGACGGTATTCCTAACGGACGCATCTTCCCATTCTTTTTCGGAATGTAAATTCTCTTTGCAGGATTGGGCCTATAAGTCTCATCCTTTATACTCTCTATGAGTTTGTTTATCCTATCAATGCTCATTTCATCCTCTGTTTTACCATCTGTGCCGGGTGTCATGTTTCCCGGCTTTGCATACATACGTTGGTAGGCGACAAAGAACATTTGTTCATTGAATAGAATACGGTAGAGCCTTTCGTATTTATACTCAGGCTCGTTGCTGTGTCCAGCTAAAATGTTTAATACTTGCTCTGGATTTCTCATACACCTCTCACGTTTTCCGTTGTTTGTATTAAAGTTACAGACTACTTCCCTTCGCCATGTACAAGGCTTTCCCTTGCTCGGACTACTACGGAAGTTCCGTTACCATATCGGATATTCAAAAGCTTTCTTTATAGCTGTTTATTCCAGCGTTCCGACTTAGGTAATCCCCAGTTAGTTCTCCTAATAACTATTAGCACGTCATACTGTCGGATGCGACTTTCGTTCTTGTCCGCTTATTGCGGCTGTGTCATAGTCGGTTCTTTATGCTCTGCACTAACGCACAAAATAGGCAGAGTACTATGAAACAACGTATGTATAATAGTCTTCCGTTGTTGCAAGATTTGGTACCACCGAACTATCGTTCAACCAATCAAGGCTTCATCCTTATGTATGTCTTTTCGTCTTGCCCCTCAGTCGCCACTTAACTATTAGTGGACTTGGAGCTTTAATCAGTATGCTACACTCCCCATCGGGTTTCCCCTTTGGATAAACTGATTGACGATAGGATTATATCGAACCCAATCATAACTTCTTGATAAAGAAGTATTTATTAAGCGACCACTCTGGGCGCACTCGCATATATCTGGGTGGTTTTCAAATCCGTATGCCCCAAAAGACGGCTTACGGTCTCGATGGGTACACCGTGCGAGAGCAGCACGGTGGTGGCATTCGTATGCCGGGCCACATGATAGGCCAACCGTATCTTGAAACCGCACTGCCTGCCAAGTTCCTTCAATATGGTGTTGCATCTGCCGTTGCTCGGTACCGGAAATACATGATCGTCCTTGGACAGCCCCTTGTACTTCTCTATGATACGCTTGGGAACGTCCAGCAGGCGGATGTTGGACTCGGTGTTTGTCTTGCGCCGGCGGTGATGATCCAGAGGTTGCCGTCGAAGAAGGTCTGGAGCCGGTCGGTCGTCAGTGCCTTCACGTCCGCGTATGCCAGTCCGGTGAACACAGAGAAGATGAAGAGGTCGCGTACCAGTTCGCAGGTCCCGCTTTTCACCGGGGCCTCCGTCAGGTAGCCCCGGTCAACGCTCTCGGGGGAGTTGATGTACCCGGCGAATGGGTTGAAGGGAAGCGCGCTGCTGTTGCGAGCGATGGAGATGATGTGCTTGAGCCCGATCATGTAACCCCATACGGTATTGGTGCGGCATTTCTTCTCCGGACGCAGGAAATACTCAAAGTTGTTGATGAACGTCAGGTTGAGTTCCTTCAGGGGAATGTCGTCACGGTGGTACACTTTCGGGACGAACTCGCACAGGTGCCTGTATATGGTACGGTAGCGGTTGTATGTTCCCTGCACGCGGCTGTGTCCCACCTTCTTGATGAACTCCTCGTTGTGCTGCTCGAAGAGCTTCAGCAGCGTCTCGCGTTTCACGCCCAGCCCGAGGCAGGCGTCCCTCAGCCTGGCGGCGGTGACATAGCCGTCGGACAGCATCAGTTCCTGGTAACGGCGGTTCACGCCCACACGTATCCGGTCAACCGCCGCGTTGATTTTCTGCGCCTCGGCGCTCTTGCCCGTGGCACGTGCCGTTTTCACGTCCCAAAGTTTCGGGGGCACGTCCAGCTTGCAGCTGAACTGCTTGATTTCGCCGTCCACCGTAAAACGGCACATCAGGGGGAGATAGCCGTTGGCTCTCTCGCTGCCCTTCTTCACGTAGAAGAGAATTTTGAAGGTCGATCTGCCCATACTCGTTTCCATACTTTTTTGATCGTTACAAAGTTAATATCAAGCGAGTTGTCCTCAGGTATGAAAAGCTGTGCAAATTACTGAAATAGAATCCGTTGTGCCGTTTTTTGTTCCTGTTATATCAGTAACGATATGGGAACTGAAGTCTTTCGCAGCTTTTAGCGGACCTCCTTTTTCTGCTTATGCAGTATTATGAGTTAAACACCTAACTGCTTAATAGACTGCATTCCTGCTGTATTATCATCAACCTTGCTTTTTCTTTCTGCGTTTATAATAGATTGATACAGGTTTTACCACGTCCTATTATGATAAAAGATGGTATACGACAAGAAGAAACATCTGCTCATGTGCTATACGAGAAGCACTAATAAATTGTATAATTCGGCACTATAGAATATTTTGTGTAAATGGAAAATACGGGATTCAAATTATGAACCAATTTATGCTTATATTTGAAAACAGAATCCAGATATAAGAGAATTTACAAGTGAATCCTGTTTCCATTTACACAAAATTCCAGACAGTGTCTATTTCCGTGATAAAAGTGGGTATCAGATGTAAAGAACACCTTGCTGCCATCAAATTTATAATTTATTTCTTCTCAATTTATGTGCATCACTGCGCGTTAATAATCAAGTTATCAATCACCCATCAAACGGAAATGACAGAGAAGTATCACAAAAGCAACTGCCATAAATGGGTATAAAACAAAATAGTTGAAAAGTTTGCTAAAGACTCTCCAGCCATTCAGTCTCTATTCTAGATCAAAGTATAGTAAAATGTACTTTATTATGTTCGCTGGAAAGTATTTACAATACGAGATTCAATGCCGGAGACATGAACATTCAACACACATTCCGAGCGTTTATTACCCTGAATTGTGGTGATTGATAGTATGCCCATCCAAATTCTCTGCATTGTTAGTTTTATGTTATTTCAAAATCAGTGCAAAATTAGTAAATAAACTCCATATACCGCATGACAGAACAAGAAACTGAATCTATATGAATATAGATATTATATCAGTGAAGATATAATTTAGCAGGGTTCATTACTATAAACTATGTAACTCAAGAAGGATGTTCTTACTCTTCCTTTTCAAATTCTTCCGAAGCATTTGCTATCAACGCCTTTCCTATTTCCATCTGTATGAATTTAGGCAATCGAAACAATTTTGCCATAAGCTGGTTATAAGTGAACTCGACTTTGGTATACAGTATAGATTCTTCTTTAATGTGCACATCGATTTTCTCAACAATCTCAGAGTCTTCCATAAAGTCAGAAAAGTCCGGTTCTTCAAACCAATTTATCATGTCATCCTCATTGATTCTAAGACAGAAGTCACTTAACTTAATCAAGGAATTGCTCTTGAACTTACGTATCAAGAACTCTTTTTCCAATGGATTCAAATGTTTTGCCATAAAAGTTTCTCCTTTCCGGTAGATGACAGGGGTAATCAAAACGGGCTAAGGAAGCGCCCTTTCGTTCGGGCTACCCCCTCTCTACAGGGCGCTTCCTTTATCCACTTACGAAGATAACCAATCTCTATCTTTTTTCTACCTTCCAGTGTCTACTTTTTGAGGTGCAACATTCACACAAAAAACATAATGATACCAAAGAAATTCCAAGAAAGCCACAATCTTTGGATTCAACAAAGATTCTGTAACATCTATGCGAAAACTCCCTATCACTCAGTGCGTTGTATCGGATAGCAGATATTTTGCAAAAGGCTGGAAAGATGCAGTACAACACGTATATGCAAAACAATGAGATACAACAACTTGCATTTATCCCTACATTCGGTGTACTTGCAAAAACAGAGGTTGTACATAAGCATCTACGCAATTCTATATTACCAGCTGTTTTATTTGCATATCAGAAGGTGAAGATTTGGTTGTGAACTCAAAGGCTATGACCTTGCAGACAAGAGAGACATGACAAGCACCTTTGCCACACAATTCACATCAGGTAGCCCGAAGGGGATATGCGGAATAATGGAGAAAGTAAGAAAAAGGCTAAAACAGGGAAAGGTAAAACAAAGGATATACCGCCAAAGCACATAGCCCAAACAACGACTGGTGAAAAAGAGATAGAGTTGGAAGGACAAAGTGATGTCCCTTTAACAATTTTGCTGGCCAAAAGAAAAATAGGTATGGCTTTGGGAGCTTATAAAAGCCGTTTAGTTTAGAACTTGAAGAGATATACAAAAAACAGACTAAACTTTATTATATTTGCAGTGTGCTTCGAATATCATCGTATGATGAGAACAGGATTGTTTTTCTTTCCGAGGGACAAAAAAATTGGCCTAAAAAACATCAAGGGATAGACCTTATATTTGCTCTTTTTATCTTTTGGATAGCAAATTTTTGTCCCCAGTTTGTCCCCCGAAGCATTTCATAAAAACATAATATATTAAATATCAATTTATTACAAGTCAAAAATGATACAAAACATTTTCTGCATCGGCAAGTAAGTGGTGGTTACCAACAATTAGCATCTATCATCAACGATTATTAAGGCGCTCATTTTGAGCGCCTTTCTTTTTAGCCTTATAAGCGATGGTTATCGTTTATAGAGCTTTTTCAGCTCATTTTTGTACCGTATTTGTTGCTCGCTTGTTACTCTCCGATTTTAGGTCGGAAAGGTCGTGGAGAAAGTTTACTATGGTTGACTATGATTTACGATAGTTGAACAAAATAGAGAAATTACAAGAGAAATAAACCTCTAAAAGTAACGAATATGGCAACAAGTAAAATGAAAATCAAGAAGGTATGTGAATGGTGTGGCACAACATTCTATGCCCAAAAGTTAACGACACGCTTCTGTTCTCATCGGTGCAATAATCTTGCATATAAAGAAGCGGTGCGGCAGAAGAGAATACAAGAAATAGAAACCAAAGTCCAAACGGTAATCAGTGAACAACCCATATCCTATTTCAAGGATAAAGAATATCTATCATTCAAGGAGGTTGCAACTTTATTGGGGCTGAGCAAACAAGCCGTATATAAAATGGTATATGCCACATTATCAGAATGTGCCGTTTGAGGTGCCGGATAATTGGGTGTGGTGTAAGTTGGAAGATATTGCTTATGTGGCATCAGGAAGTACACCCGATAAAACTTGCTTTGTTGAGAATGGTATCCCTTACATTAAGATGTATAATCTCAGAAATCAGAAAATAGATTTTGCCTACCATCCACAATATATTACAGAAGAAGTGCATAATGGAAAACTTCTGCGTTCGCGTACAGAAGTTGGAGACCTTATTATGAATATTGTTGGGCCACCTCTGGGTAAACTTGCGATTATTCCATCAACATTACCACAAGCGAATTTTAATCAGGCCGCTGTCCTAATACGACCTTATAAATTTAAAGAAGTGCTAGTGCCATACCTAAAAGCATATTTAGAAGAAATGTCAGAAATTAATTCTATCGCGACACGAGGGTCTGCTGGTCAAGTTAACATATCCTTGACTCAATCTCAAAATATGCGAATACCGTTACCTCCTTTAAAAGAAATTGAACGGATAATAAACGAAATTGTTAAGTATGACATTCTCATTGAAGCTCTCGAATCCGATACCACAGACTTACAAACTCTTATCATTCGTACCAAAAGTAAGATTCTTGACCTCGCCATTCATGGGAAACTCGTACCACAAGACCCGAATGACGAACCAGCCATCGAACTGCTAAAACGTATAAATCCCGACTTCACACCTTGTGATAACGGGCATAGTGGGAAGTTACCTTATAAAATACCTAGGACATGGGTATGGTGTAGTCATAATTCTATCTTAGATATATCTGGAGGATCACAACCTGCGAAGAGTTATTTTGAAACTATACCTAAACCAAATTACATTAGACTTTATCAGATTAGAGATTATGGAGAGTCTCCTGTACCTGTTTATATCCCAATTAATCTTGCTTCAAAACAGACCGAAAAAGGAGATATATTATTAGCACGTTATGGTGGTTCTTTAGGAAAAGTGTTTCATGCTAAACAAGGGGCTTATAATGTGGCAATGGTAAAGGTTATCTTTAAATTTGAAAATCTCATATACAAGGAGTATGCATACTATTATTATTTATCTGACCTATATCAAGGAAAACTAAAAGAAATTTCAAGGACGGCTCAAACAGGATTTAATATTACAGACTTTAATGATATGTATTTTCCACTCCCCCCTATCAACGAGCAACAACACATCGTTCAAAAGATAGAAGAACTTTTTTCATCCCTTGATGATATTCAAAAATCCTTAGAAGTGTAATTAATTACACTTCTAAGGATAGATAAAACTTACCAGTTTACTACTTTGTCCACAATTTTTTGCTGTTCACTAGCTGTTCGACGGAGATAAATACGAGTAGTTTCAATACTTTCATGTCCCATAAGGTCAGCAAGTAGAGCAAGGTCATTGAATCGGTCAAGGAAGTTCTTGGCAAAACGATGACGGAATGAATGAGGATAAACCACTTCCTTATTCATTCCGTATTTTCCCGCAAAATGTTTCAGTTGTTGGGCTATGCCACGTGTTGTAATACGTTCCCCAAATCGGTTCAGGAATATATAGCCGGAAATAAGACTTTTTTCTTTGAGCCATTTTGTGGCTTCTGTACGCAAATTTTTCGGAATATATAAACGACGTATTTTTCCACCTTTACTGTAAAGATCAAGATGGCCAACTTGTACATGCTCAGCTTTGATGTGAAGCAATTCACTGACACGTGCGCCTGTGGCAGCCATAAACCATACGATAAAATACCACTCATTATAACCATCAGCTTTTAAGCGTGTTTTTAGATATTTGTAGTCTGCATCGCTGATTACGTTTTCCAAAAAGTTCTTCTGCTGTACTTTGACGAACTTTACCTTCAGTTTCTCCTGTTTTGTAAATTCCAAATACTTGTTGATACCTTGCAATCGTAGGTTTACCGTTTGCGGTTTAAAGTTCTCCACCAGATACCCTTTATATGTTAAAAGGTTCTTTTTGTTTACTTCTCCATAATGATTGAGGAAATACTGTACTGTCCACACATACGATGTAACAGTGTTTTTTGCCAAATTAGTTTTGGCGAGATAGCTTTTGAATTTTGTTACCATATTATATTGATTTATAATGAATACGGCAACAATATAATAGAATATATCGGGCATTATACGCAGTTGCCTGATGGATGGACGTTTTGTAGGCTTGACCAAATTATAGGTTATGAACAGTCTACAGCTTATATTGTAGAATCGACAGCTTATGATGACTCTTATTCAACCCCAGTTCTGACAGCCGGTAAATCATTTATTATTGGTTACACTAACGAGGCTACTGGTATATACTCGAATCTTCCTTGTATAATCTTTGATGATTTTACAACTGATTCGAAACTAGTTGATTTCCCTTTTAAGGTAAAGTCATCTGCAATGAAGATTCTAAAAGTACATAAGGACATTGAAGTTGATTATGTGGCAATGTTTATGAGCATAACCAAATTGGTAGGTGACACCCATAAACGATATTGGATTTCTGAATACTCAAAATTAGAGATACCAATACCATCGAAGGCAGAACAAAAGCGAATTATTCATGCAATCCATGGAATCTTTACACAATTAGATTTAATAATGGAGAGCCTATAAACTCTCCATTATTAAATCTAAAGACATAAAAGCCTTGGTTATAGCCTTTATAATCCTTTGTTGTTCTTTGTAAGGTGGAATAGGAATTTCTATTGCTTTGAATAGTTTCTTGTTCAAGTGGGGAATAGCAGAACCAACCTTACTTTCTCGCAAGACTTTCCTATGCAAGTTGATTGCTTGTAGTACATATTCTTCGTTCATATTTTCGTTGATAAGCAACTGTTTGAAAGTACTACCTTGATAGCCGTCAATCGAAGTCCTAAATACCTCACCAGAGTTCTCGCCATCTACTAAAATCAAAAGTGAATTTGCAGTAACATATTTTCCAGAAGTCAAAGTTTTGGCATCACGCTCACCACGCAAATATTTGACATCAAGATTTATTCGTTCTATTCCTTTTTGCTTATCACCATCAACCAAAGAGCATAGTACTTGCATAGGTGCAACAGTCCATCCATTAAGCAACTGCGTATAATGCCCGTTATCACAAGGTGTGAAGTCGGGATTTATACGTTTTAGCAGTTCGATGGCTGGTTCGTCATTCGGGTCTTGTGGTACGAGTTTCCCATGAATGGCGAGGTCAAGAATTTTGCTCTTGGCTTGTTTGATGGTTGTTTGTAAATCGTCCTTACCTCCTTCTATAAGTTCTATCAAAGAAAACCATTTCTCTATTTCTATTACAATACGCTGTTGTTCAGCAAAAGGTGGAATTGGCAATAGAAAAGAACGTAATGTCTCCAATCCTACAGTCTTTTGTGCTGTACCTGTGGCAAACTCATCGCATTGTCCTTTGATATAACTACTTTTTAGCAGGTGTAAAAGATATTCACTCGTATTCAAAGTTTTTATCAACCCAATGTGCCGTTGAAAACAAAATTTACAATCAATGTTTACAGGTACAACAATACCATAAGAACCTGTTACGGTGAATAACAAGTCTCCTTTTTCCGGTTTTCTATCAAATGAAATTTTCTCATAATATTCTTGTGGAACAAAACGAGTATTTAAGAAATTTAGTTTTCCTTTTGCAACATCTGAAATAACCAAAAATGGGATGCCAATATCTGACTTAGGCGGTGCTTGATGATCGCCATCAGTCACACTTTTAACATAATCCTCCAATTTGCACCATACCCATGAACTCGGCACCTCAAACGGCACATTCTGATAATGTGGCGTATCGGAAGTCTTTGCAGACTTCTTGCTCCGCTTGATTTTGCCTTCCTTTATCAGTCGTTCTTTTTCAGCCTTGATTCGTTCGAGCAGAACTGATGCAGGTTCATCGTTCGGGTCTTGCGGTACAAGTTTTCCATGTATCGCAAGGTCGAGTATCTTTTGACGTAACGCTTTTGTATCCATCGTCGTATTTCTGTTTGTATTTGTGCAGTTTTGGCTGCACAAATACTATTCATTTTCTTCCAGTTTCTTTAATTCCTCATTTTCTTCAAACTCTTCAATCCATTCCTTCACCTTGGCTTGCAATAAAGCCTTGTTGGGGAGATAGAGTTGATAAGCAGAAGCATAGATGTTAGCATCTTCAGGCAAGGTGAGTTCCACTAGTGCATCGTTCTTCTCCTTACACAGTAGAATACCAATTGTCGGCTTTTCAAAGTCTTGTTTGACATAGCGGTCGTAATAGTTGACATACATCTGCATCTGTCCGAGGTCTTGGTGAGTAAGTTTGTCTATCTTCAAATCTATAAGCACATAGCATTGTAACAAACGATTGTAAAACACCAAGTCAACAAAGAAATGCTGCTCATCAAACGTGAACCTTTTCTGCCTTGCTTCAAATAGGAATCCTTTGCCAAGTTCTAATAAGAATTGCTGCATCTTGTTGATAATGGCATTCTCCAATTTAGACTCTGAGTAAACTGCATCGGGCTTTAGACCAAGAAACTCTAATGTGATGGGATTCTTGATGATGTCCGATGGTTTCCCAATAGTTTGCCCTTCTTTAGCCAACCGCATTACTTCATCTTTGTTACGGCTCAAAGCCAATCTCTCATAAAGACAGCTTCCTACTTGACGGCTAAGTTGTCTTTTAGACCATTGTTGTTGGGTACATTCTATTTCATAGAAACTGCGGGCATCCGGATTTTCCACCCTCATCAGTATAAGATAATGAGACCATGAGAGAGCGAATGTCGGTTCAGAGATATGTTCCTCTGCCTTCGGATAATCGGCTAACCACTGGTTAGCCTTTTGGCTCGACTTTGGACAACCACTGGTTAGCCCTTTAGAAAAGACAATATAAAACTGCCGTATATTCTTAAGCGTTGAATACGACCATCCATCTCCCAACCTATCAGTCAGACGTTTGGAGAGTTCTTTCAGCACCGCCTTTCCGTATTCGGCTCTTGTTTCTCCCTTTTGCTCATATTCTACTATATATTGTCCGATATGGAACTTAGTAAAGACCTCAGCAATATTGATAGCTGTTGCCACACGTTCCCTTGCCTGCGTGACAAGGTCAACAACCTTTAAGAACAGGTCGTTTATATCTTTATCATTTGTGCTAATATCTTTTCGCATAGCTCAATTTTCTTCAATATTTGCAAGCAGTTTTTCAAGTTCAGTCACCGCTCTACTGATGGTCTGGCTCTTATCCTTGATGTCTGCCATCAGTTCTGCCAATGAACGGTCGTCCACCTCACCACCTGGTTTTATCCAAGTAATGTCAAGACTTGTTTTGTCTCTGGCAATAATTTCATCTACAGGATATTTACGCCAACGACCTTGCGGATTATTTTCTGCATCGTAGGTCTCTACTCGATTATTGTAGCAAGAAACAAAATCATCCAAATGATGCCGTTCCAGTTTATTGGTGGCAAGCGTATGCTTTATGTCTGTACGGTAATCGTAAAACCATATTTCTTTGGTTGGTTGTCCTTTGCTGAAAAACAACACGTTGGCTTTTACGCCTTGCGCATAGAAAATCCCTGTAGGCAAGCGCAAGATAGTATGCAGATTGAAATCCTGCAATAAGCGTTTGCGAATAGTCTCACCTGCCCCTGCCTCAAAAAGGACATTGTCAGGAAGCACCACAGCAGCACGTCCTCCTGTTTTGAGCATAAGCATCATGTGTTGGAGGAAGTTTAACTGGTTATTTTTGGTCTCCACATAGAAATCCGGACGGTTGATATCCACAGAGCCTGCCGGACGAGTTCCAAAAGGAGGATTGGCAAGTATCACATCAACAAGAGTTGACGGTTCTTTTTCCAAAGAATCCTCACAAACAATCGGACTACGGTCTGTACCAATACCATGCAAATAAAGATTCATGGAAGCGAGCGTCACCACTAAAGGCGTATTATCCACACCATGCAAAGCTTTGTCACGCAAGAAATCACGTTTTTCTTTACTTGCTGACTGACCTTTCATATAATCGTAAGCTGTAAGTAAGAATCCACCCGTTCCACAAGCCGGGTCACAAACCGTTTCACCCATTTGCGGATTGATACAATCTACCATTGCCTGAATAAGTGGACGAGGAGTAAAATACTGTCCTGCACCGCTTTTCTTGTCTTGCCCGTTCTTTTCAAGAATGCTTTCGTAGATAGCTCCTTTCACATCACCGTCCATAATGAGCCATTGCTCCTCATCAATCATGGTGATGACCTTTTTCAGATAAACAGGTTTGTCTATCTTGTTTTGTGCCTTCGTATAAATCGTACCTATCAGATTGTCCAGCTCACTAAGCAATTTAAGGGTCTCTTCATATTGTTTTACCAAATCCAGACCATCAAATGCTATCAAATCTGCCCACTGATAACCAGTTGGAATAGCCGACTCTTCTCCAAACATTTCTACATTTTCGGCATCCATCTTCAAGAATAAAAGATAGGTCAGTTGGGTAATATAATCAGTGAATCCTATTCCTTGTCCGGCAAGAGTGGTTGCCAGATTCCATACTTTTTTGGTGAGCGATTGCTCAGTTGAACTATTTGTTGCCATTTTTTATGCTGCTTTTCTTAATACTACAAATGTGTAAAGGGAATGAAGTGCTTCGTCCACTTTCTGCATATTACCAAATGCCCGAATCATTTGTGCCGCTTGGGTTGCGTCATCCTCTCGAATATCTCTGACCGTACAAGCTCCGTTAGAAGCAATGTAATCCACAATACGACTGATAACCTCTCGCTGTTTGTCAGTTATTTCACGCTGGGTTTGTCCTAACCAAAGATTGAAAAACTGTTTAGAGGTAGTAACTACACTATCCAATCGTTCGATTTGGCGGAAAGCAAAGCGCACAAGTTGTATGATATTGGTCAATGCATCGCTTTCTTCTTTGGTAGTGGAACGCCTTACCGCTTTAGGATTGACTATGGCATAAGAGTTCCAAAGTTGTTTGGAAGTGAAATGGTTGTTTGCCATTTTGAGTTTGTTTTCCAAATCCTTCAACATAGAATAGGTGATAGGCGTTCCTTCATTATTATATATAATACGTAGTGCTTCTATTTCATCACTGTGTTCTTTGCAGAACTCCTCGAAAGCCTCTGTCGTACTTTTTGCTTCCTCAATGGAAAACCCTTTGGAGATAAGCGTATCTTCACCCGGCATCAATGTATTGACGAATCCGGCTGCAAGTATAAGAAGGTATTTCCGAGCATCCGCATGATTGGCAAGCGGAGCGACTAGCCCCTTACGTTCATTGTTAGGCTCATCAGTGCTTACAAACAGTGGAAGAATGCCTTTCTCCAGCACATCGTATATTCTAGCAGAAAGTTCCTTCATGTCATCATGAGACAAACGGACAAACTCTTTCCGTTGCGAATCATCCGCCTTGTTGTATATTCGGGCAAGCGTTGCCGCAAGCCGTTTGAGATACTCGTCAGGAATATAGCCATGACTAATACGTTCTAACAACTCCTTTAGAGTAATCGTTTTTGTTGTAGGACCATCATCTATAGGTGCCACTGTTTGCGCATGCTCCGTCACGCCTACCGCATCAACCAAATAAAAACAATCCTTGCTGAATGCGTTCGGGGTAACATTGCGAAGTTGGTCATCACCAATAGTACGCACTCCACGCCCTTTCATCTGAATATACAAAGGCAATGACTCCACATCACGCATGAACATCACCACTTCCAGTGGCTTTACATCTGTTCCAGTGGCAACCAACGTACAGGTCACAGCAATACGGAAGTCCTTGTCGTTACGGAATTGGCGTATCAGTTCGTTACTGTCGCCTGCCGAATAAGTGATTTTCTGAACAAAGCGGTCGTCATTCCGTCCGAACACCTCTTTAGCTATCTGTACGATATTTGTAGCGTGAGCTTCATTGAGAGCAAATATCAAGGTTTTGGGCAAATAGTCCATATTCGGCTCACGTTGCGGGTCATTAAACAATTCTGTATAAACCACATCCCGATAGGTCGAAAGGATTAACTTTATCTGTGCCGGATTAATAACACTCCGATTAAGTTCTTTATTTGTGTAGTTTTTGGTTTCCTTACTACTTACAGTCTTGACCTCACCTGTATATCTTGTTTCTTCTTTAAATTTCTCACCCTCTAATATAGCCCCACCCGTTTCCGTGACTTGGGTTTTTATTCTATATACCCGACAATCCACATTCACACCATCAACGATACTCTTTTCTAATGTATAGTTGACAATGCGATTGTTATTGAAAAAAGCCATTGTTTCGGGAATAGGTGTCGCAGTCAAACCTACCAATCTTGCCGTATCAAAATACTCCAATACCATGCGCCAGTTTCCATAAATGGAGCGATGGCACTCATCTATAATAATCATATCAAAGTAATCGTGCGGTAAATTGGGATTGGGAGGCAAGGTTACTTCCTCTGCAGGTTCGTTCTCATCATCGTCATCATTATCCTCAATAGCTTCTCCTTTCAAGAATGAAAACAAACGTTGTATTGTAGAAATAACGACGTTACTATCAGAAGGGATAGAAGACGAGCGAAGGCGATTGACCGTAAAGATAGTATTGAAAGCGTCTCCATTCTCTGTCAGTCGGAAAGTTCCAAATTCTCCCTCTGCCTGTTTTCCAAGATTATTTCGGTCGACAAGAAACAACACCCTACGCATTGGTGTATAAGAAAGCATTCGGTAGGCAGCAAGACAAGCAGTATATGTTTTGCCTGCTCCGGTAGCAAGAACCATCAATGCCCGATTTTGCCCAGCACGAAAACTCTTTTCAAGTTCTGTCACCGCTTCATACTGGCAATCACGAAGCCCCTTCCTTTTCAATGTGGGAAGTCCGGCAAATGTATCCTCAATCCCCAGTTTCTTGACCAATTCATGTGGCGTAGGAATAGTTATTATCTGTTTGAAACAAGAATCTTGTTCACGGAAATCACAGAAGTATAGTTCTTTTCCATTTGAGGTAAAGATAAAAGGCAATGGCTTTTGATATGCCTGATAGATATTTGGGACACTTCGTGCATATAGAGCTGCTTGCTCGCATACTTTTGAAGCAAAAACGTCTGTTTCTTCACGCTTAGCTTCAAGTACTCCTACTGCTTTTCCATTAATGAAAAGGAAATAATCGGCTTCAAGATTTCCTTTCAATAAACCTTCTCTTATGGCTACAGCCGTACCAGTAGGTTCATAATCCTCCCTATTAACTACTTTCCAACCAGCATCGGCAAACCACTGGTCTATCTTTATTCTTGCTTTTTCTTCAGGAGTCATATTCTTAATAATATATATTATCAGAAGTTTATGCTAAAAAACAAATTGATATTCAAAGCTATAACTTTACTCTTTCAATAATTGATTCGCTCTAAGGAAATTCACAAACGAATCAATTATTTTAGAATTACGATTAATAATATCAGTTTCAGTAAAATCACTATATGAATTACTTATCTCCGCCAATTCTACAATTTGAGAGCCATTCTTTTCCTGACCATTAGCAGTGGTAAAACCTTTATAATATTTTACTTTATCTACAAAGCGATAGTCGGAAGCTCTGATATTCAATCTTTTTTCAAGAAGAACCTTATTTCCAAGTATTTCTACATTCTGAGGATTTGATAAACCTTTTTCTTTATCCAGTCTGTTTCGTGCATATATATGTTCTATATCGAATTTGGTTTCCAATGACAATAATGATTGATTATCATATTGAAAAGCCCACCAAGTAATCATTGATTTTGTAATCGCACGACTATTATTGAATGCATAATTTGTTATTTGCGCACGATAACGTTCTTCTGAAAATTTGAAATCTGAGAATGTTACATCTTCTCCTCTGATTATCTTAACCATTTCTGCATATACAGGAGTACGCAAAGAGTTAACACCTGGATTAGTTATAGCATAAGCCCATATGAAAGCTGTTATACAATCCAAGAAACGACAAAAAGCATTTTCTTCTATTTCATCATTTTCATTACGATGGTACATAAAATACACAGAAGTGATATACGTCCACATTCCATTAGGAGCATAACTAAGTACGAACAAACGCTTTAGGACTTTATCTGAGAAACGTTCTGTCTCCTGATTGTTAACATCTTGCCAAAATTTGGCAAGGCTTACAAGATTACTCAATGTCTTTGGCTGATGCAAAAGAGGATAACTGCCATCTCCTTCATAAAACTTGCGCAAAGCTTCTGTTGTTGATGATTTTATCTCTGCAAGTGCTCGCTCATAATACATATATCTTGTAAACAATTCATCTAATGGTGTACCATAAATTGGATGAAACACTTCGCTAGTAATCTTATCTAGATTTTTCCACGTTTCTATAAATTCATCTTTTTTACCAAACGATGAATAATATTTATAAAGTTGCGCCTTAAAAATATCTGCATCAGAGAGAGGTTTCCCTCTATCATTCAAGGTTGAGAAAATTCTTAATGCCGTATTTTGTGATTCCGCCTCTATTGGTAAAAGGACACAGTTATTCAGCACACGAGCCGGGAAATATGCAAAATAAGATGGATAATTACTTAGAAAAGCATCTATCTTTTCAACGAAGAAATTGAAATTCTTTGCGTAACGACTTTTTTTGCCAATTCCTTGTCCATCTTTCAATATTGCAATAAACTCTTCTTTATCTTCATCCGTAGCAACCTGTGAATTGATTTTCAGAGCAGATGTTTCAAACTCCCCAAATTCATTAGCTCTCCAAATACATTTTTCAATATCCTCCTTCATCCGTTTTGAGCGAGGGTCTTTCATACTACCTAGTTTATTATAAAAAGCCCTTAACAAAAGCATAAGTGTCGTTAAACGTTGCTGCCCATCAATTACCTCCATTTGGTTTCTATTCTTAAATGTTACTATAGGACCAAGGAAATACTCTTCATCGTCAATAAATTGGTCACAGTCATCATTTGGGAAAGAGAACGAAAACAAATCATCCCATAAAGTTTTACACTCCATCTCACCCCACGCATATGGGCGTTGGTAATCAGGTATAAGGAAGTTGTATTTCGATTCTTGAAAAAGGCTTTTCACCTTTTTCTGTTCAATATTTAAGTTTGCCATCTTATTGCTTATTTTTATATTCTAATCAATTAAACTCAATAATAACATCAGAAAGGCTTGTATATTATTACCTATCTTTTTTATCGGTTATTAAGTCCTTCAAATCTACCTGCAATATCGATGCAAACTGTTGAAGTGTCTGCAAATTAGGTTGAATCCGATTGCAAGCATAGGCATTGACCATACTAAAACTCATATCAAGCTGTTTCGCCAACCACGTCTGAGAGATACCTTTTTCCAAAAGAACTGCCTTTAGTCTATTTAGCTTCATTGTTTGATACGATTTTATAATGCAAATGTAGTGAATTATATTCAATATCAGGATTGTTTTTGTACTTTTGTAGCTACATGAACCCCAACTTATAACGTGAAAATCAAAAAGATGATAAGAACATGCACATATTTGATGAATATTTAAATAATACAGATTAGGAGAAACGTGAACGAGCCAACTTATGGAGAGCTTCCATAGGCTTACAAACTGTCGATAATCTGCGTGTATCAAATTTTCTCATAGACACAGCTCGTAAACATATAGAGGGAGAAATATCAATGAACGAAGTTAGTAGAATGATAAATGAACATTATAAGAAGCCTAAAGAATCTTAGTTCTCTATTTTGTTGAATAAAAAGAATCCTACTCATATAAAATTTAGGACTGAACCTATGCAATTAACACATAGCTTCAGTCTCATTAAACTACTCTCGTCTCTTTCTATTAAAGTCAGGATGAACAATGATGTTACTTTTGAAAGACCTAATGTATCCATAGCATTAATGGTGGAGCACAAAATAATGGATATGAGAGCGTACAGGTTCTAAAAAGAATAAAGTATTTATTTTCGGCATCATCCGCAAAAAGCCATCCGACAATGATGTCAATTCTGAAGATAACCACTACCTTTGTCTCAATTCAAAAACACAAATATGTATCTGACAAGTATGACTCACGAGGAACTGTATGCCGAAGTGCATAAGGACCTCATCGAAATATCGACCAAAGCAAATATGTTCATGGATAAGGTTCGTAAGAAAACAAAGAACATGCTGCCATATCCTTTGGCGACCCAGCGTATAACCCTCACCACCACCCGAAGAAATGTGTGGACAGTAGTGGGAAAACACAATTCATATATGCAAGGCGTAGGATTTCAGGCTTATGCCCCCATTATCGGCACTTCAAGCAATGGCTATATCCAAATGACGGGTTTCAAGTCCCGCGATAGGGTGATGCATTACACAGCACATTTCATGCAACGATATAAAGAGCGCTACATCGATCATTATCAAATAGACCGCAAAGGGGAAAACATATTCGAATACTTTGTGTATAACAATCCGCAAGTCTTGTATACTCGCAAGAATAATGGCGGCTATTTCATCGTTTCCGACCATGGTATCGCTGTAGCCGATTTCAGCGAAGGACTAAAACTCATGACCCATGTCACTTTTCTGGGAGATGATGAACTGACGCTAAAGAAACAGCTCATCTATGATGAGGAAATCAAAATCTACAAAGGGGCACTTGAGCTGAAACGGTTAAAATCAAGAAAACAAAAGGATGATCTCGTCACGATTTGGAATGTTGCCAAGAAGCATAATGCAGGTATTGAGATGGTAAAACGATGGTACCAATGGAATGGAGTAAAAGTGGATGAAGATTATCTTCAACAATGCATTAATCTCATTGAGAAATATAATGTCCAGTCACTCGATCAATTTGCGGAACTTATGTCCCGACAATAAAAAGGATCCTTATGAGAACTATCGAGCACGAAGCTGCCAGAAAGCTACGGCAGCCGCAGCGGCTACATTGAGCGAATCGACGCCGTGCGACATAGGAATACGGACTACGTAGTCAGCTTCGGCAATCGTTTCCGGCGAAAGTCCGTCCCCTTCGGTACCCATCACGATAGCCAATCTGGGTTCGGTTGCCAGGACAGGATCATCAATGGAAACAGAGTTATCCGTGAGCGCCATGGCAGCTGTACGGAAGCCCAACTTGCCCAAGTCGCTGAGAGAACCGTCCATCCAAGTCCATGGTACAAGGAAGACCGTTCCCATCGATACTCTGACCGCACGACGGTTCAACGGGTCACAAGAGTTACGTGTCAGTAGTACGGCATCAATTCCCAGGGCGGCTGCCGAACGGAAAATAGCACCGATGTTGGTTGTATCAACAACACCGTCGATCACGACGATGCGCCGGGCTTCCCGACAGACTTCTGCCATACTGCGCACCACAGGACGACGCATGGCACAAAGAACACCACGTGTCAGAACATAACCGGTCAATGTAGCAAGCAGCTCCCTGCTACCCGTATAGACAGGTACATTGCCACAACGTTCAATGATGTCGGAGGCATCGCCAGTGATATGTTTATGCTCACACAAAATGGCTAAAGGTTCATAACCGGCGTCCAGAGCTCTCTCTATGACCTTTGGACTTTCTACGATAAAAATACCCTTGTCAGGCTCGATACGATTGCGTAACTGAGCCTCGGTAAGAGTACAGAATATCTCAACTCCGGGATGAGACAAAGAGGATATTTCGATAACAGGCATATTCTTATTTATTACTTTCGGTTTGACATACAATCGCTACCTTGATGACGCCGTCCAGCTTGTTTTCAAAGATACGATATGCCTCCTCAATCTCGTTCAGCGAACAGCGATGGGTAATAAGAGGAGTGGTATCTATCTTTCCCTCTTCAATCAGACTGAGGATCTCAGCACAGTCACAGCCGTCTACACCTCCTGTTTTGAAAATCAAGTTCTTGCCATACATCTCAGGCAAAGGAAAAAGCAGAGGTTTGTCGTAAAGAGCCACAATCGTGACTATCGCATTGGGACGGGCACAGTCCCACGCCATCCGGAAACTATCTTCGGTCCCCGCCACTTCCAGAACAACATCAGCTCCGCCGTGATCACTGTTTTGGAGTACAAACTCCTTGCAGTTCTCAGGGGGCGTTATCAGAACATCGGGATAATGTTCACGGACAAACTGAATCCTTTCAGGGGACTTTTCACAGACAATGATACGCTTCGGATTCTTCAGCATCGAGCAGAGCAAAGTACAAATTCCGGTAGGTCCGGCACCAATGAGGAGGACGGTATCTTTCTCCGTAATCTCCGAGATACGAGTTGCCCAGAAGCCTGTGGCAAGGACATCACCGACAAACAGAGCCTGTTCATCACTGACTGTATCGGGAATACGGTTCAGTCCTTGATCGGCATAAGGTACTCTGACATATTCCGCCTGCCCACCGTCGATACGGCAGCCTAAAGCCCAGCCACCGTTGGGGTCGGTACAGTTGTTGACATATCCGTGATGACAAAAGAAACACTCTCCACAGAAAGTCTCGACATTCACAGTCACTCTGTCGCCGGGTCTGACTGATGTAACTTCAGCTCCCACCTCTTCCACGACACCTACCATCTCGTGTCCAACCGTTATTCCGGGTACTGCACGCGGCACACTACCGTGTTTGATATGCAGGTCACTGGTACAGATACTGCCAAGAGTCACACGCACGATTGCATCCCGTGCATCCGTAATTTTCGGTTCCGGTTTTTCTCGCAATTCAAATTTTCCGTGTTCAATATATGTGTATGCAAGCATAATCTCTTCTTTATTTAATGAATAGATCCATTGCAAAGATAGTGATTTCAAAAAGAAATCGCATAGAACAATGGTATTAGCTTGTCAATCATTTCTCATTCTTGAAAGAAAGCCTTACATTTGTAGAGAATACAAAACTTGTATCCCTTGCTATCATAAATAAAACAAAGTCAACAAATGAAAGAAGAACCCGACAGCCTGTCTGTCCCTTACAATTTTGCCCGTTGCTTCAACGACCAATGCTCACAAGCCTCCAAATGCTTACGCCACATAGCTGCACAATATAACGGAGCCGACTATCTTTATATCACCAGCGTTAATCCGACACGCTATCCTGCGGACGGGAATCAATGCGAATGTTTTAAAACGGCTGCAAAAGTTCATGTAACATGGGGACTTAAACGGTTGCTTGACAGGATTCCTTATGAAGACGCAGTCAGTATCCGATCACAGTTGGTGGGACACTATGGGAAAACAGGATATTACCGACTCTATCGTGGAGAACGAGGCCTTATGCCCAAAGATCAAGCTTATATAAAACAATTGTTTCGTAACAAAGGAATAAAAGAAGAGCCTACTTACCAACGCTACACAGAAGAATATATATGGTAAGTTGCTGTCATCTGTCACCAAACGGGACATAACAGACTCATTATGAACGAATCAGCCCGTGACAGCAGGAGGTGATTGCATTGTGACGGCATTTTTGCCGTCACAATGCAATCACACATTTATTATTTGTTCCCGCTACCCGGTCACTAACTTTACGACATGGTAAAGCGTACCGCTACGTACATGTTTGGAGGGGATTTCCTGCTTTTTCAGTATTCTTCCAAATGAATTGACCCTTTTCACGGACATCGGTATCGAACTATTTCTCTGAATATCTTCCATGATCTCCGCCGGAGACAGCCACTCCCCTTCTTCAGGCTGTGCAGCACGAAAATACCGGAAAAACAGCTGTTCTTCCGGAGGAACTTGCTCAAATTCACGATTGTTTTCCATCATAATCTTTTCATCCTCCTGGTCGAACCAATAGCGTTCGCCATGTTCCAATTCATACATGGCTTGCGCGTAAAGCTGCTCATAATCTATCGGACGATTCGTGTCAATCACTCCCGTCACTTCGATACAGATAAAACGACGGCTACCGGAAGGATCGGTCAACAGGTCTTTTTGATTACTCGTAGCGATAAATGAAGCATACCGGCGCATTTCGAGCACAGCACTGGCATGAGGTTTCCGCATATTTACCACAGGCTTTTGCAGAATATGTTTCAAGAAGCCCTGTTGTGTCGAACTGACCTGATCAAATTCATCAATATTGATGAGCGCAAAACGATTGAGATAAAGTTCCGCATCTTTCTTTCGCGAGAAATCAATGCTGTCAGTATAATAGGAACGTTCCGAAGGTGGCATTATACTCCGGCAAAAGGTAGATTTTCGCGTCCCTTGCGCCCCGACCAGCAATGGCGAAACACTGTTCGCGTATTTTTTATCATACCCTCTCCAATGAGAAACCATATTGAGAAACCAGCGGTGAAACAAGTCTGTCCAATACGGATTCCGGCAAGGAACGGTGGCTGCCAATTCACGGATACGGTCTTTACCGTCCCATCCGGGAAGTCGATAGAGAAAATCCTCCAACGGATTGAATACAGGCACGCGATTTGAATAGATATAACGGCTGATATCCCTGTCCCACAGTGGAATACCCTCCATTTGTGCATCCAGGGCAATGCTATTCAGCGCCCGTTTGTCGAGAGGATTGAAACGAAAACGGAAAGAAAGCCTTTCCCGATATTCCACCTCGGCGATTTGTGTGTTATAGCGAAATTCATAACGGCGTTTCATGAATTCTTCGGTCTGTAAGGCTAGCTGTTGCTCTTTGCTCAGACTGATATTTTTGCCGAAACCTTTACATTCGAGATATACGTTGCCAATCATCTCCCGGATCAGCACTTCTTGTTTATACATATAGAAATGAAAAACGGTACGTTTCACGACTTCTTCCTGAGGCAATCCCGAAGCAAAACAATTTTTGGCCAATTGTACGACCAATGGTTGCCATTTATCTTCCCGTAATTGGAGGCCTGCTTCGCTAAGATCTGTATAAGCTTTCCGAAAAGCTGCTTCAAAAAGCATCAAAAAAGCATTTTCCGCATCATATCCCGGCACGGCACGAGTCAACGGAGACTTCTCTGCCTGCACTGCCTCCCGGAAAGTCGTCTCTTCGGGCATCGCTGTGGGCTGCGAGAGATAAAATTGCACGGAATTCGGACGATACATAATATCCGGATCATAAGACAATCGCGAATACTGCTCCAAAGTCGGCTCTTTGGGAAGTATATCGAACGGGATTTGGGGCTGATAACATTTCACGGCCAGCCGATAGGCGTGAGCGTGAAACAATTCCGCCTCTTCCCGTGTTTTGGGCAGTGAGTTATCCGGACGAGTAAAAGTGGTCCATATCTTCACCGTTTTTCCACTCGAACCCATAAAAGCGCAACGGGTCTGCGGTTGTTCACTCGCTTTTTGTTTCACCAGAGCTATCTCCGATTTATTGGACAGGGGACCGACAGTCAGTTCAACAATACCATTGTACGCTTTCATCTGCTTCTGCCCGTTTACTTTTCTAAATTCTGCGGCAGGAATTATCTCGGGAAGCTTGTCGGCAAACATACACCGATCATCTGGAAGCATATATCTTAATTCTTCTCTGAAAGTGGAAACCGGGCGGGATTTTATCTCTGTTTTTACTTTGTTTACCAGTTTTTCAAGATCCAGTACGCTGAGCGCTGTTGTATCTCCATTTTTACGGAATAGGGTAATTTTCATTTATATAATAATAGGTTGTTTGTGTCAGCGTCTTCGTGTCGTTGAGACTGCTAAATTACTCATTATATCCGGGACCGACAAGAAAAAACGAAAGTTTAATATAGAAAAGGCTGACCCTAAAGTCGGTAGTATCTTAAACTCCCCTCCTTCGGGAAGCTACCCTTTATACACAAGTCTTATCTGATAAACTCATACAGTTCAAACTGTGTATAAAATCTATCCAGTCCATTCTTAAAGGTTATATATCCTGGAATGGACTGGCTCTTGTATGCACTCCATGCTCCTAACCTTGCAATAATCCATGCTGCCCATGCCATTGATTCTTTTTTATATGGATTTTGCTGTATTTTTGTATTTCCCTCACTCTTTTTTCCTACTATATGTAATAATTCTATTTCTTTGCTTGTAAAGTAGATTTCTGAAGAGAGTTTTTCATCTTCTTTATCAAAAGAAAGTTTGAGTACCATCACCTGCAGGGCTGCCTGCAAGGAAATTAAGATTAGTTTTTGTAATGCCGAAACTGTTTCCAACTGTGCGTCCTCAATCATGAATCCCTTTCTTTTGAGCACTCTGAACAACTCTTCAATCAGCCATCTACAACGATACCAACCGATACATTCAATTGCTTGTTCTACAGTCTCCACCACATGTGTAGTTAGCAGTCTCCATTCAATAGGGCTCTCATTTACCGGTGTACTGGAAGATTTTTCTTTAACATGTATGCAATAAAGACTAACAGGGGGACTGCCCTTTGCCGGACCGTTAACAGGAGCGCACAAGGTGACTCTTTCAAAGCGAAGTTCCATGCACGCTACCCGTTTCTTACGTCCGCTTCCCGGGAGCACTTCAAAGCTATACTCTGCCCGTAGAACAGCCTGCTCCATTAATGTATTCAGATGGAGAGAACAGTCTGGATCATCCAACCGACAATTCCTTTCATGAACAGAACGTATCAGCAAGTGAACATTATCAGCAGGGATACGGCTGAAAAGTTCAAAAATGTCCGCTTCACGGTCACCGATGATCGTTTTAACTGCATCCCGGGGCATTTGCTCACTGGCAGCCATTCCACTTTCTATCCAACGATATGACTCTTTTTCTTCTATAGGCTGATATCTGTAATTACGTTCTTCACGACTTAAAGCATCCGGTGAGCGATTCCACTGCTTGACCGAAGAAAAGCCTATAGGAATATGGCTGGAGCCATCCACTACCAAGACAGGATGCAAAAAAGTACCACATTGCCTTTGACCGACAATGCCGGGACTGGCTGTTTTTTTCTTCATTCGCTCAACATGAGCCTCATAGTTTATCTCCGAGGTATCTTGAATACACAGTAAATGCTTACGACCGGAAGCATTCTTACAGCAAGTTTGTATCAGACCTGATAAGATAGCATCAGAACTGACTGAGGAATTGTTCAAAAATCTATAAGCACCCATCTTTTCTTTATGTTCCTTACTAAATTGATTCACTATAGCACTTTGATGGACAACCATCTGAGAGCAAATTAAGTTTAAACGTCGCAAAAGCCGAGGATCACGAATTTGATCTGTCTCTAATAACATCAAGCAAAGATAAAAAAAATAATATATACTTGTGTATAAAGGGTAGCTTCGGGAAGGAGGGGTGCCCAAAGGGCGGGGTGGTAGGTAAGCATATAACTTAATTTATTATTATCAATTTACGTACTCACCTACCACCTCCCCCTACGGGTACTCCTCCTTCCCGAAGGAGGAGAGTTTTGGATACTATTGACTTTTTAGTCAACCCCATTCGAGATACTACCGACTTTTAGTCAGCCTCATAGAAAAGAGAAGACACTAAAGAAGCAATCTAAGCCGGGTCATGATAAGGTTATAGCACTGAATTAGTTTCGTCGCCTTGAAACCATAGTTTCAGCGAAGAGAAACCATAGTTTCAAAGGCTTGAAACTTTAGTTCCAACAGCTTGGAATCATTAGTTTCAAGCGTTTGGAACTATGGTTTCAAGCATTTGGAACTTTAGTTTCAAACTGCAAAACAAACTGTTTCAAGGTTTAGAAAAGATCGTTACATACCGTGATGAAATCAACGACTTCAAAACATATCCCGAATCACAAATACAAGGGTGACAGCATAATTGCCATCACAGTGCTGTCACCTACTGCTGTCACATCATTAACTATTTATAATCTGATAGTTAGAATGAAATCGGTGACAGATGACAGATATATTCTTCTTTTTAATTTATAGGGAGTGACAGCTAAACGGATGCAAAGTTATAAGACTTTAAAATATTTCGTGTGTTCAACCATTTTCCGCCATCGCATTATATTCTGCAATTTTCTCTTTGCAAAGACGTTCAGTCATTTCCTTTAGAATCTCTAAACGTGAAATTAAGTATTCCAGCTGTTCGCTTGTAATTTTGTAATCTTTGTTATAGCGGGCCTCGATATAGGCTTGGCATAATAGATTAAAACACTCTTTTTCGTCATCCGTATTTAGAGGAAAAACCGTTACCAGTTCCATCGAAAAGCGCTTTACCATCCCACCAAGGTCCCGAAGTCTGTGACTTTTCGGACGGTAATTCGTAAAAACCATCAATATAGTATTATAAAGTTTCTCACATGCTTGATGAAGCAGAAAAGCAAAAATCTTATTCCGCTGATCATTAGGCAATGATAGTTTAACTAAGTCAAGAAAACCACAAGCATAAGGATAAAGCTCACTAAATTCATTTTGTGCAATATCCCGAATCTCCCTAAAGCTCAATTTCCGTGGTTTAGCCAATTGACATTTGCCACTATCGTAAAGCAAAATTCCTTCCTTTATAATATCTGTAAAGAAATACTGGCTAACCTCTAGATTATTGTTAACCGTATTTATATGTTCGACAATGAATTGCGGAAAAGCGTGACGACGGTATTCAAACAAATCATGATATTTGTTAGTGATACGCTCCAGTTTTCTTTCTACCCGCTTGACTGCTCCGTTGGTGATGACAAGAATATCATAATCACTCTGATACGAGGTACGAACACCGAACTCTATTTTAGTATCCCATAAAACATAATTACCCCTGGCATAACTCCCGAACAGGATAATCATCTGACAGTTATCGACGCTTTTGCAGACTAAGTCCAGCAGAACTGTCAGTTCTTCCTGCGTTCGCTTGGGCAAATGTTTTATAGACTTCTTCATGAACACTTATTTTGATGACCTTACAAAGGTAAGAACTTTACCATATCAAGCCAACAAGGATACCAAAAATCTTATATGAATGATCCATTTCAGACTGTTCATTTATTCGATGGCGGGAAGTATCAAAGAACAGTCCGCCTATACCGACATAGCATCTCTACGAACAGTCCCTTTTCAGTTATCCCTGCCGCAACATTTCTTGTATTTCTTTCCGCTCCCACAAGGGCAAGGATCATTCCGTCCGATTTTCGTTCCGGAGAATGTATCATAAAACATACCATCAACCATTTTTTGCATTTCAGGAGTGATATCCATGCCTGCTGCTTTCATCGTTGGTCCGGCAACGATACGAGGAGGAGTTTTCACCGATTCACCCCTACCAAGTAGAGCAGATGCTTCGGTGGACGAGTGACCTTTCAAGAACCAACGGGGACAATCATTACAATAGTTTACAGCTATTCCAACCACTTCCTGAAGTTCTTGCATAGAAAGAACCTTCGTGTCTATTGCCGAAACAATAGCAGACATCGGATTTTCGTTCATCTGTATTGCATACCACAGCCACTGTATCTTGGCCTCAGCCAGTTCTTCATTATAACCTAATTTCCTCATCATAAATCCTTTCAGTTGATCCGAATGCGGATTGGAATATAGAACACAGGCATCGTTCCAGCCGACAAAACCTCTTCGACGGTAAACTTCTTCAAACTTTTTATAGCACGATGTGCATATAATCTTTCCTCCAAGTCCTCAACGTCCAATAATAAGGGAGATCGAAGATACATAACAGAATTATATATATCTTCTATATCAAACGTCAGTTGTCTCATCAACATTGAATTGGATAAACCTTCAGCAATTTCGTCCTTTGTCATTGAGCCCTTCAAGTATCCGGTCAGTTGCTTCAAAAATTCTGTATAAGGTAAGAGCCCATAAAGATTTAAAATTCCTAAAGCATACTGCTCCAGCACAAAACGGCTGTTCTCTTCCGTCGATGTCAAAAACTTATCAATATGGGGAGCAACCGCTTCACGCAACTCATCACAAATCATATAACGAATCTTGTCTCCGTTCAAACTACACTCGACCGCAACAAAAGAAAGCAATTCTAATGTACTCGTCATTATCATATTAGGTTCTTCCACATAGGTATTGGCTCCTGCTTTCACCAGTTTTTGAAGGAGCAACCATTCATAATGTGTCAACTGCGAAATCCATATATCCGGACAAGTAAGAACAGCTTCTGCAAGACAGGATACATACTCTTCTTTTCGCAATTTTGAAGGAACGGAAAGAAGAAGCAACTGTGCTATATCTTTCAATTCTTCTTTTGTACTCAATCTTAAACCATCCGCCAACTTCACCGACGATTTAAACAACTCTGAATGACATTTTAACATATAGAAGGCTTATCATTTTGTTTACCGACAAAAATAGATAATTCTTATGTAGGATTACTATTTCCAGATAAGTATTTGCTGATAAAATTAGTATTTATATCTTTGTGACTCTTAAGACCCAAATACAAACCAATTAATGAAAAAATTAGTATGCGCTCATTCATCCTGCTTCTCTGTCTGATCCCCACTATTATCTGTGCACAGAATCTTTCTCTTGAGAATCAACTCAAGCAAGCCATCCAAGGAAAGAAAGCTGAAATAGGTATTGCCGTCATTATCGACGGAAAAGATACGGTAACTGTCAACAATGACATTCATTATCCATTGATGAGTGTATTCAAATTTCATCAGGCGCTGGCATTGGCAGATTATATGGGAAAACAGCAACAGTCATTGAACTTTGAACTGACCATAAAGAAAGAGGATTTAAAGCCCGATACTTACAGTCCGCTACGGGATAGTTTCCCACAGGGAGGATTCAATATAGACATTGCAGATTTATTGAAATACACCTTGCAACAAAGTGACAACAATGCTTGTGATATTTTGTTTCAATATCAGGGAGGGGTAGATGCGGTGAACCAGTACATCCATTCCCTGGGTGTTACGGATTGTGCCATTGTCTGCACGGAAAACGATATGCACCAGGATGAAAGTCTGTGTTATCAAAACTGGACTACTCCGCTGGCCGCCGCGGAACTTCTGGAGATATTCCGCAAAGAAGCACTGTTCCCACAGGAATACAAAGACTTCATCTATCAGACAATGACAGAATGCCAGACCGGACAAGACCGACTGGTTGCCCCATTGCTCGGCAAAGATGTAACGATCGGTCACAAGACAGGGACGGGTGACCGCAATGCCAAAGGACAACAGGTAGCCTGCAACGATATCGGCTTCGTCCTCCTGCCCGACGGACGTGCTTACAGTATAGCCGTCTTCGTCAAAGATTCCGAAGAGAATAATCAGGAGAACAGTAAAATCATTGCGGACATCTCACGTATCGTTTACGAATATGTGACACATCAATAAAGTATAAAAACGTTAAGTACGATTTATATGAAACTACATCATATCGCCATCTGGACTTTTCGTCTGGAAGAATTAAAAGATTTCTATGTCCGCTTTCTGGGCGGGACAAGTAATGAGAAATATATCAATCCCAAGAAGGGATTCGAGTCATACTTTATCTCTTTTGATGAAGGCCCCACTCTGGAGTTGATGAGTCGGGTAGATGTGCAGAATACCCCGATAGAAGAAAACAGGCGGGGACTGACACACCTTGCGTTCACATTTCCCAGCAAGGAGGAGATTCTTCGCTTTACGGAAGAAATGCGTTCCGAGGGATATACCATAGCAGGTGAACCACGCACTTCGGGCGACGGATACTTTGAGAGCGTTGTACTCGACCCCGACGGAAATCGTTTGGAATGTGTTTACAAGAAAGAACCGGAAACAGAAAGAACCGAAACAGCCTTATCCCCGAATATCGAAACGAAGCGTCTGCTGTTGCGCCCTTTTCAGGAGAATGATGCAGAAGCATTCTTTGCCTGTTGCCAGAACCCCAATTTGGGGAATAATGCCGGATGGGCTCCCCACAAGACGCTGAATGAATCCCGTGAAATCCTTCACAGCACATTTATAGGACAGGAAGGTATATGGGCTGTCACATTGAAAGATACACAGCAATTGATAGCTTCCATCGGCATCGTACCCGATCCGAAACGGGAAAATCCTCAGGTACGTATGCTGGGGTATTGGCTGGACGAACCGTATTGGGGAAAAGGATATATGTCGGAAGCAGTGCAAGCCGTGCTCAACTATGGCTTCAACGAACTACAGCTCAGCCTCATCACTGCCAACTGTTATCCGCACAACAAACGTTCGCAACAAGTGCTGAAGCGAAACGGATTTATCTACGAAGGTACACTTCATCAGGCAGAACTTACCTATAACGGGAATATATATGATCATGAATGTTATTACATTCCCAATATAGCACGCCCCACCGAACAGGATTACGACGAACTGATACGGCTGTGGGAGAAGTCTGTCCGCTCCACGCACCACTTCCTGACAGAAGAGAGTATCCAGTTCTATAAGCCACTGATACGCAACCACTATCTGCCGGCAGTAGAGCTCTCCATCATCCGCAACTCTCACGGAAAGATTGCCGCATTCATGGGATTGAGTGATGAACTGATCGAGATGCTGTTTGTACACCCCGACGAACAGGGAAAGGGATACGGGAAGCGATTGATAGAGTATGCCATCCGCCAGAAACAGATCGACAAGGTGGATGTGAACGAAGACAACGACCAGGCTCTCCGGTTCTATCAGCATCTGGGATTCGAGATCATCGGACGGGATGAAACAGACAGCATGGGCAAGCCGTATCCAATCTTGCACTTACAACTGGCCGACGATAAAAAATAAGATACTGAACCCAAAATAAAAATGGATTTACGCACACAGCTAGCCACACGCTTCCATATAGAAAATATACGGGAACTGCTTCATTATATAAAAGAAGACGAACGGCTCAGAGAAGAAATTTACCGGCTGATCTTTGATGAGGATGACATCGTCTCTTATCAGGCGTTGTGGGTCTGTACCCACTTCTCAAAACCTGAGGTAGAGTGGCTGACTCTGAAACAAGACGAACTGATAGACGCGGCACTTACCTGCCCGCATTCGGGAAAACGAAGGATGTTACTGAACCTGCTATGCCAACAACAGCTAGCCGACCCTCCACGAGTGGACTTACTGGATTTCTGTATGGAACGAATGGTATCAAGGCAAGAACCGGCAGGAGTGCAGTCTCTTTGCATCAAACTTGCCTATCAGCTGACCTGCTCCATCCCCGAACTACAGCAAGAACTGCGTACCATGCTGGAAATTATGGAACCGGAACTATTGGTTCCCGCTATTCGTTCAGTAAGAAGAAACACATTGAAGGCTATCCAAGCAAAGAAAAAGAAAGAACATCCGAACTCATAATATATTCAGATGGAATATCTGGGATATACCTGTGACGGAAATCTGTATACCGATGCAAAAGGTAAAAAAGGCAACGAGTTTATTAATGATCTGATTTCCTACAGGTCCCAGTTTCTGAATGATCCTCTGTCCCTGTGAAAGAAACACATACAGTATCCCCGCCATACAAATAATGACCAGCGCAATGACCAGATAATTGATTCCGGTATGCAACAGTTTGCCTTTCACACTGGCAGATGCCATCAAAGTAAAGATCACGGATATACTGCCCGGACCGATACTGATAGGAAACGTGATAGGATAAAATATCTTCTGTTCGATGCTCTTCCACTTGAAGCTGTCTACATTCTGGCTGGTCCCTTCTTTATCGGAAGAATTGGAATCACCCAGCAATTCTATCGCAGTCTTACAAATAAGTATTCCACCACCCAGTTGAATCACGGGAATCGCCAGACCGAAAATCAATAAGAATAAATGACCTATCAGCAAAGTGCCTACACCGATCATTATAAAGTTAATGGTTAGTTTCTGAATAGCCGTTTTTCGTTGTGAAGGGTCGAGGTTTGCAAAGAATCCATTGACGACAAAACCGTTTCCTAAAGGATTGATCACCGGAAACAGCGCCATAAAAGAAGATGAAAATATGATTAAAAGACTACTTAAAGACATAACGCTCACTTTTTAATTGCTTCATGATTATTTGAATACATATATAATACGTAAAACACTCAGCGGCGCTTATGGATGCCACAATGAGGACAAACCTCTTATTATTTTGATATTTTAACCGATTTCCGTGTATTTACATATCTTGCATCCAATAAATAAAACAAAAGGCCGCTTCCTTTGCAGGAAACAGCCTTATCTTATCTTTTCGTCGTTACTCAATTAAAATAATACAGGAACACAGCAATCCCTTCAAGGGCTTTCTTCGGTTGATCCTTAATCTCAATTGCAAACTTGATTTCAGCTTTTGCCACACCGCGCAGATTGGTCAGTGAATGCAGAGTAGTCACCAGACGAATGCTCTGTCCGGACAAAACAGCCTGACCGAATTTCATCTTATCCATCCCGTAGTTGATCATCATTTTCAGATTGTTCACCTGAATAATCTGATTCCACAGGTAAGGAAGCATGGAAAGCGTCAGATAACCGTGAGCAATCGTACTATGATACGGACTGTCTACTTTTGCCCGTTCTGTGTCTACGTGAATCCACTGATGATCCAGTGTCGCGTCTGCAAAAAGGTTAATACGTTCCTGAGAGAGTTCCACATAATCGGAAACACCTATTTGTTGCCCTACCAGCTTTTCAAATTCTTCGTACGAGTTGATAATAACTTTTTCCATCGTCTCATCGTTTTATGGGGGTTATACATATTGATTAATGGGGCAAAAATAGGAAAAATAAATGATATGCCACCTATTTACATGACAAAAGCGTTAACATAAAATTTCATAGATGCTCCTGTCCGTTGAATGCCTGCTTCAGCGCCGTACTTAATATCCGATACCCTTTTCCATTCAAATGCAGATCGTCAATAGTCAGCTCCGGATTTAATCTGCCGTTCATCAGTAATTGATCAAAAACATCCAGATAAATGACGCCTGTCCCTGTCAGTTTTGCAACTATCTTCTCATTCAGCATGCGGATGAACTTGTTCACAGCCGTACTGTAATCATCATAATCATTACGGGGAAAAATACAAAAGAGATAAGTTTTAACCTTTGGAACCGCAAGAACAGCTTTCACATACCGCTCTACATAATCGTCTGTATTTTCTTCATTCAACTGATAAATGTCATTGCTCCCGAACTGAATCACTACCTGGCAGTCGGATGTATCTTCATGAAATGACTCGACATACGCCAGCCCTTCTCCGGGAGCGCCGTAGTTCAGACATTCCCATTGAGGGAAATATACATTCAGTGCCCAGAATGCCATGTGGCTGTTACCTACAAAAGCGAATTTTGGTTTGTCTTCCATTTTATTCCTCTTATTGTTCTATATTTATTCCAACTACAGAACAAATATAGAACAAAATTCGCGGATTTGCCTTACTTTTGCAATCAATAACGATATTCAGATAAGAGTCAATGATACATTTTTTCGACCATCCGGTTTCACATATTGCACTACCGGAAAGGTTTACATACCCTTTCAACTATACTCCTCATCCGCTATGTGTATTAGCGGCCGAAGAAGTCAAAGCCTATATCTCGACAAAGAAGGAGTGGCAAGAGGAATTGGCTCTTGGAAAAATGTTCGGAGTACTGATCGTACAAACCCAGGAAGAAGGATCTTCCTCTATCGGTTATCTTGCTGCTTTTTCCGGCAATCTGGCAGGAAAGAATCTGCATCCGTATTTTGTCCCACCTGTTTACGATTTGCTGCAACCACAGGGATTCTTTAAAATAGAAGAAGAACAAATTTCGGCTATCAATGTCCGTATCAGTGAATTGGAAGTTAATCCTCATTATCTGCACTTAAAAGAAAAACTGGACAGGGAAACGGAACAAGCAAGGCTGGCTCTTATTCAAGCAAAAGAGGAATTAAAGACAGCAAAGAGAGAAAGGGAACTTCGCCGACAATCGTCCCCTGCCCTGTCCGAAGAAGAACAGGACGCACTTATTCGTGAAAGCCAATATCAGAAAGCGGAACTCAAGCGATTGGAACGGGGATGGAAAGAACGAATCAAAACGCTGGAAGAAGAGGTTATTACCTTTGAGACGGAAATAGAAAAACTAAAAAACGAACGAAAGCAACGTTCGGCAGCCTTGCAGCAAAAGTTATTCGAACAGTTCCGTATGCTGAATGCGAAAGGAGAAATAAAAGACTTATGTACTATCTTTGAGCAAACCGTACACAAAATCCCCCCTGCCGGAGCAGGTGAATGTGCCTTGCCCAAATTGCTGCAATATACCTACCTTCACCAACTGAAACCATTGGCTATGGCCGAGTTCTGGTGGGGAAACTCTCCGAAGACGGAGGTACGGCATCACGGTTATTATTACCCCTCGTGTAAAGGAAAATGCGAACCGATTCTGAAACACATGCTGCAAGGACTGGAAGTAGACGAGAATCCACTTTCGCCCCAAGCACACAGGAAGGAAGAATTGGAAATTGTTTTTGAGGACGAATGGCTGGTGGTAGTCAATAAACCATCCGGCATGTTGTCCGTTCCCGGAAAGGAAGAAGAGACGGATTCCGTTTACCATCGTGTAAAAGCTAAATATCCGGAAGCTACCGGTCCCATGATTGTACACCGGCTGGATATGGCTACTTCGGGGTTGTTACTTGTCGCCAAAACTAAGGAAGTTCATCAACACTTGCAGGAACAGTTCATCAATCGCAGTATTAAGAAGCGTTATGTAGCCTTGCTGGATAGAAATGGATTGAACCAGCAACTCGAAGAAACAGGGACCATTAATCTTCCTCTTTGCCTCAATCCGCTCGACCGCCCCCGGCAGATGGTCAGTGAAGAATACGGCAAGCCGGCAGTTACCGAATACCGGATTCTGAACGATTCCGATAAGTACATACGCATCGCCTTTTATCCATTGACGGGGCGTACCCACCAACTACGGGTACATGCCGCCCATCATCAAGGATTGAACTGCCCCATTCTGGGCGATGAACTCTATGGAAAAAAGGCGGACAGGCTCTATCTCCACGCTGAATATATTGAGTTCCGCCATCCCGTTTACGGCGATATCATCTGCATACAGAAGGAAGCGGAGTTCTAAAAATAGTTTCTTCCGATATGAACTAAATTCTTTTTGAAATGTATATAGGGGTAATTACTAACTTTCAAAAAGAACCTGACTATGAATTTTAAGTTTCGAATTACAATGTATCTGGCTGTATCCGCACTGGCGGTACTGCTGTTAGGAGCCTGCTCCAAAAACAACATTTATATGGATGTTGCCTATCCGAACGGAGAAGGAAATAATGGCGGAGAAGAGGGCAACAATGACAATCCTGACAAAAAGGATGCACTCATTACTTTCAGTGCTTCCGTAGAAGGAAGAAATATAACGCGTGCCATGTCTCCGATGGGAAAAGGATTGCAGAGCTGGTTATGTGCCTACCCTTCCAATACCACCAATACGATAGAGGGAGAGCCTGTCGGTGAAGGCAACTATATCACTTCTTCTCCCGGAGTGTTGACGGGAATACAAAGTTATAAAATGTATCTCAGCAATGATATCTATAGTTTTTATGCTGTTTCCTGTAATTCCAGCAACCCCGCCCCTACCTTTACCAACGGCAAGTCCGAAGCATTATCCAATGGAGTGGATTATCTGTGGTGGCACGCCCTGCATCAGGATGTGACCAGTTCACAAGTCAACATTCCCATCACTTACCAGCACGTAGCCACTCAGGTTGTGATAACCATAACGGGAGGTGAGAATATTACGCTCAACAAAGTACTCTCCGCCACTATTACTCCCACGAAACCGGGAGCTTTCATGGATCTGTCAACAGGAATCATTTCTTCAGAAGTCAGTTATGACAAGCCAGCCAACATGGGAATCAATGATTTCACGGTTCAATATGTCATGCTTCCGCTGAAAAGTTCCGACCCGATGGCTTTAACAATGGAATTGATGGTCAACGGAGAAAGTTTCTCACGTACTTACAATACGACCATTACCCCGCCAGACAATATTCTGGCTGCCGGAAATTCATATCTTTTCCGTGCAGTAATCAACGAAAACTCCGTATCATTCGGTAACGTAAGCGTAAAAGACTGGACGGATGTAGATGAAAGCGGTAACCCGCTGTATCCGATACAAGACTAAAATATGATAAAGGGTGTGTCAAAAGTAACTAAACTCCTCCTACGGGTATATTGACTTTTAACACACACTTTAATTATGCAACGGCACTTGTCAGCACCTGACGTTTCAACCTGCGATATACATAAATAAATGCAGGTATCAAAAACAAATCAGCCGCTATCCATGCCATCGGATCACCGTAACAAACAGCGATAAATCCGAAAGCCGGCACGGCATAAATACTGACGAGAATGCGTGCAATCATCTCCGACACTCCCGAAAACATAGCGAGATTAGTATATCCCACTCCTTGAATGGTATAGCGCAGGATACAAAGTAACCCAAGCATCGGGAAGAAAGAGACTGATATATGCAGGAAAAGTTCTGTTTTCTCCAGAATCTCAATTTCAGACGGATCAACAAAGATCAAGGCAAAAGATTTGGCTCCCACCATCAGAATCAAGAAAGTGACGGCTGTATAGATAACCATCATCAGCGTGCTGGCTTTAATCCCCGACCAAATACGTTCAGGCTTTCCGGCACCGTAATTCTGACCGCTAAAGGTAGCCATAGCCATCCCCAGGCTCTCCAACGGACAAAGGAAAAACATTTTGATACGCATCGCAGAAGTAAAAGCTGCCACACACGCCGTACCCAACGCATTATTCGCACTCTGAAGCATGATACTGCCAATGGCCGTAATGGAGAACTGCAATCCCATAGGAACTCCAATGGAAAGCAACGTCTTCGCCAACTTCGACTGATACTTCCGTTCTTTCGGCGTGCCCCGCAGAATGTCAAACTTCCGATACATATAAACGTAACAAAGAAAAGCGGAAACTCCCTGCGAAAAGACCGTAGCAATGGCAGCTCCCATCACTCCCCAGCCCAGTACCAATATACAGAATAAATCGAGAATAATATTGAGCACCGTAGCCAGTACCAAGAAATAGAAAGGTGTCTTGCTATCTCCCAAAGCACGGATAATGCTCGACAACAGATTATAAAAGAAAGTACAAGGTATCCCGATGAAAGTAACAAGCAGATAAGCATACGCTCCTTCAAAGATATTCTCCGGTGTACGCATCATCTTCAAAATATCCGCGCAATAAATACTGGTAAAGATGGCTATGACCACAGACATCACAACAGCAAGTTGCAGACTGACGGAAATGTAACTGCGCATCGTACTATAATCCCTCGCCCCAAACTTCTGTGCCACGGGGATACCGAATCCTCCACAACATCCGTTGCAGAAACCCAGAATAAGAAACACAACGGATGTACTAGCCCCGACAGAGGCTAATGCATTAATACCCAAAAACTTTCCTACGATTGCAGCATCAACAAGCGAATACGTTTGCTGCAACAGATTGCCGAACAAAAGCGGCAGAGTGAAATTAAAAATCAGAGGTAATGCCGGCCCTGCCGTCATCTCTTTAGAAGTTGCCATACGTCTATGTCCTAAAAATTGGCTGCAAAGATACAGAAAAATCCGGTTGAAAGATTCTAATCCCGCACCCTCTTTTTATTGACATAAATCAAAAAAAGACGAAGTGCCGGAAACTGTCTATCTCTTCACCAGTCTTTTCGGCGAACCATGCCAGGAACAACCCAGACAATAAACTTCCGTCAAATCAAATCCATCGGTAGAAGCAGCCGGGTCTTTAGGCACAACTTCTCCATTTTCGAGTACATAGACCAAAAGGCGCTCTTTACGGTCATTCACCACATATAGGGCAGCAATCTTACATTGCGGACATAATAACTTTCTCATGCCGCAAAGATACACATAGTTTCCAGCAACGGCAATCATTCCAGTGGAAGTTCTTTGCAGAATATACGATCAGTTTATTATCTTTGCCGAAGTGAAGCCAGCCTCCAAAGCGAAAAGAAAACAAATGGAAACAGATAAAAAACCGCGTATCACTCAGGAAAAGAGAACCGTAGAGATCATGATCCGTCTCTATTGCCGGAAGAAAGAGAAGAATGCAACTCTTTGTCCGGAGTGCGAAGAGTTGCTCCGCTACGCACATGCCCGTCTTGACCACTGTCCGTTCGGAGAGAAAAAAAGCTCGTGCAAGAAGTGTCCCGTACATTGTTATAAGCCTGCCATGCGCGAACGGATGCGGGAGGTTATGCGGTTCTCCGGTCCCAGAATGTTATTCTATGCCCCTTTAGAGGCGATACGCCATTTATTCTCCTGAACGATAAAGCTATCCTAATGAATTCTAAATAGAAGAGTAATGAAAAAATTGACTATCTTTGGTCCAAAAAGATGAAACGAGCCATTATCATAGGCGCCACCTCCGGTATCGGAAAGGAAGTTGCCCAACGCCTCCTGTCCGAAGGATGGCAGATCGGCATAGCGGGAAGACGCCAGTCAGCTCTCGAAGAGTTCCGGCAAATCGCACCGGAACAGATAAAAATTCAGTCACTGGACGTCACTCAAGAAGACAGTGCCGGAAAGCTGGATGCGCTTATCCATCAATTAGGCGGTATGGATTTATTTTTGCTCAGTTCCGGCATCGGTTTCCAGAATATGGAATTGAATATGGAAATCGAGCTGAATACCGCACGCACCAATGTCGAAGGTTTCACACGAAT
Source organism: Bacteroides sp. RCH18 (assembly GCF_058231005.1). Taxonomy (NCBI): domain Bacteria; kingdom Pseudomonadati; phylum Bacteroidota; class Bacteroidia; order Bacteroidales; family Bacteroidaceae; genus Bacteroides; species Bacteroides sp. RCH18. The sequence goes on along the minus strand of NZ_JBIPTC010000002.1, from coordinate 1,435,603 downwards.
GGTGGATACCGCTTTTTCCTATTTCAGGAACAATGGAGGCGGACATCTGGCTGTCATCAGTTCGATTGCCGGAACCAAAGGTCTGGGAGTTGCCCCTGCCTATTCTGCTACGAAACGCTTTCAGAACACATACATCGATGCGCTTGAACAACTCGCCCATCTGCAAAAGTTAGACATTCACTTTACCGATATTCGTCCGGGATTTGTAGCCACCGACTTGCTGAATGACGGAAAGCATTATCCTATGCTGATGAAAACCGACCAGGTAGGCCGCGACATTGTACGTGCACTTCATCGGAAACAGCGGGTAGCTATCATCGACGGACGTTATCGTATTCTCGTATTCTTCTGGCGAATGATTCCCCGATGGATATGGAAACGTTTGCCGGTGAAAACAAAATAGCAAGATCGGATAACTGAGAACTTATTGAAAGTAACTATATTTGTAAGCAGATAAAAGAGAATTATTTATCATACTTTTACTCACTTAAAATCAATAAAAGATGGAACAGAAAATTTGTCAGTGTTGTGCTATGCCGATCGATGAAACGACATTCGGAACAGAAGCAGACAGCAGCAAGAATGAAGAGTATTGCCAGTATTGCTATGCAGACGGGCATTTCACCAAAGAATGCACAATGGATGAAATGATTGAACTCAACCTGAACTACCTTGAGGAGTTTAATAAGGATTCGGAAGTAAAGTACACTATAGAAGAGGCGCGGGCAACGATGAAAGAGTTCTTCCCTCAACTAAAGAGATGGAAACAATAAGCTAAAAAGGGACTGACCCGAAAGTTCTTCTTCCAAACGTTTCTTTGTCACAAAAATATGGACAGTGTCCAAATATCCATTGCAACAAAGAGAAAATGACTTTTCGTACTTTTAGGTCAGCCCCTGTTTATTCAACTATCCGCATTCATTTCCGGATGGCGTTCAAGCCACCTCACTGCATAGGAGCAGGTAGCTTTCGGCTTCATCCCGTTGGCGAGTGCAAAGTCATAAGCAGCTTTCACCAGTGCAGCAGCAATCCCCCGTCCTTCTATAGGTTTGGGGACAATGGTGTGAATAATATCGAGATAATCACCTAACAGGCGATATTCTACAAAAGCGGTGCGACCGTCGACTTCCGTCTTGAACAGTTTCTGTTCGGGCTGATGAGTAATTTTGTAATCCATAATGTTTATTTTAAAGTTGTTCAATCCATTGTAGCCGATTCGTATCATAGCCACGACGTTCGGCGGCAGTTACTAATTTCTTTTTTATATCCTCCGGCAGTTGGGGCGTCCGACTCAATATCCAGAGATATTTATCGGTACTGCTGCCAATAAGAGCATAATTGTAATTCTCCTGGTCCAATTCCATCACATAATAATCGGAATAGAAATTCAAGAAAAAAGAGACTTTCAGTTTACCGGGCTGTGCAGGGTCGGGAATCTTGGCGTGTCCGGTGGCTGTTCTACAAATATCGTAAGGTGAATTGCGTTTATATCCCCGATTCTCAACGCGAATTGTTCCATCGGGACGGAGGGTATAAGTAGCGGTCACTTCCATAAGCCCACGTTCGAAACGATGGTCATACCGGGCAATCTCGTACCAAAGTCCCATATAGCGCTTCAGATCAAGCCGATCTACCGTACTGTGATCCGTCCCCTCAAACAACTTCTCTATGGTAGGAACGGAAAAATGGAATCCGGCTTCCAGCAAGCGTGTAGGACGCACTCTCTGTCCGGCTGTCAGAAAAGAGGCGGCTTCACCGTAGAGCAAACGAAAGACCGCTTGCGGAACAATCAAAGTTGTCCACGCATGATACGCCTTTCCCATCGCACGTGTAAACGTGGACTGTGAAACTGCTTGCGGAGCAACCAGATTGAAAACACCTCTCAACTCTTCATTTTCAATAAAGAAGGCCATGGCACGACAAAGGTCACGAATATCTATCCACGGAAAAGGTTGCGTACCCGGTCCTATGACGGCGGCAACCTTTGTTGCACGCAGCGGACGGAGCATTTGTTGCATCGCTCCTCCATCGGGAGAAAGCACGACACCGAAGCGGGTAATGACAAGCCTGGTCGGTTGCGGACAACGTTTCGCTTCCTTCTCCCACGCATAACAAAGATCGGACAAGAAACCATCGCCACGAGTCTGTGTATACTCGTCCGATTCCACCAAAGAGGGGTAATACCCTACGGCAGAGGCCGAAATCATTAGTTTCGGTTTGGTTTTGACTGCATTCAAGGCACGGACAATGCGGTGTGTTACCGTTATCCGGCTATTGAAAAGCTCTTGTTTATGTTCCGGCGTCCAGCGCTGATTGATGGGAGCGCCTGCCAAATTTATAATGACATCACAATGCGTCAGCGTCTGAACCAAAAGTCCGGACATACCTTCCCGAAACATCGCTCTTCCCAAAGGAATGATCCGGTGTCCCCCCTTTTCGGTCAGATAGTTAGAAAGATGTTTGCCTATATATCCGGTGGCTCCGGTCATTGCTATATTCATCTTGATTCTCCGTTTTTAACTATACTAGAGAAACGTATCAAAAGCAGAAAAGGTTCTTTGAAAAAAGTAAAATAAACTATTTCATTGCAGTTGTTATATATATTGATAAACTCTGCCCCCTACGGAGGTATGCTTGTGACAAGCTGTTGGCACAAGTGTGTAAAAGCAAGGCGCAGTATTAGCATGCCGGATAACGTCTCTCAACATCTCAGAAGAAAGTGACACTCCGGTAAACGGATGTATTTTGTTCTGCCGAATTAGGGCTATTCTGATTAATAAGCATTATCTTTGCAAGAGAACATTTATAGAACCATAAAAAAGAAAGAACATGATTGAGGCACCCGAAGCGCTCTATCTATGCGAGCAACTGAACAAGACTGTCAAGGGAAAACGAATCACAAATGTATTCACCCTGTTCACTCCTCACAAATTCGCTTGGTTTTCCGGAAATCCCGACGAGTATGCCGAATGGCTGACCGGAAAGTCAATAGACCATGCGAATTCACAAGGAGGCATGGTAGAGATGACAATAGGCGACAAAATGCTGATACTTACGGACGGCGTGAATCTCCGCTATTACGCACCCGGAACGAAGCTGCCTGCCAAACATCAACTCCTGATCGGCTTCGAAGACGAAAGCTGCCTCATCGCTTCCGTGAGAATGTACGGCGGACTCATGTGCTATGACAAGAATGCTGCTACGGGCGTACTATCCGAATATTACCGGACAGCGAAAAGCAAGCCGCAGGTCATGTCGGACGCTTTCAGCAAAGAATATTTCCTCGGACTGATTAATGATGAAAGTGCGCAGAAGAAATCCGCCAAAGCCTTTCTGGCTACCGAACAGACTGTTCCGGGACTGGGAAACGGTGTATTACAGGACATTCTGTATCATGCCCACATCCATCCAAAGAAAAAAATAGCAGCATTAACAGACAAAGAGAAAGAAAATTTGTTCTATCAAGTAAAGGAAACCATGAACGATATCTACCGACAGGGTGGACGAAACACGGAATCGGACCTGTTCGGAGAAAACGGCAAGTACACAGCTTGCCTCTCTAAAGACACGGCAGGCAAAGCCTGTCCCCGTTGCGGAGAAACCATTGTCAAGGAGAATTATCTTGGCGGTAGCATCTATTACTGCCGTGGTTGCCAGATATTGGAATAAGAACCAATCAAATGACTAAAAGAAAACAGAAAATGAAGAAATTTACCAAGATCAACTACATTCTAACCTTTATATTAGTGTTCTGCATCGGAGCTACCCTGCCTATTCTGATCGGTAGCAGTCATGTAGACGAACAGCATTCCGCCAAATCGGAAGTACCTTATTGCGTCACCTCACCTACCGTCCCCGAGCAGGTGACTTTTGACGGAGAGACGATCGACCTCCGCCGTTACGACCGCCGAGAACGGATGGATCGGGAGATGATGGCGTTCACCTATATGCACTCCACCACCATGCTGCTTATCAAGCGTGCCAACCGTTACTTCCCGATTATAGAACCGATTCTGAAAGCGAACGGTATCCCCGACGATTTCAAATATCTGATGGTCATCGAAAGTAATCTCAACAACATAGCCCGCTCTCCGGCCGGTGCAGCCGGATTATGGCAATTCATGCCTGCTACCGGACGCGAATTCGGACTCGAAGTAAATGAGAACGTAGACGAACGTTATCACATCGAAAAGGCAACGGTAGCCGCCTGCAAATATTTCAAGCAGGCTTATGCCAAATACGGTGACTGGATGGCTGTATCTGCCGCCTATAATGCCGGACAAGGACGAATTTCCTCTCAACTGGACCAGCAACTTGCCAGCCACGCAATGGACTTATGGCTGGTAGAAGAGACTTCCCGCTATATGTTCCGCCTGCTGGCAGTCAAAGAAATATTCAAGAATCCTCAGCGATATGGATTCCTGCTGAAAAAGGAACACCTGTACCCGCCTATCCCTTACAAAGAGATAACAGTCACCACCCCCATTGCCAACTTAAGCGATTTTGCCAAACAGCAGGGAATCACATACGCCCAACTTCGAGATGCGAACCCTTGGCTACGCGAACAAACCCTAAAGAACAGGACCGGAAAAACATACGTTCTCCAGATACCTACACAAGAGGGAATGTACTATGATCCAAAGAAGACGGTTGCATATAACAAGCATTGGGTAATAGATTAATGTAATAGGTAATAAGTAGCAGGTAATAAGTAATAGGTAAAATACAGGTTATTGGGATATTGGCCTGTTAACTGTTTATTCTCATGAAACTAAAAGAAAGAATCCATTATTTTATAAATGACCAAAAGCTGAAACATAAGCTGTACGTCATCATCTTCGAATCTGACACTCCTTCGGGAAAGCTGTTTGATGTGGTTCTTATCGGCTGTATCCTTGCCAGTGTATTATTAGTCATTATAGAAAGCCTGAAAGGGCTCCCCTCCTATCTGACTACCCCATTTGTCATAATGGAGTACCTTTTCACTGCTTTCTTTACCTTTGAGTATCTGACACGAATATATTGCTCTCCACGCCCGAAGAAATACATATTCAGTTTCTTCGGCATTGTTGACCTGTTGGCTACCTTGCCGCTTTACATCGGTTTGATCTTTCCGGGAGCACGCTATCTGCTTATCATCCGTGCATTTCGATTGATACGGGTATTCCGTGTCTTTAAGCTATTCAATTTCTTGAATGAAGGCGAACGACTGCTCACCGCACTTCGGGAAAGTAGTAAAAAGATTGCGGTCTTCTTTCTTTTTGTTGTGATTTTGGTTACTTCCATCGGAACGTTAATGTATATGATCGAAGGAACTTTGCCCAATTCTCAATTCAACAACATTCCGAACAGTATCTACTGGGCTATTGTCACGATGACCACCGTAGGATACGGAGATATAACTCCCGTCACCGGACTGGGAAAGTTTCTTTCGGCTTGCGTCATGCTGATCGGTTATACCATCATTGCGGTACCTACCGGCATTGTGTCCGCCTCCATGATGAAGGACTACAAACGGAGAAGAGACAAAGAATGTCCGAACTGCCATCGGTCAGGGCATGAAGACAATGCACAGTTCTGCAAGTATTGCGGACACGATCTGAATCCGACTTCAGAAAACGAAGATAAAGAGAATGTACAATAAGCAATCGCCAAACAAGAAAGTCTGTTATTCCAATTAACGTCGTCTGAATATTTGCTCAAACAGAAAGATAAAGATACATCCTGCTCCATAGCAGACAATATCTTTCCAATCGAACGTGGAGCCCAAAATGATTCTTAATGCACGGTTGGTGATTCCCAAAGTTTCCACCAACTGAAAATATTGCAGCACTTCGACAAAACAAGCGAACAGGAAAACGTAAAACGGCAGACGGGGAACCCCTGTCGGGATAAATATACGTACAAAACTATATACCAGCACCACGACCAAAGCATCTCCCATATAAGGACGTATGAAACTATCACGTACATACAAGGCTATGAACACCTCTATACAAAATATCACCAGAAAACTAATGATGTAAAATATCCTTTTCTTCATTTCTTATTCAATCTTTGGCGTAATGCACGGTTTTGTCTGCGAATATACGATAAAATGCAGATGCTACGTTCAAATATTACTAAATTAATAGCACAAAAAGAGAAAAGAATTGTATATTTATAGGACTAACCGTTTTTAAAGAAAAAAACAGAAGAAACAAACAAAGAAAAGAAAGGAGACCGAACCTATGATGTTGAACGTTGATTTTATGTTAAGATTACTGGTGGCAGGAATACTGGGAGCCATCATCGGACTGGACCGTGAATATCGTGCCAAAGAAGCCGGATACCGCACTCACTTCCTCGTATCATTGGGTAGTGCCCTGATCATGATCGTTTCGCAATACGGATTTCAAGAGATCATCAAAGAAAACAGTGTGACGCTCGACCCCAGCCGTGTAGCGGCACAAGTAGTCAGCGGCATCGGATTCATCGGTGCAGGAACCATTATCCTACAGAAACAAATCGTCCGTGGACTGACCACAGCCGCCGGCATATGGGCTACAGCCGGCATCGGTCTGGCAGTCGGCGCGGGAATGTACACCATCGGCATAGCCACTACCGTACTGACTCTGATCGGACTGGAACTGCTCAGCTACATCTTCAAGAGTGTAGGCATGAAAAGTTCGATGATCTCCTTCTCTACTAACAACAAAGATACTTTGAAACAGATAGCGGACAGATTTAATTCAAAAGATTATATGATTGTCTCTTACGAAATGGAAACACAGCATTCGGGTGAAATGGAATCCTACCAAGTCACAATGGTCATCAAATCAAAACGGAACAATGATGAAGGACATTTACTTTCGTTGATGCAGAAATTTCCGGATGTGACGGTGCAGCGGATAGAATAAGCCTACTTCTGTTTCTCCGTCAGATACTTCCAGTAGCGGACAGGCATATCCTTTTTATGCTTCCTCGGATTCATGCGTTCTTTAATGCAGATGGCCTTGAAATATGTTTTCCAGAGTTTCTGAAAGATCTTCTCATTTTCATCCATCAAACTCTCGTCCAGCATACCCGTAATCAGATGAGCTTCCCGGCTGTCGTCATCAAAAGAGATCGTAGTCACTTCCTGCAAATCATAGTAAAAGCCATAACGCCGCTTCATATCATAGATAATCCACTTCTGATCGGCAAAACGATCTTTAAAATGTTGGACAGTAAGCGGTAAAGCATTATACTGCGGTTCGAAGGCAGCAAAGAAAGTACCGTCCGCCGCTTTCTGAAAACGCACGAACTGCATCAGATGCATCCGTTCGCCATCCACCTTCTTCCATATCTGGGCAAGCAGAAGCACATCCGGATCGCCGAAGTTAGTCTCGATAGAACGGGGAGCGTCGATCGCCTTACGAATATAACGAAAGATAACCATCCCTATATCCGGCAATTCCGACAACCAACACTGGGTGAGGCAGCCAAGCGCGGAAGAAGAGACTTTCTTCTGCAAGCCACGCCACACGCGGGCGGCTTTCTCTTCATCGGTGACCACCGTATGCAATTCATCATAAAACAAAGGCAAAGCATCCCCTTCCGACAACAGAAAATCGGGAAAGGTCTTACGAAAATAAGCGTCGAAGACAGCAGTCAGCAGACCATCAAAAGTTTTATCGTAGATATAGACGTTCATTATCTTCCGGTTTACAACATCTAAAACTCCATTTATTCCCCAAAATCCAGTATCAACTGGCGGTCGTCCACCTTCTTCTTCGGCTTCGGAAGCAGCAGACTACGTACCCGCTGCGGAGAAAGCTCATTCACCGTTTGCATCTGCAAAGGCAGTTCCCTACACGTAATGAAGTACTGCACTTTTTTCATCACTACGCCTATCTTTTTCAACTCATAAAAGCCCAGACGGGAAAAACGACGGGATGCCACAATCAACTTAGCAGACTTCACCCCGATGCCCGGCACACGGAGCAACATCTCATAATCCGCCTTATTGATATCGACAGGAAACTGTTCCGGATGACGCAAAGCCCACGAGAGCTTCGGGTCTATCTCCAGATCAAGATCAGGATATGCGTCATCTACGATTTCATCCACTTTAAACTGATAGAAACGGAGCAGCCAGTCCGCCTGATAAAGACGGTTCTCACGTACCAGAGGCGGTTGTTTCAGTGCAGGCAGGCGTGTATCGTACGTATTCACGGAAACGTATCCGGAGTAATAAACACGCTTCATCGTCGGTCGCCCATAGAGTGCCGACGAAAGGTAAAGGATATCTTTATCCGACTCGGAGGTAGCCCCTACAATCATCTGCGTGCTCTGTCCCGCAGGCGCAAAACGGGGAGCATGACGGAACTTCTGTCGTTCTTCCTTGCTTTCCAACACGCCTTGCTGGATATACTTCATCGGAGCGAAAACACTCTTATGATCCTTTTCGGGAGCCAACAGTTTGAGGTTCTCTTCTTTCGGGATTTCTACGTTGACACTAAGGCGGTCGGCATACAGTCCGGCTTCATTCACCAGTTCCCGACTTGCTCCGGGGATGCTTTTCAGATGAATATATCCGTTAAAGCGATGCACCTGACGCAAATCTTTCGCCACACGCACAAGCCGCTCCATCGTATAATCCGGACTACGGACCACACCGGAACTAAGAAACAAGCCTTCGATATAATTGCGCCGGTAGAATTCAATCGTCAGTTCCACTAGTTCGGAGACGGACAACGTGGCGCGAGGCAGATCATTACTGCGCCGGTTGATACAGTAGGCACAGTCGTAAATACAATAATTGGTCAACATGACTTTGAGTAAGGAGATGCACCGTCCGTCTTCGGCAAAGCTGTGGCAGATTCCCCAGCCACCTACGGTATTGCCCAGCATGCCCGGTTTGTTGGAGCGCACTGTACCGCTGGATGCACAGGATACATCGTACTTGGCCGATTCTGCAAGTATCTTTAGTTTAGTGAGGACATTTTCGTTCATGGACCCAATCTGATTACAGACGCAAATATACGATTTTAATCGGAATGCCGGTTGATAACGAACCAAATCACTCATATTTTGTTTTCTATAAACAAAACAATCAGATTTTATAATAAAATCAGTCTATATATATAAAAAAAGAGGATGCCCGTGGGAAAAATGTGAGGGGCATCCTCTGTAAGGAACAGAGATCGGAAAAGAAGACTTTCACAAGCATTGCTTTCCATCTGCACCTTGTGGGGTTATCTTCACTAACAAGTGAAGAAAGGGTTCATTGCAGAAGTCCGGGCTTTCACAAGCACGGGCTTCCTCTTTTACCTCCCATACAGGTCCCTCATACTTTTATTAATAGAATAGAGGAATGGGGTATATACCCGCATGAGAAGTGGGAAAATATTATTCTGCAATACAGACGCTTACCCGGTTTTCTTCAGGCACCCGGAAAGGTTGTACTGTATCTCCTTTGAAATCCGTAACGATTCTGTCCGCCGCTATTCCTTTGGCTTTCAAGGCATCGGCAACAATCTTCGCACGTTTTTCGGATAAAGTCATATTGATTCTCGGATTACCGGTTTCCTTGTCGGCATATCCGGTTATGGCAACTTTGCTTGCCGGATACTTTTCCATGTATGCCACCATTGCATCGATCTTCGATTGCTGGTCTTTCTGGAGAAGTGCGGAGTTCAGAGCAAAGAATATATTCTGTTTCATAGGTTCCACTACCACTGCCACAGGTTCCGGTTCGGGCTGTTTCACGACAGGTTGTGGTTTGGGTTGTTCTACTATCGGTTCCGGTTCATAATATACCGGAGCTGTTTTCTTATAGCTTTTTCCTAATTTGATGTTCAGGCCCACTAATACGTTAAATTGCCAGTCGCAGTTGCCTGCCTTTTTCGAGTTGAATTTGTCGGACAGTGCATTTGCGTTTCCTTCAATATTGATAGCCAACCGGTCATTGAGGCGCAGATCACATCCCAGTCCCATACGTCCGGCTATAAGATTTTGTTTGTCCTGCCATAAATACTCTAATTCATGAGATCTTGTGTCCAGTGCGTTTGCTTCGTCGTTGTCGAAAGCATGATTCAGTCCTGCGCCGCCAAAAATATATGCGTTGAATACACGTTTAGGATTAAAACCACAAAATAAAGTACTAAGATCTGCCATAATATCCAGATTTCCTTGCAGATATTTGTACTGATAGGTTTGAGAAGGAGTGACCCATCCTGCCTTTGCCTGCCAACCGCTTACGCCTAAACGGGCTCCAAATGCGGGTGCAAACTTATACCCTACATTAACGGCTGCTGCCGGAGAGATCAGATCTGTAAAATCGGCTTCGCCTACCGTATGCGCAGCTCCAGCCTGAACTTGCATAAACCAATGAGGTTTGAACACTGTCTTGCCCTCTTCCTTGATTTGTCGCTGTTCCTGAGCAAATGCTACTGTGCTGCTGACAGTAAGTATGGCTATTAATAAATTTCTTATTCTCATAATTTTATATATTTTATGTCTTATCACAGAGTATGCAGAATGTACTTGTTATGGTGAAAAGGGTGCCCCTTTCTGATTAGAGCACCCTTTTTGTTGTTGAATGTCTAAGAATTCATTGACATTTCAATTCTTAGTTCTTCGGATTAACTGTAATAGTCAATGTAGAAGAAGTAGTTCCCCAGCCGTAATTTACTGTAGCAGGAATGAATATCTGATAAGTATATCCAACCGGTGAGCTAACATTCACATACTTCACAGTGTTACCAGTCTGAACCAAAGTAGCGCCATCAGGCAACTTGTTACCGTTGTATTCCAAGCTTGTAGTTACTTTGTTCAAATCCAGTGTTACATCGCCGAACGGACCATAGAAGAACCAGTATTGTCCAGGATTCCAATCCGGTCTGCCCCACTCTTTCTTCGTCCATTCCCAACATCCTGAGATCTGTCCGTAAGATGTTCCTTCGAATGCAGGCTTTTCAGTGTGTTTGTGAGGAACCATTGTCCAGTTACCTTCAACCCACTTGTAAACTGCCGGTACGTAGTTGATACTCTTCACATAGTCGTACTCAATAGTAGTGCTTGCAGGTTTAGAAACTTCCGTATATATAATATCGCCATCTAATTCAACATGTGGATATATCAACGGCCATCCAGCTAATTTCTGTGCTTCAAGAGAGGCGTCAACTTCTGCCTGAGTCAAGAACTCTTCAGTTGTGTAAGTCTTCTTAGTAGATCCACCCAATCTGTTATAGTATCTATAAGTAGCCTTACCTGTATACATAGTAGTCACAGTAGTGGTAGTAAACTTAATCGTACCATATTCTACATCCAACTGAGCCGGTGTAACCATTTCTTCGTGACCTTGAACATATTCGAATTCAGGAGTACAAACTCTCTTCCAGTAAGAATGAACATTTTCAACCCATGACCAGCTATCCTTCACAATTGCTTCGTTTCTCCAGTCAGTCAACAGACCATTCCATTGGAAGTCAGCAACATCACCGCCAGTCTTAGCGTCTATTACTGCAATACCGCTCGGCATGTTCAAGTTAACAGGACGGATAAAGTCAACCATAAATTCGTTCACAGTCACTTCGTCGCCATTGCTCATCGTGTAGATGTGTGCAACGACAGCTTGCAGACCGTTTGCGCTGTTCAACGCAGCCTTCACAGCAGCATTGCTCTTATCCAAAGTGATATAGTTACCGTCGATCTGAACACCAGACATTACAGGAGAAGTCAAGTTACCGTTAGAGTAAGTCTTGATTACTTTGTAACGAGCAGATTCGCAACCCGGAAGTCCTTTCACAGTGTAAGCAGAGTAAGCTTCTGTCAATGCTCTTCTGAACTGACAATCACTTGCAGGAGAAGCAACTGAGTTAGGTACACTCACATTTACATTGAAGTACTTGTACTCATCACCATCTTTCGTCCAGTAAATATCATTTTCAGTAGCATCCAAAGTAAGTTCAGGCAACTTCACGTTTACTGTGAACTTGAATGTGATGCTTGCAGGATATTCAGAAGAAGTCAGCTTGTTCTTCACTGTTACAGTTGCAACAAATTGAGAACCACCGGCACCGATCTTACCCAGTTCACCATGATTAAATGACCATACGATCTTCTTCGTAGCAGTACCTACTGAAGTATCACCGTCAACGATTCTCGGCAGAGTCATAGTGTGTGACAGGTTGTTCTTCTTCACTACAGCAACAGCACCGGAAGCATCATACAAGTTCCAGAATTCTTCGTGGCTCATGCTTGTTTCCTTACCGTTAGTAATAACGCGGTAAACATTTTCACGGATGAATTGCTCTGTGATAGTGTATTCAGCAGCTGTTTCAGTACATTTAGCTATCAAGTCATAAGCCTTGTCACCTACTACGAGGTCATCTTGCTTCGTCACACCAAATTCGATCTTCACGAATCCGCGACGTACTACATTGCCTGCTTCGTCTACCAATTCCACTTTCAGGATAGGAGTACGACCGATCGCTTCTTTATTGAAGCCTTCTGCCTGGTACAAACCTGCCGCAGCGTCGTTACATACCACCCATTTCTGCTGGTTGGTTGAAGTTTCACCGTCAGTGATGTTGTAATCAGAAGAAGCTACAGAGAACTTATATGACAACTTATAGTCTTCGATCGGGAATTCTTTGTGATTACCGTTACCGAAGCAAGTAGCCACCAGGTCTTTCAGGTTGAATACTTGATCGTAAGGAGTTGTATAGCGAACAGCTTCTGACTTACAAGCAGTGAAAGTAGTTGCATAATGAGCACCGTCAGCACCTGAAACTAAAGTAGCTTTATCAGAGATGCGAACGTCCGGTGCAGCCAGTACGTCATCATAGATAGATACATACGGAGAAGTAACCACTACGTTAGTCTCGTCTTTGTCTACAGCATCACCCTTCAGAGTAGCCTGCAAAGCAACCATGTTTACTTTATCTTCTGCCGGCTGAGTAGAATGAACGTTAAGACGAAGCAGTTTGAAGTCCACTGTTCCTGTTGCAGCGTTAGCAACCGGAGTACCGCTGATCTGAACCCACTGGCTGGCAGCCGCACGAGTGTTGATCACTGTAGCGCTACGATCCAAGTAGCTATAGTCAGCATTGCCCAACTTGAAGCTAGCCGGGTTGAAGTGGTAGCTTGCAGTTGCCAAAGCAGCTGTAGAAATACTATAATTCGTAGGAATAGCAGCATTTTCACCGCTTCCCATCGGAGCATATTTCAATGAGTTGAACTTGATCGCTTCCACACCGTCTACGATATAGTCGGGAGCAAACGTGATGCTTGTCAGACGGCAAGTCATCAAAGTGTGCAGGCTCACCAAGTCAGCGTTGATAGTAATAATCTGGCTGTTGATGGTTCTGATGTCACCCTGAATACCTGAGATATCCGATTTGATAGCATCCAGCTCATCGTTGATCTTATCTTCGAGGTCAGCGATATCCTGAGCTGTAGAGTTCTTCAGCGCTTCAATGGCAGATTTATTCTCACCGATCAAAGCTTTCAGACCGCCTTCACCGTTGATTTCATCCCAAAGTTTCTTAATCTCATCCTGTGCAACTTCGATAGCTTCCTGCGCTGCCGCGATATCTTCCTTGTTAGCGTCAGCTATATCCTTTACACCTTCTGCATAAAGTTTCAAAGCGTCGAGCTGAGTCTGCAAGTCTTTATCTGCTGTAATCAACGTTTCGATAGCATCCTGAGCATTTTTGATCGCTTCAGTATTTTCTTTCACTGCTCCGTTGGCAAGATTGCTCAAACCTGTTTCTATACCTTCAATCTGAGCACCGAGTGCTTTTACAGCAGCTTCGTGTACTGTCACATCCAGTTTGTTGTCAATAGCAGCCTGCATTGAATTTCTCAATGCTTCAACCTGTGTTGCGGCTTCCGCTATCGCATCTGCTTTTGCTTGCGCAGCGGCAGCTTTCGCTTCTTCTGCCAGCGCTTTCGCTGTAGCAGCATCGGCAGCAGCCTGGTCGCCGGCAGTTTTTGCAGCTTCTGCGGCAGTCTTAGCTTCTGCAGCAGCTGTCTTTGCAGCATCAGCAGCAGCCTGTGCAGCTTCTGCAGCACTCTTCAGCGTTGTCAGCTGAGTCTGAAGATCGCCAACGGTGCTTCCGCTTTTGTCAATTTGTTCCTGCAGACTCTTGATGTCGTCATCGTAGTCTTTACAAGAAGTAAATGTACCTGCCGAGGACGCTATCAGCGCTCCAAACAGGACAGCATTTAAAAACTTTTTGTTCATAATAAAAAACTTTTAATTTATAAATTAAAAAAATAATAAAAATATAATTTCTCACTTTTGATTTTAAATCCCATGTGTTGTTCCGTTCATTTCTCGTGCGACCTCCTTTTCTTAATTCATTCAACCTTTATTTCCCTTATATAATACACTATGAAGCATACAGGCCAAACAGCCTTTACCCGTTACTTTCTAGGTAACGGGTAAACCTTTGTCCTGACTCCTGTGGAGCTATCTATATGAAAAACCGGACTATTTTACAGTGAAACATATTTACCCCTGCTTCAGACATGCGGCAGAGGGGAGGAAATTCTTTGTATCTTGATCAGAGGTTAACAGGTCCCTAACAGAAAGAAATCCGTTGTTTTATCGTATTATTTCTCTTTTTTTAGTAGTTTATCAGAAAAAATATCTTTTTTGTTTGCATGTTTTCCAAAATATATCCATCTTTGCAACGCTATTTAGCTCCGTTACCTAGAAAGTAATAGATTCATTTTCAAGCTACTGTTTCCACAATCGAGTGTTTTACAAAATCAATAATCTGATTATTAGCTTCATCAATTTTCTTATTACGGAAAGGTTTCAGATAGGTCTCGGTCACCTTGATGGACGAATGCCCCATAGCTTCGGAGATAATACCCGGGTGAATTTCGCAATAATAGGCTGTTGTAGCCCATGTATGGCGGGCGGTGTATGAACTCAGTCTATCGTTCAGCCCCAATATTTCGCCCAAGAGCGTGAGTTGCTGGTTGAAGCTGCGCAATGCCAACTGATATTCCCGGTAGGCCTCCTTCGTTCCCTCTCCACTTTTCAACAGCGGGAAAAGATAAGGCGAATGAGGATCGTGGTTCATATACTTCTTTAATAGTGCCATCGCTTCCGGAGTGAGCGTCACCGACAAAGGCCGTCCCGTCTTCCGCCTGCGATAAGTGATCACGTTATCCCTCAAATCACTTTTGCGCAGATAGGCCAGATCGACAAACGGCAAACCACGAAGTAAAAACATCAGTACGAACAAATCCTGTGCGCACCGTACGGCAGAAGATATAGCGGAAGAGTGAGGTAACTTAGTGAATACCTTCTTCATATCTTCATCGCACAATGCTCTCTTATGATCCGCACGCGTACCCGTATAGACGGAACGGAACAAATGAGGCGTATAAATAACCATCCGACTATTGACGGCACGATTGTACACCGCACGAAATGTCCTTAAATAAGTGGAGACTGTGTTCCAACTGCATCCTCTCCCACGAAGGTGTACTTCGAAACCTTTCAACCACTCCGGGGTAACCTCGTCAAAAGAAAAATCCCCTTCCCCATGATAAGCAATGATGGCATTGATACTGCTACGATACACGTGCGCAGTACCAAAGTTTCCCCCCATCCGCAGCTCTTCGGCTACCTGCTTCATAAATGCTACTACTTTTAACATCTTACTTAGTATTAAAGATTACACAATAAATATACACATATTTCAGCAACTATAATTGCCTGATACGCATATACACAACCGATTTTCAGAATAAGACACTCCAAAAATTGGTATCGCCGAAAAACGAAACAACAAATAGGGAGAAATTGAGTTCATTTCTTGAAATTACCATGAATAACTTTTCACATATAGCGACATCTATTGATCACTAAAAAAGGACCTTTCTTAAAAAAGGAATATTTAAACAGTGAAAGAAGGGCATAATTGTATCCCCACTTTAAAGAAAGGCATAAAAATGCTATCATTCACAAATACAGGATTCCTCTTTTTTACTATTCAAAGAGTTTATCGGTCAAATCAGAAGTATAATTCTTTTTCACTGATCATTCTGATCGCTTACTGAAGAAAAACAGTTCCGAATGACACTTTTATTTTCCCGGTATTTATGGATCAATTAGAAGAAAATTAAGCAAAAATAGCTTTTTCAGGTCTTCCTTACTGACGGAAAACAGGTTGGTCGGTGAGGAAGGAGGCGTTGGTTTTAAAGGAACACCCCCTTGGTTTAAAAGCAACAGATACTTTTTTCCTTTGAAAAGGTGTATATTTCATGTAGTTTCATGCAAGAAACGACTGCTTTTCCGTATATTATTGCATTTATTTATGCAGTTTACTCCTTGGTTTGTTACTTTTAGAGCGAACGTTTTTCAATGGAATCTTAAAAATAGCACATTTATCCAATATTTCGGGTTTCAGAAAAGAGAAGGAGGTATAAATAGAAGAAGAGGATGCATCTCACGATACATCCTCTTCTTTTTTCCTGATATCTTAGTAGACTTCTATTTCTTAGTTTTTAGAAGCTTCCAAAGATGCTTTACGGAATTCTTTCATTGCTTTTTCGATTTCCAAAGAAGCCTTACGAGCACGAGTTCCTGCTGCTTTGTTACCGTTTTCAATCTGAGCGTTAGCATCTTTTGAGAAGTCAGCATACAGAGCTGCTACTTTTTCTACCAATTCTTTCATAATCCTTTTATTTTTTTCGTTAATAATGTGTCGCAAAAATACACTGTTTCCCGAAATAAACGCATAAAAACAATATTTTTTTTGAATTTATCTGCGAAAATAAGCTAAAAAAAGGGCTTTTCACCATTTTTCCCTACCTTTGTAGCCATGAAAACGCTTACAGATACGGATTACATACATACTTTGATAGCTGAAGGAGAGCATCAGCAACAGGACTTCAAATTCGAAATTTCCGACGCACGCAAGATTGCCAAAACGCTGTCGGCTTTTGCCAATACCGACGGAGGACGGCTATTGATCGGCGTGAAAGACAATGGACGGATAGCCGGCGTACGATCTGAAGAGGAAAAATATATGATCGAAGCGGCCGCACAACTTTATTGCATCCCGGAGATAGATTATACTTTACAAACATATATTGTGGAAGGCAAACAGGTATTAGTAGCCACCATCAAAGAGAATCCGCACAAGCCTGTCTATGCGAAAGACGAAAACGGAAAACCTCTCGCCTATCTCCGCATCAAGGATGAGAATATACTGGCTACCCCTATCCACCTGCGTGTATGGCAACAAAGCGGCAGCCCGCGGGGAGAACTGATCCGCTATACGGAACGCGAACAACTCCTGCTCGACCTGCTGGAACAAGGAACGCTGCTTTCACTCAACCGGTATTGCCGGCAGACCGGTATTTCCCGACGTGCTGCCGAACATCTGCTTGCCAAATTTGTTCGGTATGATATAGTAGAGCCCGTATTCGAAAATCATAAATTTTATTTCCGAATGAAAAACGAGTGATATACTACGATTTATTCTTTTCAAAAAACCTAACTATGAACTTTATCAATGAAATAAATGATATACTCTGGACATACATCCTGATTATCATGTTACTGGGCTGTGCCGTCTGGTTCAGCATCCGAACGCGGTTCGTACAGTTCCGTATGCTTCGCGAAATGATTGTATTACTCAGCGAGTCCGCCGGAAAAGGAAAACACGGTGAGAAACATGTTTCGTCTTTTCAGGCATTCGCTATTACGATTGCCAGCCGTGTGGGTACGGGCAACTTGGCAGGGGTGGCCACCGCCATCGCCATCGGCGGAGCGGGAGCTGTTTTCTGGATGTGGGTGATCGCCCTGCTGGGAGCTTCGAGCGCTTTTATCGAATCTACTCTGGCACAGTTATATAAGATACGCGGAAAGGACTCTTTTATCGGAGGCCCGGCTTATTATATGAAGAAGGGATTGAAACAGCCGTGGATGGGGATGCTTTTCGCTGTGCTCATCAGCATTACTTTCGGTTTTGCTTTCAATTCGGTACAGAGCAATACGATTTGTGCTGCTGCCGAACATGCGTTCGGATTCAATCATACGGTGTTGGGAGGAGTGCTTACCGCTCTGACTCTTGTCATCATCTTCGGTGGTATCCGCCGGATAGCGCGTGTAAGCAGCATTATCGTACCGATTATGGCATTAGGATATGTAGGACTGGCACTGGTCATCGTATTACTTAATATCACGCATTTGCCGGAAGTGATATCTCTCATCATCAGCCATGCCTTCGGCTGGGAACAGGCATTGGGTGGAGGTGTCGGTATGGCGCTGATGCAGGGTATCAAGCGCGGATTATTCAGCAATGAGGCCGGTATGGGTTCGGCTCCGAATGCAGCAGCGACGGCCAACGTCACTCATCCTGTCAAACAGGGGTTGATACAGACGCTGGCAGTATTTACCGATACTTTATTAATTTGTACCTGTACGGCATTTATCATTCTTTTCAGCGGTGCTCCTTTGGACGGTTCCTCCAATGGGGTGCAACTGACCCAACAGGCGCTCACGAATGAGATTGGTGCTTCCGGAAGCATCTTTGTTGCCGTAGCGCTGTTCTTCTTCGCATTCAGCAGTATCTTGGGAAATTATTATTACGGCGAAGCGAATATCCGTTTCATCACCGCAAAGAAATGGGTGCTCCACACCTACCGGATATTGGTCAGCGGCATGGTACTTTTCGGGTCTGTCGCCACGCTCGATTTGGTATGGAGTCTGGCGGACATCACTATGGCTCTGATGGCTGTCTGCAACCTGATCGCCATTATCTTTCTCGGAAAGTATGCCATCCGCCTGCTCTCGGACTATCGTGCCCAGAAGAAAGCAGGCATCCAAAGTCCTGTTTTCAGGAAAGAGACCATGCCGGACATCGAAAAGGACTTGGAATGTTGGTGAAAACCAACACTTTTTCGTACCTTTGCGGCTCATTAAAATCTCCACACACGATTTGTAAATTGTAAATTATAAAATAGTAAATATAACGATGGGCTTATTTGGTTTATTCAAAAAGAAATCCGATGAAACAAAAGTCGGCAATGTAGAAGATTTCATATCACTGACCCGGGTTTATTTCCAGTCAGTCATCGCTACTAACTTAGGTATTACCAACATCCGCTTTTTACCGGATGTGGCTAACTTCAAACGTTTGTTCAAGATTCCTACGCAGGGAGGTAAGCTGGGACTGGCAGAAAAGTCGGCTTCACGCAAAATGCTGATGCAGGACTACGGACTGAATGAAAGTTTCTTTAAGGAGATCGACAACTCCGTGAAGCGTAATTGCCGTACTCAGAATGATATCCAGTCTTATCTGTTTATGTATCAGGGATTCTCCAACGACTTGATGATGCTGATGGGAAATCTGATGCAATGGAAGTTCCGTATGCCGTCTATATTCAAGAAGGCGCTTTACGGGATGACGCAGAAGACGGTACACGATGTTTGTACGAAGACGGTGTGGAAGGCTGATGATGTGCACAAGACTGCGGCGACTGTCCGCCAGTACAAGGAACGTCTGGGCTATTCGGAACAGTGGATGACGGACTATGTATATAATATAGTGCTCCTTGCCAAAAAGGAACCGAAAAGAAAGAACGACGACACGGAAACGAAAAAATAAGGTCGCGTAAATGTTAGAAAATCGTAAAGAATAGCATAGCAGGAAAAGCGGGAGTGGCATACTTCCGCTTTTTTTATTATCTTTATGTACTTTTTCTTTTGCCTTGATGCAAAAGAAAAAGTACCAAAAAGAAAAAATCAAGGCTGCGCCTGCCCGGCTACTCCGGTCTCATTTCCGGCTAAAGGGCAGAAACTCGCTTCGCTCAAACAGTCTGCCCTTTTTAACGCCGTAAATAAGACCTGCGCTTGACGCCGGGCAGTCGAGGCCGGGGGAACCTTGCGGAGGGATAGGTCGTTACTTATCAATAAATAATATAATAATATAGAGGATGCTTATGAAACAAAAGAAAATGCTTGTACTTACTTTTTCGCAGTTGAAACAAATCTACACGCAGGAGATGCCGGGGTTGGTAGAGATGGCGGCTGTAAGTCCGACGGTGGAGGACTTTAAGGCTGGTCTGCTAAAACATCTGGATAGTTGCGGGGTGGTTAATGAGGTTGCGGAGGAGGCGAGAGAGCAAATTCGACTCTTACTCCAGTATGATGGACAGGATGTTCATGAACTGTCTACGGGACAGGATATTTCGGTACAGACGATACGGTTGCTTTATCAGTTTCTGACGGAGAAGTTGGAGAATATAGAGATGCCGACGGATTTGTTTGTAGAGTTGTTCCAATTGTTCAAACGTTTGCAGGGGGAAAGTGTTCCTTTGCCGTCTCCGCAGCGCATCAAGAGCCGGAATGACCGGTGGGATACCGGATTGGATGAGGAAGTGCGGGAGATGCGTGATGAGAATAAGGAACGGATGCTGCATCTGCTGATTCAGAAGATTGAGAACCGGAAGTCGAAGCCTTCGGTGCGGTTCCATTTTGAGGAAGGGATGAGTTATGAGGAGAAATATCAGTTGGTGAGCAAATGGTGGGGGGATTTCCGCTTCCATTTGTCGATGGCGGTGAAGAGTCCGGCTGAGTTGAACCGCTTTTTAGGAAATTCGCTTTCGTCGGAGACGATGTATTTGCTGAATCGGGCACGTAAAAAGGGAATGCCGTTCTTTGCTACGCCTTATTATTTGTCGTTGCTGAATGTGACGGGGTATGGGTATAATGATGAAGCGATTCGGAGTTATATACTTTATTCGCCGCGATTGGTGGAGACGTATGGCAATATCCGTGCATGGGAGAAAGAAGATATTGTGGAGGCAGGAAAGCCGAATGCTGCCGGATGGCTCTTGCCGGACGGACATAATATTCACCGACGGTATCCGGAGGTGGCTATCCTTATTCCTGATACAATGGGACGGGCTTGTGGAGGGCTTTGTGCATCTTGCCAGCGTATGTATGACTTTCAGAGTGAACGGCTGAATTTTGAGTTTGAGACGTTACGGCCGAAGGAATCGTGGGACAGTAAATTGCGACGATTGATGACTTATTTTGAACAGGATACGCAGTTACGCGATATTCTGATTACGGGAGGCGATGCGCTGATGAGTCAGAATAAGACGTTGAAGAATATATTAGAAGCGGTGTATCGTATGGCGGTACGCAAACAAAGGGCGAATCTTGAACGTCCGGAAGGTGAGAAATATGCGGAATTGCAACGGGTGAGACTGGGTTCTCGTTTATTGGCTTATTTGCCGATGCGTATTAATGACGAATTGGTTGACATTTTGCGGGAGTTTAAGGAAAAGGCTTCGGCTGTTGGCGTCAAGCAGTTTATCATTCAGACTCATTTTCAGACACCGCTGGAGGTAACACCCGAAGCTAAAGAGGCGATTCGAAAGATTCTTTCTGCCGGATGGATTATTACGAACCAGTTGGTATATACGGTGGCTGCTTCACGCAGAGGACATACTACGCGGCTTCGCCAAGTACTCAATTCACTGGGAGTGGTATGTTATTATACGTTCTCGGTGAAGGGATTTAATGAGAATTATGCGGTGTTTGCACCCAACAGCCGTTCAATGCAGGAGCAGCAGGAGGAGAAGATTTACGGACAGATGACTCCGGAACAGGCGGAAGAATTGTATAAGATACTGGAAACCAAAGTCAATACAGGTATAAATGAAGAAAACCCGAAAGAAGATGCTGACACCGCCAAACAAATAAGACGGTTCATGAGAAAGCATCATCTGCCTTTCCTTGCTACCGACCGCAGTGTACTGAATCTGCCTGCTATCGGCAAGAGTATGACTTTCCAATTGGTAGGATTGACTGAGGAAGGCAAACGAATTCTTCGCTTCGAACATGACGGTACCCGTCACCATAGTCCTATTATCGATCAGATGGGACAAATCTATATCGTAGAGAATAAATCACTGGCAGCTTATCTACGCCAACTCAGCAAGATGGGTGAAGACCCGGAAGACTACGCTTCTATCTGGAGCTATACGAAAGGGGAAACCGAACCTCGTTTCAGCCTCTACGAGTATCCAGATTTCCCCTTTCGGATTACAGATAAAATGAGTAATTTAGAGATAAGTAATAAGTATTAGGTAATAGGTAATAACCGTAGCTACTGGTTAGTTTATCCGCATGGCTTAATACTTAATACCTATTACTTATTACCTATTACTTATTACCTATTACTTAATATTTATTACCTATTACTTCACTCTAATTACCATATTAGCAACAATTGCAGTTAAACCTCCGGTGGTGATTCCTGAAGAGAAAATACTTCGAATCGCCTCTGGAGCTTGTTTTAATACGTCCGGCATTAGTTCCACGCCCAAACCTAAAGATAGGCTGACTGCTAAGACTAGGGTTTCTTTGCGGCCTATTTCCTGTGAGGAAACGATGCGGATGCCTGCTGCCGCTACTGTACCGAACATTAATAAGGTGGCGCCTCCCAGTACAGGATCGGGCATCAGAGAGAATATAGCTCCTACAATGGGGAATAATCCCAGCAGAACGAGCATAGCGGCAATATAATAGCCTACATAGCGGCTGGCAACTCCTGTTAATTGGATGATACCGTTATTCTGTGCGAAGATAGAGTTCGGGAAGGAGTTGAATATACCTGCTAAAAGAGAGTTGAAGCCATCTGCCATCACACCGCCGGAAACACGTTTCAGATAAGAATCACCTTCAATCGGAAGTCCGGAAATCATGGAGTTGGCTGTCACATCGCCTGTGGCTTCAATGGCGGTGATCAGATAGACCAGACCAATGGCGATAAATGAAGAGATATTAAAATCAATACCGTATTTGAAAGGTTGCGGGATGTTGAAACTCATCAGCATCTCGACATTTAGTGTGCTCATATTTACTTTTCCCAGAGCGAAAGCCAGTCCATAACCCAGGCAAAGACCGAACACGATGGAACTCATGCGCAGGTATTTGTTTTTGCAGCGATTGAAAAACAAAACGCTCAACAGTACAAGTGCCGCAATGGACAGATTTTCCCACGAACCGAAGGAGCCGTCGTCCATCGCGCTATATCCGCCGCCACAGGAAACGATACCGACTTTGATCAGACTCAATCCGATCAGTAGTACGACAATGCCGGACACTAGCGGAGTGATGATATTGCGAAGATACTTGAAGGTACGGCTGACGACCATTTCAATAGGTGCGGCAGCTATACAGGAGCCGAATATCAGCGGAAGTCCGCCTACTAATCCGGTCGCTATGATAGGACCGATAAAGGAAAAGCTGGTACCTTGGATACAGAGCAGCTTCGCTCCTATCGGGCCGATACGACGGCATTGTATAAACGTAGATACCCCCGAAGCAAAAAGGGACATAGATACCAGAAAGCTTGTTTTTTCAACATCCAGCTTCAGTGCGCTCGCAATGATAAGAGGAGGTGTAATGATGGCTACAAAGATAGCCAGCAGATGTTGCAAGGCAGCAAACAGGGCATCTTTAAATGGGGGGCGGTCTTCTACGCCATAGATCAAATCTGTTTTCATTCGATATTTTTATTCAATAATTGATGTATATCCGTTGGGGAATTTTGTACTTCGAAGTTTAGTTCAGCGTCCACTTCAAAGCCAGTGTCGGAATTACATAGAAGCCGTCACGACCACCGAAATTATTGCTCAGTTCCACTTCGGAACCGACACTCAGGTTAAAGTTTTTATTCACTCCCTTGATGCGGTTCAGGTTTACCCAAAATTGCGGTTCGGAGAGGAAGATGGTTTTTCCATACTTGGTTTCTTCACGCCACCAGTCGGCAAAACCGGAGAAGGTGAGCAAATCCTTGCAAAAGTTCATGTACCATGTTCCTGTCAACTGGAAGTTATTCGGGGATGGGTGCTTTTGTATATATTTGTACATGGCTGTCAATGTGAAGCCTCTGGAGAAAGAAGCGTTATTATAGGTATAGGTGGCTCCCGCCAGGTAAGCGTTGTTGTAGGAGAATCCTTTCGCCAGTCCGCCATTGTATTCGAGATGGGCGGAGAAAGGACCTTTCCAGAATTTCAGTTCACGGGCTATCTCCCAGTAAGCGGAAGCGACCCCTTCGGACGTATAGTCCATATCGATAAAGAAGTAGGTACTTCCCCAGTTGTCGGGATGGAACTTCTCGACAGTGGATGTCAACAGCGGGCGTCCTTTCAAGTCTTTATCATACAGGGAACGTCCGAAATCATAATGTAACTGAATGTTTTGTGCCTGCAATTCCGGTACGGCAGAAAGCAGCATACATAGGAAAAGAGCAGAAATGATCTTTTTCATGACAAATGTGTTTAAATGAAGGTGCAAAAATAGTTAAACCTATACATATATTCACATTCCGACACTAAAATTTTAATCCAGACTATTATTTCCTGTATCCCACCACAATCGGGTACCTCCATGATCGGGTCCGCCCAGAGCCTCCACAAGAGCCAGATATTGCTCTCTGTCTTCGGTTTGCAGCGTGCCGGGGAAGTTGAGGCGACGTACCATTGTCTCCGTGTCGATACATCCGTTCCTGCTATGGTTGAAGCGTACCGGAAACAGGCGGGGATATCCCGTGCGACGCTGTTCCGCCCATGCCTCGCAACCTTCCGGGAATAAGGCTATCCATTTCTGCGTAATGATCTTTTCCAGCTTTATTTCCTTGTCGTCTGCGGGATTCCATTTAGGAGAAACCCGGCAACGGGCAGGAATGTTATTTTCGGGGTCTTGTGTGTCGATGAAATCGGCAGCCGTCCGCTCACTGTTCAGATAGTCGTCCATCTGATAAATGCCGCGTTGATGAAGAGACGCCTTTATTCCGTTCTGATAACATTCTTCTTCATCCTCCGATATCCATCCGCGCAAAGCAGCTTCGGCACGGAGAAACCAGATTTCAGCGGAACTCATCAATGGGGCATCCGTACTCTGATCGACGGACAATTTGGATAAGCCTGCATAATGATTGTGCGCAAAGCAGGTTCCCTGACGGATGCCGCGGTACTCTCCTGCATACGCCTTGTCGGTACAGGTTTCAAAGTAAACTTTCAGTCGGGGATCATCGTAGCCTGTCAGAATAGATTCCATTGCAGCACTCATATAAGTTTCATTCCATACCCGGTTGAGTTCTCCCAACGGATTCGTGAATCCGGATTTCGTTGAGACCGCTACCCGTTCATCTTCCGCTTCAAAAACACCAAATTCATTTTCCAGTCCTTTCAGGAACTCGGTGCGTGCCTTATCCGGATCAACCGCAGAAATACGCATTGCCAGACGCATACGCAACGAATTGGCAAACTTGATCCAGGAGGAATATTGACCGTCCAGCAAGATATCAAAGCGGGTGAATCCATTAGATTCGGGCTTCTTTTCTATATAATCGGCAAGAGAGACAACAGCCGAATCGAGTTCATTAAAGAACTCATAGTAGACTTCTTTCTGCGTATCAGGGCGATATTGATTCTGGGCATTCGCGAAATTCTTATAAATAACAGGGCCGTAATAATCTGTCACACGGTGCATGACTTCCACTTTCAGCACTTTGGTAATGCCGAACAAGGCAGATTCCGTATCACGGGTGGCATTCTCCGACTGGTAGATTTGTGGAAAGATATACGAATACATATGTGTCCACATGGCGCTGTTCCAGCCATCCTGCATATTATAATCCGAGTTATGCGTACCTCCGTTCAAGGGTTTTCCGTCGTGCATATAACCGGAGAACATATCCGCGTTCAGATTCTGTATCAACTGGAAAGGCCAGTTCTTGCCTTTACCGAAATCGTAGTTAAAGTAGATGCCTTGCTGGATAATCCCCAGACGAATACCGTAACCATTGTCGTCAATCAGCAAATCATCGTCCGTAACTCCCGACTGGTCGGTATTAAATTCACGGAATTTCCCTGTACAGCCAACAGAAAGCAGCAGCATCCCCAGCAAGTATATATAAATATGTTTTTTCTTCATCATCTTCCCTCCTGCTCTTAAAATTCACATGTCAAAGTAAAGCCCAGACTGCGGGTGGTAGGCATACCGAACACTTCAATTCCCTGATTGTCATTGCCTGTAGAAAGTACCAGATCGGGATCGAAAGGCGCTTTCTTGTACAGGAAACAAAGGTTGCGGGCTACAAAAGAAAGTTGCAGGTCTTTCAGGCAATTCGTTTTCTGTATCCATTTTCGGGGGAAGCTGTAACTCAGCGAAACTTCCCGCAGACGGAGGTTGGTAGCGTCATACATATAGTATTCCGTCACGCCGGCGCGTCCGCCCACTACATTTTTATAGAATCCTTTGACATCGCTTATCTGCCGGCCTTCCAGCGAAACATATCCTTTATCACGGGCTTGTGCCGTCGCTTTCGATACTCCATAGAGGTCCATCTCCGCCTGGGTCTGCGAAAGGATTTCACCTCCATAGCGCCAGTCAAGCAGGAAGTAAAGGCTGAAACCTTTGTAGGAGAAGGAATGATTCCATCCCAGCATAAAATCCGGATTGGCATTGCCCACCTTTACGGTATTTCCGTCGCCTTCTACCAACGGAAGTCCTTTATAGTCTCCGTCCGTTCCATAAACGATGTTGCCTGCTTCATCACGTATAAAGGCTTTACCGTAAATATCGCCGATAGAGCCGCCTTTCACCAGTTTCATCGCATAACTGGACGAGAAGCTGGTAGGTCCGTAAACAAATTCTTTCAGTTCTTCATGGAGTTCTACAATCTTGTTCTTATTGGCAGAGAAGTTGAGAGAGGTCTTCCACGTGAAGTCGGGGGTCAGTACCGGAGTGGCATCCAGCGTTATCTCCCATCCCTGATTCCGGATATCTCCGGCGTTGACGTATCGATAGGCATACTTATCCCCCGCAAGCGCAGGCAGTTTGAAGAACTGCTCATACGTGTCGGTACGGTAATAGGTCAGATTTAATCCGAGGCGGTGCTGCAAGAACTTCCATTCCATGCCCAATTCGACGGAATGCGTCATTTCCGGTTTCATCTCGGCGAAAGGGGCCGCATCGCTTGCCAGTATCTCTCCACCGGCAGTCACATACGAAACAGGGTAAGTGATAAAAGGAGGCACCCCGTTGCCTACGATACTATAAGCACCGCGCAACTTCGAGAACGAAACCCATTCGGGCATCTTTACCCACTTATCCGGAAGGAAAGAGACACCGGCGGAAGGATAAAAGAATCCTTTCTTCTCGTACTTCGTGTAAGCCAGCGTAGACGACCAGTCGTTACGTGCGGTCAGGTCAAGGAAGACTCCTTCTTTATAGCCTATCTGTGCCGTCGCAAAGACCGATTGCAGTTGGTAATGGGCATCTATTTTCTGATCGATACTGGCAGAACTGCTCATCACGATATTGGCAAGATTGAACACATTGGCATATTTCAACGAAGCATTCTTGGAATCAATGCGAGTGGAGTTAGTGATTCTGTCATTGATGCTGCCGCCAATGGCTACGTCCAATGTGAAGTCATTCAGTTGCTTCTTGACCATCGCCATCACGTCTCCGTACATCTGCGTTTCCTGATAATCCATTTCAATATAGCGCCCGTTCATCCCACAGAGTGCCGTAGCGGTGGAGGCATAAAATTTCTGACGCAGTTTATCGGCTGAGTGATCCAGATTGCCACGAGCCTGAAGTGTCAGCCAATCAGTGACTTTCAAATTGGCAGAAAGGGAAAGGAGCAGGCGGATACGTGCATCCTTACTCTGTATGCGGTTTTGTATCCAATACGGATTCTGTTCAAAGTCTTCGGTAAAAGTATGCCAGTTTTGTGTATTCAGCTTTCTGTCCTCGTTATAACGTTCATAGTTCTCTTTATAATAAGACAAGTCCTCGCCACGAGGAAAGCGGTAGAGACCTACCAGCGGATTCATATAAAAGCCTCCCGATACGGGTTTATTCTTCACCGTCTGCTTCATGACATTCACGTTACCGTCCAATTTCAGCCTGCTGTTGAAGAGGACGGCGGTCTCTCTCAGATTGATATTGTGTTTGGAGAGTTTATTTTCATTCAGAATGCCGCGACCGGTGGTGTTGGCATAGGAGAAATATGTTTGTAGCTTGTCATTTCCGGAGTTGACGGATACAGAAGTGATCGACGTCAGTCCGGTACGGAAAAAGTCACCCAAATTATCGTAAACCGTCAGATTTTCTTTTTCTCCCCAACTGTCTGTTACATCACTTACTCCGTAGCTGTTCTGCATTTCGGGCAGAGAGAAAGCCTTTTCAAAAGTCAGTCCGGTAGAGAAATGAATATCCCTCCGTCCTACGGTATTTCCTTTTTTTGTAGTAATAAGAATGACTCCGTTGGCCGCCTGGCTACCATACAGGGCTGCGGCAGGAGCTCCTTTCAGGATGCTGATACTTTCCACATCCTCCGGATTCAGATTCGAGATGCCGTCACCTCCGTCCCTGTTGCCGGCATTGGCCGTACCGCCGATAGCCGAATAAGACTGTTCCGAAGTAGAATTTAGCATGGGGACACCATCTATCACATACAGAGGCTGATTATCACCGGCCACCGACCGTACCCCACGGATACTGACTTTCGCCGATCCACCCATGCCGGAAGAGTTCTTGCTGACCTGCACACCGGCTGCCTTTCCTGCTAAAGCCGTGATCATATTCACTTCTTTCACGCGATTCAATTCTTCTCCCCTCACCTTTTGCACGGCATAAGCCAAAGAGGATTCTTTCTTTTCAAGTCCCAAAGCAGTTACAATCACGTGGTCAAGCAGCAGAATATTTTCTTTCAGACATATTTCAAGCATTGACCTACCCTTTACACTGACTTCCTGAGACTCGTAACCTACGAAAGAAATTTGCAGAACAGCACTATCCGGAACGGATAAAAAGAAATTCCCCTCCACATCTGTCACTGTTCCATTCGCTCCGCCTTTCTCTCTGATTGTCGCTCCGATAAGTGGTTCACCATAGGTATCGATAACCCGCCCCCTTACCGTAAAACTGGCAGAGGAGACTTTCACACATTCTTTCGACCCCGGCCGTGAAGCATAACAATCTTCTTCAAAGAAAGCTAACAAGCTTATAAAACAGCAACTTATAATTATTCTTGTTTTCAACAGCATTTCAATAAGTTGTTTTTCACCATCTCCGTGCAAAAATAGCCAAATATTTTTAAATTTGTTTTTTTCCGCAACTATTTTGAAGGAAAAGAATAGATTCGTTATTTTTGTAGGAAATTACATCAATATGGAGATTGAAATCGAAAAACATCCTTTAGAACCTTTTCTCCCACCAAAAGCAAAACTGCTGATGCTGGGAAGTTTTCCGCCACAAAGAAAACGGTGGTCGATGGATTTTTATTATCCGAACCTGAACAATGATATGTGGCGCATTGTCGGACTCTTGTTTTTCGGAGACAAAGATCACTTTCTGAACGATACGCGGAAAGCATTCTGCCGGGAACAGATTATTGACTTCCTGAATGAAAAAGGAATCGCCCTGTTCGATACAGCCTCATCTATCCGGCGTTTGCAGGATAACGCTTCGGACAAATTTCTGGAAGTGGTGCAGCCGACGGACATCGCTGCATTACTCCGCCAACTTCCCGAATGCAGGGCAATCGTCACCACCGGACAGAAGGCAACGGATACGCTCCGTGCACAACTGGAAGTGGAAGAACCGAAAGTAGGAGACTATGCCGAATTTGTGTTTGAAGGACGGGCGATGAGACTCTACCGGATGCCTTCTTCCTCACGGGCGTACCCGCTTGCATTAGATAAAAAAGCCGCCGCCTATCGGATTATGTATCAGGATTTGCAGATGGTAATTTAGGTAATAGGTATTAAGTAATAAGTATTAGGTATTAATCGATAAATAGTATATAGTATGACACCTTTATTTTTGCAATATCCGGCGTGCAGTACATGCCAGAAAGCTAAGAAATGGCTAATCGAAAATAACATTGAGTACACTAACCGGCTCATTGTGGAAGATAACCCTACGGTGGAAGAGTTGAAAGCATGGATTCCACGAAGTGGATTGCCAATAAAGAAATTCTTCAACACAAGCGGTTTGGTATATAAAGAGCTGAAACTGAGTGAAAAGCTACCTTCCATGACTGAGGAAGAACAAATCGCATTGCTGGCAACAAACGGTAAGCTGGTGAAACGCCCGTTAGTAGTGACAGACAGCTTCGTTCTGGTAGGTTTTAAGCCCGATGAATGGGAAAAATTAAAATAATTGGAAATTTATTTACCCTAATATTTGCTGGTTCGGAAGTTTATACTACCTTTGCAGCCGCAAACACGGGAGTAGCTCAGTTGGTAGAGCACCGGTCTCCAAAACCGGGTGTCGGGAGTTCGAGCCTCTCCTCCCGTGCAGAAGTAAACCGCAGGTAATCGTCAATTATCTGCGGTTTCTCTTTTACAGTCCATAGCTTAGTAATTGCATTGCAGCTTCTATTTAAAATTTATGCAAATCCTAATTCGCTCCACCTAGGTTATCTTTTAGTTCGGCCCAGGTGATTGTTTAGTCCCACCTAGGTCGAACGAAAGGGAAACGTATATGGAACGAACTAATCAATGCGAAACCATACATTGATCTATGCTGATCATCCTTTTAATTAACCTATACTATTACTTGTTTTCCACCATCTCCTGTTTCATTCCTTTTGTCGTTTCTACCAAACGGATAAATTCTCTTCTGTATCCTTTTTCATCATTATCCAGTCCCTGCTTGGCAAGACCGATCACTTTATCATAGCTTGCCTCTCCCTTAAGGTCAGAGTCCCGAAGCAGCTGACCGAACATAGCCACGGCAGAAGCGAAACGGAAATCGGAAGAAACATTATTTCCTTTGTTATCCACAAAGGGAATTTCCATCTTTTTGCTGACGTCCTTGTCCGGAGCTTTATAGCGCAGTTTCACGGTCAGCAATTCATTAGAGCCGGTCGACTGCACCGTCTCTTTTTGTTTCTTCTGATATTTCAGATCATCTACCTTTCCTACGTAGTCATTCTTCACGCCTACGGGAATCACTTCATAGAAAGCTGTCACCGTATGTCCCGCTCCCAATTCTCCGGCATCTTTGGCGTCATTATTAAAGTCTTCGTCTTTCAGCAAACGGCTCTCATAACCAACCAGACGATATGCCTGCACCTGAGCCGGATTAAATTCCACTTGCAGTTTCACGTCCTTTGCCACCGTATGAAGCGTAGCGCCAAACTCACCCACCAGGACACGATTGGCTTCCTGCAAATTATCGATATAGGCATGATTTCCATTTCCTTTTTCTGCTAAAGCCTGACCTTTATTGTCTTTATAGTTACCCATTCCATAGCCTAGCACACTCAGGAATACTCCGCTCTTACGTTCCTTTTCTATCAGCTGTTCCAAACCTTCCACAGAAGAAACACCTACATTGAAATCTCCATCGGAACAAAGGATGATCCGATTGTTTCCTTTAGGAAGGAAGTTCTGTTTAGCCACTTTATAAGCCAGTTGGATACCTGCGCTGCCGGCCGTAGAGCCACCGGATGTCAGTTCGTCTATCGCATCACGTATTTTCTGTTTGTCACTGCCCGGAGTAGATTCCAGTTTTACGCTGGCGTTGCCTGCATACACAACGATGGCTACTTTATCTTTTTCACGCAGGTTATTAACTAATAGCTTCAGAGATGACTTCACCAAATCCAGACGGGTAGGTCCCCACATAGAACCGGATACATCAATCAAGAATACCAGATTAGATTCCGGAAGTTTGTCAGTCGGAATCTCCCTTGCTTTCAGTCCGATACGTACCAGACGATGATCAGCATTCCAGGGGCAAACACCTGCCTCCATTGTAATCTTCACCGGATCGCTTCCGGTCGGCTTCGCATAATCGTAGGAGAAATAATTCACTAACTCTTCCGTACGGATAGCATCGGCCACCGGCAAGGTACCGCTGTTGATCATACGACGCATATTACTGTAAGAAGCGGCATCCACATCAATAGAGAAAGTAGAAAGCGGAGATTCTCCTACCTGCTTGAAACCATTTTCACTGATCGATTTATATTCTTCCGTATTTACTGCATCCATACGTACGGACGGGTGGCTGAGACTTGCCAGATTGACGGTTGATATGGCACCGGTAACAGCTACCTTTCGCTGGCTGCCGTATCCGACGACAACACATTCTTCCAGCACCTGCGAAGAAGCTATAAGGCTTACGTCCATCTTTGCAGAGAATACGACTTTTTCCACTTTCTCAAAACCAATATAGCTGAAGATAAGAGTTTCCCCCTTGTTTGCTTCAATCCTGTACTGCCCTTGCAGGTTCGTAACAGCTCCACGGGATGTTCCCTTGACCGTCACCGCACATCCTACCAACGGCGAACCGTCTGATCCGTCCGTCACCGTTCCCTTTACGATCAAAGGCTGTGCCCATACCGTACCACCCAATGTAGTAATCACTAACATCACCGTGAGCATCATTGCTCTGAGTTGATTTGTCTTCATAACTTTATCTTTTTAAAATGTTACAATTAATCCGCTTTTACTATAGAGATGCAGATTCCACACGGATTCCATAAACCAACAGAAGTTTTTTTTATTTTCATAGAAAAGAGCATGCTTTTCAAAATAATCCTTCATTCTTTTGCCGCTTCTAAGATGATGTGTATATTTGCGAACAATAAACATTCATAAACATGAAACATGAAGTCGACGGAAGGCGGGAAATAGCCTCACGAAACACCGCTTGGGCTAACATTATCGCCCGTAAACTAACCGGTTGGGGCATCACTCCCAACCAGATTTCAATGATGAGTGTATTCTTCGCTTTGGCTGGTTGCCTTCTGCTGACAGGCACTGTTATCTATCCCTATTTCAATAAATACGTTGCTTATATTCTGTTCATCGTCTGTATGCAGTCGCGGTTACTATGCAATCTGTTTGACGGAATGGTGGCTATAGAAGGAGGAAAGAAAAGTGCCAACGGAGATTTATACAATGATATGCCCGACCGATTCGCCGATGCCTTGTTTATCATTCCTGTAGGCTATGTAGCCGGAGGATTCGGGATAGAACTGGGATGGCTTGCCGCCCTGCTTGCCGTAATGACCGCTTATTTCCGCTGGATAGGAGCTTACAAGACACAACAGCATTTCTTTAACGGCCCGATGGCGAAGCAACATCGTATGGCTTTACTGACACTGTGCTTTGTGATTGCCACCTGCACCATTCATTGGGGATATGAACAGATCGTGTGCCTCATTACTCTTATACTAATGAATATCGGTCTGATCGCCACTCTTATACACCGTTTATATCTTATGTCTCACACAAACAACGAAGCGAAATGAAACAACTATTGGACAAATTATTCCCTACGCTAAGCGATGAGTTGATTATTGTAATCACCCTTATTATCTGTTTGCTGGTGACGGCAAGCATCGCTCTCTTTCTGGTAAAAAAGCTGTCGCCGAAAACCAATATCAGCGAACTGGTTGCCCGTACCCGCTCATGGTGGATTATGGCGGCAATGTTTATCGGTGCCGTTTTCATCAGCTACGACATTTCTTATTTTTTTCTTGCATTTCTCTCTTTTATAGCGTTCAGAGAACTTTATTCGGTATTAGGATTCAGAGAGGCAGACCGCCGTGCACTGTTCTGGGGCATATTGGCTATTCCTATCCAATACTATCTTGCTTATATCGCGTGGTATGGGGCATACATCATATTCATCCCCGTAGTTATGTTCCTGTTATTGCCATTACGACTGGTATTGAAAGGCGATACACACGGAATCACTAAATCCATC
The DNA here is from genome assembly GCF_058231005.1 of Bacteroides sp. RCH18. Lineage (NCBI taxonomy): Bacteria > Pseudomonadati > Bacteroidota > Bacteroidia > Bacteroidales > Bacteroidaceae > Bacteroides > Bacteroides sp. RCH18. Next base: position 1,401,843 of record NZ_JBIPTC010000002.1, on the reverse strand, counting down.
GCTTTGCTGCAATGGATTCTGATGCTTTCTGTATTTGGTATCAGCCACCTCGCTTATCTTCTCTCGTTACCCGAATTGCCGGGCTTCAATGCGGGAGGACGCGGACTGCTGATGTTCCTCGTGTTCCTTACAGAAATCAACGATATCATGCAGTTCGTCTGGGGAAAACTCTTCGGACGTCACAAAATTCTGCCCAAAGTGAGTCCCAACAAAACATGGGAAGGCTTTTTGGGAGGTGTCGTCAGCACTACGGTTATAGGATACTTTCTGGGATTCCTCACTCCGCTCTCCACGCCCAACGTAATTCTGGTCAGCGCCCTCATTGCCATTGCCGGATTTGCGGGAGATGTAGTCATCTCTGCCATCAAACGTGATAAAGGCATCAAAGACATGGGAGATAGCATCCCCGGTCATGGTGGAGTATTCGACCGCATAGACTCCCTGTCCTATACAGCTCCGGTGTTCTTCCACCTCGTTTATTACATAGCTTATTAGCCGGCAAACTATGAAAAAAAGATTCATGCAGTCTGCCATGATGCAGATACTATATAAAGGTATATTCCGGTGGTTTCTGAAACTGATCGTGGGAGTCCAGTTCCCCGATACCCGATTCCTCAAAAAAGAAGGACAATTCATCATCCTTGCCAATCACAACAGCCATCTGGATACACTCAGCCTGCTTTCTTCCCTACCCGGCAACCTTTTGTGGAAAGTAAAACCCGTAGCCGCGGAAGATTACTTCGGAAGAACCCGGTTTCAGGCCGCTTTCAGCAATTACTTCATCAACACCCTTCTCATCAGAAGAAAAGGAGAAAAGGACTCGGAGCACGACCCACTCCGGAAAATGCTCGATGCCATCGATGAAGGATACTCGCTGATTCTTTTTCCCGAAGGTACAAGAGGGAAGCCCGAACAAATGGGAAAAATAAAGTCCGGCATAGCCCGTATCTTGTCTCTGCGACCGGAACTGAAATATATACCGGTTTTCATGACCGGCATGGGACGTTCACTCCCCAAGGGAGAATTAATCTTATTGCCTTACAAGGCATCCATCTTTTACGGAACGCCTGCCGTAGCCGGAAGCACAGACGTTCATGAGATTCTAAAACAGATAACGGATGATTTTGAGATGATGAAAGATAAATATCAGGTAGTAACAGAAGACGACGAATAGAGAAAGTGCTGTTCAATGTACGAAACATATCGAAGCTATCGGACGAGGAACTACTGACCCATTATATAAAGTCCGGAGATACGGAATATTTCGGTGAACTATACAACCGTTATATCCCGCTGACGTACGGACTTTGCCTGAAATATCTGCAAGATGAAGACCAAGCGCAGGAAGCGGTGATGCAGATGTTTGAAGACCTGTTACCTAAAATCATCAATTATGAGATAAAAGCATTCAAGCCGTGGCTCTATCGGGTGGCGAAGAACCATTGCCTGCAACTGTTACGAAAGGAAAACAAAGAAATTCCGCTGGATTATACCATTAATATTATGGAATCCGACGAATTTCTGCATCTATTAAGTGAAGAGGAAAGTTCGGAAGAGCAGCTGAAAGCATTGCACCACTGTCTGGAAAAGCTGCCCGAAGAACAAAGGACCAGCATTACACGTTTCTTCCTGGAAGAAATGTCGTATGCAGATATTGTCGAACAAACCGGATTTACTCTGAATAACGTGAAAAGCTATATCCAGAACGGAAAGCGAAACTTGAAAATTTGTATTAAGAAACAAGCCCTATGAAACTATTGGACTACATACGAGGACTCCGCAAAGGAAAAGAGGCGCATCGACTGGAAAAAGAGTCGATGAAAGACCCTTTTCTGGCTGACGCGATGGATGGGTACCACCAAGTAGAAGGGGACCACGAAGAACAGATTAATAAATTGCGGATGAAGGTAAACGCCCATTCGGCAAAGAAAAGAAATACGTATGCCGTCACCTGGAGCATTGCCGCCTGCCTGATTATAGGAATCGGAATCAGCAGTTACTTCCTGTTTCTGAAACAGAATGTTGGAGAGGATGTGTTTATAGCTAAGGAGCAGCCCTCTGCCACTGCAACTGTTCCTGCTCACAAAGAAGACACTTCCCTATCCGCTCCAAAGATGGAACCGGATTCCGGTCGCCCTTCTGCCACAAAGGAAACGGTCGGAAAAGATATAATCGCCAAGACAAGGCAGGATTCTCCATCCCAAAGTACACCTTCGGGGGCTCCTTCCGCAACGGTTCCTAAAGCAGTGGCTTCTAAAGCAGCGACTCCCCAAGCAACGCCTGCCGGAACTCCGATAATGGAAGAAATGGTTGCTCCGGCAGAAGAGCTGGAAGAAGCGGCTATCACAACGGTTACAGATACTTCTTTCCTGGATGCCAACAGGAAAAAGATGAAAGCAGCTCAATTGACCACCCAAATGAACAACATGATCAAAGGGAAAGTGACGGACGACAAAGGAGAACCACTCATCGGAGCTAACGTCACTTATAAAGGAGCAACTTATGGAGCGATAACGGATATCAACGGAGAATTCTCCTTGCCCAAAAAGGAAGGTAATGAAATATTAACTGCACATTATATTGGCTATAATCCGGTTAGTATACCGGCAGACACCAGTAAGACTATGCTGATAGCCATGAGTGAAAATAAAACAACACTGAATGAAGTCGTAGTAACAGGATATGGCACACAGAAAAAGGTAGCTGTGACAGGAGCCATTTCTGCCGTATCCATCAAAGATTTGAAAAAAGCTTCGGGTGCATTACAGAAATCAGATACATTAAAAGATGCTGCTATCTCCCAAAAGGCTGATACATTACAGGGGGCTGTCGTTCCGGAACCCGTAACAGGAATGAAGCAATATAAAAAGTATCTGAAAAAGAATCTGGCATACCCTGCGGACGACGCTTGCGCAGAAGTCAAAGGCAAAGTTACCTTGACTTTCTTTGTTAACAAAGAAGGGCGTCCCTTCGACATTAAAGTCAAGGAAAGTCTTTGCAAGTCTCTTGATAAGGAGGCCATACGCCTGATTCAAGAAGGTCCGGACTGGACTTACGGAAACCAATCGGCAGAAATCACAGTGAAATTCCACAAGTAATGTGGCCGGCAGAGTTCTTATAAGAGCTGACTTTTTATGAATTAGCTTTCTTATAAATGATGAATACAACAAGAATTATACTCACTTTAATAAGAAAAAGTTCTCACCACAGTGAGAATTAATTCTCATAGGCTTGAGAATATTTTCTCATTGCAATGAGTATTTTTTCTCATGGGCTTGAGAATTTTTTCTCATTGCGATGAGAATGGTTTGAGAATAATAAGCGCTTGTCAGTCGTTATAAGAGTCTAAATCCAAGTTCCTTTACGCCACAGGAATTCCAACGGTCCTTGCTTATGACGGGCAAGCCACCAGCGGCTGAATATCAACTGAATAGTGAAGATAAGCAATGCAATCAGCAGGCTTCCCGTTGCTCCTGCATACTTGTACATTGACAGTCCGAATCCGTAATAGATGGTTACTCCCATGATTGACTGAGAAATATAGTTTGTCAGACTCATGCGGCCGTAAGGAATCAGCAGACTTTGCCAGTTATATCCTGTGTCCTTCTTAAACCAAAGCAAGGTAAAGACAGAAACAAGAATGACCATAAAAGCAAAGTTGGCATAAGACGGAACAGCAATCTTATACGGAACCATTATAGACGGGTTTGTAATCAAAGCGGGTATAAAAGTTTTCAGGCAATAGAGAGGGATAAATGCAAGGATGGCACCTGTCAGCATCTTCTTCCAGAAACGCAAAGACTCTTCGCTTTTCATAAAATACTTCCGGCGTCCTAAAAGCATTCCGAACATGAATAAAGCTGCGGTCTGGAACAGGCGACCGTTTTCTACTTGCCAGATATTGCTGTACAACTGTCCGTCAGTGATATTGGAACGGAGTACTTCAAAGAAACTGCCATTGGATGTCACTTCCTGAGCAAGTTTATAATAAGGAATAAAATGCCCTGTTGACGGTACATACTCCAAATTGATCATTGCATAGATGGCACGCCCCCATTCATAAGGTTGCAAAAGTAAGATGGCAGCAATCCAAAAGACTGTCTTATCTTTGAGCTTGCAAACAGGAATCAAGGCAAAGCCGACTACTGCATAAAGCAAAAGAATATCCCCGTTGTAGAACAAGGCATGTAACTGTGCAAACAGGAAAAGCAGGCACATCCGCCACGCAAATCGTCCACGGAAATCTGTTCCGCGCTTTTCCGCATTATGAAACTGGATATAGAAACTAAATCCGAACAACAAAGAGAACGTAGCGTATGCCTTCCCTGCAAACAGGAAGAACATGGTATCCCACGCATACTTATCTATAGTCTGCAACCATGCCGGCAACGTATAATCCAGCGGTAAAAACAGATTATAGTGTTCAAGGTTGTGCAACAATACAATAGCCAGCAGGGCAAATCCGCGCAGAGCATCTACTACTCCGAGCCGTTCAGTCGTTTTAAGTGTTTGAGTCATCAGATATGTTTATTCATGATTACTAATTAGGCAGTAAAAATAGTAGAAATATCTGAAGTACAAAAGTTTATAAATATTAATTATATCAACTCATAGCTTGCCATTTGTATCGGCATATCCAGATTATGAAGCACTTTTTCCAGCAGAATACCTTCCCGATTGTCATACTCATAGCCGAAAGTTGCCCGAATCCCTTGCAGAATAAACTGGGTAGCACGGTCCAACGCCATCGGAAGACTGTCTCCCTGCATCAAGGAGCCGGTGATCACACTTGTGAATGTATCCCCCGTGCCCGGATAGTGGGCAGGCAGATAAGGGCAAGTCACTTTCCAGTAGCGGTTTCCCTGACGATTGTAAGCATATACGGAAGTCTTATGAGGCTCATCGTGCACCGGAACACTGGTGATAATAACCACCTGCGGACCTTTGTCGGACAGGAGACGGAGATATTCTTTCAGTTCCTCATCCGTACTATCCGCTTTATACGGTTCGTCCAGCAAATAAAACAGTTCTGTCAGATTCGGTGTGATCACATCCGCTTTGGTTATCAGATGACGCATTTCTTTCACCATCTCCATATCAAAGTTGGTATAAAGCCGGCCGTTATCACCCAGCACCGGATCGGCTACTATCAGACTATCCGGCTGTCGGAAATCCTTGATGAAATCGGAAACAATCTGAATCTGCCGCGGGGAACCCAGATAACCGGTATAAATAGCGTCAAACTGAACTTCCAGCTTCTTCCATTCGCCTATGATCTTCGGCATTTCATCCGTCAGGTCCAGAAAGGAGAAGCCGGGATACTGCGTATGGTTAGACAATACTGCCGTAGGAAGCGGACAAACCTGAAAACCCATAGAAGATAAAATAGGAATAACGACTGTCAGAGAAACACGTCCCATCCCCGAAAGGTCATGAACGGCAGCTATCTTCTTTACTTTATTTGCATACATACTGTTTTTATTATTTAGACGATTATAGTTCTTTCCATGGATGAGACAGAAAACAGAGGCTCTATATATCAACAACAAAGGCTCTGTTTCCTATCAACAGAGCCTTTGTTTATCTTATACAGAAGCTCCATTTTTCTTTGTCCTAACAAAACTAAGCTTCTATTGTTTTAAATCCAAATTTATTTTAGAATAATAAAGCGGAGTTACGTCAATATGACCAAAACCTCCCGTGCTCCATGCGCTCCCATGACCAATGCCTGTTCGATGTCCGCCGTCTTTGACGGGCCGGAAATAAAGGTACCGAACTGATATTCCTGTCCGTCCAGTTTGCGATAAGCGTCGTACATGGTATCCACAATCTTATTCCGGTCGATCAGAATCACCAGTTTCTCCGAAATAAAATAAATCGCTTTGTACTTCACGGTTTGCGGTATCCAGACAGCGCCGTTCTCCGCTACTCCGATCTCTCCCCGAATAACGGCTACCTCGGTTCCGTCCAGTTCTTTCGGGTCGTCCACCATATCCGGATTGAAAGTTGCGCAAGATATATCCGGCAATCCGGAAGCGATGCGCATCGCATCCGGATACGTCCGGCGAATGACGGCATTCACATCTTCGCCTTCGCCCAATACCACTGCCGTACCGCCTACCGCACGGCTGATAGCGCAAAATTGCTCCATTTTGTCCGGATACGTCAAACGTTTCATATCCGCTATATCCGGCTTTTCGTAGCGTGTCTGCGTATGCTTGCGGATGCTCGCCAATATTTCTTCTCTGCTGCTCATTTTGATTCCTCCTTTCCCTGTACCTCGTTTTTCTTCCACATTTCGTTGAATGACTCTTTGGCAAATTCCGGCAGTTCGCGTCCTTTGCCCCAATCGTCAAAGTCATTGTATTTCATAAAGCGTGGCAGGCCGTTTACCATCGGAGCCGCCCACAAAGCCGCATTGAACAATGCAGGACGCTCCATCAGGAACTTCATGCCCCCGGACATTATCTTCTTTCCGGTATTCGCCTTTCCCAATCCGTCAAGGTCCTGACGCCACTTGTAAATCTGTTCTGCCAAATCCACTTTTACCGGACAGACATCAGAACAGGACATACACAAGGAACAGGCAGAAAGATTATCATAATACTTCTCCGGATCATGAGCCATCCCCAGATTGATACCGATAGGGCCGGGTATAAAGTAAGTGTAGGAGTATCCCCCACTTCGGCGATAGACCGGACAGGTATTCATACAGGCACCGCAACGGATACAGTTTAATGTCTTGATATGGTCGGGCTTGGAAAGGATCGTACTCCGGTCGTTATCCACAATAATAATATGATATTCGCCACCTTCACGCGGACGGCGGTAATGAGAAGTATAGGTAGTCACCGGCTGTCCGGTTGCCGAACGTGCCAGCAGACGGGTGAACACACCCAGCGCATCCAGATCCGGCACGATCTTCTCCATGCCGAAAGCGGCTATATTCAGTTTGGGATAAGAAGTACCCATATCGGCATTCCCTTCATTGGTGCAGACTACAATGTCTCCGGTAGAGGCTACGGCAAAGTTGGCGCCCGTCATGGCGGCTTCCGCATTCAAAAAGAGGTGGCGCAGATTCTTGCGTGCGGCATGAGTAAGGTAGGTCGGGTCGAAGTTTCCTTTTTCCGTCCCCATCTCCTTTTCAAACAGTTCTCCCACTTGCTCCCGTTTGATGTGGATAGCAGGAAGAACGATATGGCTCGGTTCGAGATGCATCAATTGCAGAATACGTTCGCCCAAGTCGGACTCTACCACGTCTATTCCGCGTTCCATCAAGAAGGGATTCAACCCGCACTCTTCGGCAAGCATCGACTTGCTCTTGATGAAATGATGTACATTATGCTCATTCAGTATTTCGTACACAATGGCACAATATTCGTCCGCATCTTTTGCCCAGTGCACAATCGCTCCGTTGGCAGTGGCGTTCTTTTCAAACTCCTGCAAGAGTTCTTCGAGGTGGCTGTTGGAATACAGTTTCAGTTCACAAGCTTTGTTGCGCAGTTCTTCCCATTCGGGAACTTCCTTGCTCATCTTGTCTCTTTTGGCTCGGACCATCCAAAGGGTTTCGTTATGCCATGCTGCCATCTTGCTGTCCTGCAAGAACTTTTCGGCAGCCTTTGAATGTTTGGTACTCATGATTGCGACGCTAAAATTTCGACAATGTGGATAATTTGAATCGGCAGATGCTCCCGTTTGATCACACCTTGCATGTGCATCAGGCAGGAACTGTCCGCTCCGACAATGTATTCGGCTCCGGTAGCCATGTGGTCTTTCACCTTATCACGCCCCATGCAGACGGACACCGCCTGCTCTTCTACGGCAAACATACCGCCAAACCCGCAACATTCGTCTATATGGCTGGGCTCGAAAACTTCGATGCCTTCGACCATATCGAGCAGATCGCGCAATTTATTGTAATAAGGGATATTTAACTCGCTGGGAGCGGAAATCAAGAGTTCGCGCACACCGTGGCAACTGTTGTGGATACTGACTTTATGCGGGAAGCGTGCGGGTATCTTCGTCGGTTTAAGCACATCATGGATAAACTCGCAAAGGTCATAAATCTTCCCCGCACTCTGGCAGACGTGCCCTTCTTTTTCAAGGATACCGGGATGATTCTCTTTCACAAATGCCACACAACTGGCGGAAGGGCCGACAATGTAATCGTACTCCCGGAACAGATCGTCAAAACGGAGCGCCAGCTTCATCGATTCATCTTCAAAACCGGCATTCGCCATCGGTTGTCCGCAACAGGTCTGATCCAACGGATAATCGACATCTACTCCTAAACTTTTCAATAGTTTATACGATGCTACCCCCACATTGGGATAGATAGCATTGATATAACAAGGAATAAATAAACCTACTTTCATAATTATATTACGTAAAATTTAGATGCATCCTCTGCTACTACATCCGTTTTATCAGCTTACCGGATGTCAATTAGTTTGTGCGTTTGCAGGCTTAGTCTCCATTTAGGATGTCGCATTACACAGTCCACTGTCAAAGCAGTGTTATTACAAGAACAAGGCTGGAGGAAAAAATGTTCAGCGGGAAGCAGTTCATAAATACTTATATCTTGCCCTTCGTAGACAACTTTCACTTCATCCATCCGGGTAATCCCTAATTTGACACCCTGCTTGGGCGAACAGGTCACCCAGTCGATGGACTCCGGCAGCGGTCGCGTGCCGTTGGTTTCGATACAAACGTATTTGCCCGCTTCGTGCAGACGGTCGATCAGCGCGTCGTCTATCCAGAGCGAAGGTTCTCCCCCTGTGAGGATGACGGTAACGGCGGGATATTTACTGACTTCGGCTATGATTTCGTCGTCAGTCATCAAGGTGCCTGCTTCGTGTTGTGTGTCGCAAAAGCTGCATTTCAGGTTGCATCCGGAAAAGCGGATGAAGACTGCCGGAGTACCTGTGTGGTAGCCTTCACCCTGTAGACTGTAAAAGATTTCATTAATCTTTCTCATCATTCGAGCTGTTCTAAAATTTCTATTGTCTATTCTGTCTCTCCTGCTACCGGAGTTTTCTCGTTTGCCGCAGCATCTTTCTCGTAGATGACGATGTTTCCTTCGGACTCCTGCACTTCTACTTTATAGCATTGCGGAATCTGCTTGCAAACCCATCGGGCAATGTTTTCTGCTGTCGGATTGAATGGAAGTACTTCATTCAGATTCTGATGGTCCAGTTTCTCCGTGACCACTTCTTTGATTCGGGTGAAATCCACCACCATTCCTTCGGAGTTGAGCCGTGAGGAACGGCAATAGACAGTGATAATCCAGTTGTGACCGTGTAGACTGGCGCATTTACTGCGATACGGAAGTACCAGCTTGTGAGAAGCTGATATCTCCATGCGTTTGATTACTGTAAACATGGCTGTATATATTTAATATAGTTACAAGCATCTAATGTCACCTCGATGCAAGGACAAAGGTAATATAAAAAGAGCTTTCATCCAGCAAACCCGATTATTTTTTCCTGTTTTTACACTATCTTTGCCGAATGAAAACTCTTTATATTGTTTTAGGAAGCATATCTCTCGGACTCGGCATTCTCGGCATCTTTCTGCCGTTACTGCCCACTACCCCTTTTCTGTTACTGACCGCCGCACTTTATTTCAAAGGGTCGCCACGATTATATAACTGGTTGCTGAATCACCGGCACTTCGGTCCATACATCCGCAATTTCCGGGAAAACAAGGCAATACCGCTCCGCGCCAAGATTATCTCACTTGTGCTGATGTGGGGAACGATGCTCTATTGCATCTTCTTCCTGATTCCGTTCCTATGGGTGAAAATTCTTCTGGGACTGATAGCGGCAGGAGTCACCTATCATATTCTTTCTTTCAAGACATTGAAATAGTTCGAAAGCCCCTGACGGGCGTCGGCAAGTTTGTCCTCCCAATGTTTCACGGAGTTTTGTCCGATAATGTCGGTCACGTACTTCACGGAGATAAAAGGAATCTCTTTGGAACGGCAGACGAAGGCTTGCGCATACGCTTCCATGTCGACGACATCTCCGCTTACGTGAGTCAGTTCCGTCAGGAAACCATCTCCCGTATTACAGATTCCCTCTTCCGTCCAATGCTTGCAAAAGCCTTTTGTTTCGAGCAAAGCGGAAGAATCTATTTCGCATTCCATACCTAGTCCGGCAAGTTTCTGCATATCGCGGTCTATAAATTTGCGGCAGACAAAGATATCCCCTACCTGATGATTGACTGTTCCGGCACTTCCGAGATTCAAAACGAGATCGGGCTGCACCTGGCGGATCGCTTCTGCCAGATGAAAGGCGGACTTCACTTTTCCAATCCCCGTACGGATGTAATAAGGCTCTACATCGGGCCACTTTATCTCTACAAATTCGCCTTGAACGGCATACGTTACTAATATTTTCAGCATAAGTTTTCTGTATAAATAGACATTATCAGATGCAAAAATAAGCATTTATACTCGAAATGGTCAGAGATTGTTCTAAAATGATCAGTTTTTAATGATGGTTGCTTTCGGCGTTCGCTAACTTTGTCGAATTCAACAGTTATCAACTGTTAGGACATATTTTTAAAGAAAGCGGTAACGAAAACACACTATTCTTTTCGGCTTTTTAGTGGTTTGTCGAAAGATGATCGTCTTATTAATACTACTATATAAGCTGATGCCTCACAAGGCAAAATATATAAAGGGATAAAGAAACTAAAAAAGATATACGATGAAAATTAAAGTTGGTCTTATTGGATTCGGTCGAATGGGACGATTTTATTTGAAAGAGATGCAGAAAAGCGGAAGATGGGATGTCGCATACATTTGCGACATCAATCCCGACTGCCGCGAACTGGCAAAGCAATTGTCGCCCGAATCGAAAATACTCGAAAATGAACAGGAAATGTTCGATGATGAAAGTGTGCAGGTGGTCGGACTCTTCGCATTGGCAGACTCAAGGCTTGACCGGATTGAAAAGGCTATCAAATACGGGAAACATATCATCTCCGAGAAACCGGTATCAGACACCATAGACAAAGAATGGAAAGTAGTGGACATCACCGAGAAAGCCAGTTGTTTTTCTACTGTCAATTTATATCTCCGCAACGCCTGGTATCATCAGACTATCAAACAGTTTATCGATCAGGGCGAGATCGGCGAACTTGCCATTCTGCGAATCTGCCACATGACTCCGGGTCTCGCACCGGGCGAAGGTCACGAATATGAAGGCCCCGCCTTCCATGACTGCGGAATGCATTATGTAGACATTGCACGCTGGTATGCCGGATGCGAATACAAGACATGGCATGCGCAGGGCGTCAATATGTGGAGTTATAAAGATCCTTGGTGGGTACAGTGTCACGGGACATTCCAGAACGGCGTTGTTTTTGATATCACTCAGGGGTTTGTGTACGGACAATTGTCCAAAGATCAGACTCATAACTCATACGTGGACATCATCGGTACCAAAGGTATCGCCCGAATGACACATGACTTCAAGACAGCTGTAGTCGATCTGCGTGGAGTAACGCAGACACATCATATAGAGAAGCCGTTCGGTGGAAAAAACATCGATGTGCTGTGCGACTTATTCGCCGACTCCATAGAGACCGGAATCAGAAATCCCCAACTGCCGCTCATACGCGATTCAGCCATCGCATCGGAATATGCGTGGACCTTTTTGCACGATGCCTATACACATGATTTGCCTGCTATCGGTGAACTGGAGACACTTGAGCAAATATGGGAAAGAAGAAGAAATATGAAAAATGGATACGGATTACTTCAAAAGCCATGATAAATATTCAATAAAATAAGAAACTGAAATCAATTATTAACTCTTAAAAATAAAACCATGTCAGACTTTTCAAGAAGAAAATTTCTTAAAACGGGGGCTGCTGCTTTAGCAGGAATCACCATTGCTCCCAGCTCTATCTTAGGTATGAGCCACGGGCACGTTTCACCAACCGACAAACTGAACCTCGCAGCCGTAGGTATCGGCGGTATGGGGCATGCCAACATCAACAACGTGAAGGGCACCGAGAACATTGTAGCTCTTTGTGACGTAGACTGGAAATATGCCAAAGGCGTATTCGATGAATTCCCGAATGCGAAGAAATACTGGGATTACCGCAAGATGTACGATGAAATGGGCAAATCCATTGACGGCGTAATCATTGCTACCGCCGACCATACTCATGCCATCATCACGGCAGACGCCATGACAATGGGCAAGCACGTATATTGCCAGAAACCGTTGACCCACTCCGTTTACGAATCCCGTTTGTTGACCAAGCTCGCCGCCTCTACCGGAGTAGTTACTCAAATGGGTAACCAGGGAGCATCGGGCGAAGGTACCGACCTGGTTTGCGAATGGATCTGGAATGGAGAAATCGGTGAAGTAACCAAAGTGGAATGCGCCACCGACCGTCCTATCTGGCCGCAAGGACTGAATGCACCCGAAAAGGCAGACCGCATCCCCAACACATTGAACTGGGATCTTTTCACCGGACCTGCCAAACTGAACCCGTACAACAACGTTTATCATCCCTGGAACTGGCGCGGATGGTGGGATTACGGTACAGGTGCACTGGGTGATATGGCCTGTCATATTCTGCATCAGCCGTTCAGAGCTCTGAAACTGGGTTATCCTACCAAGGTGGAAGGTTCTTCTACTTTATTACTGAGTGCCTGCGCTCCTCAGGCCCAACACGTGAAGATGATTTTCCCCGCCCGCGACAATATGCCGAAAGTTGCCTTGCCGGAAGTTGAGATACATTGGTATGACGGCGGTATGATGCCGGAACGTCCGAAAGGTTTCCCGGAAGGAAAACAACTGATGGGCCCCGGTGGTGGGCTGACTATTTTCCACGGAACAAAGGATACATTGATTTGCGGATGCTATGGAGACCAACCTTTCTTGTTGTCAGGCCGTGTGCCCAATGCACCGAAAGTTTGCCGCCGTATTACTTGTTCTCATGAAATGGACTGGGTACGCGCTTGTAAAGAAGACAAGTCAAACCGCGTGATGCCTAAATCTGACTTCTCCGAAGCAGGACCGATGAATGAAATGGTAGTAATGGGGGTATTGGCTATTCGCCTGCAAGCATTGAACAAGACACTGGAATGGGATGGAGCCAATATGTGCTTCACCAATATCGGTGATAACGAAACACTCAGAACCTGCATTAAGGACGGATTTACGATTCATGATGGTCACCCGTCATTCAATAAGACCTGGACAGATCCGATCAATGCGAAACAATTCGCAGCCGAACTGGTGAAACATAACTATCGCGAAGGATGGAATTTGCCTGATATGCCACGATAAGAGGAAATTAAAGATCAAAAAATAAATTGATATTATATGAAAAAAGTATTTTACCCATTAGCTTGTTGTCTTGCAGCGGGAGTTTTAGTTTCCTGCAGCGGTCAGAAGAAAGCCGGGAGTGCTCAGGAAGAGCAATCGGCAAACGAAGTAGCAGTATCATATTCAAAATCATTAAAAGCAGCAGAGATGGATAGCTTGCAATTACCGGTAGATGCGGATGGTTACATCACTATCTTTGACGGCAAAACATTTAATGGATGGCGTGGTTATGGCAAGGACAGAGTTCCTTCCAAGTGGACTATCGAGGACGGTTGTATCAAGTTCAACGGTTCTGGTAGCGGTGAAGCGCAGAACGGCGACGGCGGAGACCTGATCTTTGCCCACAAATTCAAAAACTTCGAACTGGAAATGGAATGGAAGGTTTCCAAAGGCGGTAACTCCGGCATCTTCTATCTGGCTCAAGAAGTGACTTCTAAAGATAAGGACGGCAACGACGTGCTCGAACCTATTTATATTTCCGCACCTGAATATCAGGTATTGGACAATGACAATCATCCGGATGCTAAATTGGGGAAAGACAATAACCGTCAGTCGGCTTCTTTATATGACATGATTCCGGCAGTTCCTCAGAATGCAAAACCTTTCGGCGAATGGAACAAGGCTAAGATCATGGTTTATAAAGGTACGGTTGTTCACGGACAGAATGACGAGAATGTACTCGAATATCACTTGTGGACCAAACAATGGACTGACCTTTTGCAGGCCAGCAAGTTCAGTCAGGACAAATGGCCGTTGGCTTTTGAACTGCTGAATAATTGCGGTGGTGAAAACCACGAAGGATTTATCGGAATGCAGGATCACGGTGATGACGTTTGGTTCCGCAATATCCGCGTGAAGGTTCTTGACTAATACATCATATTATGAAAACGAACTATTTATTAGTGCTGTTCGCATTACTGCTAGCAATTCCGCAGGCAGCAGATGCGAAAAAGAAGAAAGACATTGCCATACAACTCTATTCGGTCAGAGACATCATAAATAATGGAACTGACCTCAACGTAGTTTTGAAGAATCTGGCGCAAATGGGATACACCAGCATCGAAGCCGCCAATTATGATAATGGCAAGTTCTATGGCAAAACTCCGGAAGAGTTTAAGAATGCTGTCGAAAAGGCTGGTATGAAAGTACTGTCTTCACATTGTTCCAGAGGATTGTCGGACAAGGAAGTGGCTTCCGGAGATTTCTCCGAGTCACTGAAATGGTGGGATCAAAGCATTGCCGCTCATAAAGCAGCAGGCATGAAATACATCGTAAATCCGGGAATCGGTGTTCCTAAAACAATGAAAGAGATGAAGATGTATTGCGACTATTTCAATGAAATAGGCAAAAGATGTCAGCAGAACGGTATGAAATTCGGATATCATAATCATGCGCATGAATTTCAGAAAGTAGAAAATCAAGCGGTTATGTTGGACTATATGATTGAGAATACCAATCCTGAGTATGTCTTTTTTCAGATGGATGTATATTGGATTGTCAGAGGGCAGCACAGTCCTGTGGACTATTTCAACAAGTATCCGGGACGTTTCACCGTGCTTCATATCAAAGATGACAAAGAAATCGGAGATAGTGGTATGGTCGGATTCGATGCTATCTTCAGAAATGCAAAGGTTGCCGGCGTAAAGCATATTGTTGCTGAAATAGAAGGGTACAGTTGTCCTGTAGAGGAAAGTGTCAAGAAGAGTCTGGACTATTTGCTGGATGCTCCTTTTGTAAAGGCGTCTTATAGTAAATAGAAGTAAATACAGAAAAAGGAAACAGTAGGTTCACGCTTTATTGCTTGAGTCTACTGTTTTTTCTTGGTATTGCCCGGCTATTATTCTGAAAGATATGCGAAGTATTTATATACTGGATCATCGATGGCACTATAAAAGAAAACTCCTTCTAATCATTAAAATACAAGGCAACTAACTCACAACGAACTAGTTGCCCCTTTTCGATTCTTAAAACAGAGTTACTACATAAAATTCCCTATACATCTAGTTGGGATAGATCTTGTTAAACGTTAGGAAAGCCTATCTTTATTCTACCCTCTTGTAAGTTCCATCTTCTGAACCGTTCTTTATCTTTAATATATCTTTTGAAAATAAACACTCCCATACTTTTTTCTGTCCTTTGAGCTTATTTCCATCATCAGAATAGGTAATTTCAATATTTATATTATCACCTGAGATTTCATACGTAAATAAATAGTTAGTTAAAAAGCTAGCTCCGTTAAGAAGCGCATAATACCCGGTTCCATCATTCTCAAATTTTAAGTATTTGTGAGTTCCTTCCGTACCCGTTGACCATGTTCCTACCAAGTGTTTCGAATCTAAGTCCATCCAATCATCATCATCAGAAGAACATCCCCCCAATACTATTGGACACAATAAAATCATAAAAAAAAGAAGCTTTTTCATTACGTATAGATATTTAATTTGTTTGTTCGGCAAAGGTAGGAATAATATTAATGTCATGCCAATTGTCTTTCAAGCAATAACATATGACATATCAAGTATTAACATCTCACTTCTCAAGTATTAACTCTTGATATATCAGGTATTAATACTCGACAACTCAAGTATTAATACCTGATATATAGTTTCACATAGAAAAGAGCACAAGCTATAATATCCATTTAATACATGAAAATTATCAGAGAATCTTTTGGCATTCAATATATTCTACCTACCTTTGCAGCATTAATTAACATTAATGCTTTGCCTGCAAAGCGGCAAAACAAACATAAGGAAATATTAACGGGAAATATACATTGTGGGACAAATAGATAGTGGGAAATGCTATTTGCCTATATAAACTTAATATAAACATGACTAAAGTAAAAAGAAATTCCGCTTAATTTCTAAGCAATGAGATTATTATACACCTACCTCAATGATCGTTATCTCCATACTTATTAGATCAATTAAACATATTCAAAAAATTCAATCAAAGATTTAAAACCAAATCTTTGGTAATAAACCTGCAAAACAAACTTTTAATAAACATATAAAAATGAAGAAAATCATCTTACAAAGCAATCAGCGTAAACTATGATTATAGAGGAAAAAATGAAAAGAAGGTCTTTCAAACTTCTATGCAAGACCAAGGATTGTATGTATATCAAAACTGGTAATCAGAATTAATATTAACTTTTTTCTTAGAATCTAAGAAAAACAAACAACTATTGTATGAAAAGAATTATTTTGAGTGCTCTAATTGGATTAATGGCAATTAGTGCAAGCGCACAACTTATGCGCAGTGAAGAACTGGAAAAGTACGCTAAAGAAAAATTTGGCGACAAATGGGTAGATGCGGCAGCAAACATAGGTTCGCAACTTGCACTGGACAAAAACAACTCTCTGACATATACCCAGGTTATCGAGTGTG
This sequence comes from Bacteroides sp. RCH18, assembly GCF_058231005.1. NCBI lineage: Bacteria > Pseudomonadati > Bacteroidota > Bacteroidia > Bacteroidales > Bacteroidaceae > Bacteroides > Bacteroides sp. RCH18. The sequence continues at coordinate 1,385,098 of NZ_JBIPTC010000002.1, read as the reverse complement.
GAGAACAAACCAAAGAAAAATTGTATGTTACTCTTAACCATTGGTTTGTAGAATCTTTTAATGACGCAAACTCTGTCATTCAACTTAATGACAAAGAAGAAGGAGTTATTATCGGCAAAGGTTACCTTTCTGATATTGCAGGACACTTAGGCGGAATGAACGCATACAATGTCAGCGTTCACCCTATTATTAAAGTGGACATCAAAGATAAAAAAATTCGTGTGACCTATACCGTACAATGTTTTGAGGTGGAGAAAGCTGTAGGAGGCGGTGTCATGTCTGCTCTTTCCAACACCAGGCCTTCCATATCCACAGAAAAATGGCCGCTTGAAACCTGTTACCCTTTCATTGAGAAGGATGAACATAAAGCGAAAAAGACTTCTTCAAAAGCATTAGTAATGACTCATGCATATTCTAATGTAATTATGGATAAGATTGAGGAGGCTGTAAAAAATGGTCTTGCCGGCAATGAATCTGATAATTGGTAATTAATAAATTAGCGCATCTCGAACGAACGAGGTGCGCTAATAATTTCCCACCGAAATAAGCTTATAGATTTCAATATATATTAAATTCCCAATATAGATTTAAGTTTCTGCAGATCTGCAGCTTGAATACTCCTTGATTTAGGAGACTGAGGAATATACATCACCATAATGAAACCACTTTCAACGGATAATCCAATCCCCATACTATATTTGTCCAAATCATTATTGATGAACAAAAATGTATCATCATCAGTTTTTCCTACTACTTGATATCTCTCTGACAGAAATTTAGCTATTTCTTCAGTATACGAATAAGAAAGTGATAAAGCTGAAGATGTTAATTTCCCATCCTCAAACAAATAAGCAACTTTCTTTACAGCACTATTCTCACCCTTGTAACTTATTACATTTCCATTATCCTCCCAAATAGTACGTTTCTCTTTAGCCTTAACAGTTGCCTTATCCACACCAAATTCCAATACAGGTTCTGTGTAAGTGCTATATTTAGCATTTACCACAACTTCACACAGCGCCTCTCCATTATCTGAAGTTGCAGTGATAATTGTTTTTCCAACATGATTTCCTTTGATTATTCCATCCTCACTTACTTCAGCTACAAATTCACTCTTTGAACTCCAAGTAGCATTGTCGTTTACCGTTACTTGTTTTGTGTCGCCCGAATACAAAGACACTTGATTAGTACTCAGAGTTAGTTTCCCATCTTCACTCTTACTACATCCGGCAATCACTAAAACAGCCGTCATTAAAAATAAAATCTTTTTCATTACTTGTTAATATTTAGCTAGCTTATTTCGTTTGTGCATTCATTTTACCAATCCATATCCCACCTATGAATCCTTTATGTAAAACGTGATAAACATTTGCCTGTTTAATCTTTCAAATAAAGAACATTTCCCTTGTTCTTTCTAAATATTTGGCAAAGATACAAATAACAACAACATAACACCACTAATCCGTAATAATTATTTCTATAAATTACTCGCTAATCATTCTCCTTATCAAATCTCTATTCCTCGGATCATCCGCATTGATCACCTCTCCATCTCCACGACCAAACTTTTTACGTTCTTCCTCGCTAATTCTCTTGTTAGTCCAGTACTTATTCTTACCTTTGCATCGTCTTAACCGACAAGATGTTTTTACCAATTCATAAGGAAGAGTTAATTGTTTTTCCCACACAAACTAAAAATAATCCCTTATCTTTTAGCAACTTCATCTGTATGAATTAATCTGTTACATTTGAGCAACTATCCAGTTACACTTGTGCAATATTTCAGTTACACTTGTCTAGCACCGAAGTTATTCAACTGCATATAATCAATGGCTATTCAAAAAAGGAGTTATTATGAGCATACTTTACAAAACAACCCGCTTCGCGGATACATTCACAGGAGATAAGGAGACAAATGTCCGGGTACAACTGCTATCATGGGATACACTGGACACCAAAGCATTCGTAGAATATCTGGCAACCAAATACAACCTATCCAAAGGAGAAGCATACAAAAGCCTCAGCATAGTACTGGAAGGAATGGAAGCCGTACTGAAAGACGGAAACATACTCAATCTGGACGACTTCGGCAGTTTCTCTCTAAACGGAAATTTCTGTGAAGACAAAGAGCCTGACGAAAACCACAGGGCAGAATCCATCCAAGTGAAAAACGTAGTTTTTAAAGCGGACAAGAATCTAAAAAAACGTATTTCAGCTGCCGGATTTGAGAAGTACAATCCAAAGAAACACAATAAACGGAAATATTAATTGCATGGAATACGATCGAATTTACTCCATCCGGAAAGGAGAATACTTTGCGGATGCGCTAAAACGTGCAGGAAAAGATTTTATTCCTACCAATTGCATCATCAACAAACTGCTGCCGGGACTGGGTGCCACGCACTGTGAACTCACAGCACCACGCAAATCCATTATCATCGAACCGAATGTACCCGTCATCGAGTCGAAAGCAAAGGTACATAAGAATGCACTTGCTGTCTATAAAGGTGTAAGCATCCGGCAGATCGCCGATTTTCTGGAGACAAACCGGGAGAAGGATTACAAACTACTGACTACGCCCGAAGGCTTCAACAAGATAAAGGAAGCCATGCAAACGGTGGATATAGATATGTATACGGAATGCTTCATCTTATTTGATGAATGCGAGAAGCTGGTACAGGACGTGCACTACCGTGACTCTATCCGCGAACCGATGAATGATTTCTTTCGTTTCCAGAACAAGGCACTGATTTCCGCTACGCCTATCGTACCCGAAAAGGACAGTCGTTTTGACGGTTTCATGCGGGTATTGATTCAGCCGGATTATGTCTATCGGCAGAAACTGAAACTGATTACTACCAACAATGTACTGGAAACCCTGCAGGAAGTGATTGAAGCCAAGAGAGGAACTGTCTGTATTTTCTGCAACAGTATAGATTCGATAGACAGCTTTTACCGGTTGATACCCGAACTAAGCAATGCCTGCACATTCTGTAGCGAAGACGGACAATACAAGCTCTGGAAAGGAAACCGCCGCAAAAAGTCAATGATGATCACCGAACTGGAACGCTACAATTTCTTCACCTCCCGCTTCTACTCGGCGGTAGACATACTCTGCAAAAATCCGCCTCATGTGATTTTCGTCAGTGACTTGTATGGTGCCGCGCAATCCGTTATTGACCCTGCCACCGAGGCAATCCAGATTATCGGACGTTTTCGGGGCGGAGTCAACAGTGTGACGCACATCGCTTCTATCCGACCGGAACTGGAATGTATGTCTTCTTCTGAAATCAATCACTGGATTCAGGGAGCTTCCACCATTTTCAACAGCTGGAAGTCGCAACTGGCACGAACTACCAACATAGGCGAACGCACCTTACTACAGGAAGCCATCGGAGAAAACTCTTACCTCCCTTATCTGGACGAAAACGGAAAGCCGGATTCGTTTCTGATAGCCAACTTCTATGAAAAGGAACAAGTGAAACGCTTGTATACCTCCGCCGATCTGCTGCACCTTGCTTACGAGCAGACCGGATATTTTGTCTTCTCGCACGAAGAACGCCTGATGCCAGTTTCGGATAATGAACGCATGGCTATCCAGCATCGTCTGGCAAAGAAGAAACGGGCAGAACTGATCGTCCGGAAACTGGAAGAGATGGAAAAAATGAGCAGAACTACCGACAAGAAAATACAGAAAAGGTATCAACGTATGTTGATGAATCTGATTACTTCTACCGCCGACAGGTATATATACGACTGTTTCTGCCGCTTCGGAGCGGAATTTGTAAGGGAAGCCGATTATAATGAGAATAAATTGCGGACAGCACTAAATGTGAGTAGCGAGCATACGATTAAGAAATCCGGGCAAATGCGGACATATATCCAACGTGCTTTTCCTGTGGGTGCTGAAATATCCGTGCAGGAAGCGAAAAGTATGCTCAGACAGGTATATAAAAAGATGGGATTAAACACGGGACGGGGCATAACGACGAAAGAACTGGAACAATATGCGGAAATAGAAAACAGCAGGAATCGCGAAGCCAGAATGATTAAAATACTGAAACACAAATAAATGAAAGAAAAATGCAGTTTTGATCCGGAAAAGACAAAAACATCCTATAGTTTTTTGCAAACTTATTTTAAAAACAAGTCATTTTCAGGGGTAAACCACTGATTACAAACGCTGTGACATTTTTGTTTATCCCCGTATAATACTTAGAATAAAGACAAAAATGTCACAAGCGGCTAATTCTATTATTTACCGAATCATGAATACTTTTTCAAACGCCTGCGTGCAAAGAGAGCCAAAACAAGCACAACGCACAAACCCGCTCCCCATATCCATAACAGTAAATCTCCCCCTTCGGTCTTTCCATAAGAGTGCAAGCCGCTCAGGTAGTAGTTTACTCCAAACCAAGTCATGATAATGGAGAGAATGGAGACTACGGACAGCAAGTTGAAACACCAGGTTGTTTTACCTTTCAACAACGGGATAAAACGGATATGAAGTACCAGCGCATAGACAACAATAGAGATTAACGCCCATGTTTCTTTCGGGTCCCATCCCCAGTATCTGCCCCATGAGACATTTGCCCAGATAGCACCGAGGAAGGTTCCTGCCGTCATAAAGAATAAGCCGAGAATCATTGCCATTTCATTCAGTAAGGTAAACTCACGGATACGGAAAAGAAGTTTCACCCGATTGGTGGCAGAAAGCAGATTCATCAAGATAAGATTAAACAGTCCCGTCAGCGCACAAAGTGCGAAGAATACATAGCCGATCATGATAATGGCGACATGAGACATCAGCCAATACGACTGAAGCACCGGAACCAAAGGAGTTATTTCCGGATTCAGATGGTTCAGTCCTGCCACGAAAAGCATGATTCCGCCTAACAGTCCGGCAAGCGCAGGGAGAATACGGAACCGGCGGGCAAACAAGAGTCCGCCGCCAACGAGCAGCCAGGAAGTGCAGATCATTGATTCGTAAGCATTCGCCCACGGTGCACGTTCGGAGATATACCAGCGCAGTAAGACACCGGTCGTGTGTGCAAGGAAAGCAGCGATCAGAAGAACAATCAGTATGCTGCTCAGTCTGCTCCCCCATTTGAAATCCGCGATAATCTCTCCGCAGGCAATGAAAAGTAAGATTCCGCCCAAAATCAGGTAAGCCAGACGACACCAGAAGAACAGGTTTAACTGATTATAGAGAAGTTCCGCTTTTACTCTCTGATTATCAATAGCGGGAGTTTTACTTTTTGCCTGCTGGAAGATATGCATCATATCGACAATCTTGTCCGCTTCTTTCCAGTTATTAGTGCGGGCCCCATTGCCCAATTCGTAGATATACCAATCCATGATTTTAGAAACAAACAGGGAATCCTTATCATGAAAGACGGTTTGTTCGTCACCTGCCGAGTACCATTTTCCCTGAACGTCGTTTTCGTCCGGGAAGAGGGGCAGAAGTTGATACTGCATAATACGATAGACAATATTCACCGATTCATCCAGTTTTAACAAATCCGAATCCATTCGTTTCCGTTCTGAAGCGGATTTTGCATAGATGGCATTCACTTCATCGGTCAGCACATAGTTGCCGTCGGCATCAAAGACATCCTGCCATGCGATGTATTTGCCGTCTCTTCCGAACCGTTGAAGAATTTCTTTATTATCGACCTTGATAAAAGGATAGCCACCCCACTCATCCGGAAAAGCGAGAAGATTCAGAAAGAACTGGTCTGAATTGATGCTGTTCAGCTTGTCCGCTCCGTAAAGTTTGCGTAGAATGGCGGAAGTGTAACTGTTGACAGGTTCAAGGCGACCATTAGGATTGAGCAGTACCAGACTGCCGAATTTCCGGGCATGCGGGGCAGGAATGCAAGGTAGCTGCGAAGAAGAAAGCGCTTCCTGTGCATATGACGCCTGTGTGCCCAGCGCACCGGATAAACCTAAAAAGAGAAGCAGACAGAAAGGAGCATTCTTTTTCATCTCCCCCAGTTCCCTGCGCAAACGCCCGAAACGGGACTTCTTACTGAACAGAGTCAGCACAAAGCCGGCAAACAGCAGGAAATAGCCGATATAGGTAATCTGCATACCGGGACGGTCATAACTTACGGACAACACCGTTCCCTGCTCATCCGGATCGAACGAAGACTGAAACAAACGATAACCATCCACTTCAATCACCTTATTCATCCGAACCGTAGCCTGCAAAGGAGCTTCATTCTCCTTCTTTATCACCAGATCGCTTTCGTAAGACATCGGACTGTGCGACCCCGGATAACGCTTTAACCGGAAATCGTCGAGGGTGATAGAAAAAGGCAGGGAGGCATTTCCCATCCCTGCCCCTTCATCGCGCATCATGCGGTCCACCGTTTCCCCCTCACGGATGTGCATGATTCCTGTTACTCCTGCATAGTGAGTAACAGCCGCCCCCAACCAAATAAAAACCAAAGCCCCATGAAAGAGCAGACTTCCTTTACTAATTCTTTTGAAATAACCTCCCTGAAGAAACATGGCCAACAGATTGACAGCCTGCAAGAGTTGCAACAAAATAAACCACGGAGCATAATAAAAGTATTCGCGCGCAAGGGCCGGACCGGACGAATTTTCCACAAAAGTGGCGATTGCCAGTACCAGCGCATAAACTCCCGCTAATACGTACATCAACATCGGAGAAGCGATCAATCGAATCAGTTTCATCAGTTTTCTGTTTTTACAAATAAGCAATACCTTCTATTTCTACAAGCAGTTCTTCCCTACATACATCGGCATAAAGATAGACAATAGGAACGTCGGGACAAAGTTTGTCCATATCTTCTTTTACAATCTTTGCATCCTCCTCATGCTTCAGATACACACGGAGAAGTTCCAGCTTGCCGGAATGTTCCGGAAGTTTCTCTCTCCCTTCTTCCAGACCAATCAGATGCTGGATGTTCTCCAGCGTGATTTCCGTCTGCACAAGCACGTCGCCCGTCACTATACTTTCTTCACCACGAATGGCGGCTGTGCCGGATATATAAATCATCTCCCGTTGATGATCGGACAACGATTTGCCCCTTTCAAACTTGGGAGTTCCCTTCTCCGCATCCGTCCGGTGGCTGATCAGGACTTCATCCGAATAGACATGGGCAGCTCTCTGCCAGTCATTATCCAACGGGATAATCTCTATTCCTCCTTTGACGGCATTGAAATCTACCAGTATTCCACCATGTTGTGTCCCGATTCCTGTGGCCGCCGGATATCCGGAAGCCCATTCCGAAGAAGCATAAAACTGCGAACGTATATCATTAAAATCCTGATAACACTGATTGCCGTGCACAATATCCGTGATACGTTCCAGATAATTCCACTGGCGGACAATATCACCGAAGCTCATCTGCTCCGCTTTCAGAATTTCTTCCGCTTTCCCGAACACCTGCTCCGACTGTTCACGGACAGGAAGAGTCAAATCGTCGGCATAGAGTCCTCCCGCTATTATTTCCCGATAATGACCGGAGGTAACCCGAAGGTAGCGGACGGAAGAAGTCATCTGTTCTTCTACCGTCACTTCCTCACCGGCAGTTGCCGGCAACGAATGGACTTCCATGACCAGTTCTCCCACCAAAGGCTTTTGGGCTACGAGCGAAAGGACCGGACGGGGAGAAACGAAATGATCGTCCACCCATTGTTCCAGAAAAGACCGTTGGAGTTGATATTCCCGATTATCCTCACAGAATGTAAAGAATACAAGACGGACCACTTTTCCCCCATGTTCCTTTCCTCCCCCGCGAACGGCTGACAGAAGTAATTCTTCCGCCATTCGTTCCCAGCTCTTTCCTTCCGCTTTATAGATTTCACATTTTATCCGATAATATTTCATATTGCAAACTTCAATGATTTTTTATGCCACAGACATCAATTAATGATACGAAGCTACTCCCGCCGGCTTGTCTGTACTATATACGGAAGACATCGTCTGTAGTTCCGGAGTATTCTCCAGAGAGTAGAGCACATTCTTCTGGCGGTCTACCAACAGCAGATGTACTTTCTCTTTCGGGTTCACGTGTCCCGTCCAGTTCGTAATCAGGAAACGTCCGTCGGAGAAGTACTGAAAACCTCCGAGAAACTTCAAAGGCTTTCCGGGAATATCCGCATTCGATATTTCCCAGATCGTTTTTCCTTCCGGAGTCACTTCTATCAATCTGGGGTTCTGATCTTTATCGGCAACAGCTATCAGCGTATGTCCGTTAGGCAGACGAGTCAGCGAATGAGGACCGCCGGGAACATCCAGCTTCCACACCACCTTGCCGTTTGCATCATACTCCTTCACACACTGGTCTCCATAATGAGCTACGAGGAAATGACCGTTATCCAGCCGCCGTGCATTACGCATGAATGCGAATCCGCCATCCTTCACACCTTTCGGCAGAATGCAGGTTTCCTTCACAATCTTCCCTTTGGGAGATATCTCCAGCATCCGTCCGGTAACACATTCGCCAACGAAAGTATTACCATTCTTCAGACGTTGGCAGGCAAAGACCGGACTTTTTGATTCATAATGGAAAATGGTATCGTTCTGACGGGTCATTTCGAGCACTCCGTGTCCGGTGGTGAAGAGGATATTGCCGTTAGGCAATATCCACAAATCATTAGAATCGGGCGCTTTGTGCTTCCACACCATTTGGTTGTTTTCCATCACAAATACGATTCCCTGCGAATAATCGGCTCCGGCAAACGTCTTGGTCTGTGCAAACAGAGAAGAGGCAGAAAACAAAAGAGACAAGACCGCAATAATATATATTCTTATCATAAACAATAACTATAAAATAATTTGATAAATAGGTTTCTTTAGGCACGGATTACACGGATTACACGGTTTTTATTTATTAAACCTAATTATAAACTACGCTCTTCATCCGTGAAATCCGTGAAATCCGTGTAATCCGTGCCTAAAACTTCCCACTAAAGAGACAACACATACTCTTCCAGTTCTTCCAATTCCTTCTCAGTGACAGGCTTATGAGGTCCGTGAACTTTCAGCATATCCTTCATTGAATAGCTGCGCCCGTCATAAAGATAGGGAGCTGTACGCCAGCATTCATTCAGTGCCGGAACATCCATAGACAGTCCCTTGTCCGGACCCGTTGTCCAGTCTACCTTATACTGTTTCTGATCTGTATAGTACTCTCCGGAATGGCAGCTCGCACAGTTTTCTTCAAAAATCTTCTTTCCCTTCTTTGCCTTACCGGAAAGTTTACCGTTCACAAGGTATGGGCTTGGCAACGGTTTCAGGGATTTCAGATATTCGTCGATGGATTCGTATATTTCGTCTTCACCTTCCATAAACAGAATATACTTCACACCCGAACGTACCGCTACTTCGGCATTCTTACGGATACCGGTCGCCATACAGGGCGGAGTCTGATGCGAAAGCAAGAGTGTCTTGGTATTCTTCGGATTTCCCATACCGTCATTCAGCAAATCCCAGTTAAGTCCGTCCATGCGGGCGTCATTCGGATGACAGGTAGCACAGCTCTGCCAGTTCTGGAAACAAATTGTTGCATCATGGAAATACATATCACCCTTTCCGACTTTCGTGAAAGCCAGCGGAGCACCCAAAACCTGCTTCTTCAGATTCTTGCCGTTCAAATCCATAGACACCAATTCCGAAGTATAATAGTTGGCAGTGTAAATCTTATCTCCGGTAGCAACCACCGAACGGGGGCCTTTCCCCTGTGTCGGGATAAAGTCGCGGATACCATATAAGAATCCCGCATCATTCGGAATATTATTCCATGACTTCACGGAAGGCGTCACCATCTCTCCCTGCTTTGCCTTCGCCAGACGTTCGTGCAAAGCAATGCGGTCAATACGAACCAGCTCCTGACTTCCGGCAGCAGCTACGATAATCTGTTTATCATCCGGAGTGACAATCACCGACCACGGATTGGCGGCTCCCTTCTGAGGAGTATCCAACAATACGGAAGTCAGCAGTTTCCTCGCCTTCAGGTCGATGATGGACAGCGTGTTCGTAGCCATCCATCCACGGTCCAGCTGATTGGTAGGCAACTGATAACGGGCAATCAAGTGAGTGACATACGCATACGTCTGATTTTTATCTACCGCTACAGACTTCGCATCGGTAGCGCCATTCGGCAACATGATGCGTCCTGTCACCTTCTTTGAAGGAACATCTACGATATCGAGCTGTACTGCAATAGGATAAGCCGTAGAAGGCATTTCCGGCAGATTATTGGCTATCAGCAGGCAAGAGTCTCCTGCAAACGGAGCCATAGCCACCGGTTCACGACCGATCGCAATCTTTGTCTTTACCTTACGGGTTGCCGGATCAATTTCCCACAACTCGTTGTTGAAGCGTTGTGTCACCCAAAGTGATTTGGACACCGGACTGTACAAGATATCCGAAGGCGTAGCACCGCTCTTTGTTTTTGACTGCACCGAAAGTTTCTTTCCATCCAGTTCGTACATCATGCCGGTGTTTCCGTCGCATACCACCCAAAGGTTGCCGGACGGGTCTTGTGTCATGGCGTTGACGGGCGAAGAAAGGGTCACTTTCTGTTCCGCTTTCTGTCCGTCGGACGACATTTTGATTAATTCATTGCCTGCCCTGTTCGTTACAAACAAGGACTTTCCACTGTCCGCCAGAAACAAACGATCCGGCGAAACCGTCTTTGCATCTTCTTTCCAACTAGCGCAAAGAAGTATAGCTACGATACTAACAGGTATCAATATCTTTTTCATTATTTCTGTTGTTTAGTTTGAAGAGATTGAATGTACTGGCGAATATTCTCCTGTTCCTCCATGCGGGCTTGTTTCCGCTTCTTATCGTAGCGGTCGTAAAACTCCCGGTCATGATCCGACCAGTTGTTCGCTTCCCGGTAGTCACCGATCTGAGGAACAAGCAAGTCGATCCAGAGAGAAACTTTACGTATCTCCTGCGGTGTCAGCTTCGTACCTCCATGACCCTCTTCCAGACGCTTGATCAGATTACTCTTGTTGGACCCAGCAAAATAAGGAGGCAACAAAGTAGGTTGGGACAAAGCGCTGATCCAGTTTACTTCCGGGTGATGGGCATCGCCTCTCCATGCTCTGTCGGGACCATCCGGACGGGCATGCGTCAGACTGAGATATGAGTCCGTATATTTTCTTTTACTCTGTTTGTCCACTACCTTCAGTTCTCCTTTCAGGCTCATCGGATGTTTCACTCCGTCATGACAAGAGATACAATTTCGGTCCCAGATAGGCTGAATCTCTTTCAGATAGCTGAAGTTACGTTCTCCCATTTCATCTTCCGGAGCCAATGCCTTGATTCCTTTGTCCATTGCCATAGATACCCGATGACCTGCCACCGGAACCGTATTCTTATGTTCATGGCATCCTACACAACTCTGAACTTCGTTCGGCTGCAAAGTAGACCAACTGCGCATCGTCTGCACTACTCTTCCCTTATCGTCCAATGCCTGGAAGTAAAGCGGCCTGCGGGCAGGTACTTTAAAGAAAGCGGAACCGTCGGGATATACATCCGTCACTCCGATCACTCTCTTCACGTCCCAAGCGGCATTGCCGACTCCTACCGGAGAACTTGCCAATGCGCCACCTCCCTCATCATTACCATTCACTTCGCCTACACCGGCTGCACGGAATTGAATTTCTACGATACGAAGCTGTTTGATCGTTCCGGGAGCTACTCCTTTCAAGCCGTTCCCTTCATAGATATTCTGCATATAATATACTCCTTCATTCTTCGTATAGTCTACAGAAGACGAACGATGGAACGGACGTTTACGGGGAGCAAGCAAGATGGGCTGATTGCAGGATATCTTCGAATCGGCAACCAGTAATTCGCGTTCTCCGTTTGCATTCATCCAGTAAATGCCGAACTCCATCGGATGTCCGATGTGGTATCCCAGCGGAGTATAGGAAATCAGAAACTCCGTCTCGTTCAGCGGGAAAGGATGCTGGAACTGGTCGGTAAACTGTCCGTAGCTATCTATACGCTCTGCCTCGGGCTTGCGCACCGGAGCAACAAACATAACACCTTCATTCTCATCTCTTCCGGCTTCGGGATCAATAATACCCAATTTACCGTGCTGGGGATTATGATGTCCCATGAAGACAGTCATCACTTTACGTGTACCGGGAATCTGACGGGTATGCGCTACCGTTGTCGGGAACCAGCTGTTCATTCCGTAATATTCGGCCTGTCCCGTTCCGTCAGGATTCATCTGGAACAGGGGTTGCGCCCATACTTGACCACGGTCATTATAGTCCCAACGAGTGTAAACTACCCGACCATCGTCAAGCAAAGTCGGCGTAGTAGTATGCACCTGGTCGAAACCTACCTGACGCATATAACGTCCTTCACGGTCGCAGAGGTACATATTGCTGACTTCGGTAAACCAGCAATCCACCGCACTTCCGCTACGGGTAGAGTTGAAAAGTATATTCTCATCCGGCAGGTAGATACCTTCAATATCGGCGTGTCCTTTTCCGAAAGTCCGTTGCTTGACTTCACGTGTCTTTAAATCCATCTCATACAAATGGAAGTCATCGTCTTTTGCAGACTTCTTCCAGGAGAAGAGCAGGTGCTGACCGTCAAAATGAAGATTAGGGTCACGATATACACCGTCTTCGTCCGTCAGCAATGTTTCTTCCTCCGCCCAGATACCGTTCATCTTAATCTTCGACAGCGAACCGCCTGCAAAGTAGTTGCACTCGGCACGGGCATCGGAAACGCCTTCGGTATAAGCAAAGAAAGAAGGACGCAACGTTCTGAACTTCGTAAAAACAATCTCCGGCTGATTGGCTGTGAAAGTTTCCAGACGTTCGGCACGTCTTCTCTCGCACGCTTTCAGATAAGACTGGAAAGCCGCTTCGATACTTTCCGGAGTATCATTGACAGCAGTAGTAATATTCAGTTTCTGCATACGAAGGGAAAGCTGCTGGCTGAAAGAACCTCTGAACCAGTTTACATCTTTCCCGTCCTTTATGTCTTTCGCATCATTTCCATCCTGTAGCCACCAGTCATAATAAACCGGATAATCATGCATCAACATCCGGTGTGTATCTCTTACTTTACGTTCCAGCTCTTCCCTGTGATTCTCTTTCTTCTTTATCGTCTGAACCTCCGCAAACTGCTTCTGCATTTCAGCGATAAAACCTTTTGTGTCGGTTGGCTGGAAAGAAGTGTCCTTCGCCTGCCAGGCGAGGAATGGGACGAGCATGCAACATGCCAGCCCCCACTTCAACCATTTTATTAATTTCGATCTTATCATTTCAAATTCCTGTTTACCTTAAATTTACCTTTCCGAACCGGATATTACAGACCTTTCTTCAACTCTTTGTAAGCTTCTACAATCTGAATACCGCTTGAAGTACCGATGCGGGTAGCACCCACCTGAATCAATGCCAGTGCCGTATCGAGGTCGCGGATACCACCTGCGGCTTTCACGCCGATCACCGGACCTACCACACGACGCATCAATTCAACATCATGCACGTTGGCGCCTGCCGTACCGAATCCGGTAGAAGTTTTTACGAAGTCCACACCCGCTTCCTTTGCAATGCGGCATACGGTTTCTTTCTCTTCGTCAGTCAGGTAGCAGGTTTCAAGAATCACTTTACAGATCACGCCGGCAGGTTTGCAGATAGAAACCATATCTTCGATTTCTTTCTTTACAATGTCTGTCTGTCCCTTCTGCAAAGCACGGACATTGATGACCGTATCAATTTCGGTAGCTCCCTTGGCAATGGCATCGCGGGTTTCGAATGCCTTGCACTCTACGGTATTCTGTCCCAGAGGGAAACCGATGGCCGCTCCTACACGTACACCCGAACCTTCCAACAGTTTGACACAGGTTTCCACTTCCGCAGGGTTGATGGCTACCATCGCAAACTTATACTGACGGGCTTCCGCACAGAGTTTTTCGATATTCTCCGCTGTTCCGAAAGGTTTCAGAAAGGTATGGTCAATCATTCCTGCCAGTTGTTCTACTGATAAATTCGCAATCACTTCGTTTATATTTTTCTTTTCCATTGTTTTGAGTCGTTTAATATGTTAGTTTATTGTTAGTTCTTAAAAAGTCAATACACATTTCAAGACTTCACCCCGTTTCACGGCAGCGAAGGCTTCTTCTATTTCTTCGATTTTGAAACGGTGTGTGATGAAGTCGGAAGCGGAAAGTCTGCCTTCTTCAATCCATTGCGCCAGCGTGGTCATAGCCGCTTTCTCTTCCGAACGGGTAGGCCACTGGTGCATATGCAGGTCGAAGTTGTAAGGCGCCTTCGACAAATCGAATGTCGGATTCTTCGTCATGACACCATATACACAGACATCACCGCCCATTTTTACCAACGGCAATACGGAATTGACTACTACATCGAGTCCCACGGCATCAATCACGGCATCGTAAGAACGATTGGCGGAGGCTATAAACTCCGGCGTGCTGATTTCGGCAGGCGTATATCCGTTGTCCGCTCCCATCCGGCGGGCTACTTCCAGTTTGGCGGGAAGCATATCGACGATGTCAATCTGACCCAAGCCGAACAGCTTGCCCAACTTGACGAAGCTCAGTCCTACAGGACCGGAGCCTACCACTATCACTTTCTTTCCCGGAGTCAGGTTGAAATCCTTGAAAGCGCCCAGCACTTCACGCCAAGTGCAGGAGATCACCGCTTCTTCCGGCTGCACATGAGCAGGAACCGAGTTCTGAATTTCAAAGCTGTCCCAGCATCCCTGTTCGGGGGTAGCCAGTCCTTCTTCTTTCAGTACCTCGAAATCGTTCACCACTACATATTCGCTGAAACCGCCCCAGCCGCTGTTAATACCCTGCGCGCCAAAGTCGGAGATCAGACCGCCGATAGCACGGTCGCCTACTTTAAAGTTGCGCACCTTCTCGCCTACAGCCACTACAATTCCTGCATTCTCGTGTCCCAGAGCCAGAGGATAAGTATCTACTCCGGGAAAATGTCCCGCAATCAGCTTGCTGTCGGTCGCATTGCACAGTGCCACCATTTCTGTTTTCACCAACGCCTGATAAGCATTGATGACAGGAGTTTCGACCTCTCGTATTTCTATTTTGCCGGGAGCCGGCACAATTACAGATTTCATCGTATTCTTATTCATTTTTATAGGTTATAGTTCAGTTTTTGCTATCTCTGTGTACATCTCACACAAGGCGTGATAAGCCTGATCGAAAACAGGCATCCACGCTTCGTACTTCTTCACATTTTCGGGAATAGGCTGCACCGTCTGCTCGATACGGACAAAACGGTCGATTACAGAGAAATCAGGAAAAACACCCGCACCGATACCCGCAAGGATGGCCGCTCCCATCGAAGTTGCCTCTTCGAGATAGTTAGGCACACGGATCTCCGCCTGATAGATGTCCGCCATCATCTGACGCCAGACAGGATTCTGGGCACAGCCACCGATCACCGTCATGCGGTCGATAGGAACATGCTTGCGGAATATATTGATGATAAATCCGAGATTCAAGGTTATTCCTTCCATCACGGCACGCAACATATCACCATGCTTGTGTCCCAGCGTCAGACCGATGAAAGCCCCTTTGGCATCAACGTTCCAACGGGGAGTACGTTCACCTAGCATATAGGGAAGGAACAGGAGTTTGTTCGCACCTATCGGAGAAGCAATGATCTGCTCGTCGATCAGTTCGAACACGCTGCGTCCCGATTGAGCTGCCAGTGCCTGTTCATTCTGGCAAAGTTGGTTGATCATCCAGTTGTAGGATGATCCTGCCGCCTGCATCGTTCCCGACGGGTGCAGCATACCGGGCACTACATGCGCCCAGTTCATGGTACGGCGTTGTTCGTCTACAACCGGCTTTTCGACCGTCAGTGCTACCCAGGAAGAAGAGCCCAGATAATTGTACGCAGTGCCCGGAGCCACACAGCCGACACCTACTCCGGCACAGCTACCATCGCCGCCGCCACAGATGACGGGTGTTCCGGCAAGCAGTCCTGTCTCACGGGCAGCTTCGTTGGTGATTTCTCCGATCACGTCAATCGACGAACGGACTTCGGGGAATAAAGAAAGATCGAGCTCTGCAGCTTCTATGATCTCTTCACTCCATTGCCAGCGGTTCAAATCGTAGGCATTGGTTCCCGATGCATCCGAAGGGTCTGTGGCGATAGTACCGCACAAACGGTAGTTGATGTAATCTTTCGCATTCAGCATTTTGGCAGTCTGCGCAAAGATTTCCGGTTCGTGCTTCTTTACCCACATCAGTTTCTCCACAGAGTAAGAGGCGCTGATCCGATGTCCCGTGATTTCATAGAAATGGAGCGGGTCTATCTTTTCGGTCAACTTTGCTTCTTCTTCCTGCGAACGCTGGTCGCAATAGAGCATGTGCGGACGAAGCGGATTACCGTCTTTATCTACGCAAAGACATCCCATCATTTGTCCGCTAAGAGCTACTCCGGCAATATCATTGGGTGATACCAGTTCGAGAAGTGCCTGTGTTGTGTCAACGATGGCTTTCCACCAATGGTGCGGATTCTGTTCCGCCCGGTTGCCGGAAGCATAGTCGGTAGGATAAGCAGCGGTACGCGAAGCTATCAACAGCCCCGATTCATCGAACAAAGTGGCTTTGTTCCCACTGGTACCCAAGTCATGTGCTAATATATACATTTTATATTTTCCTTTTCAGTTAATTGAATTAGAGTGCCGCATTCGTGTATCCGGTAAGGCCGACGAAGATTCCTCCGACGATGCCGCCCAGTATAATAACTACCCAACGGGGAAACGCTTCTTTCAGCAATCCGCCGCGTGTGCCTTTCGGTGCGCAGAGCACGTCTGCAAAGATGAATCCCATCGCAATCGCCCATCCCATGTCTACCCAGGGGGCACTGCCGCGATTCCCCTGATGGATCAGGCTGAACTGCATCGGCAAGCCGTCGGCATCGTTCAGCAATCCGGTAGAGAAGCCGAATCCGGGCAGTTTATGATTGACCAGCCAGAACGTTCCGATGATAAGGGCGGCTGCCATGAATCCGCCTATCGGACCGAAGTCCTTCACCAGCTTGGGCCAGCTCATCAATACGGTAAATGTCACGGCAAAAGCTCCGAAAATAGTGGTAATGATTCCGGCATGATACATACCGAACATCTCATTATAGGTTTGTAACCATTCGCTCATTGTGTTCTCCTCCTTATTTTATCTTTCGGGCACAGTCGCACGAACGGATTTTCCAAACTACAATTCCCGCCAGTGCACCGCCTATCAGACAACAGACCAGTGTAGGCACTGCATAAAAGAAATTGGTAATGTCTCCCTGAAAGCGGACGATTCCCCAGGCTATACCGGCAGAACCGATACACCAGCCCTGATCGAGCCATATTTTTCCCGGAGGATTCAAAATCGCTCCGTTATAATGATTCATATACCACATGATGCCGATAATCAGCGTTGCCGCCAGCCAGCCGCCCATCAGACCGTAAGTCTTCCAGAGTTCCGGCCAGATGCCGAAAGCGAAACCACCACAGATGGCGGAGCCGGCAAAGGTCGATAGATAGTATTTCATATTATAGATATAGATAATGTGTTCTTGGGTTAATAATATTTTTTTAGGCACGGATTACACGGATTTCACGGTTAAAGATTACACAGTTTTATTAAATCCGTGTCATCCGCGTAATCCGTGCCTAAATCCTATTTTTTCTCTTCCAATGATAGTTTAGCCAGTGTGAAAGGCTTGTCATGCTTGGTATTTACCTTGTCCGGTCCGGTCACCAGGTCGAAACAGGATACAATCACCTGACCGTTCCATACGATAGGTTCGCCCGGTTGGTCCAGTCCGCCATCGCTTCCGTCGCAATCGGGGCTTTGAGCGATACGCTGAATCTTTCCGTCCTTATCTACACGGGCAACGGCATTTGCAGAGAAATCTGCTACCCAGATATTGCCTTTATCATCGATGCACATACCGTCTGTGGTACGAAGCTGAGTCGTATCCTGTGCCCAGACATCGTTGCTGACAACTTTTCCTTCCGCATCCATCTTGATACGATGGATTGCGCCATCACCGAAGTTACCTACAAAAAGGTCGCCCGCTTCGTTAAACACGATTCCATCCAGTCCGTATTGCACTTCGGGGTTCTTGGTGATTACCGTAGTCAACAGGTTCTGATCTGCCGAAGTATTGGTTACTGCGATGTCACGGTCGTTCATATCAAAGCAATATACACCGCTGACAAGCAGACCGGAAGGGTCTTTGATCTGTGACAAAGAGCTTTGAGTCACATATAATTTTCCGTTACGGATACGGATACCATTGGGATGCTCCATGCCGGATGCTACCGTAATAGTTTCCTTCAACTGGTCATTTTCAAACTTCAGACGAAGTACACGTCCTTTGTTCTTTGCTTTCTCTGCACCGCTCCAGCCCTGATTATCACTAATGAACAGGTCGCCCTCTTCATTGAAGGCAAGTCCCATCGGAGAAGCCCATCCGGTTTCTTCCAATACAGGCACATCCAGCCATTTTGAAACGGCTCCATCCTTAGTAATACGCATCAGGCAAGCAGGCTGTGTGATATCTGCAAAATTGGGACATGCCAGAATCAAATCTCCATTGGGAGCAATGGCCATGCCATCCGGTGTCGGACAATAGTCCGGCAATGATACAAACAGTTCACTCTTTTGCGGAAGAGTATTCTCTCCACTCTTTTGTTTGGGAGAAGTACATTGAATACAAGTTGCTCCAATCAAAGAAGCGGAAATCAGAGATAGTAAATAATACTTTTTCATGGTTAGCTGATACAAATGTTTATGTTTATAATTTGAGTCCGTTAGTTCGGTACGCAAACTTACTGGAAAATCTCAGCAAAGAAGGAAAACGACAAATCAATAAAGGACAAAATTTGTTCATTATGACGCAAAAATGCCCCTTTTTTCATTAAAAAAGGATATAATCCTTCAACAGAATGATTCATTTCATCTCTCGATTATCCATCGACAGGGAACTCAACAATAATAGAAATTACACTATTTTATGAACGAATCAAATGATCAAAACCACTAAAAAGAAGAGTTTATTTAGAAAGCACCTCCGGCCCGGATGGAGAGATTTACCGGCTAGAATCTGCCGAAAAAAAGAGAATATGAAGTCATGCGATTAATGAAACAATCCGGCTGAAAATACAAAGCGGCGCTTTGTGTGAGCTAAAGCTTAGCTTTAGGAGTCGTAAAGCTAAGCTTTAGCCTCCCTAAAGCGCTATGTTATTAACCGATGCAAAAATGCACTTTTTCGGGGGCCTCCCTAACACACGCACACACGTGAGCGCACGCGCATACACATACACACACGAACATAACTAAATACGCGTAAACTATATTATATACGCGCGCCTGTGTGTGGAAAAATTGTGGAGTGCATTTTCTGCATTTTTGCATTTTTCACCTCCGACAAGCTGTTCATAAAGAAAAGATTTATACGCATACTCTTCCATAATTCATCCCCTTTGCCCACGTATTCCGCTATTTTAAGGCTAAAAAGCACATTTTCTCCCGAAAAGTTTTTGTAATATCAGAGTTAATCGTATTTTTGTGTACAATTTTGGTGTAGTGATGACAGAAGAAGAAAAAAAGTTATTGAGTACCTTTGAAACGCAGCTACGGCATTTAATGTATTTGCACGATGAATTAAAGCGTGAAAATGCCGGGTTGAGAAAACTTCTTGAAAACGAAAAGTTGAAGAACGAGAAGGTGCAAGCTCAGTATGATGAATTGGAAGTCAACTATACAAACCTAAAAACAGCTACGGCAATCAGCCTTAACGGCAGCGACGTAAAAGAGACGAAGCTGCGATTGTCAAAATTAGTGCGTGAAGTCGATAAATGCATCGCTTTATTGAACGAGTAAAGAAGAAAGATGTATGAACGATAAGATAAAGATAAACCTGCAAATAGCAGACTCAAACTACCCGTTAACCATTAACCGAGAGGAAGAAGAAATGGTACGGGAAGCAGCCAAGCAGGTAAACATCAGGCTTAATGCGTACCGGGAATACTATAAAAACCTTGAACCGGAAAAGATTATTGCCATGGTAGCCTATCAGTTCTCGTTGGAGAAACTGCAATTAATGCAACGTAACGATACCACTCCGTATACGGAAAAGGTAAAAGAACTAACGGAATTGCTGGAAGATTATTTTAAGAAAGAATAATGCCACCGAGCCATTCACTGATAAAGAAAACACCACGCACTGCACAATATCCGAGCAAATGTATGCTCTGATATTTGGCGGTGCGTTTTTATTTATATAACTAAATTAATGTAAGAATGATAGCAATAATAGCAACAGCAATTGCTTGCTTCGTCGTAGGAGGGATCCTTTCATACGTACTGTTCCGGTACGTATTGAAGTCCAAGTACGACAGTGTCCTGAAAGATGCGGAGACAGAAGCTGAAGTAATTAAGAAAAACAAATTGCTGGAAGTAAAGGAAAAATTCCTGAACAAGAAAGCTGATTTGGAGAAGGAAGTGGCACTGCGTAATCAAAAGATTCAGCAGGCGGAAAATAAACTGAAACAACGTGAAATGGTGCTCAGCCAGCGTCAGGAAGAAATCCAACGCAAAAAACTGGAAGCCGAAGCTGTAAAGGAAAACCTGGAGGCGCAACTTGTTATCGTTGACAAAAAGAAGGAAGAACTGGACAAACTGCAACATCAGGAAATAGAAAAACTGGAAGCAATCTCCGGTCTGTCTGCCGACGAAGCAAAAGAACGTCTGGTCGAATCACTGAAGGAAGAAGCTAAAACGCAGGCACAGTCATTCATCAATGACATCATGGATGATGCGAAACTGACTGCCAGCAAGGAAGCCAAACGAATCGTTATCCAGTCTATCCAACGGGTAGCTACCGAAACTGCCATCGAAAACTCCGTAACGGTATTCCATATCGAATCGGATGAAATCAAAGGACGTATCATCGGACGTGAAGGACGCAATATCCGTGCACTGGAAGCCGCTACCGGCGTTGAAATCGTTGTAGACGACACTCCGGAAGCAATCGTTCTTTCCGCTTTTGACCCGGTTCGCCGTGAAATTGCCCGTCTGGCTCTTCACCAACTGGTAACAGACGGACGTATCCATCCGGCACGTATTGAGGAAGTGGTGTCCAAAGTACGCAAACAGGTAGAGGAAGAAATTATCGAAACCGGTAAACGGACAACAATCGACCTTGGTATCCACGGTCTGCATCCGGAACTGATCCGTATCATCGGTAAGATGAAATATCGCTCTTCTTATGGTCAGAACTTGTTGCAGCACGCCCGCGAAACAGCCAATCTCTGTGCTGTGATGGCATCGGAACTGGGCTTAAACCCTAAGAAGGCAAAACGTGCAGGTTTGCTGCATGATATCGGTAAAGTGCCCGATGAAGAACCGGAATTGCCGCACGCATTGCTGGGTATGAAACTTGCCGAGAAATACAAAGAAAAACCGGATATCTGCAACGCTATCGGTGCTCACCACGACGAAACGGAAATGACCAGTCTGCTGGCTCCTATCGTACAGGTTTGTGATGCTATCTCCGGTGCACGTCCGGGCGCACGCCGTGAAATCGTAGAGGCTTACATCAAACGTCTGAACGATCTTGAACAATTGGCTATGGCTTATCCGGGTGTGACCAAGACATACGCTATTCAGGCAGGACGCGAACTCCGCGTGATTGTAGGTGCGGATAAGATCGATGACAAGCAGACAGAAAGCTTGTCCGGTGAAATCGCCAAGAAGATTCAGGACGAGATGACTTATCCGGGACAGGTGAAGATTACCGTTATCCGTGAAACACGTGCGGTTAGCTTCGCTAAATAAGTAAATATTCAAAAGAAGATTCAATACAAGGGCGAAGCAATTCGCCCTTTTTCAATTTATCATCATTCACTTCTCATGTTTGCAGCATTACGTAGCAGCATGCAGTCTAAAAGCATCAGCTTATGAAAAAGTACCAGTTTGAAGTCTGTGCCAATTCCGTAGAAAGCTGTCTGGCAGCACAGGCAGGCGGAGCCGACCGGGTAGAGTTATGTGCAGGTATTCCGGAAGGCGGGACAACTCCTTCTTACGGAGAGATATCGACAGCACGCGACATGCTGACAACGACTCGTCTGCATGTCATTATCCGCCCGCGGGGTGGGGATTTTCTTTATTCTCCCATCGAAGTGAGAACGATGCTGAAAGATATAGAAATGGCACGGCAGTTGGGAGCTGACGGAGTGGTATTCGGTTGTCTGACGGCAAACGGGGAAATCGACCTTCCTGTAATGCAAGAGTTAATGAAAGCCTCACAAGGGTTATCAGTGACTTTTCACCGTGCCTTTGATGTATGCCATGATCCTGAAAAGGCTTTGGAGCAGATTATCGGATTAGGATGTAACCGTATCCTTACTTCCGGTCAGCAAGCTACCGCCGAACTAGGAATCCCCCTGCTAAAAACATTGCAGATACAGGCTTCCGGAAGAATTATCCTGCTTGCCGGATGTGGCGTGAACGAAAAGAATATCGCCCGCATTGCTTCGGAAACCGGAATACAGGAGTTTCATTTCTCCGCACGGGAAAGCATCAAGAGCGATATGAAGTATAAAAATGAATCAGTATCGATGGGCGGCACTGTACATATCGACGAATACGAACGAAATGTAACCACCGCCCAAAGAGTGATAAATACCATTCAGGCTATAAAAAGCTGAAAACTGCGATAAACAGCGATTTATAGTCCTGCAATAGCATACCTGTTTATAAATAAGGGATAATCGTAATATAAATACCGGTAATAATAGCCGAGGTGATTACTCCTGAGATATTGGCTCCCAAGGCATCTCCCAATACGAATGAATCGGGATTGTCTTTGCTTACTATCTTTTGGGCAACCTTTGCGGTGGTAGGTACGCAACTAACGGCTGCGATACCGATCACCGGATTGTAATTTCCCCGTTTGACAATGTACATGATGTATCCTCCGATAATCCCTCCGATACCGGAAAGTAAAAGTGCGACGATACCTAATACCAGCAATTTCAGAATCTTCGGATCGAGCAACAGATGTGCATCGCAAAGTACGCCCAGCAACACTCCCAACATAAAGGTCGAGCCATAGAGCAACGGACCACTGACAAAATCATAAATATGCTTCATACCGGATTCACGAACAGCAACACCCAGGAACAGGGAGAAGAACAATGGAGAGGCAACCGGAAACAAGAAACAAAGTACTGCGCAGAGAACAGCAGAGAAAGCCAGTTTCACTTTGGCATCGTAATTCTTCGGCGCCTTCTTAGTCACCATCTTAATGGCACGGAAACGTTTGGGCACTAATAGCTTGACCAGATATGGATACCCTCCGTACGTCAGTCCCAAATACAGGTAAGCGACTACCGTGATAGGAACAAACAAATGTTTTGCCAAAGCCAGTGAAGTAAAGAGCACCATCGGACCGTCCGCACCACCTACCATAGCAACAGATGCGCTTTCCTTTAAAGTCAGTCCGAGTGCGGAAGCGATGGGCACGGTAAGGAACGTACCGAGTTCGGCACATAAAGCAAGGAATATACTCGCAAACGGTTTCTGGAGCAGAAAGCCCACATCCAGCAAAGTCCCGATGCCCATAAAGACAAAGCAGGCTATAAGCCCGTTACTGAAAGTCAGCGTATAGACAGGTTGCAGAAAGTCGATCTGCATCGTATTCATCAGGTCATCCGTATCCGAAAGCATCGGATCGAGGAAGAGGTTGCCCAACGTACCGTCCGGCATCATCAATGTTCCGCAGTTGATGGCTACCATGCCCAGTCCCATCGGAATCATAACCATAGGTTCGAGCACTCCCTTCCAACCCAGATAGATAAGTAACAAACCGAGAAGTACCAGAAAGACTCTGGCAGAAGCCAGTAACCAGCCGCTTTCCATCATTGTGCCGATACCCTGAAAGAGGGTGGCAAAATCAATATTTTCCATAAATAAACGTCATTTTATTGTTTGTTGGTAGTAGATTTCTTTGTATTTTTCTTGTTGACATGCGCCAGTTCTTCTTCTTTGAGAAAGAACTCACGTGTATCCCGCGGATAATAATAATCCATCAGGTTCTCTTCCGACGCACCCGGACTTACTCCATGATAATAACCGGAATAGCCGGAAACATTCCGGTTGATTCCACGGCTGAAATCTTCGCGATAATCTCCTAAAGTTCCTTCGTCCGGAAGAGGCATCTGTCTGACAAGCCTTTCTACTTTCTGCCGGTGTTGTCGCCAGCGATGTAACCGCAGCAGCTCCAGACGGTGAGAACTATAAAAATCAAAAGAATCTGCCGCATAAGCAATCAGTTTGATGACTGCCGCAACAAAAAAACCGATGAGAAAGGTGAGCCCCATCATAGCGAAAGTAGATATTAATAAATCAATCATAGCAATAAAAAATATAGGTTTTATAATATAATATTCAAAAAAAAGAAGAGGCGCCCAATGGTAAATCATTATTAAATTTTAGACACACATGAAAGTTAAATCCCATTGGGCACTCCTCATCACCCATATAGAAACAATCGGCAGATGTTATTTGCCTGAATCACTTCGGTATACATCTTTGCTTCTATACGACGTAACTCCCGTTTCACAACGAAAACACAATATCCTGATCCCGATACTTGATTGGGTATCCGGGAAATATATCACACGTTTATAGGAACAATAAATAAAAGGAGGGGCAGAGAGAAAAGACATACCTCACCCTGCCAATGGAAAATAATGCAGCCTAAATAAGAATATGGGCTAATGTATAGACGTAGTATTTACACGAATATTTAGTGTAATTGACATCAAAGCAGGTATGGCTCAGACGTTCCTCCGGAAGCAACGTATTCAGTGAGCTCAATATCTGTATTATTGCAGTATTTGTATTAAATCTCAGATTTTTGAAAGGAACAATGCTTCTCGGAAAAGAGAGGTTATCAAAAATGCAGTCACTGACCTTACTGCCGTAAGTTCCGTCAGTCAGCAATGAATGAGTATCTTTACATGATTTATCGAAACCGGCAGAAGAGACACTGCAATTTGCTCCCGCATTGTATTGCATATCAATTGCCGGGACCTCAGTTTCTTTCTGAAATCCCTGCAATTCTTTATTGGAAATATGAGTAAATCCCAAAGCCAGAAATGCGCATGCTAATATGCAAAAAATGTACTTTGCCATAATTTGCTGCAAACGTAATCATTCTTTTCCAATAACAATGTATTAATGGTAAGAATTAACGATTATTGCACTCTGGCTCCTCTTTATAATCCATGTACTACTTTCATCAATTGCTCTCCCAGACCGATCGTATATCCTTGAGAAACAAAGACCACACGATTGAAGGTATCGGCAATGATAAAGACAGGCAGGGTTGATTGATTCAACTTCATCGCATCAACAATCTGTTTTTGAATGCTGTTATCCACATCAATGCCATAAACAATGGTAGAGGGAAGATCTTTAAATTCATGGGTGTTGAACTTTTTATATTGCTCTTCCGAAGGGAAAAGAAAGACCATTTTACGTCCCCACTGTTCAAACTCGCTGCGCAAAGCCGCAATATCTCTTAAAGCATGATTGGTAGGCTCCTGCCCCACTCCGAGAACAGCAACCACAAAATAGCCTCGTCCGCAGGTTTGCAGGATACTTTGCAGGTCAGTACCTCCTACCGGACGATAGGTAGCTTCGGAATTGAAATTACCGATCACTTGTACCTGATCTTTACTTTCACGCATCACAAGGTCAACAGTAGTCGTCTTATCCGGTTCGATAGTGAAGAATGTGGTATTAGAAAGTACCGCACCACTAGCCAGGCGGGTTCCGGTCACCATCATATAATAACCTTCGTCCAGCTTTACTCCGTTTTTCAGGAGATTCGACCACGTAGCACCACCACCCATATCTACATCGCCTTCGTCATAATTGAGCAGTTGGAACGTGCCGTTCTTAAACTTGGAGATAGTGAAATGAGAATAGTATTTAGGATCGGATAAAGAACGTATCGGAGTATAGCTGGCTTTCAACATGCCGGTACGAGGTTGCGTGGACTGCGAAGTCTCAAAATTGACATCCTGCGGAGAAAGTCCATCACTTGCATACTGAACCTTCCCGGTCACTTCATCAATCCAGGCTGGTATCCCTATGCTCCGGGCAGCTGCTACAAAGAAGATATCACGGGACTTCTCATCAGCTACACGCGACTTCCATACTCCCATCGGAGAAACAGGAATCTGCTGAGAATTCAGTTCGTTATCGATCTTGATCTCTTTTCTGCACCATTCTATTAATGCTTTGGCATCATGAGCAGCATCAACAGGTGCCGATTTCAAGACTGCTTCAGAAATTGCATCATAAAGTACCTTTTTATAAGGAGTCAACATCTCATTCGCTATGCGAGGATTGAGCAACGCCCTTTTCACCAGATCAGCGTCCTTTTTTTCTCCATCCGATGTGTTTTTCAGATGATCGTTCAGTACATCGAGCGTCACGTCACGAAGATCTTTTGCCGAGATATTCTCTAATAACCACATACCCCGCATTTCCTCCCATGAAATATGTTTTTTCTCCTTTCTGATAGCTGAAAGAAAATCCTTCAATGTCTGATGGTTTCCGCGCGAAGCAACCAGAAAAGCTGCCAACTTATCTTTCATAGTTTCAGGTTGCAATATATTTCCGTACAGTCCGTTCACCCATTCTTTTGCCTGTTCATCTGTCATCATCGTTGCCACATATGCATTGCGGATCGAATCTTCCTGTGCCATCCGGTGGTCATTTTCCGCCCGTTGTTCAGGAGTTACTTCGGGAAGGTTAGCCCCTTCTACCGGAGGAACAATATCCATCGGAAGTGTATAGCTTTCACCTTCTTTCTTATCTAAAGATAACTTCAAAGCATCTTCTTTTCCAAATGACAGTTTAGCATATCCAAATTTTCCATCCCTGGATGCCCATACCAACATATCTCCCTTGCCGGCAGTGAGGAAGGCTTTACCTTCGGCATCGGTATATTTCGTGGCTACCGTATAGAACTCAGCATAATTGTATATCTTAAATTCCACTTTTGCACCTGATACCGGATGTCCTTCCGTATCCGTCACCGTCACTGTAGCTTTGGCAGTAGGCGCATAATTGTCTATCACATTGATCTCCGTGTAATTCGGCGTTTCAAGCATAATCTCTTCCGGACCGGTATAGCGACCGAACACCTTTGTATGCATCAGCATCCCGCGACTGGCAGGAGCATTAAACCATCCGAGATTCAAAACCGGTTCCGGCTCGCAAGCTCCGAAGAAATACCACTGGCCATCCGCCCACGCTTCTACCCAGGCATGATTATCATCCGTATGCGCCCAACGGGGAGTATATACCTGCCTTGCCGGAATCCCCACCGAACGCAACGCAGCCACAGTAAATGTGGATTCTTCTCCGCAACGTCCATAGGCTGTCTTCACCGATGCCAACGGCGAACTGGTACGTGCATCACTCGGACGATAGACCACCTTTTCATGACACCAATGATTTACTTCCAGAATAGCATCTTTCATGGACAGATGCTTCACCCTATCCTTTAATTCTCCATAAAACACCCGACGCGAGTCATCCAGATTCTCATTATTCACCCGGATAGGCAACACAAAATGCCGGAACAATTCATCCGGAATCTGATCCCCCCAAGGCATCTCGATACGCGTCTGCCCGGACAAGCGAACATTCTCCAAATAATAATCTCCCGAATAATCCGTCACATCCCCTATCGGCATGTAAGCATAGAGAAACATCAGGGCTTCCTGCTCATATACAGACAAGTCAGGATTCGAAAAAACAGTAAACAGGTCTCCATGAGGAAGTGCTTGTTTTTTCTGTTCAAAGTCTTCGGTCACTTGATTCCGATAATTCTCTTCTTTCAGAAAATGAGCGTTGTTGCAGGCAAATAGCACAACAGACAGGATAAGAACGGATAAAAGATGAATGAATGTCTTCATAAAAGTGTTTGGTTTATTTTTAGATAATAAGATTGCTGATTCACAAAAATACAAGAATATTTTCTGAATGCCTAGATAAGTATATAAAAATGTGACAGATAAGAATAATATTGTCATCGGAGAAAGAGGACGGGAAAATTGTAACAGGTTTGTAACATCTCCGTGTTCGAACCTCTTATAAAAAGAAATTTCATAAGAAAAAGAAGATTTTTATGTTTTACAGCATATAATTCAAAAACATTTTGTATCTTTGCAGTGTTAATAAAGAAAACAAGATGTAAAACCGCTCTTCAAAACGTGGAGGGCAAAAAAAGAGGAAACAAATTATGAAAAAGAATGCAAATGAAAAAATCATGATGTTACAGTACCGTATCAAACGTTATCAAGCAATGGGAAACGGTGCTATGTGCCAAACCTTGAATGGTAAACTTCAAAAACTGCTGACGAAGCAGCCAGCCATGTAATTAAACACACTAATATATATCATGAAAAGAGCGGAGCAACCACACTGGTTCTCCGCTCTTTCTTTTTATTTCTTCTTCAAAGTCACATCACTGATTTCTACTACACCACCCTTATTCTGTCCAAGGATAGCCACGTAACAGTCTTTCAGGATAGCAGCGTCATCATCTGTATCGGACACTTCCATATCAGGATTTGACTTCTTACTGCTGATAGCATTCACTACCTGTCCCATATCATAGTAAACAACGACCTTCGTCCATTTGTCGGCATCTTTAATCTTGAAGTTGTACTGTGCACCAGAAGCGTTAGGCTGGGCGTCAGCATCGTAATCCCTGCGCATAAAGAAAGTAGTGTTAAGCTTGCCGTTATCATTTTTTTCTTCATTCGTCTGCTTGATATATACGCTGACCGGAGTTCCTGCCTCCTTTGTTTTTGCATAGAAAGTCAGCACGTAGATACCTTTCTCCAAGCCATCTGTAATACGTTGACCAAGAAACGCTTTATACCAGGATGTATTCTTCTCAGCACCCGAATTATCTATTTTCATCGCGTTCGGATACTTGGCATCTCCGGTCTGCTCCCAAGCGATTGTTGTCACTCCGTCCGCCTCATTATTCATAATGAACCACTCACCGGCCGTAGCCTTGTTAGGATTGGTTACCTTGTTCGTTACTTCCGTAGCAAACTTTTCATTTTTGATCAGATTCTGCGCACTGACGCTTACTCCTGCGATAGCCAAAAGACTAACTAATAATACTTTTTTCATCTTACTGCGATTTTATTGTTTATACGTTATTTCTTATTTTCACTCTGCTTGCTGAATCCTATTTAATTTGTTGAATAACAAACTTATAATTTCCAGTTTCTTTCTTTTCGTTTGTTTTTAGTGTGATGCGATAAATCTCCTTACCCCATACATTAGAGAGGCGCGGATCGTCCAATTGGATTGTTTCCAGTTCGGCTTTGAACTGAGTCGGATAGTCCAGTTCCACTTTCTGCCCCTTTACTTCAATCTGAATTTTGCCCAAGGACGGGAAAGTGACATTGCCCCAAGTCATGAAATTCACCTGATTGGGAGCTACGGCCTCATCCAGCGTGTAGCTGTCGGTAATCGTCAGTTTCCGGTCATCCAGTGTATACGACCGAATCCAGCTTTTCACTTTTGCTTCCGACGGATAGGCGGCAGCAATATCAGTAGAGAACATGCGTTTCTTTTCATTGCAAATGGTATTTGTCGCTTTGTATTCCTGTCCGTATTTCTGCGGTATACCATTAATCATCGGCAGATTATGATAATTACTCTGCATTGTCCAGATGGTGTAACGGTCTTTACCGAATGTCTGCTTGGTATATGTACCTACTCCTGCATCAAGGATTACGGGAATTGTATTCACATATAAGGAAAACGTTCCCACATCATTATGATTATGACTTTCGTTGTTGAATCCGCCTTTGGCAGCCACGAACATTCCATTCTTATTCTTCATGTAACAGAACTCCGTCTCGGGATACCAAGTCACGTCCGGCATATCATGCTTTGGAGTCTCTTTGGCAAGATCATTGCAGCAAAGCAGAGACTGGAGCGAGCGGAATGCATCGTTTCCCATGGTCGCATACGGTTTTCTACCATTCAGCAGATAAGCGGCAAAATGCATCATTTCATTGCTGTTTACCGCTTTACCAAAACGATAGATCAGCAGAGGATCGCCACCACCTTGCGCGGAAGCATCGGCAAAGTTCACCACCCAACCATTACCGACATAAGAACGGGACATATACTCTCCCATACGCCGGATCATCGGTTCATTCAACAGGGATATTCTGCCACCCGTACCATCGGAAAGTATTTGCAAATAATCATAAAGCTTACCTGCCGCGTGTCCCCAATAAGAAGTTCCTTCTTCGCAAGCACCGTCAGACTTCACAAAGTTGATAAACTTATCTACCGATTTCATCGAACGGTATACAGCTTTTGCCAAACGGTCTTTATTGTTCTCCATCAAAAGGAAACACTGCAAAGTATTGGAGTTGCACCAAGGATTCCAGTTATTGATAATCTCGCCCGGCTGCCAGTTGAACGCCATCCACCACATATCGTCATCGTTCATATAAGGGTCAAGGATACGTTCCTTAATAGCTTTGCGCATTTGCAGAGAAACCACCGGATTGATTTTGTCGAAAGGCTTACGGAAGAAATAGTGCACCCAAGCCATCAATGCACCATATCCGCCGGAACCAAGATCAATGATCTGTTCGCGGAAATCAGGAAGAGAACGTTTGCTGCTTTGCCGGGGCAGGTGAGCAGACAGTACCCATGAATTCATTTCGCAACTCATATAAGCTCCGTTGAGCAGCTGATCGATGAAGCGTCCTTTGCCTTCCGCCAGTTCTGCCAACATCAGCGTATTCAATGCCTGACGATTGGCGTCATAGGGAACTTCCATGATTTTACGATTACCGGTCCGCTCATATTCAAGATAGGCGGTAGCAGGGATCAGTTGCCATTTGTAATCGAGGAGCTTCTCGCCTGCCGCGATAAGACGCTGCTTGTTGGGCCCCATCAATGAGTCCCAAGCAGCACGATCAGTATAGGCCGGATAAGGTACCCATGCCTGTTTCATTACCAGCACATTTTTCAACGTAGTTTCATCTGCCGCTTTTTGCAGCATATCGCGTTCTGTATAGGCATTGGCTTTGAAAGAGAAACTTCCAAAGGTAGCTAACAGAAAAACACAAATTAAATGCTTCATTCGATTCATGGTATTTTGTTCGTTTAAGTATGGCAAAGATAACGCATCTCTCAAAAAGTAAGGTGAGCAAATCATACGAACCTCATGACAAAAAAGTACAGACTTCAAAAAAAGTACATCCAGAAGCTCTCAGCCCTCTCGTGAAACAGACGCTCTGTTCAAAGCAAACAGACCTTCTATTTAGGGCAAACAGAGCCTTCATTCAGAGTAAACAGACGCTCCGTTTGAAAAACATCCTGTTGATTATAAACAGAAACTTCATTTGAGCTTCTATTAAATTTCCACCGATGGTAAAACCTGAACTTTATTCCCAATCGCTAAACTCAAAACTGAGCTGCTCCCAAACTCCATGTTGTTCATCCGCCTCCTCTTTCGGATTGGAAACAGAAAGCCCGATCAAGCGGATAGGATGCTGTTCGTACTCCACACTTTTCAATAACTCTTTAGCGAGTGGAAGGATGCGGTCTAATGTGTACAACTCCTGCGACTGCGTAATACTTCGGGTAATCTGACTAAAATCATGAAACTTAATCTTCAGAGTTAATGTATTTCCTTTAAACTCTTTACGTTGAAGACGTTCTATTAATTCTACCGCTACATGATACAATTCGATGATAACGGAAGAATGAACCGATATATCTCTTTCCAGCGTTCGTTCACAACCGATAGACTTCCGAATACGAACTGCCTCAACCGGACGCTCGTCAATCCCCCGCGAACATTCATAATAGAGCGCCCCCACCTTTCCAAAGTGGGCCGTCAGCATTTCGAGCGAGCATTTACGTAATTGAAGACCATTGTGAATACCAAGCAAATGCATCTTCTTTGCTGTCACAGGTCCTACTCCCCAAAAAGACTCGATCGGAAGTCCGGCTATGAAGTCCAGCGCCTGGTCAGGATGTATGGTACACAGTCCATCCGGTTTCCGATAGTCCGATGCAATCTTTGCAAGAAATTTATTATAGGAGACTCCGGCAGATGCAACCAGGTTCAACTGTTCCCGGATACGAAGTTTTATCTCCTTTGCAATATCAACTGCCAGAGAGATTCCTTTCTTATTCTCCGTAACATCCAAAAAGGCCTCATCCAAAGACAGAGGTTCGATTATATCGGTATACTCATGAAAGATTTCGTGTATCTGACGGGAGACGGACTTATAAACATCCATTCTTCCGGATACAAAAATAAGCTGGGGACATAAACGTTTCGCCTTCTGAGAAGACATGGCGGAACGGACCCCGTAACGACGGGCTTCATAACTGGCTGCTGCCACAACTCCCCGCTCCTCGGCATGTCCCACCGCCAAGGGTTTGCCACGAAGTTCCGGATGATCACGCTGTTCTACAGAGGCGTAGAAAGCGTCCATATCGATATGTATTATCTTACGCTGAAACACTTGATTTAAATTCCATAGCAAACTTACTATAAATCTCTGGAAAAGACGAATAAAAAGGGATAAATGTCTTCGTAACGCCTGTCAATAAGGCGTTTGCGGAGCCAAATGAGGACAAGCGAAAAATCGGGGTAACGCAAAGGAAAGCGGATTTATGAAGCAGAACGGTCTCCAAATCGTTACCCGCCGGATGGTGATTTTTAACATACCGTGTTGTATCTGGCAGTTTGTGGCACAGGTTGGCATATCAAGGTCTAACTCGTTGAGTAATAACTTTGCAAACAAAAAACGAGTATGGCAAGAAGCACATTCAAGGTGCTGTTCTACGTGAACGGCAGCAAGGAGAAAAACGGTATTGTCCCCATCATGGGACGGGTTACAATCAACGGGACTGTGGCGCAGTTCAGTTGCAAGCAGAGCATTCCGAAAACGCTTTGGGACGTGAAAGGGAACAAGGCAAAAGGCAAGAGCCACGAGGCGCGGGACATCAACCTTGCCCTTGACAACATCAAGGCGCAAATCATCAAGCATTACCAGCGCATATCCGACCGTGAGGCATTCGTCACGGCTGAAATGGTGCGCAACGCCTTTCAGGGAATCGGCAGCGAGTACGAGACCTTGCTCAAAGCTTTTGACCGTGAGAACGAGGTGTTCAGGAAACGTGTGGGAAAAGACCGTACAATGGCGACCTATCGTTCCCGTGTGGTGGCAAGAAACTACGTTGCGGCGTTCATCAAGTCGTTCTACAAGCGTACGGACATGGCTATGCCGGAACTTACTCCCGATTTCATCAAGGAGTTCGCCGCATACCTCTCAACGGAAGCCGGACTGCATAACGGGACGATATGGGAGAAATGTATGTGGCTGAAAGGCGTGGTGATGCGTGCGCACTTCAACGGACTGATACCACGCAACCCTTTCGCACAGTTCCACATCAGCCCCAATGTGAAGGAGCGGGAATATCTGACGGAAGATGAACTGAAAGCGGTCATGACACATGAGTTCGAGGATAGCAAGCTCGCATACATCCGTGACATCTTTGTCTTTGCCAGTTTCACCGCCTTGTCGTTCGTGGACATTCAGGAACTGACGAATGACAACATCGTGGAGGTGAACGGCGAGAAGTGGATATTGTCCAAACGCCACAAGACCAAAGTCCCCTTCCAAGTGAAGCTGCTGGATATACCCTTGCAGATAATCGAACGCTACCGACCGATACAGAAAGACAACCGCATATTCCCCGGCTTGAACTACTGGTCTATCTGTAAACCTCTGAAACGGATGATAAAGGAATGTGGTATAACCAAGTCAATTTCATTTCATTGCAGTCGTCATGGCTTCGCAACATTAGCTTTGAGCAAGGGCATGCCCATCGAGAGCGTAAGCCGTGTATTGGGACATACGAATATCGTCACAACCCAAATCTACGCAAAGATAACCACGCAGAAACTCGACAATGACCTGACGATGTTCGGTGATAAATTGAGCAAGACGTTTAACGGGATAACGATGTCATGAGTATGGAAAGAAACATCATAACCATGAACGAATCCGGCAACATCATTGTGCCGGAAAATGTCACTGATATATGGATGAGTGAACCGGAACTTGTGGAACTGTTCGGGATAATTGTCCCGACACTTCGTGCAGCTATCTGTGCCGTGTATAAAAGTGGCGTATTGAAAGAATACGAAGTACAGAGATATGTCCGGCTGGAGAACGGGTATTATGCCGATGTGTTCAGTTTTCCGATGGTAGTCGCGCTTGCTTTCCGCATCAACAGCTTCGGTGCGGAGCAGGTGCGCAATGCCATATTTGAAAGGCTGTACTTGCGAAAAGAGAAAACAATGTTCTTCTTTTCGCCGGGTATTCACAATATGAATATGTCTAATTATCAAGCATAAAGCCCAATGATATGGCGACATGAAATAGTGAAACCGACAAATCGTTATATGTCAATCTATTGCCGATAAAACGCATTATCAATAAAACGTACTGCTGATAAAACGTATTTGTGGTCAGTTGAACAGACGTATTGCCGTTTTACCAGCAATACGTATTACCAACAAAAGTCCGAAGAAGCACCTTTTTCGGGCTTTTGTCGTATGCTTTTAAGCCAAATCCAAGAAAATCTTACGTGAGTCACGTGTGAGTTGTCAATCCGTCTTGTTTGTATTGCCGAATTTTGCGCCAGACAAACATTCGACAATCATAAAGCAATATGTGCCTATGGACAAGAAAAATACAGAAAAGGAGGAGTTTATCCGTGTGGGTACGACCCTCTATAAGTTAGTGAACCAGCCCCGTTTGAACGGAGGCTATGTGAAGAAACGCATCGTGTGGAACAACGAGACGCTACGGCAGGACTACGGCAAGGACTATCTCGCCACTGTGCCAAAGTATGACGGCTTTTGCACCGTCCCCGACCATGTGGGCTACCGTCCCGTGGTGGACAAGTTCCTGAACCTATACGAGCCTATAGAGCACCGCCCGCAACAAGGCGGGTTTCCCTGTATCCAGTCATTGGTGCGCCACATCTTCGGTGAACAATACGAGTTGGGCATGGATTACCTGCAACTGCTCTACCTGCAACCTGTACAGAAACTGCCTATCCTGTTGTTGGTGTCGGAAGAGCGCAATACAGGTAAAAGTACGTTTCTGAACTTCCTGAAAGCCGTGTTTCAGAACAATGTCACGTTCAACACCAACGAGGATTTCCGCAACCAGTTCAATTCCGACTGGACGGGCAAACTGCTCATTGTGGTGGACGAGGTGCTGCTCAACCGAAGGGAAGACAGCGAACGGTTGAAGAACCTCAGCACCACACTCTCCTACAAGGTCGAAGCAAAGGGCAAAGACCGTGACGAGATAGCCTTCTTCGCCAAGTTCGTGCTGTGTTCCAACAACGAGTATCTGCCTGTCATCATTGACGCTGGCGAGACACGTTATTGGGTGCGAAAGATAAACCACCTGCAATCTGACGATACCAATTTCCTGCAAAAACTGAAAGCGGAAATCCCGGCTTTCCTGTATCATTTGCAGCACAGGATGATGGCAACGAAAAAAGAAAGCCGGATGTGGTTTGCTCCGTCATTGCTGCATACCGAAGCCTTGCGGAAGATTATCCGCAGCAACCGCAACCGTCTGGAAATCGAGATGTGCGAGCTTATACTCGACATCATGGACGGTACAGGCACGGACACGTTCTCATTCTGCTATAACGATGTTCTTCTTTTACTGGTACACTCACAGGTAAAGGTGGAAAAACACCAAGTCCGGAAAGTGATACAGGAATGTTGGAAACTCACTCCTGCATCCAATACGCTTACCTACACCACCTACCAAGTGGACTGTACCCGTGAATGTCACTATTCGCCCATACGGAAAACCGGAAGATTCTATACCGTGACAAAAGAATATCTGACAACTCTCTGATTATTTTGATGAAATGATGAACAAGCATATAACCATACTGAAACATACAGGTTTATATTCTCATCAGATATTCATCAAAAGTATTCCGATGATGAAAAGGAGAAATGGGACTGACACACCATGCCCGTCACTATCAATGATGAATTTCTCTTTTGGCGAGTACTTTGATGAAAGGATGATGAATATGTATTATGCTGTCATTCTATAAAATGATGTACGGATTCATCAGATCATCGTTTTTACATTCATCACTAAATCTATTGTAAGATTATGACTACACAAGAAGCGAAACAAATCAGAATCGCAGACTATCTGCAAAGTCTGGGCTACACGCCCGTAAAGCAACAGGGAAACAGCCTGTGGTACAAATCCCCGTTCCGGCAGGAAACGGAAGCCTCGTTCAAGGTGAATACCGACCGTAACCTGTGGTTCGATTACGGGCTGGGTAGGGGCGGCAACATCATTGCACTGGCGCAGGAACTATACGCATCCGACCATGTACCGTACCTGCTTAACAGGATAGCGGAACAGGCTCCACACATCCGTCCCGTGTCTTTCTCTTTTCACCAGCAGGCATCAGAGCCGAGTTTCCAACATCTGGAAGTGGGAGAACTCACCCATCCGGCACTGCTCCGCTACTTACAGGAACGGGGTATAAACATAGCTTTGGCAAAACCGGAATGTAGGGAACTGCACTTCATCCATAACGGCAAGCCCTATTTCGCCATCGGGTTCCCGAACGTGGCTGGAGGATATGAGGTTCGTAACCGTTTCTTCAAAGGCTGTATCGCACCGAAGGACATCAGCCATATCCGGCAACAGGGAGAGCTGAGAGAGAAATGCCTCGTGTTCGAGGGCATGACGGACTATCTTTCCTTCCTCACGTTGCGGATGAAGAACTGTCCGGCCATGCCCAACCTTGACAGGCAGGATTATGTCATCCTCAATTCCGTCTCCAATGTTTCCAAAGCCGTAGATGTGCTGCACGGGTACGGGCGCATCCATTGCCTGCTTGATAATGACGAGGCGGGAAGAAAGGCGTATTGGGAACTGGAGAGGGAGTTTGCCGGACGCATCCGCGACTTCTCCGACAACTACAAAGGACATAAAGACCTGAACGATTACCTGTGCGGCAAACGGCAGGAATTAGCCGTTAGTCCACCACCAAGAACTATCGTAAAACAGAAGAAGAAAGGATTGGGACTATGACATTCCAAACAGCAAAAACGGGAGCTGCCCGAAACTCATTCTTCAAGGATTGGGAGGTAGCAAGTTTGTGTTTCGGGTGTACCGAAACCGCTTGCTACCCACCATCCATGTTGAAGGAGGTGGCATCCCGTTGGTCTATACAGTAAAATCAGTAACGTGATAGAATAAATGAAATATGGAACAGAATAAGGAACACAAGGAACGTAACAAGGGCGGTCGCCCGAAGAAAGGGGCGACTGAAAAGCTGAGCTATCGCATCAGCGTGAAGATGGTGGCAGCCGACTACTTCCGCTTGCTGACACGGGCGCATGAGGCGGGCGTATCGCCGAGCGAGTACATGAGGGAATGTTACCGGAACGGTCATGTGCAAGAACGATTGTCTGAGGAACACGCCGGATACATCCGCCAACTCTGCGGCATGGCGAACAATCTCAACCAGCTTGCGCACAAGGCGAACGCCGGAGGCTTTCATGATGAAAGGTGGGACTGCAAGGTGGCAGTGGCAAGGATTCACGAACTCTTGACCAAGATAGAGATATGATGGCGAAAATTGTAAAGGGCAGCGACTTTAAAGGTGTTGTGAATTACATTCTTGACAAAGAAAAGAATGCCAAAGTTGTTGCATTCGAAGGCTTGTTCATGGAAAATAAAGATACTATCGCCATGAGTTTCAATACACAGTCGCAAATGAACAACAAGGTATCGAAGCCTGTCGGACACATCGCATTGAGTTTTTCAAAAGAGGATGAGCCACGCTTGACGAATCGCGTAATGGCAAGCATTGCGCTTGAATACATAGAGCGGATGGGCATCCGTGACACCCAATTCTTCATCGCTCGGCACTTCGACAAAGAACATCCGCACGTGCATATAGCTTTCAATCGCATAGACAACAACGGCAACACAATTTCGGACAGGCACGAGCGTTTGCGCAGTACCCGTGTCTGCAAGGAACTTACGCAGAAATACGGTTTGTATATGGCAAACGGAAAGGACAATGTCAAGCGTAACCGCCTGAAAGAGCCGGACAAGACAAAGTACGAACTTTACGACATCCTCAAAGCAGAAGTCGGCAGGTGTGGAAACTGGAATGTGCTTGTTGCCAATCTGAAACGGCAGGGCGTGGATGTATATTTCAGTCACAGAGGGCATACAAACGAGATACAAGGCGTTGTATTCACCCTGAACGGCTATCATTTCAACGGATCCAAAGTGGACAGGAGTTTCAGTTATTCCAAAATTGGCGCAGCTTTGCAGCGCAACAGGCATGAGGAACGTATGAGAATGGCAACCAAAGCACATGAATCGGCTACACCAAGCACACCACCCGGCACAGTACAAAGTGAGTTGTTCAACGATTCGTTGGGATTGCTGAACGGCGGTGGCTCATCTTACAACGCTGCTGATGCGGAAGCCAATCAGGAATTGGCAGAGATACTTCGTAGAAAGAAGAAAAATAAGCAAAAGAGAAGTATGAAATTATAAATCAATAATTTGCATTATATTTTTTCTCAAAAACTTCATGATTCATTTCTCCCCACGTAATCATGGCATCAAGTATTGGTAATAGCGAGCGTCCTAAGTCTGTAATAGAGTATTCTGAACGGGGTGGAAGCTCTGGGTAAATGGTTTTCAGTACCAAACCATCATCAACTAATTCTTTTAGTTGTATATCAAGAACTCGTGGTGTGGCTTCGGGCAAAGCTTTGTGAAGTTCACTCGGTCGCATGGGTGTATTGCGCAATTCGTCCAAAATACAAGACTTCCATTTGGAATCAATCAAACTCATTGTAAGACGTAACGGACAACTTAAATCAACAGGTATTTTTCTTTCGTACATATTGTAATTCCTTTAATACTTTGCAAAGGTAAGTATAATTATCTAATTTAGAGGATACCGAATAATTTTTCGGTATATGAATAATTTTTCGGTACTTGTGTATATAGGCGTTACACCGTAACTTTGCAAACGATTAATAAAAACAATAAAAACATTATGAGAGATTCTATTAAAGAATATGAGGCAGTACAAGAAGCTGCTATGAAGTTTGTAAAGAGTGTGGCAGAAGGCGATAGCAAGTATGCACGCGAGTTATTTACCGATGACGCTGTTCTATTCGGTTTTCTTGATGGAGAGCTGGAACATGGTTCCATTGAACAGTTCTACCATAATGTAGACACTATCAGTGGCGGTGAAGCATTTAAGGCGCGTATTGATGTGGTGGCAGTGGAAGAAACACTGGCGGTTGTTCGTGTTCTTGAAGAGGGTTGGGGAAATCGTATTGATTTTACAGACTATCTGCTTCTGCTGAAAATCGGTGGTGAATGGAAGTGTGTAGCCAAAGCTTATAATCAAAATTCAAATACGATACAAAAGAAATAGGAACAATGAGCAAGAAAATTGTCATATTAAACGGAAGTCCACGTATGAAAGGGAATACGGCAGGACTGGTGGAAGCTTTCAAGCAAGGTGCGGAAGAAGCCGGACATACAGTGGAAGTTTTTAATTTGCAGCGGATGGACATTCATCCCTGTCTAGGGTGTTTAGGTGGGGGAGGCGATTCGAAAAGTCCTTGCGTGCAGAAGGATGATATGGCAAAGATATATCCGTATTATGAAACGGCGGATGTATTGGTGTTGGCTTCACCGATGTATTATTGGAGCATTACGGCACAACTTAAAGCCGCTATCGACCGCTTGTTTGCCGTTACTGAAAAAGACCCTGACTATCATACCCCAAAACGACATTGTGTATTGCTTATGGCAGCAGAAGGCGACACTCCTGATAACTTTGAACCAGTAGAGCATTACTATCATGCACTGCTTCATCATCTTGGTTGGGAAAATTTGGGAGAAGTATATGCCGGAGGTGTTATGCTGATTGGTGATATTGCCGGA
The DNA here is from genome assembly GCF_058231005.1 of Bacteroides sp. RCH18. Taxonomy (NCBI): domain Bacteria; kingdom Pseudomonadati; phylum Bacteroidota; class Bacteroidia; order Bacteroidales; family Bacteroidaceae; genus Bacteroides; species Bacteroides sp. RCH18. Next base: position 1,344,942 of record NZ_JBIPTC010000002.1, on the reverse strand, counting down.
CACCCTTCATTAGATAAAGCATATTCATTAGGCAAAAATATCTGAAGCTATGAAAGTATTATTGATAAATGGCAGCCCTCATAAAGATGGCTGCACATTTACAGCATTGAATGAAGTTGCACAGACTCTGCGTAAATATAATATTGAAACAGAAATGTTGTATCTTGGGAACAAGCCGATTGCCGGATGTATCGCTTGCATGAAATGTTTTGAAACAGGACATTGCTTCCGTGACGATGCTGTGAGGAAGATACAAGACAGACTTGCCGAATTTGACGCTATCATACTTGGCTCTCCGGTATATTACAGCCAGCCTACCGGACAGATTACCTCATTCTGTCAGCGGCTGTTCTTCTGTAAAGAAGGAGATATGGCTGGAAAACTCGGAGCTTCTGTGGTTTCTTGTCGTCGTGGAGGAGCTTCAGCTACATTTGAGCAACTAAACCAATATTTCACCATATCTAATATGCCTGTTGTGTCATCGCAATACTGGAACTCTGTACACGGTTTTACTACTGAAGATGTCCGCAAGGATAAAGAGGGATTACAGACCATGCGCTCTCTCGGAGAGAATATGGCATGGTTATTAAAAAGCATGGAAACGGCAAAGCAACATGGCATAGATAAACCTGTATATGAGGAAAGATTGCGTACTCATTTTATACATGATTAAAAATAAAAAGAACAATGAAGACATTTTCAATATCGCTAATGACTTGTTGTATAGCAATGCTATTTATGACCAATTTAGTGTCAGCTCAAAATGTGAAAGAGCCTTGTAAAATACAAAAACAGTGTATTTCGAATTGTCAGTCAAATCCAGAAATGGCAGGAATAATTAAAGCCATTGAATATTATGTTGAAGGTGGAAGAAAAGGTAACAGTAAAATCACGGCAAAAGCTTTTACAGACAAAGCAACGATGTCTTGGTCTGAAAACGGGCAAATAAAAACTGTTCCGGTCAAAGTCTTATATGACATAGTAGATAAAAGCGGTGCATCAACAGCAAACTATAGATTGTTAGATTGCAATATAGATCAAAGTGTCGCAATAGTTAAGATCCAATCCCAATTCGGCACTCAGGAATACATTGATATGTTTACACTGGTGAAAAGTATTGACAACTGGGTGATTGTTAGCAAAATTTATCGTGTAATAAATTGAGTAAAAAAAAATAAAATGATTTATCAGATCTCACAATAAAAATGCTATTATAGTTCAAGATGTGAAATCTATACATAATATTATTGCTTTTGGTTATTTGCTGATAGTATTGTTTATATATGGTATAGCCAATACTTGGTATAAAGAATGGCAAGAAATAAAAACGTGGGAGTCTAATAGTCGAAAAAATGAAGAATTACGAAAGGAGATAAGTGACATCCATATACTACTGATAGAGTTTTTTCTATTGGGTGAAACTATATTGGAGTGGAATGAAGAAGAACTGGAGCATTACCATAACCAACGAATGGCAATGGACGGTAAGCTGTGCCACTTCAAAGGAATTTATCATACAGAACGCATTGACAGTGTACGCCATCTTCTTGAAGATAAGGAACGGCAAATACGCTTGATTGTACAGGTACTTGATGAGCAACAAGCTCTCAATGAGAAGATAGCCCGTCAAGTACCTGTAATCGTACAGAAAAGCGTACAGGAACAGCCCAAGAAACCGAAGCGAAAAGGGCTCTTGGGCATTTTAGGGAAGAAAGAGAAAGCCAAACCTTCCGTGATTACCACGATGCTCCGTTCGCTCAATCGTAACATGATTGCCGAACAACAATCGCAAAGCCGCCGTTTGCTGGAATACGCTGATAGCCTTGCAACACGGAACGCAGAACTTAACCGGCAGTTGCAAGGCTTAATTCGCCAAATAGAAAGTAAAATACAAGCCGACTTGCAAATGCGGGAAGCCGAGATAACCGCCATGCGTGAGCAATCCTTTATACAGATAGGGGGCTTGACAGGGTTCGTTCTTTTGCTACTGATTATTTCGTATATTATCATACATCGTAATGCCAACCGTATCAAACGGTATAAAAAAGAAACGACAGACCTAATCGGGCAACTGAAACAGTCTGTGGAGCAAAACGAGACACTGATTGCCTCTCGCAAGAAAGCTGTGCATACCATTACCCATGAACTGCGCACACCGCTGACAGCAATAACGGGCTATGCGGCACTGATGCAGAAAACTTGCAGCGCGGACAAAACCACCTTGTACGTGGACAATATCCGGCAATCCTCCGACCGTATGCGTGGGATGCTCAACACGCTGCTGGATTTCTTCCGTCTGGATAACGGCAAGGAACAGCCCAGCCTTTCCCCATGCAGGATTTCATCAATCACGCACATTCTTGAAACAGAGTTTGTGCCTATTGCCATGAACAAGGGATTGTCCCTTACCGTTACAGACTGCACGGATGCCGTTGTCCTGACCGATAAGGAACGCATTTTGCAAATCGGGAATAATCTTCTGTCAAATGCCATCAAATTTACCGAGAGCGGTGGCGTATCCCTGACAACGGATTATGATAACGGTATATTGAAATTATTTGTCGAAGATACAGGGACAGGCATGACCGAAGAGGAACAACGACGGGTGTTTGATGCGTTTGAACGCCTTTCAAATGCCGCTGCGAAAGACGGCTTCGGATTGGGTTTGTCCATCGTGCAGCGTACCGTGGCAATGCTCGGCGGAACAATCAGATTGGAAAGTGAGAAAGATAGAGGCAGCCGTTTTACGGTGGAAATACCTGCACTGGTTACCCAAGAACAACAGCCACAACAGACAGTCAGGAATTATATCCGCAACAATGAGAGATACCATGATGTTATCGCTATCGACAATGACGAGGTATTGCTCCTTATGCTAAAAGAAATGTATGCCCACGAGGAAATACATTGTGATACCTGCATTGATGTGGCGGAGCTGATAGAACTGATACGGAAAAAGGAATATAGTTTACTTTTGACGGATTTGAATATGCCGGATATAAACGGCTTTGAGTTGCTGGAACTGTTGCGCTCGTCCAACGTGGGCAACTCAAAGACAATCCCGGTAGTAATAACAACCGCTTCGGGCAGTTGCGACAAGGAGGAGCTTATGGAACGTGGATTCGCCGGTTGCCTGTTCAAGCCGTTTTCCATATCGGAACTGATGGAGATTTCAGACAAATGCGCCATAAAAGGCAACCAAAATGAAAAACCGGACTTTTCCACTTTGCTGTCCTACGGCAATGAATCCGTCATGCTGGAAAAACTGATAGCGGAAACAGAAAAGGAAATGCAGGCTGTCAGGAACGCGGAACAGCGAAAAGACATGCAAGAACTGGACACCTTGTCACACCACCTGCGAAGTTCATGGCAGATACTCAGAGCCGACCAGCCATTAAAAGAGCTTTATAACCTGCTTCATGGAAGTGGCTCTCCAGATGACAAAGCGATAGGCAAAGCCGTGACCGCCGTATTGGATAAAGGTTCGGAAATCATACGGCTGGCAAAAGAGGAAAGGAGAAAATACAATGGATAAGACAAAAATCACAGTGGTGGAGGACAATATCGTCTATTGCCAGTTTGTCTGCAACCTGCTGGCACGGGAAGGATTCCGTACCGTGCAGGCCTACCGCCTCTCAATGGCAAGGAAACTGTTGCAGCAAGCCACGGACGAGGACATAGTGGTATCCGACCTGCGTCTGCCCGATGGTGACGGCATCGACCTCTTGCGGTGGATGCGCAAAGAAGGCATGATGCAGCCGTTTATCATCATGACCGATTACGCTGAAGTGCATACGGCAGTGGAAAGCATGAAACTCGGCTCGCTGGACTATATACCCAAACGGCTTGTGGAGGACAAACTCGTGCCGCTGCTCCGCACCATCCTGAAAGAACGTAACACCGGGAGAAGCCGTATGCCCGTGTTCTCCCGTGACGGTTCGGCATTTCAAGACATTATGAAACGGATAAGGCTGGTTGCTCCTACCGATATGAGTGTTCTTATATTCGGTGAGAACGGTACGGGCAAGGAACATATCGCCCACCACCTGCACGAAAAGAGCAAACGGGCAGGAAAACCGTTTGTTGCTGTGGACTGCGGTTCACTCACCAAAGAACTTGCGCCCTCGGCATTCTTCGGACACGTCAAAGGCGCGTTTACGGGTGCGGACAGCACCAAGAAAGGATATTTCCATGAGGCAGAGGGTGGCACGCTGTTCTTGGACGAAGTAGGAAACCTCGCATTGGAAACCCAACAGATGCTGCTGCGTGCCATACAGGAACGGAGATACCGACCGATAGGTGATAAGACGGATAGGAGTTTCAACGTCCGCATCATCGCCGCCACCAATGAGGAATTGGAACAGGCGGTCATTGAAAAACGTTTTCGGCAGGACTTGCTGTATAGGCTGCACGATTTCGAGATAGTAGTTCCGCCTTTGCGTGACTGTCAGGAGGACATCATGCCTTTGGCTGAGTTCTTCCGTGAGGCAGCGAACAAAGAACTGGAATGCGATGTTATCGGTTTTAACGGAGAAGCCCGTAAAACATTGCTGACCCATGTTTGGCCGGGCAATGTCCGTGAGCTTCGACAGAAAATCATGGGTGCGGTGTTACAGGCGCAGACCGGACTTGTCACGAAAGAACATCTGGAGCTTGCCGTGACGAAACCGACTTCACCCGTCAGCTTCGCCCTGCGTAACGACGCGGAAGACAAGGAGCGTATCCTACGTGCGTTGAAGCAGGCGAACGGGAACCGCAAGGTTGCCGCCGAACTGCTCGGGATAGGACGTACAACGCTGTACAGCAAGTTGGAAGAGTATGGGTTGAAATACAAATTCAGGCAATCATAGCCGGAATTAACTGAAATATAGGTAACGACTAAACCGGATATATTCATCGAAGATAAGAAACGTCCTATGATAAAAAATCATGGGACATTTTGATATGTTTTCGATTTTTATTGTTACTTTTGCATCAAGACGAGTGACATTGACAGCAACTCACAGCAAAGCGCAGAAATAAATACGGTTGCCAATTCGTTACCTCTATTTTAACCTTTCTCTTAAACCTCTTATAAATAAAGAGGTTATAAAAGACTTCCAGAATTACGATAATTTTCCGAATAAACAGCCTCTAAAATAATACGCGCCTATTTTTTTAGAAGCACAGGACATAAAAAAGATTCGATATCATAGCGATTCCATTTCTAATAATACTATATTTGTATATTGTTATCTATAATCTATCAACAGGAAAATATTTGAAATACAAACCATAAAGTAAATTTAGTATTATGAAAAAACTACTATTCTATTTATTCATTCTATGCAGCACTTCCATAGTTGCTCAAAATGGAATTACTTTTGAAGTTGAACAACTCTCCAAGCCCGAAAAATTATATCCCGTGGCTTCCCCTGATGAAATCTACAGATATCTGATGCTATCTGACAATGAATCAACCATTCGAATTACAGAAAAAGACATCTGGAAACCTCCATTTAATGTAATAGCCAAGAGTGAATCTCCTGACAGTTTATTATACTTTGGGTATAATTCTTTTTTCTGCGGTATGTATCAGGCTTATGCAGATCATAGGCCGTTCGTTTTATCTCCGGATATGATTTGGCTACTGATTAATCAAGGTTTTGCCCAACATGTGAATGCCAACCATGAGTCTTTGAGAAAATATTTTGTAAATTTCTCCGGAAAGGAATCTTTAATTGTACAATCCAATAAGAAACTGAAAGACCCGAGTCTTTTATGGGAAGAAATTTTCCCGCAGTTTACGGAACAGATAAGAAAAGAGGTAGGAGGCAATTTGGTTGAAACACTCACTTGTAATTTCTCTACAACGACCTCTTTGGAAAAGACTGTTTCTGAAATAACAATAATGGAAACGGTGAAATCATACTTCGAGTTTATCACCATAATGATTGTTTGCGGTATTCCGGAAATCACGCTTGAAGGGACACCACAAGACTGGGAAAAAGTTTTAAATAAAGCCAGAGGACTAAAAGAATATAAACTCGAATGGTGGATTTCACAACTTGAACCTCTTTTGGAGGAGTTTGTGAAGGCATCAAAAGGAACAATAAACCAAGAGTTTTGGCGCAATATGTTTAAATGTCATTCGCCAAAGTCATGCGGAGCTCCCGAGACTTTTGATGGATGGATCATTAAATTCTTTCCTTACGACAATGAGGGGAAAAGAAATAATCTAAAACAGATTGTGGGTCGTAAAAAGCTTCCGAGCGAAATAGTAAAAGTTGATTTAAAGTATATTGAAGCTTACAATGACACCGTAATTGAAACACCACTGGAGTTGTGGTCCGGTTTCATCGGACTCAAACAAAACAATGAGAATTTTGCACTGAGACCACAAATTGGCTGGATGGTCAAAAAGAAAAACACAGACAACACCGGACTCATAAACAGATTGAAAGCCGATGCCAAAGGCAGGGGTATCAACCTTAGAGTGAAAGAGTTCCCTTCCGTCCTGCTGAAACTTGAAGAAATAAAACAGTTGGAGCTTACCTTTATTAATGAAATTGATATACCGGACGAACTGTCAAAAGTAAAAATCGAAAGGTTGAAGTTATCCGGCAGAATTACTAAAGAAGAGATGCAACGTATCAAAACTTTATTTCCCAATACCGACATTAAGATAAACGGAAGTAGAATATAACAAAAATATTACCGAGTAATTCACAGAAACATAAAAGAAATAATCAGGATTTCATATAAATAAAAAATAGGGGCTGAATTCTGCATTGAGAATTCAGCCCCCGCTATTTAATCTACCTAGAAAACAAACCTATATTTATTCAAGCCGAACCCTCATATCTACTACTGTCGGCTCTACAAAAGACTGACTACCACCGGTTTCACCACGCAAACCATTATTGGAAGTTGCGTCATTATGATTCGGCGACTGATCGAGTACATACCACACTCCGTCCCGTTGTTCGATGTCTTCTCCATTCAGCTTCCAGTAACCGACCAGACCATCTGAACCAGAATCGACAAACATCATATTTTCACGAATCTGATTCGCAGTACGGGCTACCGACCATAAACGGACTTCACTCATAAATCCGTTCCATTTACGGTATCTGTCATAGTCATAAGCATAACCGATACAGAAACGTTCGTTCAAGTCGAATGTCAGTGAGCCTACCGTCTTTTCTGCTATTTTCTCTCCATTGAGATAGAGAGTAGCCATTCCCGCAGAAGCATCGTAAGTGAACGCTACATGATACCACTGATTCAACAGGAATATGGATACATCGGGCATCTGAAGTGCAACACTTCCGGCCATTTGAAGCTCGTTATCAGGATGATTCAAGTCACCGGTACGCATAATCAAAGTACCTTCATTGCCCATAATGGTGCCCAGATTCTTCCAACGTTCGGCATAAACCAATGCTTCGTAGGTGACAGAACCCATTGTTTTATAAGCAGTCGGCAGACGTACATCAAGCCAGCCCGGATTAATACGGTATACTTTATCAATAATAATTGGTTTCCTTACTACAATATAAGTAACGCTCGAACTGCTTATCTTTTCAATGTCCGTACTGTTCACTATTACGGGCAGAATATACGTTACCCCGTCTTCCCCCTTGGTAATGTTCTTTACCGACAATCCGCAGGGATCAGCATACAGTTCGCCTGCTTTAATGGTCGAAGAAGTTCCTGTCATTTCATAGTTATCAGTCGCCAGAAGCTGTCCGGTCGTCCCGTGTTTATGATTGTAGTCATCCACAAGGTCCTGCCCTCCTACCTGATAGTTCACATTTACATTACTCTTTACCATAGTTGACAATCGCGACACCAATTCGCACTCGTAGGTATCCGCTTCAACTTCCACTCTTATCACATTACTTTCAAAGTAAAGTTTCGGTTCCAACAGATCGCTTTCGCTGTCGTTGCAACCCACACTAGAGAAAGACAATGCAACTAGTGCACCTGCATATAAGATTTTGATACGTTTCATTGCTGTTCTGTATTTTCATTAGATTGATTGTCCATATATTCCTGATAAGCCTGCAGATTGATCTGTATAGCATGACGCACAAAATTGTAATCACGGGCATTATCATAGTCATTATCAAGTCGGAAAGCACCGACGCCACCTTTCGGACCATTGACATGGTTATAAGCAGCCTGAGTCAAAAGTACACCACCGGTAGTCCAGGATGACTCAAAGTTCTCTGTAAAGATGTGCTTACGATAGTCATAATACTCTCCACACCAGCTTTGCAAGGTACTCACTCTTCGGTCGAGATTGGAGTCGCCATACGCCTGAGTGATGAAATAGTCAAAATAAGGAGCAGATTCTTTGTTAGAGTTCCATATTTCACCGTCAATCATAAAATAGTAATACTTACCATTCGGACGCTCGGTTGCCATCGGACCAAAGTATTTTCCTATCTCTTCTACCAGATAATGCAGAAACTCACCACGCGGACCACCCCTGCGGTCTTTCAGACTGCCTACGTATCTTCCGCCGTCACCACCATTATCGGGTTCCCAGTCAATGTCCAGACCATCATAATCAGTCGCAACAATCGTGTCTACCAATGCTTTGGCATAGCGTTGAATGGCTGCGATATGGTCTTCAGCACCTTTCTCCCCACTGGTAAATCCCCAATAAGCTTCTGTTGCCTTATTGACCAGTTCCGTGATTTCCTCACTGGAAGCATTCGGGTTTTCCGCCTGTACTTTTTCTGAAACGGAAGCAGGCGTAATACCAGTTCCAATATTATGCAGAATGTAACAAACCGTGATCTTACCGCCTTTCTTCTTTTGGAAAATCTCCTTATCAGCCAGTTTCGCTTCATTCAAGCCGAATGGACCACTCCACATCGATACCATGTCGATGCTGTCTGGCAAAGAAGCCAGATATCCTTTACGAATAGGTCCCTCGGGAGACCAGTTGCTGAACCATCCGAAGAAAATGGGACGTCCGTAATCCTTACTGGTTGCCTTCCATGCACGAAGATCGGCATAATACTGTGCACTTTCTTCATTGTCCATCGTGTTGTAACCGCCGATATGTTCAAAGTCCTTGCTCTCTATATCGACACACGACGCAATCATTATCCCTATAACAGGAAGTATATATAATAATCGTCTTAACATTTTCATATGAATCATAGTTTAATAGATTTTATTTTTACAATCCCACCACAACTGAGTAGTTGCTTTGTCTTTATCAAGACCGCCCAAGAGCTTCAATGCTTCTTCATAATTAGCTCTATCCTCTGCCGACTGATAGAAACTTACAGGATACACCATACGACGAATACCACCTTCACGAGTAACGCCCTGTCCGCGGTTGGTCTGCACCTGATTCAGTTTCGGATAACCGGTTCTTCTCCACTCAGTCCATGCTTCGTGACCGTTCGGATACAATGCAATCCACTTCTGAATCATGATCTTCTCCAGTTTCTCTTCCGTTCCACCGCTGAAGGCAGGTGTCGCAGTAGTAGGAGCCGCAGCATTGTAACTGTAATAGGAGGCTCTCATATTATGGGCAATCGGAGTCAATCCGGAAGCCAGATAGTCGTCTACAGACGAACTGATACCATTTTCATCAAAGGACGTGGCAACTCCTTGTTCGTACAGTGCTTCCGCATCACCAAATTCGCTTCCCCATCTCAACGCAGCCTCAGCTCTCAGGAAATAAACTTCGGAAGCACGCATCCAGTAAGTCGGAGTGTTCGAGGTAATATTGGGCTTGGAGAAATCGGTATAAATCGTATTTTGCTGATTGGCATTGCCGGGAGGCACCGCCTGATAGTTTTTCCCGTCAAAAGCCGCTACCGCATACGCACTGGGAGAAGCTTCAAAATAAGCACTCAGACGCGGGTCCTGATAACCCAACAAATAAGAAAACATGGAAGAGCCCATGCGACACTCATTATACTGATTGGCCAGCCACTCGATGTTGTTACGAAAGACCATTCCGGCTCCGGTACTCATCTGGGCTTCGTCTGATTTCGAAGTCATCACTCCAAATGTATGATTCAAAGCCTGGCGGGCATATTTCTGTGCTGTCGTTTCGTCCGCATAACTGATACGCATTGCCAGACGCAACATCAGTGAATTGGCGTATTTCACCCATTTTCTCGTATCACCGGCATATACGGCATCATAATCGGCAACAATGGTTGCCCCTTGTTCCGCCCTCACAGTCAAAATGTCGATAGCGGCCGTCAGATCGGCAAACATAGCATTGAATGCAACTTGCTCGCTGTCGAAAGGTATCACCAGTGCAGGTTCTCCTGCATGGGTGTAAGGAATGGGACCGAAAGACTCAAGCGTTTTATGCCATGCAGATATCTTTAGAATCTGAGCTAAAGCAAAGATTTCCGGTGTTTCGGTCTTTTCGGATTCTTGTTTTATCTTTTTCCAGGAAGACAGCAGTGTCGTATATGAATTGGTATAAGTAGCCGCCACCCAATTGTCCTGCAAGTAATAGGTAGTATTATTACTGCCGCTATACCAGTTATTGTTCTGTCCGAAAAATCCGCTCCACGAATCGGCTGACAGATTATATGCAACCTGATACTGGTTGATGGCATCCGTATCGTCAGCCTGAGTTCCTACGGTGACTACAGCTCTTTGCATCGCTGTTACAGCACCTCCGACAGCAACACCATCTCTTATGCCCATTTCGTCGGTCATCTCGAACGGATTGGTGTTTAACTCTTCGAAGTCACAAGCAGTAAAGAGCGACAAAGCGCAAATTCCTGCTAATAGTTTATATTGATTTATCTTTTTCATGGGTCAGTTATAATTTAAATTTAATACCGAAACCGAAACTTCTCACACTCGGCTGCATAAAATAGTCATTACCTTGACCGTAAGTTCCTACGGACGGAGTCAGTTCCGGATCGTGCGGAGCTTTGCTATAGAGCATCCAGGGGTTATTGGCAATGAATGACAAAGTAACATCTTTCAGTACATTCTTAAACCAAAGGTCGGGGAACCTGTAACTCAAAGTCAGTTCTTGCAGACGGATATTGGTTGCACTATATACATAATATCCGGAAGTGGTATAGTCGCCCGTACCTATCAGCTGATAATACGACTGTGCATCCACTCTCCCTTGTCCGGGCAGTAAGACACCGCCTGCATCGCGTGCTTCGGCAGATGCTTTGGATACTCCGAAGCGATCGAGAATAGCTTGGGTAGAGGAAGTTACCACACCACCAAAACGTCCGTTAATCAGGAAGCTGAGTCCGAATCCTTTGTATGACAGCGAGTTGCTCCATCCCAGGTTAAAGTCCGGTGACGTCTTGCCCAAGAAAACGGGTTCACCTTGTTCGAGTCCGTACGAACCGTCTTGCTTGATTTCAACATACCCCTGACTGTCTTTCTTCAGGAAAGTATTGGCATATATATCGTTGATGCTGCCACCGACTTTTAATATAACGCGTCCATTGTCTTTCCTTACTTCCGGCACGTTGATAGGCTCGGGACTCATGTCGGTACGATAGTTTTCCACCATTTCTTTGATTTCGTTGACATTGCGCGAGAAAGTCAGATTGGAGGAGAAGCTAAAGTCCCCGAAGCTGTCTCTGTATCCCAACGATGCTTCCCAACCGTGATTTTGTACATTACCAGCCTGCAAATAGATTTGTTTGTAACCCGAAAATTCCGGCAAATCGCCAATAAAGGTCTGATTGTATGTATTCGATTTATAGTAAGTAACTTCGGCACTCAGCTTATTCCATAAACGTACACTCAATCCCAATTCATAAGAACGGGTACGTTCTGCCTTGAAGTCAGTAAAAGGATAGATACCTGTGGGAGCCAGTGCACCACCGACAATCGGAGTGGTCACAGTTCCCGGAGTAAGTCCCGACTGGGATACCGGAGAACCGACTTCCGTATATGATCCGCGTACCTTTAAATAGGAAATGAACTCAGGCAGTTTCACCATTTCAGAGATAATGCCGGACAAACCTACCGAGGGATAGAAGAAGGATTCTTCGCTGGTGTTTACCAACCGGGAGTTCCAGTCATTACGACCTGTCAACGTAAGATAAAGCATACTTCTCCAACCCAGTTCGACGTTGGCAAAGATAGCGTGGTTACGTACGCGGCTGTCACCTCCGTCTTCCGAGATACGACCGTTGGAAGGGTCGATGTTGCTGGCGGCAAACAGGTTTGTCACTCCGAGCAAGGTTCCTTTGTAGCCTCTTGCCAGCGACCAGTAGTTAGAGTAGCTATAACCCAAGTTGGCAGAAATATTAAAATCGTTGAACTGCTTGTTGATGTTCAACATAAAGTCGGCATACTCCTGACGGTCTTTGTAATTGCTGTAATCATACAGACCTTTCTTTCCTTCGGCAAATTTCTGATCGGAAGTAGCATAAACCTTACGTTCAAACTGAACATGAGTATCGTCCATACGATAACGTCCGGCAAGATTCATCCAGTCGGTGATCTTATAGCTCAGACCGACATTAAACATATAACGGCTCTTCTCGTTCGTTGCGATGTTGCGGTAAGCAGTCCAGTAGGGATTCTGCGAACCGTAGGTTGCATCGGCAATCGGCCAATACTGTATCGGAATATTGCGGCTCTGATCATAACGCTCGAAAGTCTTGATATCTTCGAAGTCTTCTCCACGGGGGAAAAGGTAGGCAGAAATCACCGGATTCCAGTATTGTCCCTGCGATACCATGTTTTTATCTTCCTGTTTCACATAGGACGCGCCTAAATCCAACTGCAATTTATCATCCAGAAAAGTGGCTGTATTGCGAATGGTGAAGTTCAGACGGTCATAAGAATTGTTGGGAACAATACCTTTTGAATTGGTGGATGAAACCGAAGCAAAAGTTTGATTCTGCTTTGTACCGGTAGACAAGGTCAACGAGTTGATAAAGTTGGTTCCGGTGTTGAAGAAATCACTCTTAGGATCATACGAATTCGGACGGGCCAGCTTGTCACCCCAGCTTTCGAACATACCTTCTTTATTTCCATACGTGTTCTGGAATTCGGGCATCATATACGCTTTGCTGAATTCGGATGAAGAAGAAAATGATATCTGTAATTTACCTTCCTGCCCTTTCTTCGTAGTAATCAGGACGACACCATTTGCCGCACTACTACCATACAAAGCAGCCGCCGAGGGTCCGCTCAGGATAGAGATGCTCTCGATATCTTCCGGATTGAAATCAGCAATACCTTCCGTTCCGGCTTTGCCTTCACCCATGATACCACTATCTGTGTTTCCCATATTAGTATTAAACAAAGGGATACCGTCTACTACGTACAGTGCATTGTTGTCGCCTTCGATAGATTTAGCGCCACGCATAACGACACGCGTCGCACCACCGACACCACTACCACTCTTGTTGATACTTACACCGGCTATCTTACCATTCAGTGAATTGATGAAGTTGGCGTCTTTAATGCCGGTTATATCCTCGCTTTTTATCTGCTGCACATTGTAAGACAGCGCCTTTTCTGCCCGCTTGATACCCAATGCCGTCACGACCACTTCGTCCAGCACTTCCGTATCTTGTTTCATTGTAATCGGGTAAAAGTCCTTATTGGAAACAGCAATCAGTTGAGTTGCATATCCTATATAAGATATTTTCAAACGGGCATTACCGGGACTTTTAATCGAAAAGTTTCCATCAAAGTCCGTAATCGTCCCTGTAGAACTGCCGTCCACAGAGATATTTACTCCGATCAGGGGTTCACCATTCTCATCGGTTACTTTCCCTTTGATATCTTTGACAGATTGCGTAGCTGCCGGTTTCTTCTCTGTAACTATAATATAATTACCTTGAATCTGATAAGAGAAACCTGTTCCTTTCAAGATTGCGTCGAGTGCAGTAGCCACCGATACGTCTTCCAAGTTAAGATCGGCTATTTTCTTTCCTTTCAATTCGGAATCACTATAATTTATAGACATCTTCGACTGTCTTTCCACAGTTTTCAATGCATCTACTACAGTGATATCTTTCTGCTGGATAGTAATTTTACTATCACTTTGAGCAAAAGCAAGGGTCTGCATCAATAATAGACCTAAAAAAATGAGAAAGACTCGCTTTTGAACAACATTATCTGCTCTTTTTTCGTAAATTTGTAGCATCTTTTTAGTATTAGTTAATTGGTTATTATTCTATGATCAATTGAAATAGCGTCGAGATACGCTAATATTAGAAGGACAATGATTTCACATCCGGGAGAAACGGCCATTTCTTCCGGATACTTTTTTGCATAGTACATTAAGTTAAAAAAGGTTCAACAATCGTTTTTTCTATATTTTATCAGTTATATAGCATTTATTCCCCTTAATTATATATTTCACATCCCCTGCTACCTGCGTTATTATCTTCATCACCTCTTCCAAAGTGGCTTGCTGTTGGAAACGGAAACTATACGATTTATTGTTCAGGCTGTGAAGGCTATAAACAAAGGTATAGGGAAATTTGCGTTCGAGACTCGTGAAAATCTCATCGAGATGCATATCACTGAAAACCAGTTCTCCACGCTGCCAGGCAGTCACATCCTCTATCCGAGGCGATTGGAGGCTACGTTTCCGGGTCTGTTTATTATACGTTATCTGCTCATTGGGTTTAAGTATTACATTAGATATCAGATTATTAAATTCTACCTTCACACTACCTTCCAGCAGAGTTGCAATCAGTTCATTGTTCTCCGGATAGGCATTCACGTTAAACTCTGTACCTAAAGCTGTTATTTGAAAATCATTGGCTTTCACTATAAAAGGATGTTTTTCATCCGGCTTTACCTGAAAATTTGCTTCGCCAATCAAATATACGCTTCTGGTCTTACCGGCAAACTGCTCCGGGTACAGTAAGGTGCTTCTCGAATTTAGCATCACCCGGGTACCATCGGGCAATGTAAGTTCTCGTATTTCCGCCGTTGGTATGAAACATTCTACCAAGTCTTTTTGCGGTTTGTCTTTCTCCAACATAAGATAGATAGAAACAGATGATACTGCCAACAGGAAAATAGCTGCTGCTCTCCATATAAGTAACTGATACTTTTTACCGGAACCGACAGACTGCATTCCCAGATTTTGTTGCATCCGTAATATGGACTGTTGCATTCCGCGAGGTACTTTCTGTTCTCCCGCTTGTTGCCACAACGTGTGAAGTGCTTCTTTTTTTTCTTCCGCATGATTGTCGTCAGCCAACCATCGCTGCACTTTTCTACGCGTGGCCAATGAATACTCATTATGCCCGAATAACTCTATGATCTGTTGAATATAGTTTTTCATCATTAATTTCTTCCTTTATACACTAAATACAACTAAAAGAAAAACACTACTTAAAGGAAAATAGAAAAAATAAAAATAGAAGCACTTTTTTTAGTTCTATCAGTGCTAAATACACCTGATGCTCTACCGTACGGATGGAAACATTAAGCTTTTCTGCGATTTCTTTATAACTTAATCCCTTAAAACGACTCAGTTCGAATATTAACCTTCGCCGTTCAGGCATTTTTTCCAAAGTCAGGCGAACAACCAGCAACATTTCTTCATAATATATATTATTAAGGGCATCCTCCCCTTCTATCAATTCATGAAGCACTGTTTTCTCAAGGTATCCTTCCTGATATTCCCGTTCGATTTGCTGATGCTTGAAGATATTCAGAATAATGTTTCTGGTCATTATAAAGAGGTAGTTATCTAATTCATTTTCATTGTCAAGCCATATTTCCGGTTGTAACCAAAGCTTACAGAAAATATCTTGAGCAACATCTTCAGCATCAACTTCCGACTTAAGCAACAGCTGGGCATAATTCTTTACTTTCGGGAAATTAGAAATAAAAAAACGCTGAAACTTCAGCTCAATTTGGTTAACATTATTTTCCATATCCGCTAAGATTATTATCGATTACAAGTATAAAAGTAGACATTCTCAAAGATTAGAACATAATAAAGATATATTATTAATACTTGTTTGCATATATTTATAATTATTCCGTATATAAAACAAAAACACATAAATATTGACAATACCAAATAGCGATATCGTCATACCAAAAGAGAAGAGAATAAAAGTATGTATAAGAAATTGACTTTGTATCTAAAAAGAGGAAAAATAACGAATCAACAATAAAAGGGGAATAAGAGAGAAAACCAGTAAAAAGAAAAAGCTCTGATAATCAGAGCTTTCATTTGCTTCAAAGTGGAGCTGGAGGGAATCGAACCCTCGTCCAAACGAGGAAATCATAAGCTTTCTACATGCTTATCTTTGCCTAAATTTTCGTGCAGGAGCAGAACCAAAGCCATCAATTCCTGCCTTATCCTCTAAAGTTTCATCAAAAACGCGAGGCCGCTTCTGACTATCCCCGATGTTACTGCACCACTGAACCGGAATGCTTCGGAGCAACAGCTTCCGAGTGATGTCTCGTCCTGGCACCTAGTGCCTGGATTAAGCTAATCTACTGTGATTCGATTAAGCAGCAAGAGCGTAATTAGTTTCGCCAGATAAAGTTTTGATAACTGAGATTTAAGTGGAAATTACCGACCCACTGCATGCTTACCTACCATTTCTGCCCGCTGTCAAATCCAGTCAACCCCATGACTTTGTAACGGTCTGAAAATCAAAAGAGAACAATCGTTATTTTATATTTGAGAAACAAATAAGGGATAAATAATACATCATATCCTTTCAATAATCCTGTTTTCTTTGGCACAAAGATACATATTCTTTTGTTACTAACCATCATATATTTGCAAATATTAGCCGATGATATGCTATCCGGTATACAGAGATATATCATGAGCGGAGGCAGACTTGGTTCCTAGACATACAACATTTGTAGGCCCGGTTATTTCCAACTTACCAACATTATCCGTACATTTGTGGAATATAATAAATACTATCAACCCCAAAAAGCAATGGAAGAACCATTTGATTATTCTCAAGTACCTTTCACATTCGGAATGTGCGCTGCCGAAAATTGCCCGCAAGCCTCGACTTGCCTGCGACAGATAGCTTTAAAACACGCCCCTGCAAACAAAGTTTTTCTGCCAATTATGAATCCAAACCATATAAAGGGCATAAAAGAAAAATGTGACTATTTCTGTTCGAACGAAAAGGTGCGCTACGCCAAAGGATTCATGTGCACAATAAATGCACTCACAGTGCGCGTGGCAAACACGTTCCGCTACCGGATGATCGGATATCTGGGACGTAAAAACTACTACTTGAAACGCAGTGGCAAACTGGCGCTCACTCCCGCCGAGCAGCAATGGGTTATAAACACCGCCAAAGAACTGGGAGTCATTCAAAGTGAGTATTTCGACAGTTATATAGTAGAGTATAACTGGGACAGGTAAGGGAGATTTCCGTTTCAAGTAAAGAAACGACAGTTTCCTCGTAGAGAAACGCAAGTATCCCCGTAGAGAAACGACCGTTTCCTCGCCGGGAAACCATCGTGTCCTCGTAAGGGAACGACAAGGAAACTGCAATCATCTATTATACAAGACATTAGTATAGACTAAGGAAGTTGCTATCTAACAAAAAGAACCTATATATGCTAAAAACTTTTGCAACCATCTGTATTATCGGTATGTTCACATCTAGTTGTATATCAAAAAAGGCTTCCCGGACCGAAGGCTCCCATGAAGCAGAACAGGAACTGACAATGATTGTCGGTACTTACACTTCGGGAGACAGTAAAGGTCTCTATAGTTTCCGATTCAATGAAGAAAACGGAACCGCAACCGCACTCAGTGAAGCGGAAGTGGAAAACCCATCTTATCTCGTACCTTCTGCCGACGGCAAATTCATCTATGCAGTCAGCGAATTCAGCAACGAACAAGCTGCTGCCAACGCGTTTGCTTTCAATAAGGAGGAAGGAACTTTCCGACTGCTGAATACGCAGAAAACCGGAGGCGAAGATCCTTGCTACATCATTACCAACGGAAGTAATGTGGTTACTGCCAATTACAGTGGAGGAAGCATTTCTGTCTTCCCGATCGATAAGGACGGTTCACTTCTCCCCGCTTCTGAGGTGGTGAAGTTCAAAGGTTCGGGAGCCGACAAGGAACGTCAGGAGAAACCGCATCTGCATTGTGTCCGCATCACGCCGGATGGCAAATACTTATTTGCAGACGATCTGGGCACGGACCAGATACACAAATTTATTGTTAATCCGAATGCAAAGGCAGACAATGAAGATGTTTTTCTGAAAGAAGGAAGTCCCGCCTCTTATAAAGTAGAAGCCGGTTCGGGTCCCCGCCATCTGACATTTGCACCGAATGGAAGCTATGCGTATCTCATCAATGAACTATCGGGAACAGTCATTGCGTTTGAATATAACGATGGAGAGTTAAAAGAAATTCAGACTATTGCTGCCGACACTGTGGGAGCCAAAGGAAGTGGTGATATTCATATCAGCCCGGACGGCAAATTCCTGTATGCAAGTAACCGGCTAAAGGCTGACGGACTGGCGATCTTCAGTATCCATCCGGAAAACGGTATGCTGACGAAAGTCGGTTATCAACTGACAGGCATTCACCCGCGCAATTTCATTATCACGCCTAACGGCAAGTATTTGCTGGTGGCTTGTCGGGATAGTAATGTGATACAGGTTTATGAAAGGGATACGGATACAGGATTACTGACGGATATACGTAAAGATATAAAGGTGGACAAGCCTGTCTGCATCAAATTTGTACCGTAAACAGGAAGAAGTACTTGGTTAGCACCGGACTGAAACAAGAGTACGCCGGTCCTAACCAAGAACCAATACTTCCTAACCAATCAGACTACGAAAAGCCTGAATACCCTGATGATTGATATCCAATCTTTCTACCTCACTCAGCAACCGAACGGATTTCTCTTTTTCGTTCAATCCCCAATAACCCAATGCCATCATATATTTGCAGTGAATGACGTTTCGTATGGTCAGGTCATCTTCCCATATTAACAAATCGGGTAGTGACACTGCAAAATAATCCATTTTAACCTTGTCAAAAAGATGTTTCTCTCCGTAAGTTGTCAGTTTATGGAAGCGTCCGTTAGCCTCATCCATGCGGTTCAGTTTCAACAAAGCCAGTCCCTGATAGAAAATCTTATCTGGTTTTGCATCATTGTAGTACATGGCAGCAGCCGGTTCGGTAGGACCGACAATCGCTTGTTCCCAGCATTCCACCGCTTTGTCATTCTGCCCCAGACCTTCATAAGCGCAACCCATGAAATAATAGAAATCATTTTCCTGTGCACCGTGCAACTTACCTTCACCCAAGTGATGCGGATATTCAAGACACTCTTCCAGCAACGAGACAGCTTCACTGTAATTCCCGGCTTCAAGTGCTTTCTTCGCCAGTTCCACACGGGCAAACTGATATTGTCCCGGTACTTTTCCTTCGCCGCCTTCCCACGGATGGAAGATATGCGCATCAAGTAACGTTTTAGCCTTTTCATACTCGCCTGTCTGATTCAGCAAAGTGATCTCTTCCAGTACGAGGTCGTCACGTTGCGCTATCAATTCGGGGTATTGCTGCAAGAACGCCAGACGTTCGGAATGCGGACGACGGACACGTTTATAGAGCTGATCCAATTCCATCAACACACGTGCATCGGTCGTATCGAGTTGGAAAGCACGTTCCATATATTCGATGGCCGTTGCTTCTTCATCCTTTTTGTTAAAGTTAGCCAAAGCCAGATTACGCCATATCGTAGGGAACTTGTCGTCCAGTCCGGCGGAAGTTTCCCATGCTTCGAGTGCCAAATCGTACTGACGTTTATCGTAGTACAAATTACCCAGATAATAAGGTGCTTTCGCATCATTCGGATTTTGTTCCATAGCACATTGCAAAGCAAGGATGGCTTCCAGGCGGTTAGGAAAACAATAGTCCGGACAAGCGGCGGCGGCATCGGCAAATGCCTGTTCCGCACCGGATAACTTACCTTGAACAAGACACCAACCCAAGTAATAATAAGTCATCGGTGTTACACTGCCTTCAGCGATAGCTACATTCCACAAAGAAGCGGCTTCTGTCCAGCAACCGGCAGCACAATAATCGAGTGCGATTTCATCATAGTTGTGAGCTTCGCCACGCATCATCGCTTTTAAAGTAAGCAGGTCTTCGGCAGCATTGGTTATCAGGTACTTCTCATAACGGCAACCGAAGTTGAATTTATCAATAGCCAATGAATCTTCAATCACTTGCAAGGCTTCTTCCGCTTTCCCCATCTGACGGAGAATGGTCGTTTTCAGAGCACGTGCCTTATGATTATGCCAGTTGCGGATAAGCGAACGGTCCACTTCGTCCAAAGCGTCTTCCAGACGTCCTTGCATCGTAGCAATCTGAGCACAGGCAAAATAACCGGCATCCTGCCAGGCTGCATTCCAGCATGATTTATAGAAACGGTCGTAAGCCTCATTATAGCGTCCCTGATATTTCAAGGCAAGTCCGAGATTATAGATAGGCTCTCCATCATACGGATTCGGGTTGCGCTTCTGCAAGGTCTTCACTGCCGTAAGCAAGTATTGTTCAGCTTTACGGAAACGGCCTTTACGGATATACCATAATCCGAGTGCATTATTGCTACGCACATCGATCGGGTCACGGCGCAAGGCTTCTTCGTAATAGTCTACCGGATTATAGGTGGCGTGTCTGTATTGTTCCAGATGTAAGCCTGTCAGATAGAGTTGCTCGGTTGTTTTTATTTCTTCCGGCAATAAAGCAGCTTCGGCGGCATCCGGAATCGGTTTTACTTCGTCCGGTTCGGCATGCCAATAAAGAAGTTCCTTGCCGTTTGCAGTGATTTCAAGATTCAGTTTGTTCAACTTCTCCCCTGCTACGTCTACCGTTTCATTCAATAGTTCTTCCGGAGTAATGGTCACTTGCTTGCTATAATACACTTTTCCATCGTCACCTTTCAGCACTACATTAACCACCTGCTTAGACGTTGCGAATATCTTGAAACGTACCTCCTTTTCACCTTCCGGTTCTATGTTCATCAACAAATCTTTGCTTGCATTCTTCACCACTCCCAGTTCACGGTAAGGCAGGAAGTACTGTACGAAGCTCTTTTCTTCGTAAGGTTGCAGCCATGTAAAGTCCGGCTGGTTCTCGGTATAGACACCTGCCATCAGTTCGATGTAAGGTCCGTCCTCATCAGTCAGATTGCGGTCCCATGCACGGCCGAAATCACCGTTTCCCCATGTCCATTGCTTTTTGCCCGGAGAAATATGATGATTTGCCACATGAAGCATACCTGCACAAGTGTCGTTTTCGTAGCCACCCTCAAAGTTGTAGCGGGAGTTGACAGCCATATACGAAGTAGGAACTTTGATATTCTTATAGTTCGAAATGTCTACTCCGGCAGAATAGTCCATCTTATAATAAGTACCCGTTGCTATAGGGAAGCTGGATACGGCACGCTTTCCATGATCGAACACCGCATTGATATCGGGCGGAAATACGCTCTGATAGTAGTCGTTCACCGCTACGGCAGGATTCGCCCACCACAGGAAGGTTTGCGGCACTTCGGTACGGTTGTAGAGCACCCCTTTTATTTCAAGAAAAGCATGTCCCGGACGGAGTGTGAAGCCTGCCATCCCTTTCTGATGAAACATCCGTTCCATTTCGTTCACCCATACAGTGACGCTGCCGTCAGCATTTTCTTCAATCGTCGTATCTACAGGCATATAAGTACTGGGACGATGATGCTGAGGCCAGTTAAACTCAATACCTCCCGAAATCCACGGACCTGCCAGCCCCACTAATGCAGGTTTAATCACGTGATTGTAATAAATAAAATGACGTTCCCTGATCTTGTCATAAGCCATTTGTACACGACCGCCTAACTCGGGCAGAATCATCACCTTGATGTATTCGTTTTCAATAAAGATAGCTTCGTATTCCTTATCTACTTTTTCATCGGACATCGATTCGATGACAGGATAAGGATAAACCACTCCACTACTGCCCTGGTAGACACGTTTCTCCAGGAAAATAGGATTCTTTTCCGGTTTACCTACTTCATAAGTAGGAATTACAACCTTTTCTTTCCATGCTTTTACCATGATATTATTAATTATATCTTTTTATTTTATCAGATCTTTCTCCAATGTCTCCAGTGATTTCCCTTTTGTCTCAGGCAATGCACGCAGGAAGAAAAGGAAGCCTAAGACGCAAATAGCCGAATAAATCCAGAAGGTGCCGTAACTGCCCAATGCAGTATTCAGCAACGGGAATGTGTAGGTAAGCGTAAAACTACCGACCCACAAAGCGAAAGTACAAGTTGCCATAGCGACACCACGCACGCGGTTGGGGAATATCTCAGCAAGCAGTACCCACGTGATAGGTCCCAGAGACATGGCATAACAAGCTATCGCCAACACTACCAGCACTACCATAAAGAAACCGCTGACCTGAAAAAAGTAACACGTACCGAGAACCAGATAAATACCTGCCAGTCCTCCAGCCCCCAAAAGCATCAGAGCACGGCGCCCCAAACGTTCGACCGTATAGATAGCCACAAACGTAAAAATCACATTCGCTACACCGGTCACCACAATATTAAAAAGTACATCACCCAGCGAATAACCCGCTGACTGGAATATTTCCTGTGCATAATTGAAAATCACATTCGTACCGCACCATTGCTGGAACACAGCCACAATAACACCCAGTACGAGTACCTTACGGAACGGGCGACTGAACAATAATTTCAATCCTCCTTCCGACTTGGAAGCAGAGGTTTGTTCCACCATCTGAAGTTCCTGCTCCGCATAGCGGTTTCCTCCTATCCGGCTGAGCACACTCCATGCTTTCTCTCTTTTGCCTTTCATTGCCAGCCAACGGGGACTTTCGGGAATAAAACAGGCTAGCAGCAAGAATACCGCTGCCGGAAATGCTGCTCCCCAAAACATCCAGCGCCATCCCATCTGCCCGTTCCATGAAGCACAGATATCGGCAGGCGTAAAGTCGGCAGGTATAGGCTCGGCTATCAGCCAGTTGGCTATTTGTGCACCAAGGATTCCTAATACAATAGTCAGTTGATTGAGGGACACCAGTTTCCCCCGGATGGAAGTCGGAGCTACTTCGGCAATGTACATCGGAGACAGCCCCGAAGCGATACCGATGCCGATACCTCCCAAAAAGCGTGCTGCCAAAAACCAGCTGAATACGGAAAATGCACCGGTAGCGTATGCGGAAGATAAAAAGATAAATGCGGAAATCAGCAAGAGAGGTTTCCTGCCATAGCGGTCAGCCATCATACCGGCTACCATAGCACCGATCAGACAGCCAAGCAGGGCTACACTCATAGCCAGTCCCTGCATCATCGGCGAATCGGCAATACCGAAATAGAGTTCATAGAAAGGTTTCGCTCCTCCGATTACCACCCAGTCATACCCAAAGAGCAGACCGCCCATCGCAGAAACCAAACAAATGGAATAGACAAACTTTTTATTATAACTTTTCATACCACTAGAAGATTGATTAATTGATGTTGCAAAGATAGAGCGTATCCAAAGCACAAAAAATAGAATTTCATTTTATAAAGATGGACAATCTTATTTTTAATGTATTATTTGACAGATCGCATACATTATTATATATTTGCGCAGAATAACCAATTATGTACTATGGTAAAACTAAAAGATGGATTTACCGGGGAAAGAGCCTTAGTATTGCCCCGCATCATCGTTGATAAGATGGAAGAGGACCCGCTGACCTCCATGCTGCATATCACTGACATCGGATATTATCCCAAAGCCAAGCATCATTTTCGGGAACGGAAAGAGCCCATCAATCAATATGTCTTCATCTATTGTATTGATGGTGCCGGATCTTACCGGATCGGAGACCAGGAATATACCGTCTCCGCCAATCAGTATTTTATTCTTCCGGCAGGAGTCCCGCATTCATACGCTTCCAACAAATCGACGCCATGGACTATTTACTGGATACACTTCAAAGGTATTCTTGCTCCATTCTATGCCAAAGACGCCAACCGTCCGATGGATATTCAGCCCGAACAACACTCCCGCATCAGTACGCGGATCAACCTGTTTGAAGAGATATTCAATACACTCAAAAATGGTTATAGCAACGAGAACCTGCGCTATGCGTTTTCGATGTTTCACTTTTATCTGGGAACATTACGCTATGTCCAGCAATATCGTAATGCAGGTACCAATGAAGCAAAAGATGAGGGAATAGTGAACGTTGCCATCCACTACATGAAAGAGAACATGGAGAAACATCTGAGTCTGGAAGAGATATCGACGCAAATCGGATATTCTCCGTCGCACTTCTCCATGTTGTTCAAAAAGCAAACGGGACACAGTCCGCTTACTTACTTTAATCTGCTAAAGATGCAGCAGGCCTGCCTGTTGCTGGACACCACCGATATGAAGATAAATCAGATATGCTATAAAATAGGCATTGAAGATACTTATTATTTTTCCCGCCTGTTCAGCAAGATCATGGGAATGTCACCGCGGGAATATCGTAAATCAAAAAAAGGCTGACTAAAAAGTCGGTGGTAACTTCCAACTCTCCTCCTTCGGGAAGGAGGGGAATTGTGGGTAGTTCAGACTTTTTAGTCAGCCTATATAATCATTCTTATTTCTTCTCTATAGTCAGAACAAACTGGCGCAAATAAACCTGCTGTTCTTCATCACTCACATTCGTGAAGCGGACAAACTTCACAGGAGCTTTCTGCAAACCGGCCGACAATCTGCTTTCTTTCTGCTTCAGATCCACCGTTTTCCATTCCTTGCCGTCCGTAGAGATTTCAAGGCGTCCCCATGTGCAAGGAGCATCCTTACCAAAATTTATCTGAATATTCTCTCCCGGATAGATAGCATCCAGTTCTATTTCAACACTGTTTCCGGCTGCCCATTTCACGACTTCATTGGCAGGAGAAATGAGTACACGATTCGCTTTCACCTGCAACGGCAGGTTCTTGATCTGCTCCACATTACTGATCATCTTATGCGGCATATAATCGGTAGTGGCATCCAGATGAGCATTAAACTTTTGATTGAAGAATTTCACAACTGTGGCAAAAGTCTGGTCAATTAATGGTTTTATCACTCGCGTAGCTGTCTTTACTCCCGGTTGATAAGGATTCTGATTACTCGTCTGATCGATATAGAACATCTGTTGCTGCAAAGCCTTCACATGATTGTATTTCCGCAGAAAATAAGATTCATTCCGGCCTTCTACCATCTTCAGCACTTCTTCTCCCATTTCAGCCGTCAGTTTAAACTGATGCACCCAAGGAGTGATTTCCGCAATCAACGGTTTGTTCTCCGTATTCATCAACAGGATATCGGCGGATTCTTTCATACGTTCGAACGTATATTGAAGTGTTTCGAAATCTGCCTTATCGTAATTATTGCCTTCTTTGAACGCTTTCAGGAAACGTTCGGCAGCCGGTTGGATATCCATAGATTCTTCGCGACGGTATCCGTGTCCGTTAGGTCCCAAGTCGGAATTGTGCATTGCAAAGCATTCAAGTTCTTCCGCTGCACTTGGCAGAATGGTACGGATCGCATCCTTCCACGTCTGCCATGTATCATACTTGGCAGGATTCCACGCATAACTTGCCACACTATAGATCGCTATCTTTGACGATTCGGCATGTTCCATCGGATTGGTTACGAAGCCCGACATCTCTTTGGCAATCGTAGTATCGTTGCCATACACAGGACCGAGAAGCAGATGATCGCGCACATAATCGGACACCGGGAAGTTCCACCAGATATAAGCCGGACGCTTGATTCGTTCGTTAATCCACGAAATGCCGTCACGGGTAATATCGGAAATGACACGGTCTCCCGTCCACATGATCTGAATGGAAGGATTGAGTTTATCGCCCAGCGTAGTCAGATAATTGCCATTAGGATTCGACCAGCTTTTATTATATTCTGTAGGACACATCACCAGTTGGTTTATATCCGGTTTTACCTGTACGAATTTCTCATCAATGTAGTTCAGCAGTTCCGCTTGTTTCTGCGGATTAGTGCCCTCACCGGAGATATCATCAAAGAATACGGCAAACGAACGGACACCGAGCTGATACATCTTCTCAAACTTAGCGAGCAGAAGATCACGGTCTTCCTGATTCCATTTGATATCCTGTCCCGGATGGATCGCCCATACAAAGTCAACTTCATTTTCGTTGGCTACCGCCACCAATTCCTGCAATTGGGCAGCTTCTTTGTCGGGATAAGGCAAACGCCAGTTGGGAGCACTATGATACGGATCATCTTTCGGACCGTATATATAAGTGTTCATCTTGTTTTTACCATAAAACTTCAGTTGGCTGAGGCGTGCCTGATGGCTCCAGGGAGTTCCGTAAAATCCTTCTACCACTCCACGATACCGTACAGAAGGGTAATCTTTGATTTCTACTTCAGGCAGCTTTCCGTCTTTCAGCAATTGCGCAAAAGTTTGCAGAGCGTAATAAGTACCTCGTTCGTCGTTTCCGGCCAATACGATTTCCTTCTCATTCACAGACAGGTAATAGCCTTCTTTGTGGTCAGGAATCTGGCGGCTATATTTACGCACACTCTTGTCACCTTTCTCACCAATAGAAATAAGCATCCCTTTCTTGCTGCTTTGTTTACCGGAAAGCAGTTCTTTCAGTACCTTTACAGCATGCGGATTGGCTTCTTCCCCGCCATTCAGCTGATAGACAGCAGGCAGATCGATGGTCTTGTTTTGAACAATGAGTTGTTGAGGAGGGGGTTGCAGACTAACATTCTGCGCAAAGGTAGTAACAGCACACAGGAGGCAGGCTCCCAACAGATAAATCTTGTTGTTTTTCATAAGTTGTAATAATGGGGGTTAGTTATCATGACTTATATCATGGTGCAAAGAAACACTAATTTATCAAATTAAGCAAATTTATGAGGAACCTAGATCAAACAAATCAAAAAGAGCAAACAAAATAATCATAAAGACATACTTTTCTGATTTATTATTTCTATCTTCGTCCGCTGTTATACTTTTTATTTAAATACCCCCAATTACCATGAAGATCAAACACTTTCTACCCCTGCTATTGCTAGTATGTAGCAATGAGATGCTTACAGCACAAGAAATCGCTCTCACCCCACAACCGGCTCACCTTACCGTAAAAGACGGACACCTTGAGTTTGGCAGTCAACTGAAAACCAAAGTCGCTCCTTATCAGGGAGACAGCATCCGTATGGTCTTTGAATCATTCAAAAAGGAATTTCAGGAAGCAACCGGCATCAAGGTCTCATCTACTCAAAAAGAAGCTAAAGCAAAGATTATCTTAGATTTGAATCCACAACTCCCCGCCGAAGCTTATAAGCTGAACATCTCGAAAGAACAAGTCCGGATTGAAGCCGCCCGTCCCGCAGGTTTCTATTATGCGCTACAAACGCTAAAGCAACTGATGCCCCGCAACGTAATGGCAGGTGTAGCAACGTCCGACCATTTACAATGGAGTCTCCCATCTGTCGAGATTGAAGATGCTCCCCGTTTCGAATGGAGAGGTTTTATGCTGGACGAAGGCAGACATTTCTTCGGTAAAGATGAAATAAAACGAGTGATCGACATGATGGCCACCTACAAAATGAATCGTTTCCACTGGCATCTGACAGAAGATCAAGGCTGGAGAATCGAGATAAAGAAATACCCCAAACTAACGGAGACAGGTGCATGGAGAAACAGCAAAGTGCTTGCTTATGGTGACGTAAAACCTGACGGTGAGCATTATGGCGGCTTTTATACTCAGAAAGATATCAAAGAAATCGTAGCATATGCGAAGAAGAAATTTATAGAAATCATTCCCGAAATAGACATTCCGGGACATTCGCAGGCAGCCGTTGCAGCTTATCCGGAGTTCTTGGCGTGCGACCCAGAGAATAAACATGAAGTATGGCTGCGACAAGGGATTTCTACTGATGTAATCAACGTAGCCAACCCGAAAGCGATGCAGTTTGCCAAAGATGTAATCGATGAACTCACCGAATTGTTCCCATTCAATTATATTCATTTGGGCGGTGACGAATGCCCCACAAGGAAATGGCAACAGAATGAGAAATGCAAGAAGCTGCTGAGTGAAATAGGTTCTTCCAACTTCAGAGACTTGCAGATTTATTTCTACAAACAACTAAAAGATTACATTGCCACCAAACCTGCCGATCAACAACGCCAACTTATATTCTGGAACGAAGTGCTTCACGGAAATACCAGTATGCTTGGCAATGACATCACCATTATGGCATGGATCGGAGCTAATGCCGCCGCAAAACAGGCTGCCAAGCAAGGAATGAATACCATACTGAGCCCGCAAATACCTTATTACATCAACAGAAAACAGTCGAAACTCACCACAGAGCCGATGTCGCAGGGGCATGGAACAGAAACAGTGGAGGCCGTTTATAACTATCAGCCGCTTAAAGACGTGGATGCTGCCTTGCAACCTTATTATAAAGGTGTACAAGCCAACTTCTGGACCGAATGGGTGACCGAACCTTCCGTTCTCGAATACCTGATGTTACCACGTCTTGCCGCCGTTGCGGAAGCCGGATGGACGCCACAGGAAAAAAGGAATTATGAAGACTTTAAAGAAAGGATTCGTAAGGATGCAGAGCTATACGACCTCAAAGGATGGAATTATGGCAAACATATCATGAAATAAGCAAACACTTTCATTTGACTGCCGATAACTGGGGAGTGACTAAAAAGTCGGTAGTATCTTAAATCTCCTCCTTCGGGAAGGAGGAGTACCCGCAGGGGGAGGTGGTAGGTGAATACGCAGTCCACTTATTCACTGCAAATTATAGACAACCCTATTTTACCTACCACCCCGGCTTTCAGCCACCCCTCCTTCCCGAAGGGAGGGGAAGGGGAGATACTATTGTCTTTTTAGTCCCCCCCTTCCGTCTTTTTCAGACCATCTCAGTTCTTTCACTTTTTATTTTGTGCCACGCGATTATTATTCGCCTGTGGCTTCACCACTACCCCATTTCCATTCTTCGTACATTTAATACATTCCTTTCGTAATGTACCCTCCTTCAGATTGAAAATAAGATTCGGATTGAAATGCTGACCGTTAATGCGGGTTTCAAAATGCACGTGCTCCGTAGTAGCACGGCCAGTACGTCCGGTCAGTCCAATAGGTTGTCCGGCTTTCACCGTATCTCCGCTCTGTACCAAATTCTTAAAGTTATGACTGTAAATCGTTTCCAGCCCATTCGCGTGACGGACTACAACCAAATTTCCGTAAGCATAATACGGCTTCGACATACGCACGACTCCATCAAAAGCAGCACGAATCGTATCTTTGGCACACGTCTTTATATCTGCTCCCGAATGTCCTCCGCGAGTGCCATAAGCGGAAATAACTTTGGCTCCCGGTAAGGGAAAAGCATATTCATGCTCTTGCAGAGAATCCAAATGCAGATATATATGATTGCTTTTCGCAAAAAGTCCGGGAGTAGCAACCCGTACGTGATTCACCTCCATAGAAGAAAAAGAGGATTTACTTTGCGCATAAGCAAGAGTTGGTAAAAGCAGGACTGTCAATAAAATAAGTATGTTCTTCATGTATTTCTTTCTTTGTTATTCAAAATAGATAAGTTCACCGCCATCCGATCCGGCATAATCCCTCAGTAAGGATTGAATCATTTCAGCAGCTTCCTTTAATCCCTCTTTTCCGTTATACCCGTTGACTATCGCAAGAATATGAGTAGTCCCGATATCCATCTTCGTACGTTCGTGGTCGCTTGTCGGTGTTCCGATTCCTCCAAAAGAATCTCTGTATACTGGCAATCCTTCAATGTTCAAAATGCCCCGGCCGATACCTTCGAAAGGTTCTTCCGCTTTGCCAATGCCAAGTTCAAGATGGTTACCCTGTATCTTATCCGCATCGAAGCCACCGATAGAATGTCCGGTACGGAGAGAAACCAGATTGATAAGGTCTACCAAAGTATCAATCTGATACAAAGGGATGCCACGCATCAGGCGACGGCGCAGCGCTTCTGCCGACGGACGGTAACGCCCCGGATCTTTGCCACAACGCTTATAAGCCTCACGGGTAGCAGCAATCACAGGTTGCAACTTAATGTCTGCCATTTGGGTGGTAGTAGTCAAGTCTTCTGTGAAAGTATTTATTTCTTTCCAAAGTCCATCGCAGTAAGCAGTATTCTTCACTGCTGCATATACGGCTACTCCGGCAAAAACCGGACAGGCATTCTTTATTTCCTGAGATACTTTTATTTCAAACATACTTTTATTCAAGTTTATATCAACTTACGTTCAAGTCTATTCCAACCTATGCGCTTATTTATGTCAATCTATGTTCAAAGCTATTATTTATGAATCATGATCCCCGACAGAATCCGTCCGGACTTAATGCCCAAACGTCTTGCCGAGAAAAACTCGTCGTGATGAATATACGTACATATCCGGGCAAGCTCCACCTGTCCCGACGGCACACCGAAAGCAAGGATTTGCATCCGGTTCGCTTCCCACAAGTCGATATGATGTTTTCCGGTTTCCTCTTTCCTGATAGAAATACGAGACATATCAAAACCATTCTTCTGAAATGCTTCGTACACTTCCTCACCCACTTCAAAAGAAGCCAATGAGATACTCGGACCGATACAAGCCACCACATCTTCTCCACTTGTGCCAAACTCCTTTTCCATCCTCAACAAAGTATCACGCACGATGTACGCTACCGTCCCTCTCCATCCGGCATGAATGGCAGCTATGGCACCATGTTTCTTATCATATACCAACACGGGTACACAATCCGCAGTAGAAATACAAAGACAATATCCCGGCTCACGGGTAATCAATGCATCTACTCCATGTAACATCTCCTGCCGTTGTTGAGACGAAGCCGATAAATAAGCATCGCCGATCAGCAGGCAATTCGTCTCATGAGTCTGCACAGGAATCACCAGTTCTTCGGGTGTCTGCGACATTCCTTCCATCAGAAGCGTTTGATTCCGCCGGACCTTTTCCGCCTCGTCGCCACTGTAAGGCGTACAGTTGAATGACGCATAATTTCCCTCGCTGCATCCTCCCTGCCGGGTAGTTACAAAATGAGAAATGTTGGAGTATGAGCTTAACGACTCATACCCCAACATTCTTTTATCTCTTGTGATTGAAATCATTTTTCCTCCCAATCCTCTTCTTCATATTCATAGTCGAGATCATCGTCTTCATCGTCAGCATCTTCCTCATATTCATAGTCGAGTTCTTCATCCTCGCCCATGTCCTTGAGTTCCTGCTGCAAACGGGTCACGTCTTTCGGACGGTGAACAATGTCTTCTATCTTATTACTTTCCTTGTTCAGTTCCTCCCACAGAATATCTTTCAACACTGAGATTCCCAAACCGGAAACAGAAGAAATGAATATATGCGGAACACCCTCGGGCAATGTCGGTTCAATCTCGTCCATCAGCTCCTGATCGAGCATATCGCTCTTCGTGATAGCCAGCACACGTTGTTTGTCCAGCATTTCGGGATTGAACGTACGCAACTCATTCAGCAATACTTCATACTCCTTGCGGATATCATCGCTATCCGCCGGAACCATGAACAACAGCAACGAGTTACGCTCGATATGACGCAGAAACCGCAGTCCCAATCCTTTTCCCTGACTGGCTCCCTCGATGATGCCCGGTATGTCCGCCATCACGAATGACTTTCCATCGCGATAGGAAACAATTCCCAAATTCGGTTCGAGTGTCGTAAACGGGTAATCGGCAATCTTCGGTTTCGCAGCCGAAATAGCAGAAAGTAACGTAGACTTTCCCGCATTCGGGAAACCTACCAGTCCTACATCTGCCAACAGTTTCAGCTCCATGATCACCGTCATCTCCTGCATCGGTTCTCCCGGCTGCGCAAAGCGCGGAGCCTGACGGGTAGCCGTCTTGAAATGACTGTTGCCCTGACCGCCACGACCGCCTTTCAACAAGATCACTTCCTGTCCGTCGTCCGTCACATCACAAAGGTATTCTCCGGTTTCGGCGTTATACACTACCGTTCCGCAGGGTACTTCGATCACTTTATCCGCACCGTCTTTTCCGAAACTACGGTTCTTGCTGCCCGATTCGCCATGACCTGCCATCGCGTGACGGTCATACTTCAAGTGAAGCAATGTCCAGTAATTACGGTTACCGCGCAAGATAATATGGCCTCCTCTTCCACCATCGCCCCCATCGGGACCTCCGTTAGGACAATATTTCTCGCGCCTCATGTGCGTAGAGCCTCTTCCGCCCTTGCCTGAGCGACAGTATATCTTTACGTAATCAACAAAATTCGATTCAGCCATATTTTTATTTATTATAATTTGTCTACCGCTTCGCAGATATCAGCGAAGATACCATCCATAGTACCCAGACCGTTGATGTGCTGGTATTTCTTTTCGTTCTTGTACCAGTCGATCAGCGGAGATGTCTGTGAATGATATACATGCAGACGTTTTTTGATTGTTTCTTCGTTGTCATCAGCACGACCGGAGTCTTTGCCACGTTTGATCAGACGCACCATCAGTTCATCTTCCGGAACTTCGAGATCCAACATTACAGAAACATCCTGTCCTCTTTCCGCCAACATTTTCTTTAATGCTTCAGCCTGTGCAATTGTTCTTGGGAAACCGTCGAAAATTACACCTTTACTATCTTTGAAGCTATCGAATACGCTTGCCAGAATATCAATCATCAATTCATCCGGAATCAACTGACCCTGGTCGATGTAACCTTTAGCAGTTTTGCCCAGCTCCGTGCCGTTCTTGATTTCTGCACGCAATACATCTCCTGTCGAGATGTGGTTGATTCCATACTTTTCTACAATACGTTCGCTCTGCGTTCCTTTTCCTGAACCCGGAGCACCGAAAATTACAATGTTCAACATCTTTTTAACCTATAAATTAATTTGTATTTGAATTTAATCTACTACAGTATAAATATCGGGATAATTGCGTCCGAAACCATCATAATCCAATCCGTAGCCAACGATAAAATCATTCGGGATTTCCATCGCTACGTATTCTATGTTCAGATTGACCTTCAGCTTTTCCGGTTTCACCAGCAAAGAGGCGATATGAATCGCTTCGGGATTGCGTGTGCCCAGTGTATCCAGCAGACGCTGCATCGTCAGTCCGGTATCTACAATATCTTCCACGATCACTACCGTACGTCCGGCAATGTCTTCATTCAGCCCGATCACTTCTTTAATTACTCCGGTGGAAGTCACCCCCTGATAAGATGCCAACTTCACAAATGAAATTTCGCACGGAATCGTGATATGCTTCAGCAAGTCGGCGGTAAACATGAACGAGCCGTTCAACACACTGAGGAAGAGCGGATTCTTACCTGCCAAATCACGATTGATTTCGTTCGCTACGCGAATCACTTCTTTTTGAATATCCTGTTCCTTAATGGAAACAGTAAATTGCTTGTCTTTTATCTGTATGGTATCCATAACCGGTCATTTTAAAAAAGTTGTCGCAAAAATACAATTTTTTATTCTACCCCGTGCATCATCTTCTGTAATTTCTTCGAGAGAAGGAACAGAATCAGTGAGGCAACACCGGACATAATGACGAACAGCATGAAGAAGTCGTACATGGTAGCAATCTGATAACCAAGGATTGATTTCACTTTTCCGTCTTCGGGATAGAGACCGCTCAGCATACCTGCAAATTTATTTGCGGTGGCAGTAGAAAGATACCAAATCCCCATCATCAAGGAGGCGAAACGTAACGGACTCAACTTATTAACCATAGAAAGCCCGATAGGTGACAGAGCGATTTCTCCCATTGTATGAATAAAGTAAAGTCCTGTCAGCCAGATCATGCTCACCTTTACTCCCGGAATAGCATCTTTCACTCCAAAACAGATGAAGAGATAACCAAGAGAAAGCAACAACAGACCGATTGCCTGCTTGGTAGGGGAAGCCGGTTCCATGTTTCGCTTATTCAGAAAGCTCCATATACCGGGCATAATATAGGCAAGGATCACCACGAAAAGCGGATTGAATGACTGGAACCACGAAGCCGGCATCTCCCAACCGAAAATGCTGCGGTCAGTCTGTTCGGAAGCGAATAATGTCAGAGAAGCTCCTGCCTGCTCGTAAGCTGCCCAGAAGAAAATGACGAAGAAAGCTACGATATAGATTACGAAAATACGGCTGCGTTCTACTTTGGTCAATGAACCATCCAGCAGAATGAGCACTGGAAAGACAATACAAGCCGTAAAGATGCCCACACTAATCCAGTCATCGCTAAAGGCATAACTAAAAAAGGCTATTAAAGCAACTGTAAGGGCAGTAATGATGATGATATTACGTACTTTGGTACGTTTGTCCATCTTCGGATGTGAAATATGTTCGGCTTTATCTTCCTTTTTTTCACGTCTGGCGTCGGGGACGATACCAATCGGTTCACCGGAAGGAGAGAAAAGGTATTTATTCTTCTGAGTTTCAAAGAGGACAACAGTGAACAGCGTCATGATTCCAGATGCGAGGAATCCCCATTTAAAGTCCTGCGGATTCCCTGTGTCTCCCAAGAAACCGCAAATCAAAGGAGCAGCGAAAGAACCGACATTAACACCCATATAGAAAATGGTGTATGCAGCATCCAACCGTTTATCCCCCGGTTCATATAATTGCCCGACAAGCGAAGAAACGGTAGGCTTAAAGCAACCGTTACCTAAAATCATAAATCCGAGTCCGCCATACATCAGCCAGTGGGCAAGGTTTGTATTGTTTAGTGAAGAGGCACTCATAAACATCAGGAACTGACCGACTGCCATCATCACCGCTCCCCAAAACACCGAACGACGGATGCCCCAATATTTATCGGCAATGTATCCGCCGATCAACGGAGTCAGATAGACCAGTCCGGTATAGCTACCGTAGATAGAGGCTGCCGCTTCTTTATCAAAAAGCAATGCCTGCGTCAGAAAGAGGATAAAGATGGCACGCATACCGTAGTAACTGAAACGTTCTGCCGTGCTCGTTGCGAAAATTAGGTAAAGGCCTTTCGGATGCCCTTTCAATGAACTCATGAATTATGTGTTTAGTAGTTTATGGGGTGCAAAGGTACTAAAAAGTAGATTAAATGCCTCAAAAAAGAAGATTCTTATGGAATAGAAAAATACAGGATGGCGTGCAAGAAGTCTCAGTTACCCACCTTATTATGTTTTCAACAGTGTAAATAATCAAGTGGATATTCCCCTTAAATGTGGGTCAGTCGCCATTTATCCAAAAGTAAATTCAACATTCTCAATACTGGCATAGAGCATTCCTTCTTTTTTTCTAAGCAGGATTTTGTTTTCCCTTGCCAACCAGCCGATAGCAATCGCTACATCCTCGAACGTCAAACCTAACTCATGGCACAAGGTGAACATAGACTGTTCGCCCTTTTCATTTAAGATGCGCCATACTTTCCCGGCATTTGAGCCAATTCTTTTCTTTTCCATCATGCAAACTTTAGAAGATTAAACAATTTATATTTATAATCTAAACATTGTGAGCACAGGAGAATAACGTAAAGCACATTACTGCACTACAAAGATATCATTTTTTTCGAAAAAAGCAAATAATCAAGGCATTAGCTGTTTATATTGTACCATATCTACTGACAGCTTTATTCCAAACGCCGAAGACACTCATAAAGGAAGCAGTTCTATAGCAGGCCGGAGAAGGCGTAACTATCTCTCAAAGTATCGGAAGATTAAGGAGAAAGCAGTAGAATAGTTACATCAAAGCACCGATATCATTAACTGACCACGGCCGTGACAAGCATTGTTCACGACCGTGATTAGCATTGCTCACGGTCGTGGCGAGGTCTTGTCACGGCCGTGAGCAACTAAAGAAAAAGGCACTTTAAGAGAAGAATGCCTGCATCTTAGCCGAAAAGTCTCCGCATCTTATCTGAAGAATGCCCGTACCTTTGCAGAGAAATATCCGCCCCCCAACTGAGGAATCACAGACAGACAGGACAAAGCCACCCCAAGATAACTTCTGATTTCCCCTGCATTTTTCAATTTGCCACTTTATCTAAAGCCGAAAACCAACCGGAATAAAGGATTAATTCAGAGTTTTTGTGTAAGTTTGTGCGTCGAAAACTAAAAGAATATCGCAATGAAAATATTTCCAAGCAGCAGCATTAAGAAGTTAGATGCCTATACCATTGAACATGAACCGATTGCATCCATAGATTTAATGGAGCGTGCCGCACAGGCGCTGACTAAAGCCATCACCAACAGATGGAATCCGGAAACACCTGTCACCATCTTTGCCGGACCGGGCAATAATGGCGGAGACGCCCTCGCCGTCGCCCGCATGATGGCGGAAAAAGGATACAAGATCGAAGTATATCTCTTCAACACGAAAGGCGAACTTTCGCCCGACTGCCAGACCAACAAAGAACTGGTAGAGATGATGGAAGAAGTAACTTTCCATGAAATCAGCACCCAGTTCGTCCCTCCCACACTGACATCGGAGCATCTCGTGATCGACGGATTATTCGGTTCCGGACTCAACAAACCATTGAGCGGAGGATTCGCTGCCGTTGTGAAATATATCAATGCCTCTCCCGCCATGGTAGTCTCCATCGACATCCCTTCCGGACTGATGGGAGAAGAAAATACATTCAATGTAAAAAGCAATATTATCCGTGCGGACGTCACTTTCAGTCTGCAACTTCCTAAACTGGCCTTCCTCTTTGCCGAAAATACAGAATTTGTTGGCGAATGGGAATTATTGGACATCCAGCTGAGCGAAGAAGGAATCGAAGAGACTGAAACAAACTACGAAATGCTGGAAATCGAAGAAATCCGTTCGCTGATCAAACCACGCCAGCAATTCGCCCATAAAGGAAACTTCGGACATGCCTTGCTGATAGCCGGCTCAAAAGGAATGGCAGGTGCATCGGTACTGGCCGCCCGTGCCTGCCTGCGCTCGGGAGTAGGTCTGCTGACCGTACACGCGCCGTTATGCAACAACGATATTCTGCAAACGTCTGCCCCCGAAGCCATAGTAGAAACAGATGTCAGCGAAACATGCTTTGCCGTACCTACCGATACGGATGATTATCAAGCTGTCGGCATCGGTCCGGGACTCGGTCGCAGCGAGGAAACGGAAGCCGCCCTGATAGAACAACTGGAACATTGTCAGACTCCGACCGTAGTGGATGCCGACGCGCTCAATATTCTGGCCAATCACCGACATACGCTCACCCATCTGCCGAAAGGTTCCATCCTCACCCCTCACCCGAAAGAACTGGAACGTCTGGTCGGCAAATGTCAGGACTCATACGAACGACTGATGAAAGCCTGCGAACTGGCGCACACTGCCAAAGTACATATCATTCTGAAGGGAGCTTATTCCGCCATTATTACCCCCGAAGGCAAATGTTACTTCAACCAGACCGGTAATCCCGGTATGGCAACAGGAGGCAGCGGAGATGTAC
Organism: Bacteroides sp. RCH18; assembly: GCF_058231005.1. Classification (NCBI taxonomy): domain Bacteria; kingdom Pseudomonadati; phylum Bacteroidota; class Bacteroidia; order Bacteroidales; family Bacteroidaceae; genus Bacteroides; species Bacteroides sp. RCH18. Next base: position 1,307,494 of record NZ_JBIPTC010000002.1, on the reverse strand, counting down.
TGACAGGAGTAATCCTTGCACTCCTTGCGCAAGGCTATCCTGCCGAGGATGCCGCAAAGATCGGTACTTACATTCACGGATTGGCCGGAGACATCGCCCAGAAAAAACAGGGCATGATCGGATTAATCGCAAGTGATATCGTGACCTGTCTGCCGACGGCATGGCGACTTGTAAGCGAATAAAAGTTAAGAACTTACGGTTTATTCAATAACTTCATTAACTTTGTTTTTCAAAATCAGCTAAAAAGAACCGAATATGAAAAAGTTAATCATAGCAACAGGACTACTAATGGCAACTTCCGCCTATGCGCAGACCGAAGTGCTGACAGGAGTGACACGAGGAAAAGACTACGGAGTAGTGTACGCCCTCCCCAAAACCCAGATAGAAATAGAAATAAAAGCAAACAAAGTCAACTATAAGCCGGGTGAATTCAGCAAATACGCCGACCGCTACCTGAGACTGACCAACGTCTCTGCCGAACCCGAAGAATACTGGGAATTGAACAGCGTCAAGGTGAAACCTGTAGGTATACCAAACAGCGAAGCTACTTATTTCGTCAAACTGAAAGACAAAACCGTAGCTCCTCTTATGGAACTGACTGAAGAGGGTCTTATCAAATCAATCAACGTCCCCTACAGTAGTAACAATGCAAAGAATGCAGCAAACAATGCCGTTGCTCCCCAACGAAAAGCCAATCCCCGCGACTTCCTCACAGAAGAAATTCTGATGGCAAGTTCTACCGCCAAGATGGCCGAACTGGTAGCAAAGGAAATCTATAATATCCGCGAAAGTAAAAACGCATTATTGCGCGGACAAGCAGATAATATGCCTTCGGACGGCGCACAACTCAAAATCATGCTCGACAACCTGAATCTTCAGGAAGAAGCCATGACCGAGATGTTTTCGGGAGTCCGCAATAAAGAAGAAAAGACATTTACTGTCCGCCTCACTCCGGATAAGGAATTCGACAATGAGGTAGCTTTCCGCTTTTCAAAGAAGCTGGGTATAGTTGCCAACAACGATTTGGCAGGCACTCCATTCTACATCAGTCTGAAAGACCTGAAAACGGTGAAGATTCCGCAAGAGGACGGGAAAAAGAAGAAAGAGATGGAAGGCATTGCTTATAACGTACCGGGACAGGCAATGGTGACGCTGACGGACGGCAAAAAGAAATTGTATGAAGGAGAAATACCTGTTACTCAGTTCGGTATCATAGAATACCTTGCTCCAGTATTATTCAACAAGAACTCGACCATCAAAGTTTACTTTGATCCGGTGACCGGTGGACTACTGAAAGTAGATAGAGAAGAAAGCAAATAAAACCTCTAAAAAAACAAAACGATGGGTGGCGAAGGACATATGCTCGACATGATACGTCGGCTGAAAGACGGCAAAGAAGCCTCCCGCTTACGCCGTGAACGGAGAAATGACAAGTTAGGGCGACTTAGAAGAAACAACGACCCCTATCTTCTGCCGGATACGACTCCGGAAGAGATGGAACGCATCATCAAGGATTCGGAAAAGAAAAAAGAAAAAGATAACAGCTATTTCGTATGGGGAACGCTCATCATTATGGGCGTACTGATAGGATGTGCTGTCCTCCTGTGGGCAATCTTTTTTAATGGATAATTATCCATTTAATAAATCCGTCTTTCTGTAATTGGGAAAGATAAGTAGATACACGAGACTCGTAGCCTGCTTCATGCTGAAAGTGGTCTGCGAGTTTTTCTATAATCTCACGAACCGTCCGCTGGCCGTCTATCAGGTTCCATACGGCCGTACCGTGTTCTTCCAGACGCACATGAATATCTTTGGACATTCCTTTCGGCAATAAATAACGACTCATCCACGAACGTTTAAAACGAGGGAAGGAGAGCACAATAGTCTCCCCTTCCTGTTCAGCTTTAATATGTTCGTTACGACAAGGGATCACCTCCAGGAGGTTTATTTTCTCTTTCGTAGCCATATCTTTTCTCTTTTATATCTTTTCAGATAGAATATATACTGGATTATTTCTGAATATTTGCCTCTTCCAGTCCGTAGCCTTTCTTCTTGTTTTCTGCTTTCAGCATCAAGGCAACAATCAGGGCAAGTACACCGAACATAGCAAAAATAGCCATCGGCAGGGTATAATCATAAGTCTGTGCACCATCCACAACCGGACCTTTGCAATAAGAGTTCAACACCCATCCGATCAGCAAAGGCACGCCCATCAATCCCCAGTTCTGTACCCAAAAGATCAACGCATAAGCCGTTCCCAACTGTTTCTCCGGAATAATCTTCGGAACCGAAGGCCACATTGCCGAAGGAACCAATGAGAAAGCAAATCCCAGAATAATCATGATCACCGTTGCAAACCACCATATATTCAGAATAGGAAGAGCGAACATCGTGTGTACAAAAATCAGCATCACCGACCCGATCACCATCAGCGTGGCTCCCTTACCGATACGGTCATACAATGAACCGAACAATGGTGTCAGGATGATCGCGCCAATCGGCAGCAATCCGGGAATCGTTCCCGCAAGTTTCGGATCAACATTGTACTTCTGTACCATCAAATCGGCCGCATACTTGATGAAGGGGAATACAGCCGAATAGAACAATACGCACAGTAATGCGATCAGCCAGAATCCTTTGTTGGTAATGATATAGACAATGTCTTTCATGCGGAAAGGTTCTTCCGGTTCCAGTCCTTCCGCATCCAGTGAAGCATCCAGTTTCTTATCATAGAAAGTATAGATGAAAAATGCGATGGTACCTACGCACAGCATGACGAGACAGAACAGAATCGGAGCGGGAATATTGGTATGGAATACGCCGCTCTCATCCGTAGCCCCGAAGAAGTCTGCCAAAGGAACGGTAAGCACCATGGCCAAAGTTGTTCCAATACGCGCGGTCGCCATTTCCAGTCCCATAGCGAGAGCCATCTCTTTGCCTTTAAACCACTTCACGATAATCTTCGAAACGGTGATACCCGCAATTTCGACTCCTACACCAAAGATGGCATAACCCAATGCAGCCAATGTGACTTGCATCTTGAATCCGAAAAGCATCGCACCTTCCGGGAAAGTAGTAGTAATAGCATAATATTTCAATCCACAACCAAACACCATCAATAAACAGGCACCCATTCCGGTGAAGCGTACTCCCATCTTATCCAGAATGATACCACCAAAGATGAGCATCAGCAGGAATACATTAAACCAGCCATAAGCACTGGTGAAAAAACCGTAATCTAAACTGTCCCAGAGAAGTTCTTTTTCAAGCATGGGTTTCAGAGGAGACATAACGTCTGTGAGGAAGTAGCCGCACAACATGGTAAAAGCGACTAATGCTAGAACACTCCAACGCAGCACTGCGGAGTCATTCAGCTTTTGTTTCAATTGTTCTGTCATTGTAATATTTAAAAGGAGTTAATAATCTCGTAACGGGCAACAAAGTTAACTAATTATCATTTGTTTTACTAAAAAAGGAGAACATTTTATAAGAAAAAGGACATCTAACCGGATATTCCTGTATGAAGAAGAGCAGACCGAACCCAATAATAAAGATAGGCGCGAACCACACGTATTACACAATTCTATTAGAATCTCTTGTAATTCGCGTAATTCGCGCCTATAATGAAGAGAACGGGTCAAAAAGCCCGTTCACTCAATAAGTTTAAACCGAATATCCTGTCACTGAATTATTCTGCTGCAGGAGCAGGAGTTTCAGTAGCCGGAGCTTCTGTTGCAGGTGCAGACTCTGCAGGAGCAGTAGCATCTGTCTGAGGAGCAGCAGTACCGGTAGGCATATTATACGGGTTGGTTTGTTGTTCTTTCTGTGCTTGTTCCAACAATACATCTTTAGCTGCAGAAGAAGAAGGAACAACGTAAGCAGTAGCAACGCTCATCACAACCATGAAGATAGCCAGACCCCAAGTTGCTTTTTCCAGAAAATCTGTAGTCTTGCGCACGCCCATGATAGCGTTTGATGAAGAAAAACCAGAAGCAAGTCCGCCTCCTTTTGAATTCTGAATCAGCACGATGAAGCACATCAGCAAGGCTGCAATCACCATTAAGATAATGAATAATAAGTACATTTTTAGTTATTTTGAATTAGCGTTAATAATCAATTTCTCCAAAAATCTGATTTGGTCTGCAAAGTAAGCATTTTTTTTTGGATATTTCAAGCTTAATTTTTTAATTATTTCAAGAGCTTTCGAATATCGTTGCTGTTTTACGTAGATTTTGGCCAAAGTTTCTGTGAAGCAGCTGTCATCTTCCTCTTCTACGGTGTTGGTTTCAGTTGTTTCGTCTGTTCTGCCCGTTTCGTTTGTTTCAGCGGAAGAAGCTGCCTTTGCTTTCTCTTCTTCCTTCAAAGGTTTCAGGTATACGACTGGATCAGTCTCGCTTTTTTCAATAAAGTTGTCAATCAGCTCGTGTCCTTTCAACTTGGGCATTGCCTCTGCCGGCTCGTCGGCGACAGGTGTCTCTTCGAGAAGGTATGCCGTATAGTCCATAGAGTAATCAAAGCTTGTCTGACTGGTTACTTCTTCGGGAGCCGTCGAAAGGAAAGCATCGATCAGAGCCAGTGTCCGGTCGACGGTAGGCTCATCTTTCAATACTTCAGAGAGAGGCAGCCCTTTCTTCTGGGATTCGACAGCGAAGCGTTCGCCTTCGATCAGATGAAACAGTTTCCGTCGGTCGGCGATATACAGAACGGCTTTCCGCAGTTCCGCACCGAAATTAATGTCGTGGAGAATATACAGGTTCTTGAGATACAACAACCGGAGCGACTGAAAATACGGATACCTCGCGAGCTGGTTGCGCAGTTCGTACAAAGTATCCCTATTCAGCGTCTCGGGATGCTGAATCCATTGTTGCAAGTTAACAGAAGTCATTAAATTACCAGTTTGCTACAGTTGCATTAAATATTTGGTCGGTTATCTCTTTACTCATTTCCGCTATTAATCCATCCTGTACGGCTGTCAGCAGCTGGCTGGAATCATAGGTACGGAAAGCTGAGAATTGTTGTTCGAAGTCTTCGGCGTGATTTGTGTTGTTGACAAAGCGTACATTGACCGTGATGGTCAGCTTCGTTTCCGAAGAGTAACCATCGGCAGACACTGCCTGGTTATACTGGTTGTAGCCCGTAATTTCACCGTCAATCTGCAGATCCGCATTCTGGTTCGGTTTCAGCAGTTGCAGACGGGTCTGTCTGATGAAGATATCTTTCAGGTCTTCATTGAACTTGGTAGCCAGCGGAGCATACACATACTCCGACTTAATCGGGAAATCAGCAATCGAAATGGTCTTCACCTTATCGTAATTGATAGAGGAGCCATTAAACTTATAGGACACACTACAGGCGATGATGACTGCCGGTAAAACAACCAATATCAGCGGTCGTGCTATTTTCTTAATCCAATTCATATTCTTTTATTTTTCTGTAAAGGGTACGCTCGGAGATATTCAGATCCTTCGCCGCACTTTTCCGCTTACCATGATGCCTCTCAAGCGCTTTACGTATCATTTCTTTTTCCACTTCATCGAGCGAAAGGGTTTCTTCCACATACTCTTCCGTGTCCTGAATATCGTCATCGTCTTCTTTGGGACAAACAGACGGTTGCTGCACAGCATGGATAATGGCCGGCACGGAAGGTTGGTGCGTCGTTGTCACTACCGGAGTAGCCACTACCTGCCCCATCTGTCCGACTTGTCCCGCACGTTCGGCCATCATATTGTGCACCATCTTCTTCAGTTCCGCCACTTCCTGGCGCATATCGAACAAGACAGAATATAGTATTTCGCGTTCGCTCTCAAAGCTCTTGCTCTCGCGTGTGCCGAACAGTGCCGGAAGGCGTTGGGTATTCTGTGCCGGAAGATAGGTCTGCAGAATCGCAGCCGTTATCTCACGGTTTGTTTCTATAATCGAAATCTGCTCTGTGATGTTCTTCAACTGCCGGACGTTTCCCGGCCACGGATAAGCAAGCAATATCTTCTTGGCATCTTCCGTCAGCTGGATAGCCGGCATCCGGTACTTTTCGGCAAAGTCTGCGGCAAACTTGCGGAACAGCAACAGCACATCATCTCCGCGCTCACGCAAAGGTGGTATCTGAATAGGCACCGTGTTCAACCGATAATACAAATCTTCCCGGAAGCGTCCTTCGGCAATGGCTTGTGTCAGGTTCACGTTGGTAGCTGCCACAATACGTACATCCGTCTTTTGCACTTTGGATGAACCTACCTTGATAAATTCACCGCTTTCAAGTACACGGAGCAGACGCGCCTGTGTAGGCAACGGCAACTCTCCCACTTCATCAAGGAAGATGGTTCCACCGTCAGCTTCTCCAAAATATCCTTTCCGCTCACCAATAGCACCGGTAAATGCTCCTTTCTCGTGTCCGAACAGTTCGGAATCGATCGTACCTTCCGGTATGGCACCACAGTTGACAGCAATATACTGCCCATGCTTTCTCCGGCTATATTGATGAATGATCTGTGGAAAACTTTCTTTTCCGACACCACTTTCTCCGGTAATCAGCACAGACAAATCGGTAGGCGCTACCTGAATGGCAACATCTATGGCACGTGATAAAGCCTCGGTATTGCCAATAATACCGAAACGCTGTTTCACTTGTTGTATCTCCGCTTTGGTCATCTATCTTAATATTAAGTAATAGGTAATAAGTATTAAGTAATAAGTATTAAGTATTACCATCATGATCATCTCGCTTCCATCCGCATGGCTAATACTTAATACTTATTACTTAATACCTATTACTTAATCTTCGTCTACTGTATCCAGTTTTAGTTTATCACTATCGTCCCGTTTCTCGTAATACTGCTTCCGCAACGGGTTTATCCGTGCCGCTTTCTCGCGCTGGCGGTTGCGGAATACATCAATCGCTACATAAATAGCCTGGCGGAAAGAGTCTTCGCTGGCCAGTCCTTTACCGGCGATGTCATAAGCTGTTCCATGGGCCGGAGAGGTACGTACAACCGGCAGTCCGGCGGTATAGTTCACACCGTCTTCCATAGCCAGGGCTTTGAACGGAGCCAGTCCCTGATCATGATACATAGCAAGGATTCCGTCAAAGTGAGTATAATTGCCCGAACCCATAAAACCGTCCGCAGCATAAGGACCGTAACAGATGATCCCTTTCTCTTCCATTTCTTTCATGGCAGGGATAATAATTTCCTGTTCTTCCATGCCCAGCAGTCCGCCGTCTCCTGCATGAGGATTCAGTGAAAGCACTGCAATACGGGGCGCACCGATACCGAAATCCTGTTTCAGACAACGATGGAAAATCATCAGCTTTTCCTGAATCAGTTCCTTGGTGATCGTTGTGGCAATCTCCCTTACCGGAATATGCGTCGTTACTAAAGCCACACGAAAATCGTTTTTCATCAGGATCATCAGTGACTTGTTTCCATCGCCCAGACGTTCTTCAATATACTCCGTATGACCGGGGAAAGAGAACTCTTCCGACTGAATGGTATGTTTGTTGATCGGAGCTGTCACAATGACGTCGATCAGCCCCTCACGATACTCTTCTATGGCACGTTCTAAAGCACCCAATGCAGCCTTACCTGCTTCGGGATCGGGTTTGGAGAATTCCACTTTCACTTCGTCATCCGTACAGTTCACTACACTCAGACGGTTGTATCCGGCTTCGGAAGCTGTGTTGACAATGCTGAAATTAGCCTGTACATCCAGTGCTTTACGATGGTAAGCCGCTACTTTAGGTGAACCGTAGATAATCGGAGTACATAGCTCAAGCATGGTAGGGTCTGAGAATGTCTTCAAGATCACTTCATAACCTACCCCGTTGATATCTCCTTGGGTAATGCCGATTCTTATTTTGTTTTCTTCCATGTTTTTATTTATTAGTTGGTTCCGCTTCTTTGGTTACCCCCAGTGGAATCTGGCTCTGCTGACCTTCTTGCGGAAGTTTCAGCGTATAAAGAGATGCTTCCATCTGGCGAACCAGATTGCGTTTCATTTTATCGGGTGAATATACAAATATTTCTGCTGTAATAATACGTTGGTTCTTCTGATCCAGACGAGTATGGGAAACGAACGGACCACCCATGAAGTCACCCTTCATGCGCCACAATCCACGAGCTTCCATCGTGTAGTCATTGTGCACGTTAATCGGACGAACATCGGTCAGTAACGAGTCTGTCGACATATATACGCCTTCTTTATATCCGGGGATATTGGCTTTCATCACGGAATCGCGCTTATGAACAAAGTATTCTTTGGTGAATGTATCCTTGTCAGTATAAGGATAAGAATACATCACGAAATTGCGATCCGCGCTGCCTGTATTGGTAGATGCCCAGAAGAAGTCCTCTCCTGTCTTGGAGTTATTCAGTTCGGAAGGTATCCAGATATCGCAGCCAAACAGACTATCTACCTTATTTGAGATAAAGTTGTTGTGCTTTTCCTCCAGCAAAGTAATCTGACGGTTCATTTCAGCGCGAGTGAAGAAGTCGATAATCGTCTGCTTGTTTTCTTCCACAAACTTCTCAAACACTTCTTCGTTCGGAGCCTGAATGGTCAGTATCATCTGTGGAGAAGCATAAACGTCTTTCGCATACTTGAAAGTACCTTTGGTATAAATATCTTTTATATCTACTATCACAATATTACGGATCAACTTCAGCGTAGAATCATAGTCCTTCGGTGAAGTATACATAATCCGGAAAGAAGGTTCCGACTGGGGCAGTCCCGGCATGTCAGAATCAAGCACATCATGCAAGGCCCTTCCGGCGGCACGGTCCCACACTCCCGCATCTACTACAACCAGCAGTTCATACGGACGACCACTAGAGGTATGATTCCCCTTTAATCCACAAGAAGCAACTACGAAGGCTACCAGAGCCATGCTTAAATAAAAAAAGTACTTTTTCATGATGTTCGATTTTTATATTAACTTTTATTATTTTCCTCCTGTTTCGCAGTCGACAGCATACCGCATGCCGCAAAAATATCCTCTCCCCGCGAAGCACGAATGGTAGTGAAAAGCCCGTGCGTGGTCAGATAGTCACGGAAACGGGTCATCGTATCCATATCGGCTCCTTCAAGGGCTACTCCCGGAATAGAATGGAAACGGATCAGGTTAATCCGGCAATCCAGTCCGCGAAGCAGTTTGAGTAACTCCTTGGCATAAACTTGCGAATCATTAAGCCCCTTAAAAACAATATACTCAAACGAAAGTCGACGCTGTTTGCTAAAATCATAGTTTTTTAACAGTTCCACCATTTCCGTGATAGAAAAGGCTTTCTCCGCCGGCATCAGTTCCGCACGCTGGGCGGTCACCGGAGAATGCAGGCTGATGGCAAGGTGACAGTCGCTTTCTTCGATAAAGCGCCGCAATCCTTTCCGCAATCCGACAGTTGAAACGGTAATCCGCTTCGGACTCCATGCATAACCATAGGACCCAGTCAGTATGTCCAATGCCTTCAACACCTCTTCCAGATTATCGAGCGGTTCGCCCATTCCCATCATAACGACATTCGTCAGTTTGTCCCGTTCCGGCAAGGAGTGAATCTGATTGATAATCTGATGGGCGGTCAGGTTGGCAGAGTAGCCTTGTTTCCCGGTCATACAGAACTTGCAGTTCATTTTGCAGCCTACCTGCGAAGAGATGCATAAAGTCGCCCGTTCATCATCCGGAATATACACCGACTCCACAAAATGATTCTCGCCCACAAGGTACAGGTATTTCACCGTACCGTCTACAGAGCGCATTTCCTCCACCGGAGCTTCAGCTCCTACCTCATAGTTCTGCTTCAGTAACTCCCGGTATTTCAACGACAAGTTAGTCATTTCATCAATCGAAGTCACCTTCTTATCATAAAGCCAGGATGCAATCTGTTTGGCTGCAAAGCCCGGCATTCCCAGACGTTTCACCAGTGACTGCAGCTCTATAAGCGTCATTCCTAAGAGGGGATATTTAGACATCATTCTTTCTGTTCATGGTTTATATTTGCAAATGTAAGGAAATAAAGTCGATTTCCGTATAGCAAGGATGTAAAAGTTAGCAAAAAAGGTCGTTCCAAAGCATGGAACGACCTTTTGCAGTTATCGTTTTTACGACTAATCTTAGAAGAACAGGTAACGTGTATCCTTCACTTTTCCTTTCAGATACAGGTCGTTCATCAGACGGCTTGCGAAGCGTGCGTGCATGTTAGCCAATGTAGCTTCTTCATCTTTAGCGTTGAAAGTATCGCTCAGTTTGTCTTTGCCATACATCTGAAGCACAAATACACCGGCATTACCTTTGATCGGAGCGCTCAGTTTATTCATTTCAGCCACAGAAGCATAAGCACCTACCAACGGTTCGCTGCTGCGCAATGCAGAAACATAAGCGGGAGCGGCAAATGTAACCAGCTTCAAAGAATCGCTGACTGCGCCGGACATAGCCTTGTACTGGTCGAGAGAAGTTGCATTGGCAGCCTTCATGTCAGCCATGATCTTTTCGGCTTTCTTATCTTTAACGATTTCAGCTCTCAACTGATCCTGTACAGCTTTCAGCGGACGATATCCTTCCGGAGTAACACCAACCAGAGCTACTGCAACCATATGGTCGCTTTCGCCACATTCATACAAACCGGAAACATCACCCGGTTTAGCGGAAAATGCCCATCTCAATGCTTCTTTAGTACCTCTTACACCACCGATAGTATGTTCTGAGCTATACAAGTCTCTTCTGTCAAGCAGTTTGTATCCGGCTTCTTCAGCGTTAGCGATCATCTTTTCAGCAGTAGGATTGGCAGCGATGAACTGGCTGAAATCATTGTAAGCACGGTTATAAGTTTCTTTGCTGAATTCAACTTCACGTTTCACAACAGCTACTTTATATTTATCCTTCACAGCTTTCTTGTTAGTCACTTGCAGGATTACATTAGCTTGTCCCAACGGCAGGTTTACTACTTCGTTCACGCCTGTATTATTGATAGCAGAGATAAACTTCAGGTTGTCACCATCGATCTGTGCGCCTTCATACTGTGCAGAGCTCATCCAGTTAGTCTCACCCGTCTGACCGTATTTCTTAGCCAGATCTGCGAAGTTAGCACCGCCTTTGATAGCAGTATAGATACTGTCCGCCAAGGCTTTTGTCTTCAAAGCGTCTTCTGCAAACACCTGAATCTGACGGAACTCGATTGAGTCGGCAGCAGCTGTTTTTGCAACCACTTTGAATGAATTGATAGTATTGTCGGCACCATTATAGTACGGACCATAAACAGAACCAACGGATGCAGAGTCCAGACGGGCAACTACATCTGACGGGAAAGCTGTTTTATTATAGAACAAGTCTACATAAGGAGCTTCCGAGCCTACAGAACGGATAAAAGAAGTATAGTCATCTGTTGTAGTAGCCAGCTGTGCAGTAGCTTCGTCTACTTCCTGCTGGATAGCAGCTCTGTCTTCCGCACTTGCAGTCACCTGAACATCAATGTACTTGATATCACGGCTTTCCTGATATTGCTTGAACTGTTCTTTTTTCTTGTTATAAAGGTCTTTCAGTTCCGATTCTTTCACAACGATTGTAGAATCTACTATAGAAGAATAAGGAACGGCAGCCATCAACAAATCATATTGATTCACTCTTGCGTCGAAAGCGTCCTGTGCTTCTACCGGGTTAGAGAGAAGCGCTTTTGCTACCAATGCCTGATATTTTTCTGCCAGGCGGCTCTGCACCAATGTCTTCTGGATGAATGACCAGTATTTGTACATGTTGTTGTACTGTTCTGCATACTGAGCCGGCATCTGAGATTCGTTCATTTTAGCGTAATCTACCAGGAACTTATTGAGCATATCCTTATCGAAAGCACCGGTCTGCGGGTTGCGGAAAGGAGTCTGTTGCAACAACGGATGCACGCCTGCTTTCAGGATATCCTGAATTTCAGCAGCAGAAACTGTCAGTCCCAATGCTTTTGCTTCTTTCTCAACCAGTTTGTTATTAACGTAGGAACGCCATACTTCGTCGCGCACCTGATTGGTCTGTTCGTCGTTCAGTGCAGTCACTCCACGGGAGAGTTTTATCACTTCGGTATATTCTTCTACCAGATTCTGATACTCTTGAGCGGAAAGAGCATCTCCGTTCACCTCACCTACGTCATGTGCCTGGTGCGGTTGCATCACCTTCCACGCGTCACCCGCGATGAAAGCAAACAGCGCCAAACCGATAACAATCACCAATAGAGGTCCTTTCGACCTAATGTTTTGTAATGTTGCCATTTTGATTAATACGATTTATGTTTATTATTATTTCTTTCTATTGTCATTTTAGCGCACGAAGATACAAAAAATGCTAATATGCTTCTATTTATTAGCTAAAAATTTCACGGTTATCGCCATTATTCCATGACTTTTAAGCGTACAAGTTCTATTTTTGTCGCTGTCACCTTGATTATTTTAAACTGATAACGGCCGACACGTACCAATTCGTGCAGTTTCGGGAAGCTCTGATATTGGTTCAGTATCAATCCGCCTACTGTCAGATAGTCGTCCGATTCGGGCAGATCAAGTCCGAACATTTCATTGACTTTTTCTATCTCCAGACGAGCCGACAAAACATATTCATCTTCGTCAATCTTCTTGCAGATATAGGAAGTATTGTCATGTTCATCTTCTATATCACCAAATATTTCTTCTACCAAATCTTCCAACGACACAATGCCGGATGTACCTCCAAACTCATCCACTACCACGGCAATCGTCCTCTTTTGCAACATAAACAGCTTCATCAGTTTGTGGGCAGACATCGTTTCGGGTACGATCGGCACGTCTTTCACGTTATCGCGCCAGTCTTTCGGATCACGAAACATTTCCGACGAATGGATAAAACCGACCACATTATCGATATTTCCGTCATACACGATGATCTTCGAGATCCCGGATTCTATAAAACGACTCTTGAGTTCATCCAGCGAAGTAGTAAGGTCAACCGCAACGACTTCGGTACGCGGAACGATACAGTCACGTATTTTTATGTTTGAGAAATCAAGTGCATTTTGAAAGATTTTCACTTCCGTATCCAATTCTTCTTCATTCGCAGCATTATCGATGCTACTCTGCACGAAGTAGTCCAGATCGACTTTTCCGAAAGCCTTGTCCGAAGCATCCTTATTTACCTTCATACCGAATATACGAAGAAAAAGGCAAGACAAACCGGAAGATAACTTCGAGACAGGATATAAAATGACATAACAAATAAAAAGCGGAATAGCGGCAACATTCAAGACCAGATTGGGATTGATCTTAAACAATGTTTTAGGAAGAAACTCTCCAGTCACCAAAATAATCAGAGTAGAGATGACGGTCTGCGCCAACACCATCAGAAAGTGGTTATCAATAAAACCAGCCAACAGATTATCACCGATGATCTGTGCCATCAATATACCATAGATAACCAATGCTATATTGTTTCCTACCAGCATGGTAGAGATAAATTCGTTCGAGTTCTTGAAAAAGATGGAAAGAATACGGGATGTGATTCCTCCCTTACGTTCCATTTCAAAGCGCAACTTATCTACTGAGACAAACGCGATCTCCATTCCTGAGAAGAAAGCGGAGAAAGCCATAGTGATGAGTAAAGAGATATAAATATTCATAGTTTATTTCACAGAATCTTTTTTCGTCGAATCCGGCGGCAATGCTTTTACTTCCGGTTGAGCAGTTCCCCCATTTTCGTCAACATAGAAAATGCCCTCAATATTCTGAATGACATAAACGGTCATTTGCTGATTGGAGTCAAAACCATGTCCGGTAATTACACGATCCGGCTGCTGGATACGTATAAACTTGTCGGAATAGACTTTTTGAGTTGCTTCGTTCCAATAAAGCAACTCGGTATTGAAACGCTCCCCTTTCCGGTTCTGTATATCTACATTCCCTATCAGTTTCCAGAGTTTCTGCTTATCATAATAATAAGCGGTATCTGCCTTGATGCTAGCTTCAATATTAAAGATAGAATCAAATTGTTCCAGATAAACTCCCTTTTCAAATGCCCAATAGGAAGGTTTCTTGCGGTCGTACACCGTCCATTCTTCTGTATTCACCCGATAACGTGTCACTCCCGAGTCGGATATAAGAGTAGTTACTCCCAGTGTATTCATCACCGGTAATGAATCACGTTCTGTGATGGCGTCGCCCAGCGTATTCTTCTTACCGCCGCAGGAAGAAAATGAAAGAAGCATAACAATTGCCCCGAAGGCAATTGTTATGCTTATGCTTTTATGCAACAAACGGTTACTTCGTTTTCGCAACATAAATTTTATCTAATCGTTGTAGTCTCTCCGATCCAGCCACCGATAGTGATACGGTCGCCTTGTTTGTAACCTAACATAAATAGGTCTTTAGCCTGTGGAGTATGACCGGAATATGTACCAATCAACTTGTTTGCTTCTTCAGCCACACTTGGGTCAACAGCTTTTGCACGTTGCAGTTTATCAATTACAGCGAAGTAAGTACACTTATTCAATGCAGACTCGTCACTCCAGTTAGGACTCATTGCATACAAGTTAGCAATCAGGATATAAGGAGCACCATAGTTCTCGTTGAAGCTAATTGCTTTCTGACAGTATGATCTGGCTTGAGACAATTTCTTAGCAGAAGCCAATACAGCTGCAGCAGCATATGCCTTTTCTGCTTTCTTCACGTTGTCAGTTTCCAGTTGGATTGCTTCGTCAAAGAACTTCACAGCACCGTCAATATCACCTTTCTTGAATGCCTGATAAGCACATCCTGTAGCAGCTTCAGCTGTTGGCTCTATCTTATAAGCGTAGAAAGATGCTTGCAGATAAGCTTCGCTTTCTGTACATCTCATCATTTTCATGATATCGATTACTTTTTTCAGATAAGCCAAGTCTGTCTGGTTAGCTTCTACTTTCGGGCCATAAATACTTTGCAGAGATTCGCAATCAGCAGTACCACTGTTTACGAACAAAGCCACGAGGTTATCTTTGATACCCATAAAGTTTTTCTTTTTTGCTTCATTAGTTTCTGCAGCAATAGCAGCGTCAGCATATTCTGAAGCAAGCAGATAATCCTGAATAAATTGTTCTTTATGATTAGGATCAGCTTTCAGTTTATCCAATGACATCTGAAGGAAATAAAAAAGCGTAGCAGCTGCCGATTCGCCTTTCACTGCATTTACAGACTGGCTCAGCCATTGATAGGCTTGGTTAGCGTCTACTTTCGGAGCCAAAGCAATATAGTCTACAGCCTTGATACCCAGCGCTTCGTCAGCAGAAGACACTTTAGTTCCTTTTGCAAGGAATTCTTCTGTGTATTTCATACGCAAATCATGCGTATTCATCAATTCATCAAAATACTTCTGATATTCAGGATTATTCTTATCCTTAATCTGAGCCATCAAGCCTTTAAGGATTTTATATCCGTCAGTAAAAGTGTAAAAACGGAGTGTGGGACAATTTTCCAACACAGCTTTCCAGGGAGTATACGCATCTTTAAAATTTCCTGCACGCACAGCCTCATGCGAAATACTACTGTTTGAGTTACAGTTAGACGCATCCTGTGCCACCACAGTGGTTGCTCCAGCCGAAAGGAACAACATAGCCACAAGCGTTTTAATTTTCATTGTATCTAAATTTTAGTTGTTTATATAATATCGTCTATTCTCTCTCTCTCACTTTTATTACTCTACCCTACGCTTGAAGAACCAACGTTCGTTGAACGTAAGCCCGATACTCACGCGGAAGATATTTTCATTCACCATGTTCGTCTCCAGTCCTTTTACGCGGACAAACTGTCCACTGATACTAAGTATGGAACGCGAACGGGGAACAGGCAGACCGAAACCGGCAGTTACACCATATTCACGTGAAGCCTTTTTCCCATCAATCTTATAATACGGTGTCGTATAATAAGCTCCTAAACGGTATTTTATGTGGGCGAAATAGGAACGTCCTATCAAATTAGGAATGTATTCCGCACCTACTGATATTTTTGTTCGATCACAATAGGTGAAAGTTTCATTAAAGTCCTGACGTACATTCTCGTCACTTGTTACTACGCCAAAATTAGTTTTTGACCATTGCTGTAAGCTATAATCTGCACCAACTGTCAAACGCTTGTCATAGTTATATGTAAATCCGACTCCAAAGGTATTGGGTAATTCTAACGTGGCGTCCAATTTATCCTGATATGAAGCTTGATTGCTAGTTTGTGCAGCCATTATGACAGTTGATGAATAATCATTATTCAACTTATGTTTAGGAGAATATACTGCACCAACCGTCAAAGAACTCTTTTTGTTCAAAGTCTGTGTATACTGTGCACCAAAATCCAACTTATAGTCCGATATTGAAGCCACCATTGTCCGTTGATAAGAATAAGATGAAGATTCTCCCGGATAGTACACTGCCCTCCCACGGGTTAAGTCTCCCCAAAAATAAGAAGCATTCACACCGACAGAGAGATTTTTAAGCACTTTTACACCAGCACCTACGTACATTTGATGTAAGCCACCGTCTCCGGTAAAACTTCTGCTGGTAACCAAACCATCTTTCCCCGTCTGACTATCAGACACCGTATACCCCACATTAGAATATGGCAACAATCCGACACTCATCGCCATCCACGGAGCCAACCGGAACTGCATAGCGAGATAATCGAAACTGGCGTTTTTGGCATTCAACTTCAGGCCACCACCACTAATATTCATATTCTGTAAACTGACACCCCCTTCGAACAGGAACGTCAACGAATCAATGGCCGTATAGGAAGCAGGATTCGTTGGATTGATCTGTGCTCCATCCCTGAGTCCGAAAGCAATTCCACCCATCGCCTTGCTATTTCCGAAACTTTGATCGGACAAGTCGCCATAGCCATATCGTGTGTAAGGAGAGTTTGTATTATTTTGAGCGATTGCCGTTCCGGTAACCATCATGAGCAAAAGCGCCCAAATCGTGTGTTTAAATCCTACCATTATTATAGTTTAAAATTCTATTTAATCCTTTCAACACTAAAAATCTATCTGCAAAGATGGCACTTTTTACGCTGCTATCAAAAGAAAAGTCATCTCCGCCCGTTAAAAAAACCAAAAGTTCAGGATATTTATGCTTCATAGCCTCAATATAACCTGAAATTTCATATTCCATTCCTTTCAGCACCCCTGCACGGATGGCAGTTTCCGTATCCCTTCCCATCGGCAGTTTGCGCCCGTTGGAGTCTATCAGCGGCAAGCGTCCGGTAAACTGGTGAAGCGCTTTATAGCGCATCTGCATGCCGGGAGAAATATTACCGCCATGATATTGTCCTTTCGAGTCAATAAACTCATAAGTGATGCAAGTGCCCGCATCAATGACCAAGATGTCATTATGAGGAAACTGCTCGTTGGCACCCACTACGGCAGCTATCCGGTCGTATCCCAATGTCTCGGGAGTTTCGTATAGATTACCTACCGGCAACGGAGTCTCATGGTTGAGCCATAACAGAGGGAACGGCAAAGCAGCCAGTTCGGCAAGTATCCGTTCGTTCAAATCGACGACAGTAGCTACAATCCCCCGCTCAATCCGGTATTTGGAGCAAAGAGCCTCCAAGCTATCCAATGATTGATTGGATTCGGTCAACACCTCCACCATCTCACTTCCATTGAAGAGGGCAACTTTTGCTGTCGTATTTCCTATGTCGATAATTAAGTTCAATACTTTTCGTCTTTAGCGGCGCAAAGGTAAAGTAAAAAAAGAAAAGTTGAAGCATACAGGAGGAATTATCTTCTTTTTTCATTTCAAATATCGTCCCAAACGCCAAAATCGAACTATATATTTTTAAATATATAATTTATTAGTTATCCCTTATTATGGTACCGCTTTGCGTTTCATAGTTATTTTTCCTTACGCGACATTTCTCTATGTATCAATCAGTTACAAGAATCTTAAAGTATTCCGCTCAGCGTTCCACATTTTATAAGGAAAAAAGAACGCTTTTAGAGGCCCTATTTACCCTAATCAGAGGCTCTGTTTAGGTGAAACGAAGCCTCTGATTGGGTGAAATAGAGCCTCTGTTCTGATAAAACGGAGCCTCTGTTTCTACAATCCAACTATTCTTCGTATATTCGCCACCAAAATAATAAACGGGCATTTCTGATGAAACGGACAATTCTATATCCATTACTGACTCTTTATCTGCTTATCTTTTCAAACGGACAAGCCATAGCTTCTGACAACGACTCCATCCGCCTCAGCCTGCTGACTTGCGCCCCCGGTGAAGAAATCTACTCCCTGTTCGGACATACAGCCATCCGCTACGAAGATCCGGCCAACGGAATAGATGCCGTATTCAACTATGGACTATTCAGCTTCAATACTCCCAACTTCATCCTCCGTTTTTCACTCGGTGAGACAGACTACCAGCTGGGAGCTACCGACTACGCCCATTTCGCGGCGGAATATGCCTTCGACGGGCGCAGCGTCTGGCAACAGACACTCAACCTGAGCAAAGAAGAAAAAGCGGAACTCATCCGACTACTGCAAGAAAACTATCTTCCCGAAAACAGAGTTTACCGGTATAATTTCTTTTATGACAACTGCGCTACACGCCCGCGCGATAAAATAGAGGAAAGCATTGACGGAAAGGTAATATATCCCGCAGAGCCGCAAGACGGTTCGCTATCTTTCCGCGATATCGTACATCAATACTGCAAAGGCCATCCGTGGGCCCGCTTCGGCATCGACCTCTGCATCGGCAGCGAAGCAGACCGTCCCATTACGCAACGCCAAATGATGTTTGCCCCCTTTTACCTGATGGATGCTTTCGCAGGCGCCCAAATCGTCCATGATTCGGTTCAGCGTCCGCTCGTATCCGGCAAGGAGCTGATCGTAGACGCCCTTCCCGAGGAAGAAAAAGGCGGTTGGATGCCCACCCCGTTCCAATGTTCCCTCCTGCTTTTTATACTTACCGCTGCTGCTACTATCTACAGCATCCGCAAAAGGAGAGGACTCTGGGGTGTCGACCTTATTTTATTCGGTGCCGCAGGCATCGTGGGCTGTGTGCTGGCCTTCCTCGCCCTATTCTCCGAACATCCGGCTGTCAGTTCCAATTTCTTATTGCTGGTATTCCATCCGGGACAGCTTCTGCTCCTTCCATACATCATTTATTGTGTCCGAAAAGGAAAGAAATGCTGGTATTTGACGCTGAATTTGGTCGTTTTAACACTTTTTATGGTGCTTTTTCCGCTAATTCCGCAGAGATTTGACTTAGCTGTTGTACCTTTGGCACTCTGTTTGCTGATACGTTCAACAAGCAATTTGATATTGACCTCTAAAAAGAAATAATGAAAGGACTACTAACTTCCCTGATTACCGTACTGACCTTCACCGGGCTACAAGCTCAGTCGTTGCCTACTGCCCCTAAACTTGTGGTAGGACTCACGATTGACCAGTTGCGTACGGACTATCTGGAAGCTTTTTCGTCGCTCTACGGTGAGAGAGGCTTCAAACGCCTCTGGAAAGAGGGAAGAGTATTCCATAATGCAGAATATACATTCAGCGGTGTAGACCGTGCCTCTGCCATGGCAGCCATCTACAGCGGATCGACGCCTTCCGTCAACGGGATCATTTCCAACCGATGGATGGATGTAGCCACCCTGCGCCCTGTCAACAGTACGGACGATGCGGCCTTCATGGGTTATTACACCGACCAGACCTGTGCCCCTACCAAATTATTAACCTCTACCATTGCCGACGAACTGAAAATAGCGACACAAGGCAAAGGTATCGTATACGCCATCGCCCCTTTCTGCGACGCAGCCATTTTCGCTGCCGGACATGCAGGAAACGGAGCGTTCTGGATCAATCCCACGACCGGAAAATGGAGCGGAACGACTTATTATGGCGAATTCCCCTGGTGGGCAAGCCAATATAACGACCGTCAGGCCATCGACTCCCGCATCTCCAGCGTCACATGGGAACCGGTTTTCCCACGTGGTATGTACACTTTCCTGCCAGATTGGCGGGACGTAGTGTTCAAATATAAATTTGACGACGACCGCAACAATAAGTTCCGCCGTTTCATCACCAGCCCGTTCGTCAACGATGAAGTAAATGCCCTCGCAGAAGAAGCAATCGGCAAAGGTTCGGTCGGCATGGATGACATTACTGACTTATTGGCACTTACTTATTATGCAGGCAACTATGCGCACAAGTCCGTGCAAGAGTGTGCCATGGAAATACAGGACACTTATGTACGCCTCGACCGCAGCATCGCCAACCTGCTTGACCTGCTCGACAAGAAAGTAGGCTTGCAGAACGTGCTTATCTTCGTCACTTCCACCGGATATACGGACAGCGAATCGACGGATTCGGGACTGTACAAAATACCGACCGGAGAGTTTCACCTCAACCGCTGCACGGCCTTGCTGAACATGTTTCTGATGGCCACTTACGGCGAAGGAAAATATGTAGAAGCCTATCACGACCAGCAAATCTATCTGAACCACAAGCTACTGGAACAAAAGCAACTGAACCTGACAGAAGTGCAGGAAAAGTCTGCCGACTTCCTGATGCAGTTCAGCGGAGTAAATGAGGCATATTCCGCCCACCGGCTTCTCCTGGGTTCATGGACTCCGGAAATATACAGAATACGCAACGGCTATCACCGCAAGCGTTCCGGCGACCTCGTGATCGACGTATTGCCGGGATGGACTATCGTCAGCGAAAACGGCAACGAGAACAAGGTGGTACGTCATTCCTAT
Source organism: Bacteroides sp. RCH18 (assembly GCF_058231005.1). Lineage (NCBI taxonomy): Bacteria > Pseudomonadati > Bacteroidota > Bacteroidia > Bacteroidales > Bacteroidaceae > Bacteroides > Bacteroides sp. RCH18. The sequence continues at coordinate 1,286,778 of NZ_JBIPTC010000002.1, read as the reverse complement.
ATCCCCGCACCGCTGATCTTCATGGGTCACTCCGTGAAACCGGCCATCATTCAGACACCTGTAACAATCGACCATATTGCGCCTACACTGGCTCATTTCATGCGCATACGGGCTCCCAATGCCTCTTCTTCGGCCCCTATTACCGATCTTCGGTAAAAGATTCCTCACAAAAACCATGCGCAAAACATAAATAAATCAGCATTTTAATGTAACTTTGCGCGGATTTATAATCACTCTGCACAGCTTGGTAGCAGGTTTATGCTACTTTCCTTTCTCCGAAAGTGAAAAAACGCCGTGCAGACAATCAAGAAATAATAATAAACTAAATAATACAACATGGGATTTAATGAATTTTTAAGCTCGATTTTCGGAAACAAATCCACACGAGACATGAAAGAAATCAAACCCTGGGTAGAAAAGATCAAAGCTGCCTACCCGGAGATTGAAGCACTGGACAACGACGCCCTCCGTGCCAAAACGGAAGAACTCAAAAAATACATCCGCGAATCGGCTACTGACGAACGCGCTAAAGTGGAAGAACTCAAAGCGAGCATCGAAAGCACCGAACTGGAAGACCGCGAAGAAGTCTTTGCACAAATAGATAAGATAGAAAAAGAAATTCTCGAAAAATACGAGAAAGCACTGGAAGATGTATTGCCCGTAGCTTTCTCTATCGTCAAAGCAACTGCCAAACGATTTACGGAAAACGAAGAAATCGTAGTAACCGCGACTGAATTCGACCGCCATCTGGCTGCTACCAAAGACTTTGTACGCATTGAAGGCGACAAGGCCATCTACCAGAACCACTGGAATGCCGGTGGCAATGATACGGTATGGAACATGATTCATTACGACGTTCAGTTGTTCGGTGGTGTCGTTCTGCATAAAGGTAAGATTGCGGAAATGGCAACCGGTGAAGGTAAAACTCTCGTTGCTACCCTTCCGGTATTCCTGAACGCGCTGACCGGAAACGGTGTGCATGTAGTAACCGTGAACGACTACCTTGCCAAACGTGACTCCGAATGGATGGGCCCGCTTTATATGTTCCACGGTTTGAGCGTAGATTGCATCGACCGCCATCAGCCGAACTCCGACGCCCGTCGTCAGGCATACCTTGCCGACATCACGTTCGGTACCAACAATGAATTCGGTTTCGACTACCTGCGTGACAACATGGCTATCAGCCCGAAAGACCTTGTTCAACGCCAGCACAACTACGCCATCGTCGATGAGGTTGACTCGGTATTGATTGACGACGCCCGTACTCCGCTGATTATTTCCGGTCCGGTGCCGAAAGGCGACGACCAACTGTTCGAACAACTCCGTCCGCTGGTAGAACGTCTGGTAGAAGCTCAAAAAGCATTGGCAACCAAATACCTCTCCGAAGCCAAACGACTGATTGCCTCCAACGACAAGAAGGAAGTGGAAGAAGGATTCCTTGCTCTTTATCGTAGCCACAAGTGTCTTCCAAAGAATAAGGCATTGATCAAGTTCCTCAGTGAACAGGGTATCAAAGCCGGCATGCTGAAGACCGAAGAAATCTACATGGAGCAGAACAACAAGCGTATGCACGAAGTGACCGAACCGTTGTACTTCGTCATCGAAGAAAAACTGAACAGCGTAGACCTCACAGATAAAGGTATCGACCTGATCACCGGTAACTCCGAAGACCCGACATTGTTCGTGCTGCCGGATATCGCCGCACAACTTTCCGAACTGGAAAATCAAAACCTAACCAACGAACAACTGCTGGAAAAGAAAGATGAGCTGCTGACTAACTACGCCATCAAATCGGAACGCGTACACACCATCAACCAGTTGCTGAAGGCTTACACCATGTTCGAGAAAGATGACGAATATGTTGTGATCGACGGACAGGTGAAGATTGTAGACGAGCAGACCGGACGTATCATGGAAGGTCGCCGCTACTCTGACGGATTGCACCAGGCTATCGAAGCGAAAGAACGTGTGAAAGTAGAAGCTGCCACACAGACCTTCGCAACGATCACTTTGCAGAACTACTTCCGTATGTATCACAAGCTGTCCGGTATGACCGGTACTGCCGAAACGGAAGCAGGCGAACTTTGGGACATCTACAAATTGGATGTAGTCGTTATCCCGACTAACCGCCCGATCGCAAGGAAGGATATGAACGACCGCGTTTACAAAACCAAACGCGAAAAGTATAAAGCCGTTATCGAAGAAATCGAAAAACTAGTGCAGGCAGGACGTCCGGTACTGGTAGGTACGACTTCGGTAGAAATCTCCGAAATGCTAAGCAAAATGCTTACCATGCGTAAGATCGAACACAGCGTACTGAATGCGAAGTTACACCAGAAAGAAGCTGAGATTGTAGCAAAAGCCGGTTTCAGCTGTGCAGTGACTATCGCTACCAACATGGCAGGTCGTGGTACCGACATCAAGCTGAGCCCGGAAGTAAAAGCCGCAGGCGGTTTGGCCATCATCGGTACGGAACGTCACGAATCCCGTCGTGTAGACCGCCAGTTGCGTGGTCGTGCAGGACGTCAGGGTGACCCGGGTTCTTCTGTATTCTTCGTGTCACTGGAAGATGACTTGATGCGTCTGTTCTCTTCCGACCGTATTGCCAGTGTAATGGACAAACTCGGTTTCCAGGAAGGCGAAATGATCGAGCACAAGATGATCTCCAACTCTATCGAGCGTGCACAGAAGAAGGTGGAAGAAAACAACTTCGGTATCCGTAAACGTCTGTTGGAATATGACGACGTGATGAACAAGCAACGTACCGTTGTTTATACCAAACGCCGCCACGCCCTGATGGGTGAACGTATCGGTATGGATATCGTTAATATGATCTGGGACCGTTGCGCGAATGCGATCGAGAACAATGACTACGAAGGCTGTCAGATGGAACTGCTTCAGACATTGGCTATGGAAACTCCGTTCACCGAAGAAGAATTCCGTAATGAGAAGAAGGATACGTTGGCAGAAAAGACATTCAACATTGCCATGGAAAACTTCAAACGCAAAACGGAACGCCTGGCACAAATCGCTAATCCGGTCATCAAACAGGTATACGAAAACCAGGGACATATGTACGAAAACATTCTGATTCCTATCACGGACGGAAAACGAATGTACAATATCTCTTGTAATCTGAAAGCCGCTTACGAGTCCGAATCAAAAGAGGTGGTAAAAGCATTCGAAAAGTCTATCCTGCTGCACGTTATCGACGAAGCATGGAAAGAAAACCTGCGTGAACTGGATGAGTTGAAACACTCTGTACAGAATGCAAGTTACGAACAGAAAGACCCGCTGTTGATCTACAAACTGGAATCCGTAACACTGTTTGACGCTATGGTGAACAAGATCAATAACCAGACTATCTCCATCCTGATGCGCGGACAGATCCCTGTACAGGAAGCTCCGGCAGACGAACAACAGCCACGCCGTGTAGAAGTACGCCAGGCTGCTCCCGAGCAACGTCAGGATATGAGCAAGTATCGCGAACAGAAACAAGACCTCAGTGATCCGAACCAGCAGGCTGCTGCCAGTCAGGATACTCGCGAGCAACAAAAACGCGAACCGATCCGTGCGGAAAAGACGGTAGGGCGTAATGATCCTTGCCCATGCGGAAGCGGTAAGAAATATAAAAACTGCCACGGACAGAATGCTTAACAGCAGTCCGATGTAAGATTATAATCTAAAAGAAAGCCTCAAACGGTTAAAAACTGTTTGAGGCTTTCTTTTATTCATCCAAAATAGTACTTTTGCTTAAACTACTAAAGATATCAAGACTATGGCAAAATTCTATTCACTGGCATTTGTTTCTCTGCTACTGTTGGCACTCGGCAGCTGTCAGAGCCTGGAGCAGATTTCTATTGACTATATGCAGCCCGGAGATATGACTTTCCCTTCTCAACTCCGTAAAGTGGCTATCGTGAATAACACCAGCACCGAACCGGATAACAAGCTGATCACACAGACCGAAAAGCCGAAAGAAAACGTACCCGAAATAAGCCACGCCACAGCGTATGCCAATGGTAACGTTAAGATTGCGGCTGAATCGCTGGCGGAAGAAATCGCGCATCAGAACTATTTCGATGTAGTGGTGATCTGTGATTCCGCTTTACGGGCCAATGACAAGTTTCCTCGTGAAAGTACACTGAGTCAGGAGGAAGTCCAACAGCTGACATCAGACTTGGGAGTGGACTGTATCATCGCCATGGAAAACCTGCAATTCAAAGCGACCAAAACGGTTCGTTACCTCCGTGACTTCAATTGTTACCTGGGGACGGTTGATGTAAAAGCCTATCCGACGGTGAAGGTATACCTGCCCTCGCGCAGCAAACCGATGACTACGCTACACCCCACCGACAGTATCTTTTGGGAAGAATACGGAGGATCGGTAACAGAAACATTTGCACACATGATACCTGATGCACAGATGCTACGGGAAGCTTCTGAATTTGCAGGGACTATCCCTGTCAAACAGCTACTCCCTTTCTGGAAGACAGGCAAACGATACTTGTACACCGGTGGCTCCGTACAGATGCGTGACGCGGCAATCTTTGTCCGTGAAAATTCATGGGACAGAGCTTTCGAACTTTGGGAACAAGTGTACAACGGAACCAAGAAGGAAAAGAAAAAGATGAAAGCTGCCCTCAATATCGCTGTTTATTATGAGATGAAGGACAGCTTGGCAAAAGCAGAAGAATGGGCAGTCAAAGCACAGCAACTTGCCCAAAAAGTAGATAAGAAAAACATTCCCGAAAATGCGGCGTACGCCACCATTGACGATGTACCGAATTACTATCTTACAACCCTTTATGCAAATGAATTAAAGGAACGTAACAGTCAATTGCCCAAGCTAAAAATGCAAATGGAGCGATTTAATGATGATTTTTAAGGAAATCATGCATTGATTATTATTTTTTTTATACCTTTGAGGTAACAAAAAGGAAGAACCTATGAAACTGAGCCAACAATCTCTGTCTACCATCGAATCGGCTATCCAAAAGGCAGCCGGCAAATATGTATGTGGCTGCGACCAGACAGCCGTAACCGATATTCATTTACAACCGGACCAAACATCGGGACAACTCACTATTTATAACGACGATGACGAGGAATTGGCTAATGTAATGATTGAAGAGTGGGCAACTTACGATGGAGATGATTTCATGGAAAATGTAGAGCCCAACCTGAAAAGTATCCTTTGCAGAATGAAAGATGCAGGCGACTTCGATAAAGTAACAATATTAAAGCCTTATTCATTCGTACTGGTAGATGAAGATAAGGAAACAGTTGCAGAGCTGTTGCTGATAGACGATGATACGTTGCTCGTGGATGACGAACTGCTGAAAGGACTGGATAAAGAACTGGACGAGTTTCTGAAAAACTTGTTGGAGAAATAACTATGTTCGATTGCACGGCATGGCCTTGCCGAAGCAATTATCATTTATAAAAAGAATAATCGGAAGTAAAAGGTATTCCCCTGTTTACTTCCGATTATTCTTTTTTCGTTTTATATGATTCGTACAAACCCAAGTTTCCCTATCAGGAGTGACTAAAAGTCGATAGTGCCTTAATTCTCCTCCTTCTGGAAGGAGGAGTACCCGTAGGGGGAGGTGGTAGGTGAACACACAAAACTTTCATTTTCAATCAAATAGGAATGAACATTATTTATCCTACCACCTCGGTCTTCGACCACTCCTCCTTCCCGAAGGAGGAGAATTAAAATACTATCGACTTTTAGTCACTCCCATTTAAGGCACTACCGACTTTTTAGTCAGCCCTCTAGCTGAAAGCCGAAGCAGTGTAGGTAGATAAATTACTTTGCTTCAATCGCTGTCCGATAAACAGATTTTGCCGTTTCAATTACAGTTTGTGACTTATGATCCGATGAATCAGCTGTTTTGTTTTTCTCCGACCATGCTTTCTCCATACCATAGAAATTAATCGGTTCTTCCGCTGATTGGTCAAGTTTGCCGTCCAACTCCCGTTGTTTCTGCTCAAAGAAGGTTTTCCAACGTTGATAATACAAGTCTTTCAAAATCCCGCTCCACTCCCGATGGGAATAATCATGCAGACCTCCCTGATTGGCAGCTATACTATCTCCCCAGACCGTGATCAGCGCAGAAGCATTCCATTCGTAAAGTTTCTTTTCTTCTTCCGTGGTTCCCAAAGAACGTGCGGCATTCAGCCATGAAGACACCGAGAACTCCTTTCGGGTGGATAGCAAACTGTCCTGAGCTAATATTAACTCCAGAAACTGTTGTGTCTGCTTCCCGAAGCTATCCCTATCTTTCCGGTCATAACTCTGAGAAATTTCTTCAAGCAGCACATTCCCCTTATCTGCCAGACTCTGACGCACCACGTCCACCAAATCATATTCAAAGTTATTATTTCCCTTGTACTGATCTGCAACAGAAAGTAACAAGCGGGCTGCCTTTGCCGTTGAATCAGGTGAATAGAATAACTTGGCATATCCCCATGTCGATGTTCTGTCCAGATGAAATCCCGGACGGGCACACAACAAGGATTCGACTGTCCCTTCCCCCTGATAATTCTTCGGAGCATTGTAAACTGTATGTTCCAGCGCACGCCATGCTTCCGCTACTTCCGGTGACAAATCATTTCCATACCGCGCTTTCAGATACGCTTGCAGCCATTCATCCGGTGAAAAACGTTCTTCCCGCCAAGGAAGTTCATACAGCAATTCAAACATCACCGGATTATTCTCGATTCCTTCCGGAGTAGCCCCTACCCCCCGCAGGTTTTTCCCGTTGACATGTGCACAGGCGTTATAATATCCATTCACCAGTTGCTCCATCCGCCCGTGCAGACCGACATTACCGCCAAAGTTAAGCAACATACAATAAAGCCAGTCATGCTTGCCGAAACCTTTCTCCCGATACCACATCGACTCCGGATCACCCCATTGCGGAAGTTTTTCACTATACAAATCCAGTACCAGCAAATCACCGGAATCGAGCGTACTGACCATCGCTTCCCGCGGATTCGCCTGCCATGCCTGCATCACCCACACAGCCTCCGGATTCGCTTTCTTCATAGCACCCATAATAGAAGTTCCCGCCTTTGCCAAGTCTACTCCTTCCGTATTTCCTCCTTCATGAAAGGGGTCCATACTATAATACTTGGCTTTTCCGTAAAGTTTCTCCAACTCCTCATAATACATGGCAGCAAATGAATCGAAATGTTCATCTTCCGTAGAAAGAAAGGCCGGACGAGGGAAACCACACCATTTACCGGGATCGGCAATCTGATACCCCAATTTCTCTCCGATATTACGGGGAACCATTCCTGCATATCCGGGGAATACCGGTTCAATGCCCAGCTCCCTCATTCGGGCAATGATCTTCTTTTGCAGTGCTTCTTGATGCCGATACCAACTGTCGGGATTCGGTCCGCCCCATCCTTCCAGATTATTCATCTGCCACCATGCCATAAAGGCAGGACCGGAAATAAACTCATTGATCTCCTCCGTCGTATATCCGATACGTTTCAGCAGATTATACCAGACAACCTCCATCCCTGTTATACTCAAAGGCATATTGATGCCGTGCATCGCCATCCAGTCTATCTCTTTCTCCCAGCGTTCCCAGTCCCAGAAAGCCATGGAGTAAGAATAGGTACAGTAATTCAGGTAATATCGATTCTTCATAGCCGTCGCCTGTCGGATTTTCTTTTGAGGCAGAGGCAGTACTTCCGGCAATTTCTGCGAGGGATTATTCCACGAAAGATGAATACCTGCCACGTATTTCAGGTACCAATTCAAGCCCGTAGCCAGTGAAAGATCGGAGTTTCCGGTTATCAGTACTTTGCCATCCTTGGAGTCTATCTCAAAGTAGTCTTTTGCCGGATCGGCTTCATCAGTAACCAACCGGAAAAGGATTTGATCTTTCGACGTATTCTCCGTCACACGTGCTGCCAATGAATCGATTGGAGCAGACGTAGATTGGCAACTTGTATACATAACAACAGAACCAAATAATAAAAGTAATAGAAGACGCATGTTCATAGTCATTATTTTTTTAAGGGTCATCAAATGTGTTTGGGCGTTTGAGCCTCTAAATATATTTCAAATTTCCGATTACTGAAAATAAAATGTAGTTCTTTTATACTGATACACATTAAATAACCTCCAATATATGAAAAGTCGGAAATATTCGGTTGACTCACCGACTGTTTCCGACGGATAGCATTGGCTCTAATAAAAAAAGAAGATGTGTCAAACAGTTATTTGCACATCTTCTTTCAATTTGTGTTTCAGTTAATTATTACTCCCATCCCGGATTATTGGGGGCCAGTTCTGGGTTTAATGCGATTTCATTAGTAGGCACCTGATACAGATAATACTTATCTAACCAACCTTTACCTGCTACCAAAGGATCATTATACATATAGATAAAACCTTCTTTCTTTCCTGTCGTATCGGCGTATCCTTTTTCAAGATCAACAAACTGTCCGGAGTCGCCAATCTGCTCTTTAGTAGCCCATTGACCATACTGTATCTTATTGATAAACCAAGGTGCCTTTTTCCAACGGCGCACATCGTAGAATCCAAATCCTTCACCCATCAATTCTACTATGCGCTCGCGACGAATCTCCCACAATACAGGGTCTACGGTCTGGTCGCGCTTCGGATCAAATCCGGCATTTATCTCGGCCACTTTCATATGGGCAACTCCCACCCGATCGCGTAACTTATTGATAGTAAGATCAGCAACTGTCTGATTGAAGCCTTCGGCACCTGTACCACCTTTTTCAAATTTAGCCTCGGCATAATTCAACATCACTTCATCAATCTTGAACAAAGGTACATCCGAGGTCCCTTCATTCTCTTTCGAATTATCCCAAACATTATAGTATCTATACACATAGTTACCGCTACGGGCTACGAGGAAACCTTGTCCGCCATTGTTGGTGAAGAAGTGAGGCATCCCTTTCAATATAGCAGCAGACCAGTTCATCAATGGGAACACTTTATGTTTACCGGCTTCCCCATTTCCACCCCCGAAACCTGTGTAACGGGTAATGCCCATGATATCCATAAACTCACGGTCTTTAGGATCGGAGGTATACTCCCAACTGGTATTATCGGCACTTGGGATCACCTTATAAGGGGGAGCTACAGTCTCCAGCAGACGAAGGTCACGATTGCGGAAGGTAGCATTCATACTATTATCCCCATCCTGCGACCATTCATATTCCGAGCTGTTATGAATCGTTTTACCATCTTTACAAAGATACATGTCGATGATGTGTTGCGGCATTTCCACATTATGGGTGGATGTCCGTTCAACATGCGTCAGTACATAATTAGTCAATTCTTTTTCTACATATTCCTTATACAGAATGATGCCTTTCATTCCTTTCAGGTCAGATGTCAGCATCTCTCCCCAGTCACTGTTCAGTTCGGGATAAGAATCCATCAGCTTTTTGGAATAAGTGATACAGGCATCAAAGTACTTATCTTCGTCCCCCAAAGCATGATATTTACGCCATGTACCTTCAAAAAGGCAGAAACGGGAAAGAAGAGCACGGACAACGTGCACATTGATCGTATTTTCACCGTCACCTTCTTCTTTTATATGCTCTTCAGCGTATATCAAATCGTTCAATACATGATCGGCAACTTCTTTGCGAGGTGTACGGGGACCATATGCTATTTCCTTATCCGAATCACCCAGTACACGATCTACCCAAGGCACATCACCAAAACGAGCTATCAGTTCCGAATAATAATAGGCACGGAAGAAATATCCTACCGAACGCCAATGTTCCTTGTCCGCATCCGTCATCCCTGAGTGATCGATATTTGCCAACATGACATTGACCCGATAGACGAAACTGAATGCCCATCCATTGCCTGATGACGAACTGGATACATTCTGAAAAGCATACGGATTACCGTCACCCTGACGACGCATCAGATAACCTGCATAAATATCGCTTGTATAGGATGTGGCACTGGCATAGGCTCCGTTTGTACCGGGAATACGCAGGATATTAGTATTTGTAAATACTCCGTACAATCCCCAGGCATAGGTCTTGAAAGTATTATAATTACTGAACACTGTCTGCTCCGTCAACGAAGTATCCGGATAGCGTTCCATAAAACTATCGTTGCATGACGTAAATCCGATAGCTGCTGCCGCAAGCATAGTATATATTATTTTTTTCATAACCAATTCAAAATTAAAGAGTAACATTAAAACCAAAAGAAATCGTACGATAGAAAGGATATCCCCATGACAGGCGTTCCGGGTCATAACCCTTCATCAGCTTAGTAAATGTGTGAAGGTTCTCACAACTTACGAACGCTTTCAAACTCGTTAATGTAATAGGTGCCAACCAGCTCTTCGGGAAATTATAACTCAAAGTCACATTCTTGACACGTAGATAAGAGCCATTCATCAGATACTTCGTTTGCGCACGTGTATTATAACCGGAATTGTTTCCTTGTCCGTAAATACGGAAGTATTCCGCATTCGGATTGGCTGCCGTCCAGTCGCCATTGGCAGAATCTACCGGTTTCCAATAATCCAGCTGGTCTTTAAAGAGTGAACCGAACTGTCCGGAATTAAACGGCCAGCGGCGTGCATCACTGATCCATACATCACGTTTACCTACTCCTTGCAGCAAAACACTCAGATCAAATCCTTTGTAATTGACTCCCAGATTTATACCATACTGCAAACGCAAAGAGTTATTACCGATTATCTTGCGGTCTCCCGGATTGTCAAAGGTTCCGTCTCCCGTATCAATGCGATTCGTACTCGATGCATCATCACGCAAATTCTGGTATTTGATGTCACCGGGACGGGGACTTACTCCATCCACTGTGACCACTCCTTCTTTCAATTTCCAGGTATTTGTATCTTCAAAGTCATCGGCTGTATAGTAACCATCCGTTACATACCCCCAGATAGAACCGATTTCATATCCTTCATAATAATTATTCGTGCCATCACTTTTCAGGATAATCTTTGATTCATTATGGTATTTGGTAACGACTGTTTTAGAGTCATAAAGATTGAAGCCTACATTATAGCCCCATGCACCGATTCTATCTCTCCACGTCAATGACAATTCCCAGCCTTTCGTACGCAAGTCGGCGGTATTCTGCAAAGGTGCGGAAGCACCTACCACTGACGGCAACTCAGCTCCCGGAGCAAGCATATCTTTCGTATCACGGCGATACCAGTCGAAAGTACTTTGCAGACGTCCGTTCAAGGCAGTAATATCAAAACCAAAGTCCAATGTTTCTACCGTTTCCCAAGTAAAACTATCACTGACCAGTCCCGGAGCATTCAAAGTCAGCGGCTTCGCTCCATTCACCAGCCACGCCACATCCTTCTTTTCCACTTGCGACATGGTCGGAACAAATTTATAAGGATCAATGCCCTGATTACCTATTTGTCCCCAGGTTCCGCGAAGTTTCAGATCGCTTAGCCAGTCACCTGCAACCGGTTTCATAAAGTTCTCGCGGGCAATGTTCCAACCCACAGATACAGAAGGGAAGAAACCGAAACGATTTTTCTTCGGGAATTTAGACGAGCCGTCATAACGACCATTGGTCTCAAACAGATATTTGCCTTTATAATCATAATTAACACGATAGAAAGCGCCACGCACAGTATACACGCGATGATCATCTGTAATAACCTTATTCTCACCGGTAGCCGTACTATGTGACGGATACTTCTCGTTAATCATATCATAAGAATAAGTATACAGTTTCTTCCAGTCACTGGATTCCTGGTTGAAGCCGCCCATTAATGACAAGTTATGCGTGTCATTCCATGAATATCTATAATTAGCATACAGGTTGATGGCATTATAATCAGTACTTTGGTGAGTCGTCTCCAGAGAAGAAGTAGTGGCAGTCTGTATTTTTGCCAGCTCAACCGTTGTATAATCAATGGAAGCCTTATTCACATTCTGATTACTCCATGTCTTGTCAAATGTATATTCGAATGCCACTTCAAGTCCTTTCAATGGTTTCAATACCGTTTTTGACAGGATACGGGCATTGTCTCTGATTGTATTGTTATCCGTTGCCATTCTCAAAACATTAGAAGGCGTATTCGTCATCAGGCTGGTGCCGTCAGGCAAAGTCAGGGAGCCTTCGGGATATACAACCGGCAAACGCATATCATACAATCCGGTCTTATCCGAAGTCACGGGCATATTCTTGTCACTCTGAGCATAGCGTATATCTACAGACTGAGTCAGCCACGAGGTGATTTCAGCAGAAATATAGGCACTACCCGACAAACGTTTGTAGCGGTCTTTATCGGTGATCAAAATACCTTGCTCGCTATTATAACCAAGGGAGAGACGATAAGCCAGCTTATCAGTACCACCACTCAATGACACATTATGCGCTTGCAGAAAACCGTAATCATCAAGCATATTGGCATACAGGTCTTTCTCATTCAGATAATAATTCAATCCTGTTTCCGGGTCTACATATACCCCGTCTCCGGTAGTCTGGAATTTACCCGGATTCTTACGATATTCGGTCAGGTAGTTCATCCAGGTTTTGATATCTTGCCCGGTGTAGTATTTACCGGCATTGAACTCGCCGTCCAGGTAAGCCTGCATCCACTCCAGCCCGTCAGCCTGTTCCGGACGATTGATAGAACTCTGGAAACCAAAATTATTATTATAATTGACATGAAACCCGTCGCCTTTCTTCGCCTTCTTTGTAGTCACAAGTATTACACCGAAAGCGGCACGCGCACCATAGATAGCGGCCGAAGCGGCATCTTTCAACACAGAAACACTTTCGATATCTTCGGGATTCAACATATCGATATCCCCCGGAACATTATCTATCAACACCAACGGACCACCGCCATTGATAGAAGTCGTACCACGAATATTGAATGATTTGCTCTGTCCCGGACCGGCAGCATCATTATTAGGAGTAATCTGAAGTCCCGGCATCGTACCCTGCAAAGCACTCATGGCATTTACAACAGGACGACTCCCCAGTACATCATCCATCTTTACCTGAGATACCGCGCCGGTCAGGTTCGCTTTCTTCTGTACACCAAAACCAACTACTACCACTTCGTCCAGACTCTGTGTGTCCTCTTTCAATACTACCGACAGCGTCTTTCCCGGAGTTACTTTCAGGGACTGTCCTTGATAACCAATATAAGAGATTTCAAGAATGGCTTCTTTTGAACCGACATTCAGGATAAAATTACCGTCCATATCAGTGATCGTACCATTGGCGGAGCCTTTTTCTATCACACTGGCACCGATTACCGGTTCACCTGCTGCATCCACAACTCGTCCGCTCACTTTTACCTTTTCCTGATGCGCCTGTCCGACGGATGCCAACTCCGTAGACAGAATGATCTTTTTATCTATTACCTTATATTCTACATTCGTATTTTTAAATACTTCGTCAAGAACTTTAAAGATATCATTACGGTTAGCGGAGATTGTCACCAACCGTTTCAAATTTATATGAGCATTGTTGTAGAAGAAACTAAATTCTGTTTGCTTCTCTATCGCTCTTAATACATCCTCAACTGTCTGATTACGTACATTCATCGTAACCTTTGCAGATTGGGCATAGCTATCTGTCGCATTAGTTAATCCGACAAAACAAAATAAGAATAAAATAACCAGTCTCATAGTACGTGGGATTTTTTTCGAGGTTAGCCAAAAAGACTTTACCACCCTTAAAACTTGGATGCTAAAATTGTTTTGCATAATTTTGTATTGATTTAAGTTGAAAATGAGTTAACTATGCTTGTCTGCCAACAAGCATTTTCAATTGATTCATTTTAGTATGGGAAGATCTGCCAAAATCTTCCCATACTTTTTTCTAAGTGGGTTTTGCTTTCATACTATTAAATTGTTAAAGGTTAATCAATAAATCTCTATTATCTCTTTTTTTCTGTCACTTCCATCCTTGTCATCATTGATATGTTTCCAGCGTATTTTGGAAGATACTTTAAAATATTCCAGGATCTTTTCCAAACGTTGATTTGTAAAGGTTCCCGTGAACGAGCTATTCTTCAGTTTTTCGTTCTTAATAACGAATTTCACGCTATATCTTTTTTCCAGCATCCATAATGCTTCTTCCAAAGGTGTATTATCAAGAACAACTTCTCCATCTTTCCAAGCCAATTCTGATTTTCCCGAAGTTTTATAAAGGTGGACTTTATCAGTCTCCGAATCATACACCAGCTTCTCTCTTGGAGATAAGATGATATGTTTCATCACAGCATCTTTCTCGAACATAAAATCTACTTTACCTTCAATCAAAGTTGTAATAACCTCTGTATTCTGTTCATATGCTTCTACATTGAAACATGTACCCAATACTTCTATCTGTGATTGATGTGTAGTAGAAAGGATAAATTTCTTTTCCGGATCTTTGGCCACTTCAAAGTATGCCTCACCACTTAACTTCACTTTACGGAAATCACCATTAAAGCGAGAAGGATAAGACAAAGAAGATTCCGAATTTAAATAAACAATTGTACCATCGGGTAATGTCAACGAAGTTGTCATTCCAGGACTGGTCTTAACTTCCATCATCTCCGCTACCTCTCCGGCATCCCCTTTCCAGTTCTGCCATATTAATAAGGTAAGAAGCGGAATAAACAGAATTGCAGCAGCACGTTGTGCCCACTCCCACCACACTGTCCTTCTCACTTTACGGTCCGACATTTTTCCCTTTACTTTCAGTAAAGCTTTCTCCGTATCAACTTTCTTCATTACCTGAACCGTGTCCACAGCCAAATAAAGAGCAAAAGTCTGAGTAGCAACTCGTTTATTCTCCTCCGACTCGTCCATCCACGCTTCCACTTCCAGACGTTCCCCCTCACTCAACCTCCCCTCACAATAACGAGGAAGCAATTCTTCTATTCTATTATTATCTAATTCTTTCATCCTTTATTCTACCTTTTATTATATGACAAGACCAAACCACGACATTCCTAAACGAAAACCTTATTTTTTTCAGAAAATCTTTATTTTATTATAAAAAAGCTATATTTGCAGCAAATTAGAATTTAATAAATGAAGGAACTACGCATAAAGAGGAATGACCCTCAATTATCTGAAATACAGCGTGGAGGCCTAAAAGCCTTTGAAACGCTATTCAGGCAATACTATGCAGTGCTATGTGCCTATGGTCATAAATATGTTGACTTTCACGATGCAGAAGAAATTGTGCAAGACTCCCTTCTATGGATATGGGAAAACCGGGAAAACCTAATTATTGAATCATCATTAAGTTCTTATCTCTTTAAAATGGTACATCACAAGGCTTTAAATAAGCTTGCACACATTGATGCCATCAAACGTGCTGATACGCGTTTCTATGAAGAAATGCAAGAGATGATACAGGATATGGACTTCTATCAAATTAAAGAGCTAACCAAACGTATTGAAGAGGCGGTTGCCGCAT
Organism: Bacteroides sp. RCH18; assembly: GCF_058231005.1. Classification (NCBI taxonomy): domain Bacteria; kingdom Pseudomonadati; phylum Bacteroidota; class Bacteroidia; order Bacteroidales; family Bacteroidaceae; genus Bacteroides; species Bacteroides sp. RCH18. The sequence goes on along the minus strand of NZ_JBIPTC010000002.1, from coordinate 1,271,330 downwards.
TACCGGAAAGTTACCGGCAAGCATTTGTCATGCATCGTTTCCGGGATATGAGCTACAAAGAAATTGCAGAAACATTGGAAGTGTCCCCAAAGACTGTAGATTATCGTATTCAGCAAGCACTCAAGCAATTACGCATCGATTTAAAAGATTATCTGCCATTGCTGCTTCCTTTACTGTTTCCTTAATATAAGTGACTCCTTCCAATAAATTGGATTCGTACCTATTAAACCTATACCATCCTTCAACTAAATAGAGAAAAACGGTTTCTTTTTAGGTAAAGTTCTTTTTTGCTCTATCAATTAAAGCTATAAAACAGAAAATAGTAAATCTGTATTTATCTATAGTACAAGCTGATACAGATCATAAATTCTCAACCATTCTCATCATGATGAGAATTATTTCTCACCACAGTGAGAACTTTTTCTCATCACAGTGAGAATCTTTTCTCATTGCATTGAGAATTTTTTCTCATTGTGGTGAGAATATTGTCTCATCGTAATAAGCTGACCAAAGTCTTGGAAGTCTGCAATACATAAAACAAACAATCATAAAGGATAAGAAGACAGATACAATCCTATTCTTGCCGATAAGGTAGCGTAAACCAGAAAGTAGAACCTTTGTTTTCCTCTGATTCAACTCCAATCGTCCCTCCTAAGCGATCGATAATCATCTGACAAATGGAAAGTCCCAAACCTGTTCCTTGAACAAAAGGATTGTATTTCACAAACCTTTCGAATACATGCTTGCATTGCTCTTCTGACATGCCGCAGCCTGTATCCGAGACATAAAAGCAAATTGTATCGGCATCCTTCAGACGATATCCCATTCTGATAGAACCTGTCTGAGTAAATTTAATAGCATTGATGACAAAATTGGAAATCAGTTGTATCAAACGATTCTTATCTGTATAAAGGGTACATTCCGGCAGACGTTCGGTAAAAGTAAGAGTAACAGTTTCTTTTTTCAAGCGAAGCCTCATGCTCTGTTCGATTTCTTCCATCGTCTGGTTGACATCTATCAATGACGGGCAGAAGTCAAAAGTGCCGGCTTCGATTTTGGACATGTCCAGAATATCATTGATCAGTTGAAGAAGCAAGTCGGTATTTGTTTCGATGATGTCTGCATATTCGCGCATCTCCTTACGATCTTCTATATCCGGCAACATATTCGAGAAGCCGACAATCGCATTTAACGGAGTGCGGATTTCATGACTCATATTAGCCAGAAAGGCGGATTTCAACTGATTCGCCTGCTCCGCCTTTTCCATTGCCTCACTCAGACGAGTGTATGCCTTGCGAAGAATACGTATATAATAGGCGATCGCTGCTATCAAAATAAGAAGGAAAATGGAACAGGAAAGGATTTCAACACAGTATTGATGAAATATACTTTTAGGTTCGTTGACATAAACAGCTCGTTCAGGATAAAGGTGATAGGGAATATTGTAGGATTCCAGCACCGGATAACAGAGGTAGGCACTCGCCTTCCCTCCTATACTTTCGGGAATGTCCTCCGCCTGTTCTCCATGCAACACACGGTCAATAATTTCAAGTAAGGAATCGCCGAATGATTCTGCAGAAACGTAATAGCCTCCTGCAAAAGTATTATTGGACAGGTCTTCGGAAGAAAGCAGGAACAAGGGAGAGGACGTAAAATTGGTGATAATCTCCTGAATATGATCAAAAAGATAATTATTATCTTCTTTATTATGCGACTCAAACCAGGAATAATAAATAATTCCGGTGTTTGCTTTATAGCTGCGCAAGGTGTCCAGAAGCATTTCTGTTGACAAGTGAGTGGTAGAAAGCAATTCTAAAGGCAGGTTTGGAAAATGCTTTTCAACAGCTTCTTTCACGTCTCCGCGGGTTTCTTCACTGATGTAGCGATCGTCCGAGATAAATGCCAGGCGATCCATATCAGGTATCAGGCTATAGATCAGTTCAACGGTTTCCTTCACATAGTAATGCTGTTTCAGGGTAGTCAGGTTGTAGCCTTTTCTCCACTCTTGGGCGGGGACGCTGTTGGTCTCATTCAACGAGGCATGAGAGAGCAGAATATCCAAGGTAGCAGGCAGGCGGTCACGGGAGTTCGTTATGATCACTGGAACATCTTTCCATAGGTCATCAAATAAAGGACGACAGACAATCCAGCCCGGATCACCAATTATCACAATAGCGGCAGGAGGAAGCGGATATTTCTGACGCAGATGCTCGATGACTGCATTTACCTCCATCGTATCCTGCAAGGCTGGAACAGACAATGATTCCGCTCTGGCGGTTATTCCCTGTTCCTGAAGAACATCGTGCACATACCAATAGAAGTTTTTAGCCCAGGGAAGGTTGAAGTTGATAGAATTCAAAACTAATATTTCTTTATCTGATCTCCCATTATCTGCCAACATAGGGGAAAGGAGTCCTTCGAAAAGAAGAAAGAACGCACCTGTTAAGCATATTCGCAGTAATTGTTTCATTTTGCTGTGTGATTAAAAGTGGAAGCAAAGATAATATTATTTTTATCTTTTAAAAAGAAAGGCATCCCAAATCTATCGGGATGCCTCTCTATTACATATTTTTATGTATCAGTTCATTATGCCTTTTTTAAAGCTGCGATGCTCTCTTTCAAAGAGCTGATGATACTTTCCGCATCGGCCTGCTTCTTACGTTCCATTTCGAGAACGGCTGCGGGGGCGTTATTGACAAATTTCTCATTGCTGAGTTTCTTCAATACACCTTGCAGGAATCCTTCCTTATGTTTCAGTTCAGCTTCCATACGGGCGATTTCGGCTTCTACATCAATCATATTGCCTAGTGGCACAGCGTATTCGGTAGTTCCTACCATGAAGGAAGAAGCGCCTTCCGCCTTGCTCTCTACCACTGTAATGGAAGAAAGGTTACACATCTTCTGAATCACCGCATTGAACTCTGCAACCGGATTTTCGCCCAGCACCTGCAAGTCAAGCGGTTCTTTCTGAGCTATGTTCTTTTGCAGACGGATGCTGCGGATATTGCTGATAACTCCCTTGACAACTTCAAACTGTGCAACGAATGCGGTGTCTACATAAGTATCCATGCTCAATGCACTTACCATCAGACTTTCTCCTTCTTCCGCATTACGTTCGTACATCTGTTGCCACAATTCTTCTGTGATGAACGGCATAAACGGATGAAGCAGATGCAACAGGTTATCGAGGAAGCAGAGAGTAGCGCTATAAGTGGTACGGTCAATTCCCTGTCCGTAAGCCGGTTTAATCATTTCCAGATACCAGGAAGAGAATTCATCCCAGAATAATTTATAAACAGCCATCAATGCTTCGCTCAGACGGTATTTGCTGAACAAGTCCGCTACTTCGGCAGCTACTTCGTTCTGTTTGGATTCAAACCAGTGGACAGCCAGTTTAGCGGCATCCGGAGCCTGAATATTATCGTCAATCGTCCAACCCTTGATCAGACGGAAGGCATTCCATATCTTGCTGCAGAAGTTACGTCCCTGTTCGCAAAGCGCGTCGTCGAAAAGAATATCGTTTCCGGCGGGAGCTGCCAGCATCATTCCCATACGGACACCGTCGGCACCATATTTGTCGATCAGTTCCAACGGGTCGGGTGAGTTGCCGAGTGACTTGGACATCTTACGTCCCAGCTTGTCACGAACGATTCCTGTAAAGTAAACGTTCTTGAACGGCATCTTTCCTTCATATTCGTAGCCCGCCATGATCATACGTGCCACCCAGAAGAAGATGATATCCGGTCCGGTCACCAGGTCGCTGGTGGGATAGTAATAGCTGATTTCCTCGTTACCCGGATGATTGATTCCGTCAAACAGGGAGATAGGCCACAACCAGGAAGAGAACCAAGTATCCAGACAGTCTTCGTCCTGACGAAGGTCATCCATCGTCAAAGCAGCGTTTCCTGTTTTCTCTTTAGCTTTTGCCAGCGCTTCTTCGGGAGTAGCGGCTACCACATAGCCACCTTCCGGCAGGAAGTAAGCAGGAATACGATGTCCCCACCACAACTGACGGCTGATACACCAGTCTTTGATGTTCTCCATCCAGTGGCGGTATGTATTCTTATATTTGGCAGGATAGAATTTCAATTCATCGTTCATTACCGGAGGCAATGCCATATCGGCAAAATGCTGCATTTTGAGGAACCACTGCATAGACAATTTCGGTTCGATCACTACATTGGTACGTTCCGAGTAACCTACTTTATTTGTGTAGGCTTCTGTCTTTTCGAGCAATCCGGCAGCATCGAGGTCTTTCTCAATCTGCTTGCGGACGTCGAAACGATCCATACCGATATACAATCCGGCAGCTTCACTCAATGTTCCGTTATCGTTGAAAATGTCGATACTGGGCAGATTATACTTTTCACCCAACATATAGTCATTTACGTCGTGGGCCGGAGTTACTTTCAGACAACCGGTACCGAACTCAATGTCCACATAATCGTCCTCGATGACAGGGATAACACGGTTTACCAACGGAACGATGACTTTCTTTCCTTTCAGCCATGCGTTCTTGGGGTCGTTGGGGTTGATGCACATTGCCGTATCGCCCATGATTGTTTCGGGGCGGGTCGTTGCTACTACTGCATAGCGGCCTTCCGGATCACCTTCCACTTTATAGCGGAGATAGAACAGTTTTCCGTGCTCTTCCTTGTAGATCACTTCTTCGTCGGAAAGGGCAGTCAACGCTTTCGGGTCCCAGTTTACCATGCGGACACCACGGTAAATCAATCCTTTGTTGTACAGGTCTACAAATACTTTCAATACGCTTTCGCTGCGTTCCTCGTCCATAGTGAAGGCGGTGCGGTCCCAGTCACAGGATGCACCCAGTTTGCGGAGCTGCTTCAGGATAATGCCTCCGTGCTCTTCTGTCCAGTCCCAGGCATGTTTCAGGAACTCATCACGGGTCAGGTCTGTCTTCTTGATGCCCTGGGCTGCGAGTTTGTTTACAACTTTTGCTTCGGTAGCGATGGAAGCGTGGTCAGTTCCCGGCACCCAGCAGGCATTCTTACCTTCCATACGGGCACGACGAACCAAAATATCCTGAATGGTATTATTAAGCATGTGTCCCATGTGCAACACACCGGTGACGTTCGGGGGCGGAATGACGATGGTGTAAGGTTCACGACCATCGGGTTTCGAACTGAATAAACGGTGTTCCAGCCAATACTGGTACCACTTTCCCTCCACGTCAGCGGGATTGTACTTACTTGCTAATTCCATGTTTCTTTATGTATATGATAATGTATATTCAAAAAATAACGGCTGCAAAATTAATAATTTTAATTCAAATCTTACCACCCACAGGATGTTTCTGTGCCCGGAAAGATAATTTATATCCCTCATAAACAGCAATTCCATAAAATAAGGCGGACATCGACACCACATTCTTCACCATGACAGAAAAGATTTCGCCATAATCGACTCCTGCCAGCACTTCGAAAAACGTCATATCATAATCCTTGGCAGCGAAACCGATGATGGATAGGAAATCACCCAGCACACAACTGATCAATGCCAGTGCTGCCCCAAGAAGACCGAAGACGGGACGTATCCCCTTCCCCTGCCGCATGGCGAAACCGACCAGAAATCCGACTCCGATAGCCATATATCCCATCTGAAGACCTGTAGATACGGAGATAAGACTCCATGCCACCGCCCCCAAGATACACGCGACGGATGCATACAGCACTCCTTTGGGAAGATTTTCTTCGGCGAGAAGTTCTTCTTCCGTCATTGACACCGGAAAGTCATCGGGCTTGGGAGGAGCCATCTTCAACAGTTCTTCATCCTTCTCGAAGTTTTCGCATTCTTCGTCAAAGTCAGGAAGCTCTCTGGTACGTTTGCAAACAAGCCCTTTCCCATTCACGAAATCACGTGACACGCAATTCCGGCAATACTTTTCAATTTCTTCTACGGTAGCCATCTTTCATTTAACAGTTTTTTTGCAAATATAGAGGTATTTTTTCGCGTGACGTTTATTTAATGCATATTTTTGTTGACTAAAATCTGAACGGATGATGAAACGGAAACTGATAATTAGATATATACTCCTGGGAGTACTGCTGCTTCTGGTATGGATGACACAGTCGATTCCTGCTTTGGGAAACCTGTATTCACAAACCGTTTATCCTGTCATCTCCCGCGTTTTATCATTCTTCTCCAACTTATTCCCTTTTGCCATAGGGGATCTATTTATTTTCGGGAGTATCACGGGAGTCATCGTTTATCCTTTTTATGCCCGTATCCGCAAGAAACTGCCGTGGAAAAGGATTCTGCTGCGTGACGGAGAATATCTGTTATGGGTTTACATATGGTTCTACCTCGCCTGGGGATTAAACTATTCGCAACCAAACTTTTACCAGCGTACGCATATTCCTTATACAGCTTACACACCGGAGATTTTTCAAGAGTTTGTGGATGACTATATCGACTCACTGAACAGTTCGTTTGTTCCCGTAAAAGGAATCCATGAGGAACAGGTACGTGACGAAGCTGTCAAACTTTACAATCAATTAAGCGACAGCCTGGGAGTGCACCGCCCGCCATTTCCCAATCCACGGGTAAAGACGATGGTTTTCACCCCATTCATATCAATGGTCGGAGTGACGGGAAGCATGGGGCCTTTCTTCTGCGAATTCACCTTAAACGGAGACTTGCTCCCCATCAACTATCCGGCAACGTACACTCACGAACTGGCTCATCTGCTGGGAATTTCAAGCGAGGCAGAGGCCAATTTCTATGCCTATCAGGTTTGTACCCGTTCACAAATAAAAGGAATCCGTTTCAGCGGGTATTTCTCGATTCTGAATCATGTACTGGGGAATGCCCGACGCCTGCTGAGTGAAAAAGAATACGCCGATATAATCAACCGTATCCGACCGGAGATTATAGAACTGGCGAAAAAGAATCAGGAATACTGGATGGCTAAATACAGTCCTTTGATCGGTGATGTTCAGGACTGGATATACGACCTTTATCTAAAAGGAAACAAAATAGAAAGCGGAAGAAAAAACTATTCGGAAGTGATCGGGCTGTTGATTTCGTATCAAGTATGGAAAGCGAAAAACACGTCAGACCAATAAAAAGACTTTTATTAGCGTCCTTGCTTCTGTTTTCGTACCGATTAAGGCTATAAAAGACAAGGAAGCATTATCTTTGCAACATTATTTATAAAAAAATCAAAGGAATGATACATACAAGAGAAGAACAGATGGAAGCCTTCGGCCGCTTTCTGGACATCCTCGACGAGCTTCGGGTCAAATGTCCGTGGGACCGCAAGCAGACGAACGAAAGTCTGCGCCCCAACACTATAGAAGAGACTTACGAGCTTTGTGATGCCTTGATGAGGGATGACAAAAAAGATATTTGCAAGGAGTTGGGAGATGTGCTGCTGCACGTAGCATTCTATGCAAAGATCGGTTCGGAGACAGGAGACTTCGACATCAAAGATGTCTGCGACAAGTTGTGCGACAAACTGATTTTCCGCCATCCTCACGTATTCGGAGAAGTAAAAGCTGAGACTGCCGGACAGGTATCCGAAAACTGGGAACAGCTGAAACTGAAAGAGAAAGACGGAAACAAGAGTGTATTAAGCGGTGTTCCCGCTGCACTCCCTTCACTCATCAAAGCTTACCGCATTCAGGACAAAGCCCGCAATGTAGGCTTCGACTGGGAAGAACGGGAACAGGTATGGGATAAGGTAAAAGAAGAAATCGGAGAATTTCAGGCAGAGGTAGCCAATATGGACAAAGAGAAAGCAGAAGCCGAATTCGGTGACGTCATGTTCAGCCTCATCAATGCGGCACGCCTCTACAAAATCAATCCGGACAATGCTTTGGAACTAACCAATCAAAAGTTCATCCGCCGTTTCAACTACCTGGAGGAACATACGATTAAAGAAGGGAAAAACCTCAAAGATATGTCCCTTGAGGAGATGGACGCTATTTGGAACGAAGCTAAGAGAAAAGGACTGTAACACCATTCGACTTCCTTATGGAATGGATATAATACCTGTCCAAACTCTGTTATTCCCACTTCCAATGTTCTACTCTTTTAGTAAAGCAACAAAGATACATCCGGAAACAAAAATCAGAGGCTCTATCCTATGCGGATAGAGCCTCTGATTTACTCTGACAGAGCGTCTGTTTCATCCCAACAGAGCCTCCGTTTTATTTCTTCCTTTTCGGATCATTTCCTCCGTCCTTGCGGTTCATGCCTTTCAGCATTTCCCGATGGAAACGCATCTCCGCACGTTGAACAAGGAATATCTTCTTGTTGGAAAGTATCTTTTTAAACCGGTCCAGATAAGACTTATCAAGACGGTCGGCAGCGATACGGTTGTCACATACCTTTGCTACAATTTCTTCGTACTGGGCTTCTGTTGTTTTGTCGTCTTTACCTTGACGCATTAAACTCCACGATTCATCGTTCAGTTTCTTCTTCTTCTCCTGCAGTTCAAAATAAACCGGGAAGAATTTGGCAGCCTCTTCTTTGGTTAATCCGGCCTGCTCAATAATGAACGCTTTCTGTTTATTCCGGAATTCCTCACGGGACAAATGCTGGTCACATCCATCGGCAGCCCAAAGAACAGGCATAAAGCCACATAACAAAACGACTAAAGCGATTAGTTTCTTCATTTTCTTATTCAATCTGTTTAATAAATCATTCTACACTCGCGTCACTCAGATAGACGTATAACGAATAATCATCCAACATCGCACGGTCTAACGCAACATCAATCATCTCATCGGATACCTGTTCCGTATCCGCTTCCATAGCCGTTACTGTCACCGCTATATCATCTGCCACCGGTTTATGGTCTGATGACGCTACCCGGATAATCAGGGCAGCTCCTACAAACATAGCCGCCATATAGAATAATGGTTTCAATCTCGTCCATGTCGAAACATGCTCTTCCTTGAAAGCAACTTTCTCTTTTTCAGGAAGTTTGTTCATCACCTCTGAAGTCAGATTTTCAAAGTAACCGTCGGGCACTTTGAAGGAATGCTCCTTTCCGATTTTCTTCAATAGGGTATCTTCTTCTTTCATACGTTTTTCTCCTCTCTTTTGATTAGACGATGTCTGCTTTAAAAGGTTTAATCTACTTCTTCCAAAAACTTCTCTATTTTCTTTACCGCATGGTGATAGGAGGCTTTCAGCGCTCCGACTGAAGTTCCAAAGATTTCTGACATCTCTTCGTACTTCATTTCCTGATAATACTTCAGGTTGAACACCATTCGTTGTTTTTCGGGCAAGGTGAGCAATGCTTTCTGCAATAGCATCTGCACCTGATCGCCCGAATAGTAGGGATCACTCTCCAGTTTCTGCACAATCGCCGCTTCGGGATCGTCGATAGCTACCGTCGTTGTAGCACGCTGCCTGTTCAGAAAAGTAAGACATTCATTCAGCGCAATACGGTAGAGCCACGTAGACAGCTTCGCCTCGGCACGGAAATAGTCAATATTTGTCCATGCCTTGATGAAGGTGTTTTGCAGAAGGTCGTTCGCATCTTCATGCGACAGTACCATCCGGCGGATCTGCCAGTATAACTGCTCGCTGTATTGCGCCACAATCAACTCAAATCCTTTCCGCTGTGTACTCTCCTCCTGAAGGAGTTTCAGAACCTCACGTTCGTTATAAGGGGTCATAGTCTCTCGTATCTGTATAGTTATTTATGGTTATGCACATATTCTCTCTTGCCAAAACCGTTTGGGGGAAGATAGCCGCTGCTTCATTCAACAATACAGACTCGTCCTCATAGCGGGCGGAAAAATGTCCGATGACTAATTGTTTCACTTCAGCATTCAAAGCAATCTGTGCGGCCTGTGCAGCAGTTGTATGATGAGTTTCCCTTGCCCGCACCTGTTCGGTCTGAGCAAAGGTAGCTTCGTGGAAAAGGAGGTCTATCCCCTTTATCTGCTCCACGATCTCAGGTCGGTAGATCGTGTCGGAGCAATAAGCATATTTTCGTGCAGGGGCAGAAGGACGGGTCAGCCGATGATTCGGAATGACTTCTCCTTCGGGAGTTACAAAATCCGCTCCGTTCTTGATCCGGTTCAGTTCGTAGACGGGTACTTTATAGAAATCCACCATATCTCTGATGATATGATTGGGACGCTGCTTTTCTTCAAAAAGAAAACCGCAGCAAGGAATACGGTGTCTCAAAGGAATGGTGGTCACAGCCACCGAGCGGTCGTCATAGATCAGCGTTGGCTCCTTCGTCTCAAATTCATGGAAAAAGACTTTATAGGCCAGCGTTTTGCAAAAGAAAGAAAGCAAGGGAGCAAACAGTTCTTCCAGTCCTTTGGGTGAATGGATATGCAAGTCTGCCGTTCGTCCCAACAGACCGAAGGTAGAAATCAGTCCTAACAGTCCAAAGCAATGATCGCCATGAAGATGGGAAATAAAGATATGATTCAAGCGGGAAAACTTCAAGCGGGAACGACGCAACTGCATCTGCGCTCCTTCCCCACAGTCAATCATAAAAAGCTTTTCACGCAAGTTCACAACCTGCGATGTCGCAAAATGGCGAGTGGTGGGCAAAGCAGAACCGCATCCAAGTATATGTAGTTCGAATTTCTCCATAGCGGCACAAATGTACACAAGTTTTTTGGTATTTGCGCTATCATGGCAAAACAAAAAAAGCGCCCCGATAACCGGAGCGCTTTTCCATTATATAGAAATAACGATTATTTCTTTCCTTCCAACTGTTCTTTCAAAGCAGCCAAAGCGTCGATGTCGCCCAGCGTAGTTGAAGCAGCCTGGTTCTGGATCATCGGAGCATCTTCTCTCTTGTTGTTAGAAGACTTCTTAGCACCGGAAGCAGCTTTCTTCTCTGCTCTTTCTTCAGCCTTAGCTACATCTTCGAAGATACGGCTGTGAGACAGGATGATTCTCTTAGCGTCCTTGTTGAACTCGATCACTTTGAATTCAAGTTTCTCATCCAACTGAGCTTGTGAACCGTCTTCTTTTACAAGGTGTTTCGGAGTTGCGAAACCTTCTACACCATAAGGAAGAGCTACAACAGCACCCTTATCCAACATTTCGATGATAGTACCTTCGTGTACAGAACCTACAGTGAATACTGTTTCGAATACATCCCAAGGATTTTCTTCGAGTTGCTTGTGACCAAGGCTCAAACGACGGTTTTCTTTGTCGATTTCCAATACCTGAACTTCGATGTCAGCACCAATCTGAGTAAATTCTGACGGGTGTTTTACTTTCTTAGTCCAAGAAAGGTCAGAGATGTGGATCAAGCCGTCAACACCTTCTTCGATTTCTACGAATACACCGAAGTTAGTGAAGTTACGTACTTTTGCAGTATGCTTAGAACCTACAGGATACTTCTCTTCGATAGTTTCCCATGGATCTTGTTTCAGTTGTTTGATACCCAAAGACATCTTACGTTCTTCGCGGTCCAAAGTCAGAACTACAGCTTCTACTTCGTCGCCCACCTTCATGAAGTCCTGAGCAGAACGCAGGTGCTGGCTCCAAGACATTTCTGATACGTGGATCAGACCTTCTACGCCTGTAGCGATTTCGATGAATGCACCGTAGTCAGCCATCACAACCACTTTACCTTTCACCTTGTCACCTACCTTCAAGTCAGTGTCAAGAGCATCCCATGGGTGCGGAGTCAGTTGCTTCAAGCCAAGAGCGATACGTTTCTTTTCGTCATCGAAGTCAAGGATAACAACGTTGAGCTTCTGATCCAGTTCAACCACTTCTTTCGGATCGCTAACGCGGCCCCAAGAAAGGTCTGTGATGTGGATCAAACCGTCTACGCCACCCAAGTCGATGAACACACCGTAAGAGGTGATATTCTTAACAGTTCCTTCAAGAACCTGTCCTTTTTCGAGCTTGCCGATAATTTCTTTCTTCTGTTGTTCCAGTTCAGCTTCGATAAGAGCCTTGTGAGATACAACAACGTTTTTGAATTCCTGGTTGATCTTAACCACTTTGAATTCCATTGTTTTGCCAACGAATACATCATAGTCACGGATCGGTTTAACGTCGATCTGAGAACCCGGCAAGAATGCTTCGATTCCGAATACGTCTACGATCATACCACCCTTTGTGCGGCACTTGATGAATCCCTTGATAATTTCTTCATTTTCCAGAGCAGCGTTAACGCGATCCCAAGAACGAGTAGCGCGGGCTTTTCTGTGTGACAGAACGAGTTGTCCTTTTTTGTCTTCCTGGTTTTCGATGTATACTTCTACAGTATCACCTACCTTCAGGTCCGGATTGTAACGGAACTCATTCAAAGGAATGATACCGTCTGATTTGTAACCGATGTTCACAACTACTTCACGCTTGTTCATTGCGATTACGGTTCCGTCAACAACCTCACGGTCGTTCACTTTGTTAAGCGTACCGTCGTAAGCTTTTTCTAGTTCTTCGTGGCTTGCGCTTGTTACAGCTTCGCCGTTTTCATAAGCATCCCAGTTGAAGTCTTCAATAGGAGCTACGTTCTTTAAGTTTTCCATTAATAAATAAATTGTTTAATACTTTAATTGAATAAGACATTATATTATCTATAAATCGGGCGCAAAGGTAGGAATATTTTCTTGACCGACAAAAGAATACCCAAAGAAAAGATGGTGATATCCGTATTTTTTGTAATATTGCAAAACTAATATTATACGACTTTCAGCACAAACGCAACATTGGACAAAATCAGAGTGCTATTTGCTTATCTGCCACTTATTCATTTCGCGATGCTATAAAACAAAGTATCGGTCATCTTTCAACTTTTGCTTGAAAAGAGGACATCCGAGCCCTTCAAAAACATTCGGGTAGAAATAACAGTCTAACCCGACTTCCCAGCATCACCCTTGTTATAGTGGAAGTAATAGTACTCCGTTTCGAAACAAAAGTGATCTTTACCCGAACATATCTCATTAATATTCTGGTATACGACCATCCCCCAAAAAATAATCTGGCTTTGCCAACCATTGCTATAACACAACGCGCACTGGTTACGCCAGCCAAAACAACACCGAAAATCGATTACTTGTGTTATCGTCCTAAAAACAACGCCGTTTACTCTCTGTTACAACAGAGAAAACCACCGACTTTTCATTCTCGACAAGAGCATAGAGATGTTCGGTGACGAGTTCGATTATCACGAACTAATGTTACTATAATATATAATATAATGTAAGTATGACGACAGTAAAAATTAAGTTCCGTGCTTCTTCCGTGGGAATGAGGGAGGGTACGCTGGTTTATCAGGTTATTCACAGACGGGTGACAAGACAGGTCACCACTGGCTACAAACTTTATCCGCAGGAATGGGACGGGCTTCATTCAGAAGTAACCTTCCCCCCTGGATGTTCGACAAGCCGCCGGTCTTATCTGACAACATTGAAATACAAGATAGCCGAGGATATCGTTATTTTAAAAGATATCGTTACAAGACTTGACCGTGCAGGCAGAAATTACATGACTGACGATGTAATGAAACTCTATCGTTCACCGTCAGGGACCGGAGGATTCATCTCTTTCACCAGAGACTTAATCACAGAGCTGAAACAGGCAGGTCGGGAACGTACTACTGAAAGATACACGACTATCCTAAACAGCTTCAAGCGTTTCATGACCAAACGCGATGACATCCCCCTCGACCATGTGGATTCCAGCTTAATGTTAGAATACGAGACCTTTTTGAAATCCAGTGGTATATGTCCCAACAGCAGTTCTTTTTATATGCGTGGATTACGGGCCATCTATAACCGGGCGGTAGAAAAAGGACTCGTCGTACAACGAAATCCGTTCAAACATGTGTATACCGGAATAGACAAAACCGTGAAACGAGCTGTACCAGCAGAGGTCATCCGTCAAATAAGAGATCTGGATCTAACGTTAAATCCGGTCATGGATTTGGCTAGAGACATTTTCATGTTTTCGTTCTATACCCGTGGCATGTCATTCATTGACATGGCCTTCCTAAAGAAATCCGACCTGAAAAACGGTATTTTGTCATATCGACGGCAAAAGACCAGACAACAACTATTCATCAAGTGGGAAAAGCCCATGCAGGAAATTATCGACAAGTACGACACTACAAAAACACCCTACCTGCTACCTATCATCAATGATATGATGAAAGACCCAAGACGGCAATACAAAAACGCGGAACATCTTACAAACGGTAAACTGAAAAAAATCGGAAAGCAGTTAGGGCTAGAAATACCGTTAACAACATACGTCGCAAGGCATGGATGGGCCAACATAGCCAAGAACAAGAATATTCCCATTGCCACCATCAGTGAGGCGATGGGACACGATTCGGAGAAAACCACCCGTATTTATCTGGCTTCACTAGACTCTTCCGTAGTAGATAAGGCCAACAGCCTTGTCCTAAAATCCTTGTAAAACGTGAACCCTGATAAGGAATATCGTCAAACAAATACAGCTTTCTCTTGGGAGAAGAAATAGCAGACATTATCAAAACATAAAAAAGACATATACAGTAGGCAAAAGGAAGATGTACATACATCCAGAATTGTTGAAAATTTCTGTCTTTTTCTGTATAAGAGAAGTATTTATAAATGCAAAATTAGTGATAAGTATGAAAAAAAGCAATAAAAAAGAATAGAAAATTTAGTTGTTTTTTTCTTCAGAAACAGATTTGATCAACAAAAACAGTACAAAAACGGGAAAACACAATTCTATATAATACTGTATTACAGATGATTATGTATTATTTTTAGTTATAATACATCTCTTATACAGAGAAGTACCATAGATATTTTTGTTCGGAAGTAAAAATAAAAAACATAACACCGGGTTATATCCCCATGATATAATAATGGCATACCGATTCTGCCAATGGTAAATAATATAACGATAAGATGAAAATATGAAAAAATTAATCCTAGGTATTTTTCTCTTCTTATGGGGAGGGGCAAGCACCGCTAAAGCGCAAGAGATCGCAACGAAAACTAATCTGCTGTATTGGGCAACCTCCACGCCCAACCTTGGACTTGAATTGGGTTTAGGCAAGCAAACCACTCTTGAACTCATGGGCGGCTACAATCCTTGGACATTCAACAAAGACGCTAACAAGAAAATTAAGCATTGGCTGGTGATGCCCGAGTTCCGCTACTGGCTGTGCGAACGTTTCAACGGCCACTTCTTCGGGCTACACAGCGGATATGCCTACTACAACATAGGTGGTGTTCGCATCCCCTTTATGAGCAAGTCTACCAAAGAGCACCGCTACCAAGGATGGGGCACCGGTGTAGGAATCTCATACGGCTATTCATGGATAATAGGCAAACGTCTGAATATAGAAGCATCCATCGGTTTGGGCTACATCTACACCAACTACGACAAATACGAGTGTGCCACCTGCGGTGATCACAAGGGCAGCTATGACAAACACTACCTCGGTCCCACCAAAGCAGCCGTATCCCTCATATACATTATTAAATAATAAAACGGAAAGACAATGAAACACATATATTCATCCATATTCCTCTTGTTGT
Organism: Bacteroides sp. RCH18; assembly: GCF_058231005.1. Lineage (NCBI taxonomy): Bacteria > Pseudomonadati > Bacteroidota > Bacteroidia > Bacteroidales > Bacteroidaceae > Bacteroides > Bacteroides sp. RCH18. Next base: position 1,255,830 of record NZ_JBIPTC010000002.1, on the reverse strand, counting down.
TGGCTACGTGCCCTCTGACAATGCACGCCAATAATGAAACCAGCTATCTTCCTGAAATTGAATTCCGCAATCGAACAATCAACAGGCAGAACCGGGAAGTAACACTGACAATGGTAATCGATTTGAGTAAACTCAAACTCCACACCCAGCACACTGTTGCCCTTACCCCGGTACTCGTATCCAAAGACGATAACCGCGAAGTAGCCTTCCCGCCAGTAGTCATCGACGGAAAGACGCGCAACAAAGTCTACTTGCGGGCACAACATATTAAAAGTATAACATTGCCACCCATCCACGACAGCAGTGCGCAAGCCATTATCCGCCGAAACAACGGCAAGGAACAAAGCTATGACTACCGTGCCGCCATATCCTACGAACGCTGGATGCTGGGAGGGCGAATAGAGGTACGTGAACAAGTATCCGGCTGTGCTAATTGTAACAAGGGACAAGGAGAACAATCCCTACCCGAATCGGAAGCAGCACTGGCGGCATTCATCCCCAACTACAATATAAATAAGGTAGCACCTGCCCCTGAACCGGTGAAAAGACGCGCCGAAGTACGTGTGGCACGATTACAATTCCGTCAGGACAGCTATAAAATACAGCCTGAGTTTAAGAATAACCGCTACGAGCTAGACAGTGTGTTCCACTCCATCGCCTTGGTAAAGGAGAATAAAGACCTCACCGTGACGGGTATTTACGTCACGGGCTACGCTTCACCCGAAGGTAGTGTGGCCTACAACGAACGACTCTCTAAAAACCGTGCCGAATCATTCACCCATTACATACAGCAACACACCACCGACATACCCTCTTCTCTGTGGCACGTATCATGGAAAGGTGAAGACTGGGAAGGACTACGCCGCGAAGTAGAAAAACACCCGCAACTCTTAAAAAAAGATGAAGTACTCCGCATCATCGATGAATGCGATGGCAACCAAGACGACTGCGAAAAGAAAATTAAAGCACTGTTTCCTCCTGAAATCTACCAACGACTACTCAACGAGATGTACGGTCCATTGCGTCGTAACGAATACCGCATCGAGTACAATGTACGTAACTTCAACATCGAAGAGGCCAAACAGCAAATAAAACACTCCCCCGAATTATTGAGCATAGCTGAAATGTACGCTGTAGCCGATTCTTATGGTGAAGGAACAGAAGAATATCGTGAAACAATACTGACCGCTGCCCGCACCTATCCCGACAAAGCAACCGCAGTGGTAAATGCGGCACGTGTAGAACTGGAGCGAGGTAACGTGTCATCGGCCATCCGTCTATTAGAGAATACCTCGGCTACCGAAACTCCAGAGATTCAGAACGCCCTGGGAGTGGCATACGCCAAAGACGGACAATATGACAAAGCACGCAAATGGCTACAACGCGCCAAAGCTGCCGGAAACGCGGAAGCACAAAACAACCTGCAACAAGTAGCAGGCGTAATGAATGACTTATAATTAATATTCATAGATTTTTTCACTATTAATTCAATTACATTATGAAATTAAACAAGTATTTTATGCTGGGCTTGGTCAGTTTGACATTTGCAGCATGTAGTAACGAAGAAGAGAAAAACGTAACTACCGACAATACCGAAGGTAAGGTGTATGTATCTTTGTCTTTGGGTAGTGCGAAAAGCAGATCTTTGGGTGAGAGCGCAGAAGGCAAGACTAACAACATTAAGAATCTTAAGGTGTTCTTCTACACCAGTAGCAACCAATATGTTAATTATGTGGTAGACCAAGCAGTGCTGAACAAAGCGGTAACTGATTTGGCAACAGCTCAATCAGCTACTATTGAATTAACAGAGGTACCTGGTTCTGCAGACAGAATATACATCATTGCCAATGAAAAAGAGAAAAACCCGATTGCAATAGGTTCATGGGCAGCTGTGGAGAACACTGATATATATTTGGTTAATCAAGTTAAAGAAAGCTTTACTACATTCTCTAATGAAGAATCAACAATGACAGGATATAGTAAAATTACAAGCAATACTGAGGTTACTTTAAAACCTGTCACTTGCCGCTTAGAAGTACAAAATTTCATTGCTCAAAAAGCTCCAGATAGTTTCTTGGGTAAAGACATTGAAAAATTTGATGTGAAAGGTATTTATATAAACTCTTTCTACGCACAAGGAAAATTGGGCAACATTGCTGATAATAACCGTGAACAAGTGGATATGAAAGAAAAAGGATTCAATGCAACTGCCTATGCAGACTATAAATACTTGTTTGATGAGCCTACTTATGCACCAACAGAAAATCCTACTGCTACATCAACGACATATACAACAGGTAACGGAATTTGGAAAGTATCTCCAGTGCAATCTACCAACGAAAATCAACCGAAAAAATGGTGGGGATATTCAGTGTTGAAAGGGCATGTTCCTCACTTAATAATCAAATTAGATGTAACATATGACGGTGACTCAGCCCCAGTAGAACGTTATCTGACAATTCATCAATACAAGATAGCTGCTGGTTCAACTCCTTTGGACACATTTGAAAGAGGTAATGCCTACCGTATCGAGAACTTAATGTTCGATGCCACTAACTTGACAGAAGAACCATATGAAGAGACAAAGACCGTATCAGCTACAGTAAGTGTTTCTCCATGGACAGGCGTAGATATTCTACCTGACTTCGGAAACTAATCTTTTTTTTACTCAAAAAGTAATTCTCACATAGAAAGAGAGAGGCGGGGATGCGTTCTCTTGTTCTCAACGCATCTCCTCCCCCATCTATTTTTTATAACTCGAATTTGCGATGAAATATACACTCAAGCATATACTTTCAGCAATAGCCTTGATTAGCTGTGTTTCAAGCTGCATCAAGGAAGACCGCTCCGAATGTAACCCTGGAGTATTGCTGAAATATGATTATTCGCTGAATACGGAACACGTCAATCTTTTTGGCGCGGAAGTAAATAAGGTTACAGTTTATATATTCGATGAGAAAGGCCTTTACTGCGGCTGCCACTCAGAAGAAGGTCCTCAGCTGACCAATGACTACCAAATGTTACTGCCTTTGCCAATAGGCCGTTACACAGTGGTGACATGGGGTGGTGATTTAACATCTTACCGTCTTGGCGAGTCCGATAATGCCGAAAGTGTGTTTCATGAGCAGTTGAAAGAAGGGGTTACACGCATAGAAGATTTCACGCTGATAGCCGAACGCAAAAACGGACAAGCACTTGGCGCGTTGACCGATTTATATCATGGCATAACAGATGTAACATCGACCTACCAAGCCCAAACACTCCATACGGTTTCACTCACCAAAGATACAAAACGTGTGTATGTTACAGTAAAAGACGCAAGCATCGGCAAGAGCAAGACAGATGCCCTGACCGCAGCACCTTACGAAATATATTGCACAGGCACAAACGGCCGATATCGTGCTGATAACAACTTCAGCAGTCAGTGTGCAGAAGTGAAGTATACTCCCTATAACATCCGATTGGAAACAGGGACAATGTATGCTACCTTAAATACGCTCCGTCCTACTTTAGACCGTGAGCTACGTATTACGATTAAAGACACCACCGGAAAAAGTGTCTTTGACAAAGATCTGGTCAACTTTATGAAAGAAATTGGTAATTTCAAGAATCAGGAAGACTTTGACCGTGAAGATGAATACGAAATTGTGGTACGTATGGACAAAAACATTGCCGTATCCGTTACTATCAACGGTTGGGAAGCAATAGACATACTACCTGATTTATAAACTAATATGAAACAGAAGATAATGACAACCAGATATATAGCAAGGCTCTTCTTCTACATAGCCTTACCAATCGTAACAGGTATGTCGGTGGTTTCTTGCCAAAAAGACGAAAGTGCTGCCACAACAGGCTTAGGAGAGATTACGGTACATCTTTCCACCTCTACCAGAGCGGGAGAAAACGACCCGTTGATGAGAAACAACGACGACCGTTTTAGTAGCTTGGCCACATATATCTTCGACAAAGACGGAGGATTTGTAGGATTAAGAAAAGAACAAGTACCATCGGTTGATGCTTCCAACAATGGTGACAACCAGCTCGTAACCTCCTTCACTTGCCTGAGCAATGCCGCTGAGCTGTTTTGTATTGCCAACTATAGCGCCCATACGGGACTGGATGAACAACTACAAAAAGGAATGACAAAAAGCCAGGTAAAATCCTTGGTAGCCCAAACCACCCAATTGTCACCCACTGGCCTATTGATGGTGGGGAAAGCAGATATTGTCTTCGAGAAAGACATCACACAGTCAGAGACAGTGAACGTTAACGTACAACTAAAGCGGCTCGCTGCCCGTTTAGATGTACACGCATTCAAGGCAAACGACTGGAATGCCGATGTAGAAATAATAAATATAGAGTTCTCCGGAGGTGTGACAAACAGCACATTAGAATACAGTGAAGGTACACTGAGCTTGCCCGATACTCCCGCACACGATGCCCCCCGCAGCATTACCGAAGATGGCATCGCCCATAATAAAACATTGCCTCCATTTAATGAAGAGACCGAGATATTTTGGCGAATTGACAACTACCGGAATGGAAGTTTCTACACTTACCGCACTTCTCAATCCCGTACAAGCGAACACGCGCCACGGATCAACATCACTGTGCAAATAGGCGAAAGCATTACAAAGACTTACTCTGCTGTAGTAGCCAACGCTGACAACAACGCAGACGTGACGCTCGATGCCGGCAACGTATACCAAGTACAAGCCCTCTTAAAAAAGAACGGACTGTTGATACAAACTTCAGTGGCCCCTTGGGACGACGCTCCCGTCTACGACCTGGAGTTTGACGCTCCCACCTACACCAATCCACTACAGCCGCTGGACGGAAGCACGACTACCCCTTATCCTAAACCAACAGTATATTACAATCCCGATGAGAGCTCGGACAAAGGAACCTTCTCCGTTATGTTCCACATAGAAGGGCCCAAAGAACAGAAGTGGACTCCCACTTTGTTCGGAAACCCCGAAGACTTTGAGGTAGAAGTACTCCAAGGTACCACAGTTGTTCAGCCGCCATACGTGGCTCCCGGTGATTTCCAAATCAGAGTAAGGGCACGAAATACACTCGGTTCGGAACCAAAACAAACCTCTCTTGCCATATCCTACACACCGATGTGGGATCCCACCGGAAGTTCCACATTGATGATTAACGGAAGTGCCGGGCGGATAGCATGGCAAGACAGCGGCAACGATCCCAACTACATTACAATTACACAGGTAGAACGAAATTGACGAAATATGAAACGGACGGTATATAACATGATGATAGGTTGCATGACGGCATTCTTTCTTGCCGCCTGTATCAACGAAAATGATACTTTGCCCTACGCAGCTACAGAAACAAAAGGAAATAGCATCATTCTCGACGTATCTTCTCCGGCACAGCCGACAAGTCGTGCAGAAGCAATCGGCATCGAGGCAGCATTAGACCACATCGACGTATTGATATTCAACACTAGTGTGGGTGAAGAGCAAGTGTATCATGAACGCGTACAGGTATCGAACAACAATACACTGAATGCTATCACCCTGACAAAACCACGTGAAGAATTCGTGGAAAACCAGCCATACAAGGTATATCTCATAGCCAACAGCAACCACGAGGCAACCCGATTCAAGACCCTTGCCAATCTGGACGCACTGAAAGCCATGACTCAGGAAGACAAGAATATTCACCTGACCGGACTAAAAAATCTCAACGATGTTCCACAGACTTTCTTGATGGATGGTATAGCCCATCGGAAAAACCAAACCTCTACCGATGTAGTGTTAAATAACAACGGCCAAACAGACGACACAGTGTTGGAAGTCGTACTGCGCCGAGCTGCGGCAAAAGTTGAAGTCAAGATAAAAAAAGGCGATAAAGTTACATTCGGTACCAGTATGCCTGGCGGTGCCGGCTATTATCTCCGCAATATGCCCTACACCACCTCCGTAATATCGGGTGTAGATGCCGAAGCTGAATTGTACACTCCTATGATAGCCGCCCCCACATACTTCAAGTGGGGAAGCGAAGAAATTGTCGTCACAACCTACGTTTATGCCCATAGTTGGGCAGACGAGAGCGTGTTTGAGAAAGATGTACGCTTAGTGGTTAACATTCCGCTGACTTATAAAGAATATGAAGACGGTGGAGAGATAGTACGTGAATCAAACTACTATCAAGTTCCCGTTGTCAACCAAACCAAAAAGCTGGAACGAAACACTTACTATGTAGTAACAGCCACAGTGAATGCACCCGGAGCAACAAATCCGTCGGAAGCAACAGCACTGGAGGAAGTAAAATATAGTGTAGAGGAGTGGAAAGAAGAAACAATAAATGTCGGAGGTGAAAGCAACCGCCCGGTCTTTCTTCATGTCAACAAGGAAGAAATGGCAATGTACAATATGACAGATGATAACACCACCCTACATTTCTCCTCATCGTCAGAAGTAACTGCAACAGTAGAACGTGCTTATTATGTAAATAAATTCGGAATAGAAACTGATGTGGACAACAGTATTCTAAATCAAATCAATGTAACCGCCGATGATGGACTGAGCGGAAATATTGCCGTACACAGTCCGGTTCCTACCAATAATGCAATACGGTATGTAGTGTTAAAAATTACCAATATAGACAGTGCGACTCCTTGTATGGTGACAATTGCCCAACATCCTCTAGAGTATATCACGAATATACAAAGCTGGTATTCATATCGCGATGACTTCAAGAGTAATAATTCACAGCCGACGACGTATGAATATAAAGGTGATAGAATTACAGGAGTAGGTTACGAAAGAGAGTGGTCATGGAGTAGTGGATATGGTCCGTATGAGTATGTATATAAACAATCGTATAATGGTGGTTTTTGGCATTCGAAAGTAGCTGATACTCCAAATGAAGATGGAAAGTCTCGAATTAGTTATTACTATTGGGATGATAATAATAGCAATACCCCTCGAACTAGTTCGGCAGAAAGCAATGGCAATGCCAGAATGTATCACGTACGAATTACAGCATCCTCTGGTGACTATACATTAGGTAAACCCCGCTTAACAAGCGAAGGGTATACAGACCCGGGAACCGACAACGCCAAATTGGTATCGCCCTCATTCATGATTGCTTCGCGTTTAGGATTTTTGAATACAGGAAACATTGACCTCACTGCTGATTATGCGCAGGAAGTCGTAAAAAAACATTGTGCCAATTATGTAGAAGTCTATAAAGATAAAGACGGAAAAAAAGTAAAGTTAGACGATTGGCGTCTACCTACAAAAGCCGAGTTGGAGATTATCATGAAATTCCAAGGCGAAGAAAATCAAGATGCAGATGCTATCGACTACTTACTGAATGCTGAGTATTACTGGAGTGCCAGTGGACGAATTAATAATACTAAAAGTAGCTCCAGTGGCACTTCTATCCGCTGCATCCGCGATGCTTACGATGACAGTACCGTCAACCAATAACATAGAGAACATTAAAAAGACAATAAAAATATGATAAAGAAAGCGATACATACAGCAATGGTCCTGTTGGTCTTGTCGATAGTACTCATTGCCTGTCAAGATGAATACGAAACAAGAATGCCTAACGTGCCTGACGGCTATGTCGCCTTGCGTTTCAGAGCCGATATACCTGCCATGCAGGAAGTAACTACCCGTGCAGTAGATGAAGACGGAAAAGGAGTGCAAAACATGACGCTTTTCTGCTTCGATACCTACGGACTGTTCGTCACCACCGTCACAGCCAAGGTCACACCCACCAGCGAAACCGAAGGAACTTTTGATGCATCAGTCCCCGATCATACACGTATTATTCATTTTGTAGCCAACCAGAACATGTCAGAATTTCCGGAAGACAACTTCCTGGGCAAAGCAGAAGCAGAAGTAATGGCATTACTGCAAGGTTCTTCCGGTAGAATGATTTATTGGGCACGTTTTGCTTGCGCCCCCGATAACACCGCCAAGATAAACGAACAGATGAGTTCCGAAGGCATCAAACTGATTCGCAACCATGCACAAATTTCCTTGGAAAACCCACAGAGCCAATGGATTGAAGTGACAGGTTTCAAAGTGTATAACACAAATGCCTTCGGCACAGTGGCTCCCTATCATCCACAAAAAGGGTTCGACTTTACATGGCCAAGCGACGACTCACCATTTGTCACCCTGCCTGACAACAAAGCCAAGATGAGCGACATTCAAGATGTGGTGACGGACATGAGCCAATACGTTTTTGAATGCGAAAACAAAGAAGACGACCCAGTCAGTGTAATCATCAGAGGACACTTGCCGGGGCAAACCGAAACAGACGATTTGTACTACCGCGTAATGCTAGTGAATGATAATGGAGAACAAATCCTGATACGTCGCAACCATCACTATAAAGTAAACATCGACGGCACACTTGCCTACGGACAAAAAACCTTCGCAGAAGCACTGGAAGCTGCTGCTACCAACAACGTGTGGATTTCCATCTCTGAAGATGTTAAAGAGGTAGAAGACCAAAACTATATATTGGCCGTAGAACAAACCACCTATGTGCTTGATCCCACCATTGCGCCGGGCACCGGATTTCCGCTGCATTACACCGTGAAAGGTAAAAACGGACAGACTGTTAGCAATTCCGACAAACCAAGTATTAGTTGGCTGGAAGGCAATACTGTAGCATCGGAAACAAATATAGACAACACTTTCACTGTGAACAACGGCACAGGCGAAGGAACGATAATTATCTATACACAACCGTTAGAAGGAAACATCCACAAACTAGAAGGAACGCTACTCGTAAAGAAAGGACGATTGCAACGTAAGATAAAAGTCATCAAAATGCAAGAACAGACCTTTGTGCCCAGTTGGATGGGAGCACAGTTGTACGGGAAACTTGATGAAACCGACACTGAAAACAAAAACCGTCCCAAGGCCACAGCCGTATTCACCATTCCCGAAACCTGTCCGCAGGAACTATTCCCCATGCGAGTACTGCTATCTGTCAATGCACTTGACGTACGTTCCGCATCAGGTATGACGCTCTCCATCATCCGGAAAGGTGATGAAGGATACGGCGCAGACAATGACTGGGGATACAAATACGTCTACATGGCAGAAAGTCCCGGCGTACAACGTGTCTACTTCGAGAGTATACTGAATCAGACAGGAGACGATACCAACACTCCCAAAAAACTCATCATTGAAGCAGATCATTTCAAAACTATGGAGCTGGAGTTTATGTTCTCGGAAAAGACAAACACCATCACCTTAGAAGGTTTGGAAAGCTACAACGCCACAGACATAACAGGAGGACCGAAAGACGAAGCCATCTTGTATCGTCTGGTACCACAAAAAAAAGGAGCCAAAGTGCAGTTTGACATGCAAATGAAAGAACTGGATTCTAAATATCAACCGTCCCAAAACATCAATGCCACAAGACATGACGAGTTTCTTATTTATACCAGCAATTTATTGCATTACGACAAAACCGAAGATGCAGGGGTTCAAGAATTCGACTGTGAGTTTCACCATACGGAAGCCACAGCCTGGGCACAAAAGAACAATCCCAATGGCGGACAGACCTGTATGTTTACACCAATCAAACCGGAAAATCCAACGGCAGGCACAGGCAAATATGCTATCTATATGTATACCAACAAGGCCAAAAGTGCCGAAGTGATCCGCATCGCATCCAATTTGAACAATAAGCCCGCAGTATTGGCCAAAAACGCAGAAGGTGAAATGGCAGGTGGACTGTACATAGGCGAAACCTATCGCAGTGTCATCTTTGAGCTTGCCAACTATACCCCATTTCGCTTTGCAGCACGTGTAAATTACGACAATTCCGGGGCTCAGGGAAACGACGCAACCGGCAGTGCAGCCGAACCCGTCACCCCCCTAACATGGAGCTATAACCCAGGAAAACCAGTAGATATCGAGATAGACATAACTAGTTTTGCAGGCTCAGACAAAAAGTCAGCTGATCCTTTCGGCAGATCATTCGAAATATACATCGATGCCCCAATGCTGGAAATAGACGTAAACCGACTAAACGCCTGCCATATAACAGAAGAGAAACTAAAAGTTCATCCAGAAATTCCCGGACGCTTCATTTACACAGTGGATGCTAACAGAGAACAGGAGCGCAAATTCGGTATTGCCGACGCCCTGAGCAAAGACGGCACCACCGGAGTACAACAAACAGGCGAACGCAAGCGACTGCCATTCAAAGTGAAAAACGTAGTGAGTGCAGAAGACATTGTAATCTCTTCCGACGAAAAGGAAGTGGTATACTTCGCCAAAACATTCCGCGTAAGCAACAGTTCCATTACCGGTACATTGAAATACAAAACAAATGACGGCAGTACACACAACGTACCTCATAACTCTTTCGTTCCCTTTGAGCGTACAAGTAATAACAGCCGTATCGGTGCGATAACAGTAACAGCAGACGGGCAATATGAACTGCGCTTACGCAAGGAGTATGCATTCAACTGGAATACGGACAAAGTAGAATTGCGGTTTGAAAACCCTACCGATAAGATAATCTATAGTGCAACAGTGGACAACTTGGCAACTCTCTTTGCTAATCCCCATGTCGTACTCGAACAGGAAACGGCCAGAGGCAACTGATCACCATGCAAGTGCGTTATCTCATACAAAAAACTCCGGATGTGCTCACTCACACCCGGAGTTTCCATTTGTCGGCATCATCATCGTATATGAAAATCCTCCTGACAATACTCCTTGCGTACCATTTTGGTATCAACATACCCCACCTGCAAGCACAGACATCACAGAGCCAATCATTCCGCCTCCCCTCTATCCCCGACACACTAAGCATCCCGGAAAAACGTGTCGCCTACCTCGCGCTGCACTACTGGGACTATTTTGACTTTACCGACACAACATTGATTGCCCCTACGGAGATTACCGAACAGGCATTCGTCGATTTCGTCAGCATACTTCCCTATACTCCAAATGCGTCGGCAGCTATCGATACCCTCTTTCATCGTGCCTTAGTTGAAAAGGAGATGTTATATCACTTCATCTCACTAGGCGACAAATATCTGTACGAACCCAACTCGCCTATGCACAACGAAGAACTGTATATCCTCATACTGCGCGCATTGGTGGACAATCCCCATCTGGAAGAGAAGGATAAGATACGTCCTCGCCACTTGCTCGAGATAACGTTGAAAAATCGCCCGGGTGACGTAGCAGCGGATTTCACTGTTACCTGCCGGGATGGCAAACGCAGGCATCTTTCTAAACTTAAAGCCAACCACATCCTGCTTTACTTCAACGACCCCGATTGTGAGGAGTGCCAACGTGTAAAAGAATGTCTCTCCTCATCACCGAGAGTGAACGAGCTTTTGGAATCCGGTCGTCTGAAGCTGTTTTCCGTCTGTATAGATGGGAAGACTGACGCATGGGAAAAAACGACATTTCCGCCTCACTGGATCGACGGCTATGATGAGAAACGACAGCTTAGACATGAACGGGTATACGACCTCAAAGCTATGCCTACGCTCTATCTTCTTGATGATAAAAAACGAGTGATACTCAAAGACACTTCAGTGGAACAGATAGAAACATGGTTTGAGAAACAACAAAAATGCAGGAAAATCATTTCGAAGTGAGATTACCCTTTCTGCAAACGTTTCAGAGCAGCAATAGAATCGGCTACATACATGTTATCCGGTTCTATGGAACGCCAATAACAAAGCGACCCTATCAACCGTTTCAGATAGGCAGGATCATGGGAACCGATTCTGCGTTGATGTTCCGCCAGTCCCTTCGTCAGAATGAAATAGACATTCTTGCGAATCTCTCTCTTTCGGGCTTTAGGAATGGTCAGCTTCACACCGGAGCTGACGGATACGCCCGTGATTATCTTCCTGTCATATTCATTCAGAAAACGGGTTTTCCGATGATTCGGTTCAAACTTCTCTTCCCTGATGATTTCCTTGACCCGGGCAAGCACCTGCTCTTTCGGCAAGACATCGCCCGAAAAGGTAAGGTCGTCGGCATAACGACTGTAAGTCAGCCCGAATTCTTCCGCCATCGCCGCCAGTTTCCGGTCCATCTCATAAGCGATGATGTTGCTCAGTACCGGACTGGTAGACGCTCCTTGCGGCAAATGCCGGCGCATACAACACAACTCGCCCAGCACTTTCGATATATTCTTCGGATAACCGATCTTTTCGAAAGTCTTCTTCACCCTCGGACTGCGTATGGAAATAAAGAAATCGTGGATATCCGTCTTCAAGACATAGCGTTTTCCCAAATGGGGACGGACGTTATCGACAATGGAATGCTGACGCCGGAATCCCGTAGCGGCAGGGTGCACATTTACAGACAGTAATATACGGTGATAAATAGTATCCTGAATGGCTTTCAGCTCCTTGTCCGGAGTAGAGATCATGCGGTATCCTCCTCTCCGCTTTCTGATCCAGAACTCCCGATAATGAGAAGAGACATCCTGCAGTATCTCTTTCAGCCTCATCACCTCTATTCCCAACAGATTGGCACACCACACCACCGCCTCTTCATCAAATACAGGACATGTTCTCGTTTTAGGAGTGACTACTCCTAGAGCATGCCTGAGCCAGGCTCCATGTTCCCATTTGTTTTTGGAAGTCTCTTCGTTAGTAGTATTACCGCTGCCTGTTGCTTTCCATCTCTTGTATCCTTCCTGTTTCCGGCTCGAAGAAATCAATTTATAAATCAGAAAACCGGTAACAATAAGTATCGTAATTAAAATTCCGTCCATCTTGTTGTTGCATATATAAAAAGGAGAAGAAGAGGACGAGATTTTACTAAAATAAATTTAGGTATTTATACCTAGGTATTTATTTTCTAGGAAAACACCTGTGCCTGCGAGGCGACTACACCTCTTATCTGCTAAATTTTTCCTCATCCTCTTCCTTACAAAGATATGTATTTTATACACATTATGCAATTATTACAAAGAAAAACTATCGGTTGAACAACTCGAAAGTAAATTTACATCCGATCCCGCTGAATTTCCAGTTCTCACTGCTGACGAATACTCCCACATCAAAGACGTGCGTACCGATGCCGTAGCCCACTTCAAGGTAAGGCTGAAGGTGCGGCATAGAGAGCGCACTGATATAAAGACGCTCGTTCTGTACATAGCGGGTATATTTCATCAAATGCCGGAGAATGAGGAAAGGGGCCTCATAAGTGAAATGTCCGCGTACATAGCGGCGGGAGGAGTTATACCAACGTCCGTCGAGCACTTGAAACACACCGCCGATTTCATCATTCCACCCTACCGGCAGATTATGACGGGCAAAATTGGCAAAGTCCACAAAGTACAGTTCATCCTGATTGGTAAACGCCCCGAAGCCGAAACGATAATAAATATTTCGCATCAGTCCCAGCTGAATCTTATGTTGAAGATCGAATTCTATCCGTTCATATTCTCCGGTACTTTTGAATACTCCTTCTATCCCCCGTTCATAGTCCACCGAAAATGTCGGATAGTCAGAACGGAGATTGATCTTACGCTTTCCGTTCATATAATAATAAAGCGCCGGAGTCCATTCCACCCGGATGCGCGGGGCAAAGCTGATATAGGTATTTCTGAAGCGTTCCATAAATTCCGGCGGAGGCATCGGATAGTCACCTGTAATCACAAAACGGGATTTCTCGACGGCAGTTCTCTTGTGCGCTGAGAAACCGAGACTGATATCCAGTCCGTTGGTAATTTCAAAACTATGACGGAAGTTGAAATACAAGTCCTTGAAATAATCCAGATGGATGAGGTCGAAATTAAAGATACTGTCCGGCATCGCTTTCAGTTCGTCCAGCATCTTGCTGCTATAGATACAGTTACCATTGCCCACACTCAGCCGAAAAAAGCCCCGTTTCTGCGGCCAGTACTCAAAGTCGGCATTCAACGACCAGTAGAACTCTTTCCGTGTAAAGTTATAACCTAGTTTGGGCACGATGCGGAGCCACTTGTCGCCTCTGAAAATCCGATTGTAACGGAAGTCCTGCCGGTACGATAATCCGTTGCTTCCGCTATAACTGAACAAAAGCGGATTGATAAACGGCGAGAAGCGGACACTTCCGATATTGGACAGATTGAATTTATAATCTTCCACCATCAGGTCGCCCATCGTTCCCCAGAAAGCCTGACTCTTGGATTTTCGTTGCACCGACACGGTATCCCGTCTGTATGCGTAATCCTTATAAAGTTGTTTTTCCCTGTCACTCAAAGGAATGGGACGTAATACGCCAAACGTGGAAGCATCTGTTTTATAGGCATTCGTATCACACTGCAAGGAGAATGATTCCGACAAATTATACTTTTTCTTCTCCTTCTTCCGAACCTTTCTTTCTTTCAGCTCTATTGATTTATAGTCCAACGAAGCGGTATAATTGCCGTCCACCTTATTGCCCAGGAACTTAAAAAGGGCCTCCACATCATAACGCACCGGGAGAAACTCATCTTTCTTTCCAACTTCCCCCATCTTGATCCAGCAAGTAAACGTAATCAGTTCCGACCGTCCCGAAAAACGTATTTCACGCACGCTCCATACATTGCTGCTGACAATCATATAGCCGCCCACCAGCTGGTCGCTCTTGGTACGGGGAATGAAACGTATCCGGTAGTCGAGATTATTGGGATCGCCCATCACACTGTCTATCCGGTATTTGTAGTATTTCTGCCCGTTCTTGGCAAGCGGAGACAGCAAGCGTTCGTCATTCAGAAGAGAAGATGAGTAGATATTGACACTAAAATATTCAAGCAGCCCCGGCAGTCCCCTGTTTCCTCTCACAGTGCCTTGTGATGCCTTAACTTTCTGGTCATAGATATTGGGAGCTGTATAATGCAGGTCACTATACGTTTCGAGCAAGTATTCACGTACCCCCTTCTGCAAGCGAAACATCGAAGGAACGTACCGGAGGATAAAATTCTTCTTCTGAATATTCATCTTACCCTTTATATATAGGTTCGCGCGATAGTCGCTCACTATACTTTCATAAGAGGGAGCAAAAGTCATGACACGCTCAATGATGGAATCAGCAGATATCTCCTGACTTGTATAAGGATTAAGAACAAGATTGGCTGCCCCCTTCGGAATAAAAGAGAACAAGCACAACATACATCCTATCAATATCTTATATTTCAATCGTCGTATCTCCTTGTTTATTGTAGGCAAATATAAAAAAGAATATCGAAAAGCAAGGGAATTAAGCTGCAAAAAAGAGTTAGCAAGGAAAATCCTTTCCCCACGCCACGCATCATATCAGTTTTCATGGACATTTTTCTACTTATGCTACATTCACATTTCTATGTAGAAGGTGATTCATTCTTGCATGATTTAAATCACTTCTGCATAGTTATGGGTCATCTTGAGGCAGGCTATAAACTAATCCTGATTTACACGTTTTTTACCTCTTATCTTTAATAAATCTATCTTCGACTATACATAAAACTATTCGTCTGACAGCTGTTATTTTTTCGTCTGACAGCTGTTAGACGAAAGAGTAACAGTTGTCAGACGAAAGTTCAACAACTGTCAGACGAATAGATTTAAGTATAATGGGGACTAGTTCTTTGCAAAAACAGAATTAAATCTTAATAAAGAAGACGAATGATTAGTTCATTAACGTACAGTTTTGAACTAAAATGCTTACCATTCCTTTTAGGCACGAACAGGGTTTAAATAAAGAATGAGTCCCTTCCAACTAAACGAAAGTAAAAGTAACAGCATCAGTATAAGGCATCCCTGCATATCCGTGTTAAAGTTATCCTCACCTGCCTTTTATTTTCCACTTTATTCTTGACGAAAAAGAAAAATGTTGTATCTTTGTTATGCATTTCATACCAGAAGGCGGGGAAACCTGCCAATCCTCGTGGCAGGCATTTTTATGCCTGTCCACGTTCATATCTATATGGCGGTTCCGTACCCCCGTGTAGAATGTTAATGCATCTACTGCCTTCTGGTGAAATGCAACGGGAAAGGCGGAACCGCTCTTATTATTTTAGAAAATCTTCGCCTACCACACACTCATAATCACTTATTATGGAAACAGAACAAGTTGCCGTTCAACCAACGGTGGGAGGTATCACACAAGCTCCCAAAAATGTATTTATTGTTAATGACAGAGAATTAAAGGACTTCTACCTCAAATTCGCCCTCTTCCTGAACCCGGATTCCTGCTCCGCAAACCGCACTGAATTCGAAATGCTAAACATTCTGCTGAAAGACCTGAAGAAAATTGTGGGAGCACTCACCCATCTCACCATGCACGCTTGGGATGATGGCATGGCAGAAATCCTGCTCTCCTGCGGTGCCTACTCCATACAGGACGACTTAAACAAAAAAACGCGTATGCAAATGAACGCATCGATGGGGAAGCATCTACAGTTCCTCACCCAAATGGCTATGGACAGTCCTACAATGAAGCTGCTATACAGAAACATGAACAAGCATTATATGCAGGTAGAAATGTTAGTCAAACAGATGGCTGCGGAAATCGACCGGCAGAAAAACAAGGACGGACAGCAGGAAATACTGGAATCCATCTCTTAATCGGTTATAATCAAAAAGCACCATGACGGGCAAAAGGTAATTCAGAGACGAATCAATCCTTTAAAGAGGGGGTGTTCCTCAGAAAAATATATCATTTTCTGAAAATACCCCCTTTTAAATAGGGGTACTTTCAGAAAAAACATATAATTTTGCACCATCAACCGATAAAAAGAAGACGATTTATGTCAAAAATGAGATTTTACGCCTTACAAGAACTTTCCAACCGGAAGCCGCTGGAAGTTACTGCCCCTTCCAACAAACTCTCTGATTATTATGGTAGCCACGTATTCGACCGCAAGAAGATGCAGGAGTATCTTCCGAAGGAAGCCTATAAGGCTGTTACCGATGCAATCGAAAAAGGTACACCGATCAGCCGTGAAATAGCCGACCTGATTGCCAACGGCATGAAGAGCTGGGCCAAGTCGCTCAACGTCACCCACTACACACACTGGTTTCAGCCTCTGACAGACGGAACCGCCGAAAAGCATGACGGCTTTATCGAATTCGGCGAAGACGGCGGAGTCATTGAACGATTCTCCGGAAAACTGCTGATTCAGCAAGAACCGGACGCTTCTTCTTTCCCCAATGGCGGTATCCGTAATACATTCGAAGCTCGCGGATATACCGCATGGGACGTTTCTTCTCCGGCATTCGTAGTAGATACCACGCTCTGTATCCCTACGATTTTTATCTCTTACACAGGCGAAGCGCTGGATTACAAGACTCCGCTTCTGAAAGCACTTGCCGCCGTAGACAAGGCTGCCACGGATGTTTGCCAGCTATTCGACAAGAACGTAACACGCGTCTTTACCAACTTAGGATGGGAACAGGAATATTTCCTTGTAGACTCCTCCTTATATAATGCACGTCCCGACCTTTGTCTGACAGGACGTACCTTGATGGGACACTCTTCCGCCAAAGACCAACAGCTGGAAGATCACTATTTCGGCTCCATTCCTCCACGTGTCACCGCATTTATGAAGGAACTCGAAATCGAATGTCACAAACTGGGCATCCCTGCCAAGACCCGTCACAACGAAGTAGCTCCCAACCAGTTCGAGCTGGCTCCCATCTTCGAAAACTGCAACCTGGCAAACGACCACAACCAGCTTGTCATGGACCTGATGAAGCGTATCGCACGCAAGCATCACTTCAATGTATTGCTGCACGAAAAACCATATAGCAGCGTAAACGGCTCCGGCAAACATAATAACTGGTCGCTCTGCACCGACACCGGCATCAACCTGTTTGCCCCCGGAAAGAATCCGAAAGGCAATATGCTGTTCCTTACTTTCCTGGTAAACGTACTGATGATGGTATACAAGAACCAGGACCTGCTGCGTGCCTCCATCATGAGTGCCAGCAACAGCTACCGTCTGGGAGCGAATGAAGCTCCTCCCGCCATCCTCTCCTGCTTCCTCGGTTCACAACTCTCGGCAACCCTCGACGAAATCGTACGCCAAGTAGGAAACGAAAAGATGACACCGGAAGAAAAGACTACGCTGAAACTGGGAATCGGACGTATCCCGGAAATCTTGCTCGATACCACCGACCGCAACCGTACTTCTCCTTTCGCCTTCACCGGAAACCGCTTTGAGTTCCGTGCCGCCGGTTCTTCTTCCAACTGTGCCGCCGCCATGATCGCCATCAACGCCGCCATGGCCAACCAGTTGAACGAATTCCGCGCATCTGTGGAGAAACTGATGGAAGAAGGAGTGGGCAAAGACGAAGCTATCTTCCGCCTGCTGAAAGAAACCATCATCGCTTCCGAAGCCATCCGCTTTGAAGGCGACGGTTACTCAGAAGAATGGAGACAGGAAGCTGCCCGCCGCGGACTGACCAACATCTGCCACGTGCCGGAAGCACTGATGCACTACGTAGACAACCAGTCGAAATCGGTACTGATCGGTGAGCGCATCTTCAACGAAACCGAACTGAACAGCCGTCTCGAAGTAGAACTGGAAAAATACACCATGAAGGTACAGATCGAGGGACGCGTATTGGGCGACCTTGCCATCAACCACATCGTGCCGACGGCTGTCACCTACCAGAACCGGCTATTGGAGAATCTTTGCAAAATGAAAGAAATCTTCTCTCCCGAAGAATACGAAGTATTGAGCGCCGACCGCAAAGAGCTGATTCGCGAAATCTCACACCGGGTGACTTCCATCAAAGTATTGGTACGCGAAATGACCGAAGCCCGAAAAGTTGCCAATCACAAAGACAACTACAAAGAGAGAGCATTCGAATACGAAGAAAAAGTACGTCCTTATCTTGATAAAATCCGCGATCATATCGATCATCTGGAGATGGAGGTAGACGACGAAATATGGCCGCTACCCAAGTACAGGGAACTCTTGTTCACCAAATAAAAAGCTCCTGAAGATTGCACGAAAGAACCTGCTTTTGTGCAATCTTTTTATAGATTCGTTCATTTTCTCATTTTTTCTTTCTACTTTTGTGCTGTATAACACAGTTTTGTAGCACCCATGGTAAAAATGAACATGTCAGACATCGATATTTCGGAACCATTATCCGATTTGTTAGCTCCTTTGAATAACGAACAAAGGGAGTTTCTGATGAACAATTATACAATACAGACCTACAAAAAAAACGAAACCATCTACTGCGAAGGGGAGACTCCCTCTCATTTGATGTGCCTCATTACCGGCAAAGTCAAAATCTTCAAAGATGGTGTAGGAGGTAGAAGTCAGATTATCCGCATGATTAAACAGCGGGAATACTTTGCGTACCGTGCATACTTCGCAAAGGAAGACTTCGTAACTGCTGCCGCTGCTTTTGAACCTTCTGTTATCTGTCTCATCCCCATGACTGCCATTACCACGCTTATTGCTCAAAACAATGATTTAGCCATGTTCTTCATCCGCCAGCTTTCTATCGATCTCGGCATTTCCGACGAACGTACCGTCAGCCTGACACAGAAACATATCCGCGGACGTCTGGCAGAATCGCTAATTTTCCTCAAAGAAAGCTACGGTCTGGAAGAAGACGGGTCGACATTGAGTATTTATCTTTCCCGTGAAGACCTGGCAAATCTGTCGAACATGACCACCTCGAACGCCATCCGTACCTTATCACAGTTCGCTACGGAACGCCTGATCACCATCGACGGAAGAAAGATCAAAATCATTGAAGAAGAAAAACTCAAGAAAATAAGCAAGATAGGATAATACAGACCTTATACGATCATAAAAAGTGATCTGAAACTTTAACTGGAAGCCGATGTTCGTCACATCGGCTTTTTTATTTCTATACTATTGGAACTTATCAATTAAACAAGTACATTTGTCCTGTCAATATATTAATAACTTAACACAATTTCAGACCATGAAGAAAAGTATTTCCCTTCTTCTTTTGTCCTTACTTATGATTACCCCCAGTTGTCAGAAGCCAAAAGAAGTGACGAACGAGTACAACATCGTTCCGCAACCCAACCAGCTTGTTCCCAAAGAAGGCCGCTTCGAACTGAGTAACAAAGTCCGGCTGGTAGTTCCGTCCGATGCTCCGGAAGTTAAAAAGGTAGCCGACGGCTTTGCCGAACAACTGAAACAGACTGCCGGAATCTCTCTGAAAGAAGCCGAAAGCGTAGACGGAAAGCCTGCTATCAGTTTCGTACTACAAGAAGGTATGCCTAAAGAAGGCTACAAACTGTCTGTCACCCCTACCCTTATTACAGTTACAGCTTCTCAGCCGAACGGATTTTTCTATGGTGTACAGACTATTTATCAACTTCTTCCTCCCGCTGTTTACGGAAAAGAACTGAAGAAGAAAGCCGACTGGTCTGTTCCGGCTGTAGAGATCGAAGACGCTCCCCGCTTTGTACATCGCGGACTGATGTTGGACGTTTGCCGTCATTACGCACCGATAGAGTATATCTACAAGTTTATCGACCTGCTGGCAATGAACAAGATGAACGTTTTCCACTGGCATCTGACGGACGATCAGGGATGGAGAATCGAAATCAAGAAATATCCGAAACTGACAGAGATAGGTTCCAAACGCGAAAAAACGCTGGTAGACTATTATTATGTGAACTATCCGCAAGTATTCGACGGAATAGAACACGGAGGATATTACACACAGGAACAGATAAAAGAGGTGGTAGCTTATGCTGCAAGCAAATATATCAATGTAATCCCCGAAATAGAAATGCCGGGGCATGCATTGGCGGCTCTGGCTGCATACCCCGAATTGTCTTGTGATTCTACACAGACATATAAAGTATCACCTACATGGGGCGTATTCGAACAGGTATTCTGTCCGAGCGAGACCACTTTCAAGTTCTTTGAAGGAGTCATGGACGAGGTAGTCGAGTTATTTCCCAGCGAGTACATTCATATCGGAGGAGACGAATGCCCCAAAACAGCCTGGAAGAACAGTACTTTCTGCCAGCAGTTGATTCGTCAGTTAGGCTTGAAAGATGACGCGACTCCCAGCAAAGTGGACGGAGTGAAGCACAGCAAGGAAGATAAACTGCAAAGTTACTTCGTTACCCGCATGGAAAAATACCTGAACGGTAAAGGACGCAATATCATCGGCTGGGACGAGATTTTGGAAGGTGGCCTAGCTCCAAACGCCACTGTCTTGTCATGGCGTGGCGTTGAAGGCGGATTGAATGCGGCCAAAGCAGGCCACAACGCAATCATGGCTCCCATGCCTTATGCTTATCTGGACTTCTATCAGGAAGATCCGGAAATCGCCCCGACTACCATCGGCGGATACACAACGCTGAAGAAGACTTATAGCTACAATCCTGTTCCGGATAATGCCGACGAACTGGTGAAGAAACATATCATCGGTATGCAAGGCAACCTCTGGAGAGAGTATATGAAAACTTCCGACCGGGTAGATTATCAGGCCTTCCCACGTGCGATGGCTATCGCGGAAACGGGATGGACACTGGATGCCAACAAAAACTGGAAGAGTTTCTGCGAACGCATGGTTACCGAATTTGAACGTCTGGAAGTCATGGATACCAAACCCTGCCTCAACTTCTTCGACGTAAACATCAATACGCATGCGGATGAAAACGGTCCGTTAATGGTACTGCTGGAAACATTCTACCCGAATGCGGAAATCAGATACACCACAGACGGCAGCGAACCGACTTACGGTTCTACGCTGTATGAACAGCCTTTCGTGCTTGAAGGAAACATCGACCTGAAAGCTGCTGCCTTCAAAGATGGCAAGATGCTGGGCAAAGTCACCAACAAGCCATTGTATGGCAATCTGCTGGCGGGAAAACCATTTACCGTTAATTATACAATGGGATGGACAGGGGATATTTTCGGGGACAATGATGTACTGGGAGCTGACAAAACAACTTTCGGTCTGACGAATGGAAAAAGAGGTAACAATGCTTCTTACACCCCGTGGTCCAGTTTCGCAATCGTAGAAGGTAAAGACCTGGAATTCATCGTCCATCTGGACAAACCGACGGAAGTAAGAAAAGTGGTCTTCGGCTCCTTGTTCAATCCTGCCATGAGAATGCTCCCCGCCGGAGGAGTTGCCGTAGAAGTATCTGCTGACGGTCAGCAATATACTCAGATAGCCGAAAAGGCCTTGAAGCATGATTGTCCGGAAACGGGAAGAATCGCATTCACCGACTCAATCGAATTTGAACCGACACAAGCCACTTTCCTGAAAGTAAAAATCAAGAATGGCGGTACCTTGCGTAATGGCGTCAATTTCGAAAAGAACAACGGTCCGGAAGTCATTCCTGCCGAATTGTGGATAGACGAAATCGAGGCATATTAATGCCTGTGACATAACAAAAAACGGTGGACATTCAGCTTGTTGCTCATATCCACCGTTTTTTATTGATTCAGTTCTTATTTATTCCATGCA
This sequence comes from Bacteroides sp. RCH18, assembly GCF_058231005.1. Taxonomy (NCBI): domain Bacteria; kingdom Pseudomonadati; phylum Bacteroidota; class Bacteroidia; order Bacteroidales; family Bacteroidaceae; genus Bacteroides; species Bacteroides sp. RCH18. The sequence continues at coordinate 1,233,401 of NZ_JBIPTC010000002.1, read as the reverse complement.
AAGCATTCCGCCTTGCTTCATCTTTAAATAATTCCCTTTGCAGAAAGATAACGTTCCGCCTCGATAGCAGCCTTACAGCCACTTCCCGCTGCTGTAATAGCCTGACGGTAATGCGGATCAGCCACATCTCCCGCTGCGAATACTCCGGGAACTTTCGTACGGGGGCTGTCACCATCTGTAATAATGTAACCCACTTCGTCAGTGTCGATATACTCCTTGAAAATATCCGAATTCGGTTTGTGACCGATAGCTAGGAAGAAACCGTCGATAGGCAGACTGTAACGTTCTTCGTCCGATTCACCCCAACGCTTCACAACATTCATGCCTTCTACACCGTTATCGCCAAACAGGCCGACTACATTGTGTTCGAAAAGCACTTCAATCTTCTCGTGCTTCTGCACACGTTCCTGCATAATCTTCGATGCACGCAGGTAAGGTTTGCGAACCACCAGATATACTTTGGATGCCAGACCAGCCAGATAGATCGCTTCCTCACAGGCTGTATCTCCACCGCCCACCACTGCAACGACCTTCTTCCGGTAGAAGAAACCGTCACAAGTAGCACAAGCGCTGACTCCCATTCCGGCGTATTTCTTTTCGTCTTCCAGTCCCAGGTATTTGGCCGTAGCACCGGTAGAAATGATCAATGCTTCCGTTTCAATCACCTTATCGCCGTCAATCGTTATTTGATAAGGAGCTTTGCTCAAATCTGCCGCTGTCGCAATACCAAAACGAACATCCGTTCCGAAACGGCTGGCTTGCGCGCGTAAATCTTCCATCAACTGCGGACCACTGATTCCTTCCGGATAACCGGGGAAGTTCTCCACATCCGTAGTAGTCGTCAACTGACCGCCGGGCTGCAATCCTTCATAAAGCACCGGACAAAGGTTAGCACGTCCTGCATAGATCGCTGCCGTATATCCGGCAGGCCCTGAGCCTATAATCAGGCATTTTACTTTTTCTATTTCTGCCATTTTATTGTTATATTATTGTTTTATATTCCAACTATCTCATCTCTTACTCAAAAGAACATTCTATCGTAAGTCTATCACTTCCGCAGTGGGGTATGCCTTCCGGTCGAAAGTGAAAACATGATCCGCATAATCCAGTCCGGTCTGATAAGCTGTCACGGTAATCTCATTATGCGTTTTCTGACCACGTTGCTGAAGCTGAATGTAAACCGGTTCATACGTACTCTTCGTCACATAAAGCGTAATGCTTTCCAACTCTTGCTTTTTATCATTAGCAGTCAGAATCACTTCCCAAACAGCTTTACCCTGATATGTCTTCACAGTTCCCAATTTATAAGAAAACCCTTTCTGATACATATAAAGAAAGGTATACGGATTGATCTGCTGCAACTCTTCCTGAGTGGGATTGCTGACATTCACTTCATCATTTCTCACCATGTAGCTCCACTGTGTTTTCCCGTCAAACCAAGTGGTGGTCTCGGAAGTCTTCAGCATAAACTTCTCGCCCTTCAACTGAATGATACCATTCTCCCGTCCTTCCAAACGACCGTCATTGACAGCCTTCAAGGTAAAATCGGCCCTCACACCACCTGCCTTCTTAAACGCTTCGGCTGTCTTCTCCAGAACAGCTTTAGCCTGCGACTGCTGTTGTTGAGCAATCACAGGCAGTGACAGTAAAGCTATTAAAACACTAAAAATGTATTTCTTCATTTGATTAATAAACGATCTGTTATTGTAAATTGTTCAAACGCATTTCAAGATCATTATCGTCGACACAGAGTACGTCACGAGCCTTGCTTCCCTGTGTAGGTCCGACGATTCCCGCCTTTTCAAGCTGGTCCATGATACGTCCGGCGCGATTGTAACCGATAGCAAATTTACGTTGAATTAACGAAGTGGAACCTTGCTGATGGATGACCACCAAGCGTGCCGCATCCTCAAACAACGGGTCGAGACGTCCCATATCAATGTCTCCCACTTCACTGCCGCTGTCTTCGCTCACATACTCGGGCAGGAAGAACGGAGTAGGATAACTCTGCTGACGGGCAATAAACTTCGTGATCTCCTCCACTTCCGGTGTATCGATAAAGGCACACTGCACACGTACCGGATCAGCACCTTGCAGGAAGAGCATATCCCCCTTACCAATCAGGCGGTTTGCCCCCGGACGGTCAAGAATCGTACGGGAGTCCATCATGGCGGATACACGGAACGCAATACGTGCCGGGAAGTTCGCCTTGATCGTACCTGTAATGATATTCGTTGTCGGACGCTGCGTAGCGATGATCATATGAATACCGACCGCACGTGCCAACTGCGCAATACGGGCAATCGGAAGTTCCACTTCCTTACCGGCAGTCATGATCAAATCTCCGAACTCATCGATCACCACCACAATATACGGCATAAACTTATGTCCTTTCTCCGGATTGAGGCGGCGGTTGATAAACTTCTCATTATACTCCTTGACATTACGTACATGAGCCATCTTCAAGAGGTCATAGCGCGTATCCATTTCCACACAAACAGAATTCAGCGTTTGCACTACCTTGGTCACGTCCGTAATAATCGGTTCGCCTCCATCGGGAAGTTTGGCCAAAAAATGGTTTTCAATGACGGAGTAAATGCTGAACTCCACCTTCTTCGGGTCGACCAGCACAAATTTCAGTTCAGCCGGATGCTTCTTATATAATAAGGAGGTAATGATTGCATTCAAGCCGACAGACTTACCCTGACCGGTAGCACCTGCCACCAACACGTGCGGCATCTTGCAAAGGTCGAACATAAACACTTCGTTCGTGATCGTCTTACCCAGTACAATCGGCAAGTCAAATTTGGACTCCTGGAACTTCTTGCTTCCAATCACGCTCTGACCGGATACAATCTTAGGATTCTTGTTCGGAACTTCGATACCGATGGTTCCCTTACCCGGTATCGGAGCAATAATACGGATACCATCAGCCGACAAACTCAGGGCGATATCATCCTCCAGGCCCCGAATCTTCGAGATACGCACACCCTGTTCAGGGGTGATTTCATAAAGAGTCACCGTAGGACCTACCGTAGCTTTGATCGTACTGATTTCAATGCCAAAGCTGCGCAATGTATTAATGATACGGTCTTTATTCGCATTCTGCTCGTCCATGTCGATCGTCGGATCGTCATTCTCAAAATGCTTCATCAAGTCGATTGTCGGGAAACGGTAATTTTCCAGATCCTTCATCGGATTATAAGGTTCTTGCTCCGGACCCTGATATTCTTCTTCCGACGCAGCTGTCTCTACCTGAAATCCGGGTTCATCCTCACCCGGCAATTCATCCTGAGCAATTGGAGGAACCACATCACTAACGGTCGGTTCAAAGACCATAGTCACCCCTTCCGCCTCATCAGCAGAAGGAAGTTCGTCGTCCGGTTCCGGTGCGTTGACCGGAGATTCTTCTTTCGGTTCTTCTGCCTGTATATCCATCACGGGAGCAGGAGGAGGTGTTTGCTTATAAGTACGTTTCAGATTGAACTCCACTTCCTGCGGTTGCGAGGTCGTGAACTCCTGTGTTCCTTCTGCCGCAGTCTCCTTTTCCTCTTCTTTCTTCTGACGTTTGAGGAAACTCAGAGCAAAAAGTTTGCGCAACCAGATTACTGTCCGTGCACTTATATAGATAAAGAAACAGACAGCCGTTATCAGCAGGATCATCCATACTCCGGGAACTCCCACCTGCGAAACCAGCCAGCGGCTTACATTGTAACCGTGCATACCTCCCAGATAAATGAAAGAATCCTGATAATGATCCATCAAAGCGAAGCCGAAGAATACGGAGAACCACACTAATAATAAAGTACAACCGATAAACCATTTCCACAGACGGACAATGCGCACCCGCATCAGCTTCAATCCTGCCACCGCCAAAAAGACAAGGATAAAGAAAGAAGATATTCCAAAACAGTCATTTATCAGATAACTAGCCAGCTGCGCTCCGCGAGATCCGGCATAGTTTTTTACATTATTATTGACCGCCGCAAGGTCTGCCGAGTTGCCACTGTCGATAATACTTTGGTCGGCTGCCCCCGTAAAGAAGAAGGAAGAAAAAGCCAACAAAAGATAAACAGAAAAGATTACCAGCATCAATCCGATCACAAAATGAACGGTTTCATTCTTAAAAATTGATACAATCCTTCCAGGAGAAGACGGAGTGCGTTCAGCCTCTTTATCTATTTTCTTTTTTGCCATGAGTCTTTATTCTTTAAATAAATTGGAATCCGTATTATAAGCCGCAAAAATAATAAAAAAATAACGAGCAGTACTCTCATTCAATCCTTTTTCTTACCTTTGCGATTCAAATCAATCTGATTATGGAAAAAGAAAGCCAAACGATATTTGAAAAGAATGTGATTGAGTTCGTAACGGTAGCCGCCGAATTTTGCGCATTCCTCGAACGTGCCGAACACATGAAGCGCAAAGCTTTTGTCGACACGTCCTTAAAAATACTTCCCCTGCTCTATCTCAAAGCATCCTTGCTTCCGAAGTGTGAAACAATCGGAGACGAGGCACCCGAAACGTATGTGACGGAGGAAATTTACGAGATTCTGCGTATCAATCTGGCAGGGCTGATGGGTGAAAAGGATGATTATCTGGACGTTTTCGTACAGGATATGGTGTACAGTGACCAGCCTATTAAGAAGTCCATCTCGGAAGATTTGGCAGATATCTATCAGGATATCAAAGATTTTATTTTCGTCTTCCAGCTGGGACTGAACGAAACCATGAACGACTCGCTGGCCATCTGTCAGGAAAACTTCGGCCTGTTGTGGGGACAGAAGTTGGTAAACACGCTGCGTGCCCTTCACGATGTGAAATACAACCAGCAGAATGAGAATGACGAAGAGGACAACGAAGAAGAGAATAACGAACTAAGCGATGACGACTATTGTTGTGAAGAAGACGGATGCCATTGTCATGACGACGATGATCACGATCACAAAGACGGTTGTCACTGCCACGACGACGAATGCCACTGTCACGAGGACGGATGCCATTGTCGTAATGACGAATAAACGAAAATGATAGTAAGAAGAAGTATAAATAAAGACGAACTAAAGGAACTCCCGAAAACTGTATTTCCGGGACGAATCCATGTGATCCAGTCAGAAGCGGAAACAGAAAAAGCGGTAGCTTACCTGCAATCCCAGCCGATACTGGGTATCGACAGCGAAACGCGCCCATCCTTCACCAAAGGACAAAGTCATAAAGTAGCACTCTTGCAGATTTCTTCGGACGAATGCTGTTTCCTGTTCCGCCTCAACATGACGGGACTTACCCAACCTTTGGTCGACCTGCTGGAAAACCCGGCTGTCATCAAAGTAGGACTGTCGCTCAAAGACGACTTTATGATGCTGCACAAACGTGCACCTTTCACCCAGCAGAGTTGCATCGAACTGCAAGACTATGTACGCCAGTTCGGCATACAGGACAAAAGCCTGCAAAAGATTTATGCCATCCTGTTCAAAGAAAAGATTTCCAAATCACAACGGCTGTCCAACTGGGAAGCGGACGTACTGAGCGACGGACAGAAACAATATGCCGCCACCGATGCTTGGGCTTGCCTCAACATCTACAACCTGTTGCAGGAACTGAAACGAACCGGCAACTACGAGGTCGAAAGCCTCCCTGTAGAAGAGGAGGTTGACGCAAGTGCTCCCGCCAATCGCTGACAAATAACCGATAAAAGACTAATTAATAACTGATAAAATAGCATTTTAAACAACATGCATAAAGTATACCTCAAACCCGGCAAAGAAGAGTCTTTAAAAAGATTTCACCCTTGGATTTTCTCCGGAGCAATCGCCCGTTTCGATGGAGAACCCGAAGAAGGTGAAGTTGTAGAAGTATACACTTCGAAGAAGGAATTTATAGCCGAAGGACATTTCCAGATCGGAAGTATCGCCGTACGTGTGCTTTCTTTCCGACAGGAACCCATCGACCACGATTTCTGGAAACGTAAACTGCAAATCGCCTATGATATGCGTTGTGGAATCGGTATTGCACTCAATCCCACCAATGACACCTATCGTCTTGTACACGGTGAGGGAGACAATCTGCCCGGGCTGGTCATTGACATTTACGCCCGGACTGCCGTCATGCAGGCGCACTCCGCAGGAATGCATGTAGACCGCATGACTATCGCCGAGGCCCTGTCGGAAGTCATGGGTGACAAGATCGAAAATATCTATTATAAATCGGAGACTACACTGCCTTTTAAGGCAGATCTTTTCCCCGAAAACGGTTTCCTTAAAGGAGGAAGCAGCGATAATATCGCACGGGAATATGGCCTGAAGTTCCATGTAGACTGGCTGAAAGGCCAAAAGACAGGCTTCTTCGTAGACCAACGTGAAAACCGTTCACTGCTGGAGCATTATTCTAAAGACCGTTCGGTACTGAATATGTTCTGTTACACCGGCGGTTTCTCCTTCTACGCTATGCGTGGAGGCGCAAAGCTGGTACATTCTGTTGACAGTTCTGCCAAAGCAATCGATCTGACTAACAAAAACGTAGAACTAAATTTCCCCGGCGATGCGCGTCACGAGGCTTTCGCTGAAGATGCTTTCAAATACCTTGACCGCATGGGCGACCAATACGATTTGATAATCCTCGACCCGCCTGCATTTGCCAAGCATAAGGATGCTTTGCGGAATGCCTTGCAAGGTTACCGGAAACTGAATGCCAAAGCATTCGAAAAGATCAAACCGGGCGGCATCCTGTTTACTTTCTCTTGCTCACAGGTGGTAACCAAGGATAATTTCCGCACGGCTGTGTTTACCGCTGCCGCCATGTCAGGACGTAGTGTACGTATCCTGCACCAACTAACCCAGCCTGCCGACCATCCGGTAAATATATACCATCCCGAAGGAGAATATCTGAAAGGACTGGTACTCTATGTAGAGTAATATATATCATAAACGCCATGAACTTACATAAACAAGGGTGAATAACAGAAAAATAATAGATTCAAAGTTAATTAGAGTTAACAAACAGAAGTTTTTCGCCAAAACATTATGTTCTATAACATAAAACCCTTTATATTTGCACTGTGTTTTTCATGGTATTAGATTTAAGGTTAATAAAGATTGGCTGTCTGGGATAGATAGCCTTCTTTTTTTTATATACCTATCCACCCTCTTTTTAACGGCAATTCTTCACCATTCTTCGCATTTATGGCTTTTTTATCCCCTTTTTATCGATTAACTTGTCCACCCAATCAACGAAAATATTATATTTGCATCTATTATTAACGTAAAAAGAGAAACACAAATTAGAAAAGTCATGAGTATAAAAGTTCGTTTGATCATTATGAACTTCCTGCAATTCTTTGTATGGGGGTCATGGTTAATTTCACTAGGGGGTTACATGGGCAGAGAACTCCACTTCGAAGGAGGGCAGATCGGTGCCATCTTCGCCACCATGGGTATTGCCTCTTTAGTCATGCCCGGCATCATTGGTATTATCGCCGATAAATGGTTCAATGCCGAACGTTTATACGGACTTTGCCACATCGCAGGGGCAGCTTGTCTTTTCTATGCCTCTACTGCCACGAGCTATAACCAGATGTATTGGGCAATGCTGCTCAATTTATTGGTATATATGCCTACCCTGTCGCTGGCCAATACCGTTTCATACAATGCACTGGAACAATATAAATGCGATCTGATCAAGGACTTCCCTCCTATCCGTGTATGGGGAACAATCGGTTTCATCTGTGCCATGTGGGCCGTAGACCTTACCGGATTCAAGAATTCCAGCGCACAACTTTATGTAGGCGGTGCATCCGCACTCTTGCTGGGGTTATACTCTTTCACCCTGCCGGCATGCAAACCGGCCAAGACAGAAAAGAAAACATTGCTTTCTTCCTTCGGGCTGGATGCATTCGTATTATTCAAAAGAAAGAAAATGGCTATTTTCTTCCTGTTCTCCATGCTTTTAGGAGCAGCATTGCAGATCACTAACACGTATGGCGACCTTTTCCTCGGCAGCTTCGCCAGTATTCCGGAGTTTGCAGATTCTTTCGGAGTGAAACATTCGGTGATCCTGCTGTCTATCTCACAAATGTCTGAAACATTATTTATTCTCGCTATACCATTCTTCCTGAGACATTTCGGCATCAAGCAAGTGATGCTAATCAGTATGTTCGCCTGGGTATTCCGGTTCGGACTGTTTGGCTTCGGAGATCCGGGTTCCGGTCTGTGGATGCTGATTCTTTCCATGATCGTGTACGGTATGGCGTTCGACTTCTTCAACATTTCAGGTTCGTTGTTTGTTGAACAAGAAACCAGTTCCTCCATCCGTGCCAGTGCCCAGGGGTTGTTCTTTATGATGACCAACGGGTTGGGTGCCATCATCGGAGGATATGCCAGCGGTGCTGTCGTAGACGCCTTCTCAGTATATGCTGATGGCAAACTGGTGAGCCGTGAATGGCCGGACATCTGGTTTATCTTTGCGGCGTATGCACTGGTAATCGGCATCCTGTTTGCTCTGGTATTCAAGTACAAACACCAACGAGAGAGTAAAGTAAATTAAGTAAAAAAGAACAATGGACAAAAAGGTAGAATTACAAGTTTTAAATATCACAAATAGCCAAGCGCAAGTAGGCGCCTTTGCCATGCTGTTGGGTGAAGTGGACGGTGAACGGCAACTGCCTATTATCATCGGTCCCGCCGAAGCTCAGGCAACCGCCCTGTATCTGAAGGGGATCAAAACTCCCCGCCCTCTGACCCATGACCTGATCACGACCATTCTCGGCGTGTTGGGAGCCAGTTTGCTCCGCGTACTGATTTACAAGGCAAAGGACGGTATTTTCTACTCCTACATTTACCTTAAAAGAGACGAAGAAATTATACGTATCGATACACGTACCTCGGATGCAGTCGCTTTGGCGATCCGTGCCGAATGTCCGATCTTCATTTATGAATCCATTCTGGAACAGGAATGCCTCCGGATATCGGACGAGGAAAGAAGACATCCGGAAGAGTTTGACGACGAAAACGATGAAGAAGAATCGGAAGACGAAAAGAAACGGGATCTGCCTCGCAACGTTACTTCGATGTCACTCGAAGAAGCATTGGAGCAAGCAATCAAAGACGAGAATTACGAACTGGCTGCCAAGATACGCGACCGGATCAATTCAAGAAATCAAAACCAGTAACCAATTATGCACGTATTTTATACTCCCGATATACAGAAAAACAACGAACTTCCAGAAGAGGAAGCACAACACTGTACCCGCGTCCTGCGGTTGGGTATCGGAGACGAAATCACTCTTACGGACGGTAAGGGACATTTCTATAAAGCAGAAATCACGGTTGCAACCAACAAGCGTTGCCTTGTAACCATCAAAGAAACAATCTTTCAGGAACCGCTCTGGCCGTGTCATCTGCACATTGCCATGGCGCCGACCAAGAATATGGACCGCAATGAATGGTTTGCCGAGAAAGCTACGGAAATCGGATTTGACGAACTGACTTTTCTCAACTGCCGTTTTTCCGAACGCAAGGTGATTAAAGCCGAACGGATCGAAAAGATTCTGATATCAGCCATCAAGCAATCTCTTAAGGCTCGCCTGCCGAAACTCAACGAAATGACGGACTTCGACAAGTTCATCACACAAGAGTTTCAAGGACAGAAATTTATTGCTCACTGTTACGAAGGCGAAAAGCCTCAGCTGAAAAATGTGTTGAAAGCCGGAGAAGATGCTCTCGTTCTGATCGGTCCCGAAGGAGACTTCAGCGAAGAGGAAGTGAAGAAAGCCATCGAACGCGGATTCACTCCCATCAGCCTGGGCAAATCACGGCTCCGGACAGAGACAGCGGCACTCGTGGCTTGCCACACAATGAACTTATTGAATCAATAATAACTTTTAAATAGTATGAGTATGGCAAAGAAAATGATCTCACGGCTCTCGGTACTGGCAGTACTGATTGTGTTTCTGGCAGCATGTTCCAAACAAACGGAATATACGAACGTAATACCGGCAGACGCTACGGCTGTTGCCTCTATTGATTTGAAATCACTGGCCAACAAAGCCGGAATGAATGACAAAGAGAATGAAGCTGCTAAACAGAAACTGCTGGAAGCAATGAAGAGTGGGATGAATGCCGCCACTTTCCAACAGTTGGAGAAGGTGATCAACAACCCGGGAGCATCCGGTCTGGATCCGGAAGCGCCGATCTATATCTTTAGCTCTCCGCAAATTTCCGGTGGTGCATTCGTTGCCAAAGTCAGCAATGAAGATGACTTGCACGCCTCCCTTGATGTGATGGCAAAAGAACAAATCTGCCAGCCGGTCAGCGAAGCGGACGGATATAGCTTTACTACCCTGAGCGGCAACTTGCTTGCTTTCAATGAAACCACTGCAATCATTATCTCTGCCAGCAGAACTTCTCAGACAGAAGCAGCCAAAGAAGCCATCACCAAACTGATGAAACAGACGGCCGACAACAGCATTGCGAAATCCGGAGCTTTCCAGAAAATAGCCAAGCAAAAGAGTGATATCAACTTCTTCGCCTCCATGTCAGCAATCCCTTCTACTTACAGAAGCCAGATTAGCATGGGACTTCCCGCTGAAATCAAACCGGAAGACATTACCATCCTAGGTGAACTGAACTTCGAAAAAGGCAAGATCGCCCTTAAAACAGAAAACTACACGGAGAACGACGCCGTCAAAGCGCTTCTGAAAAAACAAATGGAATCATTCGGAAAGACAAACGGCATATTCGTGAAATACTTTCCGGCATCTACGCTGATGTTCATCAATATGGGCGTAAAAGGAGACGGACTTTACAATCTGCTGAGTGAGAATAAAGAATTCCGCAGCACCGTGTCTATCGCCAAAGCGGATGAAGTAAAAGAACTGTTCAGCTCATTCAACGGCGATATCTCTGCCGGACTGATCAATGTAACCATGAACAGCGCCCCTACTTTCCTTGCTTATGCCGATGTAAAGAATGGAAATGCTCTTGAAGCTCTTTACAAGAACAAACAGGCACTGGGCATGAGAAAAGGAGAAGACATCATGGAACTGGGCAAAGACGAGTATGTCTACAAAACAAGAGGCATGAATATATTTTTCGGCATCAAGGATAAACAGATGTACGCCACCAATGACGAACTGCTCTACAAGAGCATTGGCAAAGCGGTTGACAAATCGATCAAAGACGCTCCTTACGCAGCAGATATGAAAGGCAAGACCGTATTTATGGCCATCAATGCTGAAGCCATACTGGATTTACCGGTCGTAAAGATGCTGGTAGGTTTCGGAGGCAAGGAGTTCAAGACTTATTCTGATCTCGCTTCCAAAGTTTCTTATTTATCCGTAAGTTCGGAAGGAGAAACAAGCGAAACAGACCTTTGCCTGAAAGACAAAGATGTCAATGCCCTCAAACAAATCGTAGATTTTGCCAAGCAATTCGCCGGCATGTAATTCGTAAATGAACGGCATGAATAGTATTCACTTACAGCAAACACTTCCCCAAGTGTTTGCTGACCGTAATTCGGTGACCTCTGACGTATGGCATCAGGACCTTATCTTCCGGAAAGGAGAAATGTATCTGATAGAAGCCGCCTCAGGCACCGGAAAATCATCGTTGTGCAGCTATCTTTACGGCTATCGCAACGACTATCAAGGAATTATCAATTTCGATGAAACCAATATCAAAGCATATTCCGTGAAGCAATGGGTAGACCTGAGAAAGCATTCACTGAGTATGCTTTTTCAAGACTTGCGTATCTTCACCGAACTCACAGCGCTAGAAAACGTACAACTGAAGAATAACCTTACCGGACACAAAAAGAAAAAAGAGATTCTTGCATTGTTCGAAAAGCTGGGTATCTCAGATAAACTGAACGTGAAAGCCGGAAAACTGTCTTTCGGCCAACAACAACGGGTCGCTTTTATCCGTGCATTCTGCCAGCCGTTCGACTTCCTGTTTCTGGATGAACCTATCAGCCATCTGGATGATGAAAACAGCCGCATCATGGGAGAAATCATCATCGACGAAGCCGGGAAACAAGGTGCCGGAGTCATCGCCACGTCCATTGGCAAACATATCGAACTGCCATACAAGAAGGTGCTCCAACTATAACAGAATCAGCGTCATCCACGCCTAAAAATATAAAAATACAACATAATGAATACCCTTGTCTGGAAACTTCTCCGCCAACATATCAGTATCGGTCAGTTAGCCGGTTTCTTTTTAGCCAACTTATTCGGCATGATGATTGTATTGCTCAGCGTACAGTTTTATAAAGATGTCATCCCCGTATTCACCGAAGGAGACAGCTTTATGAAAAAAGACTTCATCATAGCAACCAAGAAAATCAGTGCGCTCGGGTCTTTTGCCGGAAAAAGCAATACGTTCTCTCCCGAAGACATCGCTGATCTGAAAAAACAGTCGTTTACCAAAACAATAGGAGCTTTCACCCCTTCTCAATTCAAAGTTTCAGCAGGATTAGGAATGCAGGAAGCAGGTATTCATCTCTCTACGGATATGTTCTTCGAGTCAGTTCCCGATGAATTTGTAGATATCAAACTCGACAAATGGCACTTCGACGAAGAAACACATACCATTCCCATCATCATCCCACGCAATTATCTGAATCTGTATAACTTCGGTTTTGCTCAAAGCCGCAGTCTGCCTAAGTTATCAGAAGGATTGATGGGACTTATTCAGATGGACATCATGATGCGGGGCAACGGACGGGTAGAACAATACAAGGGAAACATCGTCGGTTTTTCCAACCGTCTGAATACGATTCTCGTTCCGCAGTCTTTCATGAACTGGGCCAACAAGAACTTCGCCCCCGACGCGGAGGCACAACCTGCCCGACTGATCATCGAGGTCAGCAATCCCGCCGACTCTTCGATTGCCAACTACTTTCAAAAGAAAGGCTACGAGACGGAAGATGGAAAACTGGATGCCGGAAAGACTACTTATTTCCTTCGCCTTATCGTAGGCATTGTGCTGGGAGTAGGTTTATTCATCAGTATCCTGTCATTCTATATCCTGATGCTCAGCATATTCTTACTGCTCCAAAAGAATACAACCAAACTCGAAAGCCTGCTTCTGATAGGCTACAGCCCCAACAGAGTGGCGCTGCCTTATCAGATACTGACCGTAGGACTGAACATCATCGTACTGATTTTATCTGTCGGATTGGTATGCTGGCTGCGCAGCTATTACATAGAGAGCATCAGACTCCTCTTCCCGCAACTGGAAACCGGTTCGTTATGGGCAGCTGTCAGTATGGGTATTCTTTTATTCCTCATCGTATCAGTCATTAATATACTGGCTGTGAAGCGAAAAGTTCTTTCTATCTGGATGCATAAAAATTAAAAACACAATATATGAAAAACACCACTACTCTTCAAAGTAAGAGAAGTATTACAGTACTCTTGGGAGTCCTTCTATATTTCTCATCGCTATCTGCACAGACCATGCAAGATACGATTATCGCTAACTTCAGTCTGTTGGAAAGAATTCCTAAAGAAAAGTTGTACCTCCATCTGGACAAGCCTTTCTACGGAGCCGGAGAAAAGATATGGTTCAAAGGCTATTTGGTGAACGCCACCACCCATCAGGACAACTCACAAAGTAATTTTATCATTACGGAACTGATCAACCGTTCCGACTCCATTGTGGAACGAAAGAAAATCCGCAGAGATTCTCTCGGATTCCACAACGCCTTCACCCTCCCTGCCACCCTTCCGGCAGGCGATTACTACCTGCGGGGGTACAGCAACTGGATGCTGAATGAAGACCCCGACTTTTTCTTTTCGCGCAACATCAAGATAGGAAACTCTATCGACAATACCATCGTTTCGAGCATTGAGTATCAGCAAGAAGACGATACACATTACACTGCCAAAATCAAATTTACAAGCAACGTACAGGCTGTTTTCGAAAATACAACGATCAAATACCTGTACCTTGAGAATGGTAAGATAAAAAACAAAGGCAAAAAAAAGACGGACGAAAACGGCTGGATTTCCATTTCCCTGCCCGATTTAAAATCTCCGGCAGCGCGCAGAATAGAAGTAGAATTTGACGATCCGCAATATATCTACAAACGGACTTTCCATCTTCCTGTATTTACCAATGATTTCGATGTGAAGTTTTTCCCCGAAGGCGGTGCCCTGCTCAGCATTCCCCATCAGAATGTCGCTTTCAAAGCACAGGGAGCAGACGGTTTTTCTAAAGAAGTCGAAGGTTTCTTGTTCAACTCCAAAGGAGACACGCTTACCAATTTCCGGTCGGAACACAACGGTATGGGTATCTTTACAATGAATCCCGTCAACAATGAGACTTATTATGTTACGGTAAGAACCAATGACAGTATTACCAAGCGATTTGACCTTCCTGCCATAGAACCGAAAGGAATCTCCATCGCCATGTCGCACTATAAACAGGAGATTCGCTACGAAATCCAAAAGACAGAAGCGACCGAATGGCCTCAGAAACTATTCCTGCTTGCACATACCCGTGGCAAACTGGCCATTTTACAACCCATCAATCCGAAAAGAACTTTCGGAAAGATGAATGACAGCCTGTTTACGGAAGGGATCACTCACTTCATGCTGATTGATGAACAAGGAAATGCACTTAGCGAACGGTTGATTTTCGTTCCGGACCATAAGCCGAATCAATGGCAAATCACTGCAGACCAACCGACGTATGGAAAAAGAGAGAAGGTATCTTTGCAGATTGCTGCCAAAGACAACGAAGGTAACCCGGTAGAAGGAACCTTCTCTGTCAGCATCACCGACCGGAAAAGTATTCAGCCCGACTCTCTCGCCGACAATATCCTGTCCAATCTCCTGCTGACTTCGGATCTGAAAGGATATGTGGAAGACCCCGCATACTATTTTCTGAATCAGGACGCCCGGACGCTCCGTTCCATCGACTATCTGATGATGACACATGGCTGGCGCAGGCATAAAATGGAAAATGTTCTCCGCACTCCTTCGCTGAATTTCACAAATTATATAGAAAAAGGACAAACCATCAGCGGACGAATCATGGGCTTCTTCGGAGCAAACGTAAAGAAAGGTCCCATCTGTGTACTGGCTCCCAAATACAATATCATAGCCACCACCGAAACAGACGAAAAAGGTCAGTTCATCGTCAATACCTCATTCAGAGACAGCACGACATTCCTTGTTCAGGCACGCACCAAGAAAGGATTTGCCGGTGTAGATATTCTTATGGACCCTCCCCAGTACCCGGTCGCTACACATAAAGCCCCTTATTTTAACGGAGCAGCTACCTTTATGGAAGATTATCTGATGAATACCCGTGACCAGTATTACATGGAAGGGGGAATGCGTGTGTACAATCTGAAAGAAGTGACAGTTACAGCGAAGCGGGAACGTCCAAGTTCTAAAAGTATCTATACGGGAGGTATCAACACCTATACTGTAGAAGAAGACAGGCTGCAAGGATACGGTCAGACAGCTTTTGATGCAGCCAGCAGACTACCCAGCGTTACAATCACGAACGGAAGTGAGATACATATCCGCAACAATTCCGAACCGGCAATCATTGTTATCGATGATATTGTGTATGAAGATGCTTCCGATATTTTGAAGGATATTCAAGTCAGTGATATGTCCAGTATCAGCCTGCTTCGAGGAGCAGATGCCGTCATACTGGGTCCCCGTGCTTCCGGAGGTGCCGTTGTCATCACTCTGAAAGACCCTAGAAATCTTCCGGCCAGACCAGCGCAGGGAATTATCACTTATACGCCGCTGGGATACAGTGAGTCCGTAGAATTCTATCACCCGACCTATGATACTCCCGAGAAAAAGAACGCTCAGCGTTCGGACTTCCGGAGTACCGTTTACTGGAATCCGGAATTACGGTTAGACGCCGAAGGCAAAGCGACCATAGAATACTATACACCAGACAGCACAGCTCCCGAAGATATCATTATCGAGGGCGTGGACAAGAATGGAAAGGTATGTCGCATCCTACAGACCATTAATAAGTAGCTTTTCTCAATGCTTCTTCAAACTTTTGTGTAGTTCAAATTTGAGTTCTGCTTCCTATTAAATAATCAGATAAAAACATCCGAACAACCCATTGAGTCAAAATTATTTTGTATTTTTGCCGTCATTAAAGAATAAAGCTATGCCGGACTATGATTTAATCACCATATTAGGGCCAACAGCCTCAGGGAAAACTCCTTTTGCTGCAGCATTAGCCCATGAACTGAATACAGAAATTATCAGTGCCGACTCTCGTCAGATCTATCGGGGAATGGACCTCGGTACGGGCAAGGACTTGGCAGATTATACAGTCGACGGACATCCAATTCCTTATCACTTGATTGATATCGCCGATCCCGGATATAAATACAATGTTTTCGAATATCAGCGGGATTTCCTGATTTCTTACGAATCCATCAAACAAAAAGGCTGTCTGCCCGTTTTATGTGGAGGGACAGGTATGTATCTGGAATCGGTACTGAAAGGCTATAAGCTGATGCCGGTACCGGAAAATCCGGAGTTACGTGCCCGTCTGGCTAATCACTCTCTCGAAGAACTGACCGAAATCCTGAAGCAATATAAAACATTGCACAACTCTACGGATGTGGATACTGTGAAACGTGCGATCCGTGCGATAGAAATTGAGGAGTATTATGCCGTGCATCCGGTTCCCGAACGGGAGTTTCCGAAATTGAACAGCCTCATCATCGGAGTAGATATCGATCGGGAACTGCGTCGCGAAAAGATTACCCGACGGTTGAAACAACGGTTGGACGAAGGAATGGTGGACGAAGTAAAGCGATTGACAGAACAAGGTATTTCACCGGACGACTTGATTTATTACGGACTGGAATACAAATTCCTGACGTTATACGTCATAGGCAAACTGACTTACGAAGAGATGTTCACTGAGCTGGAGACGGCCATCCATCAGTTCGCCAAACGTCAGATGACTTGGTTCCGCGGCATGGAACGTCGGGGATTTACCATCCACTGGGTTAGTGCAGAGCTGCCTATGGAAGAAAAGATAGCCTTTGTGATAGAAAAACTGCGAGGGAATTAGTATCTTTGCCAGTCATTTACGAATGGTCTGTGAAAGATAAAGAATGCGATTGTTAATACAGTTAGGATAGAAATACGGTTATGAGTGTAGAACCTGGAAAATGGGGAGTGATCTACAACCCCAAAGCAGGTACCCGAAAGGTACAGAAACGATGGAAAGAAATCAAGGAGTACATGGACAGCAAAGGTGTCAACTATGACTATGTACAATCCGAAGGTTTCGGTTCGGTAGAACGTCTTGCCAAAATTCTGGCGAACAACGGCTATCGTACCATTGTTATCGTAGGTGGCGACGGTGCGCTGAACGATGCCATCAACGGTATCATGCTCTCTGATGCCGAAGACAAGGAGAACATCGCCCTTGGCATGATCCCGAACGGTATAGGAAATGACTTTGCCAAATACTGGGGACTCAGTACCGAATACAAACCTGCCGTAGACTGTATCATCAACCACCGTCTCAAGAAAATAGACGTAGGCTTCTGCAACTTCTACGACGGCAAGGAACACCAACGCCGTTATTTCCTCAATGCAGTCAACATCGGGCTAGGCGCAAGGATTGTGAAAATCACCGACCAGACCAAACGTTTCTGGGGGGTGAAATTCCTGTCGTACGTTGCCGCCCTCTTCTCGCTGATATTCGAACGCAAACTATACCGGATGCACCTTCGTATCAATGACGAGCACATCCGCGGGCGCATCATGACCGTATGTGTAGGAAGCGCCTGGGGCTGGGGACAGACTCCGAGTGCCGTACCATACAACGGCTGGCTGGATGTATCCGTCATCTACCGTCCGGAATTCCTGCAAATCATTTCGGGATTGTGGATGCTGATTCAGGGAAGAATCCTGAACCATAAGATGGTGAAAAGCTATCGGACAAGAAAAGTGAAAGTGCTCCGCGCACAAAATGCTTCCGTCGATCTGGACGGTCGTTTGCTGGCAAGACATTTCCCGTTGGAGATAGGTGTATTATCAGAAAAGACTACTTTAATCATTCCGAATTAGCCAATAGAACCGGGCTTCTGACGAAAAGCAGCCCCTCACTCATGAAACTATAAATAAGTAATTAGTAACTTGTAATTAATAAAATGATCGAACTTAAGAACAATCCTGCCGGTAATTTCTTTCTGCTGGCCGGTCCATGTGTAATAGAAGGTGAAGAGATGGCAATGCGCATCGCTGAGCGCGTGGTCGGAATCACTGAAAAATTACAGATTCCTTATGTATTCAAAGGTTCTTACCGCAAGGCAAACCGTTCGCGTCTTGATTCATTCACAGGTATCGGTGACGAGAAGGCACTCAAAGTGCTGAAAAAGGTACATGATACTTTCGGAGTCCCCACAGTGACGGATATCCATTCGGCCAACGAGGCTGAGATGGCTGCCGAATACGTAGACATTCTCCAGATTCCGGCTTTCCTTTGCCGTCAAACGGATTTGCTGGTTGCCGCTGCAAAAACGGGCAAGACGATTAACATCAAGAAAGGACAGTTCCTCTCTCCGCTCGCCATGCAGTTTGCCGCTGACAAAGTGGTGGAAGCAGGTAACAAGAACGTGATGCTGACCGAACGCGGAACAACCTTCGGTTATCAGGACCTTGTAGTAGACTACCGGGGGATTCCTGAAATGCAAACGTTCGGTTATCCGGTCATACTGGATGTCACCCATTCATTGCAGCAACCCAACCAGACCAGCGGAGTGACTGGTGGTATGCCCCAACTGATCGAAACCGTAGCCAAAGCCGGCATCGCCGTAGGAGCCGACGGTATCTTTATCGAAACACACGAAAACCCCGCCGTAGCCAAGAGCGACGGAGCAAACATGTTGAAGCTGGACCTTCTGGAAGGACTATTAACGAAATTAGTCAGAATACGGGAAGCTATCAAATAGTCTACTAAAACAGGAAGTACACACGTTAATTAATAACAACACGACCATGAAGCATCTACTATTAGTTCTACTATTAATGATAGGCTGCAGTCTTCAAAAGACTATGGCACAAGAGTCTATACTTCCAATTGATCCTAAAGTACGCATAGGCAAACTAGACAATGGTCTTACCTATTACATCCGTAAAAATGCTCTGCCAGAAAACCGTGCAGACTTTTATTTCGTACAAAAAGTAGGGTCTATACAAGAAGAAAGCAACCAGCTTGGCCTAGCTCATTTTCTAGAGCACATGTGTTTCAATGGCACTACACATTTTCCTGGTAATTCTCTCGAACAATATCTCAAACGGATAGGCGTCTCCCCAAATGCTTCCACCGCAATGGATGAAACGATTTATCATATGTGTGATGTGCCGGTCGATATTTCCGGTGCTATTGATACTTGTCTGCTGATTCTGCATGACTGGAGTAATGACCTAACCTTAGATCCGGTAGAAATAGATAAGGAGCGCGGAGTTGTCTATGAAGAATGGCGTACACGGATGAATGCCATGCTACGTTTTCAAGAGCAGATGTTACCCATCATGTATGCCGGAAGCAAATATGCGGTCAGTCTTCCACTTGGAAAGATGGAAATAATAATGAATTTCGAACCACAAGCACTTAGAGATTATTATGAAAAGTGGTATCGTCCCGACCTGCAAGCTATTATTGTTGTAGGAGATATCGACGTAGATCGCATAGAAGCACAAATAAAAAAAATATTTGCCGATATTCCCGCCCAACCCAATGCCGCCAAACGAGAATATTACCCCGTTTATGATCATAAGGACCCTATTATATTCATCGCACAAGATAAAGAAAAAACGGACATTGAATTCGTTGTATTTAATAAACATAACACCACTCCTGACAGTCTTAAAAACAATACCAACTATCTGAGACAGGACTACGCAACGCAGGTAATCAGTCGCATGCTCGAACAACGATTGTACGAACGTTCACAAACAGCGTATCCTCCATACACTAGTTGTTCTGTATATGATGGTAACTTCTTCATCGCCAAAACAAAAAAAGCTTTCATAGGCAACATAACTTGTATTAAAGACTCTATAGAAAAAGGAATTACCACCTTATTCGAAGAAATAGAACGTGTCTGCCGTTTTGGTTTCACCGAAACTGAATACAACCGTACACGACGTAGCTATCTTCAATACTTGGAGAATAGATATAACGAACGTAATAATATGAAAAATGAGGAACTCACCAACCAATACATTCTTCATTTCCTTGATAATGAACCCATACCAAGCATAGAATATAAATGTAAAATACTCTATGAAATCGCTGCAACAACTACTGTAAATATGTTAAACGATGTTATACATCAGTTTATTACAGATAATAATAAGTTCATAGCACTTCTCGCACCGGAAAAGAAGGACTTAATATTACCAACAGAAGAAGCGATCAGGAATATACTGAAAGAAGTAAAAGATAAAGAGCTCACCCCCTATGTAGACGATTATACTAACGAACTATTAATCAAAGACATTCCTCAAGATGGTAAAATCATCTCAGAAGTCACAGATTCTATATTCGGAACCACACTGCTAACGCTCTCAAATGGGGTAAAAGTGATGATCAAGAAAACAGATTTCAGAAATGACCAGATATTGATGAAAGGAGTCAGCTTAGGAGGAAGCTCTTTATTCCCTGACTCAGAAATTCCTAATATCAAATCCTTGGGAAGTGTGATAACAACAGGATTAGGAAATTTCACCTTTGGTGAACTAAAGAAAATGTTAGCAGATAAACAAGTATCCGTTAGCTATAATATCGCTGAACTGACAGAAACAGTAGACGGTAATTGCACACCGAAAAACTTCGAAACAATGCTACAACTCACATACCTAATATTCACATCACCTCGACGAGATGAATCCAGTTTTAATATTACAAAAGACTTTCACAAAAAAGAATTGTATAATCAAGAAAAAGACCCGGAAATTATATTCAAAGACAGTATAAATAATGCCATATATATGGGACATTCTCGTAGGAAACGTCTTACATCTCAAATGCTAGATCATGTGGACTACGATAGAATATTAGAAATATATCATGATTGTTTTAAAAACGCCGGAAATTTCACATTCGTCTTTGTAGGTAATATTGATATGGAACAACTGGAACCACTGATAGTTAACTATCTAGGATCTCTACCATCGACTCAACAAAAAGAAACATTCAAAGATCAGCATATAAAAAGGCGCAGAGGGATCTACAAGAATATATTCTACCAAAAACAGGAAATCGACAAAGCATCGAATTTCATATCCTTCATCGGATCATGTCCATATAACTTAAGAAACATTACCTTGTTCGATATATCCTGTCAAGTTCTCAATGAAATCTATACAGACAAAGTACGTGAACAAGCAGGAGCAACATATTTTATCCATGTAGGTGCAGACAACGACAAATACCCTGAAGAAATCTGTTTGCAAATATTATTCGATACCGCCCCATCCAAACGGGAAGAAATGATAAAAATTATCGATGATGAAATAAAACATATTGCTGAAGTAGGTCCAACAAAAGAAAGCCTAGACAAAGTAAAAAAATACATGCTGAATAAACGAGCTAAAGACTTAAAAGATAATGAATATTGGATATTATGGATTGATGAATATCTACGTACCGGTCTCAATCTGCTCGACAACTACGAAGCAGTCATAAACAGCTTCACTACAAAAGATGTATCCAATTTCATTAAAACACTGCTAGAGCAAAAAAATAGAGTAGAGGTTTCAATGGTCAGTCAGAAAGAAAATAAAACCAAATAGATATGTTTATTATTAATAATAAAAGTATAACTTGTGATTTAACAGAGATACCAACGACAGATATTTCAGACAACTTTTTTATAAACTAAATAGAACATGAAACATTTATTACGTGGATTTTTTATTGCAGTTCTCTTTATATGCTGCAACTTCCAACTCGTGCTTGCACAACCTATGCAAACATTGCCCGTGGACAAAAATGTCCGCATAGGTAAACTTGACAACGGGCTTACTTATTACATCCGACACAACGCACTCCCAGAAAAACGCGTCGAATTTCACATTGCACAGAAAGTGGGTTCTATCCTTGAAGAGCCGCAACAGCGCGGTCTGGCTCACTTCCTTGAACACATGGCTTTCAACGGAACAAAAAACTTCCCGGGTGATGAAACCGGACTGGGCATCGTGCCTTGGTGTGAGACTAAAGGTATCAAGTTCGGAACAAACCTGAATGCATATACCAGTATCGACAAAACAGTATACCGAATCAGCAACGTACCTACCGACAACGTCAGTGTAGTAGACTCTTGTCTGCTGATCCTGCATGACTGGTCAAGCGCCATCAACCTTGCCGACAAGGAAATCGACAAAGAACGTGGTGTGATCCGTGAAGAATGGAGAAGCCGCAACAGTGGTATGCAGCGCATCATGACCAATGCCCTGCCTGTCATGTATCCGGATTCCAAATATGCAGACTGTATGCCAATCGGAAGCCTCGATGTAATCAACAATTTCCCTTATCAGGACATCCGTGACTACTATGCGAAATGGTACCGTCCGGACCTGCAAGGTATCATGATTGTCGGCGACATCAATGTAGATGAAATGGAAGCAAAGCTGAAAAAGGTATTTGCAGACGTAAAAGCTCCGGTGAATCCGGCTGAACGTATCTACTATCCGGTAGCAAACAATCAGGAACCGCAAATCTTCATCGGTACGGACAAAGAAATCGAAACTCCTTCCATCAGCTTCTTCTTCAAGAGCGAAGCCTTCCCGGATTCGCTGAAGAATACAATCAACTATTACGGCATTCAATACATGATTAGCATGGGAGTTACAATGCTGAACAGCCGTTTGGCAGAAATCCGTCAGCAAGCGAATCCTCCTTTTACAGGTGCAAGTGCAGGTTATGGCGACTTCTTCGTAGCCAAGACCAAAAATGCTTTCGGAGTAGACGCCAGCAGCAAAATCGATGGTATCGAACTGGCCATGAAAACGATTCTCGAAGAAACTGAACGCGCACGCCGCTTCGGATTCACCGAAACTGAATATGACCGTGCCCGTGCCAACTATCTTCAACGCGTAGAATCTGCTTACAATGAACGCGAAAAGATGAAAAACGACACTTATGTCAACGAATACATCAGCAACTTCCTTGACAACGAACCGATGCCGGGCATTGAATACGAATACGCTATGATGAATCAGCTGGCTCCGAACATTCCGGTAGCGGCTATCAATCAAGTGATGCAACAGCTGATCACTGACAACAATCAGGTAGTACTGTTGGCAGGTCCGGAGAAGGAAGGTGTAAAATACCCGACGAAAGAAGAAATCGCTGCTTTGCTGAAACAAATGAAATCTTTCGATCTGAAGCCTTACGAAGACAAGGTTTCTAACGAACCATTGCTGAAAGAAGAGCCGAAAGGCGGAAAGATAGTTTCTGAAAAAACCGGAGATATTTACGGAACAACAAAACTTGTTCTGTCCAACGGTGTGAAAGTATATATCAAAACAACTGACTACAAAGCTGACCAGATTCTGATGAAAGGTACCAGCCTTGGTGGTAGCAGCCAGTTCCCCGACAAAGAGATTCTGAATATCTCTCAAATCAACAGCGTAGCAATGGTTGGTGGTATCGGTAACTTCAGCAAAGTAGACCTGAGTAAAGCACTTGCAGGCAAACGTGCTTCTGTAGGAGCCGGTGTGAGCGCGACAACAGAAACGGTTTCCGGCAGTTGTTCTCCGAAGGACTTTGAAACAATGATGCAGCTGACTTATCTGACTTTCACTGCTCCCCGCAAAGACAACGAAGCATTCGAATCTTACAAGAACCGCATGAAAGCAGAATTGCAGAATGCTGACGCTAATCCGATGACCGCATTCAGTGATACAGTCTCTTATGCATTGTATGGCAATCACCCACGTTCTTTCAGCATGAAAGAAAACATGGTGGACAAGATCGACTATGACCGTGTAATGGAAATGTACAAAGACCGTTTCAAAGATGCGAGCGACTTTACATTCTACTTTGTAGGAAACATTGATGTTGAGAAAATGAAACCGATGATCGCCAAATATCTGGGTGGTCTGCCATCTATCAATCGCAAAGAGACTTTCAAAGATACGAAGATGGAAATCCGTAAGGGTCAATACAAGAACGAGTTTGCCAAGAAACAAGAAACACCGATGGCAACCATCATGTTCCTGTTCAACGGTACTTGCAAATATGATTTACGCAACAACCTTACTCTCAGCATCCTCGATCAGGCATTGGATATGGTTTACACCGCAGAAATCCGTGAAAAAGAAGGCGGTACTTATGGCGTAAGCTGCAGCGGAAGCCTCACCAAATATCCGAAAGAACAACTCGTGCTTCAGATTGTATTCCAGACCGATCCGGCCAAGAAAGACAAACTGTCGGGCATCGTCATCGAACAGTTGGAAAAAATGGCCAAAGAAGGTCCGTCTGCCGAACACATGCAGAAGATCAAAGAGTATATGCTGAAAAAATACAAAGACGCTCAAAAGGAAAACGGCTACTGGCTGGGCAATCTGGATGAGTATTTCTACACAGGTATTGATTATACAAAAGACTATGAAACGTTGGTCAACAGCATCACAGCAAAAGATGTACAGGAATTCCTTGCCAAGCTGATGAAACAGAACAACGAAATCCAAGTCATCATGACCGTACCTGAAGAAGAAGCTAAATAAACTTTTATAGCATACCAA
The DNA here is from genome assembly GCF_058231005.1 of Bacteroides sp. RCH18. NCBI lineage: Bacteria > Pseudomonadati > Bacteroidota > Bacteroidia > Bacteroidales > Bacteroidaceae > Bacteroides > Bacteroides sp. RCH18. Next base: position 1,208,644 of record NZ_JBIPTC010000002.1, on the reverse strand, counting down.
CAGTATGATGATATTTAACGAATTACGCAAACATGGACGGCTCGCCTCCAAACGGCATCCGATGTATGAAAAGAACAAAGTTGCCAAAATATTCGGATATATCGGGGTTGCTTTCTGGGCAGGATACCTGATATTCTTCGGTACAACGTTTGCATTCGGTTTTGCAGATATGGTTCCCAACCGGGAACCATATCATGTAATGAATGCCGTTGCCCTGATATTTATTCTGGCACTTGACTTCCTCTTGCGTATTCCGTTCCAAAAAACACCGACGCAGGAGGTAAAACCTTACCTCCTGTTACCGGTTAAACGAAATCGGATCATCGATTTCCTGCTTATCCGTTCGGGACTTAGTCTGTTCAACCTGTTCTGGTTGTTTATGTTCGTCCCCTTTTCCTTCATTACCATTACCAAATATTTCGGTATTTCAGGTGTACTCACCTATCTCATAGGCATCTGGCTTTTGATCGTTGCCAACAATTACTGGTACCTGTTATGTCGCACACTAATCAATGAACGTATTTGGTGGGTGCTGCTCCCTGTCGCTTTCTACGGTGGGCTGGGCTGCCTTGCCTTTATTCCCGAAGACAGTCCCCTGTTCTACTTCTTTATGGACCTGGGAGACGGATATATCAACGGGAATATTCTCTGTTTCCTCGGTACCATCCTTGTCATAGCCATTTTATGGCTGATTAACCGCAAAATCATGTCCGGCCTCATCTACGCTGAATTGGCAAAAGTAGATGACACCCGCATCAAGCATGTTTCAGAATACAAATTCTTCGAGCGATACGGAGAAGTTGGTGAATATATGCGGTTGGAATTAAAAATGCTTTTGCGCAACCGGCGTTGCAAAGGTGCATTGCGCAATGTTCTCCTTGTAGTCATCGCCTTCTCCTGCATACTTAGCTTTTCAAGCCTTTATGACACGAGCACCATGACTACCTTTATCTGTGTTTACAACTTTGCCGTATTCGGCATGATCATCCTTTCGCAGCTCATGTCTTTCGAAGGCAATTACATTGACGGACTAATGTCCCGCAAAGAATCCATCATGAGTCTGCTGAAAGCAAAATATTATATCTATACTATCGGCGAGATCGTCCCATTTGTCCTGATGATTCCCGCCATTATAATGGATAAAGTTCCCTTACTGGGTATCTTTGCCTGGTTCTTCTATACCACCGGTTTTATCTATTTTTGTTTCTTCCAACTGGCTGTTTACAATAAGCAGACTGTAGCACTGAACGAAAAAGTGACAAGCCGCCAGACCAACAGTGCCATACAAATGGTTGTCAACTTCGGAGCTTTCGGTATCCCATTGATCCTGTATTCTGTGTTGAATGCGTTTCTGGGTGAAACGGTCGCCTACTCTATCCTGCTCGCCATCGGGCTTGGATTCACACTGACTTCTCCGCTTTGGATCAGAAACGTCTATAATCGTTTCATGAAACGGAGATACGAGAATATGGAAGGCTTCAGAGACAGCCGCCAATAAGAGATTTACGATTGAACCGATTAGTCATTTACGATAAAAATACCAAGACAATGATAAGCATCAATAATCTTCAAAAGAAATTCGGCGAAAAGATAGCCGTAAACATAGATCACTATGAAATCAATCAAGGCGATATGCTCGGATTGGTAGGAAACAACGGTGCCGGTAAAACAACACTTTTCCGGTTGATGCTCGACTTACTGAAAGCGGATAATGGGAATGTCGTTATCAATGACATTGACGTCAGTCAAAGTGAAGACTGGAAAAACTTCACAGGTGCTTTCATTGACGATGGATTTCTGATAGACTACCTTACCCCGGAAGAGTATTTCTACTTTATCGGGAAAATGTACGGACTGAAAAAAGAAGAGGTGGACGAACGCCTTCTGCCGTTCGAACGTCTGATGAGCGGAGAAGTGATCGGACAAAAGAAACTGATCCGTAACTACTCAGCCGGTAATAAACAGAAAATCGGCATCATCTCCGCCATGCTTCATTATCCTCAGTTGCTGATACTCGACGAACCGTTCAATTTCCTCGATCCCAGTTCGCAATCCATTATCAAACATATGCTCAAAAAGTATAGCGAAGAGCATAATGCAACTGTAATCATTTCCAGCCACAATCTGAATCATACGATAGATGTATGTCCGCGTATTGCCCTGCTGGAGAATGGCGTCATCATCCGGGATATTATGAATGAGAATAATTCTGCTGAAAAAGAACTGGAAGACTACTTCAATGTAGAAGAATAAAGTTACTTATAATTTTACGATATACGAAAAGAAAGATAGCCGATGAGAGTGAACTTCAAACTTATCTTCATACTGACAGGACTGACCCTTGTCCTTAGTTCCTGCCGCACGTCTGCTCCCCGTCTGGATTACCAGGCACTGGCACGCGCCTCCATCCTGCTGGGCGTGGACATCAATATGGAAGATAACCACAAGCTCTATCTGGAATCAGCCGAATGGATTGGTGTTCCTTATCGTGGAGGCGGCGATTCAAAACGCGGTACCGACTGTTCGGGACTCACCTACCAGATATACCGGAAAGTATACCGTACTCAGGTTCCGCGAAATACCGAAGACCTGAGAAAAGAAAGTACCAAAGTCGCCAAACGGAATTTGCGAGAAGGCGATCTGGTATTCTTCAGCAGTAGCCGTTCCCGAAAAAAGGTAGCTCACGTAGGTATCTATCTCAAAAATGGGAAATTCATTCATGCCAGTACCAGCAAAGGAGTGATTGTCAGTCGACTGAGCGAAGACTATTACACCAGACACTGGATATCCGGAGGAAGAATTCGCTGATTATCAACTTAAAAGCATATAGAATCATGAAATCGTTTATTGGAGCAGTCATATTTATCTGCGTAGCGTTAAGCGCAAACGCACAGCTTTTATGGAAAGTATCTGGTAACGGACTTAGCAGCCCTTCATACATTATGGGGACTCACCATCTCGCTCCGTTGAGTGTCAAAGACGGCATCGCCGGACTACAGAAAGCGATGGATGAGACACAACAGGTATATGGAGAACTGAAAATGTCGGATATCCAGTCTCCGGCCACCATCCAGAAGATGCAGAAAATGATGATGATCGAAAGCGATACGACTCTGACTACCCTCCTCTCACCGGAAGATTACGAAACCGCTAATAAATTCTGCAAGGAGAACCTGATGATGGACCTCAACATGGCACCCAAAATCAAACCGGCTTTCTTACTGAACAACATAGCAGTAGTGGCGTACATCAAGCACATCGGAAACTATAATCCACAAGAACAGCTCGATACTTATTTCCAGACTCAGGCAACGCAGAAAGGGAAAAAAGTGGATGGACTGGAAACTCCGGATTTCCAGTTTAACCTGCTATACAATGGAATTTCCCTGCAACGCCAAGCCCAACTGCTCATGTGTACCCTCAATAACATCGACAAAGAGGTGGAAAGCCTCAAAAGACTGACAGATGCCTACATGAAACAAGATTTGGAAACCATGTTGAAAATCAACGAAGAGCGTAAAGGAAATCAATGTGATGCACTTCCCACAGAAGAAGATGCCCTAATTTACGACCGCAATAAAACATGGGCACAGAAACTACCGGCTATCATGAAAGCCGCTCCTACCTTCGTTGCAGTCGGCGCTTTGCACCTGCCGGGTAATAAAGGCTTATTAAGCTTACTGAAAAAACAGGGATATACAGTAGAAGCAGTAAAATAATGAATTATAAAACTTATTTATTCGATTTCGACTATACACTAGCCGATTCATCACGAGGTATCGTTACTTGTTTCAGAAATGTACTTAATCGTCACCAATATACGAATGTCACTGACGAAGCGATCAAACGTACCATTGGTAAAACATTGGAAGAATCTTTCAGCATACTGACCGGAGTCACCGACTGGAAACAGCTCACCGCTTTTCGACAAGAGTACAGACTGGAAGCGGATGTTCACATGAACGTGAATACCCGCCTTTTTCCTGATACACTCTCTACTCTGAAAGAACTAAAAGAGCGAGGTGCCCGCATCGGCATTATCTCTACTAAATACCGTTTCCGTATACTTAGTTTTCTGGATGAGTATCTGCCGGAAAACTTTCTCGACATAGTGGTAGGCGGAGAAGATGTACAAGCTGCCAAGCCTTCACCGGAAGGAGTAAAATTCGCTCTCGAACACTTGGGCAGTACTCCGCAAGAAACCTTATACATCGGAGACAGTACTGTGGATGCCGAAACAGCACAAAATGCGGGAGTAGATTTTGCAGGTGTCCTTAATGGAATGACTACCGCTGACGAACTCAGAGCATATCCCCACCGGTTTATTATGGAGAATTTATTCGGTTTGCTATATATCTGATTATCTTCTGTTACAACAGCAAAAAAATAAAGGAAATATTTGTCTGAAACAAATAAAAGAAGTACTTTTGTGCCCGATTATTCCGCAACGGGTTCGATAAAGAGCTCTTTAAGTGATTAAAGACCACCCGCCGGAGCTAACTTATACATTATATATAAGATGTACGCAATTGTAGAAATTAACGGTCAGCAATTTAAAGCAGAAGCTGGTCAGAAACTGTTCGTTCACCACATTGAAGGTGCTGAAAACGGTTCAACTGTAGAATTTGAAAAAGTTCTTTTGGTAGACAAAGACGGAAACGTAACTGTAGGTGCTCCGACTGTAGAAGGTGCTAAAGTTGTTTGCCAGGTTATTTCAAACTTGGTTAAAGGTGACAAAGTGCTTGTATTCCACAAGAAAAGAAGAAAAGGTTACAGAAAACTGAACGGTCACCGTCAGCAGTTCACAGAGTTAACAATCACAGAAGTAGTAGCTTAATCATTTAAAAAGTAAGAAGAAATGGCACATAAAAAAGGTGTCGGTAGTTCTAAGAACGGCCGCGAATCACATAGCAAAAGATTAGGCGTTAAGATATTTGGTGGCGAAGCTTGCAAAGCAGGTAATATTATCATTCGTCAAAGAGGTACTGAATTCCACCCGGGTGAAAACATCGGAATGGGTAAAGACCACACTCTTTTCGCTTTAGTAGATGGTACAGTTAGCTTTAAAGTAGGCAGAGAAGACAGAAGATATGTTTCTATCATCCCTGCTGAAGCAACAGAAGCATAACCTGCACAACTGAAAATATTCAAGAAAAGGAGATGTAATCCAAACGATTGCATCTCCTTTCTTTTTTTATGCAGATTTTCATTGCTCGCTTATTCGTTTTTTCTTTATCTTTGTAGCCTTAATAAAGAAAGTTCATAAAAAGTATAGATATGCTTACCATTAAACAAATTACAGAAAATACAGAGGCGGTGCTCCGCGGACTGGAAAAGAAGCATTTCAAGAATGCAAAAGAGACGATTGACGAAGTCATCGCCCTCAACGACAAGAGACGTACTACGCAAAACCTATTAGATAAGAACCTGGCAGAGGTTAATTCACTTTCCCGCACGATCGGTCAGCTGATGAAAGAAGGAAAGAAAGAAGAAGCCGAAGCTGCACGTGCACGTGTTGCCGAACTGAAAGAAAGCAACAAAGCACTGGACGCTACCATGACACAGGCTGCTACAGACATGCAGAATGTACTTTATACGATCCCTAACATTCCTTATGACAGCGTACCCGAAGGCGTAGGTGCCGAAGACAATGTCGTAGAAAAGATGGGAGGCATGGAAACAGAACTTCCCAAAGATGCACTGCCTCACTGGGAACTGGCTAAAAAATACGATTTAATCGATTTCGATCTTGGTGTAAAGATTACAGGTGCAGGTTTCCCCGTATACAAAGGAAAAGGTGCCCAACTGCAACGTGCCCTGATCAACTTCTTCCTGGACGAAGCACGCAAATCCGGATACACAGAAATCATGCCGCCGACAGTAGTCAATGCCGCTTCCGGTTATGGCACAGGACAGCTTCCCGACAAAGAAGGACAGATGTATCATTGCGAAGTAGATGATCTCTACCTGATCCCGACAGCTGAAGTACCTGTCACTAACATCTACCGTGATGTTATCTTGGAAGAAAAACAGTTGCCGATCATGAACTGCGCATACACACAATGTTTCCGTCGCGAAGCCGGTTCTTATGGTAAAGACGTACGCGGTCTGAACCGCCTGCATGAATTCTCCAAAGTAGAATTGGTACGTATCGACAAACCGGAACATTCCAAAGAATCTCACCAGCAAATGCTTGACCACGTAGAAGGCCTGTTGCAGAAACTGGAACTTCCATACCGCATACTCCGCCTGTGTGGTGGCGATATGAGCTTTACCGCTGCACTTTGTTTCGACTTCGAAGTATATTCCGAAGCACAGAAACGCTGGCTGGAAGTAAGTTCCGTATCCAACTTCGACACTTACCAGGCCAACCGACTGAAATGCCGTTACCGTAGTGCAGAAAAGAAAACAGAACTCTGCCATACGTTGAATGGATCAGCACTGGCACTACCACGTATCGTCGCCGCTTTATTGGAAAACAATCAAACCCCCGAAGGAATTAGAATTCCTAAAGCATTGGTTCCATACTGCGGTTTCGAAATGATAGACTAAGAAACTTTCTACTCCTGTAAGAATGAGACATCTCTGCCCCTTACAGGAGTTTCCTTTATTAACCTTTAACACATTTACCCCCATGACAAAAAACACAAAAAGTTTTGCATTGCCATTGGCATTCATTGGCGTCATGTTCTTTTCACTGGGCTTCGCCCTTGGTATCAACTCAGTATTAGTCCCCGTATTGAAGGGATCGCTGGAAATCAGTTCGGCGGAATCATATCTGATTATCGCTGCCACTTTCATCCCGTTTCTTATTTTTGGTTATCCGGCAGGACTTACGATTAAAAAGATCGGATACAAACGGACGATGGTTCTGTCATTCCTTATGTTTGCCATAGCCTTCGGACTTTTCATACCATCGGCAAGCTATGAAAGTTTTCCTCTGTTTTTATTGGCTTCCTTTATCAGCGGAACTGCCAACGCTTATCTGCAAGCTGCCGTAAACCCGTATATCACAATTCTGGGACCGATAGACAGTGCTGCCAAACGTATCAGCATTATGGGTATATGCAATAAACTCGCATGGCCGATTCCACCTTTATTCCTGGCTTTCCTTATCGGAAAAGAAGTGACCGACATTACGGTAGCTGACCTGTTTCTGCCGTTCTACGTTATTATCGCCGCATTCATCGCATTAGGAATTATCGCATATATAGCCCCGCTACCGGAAGTCAAAGCCGTCGGCGAAGACGACAGCGAAGAGGCAGCCGAAGCCTGTCCTTACGCTGCAAAGAAAACTTCCATCTGGCAATTCCCGCATTTATTATTAGGCTGTCTTGCTCTCTTCTTATATGTAGGTGTAGAAACCGTATCACTGGGTACATTAGTAGATTATGCCACCAGCCTTCATTTGGAAAATGCAGCAATGTATGCCTGGATTGCTCCGATAGGCATTGTGATCGGTTACATCTGCGGCATCATCTTCATCCCTAAATATATGAGCCAGGCTACAGCACTGAAGATTTGTTCGGTTCTGGCTATCATCGGTTCCGTACTGGTAGTACTTACACCTGCCGATATATCCATCTATTTCATCTCATTTATGGCATTGGGATGTTCTTTAATGTGGCCTGCCCTATGGCCTTTGGCTATGGCAGATTTAGGAAAGTTCACCAAATCCGGTTCATCTCTTCTGATCATGGCAATGGCAGGCGGTGCTGTTATTCCTACCTTATTCGGCTATCTGAAAGACATTTCCGATATTCAGAAAGCATATTGGATTTGCCTTCCCTGCTTCCTGTTTATTCTATATTATGGGGTAGCCGGATATAAAATCAGAACGAAATAAATAAAGATATTCACATGGATATGGAAAGTCACTCATCAAAAGAGTGACTTTTCTTTTTATATTTCGTAAATAAGCCGTATCTTTGCCGAAATTTATAACATTCTGATAGCAGTTACGTAATAATACCAACAAATTAATTAGATAATGAACAAAATCATTAGCAAAGAACGCTTTTCTGAGAAAGTGTTTAAACTTGAAATTGAAGCTCCTTTAATTGCTAAATCCCGCAAAGCCGGACACTTCGTCATTGTACGTGTAGGCGACAAGGGAGAACGTATGCCTCTGACGATTGCCGGTTCTGATTTGAAGAAAGGCACCATCACTCTGGTGATACAGGAAGTCGGGCTCTCCTCTACCCGTCTTTGTGAATTGAACGAAGGTGATTATATCACTGACGTAGTAGGTCCGCTCGGACAAGCTACTCATATTGAGAATTTCGGAACAGTTGTTTGTGCTGGTGGTGGTGTAGGTGTTGCTCCGATGCTTCCTATCGTGCAGGCTTTGAAAGCTGCCGGAAATAAAGTGATCACTGTTTTGGCAGGACGTAACAAAGACCTTATCATTCTGGAAAAAGAAATGCGTGAAAGCTCCGATGAGGTGATTATCATGACGGACGACGGCTCTTACGGGCGTAAAGGTCTGGTAACTGAAGGCGTGGAAGAAGTCATTAAACGTGAAAAGGTGGATAAATGCTTCGCCATCGGCCCTGCTATCATGATGAAGTTCGTTTGTCTGCTGACAAAGAAATATGAGATTCCGACCGACGTTTCATTAAATACCATCATGGTAGACGGAACCGGCATGTGTGGTGCTTGCCGTATCACGGTAGGAGGAAAAACGAAGTTCGTTTGTGTTGACGGTCCCGAATTCGACGGTCATCAGGTGGACTTTGATGAAATGTTGAAACGTATGGGTGCGTTCAAAAAGATTGAGCGTGAAGAGATGAACAAACTCCAGCCCGAATGTGAAGCAACGAAAGAGATAGATGAGAAAAGCCGCAACGCAGCCTGGAGACAGGAACTGCGCAAATCGATGAAACCGAAAGAACGTACAGCTATTCCACGTGTCGAAATGAATGAACTCGATGCCGAATACCGTTCACATAGCCGCAAGGAAGAAGTAAACCAGGGTCTGACCGCCGAACAAGCAGTTACAGAAGCCAAGCGTTGTCTGGACTGTGCTAACCCTGGATGTATGGAAGGGTGTCCGGTAGGTATCGACATTCCGCGCTTCATTAAGAACATCGAACGTGGCGAATTCCTCGAAGCAGCCAAAACACTGAAAGAAACAAGTGCGCTTCCGGCTGTATGCGGCCGTGTCTGCCCACAGGAAAAGCAATGTGAATCTAAATGTATACACTTGAAGATGAATGAAAAACCGGTAGCTATCGGTTATCTGGAACGCTTCGCTGCCGACTTCGAACGTGAAAGCGGACAGATTTCAGTACCTGTCATTGCCGAAAAGAACGGTATCAAAGTAGCGGTGATCGGTTCGGGTCCTGCCGGATTATCATTCGCAGGTGATATGGCAAAATACGGTTATGATGTAACAGTATTCGAGGCACTCCACGAAATCGGTGGTGTATTAAAATATGGTATTCCGGAATTCCGTCTGCCAAACAAGATTGTAGATGTAGAAATAGACAATCTCGTTCAAATGGGCGTTACTTTCATCAAAGACTGCATCGTAGGAAAAACAATCAGTGTGGAAGATTTGAAGGAAGAAGGTTTTAAAGGAATATTTGTCGCTTCCGGTGCCGGTCTGCCTAACTTTATGAATATACCGGGCGAAAACTCGATCAATATCATGTCTTCCAACGAATACCTCACCCGTGTCAACCTAATGGATGCTGCGAGCGAAGACTCTGACACTCCGGTAGCTTTCGGCAAGAATGTGGCTGTCATCGGTGGTGGTAATACTGCTATGGACTCTGTCCGTACAGCCAAACGCCTGGGTGCTGAACGTGCTATGATCATCTACCGCCGTTCGGAAGAAGAAATGCCTGCACGTATCGAGGAAGTGAAGCATGCCAAAGAAGAAGGAGTCGAATTCCTGACATTGCACAATCCGATTGAATATATTGCCGACGAACAAGGTTGCGTGAAACAGGTCATTCTCCAGAAGATGGAATTAGGAGAGCCGGATGCTTCCGGACGTCGCAGCCCTGTAGCCATTCCGGGAGCTACGGAAACAATCGATATCGATCTGGCCATCGTCAGTGTCGGTGTATCTCCGAACCCGATTGTTCCGAGTTCCATTAAAGGGCTGGAATTAGGACGCAAAGGAACCATTGCCGTAGATGACAACATGGAATCATCTATTCCGATGATCTATGCCGGCGGAGACATTGTGCGTGGAGGAGCTACCGTAATCCTTGCCATGGGAGATGGCCGTAAAGCCGCTGCTGCCATGAATGAACAACTGCAAAGCAAGTAAAAAGGCCACCTTATTATAACAGAAAAGCCCCGTTTGCATTCAGCAGACGGGGCTTTCTTATCACAAGATACTTCTTACTTCACTACGCTATTCGTCGCAGGGTCCGGGAAAATCACCGTCGGTTTAAACGACTTCGCTTCCTCAAAATCCATCAATGCGTACGACATGATAATCACAATATCATCCGGTTGCACCTTGCGGGCGGCAGCACCGTTCAGACAAATCTTACCGGAACCGCGTTCACCTTTGATAATGTAGGTTTCAAAGCGTTCGCCATTGTTGTTATCAGCGATGTACACTTTTTCTCCCGGAATCATGTTGGCAGCATCCAGCAGGTCTTCGTCAATCGTGATACTACCCATGTAGTTCAAGTTTGCCTCTGTGACACGTGCACAATGAATTTTCGACTTCAACACTTCAATCATCATAAGGTTTCGTCTTTTTTTAATTTAGATTTCTTTATACTTGATATTATCAATCAGTCTGACCTCTCCGCAGAACACTGTGATACAGCCTACTACATACTGAGAATCCTCCCAACTGCTTACCTTTTGCAGCGTGTTTCCGTCAACGATTTCAAAATACTCCAAACGCAATCCCGGAGCAGCCTCTATCGCCTCTTCTACCATCTTCTGCGTCTCACTCACTGTGTGAGATGCTGCAAAGGTACGACTTTTAAATAATGTCTGAGAAATATTTAAAGCATTTTCACGTTCTTGTGCCGATAAACGTTTATTCCGACTGCTCAGAGCCAGTCCGTCTTCCTCACGAACGATAGGACAACCTACAATTTCCAGTTTATAATCCATCTGACGAACCATCTCCCGAATAATCGCCAGTTGCTGGAAATCTTTCTCTCCGAAATAAGCACGATCCGGTTGCACCGCGTCAAACAACTTGCTGACAATCTGGCAAACTCCGTTGAAATGCCCCGGACGGAAAGCCCCTTCCATCACCGTATCCAACGGAGCATAGCTGAATTCACGCGTATCCGGCTGCGGATACATCTCTTCTACTGAAGGAGCAAAGGCAAATGCTGCACCGCAATCTTCCAACAAGCGGCAGTCAGCATCCAGTGTACGCGGATACTTTGCTAAATCGTTTTTATCGTTAAACTGAGTGGGATTTACAAAAACACTCACTACTGTTACACCATTCTCACTTACGCTGCGCTTTACCAGTGATGCGTGTCCTGCATGTAAAGCACCCATTGTGGGTACCAGTCCTACCTTCTTACCCTGGGCTCTCAGTGCCGTCAATTCGGCCTGTAAGTCCTTGATAGTGTGTATTACTTTCATTTTTGTTAATTGGTTTATGTTTTGGTCGTTTGCAAAAACTCTGCAAAATAAACTAATATTTGCCACATAAAGAAAGAATATGGTATTTAAAGTTCCTTTTTTTTGCTATCTTTGCAGAATATTATAGTGAACTATTGTTATTATGACAAAGGCGAATAAAGTTTTATTTATTACTCAAGAGATTACACCTTACGTTTCAGAATCCGAAATGGCCAATATAGGTAGAAACCTTCCACAGGCAATACAAGAAAAAGGCCGTGAAATCAGGACATTTATGCCTAAATGGGGAAACATTAACGAACGCAGAAATCAACTGCATGAAGTAATTCGCCTCTCCGGTATGAACCTGATCATCGACGATACTGATCACCCCCTTATTATAAAAGTTGCTTCTATTCAATCCGCACGTATGCAGGTATATTTCATCGATAATGATGATTATTTCCAGAATCGCTTGCAGACAGCGGATGAAAATGGTGTGGAATACGATGACAACGACAGTCGTGCTATCTTTTATGCACGCGGTGTGCTGGAAACAGTGAAGAAACTTCGCTGGTGTCCTGACGTAATCCACTGTCATGGATGGATGACGGCATTGGCTCCTCTTTATATTAAGAAGGCCTACAAGGACGAACCCTCGTTCCGTGATGCTAAAGTTGTATTCTCGGTATATGAAGATGATTTCAAGAATACGCTCAGTGAAGACTTTGCAACCAAACTGATGTTGAAAGGCATCACCAAGAAGGATTTGGCTGGTTTGAAGGAACCGGTAGACTATGCGGCACTTTGTAAACTTGCCGTTGATTATTCTGACGGAATCATACAAAACAGCGCAAAGGTAGACGAATCAATCATTGAGTACGCCCGTCAATCAGGCAAACTGGTACTTGATTATCAGGATCCGGAAAACTACGCAAACGCTTGCAACGAATTCTACGATCAGGTATGGGAAACCACTACAAATAAAGAAGAAGAATAAAAATCTAGATACGACAATCATGAAAGCAAAATATGCCTTGATAGCTTTACTGGCAATCACATTTTTCGGATGCGATGATAATACAGGCGGACTGGGATTAGGAATGTTCCCGGGCAATGACCAAAATATCAAAGGAAAGTTATCCACGTTTGATGTAACTACTAAATCAATTCCTACTGGAAAGATCTATGCCAAAACCAACATCGGATATGTTGGAAAGTTCACTGATGAAACATTCGGTACTTATCAGGCAGGCTTCCTTGCTCAACTGAATTGTCCGGATGGCTTAACTTTTCCTGAAGTATATACAGAAAAGAAAGATGCTAGCGGTAAAGTTATCTCAGCTACAGGAAAAATGGTTATAACTAATGAAGATGACGAAACGATTGAAATCATTAAGGATGACCAAGGTAATCCTATTGGCAACATACGTACTACCGAACTTTTCTTATTGTATGATAACTATTTCGGTGACTCACTGACTGCTTGTAGATTGAGTGTTTATGAATTAGGTGGAGATAATAAAGAAACACTAAACACAGATAATGCGTATTATACAAATATTATTCCTGAAGAATTCTATGATAGCCAGAATCTTTTAGGAACAAAAGCTTATACAGCCGTAGACTACTCCCTATCTGAAGAAGACCGTAATTCAAGTACATACGTACCCTATATTCACGTTGCTTTTAAAGAAGACAGAGCTAAAGAAGTGGGCAAAAATATTCTAGAAGCATCAAGAGCAGCTGGAAAAAAATTTAATAATCAGTTATTTGGAAAAGCCTTTCCAGGGATTTACGTAAAAAGCGATTATGGTGACGGAACAGTACTTTATGTAGATCAAGTACAAATGAGAGTAGTATACAAATGTTATGCTACAGATTCCATCACAGGCATTAAATTAAAAAAGCAAGATGGAGTTAACGATTCAACCTATTATACTTGGCGTCAATTTGCTTCTACCAGAGAAATTATTCAGGCTAATCAATTAAGTAATGACGAACAAGCCATTAATGAAAGAATAAATGAAAAAACCTGTACTTATTTAAAAAGTCCGGCAGGTATATTCACTGAAGCTACATTACCAATTTCTGACATAGAGAACGAATTAACTGGCGATACCTTAAATGCAGTAAAACTGACATTCACTAATTACAATCAATCAAGTGACAAGAAGTTTGGTATGTCTATACCATCTACTGTAATGCTTGTACGCAAGAAATTCCAGGATAGCTTCTTTAAAGACAATAAGTTGAGCGATGGTGTATCTTCTTATCTAACTTCACATACAAGTAGTACAAATCAATATGTATTCAGCAACATCACCAAATTGGTAAATGCCTGCATTGCAGAAAAGGAAGAGGCTAAGAAAGCAAAGGGTAGTGAATGGAATGAAGCTGACTGGTTACAAAAAAATCCAGATTGGAATAAGGTAGTACTTATACCTGTACTTGTGACTTATGACTCTTCAAACACTACAACCGGTCAGGCTAATATTATTAGAATACAACATGACTTAAAACCTGGTTATGTACGTCTGAAAGGTGGAGAAGCTGGAGAAAATCCAGGTGGTGAGAATTACAAGTTGAAACTTGAAGTTATTTCTACAGACTTCGGATTAACAACTAAGTCAAACTAAAAAGATATATAAAATAAACAGCGCGGGTTACTTCGGTAATTCGCGCTGTTTTTTATATGTACCTGTCACTGGAATTAATAGCAAACAAGCCCTTTTCGGACAATCCCATTCCTATATAACATTCCAATATAACATCGCAATATAAAAAACAACCGTGAGGTGATTCCCATCTCCCCACGGTTACAACCAGTTAATTTATTATTATCTTATTCTTCTTTCTTTGCAGTAGCTTTCTTGCGAGTAGCTTTAGCTACCGGTTCCTTTTTCGCAGCTACTTTCTTGGTAGCTTTTGCAGCTCCTTTTTCAGCTTTTGCCTGCCATTTGGTTACTTCCTTTTGCAGTTCGGCTATCTCCTCACCCTGATTCTTAATAGTAGTCAGCAGAGAGTTAAGCTCTTCATTATCTACATCAACAGGATACAGTGAATCTACTCGTTTGATAAAGTCGCCCAAGATATTCATGTAGTTAGTGAAGGCATCGTAAGGAGAGTCATAGATGCCACGATTCAGCCAGATACCTGTATTCTTGGTAGTCATGAAACGGAAGTTGTTGCTGGCTTGCAGATAATCCCAGTCCTGCTTGATACGACGGTCGTCACACAGGTGAACACGTTCTGCTACGCTATACAACTTGTTGAAAGCCTCACGCTGCAGGATATTACCCAGCCAACTGCTTGTATCTCTTTCTTCGTCCACCCATGACATTGGATAAGGAACATCCAGTTGAGATACAGATTTCAATTTAGATACAATCTCTGTTGGAGTAGAGAACGTGATACCCTTTGATTTAGCACATTCGGGCAATGCTTTCAGGAATTCCAGGATATTGGAAGAAAGCGGCTGAGCCATACCCAATGCACTTAATTCCATAAAGATATTAATCACTTGCTCTTCTTGTGGCAACGCATCAATCCAGTTAATATACTTATCAGCAAATAATGGATATTCCGGCCATTCCGAATTGGAGAAACGCAATCCTATATCATCAGAAAGTTTAAAGTCTCTCAAGAGCAATTTGAGACTCGGAGCCTGATTGCAGTGATATACATAGTGCGGGCTCTTCCATCCCAATACATGTTTTGCACCTTCCGTCAGCATTCCCTTAAAGCCCATAGAAGCTACCAGTCCACCGATTTCATCCGAATAAATCAAGCTGGAATTGCGGAACACCTTCGGTTCTTTGCCAAACATCTGTTTCATTTTATCACGCTGGCGAAGCACTTCTTCACGGAAGCAGTCTTCGTTAGCCAAAGATGACAAGCCGTGTGAATAAGGTTCGCAAAGGAACTCACAACAACCGGTATCATTCAACTGATGCAGCAAGTCAATCACCGCCGGAGCATGAATTTCAAGTTGCTCCAATGCCACACCGGAAATAGAAAGCGCCACTTTGAAAGCTCCTCCCGAGTTTTTCACCATCTCGATCAACGTGCTGAGAGCAGGTATATAAGATCGTTCGGCAACCTCATTCATACCGGTTTCATTTGCATAGTCATCATAGTAATAATGATCGGTGCCGATATCGAAAAAACGGTAGCGTTTCAAGTGTATAATCTGATGTATTTCGAAATAAAGACAGATCGTTCTCATAGTCTATATCATTTTATTGTTTACCATAATTTTTAATAACCTCATCATAGATACCGCGAACTTTATATCCCACGTTCTCCCATTTAATCTCATCCACTTCTTTCTTACCCTCTTCTTTCAGGTACTCGTACATAGCCGGGTAAGTACAGATAGAATAAATGGCATCCGCCATAGCATGAATATCCCAGTAGTCCGTTTTAATACATTTATCCAAAATTTCGGCACAGCCGGATTGCTTGGATATAATGGAAGGTACACTACATTGCATAGCCTCCAACGGAGAGATACCGAATGGCTCAGATACAGAAGGCATAATATATACGTCACTGGCTTTCAGCACTTCGTACACCTGCTTTCCTTTCATAAAACCGGGGAAATGGAAACGGTCCGCAATACCGCGTTCGGCTACCAGACGAATCATCTGATCCATCATATCACCACTACCGGCCATTACGAAACGGACATTGCGCGTACGGTGCAATACCATTGCTGCAGCTTCTACAAAGTATTCCGGTCCTTTCTGCATGGTAATACGTCCCAGGAAAGTAACGACCTTTTCGCTCGGATTCTTTTGAGGAACAATATCCTGTATCTCTTGTGACAAAGGAGAAACGGCATTATGCACAGTAGACACCTTCTTCGGGTCTTGGAAATACTTATGGATCACAGTCTGACGGGTCAGTTCGCTCACACACATGATGTGGTCGGCATTGTCCATACCATTCTTCTCAATGGCATACACTGTCGGATTGACATTGCCGCGACTACGGTCGAAATCAGTAGCATGCACATGGATCACCAATGGCTTACCAGATACTTGCTTGGCATGTATCCCTGCCGGATAAGTCAGCCAGTCATGAGAATGAATGATATCAAACTCCTGCTGACGTGCTACCACCCCGGCAACGATTGAATAGTTATTGATCTCTTCGTGCAGGTTGTCCGGATAACGTCCGGAGAACTCGATGCATCCCAGATCATTCGTATTGAGATAGTTGAAGTCGGCATAGATATGATCGCGCAAGTCATAGAACAATTGCGGATCCATATAACTGCCTACGCGTCCTTTCACATAGTCCCAACCGACATTTTTCCACACTACCGGCGTGCTGTTCATGCCGATAATTCTTAAAAAGCTCTGATCTTCGTCTCCCCATGGTTTGGGAATACAGAATGTAATCTCCAGATCATCCTGCTGAGACATTCCTTTTGTCAGACCATAACTGGCAGTCCCTAACCCTCCTAAGATATGCGGGGGGAACTCCCATCCAAACATTAAAACTTTCATTTTCGTTCCTCCTCTTTTTAATAATACTTAGACAGTAGCTTTAGAATACGCAGTACTTCGGCGACATTCATGGCAAACGATACAGCTCCGCGTCCTTTAAAAGGCGGATTACCATCGAAAAGTTCAGGCAGCGAACTGATACAATGAATTGTCAGTTCATCTTCGAGACCAATAAGCTGGCGTTCAATGAACGACAGACCACTCATCTTATAAATTCGCAGATAGGCTTCCATATAGAATCCCATCAGCCAAGGCCAGGCTGTGCCTTGGTGGTAAGCGTAGTCACGCTGTATCTGAGGACCAACATAGTTAGGGTTATAGCCCCCGCTCTTCGGGCTCAAGGTACGGAGTCCCTTGGGGGTGAGCAACTCTTTGGTTGCGATGTCGAGCACTTGCTTCTTTTGCGCCCGGTCCAACGGAGAATAATCGAATGCTACGGCAAATATCATGTTGGGGCGTACGCTCCAGTCCATCATATTTCCGTCTACATAGTCAAGTAAATATCCATATTCGTTGCGGAACACTTCGATAAATGATTTTCCCGTCACTTCCGCCTGTGCGTCAAGCGCATCGGCCAGAAGAACGTTTCCATCTTCACGAACCAGATCGGCAACGAAACGAAGCGCATTATACCACAAAGCATTAAACTCTACGATATATCCCGTACGGGGAATCACCGGATGTCCGTTTACGGTGGAGTTCATCCACGTAATCGCCTTATCGGTGCCATTTGCATAAAGCAGTCCGTTTTCATGCAGGAAGAGGTTCTCATGTTTCCGCTGACGGATAAATTCGATGATATCTTTCAGCAGTTCGCCATATTTCTGACGGCATTGTTCGCGGGAGGTCTCCTTGGCATACTGTTGCAAAGCCCATACGGCCCAAAGCAGTACATCCGGATGTTCCATCTCGTAAATCTTGTATCCTGCCGGCTCATCATTGATGAAGCTTCGAATCGCTTTTTCCGCTGTCTTCATCACATCTTCAAACTGATCCACCTCGTCCAGCGCAAGTGTCAGTCCCGGCAGGGATATAAACATATCGCGGGCACGGCACTTGAACCACGGATAACCGGCAAGGATATAATGTTCTCCCTCCTGCTGATTATGGAACTGATGTGCTGAGTTTTTCAGACAGTGATAGAAGCTATCGCGAGGCGTACGGTCAGCCACTTCGGCTTCGAACGTCTGCTTCAGTCTGCGCGGAGTCACTTCGGAAGTACCCGCGGAGAAAACGATGCTTTCTCCTTTCTTTATATCCACTTCAAAATATCCCGGAACATAGAGGTCTTCATTGAAGTCGTAGCCTCGCTCTTGTTCTTTCGGATATTCGAATCCACGATACCAGTCGGGCTGGAAATGGAACTCGCAAGCCTTGTTCAACTGCATGAACAGTTCCGGATAACCGGGATACATACAAGTCTTGATACCATTTTCCACAAGTTGATAATCGCGGCTTGCCTGCGCATTCTCGTGAGTGTACTCTCGTACGCTCCGGAAAGCGAGGAACGGTCGGAAGCGCAACGTCGTCGCCGAGTGTGCGTCCAACAAAGTATAACGAATCAGGATTCTGTTTTCATGATGTACAAAGATTTTTTCTTTGCGTAACACTACTCCTCCAACACGGTAAGTTGTCGCCGGGATATGCTCACAATCGAATTCACGGATATACTTATGTCCATTCGGACTAAAGTTGTTTCCCTGATATTTATGCAACCCCAAGTTAAACTCAGCACCATGTTGAATTACCGTTTCATCAAGAGAAGATAGCAGCACATGATTTTCATCGTCGATATTGGGAACAGGAATTACCAACAGTCCGTGATATTTGCGTGTGTTACAATCAACAATCGTTGTACAATGATAAGCTCCTGCTTTGTTCGTCCGGAGAATCTCCCTTTGGAGACTTTCTTCCAGATTCGTCATGAGGGTCTTGTCAAATCGTAAATAACTCATAGTTGTGCATTATTTAAAGGTTAATTATTGGTCACTATATTCCTTATATATATCTATTGCTGTTCTGTATATATACCAGCCTGAGCATTGTATATATAGGTATAATGCCCAAATGTACAAATTCTAGATAAAAACAAAAATAAAAAGGCTTTTTATTTTCAGTTTTTGTGCAAATATTCGTAGTATTGCGTAAAATATCTAAAGAATAGAAAGTAATGAAGCGAGATATTCAGCGTATCATGCTGGCTACAGCGGTGCCGTTGTTCCTAATTTTTATCCTATTTCTGCTAAAGATCGTTGAAGTCGGCATGGGCTGGGACTTCTCTCACATGGGGATATACCCTCTGGAAAAGCGAGGAATAACGGGTATTCTGACTCATCCGCTGATACACAGCGGGTTCAGCCATTTGCTGGCCAATACGTTGCCGCTATTTTTTTTATCGTGGTGCTTGTTCTATTTCTACAGGGGGATAGCCGGACGTATTTTTATGATCATCTGGATCGGAGCCGGACTGCTGACCTTCATAATCGGCAAACCGGGATGGCACATCGGTGCCAGCGGACTGATTTACGGACTTGCCTTCTTTCTTTTTTTCAGTGGTATCCTGCGGAAATATGTTCCTCTGATTGCCATCTCACTGCTTGTCACCTTTTTGTATGGAGGAATCATCTGGCATATGTTCCCCTACTTCTCTCCCGCCAATATGTCGTGGGAAGGACATCTCAGCGGAGGAATCATGGGAACACTCTGTGCATTCGGTTTCTTGAACCACGGGCCTCAACGACAGGAACCTTTTGCGGACGAAACGGATGAAGAAGAAGAATCTCCGGAAGAAGATATCAACGATCGCAATACAACCGACTCTACAGATATTACCTCATAAATCCCGGTTACGACTTATGCAATGCCTCAATCAATAAAGTGATATTAGCAGTAAACAACCTTACTGAGATAGCGAGCAGGATGATACCGAAAAACTTACGGATGATGTAGATTCCCCCTTTTCCGAGGAAACGTTCCACACGTCCGGTCATGCTTACTACAAAGTAGACCCATAGCATATTCAGTATCAAGGCAATGATTATGTTAACACTGGCATATTCGGCACGAAGCGAAAGAAGCGTAGTAAAAGCTCCGGCCCCTGCCAGCAGCGGGAAGACAAGCGGAACGAGTGTCGCTTCCTTTATCGGCCCCTGATTTTTGAAGATTTCTATATCCAGAATCATTTCCAGAGACATAAGAAAAATAACGAATGCGCCCGCCACGGCGAATGATTCGATATCTACATGAAAAAGTTTCAGCATCATATCACCCGCGTAGAAGAAGCCTATCAGTAAAGCAAAGGAGATGACAGTAGCCTTTGTTGCATTCACATCTTTCCCCTTTTCCTTCAGGTTAATAATAATAGGTATAGAACCGATAATATCTATTACTGCAAAAAGTACGATAAACGCACTGACCATTTGCTGCCAATTAAAACCCGTGAACATAATTCCTCCTTTTTTTTGCAAATATACTCTATTTTTATGCATTCAAACAATAAAAAAAACAAAAAGAAAGGGGATATGTGGATAGCAGTGTTGTATTATGAGTAAATTTGTACGATTAATAAGAGATTACAACGTATGGAAACAATGTTCGATACTTTGCTCCAATTACCTTTATTTCAGGGGCTTTGTCATGAAGATTTCACTAGTATTCTAGATAAAGTCAAGCTGCACTTTATCAAACATAAAGCTGGGGAAACCATCATAAAGAGTGGTAATCCCTGTACCCAGCTTTGTTTTCTGTTGAAAGGTGAGATTTCTATTGTCACCAATGCAAAAGAAAACATTTATACGGTCATCGAACAAATCGAAGCTCCCTATCTGATAGAACCTCAGTCTTTATTCGGTATGAATACCAACTATGCCTCTTCTTATGTGGCACATACGGAAGTGCATACTGTTTGCATCAGCAAAGCATTCGTACTCAGTGATCTGTTCAAATATGACATCTTCCGCCTCAACTATATGAATATCGTCAGCAACCGGGCGCAAAATCTCTATTCCCGTTTATGGGATGAACCCACGCTGGATTTAAAAAGCAAAATTATCCGTTTCTTTCTGTCACATTGCGAAAAACCGCAAGGGGAAAAGACTTTCAAAGTAAAGATGGACGATTTGGCACGTTGTCTGGATGATACTCGATTAAATATTTCTAAAACACTGAATGAACTACAGGATAATGGTTTAATCGAGTTGCACAGAAAAGAGATTCTGATTCCGGATGCTCAAAAACTACTTTAAGAGATTGACAGTTTGGGTAGAACAATCTAATATATATAAGGTAGAAAAAAGTCAAAAGAACAGTCTTCTAATTATTTTCAAAGGAAAAATCGACCTAATTATTTAAATTAATTGCATTACTTTTCATCTTGGAGAGCAATAAAGACCTTATGCCAAATTGAATAATTTTGAAGAAGTCGTAATAGAACTTGGTATTGTTATATAAAGTGTATTTTCTACTGTTTCATAGGCTATTCAAAGGTTATTAAGCACATGTACTATTCTAAGACGGTGTAAAGTTAATTAATAAAAAAAATATGTTTTTTATAATTAAATAAAAAACATATTTATTTTTCAATTTTATAATCTCAATTCTACTATATAGTTCATAAATTGTCATCCCAAGCATTCATCAACCAATTAATCAATTATATATAAGGCACTTATATACACACATACCAAGTCCTATTACGACTTAGCCCCAATTAATCAATATGATTATAACCTTAAATTAACATTTATGAAAACTCTTAGCAACAGCCCTCCGCCTTTCAAAATCGGAGAATTTGATCTCATTTTTTACTTTTATTTCAGCACAGATCAGAATAGGTATGATATGTATTCTGAGTTCATTATCAACTTCAATACCCCCAATTTAAGAAGATGAATAATAGCAGTCAAACACACCCATATATTTTCAAACTTACTCATACATACAAAAACAAACGTATACCCCTTGTATGCATACCCTAGTTCTACCCACATAGTAGACACACAAGAGTAGGTTTCCCTATCACTTTTTTTTAACCAATCTAATTATTAACCTTTTATCACAGAAAAACAATGCGAAAAAGAAGAGTTTATTGGACGCTGTTCATTACAGCTTTCGCGTGGTTAGCTTCCTGTTCAGATGACGACATCAATGGAAGCAGCGGGTTCAACCCAAACCAGCCTATTGAGATTACAGAATTTTATCCTGATTCCGGAGGTATAGCCACTCCGATGATCATCGAAGGCCGCAACTTCGGTACAGACACCACTGGCATGAAAGTCTATTTTGAAGATGTAGACGGGATCAGACATCCTGCCGGATTAGTCAGCAGTAACGGTAGCAGAATCTATGCATTTGTTCCCAAAGGACTCACCTTCAAAAGAGAGATGAATATTCTTGTAGAAAGAAGAACGCCCGACGGTCAAGAATACATAGGCAAAGCACCAGACCAATTCCTATACAAGACACAAACCAGTGTTAGTACGGTAGCAGGACTTGCATCACCGGACAATAATATAAATACCGTTGGTGGTGACCTTGCCACATGTACTTTCTCCTCTCCTTTCTATCTCTGTATAGACGGTGAAGACAATATATTTGTGGTAGACCGTAAAGGAGACAGTGGAAAAGCCAAACAACCAAACACAACCTGCCGCAATGAAAAAGGTGAAGGCGTAAACGGAAACATTTCAATGATTTCCATTGCCAGCAATTCTTCCATTGTATTAAAATATGGAACTGCACGTATTAATGCCCCGGCTTATTCTGATGAAAAAGACGCTGAAGCTGTTTACATTCCGGATGATGCCGGCATGAAGTATTATGACATGCAAAAACTTCTAAACTATGTTCCCCGATATAGAACAGTCTTGAAATCAGAAGAACTCAGCACTGTAGACGAAAACAACTGGAAGCATTGCTTTGTAATCAACAAGCTGGATCATATGATCTATACGGTCATGTGGAAAGGGCAATTGGTTCGAATCAATCCTAAAAACCGTACAGCAGAAATTTTGCTAAAGAAAATATCTAATGTAGCAACAGGCGACGGCGGCAAAGCAGGAAGTGACTCCTATATCGCATTCAGCCCTATTAAAGGAGAAGAAAACGTACTCTATGTATCTCTTGCAGATTTTCACCAGATTTGGAGAGTGGACGTATCCAAGATCACTCCGGAAGATAAAGACACTTATAACGGAGAATCATACGCAGGAAAAGCAATCTACGAAGGAGTTATGAACGGGAAGGGCTGGGAAGACGGCTTGCTGAAGAACGCCAAATTCAGACACCCGCGCCAGATTTGTTTCACCGACGACGGAAAAATGTACATTGCTGACAGTGGTAATTCCTGCATCCGCGTAATAGATACTACTATGCCGAAAGAAAGAGCAGCCGTAACCACACCTATCGGTCTGCCGGGAGCGGAAGGTTATAAGGATGGAGGTCCGGAAATTGCCAAATTCCACTTCCCTTGCGGAGTAGCAGTCAACAGTGATGGAACTATTGTATATGTAGCCGACACACAGAACAAAGTGATTCGTAAATTATCCATTGAATAACCTTATACAAAATACAATATGAGAAATAATTTTCTACTGATTGTACTGATCATGGCGCTTATACCGCTGACGAGTTACAGTCAAGACAATAAGAAAAAACAGTTTACTGTAGCGGGGGTTGTAATAGACAAAACCGGTGAACCGCTACCGGGTACTACCATTTATGTTAAGAATGCACCGGGAGTGGGAACCTCAGCAGATATGGATGGTAAATTCAGTATCAAAGTAGATGCCAACCAAATATTAGTCATTCAGGCTATTGGAATGAAATCTATCGAGAAACTGGTGACTAAAGATGAAATGACACTCAAAGTTACATTGGAAGAAGATGACACCAAGCTTGACGAAGTAGTGGTCACAGGTATGACTTCACAAAAAAAGATATCAGTAGTAGGTGCAATCAGTACCATTGATGTAGCCCAGCTCAGTACTCCCGGTACTTCTCTCAACAACATGATCGGCGGACGGTTGGCTGGTGTCATCACCATGCAGAGTTCGGGCGAACCGGGAAAAAACATCTCCAACTTCTGGATTCGTGGTATCAGTACTTTCGGAGCCAGCTCCGGTGCATTAGTGCTGATTGACGGTATCGAAGGCCGCCTTGAAGACATTGATCCTGATGATGTAAAATCGTTCAGTATCCTGAAAGACGCCTCCGCCACCGCAGTGTATGGTACCCGAGGTGCCAATGGCGTGGTCTTGGTTACCACTAAACGTGGAGAAACAGGCAAACTTACCATCACAGGACGAGCAACATTAAAAGTATCGCACATCAAACGTCTGCCCGAATACCTGGGAGCTTATGACTACGCTCTCCTTGCCAATGAGGCACGTGCCATGTCGGGTGAAGACGACCTTTACTCCCGTCTGGAACTGGATCTGATAAAATACAATTTGGATAAAGACCTCTACCCGGATGTTAACTGGATAGATGAAATAATGAAACGCACATCTATCCAGCAGAATTATTACATCAATGCACAAGGAGGAGGCGACATAGCCAGATATTATCTTTCATTAGGGTATCAGGATGAAGGAGCGGCCTACCGGCAGGAAGACAACCTGTTCAAAAAGCCTTTGTCATATAAAAAAATAACCTATCGTGCCAATATTGACATGAATCTGACCAAAACAACCAAAGTTTATTTTGGTCTGGACGGATATATTTCCAACTATACCAGCCCGGGTGGACAAAACACGAATACGGTATGGTCAGCAGTCCGTCAGCTAACTCCACTGATGTTTCCTAAAACCTATTCAGACGGCACCTTCCCTTCTTATGGAAAACATGACCTTGCTTCTCCGTATGTCATGCTAAATAACACCGGATACACGCAAGATGAAACTCAGCGTAATATGCTTACACTCAAACTTGAACAGGAATTCGGAGGATTCCTGAAAGGAATGACAGCGTCGGTACAAGCGATGAGCGAAAATATCAATTATTTCAATGAAGGACGTTACATATGGCCTGACCTCTACCGCGCTACAGGAAGAAGTTCACAAGGGGTACTCATCAAAACATTGCGTACTGCCAAAGAGAACATGAAATATACACAAAATAACAACAGATACAGAAAATACTACATGGAAGCCAAAGCCAACTGGGACCGTACATTTGGTTTGCACTCACTAGGAGCATTGGCTTTATATTACATGGAAGATGTTCATAACACCCAATGGGACTATGACGCAATGGGTATTAATGCCATTCCTCAACGACGTCAAAACTTATCAGGACGTGTTTCCTATGGCTATAACAATTGCTATTTCATTGATGCAAACTTCGGTTACACAGGTTCTGCGCAATTCGAAAAAGGAAAAAGATTCGGTTTCTTCCCTTCCATTGCTGTAGGCTGGGTACCGACATCCTATAACTGGGTCAATGAGGCCATTCCCTGGTTAAGCTTCCTCAAGTTCCGCGGCTCCTACGGTCAGGTAGGTAATGACCAGATCAGTGGTGACCGGTTCCCTTATTTGACATTAATCAATGACAATGCCGCCTCTTACTGGGGATATCGTGAACGGGGTATTACAGAAACTGTGAAAGGAGCCGACAACCTTCAATGGGAAGTAGCAAAGAAACTCAACTTTGGTATCGATGCCAAGTTCTTCCACGACAAGCTCTCTGTCACTGTTGACTTTTTCCGCGATACACGTGATCACATCTTTCAGGATCGTGTGACGCTGCCTAAGTTTGTAGGTATGGTTACCGTCCCGAAATCAAATGTAGGAAAAATGCATAGCTATGGTTCTGACGGAAACTTCGAATTCTTCCACCAGATCAATAAAGACATGAGCTTCACTGTACGCGGCAATTACACTTTCTCTCAGAATATTATTGATTACTATGAAGAAAACAAGTTACCTTATGATTATCTGAGTGTAACCGGAAAACCCTTTAACATCCTTCGCGGATATATTGCAGAAGGTCTCTTCTCCAGTAAAGAAGAAATCAACACAAGTGCCGACCAAAGCGGATTCGGCCGCATTCGTCCGGGAGATATCAAATATCGTGACGTAAATGGAGACGGTATTATCAATGACGATGACAAAGTACCTTTGTCTTATTCCAACCAACTCCCCCGGGTAATGTATGGGTTCGGAGCCGATTTTCACTGGAAAGACTTAACCCTCAGCTTCCTTTTCAAAGGTTCGGCAAAAGTAGACTACTACCGTTCGGGACTCGGTAATGACGCAGGATGGATTCCCTTCTATAACGGAGAACTCGGCAACGTTATCAAGCTGGCCAACAATCCCAAGAACAGATGGACGCCCGCATGGTATTCAGGCACCACCGCTACGGAAAATCCCCATGCAGAATTCCCACGTCTCTCCTACGGAGGTAATACGAACAACTCCCAGCTTTCCTCTTTCTGGAAACGGAACGGTTCTTTCCTGCGCTTTCAGGAACTCAGTCTGAAGTACAACCTGAAGACTCCATGGATAAAAAAGACAGGACTATCTTCTGTCGATCTGGAGTTTGTTGCCAACAACCTTTTTACTATCGACAAAGTGAAGTATTTTGATCCGGAACAGGCATCTGCAAACGGGGCCGCTTATCCGATACCGGCAACTTACACGTTCCAGGTTTATCTTAAATTCTAAAAATAATATAGAACACTCATGAAAAAGTTATTCAAAATAATATTGGGAGCAACAGTAGGAAGTACACTACTACTCAGTTCCTGCAATTTTCTGGATGTAGACCCATACTTCGAAGCTACTTTCAAAGAAGACTCCATCTTTCACAGCAAGAAAAATGCTGAAGGTTATCTCTGGAACACTCCGAAAGGTTTTCCCGACGCAGGGGCTATCTGGGGAAATTCCTGGAATCCGGGGGAATCTGCTTCGGACGAAATAACACTTAAATATCAGACAAATGAATTTTGGGGACTACAATTTTCCGTAGGTACCATCAACAGCAGAAATCTGCCTATCCAAAACCAATGGTACGACATGTATGTCATTGTAGCAAGATGTAACAAAATGCTTAAAGAAGTCTACAATGTACCAGATATGAACGAAATGGACAGAAGACGTTATATCGGATATGTTCACTTTATGCGTGGGTACGCTTATTATCATCTTTTGATGAACTGGGGACCGTTGATTATCGTGGGCGATGAAGAACTGAGCACCTCCGAACCTGCCGAATATTATAATCGCGAACGGGCTACCTATGATGAGTCTGTAGATTATATATGCGATGAATTCCGACTGGCAACTCAAGGCATCTATTCGGCGGATGAGCAAAGCGTCAACTATTATCAACGTCCGACCAAAGGAGCAGCCATGGCACTCATCGCCCGTTTGCGCCTCTTCCAGGCTTCACCGCTTTTCAATGGCGGAGCTGCAGCCCGTAAATGTTTCGGGACCTGGAAACGTAAAAGCGACGGAGCCTACTATGTCAATCAAGAGTATGACCCGAGACGCTGGGCCGTTGCAGCAGCTGCCGCCAAACAGCTGACCAAAATGGGATACGAGCTACATACAGTGGAAGCAGATGCCCAGAACCCATATCCTCTGGCCTCCAATGTCCCTACTGCTAACTTCCCTGACGGAGCAGGCAATATCGATCCTTATCACTCTTACTCCGACATGTTCACAGGAGAAGGTATCATACAGACTAATAAAGAATTCATCTGGGCGATGGAATCCAGTAACGTCACTAACTATACCCATCACTCATTCCCTGTCAAGTTTGGCGGATGGGGTTCAATGTCTGTGCCGCAGAGAGTAATTGATTGCTATCTGATGGCAGATGGGCGGACTATTCATAATTCATCGGCAGAATATCCATATGAACCGGACTTCAGCAGACTCACCGGCGAATCCAAAAAACTGGGGACATACCTACTGAGGGAAAACGTACCTATGATGTACGCCAATCGTTCGGCACGCTTCTATGCCTCGATAGGTTTTCCGGGTCGCTACTGGCCGATGAGTTCAGCTTCTACCGACGCTTCCTACGTCAATCAGCAATTCTGGTATTCTCACGATGATACCAATGCCGGAATTGCCGGTGCCGGAAATAACGTAAACGACTACAGTGTCAGCGGTTATGTTCCCGTCAAATACATTCATCCGGACGACTCATGGGCTAACGGCAAAGGGAGTGTAAAAGGCGCATTCGTCACCAGCCCTAAACCGTTCCCTATCATTCGTTATGGTGAAGTGCTACTGGAATATGTAGAAGCATTGAACCGTGTAGAAGGTACAGTGACCGTAGAAGTATCCGACAATACAGGTACACTTATTGAGGAAACCGTTAGCCGTGATCCGGCAGAAATGGCTAAATATTTCAACATGATACGTTATCGCGTCGGCTTGCCGGGAGTAGATGCCAACGACATGGCAGAAGCAGACAATTTTGAAAAAATCATCCGCAATGAACGTCAGGTAGAGCTCTTTAACGAAGGATACCGATATTTCGATACGCGCAGGTGGGGAACCTATCTGGACGAAGATGCCAACAGCTCCAACTGGCGGGGACTGGATGTGACAAAAGACCGTACAAATGCCAACGGTAATGAAGGATTCTGGAATATTGTGACGATCAATACACAAAATGTGCGAGACCGCATTGCACTGCCTAAAATGGTATTCTTACCGATCCGCCATGATGAATTGCTGAAGGTTCCCAATGCCGACCAGAATTTCGGATGGGACAGATAATATCAAAACATGAATAACAGACTGAATATGAAAAAGAAATTTAATATAATGCTCTGCACCCTTATAGGTGTATTGAGTGCTTGCAATGAATACGATTTCGACCAGGAACAATACCGGAACGAAGTAGGCTTACTCAGTAATTCGAGTCTGATCTACGACCGGCAGGTGGCTAATGTAGGACAAGAAAAAGATACGATCTATCTGGTTGCCACGGTTAGCGGCTCACAAATAAGCCCTAACACACACCATGTAGCTCTTTTGGAATCGGACTCTTTGCTGAAAGCATACAACAAATCCAACTTTGATATAGAAAAAGAAAAATTTGCCAAACTGCTTCCCGATGAATGCTATGATTTTCCCAATAAGGAACTGGATATTCAGGCAGGCACTTCCAAAGTAATGTTTCCGATCTATCTGAAAAATCTGGAAAGGATTTCACCGGATTCCATTTATTTTCTGGATTACAAGATAGATCCGGAAAAAACACCTAATTATAATCCGGATAAAAGTCATGTATTATTGCGTATCTATAAAGAAAACTATTACGCAACAACAAAGACTTCTACCTACTACAATTATACAAGCAGTACGATTGTAATTCCTAACCCCAGTGGTAGTCCCGAAGTCCGTAGACCGACAAATGCCAATCAAGTATTCCCGATCGGTGCCAATTCGGTACGCATGATGGCAGGTGATGAAGATCTTGGCGATTATAAGACAGCAAGAAGCAGAATTGTATCTAAGAGTATCATTCTGGAAATTGGCGAGCAGCAACCGGAGAATCCTCAGGCCAGAGAACTTACCATCAGAGCGCATGACAGAGTTAATGATGTGGAAGTGGATCCGGTCGATGTAGTACAACTTACTCCAATCGATGATTACGACAACACATTCCTGTTAAACGCTATCCGTACTCCCGACGGACGTGCCACTTATTACAAAGAGTTCCGTCTGCATTATAAATATCGCCTGGAATCCACCGCCCCTTACCGGGAAGTGAAAGCCAAACTACGATATGAATTTAACCCAAGAGTAGATAACTTGTAATCAAATCAAATGAGTATGAAAAAAAATATATTAATCATCGGGCTCGCAAGCATATTCGGAATTGCTTCCGGACTTATCTCTTGTTCGCCCGATTACGAAACCGAGTTTAAAGTAGAAACGCTGGTAGTTCCTGATAAAAGTCAGGCACCTATCACTTTCCCACTTCTGGGAGGAGAACATGAAATTGAAGTGCAGACCAATGTACCACTCGACAGATGGAGTGCCCAGTCCAATGCAGAATGGTGCAAGGTAGTACAACACGAGGGCAAAGTAGTCGTATCTGCCAGTGCAAACAATATATACAAACAACGCCGGGCGGAAATCACTGTAGCCTATGGTCATCAAAGCTATTCCATCACTGTCTCGCAGTTTGGTAAAGAACCGGCCATCCTGATAGGTGACAAGCTACAACAGGAAGGATATGTAGAAATAATAGATGCAGAAAGAGAAACATTGACAATTCCTGTAGCGACCAACCTGAATCTGGATAATATCATTATACCAGACACTTGCGACTGGATACGTCTGGCAGAGCAACCTGCCACATTTGATGCAAAGACGCGTGCAGCGGAAGACGTAAACAAACAGGAACTGAAATTTACGCTGGATAAAAGCACCGAGACTGACGTACGTTATTGTACGATTATCCTCCAGTCTTCCCAGAATTACAGCTATACAGCTTCTTTCCTGATAAAGCAACAACCCAGAGGTTATATAGTCGAAATCGATGAAGACAAGAAGATCTATGAAGTGAAAGCAATGGGAGAAACAATCACTATTCCTTTCAAAGTAAATTCTCCTGCCGGTGAAGTGTCATATACCTATGAAATCGAAGAATCCGCCCAATCCTGGATCACTCCAGTATCATTACCCGCTTCAAGAGCACTGCGTGATGTCTCCGAAAGCTTTATCATTAAAGCCAACACTGAAGTTGAGAATCAACCTCGTGAAGGAAAGATAACCTTTAAGAGTACCAATAGCACCGACAAAGTACCAAGTCAGTTCGTAGTCACAGTAAAACAGGCCGGATTTATCGCGACACCTCCTTTAAATGTAATCAATGCTACTGCTACTCCGGGAGCCGGAAGTATTCAGCTGCAATGGGAGATACCTGAAGATGTAGACTTCAACAAGATAAAGATTACCTATTACGATAAAGTCACGAAAGAAAATAAAGAGATCTTGATAAATGACTATAAGACAACATCCTATATCATAGATGATACTTACCAATGTGCAGGTGAATACTCATTTACTATCAACACCTATGGTCCGACTGGTATGGAGACAGATAGTCCGGTAACAATAACAGGCATTTCCGGCGAAGCTTCCGAAATGGAACGTGTTACTCTTACTATCGATATGCTTTCCGACAATGCTAATCATGTCGGAGACGGAGGCGGTTTACCGGCATTGATTGACGGCAAAGTCAGTACTTATTATCATACCAAGTGGAATGCTCCTGTTACAACAGAAGCACATTATGTCCAGATCAAACTGAACAAACCATTAAAGGACCTTTGTTTTGAATATGATGCACGTCAAAGCGGAGTGAATAACGGAGGTGACGTAAAAGCCGCAACAATATACGGAAGTATGAACGGTGAGTTCTTTGAAAGTATGGGTAATGAAGAATTCAATCTGCCGACAACAAACGGTGGCCATGCTACCGCTAAAAACAATGTGAGTGGAAAGCAAGCTTACAACTATATCCGATTTACTCCAACAGCTCGCCGTGACAAAGATCCATTGGATTATACTGTCGCAGGCAGTGCATGGTGGAATATGTCCGAAATATACCTTTACAGAATAAGACATGATGAAGCCTGGGCTAAAGAACAGCTAGGCATTTAAGTAAAACAAGAAAAGACTGACGAAGAACAAAATAAGATCAGATTAGACATATTTTCTTATCGAGTTCTTCGCCAGTCTTACTTTTTATCAGATCAGATTACAAGAATTATGAATATGAAACCCAAGAAATTGAGCCTCTTATTAACTGTCTTGCCAATGATAATAGCAGTCATAAGCTGTCATTCCCGGCAAGAGTCTAAAGCAGACATCACTCCTCATCGTATCAATCTTCAGGCAGACAGCCTCTACCGGCAAGCAATGACATTAATGGAATCTTCTTGCGATGTAGACTCCACCCGAAAATGCATCCGCTTTCTGGACAAAGCTTTGGCAATCGACAGTTTAAATCCCGACTATTACGGCATGAAAGCCAAACTTTTATCTGAAATGGGAGAACTGGACTCCGCCCTATACATACAAACACTTGCTATGGAGAAAAACGCAATTACCGGTGAGTATCTGTTCCAACTGGGACTACTTCAAGCTGCCAAAGATATGCACACCGAAGCCCACGAAAGTTTTGGAAAAAGCAAGGTCTTCCTTCAAGCAGTATTAAAACAATATCCCGACAGCTTGGGAGCTTTTATTCTGGCAGAAGCCGCCAATTCTCTCTACGAAAATAAAGATTCACTTTTCATGAGAAATATAGATGAAATCCGTAAACGCTTTCCCGAAAGGTTGCTGGAAATAGAGATGACCCGAAGGGTGAAACCGCATTCACTGGTCAATCAAATAAGAAGGATTCAAATAGAAAAGGATTATAATATTGATTTTGATATGGATAGTCTCGTTGAGGCGACTGTGAATAAAGACTAAGTTCCAACTTTCCTCCCCTTTTCTTTGTTCTTTCAGCCGGAATAGATTACTTTTGTCTTATTCCGTGAGCAATGAACTAAAATAACAGGAAATATGATAGAAGATGTGAAAAGAATCCCATATGGAGTTTCCAATTTCGTGGAAGTGGTAGAGCAAAATCAATATTATGTAGATAAGACCATGTATCTGCCTCTGCTGGAACAGCAGCCCAACAGTCTATTCTTTATCCGCCCCCGGCGTTTCGGCAAAAGTATCTTCCTGAGCATGCTTCGCACCTATTATGATATTTCGCAAAAAGAAAAGTTTCAGAAACGCTTTGGTAATTTGTGGATAGGCAGTCAGCCAACTCCCCTACAGGGAACATTCCAGGTGCTATTTCTTGATTTCTCGCGTATAGGCGGAATCGACGGTACATTGGCACAGAACTTTGACGATTATTGCTGCGGTGGATTGGATGACTTCGCATCCATCTATGAACCATACTATTATCCGGGGTTCGCATTAGAAATGAAGCAACTGGAAGGCTCCACCAATAAGCTGAATTTTCTGGATCGAAAGGCCCGCAACAATGGTTCCCATCTCTATCTGATTATTGACGAATATGACAACTTCACCAACGTGGTTCTGAACGAACAAGGTAATGAAATCTATCATGCCCTGACTCATGCCAGCGGATTCTACCGGGAGATTTTCAAAAAGTTTAAAGGAATGTTCGAACGCATCTTCATGACAGGTGTCAGCCCCGTTACATTGGATGATCTCACCAGCGGATTCAATATCGGCTGGAACATCAGCACCGATTTCCAATTCAATATGATGCTGGGATTCAGTGAGACAGATGTGCGGACCATGTTTCAGTACTATAAAGACGCCGGACAACTGCCGGCAGATACAGACATAGATGCACTGATTCGGGAAATAAAACCGTGGTATGACAATTATTGCTTTGCCAAAGAAAGTCTGGAACGTGATCCGAAGATGTTCAACTGCGACATGGTACTTTATTATCTGCGTCATTACATAACGTTGGGGAAATCTCCCGAACAAATGATTGACCCTAATACCCGCACGGATTACAATAAAATGAAAAAACTGATCCGATTGGACAAGCTCGACGGAAATCGTAAAGGTGTGTTGCGCAAAATCACTGAAGAAGGAGAAGTCATCACCAACTTAGTGACAACCTTCCCCGCCAGCGAAATAGCCAACCCGGAGATTTTCCCCAGCCTACTCTTTTATTATGGCATGCTGACCATTACCGGTACACGAGGAGTCCGCCTGATACTGGGTATTCCCAACAATAATGTACGCAAGCAGTATTACGATTTTCTGTTAGAGGAATATCAAGAGAAACGGCATATTGACTTGAATGGCTTAAGAGATTTATTTGATGACATGGCATTCGACGGTCACTGGCAAAAATCTTTAGAGTTTATCGCTCATGCCTACAAGGAAAATTCCTCGGTACGTAGTGCGATTGAAGGCGAACGGAATATCCAAGGATTCTTTACTGCCTACCTAAGCGTAAATGCTTATTACCTGACTGCTCCGGAAGTGGAACTGAATCACGGTTACTGTGACCTGTTCCTGATGCCGGACCTGCTGCATTATGAAGTGAATCATAGCTACATCATAGAGCTAAAATACCTTTCAGAAAAAGATTCCGATGCGAAAGCCGAAACCCAATGGGAAGAAGCCGTTGAGCAGATAAAGGGATATGCAGCCGCACCGAAAGTTCGCCAATTGATACAGAATACAAAGTTACATTGCATTGTGATGCAATTCCGTGGCTGGGAACTCCAACGAATGGAAGAAGTAATTCAACCACATATAAAATGACAGCACTTTTGCCCTCACGCTCTCATTTTCGCCTCAATCCCCCTATTCATCGGAGTTACAGCGATTAGAGATCCAATGGTAGCAGCGTGAGAGCAACCGTTTGCCCTCACGTTACTACCAATTATTCTATTTTCAGCAAATGATAAAGTGTCCCCTTACCGGACTTCCGGCAGGGAATATTCAGCTTCTGAAGCGCACGGCCGAACACAGCTACCTTATTGATAGCCAACCTGTCCCGTGTCTTCGTCTGCAAATAATTCAGAATCTGCATGGACGTCATCCATTCACCTCCCTCCTCTTCTTCCGCCGGACGGAGATAACAATGGAACAACTGTTCCAACGGGCTCGCCTGCTCAAATTCACGATTCGTCTGCTTCAAAATCTTTTCATCCTCATCATCCAGCCAGTAACGCTCACCCTTATAAATGGCTTCCATCGCCTGAGCATAAAGCTGTTTGTAATTGATGGTAGCATTGGTTTTGATAGGAGCTATCACCTCAATACAGATAAAACGACGGCTACCACTGGGATCAGCAAGCAAATCTTTCTGATTGCTGGTGCCGATAAAGGAGGCATAACGGCGCATTTCACGAATAGTATTGCCATGAGGCTTGCGCAAGTTAGCAACAGGCTTTTGCAACAAATGCTTCAG
Organism: Bacteroides sp. RCH18; assembly: GCF_058231005.1. Classification (NCBI taxonomy): domain Bacteria; kingdom Pseudomonadati; phylum Bacteroidota; class Bacteroidia; order Bacteroidales; family Bacteroidaceae; genus Bacteroides; species Bacteroides sp. RCH18. The sequence goes on along the minus strand of NZ_JBIPTC010000002.1, from coordinate 1,173,629 downwards.
AAACCCCTGCTGGCTGACATTGATCTGATCAAACTCATCAATGTTGATCAGAAAAAAACGTCCTAAATAACGCTCCGCTTCCTGCTTACTCTTGAAATCGATACTGTCCGTATAGCCGAAACGCAATTCAGGCGGCAGGATAATCCGGCAAAACGTTGACTTACGATACCCTTGCGGACCGACAAGCAAAGGTGACGTACTGTTTCCATGCTGCCGATCCACCCCTCTCCAATGCGCCACCATGCTCAGAAACCAACGATAAAACAACTCCTGCCAGTACGGATTCGTGCATGGAACCAATCCTGCCAATGCACGGATACGGTCTTTCCCGTCCCAACGGCCGACATCATAAAGATATTCTTCTACAGGATTGTACAAAGGAACATATTCCGAATTCAGAAAACGGTCTACATCACGATCCCAGGCATTGATACCTTCTTTCAAGGCACAGATAGAGATACTGTTGCGCACACGTTTGTCCACGGGCTTAAAGTAAAAGTGGATGGAATCACGCTGGCGGTATTCCAGATCATCCAACACGGTGTTAAAACGAAATTCATAACGACGGTTCATAAATTCTTCCAGCAGAAAAGCCGTCTCCTGCTCCCTTCCGATACTGTTTTTCTTACCAAAACCCTTACATTCCTGATAAAGATTATGAATCGTCGAACGTATAACCCGTTCATCCTCTTCCCGATAGTAATGAATGAGTGTCTGCCGCACCGCTTCTTCTTCGGGGATACCCGCTTTGAAACAATGCTCGGCAAGGTGTACAAGCAAAGGTTGCAAATCATCTCCACGCTTCCAGTCTTCCATTTCCTGAAATGCCCTGTTCAACGCCGCTTCATAAATCTTCGTGAAGGTTTTCGCAGACTCATATCCCGGTTGCAGGCGCGACAAGAGATTCTTCTCGCCCTGTTTACGCTGCCGGAAAGTTTCTTCACCGGGCATCGTGAGCGGTTGTTCCAGACAGAACGGAACAGCATCGGGATTATAATAAGGAGATTCGTCCAATGTCATGCGGCATTTCTGCGTCAGCACCGGTGCTTGCAGATTAATATCGTAAGGAAGCATCGGCTGGTAGCACTTTACCGCCAGCCAGTAGGCATGAGCATGAAATAATTCTGCTTCTGCTTCTTTTTCGGGCAGTCCTCTGTCATCCGGCAGGGCAAAACGCACCCATATCTTCACGCTACGGCCACTGGAACCGCAGAATGCGGCAAAAGTCTGGGGTAAAAGCGCCGCCTGCCGTTTCACATATTCCATTTCGGACGGGCCTGCCAGCCGTTTCACTTCCAACTGTACCAGTCCGTTATATTGTTTCATTTTTCGTTCACCTTCTTTAGTGCGGGTATATTCTACGGCAGAATAGATATATGGCAATTTGTCTATATGTTCGTACTGGCTGTACGTACCTTCCAGCATCGGTATCAGGTTTCGCAAAGCCGTAATGTGTCCCGATTTTGTCTCCGTTTTCATTTTGTTGAATAATGTACCTGCTTCACATATGCTTAGAGCTTCTTTTCCACTCTCGCTGTCTTGTCTGATTAAAGTTATTTTCATTCTTTTTTGTCTGTTTATCTACCAATATTGTTTATCGCTTAATTCCTGTAAAGGTACGATATTATATTACGGCATACAAACTTTTCCAATGTTTAAAACAGACTTTTTGCTCGCATTAACCTTATAATAAAATACGACATCAATCACACGTATATGTTTCATTTCTTACCAAGATTTCCCTATATCATTGTATCTGAATGGCTTACAGTTTCCTTTAATTTCTTATTTTGGAAACGAGCGTTCCCTATATCGGAGACGCTCGTTTCCTGCCTTGGAACTGCCGTTCCCTTATAAGGGAATGCCAGTTTCCCAAGCAGGAAACTGGCGCTTGACTTATATGATTGGATTGATTTGACCGCATGAAATGTTTCAATTAACCTGATCTTTCAGGAAGCATTCAATCATATATCGGTCAATAATACGTGAGTTATCAGCTATTAACACCTGATTTCCCAGTTATTAATGGCTGAAATGCCAATCGTTAATAGTTGACACTTCAGACATTAATACTCTGTAAATCAAATAATAGCAGCAAAAAACAACATATAATTCGACGAAACTGAGTGAGAGCAACCGTTTGCTCTCATACTTGCCACCACACTTGCTACCACACCCGAAACCACTATGAATAAAGGGATACAGACAGACTGTTAGAGCGTGAGGGCAAAAGTCGTGTTGAATTCCTATGGAGAATATAACAACGCATCTCTCATTACTCTTTTCTATGAAATTTGTAGATAATAAGAAGGGAATTATCCTTTCGTTTTAGAATCTACCATTTTCTCATTCTCACATGTAGTTTGTCAACATACAGATGGCATCTAGCTTTTCTATCCTACCTCGCTCTATATAAAGATAAGGGAATTCCACTTCTACAAATATATCCCAATCACTATTCTCTACCACATCTATTTAGTACTTTCACAGAAATTTCCGTGTTTGCATAAAAAAAGATTTATATTCCTTGTAAAAAGGCAGAATTTATTTGTATCTTTACTGAATAACACAACTAAAACTTATCAAAATGATTATAATGGCTACAATTATTAAAGTGTAAAGTTATGAGAATACTACAAACAATAACCTTATCATCACTATTACTTTTGATAACATCCAGTGGTTATCCTCTGAAAAATAAGAATCTCCGAGCATTCTCTCATGAAGGATATACATTTGATAGAAATCAGGTACAATGTAATCAGCCCAAATATTTTATATCCTACGTATATTCTGCAGGAAAAAATGAAACTTATTTAGGATGTCTTTTTACAAAAAAATGTGAGAAAAATACGAAAATAAAGATAGATCCTAAACAACCTGAAACAGATAAAATATTTATTCTGCCAGAACTAAACAAATCGAATACTATACATATAATTGGCTAATCATGATAATCGAATTTAATACTAATCATCAAATCAATAGCAGGTTATGAAAAAGTTTCTTTCTTTAAGTATTCTATGTTATGCTTGTACTGTTCATGGACAGCATTATATCCCGGTCAAAGAGATGATATCTAACTATAAAGAGCAAAAAGCTATCGATACTTTGAAGAATCATGATATTATTTATAATATTGAAGAATCTCCTGAAACAGGAATATTTATGGAACAATCTCTATTACCATCTGACTTACAAAGACCAAAAGATATTCGTGCAGAATGGTGCTTTGAATATTTTTCAGGACAAAAGGCTACGTTATACTTAAAGAAAATATATTCATCAAAAGAAGGAAAGTCGAATGAAGCATCGATCTATAAGAATAAGTTGGCTGAAAAATATGGAAAAGACGATTTAGGGATTCCTGCAATATGGTATTCGGGGAAGATAACAGCCTTATCGTGTCCCAAAGACTTATTTGGAGAAATTGTGACGAAGAATGTAGCTGAGTTTGACATAGAAAAGGGACAGGTAATATCACGAAACTTTTTAGATATTGCAAAAACCGGAACGATGGAAGGTCCTCGTCGTTCTCGTCCTACTATCAAGTATTCGCCTATTGCCAGTACAGATGGTTGCTGGTATAGTAATCTTCAATATAAACTGGATTTATTAGAAGAGTTCGTTAATAGCAATTTAAAAAAACATAATGTAGAAACTACGAAATTTGGTTTAGATATATTGTTGGTAACAAATAAAAAAGGTAAAACGACCGGATATTTATTATCCCCCGACGAGATTATGAATAAAGAAGAACAAGCTCTAACTAAACAATTAATAAAACAGATTAGTAAGTTGCCTCGTTGGAGTTTCGGATGGTTACAGACGATAAACGGTTCAATTTTTCAGGGACGGTATGTAAAAGCAAACTATTCATCGGGTACAGGCTGGAAGTTCGAGGATTATCTTCATTAGAACAAAGAGTAACTTCTACTCAAAAGTAAAAGCTACTCTTCATTCCATATAAGATTGGGGATATTCAGTAAATTTCCCTATTTATTTGCTTTAATACGTTGCCCGTCCGCCTGAACAGCGTACAGTTCCGCTCCTTCAATGTCTGCTTCGGCAGGTACAGTAAATACAAACCGATTGGCAAACCATACTTTTTTGCCACCCTTGATTAATTCGAAAGCAACCGCCTGTTCGCCATTAGTCACAGTGTATGTTCTTCCGGAAACGGTATAACTTACAGTCTTGGTGATTTTCACATTGTTCTGGAATGTTTCGAAGTACCCTACATCTCCTCCATCTTCGGATATACCTTTTTGATTGCCTTTGGCTCCTACCTGATATCTTCGGTCTTCAATGTATTCAATAGGCGGACATTTAGTGGAAAATGTTTTCATATAAGCCAGCGTCTGATTAATCATATCCTGTGTCACGGTATATGAAAAGCTTCCGTAAGCATACAACTTGAAACTGACCGGAATAAAGAATCCCCAGGCATCGAAGAATTCGGTCATATCCATGTTAGCAGCTTTTGCTACGTTGCGTGCATACATCAGCTGTGCTGCGCCCGGATCATTGAAAGGTAACCAAAATTCAGAGGTACGTCCTTGTTCGAATATCTTACGGATGGTATTCGGTTTCTTGCCGATACGTTCGAAGTATGTCCACAATTGCTGGTTAAGGCGCATGTGCATTTCGGAGGCTTCTCCTTGATATAATCCATATTTATTGGCATCATCGGATGTCATGTCCTGAGGGGTAAATGCCAACGTGTTCGGGTCGCGCGGATGCATGAATCTGCTCCAAGGAGTCGGAGGCGCATATCGGTAAGTAGCTAAAGTCCCAATGGAGCTTCCACGTGATCCCCACTGGTTTATCTTGTATACCACGTAATTAGAAAAGAGATTATTGCTCGATTCCGTAGTACTGGGCCAGTTGATGGCTCCCTGATGCATATGTCCGAGTTCATGTCCCGGTCCCCATTCATTGTCCTGATTCTTGTCCATATCACGCGGATCGAAGTTGTTTTTGAATCCCCATCCATCTTTTGTGCTTACATCACCGGCTGCCATGTTAATGTAATAATTGGTAGCATAAAGTCCGTCGGTGAAAGTCGTGACATGCATCAGTGAATTGAATTCTCCCGTATTAGAATAGGTGTCGATAGCAGCCAGTTCCTGCTCCCAATCTATCAGGTTATCCCATCGCTCCATTCCTCTTACTACTCCATACTGTTTGAAGTTGTCCTGATTTTGCAGCAAGTCTTTCAGTGCTGTAAACAGAATCTTCCTGCCTTTCAATACAAATACGCATTTATCAGCTCCGTCCAAAGTGACAGATTTTGCCTTCCGGATATATTCACGGAACAGATCATCGGTTTTATCCACAGTCAGATCCCATACATTGAAGCCTACGCGCGCATGTTCCGTTGTCTCCACATACTGGGGCGGAAAATGTATTTTCACTGCCGGCATGCCACGGGGATCAAGTTTCTGATAGATGACAAACAGATTTCCCGCACGTGAAAATGAAAACTTGTTGATTCCGTTTTTCAGGAATCGTTCTTCACCGTCGGGCCCCAGATCCGAACAACACCTTAGTGAAATGGATTCACCTTGCGGTATGCCGTCTGCTAAAACGACCATCTCTTCACCCGCATTCGTTATGATACCGGTAGGGTTGCAAAGAGGCGAGTAGTAATTGGTTCTCAATTTATCTCCCCAATATTCGGGCACACTGTATGCCTGATATGACTGTATCCTGAATCTCTTTTCCGCTTCGGGATAAGTATTACTCTGCAAAGACTTTGCCAGCACATTGAAGAATGCCGGAAGCCGATTGATGGTTTCGTCGGAAGCGTCCGGGCGGAGTTCACTGCATGAACGATCGGTGAATACAGTTATCAGTTGTTCGTCAAGCGGATTTTCCGCAGCATGGAAAAATTCCATCTCGTCGCAACTGACGAAATCATTTAATCCGCTTTTAACTTTGAATTGAACAGCCGCAGGTACAACCGGATCGTTCAGCAATATCCTATGGCTGCCTCCTGCTCCTTTAAAATCATAATCTTGTATATGAACAAAATCCGTACTTCCTTGAGGCTTGATGTAAAGTTCGAATGCTCCGAAATTACCGTTACCATTTCGACTGTGATACAGGATATAGTCTAGCGTAAGCTGATTCTGATCGAATTGATATTCAAGAGTAACGGGGAATTTTGCAGATTGACTCCATGTGGAATGATAACAGGTTCCGCCGAACTGACCGTCATAAGACTTCGATATATCCTGCCCCGGCTGATGGTCGGTGTCGTATCCGCCGGTAACTTTCAACTTTACATCCTTCTCCGGATTTACCCCCGAAATATCACTCGATTTCTTTTGTTGTTTGATTTCCGACTGGTCATAAATGTTTGTATTTTCTTTGGATACAAACTTGATCGTAGCATTCCTTTCTGTAGTCAGAGGATTGGAAGCAATGGAGAATATTCGTGTACTGGATGCCAGATCGGCTCTTGTATCAGGTACTTCTTTCTCGGTAATCCAGTCTTTGGCTTCCTCCGGAATGACTACTTCATAGTCTGTATTGGAAAGCAAGTTGACTTCTATATGATCGTTTCCTGTTCCCGCCACCTGAATGACACGGCTCTCTTCAGCCACTTCAATGATCAGGTCACCGCCTGTCTGCACAACTCTGAGTTTAGCAGTCAGCGCATTATTGGTGATAGTAATATTTCCTTCTCTGACTCCTTTTTCGGGACTGGATGTTGCCGAAACCGTCAGTTCTGTATCCGATGCTTTCCTTGCCGTCAGCCATTCTTTTCCCTCGGTTACCGATGCATTCCACTCCCGGTTCGATTTGACAGGTACGGCTACTTCCCCACCTTCTTTCTTGAATCCAATGGATTTCTGGACTTGCAGCACCGGCTCTCCCTGCAGCTCCTTATCATCACTCTTGCAAGCATAGAGAGTAGTGACTCCCACCAGCAGAATAAGAGAGATACATAGTATGTGTTTTATCTTATCCAATAACATAGTATTTATAATTTTTGTTGTTTTTCCATTTCGTTGACCAGACTATCCAAATCGAAGTCAATGTTATATTCATTCTCTATCTGAATCTTTTTGATTTGCTTCACCAGCGAATGCGGCTTCAGCCTTCGGATCATCTCTATTTCCAAAAGCCTGTTCGGGAAACGTTTGCGAATGCCATCGATGTCTTTCATATAAATGCTGTCTGCTCCCTGATAAAGCGCATTGGCGGATTCTTCAAGAATAAATGCTCCCAAACTGTCAGGATATTGTTCGAGCACTGCCCGCAGAATTTCCAGACTTTTTCCGAAACTTTGATGCGCATCAGCATTCATATCTTTAGCCGCCTGAAACAATCCTAACTGAAACAGGTATTCTCCTGTTATCGCTTTTCTCTCCATTGCCAAAGTCTGGACATGCAATGCGGAATCCAGCTCCCCCATCTCAGCCAGTAGTTTAGCTTTGGTACCATAATAATCGGGGTTGAGACTGTCAATCGACAGTGCCCGGTCCAGAAGGCTGATACACTTCCGGGTGGAATCGACATCATAAGACGATTGCAGGATGGCTACTGCCTGTTGATAAAAACTGTCGGCACTGAGATTTACGGGATGGGGACGAATGTCCGGTTTCTGCCGTGAATGACAACCGATGGCTGTGCAGATTAGCAGCAAAACAAGTAATATGATATTCAGTTTCTTTGTTTTCATGTACATGATTCTCAATAGTCGGATAATATAAATAAAAAAAATGACTGACAGGGAGTTTTATAGGAAAATGTGTCTAATCTAATCTTATTTCCTCCCCGCCAGTCTTTCCATTAGTTTATCAGATGCCTAGTTCTTTTCTTGCCCAAGCCTCATCATGATCGTTTATCTTATAAAGATAGATACCAGCCATATTCCACCAGCCGTTTCCTCCGCTCGGATCTATCGGATCGGCATCACGACGAGCTTCCGGAATAAAGCGAATGTATTTATATGGTTTGCCGGCTTTTATATTCTCATTAGGTTCAACGTGCTGTCCTCTGCTGCCGGGCAGTGTATAAGTCTCTTTACCCATCAACGTCCAGGTATTGTTATTGTCACTTCCCCAGATACCTACACGTTTTACGTCCCCGGCACCATTACCATTATTTCGGCCATCATACTCAAAGCGCAAGGACTGCAATGGCAATTCCGACATATTGATTTGCAGATAATGAGGCTGCTTATTGGGTGATGTTCCACTCCATATCGTGTGATAATAGGTATTTATATTATCATCGACTAAAGCTGCAAGTGATCCTTCGGACGGTTCGGTCGCATTGGCAGAGAACATATCGACCGTAAGAGCAATAGGTGCCTTGATAACGGACTCCCCGGAATTTCCTCTTACGACGGCAGGTTGTTCCGTCTCCATGCCTGTAGGACCATACGTCTTGATAGTAAACTCATATTCACCGCCACATTTGAATGTGTTATCTACGATAAATAAGTTGGTAGTATTATCTGCGATTTCCAGTTCCTTATCCTCTTTCGTCACCGGATCATGATAGATGACTTTCATCTTTGTAAAATTCACATTTACAGGCATCTCCCATTTCAACTTAATAAATCCCGCTCCCGGAGTAGCTGTCGGATTCTTCACCCCTTCGGGAGGAACCGGAATGAATTTCTCCTGTGTAACGGTGACAGTGAACTCATTAGGCTCTATCGGGTCAGTGCTTCTGAATGTGATGTGTCCCACCCGTTCTTCCTCTACAGTATTAGGCTGGATAATGAAACTTTCGGAAGCATCACGCATACCTCTCGTGGCAGGCAAAGGCGTAATCCATTCGCGGGCAGAAGCCTCCACTTCATAAGTATACGCATCTGCAGGACCATTTACTTTAAATGGAATCGTGATTGTTTCTCCGGTAGCTTTCACCTGATATTCCTTCTTTGATTCGTCAATGTCAACAATATATCCTCTCGGCTGCTGCTTGATAATGAGTGTACCGACACAATTATAGTTTTGTGACGACTGCAGAGTGACTGTACAATACCGCACAAGGGTATCGGTATTCTGATCCAAAGTAAATGTCAGATTCTTCTTGACTGTGTTCTCTGCTTTTTCTGCTTTCTGTGATTTCTTAGCCTTCGGCTGCTCCGGTTCGTTAAAACGTACCCAATCACAAGTATCCGGCACAGTAATAACATCTAGATTCAGATTGGTATTTACCGGAATGGTCAGAGAAGTCGCTTTAGAATCTACGATTTTCATTCCATCGGCCGTCAATCCTTCCACTTCGATCACCGGTTCCAGGCCGAACTGTTTGACATTAATAGAATAGCTCTGATGACCGTAAGCTATCGTAATTTCCGCTATGCGCTGTTTATAATCCTCATTTTCGTCAGCAGATACGGTGACTTTACCTTCTTGTTTTTGTAGCTTGCACCATCCGGCATTCGAACTTGCCGTCCAGTTATCAAGCGCCACGTTGGTCTCCACTTCTATCTCATGCTCACCACCAGCAAGGGGGAAAACGATAGCTGCCTGACTCTCGCTAGGGATAGTCAAAGACAACACACTGAACTCCGTTTCATAATCGGGACCACAGGAAGAAAGCGCAATGAACGTTCCCAAAACTCCTGCCAGCCCGATGATTAGTATATTTTTTTTCATATCATTAGATGCATTACAAGTTTTCTACTCTTGGATTGAATTGGTATCTCAGTTTGGCATTTACTTCCCTGTATCGGTCTGTAGGCTGCAAACGGTATTTGTAATGGAGACGGAACTCCTTATAATAAGTGGCACGTCCGTCGGGCGTCCGGATGACATTCAGCAAATACGTATTGTCATACTCTCCAATGGGAGTCAATTGCATTACGTCGATATCCTTATAGGGCAGAATAGTAAGCTCTTTTGCCAGCGGATTCTCGGGCAACTGTTCTCCCATTTCCAGAATGATGCTTCCTTTATTGATGATATCCAGTGCAGTGGTATAATCACTAAAACTTTCATCGCCTGCCATCAGGCGTACGGAATTCTCCGAAACAGGAAATACACGATTGGAATTCGTCGGACGACGGACTTCACTGGTTCCATCCGTATTCGGAATAATAATGGTACTACTCGTATAATTGTAATACGTTGCCGTTTGTGTGGATGCATAATAATTTTCCTTATGAATGCGAAGAAGCACGTGTCGTTTCTTCGGATTACAGTCCGGTGTCTTCAGCGAATCAATCTTATATTCGAGAAAATAAATGGAGTCGGGTGAAATCTTATCCAGATTTTTCAGATACACCGGAAACATCGCTTTGGAAGAGCCGGCAGGAATAGTCATTTCCATAGTCGGAAAATCATAACATTCTTCCGGTAAATACTTCGCGAAGCGTGCTTTATTGATATCGAAATTAGATTTGTTGTAAGCTCTCAACAATGTATCGGAGTTTTGCAGTGCTACTGTAAACGATTCATCGGAAGCCTGCGAACCACTTAATGAAGCCACCACGAAAAGGGTATCTCCTCCCTGCTGCAACTCGGCTACCTGGCGATCGTACACCAGACTCGAATTACTGAGCAAATTTACTTCTTTGCGGAATTGTTCCTGAGCGAAATCATAGTTATCGCAACCACTTATTACAACCAAAGCAGAGCAAAGAATTATAGTTACTATCTTCTTCATATTTTCTTTCTGTTATTCTTGTTTTTCATTATCTGTCCCATCCCGGATTCTGATCCATTGCGGGAACTTTCAGTAATTCATCATGACGAATCGGCATAAATACCATTTTGGGCAGTGCAACACGGTCACGGATATTCTGCTGATCGATCGTCACGATATTCCAGAATCCCGGATTGCCACTGACGTCGGTACGGTCTTTCTGCACATCCAGTCCCCGCCAGTTGGACATATTGGCATCGTCGGTGAGGAAAGTACCCCATCTGCGGGTATCGAAATAGCGGTAGCCTTCGTTGAAAAGTTCCACTTGCCTTTCGTTGCGGATAATTTGCTCAAACCGGCTCGCATCATTCATATCGCTCAAAGACGGACCGGGTAATCCGACGCGATAGCGGATCATATTGAAATATTTAGCCATTTCCTGAACATCACGGCTGACAGTAACTTCGACATCCGTACCTGTCATATCGGGGGTAGTTACGGTTACGGTACCCGTTACATTGTTCAGTGCTTCTACATATTCAAGAAGTACTTCCGCATAGCGAATGATGGCAAACGGTTTGGGACTGGTAATGAATGAACCTTTCACATTCCCCTTTCCGCCAGCCCATGAATCGTCCGGATGAATATACTTGACAGGAGTATAACCGCTGATATTGTAGTCGTTGACATTACTTCCCGCACCGGCAAGTCCGGCTTTCGAGTCATCATGCGAATACCAGAACTGCTGATTGATATAGCTCGCATCAGATGATGCGGAATTCATAGTCCACAGGCGTCCGGGAAATCCGATGGAAGCATAAAAGCGTGCCGAACGGTTGTCATACATCTTCGGAACATCTCCTCGCAACTGGTAACTTCCCAATACTTTATTGGTACCTATTGTCTGGTTAAGGTCCGCTACATAAGGATATTCCGCCGATGCATTGTGTATGTCTCTGCCGTCCATCATCAGGAAGCAATCGACCACTCTCTGGGGTACGGACATACCGCCCCAGCCCCCGAAACCTACTGGGAACGAGTGCTTAGTGTAGTCACGCACATTGCCGGATGACATAGCCCAGATAAACTCTTTGTTAGTGGATATAATACCTTCACCGTTGAACATATCAGTAAAAGAGTGGAAAGGATCAATACCGCCTGCACCATCGGGGAAAGGAGCTGTAGGAACATTATCTGCCAACGGATATGGATGCTGGTTGTCCGGCATCACCGTGAACAGCGAATAGTAATCCATATCAATCACCTGTTTTGCAGCAGCGGCTGCTACCGCCCAACGATCGGGATCGTAAGTTTGGTTTACGTAATCGGCACCGTCGCTTTTACGTTGCCAGTTACTGAAACATTGACGGGCAGCATCACCGCCATTAAACAACGGAGAAGCCTGGAACAGGCGCAAACGGGCTATCAGTGCCAAAGCCGCTCCTTTCGTAGGACGATCAGAATAACTGATACTCTGTTCGGTCGGTCCGTAAATGCCTTGCGTAGCAAGTTTGAATTCATTGCATATATAATCCACAGATTCGTCGTATGTAGACCGTTCCCTGTTATAGTATTCCGCCGATTCGGAAGTGCTCAGCACTTCATCCCCCACAATCAGCAGCGGACCGTAGTTCATCAGTAAATGGTAGTAGGCATAACCGCGCATAAAGTGTACATATCCGATATAGCGTCTTCTGTCAGCTTCCGTCATATCGGGCACCTTGCCGACATTTTCCAACATCCGGTTGCATCTTGTCACTACTACATACATAGTATACCACAAATCCCGCGGCAGGTTTCTGCTGTTAATTTTGCCGATACTGAACTGCGCTCCCCAGAATTCGCTAGTTTGCCATCTGACGGTTATCTCGTCCGAAGCAGTTTCTCCCGGATTCCAGGAATTTCCCCAAATGGCACCAGCGTCTGGAAAACGGGTCGGGGTATTCCAAAGGTATCCTTCGGCATTCTTCATGCTATGGAAAATGGAATCTTCCTTGAATGTAGCCTGGAAATAGCTGTCTACATCCAGAAAGTTGCAGGAGCTGAACAGTAAAGAACTGCCAATGACCACTCCCAAAAGTATTTTAATTCGATTTTTCATGAATTTTTCAATATTATGTGATTAGAATCTTAAGTATACCTGAAAAGCATAGGTAGCAGGTATCGGATAGACAGCACCATTTGCCGAAGCCTGTTCCGGATCAAAATATTTCACTTTGTCGATAGTGAACAGATTGTTGGCAACAAATTCCAGATCAACGGAAGACAATCCAACCGATTTAATCCAGGGCAGATGTTTCAGGCTGTATCTCAAGCTGACTTCCTGAAGGCGCAGGAAAGACCCGTTCCGTCTCCAGAAAGAAGAAAGCTGGGAGTTGTTCGTGTTTTTACCATAAGAAAGCCGTGGAAATTCCGCATTCGGATTCTCTGTAGCAGTAGTTCCCGAATACCATGCAGGAGTCCATCTGTTCTTGGGATTGTTAGCTAGTTTGATCACATTTCCCAAGTCTCCGTTATAAAACGGAATCCATCCATAGTCATTGCCAAGTCCTGCACGATAGTAATCCACTTTCGCAGAACCCTTGAACAAAATACTCACAGTCAAATCTTTCCACTGAAAATCGCCGCCGAATCCATACATCATTCTGGGCAACTGGTTGGAATAAGACAAAGGCACCTTGTCGTCTTCATTGATAATGCCGTCTCCGTTCACATCACGATATTTAATGTCACCGGGACGTATCGTTCCAAATCCACTTTGGTCAGGACTGGTATTGATCTCCTCTTTACTGGCGAACAGCCCCTCGGAGATGTATCCACGCAAAATATTAAAAGGCTTGCCAGTCACACTGAGATAATCATAAGGTAATTTATTCTCTTCAAAATAGTCAATAACATTTTGTGAGAACGTATAATTAGCACGAATGGTAAAATTCATATCCTTGTTGATCTGATGGAAAAACTCAATGTTTCCATCAGATCCCACACTGTGCATACGTCCTACATTCGATTTCGGATAGGTCACCATACCTACAAAAGAAGGCAACGTCACACGATCCTGAAAGATATGATCACGAGTATCCCGGAAAATGTCGACAGTAAAAGACAGCTTGTCATGAAAGAACTTGGCGTCGATACCCAGATTTGCCTTCTTCGCTACTTCCCATTTTAAGTTGTCGGCTCCAGTGTAGGTTTCTGTGATACCATTATAGCGGTATCCCCAGGCAGATCCGGCGTGATTGTCTATCATAGTCATATAAGGGAAACGTCCTACGCCTGTATAATCGTTGACGGCAACAATCTGGTCGTTTCCTACAATACCGTAAGAACCGCGAAATTTCAGAAACGTGAACCAAGGCAGTTTCTCAGACCACCAGTTATAAGAGGAAGGAACCCATCCGGCAGCAATGGAAGGAAAGAAACCGAATCGTTCGCCTTTTTTAAACTGAGCAGAACCTGTATAACCGAAATTCGCATCAATAAAATAACGGTTTTTATAGTCGTAAGAGATACGTCCGGAGAGATTCTGATGGCGCTTGGGAATGCTGCTGATGCCCAAATCATCAATGGCTCCCCATTGAGAATCTTTTTCATCTTTCATATAGTATTCGAGTAACGCACCGAAAGTATGATCGCCGAATGTCCGGTTCCAATTAGCTTTTGCTTCCAGGTAGTACTGTCTGTAAGCGTGTTCAGCATCTCCGTATGCCAGACTTTGCTGTGAAGAGCGCAATGATTTAATCAAAACTCCTTGTGCCGTTCGCCCGGTAGCACGGTAAAGATCCGGCCAGATAGAACGGTATTCGCTGAAATAACCGATATGTTCTGTCATCCCTTGTACGGATAATGTCAGTCCTTTCAGGAATCCTCTGAATTCTTGTGTCAATTTAAGCGTCAGCATATTTCGGTTGTCCTCACTTTGCATGTATCCGGTATTATTCAGCATGACGTAGGGAGAAGCTAATGTACGCTGTCCTCCATATACGGGTAACGTACCATCGGAGTAAGTGACCGGAAACAGAAGTGGTGTCAACTGCTGGACAGCAGACCATACTGCATCTGTATTCATTCCGCCCGGGCTGACATAGGAATTGACATATCCGTCCACACCGAAATACAACTGGGTTGTTTTGGTCAGATTCATGTCGATATTGGCACGATAGTTCAGCTTGTTTACGCTCAATGGTTTCTTAAACAGGTTTTCTTCCTGACGATAAGCAGCACCTTCATCCTGATAACCTATCGATAAAAAATATCTGGCAACATCACCTCCTCCTTTAGCACTGACATAGTAATTCTGTTGGATAGAATTATGTTTCATGATTTCATCCATCCAGTTTACATCCGGGTAGAGGTCCGGATCCAACTTATTTTTGATAAGGTCTAGTTCCAGACGGGTATACAGATCATCTTCTCCCGACATTGCTCTGGCTTCATTGGCAAGAAGCGCGTAATCATAAGCTCCCAGATATTCGGGCAGACGTTTGATGTGAGATATTTTCATGGTAGCACGTCCGGTCACTTCCAGTTTTCCGCTGGTACCGCGTTTGGTAGTCACCAATACTACACCATTGGCCCCGCGTGTTCCGTAGACAGCCGTCGCTGCAGCATCCTTCAGAATGCTGAATGATTCAACGTCATCGGTATCAATATCCTCCAGTCTTCCTTCGATACCATCGATCAGCACCAATGCTCCGGTACCGGCTCCGAAAGTACTGATACCACGAATCCAGAAGTTAGAGATATTTTTCCCCGGTTCACCCGAAGTCTGCATAGTGATGACACCCGCCATTCGACCTCCGATCATATTATTAAGAGAGGTGGCGGGAGTTTTCAATTGCGCGACATCGATTGTGGTAATTGCGCCTACTACCGAGACTTTTTTCTGCGAACTCATACCCGTTACCACTACTTCATCAATCTTAGTCTCGTCTTCTTTCATGACAATCTTAAGTTTCTCTTCATCTTTGGTAATCAGCATCTCGACATTCTTCATACCGACCGACTGGAATACCAGCGTGGCATTTTTCGTCACTCTAATTTTGAATTTTCCGTCCAAATCCGCTACCACGCCGACTCCCGGTTCATTCTTTACATAAACAGCCGTACCTACCAATGGCTCACCGGATGCATCCACAATCACGCCCGCCACTGTAAACTGTGTCTTCGTTTCGTTCTGACTGTAACCTGCCAATGGAATGAGTATCATCAACAGCACAATCAATAAAAGATTTTTTTTCATATATGTATTATAAAAGGTTATTCTATAGACAATTTACGAATCACTTTATTTCCGGTATCAGCAACATACACGATTTGTCCATCGGCACTGACAGCAACTCCGAAAGGATGATTGAACATAGCAATGTCCGGACCACCGTCTTTATAGCCCTTCATTCCCGGAAGTCCGATAGGGGTACTTACGGTAGCTTTGTCTATTGACAATCTTGTATCAATCACTCGTATACAATTGTTACCACAATCGGCGATATACAACTTACCGTCTTCCGTAAAACAGATCTGGTGGGGATTATTAAACTTGGCATTTCTCAGTAGACCATCTTCCCATCCTTTTCCTGCAACTTGTCCTTCTACTATAGCTTTTCCGGCATAACCCTCACCAGGATAGGTATTTATATCTTTACCTTCCAAATTACCGACATCTACTCTCCATATCTGATTACCTTCAGCCATTGCGATGTAAAGCATATTTTCCTGTCCTTTGACAGGGCTGAATGCACAGTATGAGTCACAGGCGTCAGGTCGGGTGGAAGTACCTACCTTCTTAAGCAGGAGTTCACAAGTACGGGTATTCGGTTTTATCCTGACCAGTTGGCCTCTTACCATCACCGTATAAATGTAATGGTCGAGTTTGTTCACCACGAAACAGTGTTTATAATTATTATCGGCAATATCCTTTGTTGCATCATCCAGCAACACTGTCAGACGACGAGGTGCATAACTTACACTTTTAGACAAAGCATAGAACCCCATGCCACCATCTTCAGGAGCATACATCGTATTATCTATGTCCGAGAAAGCAGGAGCATTTAGTATGGCCGCCGTACCATACTGTAGTACAAGCACTGAATTACTCTTTACAGAAGCCATGACAACATTTCCATTCGAGTTCTCTCCTTTATCATTCTTACAGGTTACGGATGGGTAATTATCTCCTCCGTGCCAAACATGACGTTCGGTAATAAAAATATTATCCTCATCGTCCAAACAAATGTAGTTGGGTGCCGACAATGTAGAAGTAGCTATATCTCCTCCCACAGTAGGCTGGTCGGCATCCGGTGAAGCTTGACCTATTACGGTAGTTACACTTGTCTGAGTCTTGTAAATGAATTGTTTTCTGGCTTGACCTTCATATTCTTTTCCGTCGGACATCGTTCGGGCAACGAGAAGATTCATTTCTTTCTTGTACGTTAACCCTGAAGGAACATACAGGTAGATTTTGCTTCCATTCGAGCTGACTAAGCCTGCCGGATGCTTTATTCCATCCACATCCTCAAAGTAAACTTTCAGATTGGTAGTGTCTGAGCCGAAGTTTCTGCCTTCGACGATCATAGGGGTGGCAATTCCACCGGAATCCGGATAAAATCCGGTCACCTCAATAGGTTGATCCGGATTGAATACTGCACTTCCTATATTCTTACTATCCGAACATGAAGTCAGATAGACAAATACGGCGGCAAAAAATGTCAAAAAAATAGTTCTTTTTTGCATTGTTTTTCTGTGATTAAAGGTTAATAATTAGTTGGGTTAATATGGATAAGTAGAAAACTTACTATTCTATATCTAGGCATTATGATAATGTGGTAGAAATAAGATGTGCATTTTTACTCTAATACGTTTGTTTTTGGGTGTGTATGCTTTATCTTAATATTTAGTAAGTTTAGGAATATATATAGTTGTGTTTGACTGTTATCATTCATTTGTTTTTCTTGGGGGTATTGAAATTTTTAATGAATTCAATCTCTCTTCAGCACTGTTCTGATCTATGCTGAAGAAACGATAATAAAAATTTAATCACTGCCCGGAGGCGGCCTACAATTTCGCGTTATCATAAATAATTATTAAAAAATATAGTCGTAATTGACCGATTAGAATAAGTCGCTCTAGAACTTGGTAACCAAAACAATAAAATCATGATAATCAACAATATACATCAATAAAAAGATTATATCTATCTTATTACGATCTGAGTAGTAGAATGAAAAATCAAAAAAAATACCGTTTGCCGATAATTAAAATAAAAAAAACATTGCGTTTACCAATTTTATTAATAACTTTACACCGTCTTAAGTGGCACACAAACTTAATAACCTTTGAAAAGCCTATGAAAACAGGAAAAAATACACTTATTGGTATAAAATTACCAAGTTCTAGAGCAACTTATCCCAATCTGTTAAATATAAAAATGAATCATAACAGCCAAGCACAACTATATATATTCCTAAACTTACTAAATAAAAAAGGTAGTAGATCCCCAAAAGAATAAATGCATAAGAAATAAAATGCACACCTTAATTTCTACCATATATAATAATATTTTCTCCTTCACCAACAATCTCTGGCGAATAGGCCGTAATAAGAAGTAAAGGCTATATTACATAAAAAAAATTCCAGTAACTTGCGATACTGGAATTTTATATAAATCAAGAAAATCTCTTATTCCCACTCAATAGTTGCAGGTGGCTTGGAACTGATATCATAGGTTACGCGGTTTACACCTTTCACCTTATTAATAATATCATTCGAAATCTTACCCAGGAATTCATATGGCAAATGCGCCCAGTCGGCAGTCATGGCATCAGTAGAAGTCACGGCACGCAATGCTACCGCTCTTTCATAAGTACGTTCATCTCCCATGACACCTACAGACTGTACCGGCAGTAAGATAACGCCTGCCTGCCATACTTGATCATACAATCCCCAGTCGCGCAATCCCTGAATGTAAATATCATCAGCATCTTGCAGGATACGCACTTTCTCACGGGTGATGTCTCCAAGAATACGTACAGCCAAACCCGGGCCAGGGAATGGATGACGAGTAATCAGATGTTCCGGCATACCCAACTCGCGACCTACACGACGAACTTCATCCTTAAACAACAGACGAAGCGGCTCGCACAACTTCAAGTGCATTTTTTCGGGCAGACCACCTACGTTATGATGACTCTTGATCACTGTACCTGTTATAGACAATGATTCGATGCAGTCTGGATAAATAGTGCCCTGAGCCAGCCATTTCACATCTTTTATTTTGTGAGCTTCCACATCGAATACATCGATAAAGCCCTTACCGATAATCTTACGTTTACGCTCCGGTTCCGTCACACCTGCAAGCTCTGCAAAGAACTTTTCGCTGGCATCCACGCCAATTACATTCAGCCCGAGGCATTCGTAATCGTTCATCACATTCTTGAACTCATTCTTACGGAGCATACCGTGGTCTACGAAGATACAAGTCAGATTCTTACCGATAGCTCTATTCAGCAAAACAGCAGCAACCGATGAATCGACACCACCGCTCAATCCCAGCACCACTTTATCATCACCTAACTGAGCTTTCAACTCAGCAACCGTACTCTCGATGAAAGAAGCCGGCGACCAGTCTTGCTTGCATCCGCAAACATCAACTACGAAGTTCCTCAATATCTGCGTCCCGTCTTCGCTATGGAACACTTCCGGATGGAACTGAACGCCCCATACCTTCTCACCCTCAACCTGATAAGCAGCGATATCCACTTTATCCGTTGAAGCAATCTTCTTAAAATTATCAGGGATAGCAGTGATTGTATCACCATGACTCATCCATACCTGCGTATTCTCACGAACTCCTTTAAACAGCACATTATCCTTGCAGAAAGAAGTCAGATGTGCACGGCCATATTCACGTGTACCGGCCGGTTCTACTTTTCCATTGTTAGTATACGCCATAAACTGTGCACCATAGCAGATACCCAAAATAGGATATTTACCACGAATCTCACTCAAGTCTACTTTGAAGGCATCTTTATCATAAACCGAAAAAGGACTTCCGGAAAGGACGACTCCTTTAATTGTCGGATCTTCTTTAGGAAACTTGTTATAAGGAACAATTTCGCAATACGTGTCCAGTTCGCGTACGCGACGACCAATCAGCTGTGTTGTCTGCGAACCGAAATCAAGAATTATTATTTTCTCCTGCATATCAATGGTTGGATTTTGAATAAATGATTTGCAAAAGTAGAAAAAAGTAGGCAAAAAGATAGAAGAATAAACAGAAAAATCGAAATTTACGAGAGAAATATATCATCGGACAACATAAAATCCGAAAAGGGAAACGATGTCAGAGAGACTTATATATAATAAATAGGAGACTCAAAACAGAATCTCCTATTCATTATACAAGTACTTATTTCTTCTCTTTCAGCAAGTCACGAATCTCAGTCAGCAACACCTCTTCTTTAGTAGGAGCAGGTGGTGCAGGAGGAGCAGCCGGGGCTTCCTCTGCCGCCTTCTTCGTGGTCAGTTTAGTGATCAGACGTATAAATAGGAATATAGCAAAAGCTATAATCAGAAAGTCAAAAGTTGCTTGCAGAAATTGTCCGTAATCCAGAGATACGGCAGGAGCAATCTCCTTACCGTCTGCTCCAACTTCAGCCGCTTTCATTACCCATTTCAGATCTGTAAAGTTCACACCACCAACCAATAAACCTATTGGGGGCATAATAACATTCGCCACCAGTGACGATACGATCTTCCCAAACGCGCCGCCGATAACTACACCGACAGCCATGTCAATGACGTTCCCTTTCATAGCAAACGCCTTAAAGTCTTGTAAAAATGTGCTCTTTCCCATCTTTTTTCAATATTTAATGTGAATTTAATATGCGAATATAAAAACATTTTTGTAATTTTGCACCGCATTTGAAAATAAAACAAATGCGCGAGCTGAGAGATATTTGAACAAATATTATAAAACCCTTAAAAGTTTAAACAAAATGATTAAAGTAGGTATTAATGGATTCGGACGTATCGGACGTTTCGTTTTCCGCGCTGCAATGAAAAGAAACGATATTCAAATCGTAGGTATCAACGACCTTTGCCCGGTAGACTACTTGGCTTACATGCTGAAGTATGACACAATGCACGGTCAATTCGACGGTACTATCGAAGCAGATGTTGAAAACAGCAAATTGATCGTTAACGGTCAGGCTATCCGCATCACTGCAGAAAGAAACCCGGCTGACTTGAAATGGGATGCTGTAGGTGCTGAATACGTTGTTGAATCTACAGGTTTGTTCTTGAGCAAAGACAAAGCTCAGGCTCATATCGAAGCTGGTGCAAAATATGTTGTAATGTCAGCTCCTTCTAAAGATGACACTCCGATGTTCGTTTGCGGTGTAAACGAAAAAACATACGTGAAAGGTACTCAGTTCGTTTCTAACGCTTCTTGTACTACTAACTGTCTGGCTCCTATCGCTAAAGTATTGAACGACAAGTTCGGTATCCTTGACGGTTTGATGACTACAGTTCACTCTACAACTGCTACTCAGAAAACAGTTGACGGTCCTTCTATGAAAGACTGGAGAGGTGGTCGTGCTGCTTCTGGCAACATCATCCCTTCTTCTACTGGTGCTGCTAAAGCTGTAGGTAAAGTAATCCCGGCTTTGAACGGTAAATTGACTGGTATGTCTATGCGCGTTCCTACTTTGGACGTTTCTGTAGTTGACTTGACTGTTAACTTGGCTAAACCGGCTACTTACGCTGAAATCTGCGCTGCTATGAAAGAAGCTTCTGAAGGCGAATTGAAGGGTATTCTGGGTTACACTGAAGATGCAGTAGTTTCTTCTGACTTCTTGGGTGACGCTCGTACTTCTATCTTCGATGCTAAAGCTGGTATCGCTTTGACTGACACTTTCGTAAAAGTTGTATCTTGGTATGACAACGAAATCGGTTACTCTAACAAAGTTCTTGACTTGATCGCTCACATGGCATCAGTTAACGCTTAATTAGAAGTCTAAACATATAGGAAACCGCTGCGGGAAACCGTAGCGGTTTTTTTGTCTTCATTTTATATATTGTTAAAAAGCAAGGTATTATCCGTGGTATAACCTACAATTTTAGTAGTTTTGTACTTCTATGAAGAGAATTATGAAGAGAATATTAATAACATTGATACTAGTTTACACCATGAACAATATACTGAACGCTCAGAATCCTTTCTTCGGTCAGTATCAGACACCGCATGGTACTGTACCCTTTGACCGGATTAAAACAGAGCATTATGAGCCTGCCATCCTCGAAGGAATCAAACAACAGAATGCGGAACTTGATGCGATCATACAAAACCCGGAGAAGGCGACATTTACAAATACAATAGAAGCCTACGAACAATCCGGAAGGCTGCTGGACAAAGTAACTGCCGTATTCGGCAATATGCTTAGTGCTGAAACCAATGACGACTTACAGGCATTGGCTCAGAAAATCATGCCGCTACTCAGCGAACACAGCAACAACATCACACTGAATGAGAAGTTGTTTGCCCGCGTGAAAGAAGTGTACGGACAAAAACAATCTCTGCAACTGACTCAGGAACAGAATCGCCTGCTAGACGATATATACGACAGTTTTGTACGCCACGGTGCCAACCTCGAAGGGGAAGCCCGTGAACAATACCGACAACTGACCAACGAACTGAGCAAACTGACACTCGACTTCAGTGAAAACAACCTGAAGGAGACAAACAGGTATCAGATGCTTCTGACAGACAAAGCCAGCATTGCCGGACTGCCGGAAATCATCGTAGAAGCTGCTGCCGAAACAGCCAGAAGTGAGGATAAAGAAGGATGGGCTTTCACCCTGCACGCTCCAAGTTATGTGCCTTTCATGACTTATGCCGACAACCGCGAGCTGCGTCATAAGCTCTACATCGCATATAATACAAAGTGTACGCACGATAACGAATTCAACAATATCGAAATCGTAAAGAAGCTGGTTAATACACGCATGAAAATAGCCCAGCTACTAGGATATAAAGATTATGCGGAATATACCCTCAAAAAACGAATGGCTGAAAACAGCGATGCCGTATATAAGCTGCTCAACCAGTTATTGGAAGCCTACACTCCCACCGCACAGAAAGAATATCTCGAAGTACAGGAACTGGCACGTGAGGAACAAGGTGATGACTTCATTGTCATGCCCTGGGACTGGAGCTACTATTCCAATAAACTGAAAAACAAGAAATTCAATATCAATGAAGAAATGCTCCGTCCTTACTTCGAACTGGAACAAGTAAAAAAAGGAGTATTCGGACTGGCAGAAAGACTCTACGGAATCACTTTCCGGAAAAATACGGAAATCCCGGTTTATCACAAAGATGTTGAAGCCTACGAGGTATTCGACAAAGACGGCAAGTTCCTGTCTGTATTGTACACTGACTTCCATCCCCGTCCCGGAAAACGCGCCGGAGCCTGGATGACCAGTTACAAGGAACAATGGATAGATCCCGTAACCGGTGAAGACAGCCGACCGCATATATCTGTAGTGATGAACTTCACCAAGCCGACCGAAAGCAAACCTGCTTTGCTAACTTTCAACGAAGTGGAGACATTCCTGCATGAGTTCGGGCACAGCCTGCATGGTATGTTTGCCAACTCAACCTATCAGAGTCTAAGCGGAACAAACGTATATTGGGACTTTGTGGAACTTCCTTCACAGATCATGGAAAACTTTGCCATCGAGAAAGAATTTCTCAATACCTTTGCCCGTCATTATGAAACCGGAGAAGTGCTTCCGGATGAACTGATACAGAGACTCGTGGATGCTTCGAACTTCAATGCAGCCTATACCTGCCTGAGACAAGTGAGCTTCGGTCTGCTCGATATGGCATGGTACACCCGCAGCACTCCTTTCGAGGGCGATGTAAAAGCCTATGAACAGGAAGCTTGGAAAGACGCACAAGTATTGCCGATAGTCAAAGAAGCCTGCATGAGTACACAATTCTCCCATATCTTTGCCGGAGGATATTCCGCAGGATATTACAGTTATAAATGGGCAGAAGTGCTGGATGCGGATGCGTTCTCACTGTTCAAACAACAAGGAATCTTCAACCGTGAAGTAGCAGATTCGTTCCGCAACAATATCCTGTCGAAAGGAGGAACAGAACACCCGATGGTACTTTACAAACGCTTCCGCGGGCAGGAGCCTACCATTGACGCATTGCTGATCCGAAACGGCATAAAGAAACAATAAAATTAAAATAGGAGAGAATTGGACATGAAGAAGAGATTGATACTTAAAGTATTAGGATTGCTGTTATTGCTTCCGATGTTTTCCGGATGTAATGATACGGATGATGTAGCCGGCATCTTCACCGGCAAGACATGGAAACTGACTTATATCACCAAAGCCAACGGTCATGGATGGTATAAATTTGCGGATGTGGATGATAGCAACATCATGGAATATGCAGATGGAAAGAAAACTTTCATGCTGGTTTTTTCCGGTACTGTAGAGGATGATATAATACAAGGTACATTTACAGGCAGCGGCGCAATCAACGCCAACGGAACCTGGAGTGCGAACGGCAAAAACCAGGAATTCGGGATGAAAGTGGAAAAGGGAACTCCCATCGACAGCAAAGACCGCATCGCCGAAAAGATACTGGAAGGCATGAAAAAAGCAAATTCTTACAAAGGATCGGACAGCCGGAACCTATATCTTTATTACCAGACTGATAAAGAAAGCCTCTGTCTCGTATTCGCTCCAAACTAAGACTAGAATTGAAACAAGATGGACACGGAAAAGAAACAATTGGAACTGGACAAACGTTACATACGTATGGCAAGCATCTGGGCGGAAAACTCTTATTGCCAGCGTCGTAAGGTAGGAGCGTTGATCGTCAAAGACAAAATGATTATCTCCGACGGATACAATGGTACTCCTTCGGGCTTCGAAAACGTTTGCGAGGACGAGAATAACCTGACAAAACCTTATGTTCTCCATGCGGAAGCAAACGCTATCACCAAGATAGCACGCTCGAACAACAGCAGCAACGGTGCCACGATGTACGTCACCGCCTCACCTTGTATCGAATGTGCAAAGTTAATCATACAGGCAGGAATCAAACGGGTAGTCTACTCCGAACATTACCGCCTCGAAGATGGAATAGAACTATTAAAACGGGCAGGAATCGAAGTTATCTATACAGAAATGAACGAAGATTCTTCTCCAAACAAATAATAAAACGAACGTTTTAAAAAAAGGAATAGACATGAGTACAAGAAACTCTTCACGTTTTACGCCTATCATCATAGCTATCAGCGTGGTGGCCGGTATTCTTATCGGTACATTTTATGCCAAGCACTTCGCCGGCAACCGTCTGGGTATCATCAACGGTTCTTCCAACAAGCTGAATGCGCTGTTGAGAATCGTAGATGATCAATATGTAGACACCGTAAACATGACCGACCTCGTGGAGAAGGCTATGCCACAGATCCTGGCAGAACTGGACCCGCACTCCACTTACATCCCTGCACAGAATCTCGAAGAAGTCAATTCGGAACTGGAAGGCAGTTTCAGCGGAATCGGTATCCAGTTTACGATACAGAATGATACGATTCATGTGAATGCCGTTATCCAGGGAGGCCCATCTGAAAAAGTGGGACTCATGGCGGGCGACCGCATCGTTAATGTAGACGACAGTTTATTTGTAGGCAAAAAGTTGAACAACGAACTAGCCATGCGCACACTGAAAGGTCCTAAGGGATCGCAGGTGAAACTGGGTGTCAAACGCGTAGGAGAACCGAAATTGCTGGACTTCACCATCACCCGCGGAGACATTCCTCAAAATACAGTAGACGCTGCCTATATGCTGAACGATGATATCGGTTATGTAAAAGTCAGCAAATTCGGACGGACAAGCCACGTAGAATTGCTTAACGCCTTGGCTCAGCTCAATCATAAGAAATGTAAAGGACTGATTATTGACCTTCGCGGCAATACAGGAGGATACATGGAAGCTGCCATCCGCATGGTGAATGAATTCCTGCCCGAAGGTAAACTGATTGTATATACACAAGGACGTAAATATCCCCGTGCGGAAGAATTTGCCAACGGTACGGGCAGTTGCCAGAAAATGCCACTCGTTGTATTGATTGACGAGGGTTCTGCTTCTGCCAGCGAAATCTTTACCGGAGCAATTCAGGATAATGACCGCGGTACAGTGGTAGGACGCCGTTCCTTCGGAAAAGGACTGGTACAACAACCGATTGACTTCAGCGACGGCTCTGCTATCCGCCTGACTATCGCCCGCTATTATACTCCTTCAGGGCGTTGCATCCAACGTCCTTACGAAAGTGGTAAAGACAAGAATTATGAACTAGACATATACAACCGCTACGAACACGGTGAGTTCTTCTCACGCGACAGCATCAAGCTGAACGAAAACGAACGCTATCTCACCAGCCTGGGACGCACTGTTTATGGTGGTGGCGGTATCATGCCGGACGTATTTGTACCACAAGATACTACCGGAGTCACTTCTTATCTCTCATCAGTAATCAACCGCGGACTAACTCTTCAGTTTACTTTCCAATACACGGACAATAATCGGAAGAAGCTGAGCCAGTATGAAACGGAAGAAGACCTGCTGAATTATCTCCGTCACCAAGGTCTGGTAGAGCAGTTCATCCGCTTTGCCGACTCGAAAGGTGTAAAGAGAAGGAATATTCTGATCCAGAAATCGTATAAACGACTGGAAGCGAATATATACGGCAACATTATCTATAATATGCTGGGACTGGAAGCTTATCTGAAATACTTCAATAAATCGGATGCTACAGTACAACAAGGTATAGAACTGCTCGAAAAGGGAGAAGCTTTCCCAAAAGCACCCGCCGAGACAGAAGAGGAAGTGACGAAAGATAATAAAGATGGAAAGAAAAAAAGAACTGCGCAAGCTTATGGCATCACTGAAGATCCGACACGCATCTTCGACTTTGCAGAAGCTTCAATCAGCTAAAATACTTGCCGCCCTCGAAGCCCACCCGGCTTTCAGGGCGGCAACTACTGTATTGCTCTACCATTCGCTCAAAGATGAAGTAGACACGCATGCGTTTATCCGGAAATGGAGCAATGAGAAACGGATATTACTTCCGGTAGTTGTCGGTGATGAATTGGAATTACGCCTCTATACCGGTCCCGAGGATATGGCAACCGGCACTTACGGTATTAAAGAGCCTGTTGGAGAAACATTTACGGACTATGCAGACATAGACTTTATTGCCGTTCCCGGTGTAGCTTTCGACCGGAAAGGAAACCGGCTGGGGAGGGGAAAAGGCTATTATGACCGTTTGCTGCCACGTATCCCCGCAGCTTATAAAGCAGGCATCTGCTTCCCATTTCAAATAGTAGAAGAAGTTCCGGCAGAAGCATTCGACATCTGCATGGACATAATTATAACAAGTAATGAGGACGAATTATCACACCCACACCACCCGCTGCCTCCATGCGACAGGGAGTGACGAAGAATTTGTTTTAAGCGCCATCAAAGGCGGCTATCAGGAACTTGGTTTCTCTGACCACACACCATGGAAATACCATACCGATTATGTATCCGACATCCGGATGACTCCCGAAGAACTGCCGGAGTATGTAGAAAGCCTCCGCTCGCTACAAAAGAAATATAAAGATCAAATCAGCATTAAAATCGGCTTGGAATGTGAATATTTTCCGGAGTATATTCCCTGGCTGAAAGGAGTTATCAAGGAGTATCAACTGGATTACATCATCTTCGGCAACCACCATTTCCATACAGATGAGAAGTTTCCTTATTTCGGGCGAAATACCCATACGGTAGATATGCTTGAACTTTATGAAGAGAGTGCGATTGAAGGGATGGAAAGCGGCTTGTTTGCCTATCTGGCACATCCCGACCTGTTCATGCGTTCATATCCTGAATTCGACCGTCATTGTAAACTTGTCAGCAGACACATCTGCCGGACAGCAGCCCGCTTGAACCTGCCCCTGGAATATAATATAGGTTACGAAGACTACAACGATGAACATGGAATAACAACCATTCCCCACCCTGCTTTTTGGGAAATAGCAGCACACGAAGGCTGCACCGCCATTATCGGAGTGGATGCCCACAACAACCAATATCTTGAAACTCCGTTCTACTATGACCGGGCAAATGAGACACTCCAAAAGCTGGGGATGAAAGTGACAGACAGAATTCCTTTCCTCAACGAAAAATAATGTTTGTGATAACCGTAGCCCCTACTCTCTGATTCAGAGTACGCACCAGAAGTTCCCGTCCCATCATCAGTTCCTGACGAAGGGCGGCGGAAGTGAGATGTACATACAGCGTCTGGTTACGGATATAGAGATTACTGGTATAGCTTGCCGCCGGTCCCAACACCTGCGGCCAGGCATCCAGCAACCGCTGCTCATTGAGAGGAGACTCCAGACTCTCCTGACGCAGGTATTGCTGAATCAGTTTTCCTATCTGCTCGGCATCGTTACGTTTCATTGTTCTGCTCCCATTTCATTAATTACACCCTGATCTACGCGGAATACTTTATAATCGCTGCCTACCTTCTGCAGAATACGATCCAGATGTTCACGGTTGGTATCCGTTATAAATATCTGTCCGAAGTTGTCACCAGCCACCAGCTTGACAATCTGCTCTACCCGCGAAGCATCCAGTTTATCAAAGATATCATCCAACAGCAATAAAGGGACGGTCTGCCCCGTACGTTTCAAGAAGTCGAACTGCGCCAGCTTCAACGCTACCAAATACGTTTTATTCTGTCCCTGCGAACCTTCCTTCTTGATCGGAAAGTCGCCCAACAGCATATTCAGTTCATCTTTATGAATCCCCCGCAAAGAGAATCCCATAATTTTATCCCGTTCCCGGCTTTGCTTCAGTACTTCCAGCAAAGAAGCATCCCGTGCATGCGAATCATAAGACAGCCCCACCTGCTCTTTATCCTGGGAAATAAAAGAATAGAACGACTGGAAAATAGGAATAAACTCTTCGATAAACGCCTCCCGCTTGCGAAAAACAATTTCACCCGCTTGCGCCATCATCTCCTCCCAAACCAGGAACAATTCCTCTTCTACCGGAAATTCACTTTTTAATAAGGTATTACGCTGTGCCAATGCCTTATTATAGCGTATCAATGCTTCCAGATATTCCTTATCATACTGAGAGATCACGACGTCCATAAAGCGGCGCCGTTCGTCACTTCCTCCGGCTATCAACTCCGAATCGGCAGGCGAAACCATCACTAACGGCAGAAAGCCGATATGATCGGAAAAGCGGCTATACTCCTTTTTATTCCGTTTGAATTGCTTTTTCGAACGACGCTTCATTCCGCAGTAAATCTCCTCCGGTGTGCCATCTTCCGCCTCATAAAAGCCCTGAATAACAAAGAAATCCTGATCATGCCGAATGTTCTGCGAATCAATCGGATTACCCGAACTCTTGCAGAAAGATAAAAAGTACACTGCATCGAGCAGATTCGTCTTTCCCATCCCGTTCTGTCCGAAGAAACAATTCAGTTTGGCGGAGAATCCGATCTCTACCTGTTCCAGATTCTTATAGTTTAATATGGATATCCGTTTCAGTATCATTGTATACGCGTTAATTTGTTCACAAAAGTAGCAAGTTTTTCGAGGTTTTCGAGCGTAAAACAAAAAAAGATGCCTCTAAATTTCGTTTGTAGATATAAAAAAACTACTTTTGCGAGTCGAATTATCAAACGATGAATAATAACAAAAAGAATCATATAAAAATGGCAGAACAAAAGAATCAGAACGAACATCTGAACGTAGAAGATGCACTGACACAATCGGAAGCATTTCTTGTTAAGTACAAAAACGCAATCATCGGCGGTGTTGTAGCCGTGATTATCATCGTAGCAGGTTTTATCATGTACAAGAACCTCTATGCTGAGCCACGTGAAGAAAAGGCACAGGCTGCTCTTTTCAAAGGACAGGAATACTTTGAACAAGATGCTTATGAACAAGCACTGAACGGTGATAGTATTGGTTATGTAGGTTTCCTCAAAGTTGCCGACGAATATAGCGGAACTAAAGCCGCTAATCTGGCAAAAGCATATGCAGGAATCTGCTACGCACAACTGGGTAAATATGACGAAGCAGTGAAGATGCTCGACGGCTTCAACGGAGGCGACCAGATGGTAGCTCCCGCTATCCTCGGCGCAACAGGAAACTGCTACGCACAACTGGGTCAGCTGGACAAAGCCGCTTCTACCCTGCTCTCTGCAGCAGACAAAGCTGACAATAACTCATTAAGCCCTATCTTCTTGATGCAAGCCGGTGAAATCCTGGTGAAACAAGGAAAGTATGATGATGCCGTTAATGCGTATACTAAGATCAAGGACAAATACTTCCAGTCTTACCAGGCTATGGACATCGACAAGTACATCGAACAGGCTAAATTGATGAAGAAATAATATACCTTATTATATATAATAGAAGGTTAGGCACGGATTACACGGATTTCACGGTTTTTAGTACGCACAATATGTACTAATGCAATTATGCGAAGCTACCGTGAAATCCGTGTAATCCGTGCCTTTTTAAAATCATGTATTTATAACCCACTTTAATTACTACAATTATGGCAACAGCATACCATAACTTATCCGAATACGATTTCAACTCTGTACCAAACGCTGAAAACATGAAATTCGGCATCGTCGTATCCGAATGGAATTTCAATATTACCGGAGCCTTACTGAACGGCGCAGTCAATACATTAAAAAAACATGGAGTGAAAGATGAAAATATTCTGGTAAAAACTGTACCGGGAAGTTTCGAACTAACTTTCGGCGCCAATCAAATGATGGAAAATTGCGATGTGGATGCAATTATTGCAATTGGTTGCGTAATTAAAGGAGATACTCCACATTTTGATTATGTTTGTATGGGAGCGACTCAAGGAATTACCGAATTAAACGCAACTGGCGACATACCAGTCATTTACGGATTAATTACTACCAATACAATGGAGCAAGCAGAGGATCGCGCCGGTGGCAAACTGGGTAACAAAGGAGATGAATGTGCAATTTCTGCAATAAAAATGATCGATTTTGTTTGGAGTTTAAATAAATAGTTGTATCTTTGCACCGCAATTGAGAAACAAACCTCCTCAAAAGCAAAAAAGGGCAAATACCAGAGTGGCCAAATGGGGCAGACTGTAAATCTGCTGTCTTTCGACTTCGGTGGTTCGAATCCATCTTTGCCCACAAAAATTGCGGAAGTAGCTCAGTTGATAGAGCATTAGCCTTCCAAGCTGAGGGTCGCGGGTTTGAGCCCCGTCTTCCGCTCTTCAAAGAGAATCTGAGAAATTAGATTCTCTTTTTTGTATTACTTTAAACCTCTAAGAACATGAAAGATTCTCCAACGCAATCAAGCGTACTGCAATTGGCACACCCCCCTATCCCAATTGTCCGCATCGGAATTATAGGATTGGGGAATCGAGGGCTACTTACCCTGCAACGTTATCTGCAAATAGAAGGAACTGAAATCAAAGCTCTCTGCGAAATCAGAGAAGGCAACTTGAACAAAGCCCAACTCATACTAAAAGAAGCAAAGCATCCAGAAGCCATGGGATATACCGGACCGGACGGCTGGCGAAGGATGTGTGAATGCAACGATCTGGATTTAGTCTTTGTCTGTACAGATTGGCTCACTCACACCCAAATGGCAACCTATGCAATGGAATGCGGCAAACATGTAGCTATCGAAGTTCCTGCCGCCATGAATGTAGCCGAATGCTGGCAACTGGTCGATACAGCAGAAAAGACAAGACGCCACTGTATCATGCTGGAAAATTGCTGTTATGACCCTTTTGCCCTGACTACTCTCGAAATGGCACGTCAAGGTGTACTCGGAGAAATAATGCATGTAGAAGGAGCATATATTCACGATCTCCGTTCCATGTATTTTGCCGAAGAGAGCGAAGGCGGTTACCACAATCACTGGGGAAAAAGATACAGTATCGAACATACAGGCAATCCCTACCCCACCCACGGACTAGGGCCTGCCTGTCAAATCCTCGACATCCACCGCAATGACAGGATGGAATATCTCGTATCCATGTCCACCCATCAGGCCGGCATGAGCGAGTATGCGCGGAAAAGATTCGGAGAGAACTCACCGGAAGCCCGTCAAAAGTATAAACTGGGAGATGTCAACACCACGCTTATCCATACCGCCAAAGGGAAAACGATCATGCTTCAGTATAATGTTTCGACTCCCCGCCCTTACAGTCGCCTGCAAACAGTATGCGGCACACTCGGCTTTGCACAAAAATATCCGGTACCATGCATTGCCCTGGATTCTCATGGAGATACTCCGCTTGAAGGCGAAGCACTTGAACAAGTATTAACTCTCTATAAACACCCTTTTAGCGCCACCATCGGCGAGGAAGCACATCGTAAAGGATTACCGAACGAAATGAACTATGTAATGGATTATCGGTTAATATATTGCCTGCGCAACGGACTTCCCCTTGACATGGACGTTTATGATGCAGCCGAATGGTCGTGTATCACCGAATTAAGCGAGAAGTCGGTATTGAACGGAAGTATTCCTGTAGAAATACCGGATTTCACCAGAGGTGTCTGGGAAAAACACAAACATTAGATTTTACCTATTTACCCCAATTAAACTATAAAAACACATGAAAACATTCCTATCATTAAAGACATGCTTACTATCTGCACTTTTACTTTGTGTAAACAGCATTTCGGCAAGCAAAGTTATTTCCGTATCCGATTTCGGTTTGAAACCCGACAGCCGTATTAACGCAGTGCCATTTATACAAAAGGCAATCGATGCTTGCAAGCAACATCCCGGTTCCACGCTTGCTTTCCCAAAAGGAAGATATGATTTCTGGGCACAACATGCTATCGAAAAAGATTATCACGAAACGAACACCTACGATGTTAATCCCAAAATTCTCGCCGTGCTATTGGAGCAGATCAATGATCTGACGATTGACGGTAATGGTTCTGAGTTTATTATGCATGGACGGATGCAGCCATTCACTTTGGATCATTGCCGGAACATTACCTTAAAGAACTTCTCCGTCGATTGGGAAATCCCATTAACTGCGCAAGGTATTGTCACTCAATCTACCTCCGGATACCTTGAGATCGAAATCGACTCCCACCAATATCCTTATATCATAGAAAACAAACGACTGACTTTTGTCGGTGAAGGATGGAAAAGCAGTCTTTGGGCGATCATGCAGTTTGATCCCGACACCCATCTCGTCCTGCCAAATACAGGTGACAACTTAGGCTGGCGCTCATACGATGCAACAGAAGTAAAACCTGGATTAATACGCTTATCCGATCCTAAAAAGGAGGCTGATAAATTCTTCCCTGCGCCGGGTACGGTCCTTGTGTTACGACACAGCACCAGAGACCACGCCGGCATCTTCATTTACCACAGCATGGACACAAAACTAGAAAACGTAAAACTATTCCATACCTGCGGACTGGGAATTCTGTCACAGTATAGCAAGAATATATCTTTCAATGATGTACATATCATCCCTAACACTTCCAAGAAACGTGTGCTGAGCGGACACGACGACGGTTTCCACTTCATGGGATGCAGCGGATTACTCAAGATTGAGAACTGCAGTTGGGCAGGATTGATGGATGACCCTATTAACATCCATGGAACATGTTCCCGTATTATGGAAGTTCTTTCTCCTACCCGCATCAAATGCAAATTCATGCAGGACATGAGTGAAGGGATGGAATGGGGACGTCCGGACGAAACAATCGGATTTATAGAGCATAAAACCATGCGTACCGTAGCTACTGGTAAAATGAATAAATTTGAAGCACTAAATAAAGCTGAATTTATCATCGAATTATCAGTACCACTTCCAGCCGGAGTGGAAGCCGGATATGTAATAGAGAATCTGACCTGCACACCTGATGCAGAAATACGCAACTGCCATTTCGGAAGTTGCCGGGCACGTGGTCTGCTTGTATCTACTCCCGGCAAGGTTATTATTGAGAACAATGTATTCGAATCCAGCGGCTCTGCCATTCTGATTGCCGGAGACGCAAATGCATGGTACGAGTCAGGAGCTGTCAGAGACGTGCTGATACGTAACAATGATTTCCGTTATCCTTGCAATTCTTCGATTTATCAGTTCTGTGAAGCCGTGATCAGCATTGATCCGGAAATTCCGACACCGGAACAGAAGTACCCCTATCATCGCAATATCCGCATTATGGATAATACCTTCCACCTATTTGATTATCCGATTCTCTTCGCACGGTCGGTAGACGGACTCACCTTCTCCTCCAATACACTCATACGTGATACGACTTACCAGCCTTATCACTATCGTAAAGAAGGTATTACGCTGGAAGCATGTAAATCTGTGGTTATTTCAAACAATAAGATTGAAGGGGATGTATTAGGACGTACTGTTAAAATTGAAAATATGAAACCTTCGGATGTCAAGATTAGCAAGAACCCTTTCTTTAAACTGAAAAAATAAAAAACACCATATAGGCAATTAAACGTATTCAGGCTCAAGCATGAGCATGAATACGTTTGAGTCTTTATCCCATAAATACAACAAATAAAGGAAGGTTCTCTTTGATGAACTTCAATGCTAAGGTAATCTGCCGTTCTATTGCTTTTTCACTGACTGCACAACGTTCCGCGATTTCCCGATTAGATAGATGCTCTTCGCGGCTCATTCTAAAGATCTGCTGCCGTCTGGCCGGAAGTTGCGAAATCAATTTATCAATATAGTTCTTCAAATCAGCAGCATCCAATTCCTCTTCTATATCATAAGAATTTTCAAGTCCTTTCAGAACTGTCATTTTAAAATTCAGCTCGTTAAAATGTCTACGCGAATAATTGAATATAATATTACGGGTAATCATAAAAAGCAACCCATCAAAATTCTTGGTAATATCAAGAAACTCTTTGGACTCCCAAACTTTCACAAAAACATCCTGAACTACTTCTGAAATCACGGAAGATGAAGTGACATAAAGTCGTGCAAAGTTATAAACCTTCAGCCAATAAAGGTCATACAGCAAAGAAAATGCAGCCGCATCTCCCGCTTTTACCTTTTCCAGAATTATTGTCTCCTCCATCTCTTTTCAATTGTGTTACAAAAATAAAGAAATAACCATTAACCACAACATTTTTTTTGATTTTTATTTATAATAAAGTTACCTTTTTTCCTTTAATAATGTCTTCAAAATCTATTCTAATTATTAATTTCAACTAAGTTCTGTTAGAACTTTGTTTCTTTTCCTATCTACACATCTTGCTTTTACTCTTTCCCATATCTGTTCTTTTATTTTAAAATCTATAGCTTTATTTTCTGATTCATTCCATTGTATTTTAAGTTCTCTATCCACTGATTCCAGGTCAGCATAGCTTCTTCGCTGCTTTTTAGTCAGCCGTCCTGCCAGCAAATCTTTAATCAAACTCATCTTTGTATCTTTATCCATCCTATCTTACTTTGTTATTATTCTATTTATTATTACTCGTATATTATAAATACACTTGAGTTAAGTCTACCCCCACATCCCTTCGATAAAAAAAATAGCAAAACTATCATTAAAATCATAATAAGCTAATATTCAACAAATTAATCACTAACCAAAAAGAAGTTTTTTTTTCGAAAAGTCATTTTTTTATCTTAGTTCTAACAGAACTAAGATGGTATTTTGCCGTAGCTTCACTCGCTCTTTTACTAACAATAGGAGGATTTTGGATGAATTCAGTCAGAGATAATATTAACGACGAATTTATAATGGTGATAGCACAACAAAACCAAATGCACGTTTTACCGGACAGTACAAAAGTATGGATGGAATCAGGTAGTTCCATTAAATACACAAAAGCCTTTAACAAAAAAAGAGAAGTATGGCTAGAAGGCAACTCATTTTTTGAAGTATATAAACATGAAGGCAGTTTCTTCCAAGTACATATTAATAAAGCTTTTATAGAAGTAAAGGGAACCTGTTTTCAAATCAAGCAAACTAATGCTGAAAAAAATGAAATCACGCTGTTTCATGGTAAAATAGAATTTAATGTAGAATCTACAGGAGAGAAAATTATCATGTCTCCATCGCAAAAGGTAATGTATAATCCCAACAATGCACAAACATTAGTTGAGAATGTAATGGATATCAATTGGAAGGACGGAAGATACAACTTCAAAGAAACCCCATTACCCCAGCTCATTTCAATTGTAAATCAAATATACCAATCAAATATAATTCTAGAAGGAAAGTTTACTAAACAATCTTCATTCACAGGTAGCATCCGTTATGATGAAACATTGGATGACGTAATAGAGAAGCTTTGTTTCAGCCTTAACCTCACATACAAAAAACAGAATAGTAAAATAGTAATATATAATTAACCATATTTCTAATAATTAACCCAATATTTAACCTCACAACAAGTTAAATCATGAAAAAAAATCACAGTTGTTACCGGAGGCGATATCTGAAGCATATCGCACTCGTTTTGCTCTTTTACCCCTTGTCCGCTCTTGGAGCTCAGGGACACATATCTATCAAGGGGCAATCAATCACTATTATGCAAGCTATCCAGCTTATAGAAAAAAACAGCGACTACACGTTTTTCTACAATGCAGCAGATCTCGAAGACAAACAACGGAAAGACATTAATTGTAATGGTCCTATTGACGAGATTCTGGATGAAGTTTTCAAAGACAGCGGTATTAGCTATATCGTAAAAAACAAAGAGGTTATTCTCAACGTACAAAAAACGAATAACACCCAACAAAAGAAAAAACGTACTGTAACCGGTACTATCATAGACGCAGTGGACGATAGCCCCATCATTGGAGCTAACATCACGATTAAAGGTGACAAGAACACTGGTACAATCTCGGATATTGATGGTAATTTTAGTCTTTCCATACCCGACAATAAGACGATCCTTGTCGTAACTTACATCGGATATAAAACTCGTGAAGTTCCTGTAGAAGATCTAGGGAATATCAAAATTGTACTGGAAGGAGACGATCATACCTTGAATGAAGTTGTCGTAGTCGGTTCCGGTACCCAAAAGAAGGTCAGCGTAACAGGAGCTATCACAAGTATAAAAGGTGCCAGCCTCAAACTGCCGTCAGCTACCCTGTCCAACTCATTTGCCGGAAAGTTGGCGGGTGTCATCGCAAAAACAAATTCCGGAGAGCCTGGCTCCGGTGCCGAATTTTACATTCGCGGTATCGGTACTTTCGGTGGACGAGCAACTCCTCTGATTTTACTGGATGATGTAGAAATATCATCCGGTGACCTTAATTATGTGCCGGCCGAGAATATTGAAAGTTTCTCTATCCTTAAAGATGCATCTGCCACCGCTATCTATGGTTCACGCGGAGCTAACGGTGTAATGATCGTCACAACTAAAGGCGGAGAATACAATAGTAAAACATCCATCAACGTTACAGCGGAAAATTCTTTCAACTACTTAGACAAGTTCCCGGAATTTGTGGACGGAGCTACTTATATGGATATGTATAATAAAGCTTCATTAGCCAGAAACTCTTCCGCTACACCCAAATACAGTGCTACAGACATGGAACGCACGGCATCCGGAGTCAACCCATACCTATACCCCGATGTAAACTGGCAAGACGTATTGTTCAAAAACATGAGTATGCGCCA
The DNA here is from genome assembly GCF_058231005.1 of Bacteroides sp. RCH18. Lineage (NCBI taxonomy): Bacteria > Pseudomonadati > Bacteroidota > Bacteroidia > Bacteroidales > Bacteroidaceae > Bacteroides > Bacteroides sp. RCH18. The sequence continues at coordinate 1,136,277 of NZ_JBIPTC010000002.1, read as the reverse complement.
ACGTGCCAACGTCAACATTTCCGGTGGTGGTTCAAAAGTTAAATATTACATGAGTTTGGATGTCAGCCATGATTCAGGCTTGCTGAACACAGGGAAAGCATATTCATGGAACAACAATATTAATATAATGAACTATACCTTCCAGAATAATATTGCTTATAAACTGACGCCGACGACAACAATCAAAATGAATATGAACGCTCAGATCCGTCAGAAAAAAAGCCCGAATGTATCAAGCGAGGATTTGTTCAAACAGATTCTGACTACTACCCCCATAGAATTTCCGGTTACTTATCCAAGTCAGGACGGGCGTATCATGTACGGCAATAACATCATCTCAGGAAGTACCTTATACACGAACCCCTATGCCAGGATGATGACATCCTTTGCCGAAACGAACGAAAATACACTTAACACAGTTATCAAGATAGACCAGGATTTGGATTTTATCACTAAAGGGCTTAAAATTAATGCTTTTGTAAATTTCAAGACCTGGTCAAGTTCTTACTTTGATCGTAGCATTGCTCCTTATTATTATCGCATAAAAAGCGGAAGCTACGATGAAACCGACCTGGAAAATACGAATTATGAATTGGAACTGCTAAATTCGAATGGCAGCGATTATATCAGTCAGTCGGCTATCGGAAAGTCTTCCGACCAAACATTTGAATTACAGTTCAACCTAAACTACGCCCGTCAATTCGGTCTGCATAATGTAGGTGCCATGTTACTCTACAAACAACGCGAATACAGAAGCGACGTGTTACCCAACCGTAATCAAGGCCTTTCCGGACGTCTTACTTATGATTACGGACAACGCTATCTATTTGAGTTTAACTTCGGTTACAACGGGACCGAACGTCTGGCCAAAGAAGACCGTTTCGGATTCTTCCCTGCCGTCTCTTTAGGATGGGTAATAAGCAATGAAGCTTTCTTCGAACCAATGAAAAATGTAGTGGACAATCTCAAGGTCAGAGGTTCCTACGGTCTTGTAGGTAGCGACGACCTGGCAACAGCCGGCGGAAGTTATTACCTGTATATAGACAAGATTACAAACAACGACCTGTCTTATCTGAAATGGACTTCCGGACAAAATATGGACTACCAATTAGGAGGTCCTCAGATGGCATACTACGCCATGTCCGGTTTGGGATGGGAAAAAGTAAAGAAGCTCGATATAGGTATTGATTTTACATTGTTCCGCAACTGGACATTTACCTTCGATTATTTCTACGACAAGCGTTATGACATCTTCATGAACCGTGAAGCATGGCCGCAATCACTGGCTTATCATATTGCCAAACCTTGGAGTAATATTGGTAAAATGGATAATAAGGGAGTAGAATTCAGTATTAATTATGCCAATAACTTCTCCAGAGATTTGTCTGTCAGTCTACAGGCAAACTTCACCTACAACAAAAATAAAATGGTCTATGTGGATGAACCGGAATATCCGACTATATGGAAGTCAGAAACCGGAAAACCTTATTCACGCATTACCGGCTACATAGCAGAAGGCTTATTCAAGTCACAAGAAGAAATAGATAACAGCCCTGCCCAGAATTTGGGTTCTACACCCAAGGTCGGAGATATTAAATATCGTGACCTTAACGGTGATGGTATCATTGATTCGGATGACCAGACGATGATCTCCAAATATGGAAGTACTCCACGCTTACAATACGGATTTGGCGGAACTGTCAACTACAAAAAGTTTGATTTTGGTGTCTTCTTCAGTGGCTCTGCTCTGCGTTCTATCATGACAAACGGTATTGACCCTTTCCAAGAAGGAATAGCCGTCGGTAACAGAAATGTATTAAAATATATAGCTGATAATTACTGGTCGGAAGAAAAACTGAATTGGGATGCCAAATATCCTCGTCTGGGATTACTTGCAACAGACGTTGCCAACAATACAGTGAACAGTAGTTACTGGTTGAGAAATGGTTCTTTCCTCCGATTGAAGAATGTAGAAGTAGGATATAAGATACCTTACGGACGTATTTTCGTCAGCGCAGCCAATCTATTCACCTTTAGTCCGTTTGACCTTTGGGATCCTGAACTGTCTTCTTGGAACAGTTATCCTATGCAAAAAACTGTCAATGTCGGAATTCAACTTCAGTTCTAATTTATTATGAGAAAAAATATGAAACTAACACGCATCTTTCAAAATATAAGTATAGCAGTTATTATCACTGCATTGGGCTTAACCTCATGTGATTATCTAGACGTTGTTCCACCCGAACAACCCAATATCGATGACGCAATGTCAAGCCCCACCCGAGCTTTAGGATTTCTTTATTCCTGTTATGGAGGTGTCAGTACAGACTTACCCAGTGCCTATCTGGGGGAAATAAACTCTACGACAGACGAATATGTATTACCTTATTCATGGAACACAGACGGTTATTGGGGCGCCTATGCATTTAACACTGCATCATCCACTAACCAAGACTGGCTATGGGGAACTACTTACCAATATATAGGACAATGTTATCTGTTTTTGCAAAAGTTGGAAAATGCGGGAAGCGACATTGCATCTGATGCAGAAAAGGAACAATGGAGAGCCGAATGCCAATTCCTGGTAGCTTATTACCACTTCGCTACTTTAAGAAGATATGGTCCCATCCCAATTACAGACTCGTACATCCCGATGGATACCCCAACGTCAGAGTATAATGGACGTTTTCACTTTGACTATTGTGTAGACTGGATTGCGAACCAGCTGGATGAAGCCGCCAAAGTACTTCCTGCCAACCGCACCGTTACCAATGAATGGGGACGCGCCACATCTACTATAGCCAAAGCTGTAAAAGCCCGTTTACTACTTTATGCCGCATCTCCTTTATGGAACGGAAGTTTCCCCTATCCTAACTGGCAGAATGAGAATTTCGAGACTCCGGGTTACGGTAAAGCTTTAGTAAGCAATACTTATGACAAGAGCAAATGGGAAAGAGCACTGGCCGCATGTCAGGAAGCACTTACATTAGCTACAACTTCCGGTGACCGTGAACTTTACGATGACGACGAATATTACTCCCGACAATCCCTGAACTTACCTTTTGTTCCCGGAGTAGCAGACGTGGAAGATAATAAAGAATTCCTGAAAAACGTAATGAAGATGCGCTATGCCGTAAGTACACGTGAATCTGAAGGAAACAAAGAAATTATCTGGGGATTATCCAACCAGTTTGATTTTTATTCCCGTTATCCGCTTCGTATTCTGAAGAAATCGGATGGAACATGGCATGCTGGTTATAGTGGTGTATCTCCTACATTATATACGTTCGAACATTTCTATACAGCTAACGGGAAACTACCTGAAAAAGACCTTGACTTTACTCCTTCCTCTGAATGGTTTGAGTCAGCCGGTATCTCTTCACGTGAAGATATTATCAAACTGAATGTGGGTCGTGAACCTCGTTTCTATGCATGGATGGCTTTTGACGGTGGTGACTACGGAACTAAATTTGCGGCCGGTTCTCCCCTGAAACTGGAAATGAGGAATTCGGAAATGCACGGTTACAATCCGTCTCTATTCAATCGTGACCATAGTGTCACAGGGTTCCTGACACAAAAGTTTGTTGATCCGGTAACTGAATTCTATACAGCCGGCGGTTCTACAAGCGGAACAAGCGCACCTACTATCTTATTCCGCCTCGCCGAACTCTACCTAAACGTAGCAGAATGCCATGCAGCATTAGGAAATACGCAGGAAGCCATTGATGCACTAAATCCTGTTCGTGAACGTGCCGGAATCCCTAAATTAACATTGGCTGATGTCACAAATAATATGACAATAAAAGACTGGGTACACAATGAACGTTTTGTTGAATTATGGAACGAAGGTCACCGCTTCTTCGATGTCCGCCGTTGGGCAGAAGGAGCCAAGTACTTTGGAGCAAACAAACGGGAAGGATTGAATGCAGAAGTTCAAAGTCCCACATTCGAAGAATTTAATAAACGAACTACAGTTGATGCACCTTATGTGTGGGAAAACCACATGTACCTGAATCCGGTATTCTACAACGAAGTATACAAAAATCCGCAAATGGTACAAGCACCCGGATATTAATTATTTTTTATTCATTCATAACAATATAGAATATATATGAAACATATATCAATAGCATTGTGTTTGTGCGGGATGATTCTGATGAATACTTCCTGCGACAATTATGACGATACCTATCCGCAGGAATATGAGAAAATACTATCACTGCAGACCACCGGTGAGCAAGCCGTAGATCTTTATAAAACAGGAGAGGCTACTAACTATTCAATAACGGTCATTAAATCCGGAAGTCAACCCACATTGACAGCTTCTGCCCATATCGGTGCAATGGATGCAGTCAATTTTGAAAAGTATATCTCCGAGAGAGGTTTGGACTATGTGGCAATGCCTGCCAATTGTTATTCGTTCAACATAGAAGAACTCGATTATTCTTCTGCTGAAACCTATAAGATCATCAATTTACAGCTGAATACCAACGAGATCGAAATCTTTGAGCAGACTCTTGAAGAGGGACAAACGTGTGTTCTTCCAATCATGCTGACCAGTACATCCGATTCCATCCTGGCAGATAAGAACACATTAGTTCTGAAACCGGAGATTATTACTCCCTCTCTTTCAGTCACTGAATCCAGTTCAGGAACCGTGACTAAATATTTATCACAAAGTGGAGGTATCATTGATCTTGCTTTAGGATTGCAAGTCGAAAACCAATGGAATTTCACCTGTAAAGTAGCAATTGATGAAACGACTACTACCTTAGAAGGAGCAACGTTAGTTTCGGACATCATCTCATTTGAGCCTGGAAACACATCTTCTGTTCAGGTTAATATCCCTAAATTTACGAAGACCTCCGGAAATGTGGGTATAAAGATTCTGGAAATTAATGGAAAAGACGGTTTCGAATTCGACACGAATCCATTTATACTGGTTGCATCTGTTGAAAAATACAGTCTGACAGCGGACATGCTTTCCAGTAATGCAATAGAACCGTCAGAAGGTTCCTTAGCTAATTTATTGGATGGAGACGTAGGTACCTACTTCCACAGCGCGTGGAGCGTATCGGTTGCCGGCAAGCATTATGTTCAAGTAAAATTGCCCGTATCAACTAAGACATTCCGTTTCACCTATACAAACAGATCAAATAACGGAAATGCCGCTTTGGCATGGTTCAATTTATATACAGGAACGAATGAGAACAATTTACAACTTTACAAGCGTTTTGCGTGGGATGAAGATGGTCTCCCGTCAGGTGCTGCAGGAGTTTATGTTTCTCCCGACGTTTCAATAGACAATGCTGCCAACACCTTACGCTTTGAATGTGAAAGCAACTGGACCGGTGGTTCCTTCTTTGTATGGAGCGAATTTAGTCTGTTCATACTGTCCGAATAATAAATGAGAGACAAAGGGTGAGTCAGACTTTTGATTCACCCTTTTATACCTCATCTATCTTAAAAACTAATACAGCAAAAAAATGACAATAAAAAGATTCATTACTAACCTATTAGCCCTTTTTACTCTATTCACAGTTTCACTGGCATGCAAGGATAGCGAAAAATCGATTATAAATAGCTCCTTCAGTATCAGTGAGGAATATCTGACACAAAATCTGGATAAATCAAGTACATCTGTCCAGATTCCAATTAACACATCTCTGGAGTTAGCTCAATGGAGTGTCTCTTATGAAGCAAACTGGCTACAATGCTCAAAACAAAAGACAGCAGCAGAAGGAACTTTCCTAAAAATCACAGTGAATGAAAATACAGGCGAAACCAAAAGAACAGCCAATATAAAAGTAACATCAACTACTGCTACCTATACTATCACCGTTAATCAATATGCCAAAGGCGAAGTAATTGTTGAGGGTGACATCAAGGTTACACCAACCGGAGGCAAAGCGAGTGAGCATCAGGAGGGACAGGATATTGAAAATACATATGATGGCAAATTTTCAACTGATGGAGCTGCCCCTTTCCACACTCCGTGGGGACAATCCGCCAAATTCCCTGTCACGCTGGAATACTATTTTAAAGGAGATACGGAAATAGACTACTTAATTTATTATACACGATCCGGTAATGGAAACTTCGGAAAGGTCAAAGTATATACAACAACCAATCCTGACCGATCAGATTATACATTACAGGGAGAATATGACTTTAAAGAGCAGAATGCTCCTTCCAAAGTTTCATTTTCAGAAGGCATAAAAGCGACCGGAATCAAATTCGAAGTATTAAGCGGTCTGGGCGATTTTGTAAGCTGTGATGAAATGGAATTTTACAAAACAAATACGGATAAAACACTGGACAAACAACTTCTTACCGTATTCACCGACATAACCTGTACGGAAATAAAGAACAATGTCACCAACGAACAGATACAAGCTCTGCCAGACTATTTCGTCAGAATAGCAGAAGCGGTTCGTGACAATACATACGACAAATGGGAAAAAGAATTTCGCATTCGCAGCTATGAACCATACAGTAATATTGCCGAATGGGCGGATAAATTAATGACTAAGAAATATAGTGATCTCGACAATCCGACTGGTATATCCGTCAAGGCAGGAGACGATATCATCGTATTGGTTGGTGACACATACGGACAGAATATTTCAATGCAGTGTATTTGGGAAACAGGAACAGAATACAAGCAAACAGCTTCTTCAGGCGATGTCTATATGCTAAATCCCGGAGTCAACAAACTGACTATGAAAGGAGAAGGACAATTGTTTGTCATGTACAACACCGAACTGACTTCAAATACAGCAAAACCCATCAAAATTCACATACCACTCGGAAGTGGCACAGTGAACGGTTTCTTCGACCTGAAAGAACATAAGACAGACGAAAAATACGCTGAACTATTGAAAAAATCAACACACAAATACTTCTGCATACGCGGTGAAAAGATCATGTTCTATTTCCACCGCAACAAATTATTGGAATATGTACCCAACAACATCCTCTCAGCCATCCATCTATGGGATAACATTGTCGGCTGGCAACAAGAATTAATGGGAATTGACGATGTACGCCCATCACAAGTCAACAACCATTTATTTGCCATCTCACCGGAAGGAAGTTATATGTGGGCTTCTGACTATCAAATCGGATTTGTCTATACCTACTTAGGCAATATCTTGTTGGAAGATAATGTAATGGCGGCGGAAGATAACGCGTGGGGACCAGCTCATGAAATTGGCCATGTTCATCAGGCAGCTATTAACTGGGCCAGTTCTACCGAATCATCTAATAATCTGTTCTCTAATTTCATTATCTATAAATTAGGAAAATACAAATCGCGTGGTAACGGGTTAGGAAGCGTTGCAACCGCCCGTTATGCCAACGGGCAGGCTTGGTATAATATGGGAGACGCAACCCACCAGAACGAAGACACAGAAACGCATATGAGAATGAACTGGCAATTATGGATTTACTATCATCGATGCGAATATAAAACTGATTTCTGGCAGACACTTTTCAAACTGATGCGTGAAGTGAATATGACCGAAGGTGAAGATCCTGGGAAAAAGCAACTTGAATTTGCCAAAATGGCAAGTAAAGCCGCCAATCAGAACCTGACTGACTTTTTCGAGATGTGGGGATTCTTCGAACCTGTCAATACGACTATCGAACAGTATGGAACATACAAATACTATGTAAGTGATGCGATGATTCGGGAAGCAAAAGAATACATGGCACAATTCCCCGCCCCGAAACACGCTTTCCAATACATCGAAGATAGAAAGAAAAGTGAGTTTCCACAGAATGACTACCGCTATTCGGCAGTTGGAGATGTCGGATATTACACTCAATTCAAAGAAAATCAGAAGATAACCAAAGCTATCACGGCAGAGCTGGCAGGACGCAAGGTCTCCATCCAAAACGGAGATGAAGCTGTGGCTTTTGAACTCAGGGAGAATGATGAAAATGGAAAATTACTTTATTTTTCTACCTTCACGACTTTCGAGATTCCTTCATCTATATTGATGGTGAATGCCAAATTATATGCCGTACAAGCTGACGGAAAACGTATTCTATTATAAGAATAATTTAACTTAACACACATTACAGATGTAAAAACGGCATCGCTCACTGTTCGGGCGATGCCGAAAACATCATTATAACATAGCGAATAGTGCGACTCTTTTTCTACCAAAAATATAGACGGGCAATGAAAATATCTACAATAATTACACTGGATTGATTAATTAATTAGTATTTTTGACACCGAAATGAAAAACCAATTAATAACCCCCAACTAAAAATTAAAAGAAAGATGAAGAAACTACTACTTAGCACACTCGTCGGTCTTGCATTGTTGACCTGCCAGACCAGTTTTGCTCAAAAGACAAAAGCAAAATTCTCTCCTATAAAAGTAGAAACTCCGGCTCGTCCGGCAAATCAGCAAGATGTAATCCAACTCGTTACTCCTAAACTTGAAACAGTCCGTGTAGGCTTTATCGGATTGGGAATGCGCGGTCCTGGTGCGGTTGAACGCTGGACACATATTCCTGGAACTCAGATTGTAGCTTTATGCGATCTTCTCCCCGAACGTGTTGAAGGTGCACAAAAGATACTGGAAAAAGCCGGTCTGCCGAAAGCAGCTTCCTACGCAGGAGATGAAAACGCATGGAAAAAGCTCTGCGAACGGGACGATATCGACGTGGTATACATAGCTACAGACTGGAAACACCATGCAGACATGGGTGTATACGCTATGGAACATGGCAAACATGTAGCCATCGAAGTACCTGCCGCTATGACACTGGATGAAATCTGGAAGCTAATCAACACTTCCGAGAAGACTCGCAAGCACTGTATGCAACTGGAAAACTGCGTATATGACTTCTTCGAACTGACTTCACTCAATATGGCACAACAAGGTGTATTCGGTGAAGTACTTCACGTAGAAGGTGCTTATATCCACAATCTGGAAGACTTCTGGCCGTATTACTGGAACAACTGGCGTATGGATTACAATCAAAAACATCGTGGTGATGTATATGCAACTCATGGTATGGGCCCGGCTTGCCAAGTACTCAATATTCACCGTGGCGACCGTATGAAAACTCTCGTTGCTATGGACACCAAAGCTGTGAACGGTCCGGCATACATTAAAAAGTCTACCGGAAAAGAAGTAAAAGACTTCCAGAACGGAGACCAGACCACAACCCTCATCCGTACGGAGAACGGTAAAACAATGCTGATACAGCACAATGTAATGACTCCCCGTCCTTACAGCCGTATGTACCAAGTAGTTGGAGCTGATGGCTATGCCAGCAAATATCCGATTGAGGAATACTGTCTGAGACCTACACAAGTAGACTCTAATGATGTGCCAAATCACGAAAAGCTGAACGCACACGGTTCTGTATCTGAAGATGTAAAAAAAGCATTGATGGCTAAATACAAAGATCCTATCCACAAAGAACTGGAAGAAACTGCCAAGAAAGTAGGTGGACACGGCGGTATGGATTATATCATGGACTATCGTCTAGTATACTGTCTGCGCAATGGTTTGCCACTGGACATGGACGTTTACGACCTCGCAGAATGGTGTTGTATGGCCGAACTGACCAGACTCTCCATCGAAAACGGTTCTGCTCCGGTAGAAGTTCCTGATTTCACCCGTGGCGGATGGAACAAAGTGCAAGGTTACAGACATGCTTTTGCCGAATAAGCCATTATACCTTATTAATATATAAACTTACGGATAGCCAGACTGGGAAAAAGTCAGGTTATCCGTAAGTTCATGTTCGGCACTTTACTGATTATTATAATCACCTATATGAAAGCAGATATTTTAAAACCCTCTAGACAGACTATCCTTCGGGAAGCCAAAGATTATGTGATGATCGCCGTAGGTATGATACTTTATGGCATCGGATGGACCGTTTTCCTACTCCCCAACGACATTACGACGGGCGGAGTGCCGGGTATTGCATCTATTGTATATTGGGCAACGGGATTCCCGGTACAGTATACATATTTCAGCATTAACTTTTTCTTATTGTTGCTTGCGCTTAAGTTATTGGGATTAAAGTTCTGTATTAAAACTATTTTTGGAGTATTCACCCTGACTTTCTTCCTGTCCGTTATCCAGCAACTGGCATCAGGCGTTTCCCTTCTTCGCGACCAGCCTTTCATGGCATGCGTCATCGGAGCATCGTTCTGTGGCGGCGGTATCGGAGTTGCGTTCTGCGCCAACGGAAGCACCGGCGGTACGGACGTCATTGCCGCTATCATCAACAAATACCGGGACATAACCTTGGGAAGAGTCATACTGATCTGCGATATGATCATCATTACCTCCAGTTATTTCGTTCTGAAGGACTGGGAGAAGGTGGTATACGGATTTGCAACGCTTTACATTTGCAGTTTCGTCCTCGATCAGGTAGTGAACAGCGCACGTCAGTCTGTCCAGTTCTTTATCATATCCAATAAATATGAGGAGATAGGACGACACATCAACGAATACCCTCACCGTGGAGTGACGATCATCAATGCAACCGGCTTCTACACAGGCAGAGAAGTGAAAATGATGTTTGTGCTTGCCAAAAAACGGGAGTCTACCATCATCTTCCGACTGATTAAAGATATCGACCCCAACGCATTTGTATCGCAAAGTGCCGTTATCGGAGTTTATGGGGAAGGCTTCGACCATATCAAAGTTAAATAAAAAAAGAAACAAGATTGAAAAACATGAAATACAGATCATATCACCTATTACTGGCAGGAATATTCTCTCTGTTAACAACAGGCGCTATGGCCGAAAAGATATCCGACAAGCCTTACTGGCAGGATGTGCAAGTTGTATCGGTCAATAAAGAATATCCGCGTACTTCCTTCATGACGTACGATAACCGGACTGATGCACTTACCGGGAAGTTTGAAAAAAGCAACTATTATCAGTTGCTGAACGGTACATGGAAGTTCTTCTTCGCAGACAGCTACAAAGACCTTCCCGCCAATATCACCGACCCTTCCGTAAGCACGGACTCCTGGAATGACATCAAAGTTCCGGGCAACTGGGAAGTACAAGGGTATGGAGTGGCTATCTACACCAACCACGGTTATGAGTTCAAGCCCCGTAACCCGCAGCCTCCCACCCTTCCGGAAGCCAATCCCGTGGGAGTCTACCGTCGGGACATCGATATTCCCGCTGATTGGAAAGAACGGGATATCTACCTCCACCTCGCCGGAGCGAAATCAGGTGTATATGTATACATCAACGGACAGGAAGTAGGATACAGCGAAGATTCCAAGAACCCTGCAGAATTCCTGATCAACAAATACGTGAAACCGGGTAAGAATGTACTTACACTGAAAATCTTCCGTTGGAGCACAGGTTCTTATTTGGAATGTCAGGACTTCTGGCGTATCAGCGGTATCGAACGGGATGTTTATCTGTATTCACAGCCCAAAGCTGCCCTGAAAGATTTCCGCATCACATCGACACTGGATGACAGTTACAAGAACGGAGTATTCGCCTTGAACGTCGACCTGCGCAATCATCGTCCGGCTGCAACCAATCTGACGCTGGCATATGAACTGCTCGATGCTCAGGGAAAAGTAGTTGCTACTGAAGAGAAGACAACTTATGTCCCTGTCAACGAAACACGTACCCTTTCTTTTGACAAGAATCTGACTGATGTACACACATGGACATCGGAACACCCGAACCTTTACAAGTTGGTGATGACTGTCAAAGAAGAGGGTAAAATCAATGAGATTATCCCTTTCAACGTAGGATTCCGCCGCATCGAGATCAAACCAATCGATCAGAAAGCCGCTAACGGAAAACCTTATGTATGCCTGTTTATCAACGGACAACCGCTGAAACTGAAAGGAGTCAATATCCACGAACATAATCCGGAAACCGGACATTACGTCACCGAAGAACTGATGCGTCGTGACTTCGAACTGATGAAACAGCATAATCTGAACAGCGTACGTCTCTGCCATTATCCGCAGGACCGCCGTTTCTATGAACTTTGCGACGAATACGGACTTTACGTGTACGATGAAGCCAATATCGAAAGCCACGGTATGTACTACGATCTCCGCAAAGGCGGATCATTAGGTAACAACCCCGAATGGCTGAAACCACACATGGATCGCACAATCAATATGTTCGAACGCAACAAGAACTACCCCAGCGTAACTTTCTGGTCGTTAGGAAATGAAGCCGGAAACGGATACAACTTCTACCAGACTTATCTTTGGTTGAAAGAAGCTGACAAGAACATCATGCAACGTCCCGTCAACTATGAACGTGCACAATGGGAATGGAACACCGATATGTACGTACCCCAGTATCCGGGTGCCGGCTGGCTGGAAGATATCGGCAAGAACGGCAGCGACCGTCCTATTGCCCCGTCAGAATATGCACACGCAATGGGCAACTCTACCGGAAATCTCTGGGGACAATGGCAGGCTATCTATAAATATCCGAACCTTCAGGGAGGATATATCTGGGACTGGGTAGATCAGGGTCTGCTCCAGAAAGACAAGAACGGAAGAGAATACTGGGCTTACGGAGGTGACTTCGGAGTAAATGCACCCAGCGACGGTAATTTCCTCTGCAACGGTCTTGTCAATCCCGACCGTGGTCCGCATCCGGCAATGGCAGAAGTGAAATACGTGCATCAGAATGTCGGCTTCGATGCGATTGACGCAGCCTCGGGCAAGTTCAACATCACGAACCGTTTCTACTTCACCAATCTGAAAAAGTATCAGATACATTACAGCGTACTGGCCAACGGAAAAACCGTCAAAAGCGGAAAGGTATCACTGGACATCGCTCCGCAGGCTTCAAAAGAATTTACCGTACCGGTAAGTGGTCTGAAAGCCCGTCCGGGAACAGAATATTTCATAAACTTCAGCGTGATAGCCGTAGAACCGGAACCGCTGATTCCCGCCGGATACGAGATTGCATATGACCAGTTCCGTCTGCCCGTCGAAGCCGAAAGGAATACGTACAAAGCCAACGGCCCCGCATTGCAAACTCAAACCCAAGGAGACGAACTGACTGTTTCTTCTTCAAAAGTAAACTTTGTATTCAACAAGAAGAGCGGTCTGGTTACCTCATACAAAGTGAATGGAACCGAATACTTCAAAGACGGATTCGGCATCCAGCCCAACTTCTGGCGGGCACCTAATGACAATGATTACGGAAACGGTGCTCCCAAACGCCTCCACGTATGGAAAAAGTCCAGCAAAGACTTCCATGTGACAGACACGAAGGTAAGCACAGAAGACAAAGCCGTCCTGTTGCAGGCAACTTATCTGTTGGCAGCCGGCAATCTGTATGTTGTCACCTATAAGATATACCCAAGCGGAATCGTTCATGTAAATGCCAAATTTACTTCTACCGATATGCAGGCTGCCGAGACGGAAGTCTCCGAAGCTACCCGCATGGCTACCTTCACTCCCGGAAGTGATGCAGCCCGCAAAGCCGCTTCCAAGCTGGAAGTCCCCCGCATCGGTGTACGTTTCCGTCTGCCGGCGCAGATGAACAATGTACAGTATTTCGGGCGTGGTCCGGAAGAAAACTACATCGACCGCAATCACGGAACCATGGTAGGCGTCTATCAGACAACCGCCGATAAGATGTACTTCAACTACGTACGTCCTCAGGAGAACGGACATCACACGGATACGCGCTGGCTCAACCTGTCTCCCGATAAAGGAAACGGCCTTGTCATCGTTGCCGACAGCCTGATCGGTTTCAACGCACTGCGCAATTCCGTCGAGGACTTCGACTCGGAAGAAGCGCTACCCCACCCTTACCAATGGAATAACTTCAGCCCGGAAGAAGCTGCCAACCACGACGAAAAGGCCGCCCGCAATGTATTGCGCCGGATGCATCACGTCAACGACATCACTCCGAGAGACTTCGTCGAAGTTTGTGTCGACATGAAGCAACAGGGAGTAGGCGGCTATGACAGTTGGGGAGCACGTCCGGAACCTTTCCACCAGATTCCTGCCAACCGCGAATACAACTGGGGGTTCACTCTGGTACCGGTTCGTTCCGGCAGTCAGGCTACCGAAGCCGCCAAATATGATTATCGATAACCTTAGTATAAATTTTAAAGAAAAGACCCATGAAAGATTTATCAAGTATTGTAGCCAAGTTCAACACCCAAGGTACTATCACAGAGATTAAGCCTTTGGGAGCAGGACTTATCAACGACACATACAAAGTTAACACACAAGAAGCAGACGCCCCCAACTACGTTCTGCAACGCATCAACCATGCTATCTTCCAGAATGTAGAAATGCTTCAATCCAATATTGCCGCAGTCACCGGACATATTCGCAAGAAACTGACCGAAGCCGGAGAAGCTGACATCGACCGCAAGGTTCTCTCTTTCCTCGCCACTGAAGAAGGAAAAACTTACTGGTTCGACGGAGAAAGCTACTGGCGTGTCATGGTATTCATTCCGCGTGCCAAAACATACGAGACCGTTAATCCGGAATATTCCAATTATGCAGGAGAGGCTTTCGGAAACTTCCAGGCTATGCTTGCCGACATTCCGGAAACACTGGGAGAAACCATCCCCGACTTCCATAACATGGAATTCCGTCTCAAACAGCTACGTGATGCAGTCGCTGCCAATGCTGCCGGACGAGTAGCCGAAGTACAGTATTATCTGGACGAGATAGAAAAGCGTGCGGACGAAATGTGCAAGGCAGAACGCCTGTTCCGCGAAGGAAAACTTCCGAAACGAGTATGCCATTGCGATACGAAAGTAAACAACATGATGTTCGATGAAGACGGAAAAGTGCTTTGCGTCATCGATCTCGATACGGTAATGCCGAGTTTCATCTTCTCCGACTACGGTGATTTCCTCCGTACAGGTGCCAACACCGGAGATGAAGATGACAAAGACCTGGATCGTGTGAACTTCAACATGGAGATATTCAAGGCATTCACCAAAGGATATCTGAAAGGTGCCAAATCGTTCCTCACTCCCATTGAAATAGAGAACCTGCCTTATGCTGCCGCTTTATTCCCCTATATGCAGTGCGTACGGTTCCTTGCCGATTATATCAACGGAGATACTTACTACAAAATCAAATATCCCGAACATAATCTGGTGCGCACCAAGGCACAGTTCAAACTACTTCAAAGCGTAGAAGAACATACACCGGAGATGGTGGCATTCATCAATGAGTGCTTGGCTAATGGATAATTAGTGGAAATGGGGCGGAGCTGTTTATTTGGTAAACGCTCCATTCTTCCACTGATAAACAATAGGACGGCGGAGAAACGGTTTAAGTTTTTCTGCCGTTTCTTTTGACATATAGTCGGGAGTGGACAGAGTGACAGCCAGTTCTGTGTTTTCCTTGTTCATATCCACTTTCATCAATAAGATGTCTGCCGAACGGGAGGCTTCATCAAATTCATATATGGAAGCGGAGTCAGGAGTTATCAGAAAATCACTCATGACCGGGAGGGTAATGAATGAATGGTCAGTCAGCGGTTTCCAGTCTGTGGTATAGAAGCGGATGCTGCTGTCACAAGCCGGAGCACATGCCGTAGCTACCGTACAAATCACATTCGTGGTATCATTCAAAGCCAATACTTTCATCTGCCAAGTGGTTTCCGGAGTCATCTGCATCCGGATATAGTCCTTACTCAGATCGGTCATTTCCGATTTCTGTCCGAAACGGTTTTCCACTTGTGCTTTCATTTTACTGCTCAGAAAGTCGATGCAGTCTTCACGGTTCACCTTCGTAAGCAAGGGACAAAGTGAATCCGGTACGTTGATAAAAAGAGTCTTTGCTTCCTGCGCCTGTGAAGAGACAAAAGTAAACAGACCGATGATGAAAAATGCGATGGTATGAGTGATTTTATTTGATTTCATATTGTACTTTTTATTTAGACCCCAAATATAAGAATATCATTCCGATTAACACGAGGATAAGGTCAATCGCTTTGCTTTTTAAATTCTTTTCACGGAAGAAGAGCGCTCCGAAAATGAAAGATACGATCACGCTTCCCCGACGAACCATCGAAACGATGGAGATCATGGAGTCATCATAGCTCAGAGCATAAAAGTAGACAAAGTCTGCCGCCGAAAGGAATACGGAAATCAGAATGATGGTCCAGTCCCAGCGGAAAGGAGTGGTCGTCTTCCGTTTGGGCCACCAGAGGAGGAAGATAATGGTTCCCATGATAAAGAACTGGTAGACATTATACCACGATTGCACCAGCATCGGATTCAACTGTTTCATCAGAAACTTGTCATACAATCCGCTGACAGCTCCCATGACTGCTGCCAGTATAATAAAGAGAATCCATTTGTTATGCTTGAAATCGATCCCTTCTTTCTTCCCCGAACGGCTCAACATAAAGAAGGAAGCCACTGCCAGCATCACTCCGATCCATTGGTAGAGATTCAGACGCTCGCCAAACACCAGCATCGCTCCTACAAGCACCATCACCGGACGGGTGGCATTGATAGGCCCCACAATAGTAATAGGCAAGTGTTTCATCCCGAAGTAACCGAATATCCACGATGACAGAACGATAAACGACTTGATGATAATATATTTATGCTGCTCCCATCCTGCAACGGGAACATTAAAGATGGTTCCCCCAAGGAGATCAGGTTCAAATGCCGATACCCAAATGAACGGCAGAAAAATTAGACTGGAGAAAAGCGTATTCAAAAACAATACAGGCAACACCGCATTATCTTTCAACGACTGTTTCTTGAATACATCATAAAATCCCAGCAAGGTAGCCGAGAGAAAAGCTAATAATAACCACATGTTGAAATAAGTAATAAGTATTAAGTAATAGGTAATAAGTAATAGGTGTCAAGTAACAAGTATCAGGTAATAGGTAATAAGCACTGGGTAATACTTATTACCTATTACTTATTTCCTCTTCCGGATATTCTACGTTGACAAGGAAGAGCGCATTTCCCGGAGCGGAAGTTCCTGCTTTGCAACGATCCTGTTGTTCTATCACTTTACGGAAACCTTCCACGGTCAGTTTGCCGCGTCCTACCTCAAGCAATGTTCCTACGATGGCACGCACCATATTACGGAGAAAGCGGTCGGCACGGATAGTAAATACCCAGGTGGTGTCTTCTCCTTCCATCTTCGTCCATTCGGCATGGGAGATGTGGCAGATGTTTGTTTTTACATCTGTATGCAGTTTGCTGAAACTTGTAAAATCGATGTATTCGAACAGGGTACGTGCAGCCTCGTTCATCCGTTCATAATCCAATGAACCATAGACACGGTAGCGGTACTGGCGGTTGAAAGGATATTTGGCGGTAGTCACATAGTACTTATACGTCCGGGCAGTCGCGTCAAAACGGGCGTGCGCATCCGGTTTCACCTGACGGACACGATAGACAGAAATATCGGGAGGCAACAGACGGTTCAGCTTGTCGGCAACGGTCACCGTATCGAGCACGTCTTCATGATCAAAATGTGCCACCATCAGCGAGGCATGCACCCCCGCGTCCGTCCGTCCGGCACCTATCACTTCCACATCACGACGCAGAAAAGTAGACAAAGCCTTCATCAAGCATTCCTGCACACTACTCCCGTTGGGTTGTATCTGCCAACCGTGATAGTTGGTTCCATCATAAGCCAAATAAATAAAATACCTTTGCACGCCGATTCCTCATTTTAGGGTTTTCGACTGCAAAAGTAGTCATTTTTTTATTCATACGTAGAAGGAGTCGTACCAAATGCATCCACAAAATGTTTGCGGAAAGTCGGAATGTCATTATACCCCACCATTTCGGCAACTTCCTGCACTGCATATTGTTTCGTTTTCAACAGCACTCCCGCACGGCGCATACGTACTCCTCTGATCAGTTCTATAATGGTATAGTCTGTACTTTGCTTCACTTTGCGGTAGAGGGTAGGCTGACTCATATTCATTTCCGCTGCCAGTTTCTTCACGCTGAAGTCCGCCTCGCAAATATTTTCTTCCACAATTTTGATAACGGCTGTGATAAACGGATCTTCCGTCTTCACTTCCTCACCCGCCTGTTCCGGTTCGCTCACGACAATTGTATCCGTTCCCGGCAATTTAAACAACTTCGTGTACATCTGCTTCAACGTCTGACGACCATTAATCAGACTACTGACTTTTGCCTTCAGAATGCCCGGGGTAAACGGCTTCAGCACATAATCATCCGCACCCAGCTGCAGTCCGTGAATAATATCGTCGTCTTCTACCTTTGCCGTCAGCATGATAAAAGGAATACTGCACGTTTCCGGATTCTCCTTCACCTCCCGGCAACATTCGAAACCGTCTTTCACCGGCATCATGACATCACAGATGATCAAGTCCGGCATCTCTTTCATTGCCGTATCGACTCCCTCCTGCCCGTTGGTTGCCATCAACAAGTTATATTCATTGCCGAAGAGCACTTTCAGATACAGGCGGATATCCTTATGATCTTCTACAATCAATATCGTCTTTTTAGCTCCGCCCGCTACAGGAGATGCTACTTCTTCGGCAGGCAATGTCTCCGCAAAAAACGGCAGTTGCTGATCCTGTTGCACGGCAGCATCCTCTACTGCCAAATCCTGTTTCTGTGTTTCTGCCGATTCGGGTTCCGGCTCTGCTACTTCCGTCAGTTCTTCCGGATCGGTAAACTGAATATTCGGATTGTTTTCAAAGACATCTCTGTCTGCAGGAAGATTGACCGTGACCTTCGTCCCCTTTCCTTCGGTACTTTCAAGAGTAATCGTTCCGTAATGGGCTTCGACCATCTGCTGCATGATGGTGAATCCCATTTGCGCAACCGACATATCATGTTCCGATCCTTTATTCTCGCTCATCAACTGCTCAGCGGTTCTTACCTTTTCTTTTCCGTCATCTTCTACTATCAGGCAGACATAGTGCATATTGTCATTTACGACCTCACAAACAGATAAAGAAACCGTTCCCGCATAATGCGTATGAGTGAAAGCGTTCGTCAGCAGATTATGAATGACGAACTCTATTTTCTTTTTGTCCACATAGAATTCCATCTCCTTCTTGATTCTCTTCTCGCAATGGAAATCAATGGCATACACCTTCAACAAGTCCCGGACACCAAAAAGAGAGCTGTCGATCATTTTATCCACCGAATACGGAGCAACTTCCAGTTTTGATTCCATATTGCCTTGTCCGTATACTGCCAGCAACTGGTCGCAGGCATCCACCATACGGAGTGAGTTCCGGTACGCCACCTGCAGAGAAAGCTGAGAAGTTTGAGCGTCATCCTTCTGCAATTCCTTCAGCGGAGCGATGATGAGTGACAACGGCGTACGCAATTCCTGCACAAAGAGCATCAGCAACCGGTTCCTCATCGCTTCTATCTCTTTCTTTTGTTCCTGTTTCAGCTTTTCGAGATTCAGATTCTCCTTCAGTATCATCTCACGGTCCCGATGAATCTGTTTGCGATGATCCTTCTTTCTGAAATAAGAATAGAAGAAATAAGATAATCCGCCAAGTAACAGAACATACATGATATATGCCCATATAGTCTGATACCATTTGCCCTTCACCACCAGAGGGATCTCTATTACATCTCCTTCTTTACCATCCGGAAAGACCAGTTTTGCCTGCAAGATATATTTTCCGGCAGCCAATCCGTTGAACCACAGTCCTTCTGCAAGCGGTATCATCTTCCACTCTTTATCCACAGGAAGCAGACGGTAGGCAATCTTGCGCTGCGCCAGTCCGTAACGCAAATCGGAAAAGAACAAATGAAAGTCGTTGTTATCGGAAGCAAACACCAGCTTCTCCTGCTTTTCCGGAGAAACAGACAGAATCATCTGGCCGTTCCGCTTCTCTCCTGCCAGCACCGTTTCGCCGCCTACTTCCACATCGGTCAGCATCAAGCACTTTTTGCTGCTATCCCCTTTGGTAGCGGAAGGATCAAAGAAAATCAGTCCCCATGAATTCGCCCATAACAAGCGTCCGTCATTCAAACGACAGACCGCACTGCAGTTTCCCACCGACAGATAACTATAGAAAGCCTCCTGTCCATTCCTGATGGTCATCACACCGACATTGTTTCCTGCCCATGTGTTTCCGATATGGTCGTCGACCATGCAACCGACATGTCCGTCCGTCAATCCACTCTGCAGTGTATAGACAGATTCTATCTTATCCTTCTCTCTTCCGTCGATGCGAATAACGACGTTCAGATAGGCTGCATAAATCTGATTATAGTTATTCACATACAGGGTTCGCACTCCGGCTTCTTCCAGCCCGTTCTCCTTTTCATAGTTTCCTTCCACCCGTATCTGGTCACCGTTCGTTTCAAGTCTTTTCAGCCCTTTATCCGTACCTACCCATACATTTCCTTCCTTATCTTCAGTGATGGCAAATACATTCTTGATTTCACTGGGCAGCTTTATATTTTTGCATCCGTGAGTTTTAGGATCTACCTGTACCAATCCATTCGAAGTACCTACCCACAAACGATTCCACGAATCCAGACAGAAACAATGGATAACAGCCTGCATCCTCCCGCCTTCGTTGTTTTTCAACTGGAAAGATTCCACATCTTCCGTAAGCGGATTGACAGAGATGATCTCTCCAAAATTGTTGCCCAGCCAGATGTTTCCATCTTTACCTTTATATATATGATAACGTCCGGAAAGACCGGATACTTTTGTCCACGGCTCAAAATGTGTATCCATCGAAAATGACGGAGTATCACTTCTCATGATTCCCCCGTCGGTCACCGTCAGCCAGATATACCCTTTTGCATCTTCGACCATGCCATCCACTCTGGATTTGAAATTCTGCCGCACCCGGCTGTACATACTGTCGCTGATATCAAACTTTACCACTCCGCCGCCAAAGGTGCCTACCCAGAGAATCTGCTGCTTATCATCCCATAGCAGACTGGTCATCTTATTTTCGATTCTCGAATGGAATGCTCTTTCCCCCTGTGTCAGCAGTGTCAATGTAAACGGGCTCTCACACAAATTCTGATTCTCAAAACGCAATTTGTATAATCCGTCCCATGTCGTCAGATAAAACGTCTGCTTATCTTTCATCACCATATCCGTAACATACGAGTTGGAGAAATCCGACTGGTCGCCCCCTTCGAGAGAGACTACACGTTCCTTATGCGATTTAAGGTCATAGCATACGATGTCATTCCATAATCTGCATATCCATAAATTCCCCTGTCGCAAAAAGAGTCTGTTCACCACATCATATTCTCTGATCACAGAACTCCTTTTCGTTACGAGATCATAATGCATCACCCTTTCGCGGTCAACGGCAAAATACAGATTTGTTTTTCCATCCGTGCAAAGATTGGTAATCTTTCCTTTTATCAAAGGCTCGGGATTTAATATACAATAGACGAAATCATCTTTTCCTTCTTTCTTGCGGATAGGGCGTGATTCAAACAATCCCTGTGAAGTAGCCAGATAGAGATTTCCGTCATTCCAGCAGAAATCCTGAATCTCTTTAAGTTTCAGCGGCCTGTCGAAACGTACGGGCAAAAACTGTTCAATCTCTTTGTCAAAACAGGTAATTCCCCCCTGATAGAGTAATGCATAAAATAAACCGTCGGAACCTTCCTTCAACATTTTTACAGCCTGATGCAGAGGGGTGGAAAGTGAGTCAATACTCATAATGAGAGGATAATCGCGAAATCTGAAGCCATCATAACGGGAGATTCCCTTGTCGGTAGAGAACCACATAAATCCTTCGCTTCCGTAACAAACATGATAAATAGTATTATTTCCGACTCCGTTTTTAATTATTTGCGGTTCCAGGTCCCAGTGGGTATCTATAGAGTATGACGGAAGAAAAACCGTCAATAGCAACAACAGAAAGAAGAACTTCCTCATATCTTAATTGTATTTTGTTCATGTGTATTGGCTGATAAAGATAGATAATTAAATCATTAGCAAATCGGATAACAAATATTTTTTAGCAATAATTCACAATAAAGTAAAAGCCCGCTGATTCGTAAAAGAATCGGCGGACCTCCCATTGTTTGTTTCTTCATTGCCTGAATGACCAAAGCTATATTGTTTGCTGTCTGGTTCCTCTTTTAGCTTGATGGAATCTCCATGCACGACGCATAGAGTCCTTTTATATAAGTTGTATATATTGTAACGTAATACCTTAAATCAATAAATTCCTGTTGTATTAATTAGCTGCTTTGGAAAGAGTGAAGCTATAAGTTCCCTTATTATCCTTAAAGTTGTAGCTACCTTTAAAGCTTACGGGTACCTTAACCAGACAATTACCCTGGTCGCTTACACGGAAATAGAGATAAGAAGTTGAGCTGAATATACTGTTTCTTTCAGCAGTAGTAGATAAGGAAGCTCCATAACCCTGCCAGTTGAACAGGTCAGTCGAGGAAGAGTATGTAGTACCTATATAAAATACTCCGCCGTTATTATCAATATTAAAGTTGATGGAAACACACAATGCGAATTGTTCTACGAAAGCACCGCTTCTGGTACGGGCCTGATATTCTGCAAGCATCTTCACTTCTTTTCTGTCACCACTTTCGTAGTATCCTTCCAAAGTTTCCGATTCACAGTTACGGATGGTATTACCGTTCTGACGAAGTGCTTCAAGCACACTTGCCATTTCTTCTGCAGTCACAGAGGGTACATCGCCTACTTTAGAGTCGACAGTTGCAGATTGTATACCATATAAAGATATCATGGATTCAAAGCTTGAAGAGTTGTCTTCAAAACTATCACTTTCAGCATTAGAACATGCTACAAAAGTTAATGCCAATACACATGCGAAAAAGAATTTAATTGATTTCATATTAGTTCCTCCTAAATTTTATTTGTTTTTTTAATTTGTTTGCGAACTGTTGTTTGTTATTTCGTCCGCTTCTTACACTTCATATTGTTTATCTGTTCATGTTCCTTAGGAGGGAATCTTTTAAACTTAAGTTGTCTTATTTATCTTTTCTTGTTTGTTTGTACACTGCAAACATAGGCGTTTTATTCAATAGAAAAAACTTTTTAGGAGGCAAAATGAATGAATTACCACTCTTTAACGAACGAAATACAGCTTATTCAAGCACTTGAATAAGATATGCAAGTTCAAATTACCACTCATACGTAATTCATTCAACACGGACGGTAAAAACACCATCTATCATCAATGAATAATATACCACCTATAAAAAGAATGATATACCACCCTACTTATTAATTTCCATTGAAAGGAAAGAGAAGAAAGATGAATCCACCAATTAACGTCTATTCATATAACCGTTACTTTTGTAGCATCAACAAACAAAACCCATCATGCGATGAAAAAGAAAAGAATCTTATTTTTGTTCGTTACCTTGTTTGCTTCTACCTTATTATATAGTCAGGTAGTCGGAGTGAAAACCAATCTCGTAATGGACGCGATGAAAATTATCAATCTCGGAGCCGAAGTCGGTCTGAGTAAAAAGTTAACGCTGGACTTGTATGCCAACTATAATCCGTGGAAATACAAAGATCAGAAGATGATGAAGATGCTCGCCATCCAGCCGGAACTCCGCTACTGGTTCTGCGACAAGTTCAATGGACACTTTGTGGGATTCCATGTACATGGAGGCGTCTATCAGGCTGCCGCCATCAATATGCCCTGGGGCATCTGGCCGGAACTGGAGGACCACCGTTTCAAAGGCAACTTCTTTGGTGCAGGTATTTCCTACGGTTATCAATGGATTCTTGCCAAGCACTGGAATCTGGAAGGGAATATCGGTGTAGGTTACGCACGTGTCAAGTATGAGCAATTCGAATGCAAGACGTGCGGTGAGAAGGTTAGCGAAGGACATAAGAACTATTTAGGTCCCACGAAAGCTGCTATCAGTTTAATCTATTTATTCTAAAACAAAACAAATATGAAAAAGATATTATGCATACTCTTCTGCCTGCTGCCTGTATTGGGCGGGAAAGCGCAGACACTCTATAGAGATCAGGTGCGTATAGAGAAAGAATCTATCACACGCAATGAAGATAACAATGTGCTGAGCATCGATATGGATATCGTGATGCAGGAAAATCTGAAGCTCTCCTCCAATCATGTCGCCACCCTCACTCCGTTCCTTGAATCGAATGGTCGCACTAAGATATTACCGTCCATCGTAGTTTACGGTCGCAAACGGGAAGTAGTGAACCAACGCAATAACATCACTCCGGTTTCGGAGAATACTTACAGCGTAATCCGCCGTAAACACAATAAGGAACAGATAATCAACTACCACCAGCAATTCCAGTTCGAAGCCTGGATGCGTGATGCGGAAATGAAACTGAATATTGATGTATGCGGCTGCTGCGACCTGAAAGAGGAGACCAGCGGTGAATTAATCACCCGTTTGAACATTTCACCACTGGTGATACAGCCGTCTATTTCTTATATAACACCACAGGCAGAAGCCGTCAAGCACCGTGCCATAGAAGGAAGTGCCTTCCTTGACTTCCCGGTGAATCAAATTATCATCCGACCGGAGTACCGTCGCAACACAGTAGAACTGGCTAAGATACGTGCAACGATTGACAGTGTACGCAATGATGACAAGACCACCCTCAGCAGCATAAGAATTCACGGTTACGCATCACCGGAAGGAAGTTACGCCAACAATACCCGACTGGCAAAAGGTCGTACACAAGCATTGGTAGATTACGTGACCAGTTATTACAAGTTCGACAATAAACTGATCACTTCAGAGTATACTTCTGAAGACTGGGAAGGATTCCGCAAGTTTATCGCAGCCTCTTCATTGGAGAAGAAGGACGAGATACTGAAACTGACGGATGACTCGACACTGGACATAGACAAGAAAGAACGTCAGATCGCTCAATTGGCAGGTCCGCAAACTTATAAATATATATTGGAAGAATGTTATCCGGCTTTGCGTCATTCTGACTATACCGTTAACTATACCGTACGCGGATTCAACCTGGAAGAAACCAAAGAGATTATCAAGACACGTCCGCAACTGTTGAGCCTGCAGGAAATCTACCGTATTGCGGAAAGTTGCCAGCCGGGAAGCGAAGAGTTCAACCATTCATTCCAAGTAGCAGCCACCATGTTCCCGGATGATCCTATTGCCAATCTGAATGCAGGAGCCATGGAAATACAGAAAGGCGGAGACCTGACAACAGCAAAGAAACATCTTGCCAAAGCTGATCAGAAAGCAGCGGAAACGCTGAATAACCTGGGAGTCATCGCACTGCTGGAAGGCGACTACGATGCGGCTGAGAAATATTTCAATGCAGCAAAGGCCGGTGGCCTTGCCACTCAGGCTGACACCAATATGAAGCAACTAAAAAGCATCAGAAATTACCCCAAAGAATAATAACAAACAATTTTACCCCAAAACACAGACGCACTACCTGAGAAGGCAGTGCGTTTTTTTTATTATAATCATCATATCATCGGCTTAACAATCTCCATTTTTAAGCCTAGTGCATCAATGATACGAAAGAAAAGTCCGACTCCCGGCTCAATCGCTCCTTTCTCAATTCTAGATATATAGGACTTGTTGGTACCTACCTTTTCTGCCAATTCAGCTTGTGTCATTCTTTCTTGTTTCCGTGCATCACTGATCAATTGCCCCACACAATAAGAATATGCCTCTTTACGAAATTCCTCTCTTTCGGGGGTACCTACCTTGCCGTACAATTTGTCTAATACAGCATCCATACTTCCAACGTCAGGGTTTACTTGCATAATATTCATTTTTAAGTGCAATTTTTAATTCTTTTATTTATGGCATTTAACACCCACCAACATAAATATTCATGGAATGTCTTTTTTATTTTCAAGCGTTTCAGCCCTTCCAGCCATCCGCCACAACCGCCTGCCAGCAGGCGAAAGCGGCTGAAAGCCGCCCCCGAAAAAGCAGCCTTTCAGCCTTCAGTCCTTTCAGCCGGAAAATCACCGGAGCGTCGGCTGATCTCTGGATGTCCCGTAGAATCCGGGAACAGGGACATAGATCGGCTGATTACGCAATCCGATATTCTGCAACTTTCCTTCCTGGCAAATCCTCCGGATATGAATCATAGCCGTAGAACGTACCATGCCGCACAAAGACTGAAAATCTCTGCGCTGCATCATCTGATGCGTACTGAAATACTCCTTCAGTAATATATCAATCTCTACTTCCGAAAGTTTGGACGAATGAAAATTCTTCTTCAGTTGCTTTACCTTGATTAATCCGATAGAGTTTTTCAGTTTCTGATCCGAACGAAAGCGGATAGCCTTCAGTTTGATTTTCATATTCCGTCGTGGAGTGTCGGCGGCTATCTCTTCCGTAGCAGTCAGCGTGGGATAAAAATAGCCGATGCCGTCCAAATGCACCTGCCGTCCTTCTCCCAACTCCTCTCCCATGACTTGCGAAAGTGCATCCAGTACAGCAGTCACATCAACTTCATTCAGCGTACAACGGGATTGAATCTTACTCCTCATTTCGTCCGTATCTACCTGACCATTGTAAGCAATGCGGGGATGAAATCTTTTTTTCTTCGGTTGATCCGGTGATACCGGGTTCTCATACCAGTCAAATAATATAGCCATAGCTTCCTCTTTTATTAAATAAGTACTTCTAATCTGTTATTCCTACGGAAACTTCCGATGAAAGAAGCTTCATTTTCATCGGCTAATGTACTATGGCTGCCCGGCTAATGGAGATTAGCCGATTGACTAATGAAGGATAGCTGATCAGCTAATCTGCATTAGCCTCTGATGTTTGCGCCTTCAAAGTTACAACAGAAAGGCAGGAAAACCTAATGATTCCTACGTTATTTCATAAACGGAAGTATTTAAAGGAATCTATCGAAAACACTTGCAAATCGCTATCCCCGCATTGTAACTTTGATGCACGAAACTTAAAAAAAGAACAAATATGATGGAAAAAGTAACCCAAATGATCGCCATGCTGATAAAGGCATGGAAAAAAGAGAGCGTATCACAGATTGACACACCTCCCGTTCCCGCAACGCCCGAATCGAAGCAGCAGTCTCCCAACAACTCCGCCTGCCTGACGAAACGGGTCAACACCTTTCTGCAAACTCACTATGACTTCCGCTACAACCGCCTGACGGAAGAAACAGAATTTCGCCCATTAAGCGGAACAAAGACCGAATTTCGTCCCATCGGAAAACGTGAACTGAACACACTCTGCATGGAAGCTCATGCAGAAGGCATTTCCTGCTGGGATAAAGATGTGAGCCGTTATATTTATTCCACACAGATCGGAGAGTATCATCCCTTCCGGCTTTATATGGACGAACTTCCTCCCTGGGACGGCATCGATCGGTTGACTCCGCTTGCCCGACGTGTATCCGCACTACCTCTATGGGTTAAGGGATTCCACACATGGATGCTGGGACTGGCTGCCCAATGGGAAGGAAAGACGGGCGTCCATGCCAACAGCCTGGCTCCCATCCTAATCAGTGCCGAACAGGGACGGATGAAATCGACTTTCTGCAAATCGCTGATGCCCAAAGTACTGCAACGTTACTATATGGACAATCTCAAACTGACATCAGAAGGACAGGCAGAACGTCTTCTATCAGAAATGGGACTGATCAATCTGGATGAATTCGACAAATATGCAGAGAGTAAAATACCGCTTCTGAAGAATTTAATGCAAATGTCGAGTCTCCATGTCTGCAAAGCGTATCAGCGTAACTTCCGGGACTTGCCGCGTATCGCTTCTTTCATCGGAACTTCCAACCGCTCCGATCTGATGAGTGATCCGACAGGCAGCCGCCGTTTCTTCTGTGTAGAAGTAGAAAAGCCGATAAATTGTGAGGGAATCGAGCATGAACAGATCTTCGCCCAGCTGAAAGCGGAGCTTGCTGACGGGTGTCCGTATTGGTTCGACAAAGAAACGGAACGTGAAATACAACAGAACAATGCACCCTTTTACCGTACTTGCCCTGCCGAAGAGGTATTTCTCAGCTGTTTCCGCACCACAGCCTCAGCAGAAGAGAAATATCTGCGACTTTCTGCCGCCGATATTTATAAAGAACTGAAGAAACGGAATGCTGCCGCTCTGCGAGGTTTCAATCCGAACCATTTTGCGCAAGTACTGATAAAAATGGGGGTAGAACGGAAGCATACGGAATATGGGAATGTATATTTGGTGGTAAGACGATGATTGAATTTGGTAACACAGCTGAAAGCACTGAAAGCGGTATTCCTTGTTTTCAGGGTAGTGCTTTCAGCCGGAATGCCGATGAACAAAGAGTTTCATGATAAAACTGAACAATCTGAACCCTAATCGGTGCCATAATTCTCAGTGTGATGCAAAGCAGTAGTAAATCATTCAAATCGAGATGAACGAAACACAATTTCACTAACTTCCCACACATTAGTTGCAAATTCTATTCGCTCTATCTAAAATAGTTGAAGAAAATAATAAAATAATAACAGCGGTAAATAGAAAAGATGGGCGGCAAAACATTCATTTAGGCCAAAAATCATTCAACAAACGATCAATTCACCCATCTTAAATACCCATTTAAAAGATTGAAAAATTCACCTTAAAAATTGAAAAAAACACCAATTAACGATTTCGCATTTCTCCCATACCTTTGCAATGTCGATAAGGAACAAAAGTTTCTTGCGAAACAAACAAAAAGAACAAAACAATAAAATCAGTATATAAACAATTAAAGAAACATTGCCTATTAGAAACAAACAAAATCATTCCTCTCGGAAGTTACTTCTTTTTCCTTATATAATATAAGGGCTTCCTATTAAAAAGAAAATGATGTTTTAACAAAACAAACGGTCCTCATCCTTTAGATGACCCTCCTCAAAAGAAGAAAAAAAACAATTAGCACAGTATACATTATATATAGTGTGAGTGTGCAAACCCCAAAAAGAATTATAGCATCACACATTAAAATCAAAACAAAAATGAAAGTAAAAAATTTATTATTAGCAGGTTTGGCAGTAGCAGCCATGACAGCTTGTAGCAATGACGAAATCGTAGACAGCAGTGCTATAGCAACTGGTGAAGACGCAAGTATTAGAATCAGCTTTTTAGCTCCTGCATCAGAAACTAGAGGTGTAACTGATGGTGGTACAAATGCAGGTTCCATGGATGAATCTAAAATTACTAAAGCAACAATCGTATTGGATTACAATGGAACAAAACGAATTGTAAAAGAGAATATGACACTCAGTGGCAGTCCAGATGGAAACAATGTAAGAATTGCTAGTACTGATGCATTTGTTGTATCAGCAGGAACAGCTACTATTTATGCATTTATCAATCCAACAGATGCATTGAACGCTGCACTCACTGCGGGCACTGCTTACAATAGTTTAGTTATCGGAACCCAAGCGTGGACAAACCTTGATTATCTCACAACGACTGTAGCTGCTAAAGATATGTTCCTAATGAGTGGAGCCTCAGATGGTACATTTAATATTGTAGCAGGTAGGGATGACAATGAAGTTGAAATAGACGTAAATCGTGTAGCTGCTAAATTAGAAGAACTTACAGATGCTAACAAAGCATTTGAATTACAAGCACCAACAGTTACTTCTAAAGATGGTAAATTAGTAGCTGTTAAAATTACAGACCATTCTTATTCAAACTTGACCAAAAATTCATATGCATTACCACAAGCCAATAGTTGGACAGGTGAGAGCACTTACTTCCAGCCAGTTGCTAATGGTGAATTCTCATGGATTACTACCAGCGTTACTTATTGTTTAGAAAACAAAGTAGGAACTGCATATAATACCGCAAAAGCAACTGCAACAAATGTACACTATAAAGGACAAGTTTATTTTTATGAAGCAGGATCAGAAAATTATGCAGCAGCTGGCACATTCTTCGTTAAAACATTCTATGATGGTGCAACTAAAAGAACTATATACACATCATGGAATCAAATGAGAAATGATTTTGGTAATCTTCCGGAAACAGAACCTGCCAACGAAGCTGACCTTAAAGGTTATGAAATAGAAAAATACACAAATGGCGTTTGCTATTATGATGCACCAATTCAACATGTTGGCAAAAATTGTACTATCGAACGTAACAATTGGTATAAACTTACAGTTACTACTATTGATGATCTTGGCTGGCCGGGTGCACTTCCTCCTCCTCCAACAGCACCAACTAAGTTAATTGTAATAGCTCAAATTCAACCTTGGACAATCCATAACAACAACATTGGCCTCTAAGTTTCCATTTAATAAGAAATCAGGAGAGAAAAAGCTCTCCTGATTTACATCTTCCACTTGCATTGTATCCAAACAAAACATCAGCTTCTAAAAGCATAAAAAGTAAGAATAATGAAACGAATACTAACTACCATACAAGAAAAGGCAAACAAGATATTGTTGCTCACAATATTGGCTGGTGCAATCACATCCTGTGACTCAGTCTTGAATTACGATGAAGGAGATTGCAGCATCGAATACTGTGTAAAGTTCAAATATGACTATAACATGGAAGAAGTAGACGTTTTTGCCGAACAAGTAAGAACAGTGACACTTTATGCTTTTGACGACAATAACAATCTTGTCTATCAGAATACAGATGAAGGTGAACCATTAGGTGAGGGAAATTATTCGATGAAAGTGGATATAGACCCATCTCAATATCGCTTGGTTGTATGGGCAGGATTAAATGACGAATCATTTGCAGTTCCTTTATTATATCCGAATCAAGCAAAGATTGATGAACTTACTGTAAAAACATTACGCAAACAAGCTACCCGAAGTACCTCGGAAGACGAAAAGGACCAATATATAGTAGAAAACAGCTTATATTCACTTTGGCACGGTGAAGTTAAAAAAGGACCTACCACCCGTAGCGGAAGACAACAAATCACCAATGTGTCATTAGTTAAAAACACCAATACCATCCACGTTAGTGTTGTACAAGTAAACCAATCTAATGCCCCCATAACGAAAGCATTGACAGAAGAGAGCTTCCAATGTGCAATTTATGATGACAATGGATATATGAATTATGATAATTCATTACTTGAAGATAATCTTTTGACGTATAAGCCATACAATACAAAAGCCGAAATTGTAAAAACAAGAGCCTTCAGCGCAGAAAACGAACCCGCTAAAGAATACAACGGCATCACTTGTGATTTGAGTGTGGCAAGACTTGTAGGGGGACAAACCCCCGAATTGACAATTAAGAATTCTAAAACACAAGAAGTTTTATTCCACAGTTATGACTTGATAAAATACTTCGAAGAAGTAGATGCCGAAAAATACAAAAATCGCAACTACTCTCTTCAAGAATATTTAGATCGTGAAGATGAATATTCTATTAAGATTTTTGTAGACGAAAAACTTGCACTGATTAAAACTGTGATTGACGTAAACGACTGGATTATCCAACTCAATGACATCGAACTTTAAAATAAAAAAACTAAAAATGAAATACTCTAAATTGACATATTATTTGCTGGCTATCTTCTGCATTATGGCAACGTCGTGTGTCACGGATGGAGTTATGGATGATTATCCAGATAACAGCGACAATCTTGTGCTGCTTGATGGTGCACATATCAATTTCGTTCTTACTTTTCCTGAAACATCTACAAGAGGGATTACCGAAGACGATGGCTTGATAAATGAACGAAAAATAGATGATATACACATATATACATTCCAAAACGACAAATTCGTTGAAGAAATAAAATACATCCTTATAAGCGGGGTCGATGGAGATACAAAAAGAATTGTTGAAGGAAAGCTATCTGAAACTTACGCTACTGCCCAATCTATGGAGTTTGTTGTAATTGTAAACGCCGAAAATAAAGGAGTCACTAACATTTCTATAGAAAAAGGTGATAGCAAAAAGACGTTATATAATAAGTTAATATTCAATTACGAAGATCATGAGGACTGGTCAACATATATTCCGATGTGGGGAGTAGGTAGCATTACTGATATAAAAAATGGGATTTATAATATAGGAGATCTTACTTTAAAACGTGCTATTGCTAAAGTAAATGTAACAGTGAACGAAGGGAAAGGAATTGAAGGATTTCAAATTGATGAAATCATACTTCATAATTATAATACCCAAGGATTCTGCGCACCGCTTGATGCGAACGAAGCACCTTTTATTCCCGGTTCTTCCAATATATCCGGCAATAGTCTGACATCCGGTAAACTGTCAGGAGCAGAAGGAAATAGAGTTGAAAACCGATTCTATATTCCGGAACACAAAAATGTAAGAATCGATGAAGACAGCAAGTTATATCTGACAATCAAAGCGACAGTGAAAGGAATCTCCAATACATATACACTACGTTTTATAAAAGATGATTTAGCATACGATGTTTTACGAAACAACATGTACGTATTCAACATTCAAAGCGTAAAAATGGACGATGTGGAAATAAGTTTAAAGTATGAGGTAAAAGTGTGGGAAAAGGAAACTGTAGATGTTCCGTCATTCGATTAACTCAAAGAAGAAAATAAAATGAAAAAGCAAAACAACATATTAGCACATACAAAACAGGCTTTAAGTCTGGCGCTAACTAGTATCCTATTCTTTGCCTGTCAAGATGATGAAATAATCAAAAATAGCACAGTAGAAGAAGGCATACCTGTAGAGGTAGAATTCAGCCTATCGGCAACAGAGATGACAACAGCAGTTACCCGTGGATTGCGAGACGAAGAAGAGTTTCAAATCAATGACCTATACTTGCTCATATTCGACTCAAAAGGTGAGAGAAAAGAAGGTACGCACTATTATGATTCAGAAGAATTATTAGCATATAACCATAATGGAAGCCAGAATAAGCCAACTTATGGCGAAATCTTAAAAATACATACAACAAGCGGGAAAAGCTATATCTTTGCGGCTGCCAATGTAAGTAATAACCAACTTAATGGAGAGAATAACATAAAAAAACAATTAGATGCCGTAAGAAACATAGAGCAATTCAAAGCAACTACCGCTACGCTGAATTCGAAAACAGATGCTGCACAAGTAGAGCGTACACAAGCAGCATTAGTTATGTGCGGAGCATATACTCCCAACCAACCTGGCACAACAGAGGCAGAAGGTGAATGCATCATCCCAACGAAAAACAGTGCTATCACAAATGGAAAAATCATATTAGAGCGATTGGATTCGCATATCACATTCAATATAACATGGGGAGCCACAGATTCAAAAGTTACCTCTTTTGAATTGACTGGATGGAGAGTATATAATGTCCCTGTTAAGTCCTATCTATTCGCACAAGATAAAGACGCAGTGGGAGATAGCGAGAACCATTATGCAACGAGTCCTTCAGTTTTTAAAGCAACAACTGATAGAGAGAATAATACATGTTCTTTCGACTTCTATATGCTTGAAAACAGAAAAAATGCAAAGATTGTTGCGGATGATGGGAGCACATTGAAGAGTTATGCAGCAAGAGAAACGGAAGAGAAGAATGCTGATGGCACAAATAAGGGAATATATAAATATGTTGAGCCTTATGCTACCTATGTAGAAATTAAAGCCAATATGGAATTGCTAAGCAGCAATGACGAAAATGGCAAGAAGATAGCAAATGTTACATATGTTATTCATTTGGGCGGAGGAAGCGATGACTTCACTAACTTCCAAAGCAAACGGAATATTAAATATACATATAACATAAGTATCAAAGATACAGAAGATATTCGTGTAGAAGTTCAAGAAGATAACGAAAGGCGCCCAGGTGTAGAAGGTGATGTAATAGATGCAAAAACCAAAGTATATACTCTAGACTCTCACTACAGTTGCTTTATTTTGGGATTGACCAAACAAGAGACTAAAGATATGAGTTTTATTGTAAAGACCCCTTTTGCTACTGTCACCAATGAATCAAATAAAAGCGAACGTGAATTAGGAGACTATAAATGGATCAGATTTGCTCCCTGCACATCGAACAAATTAGCTCTCTACCCTGCAAATGGTGAAGGATTAATAGACCTATTTGGTCTATCCAAACATATACAAAGTCAAGATGGAGCAGATGACAAAACATTCTATTATACTGTCTTTGTGGACGAATATTATTATAATGAACCTCCTAAAGGACAAAACTGGAATAAACCATACTGGCAATATTTTGTAAATAAAGAAAATAGATATGCCATTCTTTTATTTGCTCCTCTATACAGTGCGGATAAAGAAAGTAGCTATGCAGACGCTCAATACCTGATCACCCAAAGATCTATCCAGACATATTACAGTACTACCAACTTTAATAAGGATCAAACTGCATTAGGATTAGAGCACGTAAATGAAACAGGAGTGCCGCCGAATAATGCCCCAGATATTACTGGTAGCTTCAATACATCTAATGGTTTCTACAATATGTATTACAAATTTATAGTAGAAAAAGATATTAAAAATTGGTCTAAAGATCATGCAGATATGACTGAGCCTAATACTAACGGATATACATTCAAGATAACTAAAAATAGTGGTTGGTCTCATTGTTTATCACGAAACAGGGATGAGAATGGAAATGGTATCATTGATCCTGAAGAAGTAAAATGGTACTTACCAGCCAGAGATCAGTTGAGTGGGATGTATCTAGGAGCAGAAAGTTTAATAACTCCTTTGTTTAACGCAGACGCACATCCTGAAAAGGTAATATCGGGAGATACCAGATATCATTTTCTTTTAAGTAATGATCAAAAGTTGTGGGCAGAAGAAGGAGCCTCTCTTGGAGCAAGAACTGCTGATAAGGGTTCCCCTAAAGAATTGAGATGCGTACGAAATTTAAATCTAGACATGAATTCAAGTAATGCACAAAATATAAATAGTAAAGTGAGTAATGTTTTCACATATGACGAAACTACACGTGTTTTTAATCTTGAAAAAATGGATAGTAAAAATATACGTGGCAAAGTTGATTCAGGAGAATTGGGATTACATCATAATTTCAGCATTACCAATAGACCATACAAAGCATTTCAGATAGCTAAGGACTTTCTTAAAGCGTCGAATGGCAAGTGGGCTAGCCAAGTAAAAATAAACAAGCTCAACGAAAGCAAGTGTCGCACCTATTCTGAGAAACTAGATAAAAGTGACAAAGGCAAATGGAGAACACCCAATCAAAGAGAGTTTATGATTATGTATACGCAGAGCGTAGACTTCGTTCGTTATTTCAAATATAATAATAAGGAGTATGTCAGAGCATATACCAGAACAGAATGGAAATATAATGCAGACAGGCATTTTGGCTACAATGAAGGCATATTATTCTTAGATAGTGGTCAATCATTTGAAATAGCATTGCGTTGTGTCCGCGATGTTGATGTAGATGCCAACGGGAATATAATTGAAAAATAGATTAATTAATAAAAACTAAATACTCAAAAACTGAATATTATGAAACCAAATGACATCCTGCAGTTAGAATCATCGGATACGCGTCAAGCCTATCTGTTTGAAGAGAACGGACGCTGGTATGCTTACGAACATTCAGCCAACCGAATCGAGAAATTTGTGAAGGGCTTTGTAGACTTCAAACACAAAGTGCAAGATGTCTGCGGTCGGATGAAAGTAGAAATCGACCTCAGTATTTTGGAAAAGTGTTCCATCACGCTGTGTGAAGATTCACTGCTTGTACTTGATTGCCCTGCAGCCTAAAAACTGTAGAAGAGTATAAGCTTCATAACTCGTAGTAAGAAATTACACAATATATTGTTTGTTTTGTTTGTGTTCCTCAATCCACTCAGAGGCAGCTTGTGAAAGTAGCGCTGAGTGGGTGGGGATTTTTTGTGCACAAGTTAAACAGGTTTGCTATCTATGTATTACATAAAATGTGTAACGTAAAATATGTAATAGCCAAAATACTTCTGCGACCAGAAAAAACAGAAGAATGATTTCTGATTTACAAAATGAGCATAACCTGACACTGATAACTCCCCGCAAATAGAAATTATTTATTTTTTGACTAATAATCTTTGTTTATCTCTTATAAACCTGTATATTTGGAGTATTATAACTGATACATTTATATTAATACAGAATTACTATGAGTCATACCATCTTCCTAATCATCGCCCTCGTCACTACAGGAATTTTTCTTATTCAATTCGTATTATCCATTTTCTTCGGAGACATAGATGCAGATGTGGACGTGGATGCTGATATCAGCAGCGTAGTATCTTTCAAAGGTCTCACCCACTTCGGGATCGGATTCGGATGGTATATGTACCTCGTAGGAAATGCCGATATAGCAAGTTATGCAATCGGAATTCTGGTAGGTCTGTTCTTTGTCTTTGCCGTATGGTTTCTTTATAAGAAAGCCTATCAACTGCAGCAAGTGAACCGGTCTGAAGAGACCGATCAGCTGGTAGGACGGGAATGCACCATCTACTTCAAGCAAAGTGATAACAAATATACAGTACAGACAAACCGGGACGGCGCCATGCGCGAAGTGGACGTGATCTCCGAAACCGGGAAAGCATATCAGACCGGAGACAGAACAATCATCAGCAGCTACAAAGACGGAACTTTATACATTAAATAACTATTCAAATACACAATTTTATGACACAAGAAATGCTAATCATGGCTGCTATACTAGTGGCGGTCATTCTGCTTACTTTTATCGGTATCCTGTCGCGTTACCGTAAATGTAAGAGTGACGAAGTCCTCGTAGTATATGGTAAAACAGGGGGAGAAAAGAAATCAGCCAAGTTATATCACGGTGGAGCCGCTTTCGTATGGCCGATCATTCAGGGCTACGAATTCCTTTCTATGAAACCATTGCAGATAGACTGTAAACTGACAGGCGCCCTATCTGCACAAAATATCCGTGTGGACGTACCTACTACCATCACCGTAGCTATCAGCACAGACCCGGAAGTGATGCAGAATGCTGCCGAACGTATGCTGGGACTGACGATGGATGACAAACAGAACCTGATTACGGATGTAGTATACGGTCAGATGCGTCTGGTGATTGCGGACATGACTATCGAAGAGCTGAACTCCGACCGCGATAAATTCTTGTCGAAAGTAAAAGACAACATCGACACGGAACTTCGCAAGTTCGGTTTGTATCTGATGAACATCAACATCAGTGATATCCGCGACGCTGCCAACTACATCGTCAATCTGGGTAAGGAAGCTGAAAGCAAGGCTCTGAACGAAGCACAAGCCAACATCGAAGAACAGGAAAAGCTGGGTGCTATCAAAATTGCCAATCAGATAAAGGAACGTGAAACAAAGGTTGCGGAAACCCGCAAAGATCAGGATATCGCCATCGCCGAAACTAAAAAGCAACAGGAAATCTCTGTAGCAAATGCGGATAAGGAGAGAATCTCTCAGGTAGCCTTTGCCAACGCAGAAAAAGAATCGCAAGTGGCCAAAGCGGAAGCGGAAAAGAATATCCGCATCGAGCAGGCAAACACCGAAAAGGAAAGCCGTGTCGCCGAACTGAACTCCGACATGGAAATCAAACAGGCAGAAGCTGCTAAGAAAGCGGCTATCGGACGTAATGACGCACAGAAGGAAGTGGCCTTATCAAATGCCGAATTAGCCGTCACACAGGCAAATGCCGACAAGCAAGCCGGTGAAGCCGCTGCAAAATCGGAAGCTGCCGTACAAACTGCCCGGGAAATCGCCCAAAAAGAAGTGGAAGAAGCAAAAGCGAAGAAAGTAGAATCTTCACTGAAAGCTGAAAAGATCGTTCCGGCAGAGATCGCAAGACAGGAGGCTATCCTTCAGGCAAATGCCATCGCCGAAAAGATTACCCGTGAAGCGGAAGCACGTGCAAAAGCGACTTTGGCACAAGCGGAAGCGGAAGCCAAAGCTATCCAACTGAAACTGGAAGCGGAAGCAGAAGGTAAGAAGAGGTCATTGCTCGCAGAAGCAGAAGGTTTCGAGGCTATGGTCAGAGCAGCAGAATCGAACCCTGCCATCGCCATCCAATACAAGATGGTAGACCAATGGAAGGAAATTGCCGGAGAACAAGTGAAGGCTTTCGAACACATGAACCTAGGCAATATCACCGTATTCGACGGAGGAAACGGAGGTACAAGCAATTTCCTCAGTTCACTGGTGAAAACAGTAGCCCCAAGTCTCGGTGTACTGGATAAACTGCCTATCGGCGAAACGGTAAAGGGTATCATCAATCCGGAAAGCAAAACGGAAGAGAAACCTGCCGGAAAGCCGGAGGAGAAAAAAGAAGAGAAGAAGAAATAACCAATAAATTATTTCATAGAGATTGCCTGCCTTCATTTTGAAGGTAGGCATTTTTTTATATCTTTGCGAGCAAAATATTAAAAATGAATAACCATAAACTTCACCTTCTGCCTTTATTTATATTGATTACGGGGCTTGTCACTCTCACTGCCGGCTGCAAAAAGAAAGATATGTCTCTCAAACTGAACGAACCCCGCAACATCCGTGGTGTAGTCAGTTACAAACGTTCTTTCCCGGATTTGAATGATAAACATCTCGCCGTGGCCCAAGCCGTCGGCATCTGCCCGCCGGAAGACAGGGACGCCGCCGAAAAGATGAAAGAACAGCTTATCCATATCACCGACAATCAATTTTATACGGTAGATTCTCTGACGCATTCTATCCCCTATCTGGTCCCCCGCGCCAGCGAATTGCTCGACACCATCGGCTCCAATTTTCTTGATTCACTGACAGCAAAAGGGTTGAACCCGAATCAGATCATCGTCACTTCCGTACTACGTTCGCAGAGTGACGTGAAGCGTCTCCGCCGTCGGAATGGAAATGCTTCCGCAAACTCCGCCCATTGCTATGGCGCAACCTTTGACGTCAGCTGGAAACGATTCAAAAAGGTGGAAGACGAAGACGGACGACCTCTGCAGGATGTCAATGCCGATACCTTAAAACTCGTTCTGTCTGAAGTATTGAGAGACTTGCGCCAAGCCGATAAATGCTACATAAAATATGAATTAAAACAGGGATGTTTCCACATCACTGCACGATGAGTATAAATTGCTTAGAATTTAGACTGGATAGTACAAAACCTTCAGACTAAATTTTGCGTTATGATGGGAAACGGCTATCTTTGTACGAATCCAACGCTAAAAAGAATCAGATTATGAGTAAGCTATACCCTATCGGCATACAGAATTTTGAAAGCCTCCGAAAAGACGGCTATTTCTATGTAGATAAAACAAGACTTATTTACCAATTAGTAAAGACCGGTCGTTACTACTTCTTGAGCCGTCCCCGCCGTTTTGGAAAAAGTTTGCTGATTTCGACTCTTGAAGCATATTATCAGGGAAAAAAAGAACTTTTCGAGGGACTTGCCATCGAACAACTGGAAAAGGATTGGATAAAGCACCCGATACTGCATCTGGACTTGAACAATGAAAAGTATGATACCCCCGAAAGTCTCGACGGAATACTCAATGATAACCTGGAGAAATGGGAGAGCCTGTACGGCGCACGCCCATCGGAAGTATCTTTCTCCCTGCGTTTTGCAGGTATCATACAACGTGCTTACGAACAGACCGGACAACGTGTCGTTATCCTTGTGGATGAATATGACAAACCCATGTTGCAAGCTATCGGAAATGAAGAGTTACAAAAGTACTTCCGAAATACGCTGAAACCTTTTTATGGCGCATTAAAAAGCAAAGACGGATGTATCAAACTCGGTTTTCTGACAGGGGTAACTAAATTCGGTAAAGTAAGCGTATTCAGCGACCTGAATAATCTGATCGATATCTCAATGGATGAACAGTACGTAGAACTTTGCGGTATCACGGAAAAAGAAATCCATGATAATATGGAAGAGGATGTGCAAATATTGGCAAGCAAACAGAAAATGACTTATGAAGAAGTATGCTCCGAACTGAAAGAATGTTATGACGGCTATCACTTCGTAGAAGACTCCATAGGAATATATAACCCGTTCAGCTTGCTCAATACATTCTATAAGATGAAATTCGGCAGCTACTGGTTCGAAACCGGTACCCCGACTTATTTAGTGGAATTACTGAAGAAATCGAACTATGATCTTCAGCGTATCACACATGAAGAAACGGATGCAGAAGTACTGAACAGTATTGATTCGACCTCCAGGAATCCGATACCGGTTATCTATCAGAGTGGGTATCTCACGATCAAAGGGTTCGACAAACGTTTCGGAATTTATAAGTTAGGTTTTCCCAATCGTGAAGTAGAGGAAGGTTTTGTTAAATATCTCCTTCCATTTTATACCAGTATAGATGCAATTGAGTCTCCTTTTCAAATTCGTAAATTTATTGATGAAGTAGAACTAGGTGATTATAACGCCTTCTTCCATCGTCTGCAAAGTTTCTTTGCTGATACACCATACGAACTGATACGTGACTTGGAACTGCACTATCAAAACGTACTCTTTATCGTATTCAAACTGATCGGTTTCTATGTAAAAGCTGAATATCATACTTCACAGGGAAGAATTGACCTTGTTTTGCAAACCGATCACTTCATTTACGTGATGGAATTCAAGCTGGATGGGACTGCCGAAGAGGCGCTTCAACAAATCAATGACAAACATTATGCACAGGCATTTGCCACTGATGCACGAAAACTATTCAAGATAGGTGTAAACTTCAGCAAAGAGACCAGAAACATCGAGAAGTGGATAGTAGAAGAATTGCAATAAAATTCACCCGTAAACAGCCGAAGAATCCAAAACGTTTCACTAAATTTGCAGAAATTTTTCTTTAATACGATTCAATGATAGAGAAACTGATTGTTCTTGAGGATATTGACCCGGTTATTTTTTACGGTGTAAACAACGCCAATATACAGTTAATTAAAGCTTTATATCCGAAGCTACGCATCGTTGCCCGCGGCAATGTCATCAAAGTGCTGGGCGATGAGGAGGAAATGTGTGCCTTCGAAGAAAATATCACCAAACTCGAAAAATACTGTGCCGAATATAATTCGCTGAAAGAGGAAGT
Organism: Bacteroides sp. RCH18; assembly: GCF_058231005.1. Classification (NCBI taxonomy): domain Bacteria; kingdom Pseudomonadati; phylum Bacteroidota; class Bacteroidia; order Bacteroidales; family Bacteroidaceae; genus Bacteroides; species Bacteroides sp. RCH18. The sequence continues at coordinate 1,095,356 of NZ_JBIPTC010000002.1, read as the reverse complement.
CATCATCGACATTATAAAAGGGAATGCTCCGCAAGCGGAACAGACCGGAAATGTGATTGTTTTCAGCGTTACCGGCAAGCCCATCATCCCACGAAGCGAGAACCAGCTGAAACTGGTGGAAGGCTTTGCCAAAAACGATATGGTATTCGCCATCGGTCCCGCCGGTTCGGGAAAGACATATACTGCCATAGCCCTCGCCGTCCGTGCGCTGAAAAACAAAGAGATCAAAAAGATTATCCTCAGCCGCCCCGCTGTAGAAGCCGGAGAAAAACTCGGTTTCCTGCCCGGAGATATGAAAGATAAGATCGATCCGTATCTGCAACCATTATATGATGCTCTGCAGGACATGATCCCCGCTGCCAAGTTAAAGGAATACATGGAATTGAACATTATTCAGATTGCTCCGTTAGCATTTATGCGCGGACGTACGCTGAATGACGCAGTCGTAATCCTCGACGAAGCGCAGAATACCACCACACAACAAATCAAAATGTTCCTCACCCGTATGGGTATGAATACCAAAATGATCGTTACGGGAGATATGACTCAGATTGACCTCCCCGCCTCACAAACTTCGGGACTGGTGCAAGCACTCCGCATCCTAAAAGGGGTAAAGGGAATCAGCTTTGTAGAATTGAACAAAAAAGATATTGTACGCCATAAACTGGTGGAACGCATCGTAGATGCTTACGAAAAATTCGACAAGGAGGCGAAAGCCGAAAGGGAGAAACGAAAGAATGAACAACAGGTTATCAACGGTGAACGACCGGTGAAACAGGTCAACAACTAATCGTTTCTGTGATTTGTAACTTGTAATTTGTAATTATAATAAGACAATGAAAGCATTAACAAAAACAGATTTCAACTTTCCGGGACAAAAAAGCGTGTACCACGGAAAAGTGCGCGATGTGTACAACATCAACGGCGAAAAACTCGTCATGGTAGCAACCGACCGTATCTCGGCTTTCGATGTGGTTTTACCTGAAGGTATCCCTTACAAAGGCCAAATGCTGAATCAGATTGCAGCCAAATTCCTCGATGCCACTACTGACATCTGTCCGAACTGGAAAATGGCTACACCGGACCCGATGGTTACTGTCGGAGTTTTGTGCGAAGGCTTTCCGGTAGAAATGATTGTACGCGGCTATCTGTGCGGTAGCGCATGGCGTACTTACAAAAGCGGCGTACGCGAAATCTGCGGTGTAAAACTGCCGGATGGTATGCGCGAGAACGAGAAATTCCCGGAACCGATCGTTACCCCGACAACGAAAGCGGAAATGGGACTGCACGACGAAGATATCTCTAAGGAAGAAATCCTGAAACAAGGACTTGCTACTCCCGAAGAATATGAAGTCCTTGAGAAATATACACTGGCTCTCTTCAAACGCGGAACTGAAATCGCTGCTGAACGCGGTCTGATCCTCGTTGATACAAAATATGAATTCGGTAAGCACAACGGCACTATCTATCTGATGGACGAAATTCATACACCGGATTCAAGCCGTTATTTTTACTCTGACGGCTATCAGGAACGCTTCGAAAAAGGCGAACCTCAAAAACAGCTTTCTAAGGAATTCGTTCGTGAATGGCTGATGGAAAATGGTTTCCAAGGCAAGGATGGTCAGAAAGTACCTGAAATGACTCCGGCTATCGTACAGAGCATCAGCGATCGTTACATCGAATTGTTCGAGAATATCACCGGTGAGAAATTTGTGAAAGAAGATACCAGCAACATCGCTGAACGTATCGAAAAGAACGTAATGAATTTCTTGAGCAAATAAGCATGGATTACCCACAACAACATATCAAGCCTTACAACGAAGACGGTAAGAAAACCGAGCAGGTGGAACGCATGTTCGATAACATTGCGCATGCTTACGACAAACTGAATCATACCTTATCTTTAGGTATAGACCGCAGCTGGCGCCGTAAAGCCATTGCCTGGCTCCGCCCCTTCCGCCCACAGCACATCATGGATGTTGCCACCGGAACGGGAGACTTTGCCATCCTCGCTTGCCGTGAACTGAAACCCGACGAACTGATCGGGACGGATATCTCGGAAGGCATGATGAACGTGGGTCGTGAAAAAGTAAAGAAGGAAGGACTCTCGGACAAAATTTCTTTTGCCCGGGAGGACTGCACTTCTCTCTCCTTTGCCGACAATAGATTTGACGCTATCACCGTAGCATTCGGTATCCGCAATTTTGAAGACCTGGACAAAGGTCTCTCCGAAATGTGCCGTGTACTGAAACCGGGCGGACATCTGGTTATCCTGGAACTGACTACTCCGGATCGCTTCCCCATGAAGCAACTGTTCACCATCTACTCGAAAGTTGTTATCCCATTGCTTGGCAAACTTCTCTCCAAAGACAACAGTGCCTACCATTATCTGCCGGACACTATCAAAGTATTTCCCCAAGGGGAAGTCATGAAAGGAGTCATATCGAAAGCCGGATTCGGCGAAGTTCATTTCCGACGGTTGACATTTGGTATCTGCACACTTTATACGGCGACAAAATAATGAAGAATGATGAATAATTAATTTAATCCTTTCGTGTCATGGAAAAATACGGTTTAATCGGCTACCCCTTGCGACATTCGTTTTCAATCGGCTACTTTAACGAAAAGTTTAGATCCGAAGGCATCAATGCGGAATATGTGAATTTCGAGATTCCCAATATCAATGATTTTATGGAAGTTATTGAAGAGAATCCCAACTTGTGCGGGCTCAATGTCACCATCCCCTACAAAGAGCAAGTGATTCCTTTTTTGAACGAACTCGATCGGGATACAGCTAAAATTGGCGCTGTAAATGTCATTAAGATTATCCGCCAACCGAAAGGAAAAGTAAAACTGGTCGGCTACAATTCCGACATCATCGGTTTTACACAATCTATTCAGCCGTTGCTACAACCTCAGCACAAAAAAGCACTGATCCTCGGCACCGGAGGTGCTTCCAAAGCTGTTTACCACGGACTCAAAAATCTGGGTATCGAAAGCATATTTGTATCGCGGACGCACAAAACCGACGATATGCTGACTTACGAGGAACTGACTCCGGAAATCATGAAGGAATACACCGTTATCGTCAACTGTACTCCGGTAGGAATGTACCCCAAAGTAGATTTCTGCCCCAACATTCCTTACGAACTGCTCACTCCAAACCATTTGCTCTACGATTTGTTATATAATCCAAACGTCACTCTTTTCATGAAAAAGGGAGAAGCACAAGGGGCTGTTACGAAAAACGGTCTGGAAATGCTACTTTTACAGGCATTTGCCGCTTGGGAAATATGGCACCGATAAGATAAAGGTGCTGACAGCCGTTTTCTGATAGAGTTAAGAATAAGGGCGTGATATTTTAATTGAGGGGATTTATTATGAAGAAAAGAGCAGTCTACAGCATTATTATTATCATGCTGGTATTTACCAGTTGCACAATCGGCGGGAGTTTCTATATGTTGAATTTCTCCTTGACGCCGAATGCCAAAATATTGTCTAAAGACGCCGATTCATATCCCTATATGTACAGAAACTATCCTTTCCTGCGCCCGTGGGTGGATAGCCTGAAACAAGTGAATGCACTGAAAGATACATTCATTATCAATCCGCAAGGCATACAGCTACACGCCTTTTACATCGCCGCACCTGCTCCAACCAGTAAAACGGCTGTAATCGTTCATGGATACACCGACAATGCTATCCGTATGTTTATGATCGGCTATCTGTATAATCGTGATCTGGGATATAATATCCTGCTTCCCGACTTGCAACATCAGGGAGAGAGCGAAGGACGAGCCATCCAAATGGGATGGAAAGACAGGATTGATGTTTTGCAATGGATGAACATTGCAAATGAAATCTTTGGAGACAGTACTCAAATGGTAGTACATGGTATCTCAATGGGAGGTGCCACTACAATGATGGTATCCGGCGAAAAACAGAAACCTTTTGTGAAATGTTTTGTGGAGGATTGCGGCTACACCAGTGTATGGGATGAATTTTCGCACGAACTCAAATCTTCTTTCCACCTGCCTGCTTTCCCGTTAATGTACACTACAAGCTGGTTATGCGAGAAAAAATACGGATGGAACTTCAAAGAAGCTTCCTCACTTAAGCAGGTAGAGAAATGTGAGCTGCCCATGCTGTTTATTCATGGAGACAAAGATACATATGTCCCCACATGGATGGTTTATCCGCTTTATGAAGCAAAGCCGGAACCCAAAGAACTCTGGATCGTACCGGGAGCAGCCCATGCCCTCTCGTACAAAGAGAATAAACAGGAATACACCGACAAAGTACAGGATTTCGTCGGGCGGTATATTTATTAAAACTATTATGAAATCAATATTGACGCTTATACTTGCTACTTTTCTACTAATTCCACTGCAAGCCCAAGAAAAAGTATATACGGTAGACAACTTGCCGAAAGTACATCTGCAAAATAAAATGCAGTATGTATGTAATCCGGCAGGGATACTTTCGCAAGCTGCCTGTGACACAATAGACTCTATGCTCTACGCTCTGGAACAACAGACGGGGATTGAAACGGTAGTTGCCGTAGTTCCCTCGATTGGTGATATGGAGTGTTTTGATTTTTGCCATCAGCTTCTCAATCAATGGGGAGTAGGCAAAAAAGGGAAAGATAATGGGCTGGTTATCCTGTTAGTCACGGACCAACGCTGCATCCAGTTTTACACCGGATACGGTTTGGAAGGGGTACTTCCCGATGCGATATGTAAACGCATCCAGACTAAGTACATGATTCCATATCTGAAAGACGGCAACTGGAATGAAGGAATGGTAGCCGGCATCCGGGCGACTTGCCAGCGACTTGACGGATCAATGGAAAATGACTCGCTTTCTGAATCGAATAATGAATCGATGGATTTCATTTTCGCAGTTATCCTGTTCGCTGTAATCGGTGTAGGGATAGCGTTCTTTGCCGCAAGAAATCAGAGCCGTTGCCCCAAATGCGGGAAACATGCCCTGCAAAGAACCGGAAGCAGACTTGTATCGCGTGTCAATGGGGTAAAGACGGAAGATGTCACCTATACTTGCAAGAACTGCGGAAATACAATCATACGTCGTCAGCAAAGCTACGATAGCGACTATCACAACAGAGGCGGCGGAGGCGGTCCGTTCATCGGCGGATTCGGAGGCGGCGGTGGATTCGGAGGCAGTGGCGGAGGCTTTAGCGGCGGCAGCTTCGGCGGAGGAATGGGAGGCGGCGGCGGAGCCGGTTCACGATTCTGACCCCAACAAATAATATTAAATAATCAAATACTCATAAAAAAGTAAGAAACATGAAAAAGTCAATTATCATCATTTTAGCCGTTGTGGCTATCCTTGTCATATGGGCAGTCAGTGTATATAATGGTCTTGTCACCATGGATGAGAATGTAACCGGTCAATGGGCAAATGTAGAAACTCAATACCAACGCCGCGCAGACCTGATACCCAATCTTGTAAACACCGTAAAAGGATATGCTTCACATGAGAAAGAAACATTGGAAGGAGTGGTAGAAGCACGTAGCAAAGCCACACAGATCAAAGTGGATGCTGACGGCCTGACTCCGGAGAAACTGGCTGAATATCAAAAAGCACAAGGTGCTGTTACTTCCGCACTTGGCAAATTGCTCGCTATCAGCGAAAGTTATCCTGACCTGAAAGCAAACCAAAACTTCCTCGAACTGCAAGCTCAACTGGAAGGTACTGAAAACCGTATCAATGTAGCCCGTAAAAACTTCAATGATGCGGCACAATCATACAACACCAATATCCGCCGTTTCCCGAAGAATATATTTGCAGGGATGTTCGGATTCGATAAGAAAGCATACTTTGAAGCGGAAGAAGGAAGCGAAAAAGCTCCGAAAGTAGAGTTCTAAAGGATGATTTCTTAAAGAGCTTCCAGGCTAAAATCGGAATCGCCGTTACCTGATTTATTCAGATAACGGCGATTCCGGCTCTGAACCACCACGAAAGGACTTCCATAAAAGAGCGTTAAAAAGGAACTTTTGCTCCTGTTTCTTTAACGGTTTAAATACTCTCATTCCGCTATCAATCAGCATAATGATTAAAATAAAACAAGCCATTAATTAACACTTTTATGTTTTATTCTTCTTCCGGACGAAGCTTGACAAACAAATAGTTGGCTGTACGAAAAAAAAGCAGTACTTTTGCAGCCGTATACAAAAAATAATTCTTTAACTCATGAGTAATCAACGATACATGATGCGGGGCGTAAGCGCATCAAAAGAAGATGTGCACAACGCCATCAAGAACATCGACAAAGGAATTTTCCCGAAAGCATTCTGCAAAATTATTCCCGATATACTGGGTGGGGACCCGGAATATTGCAACATCATGCACGCCGACGGCGCCGGAACCAAATCTTCCCTTGCTTATATGTACTGGAAAGAAACAGGCGATTTGTCTGTGTGGAAAGGTATTGCACAGGACGCATTGATTATGAATATCGACGACCTTCTTTGTGTAGGCGCTGTAGACAATATCCTCGTTTCTTCAACTATCGGACGCAATAAACTGTTGATTCCCGGCGAAGTAATCTCCGCTATCATCAACGGAACAGACGAATTGCTGGCCGAACTCCGTGAAATGGGTGTAGGCGTATATGCAACCGGTGGCGAGACTGCTGATGTCGGCGACTTGGTTCGTACTATTATCGTAGACTCTACCGTAACCTGCCGCATGAAACGCTCAGACGTTATCAACAATGCCAATATCCGTCCGGGAGATGTCATTGTCGGCCTTGCCTCTTACGGACAGGCTACCTATGAAAAAGAATATAACGGAGGTATGGGCAGCAACGGTCTGACGAGTGCCCGCCACGATGTTTTCGGCAAATACCTCGCAGAAAAATATCCGGAAAGCTATGATGCCGCCGTACCTGAAGAACTGGTTTACTCCGGAGGATTAAAACTGACAGATACTGTAGAGGACTCTCCAATTGACGCAGGCAAACTGGTACTCTCTCCTACCCGCACCTATGCTCCGGTAGTGAAAAAGCTGCTTGACGCCTTACGTCCGGAAATCCACGGTATGGTTCATTGCTCCGGTGGTGCGCAAACCAAAGTGCTGCATTTCGTAGAAAATGTCCGTGTAGTAAAAGACAATCTTTTCCCTGTTCCTCCTCTGTTCAAGACTATTCAGGAACAAAGCGGTACAGACTGGGCGGAAATGTACAAGGTATTCAATATGGGACACCGTCTTGAAGTTTACCTGTCACCGGAACATGCAGAAGAAGTGATCGCTATTTCCGAATCATTCGGCATTCCTGCACAGATAGTAGGACGTATCGAAGCGTGTGACCAGACTGAATTAATCATTAAAAGCGAGTTCGGAGAATTCAGATACTAAAGAATGGCAGATAACAGTACCATATTAGAAAAATTAGACGGACTTGTAGCCCGTTTTGAAGAAATATCTACCCTTATCACCGACCCGGCAGTAATTGCCGACCAGAAACGTTATGTCAAACTGACTAAAGAATACAAGGATCTGGATGACTTGATGAAAGCCCGCAAAGAATATATCCAACTACTGGGCAACATCGAAGAAGCCAAAAACATCCTTTCGAATGAGTCGGACGCCGACATGCGTGAAATGGCAAAAGAGGAGATGGACAACAGTCAGGAACGTCTTCCGGCATTAGAAGAAGAAATCAAACTGATGCTTGTTCCTGCCGATCCGCAAGACAGCAAGAACGCCATCCTCGAAATTCGTGGTGGTGCAGGAGGAGACGAAGCCGCAATCTTTGCCGGCGACCTTTTCCGTATGTATGCCAAGTTCTGTGAAACCAAAGGCTGGAAAATGGAAGTATCCAATGCAAATGAAGGAACAGCCGGAGGATACAAAGAAATTGTTTGCAGCGTCACAGGAGATAACGTCTACGGAATATTGAAATATGAATCGGGTGTACACCGCGTACAACGTGTTCCTGCCACAGAGACACAAGGACGTGTGCATACTTCCGCCGCTTCGGTGGCCGTACTCCCCGAAGCCGAAGAATTTGACGTAGTCATCAATGAAGGAGAAATCAAATGGGATACCTTCCGAAGTGGCGGTGCAGGTGGACAGAACGTTAATAAGGTAGAATCCGGTGTACGTTTGCGTTATATCTGGAAGAACCCGAATACAGGCGTTGCAGAAGAAATCCTGATTGAATGTACAGAAACCCGTGACCAGCCGAAGAACAAGGAACGCGCCCTGGCACGACTCCGTACCTTTATCTACGACAAGGAACATCAGAAGTACATAGACGACATTGCTTCCAAACGTAAGACAATGGTATCCACCGGTGACCGCTCGGCTAAAATCCGAACATACAACTACCCTCAAGGACGTATCACCGATCATCGTATCAACTATACCATCTATAATCTTGCCGCTTTTATGGACGGAGATATTCAAGATTGTATCGATCACCTGATCGTGGCAGAAAATGCGGAACGCCTGAAAGAAAGTGAACTCTAAAAATTATAGTATAGACATGAATAAACAACAGCTATTTGAAAACATAAAACGCAAGAAATCATTCCTTTGCGTAGGACTTGATACTGACATCAAGAAGATTCCCGAGCACCTGTTGAAAGAAGAAGATCCGATCTTCGCATTCAACAAAGCGATTATCGACGCAACAGCCGATCTGTGTATCGCTTACAAACCTAATCTCGCTTTTTACGAAAGTATGGGCGTGAAGGGCTGGATCGCATTTGAGAAAACAGTAAAATACATCAAGGAAAACTATCCCGACCAGTTTATTATTGCCGACGCCAAACGTGGCGACATCGGAAACACTTCTGCCATGTATGCCCGTACTTTCTTCGAAGAGCTGGAGATAGATTCCGTCACTGTAGCTCCTTATATGGGTGAAGACAGCGTAACTCCGTTCCTTACTTACGAAGGCAAATGGGTGATCTTGCTGGCACTGACTTCTAATAAAGGTTCCCACGACTTCCAGTTGACAGAAGATGCAAACGGCGAACGTCTCTTCGAAAAAGTACTACGCAAATCACAGGAATGGGCAAATGACGAACGTATGATGTACGTAGTCGGCGCTACTCAAGGACGTGCTTTTGAAGATATTCGTAAGATTGTTCCCAACCACTTCCTGCTCGTTCCCGGTGTCGGAGCGCAAGGCGGTTCGCTCGAAGAAGTTTGCAAATATGGAATGAACAGTACCTGTGGCTTAATTGTTAACTCTTCCCGTGGAATCATCTACGTCGATAAAACAGAAAAGTTTGCCGAAGCTGCAAGGCTTGCCGCCCAAGAAGTACAGGCGCAAATGGCAGAGCAACTGAAAGCGATTCTTTAAAGAGAAGGAATGCCTTACGAAAGAAAGATAATCAACGATCCGGTATTCGGATTCATTAATATCCCAAAGGGGTTACTGTACGATATTGTACGGCATCCCCTTTTGCAGCGTCTCACCCGCATCAAGCAAGTAGGACTCTCGTCAGTAGTATACCCCGGTGCGCAACATACTCGTTTCCAGCACTCACTAGGTGCGTTCTACCTAATGAGCGAAGCTATCACCCAACTGACCTCCAAAGGTAACTTTATATTTGACAGCGAAGCTGAAGCCGTACAAGCGGCTATCTTACTGCATGACATCGGACATGGTCCTTTTTCGCATGTGCTTGAAGATACGATTGTACAAGGAGTTTCTCACGAAGAAATCTCCCTTATGCTGATGGAACGAATGAATAAAGAGATGAACGGGCAACTTAGTCTTGCCATACAGATCTTTAAGGACGAATATCCGAAACGATTCCTGCATCAGCTCGTCAGTGGTCAGTTGGATATGGACCGCCTCGATTATCTTCGTCGTGACAGTTTCTATACCGGTGTTACAGAAGGGAATATCGGTTCTGCCCGCATCATCAAGATGCTTGATGTGGCCGACGACCGTCTCGTAATTGAATCCAAAGGTATCTACTCTATCGAAAATTTCCTGACAGCACGTCGCCTGATGTATTGGCAGGTATATCTGCACAAGACATCGGTAGCCTATGAACGAATGCTTATCAGCACGTTGCTTCGTGCCAAAGAACTGGCATCACAAGGAGTAGAACTGTTTGCTTCGCCGGCCTTACATTTCTTTCTATATAATGACATTAATCATACGGAGTTCCATAACAATCCCGATTGTCTGGAAAATTTCATCCAATTGGATGACAATGATATCTGGACTGCCTTGAAAGTATGGAGCAACCATCCTGATAAAGTTCTTTCCACACTTAGTCTGGGCATGATTAACCGAAATATCTTTAAAGTGGAAAATTCTGCCGAACCTATTGGTGAGGACAGAATAAAAGAGTTAACTTTGCAAATCAGCCAGCAACTAGGCATAACCCTTTCCGAAGCGAACTATTTTGTCTCTACCCCCAGCATCGAAAAGAATATGTACGACCCGGCAGATGACAGTATTGATATTATCTACAAAGACGGCACTATCAAAAATATTGCCGAAGCATCGGACATGCTGAACATCTCATTATTGTCCAAAAAGGTAAAGAAATACTATCTCTGCTACCAGCGATTGCATAGATAAGTATAAAATATTCATTCAATAACACGGAAATCTGAAAAAAAAATCCGTTATTTGTGAACTAATTTAATTTAAAATAAAGACATGGAGTTCTCGGCTAAGCAAATTGCAGCATTTATCCAAGGGGAAATCATTGGAGATGAAAACGCAACGGTACACACATTCGCTAAAATAGAAGAGGGAATGCCCGGAGCTATTTCTTTCCTGTCGAACCCTAAATATACGCCTTATATCTACGAGACACAATCAAGCATTGTATTAGTTAATAAAGATTTTGTCCCTGAACATGAGATTCAAGCTACTCTGATAAAAGTAGACAATGCTTATGAAAGCCTGGCGAAGCTGCTTAACCTCTATGAAATGAGTAAACCAAAGAAGCAAGGTATCGATTCACTGGCTTATATTGCCCCCAGCGCCAAAATTGGCGAGAACGTATACATCGGTGCCTTTGCCTATATCGGCGAAAACGCCGTTATCGGAGATAATACTCAAATTTACCCGCATACTTTCGTTGGAGACGGTGTGAAGATAGGCAACGGTTGTCTTCTTTACTCAAATGTAAATGTTTATCATGACTGCCGTGTCGGTAATGAATGTATCCTTCACTCAGGTGCAGTGATCGGAGCCGATGGATTCGGTTTTGCTCCCACTCCGAACGGATACGATAAGATTCCACAAATCGGAATTGTGATCCTGGAAGACAAAGTAGATATAGGTGCCAATACCTGTGTAGACCGTGCTACAATGGGAGCTACTATCATACATAGTGGCGCTAAAATTGATAATCTTGTGCAGATTGCGCACAACGATGAAATTGGCTCACACACAGTTATGGCGGCTCAAGTCGGCATAGCAGGCTCTGCCAAAATCGGAGAATGGTGTATGTTTGGCGGTCAGGTAGGTATTGCCGGACATATCACAATCGGTGACCGGGTAAATCTGGGAGCACAATCAGGTATACCAAGCAGCATCAAAGCAGACAGCGTACTGATCGGGACTCCTCCTATGGAACCGAAAGCTTACTTCAAGGCTGCTGTTGTGACTAAGAATTTGCCGGATATGCAAAAAGAAATACGCAATCTGCGTAAAGAAGTAGAAGAATTAAAACAACTATTAAATAAGTAAATAAGTAACCAATGCTGAAACAAAAAACGCTGAAAGATAGCTTTTCACTGAGCGGGAAAGGTCTTCACACTGGACTTGATCTCACTGTAACTTTTAATCCTGCCCCGGACAATCATGGATATAAAATCCAGCGTATTGACCTGGAAGGACAACCAACTATCGATGCAGTAGCCGACAATGTGACGGAAACAACCCGTGGCACAGTATTGTCAAAGAATGGAGTCAAAGTAAGTACCGTAGAGCATGGTATGGCAGCCCTTTATGCATTGGGCATTGATAACTGCCTTATCCAGGTTAATGGTCCGGAATTTCCGATTTTGGACGGTAGTGCACAATATTATGTACAAGAAATAGAACGTGTAGGAACAGAAGAACAAAGTGCTGTCAAGGATTTTTATATCATCAAATCTAAAATTGAATTCCGGGACGAATCAACTGGTTCTTCTATCATCGTGCTACCGGACGAGAATTTTAGTCTGAATGTACTCGTTTCCTACGATTCAACCATTATCCCGAATCAGTTTGCAACACTTGAAGATATGCACAATTTCAAAGACGAAGTGGCTGCCAGCCGTACTTTCGTCTTTGTTCGTGAAATAGAGCCGCTTCTCTCCGCCGGCCTCATCAAAGGTGGTGACCTCGACAACGCAATCGTTATTTACGAACGCAAAATGTCACAGGAAAGCTATGACAAACTGGCTGATGTAATGGGTGTTCCTCACATGGATGCGGATCAGTTGGGGTACATCAATCACAAACCACTGGTTTGGCCGAATGAGTGTGCCCGTCACAAACTGCTGGACGTTATCGGTGATCTTGCATTGATTGGTAAACCGATTAAAGGTCGCATCATTGCTACCCGCCCCGGTCACACCATCAACAATAAGTTTGCGCGTCAGATGCGGAAAGAAATTCGCCTGCATGAAATACAGGCACCGACATACGACTGTAACCGCGAACCGGTGATGGACGTAAATCGTATCCGTGAGCTATTACCACACCGTTATCCTTTCCAATTGGTAGACAAGGTAATTGAGATGGGTGCCAGCTATATCGTAGGTATCAAAAATATCACAGCAAACGAACCTTTCTTCCAGGGACATTTCCCACAGGAACCAGTGATGCCGGGCGTACTTCAAATAGAAGCAATGGCTCAGGTAGGCGGTTTGCTCGTTCTTAATTCTGTTGACGAACCGGAACGTTATTCTACCTATTTCATGAAGATAGATGGCGTAAAGTTCCGCCAGAAAGTAGTACCGGGAGATACACTGCTTTTCCGTGTAGAATTATTAGCCCCGATCCGTCGTGGCATCTCCACAATGAAAGGTTATGCATTCGTTGGCGAAAAAGTCGTTTGCGAAGCAGAATTCATGGCACAAATAGTAAAAAATAAATAAAACCAAAAACATGGTAAGTCCTCTAGCGTATATTCATCCCGAAGCTAAAATCGGAGAAAATGTAGAAATTGCGCCTTTTGTATTTATTGATAAAAACGTAGTTATTGGCGATAACAACAAGATTATGGCTAATGTGAACATCTTGTATGGTTCACGCATTGGTAATGGAAATACGATCTTTCCGGGTGCTGTTATCGGAGCAGTTCCACAGGACCTCAAGTTTCGTGGAGAAGAATCAACTGCTGAGATCGGAGACAATAATCTGATTCGTGAGAATGTTACAGTCAACCGTGGTACGGCAGCTAAAGGGCGTACCATTGTAGGAAGCAACAACTTATTAATGGAAGGGGTGCATGTAGCACACGATGCACTGATCGGTAACGGATGTATTATCGGCAACTCTACCAAGATGGCAGGTGAAATCGTTATTGACGACAATGCTATTATCAGTGCCAATGTATTGATGCATCAGTTCTGCCATGTAGGCAGCCATGTAATGATTCAGGGCGGATGCCGCTTCAGTAAAGATATCCCTCCTTATATCATTGCAGGACGTGAGCCCATAGCTTTCAGCGGTATCAACATTATCGGCCTTCGTCGCCGTGGTTTTGCCAATGAAGTAATCGAAAGTATTCATAACGCTTACCGTATCATTTACCAAAGCGGCTTGAATACGACAGATGCATTGAAGAAAATTGAAGATGAAGTTGAGAAGAGTCCGGAGATTGACTACATCATCAATTTCATCCGTAATTCAGAACGTGGTATTATTAAATAAACAGTTCAAAATAGTCATATTATGATATACAGATTTACTATCATATCTGATGAAGTTGACGATTTTGTCAGAGAAATACAAATTGATCCGGAAGCTACATTTCTTGACTTCCATGAAGCAATACTGAAATCAGTAGGGTACACAAACGACCAGATGACCTCCTTCTTTATCTGTGATGATGATTGGGAAAAAGAAAAAGAAGTCACTTTGGAAGAAATGGACGACAATCCGGAAATGGATAGTTGGGTAATGAAAGAGACTACTATCAGCGAACTGGTAGAAGATGAAAAGCAAAAATTGTTGTATGTATTCGACTACATGACAGAGCGTTGCTTCTTCATCGAATTGTCTGAAATCATCACCGGAAAAGATATGAATGGTGCCAAATGTACCAAGAAATCGGGTGATGCTCCGCCACAAACTGTAGATTTTGAAGAAATGGCTGCTGCAAGCGGTTCACTCGACCTGGACGAAAATTTCTATGGTGATCAGGACTTTGATATGGAAGATTTTGATCAGGAAGGCTTCGACATAGGTGGTAACGCGGGTGGCTCTTATGAAGAAGAGAAGTTTTAAGTATTAAGTATCAAGTATTAGGTATTAATTGCTATGCAGTGACAAGCAGTTAATACCTAATATTTTTATCCCCGACACTTTAATACTTAACACCTAATACTTAATACTTTAAAATCCATGCCCACTCTCATTGTTTTAATCGGACCTACAGGAGTAGGAAAAACAGAATTAAGCCTGCGACTGGCGGAGAACTTTCACACCAGCATTGTCTCCGCTGATTCGAGACAACTTTATGCTGAATTAAAAATAGGAACGGCGGCTCCTACCCCGGATCAATTAAAACGCGTGCCTCACTATTTGGTAGGTACTCTTCATCTTACCGATTATTACAGCGCCGCTCAATATGAGCAGGAAGCGATGAAAATCCTCCATCAATTATTCACAGAACATGAGGTAGTAGTACTTACGGGTGGATCAATGATGTATGTAGATGCCATCTGCAAGGGGATTGACGACATCCCTACCGTTGATGCTGAAACACGTCAGGTGATGCTGCAAAAGTATGAGGAAGAGGGATTGGAGCAACTTTGTGCAGAGCTCCGTTTATTAGATCCGGACTACTATCGCATCGTAGACCTGAAAAATCCAAAACGAGTGATTCATGCATTGGAAATCTGTTACATGACCGGAAAGACATATACTTCTTTCCGCACCCAACAGAAAAAGGAACGCCCTTTCCGCATTCTTAAGATCGGATTAACCCGTGACAGAGAAGAACTGTATGACCGCATTAATCGTCGTGTAGACCAAATGATGGAGGAAGGATTACTGGACGAAGTACGTTCCGTACTCTCCTACCGGCATCTAAACTCTCTTAATACCGTAGGTTACAAAGAATTGTTCAAATATCTGGACGGAGAATGGGAACTCCCTTTCGCTATCGAAAAGATCAAGCAAAATTCACGCATTTATTCACGCAAACAGATGACATGGTTCAAAAGGGATGAAGAAATACACTGGTTTCATCCGGAACAAGAAACGGAGATACTTGAGTACCTCCGTCTACAAAATCTGACTCATTTGCCCAGTTTGGATACCTTCTGATAAACTTCCCGATAGACATTATTGCCCAACCGGAACAGAAGCGTCATTTTCTTTCCGTCAATCCGGTAAGATATAGGAACGATAGCATTTGCCGATCTGCCATGTTCATTACGCAGTTTCTCGCAGTAAAGGCCTTTTGCAATGATACTGTACTCCCCCGAACGGGTAATTTTGTACGGGCAAAATACATCGTCCGAACTGCGGCTGCCTGAACTCACGTCTACAGCATCTTTGATATACGCATCCACATTAAAATAATTGCCATCTTTATCAAGTACCTTATATCTGACCACTTGCGAAGAGCCTTCACTCTGAACAAGTTTCCAGATTCCTTTTAAGTTTTGACTCATACAAAGTGCAGGCACAAGAAAAAGAAATGAAACAGCTAGTAAAATCTTACAAAATTGTCTTTTCATAATAATAAAATTTTAAGTTTAACAAATAGTTAATAATAGTGTATATCGCTTTTATCCTTATTTAAATCAGCATTTTCTGCAGCAATACATAAACGGCCAATTCACAAATCGGATAAAGTTTGTTCTCATTTATCTTTCAAAACAACTTCAAGTGTAGGTTTCACTTTCATCTCAATGGTTGGCTTGCCATTATAGCCTATCAAAAGTACACCTTTTTTAGGAGCTCTTATTCTAAAATGCCCATTAGAATCTGTTCTTTCCATATATCCCGTACCTTTTACATTAACAATAGCAGCCGTTGGTTTTCCATCTTCACCACACACAACTCCAGTTACATTAATCCAATCAGAACGATATTTCTCAGTTTGCAAACGGACAACTGTCTTCTTACCGAATTTATCTAACGAAACAGATTTGATCTCCTTAATAGACATTCCTTTCAGCTTCGTTTTCCTAACTTCTTCATCATCTATACAATAGATAATTCCCCCTTCTACATCTCTTGCTACACTTTCCGCTAATTCCAAAGCATCGGCATAAGGCTTCTTCGAGTTAGTTTTATTAAATTCATATTCCGCATCCGAAAACAAAGTGATCATCACCACTCCATTTTTCCCTTTTTCTCCATAAGCGTCTGTGGCTGCTTTATCTTTCAACACAGCGAAGTTTTTAATACGATCAGGGGACAGATCATTCAAAGGATTAACACCTAAAGCCTCTTTACCATCAATGATAATCAGAGCTGCATTTTTTGCTTGTGAAGTATGCCATTCAGCATCATGAGGTCCACCCATATAAAAGTGTGCCTTTTTAGGTAATTCACCCTCAGTACTTACCTTGGCAGGTTTTGGAAGTTTTTGCTTAGCCTGATATTCTTCCTCTGTCAACAAACTAACAAGAATCACTCCATTTTTCCCCTTATCTCCATAAACCTCCTTAGCTGACTTATCTTTCATTACAGACAGGCTCTTTATACGATCAGGAGAGATACTGGATAAAGGATCATCTCCAATAGCTTCTTCACCATCAACGAAAACCAACGGTTTCCCTCCGGTTGCAGAATAAAATTTAGTTCCCCAGTTCTTATCTCCACTGCTCAGTGCATCCAGTCTCATTTTCACATTAGCACCAATTACGCCTTTATTCGAAAACATCTGTACTTCCGTTGATTTAAGCTGGATGATCATAGCACCGTCTTTAGCTTTCTCCCCATATATTTTTACGGCATTCTCATTCTTCAATACAGAGATATTTTCAATACGACTAGGGTCTAAAGCATCTACTACCGCACGATCCGATTCTTTTCCATTAATAATAACCAAAGGCGTTTTTTCTTTAGAAGAATCTTTCGGCATAGTCCCGACACCCACTACCACCACTTTATTCTTAGCAGTATCGACAGATGCCGTTACCACATTTTCTTCACTTCTTGCTTCTAAAATTGCAGCCAAATCATTAACTTTGACGGCAGAAATCTCCTCAACTCTTTCGGAGATTTCGGGACGGGCAAAAGCGGTTACTGCAATAGCTGCCAACGGAAGTACATACAAGTACTTCAAACGTGCCCAAGGATTCGATTTTTCTTTTAACATCATAGTGATACGTTTTTTAAGTTTACTGTGATTAAAGCTGTTGGCCATAGAGTAGAGCCTTGTGCCAACGGCTTTTTTTATTAATAATAACTGATAATCTTTTGCATCGATACCTTCATTAATAACTGTTTCATCGGCTTCATATTCATGAATATTCTGTAATTCCTGTTTCAGCAGCCATATACCGGGGTTGAACCATTGAAAAAAGATACAGATATCAGCTACCAACAAATCGATGGAATGACGATTCTGAATATGTGCCATTTCATGAATCAGAATCTCGCGTCCATCCTCTTCCAAATCTTTCCGGGAAATAACGATATATCTCATCCAACTGAAAGGAGCGACCTCCCGTTCCAGAACAATCAGTCTGACTCCTCCTTCAAGCCTTTCCCGTTTACCCGATTTAATCAGTAATAGTAAACGGGATAAAGAGTAAAGATTACGGCATGCAAAGAATATAATACCAACCAGATAAAACAGCAACAGAACTTGTACCCAGGAAATGGAAAGTTCCTCCGGCTGTGCAATCGTCACCTCTACGGGATTCATAGCTTCCGCCATCATCAATAGTTGCTCAACTGTCAGCACGGTCTGACTCAATTCGGTCTGATGAGCAGTAGTCACCTCTATAAAAGGAATCAGCAGGGATAAAAATAATATCCCCAATAAGGCTATCCTGTTGAACCGATGGAATGTTTCCTTACTTAACAACAATCTGTAAAACAGATAAAATAAAGACAGACAAACCGCCGATTTCAAAATATAGATAAGAAAGATTCCCATAATCATTGATATTTAAAGGAGACAAATATAGTTTTAACCCGGATTAGTATAAATAATAAGGACGCTGAATGGCCGTTTTATAAGTATATTGATTCCTTAATTAATTATCCAATACGATTTTTATATCTTTTGCAGCTTTTGTCCTGAAAAGAACCTTCTCACCCCGAGAAATCTGGAGAGAGGCGTCTTTAGGAGTTTTCAACTCAAAGTGTCCAGTTGCATCAGTCTTTGTAGACGATGAAGTTCCATACATAGTAATAGTGATCCCTTCTATAGGCTTTTTTTCCTTATCCATTACAATACCCGAAGCTAATACCCATTTATCCGAATTTCTTTCCGTTCTAACGCGGATCATAGTTTCACCTTTCCCGCTATTCTCATTACGTGATACCCCACGCACTTCGTTTGCCGGAATATTTTTCAAATCCTCTTCCGAGGCTTCTTTTTCATCAATAAAGAATACCACCTTCCCTGTAGGAACAGTTTTATCATTTTTTAGATTCATCGCTATCTCCCAGGCATTGTTATAGGGATGCTGCGGGTTCTTTTTGCGAGCTTCATATTCTTCCTCAGTAAACAGGTCTACCATAATCACTCCATTCTTTGCTTTATCCCCATAAGCCTCCAGTGCAGCTTCTGATTTCAAAACAGAAAAACTTTTTATACGATCCGGAGAAACTTTAGACAAAGCATTAGGACCCAAAACTTCTTTACCATCAATCACTACTAATGGTTCCTCACCATCATATACACCACGAATGGGAAGTCCGCCAATACCGAGGACAGAGTTCTGTTTAGGAAATGATTCGGTTTTAGTCTTAAATTTAACCTGAGTTTTAGTAATTCGAAAGTGGTTATCCGCATTCGGCAGTAATTCAATATCATACACACCATGTTTTCCTTTCTCACCATAGATAGAAAGGGCCGCATCGCTACGTAATATAGACACAGTCTTTATTCGATTCGGGTTGGCTTCATCATTCATTATCGAATACAATGTATCTTTAGATACTTCCTTACCATCTACCAATATAAGAGGCTTATTTGATTCCGAGATCCGTTCAAAACGGCCACCGTATAAAACAACCGAACTTCGCTTGGAAGTAACGGAATCATTGAATATTACAACTGAATCTGCTGAATATACAGTCGACGAATCCTTAGAAACCCAACGTCCTCCATACATTTTTGATTTCTCAGGCACTACATAAGGCTTAGCTTTCAGGGAATCTTTCAGCACATCTTTGGTAATTTCTTCCACTTTTGCTTCTACAATTGCAGCCAAATCATTAACTTTGACGGCAGAAATCTCGTCAGCCTTTTCAGAGATTTCGGGACGGGCAAAAGCGGTTACTGCAATAGCAGCCAACGGAAGTACATATAAGTATTTCAAACGCGCCCAAGGATTCGATTTTTCTTTTAACATCATAGTGATACGTTTTTTAAGTTTACTGTGATTAAAGCTGTTGGCCATAGAGTAGAGCCTTGTGCCAACGGCTTTTTTTATTAATAATAACTGATAATCTCTAGCGTTTATACCCCCATTAATGACCGCTTCGTCGGCTTCGTATTCATGGATATTCTGCAATTCCTGTTTCAATAACCACGCTCCAGGATTAAACCACTGAAAGAATATACAGATATCTGCTATAAGCAAGTCCCAAGAATGGTGCTTTCTGATATGCGCACATTCGTGAATCAGTATTTCACGTCCGTTCTCCTCCAAATCAGTTCGTGAAATCACAACAAACTTCATCCAACTGAAGGGCGCCACTTTCCGGTCATGAACCAACAAAACAGTATGTTTATCTATCTGTCTCCGTTGCGCCGTATTCATTAACCGAACAAGACGGAATAAAGAATAGACATTCCGGCAAACAAGGAAAAATATGCCCGCTATATAAAATAGAAGAACTATTTCTATCCAATGCACTGGGCTTCTCCACGTATCTACCAAATCATCTCCTTCCACTACTGCTGTCACCTGGGTTTGCTGATGATTCTCTGCCATAACAAGTAGTTGTTCAATTGTCAATACTGCCTGATTTATTTCATTCTGCGGCGCCTTGGTCACTTCAATCAGCGGAAGCAACAAAGAAAACACGAGAATGCCCAACAACGCAATCCGGTTAAAACGGTAGAACGTTTCTTTACTCAACAGCAGCCTGTAAAACAAATAAAACAATGACAGGCACACCCCCGATTTTAGTATATAGACGAAAAAGAATCCCATATATAGATTAATTCCAGTTAGTTCTCTGCCAATTTCTTCTCAAACTCCTCCAAATAGGAAGGATTCTTTTTAGATGCCAACACCCAAATGCCTTTCTTGGCTTTACTACCAAACTTAGATTCCAGATTCGTCGACTCCGGCAAAATTTCCCATACATCATGCAGGAGATCATCCGGAGATAAGCTCTTCAACTGCTGGTAAGAAATTTCTTTTCCATCCAAAAGAATAAGCTGTCCATCATGCCCGGTTCCCCCTCCATCCGTACAATAAATCTTAAAGAAATCCTTCACATAATAAATGCACTTCACAGTATGAGAGGTCTTCACTTCATGAGCAAGTGCAGGATGAGCGTTCTGCTGCTTTTTAACTCCATAGAGTTCATTCAATGATTTAAGCATTCCTTTTTTTACCCGATGAACAAAATCCGCCAAGTCATTTTCTGTCCACGGAGTAGTCGAAGATAAACGCAGTATTCCATTTTCCTTTTGGTAAACACCTTTCCGATAACTGATGACATTATCATCAGAACTTGATTCCGAAATTGACCATCCTGCATATCCTACAGGGATATGCATTTTTAGAGTATCGATTTCTATAATTTGTACAGTGTCCGATTCTGCATAACTCTTAGAAACCAGAATCTCTTCGAAATGTCTCACATCCAGTGTATCCTGTATGAATGCATTTCTCTCCTGATTATTCATATTCAGAAGATTCGGACGGGCAAAAAGAATAGCTGCAATAGCTGCCAACGGAAATACTATCAAGTATTTTGATAACTTCCAAGGATTTGATTTTTTCTTCAACATCATAGTAATACGTTTTTTAAGTGAACTGTGATCAAAGCTATTGACCATAGAATATAACCTTGTTCCAACTGTTTTTTGAATCAATAAAAGCTGATATTTCTTCGCATCAATCTCTGTTTTCAGAACTGATTCATCTGCTTCAAACTCATGTATGGCTTTCAATTCTTTTCTGAACAGCCACATTGCAGGATTAAACCACTGGAACAAAAGGCAAATCTCCGCCAATAATAGATCCCGGAAATGTTTGTGCAGGATATGCGCATACTCATGAGCTATAATTTCTTCGCCATACTCCTCCAAGTCCCGCCGGGATAGCACAATATAGTGTCTCCAACTAAACGGTGCCACATTTTGCTGATGGACCACCAATCTGATTTTTCCTTTCCAACACTTCTTCTCACTGTTACGAATCAAACGGTATATACATGCTATAGAAAATATATAACGCAACAATACCAGCAATGCTCCACCCAAATACAACAATTCTAAATTGACTGGGGTCAAAATTGTGAAGTCAGACTTTTCTTTTTCCAATTGTGTCTGTACCGTATTTGTTGTGACTTGTTCCGTTTCCTGCGGATTCAGTTGCTGTTTTATTTCTTCTTCCGGATTATTCAGGTGGTCAAACACTTGTTCAATCTGTGGTAAATGGAAGTTCTGTGAAACTTTTAGCGAAGGAATGACAAATGCAACCAATATAAGTCCGATCAACACCATCCGGTTGAATCGATGAAATGTCTCCTTGCTTAGCCACAAGCGGTAGAATAAATAAAAAACAGACAGACAAAGCGCTGTTTTCAACATATATATGAGGAAGAAAATGTGCATAGTATTGTTTTGTATTAGATCGTGTTATTCTTTATTATTTCTGATGAGCTTGTTCCACCTCGTTTATAAGCCTTTTCAAGTCATCCAAAGAAATATCCTCCTCTTTGACCAGAGACGAAACAGCGCTCAAATATGAATTATTGAA
Source organism: Bacteroides sp. RCH18 (assembly GCF_058231005.1). Lineage (NCBI taxonomy): Bacteria > Pseudomonadati > Bacteroidota > Bacteroidia > Bacteroidales > Bacteroidaceae > Bacteroides > Bacteroides sp. RCH18. The sequence continues at coordinate 1,073,054 of NZ_JBIPTC010000002.1, read as the reverse complement.
ATACTTGCTGATTACATTCCGCAATGTCCCTTTACGAAAATCTTCTTCACTGACAACGGGATAGTACTGATAAGTATTCCCAAAAGTATGATGAGCCAGAAATCCCTTATCTTCAAGCCCGCGAACAATCGTAGATAACGTATTGAAATGAGGCTTTGGTTCCTCATAGAAAGCCAACATTTCTTTCACAAACAAAGGGCCTTTCTCCCAGAAATACCCCATCAATTCCTCTTCTTTTACTGTTAATCCTTTCATATGTACAACATTGTTTGCTGCAAATAACGAGAAGTTTTAGTTCATAAACTAATTTTCATAGTTAAAGTAAACTAAATGCTTTAGTTTATCTTCTTTTCTAACAATTGCGGTAAAGTATACCTATTTATATATTGGCATTCAACTCAGATTCCATCATTATTTATCCATCCATTCCCCCATCCTCTCAGAAAAGAATTATGTTTTTATCTCTCATACTCTCATTCTTTTCTTATAAATATCAGAGAACTAACAAGATACAAAATGAGAGATACTTTCATCATCGGTATCTCTCATTCTTTTTTCAGCCAAATCACATAAAATCAACCTATCTCTCACCCCACTTCAACCTATCTCTCATTCTATTTCAACTTATCTCTCATGATTTTTCGGACAGTATACCGTTACCTTACCTTCATCCGGCTGTCCTTTACAGATGATACTACCTATATTCTTAGCATCTCTTACCTACATCCTTATCTTATCTCCCTTACATACCTCTGTTTTCTTACCGACATCTTCATCGTTCCACTAGAGTGCACAGGCCTGTGCACTCTAGTGAACAGATCGTGCCACCCGGGTGAAACGACCTGTTCACCCGAGTGGCACGATAACAATTGAACTTATATCACACGACCTTATCCGATAGATAACACAAGAATATAGGGTTGTTTATCTGAAAAGTAAGGCTACATCTCCCTTATTATCCCAGTAATTTATCAATGATAAAATGGCCGATGAAGAATAAATCGCCCATGAAAACAATGCTGAATATCAGAAAAGCAAAGCAGGTACTCCAACGGGAACCTCCTGCTTCCTCGCCACGTTTAATACGGAGCAGGGAACTGTGCAGACAATCACCCGCAATGAACAGCACAAACAGACTCGGTATCAAGTCACCCCATGATATCAACCACAGGTTATCACCTTTTCCCATCAGGAATGTCAATGCTACGGCCAACAGGAAGACAGAAGCATACTGCAAATCTTTTCTCTTCGAATTCATAGCGGTAATATTTAAAGTACTTTTCACAAAGATATCGAATATCTTCCAATAATCCTTATCAATTCTATCTAAAAAAGGTTATGTCTGATCGGAAGATTCGGACGGAGCATTCCCTGCCTTAGCGGATTTCTTTTTCAGCCGACCGCTCTTTCTCAGCGCTTCGGCAATAATCCACTGAAGTTGTCCGTTGGTACTGCGAAACTCATCGGCTGCCCATTTTTCGATGGCATCCATTGTCTCGGCATCTACACGCAAAACAAAACTCTTTATTGAAGATTCTTTTTTAGCCACGACCTTCTTACCTTCTATTTTTATTTATTAATGATTCAACGTACCTGTATTGACTACCGGCTGTGCAGCCTCATCCGCACAAAGAACTACAAGCAGATTGCTGACCATCGCCGCCTTCTTGTCCTCGTCCAATTCAACAATTTCTTCTTCAGAAAGTTTATGCAAAGCCATACGTACCATTGATACGGCACCCTCCACAATCTTTTCACGGGCACTAATAATGGCCGAAGCCTGCTGACGACGCAACATGACGGCCGCAATCTCCGGAGCATAAGCCAGATAGTTGATACGGGCTTCCACTATTTCCATTCCGGCCATCGCCAGACGTTCGTTAAGCTGGTGTTCCAACTGATCATTGATTTCATCACCACCGCTCCGCAATGTCAATTCATCCGAATTCGCTTCGTTATCATCGTAAGCATACAATCCTGCCACCTGACGGAGAGCAGCGTCACTCTGCACACGCACAAAATCTTCAAAAGCATTCATTCGTCCGGCAACGGTTACGCTCATCTGTCCGGTTCCTTTATTATCCGCCATCGTCTGTGCATCGATTTCGAACATGGCCTTATACGTATCCTTCAGTTTCCAGACAAGCACCAGTCCTATCAGAATGGGGTTACCAATCTTATCATTCACCTTGATAGGTTCTATATCCAAATTACGGGCACGCAAAGAGAGCTTTTTCTTATTCATAAAAGGATTCACCCAAAAGAAACCGGTTTCGGTAAAGGTACCCTTGTACTTTCCGAAGAATACCATAGCCCGGGCTTCGTTCGGTTCCTGAGAAAAATATCCGGGAATCATCAGAATAGCTGCCGCAAGAAAGAGGATCAGCAGCAGGAACAAAACAATACTTCCTTTAAAAAGGATAAAGCTCATCACAATCAGAAGAGGCAGTATAGCCAAATTAACAAACAAGGCTACAAACCCATTAATAACCACGTCATTGTACTGAAATTCTTTTGCATTCATAGGACTAAATTTTGATATTATTTTGATATCACAAATATATCACTTTCCATTCTGATAATGCAAGGGGAAAGACTCTTTTTTCTTCGCAATACATCATTTTTAACTAAACAGCAGTCATCCGATACTAAACAAAATTAAAAGGCGTAAGAAAATTAGGGTTTAATTCAAACAAAAACAGGATGTACTTTGAGGTATTTAAGTTTATTGTTATTTTTGCAGGGTATGAACTTAACCCCCTTAAACAAGTAAAATATAAAACGATTTATAAAATGAGAAAAGTAAGTTTAGCCCTGCTCCTCTGCCTTCTCTGCCTCGCCGGAATGGCACAAGGACAAAAGGCACTTGATTTAAAAGATATTACCTCCGGACGCTTCCGCCCGGAAAATATTCAGGGAGTCATCCCCACACCAGATGGAGAGCACTACACACAAATGAACGCCGATGGTACGCAAATCATCAAATACTCATTCCGCACAGGAGAAAAGGTAGAGGTGATCTTTGACGTGAACCAGGCACGTGAATGTGACTTCAAGAATTTCGACAGCTATCAGTTCTCACCCGATGGTGACAAATTGCTGATCGCTACCAAAACGACCCCGATATACCGGCATTCATACACAGCTGTACATTATATATACCCTTTGAAACGAAATGATAAGGGAGTTACGACAAACAACATTATTGAACGGCTGTCCGACGGCGGACCTCAACAGGTCCCCGTCTTTTCTCCCGACGGAACGATGATCGCTTTCGTGCGTGACAATAATATATTTCTCGTAAAGTTGCTCTACGGTAACAGCGAAAGTCAGGTGACCGAAGATGGCAAGCAAAATATGGTTCTCAACGGTATCCCCGACTGGGTATATGAAGAAGAGTTCGGTTTTAACCGTGCTCTGGAGTTCAGTGCCGATAATACCATGATTGCTTTCATCCGCTTCGACGAGTCGGAAGTTCCTTCCTATTCTTTTCCGATGTTTGCGGGAGAAGCGCCGCAGATTACTCCTTTGAAAGACTATCCGGGCGAATATACCTACAAGTATCCGAAAGCCGGATACCCGAACTCGAAAGTAGAAGTACGTACGTACGACATCAAATCGCACGTGACCCGCACCATGAAGCTTCCGATAGATGCAGACGGATATATCCCCCGCATCCGCTTCACGAAAGATGCCAGCAAACTTGCCGTTATGACATTGAACCGCCATCAGGATCGTTTCGACCTTTATTTTGCCGATCCGCGCTCAACGCTCTGCAAGTTAGTGTTGCGTGATGAGTCACCTTATTATATTAAGGAGAACGTGTTCGATAATATCAAGTTCTATCCGGAAACTTTCAGTTTGCTTAGCGAACGTGACGGTTTCAGCCATCTTTACTGGTACAGCATGGGGGGAAACCTTATCAAGAAAGTAACCAATGGCAAATATGAAGTGAAGGATTTTCTGGGTTATGACGCAACAGACGGCTCTTTCTATTATACCAGCAATGAGGAAAGCCCCTTGCGTAAAGCAGTTTACAAGATCGATAAGAAAGGTAAAAAGACAAAGTTGTCTCAACGTGAAGGAACCAATACGCCGTTATTCAGCAAATCGATGAAGTATTACATAAACAAATTCTCGAATCTGGATACTCCTATGCTGGTTACGCTGAACGACAACACAGGCAAAACCTTAAAAACGCTTATCACCAACGACCAGTTGAAACAAACGTTAGCCGGCTATGCCATCCCGCAAAAAGAGTTCTTTACCTTCCAGACTACGGACGGGGTAACTTTGAATGGATGGATGATGAAGCCTGTCAACTTCTCCGCATCTAAGAAATATCCGGTGCTGATGTACCAGTATAGCGGTCCGGGGTCACAACAAGTTCTGGATACTTGGGGAATCAGCTGGGAGACTTACATGGCCAGCCTCGGCTATATCGTTGTATGTGTAGACGGTCGTGGCACAGGAGGCCGCGGAGAAGCGTTCGAGAAATGCACTTATCTCAAAATCGGCGTGAAAGAAGCCAAAGACCAGGTCGAAACAGCTCTCTATTTAGGCAAACAGCCGTATGTGGATAAAGACCGTATCGGTATCTGGGGATGGAGCTATGGCGGATACATGACATTGATGAGTATGAGCGAAGGAACTCCGGTATTCAAAGCCGGTGTAGCTGTTGCCGCACCTACCGACTGGCGTTTCTACGACACCATATATACAGAACGTTTCATGCGCACCCCGAAAGAAAACGCAGAAGGATACAAAGAATCATCCGCTTTCACACGGGCCGACAAGCTGCACGGCAATCTGTTGCTGGTACACGGTATGGCAGACGATAATGTTCACTTCCAGAACTGTGCTGAATACGCCGAACATCTGGTGCAGTTGGGCAAACAATTTGATATGCAAGTATATACCAATCGTAATCATGGCATATACGGCGGCAACACCCGTCAGCATCTATATACACGATTGACCAACTTCTTCCTGAACAATTTGTAATGGCTGACAGAGTGCGCAAGCCTGAATGGCTGAAAATAAATATCGGTGCCAACGACCGTTACACCGAAACTAAAAGAATTGTCGACTCCCACTGCCTGCATACGATATGCAGCAGTGGGCGTTGTCCCAACATGGGAGAATGCTGGGGAAAAGGAACTGCCACATTTATGATCGGCGGTGACATCTGCACCCGCAGCTGCAAATTCTGCAACACACAAACCGGACGCCCGCATCCACTGGATGCCAACGAACCGACACACGTAGCGGAGTCTATCGCTCTTATGAAACTAGATCATGCGGTAGTTACTTCGGTAGACCGTGACGACCTTCCCGATCTGGGAGCCGGACATTGGGCACATACCATTCGTGAGATCAAACGACTGAATCCGCAGACCACAATCGAAGTACTGATACCCGATTTTCAGGGTAGAATGGAACTGGTAGACCTAGTGATAGAAGCCAATCCCGATATTATTTCCCATAATATGGAGACGGTAAGACGCATCAGTCCCCTGGTTCGCAGTGCGGCCAACTATGATACCAGCCTGCAAGTGATCGGTCACATCGCCCGAAGCGGAACAAAATCAAAAAGCGGTATTATGGTGGGGTTGGGAGAAACTCCACAGGAAGTGGAAACCATTATGGACGACCTGCTGGCAGTCGGCTGCCAGATTCTTACGATAGGACAATATTTGCAGCCTACGCACCGTCATTATCCGGTTGCCGAGTATGTGACGCCACAGCAATTCGCCACTTACAAAACCATCGGTTTGGAGAAAGGATTCAGCATTGTAGAGAGTGCTCCTCTCGTTCGTTCGTCTTATCATGCAGAGAAACACATTCGATAGAAAACAAAACACATTCACTATTTGTTTTATAGGTAAAACCGGCAAATAAACATAAAGATGGATCATAAAGGAACACTTTCTTCCGCGTTTAACATGTCATTGGGTTTTATCCCCGTTATTATTTCCATTTTATTGTGTGAATTTATAACGCAAGACACGGCTATTTACATCGGTACTGGTATAGGTATCGTAGGGATATACCTATTACTACACCGTAAAGGAGCGCTAATTCCTAATTTTATTCTTTATATTGCCACCGGAATGCTGGCACTGCTGTCACTTGCAGCCTTGATTCCCGGTGACTATGTTCCGCCAGGTGCTCTGCCTCTTACCCTGGAAGTCAGTATCCTCATTCCGATGCTGATACTCTATATGCATAAAAAGAGATTTATCAACCACTTTCTGAGACAGATAGGCTCCTGCAATAAGCGCTTGTATGCGCAAGGAGCAGAGGCGGCAGTTGTTTCGGCCCGTTTTGCATTGATCTTCGGTATCCTGCATTTTATTATTTATCAGTATTGTCGTTGCCTGTCAGGACCCTTTAAGCCAGACAAGCATGGTGATACTTTATAAGGTATTTCCCCCTGTCGTATTTGTGATGAGTATCCTGTTCAATCAGATTGCTATCCGGTATTTCAACCATCTGATGTCGCACACGGAATACGTGCCCATAGTCAATACGAAAGGAGATGTCATCGGAAGAAGTCTTGCCATAGAAGCACTCAACTATAAGAATGCCTATATCAATCCGGTCATAAGAATAGCCGTATCTACTCACGGGATGCTGTTTCTTTGTGACAGACCGATGAATGCCATCCTTGATAAAGGGAAAACTGACATACCGATGGAATGCTATCTCCGTTATGGTGAGTCCCTCACCGAAGGAGTAAACCGCCTGGTGAACAATGCGCTTCCACACGCAACGGAAGACTTCAAGCCGGAGTTTAACATTGTCTATCACTTCGAGAATGAAACAACCAACCGGCTCATCTATCTTTTCATCGTCGATATCAAAGATGATTCTATCCTTTGCACTCCCCGTTTCAAGAACAGCAAGCTATGGAGTTTCAAACAGATAGAAGAAAATATGGGCAAAGGCTTTTTCAGCAGTTGCTTCGAAGATGAATACGAACACCTGAAAGATGTTATTTGTATAAGAGAAAAATACAGGGAATCTTAGACAATTCGGGAATATGCCCTTTCCAGTCTTTCACCGTGCGGGTTTGTATAAACTCGCCTTCGCAAGTTATATTGGCAGCAATACATAGTTTTGTCTGCGGGCGGCAATTCTGCAAGATATCTTCTATCATCTTATGATTCCGGTAAGGAGTTTCGATGAATAGTTGTGTCTGACTTTCAGCATAGACACGCTGCTCCAGTGTTTTCAGCTTCTTAGCCCGTTCTCCCGGTTCTATCGGCAGATAGCCATGAAAGGCAAAACTCTGTCCATTGAATCCCGAAGCCATCACAGAAAGAATAATAGAGGAAGGCCCTACCAAAGGAACCACTTTCAGCTTCTGGCGTTGGGCAATGGCAACCACATCTGCTCCCGGATCGGCAACGGCAGGACAGCCCGCCTCCGAAATCACCCCCATTGAGGCTCCACCCGCCAAAGGTTTCAGATAACCGGATATATCTTCAGGAGAAGTATGCTTATTCAAAGGATAAAAAGTCAGTGAATCAATATCTATTTCCCGGTCAACCTTCTTCAGAAAGCGACGGGCAGAACGAACATCTTCGACAATAAAATGCCGGATACCACGAATGATCTCCGTATTATAAGAAGGTAACACCTGTTCAAGAGGTGTATCGCCCAATGTAACGGGCAACAGGTAAAGAGCAGTTTCCACTTTAGGTAATAGGTGATAATAATAGGTAATAAGTAATAGGTATGGGCTAGAGTTTCAGGTAGCCGGACTCTTCGAACATACTCTGATAATCGGTAAGCTCTAACAGATCCTTTATTTTAAGATCTTTATGCTTTTTCATGTAGGATGCGATAATCCGTGCTCCCACCCACGAACCGATCAATGCAGGGGCTTGTCCTCCCAGCATATCAACAGTCGGCGCCGGTTTCATATAGTAGCGGATCACCATTGGGTCACGTGCGTGCAGATGATCGTTTGCACAGATATACTCCCAGATATCCTTCTCATTCTTCCTGCACCATTCGTTCTCCTGATCGGAGTATCCCATTGCCTGGCCAATATCGTCATAACCAAGCAGATGCTGCACCACATAATTGATTTTGCCGGAATGCATCATCAGATCGACCAGACAAGTACCTTCATGATAGTCCAGTCCGTAACGGCTGAGAAGATAGAATGCGAAACAATCCGGCACAATCCGTTCCGGACGCATCGAGGTACATTGATAGTCATAGTAGAAACGTTTGTAGAGAGGATAGTCTTCTCCCATATACTTATCGAGGCTGATTCCCAGCAATGTATCTACCAGAATGATCGATTCATTGAATGCGGATATCTGCGAATAAATAAATGGTATTTTCGTATCGGGGACTTCCTTCTTCAGCTTCCGGAATCCTTTGGTGAGCCCTTTTTCTACTTCGTCAAGATTGGGATATTTAGCTTCGACATCGCTCAGCAAGCGAAGCAAGGTGGTATCCGAGTAGAATTTTTGCAAACGTTGAGAAATGGTATCGTCCTTCACCGTACCGATAGACAGTACATCTTCTATCAGAATCTTTGTCGGCTGGCGATAGTCCATTGTCAGTTTCTGCATAGCGGAAAAGCTGTTGGAGCGAACATATTCGCTCAACAGCTTATCGTATCTCAGAACAGAAATCCCTTCTTCCTTCTGCTCCGCAACTGTTCCTGTGCTTAAGCCGCAGGAGGCGAAAAGCATACCTATTAATATAGTAAGAAGAGAGATCCGTAGTTTCATTACCTTTTATCCGTAAATGATATTACCATTTTCGTCCATGTACTCATCCAGTCCTTTTTCGTAAGTAGCCATTGCACGAAGACTCATACCTACGCTGGAGAAACCACCGTCATGGAACAAGTTCTGCATGGTCACCTTACGGGTGAGGTCGGAGAACATCACGATACAATAATCAGCACATTCGTCAGCCGTTGCATTTCCGAGCGGAGACATACGGTTAGCGAAATCATACAGCTTATCCATACCTTTCACACCCGAACCGGCAGTTGTGAATGTAGGAGACTGCGAAATCGTATTCACACGTACGCTATGTTCGCGTCCGTAGATATAACCGAAGCTGCGTGCGATAGATTCCAGCAGGGCTTTAGCATCCGCCATATCATTGTAGCCGTAGAAAGTACGCTGGGCAGCGACATAACTCAAAGCTACGATAGAACCATATTCTGCAATAGCGTTCAGTTTCTTGGCAGACTGGATCATTTTATGGAACGATACAGCCGAAATATCCAATGTCTTGTCCAACATTCCATAGTCAAGGTCATCATAAGTACGTTTCTTGCGCACGTTAGGAGACATACCGATAGAGTGCAATACAAAGTCAATTTGTCCGCCCAGTATATCCATAGATGTCTTGAATACATTCGTCAGATCTTCCACACTAGTGGCATCTGCCGGCACTACCTGACAGTTTAGTTTTTCAGCTAATGCATTGACTTCACCCATACGGATAGCCATCGGAGTATTTGATAATGTAATAGTTGCACCTTCTTCTACGGCACGCTCTGCTACTTTCCAGGCGATAGACTGGTCGTTCAGGGCACCGAAGATTATTCCTCTTTTTCCTTTCAACAAGTTGTTACTCATATCTTTTAATAGTTAAATTTTGTGCAAAGATAGTATCTTTCTGCATAAAAACACGAGAAGTGTGCAAATATTAGACATAAATGACAAAAAATACACGTATTCTATCAATAACTCCACATCCGCCTGAAGTTTCCCCCCTATCTTTGCCAATGATAATTAAGAGGTTTTTTCATAATATTTATTTTAAGGTTAGAATTAGGTTAACATGAATTTGTCTTATTCCTTTCCGGCAGGCTGCCTGCGAGAGGTCGCCTGCGGAGGGAGATAAGAGTTATGAAAAAGCCATCTTAACAATCGAAAGAGAATACCAGAAAAACAATAAATGTATAACCCTATAGAAAAGTTACTAAATGAACACAATGACAAGAAGACTCCTCTGGATGGTCGTATGTTGTTTGCCGTTTGTCTCTGGATGCAAACAAAGTGAGTGCGCAATAAGCGAAAACGCAATAGACGACACCATTTACCAGAATTTACCTTTCGAAATGCCGAAAGTACAGCAGCCGGTTTTTCCCGCTTATGAGGTAAATATCTCTAAATTCGGAGCCAAGGGGGATGGAATGACCCTGAATACGAAAGCAATCAACGATGCTATAAAAGAGGTGAACCAACGTGGCGGAGGTAAAGTGATCATCCCGGAAGGCACCTGGCTGACCGGACCTATCGAACTGCTCAGCAACGTGAATCTTTATACAGAACGCAATGCACTGGTACTCTTCACCGGTGACTTTGAAGCATATCCTATCATTCCCACTTCTTTCGAAGGATTGGAAACACGCCGCTGTCAATCACCGATTTCTGCTCGTAATGCCGAGAATATCGCTATCACAGGATATGGAATATTTGACGGTAACGGAGACTGCTGGCGTCCGGTGAAGAAAGAAAAACTAACAGCTTCGCAATGGAATAAACTGGTAAAATCGGGTGGTGTACTCGATGAACAGGAAAGAATATGGTATCCTACCGCCGGTTCGCTGAAAGGTGCAATGGCCTGCAAAGACTTCAATGTACCCGAAGGCATCAACACGGACGAAGAATGGAATGAAATCCGTGCATGGTTGCGCCCCGTACTACTGAGTTTCGTGAAAAGCAAGAAGATTTTGCTGGAAGGAGTCACTTTTAAGAACTCACCGAGCTGGTGTCTGCATCCGTTGTCATGTGAAGACTTTACAGTGAATAATATTCAGGTAATCAATCCCTGGTATTCTCAGAACGGAGATGCACTCGATCTGGAATCTTGCAAGAATGCACTGATCCTGAATAGTGTATTCGATGCGGGTGACGATGCCATCTGTATCAAATCGGGTAAAGATGAAAACGGCCGCCGTCGCGGAGAACCTTGCCAGAATGTAATCGTAAAGAATAATACGGTACTACATGGGCATGGCGGATTTGTAGTAGGCAGTGAAATGTCCGGTGGTGTGAAGAATATCTATGTAGAAGATTGTACATTCCTAGGAACAGATGTAGGTCTGCGCTTCAAAAGTACCCGCGGACGTGGCGGTGTTGTAGAAAACATCTATATCAATAACATCAACATGATCAATATACCGAACGAACCGTTACTTTTCGACCTGTTCTATGGTGGCAAAGGAGCCGGAGAAGAATCGGAAGAAGATCTGCTGAGCCGTATGAAGACGGCGATTCCTCCTGTTACCGAAGAGACTCCTGCGTTCCGTGATATTCATATATCAAATGTCATTTGCAGAGGTTCGGGACGTGCGATGTTCTTCAACGGACTTCCGGAAATGCCTATCCGTAACGTAACCGTGAAGAATGTGGTGATGACAGAGGCTACTGACGGAGTCGTTATCAGTCAGGTAGACGGTGTCACACTCGAAAATATTTATGTAGAATCAACCAAAGGAAAGAATATACTGAACGTCAAAAGCGCCAAGAATCTGAAAGTCGATGGAGAGACTTATGAAGAGATTGACGCCAAAGGACAGATATTGAATTTCAAATAAGAGATTCCACCACAGAAAACCACAAAATCATTATATAGAGTAAAAAGCTCAAATAGCAGACTAATTTATCTTCCAAAGATAAGCCGGTCTGCTATTTTTTCAATTACTTTTGCAGAAAGAAATACGACGTATAATATCATGCCTTAAAATCATGAAGAAGAATATTTTTATCATCACACTCCTAGTCGGGTGCTGCTCTCTGTCCGTCTGGGCTCAAAAACAGGAGAAAACCATTACTGTAGAAGTAAACAATAACTGGGACCGTGCCAAGACGGATGAACCGGTAGTAATCAACTTGCGTGACCTGCATACCGGATTTAAAGTAAAGTCCGCCGTAGTAATGGAAGGAAGCACTGAAATTCCTTCTCAGCTGGACGACCTGAACAGAGACCGTAAGATGGATGAACTGGCATTCGTTACCAGCCTCCCTGCTCACGGAAGAAAAACATTTCAGGTAACCCTGTCTTCTGAAAAGAGTACGAAAACCTATCCGGCACGGGTTTATGCGGAAATGTTCATTGCTGACCCGAGAAAAGGAAAGCATCAGTCAGTACAGGCAATCACTGTCCCTGGTACAAGTAATATATATAGTATGGTCCGTCCTCATGGTCCTGTACTGGAATCGGAACTGGTAGGCTATCGTCTTTACTTTAACGAAAAACAGACGCCGGATATCTATGGTAAGTTCAATAAAGGACTGGAAATCAAAGAATCTCAGTTCTACCCTACTGACGAACAGTTAGCAAGAGGATTCGGTGACGATGTCCTCCGGGTATTCGACAGTTGCGGTCCGGGTGCTTTCAAAGGATGGGACGGAAAGAAAGCAACTCATATCACTCCGGTGGCTACCCGTACGGAACGTATCATCTCTTACGGTCCGGTGCGTGTCATCGCAGAAATCGAAGTGACAGGCTGGAAATATCATAATGCGGAATTGGACATGATGACCCGTTACACACTCTATGCCGGACACCGTGATCTTCATATCGAGGCATTCTTCGACGAGCCGATTAAGAACGAAGTGTTCTGTACAGGCGTTCAGGATATTGTCGGTACTGCGGAGTCTTATTCGGATCATAAAGGACTGGTTGGAAGCTGGGGCACTGACTGGCCGGTAAACGACACCGTGAAATATGCCAAAGAAACTGTAGGACTGGGAACTTGCATCCCCCAACGCTATGTAAAATCGGAAGAGAAAGACAAAGACAACTACCTTTATACGATCACAGCCCCGGGAAGTAAATACCTACAGTATCACACCACCTTCACTTCCATGAAAGAAACTTTCGGCTATAAGACACCGGAAGCATGGTTCGCTTATCTCCGCGAATGGAAAGAAGAACTGGCACATCCGGTAACAGTCAAAATAAAAGAGATGCATTAAACAGAGCATACAAATACAATTAAACAATCAAATACTGGAGTATTTACCAGTTTTTATACCGACTCTGCACAATTATTACTCCTTTGTGCGGAGTCTTTTTTTTACCTTTGCCCCATTGAGAGACTTCAACTGAATCTTTAATATCAAACTATTATACCTATATCATGAAACGATTGACACAGACTTTAGCTTTTTGCCTGCTGACTGTTTTCACTGCGGTAGCACAGAAAAACTATGTATCCGAAGTATGGGTTTCCGATCTCGGAAACGGCAAATACAAAAATCCGGTGCTCTATGCCGATTATTCCGATCCGGACGCTTGCCGCGTAGGAGATGATTTCTATATGACTTCTTCCAGCTTCAACTGTCTGCCGGGATTGCAGATTCTACATTCCAAGGATTTAGTGAACTGGACGATTATCGGAGCTGCTGTTCCCTATGCCCTCACTCCTATTGAAACTCCGGAACGTCCGGAACATGGTAACCGTGTCTGGGCACCCAGCATCCGCCATCATAACGGAGAGTTTTATATCTTCTGGGGAGACCCGGATCAAGGCGCTTTCATGGTAAAGGCCAAAGACCCGCAAGGTCCGTGGACGGAACCTGTTCTGGTTAAACCGGGAAAAGGAATCATCGATACCTGCCCACTTTGGGATGAAGACGGAAAAGTATATCTGGTACACGCCTATGCAGGAAGCCGCGCCGGACTGAAAAGTGTAATCACCATCTGTGAATTGAATAAGGAAGCGACCAAAGCCATCACCCCCTCACGCATTATCTTCGACGGTCACGAAGCACACCAGACGTGTGAAGGCCCGAAGTTTTATAAAAGGAACGGCTATTATTATATCTTCCATCCGGCAGGCGGTGTGCCAACCGGTTGGCAGGTAGTACTCCGTTCTAAAAATGTGTATGGCCCTTATGAATGGAAAACTGTACTGGCGCAGGGTGATTCTCCCGTCAATGGACCTCATCAGGGAGCTTGGGTAGATACTCCTTCCGGAGAAGACTGGTTCTTCCACTTTCAGGATGTAGGCGCTTATGGTCGTCTTGTTCACTTGCAACCGATGAAATGGGTAAATGACTGGCCGGTGATTGGTATTGACAAAGATGGTGACGGCTGCGGCGAACCGGTACTGACATACCAAAAACCGAGTGTCGGAAAGACATATCCTATTTGTACCCCGCAAGAAAGTGACGAGTTCGACGGATATACCCTCTCTCCGCAATGGCAGTGGCATGCGAATATCAATGAAAAATGGGCATATTACGCCGGAGATAAAAGTTATGTCAGACTATACTCTTATCCGGTAGTAGCGGATTATAAAAATCTGTGGGATGTAGCTAATCTGCTACTGCAAAAAACTCCTTCTGATAATTTCACCGCCACAATGAAACTGACCTTTACACCTAATCCCAAACTGAAAGGTGAACGTACAGGCTTAATCGTAATGGGCAGGGATTATGCAGGATTGATTCTGGAAAATACGGACAAAGGTCTGGTGCTGTCTCAAATTGAATGTAAAAAAGCAGATAAAGGAGAAGCGGAACAGGTAAACTCTTCTGTCGGTCTTACCCAAAACACGGTATACCTAAAGGTACGTTTCAGTTGCGACGGCAAGAAAATTAAAGCCAGTGAAGGAGGTAACGACCTCATTGTGATGTGCAACTTCAGTTATAGCCTTGACGGAAAGAAGTTCTTGCCATTAGGCAACCCTTTTCAGGCAAGGGAGGGACAATGGATTGGCGCCAAAGTCGGCATGTTCTGTACCCGTCCGGCTATTGTTACCAATGATGGAGGATGGACAGATGTAGACTGGTTTCGTATTACAAAGAAATGATTCGTTTTTTATTCCTATCTTTGTGAACTGAAAGATAGGAATACAGGACTAACATTAAAAAACAGGAAGTTCAATGAAGAAACTAGTCATTTTCGATTTGGATGGTACATTACTGAATACCATTGCCGACCTTGCACACAGTACAAATCATGCTTTGAATAAATTAGGATATCCCACCCATGAAATTGAAAAGTATAACTTCATGGTAGGAAATGGCATCGACAAACTTTTCGAACGTGCCCTGCCGGAAGGAGAAAAGTCAAAGGAGAATGTGTTGCGTGTACGCAAAGAATTCGTCCCTTACTATGACGTTCATAACGCCGATGACAGCCGCCCTTATCCCGGCATTCCGGAATTGCTCTCATACTTACAGGATGCAGGTATTCAAATTGCTGTGGCTTCCAACAAATATCAGGCAGCCACCCAAAAGTTGATTGACCATTATTTTCCGGAAATCCATTTTACCGCTGTGTTCGGGCAACGTGAAGGGATAAAGGTTAAACCCGATCCAACCGTTGTATTCGATATTCTGGAAATTGCCAAAGTAACCAAAGAAGAAGTGCTGTACGTGGGTGATTCCGGCGTGGATATGCAAACAGCTGCCAATGCCGGAGTGACAGCGTGCGGAGTAACATGGGGATTCCGCCCACGTGCCGAACTGGAAGAATTCAGTCCTCAATATATTGTAGATACCGCTGAGGAGATCAAACGTCTTATTCTCTAATATCTGAATCTACAGAAAGATCTCATTCTTCAAGCTGTACGATAGATCTATGCGGATTATATCAACATAGATCTATCATGCAGCTATTTTTTTTCAATAACAGAACGATATTTTAAAGATTCTGCGAAGAGAATTGAAAACCGATTCCCGCATCATATAATTTACTATTTCTTTTTAACTTCAGAAAATCAATATCCGGCAGACTTCCATCCGCCTTACGAGGCAGCGTTAACTGAGAAGCATCCAGACTCACAAAGTCATCCTCCTCCACAGTCAAATCCACGGGAAGGAAGGTGTTATTGACAATTGTACATTCCTTAGGGTCCACATCGACTATATGCTTTCCTGCTGATCTGGGCATATAGGACAAATTATTCCGAATTACATGACCGTAACCGCCCACATTCACTATTTCCTCCGCTGATTTACGATTCAGCATACAGAAATTAGACGGATTCTGATAACCGGTATTATTGAACCAGGAAATTCCTCCCAAATGGTGATTGGCATAAAATCCTTTGTTCTTGTTTTTATATGCCAGACAATTCTTCACTACATGGTGTGGAATCTCATTTGGCATCTTCACTTTTGAGCGCATACCATAGCCACCCGCTTTAAACCCTGTACCATCTCCCGCACCCACAAATCCTCCGGGCCTATATCCATTATAAAACGCCCAGCAATCTTCAATCGTATAAGCTGCTTGTGCCTTTATCAAATCAAAACCGTCATCACTGTTGTACCAGGCCCGACATCCTTTAAACACATTTCCCGTATAGGAGGCAGAAGCCGGATGCCCACCGAAGCCATCCACATTTCCACCGATACCATTCTCAGATACAGGGTCATAATTATTATAAGCATCACAGTTCAGTACGAGATTATTACTTCCCCGCACCAAATAAAAACCAATAGCCATGCCATCGTGCATCGCCAGATTCTCGTAAATATTATGATTTCCACCTTGATTGTATATACACTCCGACTGAGTATGCTCCCGGATAGTAACCTGTGTTTTGATAATCTCAAAATTGCGAAAATGGAGGTAAGAGCCTGATACATAAAAGACAGATACCCGTTTACCCTCCGGCTTTACTTCAGCCAGATTGAATATCGGGCGTTCATCCTGATAACCTGTATAACAGATTCTCTTGACCTGAGTACCACTTTTATTCATTTCAAAAACATAAGCACGCAAATGATCTCCTCCCATCATCTGTTCTTCCCGTATCCGATACTCGCCTCCGCGAATATATACCGTATCTCCGGGAACGACTTTTGACTGCGCTTTTTGTAAAGTAGCGAAAGGTTTGTCAAGCGTGCCCGTATTTGAATCATCACCATTGGTAGCTACAAAATAATTCGTAGCCGAAAGAGATAGGAAACACCCCATAAAAAAAAGACTAATACCTATATGCTTTTTCATTATGCTTATATTTAAAAACCTATTGAAAACTGATTTCCATTTTACTGTTGTTAATGTGCTTCTTTGTTACCTGACTCTTATCTTCTACCTCTAAACAAATATTCTGTAACTAGAAGTTTTTTCCAGTTACCGTTTTCATGCTGCTAAATTACAGCTTTCTTTATAGTTTAGAATGTACATGCGTACACAAAGCCTAGAAAATCGTATTTCACCTGAGATTTACATCAAGAATGAACGATAATACATCGTTTCTTTGTTTTTCCGTACGCTATTACATCCTCTATTCTAAAAAGAAAATTAACTTTGTAACCATTAATAATAATGTAGAATCGTAGAAATCAAATATGAAAAATGCACTGCTGATATTCGCATTCTTATCTTTCTATCTCAGTTCAGTACATGCATCTGTCGAGATACGTTCGAACAAACTGACCACCGGTGACGGACTGGCGAATAATTCCATCCGATATATGTTTCAGGACAGCAAGGGATTTATGTGGATGGGAACCATCAACGGATTAAGCTATTATGACGGTAACTCTTTTGTCAGTATCTACCCGGACCCTAATCTGCCGATTTCATTAGCCGACCCACGCATCCGGAATATGGAAGAAGACTCTAACGGTTTTTTATGGATCGCCACCCTCTCTTCTTTATATAGCTGTTACGATTTAAAACATGGGCGCTTCGTCGATTTCACCGGTTGCGGAGAATACAAACAGAGCTATTCGAAAAAAATCATTGCATCCGACCAGTCTATCTGGTTGTGGGATAACAATAACGGCTGTCGTCGTGTCGTCTATCAGGATGGCCAGTTCTCGTCGCAGGCATACAAAAAAGAATTAGGCAACCTATCTTCTGACGAGGTATTATTTGTCTACGAAAGCAATGACAGCCCCGGACATGTATGGATAGGAACCAAGCAAGGATTATGGAAATACCATGACGGCAAACTGGAAGCAATGGATACACAGGGAGAAAGCTGGGAACATATCTTTTCTTATGACCAATATACTTGCATCATTACCGGAAAAAAAGAAATCTACCGCCACTCTCTTTCCAATAACCGACTGGAGAAAATCGCTTCATTAACCGAACTCGGAGATACAGGTGTAATCACCGGAAGCCTCCGCCTGCAACATCAATGGGTGATGTTTACCGCCACTGGCAGTTACATCCTAGATCCCGTTACGGGAAAGCTGCGCCAGTTCTCCCGCCTGAATATTAAAAACGGTAACGTCACCAGAGACAATAAAGGGAATGCATGGGTACACAACTATACCGGCAACGTATGGTATGTCAATACCAGCACTGGCGACATCAAACATTTTCAGTTTCTTTCATCCGAGCATTTGGGATATATTGATGTAGAACGCTACTCTGTCATTCATGATTCACGGGATATCATCTGGATTACGACTTACGGAAACGGACTCTTTGCCTACGATCTGAATACCGGTGATCTGCAGCACTTCACTTTTGAAGTCAGTCATTCCAGCCATATCAATTCCAATTATCTGCAATATATCATTGAAGACCGTTCCGGAGGTATCTGGGTAAGTTCAGAATTCTCCGGATTATCTCATCTGGAGATTCTGAATAAAGGAACGTTACGTATCTATCCGAATGGCGAAGATGCTTCCGACCGCTCCAACACGATACGTATGCTTTTACGTGGCAAAAACGGTAATGTATATATGGCAAACCGTATGGGTACCCTATATGAATATGATGCCGACCTGAAAAACATGCTTCGCAAAGAGAAGTTTACGCATAACGTATACAGTATGTGCGAAGATAATGAAGGACAGTTATGGTTGGGTATGCGTGGTATAGGAATACGTATCGGAGCTGACCAATGGTACCGATATAACAGCAAGGATAAAAACTCCTTATCAAACGACAATGTCTACTTAATCTACCGTGACCGCAAAGGGCGGATGTGGATAGGAACATTTGGCGGAGGATTGAATCTGGCTGTCAAAACAGACAACGGTTATCAATTCAAACATTTCTTTCAAGACAGTTATGGAGAAAAACGGGTGCGCGTTATACAGGAAGACCGCAACGGTATGATGTGGGTGGGTACCAACAACGGTATCTATATCTTCCATCCGGACTCACTGATCAACTCCCCCAAGAATTACGTACTTTACAATCATGTCAATGAAACATTCCCCAGCAATGAAATCCGCTGTCTGGTGAATGATCATGAAGGAAATATGTGGATTGGAACAACGGGAGCAGGCTTTGCCATCTGCTATCCGGGAAATGACTACCAACATCTGACTTTCGATTGTTATAGCATTAAAGACGGATTGCCCAACGGAGTCATACAGTCTATTGTTGAAGATCAGGACAATAAAATGTGGATTGCGACCGAATATGGCATTTCCCGCTTCACCCCCGCCACCAAGCAAATAGAGAATTATTATTTTTCCTCACATACACTGGGGAATGTATACTCTGAAAATACCGCTTGCATAAATGCTGACGGAAGATTACTTTTCGGTACAAACTACGGCCTAGTAGTTCTCGATGCCAATAAAGTGGAAAACATGGAAAAACTTGCATCGACCGTATTTACAGGACTTCACATCAATGGAACGCATATGCTGCCCGGTATGGATGATTCCCCTCTCAACGAAACCATGTCCTATACAGGGCAGTTAAACTTGAAACATTATCAAAATTCATTTGTCATAGCCTTTTCAACATTCAACTTTTTAAGCGGAGCATCCAAATATTCTTATCGGATGCCTCCATATGATTCGGAATGGAGCATCCCTTCGGCACAAAATCTGGCAACGTACCGTAATCTTCCTCCCGGCAAATACCAGTTGCAAGTGAAAGCCTGCAATGTAGCCGGCATATGGGGGGAAGAAAGCACTATGGAGATTGTCATAGCTCCTCCTTTCTGGCAGACGACCTGGGCCTATCTGATTTATCTGGTATTCATTGGAATCGTCTGTTATTTCAGTTTCCATATCATACGAAATTTCAACAGATTACGCAATCGCATCGCTGTTGAGAAGCAATTGACCGAATATAAGCTGGAATTCTTCACCAATATATCCCACGAATTCCGTACACCGCTTACTCTAATTCAAGGTGCTCTCAACAAGCTAATCAATATAGAGAATCCTCCCAAAGAGATGCAACGTCCTTTAAAAACCATGGATAAAAGCACTCAGAGAATGTTACGCCTCATCAATCAGCTACTTGAATTCAGAAAGATGCAGAAAAACAAACTGGCCTTATCTTTGGAAGAGACGGACGTCATTGCTTTCCTTTATGAAATCTTCCTGAGTTTCAAGGATACAAGCGAGTCCAAAAACATCGATTTCAGTTTCGAGCCGTCACAACCTGCTTATAAAATGTTTATTGATAAAGGCAATTTAGACAAGGTTACCTACAACCTGCTATCCAATGCTTTCAAGTATACTCCTTCTAACGGAAAGATTATATTCAAAATAGATATTCAGGAAGACAAGCAACAGCTTCGTATACAAGTCATAGATAACGGGATTGGCATACCCAAAGAAAAACGTTCAGAACTGTTCAAGCGTTTCATGCAAAGCAGCTTCTCTCATAGCAGTGTCGGAGTAGGTCTCCACTTGACACACGAACTGGTACAGGTACATAAAGGTAATATCAATTATGATGAAAATGAGGGAGGCGGTTCTGTCTTTACCGTCCTATTGCCGACTAATTCTGATATATATCAGGAGAAAGATTTCCTGATTCCCAATCAGTTATTAACCGAAGAAGAGGAACAGCACTCCAAAGATTTTCTCAGAAATGAAACGTCAGAGGATACTTTCCAGCCTCCTGTCGATCCTTTGAACAAACGCAAAGTTTTGATTATAGAAGATGATACTGATATCCGTGAATTCCTAAGAGAAGAAATAGGAGTTTACTTTGAAGTTGAAGTATCTGCTGACGGAACATCCGGTTTTGAGAAGGCTCGTACCTATGATGCTGATTTAATTGTTTGTGACGTTCTGATGCCGGGAATGAATGGATTTGAAGTGACACGCAAACTTAAAAATGAATTTACCACCAGCCATATCCCCATCATATTACTGACTGCTCTCAATATAGAAGAGAAATATCAGGAAGGTATTGAATCCGGAGCTGATGCGTATATCACGAAGCCATTCAATGTCTCTTTACTACTGGCAAGAATCTTCAAGTTAATCGAACTACGGGATAAACTGCGCCAAAAATATTCTAACGAACCGGGATTAGCCCATTCCATTATCTGTACCAACGATAAAGACCAGAAGTTTTCGGCAAAGCTGAATGAAGTATTGAATGAGCACATGACCGATACTGATTTTTCGGTCAATGACTTTGCCGGAATAATGGGATTAGGGCGTACTGTTTTCTATAAAAAAGTACGGGGAGTGACCGGTTATTCTCCTTACGAATATTTGCGCGTCATGCGGTTGAAGAAGGCTGCAGAAATGTTATTGACAGAAGACCTCACCATAGCCGAAGTCGCCTATAGCGTAGGTATCAACGATCCGTTCTACTTCAGTAAATGTTTCAAAAGCCAATTCGGAGTATCTCCTTCCGCCTACCGGAAAAGGCTGTCTGAAGATGAAAATGAATCCATTAATGATGTTGACGTATGATCTTACATGTTTTCCGTACTAATTTAAGGGGTGTTTCTTTCATTGATGTGCTTTCTTTGCAAATGAAAAATTAATCATTAAGAAATCATGAGAAACAAACTCTTTTTATTTGTATTTCTGTTTGCAGTGCTGGCTATTACTGACAGCCATGCTTTCGAACGCAAAAAATACAATTTCAACAGTGAATGGCGTCTGCAAATCGGAGACTTTCCCGAAGCTAAACAATCTCAATTCGACGATAGTCGGTGGAAAGCAGTCACCTTGCCGCACGCTTTCAATGAAGACGAAGCCTTCAAAGTATCCATTGAACAGCTGACAGACACAGTTGTCTGGTATCGGAAACACTTCCGGATTCCGGCTTCTGGCAAGAAACAAAAAGTATTTATTGAGTTCGAAGGAGTACGCCAGGCAGGTGACTTTTATCTGAACGGACAACTATTGGGTAAACATGAAAACGGAGTAATGGCAGTAGGCTTCGACTTGACACCTTATATTAAAGAAGGCGATAATGTACTCGCAGTCCGCACAGATAACGACTGGATGTATCGAGAAAAAAGTACAAACTCCAAGTTCCAATGGAACGACCGCAACTTCAATGCAAATTACGGAGGTCTACCCAAAAATGTTTTCCTGTATGTTACAGATGAAGTATATCAGACTCTTCCTTTATACAGTAATCTGAAAACTACCGGAGTTTATATTTATGCTAAAGACATCGATGTAAAAGGACGTACTGCAACCATCCATGCAGAATCGGAAGTAAAAAACGACAGTCGTGAACCACGCCAATTTAGCTACCAGGTGGTCTTGCTGGATGCTGACGGCAAACAGGTGAAAAGCTTCGAAGGTGAGAAAGTAACCTTACAAGGTGGCGAAACAAGGGTAGTGAAAGCGGCTGCCAAAGTAGATAATCTTCATTTCTGGAGCTGGGGATATGGTTATCTTTATACAGCCAAAACAATTCTAAAAGACCATAAGAATCAGATTTTTGATGAAGTAACGACTCGTACAGGTTTTCGCAAGACACGATTTGCAGAAGGCAAAATATGGTTGAATGATCGTGTGATCCAGATGAAAGGATATGCACAGCGCACCAGTAATGAATGGCCGGCGGTAGGCCTGTCCGTTCCGGCATGGCTTAGTGACTACTCCAATGGCCTGGTAGTAAAAGGCAATGGTAATCTGGTACGCTGGATGCATGTTACCCCATGGAAACAAGACGTAGAGTCCTGCGACCGTGTAGGCCTGATTCAAGCAATGCCGGCAGGAGATTCCGAGAAAGACCGTACAGGACGCCAATGGGATCAGCGTACAGAACTAATGCGCGATGCGATTATCTACAACCGTAATAATCCAAGTATCTTATTTTATGAATGTGGAAACAAAGGTATCAGCAGAGAGCACATGATAGAAATGAAAGCTATCCGTGATCAATACGATCCTTTCGGCGGACGTGCTATCGGCTCTCGTGAGATGCTGGACATCCGTGAAGCCGAATATGGCGGAGAAATGCTTTATATCAACAAGAGTGAACATCACCCGATGTGGGCTACAGAATATTGTCGTGACGAAGGTTTGAGAAAATATTGGGATGAATACAGCTATCCTTTCCACAAAGAAGGAGACGGACCGTTACATCGTAACCAACCTGCAACAGACTACAATCACAATCAGGACATGCTGGCGATAGCAATGATCCGCTGTTGGTATGATTATTGGCGTGAGCGTCCAGGGACAGGTCGCAGAGTCAGTTCCGGAGGGGCCAAAATCATTTTCTCGGATACCAACACACACCACCGTGGTGAAGAAAACTATCGCAGAAGTGGAGTAACGGACCCTATGCGCATCGAAAAAGATGCTTTCTTTGCACATCAGGTCATGTGGAACGGATGGGTAGATACAGAAGAAGACAATACCTATATCATCGGTCATTGGAACTATCCCGCAAATACAGTAAAACCGGTCTATGTCGTTTCTACAGGTGAAGAAGTAGAACTGTTCCTGAACGGTCAGTCACTAGGAAAAGGCAAACGCGAATACAATTTCCTGTTCACCTTTGACAATGTGGCTTTTAAAGCCGGTAAACTGGAAGCTGTCAGCTACAACAAGGCCGGTAAGGAAATAAGCCGCTACGCAGTAAGTACCGTTGGTGAACCTGCCGGACTGAAACTGACAAGGATACAAAATCCGGAAGGATTCCACGCGGACGGAGCTGACCTGGCATTAATACAGGTAGAAGTGGTAGATAAGGATGGAAAACGCTGTCCGCTTGACAACCGTACCATTCAATTCGACCTGAAAGGGAATGCCGAATGGCGCGGAGGCATCGCACAAGGAAAAGACAATTATATTCTTAATACCAGTCTCCCTGTGGAATGTGGTATTAACCGTGCTCTTATCCGTAGCACTACCCAAGCCGGCAAGATCACTCTGACCGCTAAAGCAGAAGGGCTCCCCAGCGCTACAATTACATTAGAAACCCTTCCCGTCAAAGTTAGCAACGGATTGAGTACATATTTACCTCAGATGACTCTGAAAGGAAATCTGGATAAAGGAAAGACTCCTCTTACCCCATCTTACAAAGACACAAAACGTGATATACGTATTGTATCCGCTAAAGCCGGAGCCAACAATGAAACTGTAAACCAAAGCTTCGACGATAATGAAAGAAGCGAATGGATGAATGACGGAAAACTCAGCACCGCCTGGATTACATATACTCTTGAAAAAGAAGCAGAAATAGATGATATCTGTATTAAGTTGAATGGATGGCGTTCACGCAGTTATCCTTTGGAAGTATTTGCCGGTAAAACCATGATTTGGAGTGGAGAGACTAATAAGAGTTTGGGATATGTTCATTTAAATGTGAAGAAACCAGTACGTTCCAATCAAATCACCATTCGTCTGAAGGGTAATACCAGTGATCAGGATGCTTTCGGACAGATTACTGAAGTAGCAGCAAAAGCAGCAAATGATATGGAACTCGAAGCGAAAGCGAACAAAAATAATGCAAATCTGAGAATTATTGAAATAGAGTTTCTGGAAACAATCAAATAGAATAAAACATTCTCTTTCATAAAAAATCCCATCTCATGTTTTTTTCAATTCATGAGATGGGATTTTTTATGATATGACTATTTTACTTTTACTTCATTATTTCCCTATATTCTTAAAGTCGTAGTCTTCTGTTCATTAATTACCATCCGGCTTTTCATTCTCCGTAAATGAACACAAATTCCATTTGAAAGATTCAAAGCTATCCGGTTGAGCCGGATCAAAGCCTTTATAATCCGGCCGCAGGTATTTCGCAATCTCCAGATTAGCCTTTTTCATTCCTTCAATGACACATTTGGCAACTTCATATGCTCCGTAAGTACTAAAATGAGTATTATCTTTAAGAGCTTTAGTCTGTCCCGGGAAAGTTCCTGCCGGATAATGTACGAATGCTTTTGTTGAATTATCTACTCCTAAAGCATTGAAAAGAGTGGCAGTCATACCATTTAATTCAATCAAAGTTACATTCTCTTTTGCAGCTACCCAACGGACTGCATCAGGATAATCACCATGAGTATTTACAGACTTCCCGTTCTCATCAAAACGACGACGACTTGTCGGAGTCACCAATATCGGATAAGCCCCTTTGGCACGGGCTTCATCGATAAAGATTTTCAGATTGTACGCAAAAGAATAAAATGCGCCTTTTCCGGGTCCCTTTTGTTTTTGGTCATTATGCCCAAATTCAACCAACAGATAATCACCTTCCTTGATCTGACTCAATATCTTCACCAGACGTTTCCCACCGATAAATGTATTGGCAGATAGTCCTGACTCTGCATGATTGGCGATACAAACCTGATCTGTAAAAAAGCGAGGAATCATTTGTCCCCAACTTGCCCAAGGTTCATTGTCTTGATCGACCACCGTACTGTTACCACAAAGGTATACTGTAGGTACGTTTTCAACCCGTTCTATCACTAAAGAATTCACACGAGGCAAATCACCATTAAACTCCAGTGTCAGCTTATTATCCCAGTTCAATTTCTTCTTTTCCCTCTCTTTTATACTGACTCTTTCTTCTCCGGAGATCACAGGATTACGTTTATTAATAGTAAACGTTTCTGTTCTCATTTCTCCTTTTCTGGTCGAAAGGTTCTCTATAAATAATCTGCGTGATTCACCACGGACTGTTGTACTGGCAGCCTCCTTTTTACTGCCCAAAGCAACTGTTACTTTATAATTCCCATCCGGTACGTTCAGCGAGAAAAAGAAAGGTCGGTTGCTCTTTCCATCCCAAGCCGGCAATAAGTCATAACCATAACCTCGTTCATTATTAAATAAAGTTTCAGAAGTTACTTTTGTATATCCGTCTTTTACTTTCTTATCAGAAGAAAAGTCAAATTTATAAACTTGCGTTTGCGCCAAAATGCTACTTGCCATCAAAATAGCACTAGCCAGTAAGGTTAATTTCTTCATTTCTGTTATTTCTATTTATTTCTTTATTAGTTTCTTAACTTCTTTAGCATAGCGTTTGCCTAAAGTAATCTGGCTTGCTGTATCAAAATGAGGATCTGTTTCGTCCTTCAACGGAGTAAATCCTTCGGAAGACACACAAGCACTATGGGGCAAAAAAGTGGAGATCTCTTTTATCATGTCATTAAAGGGTTTTGTACCTTCGGGAATATGAGGTTTCTTTGTCCAGTTCCATTGTGCTATTTGTCCTACGACAACTGGTAAATCTGGCATTCCCAGGTCATTACGTAAGTCTGTCATCAACTGAATAATCTTCTCTTTATATGCTTCCGGATGATGACAATCGGCTTCTCCCTGATGCCAGATAATTGCTTTCAATGTACCATACTTCATTGCTTCTTTTGCACGTCGTATTGCTTCATCATAATATCCGCCGGACTGTTTGGCATTCTTAACCCATGAACGAATCGAAGATCCTCCCCGTGCATTGACAATTAAGCCTACCGGATGTTTTTTAGAAGCCATCGTCTTGGCAAATCCATATGCAGGTCCTACTTGTTGCCAGCTAAGTCCTTTTCCTATCGTAGAATAGCGGTTCAAAGGATTCACTGCGGGTTCGAACTGATCATCTGCATTCAGCAGGTATACATTTTGTAGAGTATCCATCACTTCCGGTGATAATTTCCCTCTCCCTGCCATATTCGACTGTCCAATGCAAAGATACAAATCCAGAGTCTTCAACGGTTTCTCAGCGTGTGCTTCCGATCTTCCCCATACTAGCACACATAAAAGGAAGAGGCCACATAGATAATTTGTTTTCATTATTTTATTGATTTTATTATCAGGTTAAACTTTATTCGTACACACCCCTAATTGAAATGAATTTTAATAGCTCCTCCATAAGGATTAAAGTCAAACATAACTTTATTCCCATTCATATACACTGGTAATTCTTTCCTGCCTTGCTTCACCTGAATTCCATTCATAGTTTCCCCTTGAATCACCATCGTCAATGGCTCAGCAAACAGTTTTCTATCTAATTTCAACTTGGGAGTAATTGTCATGCCATTCTTTTTATTGGAGACTTTCAACTGTATCTCCTCCCTTTCTTTGATATAAGATGCCACTTCACAGAAGGTACCTACCCAAATCTGATCTTCCATACTTTTCACTTTATCCAAATGTTCCCAAAATAAAGAAGGCGATTTGAAAGCATCATATCCATAATTAATGCCGTGCGTCATACCTACTCCCCAATCTTCCGCTTTCATCAAATCCTTCAACCATTTGTCAAACCGTTCGGGAGTTGACTTTCCTCCGATTGAAATTTGTTTAGTACGTGTAGCAACCCTGCCTTTAGAAGCCATCCCGACTATTTCTTCTGTCTTATAATTATATGGGTAACAATAGGTACGAGGTGCAATGCCAATATTAGCATAAATAGCACTATCATTCTTTTCTATCTCCGATTTAACTTGCTCTATAGTTAATCGTTTGGCATTCTTATGTGCCCAACTATGGCTGGAAACCTCATGTCCTTTCTCTGACATTTCACGCAATTCATCCCAAGTCATTCGAGGTACCTTTGCAGATGCACCTTGTTCCGTATAATAGCCGCATACCCAGAAAGTACCTCTAAAACCACGTTTCTCCAACTCTGGAGCAGCTACAGTTGAATGTTCCGCCAATCCATCATCAAATGTATAGCTGATAGCACAGGCTCTGTCTCCTTTATATTTGGCGACATATACATGCGGATCATCCGAAAGAGTCTTTTTAATTTGTTCATATACCTGTCTACCCATATACTCGGCAGAAACCTGGTTAAAGTGAAGTTTATCTCCCATAAGTTCCGCTTCCGACATATCAATCAGATAAGCGTTTTTATCTTCTTTTGCATAGCGACGCATTCCTTCCTCGACATCACTATTATACCGTTTGTTTTTTCTGGATACAGTGCCAAATATAAATGGAAGTTCAGAGTAATCTTTTCCTGTTTTCTCTGTCAGGTGGTTACGCACATAGGCAACTACCCCTTTCAGATTCTGATAATATTCTTTTCCGTGCTCATAATCACTTTCTCCCTGATGCCAAACAAAAGCATCAATCTGATAACCTTGCTTTAGTTTGGAAAGTGTCTGATCAATACTCGCATCAATATTGGCAATCAAAGAAAGTAATAAAGATTTTCCTTTCTCACTGGTAGCCGTATTCTCTGCCAACCATTTCGGGTCGGCAGACCAGAAAGTTCCCCGAAAAGGAGTAGTGACAGGAGCAGCTATGGCAGTGCCGCCAATAGCCCACTTGATAACATAAAAATCTTCCTGAAACAACTGTTCCAACCAATAATAAGCAATCGCATCATATCCCCACGTATAAGGCTTACTTTTAGGATGACTCAATGGCCAAAATGGAACAAACATACCATCTGTACGATTATGGGCAATATGGCAATATTTGTAGGCTCCCGCAGTATACGTACTATCCACAGCCATTGCCTTTATATAATCCGGTAAACGATTGTTAGGTACTCGTCCATCTGTGTTTGACTGACCAGCTGTTATTATAACATGTGCAGGCTTCTGCCCTCTCGCCTGAATATGACAAAAGCCTAATACAAAAAACAAGATAAAAAAGAGTGTTCTCATGATCAATGATCCTTTAATTTTATAGTAATATTCTCCTGCAAAAATAAGGGTACTTTTACTATTCGACCATAGACTATTGTACACAAATACAAGGTAGATCATTCACATCGGGCACTATAGGGAAGATTTAAACTACCATTTAAAATAGCTTGGTTGCTTAGGTTTCTTCTGTCTCATTTTCTCCCTGTTCTTTCATTTCACCTCGTTGGTATACGGATGGCGCTACCCCAAATTGTGTCTTAAAGCACTTACTAAAATAGAACGGATCGCTGATGCCAACCTTGTAAGCAACTTCCGCAACAGTCAGATTCTCACCAGACAATAACAACTCAGCCGCTTTTTTCATTCGTACAACCCGCAAATATTCATTGGGAGAATAACCCGTCACTCCGCGCAGTTTTCTATAAAATACCGTTCGTCCTAATTTCATCAATTGAGCAAACTCATCAATAGAGAATTCCGGACGAGAAAGATTCTGTTCCAGTACAACAGCCAATCGGTCGGCAAACTCCTTATCACGGTCAGTAGAGCATACGGCAGCACGAACAATTCCCGGCTCACTGGAGAATTTCTCCCGCAACTTATCACGCTGTTCTATCAAGCGGAATACGCGCGCCAACAGAAGTTTTATACTGAACGGCTTCGCAATATAGGCATCAGCACCGGCTTCAATTCCTTCCAGATGTTTTTCCGGAGAATTCAATGCTGTCAGCAAGATAATCGGGATATGACTTGTCGCAAAATCAGATTTCAATTTCTTTGTCACTTCAAATCCGGTCATTCCGGGCATCAGTACGTCACAAATAATCAAATCAGCATCATAGGTACGAGCCTTCTCAAATCCGGAAGTTCCGTCAGCAGCTACTTCAACTTCAAAATAAACTCCTACTTCTTCTTTCAAAAATTCACGGATATCATTATCATCTTCTATAATCAATACTTTACGCTTATTCAAAGGCTCTGCTATTTTCTCCGGTTCCGGTAGTTCTTCCGAAAGTTCCAGTAAATGATGTGCCTGCCCGCCTGCCTCTTTCAACAAGACATTACCGGGAATAAGGAAATCTTTCTCCGAATAAACATTTTTGTCCGTCGGGATACAAACGGTAAAGACAGAACCTCCGCCGTCATTGTCTTTATATTCAATCGTACCTTTATGCACCTGTACCAATTCATAACTCAGATGCAAACCAACTCCGATACTATCACCGGAGAAACTACTCTGCATAAATCTCTTGAACAACTCATTTTGCTTCTCTTTTGGAATACCAACACCTGTATCAGATACTTGAATCTGCAATGTCTTCTTCACTTCATCTACCGTAACAGAAAGTATAATCGTACCGTTCGAAGGAGTATATTTAAAAGCGTTAGACAACAGGTTATAAGTCACTTTATCCAGATTACCTTTATCAAGAAACATCTTGTAAGACGGTATAGACGGAATAAAACGGAAATTCATATTCTTTTGCTCCGCTACATCACCGAAACTCAGGAAGATTTCATAAAGGAAAGCAATGACATCCGTTTCTTCCAAAGAGAGTGCCAACTTATTATTCTGCATCTTGCGGAACTCCAATAACTGATTGATCAGCCTCAACATTCGCTGAGTACTTTTATCCATCGTTTTGAGCGGGTGTATCAGATCACGGGGAATATCAGCGACCCGTTGAATCTTTTCCAACGCTCCTTGAATCAAAGTTAACGGAGTACGAAATTCATGGGAAATATTAGTAAAGAAAACCAGCTTATATTCTGTCAACTGTTTTTCCACATTAATACGATTACGCAGACTGTTAAAGTTACGCACAATACGGAAAGTAAAATATAAAGTTACAATCAGCAGCAGCACATATCCCAACATAGCCCAGTTCGTCTTCCAGAAAGGAGGCACAATGACAATCTTCAAGGTTGTTTCACTTTCATTCCAAACGCCTGCTCCATTACATGACTTCACATGAAGTACATATGTACCCGGATTCAAATATTTAAAAGAAGCAAAATTCAACGGAGAAGGTGTGCTCCATCCCTTATCATAGTTTTCCAGCCAGTACATATACTTTGTACGTCCGCTGTCCGAATAATCAAAAGTAGAGAAATCTATCAAGAATGAATTCTGAAAATACTTCAAAGTAATTTCATCCGAATAAGCAAGCGATTGTTTCAATGGAGAATCCTCCATAGTAGGATTTATCTGGGTACCATTCACATGCAAATCTGTAAAGACCACCGGAGAAAAAGTTTCGCTATCCTGTATTTTATCCGGATCAATGACAAGCAGACCGTAATTTGTGCCGAAAAGCAATTTTCCATCTACTCCCACACAAGCACTATTCTCACTATAAACATTACCCAAAGTATAGGAAGAAAAGAAATAATTTTCAAAAGAATGATTAGTCGGGTTAAACTTAGAAATACCATATTCCGTAGCTACCCATAAGTTTCCGTTATTGTCCCCTAAAATTGACTGGATCACATCATTAACCAATCCTTCAGAGGTTCCGTAATGTTCATATTTCAATGAACGGTAATTATCTTCAGGCTCACAAAGATTCAAGCCGGAGCCAGATGTCCCCACCCACATGCGTCCTTTCGTATCACGGTAGATACATCTGATTTCATTGCTGCAAAATGTACCGTTTGTATAATTGAACAGATGATAATCGTCACTGTCAGCTATCAATGAATCCGGATGAAAGATGCAAACACCTTCACTGGTACCCACCCAGATCATTCCATTATCGTCTTCTTCTATTACTCGCACCATACGCAGACCAAACTTCTGCTGTAAAAAATGACGGAATTTATACTTGCCATCAGTCGTCGGTTCTGCCAGTTCAAGCCCACCGCCAAAAGTTCCTATCCACATACGGTCTTTCCGGTCGCGATAAAGAGAAAAGACATTATTATCTGATAACGAAGCCGGATCCGAGACTTCATTGCGATACCATGAATCTCCGATCTTCAACCCATTTCCACGGGTTCCCACCCACATTTCGCCTTGATTATCTTCTGCTATCGCATAAATATTGGAATGGAAATACTGATTGGACATTTTGGAATGAAGATCTGAATCAAAAGTATAAAGTCCGCCCTTACGTGTTCCGACCCAGATATCTCCATCCGGCATTTTAGTCAACATACGAATCGTATTCGATCGGTCAAACAATTCACGGGATTCGGGATAAATACGCGAGGTTCCTTCATTCAGAACCGAAATACGAGATAAACCGGAATACTCTGAACTTACCCAAATACCTCCGGCACGATCCTCCATCACATATAACAGAAAATCCGAACTTATATGACTCTGATCATTTATATTAGCCAGAAAATGTTCTAACTTATCCTCTATCGTGTCATAGGCAAACAATCCGTTACCATAAGTAGAAATCCAAATGATTCCCCGGGAATCATGAACAATATGATAACGTTCATAATCAATGTACCCCAGTTTATCTTCAGGTATCAATTGAAATTCTTTTCTTGCTCCATTCTTGGCCAAAATATAAGTGACACGTCCCGTATGATTATATATCCAGAAGTCACCATGATTATCACAAATCACTTCACCATTTCTGATGTTCAGACCGGAGTCCACACTGATCTTGCGTGTATTGAAATCATAGTTATAAACCCCGGTATTGGTAAGGATGATCCATTTATCGTTCAACAGGAAGTTTCCCGTAGGCGACGTCTTACCCGCAACAGCAGAAAGCGAACCGACTTTTGTCAGTTTCTGCTTTGTAGTCTGATAACAGAAGATGTCTCCGTCCGCTGTCAGAAAATACATGTCATTCTTGAATGCCAGAGAAGAAGTAAAATGGAGTAATCTGTCTTCTACCTTATACTGTCCGTCGGATACGGAAACTAGGCCGCGCTGCGTCCCGATCCAGATTCGTCCGCCGGCATCTTCATTTACAAACTGTACCCGGTTATCCGGAAGATTTCCACGCTCCGTCTTAAATTCCGTAGACACCATCTGTCTGTCTTTCTGATGGACTATTCTGAGACAACCATTGCCGGAATGTCTGAGCCATACATCCCCATTGGCAGCAACAAATATAGACGAATAATTCTTTTCCAGCGCACCAGTCCCCGTATAATCTACAAAGCAGGCACGTTGCAAGTCATAACAGCTGAACAACTCCGGAGTTGTAGAGATCCATAAGAAACCATTTTTATCTTCGGTAAGGTCGTAAATCCGATTATCAGCCAAAGAGACTTTATCACCGATTTCCGGACGGAAAGTCAGAAAAGAGTTGCCATCATAGCGGCTTAACCCATTCAGGGTAGCCAACCACAAGAAGCCTTTGCTATCCTGATACAGGTACCGAACTGAGTTATTCGGGAGTCCGTCACTTGTTCTCATTTGTTTGGAACGGAGTTCAATGCCGCCATAAGCCGCATTGAAAACAAGAGTCATGAACAATGTGAAAAGTAATATGCGCCTCTGTGTCATATAGATTCTAAGATTAATGATAAATGCCAGACAAAAATAGTCAAGATAGTTGAAATAATAAAGAAACAATCCATAAATAGTATCAGGAGGATGCTTGTTTTTTAATCAAACATCCCCCTGATATCAATTCTTTCTAAGGGTTCTAGTCCATATGAAAGACTTCTGGCAATGGTATTGAAACCGGTGAATTGTCCGGATTCACTTCCATGATATCTGCCATATAATCCCACCATCTCTGTACAATCTCTGTGTCGCCCAAGTCCTGCGAACCTCCTTCTCCTTCCGTTTTCTGGAAAGCAAATAGAATATTGGTTTCTTTATCCCAATATATAGAATAATCCGACACCCCATTTTTTGAAAGCAGTGCTTTTAATTCAGGCCAGATAGCGGCATGCCTTTTTTCGTATTCTGCTTCATAGCCCGGTTTTAAATACATTTTGAATGCTTCTCGTTTCATGGTTCCTATATTTTAAAGTTAATCTCTTATTTATTCACTATCCACCGCAAAGATAGGAGCTGTCGTCTTCTGCTTTTCCTGATAATATTGCACGGCACTGTCATTCATCTGAGGATGCTGGGTGTTGAGCAAACGAATCATTTCCGCACCTGCCCAAAGCACCGGTCCGTATCCGTGCGCCGCATATACATTGACCGGACGATAATAATAGAAAGCCGGATCGAAAGCCATACCGGTGCCTACGCAAGTGCCTTCCACCTGTCCTTCTTCATTTATCTTTCCGGCAACGGCATGCCATCCCAACTGGGCAACAGGACCATACGCTATCGCATCAATCCAACCTTTATTAATAGCGTGTGCCAGACAATATACATAGATAGCAGTTGCAGAAGTTTCCAGATAAGAATCATTGCGGTCGAGCAACTGGTGCCAAAGTCCTTCTCCACTTTGCAACGCCGTCACTCCGCGCACATGAGCACGGAAATAATCCATTACCTTCGGGCGTTGAGGATAATCTTCCGGCAATACATCCAGCAGTTCACAAGCTGTCAGCAGCGCCCATCCATTGGCACGTGCCCAGCAAAAAGCCGGATGATCCGTACTGCTTTCCACCCATCCGTGTCTGTACAATCCCTTTTCGGGGACAAACATACGGTCTGCAAATTGCAGGAATTGCTTCACGGCTTCTGCCAGATATTTATTCTTCGCTTCCTTATCATAACGACTCATCTGCGCTACCGCCGGAATGCCCATAAACATATCATCCAGCCAAAGAGTATTCCGCTGAGGACGATTACGTGCAAACGTTCCGTCTGCCAGACGGTATTCTTTGTTGATGATAAAATCAAAGTAATTCTGAATTAATCCGTCAACCGGAAGAGACTCGTCTTTCAACCGTAGCTTAATCATGGCAGTACAGACGGCTCCTGCATCATCCAACGCATGAGGAGTCAGGATTTGCAGCAATTGCGAATCAGTCTTCCCTTTTTCTTCATAGACACGTTTGAAATGCGGAGCGACTTCCGCCAAAAAGCGGAAACGATTCTGAACATAGTCAGTATAACGCTTATCACCAGTTGTTTCGGCAGCCGCTATCAGAGCGGAATAAGTGACACCCCATTCATAACTTGCCAAACGGAAAGCTCCGCGTTCCAGCTGCGCCTCATCCCCCATTGCAGTATAATCCGTAATCACCTTACCGGTATTCTTATCCACTACACGGGCCGGTGTCTCCTTATCTATATATGCAAAAACACGATCGATGTCTTTTTTAACCTGTTCGGGTGTCAAATCACCATAAGTACCCTGATAAGCAGGTTGCAGTAAATGCAAAGGGGTATTTGAATCATTGATTACTGCTTTCTTTTTCTGCGCACAGGCAGGTAGTGCCACCAATAACGCAGCAACGGTCATCATACGATAATTCATAATTTACTTTTTAGGTATTTTACATCCTCTGAATATAGTGCCACGCAACTCCGGACCA
The DNA here is from genome assembly GCF_058231005.1 of Bacteroides sp. RCH18. Lineage (NCBI taxonomy): Bacteria > Pseudomonadati > Bacteroidota > Bacteroidia > Bacteroidales > Bacteroidaceae > Bacteroides > Bacteroides sp. RCH18. The sequence goes on along the minus strand of NZ_JBIPTC010000002.1, from coordinate 1,037,932 downwards.
AAATAGAATCCGGGCTGAGTAGGCTGATTATAAGCCACATTTTGAGTCGCAATACTGATACGGTAAACCGGATCTTCCAGGAAAGTATGGAAACGGTAGTCCGTAGGAATGGTAGAAACATAAAGTCTCAAAGCTGTATTATCAGCTGTACGCAACAATACTTCTTCTCGCCAGTCTCCTACAATATCTCCTTGCAGACAAGGAGTTGACTTTGTTCCGTTATTAGAAAGAGCGCCTTCAAAAACAGCGATACGTTCACAAAGTCCTTTCTCCCAATTATATTTACTGACTACATTCCGATCCAGCAACTCACGCAAGAGATCACCATCCCACCAGACAGCCATATTCGTAGACAATCCTCTGACTCTGGAAGCAATCACTTCTCCTTTCACATTTCTGACACCTTTAGAATCTAAAGACCACATTTCAACTCCGGGATGATTAGGATCAATATCAGCAGCCATACAACGACCGACATCAGTATTACTCTTTATCTGGAAAATAACTTCTCCCGTAGCTGCATCCCGGAAAGTTGAGCCATCTCTTCTGTTCTCATGGCAACTCCAAACCTGCAATCCCGGACGGGAAGGATCAAAGTGAGTCAGATGCATAGCATCACCATGCCCCATGCGAGTAGAATAAAGTCCGGTTCCATCGTTATTAATCGTACATTGTCCATATACAATCTCATCGCAGCCGTCACCATCTACATCACCTACACGAAGATTATGGTTTCCTTGTCCGGCATAAGCTCTGCAACCGGGATTATTACTGTCGAATACCCAGCGGTTCTTCAAATTCTTACCATCCCAGTCATAGGCAGCCAATACAGTACGTGTATAATATCCACGGCACATCACCACACTCGGATGTACTCCATCCAAATACGCAATACAAGCCAGATAACGGTCGCTGCGATTGGCACGTCCATCCCCCCAGTCCATCAGATTGCCACGTTCGGGCACATAATCAATCGTTTGCATTGCTTCTCCGGTCAGTCCGTTAAAGATGGTCAGATACTCCGGACCTGTCAGGATACGTCCTCGCTCATTCCGATAATCCGCATTCGCATCACCGATCACCTTTCCCGTTCCGTCCACTGTTCCGTCTCCGGTTTTCATTACTACTTCCGCACGGTCGTCACCGTCAAGATCGAAAACCATAAACTGTGTATAATGTGCACCGGCACGTACATTGCGTCCCATATTGATACGCCACAACTGTTGCCCGTTCAACTTATAACAGTCAAAAATCACCGGTCCCGTATAACCATCGTGAGCGTTATCATGTGCATTGGACGGATCCCATTTCAGAATAATCTCATATTCACCATCCCCATCCACATCACCGATACTGGCATCATTCGGAGCATAAGTGTATGCTTGTCCGGACGGAGTAGTACCTCCTTCGGGGCGTACCAAAGGAATATTTAAATATCCTGTCGGAGCATCGGCAGGCAGTTGATAATTGCTTTCTGTTTTACCTTTTATAGCTTTTACCGTATAGAGTGCAGGCTCTGTTCCCTGATAAGAATCCTGGAAGAAAGTTGCATTTTTCAGCGGATGTTTATTCACCTTTTTACCATTCCGATATATATCAAAGGATTCGTCCATCGGATCAGAAGAAAGATAGCGCCAAGAGACGGCTACGGTTGACGGATTCTCACGAATGGCAATTACGCCACGTCCTAAATGTTCTCGTTTCAGTTTAGTAAAATCATAGTTTGGCTGGGCAACTACAAAAGTCGCTATTACCAACAAACTAAAAAAGATGCTTGTACATTTCATAGTTTTATCATTAATCAAAGTGTTCTTATCATATTTAGAATAACATCGTGCAAAAGTAAGCGATATGGTCTACCCATAAAATAGAATATCGTACAAATCTATGTATAAATTGCCTTTTTAACCATCGCACCCCCTTTCCGAAGGCATTATGGACAAATTTAAATACTTGTGGACAATATTCCATTGAAGAGGAAACAAGAATCCCGTATCTTTGCCCGTGAAATCAATTATAGTAGCTAATTTTATTTATAAACAGTTTTTATACCATGAAGAAATTACTCCTCTCATTTATTACAGCAACTCTCCTGAGTAGCATGTCTGCCGGTTCAGCCGGTGCGCAAGAGTTGCCCGAACAAAAGGAGACTTTGGCAACCATCGTAAAAGTAAACGACTACTTTATGAAAAAGTATGCCGATTATACCCTACCTTCGTTTTTTGGCAGAGTTCGTCCCAGCAATATCTGGACTCGTGGAGTATATTACGAAGGGCTGATGGCTTTATATAGCATTTACCCGCGCGAAGATTATTATAGCTATACATACGATTGGGCGAATTTCCACAAGTGGGGAATGCGTAATGGAAACACGACCCGCAATGCGGACGACCAATGCTGCGGACAGGTTTATATCGACCTATATAATATGTGTCCATCGGACCCGAACATGATCCGGAATATCAAAGCCAGCATCGATATGGTAGTAAACACTCCGCAAGTGAACGACTGGTGGTGGATCGATGCTATCCAGATGGCAATGCCCATTTATGCCAAATTCGGTAAGATGACCGGAGAACAGAAGTACTATAATAAAATGTGGGACCTGTACGCATACACCCGTAATACCCATGGAGAAGCCGGTATGTACAATGTCAAAGAAGGATTGTGGTGGCGCGATCAGGATTTCGACCCTCCTTACAAGGAGCCGAACGGCAAGAACTGCTACTGGTCCAGAGGCAACGGTTGGGTATATGCAGCCCTTGTGCGTGTATTGGATGAAATTCCCGCTGACGAAACACATCGTCAGGACTATATCCATGACTTCCTAGCCATGAGCAAAGCCTTGAAACAATGTCAGCGTGCAGACGGCTTCTGGAACGTAAGCCTCCACGATGAAAGCAATTTCGGAGGAAAAGAAACTTCGGGCACAGCTCTGTTTGTATACGGAATGGCATGGGGAATCCGCAACGGATTGCTCGACCGTAAAGAATATCTCCCTGTTGCACTGAAAGCATGGAATGCAATGGCAAAGGAGGCGGTTCATCCAAATGGCTTCCTGGGCTATGTACAAGGAACAGGCAAGGAACCGAAAGACGGCCAGCCGGTAACTTACAAAAGTGTTCCCGATTTTGAAGATTATGGTGTAGGTTGTTTTCTATTAGCAGGTACAGAGATTTACAAGTTAAAATAAGAGCATTATTTATCAGGTAAATGAAAAACAAGGTATTTCACTACTTATGCTGGTTCACAGCCATCATATGCAGCTTGCAGATGCAGGCACAAAACAACGTTGCCTCCCCCATGAAAGATGTAAATCAGGTGGTAGACAACACATTGGACAGTCTGAATAAAGCACGTACGGCACGCCCCGCTGCCGGAGCAAGCCGTAAAGGCAACAATCCGGTCTTATTTCTAGTCGGCAACTCTACCATGCGCACCGGTACTTTAGGAAACGGCAACAACGGCCAATGGGGCTGGGGATATTACGCAGGAGATTATTTCGACTCCAACCGAATCACCGTTGAGAATCATGCTTTGGGAGGAACCAGCAGCCGCACCTTCTACAACCGTCTCTGGCCGGATGTAATCAAAGGCGTGCAAGCCGGAGACTGGGTAATCATCGAACTGGGACACAATGATAACGGCCCTTATGACAGCGGACGTGCCCGCGCCTCCATTCCGGGAATCGGCAAGGACAGTCTGAATGTGACAATCAAAGAAACCGGAGCACAAGAGACCGTATACACATACGGCGAATATATGCGCCGTTTCATCAACGATGTAAAAGCCAAAGGAGCACACCCGATTTTATTCTCCCTGACTCCCCGCAATGCCTGGGAAGACAAAGACAGCACCATCATTACCCGTGTTAACAAAACATTCGGTTTGTGGGCAAAGCAAGTAGCGGAAGAACAGAATGTTCCTTTCATTGATTTGAATGATATCAGCGCCCGCAAGTTTGAGAAATTCGGCAAGAACAAAGTGAAATATATGTTCTATATCGACCGCATTCATACCAGCGCTTTCGGTGCCAAAGTGAATGCCGAATCTGCCGCAGACGGGATACGTGCCTGCGAAGGGCTGGAATTGGCAAAGTATCTGAAACCGGTCGAAAAGGACGAGGCTACCGGTTCGAGCCGTAAAGAAGGACGTCCGGTATTGTTTACCATCGGTGACAGTACGGTTAAAAATAAAGATAACGATAAAAACGGTATGTGGGGATGGGGCAGCGTGATAGCAGATGAGTTTAATCTGAATAAGATATCTGTTGAGAATTGCGCTATGGCAGGACGCAGCGCCCGTACGTTCCTTGACGAAGGTCGCTGGGATAAAGTATATCATGCACTCCAACCGGGAGACTTTGTTCTTATCCAGTTCGGACACAATGATGCCGGAGAGATAAATACCGGAAAAGCCCGTGCCGAATTGCCCGGCTCCGGAGAAGAAAGCAAAGTATTTTTAATGGAGAAAACAGGTAAATATCAAGTCATTTATACTTTCGGCTGGTATCTCAGGAAGTTTATCATGGACGTTCAGGAAAAGGGTGCCATACCTATCATTTTAAGCCATACCCCACGCAATAAGTGGAAAGACGGAAAGATAGAACGCAACACTGCCTCCTTCGGTAAATGGACACGTGAAGCTGCCGAAGCTACCGGAGCCTATTTTATCGACCTGAATAAAATAAGTGCTGACAAGCTCGAAAAGAAAGGTATCAAGAAAGCAGCAGATTATTATAACAATGACCATACGCATACTTCTTTGAAAGGAGCGCACATGAATGCCAAAAGCATCGCAGATGGACTGAAAATGGCTGATTGCCCGTTGAAACAGTACTTGAAATAAGAGACAGACTCATCTGATATATTCATAAAGCGGTTAATGCATTTCACTGACAGTGCATTAACCGCTTTCTTCTAGCTATTATTCATCCATCGGAATGACCTCTTGCATATAGATAGCATCAAGGCTCCAGAGTGCCGCATCATTTGTACTGATGCTGACGCATTCATCCAAAGGGGCCGGAACTTCGGGTGGCAACAGTTTAGTGATCCGGAAAGGAGGCGCAGATGTATGTTCCAGTCGGGTGAATAAATCCTCCCATGCCTCTTTTGCCATTAGTGTATCCCGCTTATGATAAGCAGCGTATGCCATCAGACGGGAAATTCGGAAACGGCTATGATTCAATTCCCACGCCTTTTGCTTATAACGTGCCGCATGGTCCAGCCACGCGTCTTTCCATTCGGGAAGGTCAATCATACGTATCATTTCGTTCATCACTTCAAAACCACCCATAATAGTCATTAAATGATTCGAAGATTCCAGCTTAGGATCACATTCACTGGTGATGATTCCCGTTGCCGGATCGAAACCCAGCGCTTTGGGTCCCGTAAAAATACGGTTGGGCAGGGCTGCTATACTTTTCATTCCGGCTACGATCTTATCCCGGTAAACAGTGTTGCCCGTACGCTCCCACTCCGTCATCCAGTTACCGGCATAGGCCAGCCAGTCCGGACCGATACGCAGGCGGGCAGGCGCCGTACAGGGATATTCACTGCGAGGCTGTGCCAGCCGCATGGGGTCTAATTCATATAGTTTCTGATCGGCATCCTTTACTTCAGTCATCAAGTCACCGCAACGTTCATCGGTAGTGAGATAATAATAGAAACGGTTCCATGCAGCCTGACTGATCCGGGCTTCTTTGGCACCGCATCCCCAATGGCTGACATTATGCCGGCTGCCCAACCCCGCATTCGGTCCGATATGGTAAACGTCCACTTCGGCTGTATGACGGGTCATTGCTTCTGCCATACGCCAGATATCTTCGCGACCTGTACGCAGGAAGTTGTACCACAACCACATATTAGAAGCCAGTTCCGTATTGTCCCAGGCAAATCCTCCTATATCATAACGCCAGGTATGACGGACGGGGTCATAAGCATGCATCACATCTCCATAATTCCAGAAACCATACCATTTATTCTGCTCTATGGCTTTATTATAAAAATCAATATATGCATCCAGACGATCTTCTACCCGCGCACGAAAAGAAGTACTCCGGTCCGGAAGACTCCATACGCCAAAAGCCTGTCGTGCATGAAGATAGTCCGGCGTAGGCAGCAATATTCCCGGTTCTGAGAGTGATTCAGCAACATCGGCAAAAGCCTTTTTTCCTGCATAACCTCTCTGTGGAATAAGTGTAAGTGTAGTAGTGCGGGCAATGCCATAAGGAGTACTCATTCCCTCCTGAACATCTTCGTAGCTGGCATTCAGACCGTGAGCGACATTATCGTAGTGACGTAAGTCCATCGGTTCTCCTTCGGGACTCCATAGCCATGCCGTGATCGTTGCAGCTGAAGTTTTGGCGCCCGATATTTCGAGGGATGAAGGATGAGACTGCCAAAAATCGTGTAGGCAGAGTCCCAAACCTCCCGTAATATCACCGACAAAAGCATAGCCTCCGCTACGGGTGCCGGAGAAAGTTCCTATCCAGGGATTATTGTCATTGGCACGTTTGCGAATGGAGAAAGCATCAGCAGAGAGTTGAGACAGGCGATAATCGTTCCATGAAGCCCAATTATCAAGAAGGTCACGATTCTTCCCGTCAAAAGCCTCGTAAGGCGGAATGCGTTTGCCATCCATCTGTTGCTGTTGCAGAGAAAGTGTATCCTCTTTGCCGAGAGTCAGTTTGCGCCGTCCTGCCAGCGGTTGTACCGGTTCACTCCAGACTCCTCCATCGGCACAGGAGAAAGCGACATGACGGTTATAAAGAGCTTCACGCATAGGAGCATCCATACGAATGCCCAAGGCACGAATAAAATCCTTATTTTGATCTCCGTCGTACACAAAACTATGTACGATCTTGATCTGCTCACTTCCGGCGTAAAAGTAGAGACGGACAACGAACGGAAGCCACTCCCGCCCCGTTTCACTTCTGTGGGTGCCTTCCAGTTTGACGAGTGTCCGCACCTGACCGGTACGTTCTACTGTAGCCGATGTCAATCTTCCGGTATAGTTGGTAAAAGTGATTTGAGAAGTATTTTCAAGGACCGGTTCGCTTTGAGTGTTACATACAAGACGTGCTTTTTCACCGACTTTTACTCCTCCACGGAATAGACTGTCAATCAGAAAATCTCCCTGACGAGGGATGTAAGCGGAAATAATTCCTGTCTCTATGCAGATACTTTGAGGTGTTTCAACAACAGATAGGGATGATTTATTGCTACGATCATCTGCAGTCCTTGAAGATGCTTTTTCTTTTGACTTTTTTCCGGTCTTTTTGAGTAGCAGTTTCTCCGTATTTTTCGGAATAACTCCGGCTATTCCGTTCCATTTCACAGAACCATCGGGCCAGTAGGCCAATGTCCAGGTATCTGTCGGAAGCATTTCACCTTTATCGGTCATTAGCTGCAAAGTGTGCTCCGGATATAATTCTCCTTCATTGAAGGGAACTCCCAGACTTACCGCTTTGTTTTGCTGCGGAGTATGACCGATCCAGTGTAATGGTATTTCAGAAGTTTCCTGCGACGAACATTCATAATGAAAATTGGCGATACGAGTTCGGGACAAGGTGGTACGAAAGCCAAACCAACCTTCCGTAAGGGGTTCGGCATCACGGAAATCCACCAATCGCACTCCATTTATATAATAACTAACCCTATTATTTTCATTCGTTATCTTGATATGATACCACTTGTTTGCCTCCAACAAATGGTCGGCATCTGTATATTCTTTCAAGATTGCGGGACGGGCTTTTGCATTTGTAACAGCCGCTTCGTTGCCGTCATAACGGCGAAAACGTGTAGTAGAATTATGATTCCCACCGTATCCCATATAGTAAAGTTGCAGGGAATAACAGTTCAGAAAGATGCCATTACGCCATTTCTCACGTTTCCAGATATTATCGGGGTATTGAGGGTCCGAAGCCATCCAAAAACAATTCAAGTCACTCAAGCGATCGCCTTCTGCCTCAACAACGACACACGCATCGTACTCAATGGTTACCTTGCCACTCATCTTTTCTTTTCGCCAAAGAGTTAAGCCTTTGGGAGAAAGAATTTCAGCAGTATCACCACGAAAGGTTACTTTATAATCCGGAGATTCGGACTCTACTTTCCAGTATTTATGAAACTGACGGGCGTTGAGTCCGGAGGTTTTATTATCTTGGGCGTTCGATGCCAAAGTAATAAGCAAGAACAAAAAAATAGATATGCTTTTCATATGCTAATTTAGGATAAGGAGTTCCATTATAAGGAACATTCTCAATAGTTTCACATCACAAAATTAGAAAATACCACCCGAATGATAAATAGAATATCATTCATTTAAATGGATATTTGTTCAACAAACGGTCTTCTTCCAGCAAACAGCAATATCATTAATTGTATTAAAAGTGACAAATACAAAAAAAAACGATCTGATAACCAAGCCTAACTTGATATCAGATCGATTCATTTATCTTCAGCGTATATATCTATTTTTGAAACACAAGCTCACCCATACGGTCTGCCGTACTAAAGACTATGGAACAAAGGCCATCTTTTATTTGCAACACTTCCATTCCAGCCAGTTGAACGATCTCCGGTTCAGCTCCGGTTTTACTACTCAAGATCTCTAACGTGGCATTCGACTTCACACCAACCGACAAATCACCGTCACAGGATAACACATATTGTCTTCCTTCCATTACGTTGGTAATAGCAACACTATTGACATCAGTGAACAAACTCCAATTATTGGCTTTATTTAATTCAATCATGTTTCCCCATACAAAACGCTGATTATCGGTGCTCAATACACTTGATACAACCACTACATCAAGTGATACGCTGTGTCCTTCCAAATCTGTTACATTCAAGACGACTTTGCCGTATTTCACTCCCTGAATGTATATCAGATTTTCACGATACTTGGCGGTAGCATAACCTTCTTCAGAAAAAGAAAACTGGTATCCACCGCTTCCGCTTTCAATCTTTAGTATACCTTCACTTCCTTCTTTGATTTGAATAGCTATACGATCAAGCTTCAGTTCAGCAACCGTATCTTCGTCTTTGCAAGACGAAAAGAGGCTGAGTTGAGATAATATCAAGACAAAAGATATTATATAAATATTAATAAACTGTTTCATATTATTCTAAGTTTATCCGTTTTATCTTTTAAATTTAAGCGCAATAGATTTTGTAATGTTTCCGTTTGCATCTTCAATGACTGCCTTCACTTCAAGCACGCCGCTAAAATCAGACAAGTCTATTGAGTTCTTATCAAACTCCGTCGTTTCTTCGCCATCTACAATCACATACATCTTCGTGAACGATGCAGCTTCGGGTCCCACTACACTGGCTTTACTTCCAACTACAACAATTGTCGGCTTCTTCAACCAACCAAAATCAAGATCAGTAGGTTCACCTGTAGCAAAACATCCCATTCCCCAAAAACGTAATTCCGCATCAGTAGTCAGCTTTCCGAAATTAACATCAGGCAAATCTCCGTTAGGCTTGCGGTCTCTCATCAATTCCGCTTCTTCCAAACTAATAAAATCGGTTTCTATCACTTCCTCGCTACCATCAAACGAATTGTTGGATACTTCGCTCTTCGCCCTGTTCACCATTACAATATGCTTACTACCCGATCTTGTAACCAATGATAAGTTGTTCTTAACCATATGATCATATCCATTGACATCAGTCGGAGGAAGCGCCAGAGGTGACTCACGGTTTGTCATATTATAGTTTTCTCCGCTATTGACAGCCGTATTGCTCTCAAATATAATTCCACCTAAATGATGATTGGCATAAAATCCTCTCAATCTATTGTAATAAGCCAAACTATTCCGTACCTCATGTTGAGGGATCACACTGGGTATGGCAGGCAGTTTGTCGGCAGCCATTCCATAGCCTCCGGCTTTAAAACCGGTACCGTCACCAGCAACTTCTTTGGTTCCGGGTTTATACCCATTCAAGAAAGACCAACAATTAATTATCTTCACAGCCTCGAAGCAATTGATCAAATCGAAACCATCATCACTATTGTACCATGCGCGACATCCTTCGAACACATTTCCCGTGCCTTTGCCTTCGCCAACTGAAGATGAGTTAATGTGACCGCCAAAACCATCAACATTGCCCCCCTTACCACCTTCGGAAACCGAATCATAATTGTTGTAAGCATCACAGTTCAAGATGTGATTATTGCTTCCTCCAAGCAAATAGAAACCAATTGCCATACCATCATGCGTTCTCAAATCTTCAAATTTGTTATTATTGGCTCCTTTTACAATACGGAAACACTCTGATTGCGTATGACCGGTAATAGTCACTTGCGTACCGATGACATCAAATCCCTTTAGATAAAGATTGGAACCTGTAACATAAAACACCGTAATACGCTGATCTTTCGGTTTTACCTGCGAAAGATCAAAAATGGGCCTCCCCTGTTTATTCGGATTAGCCAAATAAGAAATAGGTTTACCTACTTCACCACTTTTATTCATATGAAATACACAATGATAAAGTCCGCTATTGGTAGTTGTCATCGGCACTTGATTGGCGGGAACCACATATGTTCCCGGATTGATATAAACTACATCTCCCGCAACTACCACTTCCTGCACTTTTACTAAAGTGGCAAAAGGTTTATCTGAAGTTCCCGGATTAGAATCACTTCCCTCAGGATCCATATAATATGTCTTTTGTGCGGCTAGAGGGACTGATAACATCAGTCCCAAAAGTAAGTACGTTATTTTTGTTATATCTTTCATAATTATCTTTTTTTGATTGAAAAACATGCTATTTAATGAGAAGAAGACTTACCTTGCAAGTCCCAAGGTACGAAATAAGCACCATTCATAATCTTGGCTTTTACTTCTGCTTGTTTAGCCTGATCGGATTCATATTTCTGCCCGACAAAATCTGCTATAAATGAATAGTCATTCCAACGTTTTGCCACACGAATCATAAGCGGATAAGTTTTTCCTTCACAAGGGAATTCCAAGAAGGCTTCTTTCACCAATTCAATATCATTATGCTTTTTGATCTTGTCCTCGTCACTCAAACCGTCTAATTTTTGTTCTGCTACAATCTCCTCTTTGATGTCTTCCGGGGTCTGCCACATATCGCGCTTGCCAAGTCCTAAAATACCGCGAACACCATTATCGGCATACGTGCGGCGGAATCCCGCATAAAGTGTTGTCCACAATCCCCAGTTGCAATTCAGTCCTTGCCATTGTTCGCCCAATACTACACCGGCTCCGTAGAAGGGATCCACACCAGTATTCATCAAGACGGATACCGGCTCAAAACGTCCCATATTATTCAGCGCTTCAATCGCCATGAAATAAAGATCAGAAGTGTGATAAATCATTATATATGTATCGTCATGAGCAACAGAATGTCCGCTCTTTCTAAATCCACGGTATTTGCGTATCGCATATTCCACATCTTTTTCGATTTCCTGAATGGCTCTGAAACGCGCATCAGATGTTTTAATAGCCGTTGCATCGGCAGACGGATTGAAAGTAATATCTTCAAAACGTTTTGATCCTGGCACAGAAGCACGCATCATATAGCTTCCGCTACGGTCGAAATGATTCAATAACGAATTCTGCTGATTGTATTTGTAATCATACATAATAACAGATTCAGCTGCTGTCAGCACCGGCATCTCAGAATCATATTGCTGACCGTAATTGCTACCGTAACTTCCCGAACGCATATACTTGATATTAGCAACATTTCCTTGATACTCAGCCAACGCAAAAGTTCTGCTCATTTCTCCAAGAATCGTTGTAGCCGCTTTCTGATAATCCCCTTTCCAAAGTGCGATTTCTGCCTGTAATACGAAGTATCCGGGAACCATCATATTCCATCTTTTATATTCATCGTTTGTGGAAGTAGCTCCGTTAGCTGGATCAAGCCACTCATTCCATGACATATTGTATGTACCGTTTATTCCATCAAAGCCTGTATTCAACAGTTTGTCGCATTCATCGACAAGCTCACTCAGGTTCTTAGCAGTCTGGCTGACGATATCTTTCATGCTTTGCATCGGATCGTCGAACCATATAGCTTGTCCATATATCTTTGCCAACATGAGATAAGTCCATGTTTTCAATCTCACCGTGCTACTAATCAGACCTCTATAATCATCGTCATCTACGGTAGTAACATGTGTATCTCTGTATTCTTTTGCTTTCTGCAGATAATCATTGCAAGCAATAATTACATCATAATACTTAGCAGGGTCAGCGTATGTGTTACCGCTCAAATCATCATCATAATTATAGATGCTATAAAGGTCTGCCGGTGTATTTTCGGTAGGTTCCAACAGTTCTCCACGCATATCGGTCAGATAAATAGCTTTGTCTCCGATAGCTTGTATCTTTGTGATGATACCCAGAAAACCGGAATAAAGCTCGCTGCCTTCCTTGATATATCTGTCACCATTCAAGGTCGTATCATTGTTTGGCTCAAAGAAGTCACTACACGAAGCGAATATCATCGCCAACACCCCCATAAGTATTATTTCTATCTTAAACTTTTTCATTTTCATTAGAATTTTAAATTAACGCCCATTTTCACTGTTTTGGGTTGCATTAGCTTTGCATTATCAAAACCTTGCATATTCTCAGCATAAGAATAAGAGAATTCAGGGTCCATTCCCAAATAATCTGTGAAGGTCAACAGGTTCTCGCCTGTCACATATATTGTTCCCGAACGGAAGAAATTCCAAAGTGTTTTAGAGAAAGTATAGCTTACTGTCACATTCTTCATTCTTAGGTAAGATGCATCTTCCATCCAGCGAGAAGAGAAATAGCTGTTGCCCACAGGATCTTTCCATGTTGCCTTCGGCATATCGGTCTTCTGTCCTTCTACTGTCCAACGGTTTACAGCTGCAATACTTTGGTTGTTGGTAGTAGACACAGCCTCCAGTTGTTGTCTGACAGCATTGTATGCAATGTTGTCTTTTGAATATGAGAACTCTGCAGAAAGAGCAAATCCTTTGTATTTCAATTGTGTATAGAAACCTCCGAAATAGGCGGGAGCGGCACTGCCAAGAAGAATACGGTCTTTATCATCAATACGGTTATCGCCATTCTGATCTACAAAACGTACATCTCCGGCATTGTAACGACGTCCGGTACGATTACTAAGATTTGCCGCGTCAGCTTCAGCTTGTGTGGAGTATACTCCATTTGCCTGATAACCGTAGAATTGGTAAGGAGATTCTCCCACACGGTTGACCATCTGCACACCATTATCATAACTTAATATGATTTGTTCTTCACCGCCCAATGACTTGACCTTATCTCTGGAACGAGCAATGTTTCCACCAACGATCCACTCGAAGTTATGAGTGCGTACCAATGAAGCCTGCACTGACAACTCTATGCCTGTATTCTCTAACTTACCTACATTCGCATAATAGGGAACCGATCCATAAACAGATGAAAGAGGCATAGCAGATATCATATCACTGATTTGATTGTTATAATAATCAAAAGTTAGGTTCAAACGATTGTTCAGTACAGACAAGTCCAGTCCGAGATTCAAAGAAGCATTCTTCTCCGGTTTCAATGATACGTTCGGGATATTAGAGCGAACGATGGTTGACAACTGCATGTAAGGTACTGTGGAATAATAGTATCCTCCCATCTGTGAAGAGAAGCGTGAGTTACCTGTCAGTCCGTATTCGGCACGTACATTCAGCTTATTGAGCCATGTAGCATCAAGAAGCGGTTTCCATCCTTTGCCCAGCAAAGTTACTCCTACTGACGGATATGTATAGAAACGAGCAACATCCGTACCGGTAGAAGAAGCTGCATCAACAGCTATATTCACAGATGCCTGTACCATATTATTGTAAGTATAGTTGGCATGTCCGTAGAAATTAGTCCAGTTCCAGCTATTGATATACCCCAAGAAACGTCTTCCGTCAGTCGTGCTACCCAATGTCTGGTAGAAGTCATTACCGGTGTTGCGTCCTTCTCCTGCATCATATTCGTTTTTAGTAGTCATCAACTGCCATCCGGCTATTGCATTCAATTGGTGGACATAATTGAATGTTTTCTTATAACTGGCATTCAAGTTGGCAAAAAAGTTAGTCGTTACAGCAACTCCGTCGCTTACCGCATTATTCCGCAAACCGTATTTATCGCTTAACGGTACTATAGTAGCTTCACTTGCTCCGGGGATAAAGAGATGTTCGTTATCATAATTATAATACAAACCTACTGTTCCGGTTAGTGTCAATTCTCGAAAAGGGCTATATGCAATACCGGCTTTCATATTCAGATCATATTGGCGATTGCGAGAATCCAACGTGTTAACTATTGCTAAAGGATTGCTGACACTGTAATCTCGACTCTTGCTCCGTCCATAGAAATGAGATGCGTAAGTTTTCAGTGTATTTCCCTCGCGGTCTTTTTCGTATGGACTCAGGAAAGGAGATCTTGCGTAGGCTGCCAATATAGGATTCGTCGTGATATCCATCCCCTGCATCTGATAATGTCCGTTCATATAAGCCAAACCTACTGTTGCAAAAATATTCAGTTGTTTATTGACCAACACATTGGCATTCAGCAATGTATGAAAACGTTCCATACTTGTGTTATCCATCAGACCATTCTCGCGGTAATACCCTAATGACAGGTCGTACTTAGCAATATTGTCACCACCTTCTACTCTGAAAAGATGATCGGTGGAAGCTGTGTTCTTGTAAATCAAATCCTGCCAATCCGTATTATTGTTATACAGATAGTTGTAACGTGGATCGTTGGGATTCTGCATGAACGGGAAGTTTGTATAGAAGTTCTGCGGGTCCTTAGAAATAGTCATACCCATATCTGCCAGATACTGCTTGTAGTCATCCAGTCCCATCACCGGCATCCGCTTATCGTTCCAGTTGATTCCGTATGATCCATAGTAACTTACCCTGGTCTCCAAGTCATTAGATGCGGTACCGTCTGTTTCGATCAAGATTACACCATTGGAACCCATTGAACCATACATAGCTGCTTCCGCACCTTTCAACACAGTGATATTCTGTATATCCTGCAAATGATAAAACTGAAAGATATCACGGGTAAAGCCGCCAATCAGTTCGGAAGGTGTTTTATCAGGCATGTGAGGCACTCCGTTTATCACAATCAAAGGAGCGTTATCGCCAGTCAATGTGCGGATACCGCGTAAGTTATAATAACTGCCTTCTCCCGGCATACCACTACTGCGTTTCACTTGCAACCCGGCAACTTGTCCTGTCAAAGCACGATCAATCTTCGTAGTACCCAACATAAAATCTTTCTTAGTGATGTTGGTAGCAGCCGTATAGTCTTCGAGCTGCATTTCCCCTTCCCGACGGAAGGGGAGCACCATAGTCTCATTGTATTTATATTGATCTTCGGGAATCAATGTAATCACGATATTCGACCGATTTTTGATTAGCTGTTTCGCCGAGAAGTAACCCGGAGCCCAAACGGAAATCTCACCTGCTTTAGAAAGGTCCTTCACTTCAAACTGGAATGTACCTTCTTTGTTGGTAGTTACATTCATCGTATCGAGTACTGTGACAATAGCACCTTCCACCGGCTGATTTGTCGCTGACAAAATCTTACCTGTCAGTTTCTGGCCTCCTTGTCCCCATGTATTTGCCACCCCACATACGAGTAGCGCAGAAATACTAAGTATTGTTTTTATCTTTTTCATATCCTGTTTATCAAGGTTAATACAAATCTACTGTTGGACGGAAACACCACGTAGTTGGTTCCATCGTGCTTTGTGCGCCTTTTGTAAATTCAATTGTAACTTCAAGTTCTTCCGTTTGGTCAAATGTGACTACTCCAAGATCTGTTGATCCGTCACGATCATAGTTACCGGCTCTGTAAAGCTCGCTATATCCGCCACCACCACGGTCATGATTAGACCCCTTCATGGTTGAAGATGGAATAGGACCGTTTTCGCATTTCGGTATCTTTTTACCATTCAGGTAGAAAGTAGCATTCACCTGCGAACGGGAACCTAAGAATCCCATATAGAAGTTATATGATCCGGCAGGTATCTTATAAGGTACAGCCGTGAAACCTGTTGTAGAAGCTTTGTCTTCTACCAATCGATAGCATTTGAATTTGAAAATGCCTGGTCTGTCGGTATCTACCACCCACAACATCATAGATCTACAATAAACGGCCGGCAACCACGGTTGAGGTTGATTGGCCCCCACGTATTCTTTCACACGATTCATCTGTACGTTCTCACCGATATCTTTCAGATAAGTACTGATATAATTATATCCGGGATAATAGTACTTTTTATCTTCATCCGTCAATTTGTCAAACGTTTCAAAGCGTTCCTTGATTCTCCAGATCAATATCTTGTTGGTCGGTATTTTCAGTGAAGTTATCTTGTAAGCAACACCGTTACTCAACTCTACCGGATTATCAAGATCTACCGTATTTACTGTTGTACGCCATTGTTGGTCAAAAACAGAATAGAAGTCCTGGGTTGAAGTCGGATCACTTTCATTATAAATAAAGTCTTGTTTTACATACTTTTTACTAAAAAAAGCAGTCTGGAATATCCAGTTGTTCAGAATAGAGTCTTCACGTTCCATATTCCACGATTTCAACTTCTCTTTCGCCTCTTTCAGTGCGTTCTCTATCAAGTCATTAGAAGGTACCAGTAATGTAGCGGTAATGTTCTCCGAATAAAGGTCTAACTTCTTATCTGCAAAATACTGACTCTTTTCTGTGAATACAGAGTCATATACTGTATTTCCAGTCTTATCAATTCCTATAGGTGTACTTGCGGCTTTATCAAATACTCTTTGCGTACGACTCAATACCATTTCCTTAAAAATAGAGTATTCTTCGTCCGGCAATTCTTTGAGGTACTCCATTAATGCTTTGGGAGTATTGATATATTCTTCCAAATCATAAATATAGGCATTTTGGGTTTTAATCACCTTTTTCACTTTCGAACCATTGAAATAAATTCCCGGTTCCATACCATCCATAGGTTCATCATAGATTCTTACAGTCACATATTTACCATTCCACATCAACAAACGTTGTCCATCTTCGAGATTACTGGGTGAAAGAAGAGCATCCGTAATGTGGGCCTCTGCCTTAAATATTTCTTCAGCGCTTGCTTGTCCTTCGCTGCCTTCTGCTTTCGTAGCAGGCTGATTCGTGTTAGCTGTAGATTCATCACCTACCACCATGATGGTGTACATCAGGTTTTTCTCCTGCCAAGTTTTAATCACTCCTGTTTTGTCGAACAGTTCATACATCTTACTATAGCCTTGAGCAGTCTTTAAGAAGTCGGCCGCCAGCTCATCCACTGCTTCAATCTCCGTGTTGTCAATCACCGTTTCCCACTTGGAATAATGCGAATCCCAAGTATCCGTACAGGCACTGAGTCCAATCGAAACCAAAGCAGATGCTATGATATATCTAATTTTCTTCATGGTTGTTATTCTATTACAGGTTCAAACAATATATAATCAAAATACATGCGGAATTTATTGTGAGAGCTAGCTGCAGGATCTACCACAACTACGTTTAATGTGTGAGAAGTGGTTGTTGTAAATTCAAACGCAGTTTCTTCTCCACTCAAATTTGATGTTAACGGTGTATTGAAACAATCTTGTACATCTCCCGTCTTTCCATCATAAATACGTTTGTTGTCACCACCTGCCAGTCGTTTAGAATCTAATCTGAAATTGGTCAAACCGGCTTGACTGCCCTCTCCCCTCTCACCGATAAACTTCATCGACGGATCATATGCGTAATATAAAGTAATTCTATACTTCCCGGCCAAAATGGGTGGAATGGTCAAATTCAATGTACCGTTATATCCTATATTGACTACCAACGCATCATTATTCATCAACTTAGTCCAGTTGCCCGAAGTATTGGCACCTTTGGTACAATATGACAAATAACTCCAGTCACTTGCCAACGTACCACTAGGTCCCATTTCTATTTGATAAGATGAAACTTGCGGAACAATCTCCTGCCTGCCTATGAATTTTGTCAATGCAGTGTACGTATCATCATCGTCACGTGAAACCTGCTGATAAAGCTGTCCTTTTCCTTTTGAAGCGATATATGAAGATACTTCGGGATAATCACAGAAATCAAAGATAACAGGTATCGGCTCAAAATCGGTTTTCACCGGCAAATACCCATCAATCGGTTGGATATATCCATTTTTCACGACTTCGTCAGCTTGTTCCTCTATGAATTTAACTTCATTGTTTAATCCGTTTTCGGAAATCAAGATCAGGTCGTTTGTTGCTCTCGTATTCAGCATTTTCCTATATTCCCATGTGTCTCTGTCGAAAGGTTTTGGAAATGTACGAAGAGATTCAATAGTATGTTCTCCATCCATAATATGGTAAGCTATAAACCTGTTCAACTCATTATTGGGGAGTTCATAATCGTCGGTCAATGCTCCAACCTTGGTAGCCAATGCACTAAAGCTGGTGATACCTTCCTGTGCAAATACGGCATCGGATACGGCAAATACTGTGAAATATTTACGCAATTCTACTCTCATGCCTAACGGACCTTCGAGTATAGAATTCACAACACTCAGCGAATCGCTCCATGTTGTTTTCTCCAACGCTTCACAAAATATCTTATAATTACCCTTGTCCGAAAGACGTGCGTAGATAGTCTCTACAGCCGGACTCAGCACATCATCAAGCACATATATGCGCCCATTAGCTGTGCGTATTGCTAATTCGCTCACATGAGCTTCTTTATTAATATAAACAGATTTATCGCCGCCTTCACTACCAAAAGAAACTTTCAATGCATCTCCTGAAAGTGTTCTGCCCGGTAATTCACCGCTTTTCACAAAATCCTCCCGATCAATGGAGTCATTGATGACATGATATGTAACAAGAGTGCGGGCATATTCATATCCCAAATCTTCGATAGAAGTTACTCCCTTCTTTTCGTAAAAGCGGAGAACTGCATCATTAGTAGGTGCCAACACAGTGAAAGCATCCTCTGCGCGGTTTACAGCATTGAACAAATCTCCATATTTCAAAACTTTCACCCATTCAGAGAAATCGTCAGGACGATTCTGGAGATAGGTTGCTGCAGGTTGCACATCATATACCTTAAATACCGTATCCTTATACGGATCATCGCAGGAATAACAAGTGATGCACAAAATCAATAGGCAAAATATTACAATATTCTTCATAGTATATATTAATTTGCAGTTACATCATAATAAGGATTCTGTATTAAGTTCGGGTTACTGTCAATCTCACCTTGGTTAATAGGTAAATACCATGCATCAGTATTCTTAAGTACCGAACGTATCCAACTAGCACTAACCGTTGCATTATTTTCAATGATCATATTAATAAACTGATCTTTATACTTAAAGTTTTGCGATCTACCGAACCGTAAAAGGTCATACCAGCGTTTGCCTTCCGCAGCAAATTCAAGGTCACGTTCCTGCAGCAAGTATCCGAGCATGTTTTCTTGTGACACAGCATTCGTCTGAACACTTAACGTGGTAACGTTAGCACGAGTACGTATTTTATTGATAAGTTCCAAAGCCTGTGCGAAATTTGTTTCGCCACCTTTCCAAATCAGTGCTTCAGCTTTCATCAATAATATATCTGCCATGCGGTAGAGTATCCAGTTGGCATCTTTGTATGAACGAGCCGTAGATAATCCATCTTTTCCACCAATTCTGAACTTAAAAGGAAGATAGCCTTCCGTATTGGAGTTACCAATAACAGTTCCTGAAGAAAGAATAAATGTATTACCATAACCACGAACCGTGTTAGAGGTTACCCATGTATCGGTTTCTTCATCAAACAAACGTTTACACATTGCATTCGAAAACTGAAGAGCGGCAACAGTAGATTGTGTCCAAGGATAAATATTCGATGGAGAAGGATAAGAGCTTGCTGTAGCATCATCATCAGGAGATTGATTGCGTGACTGATCAAAATTAAGTTCAAATATAGAACCGTTGCTATTACCCGGGAAAAAGATTCCGTACCACTGTTCGGGATCTTCCACAAATGCCGGACGGAAAGTAGAATTCGAATTAATCAGCATATCCGCATATCTTACACAATCATCATAATCTTCGCTCCACAAGCACACGTCTGCCATCAATGCATACAATGCCCATACGGTGACACGTCCTTTACTCATGCCGGTCCAGTCTTCATCATCATACATTTCTTTGGCTGCTCCTGTGGAAAGTGCAGTCTCGATATCCAACTTGATCTGCGCTATAATCGCTTCTTCTGAAGATTTGGGTACATCGACAGCATATTCGTCCGTCATGTAAGGTTCCAAAATCAAAGGTACTTCTTTGAAATTGCGTACTAACGTAAAGTATGTCCATGCACGCATAAAATATGCTTCTGCCATATTTGAGTTCATTACTGCCTCATGATAAGTCTCATCTTCCCTCTTTACTTCCGGTGCATACTTAATAATGGAGTTCGCCACATTCAATATAGAATAGAAACTTGCCCATTTGCATTCATTTGATGAGGAGGTTAACTGGAAATTCTGTAATTCCTGTTTTGACTTACCTGAATAGGCATAAATGGATGCCCCGCGAAGTTCGCCCCAATAAATTAATGTAGGAACTGTCAAACGCATATTATGGTATCCTTGTGCCAAGACCTCTTCTACCTGCTCTTTTGTTTTCCAGTATTCTGGAGATACCTGTTCGTTCTTAGGCAGTACGTCCAGCCAATCATTACAACTAGAAGTCAGCAAAGTTGTTCCGGCTATTGCTATGTATATTAATAATTTCTTCATATTATTATCGTATTAAAAACTTAAGTTAAAACCAAAAGTATATCGTCTAGACACAGGTGTCGTTGCGCTGTCCGTAGCCAGGTCTGTCGGTCTTGACGGGAGGTTTACTTCCGGATCCTGACCGGTATAAGAAGACCAAGTAAACAGGTTGTATCCTGTAACGAAACATGTCAGTGAAGTGATACCCATTTTGTTGCAAATGCTTTTCGGAAAAGCATAATTCAGTGTCAACTGTTTCAAACGAAGGAAGGAAGTATCTTCCACAAAACGGTCAGAACCTAAATAGTTGAATCCTTCTCCATACAATGCACGCGGTATATCAGTAATATCACCTTCATTTTTCCATCTTCTCAACACAGCCGTACTCTGATTAGCATTACCGTTCATAGACTCATTATTCATACGTGCCGTATTCACTACCGACTGTCCGAAACGCCCGTGGAAGAAAGTATTGATAGAGAATTGTTTGTACTTAATAGTCAATCCCGCACCACCAGTCAATATCGGGTTGGCATTACCAAGATAGACAATATCATATTGGTTGATAACACCGTCATGGTTGATATCTTCGTACATCGCATCCCCCGGCTGGCAGGTAGCTGTCAGATTTTTCATTACGATCGGCCTACCTTTTGCATCATTCATTACATTTCCTTCAGCATCACGCGCGTATGTTGCTTCCGTATTTTGATATACGCCTTTGTAGCGGTATCCGTAGAACGAACCGATAGGACGTCCGACTTCTGCACGGGCAGCGTATGCTCCATTCTTGGGTGAATAATTCTCCTGTACCATATTGGCTGGCAACTCAGTTATTTTATTTTCGTTGCGGCTAAAGTTCACATAACCGTTGATACGCCAGTCTTTATTCTCAAATAAAACAACATCCGTGCGGAACTCCCAACCTTTGTTCTCCATTTTACCCGAATTGAAATAACTAATCGATCCGAAACTGGTAGTTGAAGGTAGTTTGTAGTTCTTCTGCAGCAAGTCTTTCACTGTCTTATAATAATAATCGAATGTAAATCTTAAACGACCTTTTAATACAGAAGCATCCAAACCATAGTTATATTCGGTAGAGGTTTCCCATCTCAAATTATCCAACTGCATACGGGCTTGCTTTGTGGCTGACATGTTCATATAGTCTGTTCCCTTCACATAAGCACCCAAATAAACAGAAGCACCGCTAGGAGCACGTCCGCTCTGACCGATACTGAAACGGAATTTCGCTTCGTCCAACCATTTATCTCTTGCTTTTTCCATAAAAGACTCGTTCTGAAAGTTCCATGCAAGACCTACAGCGGGAAAGTAACCCATTCTTTCATTACGTCCCATAGCAGAGTTACCTTCGGCATTGAGAGATCCGTGAACAACATAACGATCCAGCAATGTATAGTTTAATACTCCTACAAAAGATACATTACGTGTTTCCGATTCGCTTGAATTCATGTCACTGATAGTAGTTCCGACTACCGGATCAGAAAGATCGGAAGAAGCATTGCCGTATACTTCGCTATTATAGCCTGAATTAATATACTGACCGGTACGAACCAATACATTCGCAATAATATTATGTTTATTATTCCAGTTCTTGATATACATCAACTTATTCTCTGTCTGCAAAGCCAACTGATCGGAATAAGCGTCAGCACTCTGATTGGCATATTGGTTCACTTGTTCTACTCCTGTTACTACCTGCGGCAAAAAACGACGTGTTTTAATTGCACGCATGTTGATAGAAGCCCAACCTTTATAAAAGAATCCTGGCAATATCTCATAATCGGCACGGAATGTAATCTTACCTTCACGCTGCACAGTTCTGTTGATTGCTTCATGTGCCATAGCAACGGGATTGTAGTTACTCTTTCCATTAAAAGAGCCTTCAAAATTCGGATCATGATAAGTAAAGTACTCATCGGTCAATGTACCTGTCAAGTCGTTTACTGTAAAAGGTGATTTATTCGGCATTTTACTCAACGCCTCCGAGCGAATAGTATTTACCCAATTCGCATCCGTATTGGTCTGCGAATAAGAAAAGTCTGCACCGAATTTTAACTTATTAGAAAACTGATAATTGATGACCATTGAAGTATTCAAACGGTTCATAGACGTACCGATAGTAGTACCGATATCACTCATATATCCTAACGAGAAACGATAAGTTGCTTTTTCACCACCACCATTCATTGAAAAACTGTTATCAGAAACCAATGCTTTTTGGCGTACATAATCCAACCAATTAGTATTTTGATTATACTCATCATAGTATCTCCAGTCCGGATTGTCACCGATTGCCGGTGCATCAGACAACATATTCAGATATTTATTTCCCGGATTATTCAGACCGATGTATTTGGCCGAGTTCCAGATAGATTCCTGCATAAGAGAAGTATATTCCTTACCGTTCAACATCGGGATAGTACTCGGATCTTCCTTCATTGTCCATTTGGAAGAGAATGAGAAACGAGTTTTACCAACCGTACCTTGTTTTGTCTTAATAACCAATACACCGTTGGCACCCTGAGTACCCCAAATAGCAGTAGCTGACGCATCTTTCAGTACTTCAACTGAAGCAATATCATTAGGTGAAATATTTAAAAGGGCCCCCAAATCTTCTTCCGTAGCTGTGCTAAAATTGAAGTCATCACTGATGTCTGTCGGATATGGTACACCATCGATAACAATCAACGGGTCAGAAGATGCATTCAACGTACTTGTACCACGGATTCTGATAGCACTACGGCTACCTGGATCTCCACCCAAAACAATATCCACACCACCCAACTGTCCTTGTAAGGCTTCCTCTATAGATACAACAGGTGCTGCAGCAATCAACTTTTCCATATCAACTTTCTGAGTAGCCGAAACCATTTCTTTGTCCGAAATACCCAAATCATTTCGATTTAACCGACGAGCTGAAACTACAACTTCATCCACAGCCATTGATTCTGACTCCAGAGTCACATTCAATAAGGTCTGACCTGTATACTTTATACGTTTTGTTTTCATTCCGATATAAGAATAAACAATAGTCAGATCTTTTTCGCCTGCAGGGACTTTCACATTATACTGTCCGTTCAGGTTTGTGATACCACCACCCAATGAACGGTTCTGGTTGTTTACTAGATTGACATTCACACCAACCAGTGGTTCTGCAGTTTTTCCAAACAATTCAGTAACCGTACCGGATATAACCTTCTGTACCTGCCCTGCCATTTCTATAGAACAGGACAGAAAAATGGCTACTAATGTATAAAAGACTTTATTTGTCTGATTCATGATTAATTAGATATTCAGTTAATTAAAAACAGCGTCTATCAGGTGGAAAGCACCATCCATAAAAGCAAATGGGAAATTCTCATATGATACTACTTTACACGCATTTCCATACTGACCGGTAGTCTGGTCCTGCAACTGTAAGGTTATGAAAGTACCGTTATCAGTATACTTCACAGGAATATTATTGCTGTTACGGTATTCTCCCGATAACCAATCAGGTGATCCGAGATACGGACAGCCTGATGCAACCGGAGCATTGGTAGGCGTAAAGAAATAATTAAGTAAATATTCTCCCAACAAGCGCTTGTTTGTAACTTCTCCTTGAAGAGTGGGTGAAGGCAGACTTAAGTCTATTGTGCCTTTTACTCCTGGAATACGATTATTATCCAAAGCCTCCTTTAATGCTTCATTGGTCGGAATAAACCCAATGAGACGTCCGGCCAATCTGTAATCCCAAGCAAGTACACCGTCTATAGTAGCAAATATTTCAGCCTGTCTCATTAAATAGGCAAATACGAAATTCGGATATTTCGTTTCTCCGATGGAAGTCAGCATTGTCTTCAGGCTTGTATATTCCAATCCATCCAGTTTTCCGAATACACCGAAATCACTTTCATATTCATACACTTTTCCGTTTGTCCAAGCACCTCCGGCATCATTAGTCACCTCTTTTACTTCAGTGAAAAGTGTAGGAATAACCATTTGAGGGTCTTGACCTAATACACTATTAAACACATAATTCGTTGTCAATTTTCCATCTTTCACGAACCAATAAGTTCCACCATCCTGAGTAGCATGAACAGCCCAAGGTGTATTGAAGTTAACATCTCCTACTACAGTTCCACCACTGACAATTCTTTTCAAGTCCGAAGTTGCAACAGCCACATCACCATCTTCTCCTGAAGTTGCCAATGTATTACCTACTCCATCAGACATCAGACGCATATCACTGATTTCATATCCACTATTTTTAGTGATCAACATCGTATAGCTTGTAGCAGTAGTAGTGTACGCAGCCATCTGATTACTCTGATAGATAGCATACAATGAAAGTAGATAATCTCTTTTGAGGAAAGACGGTCCCATCACGGTACTGAATATTTCAGGCATTGGGAAATTGCTTAATCCATAAAAACTACCGTTCACACAGATACTCTTATCTTTCACATCACTCAACTGAAAATCATAGTGCGAACCCAAAGAATTGGTAATTCCACTAATTTCGTCAGGGAAAACGATAGAACCTCCATATACTGATTGATAAAGCAATATCTTAGTAATCAGTGGGTCCAAATCAGTTAAAGAAGAATATCCTCCAACTTTCCAATATTTATTGAAAAAAGTATTTAATGCCTGATTGGACGGTGCAAAGATACTATAGGATATAGAAGCCAATTCAGGATAAAGACGGAAATTAGAAGTCGGCCACTCCAAAGCAATATTAGGGAGTCCGTTTGATGCATGTTCGTGCAAAAAGAGACTATCTACTCCGACTGCATTTCCATAATCGACCGACAAGTCCTTATCATAGGTATAAGTACTATATTGGCTATAGAAGTCGAGAAAATCGGAATAATCTGATTTCTTTTTCAAAACATCATAAATAGTTTCCAATGGTTCCAACACTCTGTCTACATTATATATATAGCCGTTATTAGTTATGATTTGGTATTCCTTAACACTTGCATTCGATACATTGAACCCGTTATCTCCCGTCCATGTAGAGTTAGGATAGAAAAACTCATAATTCTTCTTTGCATCAATACCTTTAGATGCAAAAATATAGTGAGAGAATACAGGCAAGAACCGCTCTAAATGATAGACGGTTACTGTATTATTTGTTGATGGATCCACTTCCTTTGTAATAGGACTGGTGCTGTGTGTGCGAAATTTATAATACATTCCCGGTTGTAAAACTCCCAATTCTTCGTCATCATCGTCATTATCACTTGTAGCACTGTCTTCCGGGCGAAAGTTTTCGAGATCACTCTTGCTATAAGAGTAGTAGATTAAATGATAGCCAATCAGTTTCTTCAAATCATCTGTCGGTATATCCTTTACTGAAACATAGCCGTGTTCCTCCAGATAAGCAGTAAACGCATCATTGTCCGGAGCCATGACAGTTGCAACACTCTTACCATCAAGAATGGGTCTGAAGCCTGATAGCTCTGCCGCTTCCAGAAACATGGAGAATTTACCTTCATATTCATTAGAAAGAACTTCCCAAGCCGTACCTTTCAGCCAAGCCGGTTTTTCATAATGTTCATCCATCTTGTCATCACAGGACAGGAAAAAGGAAGAGAGGAACAATAGTAGCAGCAGATGCCGTTTTCGAATCATTGCATTTCTCATAATACTAAAATTATATTAAGTTATAATTAAAAATCTGCTAAAAAAAGTTTGGTATCGTGGCTAACAAAAAAAGACTTGCGCTCGATATTAATAACTGCATAGATTCACATACATTCATATAGTTTCCATAGTTTTTTATATTAATGTATTAATATAAGTTTAAAAAAAGTTAGATTCTGTTTTCAAAAGGTACTTTATCATAAATACCTGTGAAAAACTGTTGCAAACATAAGGAGTTAATGAAGAAATACCAATGAAGAATCGTACAAAAGCATGGAAAATACCGTCTTTTGCACGGAAATCCATGCAATAAATCCATTTTTTAATTAAGAAAGAGTGCTTAGAGGACATTTTATTCCTATTTCATTGCATGGAGAATAACAGTAGCACATCGGTCTAAGATCAGGTATATTCATACTCAATTTACATTGGATTCCGCAAGTCAGCTAAAAAATGGTAGAGTTGTCAGACACGAAAATGCATTTAACATAAACTCGTGCTTGCGAAGGATTATTGATGAATACGAGGAATATACCTTTGCATTATATTTTACGATAGAGAGAAAGAGATTGGTCGACTTCTAGAAATCGGACAAGCATTACGAAACAATGCGCAACTAACCGCTGGTTACCGGACATAGGCATATAGGTAAAACACAGTTGATACTTAAAGCCACAGAGTCGGTAGAAAAACCTGCTCTCTACTTTTTTTGTTACTCGAAAAGCGGAGAGCTTTCTATGTCAAGATTTCCAGCAAAAAATAACAAAAAAACTCAGTATTCCTATCATGGGTGAAATATACGCCGAAGGATCTGCTCGCCCTATATAGCTTCACGGGCGGTGTGGCAAAGTACGTCCAGCAATTTATGGATGCCGGATCTACTACCTACAAAAAGATGCTTTCGCAGATGGTTCAAGAGGACTCTACATTTCTCAATAAAGGACGGAACATATTGATTGAGGAGTTCGGAACAGAATACGCCACCTACTTTTCGCCATTCTTATTGTCACTTGTCACCTTTCCAAGATAACCAATTCATTATCAACATAAAGAGGGTGACAATAACCGGTGATAATAAAGGTGACAATAAAAAGTTTCAACTTTCTATTGTCACCTTCACCACACCCTCTTTATAGCTTAACCACCCGATACACCGTCCCTTTCTTCGTATGTTTGCAAGGTATCCCTTCTTTCTGAAGCAGCCTTCCGAAATGGTATGCCTTGCCGGAAGATAAAGCAATAGTCGTTCTTTTTTGCAGATAATCCAGTATTTCTACCGGAGACAGGAATTCCCCTTCCTTATCATCCCCGGCAACTTTGAAGTAGCGATAAAACAACTGGATAGCCGGCGGAGTCTGTTCAAACTCCCGATTCCCTTGTGTCAGGATAGCCTCATCCTTATCGTCAAACCAATATCGCTCTCCATGATAAATCTCGTACATAGCCTGTGCATACAACTGCTCATAATCTATCGGGCGAGCCGTATCAATCGTACCCGTCACCTCAACACACATAAAACGACGGCTGCCGGAGGGATCAGTCAACAGATCCTTCTGATTGCTGGTCGCTATGAACGAAGCATAACGCTGCAACTCCTGTATCGAATTGCCATACGGTTTGCGAAGATTGACGACCGGCTTTTGCAGGATATGCTTCAAGAAGCCCTGCTGCGTCAAAGTAATCTGATCAAATTCATCAATATTGATCAGCGCAAAACGATTCAGATACATTTCCGCATCCCGCTTCCGGTCGAAGTCAATACTGTCGGTATAATATCCGCGAAGCCCCGGCGGTATCAGATCCCGGCAAAAGGTAGACTTGCGTGTTCCCTGTGCACCTACCAGCAAAGGGGAAGTACTGTTCGCATGCTGCCGATCATACCCACGCCAATGAGCTACCATGTTGAGGAACCAGCGATGGAAAAGCATCGTCCAATGCGGATTAGCACATGGCACACGGTCTGCCAGTTCCGTAATGCGGTCTTTTTTGTCCCAATTAGGAAGATGAAAAATAAATTCTTCCAATGGATTATAAACAGATACACGGTTTGAATGCAGATAACGGTCCACATCCCGGTCCCACACCGCAATACCCTCACTTTGCGCATCCAGCAGAATACTATTCTGCGCCCGTTTATCCAACGGACGGAAACGAAAATAGAATGAGCATCGTTCCCGGTATTCCACTTCACCTATCTGTGTATTATAGCGGAATTCATAACGCCGGTTCATGAACTCCTCTGTCTGCATATTGAGATATTGCTCTTTTGTCAGCCCGTTTTTCTTGCCGAAGCCTTTGCATTCCTGATACACATTGCCTATCATCTCGCGAACCAGCACAGACTGCTTCGAATGATAATATCGGTGAATAGTCCTCCTCACCACTTCCTCTTCCGGAATGCCGGAAAGGAAACAATTTTCCGCCAACCGGACTACCAGGGGCTGCAGATCATCATTCCGCCTCCACCCCTCTTCCATCGACTGAAAAGTCTTTCGCAAGGCAGCCTCATACATCAATGCCAACGCATCTTCCGTATCATATCCCGGAACGGCACGATTCAATGGAGACTTTTCCGGGGTCAGCTTCTCCTGATAATTCATTTCTTTCGGCATCCCGAAGGGCTGAGAAAGATAAAACGGCACGGAATTTTCACGATAGAAAGGTTCAGGATCATGACTCAGCCGTGAATATTGCTCCAAAACCGGCTCTTTCAACTGAATATCAAAGGGGATTTGCGGCTGATAACATTTCACCGCCAAACGATACGCATGTGCCTGAAAAATTTCAGCTTCTTCCTGCGTCTGCGGTAACGTACCGTCCGGACGAGTAAAAAGAGTCCATATCTTCACGGAATTTCCACTTGATCCCATATATGCAAACATAGTCTGCGGCAATTCAGCCGCTTTCTTCTTGACCATCTCCACTTCTACTTTTCCCGCCAACGGACCTACAGTCAGTTCCACGATGCCATTATATACTTTCATCCGCTTCACGCCATTCACACGTCCGAAAACGGCAGCAGGTATTACTTTGGGAAGTTTCCCGGCAAAACTGCAAGATTCTCCGGGTAAAACAAAATGCAGGGCTTGGCGCAATCCGGTCACCGGACGGGTCTTAATCTCTGTTTTTATCTTCTCTATCAACAAGTTAAAATCTAATACACTTAATGCTTCGACTCCATCTTTCTCCCTGATTTGTGTTATCTTCATTACTTTTCTTAAATATTTATGTATATCCCTCAAAGGTAGGCATAAAACAGACAGCAAACAACCTTTCTATTCATTATTATTACAGATTATTTATCCGCCTTTCCATTCTTTCGGAAGCTCCTTGAATTAATAGTAAATAAAACGTTCATTAAGTTGTTTAGAAGCTTAGATTAATGTATCTTTGTAGTGATAAGAAATCGTTTTACGTACATGGTCCCATCGGTCCACGTATGTGAACTATTGGGTTCACGTACATAGTCCGAACGGTTCACGTACGTGGAACGAAAACGTGAAACAGACAAAATATATTAGTCGAGCCTTGTCTACATGTTAAGGTTACTAGTGTTTGTACTAACACACGCGGTATCAATTGAGTAACAATCCTATTAACCAACAAAAAACAAGTGACGCTATGGCAGCAGATTATGACTTTCGGCGAAAACCGAATGAAAAGGGAGACGGAGAAGTACAGCCTCTGTATCCCCGAATTGTATCCAAAGGAACCATTGACAGCAAACGGTTATTTCGTGAAATAGCCGAAGCCTCTTCTTTCACCGAGGGAGATTTGGCAGGTATCATGGTAGCTTTTCAAGAGAAGGTATCCTATTATTTAAGTGAGGGGTATCATGTGAAACTGGGAGAAATCGGATATTTCTCCTCTAGTTTGAAAGCACGTCCGGTGATGGACAAGAAAGAGATCCGTTCGGTCTCTATCTCTTTCGACAACGTAAATTTCAGAGCTACTCCCTGGTTTCGACGACGTAGTTCGGGGACGGTGACCCGTGCCAAATTCGGATTTCAAGAATCATCAAACTTGCCGGAAGAGACACGCCGTTCCCGACTGGAAGCCTTTTTAGCAAAGAATCACTTCATCACTCGCAGAGAATACTCTCAGATTACGGGTTTATTAAAGGGAAAAGCACAACGGGAATTGAATCTTCTGGTAGAAAACGGAGTTCTTAACACTCGCGGATATGGGAACCGGGTGGTGTATTTAAAGCCTAATAATCAGTAGATTAAATCAGTAAAAGATACAATAAGGGTGATAATAGAAAAGAGGTTACTATTCTATTATCACCCTATTATCACCATCTATTGTCACCCGTTTTTCACTGATAATGAACCGGTTAGTTCTACAAAGTGACAAGTGACATTAAAAAGTATCATTAAACTCCAGTGTGTGACGCTCAATAACTTCTACCGAATCGAGCCCAAGCATATAGTCACCTTTGGTCGCCTCAATCATAGCTTTTTGTTCTTTCTGAAAGTAGACAGGGGCATCTTTACGTAAAGGTAAAATCTTTAGTTCCACCTTTTTGCCGACGAGATCTGCCATACGGACCCACATCTCCTTTCCATTCCAGAAGTTATCTGCTACAAGCCTGCCGTCAGCATACACACGGGCCACATCACCCCGATAATTTATACGGAGAAAAAGATTATCATAATTATTTATTCCAGATGTATCATAGTTAATAGTGTATACCGCAGCTTTTGCAAAGTCCTCTTCTACAGGTTGCGCAGCCACTGCCTGACGACCCATGGGGACAACACGGGGAGCATCCGCTTTTTTCACTTCCGTGACTGTGGCGGCAATGACAGGAGACTTTGTCCATACCTCCTCCACGATGCATGAATCACTCTTATACAGAATACCGCCATTCTTGGCATAAAGCAGTTTACCGTCAATTTTATAGGCAGTCTTTGCCTTTTCGTATGAGAGCACACAGACATTGAGCTTGCCCGCCTTCTGCTGCTTGTTAAGTTTACAAGTATAGACCTTGCCGTCAACGCAGATTTGAGGCTTTTTACCCCTGATTTCGATGAAATAGATAAGGTCATCCACTTTGCAGAACGGTTCTACAGTAGTCCAGTCAATGGTTGCACCCCCAGTCCGATAGTCTTTAAAAGTAACATGGGACGTCCCGCTCTCATTCTTGATACGCACATAGTCATTATAGAATTCGAAAGCACCCCGGCGGGCATAATGCCTGCTTAATGAGTCAACATTCATCTGCAAGAGTTCACTGCCCCAGTCTGTCAACATCTGATGGATAAAACGTCCTTCATGAAAGGGAGTCTCGAATACTTGTCCCACTTCGCCAAGAGGAGCCTGAAAATCATAGGTCATATGAGGCAGGTCATTATGATTAGTACCCGGAGAGGCTTGCGTTTCTCCCATAGTGTGAAGAGGATTGTATGGATTGGTGCCACCGTGATACATATAGTATCCCGGAAGATTGGAGCCACTACCCAGCTTGCATATAACCAGCGGTTTAAGCTCCTTTCCATTGATATTTATCCGACGATGATACGCCGGCATCATACCACCGCCCAACTCACAAGTAAAATAGGGATATGACAATTTTGAACTGAGAGAGGGGGAATCTTCCGACAATTCCTCTTTAGAGAATGTCTCTGTGGCAATAGCACTACTCATGCGTTTGTCTCTCATAATGAAAGCATCGGCATAACTGCCCGGCATATCCTCCAGTTTCCGGTCCCAGAATCCGTCGGCATAGTCACCATAAAGCGGCAACAGCTGCCCGAAAACCTCTTTTCCCCGAAGTGCAGGCCAACCGGTACGTGTATAGAACGGGACATCAAATCCCGCCTTCACAGCAATATTTTTCAATGCCTCCAGATAATCCCAAGGACCGCGACTTTCGTTCTCGATCTGCACTCCGACCACAGGACCGCCATCTTTCCACAAAAGTCCGTTAACCTGAGCAAAAATAGTATTATAAAGCTCCGTACAATCTTCAAGGAATCCGGGAGTACGGGCACGTATCTTATACTTAGGATTCTGCCCGGCTTTCTCATGTACCCATGAAGGAATTCCGCCTTGATACACTTCCCCATGACAGAAAGGACCAAGACGCAACACCAGCATCACATTTTCTTCTGCACAGATCCGGACGAAGCGGCGCAGATTATGATTGCCGCTCCAGTTCCATTTTCCCTCTTCCGGTTCATGGTGAATCCAGAAGATATATGTAGAAATGATATTGATACCACCGGCCTTCATTTTACGGATTTCACGGCGCCATTCCGACTCCGGCACGCGGGAATAATGAATCTCGCCCATGACGGGAATGATATGCTTGCCGTCAAGGATAAGCCCCTTGCTATCCACCAGAAGAGTTTTGCCTTCGGGTGTTGCAGATGTCCCAAACCGGAAAGTACCTTGCGCTGAAACCATTGACAACGACAGTACAAACATCAATAAAAATGTGATCTTCTTTTTCATGGTAATCTTTCAATTGTTAGTCTTTCAATTATTCAACGACCTTCCGATTCAAACGGAAAGTAGAGAGAACTTTCTTGCCGGAATAAACAGTCACAAGGAAGTTATAGTCCTCACCTTTTTCAAAATCAGCCTTTGTCGCAAAGCGGATGTCAGCTTTTTCATAGGGTTTCAAGGCAGGTACGGCAGCAGAAGCCACTTTGACCATTTTGCCTTCTTTCTTATACTCTATCTTGACCGAAGCCTTTTGTGAGCTAACTTGTCCGAAGTTCTGTACTTCAATATTCCCGTTCCAGCCTTTTTGCGATTCAGAGAATACAGGGGCACGCGCAGAAAGAATCGGTTCCACATAATCAACATACGGCAAACGCGCATATCCGTAAAGCATCTTTCCGTTTTTATATCTGCCTATCAATTTAGGAGCAAATTCTTTCTCTGTAATCCCATTTCCTTTTCCATCGAAGGTAATGATCAGGTCATTTCCGTCATTCTCTGTTTTCAATACCTTACTTCCTCTGCCATAATTCACCTCTTCGGAAGCGCCAAAACGCAAAGAGCTGATATCCATATCGGTTTGTGGATGAAAACCTTCTTCTGCCTGTACTTTCAGCCGGATAGTCTTCGTTCCGGCGGTAATGGGCTTATCATTCAACACTGTCAGCAATAGTCCCGGATTCAATGGAATACTAATATTCTTTGAACTGTGATTATCAAATGGCTTATCTTCATGTTTCAAAGTATCAATGACCGCAAAATTAGCCTGAATAGCACGGCCATACTTATCTTGATACATTTTCAGACGTTCATACTTGAACCAGCCTTCAGAATGTCCGTCCTCGTGTACGGCAACTCCCGGCATGTAGGCCTCTCCCGGATCAGTTACCCAATTGACTCCGTCCTTTGAACGAAGATAAAAGGCAATACGGCCCAACCAGTCATTGACAATCAGATGATACTGGATATGATCGCGCCAGATGACAGGGTCTTCAAACCGTCCTTTCACATCCGGATAAACACGACGGTCTGTCAACTGGTTATATTCGGACAAACCATCCCGGCTGATCCAGATTCCACCGCCACGACAGACCATTACATATGAACTGTCTTCCCGTTGGGCAAACGAAAGGTTGGACAATCCTTCTATGATTCTACGATCGCGCGCATTGAAGTCGAATTTTCCATATTCCCATTTTCCGTTGATATCATCTGCAACATAACGGCCGTCTATGACATACAAAACATATCGGCCGTCTTTTGCCTGAAACATCTCCGGATTATGCCCTTTTCCGATGATATTAACCAGTTTGAACGGACCGGTCAGATTATCACTCACGGTATTGAACACCCATGAATTTCTCCACTCCATATGTCCTTTAGGAGAGGCTTCC
The DNA here is from genome assembly GCF_058231005.1 of Bacteroides sp. RCH18. NCBI lineage: Bacteria > Pseudomonadati > Bacteroidota > Bacteroidia > Bacteroidales > Bacteroidaceae > Bacteroides > Bacteroides sp. RCH18. The sequence continues at coordinate 1,003,651 of NZ_JBIPTC010000002.1, read as the reverse complement.
AGCCATCCGCAAACCATCAGATGATATTTACCGTCTTCTCCTTTCCGGATATTTCCACCCCAATAGGACCAGATACGGTCTTCAATACCATTATCAACATAACGCGGACGCACATCGGAGGTTCCCCACGTGTCGGATGACAGTTGATTGCCTTTCATCGGCAAAAAACGATCCATAAACCGGGCACCTTTCACCAGTTGACTCCACTCCTTGGGACGTTCGCGTTCTGTTACTTGAGAGAAAGTGGATTTACTCACAAGTAGCAACATTACCATTAATACTAATTTAAGATTTTTTCCGTACATGTTTTTCTTCTGTTAGTTAGTTTGATAGTTCGTTTGATTAATACTATTAGTATTACGACAAAAGTAAATCAATCCCTCATTAGTGAATGATAACAAACAGGGAAAAAGGCACGTAATGCTTTACGTAAATAATACGAACATTCCCAAAATCCTAATAGCCCAACCAAACGGTTGATACCAACAACTGAATGCAAAATACTCTTTTATTCATCATAGTAAATAACACTATTTTCTTCCAAACTAATATTGGAGCAGAAAATTCTCGGCAACTTTTAGAAAACGGTCATGTCCTTTACTGTTCAGATGCGCTGTATCAGTATTATTCTTGCTTTTCTGGAAATAGATTCTTCTGAAAGTATCATTATCGGCATAGATGCTTCCTTTTCTTGCGCAATCAAAAATAGGAATACTATAATTGCCGCAGACTTCAATCATCGCATCCACTACTTTTTCCGAGTCACTTCCTTTAAAGTTTTTGCAGTTCCAGCGGGTAAAGAAAAAGATTTTCGCTGTCGGATATTTCTCGACTAAGCCTTTGCACAGAATTTCCATTTTATCCTTGAAGTTATCAATACCTCCGATAGAGTCCAGTTTAAATGCATCATTATGTCCGCCAATGACAATGACATAATCGAGGCTATCCGTCATCTCCGCATATCGCAGAAACATCGCTTTTCCCCATCGCGGGCTGGAATAAGCTATGCTATTCCCATTCTTTCCATAATTAAAATATTCCATACCGTGCTTCTTTGCAAACTTATAATGCCATGTGTTCTCAAACGGCTCTTTATGATTTCTCACATAGCTGTCACCTATTACTCCGATCCGCTTGCCGTTAAGTTCGTCAGCAAGTGCTATACCAGTCTGTGCTTTCCCATCCAAAACGGACAACGCACAAACGATTAACAATAAAAAGATTTTTAAATGTGTCATCACTTTATGTATTTTTCATTTGCTAGCAAAGATAAGGGCAGTTGTAATGTCAGTACATGTAAATTCATACGTTTTCCATTAAATTCATACACTTTTCATGCTTTAATCCGGTTTTTACGCCCCAATTCTCCAATAAATGGACGATTTTCCATCTTTCTATACTTATTTGCCATTGGACCATACTATGACTTTACATATCTTTGCCAACAGAGTGTTCTATTCTATTTCCAGGCAGAAGATGCCAAAGGACATGAAATCATCGTATCTGTCCGTTCATTAAAAGACGGGAAAACCGTATATACCTCCAACGGACAAACAACAATCACTCATTCAATCAGTAACTCCGATAAGGAGCAGATGATTAGCGGTGAATGGGCAAGCATCATTCCCTGGTCTACAGAGAATCCCAATCTGTATGTAGCCAAATTGGAATTAAAGAATCCCGAAGGTAAAATCGTACAAACCAGAGAAACACGCATTGGTTTCCGTACCGTAGAGTTCTTTCCCCAGGACGGCGTATATTTGAACGGTACCAAACTAGTGGTCAAAGGAATCAACCGCCACTCATTTTCTGTAGACGGAGGGCGTACCACCAGTGCTGCATTAAGCCGAATGGATGCCCTGCTCATCAAAGAAATGAATATGAATGCAGTACGTTCGCACTACCCGCCCGACGAGCACTTTCTTGATATGTGCGACTCACTGGGACTTGTCTACATGGATGAACTGGCAGGCTGGCAAAACGGTTACGACTCTAAAGTCGGAGCAAAACTCGTAAAGGAGATGATTGAACGGGACGTTAACCACCCCTGCATCATTCTCTGGAGTAACGGAAACGAAGGAGGCTGGAATACACAAACCGATCCTTTGTTTGCTCAATATGACAGACTACAAAAACGACATATGGTACATCCCTGGGCCGACTTTAACGACTTGGATACGCATCACTATCCTACTTATCTGACAGGGGTAGCACGTTTCACCAATGGTTATAAAGTATTCATGCCGACCGAATTTATGCACGCCATGTACGATCAGGGAGGAGGAGCCGGCCTGCGCGACTTTTGGGATCGCTGGTGTACCAATCCCTTGTTTGCAGGAGGGTTCATATGGGTATATTGCGATGAGGCTCCCAAACGCAGTGATAAAGGGGGAATACTCGACTCTGACAAGTCCAATGCACCCGACGGAGTAGTAGGACCACGTCGAGAGAAAGAAGGAAGCTATTATGCCATCCGTGCACAATGGTCGCCTATCCAGTTGAAGCCTCTTCTCATTACTAACCACTTCGACGGCAGTTTCCTCTTGACCAATGAATATACTTTTACCAATCTGAAAGATTGTCGTATGACTTATAAGGTTTTATCATGCGGCACTCCTCTCCAAGGAAACGCAGAAGCAGGAAAGGTGATCGCCGAAGGAAAAGTGCAACTTCCATCCATCAATCCGGGAGAAACAGGTACTGCCCGTTTTGAACTGCCCGATTCATTCCGGGAAGGGGATGTGCTCGAACTGGAGGCCTTTGATAGAGAAGGAAAAAGTATCTGTAACTGGACTTATCCGATTCATCTGGCAAAACAATATTTTGAACGTAACCTGGCGCAAACGACACTCACCCCTGCTCCTCAAAAAGCAGAAGCCCGACAAACATCTGACGCCATCGAACTAAAGAGCAGCAAAGTCAGCATAACCTTCGATGCGGCAACCGGTATGATCCGTCACATTAAATCCGGTGAGACTGAGGTTCCATTCAAGGATGGTCCGGTAGCAATAGGTATGAAGATGCGATATGAACCTTCGCTCAGCTATACTCGTCATTCCTCCGACGGCGCCATTTATTGTGCCAAATATAAAGGTGCGGCAGATTCCATTGTATGGCGTCTGACAAACGAAGGCTTGCTTTATATGGATGCTATTTTATTAAATCGCGGTTCCGGTGGCGGTGGCTTCGACGATGCTTTCATGGATGCACAGGTTTTCAATCTCGGACTTAGCTTCTCTTATCCGGAACAAAGCTGTTCGGGTATGAAATGGATGGGACGCGGGCCATACAGGGTATGGAAAAACCGAATCCCAGGAACGAACTACGGTATCTGGCACAAAGATTATAACAACACCATTACCGGAGAAAGTTTTGAGAATCTGATATATCCTGAGTTCAAGGGTTACCATGCCAACCTCTATTGTGAAAGGACTTCATTTACCGTCTATTCGCGTAATGACGGTACTTTCTTCCGGGTATTCACTCCCGAAGAACCGACAGGACGGATAAAAGATACCATGCCTGCATTCCCAGAAGGTGATCTTTCATTCTTGCTCGATATTCCGGCTATCTGTTCGTTCAAGCCGATCGAGCAACAAGGTCCTAACGGTCAATCGGGAAATGTCCGAATCAAATCGGGAGATGAAGGACTACATCTGAATCTGATGTTTGACTTCCGATAAACAATTAATGTACGCTATATATAGCTGACAAAAAATTGTAATATAAATTCCCCGAATCAAGTTTCAAAAATTACCTAATTAATGAAGAAACTTAATTCGGGGAATTTATATTCTCTATTTACTTTTAATCTTTCCGTGAATTAGTTACATTCTTTTCTACCACATTCTCAACATTACTTACTTTCTTCACAAACTTCTTAACCGAACCAACCTTTACATCCTTTATCCGCACATTCTTCACAGGAAGTTCAGCGTTTCCTTTCAGTTCATATACCGCGTCTGCCGATTCGCAAGTTACTTTATCCATATAGATGCCATCGATACGAGTGATTCGCTTTTCATAAGTCGGGACCAAGTCCTTCCACTGATAAAGTACCTCTGTATCTATTTCAAGTACCCGTTGGGCTGTTCCGGATGCTACATTTTTCATATAGATATTCTCTATAAATCCTCCCCTGCGATGATTCGTTTTCACGAAGAAAAGACGCATCACTGAATTAGGTGCTGTACAGTCATGCATATAGATATTCCGTATACCACCGGAGATCTCACTGCCGATGCCTAGTAAGGTATGTCCTTTCAATATCTGACAATGACGGATCACGATATTCTCACAAGGTGTATTTAGGCGCCATGCGTCCTGATTACGACCGGCTTTGATTACAACAGCATCATCTCCCTGATCAAAAGAACAGTCTTCGACCAGAAAGTTACGACTCATTTCAAAGTCAATACCATCATTATTGTGTCCATGTGCCCGCACATCCAAATTACGGACGATACCTCCGTCACACATATAAAGGTGAATAGTCCAAAACGGACTCTCACGTATTTTAAATCCATCCAGCATCACATTCTTACAGCGATTGAAATGTATCAGATGCGGACGCAAATGATTTTCGCCGGCAGCCATCTGACGTTCTATAACAGGTACATTAGTTGAAGCTTTGGTATATAATTCCTTTAGTGCCTCCAGATGAGGTTTAGGACGTTTGAACCATACTTTCCATGTACTCATCTCCGGCTGTAATGTCCCTTTCCCGCTGATTGCCACATTTTCACAGTCAAATGCATACAGTAGCGGTGAGTAGTTATAACATTCCAACCCTTCCCATGAAGTCATCACTGCCGGAAGATAATCTTCCGGGTTATCTGTAAAATTCAATACGGCATTTTCTTCTAAATAGAGGTTTACATTACTTTTAAAATGTACAGGTCCCGTCAACCAAGTGCCTGCCGGAACAATCACACGACCGCCACCTGCGTTATTACATGCGTCAATAGCATCAGCAATCGCTTTTGTATTATTCACCTCTCCGCCCGATACTGCTCCAAAATCCGTTATCTTAAAATCCCGATCCGGATAAATAAAAACTTTAATCGGTTGCATCGGAAAAGGAGCTTTTACTTTAACTGTTTTATAATTATCCCCCGCCATAACAGTGGTTACAGACAACAGCCCCAAGCACATGCTTATCATCCATTTTAAGAAGTTCTGTTTCATCATAATATCGTTTTAATCTCTACATTACTGGTTTATCTTCACATTATTCATTGTGAACGATTCAATTATACTCTGATCCACTTTCCCTTTCTTAGTCCGTATTGTCAGATTCTCAAAACAGAAATCGGACAATTTATATTGGTCGGACTTCTTAACATCAAAAAACACGTAACAATCAATATCTATATTGCGCATCGTAATGTGATTAGAATAAGAAAGAGGTATATCTTTACGGTCTTTCAAGTCATAGAATTGTGTCCAAGGTGCAATAGCTAAAAAGCTACGGACATTTCCCTTGATGTCCTCCACTAATATATATTCGTTCTTTTGTGGAGTGTCCGGACGCATTTTGAGACGCAACAGGCAATTAGGACTATTCATCATCGACCGACGAAATATGATATTCCTGTTATAGATCGATTCACTGCCGCATGTCAAAGCACTATGGCAGAATCCATAATCACAATCTTCAATAATGATATCGAAGTTTCCTCCATTATCCGGATCTTTATCCGCCCAAGGTCCCTTTCCGCCTTTCAGCGCAATAGCATCATCACAGACAGATATATAGCAATTCTTAACCAGCACATTGTTGCATATATCAAGGTCGATAGCATCCGTACTGGGAGCTTTTACGGGAGCGTGAGGAGATGTGATACGAAGATTTGTCAACTTCAGATAGCTGCATTTATAAAAATGACTAGTCCAGAAAGGAGAATCGGCTATTTTGATTCCGTCAATCCGCACATTTGTGCAGTTGGATAAATAGATGATGCGGGGACGCAACTCATCCATATTCGTGCAATCCGGATTCACAGAACGACGCAACCAGAATGATTTCCAATACCGAAGTCCGTTACCATTCAACATTCCTTTACCCGAAATAGTGAAACCGTCCATACCGTCCGCATTAACCAAAGCAGCAAAGTATTTCAGTGTCTGCCCTTCCATGCGTGTCGGTAATATCGAGAAGTTACTAATATCATCACTTCCTTTCAAAACAGCTCCTTCCTCCAGATACAAGTGAGTGTCGGGTTTAAAAAACAGAGAACCACTCAAATAAGTACCTTGTGGGATTACCACCACGCCTCCCCCATTTTCCGCAGCCAGATCAATCACTGCCTGAATTTTCTCCGTTTGCAGTAGCGTACTGTCATTTATTACCTCATAATCCGTAATTCGGTATTTTGTTCCGAGAGTATTCATATCTACTTGTTCATTTTTTCTGAACCAGTCCGGTATTAACTTACCGTCAGGAAACCTTTCCTGACCAAAAACCTGTAAGCAACTGCAAACTACCAACGCTATAATTATCAATCTCATCATCTATTCTTTACTTTTTTTCCTTTAAAAACTATACCTGAACCAACATATTATAATGAAAATACCAATACCCCTGCTGTCGGAATCTCTTTCGTCCCTATCAAAACCTTACTTCCTTCAGGTAAGTTGAATGTATAAGGACGATCAGCATAATTCAACACTATCCCCAGACCATTCCGGTATTCCACCGTAACTCCATAAGGCAAATCCATCACGGGAATACTCAGTTGTGCATATAATTTTTTCAAGATATCTTTTTCCAATGCACCATTATGGCTGTCCACTCCGACATATGTCACCGTGCCTTTGCCCAGCTTGCGGAACGTGACGGCAGGACCACCTTCATAGAATTCATTGGCATACGTTGCCCAGACCTGCGAATCTGATGTGGGAATCAATATTTCTCCCCATGTATTCCACGCATATTGCTTTCCATTCATGACAACAGTACCCGGATCTTCCGGTAACAGCAGATCATAAAAGTTCATTTCATTTCCCGTCAGAGGAGTAATCATAGAACCGAAAGGAGCTTCCGGCAAACGGCCATAACGGTCTTTCTGTGCTGTACGGCAGGTCAATACAAGATTACCGCCATTCTTCACGTAGGCAATCCATTTATTTACTAATTCTTTATCAGCCAGTTGGTAAGCAGGAGCTATCACCACAGGATATTCTGTCAGGTCCTTCTGTTCGGAGACAAAATCAACAGGTGCACCAAATGACTTTAAAGTCCGGTAATATTTCTCGATATGTGCAAAAGTATCCCATGTGCGGTTCTGTTTCTGCCGTTCGATGCTCCAGGAGTTTTCGGGATTGAAAAGAATGGCGGTACGACGGGCCAGATAATCGGCAGGTTTCGTTTCGCGGGGAGCATAATGTTTACGGAGTTCCCGGATCTCTTTTATAAAGGTTTCATATTCTCTTCCACCGGGAGTAACCGTTATGCCGTCCGTTCCCACTATTCCATAATGATACTGCTCCGTGCCGTATAAAGGTTGCCGATAACGATATGTACAGATAAAATCGCTTCCACCGGCAAATACGCTCCACATCCACAGACGGACAGCTCCCGGAAGTGGTTGCGGATTAATACTGCCCCAGTTTACTTGCCCCGGTTGTAGCTCCATCACACCGTATGTACCCTGTATAGGACGGAAGAAGTCATTCGCCCATGCAATACGCAACGGATTCCCTACCCGATAACCGCGACGGCCGATGCCTTCGTTATCGCCATACACCATATAGCGTGTATAGCTCTGGAAGTCGAGTGCGGGACTGCCACCGATATGACCTTCGTCATAATTGGGGATATAATTGGTAGTTATCCATTGATTCTTCGCATATTTCCTGATCAGCAGGCATTGTTCATTCAGGAAATCATTGGTCTCCTTTGCGGCAAAACGACGGTAATCCAGAATCTGATGATGATTCATAAACATCTGGACACGCTTAGGGAGGGTTATCTCATCAAAAGACGAATAAGCTTCGCTCCAGAAAGCGGTTCCCCATGCGTCATTCAGCAACTGAATGTCGTTATTGTATTTTGTACGGAGATAATCACGGAAAGCCAGTTCCGCTTTCGGATTATAATCAAACTGTACGGCAGGTTCATTGTCGAGCTGCCATCCGACAATACGGGAATCATTGCCATAATGCTGTGCCAGTTTCTCGATCATCTTATACGATAATTCCCGATAGAGCGGCGAAGCAAATGAGGCATGCTGACGGGCACCATGATCAAGAATCGTACCGTCTTCATTCTTCAACAGGATTTCGGGATACTTCCGGCTCATCCACACCGGGGGCGTGGCAGTCGAAGTACACATGATGACTTTCAGATCATATTTGGCGGCAAGAGCTACTGCTTTATCCAGCCAGGCAAAATCATAGCGTCCCTCTTCCGGTTCCAGCTGCGCCCATGCAAACTCCGCAAAGTGCGTAAACTCAAATCCCAGTTCGTGCATCTTCTTGAAATCACGCTCCCACTGACTTTCATCCCAGTGTTCGGGATAATAGTAAACTCCTGTCAATGTCAGGTCCTTATCGCTGAACCAGGAAGAAGTTTGTGCCTTTACAGATTGATGCTTCCGGTCATTTATCAGAGACTCTACGACGGAAGCATCCACCGCAAAGGCAGTCCCGTGGCGGATTCCCCTCGGAAACGAAACCTGATCGGATACATCTTCCCACGTTTCACCATGATCCAGCGAACGGACAGCTCCGTAACGATGGTCACGATACTTATCAAAATACACATAAAGCGCATCACCCACAAAAAGAGGTGCCGGTCCTTCTGCCCAATATTTTCCCGTAATCGGGGCGGATACCTTCGTCGGAAAACCTTTGGCAATATCCTTCGTGCGTGTCACACGCAGGTTTTTCTCCGGAGGATTGGAGTTCTCGTTCTTGACGACCATGATCAGATCTCCCTGTGTCGGATCTTTCACGATAGCCGCATCGATCACACTGAAATCGGGATTGAAAAACATCTTCGTCTTTGAGAAAGTACGGAAATCCTTCGTTGTGACATAATACATACGATGGTTCAGTCCTTTTTCGCTTTCGCTGGTAGGCACTTCCTTGTGACGTCCGGGGATGGTAGTCGCCCAAAAGATGTAATATGTTTCCGAAGGCTCGTCATAAAAGAGTTCCGGCGCCCAACAATTATGCGCTTCCGGCTCGTGCATCATCACGGGTATAGCCTGTTGCTCACTCCAGTGAATCAAGTCACGGGAAGAAGCATATCCGATAATCCGGTCCGTCCAACTGGAAGTCCAGACCATGTGAAATGTTCCGTCGGGAGACTGGCATATACTAGGATCACGCATTAATTTATCTTTACCTACAGCCGGAGTCAGGAAAGAACGTCCACCGTTCAAAGGAGTCCAGTTCAGCCCATCATAACTGTAGGCAAGATGCAGACCGTCCTTGCTGTCATTAATGAAATAAGAAAAGAGATAAGCAGTCTCACCTGCAAAGATTGTCATTACCGACCAAAGAGTTAAAGCCATCCAGGCAAATACTTTTTTCATGGTTCACTTTAAGATTAAAAAGTTTACTTCGCAAAGATATGGCATCCTGCAAAATTTCAGAAATGAATGATGATGGATATATTGTCATATTCATGTAGTTTCGTACACCAACCGCCATAAAAGCCGTTTTTGATACAATATTCTATGTATCTGTACATCTTTCTATTTTATGGATTACTCAAAAGCTCTACTTTAGCAGCAGATTTTTAAACGTAGTGGAAAACATATCAATTCTACATATCATGAAACAACTTTTAGTAAGTATTGCCATTGTATTCGCCTCTGTACTGACCGCAACAGGGCAAAACCATTCTTTCAGCCTATCCGGAAAATGGGATTTCCAGATAGACCGGGAAGATGGGGGGATAAAAGAACAATGGTTCAATAAATCGCTCGACGAGTCTATCAACTTACCCGGTTCCATGCCCGAAAAGCTGAAAGGGGACAATGTAACCGCACGTACCCAATGGACAGGAAGTTTATATGACAGTTCTTACTATTTCAATCCTTACATGGAGAAATACCGGATAGAAGGGCAAGTCAAATTACCTTTCTTCCTGACTCCCGACAAGCACTATGTAGGTGTCGCCTGGTATCAAAAGAAAGTGACAATCCCATCCGACTGGAAAGGGGAAAGGATTCTCCTTTTTCTGGAACGCCCGCATATTGAAACGACCGTATGGGTAAACACGAAAGAAATCGGTATGCAAAACAGCCTTTGTGTTCCTCATGTATACGACCTGACCTCGGCCGTCACTCCCGGCAAGCCGTGCCGGATCACTATCCGGGTTGACAACCGGATTAAAGAGATCAATGTCGGTCCGGATTCACATAGCATCACCGACCAGACACAGGGCAACTGGAACGGAATCGTAGGTAAAATCGAACTGCAGACAACTCCCAAAGTCTATTTCGACGATATACAGGTATATCCTGATCTGAACAATGGGAAAGCGCTGGTACGCATGAATATAAAATCCTCTTCTACGGCCAAAGGAGAAATAACACTTTCTGCCGAAAGCTTTAATACGGATACCCGCCACAACGTCCCCCCTGTTCAGCAGAGCTTTCGTATTCAGGCAGGAGACAACCGGGTAGAAATGGAACTACCGATGGGAAAAGACTTCCTGACGTGGGATGAGTTCAATCCGGCACTCTACAAACTGACAGCCATGCTGAATAGCGGCAAGCAGTCCGAAAAGAAACAGGTACAGTTCGGTATGCGTGATTTCAAGATAGAAGGCAAATGGTTCTACGTCAACGGACGCAAGACAATGCTCCGCGGTACAGTGGAAAACTGCGATTTCCCGCTTACAGGTTATGCACCGATGGACTTAGCTTCCTGGGAACGGGTATTCCGCATCTGCCGCAACTATGGATTGAACCATATGCGTTTCCACTCTTTCTGTCCGCCGGAAGCAGCCTTCATCGCTGCCGATCTCGTTGGTTTTTATCTGCAACCCGAAGGTCCCAGCTGGCCTAATCACGGTCCGAGACTGGGCAACGGGCAGCCGATTGACAAATATCTGATGGACGAAACCATCGCTCTGACCAAGGAATACGGCAATTACGCCTCTTACTGTATGCTGGCTTGCGGCAACGAACCTTCGGGCCGCTGGGTACCTTGGGTCAGCAAATTCGTTGATTACTGGAAAGCGACCGACCCTCGCCACGTATACACAGGAGCTTCCGTAGGTGGTAGCTGGCAATGGCAGCCCCACAATCAATATCATGTGAAAGCCGGTGCACGGGGGCTTAGCTGGGCAGGCTCGCAACCGGAAAGTATGTCCGACTACCGCGCCAAGATCGATTCCGTGAAGCAACCGTACGTCTCTCATGAGACGGGACAATGGTGTGCATTCCCGAATTTCAGCGAGATACGCAAATACACCGGAGTAAACAAGGCCAAGAACTTTGAAATCTTCCGTGATATTCTGAATGATAATCACATGGGCAGCATGGGGCACGACTTTATGATGGCTTCGGGCAAGCTTCAGGCAATCTGCTACAAACACGAAATCGAGAAAACATTACGTACACCCGACTATGCAGGCTTCCAGTTGCTGGCACTGAACGACTATTCCGGTCAGGGAACTGCATTAGTAGGTCTTCTGGATGTCTTCTTTGAAGAAAAAGGCTATATCAACGCAGATGAGTTCAGACGTTTCTGCAGCCCGACCGTCCCGCTGGCACGTATTCCTAAATTCGTATATACCAACGACGAGACTTTCCATGCCGATATCGAAGTGTCCCATTTCGGAGCAGCCCCTCTGCAGGGAGCCAAAACGGTATACAGCATTAAGGATGAATATGGCAAAGTATACGCTCACGGCACTGTAGGCATTCAGAATATACCAGTCGGAAATCTTTGTCCGCTAGGAAGTGTAGACATGCAGCTAAGCGGAATCACTAGACCGCAGAAGCTGAATATGGAAATTCGTATCGAAGGCAGCGATACCGTCAATGACTGGGACTTCTGGGTATATCCCGCACAGGTAGAACTGACTCAGGGCAATGTTTACACCACCGATACACTGGACGCAAAGGCAATCTCCATCCTGCAAGAAGGAGGAAACGTATTGATCATGGCAGCCGGAAAAATCCAGTATGGCAAGGAAGTGAAACAATACTTCACTCCTGTCTTCTGGAATACTTCCTGGTTCAAGATGCGTCCGCCTCATACCACAGGCATCTTCCTCAACGAATATCATCCGCTTTTCCGTGAATTCCCGACCGAATATCACAGCAACCTGCAATGGTGGGAACTGCTGAACAAAGCACAGGTTATGCAGTTCACCGGATTCCCGGCCGAATTCCAACCGACTATCCAGAGCATAGACACCTGGTTTATCAACCGGAAAATCGGAATGTTGTTCGAAGCCAACGTACTGAACGGCAAATTGATGATGACCAGCATGGACATCACTTCGAAACCGGAAAAACGGGTCGTTGCCCGCCAGATGCATAAAGCCATCCTTGACTATATGAACTCCGATGCTTTCCGCCCGACAGCGAATATCGCTCCGGAACTGATTCAGGAACTATTCACCAAAGTGGCGGGAGACGTGAAATCCTATACCAAAGATTCACCCGACGAACTAAAACCGAAAATTAATTAAAATCATTAACGACTGATATGAAAACAACATTTCTCGGACTTCTGCTGCTGACAGCAACAGCTATCAGCGCTCAGGAACAAGCCCGCACATTCCAACTGGCAGACGCCCCCCGCTACAGCGAGGAAACAGGATACGGATATGACCTTGCACCCACTCCCGAAAAAGGGAGCAAAGCACCTTTCTTCTTTTCTGTCCGCGTGCCGGACGGCAACTACAAAGTAACCGTACGTCTCGGAAGCAAGAAGCAGGCAGGCGTAACTACTGTACGAGGCGAATCACGCCGTCTCTTCATCGATAATCTGCCCACCAGGAAAGGGCAGTTCACAGACGAGACATTTATCATCAACAAACGGAATCCACGCATTTCCGACAAAGAATCGGTACGCATCAAACCCCGTGAAAAGACGAAACTGAACTGGGACGACAAACTGACACTGGAATTTAACGGTGACGCTCCTGTATGTCAGAGCATCAGCATCGAGCCTGCCGACCCGTCTGTAATTACCGTATTCCTGTGCGGCAACAGTACGGTAGTCGATCAGGACAACGAGCCGTGGGCCAGCTGGGGACAAATGATTCCTCACTTCTTCGGCACCGATGTCTGTATCGCCAATTATGCCGAATCCGGCGAATCGGCAAATACCTTTATCGGAGCCAAACGACTGGCGAAGGCTTTAAGCCAGATCAAAAAGGGAGATTACCTCTTTATGGAGTTCGGCCACAACGACCAAAAGCAGAAAGGACCAGGCAAAGGGGCTTATTACTCCTTCATGACCAGTCTGAAAACATTCATTGACGAAGCACGTGCACGCGGAGCGCATCCGGTGCTTGTCACTCCTACCCAGCGTCGTAGTTTCGACGCCAACGGACATATCCGCGACACACACGAAGACTATCCGGAAGCGATGCGCTGGCTGGCAGCCAAAGAGAATGTTCCATTGATCGATCTCAATGAAATGACACGCACCCTGTACGAGGCGCTGGGACCGGACACTTCCAAACGTGCTTTCGTCCACTATCCGGCAGGAACGTATCCGGGACAGACCAGGGATTTTGCAGATAATACGCACTTTAATCCTTACGGTGCCTATCAGATCGCCCAATGCGTCATCGAAGGGATGAAGAAAGCCGTTCCCGAACTGGCGAAGCATCTGAAAATAGACCCGGCATACAATCCCGCACATCCGGACGATGTGAATACTTTCCACTGGAACGATTCACCGTTCACGGAAATAGAGAAACCGGATGGAAATTAAAAGAATCCTATACTAAAAGACTATATGAGAATTAAAAACCTCCTTCCCCTACTTCTGGCAGGCTCGTTGACGATAGCGTGCACTCCTGCCAAACAAGCCGGCAACAGCTTCGAATGGGGGCAGGTACCTCAGCAACCGGATTTATCGTGGGCAGACAGCGTAGGCAGCCGCCAACTTCCCGGAGACAAGATGATTATATCCGCCAATTCCTTTGGCGCAGTAGCAGACAGTACCGTACTCAGCACAGAGGCCATTCAGAAAGCAATCGACAGTTGCGCTGTCTCCGGCGGAGGAACGGTTGTCCTGCAACCGGGGTATTACCAGACAGGAGCCTTGTTTGTCAAAAGCGGTGTAAACCTGCAGATTGGCAAAGGGGTAACTCTGCTTGCCAGCCCCGACATCCACCATTATCCCGAATTCCGTTCGCGTATAGCAGGGATAGAGATGACATGGCCGGCAGCAGTGATCAACATTGTCGACGAGAAGAACGCCGCCATCAGCGGAGAAGGTACACTGGACTGCCGTGGAAAAGTCTTCTGGGATAAATACTGGGAAATGAGGAAAGAATACGAAGCCAGAGGGTTACGCTGGATAGTGGATTACGACTGCAAACGTGTACGGGGAATCCTTGTCGAACGCAGTTCGGACATCACACTGAGCAGTTTCACCCTGATGCGCACGGGATTCTGGGGATGTCAGATTCTCTATTCCGACTATTGTACCATAGACGGACTGACTATCAACAATAACATCGGCGGGCACGGTCCAAGCACGGACGGCATCGACATCGACTCCTCCTGCAACATACTGATCGAGAACTGTGACGTAGACTGCAACGACGACAATATTTGTATCAAATCGGGACGGGACGCGGACGGACTACGTGTGAACCGTCCGACAGAGAATGTGGTAGTGCGCAACTGCACAGCCCGCAAAGGAGCGGGACTGATTACCTGCGGCAGCGAAACTTCCGGCAGCATCCGCAATGTATTAGGCTATGATCTTAAAGCTGTCGGCACGTATACCGTGCTGCGACTGAAAAGTGCCATGAACCGTGGGGGAACCATTGAGAATATCTACATGACCCGTGTCAGCGCAGAAAATGTCCGTCAGGTATTGGCGGCTGACTTAAACTGGAATCCAAGTTACAGCTACAGCACTTTGCCCAAAGAATATGAAGACAAGGAGATTCCGGAGCACTGGAAAGTGATGCTGACTCCGGTAGAACCACCCGAAAAAGGGTATCCGCGATTCCGTGACATATACCTCTCGCAGGTAAAAGCGGAAAATGTAGATGAATTTATCTCCGCTTCGGGCTGGAATGATACATTGCGTCTGGAAAACTTCTATCTTTACGGCATCGAAGCGCAGACCAATAAACCGGGGAAAATCTGCTATACGAGAAACTTTAATCTATCGGAGATAACATTGGACGTCAAAGACAAAGATGCTATTGTATTAAAGGAAAATGAACAAAGTAATATCCACTTCGACTATGTTAAAACAACTACTGACCGTCGTACTGCTGGCAATTTGCCTCATTAACGTACAGGCGCAGCAACTGACTCCTCCCGCCGGAACTTTCCGTTTGGGAATATCGAAAGGAACCAACAGTCACTGGCTGGCTCCTCAGGAAAAAGTGAAAGGAATCGCTTTCCGGTGGGAAGCCCTGCCGGATACCCGCGGCTTTATTCTCGAAGTAGCGGTCACCTCCTTGCAGCAGGCCGATACCTTATTCTGGAGCTTCGGAGACTGTCAGCCGGACATGGATATAAACGTGTTCAGTGTAGAAGGGCAAGCCTTCACCTGTTATTATGGTGAAAGTATGAAACTCCGCACCTTGCAGGCGGTCACTCCCACTGACGATATCCGTTTGAGTAACGGCCGTCAGGACAAGACTCCCCTCTTGCTTTATGAATCGGGGAAACGAACAGACCGTCCGGTCCTCGCAGGGCGCTGCCCGCTCGCAGCAAACAGTAAACTTTATTTCTGTTTCTACGAGCAAAATACACGAGCAGATTATAATTATTTTATGTTGCCGGATCTTTTTGCAAAGATTGATGAATCTAAACATAGTAAAAAATGAATAAAACAGTAGTATCTCCATTCTCCTCCTTCGGGAAGGAGGAGTGGTCGAAGGCCGAGGTGGTAGGAAAAATAATGTTTATTCCTATTTCTCTGTAAATGAAAGGGTTATACATTCACCTACCACCTCCCCCTACGGGTACTCCTCCTTCCCGAAGGAGGAGATTTAAGATACTATTGATTATCATTTAGCTTAAATCCATACAAAGATGAAAAGAATATATCTACTACTCAGCCTACTGGCCGGTTGCCTGTATATGCAGGCAGCAATCTATAACGTCAGGGATTTCGGAGCAAAAGCAGACGGAAAGACGATTGATTCTCCCGCCATCAACCGTGCCATCGAAGCTGCCGCACAAGAAGGCGGAGGTACCGTATATCTGCCTGCCGGAGAATATGCCTGTTATTCCATCCGGCTGAAAAGCAACATCCATCTCTATCTGGAACAAGGCGCACGCATCATCGCCGCCTTTCCGGGAAAGGACGAAGGATACGACTCGGCGGAACCTAATGAGCATAATAAATACCAGGACTTCGGGCACAGCCACTGGAAGAACTCCCTGATCTGGGGAATCGGTCTGGAAAACATCACCATCAGCGGTCCGGGACTGATCTACGGCAAAGGACTGACCCGCGAAGAAAGCCGCCTGCCGGGTGTAGGCAACAAAGCGATCAGCCTCAAGGATTGCCGGAACGTCACGTTGAAAGACTTCTCCATGCTCCATTGCGGACACTTCGCCCTGCTTGCCACCGGTGTAGAGCACCTCACCCTGCTTAATCTGAAAGTAGATACCAACCGGGACGGATTCGACATTGACTGCTGCCGTAACGTACGCATCAGCCAATGCACGGTCAACTCCCCGTGGGATGACGCCATCGTTCTGAAAGCCTCCTATGCGCTGGGACGTTTCAAAGATACGGAGAACATTACCATCAGCGACTGCTACGTCAGCGGATTCGACAAGGGAAGCGTACTGGACGGCAGCTGGCAACTCGACGAACCGCAGGCACCCGATCATGGATACCGCACCGGACGTATCAAGTTCGGCACGGAAAGCAGCGGAGGCTTCCGCAACATCGTCCTCACCAACTGTATCTTCGAACATTGCCGGGGACTGGCGCTCGAAACCGTAGACGGCGGTCATCTGGAAGACATCGTTATCAGCAATATCACCATGAGGGATATTGTCAACGCTCCTATCTTCCTTCGCCTGGGTGCGCGCATGCGCAGTCCGGAAGGGACACCCATAGGCACCATGAAGCGTATTCTGATCAGCGACATCAATGTATGGAACGCTGACAGCCGGTATTCTTCCATTATCAGCGGCGTGCCCGGTGCATCTATCGAAGATGTTACTTTCCGCAACATTCACCTATATTATAAAGGTGGATACAGCGAAGAAGACGGCAAGCGCACTCCACCCGAACAGGAAAAAGTATATCCCGAACCCTGGATGTTCGGAACGATTCCCGCCAAAGGATTTTATATCCGTCACGCAAAGAACATAACTTTCGACGGTGTCCGCTTCCACTTTGCACAGCCGGACGGACGTCCGCTCTTTGTGACCGACGACGCAGAAAACATTGAATACTATCATACACCCCAAGAATAATGAACAAGAAACAACTGATACTCCTCTGTATGCTCGCAGCAGGTGGAAGCATACAAGCGCAACAGTGGCCGGATGCTCCGGCAGAAGCCCGTCCCGGCACCAGATGGTGGTGGCTGGGAAGCGCTGTCGATGAAAAGAACCTGACTTACAATCTGGAAGAATACGCGCGTGCCGGCATGGGCGCCGTAGAAATCACTCCCATCTATGGTGTACAGGGCAATGACGCCAACGATATTCAGTTCCTTTCTCCCCGCTGGATGGAAGTCCTCAAACACACACAGGCGGAAGGAAAACGCACCGGCATCGAGATCGATATGAACACCGGAACGGGATGGCCCTTCGGAGGACCGGAAGTCAGCATCGAAGACGCGGCAAGCAAAGCCATCTTCCAGATTTATGATATAGAAGGAGGCCAGGAAATCGTGCAAGATATCAATGTGACAGACAAGAAGCAACAACCTTATTCTGTCTTAAGCCGTGTAATGGCATACGATGAAAACGGGCGCTGCATCAACCTTACTTCCCACGTCAGGAAAGACAAACTGGTATGGAAAGCCCCTGCCGGAAAATGGAAAGTGATAGCGCTGTATAACAGCAAGACACGTCAGAAAGTGAAACGTGCCGCCCCCGGAGGGGAAGGATACGTAATGAACCATCTTTCCAAGACTGCCGTCAAGAACTATCTCTCCCGATTTGACCGTGCTTTCAAAAGCAGCAAGACGAGTTATCCGCATACATTCTTCAACGACTCTTACGAAGTCTATCAGGCAGACTGGACAGAAGACTTTCTGGATCAGTTCGCCCGCAGACGGGGATATAAGTTGGAAGAACATTTTCCGGAGTTTCTGGACGAAAGCCGTCCGGAAGTCAGCCGCCGCATCGTATCCGACTATCGGGAGACGATCTCCGACTTATTGCTGGAGAACTTCACCCGCCAATGGACGGACTGGGCACACAAGAATGGCAGCATCACCCGTAATCAGGCACACGGGTCGCCTGCCAACCTGATCGATGTCTACGCAGCCGTAGACATCCCTGAATGTGAAGGATTCGGTTTGTCCCAATTTCATATCAAAGGATTACGTCAGGATTCATTAACCAAAAAGAATGATTCGGACTTGTCGATGCTGAAATATGCCTCTTCTGCCGCCCATATCGCCGGGAAGCCTTATACTTCTACCGAAACATTTACCTGGCTGACGGAGCATTTCCGCACTTCTTTGTCACAGTGCAAACCGGATATGGACTTGATGTTCGTCTCCGGCATTAATCATATGTTCTTTCACGGCACTCCCTATTCGCCGAAAGAAGCCGAATGGCCGGGATGGTTGTTTTACGCCTCTATCAATATGAATCCGACGAACAGTATCTGGCACGATGCCCCTTCGTTCTTCGATTATATCACCCGTTGCCAAAGTTTCCTGCAAATGGGTAAACCGGATAATGATTTCCTTATTTATCTGCCTGTCTATGATATGTGGGATGAGCAACCGGGACGTTTGCTGCTATTCAGCATTCATCACATGGCCAAGCTCGCCCCGAAATTTATAGATGCCATCCACCGTATCAATAACAGCGGATATGACGGAGACTATATCTCGGACAACTTTATCCGCAGCACTCGTTTCAAAGACGGACAGCTCATCACTTCCGGCGGAACCGGTTACAAAGCACTGGTCGTACCCGCCGCCCATTTGATGCCGAATGATGTTCTGGCTCATCTGCTGAAACTGGCACAACAGGGAGCCACCATCGTATTCCTCGAAAACTATCCGACGGACGTACCGGGATACGGTCAACTGGAACAGAAGCGCAAGACTTATCAGCAGACGCTGCAAAAGTTACCTTCCGTTTCATTCTCCGAAACAACGGTTACTCCGGTAGGCAAAGGCAAGATTATTACAGGTACGGATTATGCGCGTACTTTAGCAAGTTGTAATATTCCTCAGGAAGAAATGAAAACCAAGTTCGGACTGCAAGCCATCCGCAGAGTGAACGATAGCGGGCACCATTACTTTATCTCTTCTCTCCAAGATAAAGGAGTGAATGATTGGGTGACACTGGGAACCAAAGCCGAAGCTGCCGCCCTCTTCAATCCCATGACAGGTGAATGCGGAGAAGCAAAGGTACGCCAGGCCGGAGAACAGACACAAGTCTACCTCCAACTGAAATCCGGCGAATCGGTGATTTTGCAGACTTATCAACAGCCGCTGCAAGCTGCCCGACCCTGGAAATATATTCAGGAACAACCGTTCAGCCTCAGCCTGGATCATGGCTGGAAACTACACTTCGCCGAAAGCGAACCGGAGATAAAGGGTACGTTCGACATCGACCGCCCTTGCTCATGGACAGGCATCGACCATCCGGTAGCCAAGATTAACATGGGCAGCGGTGTTTATTCATTGGATATCGAATTGCCCGCTCTGCAAGCCGATGACTGGGTACTCGACTTGGGAGACGTACGCGAAAGTGCCCGTGTCCGGATCAACGGACAGGAAGCGGGCTGCGCATGGGCAGTACCTTATCAGCTACGAGTAGGTCATCTGCTGAAATCAGGAAAAAACCACATCGAGATAGAAGTCACTAACCTCCCTGCCAACCGAATAGCCGAACTGGACAGGCAGGGAGTGCAGTGGCGCAAATTTAAAGAGATCAATATTGTCGATCTGAATTATCGTCCGGCCAACTATAGCCACTGGGCTCCCATGCCTTCGGGATTAAATAGCGAGGTCCGGCTGATTCCGGTAGATTATTTATCTTTCAAGACACACTAAAGTTATTATTTAAATCTACTTTCAGTTCAAGATAAGGCAATATAGTTCGGGCCTGACTAAAAAGTCAGTAGTATCTCCAATTCCCCTCCTTCCCGAAGGAGGGGTGCCCGTAGGGCGGGGTGGTAGGTAAAATAAGGTTGTATCTAATTTGCTATGAATAAAAGCATTGCGTGTTTACCTACCACCTCCCCCTACGGGTACTCCTCCTTCCCGAAGGAGGAGAATAGAGATAGAACCGACTTTTTAGTCAGGCTAGTTCTTCTATGGCTGTAAAAGACTGCTTTTAAAGTTTACGTATTTCTGCGTCCAAGGACAATGCACAAGACATTTCAAACAGGTACTGCATCCATATACATCAATTATATCATCTCTTGAGATTGCTGTATTCCAGGTGGTCCCTTTCAATACTTTTCTTTCGCATATATCCCTACAAATGTTACAATTACCACACTTCGGGGAAATAGGGGCATACGGTACAGTTTCTAACGGTGCATCAGTTAAAACAGTACCAAGACATTGCGCTGCACCATATTCAGGAGTAATAAACAGATTGTTTTTCCCAATCCATCCTAATCCACTAAGTTGCGCTACTGTTTTGTGAGGTAAAACCGACTCCTTCGTTTCAAAATTAAACACACCTTCTGCCAAAAGTCCCGCATCAGATTGTGAAAGAGCTTTATACCCTTTGCTGACAAGAAATTCAGCTAACTCGTCTGTTACTTCTCCCACTCTATTTTCAGTTTTTACATACTCATCTTCAAGAACAGGTTTATAATCAGGATTATTAAATACATCTTTTACAAACTTCGGATTTATTGCGATTCCTATTAATATAGCACATGGCAAACCTCTATTCTGCTTATTGGTCAACTTGGATATATCTACGAAATGAACAAAATCTATCCTTGACTTTTTCAATTCATTCTCTACTTCTTTATAGTTCATATTTCTTTCTTTTTGACAGGGATATAAATATCTGTGATTAGTTCCGAAACCGGAGTTTTTTCGGGTGTATTGATATAAGTCTCAAAAGTAAATGGTTCTCGCAAGCTATAATCATTTGCAGGTAGCCAGTCAAGATAAATATAACGATATACCCTATTCAGTTCATGGTATAGTCCTTTAAAACGAAATATAGCATATTCACCCGCAGGAACTTCATAAACACCGAACCCCTTCGGAATTTTAAATGATTGTGGTAATGTTACTCCAACCATAAAACGACTTTGTTCTTCAAGCGTGATAAAAGGATAATCAAGAGTCAGGCTTACATATTTACATCCTTTTGATAATAATCCATAGCTTTCAGAAAATTGTAGCACCTGTTTCCATAAAACAGAAAAACTATGGCTGACATGATGTGTTCTCTCTAATTTTAAATATGCAATCCGTGTATGAGGCACTCTTTCAATACTTGGTTCAATCTGTATTGGATTCTTACCTTCAGAACAGGCATTTGAATGTCTTTTACGAAATTCAGGTATAGAGCAATTAAAATAGTTTTTGAATGCCCTTGAAAGCGTATGTTTATTCTGATAATTGATTTGACTAAGAATTTCGGAGACACTTACATTGGTGGATATTAACTTAAAAGCAATGTACTCCAATCTTAATCGTTGGATGTAATTCCCAAGGCTATCACCGCAAACGGCTTTAAAAAGTCGGTGGAAATGATACTTGGAAATGCATACAATTTGGGATAACTTTTCAGAATCAAGGTCATCAAATAAATGACAGTTGATATATTCTTGAACTCTGATCACCAATTCATATTGTATGTGAGCGGTATTAATTTTTTGCTTCCATCTTTTAATTTCAGGTAACCGTCTGGACATAATTTCTCTCAACTCCGACGAAGTATGGCGTATGCCGACCTCTTTATAGTATTCTTCGGGAAAAAGTCCCCAAAGGTAGATAAGATAATCCATTGAGAAGTCATACAGTTTAACTCCATTTTTCAGACAGTAATCACAATATTCCTCATTTTGGTCTGCCTTCAGATTGGTATAATCAATATCCAAAGGTATCCCGCAAGTCTGGCAATATTTTGTTTCAAAATTGATGTTCATAAGTTTTTTATCATTGAGTGCAAAGTTAACCAATATGTTATGCAAAAAGTTACCATAAATAGCCTTCTTTCGTTTTTATTTGCTTTTTATTGATTCTGTACATCTCCCCATGTAATTTGAATGCGTTTTTGCTCTCATGCTCTAACAATTTGCCTGTATCCCTTTATTCATCGTTGTTTCAGGTATGGTAGCAAGTGTGGTAGCAGGTATGAGAGCAAACGTTTGCTCTCATACCTGTCTTGTGTCTATGTTGTCAATTCCATCCTGATTCTTCTCGTGCAAACTGCAATTTCCAATTCAAAATCACGGTTGTTTCAGATAGTTTCAAGCGCTTGGAACTCTAGTTTCAAGCATTGAAACCATTAGTTCCAAGCCTTGAAACAAAAGTTTCAGACGCTTGAAACTATCTGAAACTACTGTCGATTGGGATTACTTGACCGCACGATCTGATTGACTTAACCGTATCAACTGTTCCGATTCACCTGTTCTTTCAAGTAACACTAAATCATCCATTGGCCAATAATACATCATTTATCAGTCATTAATACCTGATTTCTCAATTATTAATAGCTGAGATATCAATCGTTAATAGTTGACAAATCAACCATTAACATCCTACAAATCAAAAGATAGCATTAAATAAACACTTACTAACACGATTTGACAGAGTGAGAGCAACCGCTTGCTCTCATACTTGCCACCACGCCTGCTACCATACCTGAAACTACGATGAATAAAGGGATACAAGCGAATTGTTAGAGCATGAGAGCAAAACTGCTATTAAATCACTGTGGAGAAAATCCAGAATCAACCTATTCTCAATCATCCGACTTCTCTAGTTCCAATCGTAATTCTTTTAATGCCGTGATTTCCATAGTATTCTGAACATATATGCGTGTTAACACCAAACGAGTCATAACACGACTTGAACAAACATATTCATCATCTACGAACTCATCAATGAGGACATCAAGGAAGCAGAGAGTACATTTAAGTTCATGTTTTGATAGTTTATCAATGCTTTCAATTTGTCCAAAGCTAGGCCAATTGTCTTTAAGAAAGGCAAGTTTGTCGGTGGAGTCCTGTAAATCAAGCTTCATCAGGCAGGGGTAGGAACAAGTAGGATCATCCATAATTTTCTGTTTTTTCATTTGTGTGTTCCCGCATGCCCCAAAGAAAAAAGGCGCGGAAACTATTACTACATTACCCTGTGAAGGCTCTGGTAAGCCCGTGCTCGAATAATAAGTAATAGCTCCACGCCCATGAGGTATATAACAAATTTATATACAACAGAGACGTGGAGACCGGTTACTTATTATCTGCAAGCACAAAAATTTACCAGATTTTCACAGCAGATAATAAAAACGCTATCTCCAAAATAAAAAAGCGTAGCTCCTTTGCGGAGATACGCTACAAATATAGTTATATTTTCTGATATTGATACTTTGGTGAGTACTATTTCGCCATCTGATTCAGACGAAATACCGCCATATCGCTGTTTGTTCCGTTTCAATAATCAGATCGATAAACATATAACAAGTTAAGAAGAGAAAAGAGTTACAGAGTCTGAATAGTCTAATTTATTCTTTTAGTAATTCATCAACAGATTTGATGAACAATTCAGCTTGTGGAAACAACTCGTCAACCATCTCCTTATCACAAAACATAAAATCATCATAATCTCCACTATGTCTTTTCTCAAAAAGCGTAGTAAATGTTTTACCTATTCTTAGAGGAAGCTTTCCGGTAGATACAAAGTGCAGTCCTAACATCGTTTTAACCCCATTGTGAGTTTGCGTTTGAATATTATTCTTTAGCAATAATGCTACCGTCGCATAATAGCATGCGTAATACATTCGGTTAATAGCAGCATTATAGAAAGATTCCCGAATCATCACCTCCGCTTCCTTCATTGTATCATAAGCACGTTGCATTCTGTAGGCGATCAATGCTTTCCGACTCTCTTCGTCTAAAATATCTTTCATAATACGATTCCTTCATTAGTGACATTAATATAAAAAGGTGTTTTGAACGGACGGTTTTCCCAAAGTTTTTTCAGCATAACCATCGGACTGATAGATATACCGGTTTTCAGTTCAAGTTCGTAAAGGGGTAAAGTAATCGCCTCTTCCTCTTTCAAAGTTATTTTCTCTCCATCAAGCAAGATGAGCAAATCAATATCACTGTCACTGCGTGCCTCATTCCTCGCTTGAGAACCATATAATATGGTCTTAGCAGTAGGAGCAACATGACGGATAATGTCCTTGATTTGTTCGATCACTTCTGTTCGTCTCATAACTTCTTAATCTATTGATTATATGCAAATATACTCGATTCTTTTCAATTCTCAACACACCCAAGAACGCTTTTTATTATATTCTCACTATTTCGCCATCTGATTCAGACGAAATACCGCCATATCGCTGTTTGTTCCTATTCTGAAAGGAGGCCCCCAAAGAGATAATCCGCTGGAAACATAGATATGTGATTGGGTCCACTTGCGATAGCCGTGACTCTGTTCATATATTCTGTCTGTTACCCAACTTATAGGCCATATCTGTCCATGATGCGTATGTCCGCTGAATTGCAGGTCTATTCCCAAAGAATCTGTTTTAGCCAGGTTGTAGGGTTGATGATCTAAAAGTATGATAGGTTTACTACGATCCGCTTGCTTTAATAAGGTAGGCAGGGAATGACGGGAACGGTTGGAGCGGTCGTCACGTCCGATGATCTGCACACCGTTAGGCAATGTTACTACGGAATCACGCAATAGTTGTATGGGAGTATCTTTCAAGAAGCGGACGCTTTCATCAATACCGCTGATGTATTCATGATTTCCCGGAACCATATAAATGCCCAAGGGAGCTTTCAGTTGTGCCAGTTCTTCCGCCATATTCTCCTTATATAATGGGGTAAGACTATTATCTATCAAATCTCCACCGATAAGTATAAGGTCGGGATGCTGCGCATTTATCATATCTACATATTCTTTCAGCATGGCTTTTCCCGTACCATACCCTAAATGGACGTCACTCACAGCTACGATATTGATTCCGTTACCTTCTATCGGCTTATCAAGGGAGACATCAATCTTATTGACCTGTGGATGACGGTAGTTATAATAACCGTACAGAAGCAGACAGCAAGTCGCTCCCAGCGCATAATAGAAACCGTGATTCAGTGACGGCACAAATATCTTCGTCACATCCGCTATCAACAAAGCAAAAATCATGTACAGTGTAAAGACCAGCCATACCGAACCGATGTGAAACATGGATTTCGACAGGATGACAGGCATATCTATATGACGGGTCAGCATAGCTATCACCAACGAGAAAGCTACCAGCCAATAAATGGCAGACAACAGAATCTTCATAGCCAGCGAGAAGCCGGAAAGCATCTGTAATGTACGGATAAAGATATAAACATTGCCACCGACATAGGCAAGCAGGAATATTAGGAAGAATATTCGCATAATCGTTATAAATTGAGCAGAGTTAATAACTAGGATACAGTTACACCTCCGTCAATAAGACTTCTATTGTATCAATAAGTTCTCTTGCCGGAGCCTTTATGGTAGCTATTTCATCCTCTGATATTGAATAGATACAATTATAATCTCCCTTCTGACGTAACTGCTCCATACGTGCGAGAAAACTCCCCAAACGCGTACTCACCTTACCCGTCTTCACATAATTCAGACCAAAGCATGCTATTAATCCATCGTGCGTCTTACACGATAACCCACTATTTATCAGTAGAGCTTGAACAGCATGGAAGCAAGCATAATAATATCTATTGGAAGCAATATCCCAATATTTCATTTCATACATCTCATCGGCTTGTTTCAGAAATGTTTTAGCTTTTTCCATTTGCAACACTACAAGCGAGTTACGTTCTTCATCTGTCAGTTTCATATCAATTCGATTCCTTCCTGTTCTACATTTTTATAAAAAGGAGTGATACAACTCGCAGCCCATTCTTTCATTGTATACATAATGGGATTTATCCTTTCTCCAAGGTCCCATCCAAGCATCGTTAAAGGAAAGCTCACTTCATCATAATCAGACGGTTCTAATTTTTCCTTATTCAACAGGATTAAGATGTCCCAATCTGAATCTACTTGTGCGTCACCCCGCGCCTGGGAACCAAACAATAATGCCTTCCCTTCTTTTGGCAAATGTTCGGCTAATGACCGCTTAATGGAGTCTAATACTCTATTTGCATGACTTTTCATATTCTTTTCCTTTAGTCCTCTTTTTACAAAGATAGAATTTTACGTATAAGAAGCCAACTTTTCCTGGAAAAAGTTCATTTCAAATCAGTTACAGCTTGTTCCAATTGCCTCAAAGCCTTCTCCAGCGTAGCATGCGGACAGGCAACATTCAACCGCATAAACCCTTCACCTTCTTTGCCGAACGTCGTTCCTTCATTCAAAGCCAAGTGGGCATCTTCTACAAACAGGCGATTCAGTTCCTCCTGATCTAACCCCAGCTCACGACAGTCTAAAAAGATAAGGTAGGATGCTTGCGGACGAATCATTCTGATGGCAGGAATCCGCTCTTTCAGATAACTTTCCGTAAAGTCAATATTTCCTTTGATATAGGCAACGACCTGATCCAGCCATTCAGTACCATGACTGTATGCCGCCGCTACACTGAGATAAGCAAATAAGTGTCCTTCGGAGAACTCGCTCGCTTCCATATATACCTGGAACTGATGACGAAGTTCGTCATTCTCAATGATTGCATACGAACTTGCCAGTCCGGGCATATTGAACGCTTTGCTCGGAGACATAAAGACAAGGGAGTTCATCCGTGCTTTCTCAGAAATCAAAGCAAAGGTAGGATGCTTGTAAGGAGGCAGGGTCAAGTCGGCATGAATCTCATCAGAGATTACTAATGTACCGCTCTCGTAGCAGATGTCAGCGATCTGCGACAGTTCTTCTTTGGTCCATACACGTCCGCCCGGATTATGGGGATTGCTCAGGATAAGCAGCTTGCATCCCTGCACATCTTTGCGGAAACGGTCGAAATCAATATGATATTGTCCGTCTTTCAATACCAGCGGACTGTACACCACTTCACGTTCGTTCTTCTGCGTCACGAGAAAGAAAGGATGGTAGACAGGAGGCATAACCATCACCTTGTCTCCTTTCTCCGTAAAACAATGGATAGCAAATGCCAGTCCGCGGACAATGCCGGGAGTAAACGTCAGCATATCCTCACGAATTTCCCAGCCATGCCGTTCTTTAAGCCAGTTGATTATGGATTCGGCCCATTCCTTGCAGGCAAATGTATAGCCCAGCACTTCATGTTCCAGACGTTTCTTCAAGGCGTCGATTACAAAAGGGGCTGTGCGGAAATCCATATCAGCCACCCACATCGGAATCAAGTCATTACGCCCCCAACGGCGTTCTACGGCATCCCATTTTACGGAGTCCGTACCGTTACGGTTTATTATTTCATCAAAATTATAGTTCATACTGCATGAGGTTTTTATGTTATGTGAGACAAAAGTAGTACATTTGTACTCAATTCAAAAAGGAATTTATGACGAAAGCTTTATTTTTTGATATAGACGGAACGCTGGTTAGTTTCGAAACACACCGTATCCCGTCTTCTACCATTGAGGCATTGGAAGCCGCCCACGCAAAAGGGCTTAAAATATTTATCGCTACCGGACGCCCGAAAGCCATTATCAACAATCTTTCCGAATTGCAGGACCGGAACCTGATCGATGGATATATAACCATGAACGGAGCCTATTGTTTTGTCGGAGAAGAAGTAATTTACAAAAGTGCCATCCCGCAGGAAGAAGTAAAAGCAATGGCTGCTTTCTGCAAAAAAAAAGGAGTCCCCTGCATCTTCGTAGAGGAGCATAATATCTCTGTTTGCCAACCGAATGAGATGGTGAAGAAGATCTTTTATGACTTCCTGCATGTAAATGTCATTCCGACAGTTTCATTTGAAGAAGCAAGCAATAAGGAAGTCATCCAGATGACTCCCTTCATCACGGAGGAAGAAGAAAAAGAAGTGCTTCCATCCATCCCGACTTGCGAAATAGGCCGCTGGTATCCGGCTTTTGCGGATGTCACAGCCAAAGGCGATACCAAACAGAAAGGCATCGATGAAATCATCCGGCATTTTGGCATCAAGCTGGAAGAAACGATGTCCTTCGGCGACGGAGGAAACGATATCAGCATGCTCCGCCACGCAGCTATCGGAGTCGCTATGGGGCAGGCCAAAGAGGATGTAAAAGCCGCAGCCGACTATGTGACAGCTCCCATTGATGAGGACGGCATCAGCAAGGCAATGAAACATTTCGGGATTATCTAATTTATTTATCCGGTCAGCACATCTGTTTATCCGTCACTAACTTTATGAGCGTAGACACTAATAACGCAGCTTTTCAGGACGCCCTGAATCTTATTCAGTATACCCGCCAGTCGGTTTTTCTGACCGGAAAGGCAGGTACAGGTAAATCTACATTCCTACGTTATGTCTGCGAACATACCAAGAAGAAACATGTCGTACTCGCACCTACCGGCATTGCCGCCATCAACGCCGGAGGAAGTACGATGCACAGTTTCTTCAAACTCCCCTTCTATCCGTTACTGCCGGACGATCCGAATTTAAGTCTTCAGAGAGGACGCATTCACGAGTTCTTCAAGTACACCAAACCGCACCGGAAATTACTGGAACAGATTGAACTGGTCATCATAGACGAAATCTCTATGGTACGGGCGGACCTCATTGATGCCATCGACCGCATCTTACGTGTATATTCGCATAACTTACGGGAACCTTTCGGCGGCAAACAACTGTTATTGGTAGGCGACGTTTTCCAGCTGGAACCTGTCGTGAAGAATGACGAGCGGGAGATTCTGAACCGTGCCTACCCTACTCCATACTTCTTCTCGGCAAGAGTATTCAGCCAGATCGATCTGGTATCCATCGAACTCCAGAAAGTATACCGGCAGACTGATTCCGTCTTTGTCAGCGTTCTCGACCATATCCGTACCAACACCGCCGGAGCAGCCGACCTGCAACTGCTGAACACCCGGTACGGAAGTCATATCGAAGAATCGGAAGCCGATATGTATATCACGCTTGCCACCCGAAGGGATACGGTTGACTCGATCAATGAGAAGAAACTGGCCGAGCTGGCAGGAGAACCGATCACCTTTGAGGGAAGCATTGAAGGAGATTTCCCCGAAAGCAGTCTGCCAACCTCACAGGAACTCGTTCTGAAACCGGGTGCTCAAATCATCTTTATCAAGAATGATTTCGACCGCCGGTGGGTAAACGGTACCATCGGAGTGATTGCCGGTATCGACGAGGAAGAAGAAACGATATATGTCATCACCGACGATGGCAAGGAATGCGATGTAAAACGGGAATCATGGCGTAACATCCGCTATCGCTACAACGAAAAGACAAAAGAGATTGAAGAGGAAGTACTGGGCAGCTTCACCCAATATCCCATCCGGCTGGCCTGGGCCATTACCGTCCACAAGAGTCAGGGGCTGACTTTCAGCAGAGTAGTGATTGACTTCACGGGAGGTGTATTTGCCGGCGGACAGGCGTATGTAGCACTCAGCCGCTGCACCTCGCTGGATGGCATCCAGCTCAAAAAGCCGATCAACCGGGCGGATATCTTTGTGCGTCCCGAAATCGTAAACTTTGCCGGACGGTTCAACGACCGGCAAGCCATCGACAAGGCTCTGAAACAGGCGCAGGCCGATGTCCAGTATGCCGCTGCCGCACGTGCATTCGACAAAGGGGATATGGAAGAATGCCTGGAACAATTTTTCCGTGCCATTCACTCCCGTTATGACATAGAGAAACCTGTTCCCCGCCGATTAATCCGCCGGAAACTGGGGATTATCAATACCTTGCAGGAGCAGAACAAAAAGCTCAAAGAGCAAATGCGGGAACAGCAGGAACGTCTGCGGCAATATGCCCATGAATATCTGTTAATGGGAAATGAATGTATCACCCAAGCCCACGACGCTCGTGCCGCCATTGCCAATTATGACAAAGCGCTCAGCCTCGACCCTAATTATATAGATGCCTGGATACGAAAAGGAATCACCTTGTTCAACAGCAAAGAGTATTTTGATGCGGAAAACTGTTTCAATACCGCTGTCAGCCTTCATCCTGCAAACTTTAAAGCTGTGTACAACCGTGGAAAACTGCGTCTGAAAATCGATAATACTGAAGGAGCAATTGCCGACCTGGACAAGGCTACAAGTCTGAAACCCGAGCATGCCGGTGCACACGAGCTTTTCGGAGATGCCCTGTTGAGAGTGGGGAAAGAAGTGGAAGCCGCCATACAATGGAGAATTGCCGAAGAACTCAGAAAGAAAAAATCATAAATAAGTTGGTAGTGTATCAGAAGTCTTCTGATTGTGAAAGTTATTGAATATCATCTTACATCAAAAACTTTTTATTAACTTTGCCTTCGTATGTACGTCAAACTCTTAAAAGAAAAGCAAATGAAAAAAGGTTTGAAAATCGCAGCTATCGTCGTAGGGGTAATAATCATTCTGATGCTCCTCCTTCCTTTCGCCTTCCAAGGTAAGATAGCAGGTATTGTAAAAACAGAAGGCAACAAGATGCTCAATGCACAATTTGATTTCAAGAAACTCAACATTAGCCTGTTCCGCAACTTTCCGCAGGCTTCTGTCACTCTCGAAGATTTCTGGCTGAAAGGCGCGGGAGAATTCGCAAATGATACCCTTGTACAAGCCGGAGAGGTAACTGCCACCATCAATCTGTTCT
Source organism: Bacteroides sp. RCH18 (assembly GCF_058231005.1). NCBI lineage: Bacteria > Pseudomonadati > Bacteroidota > Bacteroidia > Bacteroidales > Bacteroidaceae > Bacteroides > Bacteroides sp. RCH18. Next base: position 972,407 of record NZ_JBIPTC010000002.1, on the reverse strand, counting down.
CCCTTTTCGGAGACAGCGGTTATGACATCTCCAAAGTATTCATAGAAGATACCCGCCTGCACGCCATTGTCCTGCCGGACGGTCGTGCCAACTGGGATATTATGAAGCCCGACACGACAGACACGCAGGAAACGCCTGCCGCGGAAGAAGATTCATCTCCTTTCAAAGTCAAGCTGCAACGTTTTGTCATCAAGAACATGAATTTGATTTATGACGACCAGCAAGGTAAAATGTATGCCGACATCCGTGATTTCAACGCCCTTTGTGCCGGTGACCTGGGCAGTGACCGCACTACGCTGAAACTGGAAGCGGAAACCAAATCACTGACTTACAAGATGAATGGCATTCCTTTCCTTGCAAACGCCAACATCTCCGCCAAGATGGATGTAGACGCCGATCTTGCCAACAACAAGTATACACTGAAAGACAATACCATTCGCCTCAACGCCATTCAGGCAGGTATCGACGGTTGGGTGGAACTGAAAGATCCCGCTATCGACATGGATCTCAAACTCAACACCAATGATGTAGGCTTCAAGGAAATACTGTCTTTGATTCCCGCCATTTACGCAACGGAATTCTCCAGTCTGAAAACAGACGGAACCGCTACTCTTGCCGCATCAGCCAAAGGTACGCTGCAAGGAGATACTGTCCCCGCATTCAACATCGACATGCAAGTCAAGAACGCTATGTTCCGTTATCCGGCATTGCCTGCAGGAGTCGATCAGATCAACATTAATGCCAACGTCCGAAATCCGGGAGGAAATATAGACCTGACCACCATCCAAATCAACCCGTTCAGTTTCCGTCTGGCAGGAAATCCTTTCAGTCTGACTGCGGACGTGAAAACACCGATCAGCGACCCCGATTTCAAAGCAGAGGCAAAAGGTACCCTCGACCTGGGTATGATCAAACAGGTATATCCTTTGGGAGATATGGAACTGAACGGAACCATCAACGCCGATATGCAAATGTCCGGACGTCTTTCTTATATAGAGAAAGAACAGTACGACAACATGAAAGCCTCCGGAACCATCGGTCTGACCAATATGAAACTGAAAATGCAGGATATGCCGGATGTGGATATCAAGAAATCACTCTTTACCTTCACCCCGAAATATCTGCAACTGAGCGAAACGACGGTCAATATTGGTAAGAACGATATTACTGCCGACAGCCGTTTCGAGAACTATATCGGCTACGCTCTGAAAGGTACTACACTGAAAGGAACGCTGAACATTCATTCCAATTATTTCAATCTGAATGATTTCATGACAGCCTCCGCAGACAGCGTGGCAACTACCGAAGCAGCTGCCACAGACTCCACGGCAATTGCCGGCGTGATAGAAGTTCCGCGCAATATCGACTTCCAGATGGACGCCAATCTGAAACAGGTGCTGTTTGACAAGATGACATTCAACAATATGAACGGTAAACTTATTGTCAAAGACGGAAAGGTAGATATGAAGAACCTTTCTATGGGTACCATGGGCGGCAACGTGGTGATGAACGGATATTACTCTACCGCCAATGCGAAGAAACCGGAAATGAAAGCCGGATTCAAACTGTCGGATATCAGCTTCTCACAGGCATACAAAGAACTGGATATGGTTCAGCAACTGGCTCCTATCTTTGAGAACCTGAAAGGAAACTTCTCCGGCAGCATCAATGTGCTGACCGACCTGGACGCAGCTATGAGCCCGATACTGGAAACGATGCAAGGAGACGGCAGCTTGTCTACCCGCGACCTCAGTCTGAGTGGTGTGAAAGCAATCGACCAGATAGCCGATGCCATCAGCCAACCGAGTCTGAAAGAAATGAAAGTGAAAGATATGACACTGGATTTCACCATCAAAGACGGACGGGTGGAAACCAAACCGTTTGATATCAAAATGGGTGACTATAATCTGAATCTTTCCGGTAGCACAGGACTTGACCAGACCATCGACTACTCCGGCAAGATCAAGCTTCCGGCATCCACCGGCATTTCCAAGCTGATGACACTCGATCTGAAGATCGGCGGTTCATTCACTTCCCCGAAAGTCAGTGTCGATACAAAGAGTATGGCCAATCAGGCACTTGAATCCGTAGCCGACGAAGCGATCAGCAAACTGGGACAAAAGCTCGGACTGGATTCAGCCACGACTGCCAACAAAGATTCCATCAAACAGAAAGTGACGGAAAAAGCTACAGAGAAAGCACTTGATTTCTTAAAGAAGAAACTTAAATAAGAAAAGGAGAAGAGAGTATGCTTCTGAAACTGTACGATAAAAACAATAACCCGCAGGACTTGCAACGGGTAACCGACATCCTGAACGACGGCGGACTGATCATCTATCCTACGGATACGATGTACGCCATCGGATGCCACGGGCTGAAAGAACGTGCTATCGAACGGATTTGCCGGATCAAGGATATTGATCCGCGCAAAAACAACCTGTCTATCATCTGCTACGATCTAAGCAGTATCAGCGAGTATGCCAAAGTGGGTAATAATGAGTTCAAGCTCATGAAGCATAATCTCCCCGGTCCGTTCACATTTATCCTGAATGGTACCAACCGGCTGCCCAAAATCTTCCGCAACCGAAAAGAGGTGGGTATCCGTATGCCGGACAACAACATCATTCGTGAAATCGCCCGCTTACTGGATGCTCCTATTATGACCACCACACTGCCATACGATGAGCATGAAGATCTGGAATATATGACCGATCCCGAACTGATTGACGAAAAGTTCGGCGATATCGTGGATCTGGTGATCGACGGAGGAATAGGAGGTATAGAACCTTCTACAGTAGTGAAGTGCACAGAAGATGAACCGGAAATCGTTCGTCAGGGAAAAGGCTGGCTGGAAGGGATTTAATCCCGAAGACTGTTTACTTAGAGAATATATAAATCAGGCACGGATTTCGCGGATTGCACGGTTTTAAGAGATTGAGTATCTAAAAAAAACGCGTTCATCCGTGTAATCCGTGCCTGAATATTTCTTACTTGATCAATGATTCCGGATCCAGATGACCTGCTTCGATATCCTTGAAGTAACGATAAGTACCTACTTTCAACTCTTCCGTAGCAGCATCGTCACAAACGATAATACCCTTTTCGTGCATCTGCAAAGCGCTGATAGTCCACATCTGAGTGATAGAACCTTCTACTGCATGATACAATGCGCGAGCTTTATTGTGACCATTTACGATAATCATCACTTCTTTGGCAGAAAGCACAGTGCCGACACCAACAGTCAGAGCTGTCTTCGGAACTTTGTTAATATCGTTGTCAAAGAAACGGGAGTTCGCAATGATTGTATCCGTAGTCAGCGTTTTCTGACGGGTACGGGAAGTCAGTGAAGAACCCGGTTCGTTGAATGCGATGTGTCCGTCTGGACCAATGCCACCCATGAAAAGGTCGATGCCACCATAAGACTTAATCTTTTCCTCGTAACGTGCACACTCTGCATCCAGGTCGGGAGCATTACCGTTCAGGATATTCGTATTTTCCTTTTTGATATCGATATGGCTGAAGAAGTTATTCCACATAAAAGAGTAATAGCTTTCCGGATGTTCTTTCGGCAAGCCTACATATTCATCCATATTGAATGTTACGACGTTCTGGAAAGAAACGATTCCTTTCTTATTTAAATCGATCAAAGCTTTATACATACCCAGAGGTGAAGATCCCGTAGGACAGCCCAATACAAAAGGTTTTTCCGGAGTTGGGTTGGCAGCTTTTATTTTTGCGGCAACGTAATGTGCAGCCCACTGAGATACGGACTGATAGTCCGGCTGAATAATAAGTCTCATAAGTCGATTGTTTTATAGGTTAGTAAATAATTGTTCATTCTTTATTTAGCGGTCTTTTTTCAAGCGATCCGCCATCGCACGTGCCAGGTTCTCACATTGGGTATAGGTAATATCCTGCATCGCCTGTTTCATCTCTACCGGATCGCCTACCAGCTCGAACTTACTCTTTTCCGCAAATTCAGCCATACGCTTCACAGCAGCTCCTGCCCAGGTGAAGGAACCGAAGTATCCCAGGTAACGTCCTTTGAGTTCACGAACCAGAATCTTGGACAATAACGATTCCACTTCCGGGAATATCTGATTACTGTATGTCGGAGAACCGACAATCAATCCTTTATAACGGAAAATATCTGCAAGGATATAAGAAGGATGACTCTTCGTCACATTGTGCATCACAATATTTCTGATTCCCTGTGCTGAGAGTTCCGCAGCAATAGCTTCCGCCATCTGTTCCGTATTTCCATACATACTGCCATATACGATAACCACACCTTCGTCCGCATCATAACGGCTCAAGCGGTCGTAGATACCGATCACCTTGGAAATATTCTCTGTCCATACCGGTCCGTGTGTAGAGCAAATGGTAGTGATGGGCAGTCCTCCCAACTTTTGCAGGGCTTTCTGTACCGGACTACCGTATTTGCCAACGATATTGGAGTAGTAACGCACCATTTCACCCCAGTACTTATCTATATTGATACGGGTATCCAAAAATCCTCCGTCTACAGTGCCAAAGCATCCGAATCCGTCACCGGAGAAAAGAATTCCGTCCGTTTCATCAAATGTCATCATCGTTTCGGGCCAGTGCACCATCGGGGTCATATAGAAACGAAGCATATGCTTGCCTAATGCAAGGAAGTCTCCGTCTTTCACCAGATATTGCTCGCCGGTAACACCGTAGAATCCTTCAATCATGCCGAAGGTTTGCTTATTGCCGACAATAATAATATCTGGATAGTGCTGTTTAATCAATCGGATGGAGCCCGAATGATCCGGTTCCATATGATTTATAATCAAATAGTTAATAGGACGTTCGCCGATTACTTGCTTGATCTTGCGCAAGTAGACTTCAAAATAACAGATATCTACAGTATCCACCAACGCCACCATTTCATCATCAATCAAATAAGAGTTATACGAAACTCCATAGGGCAACGGCCATAACGCCTCAAAACGGTGTTTATTACGGTCATTTACTCCCACATAGTGGACATTTCCTTTAATTCTTGTTTTCTGTTCCATTCTTCAACTTTAATTAATTTCTGCTCACCAGCTATGATCCTCTGAGGACAGAGATTTATTCTGTGGTGAAGTTATCTTCCGCAAAAATAACTCTTTTTTCTGAATCCCTGTACTTCTTACCTTGATAAGCTCCCCTTTCTTTCATTCTTTTTTGCAAACGAGTTACAAATTCATAATTCTTCAGTCCCCAGTCCGGAGCAATCAGTAGTTCCTTGGGAGACTGCGAAACAAAACGTTCCAGTACCAGATCCGGACGGAGATGCTCTACATAGTCAATCACCAGGTCAATATATTCGTCCACTTCCGTAAACAGATGAAAACCTTCCGGATTCTCTTCGTATTCATGCGCCATGCGAGTACCACGAATCAACTGTAACTGATGAATTTTGAGTGTGGACAGAGGAAGCGCGGAAAGGATTCCTGCCTGCTCCACCATTGTATCATGTGTCTCTCCCGGAAGGCCGAGGATGACGTGCCCGCCCGTCAGTATGCCACAGGCGGCGGTACGCTGAACAGCCTCTACCGTATCCGCATACGTATGTCCGCGATTGATACGCCGCAAAGTTTCATCACTGGCACTCTCAATACCATATTCCACCATCAGAAATGTATGACGGTTCAGTTCTTCCAGATACCGGAGCAGTTCTTCCGGCATACAATCCGGACGCGTACCGATCACCAATCCTACTACTCCGTCTACCTGCAACGCCTCTTCATATTTACGTTTCAGTCCTTCCAGTTCTGCATAAGTATTGGTATATGCCTGGAAATACGCCAGATATTTCATCTCCGGATATTTATGGGCAAAGAAACATTTCCCCTCCTCCAGTTGGGTAGCAATCGACTTTTCCGTCCGGCAATAGTCCGGATTGAAAGTCTGGTTATTGCAATACGTACAACCGCCCCATCCCTTCGTCCCATCCCGATTGGGACAAGTAAAGCCGGCATTTAATGATATTTTCTGCACTTTGTAAGGAAAATACTTTCGCAGAAAGGTTGGGAAATCATTATATTGTATTTGATAAGACATATCTATTTAATTCATTTGTTATTTGTGTGGCAAACATAAGAAAAAACAGCGAGTTACGGAAAGACGCCCCAAAATATCTTCAATATATTAAAAAAAACATAAAGTGCATAAGATAAATTAATATTTATTGCGAAAGCAGAAACTATTTAGTTAGTTTTGTGTGATTTTAAGCATTGACGGGAGGATACTTGTGAAAGTCTTGTGCAATTATTCCCCAATTATGATTTCATCTCACCATACCCCATGCGACTCTCGTCAATAAACTATCCTCTTTATGTTCTAAAAACAGAATATAAAGAGGATTTTTAGCATAAGCTGGCAGACAAGACAGCGAAAGGGAGGAAAAAATAGGCAAACTTTCGTATTATCCGTTCAATGTAGCGTCCGGGCTTCTTGTTTTCCATCCTTTTACTTATTTTTGTTCTAACAAAAAACACCGATATTATGAAACGCGCATGGCTCCTTCTTATTTCTCTTTTTAACTTTTGCATATTAGCGGCCCAGCCTACCTATCAGATCAAGCATTATTCCGTCAATGACGGAATGTCACAAGGAATAGTACAGACAATCATACAAGACAAAAAAGGATTCCTATGGTTCGGCACCTGGAACGGGCTGAATAAATTCGACGGATATACATTCAAAAACTATAAGACATCTTACAAAGACGGCTATATTCTGAATACCAACCGGATCAGTCAGATAGCGGAAACGAAATATGGGGATATCTGGTGCCAAGCCTATGACGGACGGGTGTATATGTTCGACAATCAGACAGAGAAGTTCATCGACATTTTAGGTTCAGTAGCAGAAACGATGATAACGAATAATTATGCCGACCATATTTATACCCTTTCCAAAGGAATCTCATGGATCACCTTTCAAAACGAATGTGCCGCCATCCGCATAGATGACCAACTTTGCAAACAGGGGAAAGGAATCACTCTGTACAGTTCCTTCAAACAAAACTTGAAGGGAGACAAGATATATACCGTTTTCGAAGATTCCGAAGGAGATGAATGGATACTGACCAACAAAGGAATTTCTATCATAGGAAAGAAGCAGGTAGACAGCGATTTCCCGTTCCAATATATTAAAGAAGCGGATGGAATTATTTATCTGGTTTCCCAATCGGACAAATTGGCCTCTTACAACTTTAAGACCAGACAATTCAAATTCATAGAGATTCCTTATCATGTTTCGATGATTAACGAAGTCAAGAAGTTTGACTCCAATACACTTTTGCTGGCTACAGATAACGGACTGATTATTTATAAGATAAAAGAAAAAGAATTTCAGTTGATTGATATACGCACATCAACGCAACCTTCCAACGTCGTACAGTCAGTTTATCAAGACCATTACAAGGAACTATGGATATTCCCCCAAACGACAGGAGTGATCCGTTATAATCCATCCACCAAGGAAATGCAGCATTTGTTCACACCGGCCGACGAAGTGATCAGATATGAACGGAAAAATAAGAATGTGATCTTTGAAGACCGGCAACACACGTTATGGGTTCTCCCCCCGGAAGGGAATCTGTCTTATTATGACCGTGAAAACAAAGAACTGAAACCCATGCTGAAGGACAGCAACAATCCGAAGTCTGTTTTCAGTCCGCTCGTCCGCTTTTACACACTGGACAATCAAGGCAACTGCTGGCTGACCAGTACACGTGGCATTTACAAATTGTCCTTCTTTCCACATACCTATAATCTGGTACATATTGACAATGGATTCGAGACCCGCGCTTTTTTATGCGACAGTGAAAAGAGGCTGTGGGTTTCTTCGAAGGCACAGGTGATCAGAGTGTACCAACCGGACGGACAGTTGGAAGGCTATCTGACGCCACAAGGAAAAATAAGCAAAAACAAACAGAGTTTTACAAGCGTATATTGCTTTCTTGAAGACCATGAAGGCAATATCTGGATAGGAACAAAGGAAAACGGCATTTATCTGTTAAAGAAAAAGTCGCCGGACTCCTATTCCGTACAACAATTCACTCACCAACCGAATATGCCATACAGTTTGAGTGGTAACAGCGTATATTCCATTTTTCAAGATAGCCATAAACGTATCTGGATAGGCTGCTATGGCGGAGGAATCAATCTGCTAACCTACAACAAGGACGGTAAGACAGAATTTATACACAGCAATAATGAGTTGAAGAATTACCCGACCGGCTACGCTTCGAAAGTCCGCCACATATCCGAAGCGCCGGGTGGTGTGCTGTTAATAGGAACCACCAACGGATTACTGACTTTCTCCAATCAATTTGAGAGACCGGAAGAAATCAAGTTTTATCGCAATTGTTGCGAGTCAGGAGTAAGTACCAGCGTGAGCGGAAATGATGTGATGCATACGTACACCGACAAGCAAAAACGAACCTATATAGCCAGCTTTACGGGAGGCATCAGCCAAATCGTATCCAAGAACCTGCTCAGCAACAAGATTGAGTTCAAGACATATACAACGGATGACGGACTGGCTTCGGACTTGGTACAAGCCATGCAGGAAGACCAACAAGGCAACTTATGGATTCTTTCGGAAAATGCCATTTCTAAATTCGACGCTCAAAGAAAGACTTTCGAGAATTACGGGCTTAACTCTCTGCACCAGGAATTTAGCTTCTCAGAAGCGGCACCGGTGATCAACGCTCGAAATCAAATCGTATTCGGCACAGACAAGGGCTTCATTGAGATTTCTTCCAAAGAGATGCAGAAAAGTTCCTATGTGCCTCCCATTGTCTTTACCGGTTTGAAAGTGCAGGGGCAATCTTCCGTCATCGCCATTGACGATCTGAAAGAATTACGCCTCACCCCCTCTCAGCGTAATGTTACTTTCCAGTTTGCGGCACTCGATTATGTCGATTCCAAAGAAATCCGTTACGCATACCGACTGAAAGGACTGGAAGAAGAATGGCATGACGGGGACAAGAACCGTTCTGCCAGCTACATCAACTTGCCGAACGGCAAATATAAACTGCAAATCAAATCCACCAACAGCGACGGCGTATGGATGGACAATATCCGCACTTTATCCATCAACGTACTGCCCACTTTCTGGGAGACGGGCTGGGCATGGCTGCTCTACATTATTCTCTTCGTTCTCTTTACGGGCAGTATTGTATATGTTCTTTTTTATATTTATCGGTTGCGCCACCAAGTGGATATCGAGCAACAACTATCCAATATCAAGCTCCGTTTCTTTACTGACATATCTCATGAGCTCCGGACACCGCTGACTCTGATCAGCAGTCCGGTCAATGAAGTTCTGGAAAATGAAGACTTATCCGCCACAGCCCGTGAACACCTGACTGTGGTACAAAAGAATGCCGAACGTATGCTACGTCTCATGAATCAGATTCTGGACTTCCGTAAGATACAGAATCAGAAGATGAAAGTGCTGGTGGAGAAGACAGACCTGATTCCACTTCTTGAAAAAGTAATGATCAACTTCCGCTTGATTGCAGAAGAAAAGAAGATTAATTTCCGGTTGGAAAGCGAACTTAAGTCAATATATGCATGGATAGACCGCGATAAGTTTGAAAAGATATTCTTTAATCTGATATCCAACGCATTCAAATACACACCGGCTGAGAAGGCAATTACAATAGAAGTGACAAAACAGACGGATAAAGTGACTATCTCTGTGGTGGATGAAGGCATCGGGATTGAACCGACTAAACTACGTACTTTGTTCCAGCGCTTCGAAACGCTGGCACAGCAAAATATGCTCCAACCGTCTTCCGGCATCGGCCTGTCATTGGTAAAAGAAATGGTCGATATGCATCACGGTACAATCAAAGTAACGAGCGAACCGGAAGCAGGAAGCCGTTTCATGGTAACTCTGCCTCTTCAAAAGGAAGTCTTCGAACAAGATAGTCAGGTGGAATTTATTCTGAATGACAGCCAAAGTCCGGCTACTCATCCGGACAATAGCCTCCAGACTGAGAAAAGACCAGAAGCGGAAGACAAAGAAGATATGGAGAATAATGCGGCTCCGGATACGCTTACTATATTGGTGGTTGAGGACAATGAGGAACTGAAAACTTTCTTAAAAAACATCTTGTCTGAGAATTATACTGTAATCACCGCTTCAAACGGAAAAGAAGGATGGCAACACGCAGTTGATAATATCCCCGATCTTATCATCAGTGACGTAATGATGCCGGTTATGGACGGTCTGGAGATGATTCGGCAAATCAAAGAAAACAATAACATCTGCCACATTCCCATCATTGTATTATCGGCAAAAGCCTCTTTGGATGACCGGATTGCCGGATTGGAGCAAGGCATAGATGACTATATCACGAAACCTTTCAGCGCCACATATCTGAAAACACGTATCGCTTCACTGCTCCGCCAACGCAAATCCTTGCAGGAAATCTATATGGCCAAACTGACGGAAGGAAAAGAAATAGCTGTCGCAGAAGCTCTTACCCCGTCGCAACCGCAGATTACTCCCTACGACGAGCAATTCATGCAAAAGGTAATGGAGTTCATAGAAGAACAGATGGATAATGCCGAACTGACCATCGACGAATTTGCAGAGCATCTGATGCTCAGCCGCACCATCTTCTACCGGAAACTGAAGTCCATCATCGGACTGACTCCCGTAGACTTCATACGTGAAGTACGCATCAAACGTGCAGCACAGCTAATAGACAGCGGGGAATATAATTTCTCACAGGTAGCCTATATGACCGGTTTCAATGACCCGAAGTATTTCAGTAAATGCTTCAAGAAGGTAGTAGGTATCACGCCTTCCGAATATAAAGAGAAGAATAAATAAAAGAAAGAAGCCGACCGTACGCATTCATTAATCATCATAACCGGCTATTTTCTTTCGTAGCACCTAGGTTAGACAATTGTAGCACCTAGGTCAAACAACTGAAGCACCTAAGTGATACATTCGTCTCACCTAGGTGCTACGAAAGAAAAACGACTAAAGACATAAAAGATTTTAGCTAGCAGGAGACTTGTTTATCCCTAAGTTCCACCAAGTTAGTAACAGTTCCGAATCTGTTAATTCCGCTGATCTCCGGAAAGCAGCATTTTTCCGGAATCCTTTTTATATTCTTTCCCGTTAATAATGATGCCTGTAGCATTTTCTATCTGTATGCCCGGAGTCTCGGGATCCTCCACTTTAATATTCTCCATATTCACCTGAGAAGCCTGATTGATTACAATACCTTTCTTGGCATTAGTGACAGTCATGTTCTTGATAAAGATATTCTTAAGAGGCATTTCCGGCAGCCCGTTGAAATATACTGCCCGTCCCGCACCTCTGCAAAGAACATTTGAAATATAAATGTTCCTGAAAACAGGAGTTTCCTCATTCACATCCGGTATCGGAGTTTCCGGAGAGTCATTGACAGCATAATACAAATCCATCGTCAGAGCATCATTGGGAATATCAATCATATTGATATTATCTATGAAAATATTCTCTACTACGCCACCACGTCCGCGGGTACTCTTAAACCGCAGACCGACATCTGTGCCCACGAAAGAACAGCCCGATACGTATACATTCCGGACACCACCGGACATTTCGCTGCCGATAACGAATCCGCCATGCCCGTGCAAAACCGTATTATTCTTAATAATCACGTTCTCACAAGGTTCTCCCCGCCTGCGTCCATCCTCATCTTTACCCGATTTCAGACAGATAGCATCATCCCCCGCATCAAAGAAACAATTAGTGACCAGTACATTTTTACACGACTCTACATCCAGTGCATCGCCGTTTTGCGAATACCAGGGATTGAACACCTTCACATCGTTCAAAGTCAAAGATTCGCAGGACAAAGGATGGATACACCAGCCCGGTGAGTTCTTGAAGGTCACTCCTTCCAGCAGAATCCGTTTGCTCTTTACTATACTCAGCATGACAGGGCGCAACCAGGTTTTCATGTAAGTCCACTCTTCATCGGTTATTTCTTTCTGCCCGTTATTTTGTCCGGTTACAAGTACAGAGGCTTTCAAAGCACCCGCATCAGGATACCATACTTTTCCGTTCTCATCCACTTTACCACCCGAACTCACCAGATTTTTCCATTGCCGTTCCGTCATCTTGTCTTTCTTGACCGGACGCCATCTATCTCCTGCCCCATCGAAAACACCATTGCCGGTGATGGCTATATTTTCAGCATTCATTGCCGAAATCGGCGATTGGCAGCGCTTGGTGTCCAGCCCTTCGAAAGAAGCGTCAATGATGGGATATAGAGATGTATCGCTACTAAATACAATGAGAGCATTCTTCTCGGCATATAGATTAACGTTACTCAAAAGTACGACGGGCCCCGTCAACCATAGTCCTTCGGGTATGATAACTTTCCCCCCTCCTTTGGAGCTTACCGCCTTGATTGCATTGTTTATCGCCTCTGTGTTCAAGGTCACACCATCGCTGAGTGCACCGAAATCACAGATATTAACCTCGTAATCGGGAAAGGAAGGTTGGCTCACTTCAGGCATTGAAAACGGAAGATTCCTGTATACATCTCCCTGTTCTTTTGTTCCACTTTCCGGATTTGAATAAACCTGATATGATATAAATATCATAACGCCTGTCAGCACGACTCTCAAATCCTTTTTCAAAATTCCATTCATCTCTTTTTAATTTATTTTATCGGGTTCCTATTGATAACTACTTACAGAAATATTCATATCTTCATTGATCTGTTTTTCCCATTTCACAAGCAAAAGTAATGGAAGTCTACTACCCTTAAGTTCAATTATTGACAGATTAGGAGTAAAAAATAGTCATTTACCTGTTCGTCTATTAAAATTGTACTCAAACAAAGTATATCTCCGGAAAATAATTCATAAAAAAGCCATAGTAGAAAAGTATTATAAAATTCTTCCTTACTATGGCCCTTAATCTAATCCTGAAAACAGTTTTAATCTATGGTCAGAGTTTCATCATCTTGCCAATCTATAGTTCCGGCAGCGCCATTCTGGTCTGTCCAGCCTTTGGTCTGTCCGAGCCAGGAGTTATTGTCCAAAATATCTTTTGACAGACCCATTATATAATAATTAGATCGCCATCCGATCTTAATCCATTCATTGCTGTTGTTCTTATCAGGTTGCGCATTGGGCTCCCCGTACTGGAAATTAGACTCCCAGAAATCAGCCACTTCTTTAAGTTGCTTCTGGAAATCGGCAGATTCAGGGTCTGCAAATATATTCTTACGCAGTTCCGACAACACATCTTTACTGCCCGGTGTATATCCATCTTTTACATCCACATATTTAGCTGTACGATATCTTTCGGTCAACGGAGTTACTCCCAGGAATGAACAGGTATTAGTGGTACTCAACTGCATAGCTTCTCCCTGGCCTCCATCATAAAGCATCCAGCGCCAAATATCCCAATATCTTTTGCCTTCATATGCCAGTTCGACCTGACGTTCACGCAAACAGGCAGCCAATGCCGATGCCCGGTCAAACACATAAGTATCCAAACCGTAATTATTAGTGGAAGAAATTCCAACCCGCGCACGCAATTTCCCGATTGCCTGTTTACATAAGTCAATCTGATTGGTCGCCGCATAACACTCGGCAAGATTCAATTGCAATTCCGCATAACGGAAATCATAGATATGTACTCCCGAAGCTTCGTAGTTATTGGCAGAAGCAGTATTGAGTCCACTCATCTTACGTACGAATACCGGACTGGTTATATTTACTCCTTCACTATAGGCAAAGCCGCTGGTGGTTGACTCCGAAGTTCGCCAACGATAAGCCCAGACAGTATCATTGGTGACATCTTTATGTCCCCACTTCAAGCCACTAAAGGCAAATGTCTGGTAGAAACGCGGATCACGGTTTTCCATAAAGCGCAAACTACCTTCGGTAACCTGATGAGCGGCATCAGGAAGTGTACCGTCAGCCATAGGGAATACATCGATCAACTCAATAGGAGCACCTTTTCCTCCGCTTCCTCCTTGAGAACTCAAACGGATATTCTTCTCCCAGCGATTATTCTTGTAACCTAATGACGAGTTGCTTTCCTTAGCCAATAGTCGGACAACTAATGTTTCTCTGTTAGAATGTTCATTATCGTCATCCGCCAATATTCTACTCCAGCTTGCAGCATCGGTCACACCGTCCAATCCGCTGGCAGTAATACCGGAAATAGCGTTCTGAGTAGCTTCCAAAGCTTTTTGCCAACGAAGGTTGCCCGGATCATTCCAATTCTTATTAAAGATGGGGCTGGCATAGAATAATAACACACGGCTCTTGTATGCCAATGCTCCGCCACGTGTGAGACGTCCGTAATCGTTTGTTCCCCATTCATCCGGCAACAAAGCGGCCGCATCGGTCAGGTCTTTCACAATCTGTTCCACACATTGGGTCACAGAAGCTCTTGGCAGTCCGGCATCGGTCACCTCAGCATTCAGCACTGTTGTCACAATAGGTACGCAACCATACATACGAACCAAATCAAACAACTGCATGGCACGTAGAAAGAGGGCCTGCCCTTTTGCCCTATCTTTGGTATCCTGCGAAACCGAGGAAGCATCAATGTCACGAAGCAGGATATTGCAGTTACGTATACGCGTATAAGCATTGTTCGTAACACTTGAACCTAGTGCCTTGCCAAAATAACCAGCAAACAACGGGTCGTAACTTTTACCGCTGGAAGCATCTGTCTGTGTTTTTATATCATCAATGGTCGAATATTGCGTACTCGGGTCAATCCGGCTGGTAGACGTGATTCCCCACATCTCATCCGTGAATTCGTTAAAATCCTGCGCATAAGAAGTATACAATCCCAAATACTGCGACGTCGGAGATGTATAGTTTTCAAAACTTGTCTGGTATAATCCGGCCAGATACCAGGTGATTTTCGTTTCAGAATTAAAATCATCATAAGCTCCGTAATTATTCATATCCAAAAATGAATCACTGCAACCGAACATAAACATACCGAGGGCTAAAGTTCCTGTATATAAAAAGTTGTTCTTTTTCATCGTTGATACAATTATTAAAATGTAACGTTAACACCTAATGACCAAGTTCTCAAAGTAGGATAATCTGTAGAAGAAGCATCATACATATTACGGTAATGGTCAGGGTATGGATTGTACAAATCCCACAAATTATTACCGGTCAGATTCAGACGGACAGCCGACATTTTCAACGGAGCAATCCACTTTTTAGGAAGTGTATAGCTGACAGACAGATTACGTATGTAACAACGGAAGGTACTAATCATCCAGAAATCAGAGTTGGCGATAGCTGAACTGGAAATCAGAGATTCTGTTCCCAAGTTAGGGTATTTACCATTCGGATTGTACATTTCGTCAAACATATCTCCCCAGAAAGAATCCGGCGCCCATATCATTGTACTCTTATTACCACCCATAGAAGCACGATCTATAAAGCGTACTCCACCCCATGAAGTAGCGATATTGGCACTGATAGCAAGTCCTTTCCAACTGGCACCCAGTCTTGTCGAGACATTATAAGTCTTATTCTTTTCACATAACTTTCCATAATCCTGTTCCAATACAATCTGTCCGTTGGGACCTTGTTGAACTCCATTGACCATTTCGCCCCCTAAATCCTGGTAAGCCAGCATGCCCGGACGCAAATCGTCTTTACTTGTCTTATCCAGATATTTAGTTTGTCCGCCTTCGGGAGTATATGATTCCAGATAAGACCAGTACCTGTTAATATCATCCTGCGTACGCAAAATTCCGTCACCATTCGAGGTTCCTTTCCATACCTTGAATCCCCATACCGGCAGATATGTAGACATTCCTTCTTCCCAGCTTGAGCTGGACGGATATTTGTTATAGCGCAAACCCGGCACCCACTCTTTTACTCTACTACCGTTCAGACCGAAATCCATACCGATATTATAGTTCACCTGTCCTACCTTGTCACGCCATGTCAAAGACAACTCGCCGCCATATGTATCAACACGGCCAAAATTTTCTTCAGCATACGAACCACCGGCATACACGGGAATTCCCGGTTGGCTAGCCATAAACTGATTCAAGATGTTATCATTGATATCATAGTAGAAATCGAATACCGCACTTAAACGACCATCAAAGAAACGAGTATCAAAACCAAGATTAAACTTGTCGGAAACATCCCATTTCACATTACGGTTCGGAGATGACTGCGGGATCAGACTGGTACCTGGCTTTCCGCTTTCGGCACCGAACTGCATTCCTTTCAAGTCCATCTTGTACTGTTCTTTCCATTTCCACATCTTGATATTGTCACGTCCCGTACGTCCCCAGGATGCACGTACCTTCAAGAATTCAAACCAAGGAAGCGAGCGTTTGAACCATGATTCTTCAGACATGATCCATCCTGCAGAGATACCGGGAAAGAATCCCCAGTAATTCTCCGGAGCAAACTTAGTCGAAGCGTCCGAACGGAAAATAAACTGCAACATATAGCGGTCAGCATAAGAATATGCCACACGTCCCAAGTAAGAAAGCGAGCCCGATTCACCTTTAAGCGTCACTGTATTGTCGGAAGCC
This sequence comes from Bacteroides sp. RCH18, assembly GCF_058231005.1. Classification (NCBI taxonomy): domain Bacteria; kingdom Pseudomonadati; phylum Bacteroidota; class Bacteroidia; order Bacteroidales; family Bacteroidaceae; genus Bacteroides; species Bacteroides sp. RCH18. The sequence goes on along the minus strand of NZ_JBIPTC010000002.1, from coordinate 955,822 downwards.
AGAGCTGACTTGCCGTCCGGCCCGACGATGGAGGGACCACCGACTCCCAGATAAGTATCAGAAATGTCATGAGCCAGATCGGCATATTCAATATCACGAGAATCATAGAATGATTCATAACGCTCGATGGAAGCCATAGCCGAAATGCTATGTTGGCCAAACGTACGGTCATAGTTTACGTAAAAGTTCATCTGACGTCTTTCCGCCTGTTTATCTTTAAATGATAATGTACTGTTCTTATCAAAGATAGCCGTTTTAAAGGAACTGCTCGGGATGGTATAGACTAAATGCTGGTCGGCAGGCATTCTGCCGCCTACATACGCCAGTTCATAAGGGAAGCTAGCCTGCTCGGTTGCTTCACTTGAGTGCGAAGACGAATAAGTGGCACGGAGTGACAAACCTTTCACAAAAGGAACTTCGTAGGTCAATGAAATGTCAGCATTCCAGCTGTTGCTCCTGTTTTTATTGAACGAACCACTATTATTCAACGCAAAATAATTCCAGGAAGTGACATAATCTCTATTAAAGCTCGGACTACTATAGGTATTCTCGATAGGTCCCAGCCAATATTCCTGATCTTGCCCGTTTTCATTCGGTAACGTCACGCTCCAAGGCATATGATTGGGCATATGATGCAAAGCACTATAGTCTGACTTTTCCGTACTTCCACTCATCCCGTACAGTTTAAAGCGGGCTCCTTTTGTATAGATCTGATCGGATTTACCCTCATTACCGGCAACCGTGGCTGATAATTTAATATCATTCGTTAAACGCACATCAACACCGGCACGGTAAGTATAACGCTTATAGCTTTGATCACCCAAATTTGCTCCCTGGTCAAAAAAAGTAGCTCCGGCATAATATGTAGCACGTTCACTTCCACCGGTAACATTCAGTGTATGTGTCTGTTGGAAAGCCGATTTCCAGCCTGCTTTATCCAGCCAATCATAATTCAGGTTGTCCATCTCAGCCAATTCCATATCACTATACAGTACGTCGAGGTCGTCATAACCACTCGCTTTATTGGAACCTATCGCCAAAGCATTATAGAAACGTCCATAAGCAGAACCTTTCAGCACCTTGGAATGACTAACGGCATCATTGACGGCAAATTTACCTGAATAGGAAATGACAGGTACTCCTTTTTTTCCTCTTTTGGTCTTTACAAGAATTGCACCATTGGCAGCACGAGAGCCGTAAATCGCTGCACTGGCATCACGTAACACTGTTATACTTTCTACTTCCGAAGGGTCCAGCATATTAAACTGCTCCATACTCGGCTGTCCATTCGTTCCTAACTGAATGACATCATCAATAATAATCAAAGGGGTGGAATTACCGCCATCCTTGGATATTCCGGTGAAAGTCCGGTTCTGACGGATATAAACCTCATTGGCATTCGTACCCGGACGGCTGGAGCCTAACTGTACATTCAAGCCATTCACCATTCCCTGCAAGGCTTCCGAAAGATTGGATACCGGAAGATCTTCCAGTTCTTCAGCAGAAATAGTCGATACGGAACCGGTAATGTTTTTCTGTTTCATACTACCGTAACCTACTACGACTACTTCATCAAGTTTCTGGTTATCTTCCTGAAGAATGACTTTCAAAGTATCGCCTTTCGGCAGGATTACTTGTTTCAGATATCCGATATAAGATATTACCACCTTTTTTCCATCCGGCACATTCAGCGAAAAGTGACCGTCAATATCAGTAATAGTACCTGTCGTAGCATCCTGTAACCGTATAGTAGCTCCGATAATCGGCTGACCACTTTCGTCCACTATCTGTCCTGTAACCTTTCGGGTCTGTGCATTAGCTGACAGCGCAAATGCTACGAAACACAATAGCACTCCTACCTTTTTAATGAATGAAGAACTTTTGAACTTCATCAATACAATGTGTTTATTCATATTATATATATTATTTAATGCGCGGTTCATCGTCTCCATTTTGAAGCACCTACGCTGGAACAACCTGTGAATAACTCGTTCAATTTAAAATTGTTAGTCCCCGGAGCAGTGAACAGAGTGGTAGTTGACATTTTAGAATCACTCAGTCCGAGGTTTCCTTTGCTTGAGGTACGATCATTAGCCTGAAAACTATTAACCGAACTGAAAGGATATACGCCGGTATAATCATCCTGTCCTCCGGACCCCAGTTCATTAAATTTCGGAAGTTTTCCATCTATTTTCATGGAACCGCCAAATACACAATTTTCAATCTTGACAGCAATACTCGGATCTACCCGGAATAAGAAGGAGTTTTCCATCGGCGCATAACAGAATGTAGTGTTTGTAATCGAAATACTCTTTCCACTGCTACTATTCCGCAAATCTGCAATACCGCAAATATTAGTGATAGTACACTCATCAAAAGAGACATCATTGATGTAATTTCCATTTTTGCCATCAGTCGAAACTATACCCTGATTACCGATTGCGTTAATGGTACATTCTTTGAAAGCAATAGCTCCTACATTTCCTGTAGCCTTTTTTGAACGGACAATAGAACGGAAATTCTCAATATAGCAATTAGTGAAATCAATCGTGTTAATCAGAAAAACATCGGACTCCGGACAAATCACTTGTTTACCACTCAAACTGTTATCAGCAACCTCACTTAATGATTTGGAAGCCCTAAGATTGACGCGTTTAAAAGTAACCTTGTCTACAACTCCGCCTTCTACTATACGGAAAGCGTTATCAAAACTAAATGTCGGATAATCTTCCAACGTTTGCGGAGTAACAAAATGAACTGAATGTGCAAACTCAATAACAGTTTCTCCACTATTCAACACGTACGTCTTACCTGCCGGAAGCACAAAGGTTGTACCTTCTGCCAGAGAGTTCCAGTCAAGTTTATTAAAATAGTCAGGATCAAATGCTTCGTTACGCAAATCTATCCGGTTTGCCGTCCCATAATCTTCATCCAGATTTTCGGTTACAGCTGTCTTTACTTCTATGCGTGCCTGATAAGTATCCGAACTCTGTTCATCACCCGAATATAAACTAACACGATAAGAAGTCTCCGGAGTTAAATCATCTATGATTTTGGAGCCGGCCAGATATTCTTCGGAAGAAACGTTATAAACCTTTATATCTTGAGAATTAACTGTCTCCAGTCCCATCGGAACAGCAGTCAGAGCTGTAATCACAACAGTATCATTAGGCGTCCACGAAATAAGAGCCTGTGTATCTATAGTACGAGCTTCTCCTAACTCTATCGACAAAGGACGGTAAAGAATACCCGTCACCTCTGTTTCCCAATAACCGGACAGCCTTCCATTACCTTCACATTTCACCTTAAACTTGTAGTTTTCTTCCCAGTCTAAATCTATCACACAGGAAGAACGGTCACCCGGCACGGTCTCCGTCTTATAAAGTTCTTCCCCTTTATTCACCACCTTATACACCTCGACGATATATTCGGTCGCTCCTTCTACGCTTTTCCAACTAAGATATGCCTTGTTTTGCACTATCTCCATAGCAGTAACCGGTCGTAACAATACTTTTGAGCCGGCATCATCATCGTCCGAACAGCTTGTCATCAGTCCTGAAAAACAACTTAACAGGCACCCTACTGTCATTAATTTCAATAAATTCATAGCATTCTATTTTAATATTAACACTGATTTCACTTCTTAAAGTTGTAGGAAATACTTTCACCTACCAGACTATTAAGATATACTTCCAAAGCTGTATAACCAACCTCTGTTGTCCTGTTACGGTCTTCCGGATTAGCAGGGTCCAAACCAACCTTTTTCTCCCAGGCATCATCCATGCCATCCTGATCCGCATCCGTAATGGTTCCACTGGTTTTATATGTCAGTCCATCCAGACCTTCAGCCTCATCCGGGCTATTTATTATGCCCGGGATAGCACCACTATTGGCGTCTCCGGCTCCTGTATAAGTACAAAGTCCGCTCTTCACTTCTTTTACAATACGCGCATCTACTTTATCACGGGGAAATGCGCCGGCACCACTTTTATCAGCCAACACAGATTGATAAGCTTTCTCCGCAGATTCATATTGGTCAGATAAAGTGTATGATTCCCAGTCGAACCAATATTGTTCATAATTCTCTTTCCCTGAAGGAATAATGAAAGAAGAAGCTTTCATCTCATCGATAGAATAAGGATAATTACCATCCGTATATACACCTTCCCAATTGTCCGAAGTCAGTTGAGAATTACCCTCCATTACATTGCCATGAAAGTACCACTTTGAAACGGCACGTAAAGGTGCTTTATTGGGTTCACGGGCACTTGATTGCCGGAAGAATTTCAGTTCTTTTACCCGGGCTGTCGTAGCGGGCCCCGGTTTATAATAATTATTCACAAAGTTACATGACCATCCGTGATGTTCCGGATCCTGAGACTCGTCCATACCTCCATAAGTAGCCATTTGACTGCCCCAATTATAATTCACATTATTAATATATTCCATATAAACAACGATATCCTGTCCGGGATCCTTCCCCCGTGCGCCATTCATCAATGGTGTCCGGCTATTACAATGAGCAAACAGATTATGGTGATAAGTAGATGAAGTTCCTCCCCACGCACCACCATAAGCACGTGCACCTTTTTTATTGACCGAATAATAAAGCCCCTCGCTGGAAATGCACCATTGCACTGTAGAAAAATGAGTATCAATAAAATCGGTATTCTCTTCACTAGCCCAGCTGAAGGAACAGTGGTCAATTATAAAGTTATTCGCATTTTCCACCCGCAGACAGGCGGCATTATGTTCCTTTCCACTCGCATCTTTTTCACCGACACGAAAACGCATATGCCGAATAATAAAGTTCTCCGAACCACCAAAATTTATTTCATTCTTTATGATGCAAACACCATCACCGGGAGCTGTTTGTCCAGCCAGCGTGAAGTTCTTAGCTTTGCAACGGATTTCCGACTTTAATTCTATTTTGCCCGAAACTGCAAAAACAACAGTAGTTGCTTCGTTTTGTGAGCATTGCTGCAATGCCCATCTAAAAGAGCCTTCTCCGTCATCGTTGGTATTGGTCACTATAACGACTTTTCCTCCACGACCTCCCGTGGCATTTTTACAGAAGCCTTCAGCTGTAGGGAAAGCCTTTAATACCTCCGGTCCTTTCGCATAGGGACCTAACTCCATATTAGTAAACCCTTTGACATCGGTACACGCCCCCAAAAATAAAAGACAAGCACAAAAAGGATATTGTACCAGGTAACGTCTGAAAAAGACTGGAGTTACCATAAACTTCGTTCTAATAAGCACAGGAAAGCGTTGATACCACGTTTTCCATTTCTTAATAAATACACAATTTTTCATTCATTTCAATTTAAAGTTAATACATATTACTATCTAATCAATACTTATGTTACATGCAAATCAATCGTTAAAACATGGGGAAAATTGAAACAGGAATCATCTCATGTTTATTCATTAATATTCCTGATTTATAGTTCTTATTTTTTGTTTCATATGTGCAAAAGAAGTTATATAAAACATAAAGCGAGGGGACTTTTTGAGCGTTTAGGTGCACTATTTTATCACTAAAATATCAGATACGAGATTTTGGGATTAAAATACCAAAAATTCCATATTTTACTTTACATAGTAATTTCTACTAGTCATTTTCAGTATTTGCTTGGATTAGAATAGAAGTGTCCATCAGGCGACTAGCATTCATTACTCTAAATGCTAGCCGCCTGATGGACACTCAAATTTTAGCTGATAATGAACGAAAATGAATCATCCGTTGATCAAATAGCTATTTCTTATAGTCCTAAACGTTCTTTTAATAACCTGTAACCCGAAAGGCTTACCCGAAGTTTAACTCCGTTTTTCAATAAAAGCTGGTACGTTTCCTTCCCAAACAGTTCTACACGGGAGATTTGAGTGACATTGACAATCGTTGAACGATGAACACGAACAAAGGTATCGGAAGGCAAATGAGTCTCAAAATACTTCATCGTCTGTTCCTTCAGATATTCCCCCGAAGGAGTAATCAGCATAACGTAGTCTCCACACGCCTGTATGTAGGTTAATTCATCCGTTTTAATCAAATGAATTTTCGAACCGTCTTTCACTGTGATACGGTCGATCTGCTCTGTCTGCGGCTCTTCCGGCAGGCTAACCGGTTGATGCATTATCAATTCTTTTTCCAGTTCCTGATTCAGTGCATCTTCTTTAGCGACAATCAAGCGATACCAAAGAAGAATGGCGACCCAGGTCGGAATGCCAAACAACAGACGAAAAGGGATGGTAGATGCAAAAGTGATATAAGGTATACCGGCTATTCTTGTTACAATATCGTAAACCATAAAGCTGCCGGCTATCCAGATCAGTATTCCTGCCACCAGAGTAATGACTTCCGTCTGAAAGATAGAGACTACTCCGACAACAAACCAGGCCAAATAACCTAATGCCATCAACCAACCGATTGTCGCTATTCCGTCTATGACAGCAGGCACATAGTCCGCGCCTGTGTATACACTCATTATCATTACCTGAGCTACAACCAATACCAGCGCTACCACCAGCATCGGCACCCAGCGATAAGGATAATCTATAATCGGATGTGCTTTCATACGTTAGTCTTTAACTTCCAGTCCCCCGAAAGAAAGCCTTCCCCGAATGACTAATACACTTTCCTTATTGATATTCCCGTTTTGCCAGCGTTTGTCATCACAGCCGCCAAAGAAAGTATTACACTTAAATACTACTTTCCAGTCGGAAGGAACATATATTTCAACTCCTCCCCAGCTACAATCGATATCGATATATGTTTCTCCCGGTGCGATATGAGTATGACGCAGGTCAATCGTTGTTCCTCCACAAGAGGTACGGACGACTGCTCCTTTAAAAAGTTCATCGAGTACTACATGACGTGCAGCCCCAAAAGTATTATCAGAACGCAGAAAGCCATCTTCCGATTCACATTGCTGCTGATTGTCTGTAAAGTTCATGCCCGCATGACCATGGTGCCCATGCTTCATCCATTCTCTATGGTCACGAAACATACGCTGTTTGTCATCCCACGGTCCTCTGTGGCGGGATTTGAAGAGGAATAAAACTCCGGCTATGATCAAAGCCAGCGGCCAGACCATTGCCTGAGAATTTTCAGGCAACCACGAAAGACCTCCTAACAGAAAATAAACACCTACCAATACAAGGATAATTCCACCAACAAAATGGCGGCGTATCATCGAATAAATTCCCAATATGATAAGGAGAGAATGCCATGATACTATTATATTGAACAATTCAGCAGTAATCCAACCCATGTTACGGGCGAATAACAAAATTCCTGAAAGGATAAATAATGAAGCTATCAGAAGTTTTCCTGAGAAAACTGTAGCAGATGAGAATTTAGATTTCTGTTCCATCGTTTCTATGATTAATGATTGATGGTTCAAAGATACATCATTTCTTTGTGCTCTTACAGGCTTTTCTGATGATTTCCGGTCAGAAAGCCGATGAATGCCGGATAAAAATCGGTGAATGGAACAAAGTAAAGCGCAATAAATTATGCTCTAATTGAATCTAATAACAAAAAATACAATGTGAAAAACAAATATTGCACACCGACGTCTTTTCTTCCCTATACATTTGCAACCATATAATTAACACAATACGTGAGTACAACCCATATTTTAAAGAACTAATGCCATGAATAAAACTTTTTTAGGAGCTTTTCTTGCATCTGTCTTCATATCATTCACAGCCTGTTCGGAAGAAAATCTCGAACAGGACACAAATCCTCCAACAGAACAGCCGGGAGATTCTACTGATCCGGATGATTCGGGAGAGGATCAGCTGCCGGAGTATCCGACTCCCGACCGTTCGACAGTCGCAGCTTTTCCCGGTGCCGAAGGAGCCGGAAAACTAACTACCGGTGGAGCCGGAGGAACAGTATATACAGTAACTTCTCTCAAAGATGACGGTTCAGAAGGTACTCTCCGTTGGGCGATAGAGAAGTCGGGCAAAAGGACGATTGTGTTCGCCGTTGGTGGAGTCATCCCCTTAAGCAAACAGTTGCAAATAAAGAATGACGATATAACCATCGCAGGTCAAACCGCTCCCCACCCCGGTATTTGCCTGAGAAATTACACTTTACGTGTCAACGCAAACAATGTCATTATCCGATTTATCCGTTCACGTATGGGGGATGAATGCAAGACGGAAGATGATTCGATGAATGGGTATCAAGATTCTTATCCCGGCAAAAGGAATATTATTATCGACCATTGCTCCATGAGTTGGAGTACAGACGAATGTGCTTCCTTCTATGGAAATACCGACTTTACCATGCAATGGTGTATCATCAGCGAGAGTCTGACAAATTCTCTTCACAACAAAGGAGGCCATGGATATGGCGGAATATGGGGAGGAAGCCCTGCAACCTTCCACCATAATCTGCTGGCACACCATAGCAACCGCACCCCTCGTCTCTGTGGAAGCCGCTATTCTAACAGAGAAGATATGGAAAAAGCCGATTTATGCAATAATGTAATCTATAATTGGACTGGTGAAGGAGCCTATGCAGGAGAGGGAGGTTCTTATAATATCATGAATAACTACTATAAGCCGGGACCTGTTAATGCTTCGGCAAAAGTACATTGCCGTATTTTCACCGCCTACGTAGATGATGGTAAAAACCAACAGGCACAAGGGATATATGGAAAATTCTATGTAAACGGGAATTATTTCGAAACACATGAGAAGTTATCTAATTCACAAAAGACAGAATTGGCCAATGCGAATGCAGATAATACCTCCTCTACCGCTTTTTGCGTAAAAAACAACGAAGTTTCGACAAAAGATTTGCTTGTATCTTTGCGTTTTCCTATCTTAGATGATTATTCGTTCGTTCAGTCTGCACACGATGCCTATCAGTCTGTATTACTATACGCTGGTGCTTCCAATCTGCGTGACCATATTGACAAGCGTATTGTAAAAGAAACCCAGGAAGGCACTTTCACATACACAGGCTCAAACGGAGGAACGAACGGACTGATCGATACACAAACTGATGTGGAAGGATGGAGTGAATACATATCCACTACCACCACACAGCAGGATAGTGACAAAGACGGGATACCGGACGAATGGGAAACAGCCAACGGGCTGAATCCCAACGACGGCAGTGACGGAAACAAATATAACTTAAGCAAGGAATATACCAATCTCGAAGTCTATCTGAATAGTTTGGTAAACTCCTTATATCCAACCAATAACTAAGTAGCTATGAACAAAAAAATCCTGGCAGGGCTATGTGCCTTATTTATGCTCCCTTCTATTCAAGGGAATACAAATACTGACAATTCGTACAAAGAGAATGCTACTCCCGACCGTTCAAAAGTTCCGGCTTTCCCGGGCGCCGACGGTGCAGGGAAATATACAACAGGAGGTGCCGGTGGAACGGTATACACTGTAACTTCACTGGCAGATGACGGCTCGGAAGGAACCTTCCGCTGGGCTATCAACAAAAAGGGCCCCCGTACGATCGTTTTCGCTGTCAGCGGCATCATTGAATTGCAGAAACCTTTAAAACTCAACAATGGAGATGTGACAATCGCAGGTCAAACAGCTCCCGGAGATGGCATCTGTCTGAAGAACTACACCTTTTCCATTCAAGCAGACAATGTGATTGTCCGCTTTATCCGTTCACGTATGGGAGCGGACATCAAGCAAAAAGGTGACGATGCAATGAACGGTACCAAAGGAAACAGTAACATAATCATAGACCATTGCTCTTTGAGCTGGTGTACGGATGAATGTGCCACTTTCTATGATAACAGTCATTTCACCCTTCAATGGTGTATCATCAGCGAAAGCCTCGCCAACTCCATTCATGAGAAAGGAGCACATGGCTATGGTGGCATTTGGGGTGGACAAAAAGCATCCTTTCATCATAATCTGTTGGCACATCACACCAATCGTACTCCACGACTCTGCGGCAGCCGTTATACAGGCAAACCGGAAGAGGAAAAGGTGGAATTATTCAATAATGTAATCTACAATTATGGTAGTGACGGGGCTTATGCCGGTGAAGGCGGTTCGTACAACTTTCTCAATAATTACTATAAGCCGGGTCCCTATAGTGCTACCAAAGGTTCATACCGACGCCTGTTCACCGCTTATGCAGACGACGGCAAAAATCAAAATGAGGCAGGGGTACATGGAATCTTCCACTTCAAAGGAAACTTTATGGACGCCACCTGTCCCAGCCTGACTGACAAGCAGAAAGAAGCTCTTTATAAAGTCAATATGGATAATACATTTGGTCTGATCGTCAAGAACGACTTCGCACCGGAAAAGAATTTATTATCCAAAAAAGCATTTGATATAGCAGAGCATACTTCATTGCAACCGGCAAAGAAAGCCTATAAAGATGTACTTCAATTTGCCGGAGCCTCTCACCGCCGCGATGCCGTAGACCAACGAATCGTAGAAGAAACCCGCAAAGGGAATTACACCTATGAAGGGTCTCATGGAAGCACCAACGGAATGGTTGACCAACCGATAGACGTTGGAGGCTGGCCCGAATATAAATCCGAACCGGCCCCAACCGACTCTGACGGAGATGGCATACCGGACGAATGGGAAAAAAAGCACAATCTGAATCCGAATGATCCAAGCGACGGCGCACAATATAGTTTAAGTAAAGAATACACCAATCTTGAGGTATATCTGAATGAGCTAGTCAATCATCTGTATCCTGCGGATTCTAAAAAATAAAACTAAAAGGCCGAATAAACAGTTATAAAAGATTAAGACGAGAGTACATTTCCCCATAAACGCTCGTCTTTATTCATTTTATGCCGGAAAAACAAAAAATACTATCGTAAAAACAAATATTACACATCCCACAAGCCCCAAAAACATAATTTTGCACCAGTGAGAACTCTAAGAGTGGACACACTCGAATATTAATAATCTAATATAAAAGAACAAAAGATGCCTAAAGGAATGAAAAACATGCGCACTTTGCTGCTAATGATTTTCGCAGCATTATCGCTCAGCGTATCAGCGCAGACTATTACCTTAAATGGTAATGTGAAAGACACAACCGGAGAACCGATTATCGGTGCTTCCATTGTAGAAAAAGGGAATACTACCAATGGTACAATTACTGACCTGGATGGAAATTTCTCTCTAAAAGTTCCTGCCAACGCCACTGTAGTTATTTCATATATTGGTATGAAAACGCAGGAAATCGCAATCAAAGGAAAAAGCAAGATTGATGTTACACTATCAGATGATGCAAAAGCGTTGGATGAAGTTGTAGTTATCGGTTATGGTACTGCCAAGCGTAAAGACATTACAGGATCAGTAGCATCCGTTAATTCAGAAACTTTAGCAGCCATTCCTGTAGCGTCTGCAACTGAAGCATTGCAAGGAAAAATGGCAGGTGTACAAATTACAACTACAGAGGGCTCTCCTGACGCACAAATGAGTATTCGCGTACGTGGAGGTGGTTCAATCACACAAAGTAACGAACCTCTCTTTATTGTAGACGGATTTCCAGTGGAAAGTATCTCAGATATTCCACCTACAGATATTGAATCAATCGATGTATTGAAAGACGCTTCTTCAACTGCTATCTACGGTGCACGTGGTGCTAATGGTGTAATTATTGTTACTACCAAGAGTGGTAAAGAAGGCAAAGTCAGTGTTAGCTACAATGCTTATTATGCGTGGAAAAAAGTGGCAAAAACATTAGATGTACTTTCCGCAAGCGATTATACCAAATGGCAGTATGAACTGGCTCAACTTACAAATAAGAATGATGATTATATCAAGTATTTTGGTAATTATCAAGACCTTGACATGTATGACAACGTAGCTACCAATGACTGGCAGGATTTAACTTTCGGACGTACCGGACATTCATTTAATCACAATCTAAGCATTAATGGTGGTAGCGATAAGTTCAAATATTCGTTCAGCTACTCTCATATTGACGACAAAGCCATCATGCAAATGTCTGACTATGCACGTGATAACCTCAATTTAAAGTTGAATCATAAGCCTCTGAAGAACGTTTCTTTAGATTTTTCAGCACGCTTTTCCAAAACCAAAATCAATGGTGGAGGTTCCAATGATGCCAACAGTTCATTGAACACGGACAAACGCCTGAAATATTCTTTGTTGTATACTCCATATCCTGTACCTGGTATCTCTGATGCACTCAATGCAGACGAAGAAGATGCCAATTCTCTATTGATTAATCCGTTAATCTCCCTAAGAGATAATGACACCCGCAAAGAACGTATCAACTATAACCTTGCCGGCTCTATCACTTGGGAAATAATCAAAGATTTAAAACTAAAAGCAGAAGTTGGTTATGACGATTATCGAAATAATGCAGACCGCTATTATGGTGTGACTACTTACTATGTAAGAAATAACGTAGACGATGAAGATAAGAGTAAACCTGCTATTTCTTTTACTCGTGGTACAAGAACCGCCTTCCGCAGTACAAACACCTTAAGTTATGACTTCAAGAAGTTCTTTAAGAATAACAAAAACCATTTAAACCTGCTGGCTGGTCAAGAATATATTGTTACCAGAGAGAGAGAATTAAGAAACGTTGTACATGGCTTCCCGACTGAATATACGGCAGACGACTGCATCAACTATTCCACAAAAGGAAACCCATATGAAGTGACCAATTATGGTTATCCGGATGATGTGTTGTTCTCATTCTTCGGACGTGCAAACTATGACTTTGACAGCAAATACTTGTTTAGCGCCACTTTCCGTGCCGATGGTTCTTCAAAGTTTGCCAAAGGTAACCAATGGGGATTCTTCCCTTCTGCCGCTGTCGCATGGCGTATATCTTCTGAATCATTCATGGAGAATACCAAAAATTGGTTGGATGACCTGAAGCTCCGCTTTAGCTATGGTACAGCCGGAAACAATAATATTCCTTCGGGACAGATCTCTCAATTATATGAGTTAAATAAAACTCCATGGATCAATGGTGTCAATTCCTACATTGCTCCAAGTAAATATATGGCAAACAGCGATCTCACCTGGGAAACAACCATTACAAGAAATGTCGGTTTGGATTTCACTACTTTAGGAGGCAGATTAAGCGGAACAATTGAAGGCTACTGGAATAATACAAAAGACCTGTTAATTATGTTCCCGACATCCGGAACTGGTTATAACTACCAATACCGTAACATGGGCGAGACAGAAAACAAAGGTCTTGAAGCCAGCGTCAACTGGGTAGCCGTTGATAAAAAGAATTTTGGTCTAAGCATTGGAGCCAATATCAGTTTTAATAAAAATAAGATCAAATCTCTCGGTTCTTTACAGAAACTTACTAACGAACAAGCACAATCTTATTGGGCTTCTACAGAAATAGGTCAGGATTTCTTGCCGGAAGTAGGTGGTTCTGTTGGAAAAATGTATGGTTATGTAAGTGCCGGACGTTATGAGGTTTCCGATTTTGAGAGTTATGATGCAACAACCGATACCTGGACTCTGAAGAAAGACGTCAACAAATCTTCTGCCGTTGGAACTGCACGCCCAGGTATGATGAAACTAAAAGATTTGGATAATAGTGGAGATGCGAATGGTGAAAAGGATAAAACGATCATTGGCGATGCCAATCCCCTGCATACAGGTGGATTCAACATCAATGCCCGCCTATATGGTTTCGACCTGGCAGCCAACTTTACATGGAGCTATGGTAACGACATCTATAACGCTAATAAGATCGAAACAACTTCTACTTCCAAGTACTTATACAGAAACATGACTTCTGAAATGTCCGCTGCAAAACGTTGGACTAATATTGACGGAAACGGCAATTTGGTAACAGACATGAACCAATTGGCGCAAATGAACGAGAACACCACGATGTGGTCACCTTATATGAGCAAATTCGTATTCTCGGATTGGGCTGTTGAAGACGGTTCATACCTTCGTCTGAGCACTTTGACATTGGGATATACTCTGCCTGCTCATCTAACCAAGAAAGTTGGAATCAATAACCTTCGTTTCTATGTAACGGGATACAACCTGTTCTGTATCACGGGATATAGCGGTTACGATCCGGAAGTTTCTACTTGCCGCAGAAATGGCAGCCAACTGACTCCGGGTGTAGACTATTCAGCATATCCTAAGAGCCGTCAGTTTGTAATCGGTTTGAACCTTAATTTTTAATCAGTAAAACTAGTAAGTAATGAAAAAAATATTATATACAGCATTAGCAGCATCACTATTTGCTTTTTCTTCTTGTGATGACATATTAGATACTTCCAAAAAGTCATCTATGGAAAAGACAGAAGTTTTTTCTAACGAGGCTTTGGTCAATGATGTAGTGATGGGACTGCACCAGTCATTCGGTGAAACAAACTCTTATCGTGGACGTTATATTGCCTACTTCGGAGTCAACAGCGACTGTGAAATCTGGAATAATACAGGTAAGAAAGGAGCTTTCACTGATAAAGAAGGAGCCTTGGTAACATACAATGCCACTACCGATAATCAATACATGAATACGGACAACAACGTTTGGGCCAAACTTTATGAAGCCATAGAACGTGCAAACAGCGCTATAACCGGTATGGACGAGTACAGCGATATGAGTAGCGCCAATATGCGCCAGTTTTACGGTGAACTATTGACCTTAAGAGCTTTTATCTATTTCGATCTGATTAAAGCGTTCGGTGATGTCCCTGCCCGTTTTGAGCCCAACACCACAGAAACAATCGACTTGCCTAAGACCGACCGTATGGTTATCATGAGAAGACTGTTGAACGACTTACTTATAGCACAAGACTACGTAGGCTGGCCTAACGAAAACAGCTTTACTAAATCAACAGAACGAGTAAGCCAAACCTTCACCAAAGGATTACGTGCGAGGATTGCATTATTTGCGGCAGGTTACTCACAACATCCGGATGGGATCCGTTACAATACAGAAGATGTAACAGAAAGACAGGAACTATATACAATTGCAAAAAATGAATGTCTGGACATCATCAGCAAAGGCTATAACACATTAGGCACATTTGAAGCTAACTTTAAAGCACTATGTGCTGAAGGAACAATTGCAGGAGCAGAATCTATTTTCGAGATTCCATTTTCGGCATCCCGTGGACGTGTCATCTACACTTGGGGAGTGAAACACGAAAAGAAAGACCAATGGACAAAACTAGCCAAAGGAGGCATAAACGGTCCTATTCCGACTTTGTTTTATGATTATGATGTAGAAGATGTTCGTCGTGATATCACTTGTGTACCTTTTAAATGGACAAGTGACAACGATGGAGACATTGCCTGGAAAGCACCCAATAAATGCTGGGGGGGATGGAGTTTTGGTAAAGTTCGTTTCGAGTGGATGAACCGTGTAGTTGACTCTTCAAATGATGATGGCATGAACTGGCAAGTAATGCGTATGGCTGATATTTATTTAATGGCAGCAGAAGCTATCAATGAACTGGAAGGTCCTAAAGGATCGTCTGATGCAGGAAAATATTTGAAAGCAATCCTCGACCGTTCATACCCGGCCGAAAAAGCAAGTGCTATATTAACGAAGGCAAAAGCCAGTCAGGATGCATTCTTTAACGTAATTGTAGACGAGCGTAAATTTGAATTTGCAGGAGAAGCAATACGCAAAGTCGACCTGATCCGTTGGAATCTTCTAGGAAGTAAAATGAATGAAGCCAAAGAGAAAATGACACGATTATATAACCGTGAAGGTGAATACGCTGATCTTCCTTTGAAAATCTATTATAATGAGGGCTTGGATGGAACAGATGCAACTTCCTACAAAATGTATGGATTAAACCATGGAGATACAGATGAAATAGGACAAACATTAGGCTACTCTAAAAGTAAGGAATGGATTGTACCGAAAGAATCTGCAGACCAGGCTGCTGCTTTGCTGCTTATTGACCAATTGTATGATAACAATCCCGATACCAAGCAATTCTGGCCTATCTGGAAAGTATTTATAGACGGAAGTAACGGTGTGCTAACAAACGATTATGACTATTAATGATGAATGAATTATGAAAAAGAATTATATATATACAGTATTATTTAGCCTGGTTCTGTCTGCCTTTACAGTAAGCTGTTCAGAACCGGATGACGAAGTCACAACGGGAATATTTGACCGATTATTCTCACCGACAAATGTAGAAGCTGTTATCCAGAAAAAGACAAATGTAAAGTTTAAATGGACAGCAGTGACAAATGCCACATCATATACGATCGAGCTTTATGAAAATCAAGATATGACTTTCGAAGGTACTCCGAAAACATATGAAGGGATTACGGACAACACATATACTGTAGAAGGACTATTGGGTGAAACTCAATATACAGCAAGAATCAGAGCCTTGAGTGAAGAGATCAATGAATCAAAATGGTCGGCTGTTTCCTTCATGACAGAAGCAGAGAATATCTTCAATTCTGTGAAAGACGAAAATATAGAAGCACATGCAGTAACGCTTACATGGGAGGCTATTGATGCAACGGCAACCAAAATCGTGCTGAGTGCAGATGGAAAAACAGACATAACATATACTCTGAAAAGTACGGATATAGCCAACAAAAAGGCTTATATAGACGGACTGGAAGAAAGCACATCGTATACAGCCAAGTTATACAATGTAGATAAACTCCGTGGTACCGTTACATTTAAAACAGCCATTGACTTTCAGGGAAAGACTCCTGTATATGAAGGTGATGATCTTGCTACCGTACTCGAAGGAGCAGCAGATGGTGCAAACATCGTTCTTGTATCCGGTTCGTTTGTTTTGGGAGATTATGCACTAAACAAATCTGTTATCATCAGCGGTTATGACAAGGCAAACATGCCTACCATCTATGGCCGCTTACAACCTGAAGCCGGCGCTTCTTCCATAGAAATCAATAATGTAATTTTCCGTGGTGACACTCCGGGAGCAGAAGAGTTGGTTTCAAACTTCATAGAGTTGCAAGGTGGAGCTAATATTTCAACTTTAACAGTCAGCGGTTGCGAAATCAGAAACTATAAGAATCAGATTCTTTACTGTAATGCAACGGCAACTTTAGGAACAGCCTTGTTTGAGAACTGCTGGGCAGATAATATTACAGGTTCCGGTGGTGACGGCTTCGACCTTCGCGCCAATACGACATTAGGAACATTAACTATCCAAAACTCAACCTTTAGTAATGGTATACGTACCTTCTTACGTTGTAATATGACATCAGCTACTGTAAGTGTAACCAATTGCACTTTCTACAAAGTATGCTCTTATGATGGCGGCAGCAATAATAATGGATTGTTCTTAATGGATAAGGTTTCTACTTCTACAGGCAAATTAACTGTTGAGAAATGTGTATTCTCCCAAATCGGTGTCGGAACATTAGGATACTGGGCAAAGAAGGGAAAGTTGAAAGCTCAGGCTAGCTATTCTAAGAATTACTACCATAACAGTGCAAACCTATGGGATGCAACCAATGGACTTTATACAGACCCGTCAGCATGTAATGCTACAGAAATAGACCCTAAATTCACAAATCCTGAAAGTGGAGATTTCACTGTTGGAGCTGAAGATATCAAAGATTCCAAAGCTGGCGACCCTAGATGGATTAAAGAATAAATCTGATAATTAATAAACCCTAAGTGTCTGTTTCAGACACTGTATATAAAAAGATAGCGATGTCCGGATTCGAATATCGCTATCTTTTTATATTCTTCCAAAGAAGTGCATGATTCACTCCCGTCTTGTACACCATTCATCCAATTCTTATACAGCTTTTCCTTAAATCTTCTACATCCTTGGAGTGACTCTAGTACATCATCATAACAACTCCTGTACTTCTTTCTATTTACTCTAATACAAATTTATAAAAAAGCCTGCCTGTCAGGCTAACAATGAAAGAATCAGCCACCTACTAAATAAAGTTGAAATCCAGGTATTCAGTTCTTTCAGTTATCTCCGCAAAAGCCCTGTCAGAAGGAGATACAGCTGAAAGCAGTAGTCCCTGAAAAGAGATTTCAGCATTCAGCTCTTTCAGTTTCAAAAACAGAGCCTGCATTTGTTCCAATCAGAAGTTCTATTTACTAAAAGTCAAAGGTCTGTTTTACTTAAACAGAGGCTCTATTCATTCATCATATTTTCAGCGCTGTTTCTATCATTCTCACCTTATTTGTCAGCAAACTTTAGCTCGGAGGTCAGCAAGCCTAAGCCTACACGTCAGCAAGCCTGAGCCGACGGGTCAGCAAGCCTTTGCCCGTACGTCAGTCAGCCTTTGCCTACATATCAACCAGCCTTTGTTCAAAATTTAAGATATACATAGCTTATCGACTATAAAAGCAGAAACTCAAACTATAAACCTGAAAGAACTGAAACCACTCCTCCCCGTTCAGAGCACGTCTACGCAAGAGTATGAAATGGTACCTTCAGCCGCTATCACCTTCTATCAAGGCTTTTCCGAAGAAAGCTGAAACGGCTGAACGCTATTTATTCAATGAAACTTCTAAGGAGATAAAACTGCAAAAAGCTCCAATTACCGACCGACTTTCTCCCGATACTCTGTCGGAGTCATACCGACCTGCGCCTTAAAACATTTACTGAAATAACGCGGGTCATTGATACCGACCATATAAGAAATCTGAGTCATATTAAACTCTCCCGTTTCAATCAATTGTGCGGCACGCTTGATACGCATTTCCTTTATGAACTCGATAGGAGCCAATCCCGTAAGCGTTTTTAGTTTCTTGAAGAACACCGAACGGCTGACAGCCAGTTCACGAACCAAATCATCCACTACCAATTCCCCGTTATCCATATTCTGCTCCATCAAGTCAACCAGTTTATCCATAAACTTACGATCGTTAGGAGACATTTCCGGCATCGCAGGCTCTTCCGTTGCACTACTTACAGGTTCAGCAGATGCATGACCTGCTAAAGTCTCCCCTTGAGCAACCGGAGTTTCAGACACCGTCACATGCGTCAAACTATCACGATAGAAATTTTGCAGTTTCTTACGCTGCATCAGCAGGTTCTCCACACGAGCCTGAAGATAAGTCGCACTAAAAGGCTTGGTGATATAATCATCCGCCCCATATTCCAGTCCTTCCAATTTACTTTCTATCGTCGTCTTGGCAGTAAGCAGGATGATAGGAATATGGCTGGTCGTCATATCCGCACGAAGTTCACGCGTCATTTCGATACCGTCTTTCTCCGGCATCATGACGTCGCTGATAATAATGTCCGGCAGATACTTCAGAGCCTTGCTCCACCCCTCCATACCGTCGGAAGCCTCTACCACCCGATAAGTTGAAGCGAAAATACTGCGCAGGAAGGAACGCAATTCCTGATTATCCTCTACCAGTAACATAAGCTCTTTCGAACTGCTTTCCCCAGCCTCTTCTTTGGCAGCAGATACTTCCAGGTCCGGCGCATCTACGATGGCAGCTTCTGTCTGAAGCGAAGAATTAGCGATATCCACAATACGTTCCATGCTCAGCGGAGCAGCCGAATCTTCGAGAATAAACTCCACTGAACTACTATAATGCTCTTTGCCCTTCAGAAAGTCCACTTTAAAACAACTTCCTTCACCAAGCCGGCTGTCAACGGAAATCGTAGCCTTGTGCATCTCTACCAGTTCCTTCACCAAAGAAAGACCGATGCCGGAGCTTGCCTGATTGAAAATATTCTTGTCCACCAAGTTCTCAAAGCGCACAAAGAGAGACTTCCGTTTATTTTCGGCGATACCAATCCCCTGATCCTGTACGCCGACAGACACCGTGCCCTCATCTTCACGGATAAAGACGGTGATCATTTTCCCGTTAGGAGTATATTTAAACGCATTGGATAGAAGGTTAAACACAATCTTTTCAAACTTATCGGCATCCACCCAAAGGTTCAAAGCCTCTTTCTCTGTCTGGAAAAGGAAATCGATGTTGTGTTCTTCCGCCACCGACTCAAAATTATCCATAATCTTGCGGACAAAGACAACGACATTTAACTGTTGCACCTGCATCTTCATCTTCTTGTTCTGAATCTTACGGAAGTCCAGAATCTGATTGACCAGACGAAGCATACGGTTGGTATTCCGTTCGACCACTACCAACTGTTCCCGTGCATCAGCCGGCAGTTTATCGTTCTTCAAAACTTGTTCCACCGGCCCTGCAATCAACGTCAGAGGAGTACGGAGTTCATGGGATATATTCGTAAAGAAGCGCAGCTTGATATCAGAAATCTGTTGTTCTACAGACACCTCATGCTTCAACCGATAAATGGTAAACAGGATATAAACCGCAACAAAAATAATCAGTAGCACAAAGCAGACATACAGCACATACGCCAAAGGTGTTTCCCAAAAAGAAGGAAGGATTGTAATATTCAAGATGCGCTCATTGTCCACCCACACCCCATCGCTATTGGTAGAGCGGACACGGAATATATAATCTCCTTTCGGAAGGTTAGTATAGGTCACGTTT
The DNA here is from genome assembly GCF_058231005.1 of Bacteroides sp. RCH18. Taxonomy (NCBI): domain Bacteria; kingdom Pseudomonadati; phylum Bacteroidota; class Bacteroidia; order Bacteroidales; family Bacteroidaceae; genus Bacteroides; species Bacteroides sp. RCH18. Next base: position 935,370 of record NZ_JBIPTC010000002.1, on the reverse strand, counting down.
CTTTGCCGGTCGGCAAAAGTCCACTGCTTCTCGAAACCATCGAGAATGTATGCGTACTGTATATTCTGCGGATTCGTATAATCGAGTGCAGCATACTGAACGGAAAAGATATTCTCATCATGAGAAAGCACCAGTTCCTGTGTATCATCCAAATCGACTTTCAATATGGACTTCTCTCCCGGAATTACATCTTCATTCGCTACCATCAACTTGGAAAAGACTACAGGAGGCACATAGCTACTCTTCCGGATAGAATCCGGACTGAACATGAATAATCCGTTGCTGGTTCCAAACAGCATATCTCCGCCGGATGTCAGCGTAGAAGCCGCCTCACTGAAACGGACACGGAAACTGATACTTCGTTCATCGTAATTCTCAAAACGTTCGCCGGCAGGAACAAACTTACAAATTCCATTTTCCGTACTGATCCAAAGATTCTGTTTATGGTCTTCACGGATGGAAAGCAAGACGTCCGAAGAAAGTCCGTCGAGTACTGAGTAAGATTTAAATTCACCGTGACCGTCTTCGCTGATGGAAATCAGTTTGTTCAGTCCCCCGCCGAAAGTCGCCAGATAGAGTTCCTTCTGCTGGGTAGCGATAATCCAATGTACGTCATTATTACTTAGACTCTTCGTATCGTTCGGGACACGCGAGAAGTGGTGGAACTGTATATCTTCCGGCTTTTTGAAATTCTCATCAAAGGCAACGGCGCCTGTGGTAGTACCTACCCAAAGACGTCCGTTATTATCCGAAGTGATAAAACGCGTTTTGTAACAGACGTCAATCGGATATCCTTTCAGGTTATTCCGGTGATTGATAAAGACGGTCTCTCCATGTTCTCCCTGGGAAATATAGTTGATACCGCCTGCAAAAGTAGCCGCCCAGATACGACCATGATGATCTTCATAAACACAATATACATTGTTGTCACTCAGACTGTACATATCATTGGCGTCGTGCTGATAACGGGTCAGTTTATAAGACAGACCTGTGGGAGAAGTCTGTTCGGCACGCACCAAACCGTTTCCTTTGGTGGCAATCCAGATAATCCCTTTTGAATCCTGCATAATAAAATAGGCTGTACCCTCCATAGGCGTACCTGTCGGCGAAATGGTTCCATTGCCTGTCAGATGACCTATATATTTCCGGTTCGAATCGTACAGGCGGATCATTCCGTCTTTCAGTCCGACCCACAAATTCCCCTGTTTATCTTCGCATACCGACCGCACTTCGTTGCTCAAAGATTCATATTCATGCGGAACGGGAGTCAGCATTGAAAACGGTACGTTGCGGAATGTTACTTTCTCCAGCCCTTTGGAGTGGGTACAAAGCCACAAATTCCCCTGTTTATCAGAAAAAGCGGCATGTATCTTGTTAGAAAAGCGCCAGTTGTTACTGCCCAAATCATCATAAAAAGGAACGAGACAGTTCCGCTCACGATCAAAATAGGAGAATCCGCCGCCATAAGGATGTACCCATATATGCCCGTGGATATCTTCATGGATATGGAAAGCGGGACGTGAACGATCGGCGTTACTGTATTCCACCCGCATCTGTTCACGCTTTACCACACCGGTGGCAGGATTAAAATGAACGACGACTCCCGGCTCTTCCTGTTCGAACCAGACCTCTGACGTGCGGTCTACATAAGCCGAAAGAATCGGTTGAGCGGACAACTCCTTGCAGGTCACGGGAGAATAATGCGTATGTTTGTTTGTCTTCAGGTTGCAAAGAAAGAACCCGTCCGAATCTGTTGTCACTACAGTGTTGTCATTGCCCACCGTGTGTATAGAAGTAATGCGGGCTTTCGTCGGAAGTTCGAGCAGGCGAAACTCTCCGCCCTGTTTCTGATAACACCAGATTCTCCCCCTGTCGGAAGCAAAGCAGATATCGTCTTCACATTCCCGGACCGCATAAAATGCCTGATTCATGCCGTCTTGTTTCCCTTTCGTCTCCACAAAGAAATTCACTGGTTGCTGCTCACCGGGGCGTATCATTCCCAAACCGTTATCAGTCAGCAGCCAGTGATTGCCGGCTTTGTCCTGATAGACCTGATAAAAGTGATCGGCAGGAAACAGACCGGACTTCGTTGAATAAATATCTGATTTCGTCGTATAATTCTTCTGAGGAAGCGTGACTACACGGATAGCTCCATCATGCTCCGTCAGCAGCCAGACCGTACCATCGGGCAATACCTGAATAGCGTGAATGTTGTATGTACTACCCTCTTCACCTGCTGCCGGAACTTGTTCGAACGTCTCCGTTTTCGGGTCAAAACGGTGGACACGGTTGTCATAAGTCAATAACCACAGAAAGCCGTACCGGTCTTCATACATCCGGTCGGCACGGTTATTGGTCAGACTGATGTAATTGCCCTGACGTGCTTTATAAGTTTTAAAGTTATAGCCATCAAAACGATTGATTCCATCCCATGTGGCAAACCAAAGGTTGTCTTTGTGATCCTGCAACATGCTCATCACCGTGTTTTGAGACAACCCATCCTCGGTAGAATAATGGGTGAAAAAACTGTGTTGTTGTGCCTGCACTACAGGCGCGGTCAGGCACAAAAGAATTAGATATAAGATTCTTTTTATCATTATTACACACATATATTGAATGGTGTAAAGATAATGATTTAGCTGAACTTACATCTATATTCAGTGTTTATTTAACAGAATCGTTCTCTTATTTTTGATCAAATAATGTTACTTTCCGATCCGGTCAGCGTTTCACTTCCACCATCCGATTTCCATTCTTTACCGGATTCCAGCCATCTTCACCTGCCAAAACCGTTTCCATCTCGTAGCCTTTCAGATTCTTCAGTTGACGAGAGAAAGCTGCGCGGGTTTTCGGATTGGCTCCCTCACCACGACTATCGTATTCGGCATAAAATACGGTTTTCTCCGCTTCTTTCTTTCCCCAGTTGTGCCAGCCTTCCGGAAGGATATGTTTACCCAGTTCACAACGGATAAATACAGCCTGTGCATACGGACGCCACGGACGAGACAGATATACTTTGGCAACATCCGGATCAGCAGTCAACCGGCAATCATAAAAGACATATCCATACTTTTTGCCTTGATCTGTAGAAGGTGCCGTCACATAACCATCACGTTTGCTATGGATATGGCAACGATTGAATACGGCTACAGACCATCCGAAGATAAAGTCAACCGTTCCTTCGATATAGCAATCCTCGTAATATTGACGGCTGTGCTTGCCATACGTATAAAGGGTATCCTGATAACCGAGAAAACGACAGTTCTTAAAGAACGCACGGTCGGCAGATACAAAACAGGCTACCGCCTGTCCTACCGGTCCTGCCGAGTTTTCAAAAGTGATGTTCTCCGCATAGAAATCGGGAGCATAAATGTAGCAACTCGACGATCCCGAAGTTCCCATATTCTCACCAAACACATTTTTCTTATTGGCAAAGTCATCATTTGTCAGCACCGCACCGTCCTCTCCTATCAGAGAGATATTTATTTTGGATTCCGGAATAATAATCTTCTCTTTATAAGTGCCTTTACGGACCAAGATAGTAGTACGCACATTCTTGCGAAAATCGGGTACTGCATTTATCGCTTCCTGCACCGTGAAGAAATCACCTGTTCCGTCTTGTGCCACTACGTAATCATAATGACGGACATATTTTGCCAGTTCCGGTATTTCCTTTGCGATGGCATCTACAGTCAGCCCGGCGATAGTCCGTGCTCCGTACACATTCAAATGGGTATTATCCTCCCGGCCTTTCGGAAAAGCCGGAACTTTCTCAGGTTCGACAAACATAAACAACTTCTTCGACTCTGCGGGACCCAGTCCCTGCACCAGATCATGGGTAATTTTGTTCATATCGATAAACACCACTCCCATCTCTTTTGCCACATTACGCGGAGAATCAAGGTAGGCACCGTGCGTATCGTACAAGACGTTTCCTTCTTTCGGCAGTTCCTGTTCACCCGGAGCACGACGGGCATCTGTGGCAATCGAGGCATCTTCCGGCTGTACAAAATTACGACGAACAATGGAGTTGAACAACACAGGAATCCCTCCTTTGGCACGAGTTTCATTGACGAAACGACGGAGATTGTCATCAAAGGTCGTTCCCGGATCAGTATGGCGTGCAGAATCAGCCTTTTCATCATTGTGTCCGAACTGGATAAAGACATAATCTCCCTTCTTTACCTGAGAAATCACTTTTGCCCATCGGCCTTCAGATATAAAACTTTTGGAACTGCGGCCATTGGCAGCATGATTATCAACACGTATATCTTCTGAGAAAAATCCGGGAAGCACCATACACCAGCCGCGTTCGGGATTTCCACCGTACAAATTTTTGTTAGCCATCGTAGAGTCACCTATCGTGAAGATGGTCAATACAGGTTTATCCGCACGAAAAGCGGAGAAAAGGATAAATACTATAAGCAGTAATAGCAGTCTATTTTTCATAATCTTATTTTATTGGTACAAAATCCAAGTTCCCTTATGACTTCTATTTAACGTGAGTTCGATATAAATTTGAGTAACTCAATTCTCCTCCTTCCGGAAGGGGAAACCATGCGGATTACTCTTATATCGAACTGATGTTATTTATAAGGATACCAATTGCTGCATTCCTTAAATATATTCTGCGGAGTATATTGCACCGCTTCTTTATCAGTCAGTTGTTTAGCCCATTTCACACGTCCGGAAGCATCCGCACCTTCACCCGTATTTTTAAATTCAGCGTAACGGGCAGTCTTTTCGTTTTCCGGATTCTTCCAGTTGTGCCAGCCTTCCGAACGGATATGTCCGCCAAACTCGCAATTAATAAAAGCCGTAGCAGCATAAGGTCTCCAAGGACGTCCCAGGTAGACTTTCTTGATACCGGGAGCGGCTGTCAGCTTACAGTTCTTGAAAACATAACCAAACTCCACCTCTTTCGGAGTAGAAGCGGCGGTGATGTATGAATCGCGCTTGCTGTGTAGTTCGCAATATTCAAACAAAGCTGTAGAAGGGCCGAAGATGAAATCTGTAGTTCCTTCAATATAGCAGTTAGTAAATAACAGGCGGCTACCCTCCGATCCTGTATAAATAGTATCCTGATTTCCCAGAAAACGACAGCCGACAAACATCAGCCTGTCTCCTTCGGTATGGAGCGCAACTGCCTGCCCCAAAGGAGCGGCATTGTTCTCAATGGTCAGATTCTTAAAAGTAATGTCACTTCCTTCTACCTTTACAGTATAAGTGCGGAAAGTGCCCATTTTATTGATATTGGCATGATCATCATACGTGATGATCGTCTTTTCGGCATCTTCACCTACCAGCTGCACGTTCTTCACCCATGAAGGAATCACCAGTTTTTCTTTGTATATACCATTCTTTATATAGATAGTCACCGTATAATCCATAAAAGCACGTACCGCTTCCACGGCTTCCTGAATATCCCGATATTTTCCCGTTCCGTCTCGTGACACGACTATTGTGTCTTGCTTTTGCTGTTGTGCACAGGCCAAAGTTCCTCCTGAACAAAGCAGAAGAAACAACGCCATTCCTTTCAAAATATTCCTTTTCATCGATCGAAATTACTTTTGCAAACATTCGTATTCCAGACTCGCCATAATAAATGGTCCTACTGCTTTCGGGTCGTTATTACGGATCGTTTCATTTATATAATAGTCATAATCGCCGGAACGATAAACCTTCCCACCCAGCCCTGCTACGGCACAGGCCTTCGTTATAGTCACCACTCCATCTTTATCCACTTCAATGAAATTTTTCAGAAAACCTTCATAACCAGTCTTTGCTACATCCAGATAAGACGGATCGATATATCCCATACGTACTGCTTTAAACAGACTGTATATGAACATTGCCGAACAGGATGATTCCAGATAATTACCCTTGTCACCGCTTCTGTCCATCACCTGATACCATCCACCGGTCTCCGGATCTTGCAGTTTCTTTACCTGAACCGCTACATTATCCAAGATTGCAAGCAACGAATCTCTTCCGGCCTCATGCTTCGGAATAAAATCAAGCACATCTACCAACGCCATCGCATACCAGCCTAACGCACGTCCCCAACAATGTTTTGACTGTCCTGTCACCGGATCGGCCCAGCGCTCCGTGCGACTTACATCACACGCATGACGATAAAGACCATTCTTCGGATCATACGTATGACGGGCACAGGTGATAAACTGATTGATGACGTCTGCATAATCCTGCGGGCGATTATTACGGAAAGCATATTCTGCATAAAAAGGAGCTCCCATATAAAGTCCGTCCAGCCACATCTGATGCGGATATATCTTTTTATGCCAGAATCCTCCGTCTTCATTACGAGGCTGTCCGGCAAACTGGCTATAGAGCAAGTCTAATGCCTTCTTATACTTTTCATCCTTGGTCTGCTCATAGATACGAAACAGGATTTTTCCGGAATTGATACGGTCCAGACTGTAATCGGTCAATTTGTATGCAGTAATACTTCCATCCTCATGCACCATCGTATCTGCATAAGCAATTGCATAATCTCGTATTTTCTTGTCGCCATAAGTATCGTATACATCAAGCATCGCCCCCAATTCCAGTCCGTGGCAATAGTCCCATTTCAGTCTGGGCTGAAAATCGAGCTGCCAGGATTCCGGGCAACGAATCATCTCCGATTCAGTCATCCGCACCGACCAAGGCAGTTTTTCATCCACCTGCTGCGCCGACAGTGAAATGGTGCTTGACATTATTATTACTAATATCAAAATTTTATAAAAAGAGCTTCGTCTCATGGTTTATTGTTTTAAGGATTATACATGCTATTTTTTCATGCTACGAAAGTAGTGTATTTCCTCCAAACAGAGTGGGATTTTTTAGTTAAGAAGGTGTATTTTTTGTTTTTCGTGCACGGAAACGACTAATTTTGTGCACGTAAACGTCAAAAATGTCCATTTTTGATGCATTAACTGATAAATTAAGAGTTTCGTTTTGGAATAAAGCGGAAAAGGTCGTACTTTTGGCACGGTTTACAACTAATACCCTCTGGGGAAACACAGTAATTTATCATTAAAAACAGAGAAAAAATAGAACAGAATGGAAGAAGTATTCAAGTACATTATCGGTCTGGGAGCGGCAGTAATGATGCCGATCATTTTCACAATTTTAGGAGTATGTATCGGCATTAAACTCCCTAAAGCGCTCAAAAGCGGTTTGTTGGTGGGAGTCGGTTTCGTCGGCTTATCTGTAGTCACAGCCCTGTTGACCAGTAGTCTTGGTCCGGCATTAAGTAAGATGGTAGAAATCTACGGATTGGAACTCGGTATTTTCGACATGGGATGGCCTTCGGCAGCAGCAGTTGCCTATAATACCTCGGTCGGCGCTTTCATTATCCCTGTTTGTCTGGGAGTAAACCTGTTAATGCTACTGACCAAAACAACCCGTACTGTTAATATTGACCTTTGGAACTACTGGCACTTCGCATTTATCGGGGCTATCGTATACTTCGCCTCCGATAGTATTTTCTGGGGATTTTTCGCCGCTATCATTTGCTACATTATAACATTGGTAATGGCAGACATGACTGCTCCTGCTTTTCAGAAGTTCTATGATAAGATGGACGGTATCTCTATCCCGCAGCCTTTCTGCCAGAGCTTCGTTCCGTTCGCGATTGTAATCAACAAGCTTTTAGATAAAATTCCGGGATTCGACAAACTGAATATCGACTCTGAAGGAATGAAGAAGAAATTCGGTCTGATGGGTGAACCGTTATTCCTGGGTATCGTGATTGGTTGCGGTATCGGAGCTTTGGGCTGTGCCAGCTGGAAAGAAGTACTGGACGGCATTCCGGGTATCCTTGGATTGGGTATCAAAATGGGAGCGGTTATGGAGTTGATTCCACGTATCACCAGCCTTTTCATTGAAGGTTTGAAACCTATCTCTGATGCAACCCGTGAATTGATCGCTAAAAAATATAAGAGTAATACAGGCCTGAGCATCGGTATGAGCCCTGCACTTGTTATCGGCCACCCGACAACGCTGGTTGTATCCCTGCTTTTGATCCCGGTTACTATCTTCCTTGCAGTGATCCTTCCGGGTAACCGTTTCTTACCGCTGGCTTCTCTGGCCGGTATGTTCTACCTATTCCCGATGATTCTGCCTATCACCAAAGGTAATGTGGTGAAATCATTCATCATCGGACTGGTAGCATTGATCGTAGGTCTGTACTTCGTAACAGAACTGGCAGGATTCTTCACGATGGCTGCCAAAGACGTATATGCCGCTACGGGTGACCCGACAGTAAATATCCCCGCCGGCTTCGAAGGCGGAGCGCTCGACTTTGCTTCCAGCCTCTTCTGCTGGGGTATCTTCCACCTGACTTACAGTCTGAAGATTATCGGTCCTGCCATCCTCGTAGCCCTTGCTCTAGGAATGGCAGTCTACAACCGGATCCGCATGAAAAGAAATGATGCGAAAAACGCAGCTAACGATTAAATATAAGTATAATCCAAATAAAGATTCGAAAGATGAAAAAATTAGCAATTGCAATGATGATGGGTATCGCAGCTATGTCTGCTTCTGCCCAGGTAAATTACAAGATGCAGGTGGCTTGCAATCCGCAAGACGTGAAAACGTATGATACAAACCGCCTGCGTAGTAGCTTCCTGATGGAAAAAGTAATGGTTCCTGATCAAATCAACGTGACTTATTCCATGTACGACCGCCTCATCTTCGGTGGTGCCGTACCTGCAACAAAAGAACTGGTACTTGAAACTATCGATCCGCTGAAAGCTAAGTATTTCCTCGAACGTCGCGAACTGGGTGTTATCAACATTGGCGGCGAAGGTATCGTAACTGTTGACGGCAAGGAATATACGCTGAACTTCAAAGATGCATTGTATGTAGGCAGAGGCAAGCAGAAAGTTACTTTCAAGAGTAAAGATGCCAGCAAACCTGCAAAATTCTATATCAACTCCGCTACTGCTCACAAGGAGTACAAAACTCAGTTGATCACTATCGACGGACGCAAAGGTTCTCTAAAAGCAAACTCTTTCGCGGCAGGAAAGATGGAAGAAAGCAACGACCGCGTTATCAACCAGCTGATTGTTAACAACGTACTTGAAGAAGGTCCTTGCCAACTGCAAATGGGATTGACAGAACTGAAACCGGGTAGTGTATGGAACACCATGCCGGCACATACTCACAGTCGCCGTGTGGAAGCATATTTCTACTTCAACGTGCCGGAAGGCAACTCCATCTGCCACTTCATGGGCGAACCTCAGGAAGAACGCATCGTATGGATGCAGAACGAACAAGCTATCATGTCACCGGAATGGTCTATCCACGCAGCTGCCGGAACCAGCAACTATATGTTCATCTGGGGTATGGCCGGTGAAAATCTTGACTATGGCGACATGGATAAGATCAAATATACAGAAATGCGCTAATCTTTGCGCAGCTCTTTAGCACATATCAAGTGATCCGAAAAGCTTCATTCTTTCCTCGAAACGGGGAGAGAATGAAGTTTTCCGGATTTGTCATATTCTTCCCCCAAAGAGACCAAATTGTTACGATAATACATTACTATGTACAAATAATATGTATAATGCAACGAATTATACATGATTTTGACCAATTATTACAAAAAAAATCCAGCTGAAATACCGACCTTTGTCAGCAAATCAAAATCTATTTAAATCCATTATCATGAATGCATTTCAAAAAACAGGCGAAAAAATGACAAACTACAGATGGACGATCTGTGCGATGCTATTTTTTGCTACTACAGTTAACTATCTCGACCGCCAGGTACTATCGCTCACCTGGGATGAATTTATCAAACCGGAATTTCACTGGGATGAATCACACTACGGTACTATCACTTCCGTATTTTCTATTGTTTACGCAATATGTATGCTCTTTGCCGGTCGCTTTGTGGACTGGATGGGAACGAAGAAAGGATTCCTCTGGGCTATCGGCGTATGGTCTGCCGGTGCCTGTCTGCACGCAGTCTGTGGTATTGTAACAGAAGCACAGGTAGGACTGCACAGTGCTGCCGAACTTGCCGGAGCTACCGGAGACGTGGTGGTAACCATCGCTACTGTCAGTATGTACTGCTTCCTGGCTGCACGCTGTATACTTGCTCTCGGAGAAGCCGGTAACTTCCCCGCTGCTATTAAAGTAACTGCCGAGTACTTCCCGAAGAAGGACCGTGCTTATGCTACTTCCATCTTCAACGCCGGTGCTTCTATCGGTGCCTTGATCGCTCCGCTCACCATTCCTATTCTTGCCAAAGCTTTCGGCTGGGAAATGGCGTTTATCGTTATTGGTGGACTTGGTTTTATCTGGATGGGCTTCTGGGTATTTATGTACGATGCTCCTTCAAAGAGCAAGCACGTAAACAAAGCCGAGCTTGAATATATCGAACAAGACCAGAATGAAGTCGGTGCAGGTCCGAAAACAGAGGAGAAAGACGAGAAAAAGATGAGATTCTGGCAATGTTTCAGCTACAAACAAACTTGGGCATTTGTCTTCGGTAAATTTACCACTGACGGTGTATGGTGGTTCTTCTTGTTCTGGACCCCGTCTTACCTGAATTCCCAATTCGGTATCAAAACTTCCGATCCTCTGGGAATGGGACTTATCTTCACGCTTTATGCAATCACCATGTTATCCATCTACGGTGGCAAGCTTCCTACTATCTTCATCAACAAGACTGGCATGAACCCTTATGCGGCACGTATGAAAGCAATGTTGATTTTCGCATTCTTCCCGTTAGTGGTATTGCTGGCACAGCCATTGGGAACATTCTCTCCGTGGTTCCCCGTGATCCTGATCGGTATCGGCGGAGCTGCCCACCAGTCATGGTCGGCTAATATCTTCTCTACAGTAGGTGATATGTTTCCCCGAACAGCGATTGCAAGTATCACCGGTATCGGTGGTATGGCCGGTGGTATCGGTTCAATGATTCTTCAGAAAGTGGCAGGTAACTTATTTGTATATGCTTCCGGAACAACAATGGTTGACGGTAAAGAAGTGGAAATGACAAAAGAACTGCTGGAACAAGGAGCACAGTTTGTACACCCTGCGATGACATTCATGGGATTCGAAGGAAAACCGGCCGGCTACTTTGTAATCTTCTGTGTATGCGCAGTGGCCTACCTAATCGGTTGGGTTATTATGAAAGCACTGGTTCCTAAATATAAGCCTATCGTATTGGATTAATCCGATATAATTATATAGAATAAAAAACAGGAGGGCACTCAGTATGAGTTTGTCCTCCTGTTTTTTTAACCAATTATTTATTCAAAAAGTTCCAAAAACAAAAAAGCCTCTTCTCACGAAGAAGGCTTTTTAGGTTTACTTATTCTTCATAGCCATCCTGTACCATTCTACAAAACAACTTGCACATTCAAACAATGAAGGATAGTAAACGTTAAGATGAAAAAAAGGGAAGTCTCACGACTTCCACAATTCTTCTAACCTTAAATCTAAATCTCTATGAAAAAAACGTATTGCAAAGATAGGGGTTTGTTCAATAAATAGGTGTTAATGAATTGCATAAAGAGAGAATAAAAACTAACGTCTGCAAAAATTATGCAATATTCCGGAGGCTCTCTATTAATTTTAATAAACTTTTATAGAGTGGATTACGCTCCAGCAGCGCCGGCACACCTGTCAGCAGCATCTGTTTTCTTGCACGTGTCAAGGCAACATTCAGTTTCCGGTCAATCAGAATTCCGTCTTCTTCTGTCAGATTGGAAAGGAATTTCAACTGATACGGATAGTTCACACAGAATGAATAAATAATCACATCGCGTTCACTTCCCTGAAAACGTTCTACAGTATCAATCAATATCTGATTCAGTTCGGGAATGCCGAGAGCTTCTATTTCCTTCTTGATCAAAGCTATCTGACTACGATATGGAGTAATAATCCCCAATGTGCGGGAGGCATCAAATGCCTCTGAGTGTTCTTTATAGATAGTTGCGGCCAGACGGGCGGCAATCTTTGCTTCCGAATGGTTTGTTTTAGCAGAAGAACCCACCGGTTCGGGCTGCGAAGGATAAAAAGACAGCCGGTTGATATTTCCGGAATCTTCCAGTTGATGCGGCAGTCCGACAGGCAGCAGCCGACCTTCATAGAAAGCTTGATTGGCGAACAGAGCCACTTCGGGGTGCATACGTCCCTGACGGCAGAGCATATCGTAAGTACGATGGGCATCGGTATGCTGACGGGCTGTGCGATACAGTCTTTCAAACAGAGAATCTTTCAAGTTCTTCAGTCCGACAGCAGACAGGGCTTCATCGTATACTTCCGATTGCTCCGAATTCTGCAAGACGACAGCCGGAAGTTGTTTATGATCGCCTATCAGGATAAATTTGCCAACGCCCTCTTTCCCGTTTTCTCCTTTGGCACAAAGTATACCCAGCAACTGCGGTTCCAGTATCTGAGTAGCCTCATCCACAATAGCCACATCGAAATGCTTCAATCGGAAAAGTTCCGGTTTGCCGGAGATAGACGCTACTGTACCGACTAATATACGACAGCGGTTAATACGTTCGTAAACCTCTGTACGACGCATACAGGTAGCAAGTTCATTCTCAATCAAATGCTCCCGATAGTTCTCGTCACACGATAGCTCGCTTCCCACACGAATGAAATCTACTTTCGGACGAATGGAAGAAAGTGCTTTACAGATTTCATCCACCGCACGGTTAGTATATGAGAGCAATAAAATCTGGGCTCCTTCCTCTTTATAAAAGGTTTCGACCATCTTCTTCAGTGCACAAGACGTTTTACCGGTTCCCGGAGGCCCTACCAGCAGAAAATAGTCCTTTGCTGCTTTTGCTTTTAAGGCAATGCGGGTAAAGTCATCGGCAGCTTTGGTTATCTGCTTATCCAATGCCGCATCAAATCGCGGTTCCCGTTGAGAGAGCAGCAAATCACGACGCTCTTTTGTAGCAGACATAAAAGCATAAAGTCCCTGGTACATGCTACGGAAAGTAGTATCCATCGCATCGTGCTCAATAGCATAGAGGCTATCAGACGGAAGTACGGAAGAATTCTGCTGGGTAGCACGAAGACGGATGCAGATTTCATTCTCGTTCAGATAGTCGATATTGCCTTTGAATACCATCTTGTTGGTGACGTTATCCGTATCCGCATTCCGTTCGTAAAGCACGATGGCATCGCCCTGACGGAAGTTAGGGAGGGTGTGTTGCGCATCATCCGCCACCGTTCTCTGAAGTTCTCCGGACGGCACCAGCAACAGATGGGATTTATGTTCGTCGGCTGCGTGATTCTCTTCAATTCTTAAATCATAGATGATCTCCCCCGATTCGCATTTCTCCGCCAGAGTGGAAAGCCATAAAGAAGCGGCTCCTGTACGTCCCTCATAATCCACATCACCGGACTTGGACGTATAAAGTTCCTTCGTTATAAAATTATAGAGTGCATAGAAGTAGTTTTTCTCTAAAGCGGAGAGGGACTTCAACTTCTCCTGAAAATTATCGATAGAAGGACGCAGATACGTCTCCCAAAAACGTCCCGACAATCCCCGCTCGTTTAGTACCGAGGCTTTTATTTCTTCCAGTTTCTGTGCCGTATATTCCAGGCTGTTCCGCAACTGGATGCCATATTCATCCGCTACAATCCGGTTACGCAGATCGATCACACGGCGGACCATTGCCCATGAAGGACGGGAAGGATAAAGCAACGGATAGCGTGTATAGAGCAGATAAGCCTTTACCTTCCGGTGATCCATCCCCATCGAATATTGCAGAACTGCCTGATAAAGCAGCATCTGCACCTTATTATTCTCTTTCGGTTCCACTTTTCCGCGAATCGCATATTCGTCAGCCTTTCCCGATTTCATTTCGATGAAAGAAGACATATCGCGCTGCATATAGTCGAGTCGCCCTTGCAGGCCGAGCGCTTCACATATATAAGAAGGTTCGAGCACGGCATCCGTCTTGTCCAGTTCGTAGCCGGCGGCATGAAAAGTATCATTCACCGTCTCGCGGATATGGTCGAAGTGAAGTTTGCAGTCATCAAAGAACTGACGTTCCTTCTCCCGATCACGTAGGTCGGCACAAGCAGCCAGTTCAATCGGATAACGCCGGAAAGCTTTCTGCATACATTTCAGATAATCCACCTCCCCTTCCGTATGTATCCACTCATCGAGGAAAAGGTTGGCTATATTTCCTAAAAGCAACGGGCGTGCATTCTCTATCGGCTGAAGACGGGAAAGGAAATAGTTTGCCGGATGATGTCCATAGTCCCGGTAACATTCTGCCAATGAACTGATATCAATCAGATAATCAGGTTCAAGGACAATGAACGAAGGGGTCAGAATTCCTGCTTCGTCAACAGCGACATCCAGCAAGTTGAGTTGTGCATGGCGCCAGAGCAACTGACAGGTTTCCGCAAATTCTTCATTGATCTGAGGTATATTGTAACGGACACGTAATGGTTCGTCGGCTATTTCATCCAAAGGAGTCACATACAGATACCGCTCGTCGGAATATTGGAAACAGACGCGCATCCGCTGCACCTGCTTGTGTGCCGGAGGAGCCACGATATAAGTTGCATCCGTCCGGGGAAGCAAACGATACAGCTCCTCTGGAATATCTTCCTCAAAAAGTTTACGGATGAAGAAAGCCAGCGTTTTCGCATCCCGCAGAAGGTGTTCGCGGGTAGGTTCCTGTTGTCGGTTCAGAATAGCATTGGAGGTCAGTCGGAAGGTATGCAGCCTGTTTTGCTCCGCTACAGAAAGCCCTACTTTAGCCGCTACAAAACTAATTCGTGCGGAAAGATCGGTCATCTGCAGACTACCGTTGTGCATATGTAGGCGGCAAAGCCTTTCCAGCAAGTCGCGCATCTGTTTGTAGCCGACAGTCAGCTGCAAATGATCTGCCTTACAAACGGCTAAAAGGATTTCATAAGATTCTCTTCCTTCATTTTCCATACGACAAAAGGGATATGATAAAAGTTACGAGGGTGTGTCAAAAGTCAGCCTTAATTGAGTTATTATTGATTTTTGACACACACTTGGGGAAACGAACGATAAATAATTGGCTTATCAGACTTTTGCCACGCCTTCTTCTTCCTCTTCTTCCAACTCAGGAACTTCCTTCTTATCCTTTATCATCAGAATACTCATTTCGTAGAGCAGATAAAGCGGAATAGCCACAACACTCAGTGTGAACGGATCGCCCGTCGGAGTGATGATAGCGGCAGCTATTACGATAATGACAACTGCGTGACGGCGATATTTGCGCAGGAAAGACTTGTTGACGACTCCCAGCAAAGACAACAACCAAGTCACCAGCGGAAGTTCAAAAGCTAGTCCCATACAGAGAATCAGCATCATAAAGTTATCGATATACGAATTGAGCGACAGAATGTTCTCGACTTCCGAACTCAGCTGATAGGTAGAGAGGAAACGGAGTGTCAGCGGATATACCATAAAGTATCCCATAAGTACGCCGATAAAGAACATACCGGTTCCTATGGTCAACGCTTTCCTCACCCCTTTCCGCTCATTCGGATAAAGGGCCGGATTAATAAAACGCCAGACTTCAAAGAAAATATAGGGCATAGCCGTCACTACCGACATCCAGAAAGCTGTCGACATATGTATAAAGAAAGGAGCTGCCAAATTGATATTGACAAGCTTCACCTTAAACTCCTGCGTAAAAAATTCATCAGTCAAATCGAATTTCTGACCGATAAAGCGTAGTAAGTCGTAAAATACAAAATCATTATGGCAAGGCGCCAGTATTACATGGTCGAACAAATAAGGCATCGCTACGAAATAGCCGATTGCCAATACAAACCAGACTCCGATAACACGAAAAAGTACCCGACGCAACTCATCCAAATGATCCCAGAAGGTCATTTCTGCCATTGCTTATTATTTCTTAGCTGAATCTGCCGGTGCGTCGATTTCGTCTTTTGCCTTATTGATTTCTTCTTTTGCCTCGTTCACACCATCTTTAAAGCTCTTTACTCCTTTGCCTAAGCCACGCATCAATTCGGGTATCTTCTTACCACCGAAAAGGAGAAGAATAACAAGAGCAATAATGATCCATTCAGAGCCACTAGGCAAAAAGCCTAATAATAATAAGTTTGTCATATGTTTATTAATTATAGAGGTTTATTAGTTGGTGCAAATATAAAGAAAAACGGCAGACTATAAAAGAAAAACAGGAAACTATAAACGGGAAACGGGAAATAATTTAAGTATACCCGTTATCATTTACCGCCCATTTACCCATCGTTAACCTTTATAGTCTTCCATTCACTATTCTACTACATATAATTCTGTTTTTACCGCCTGTGCTTTAGTCCTGATAGTAGACTCGCTTCACACGGTTCGAGATGCTGGTCAGCACTTCGTAAGGGATCGTCCCCAACTTATCCGAAAGTGTGGTTATCGGCAGGTCGTCACCAAAGATAACAGCTTTGTCCCCTTCCCTGCAATCGATATCCGTCACGTCAATCATACAGACATCCATACAGATATTTCCTACATAGGGAGCTTTCTTGCCATTCACCAAACAGTAAGCATTGCCACGTCCCAGATGGCGGTTCAAGCCATCGGCATACCCGATAGGAATTGCCGCAATGCGGGAAGGACGCGTCAGATGTCCCATCCGGCTATAGCCTACCGTATCTTCTCCGGGCACGTCCCGAATCTGAAGAATCGTAGTCTTAAGCGTGCTTACATTATTGATAATCGAATTGTCGATCGGGCTTACCCCATAGAGTCCTATTCCCAAGCGCACCATATCAAACTGCGCACCAGGGAAACGTTCGATGCCGGCTGTATTGCAGATGTGACGCAGAATCTTGTGTGAGAAGGCTTCCTGCAATTCCTGCGAACCTTTCTCGAACAGTTCAATCTGCTGGCGGGTGAAGAAGTCGAATTGCGCCGAATCACTTCCCACAAAATGTGAGAATACCGATCGGGGAATAACCGCATTCTGACTTTTCAGACGACGGATCAACAACGGAATTTCATCGACGGAAAAACCAAGACGGTGCATACCCGTATCCAGTTTGACATGAATCGGGAAGTTGGTGATTCCTTCTTTCTCGGCCGCCTTAATCAGTGCGTCCAGCAAATGGAAGTTGTACACTTCCGGTTCGAGTTTATAATCGAACATCGTTTTGAACGATGTCAGTTCGGGGTCCATGATGATAATGGAGGAGGTGATGCCCGCTTTACGCAGTTCGGAGCCTTCGTCGGCAACGGCTACAGCAAGGTAATCCACATGATGCTCCTGCAATGTTTTGGCAATCTCGTATGATCCGGCTCCGTAGGCAGCAGCCTTCACCATACAGATCATTTTCGTCTCCGGATGGCGGAGCATGGAGCGATAGTGATTCAGATTGGCAACCATCGCACCCAAGTTCACTTCCAGAATCGTTTCATGCACTTTCAGTTCCAGCTCTTCCGATACCAGATCAAAGTTGAATACGCGGGAACCTTTTATCAGAATGACTTCCGAGTGAAGGGATTTGAAAATGCCCGATCTTAGCAAGGCGTCTGTATCGGGGAAGAAGTATCGTTCCGGCGTACCTTCGAAGCGAGCGGCACACGAAGAAATCTCCGCTCCTACACCGATCAGCTTGTTGATGCCCCGACTCTTTATCAGTTGTGCCACCCGGCGGTAAAGCGTAGCCGTACTTTGCCCTGTCTCCAAAATATCCGATAAGATAAGTGTCCGTTTCAGTCCTTTCTTTTCCGAACGGCGTACCAGGAAATCCAGTGCTATATCCAAAGAAGCCAAGTCCGAATTGTAGCTATCGTTGATGAGTATACAATTATTCTTGCCTTCTTTTACTTCCAGGCGCATGGCGATCGGTTCGAGCCGTGCCATCCGTTCGGTAATCTGATCGGCAGGAGTCATCAGATAAAGACAGGCTGCCAGGCAGTTCAACGCATTTTCGATGGAAGCATCGTCTATAAAAGGAATACAGAAGATATTATCCATATCCAGATAGCGGTAAGCAATCACAGTATGGTCTTCTTTCTTTGTCACCTTGCTGATATAAAGAGGGCGCTCGATATCCTTGCAGCTCCATGCAATCTCACGGGCTGTCAGCATCGACTTTGCCACACAATTACTGATCAGCTCGTTATCTCCATTATAGATCACCACATCGCAATCTTTAAAGAGTGTCAGCTTCTCCATACATTTCTCCTGCAATGAGAAGAAATTCTCCTGATGGGCACCGCCTATATTAGTCAGAATACCGATAGTCGGTTTAATCATGCGCTTCAAGGCCCCCATCTCCCCCATTTCGGAGATACCGGCTTCGAAAATACCCAATTCGGCTTCTTCATTCAGTTGCCAGACGGACAAGGGAACGCCGATCTGAGAATTATAACTGCGGGGCGAACGGACAATGCAGCGGTCCGGACTCAATAATTGATGCAACCACTCTTTCACAATGGTCTTTCCATTACTGCCCGTGATACCGATTACCGGAATCTTGAAATTCTCCCGATGAACCTCGGCCAGTTTCTGCAAAGCCTTCAAAGGATTCGCCACGATCAAGAAATTGGAGAAATCAAGAATGGAGAGTTGAGAGTTGGGAGTAGGCTGCGCACCATCCTCCTGCATAGCATTCTCCATTTTCCATTCTCCATTCTCCATTTTCTTAAAGTCTTCTTCCGTAACCACGAAGTTGCGCACTCCCCGATCATATAGTTCGGAGATATAGCGTGCACCATTATTACGTTTGGTGGGCAAAGCAAAGAAAAGGGTTTCTTCCGGAAAGCTCAAAGAGCGGCTATCTGTAAGTAGCCAATCAATCGTCGCTTCATGCTCTCCGACACGGCGTGCACCGATATATTCGGCTATGGATTCAATCGTATATGACATAGTTCTGTTTCTTTTTGAAAGTCTAAGTACGGGTATTTTCCGTTAAGTCGTTCGATTTTTAACACTATTTGTCCTAAAAAGCGTTGATACGTTTCCGACTCCGGATGAAAAGGCTTGTGTGACAAGTCTTTAATAATATCTTCTATGGCAGTGATCACCTGCTTCGTTTCGGCAGAAAAGAAGGCCTCTGAAAAGCGTTCCCACAAATAACGGACAGCCAACGGAGACGGATGGAGCATGTCATCGGCATAAAAACGATAATCACGCAATTCATCCAAAACGATCTCATAAGAAGGAAAGTAGAACACATGATCCGGAAAGAGCTGTTGCAAGCGGTCGATGGCAAGCAATAAGGTTGATTTACTCAACTGGTTAGCATGCATCCCGTCACGTATATGCCGGATAGGGCTGACCGTGAACAAGACCTTCAAGCGAGAGTTGCGCGCCACCATACTGGTAATCAACGAAGTATATTCGTTCACGATCTCATCTACCGAAAGAATCCGGCGGTTGAAGCAGTTCTCCGGCAGTTTATGGCAATTGGAGACTACCTGCCTTGTTTCTTTCTGTTCATATACATAGGCAGTGCCGAAAGTCAGCATCAGCCAGTCAAGTTCGTGGACCGAACGGTGGGCCTGCGACAAGCGAGTGTTTATCTTTTCAAGTACTTCCTCCGGCGATGACGCAGAGAACAAACCATGATGCATCGGACTATGCCAGCACTCCTTATATAGGAATAAGTCTTTCTCCTGATACACCTTCCCCTTCAATATCTCCACCAAAGCCGTAGAGACCGACAGCGGATTATAGAGAATCCCGAAAGGATTCATGTCAACGCGAAACTTATTTTCTGCCAGCAACCTGCCCATGTTCTCTGCAAAACAAGACCCCATCAAAAGAATCCGTTCCGCATGACTGACAGGCGGCAAGCCCGCCGGTAGTTCTACCTTTGTTTGAAAATCCATATATTCTCCTTCTTTCGATTGTTTCTCTCTTGCAAAAGTACGACAAAGATACGATATTCCGCTTTATTTTAATCGCAAATCTATTCAAGGCTTGACAAATGGCTTTTTATGTTGTATATTTGTAGACCGAAAACCGAAAATCAATGAATAACGGATATAAAAGAATAGAAAACATGGATAAAATACAGTATCATATTACAACAAATACAGCTTATTCCTTCTCATTACACTAAGGAATAAGACGATTGATATAACCCAAAGGCTGCAAGCTCTATGAAGTTTGCAGCCTTTTTTTGTTGAATTAATTCAATCTTTTTTCTACAAAATCTCATTTTAGAGTTTCTAATAAACGGAAGACACGTCTATAATAAACGATCATCAAATTTATTAATAACGATACGAACGTTTCTGCAAGTTCATGTTCTCTTTTTTCATGCAACTTTTATTTTCCTAATAGAGATTTCATTTGATTAGTAATATTAATCCACATTTCACATAATAAAAAGAAAGTTACAGTTCTTCCGGGAACCCGACGGCACATACCTCAATATACCAACGACCGAATGCCATTCCACCCTCGTACTTCGCTTTAACAATAAGAATTTAGGTAAAAAGAAAGGGCTTCCGCTTTCTTTTTCGTATTTTTGCACCAAATTTTCTCGAATCATGAAGAATGAACCGATATATAACTTGCTAAACTCAATCAACAGCCCCGATGATCTGCGCCGTCTGGAAGTAGACCAACTGCCGGAAGTATGCGATGAATTAAGGCAAGACATTATTAAAGAACTCTCCTGCAATCCGGGGCACTTCGCTGCCAGCCTCGGAACAGTGGAACTGACCGTAGCCCTGCACTACGTCTACAATACACCTTATGACCGTATTGTATGGGACGTAGGACATCAGGCATACGGCCACAAAATCCTCACAGGACGGCGTGAAGCATTCTCCACCAACCGGAAACTGGGAGGTATTCGCCCCTTCCCTTCTCCCGAAGAGAGCGAATACGATACATTTACCTGCGGACACGCTTCCAATTCGATCTCCGCAGCCCTCGGCATGGCTGTCGCCGCCGCCAAGAAGGGAGACGACCAACGTCATGTGATAGCTATCATCGGAGACGGTTCGATGAGCGGAGGACTGGCTTTTGAAGGATTGAACAATTCTTCTACCACCCCGAACAACCTGCTTATTATCCTGAATGATAACGACATGGCTATCGACCGCAGTGTCGGCGGTATGAAACAATACCTGTTCAACCTGACAACCTCGAACCGCTACAACCAACTGCGTTTCAAGGCTTCCCGCCTGTTGTTCAAGCTCGGCATCCTGAACGATGAACGTCGCAAGGCACTGATCCGCTTCGGCAACAGTCTGAAGTCAATGGCCGCCCAGCAACAGAATATATTCGAAGGAATGAATATCCGCTACTTCGGTCCTATCAATGGCCATGACATAAAGAACCTTTCGAGGGTATTGCGTGACATTAAAGACCTCAAAGGTCCCAAAATACTGCATCTCCACACGATCAAAGGAAAAGGCTTCGCCCCTGCCGAGAAACACGCCACCGAATGGCACGCTCCCGGCAAGTTCGATCCCGTCACCGGAGAGCGTTTCGTAGTCAATACGGAAGGAATGCCTCCCCTGTTCCAAGACGTTTTCGGAAATACACTGGTGGAACTGGCGGAAGCCAACCCAAGGATCGTAGGTGTGACTCCCGCCATGCCTTCCGGCTGTTCGATGAACATCCTCATGTCCAAAATGCCCAAGCGGGCTTTCGACGTGGGTATCGCCGAAGGCCACGCCGTCACCTTCTCCGGAGGAATGGCAAAGGATGGCTTGCAGCCTTTCTGCAACATCTATTCATCGTTCATGCAACGGGCTTATGACAATATGATCCATGATGTGGCTATTCAGAATCTTCCCGTAGTTCTCTGTCTCGACCGTGCCGGACTGGTAGGCGAAGACGGTCCGACACACCACGGTGCGTTCGACATGGCTTATCTGCGTCCGATACCTAATCTGACCATCGCCTCCCCCATGAATGAGCATGAGCTGCGACGGCTGATGTACACGGCACAACTGCCGGATAAAGGTCCGTTCGTACTCCGCTATCCGCGTGGCCGTGGCGTATTGGTGGACTGGAAATGCCCGCTTGAAGAAATTCCTGTAGGCAAAGGACGGAAATTGAAGGACGGAAAAGATATAGCTGTCATCAGCATAGGACCTATCGGAAATAAAGCAAGGAGTGCCATCGCCCGTGCCGAGTCCGAATCGGGAAGAAGCATCGCCCACTATGATTTGAGATTCCTCAAACCGCTGGACGAAGAACTGCTGCACGAAGTGGGCCGCACATTCCGCCACATCGTCACCATAGAAGACGGAACGATTCAGGGAGGAATGGGAAGTGCCGTACTTGAATTCATGGCCGACCATGAATATACCCCGACAGTCAAACGCATCGGAATTCCGGATAAATTCGTGCAACACGGCACGGTAGCCGAGTTATATCAGCTCTGCGGAATGGATGAAGACAGCCTGACAAAAGAATTGCTGAAGCAATGTGAACTTCTGCCCGACATGAGCAAAATAAAAGAATTAACTAACTGAAGATGAAGATAATTATCGCAGGTGCCGGAAACGTAGGCACCCACCTGGCTAAATTATTGTCCCGGGAAAAACAGGACATTATCCTGATGGACGATGACGAAGAAAAACTAAGTGCCCTCAGCGCCAACTTCGATTTGTTGACTGTCACGGCTTCTCCTTCTTCCATCTCGGGACTGAAAGAGGTAGGCGTGAAAGAAGCGGACTTGTTCATCGCAGTCACCCCCGACGAAAGCCGGAATATGACTGCCTGTATGCTAGCCACCAATCTGGGTGCCAAAAAGACTGTCGCCCGCATCGACAACTACGAATATCTTCTGCCCAAAAACAAGGAATTCTTCCGGAAATTGGGTGTAGACTCATTGATCTATCCGGAAATGCTTGCTGCCAAAGAAATCGTATCTTCCATGCGTATGAGCTGGGTACGCCAATGGTGGGAATTCTGTGGAGGCGCCTTGATACTGATCGGTACCAAGATGCGCGAAAAAGCGGAAATACTGAATATTCCCCTCCATCAACTGGGTGCGCCGGACATCCCTTACCACGTGGTAGCCATCAAACGCGGAACGGAAACCATCATTCCGCGCGGAGACGATGTCATCAAACTGCACGATATTGTTTATTTCACCACTACACGCAAATATATTCCTTATATCCGGAAAATAGCCGGTAAGGAGGATTATGCCGATGTACGCAACGTCATGATCATGGGCGGAAGCCGTATCGCCGTCCGTACCGCCCAGTACGTGCCGGATTATATGCAGGTGAAAATTGTAGATAACGACATCAATCGTTGCAACCGGCTGACTGAATTATTGGACGACAAAACCATGATCATCAACGGCGACGGTCGTGATATGGACCTGCTCATCGAAGAAGGTTTAAAGAATACCGAAGCATTTGTCGCCTTGACGGACAATTCGGAAACGAACATCCTCGCCTGTCTCGCCGCCAAACGTATGGGAGTGGAAAAGACGGTAGCGGAAGTAGAGAATATCGACTATATCGGCATGGCGGAAAGTCTCGATATAGGCACGGTCATCAATAAGAAAATGATTGCCGCCAGCCACATTTATCAGATGATGCTGGATGCCGACGTATCCAATGTCAAATGCCTGACGTTTGCCAACGCCGATGTGGCTGAATTTACCGTACCCGCCGGAGCAAAGATTACTAAAAACTTAATCAAGGACCTGGGATTGCCCAAAGGAACAACCATCGGAGGTATGATCCGCAACGGCGAAGGAGTGCTCGTAACCGGAGATACGCTGATTCGTCCCGGAGACCATGTCGTTGTATTCTGCCTGAGTATGATGATCAAGAAGATTGAGAAGTTCTTTAATTAAGTAATAGGTATTAGGTAATAGGTAATAACCGTAGCTGCTTGTACTTGACATTATATCTGATACTTGGCGCATAATACTTAATACCTATTACTTAATACTTATTACTTATTACCTATTACCTATTAGTTAGAGATATGATTAATTCGAGGATGATATATCGCATCATGGGGTTTCTGTTACTGATAGAAACGGCTATGTTAATGTGTTGCGGTGGTGTTTCACTATTTTACAAGGAAGATGATTTAAACAGTTTTCTGCTTTCATCAGCTATCACGGCCTTTGTAGGTGTGATTATGCTTGCTATCGGAAGAGGGGCCGAGAAGTCACTCAACCGCCGCGACGGATATGTGATTGTCAGTGTAGCCTGGATCGCTTTCTCCTTTTTTGGAATGTTGCCCTATTATATAGGCGGGTATATTCCAAGTCTCACCGATGCCTTCTTCGAGACAATGTCCGGCTTCAGCAGTACCGGTGCCACCATCATGAATAATATAGAATCTATGCCTCACGGAATTCTTTTCTGGCGGGCAATGACTCAGTGGATTGGTGGCCTGGGAATTGTATTCTTTACGATTGCCGTCCTTCCGATTTTTGGTATGGGAGGTATTCAAGTATTTGCCGCCGAAGCCAGCGGGCCGACTCATGACAAAGTACATCCCCGTATTGGTGTTACCGCCAAATGGATCTGGGGCATCTATGCCGGTATGACGGGGACATTGATTATATTACTGGTATTCGGGGGCATGGGACTTTTCGACAGTATCTGCCACGCTTTCACCACGACCAGTACAGGTGGGTTCTCCACCAAGCAGACAAGTATCGAATATTACCACTCGCCTTACATAGACTATGTAATATCTGTTTTCATGTTCCTCTCGGGAGTCAACTTCACGCTATTATTGCTGATGTTCAATGGAAAAATAAAGAAGTTTATCCATGATGCCGAGCTGAAGTTTTATTTTATGTCTGTTGCCTTTTTCACGATTTTCATAGCAGTCTGGCTTTATCAGACCAGTTCGATGGGAGCGGAAGAGGCATTCCGTAAATCTCTGTTCCAAGTAATCTCCCTACAGACTTCAACCGGTTTTGCCACTGCCGACTATATGCTCTGGCCTTCCATTCTCTGGGGCTGTCTTCTTATCGTTATGATAATGGGCGCTTGCGCAGGCAGTACGACAGGTGGTATCAAATGTATCCGCATGGTTATCCTCTTCAAAGTTGCCAAAAATGAATTTAAACATATTCTGCATCCCAATGCAGTATTGCCCGTACGGGTGAATAAACAGGTGATCTCCCCCTCTATCCAGTCTACCGTACTGGCATTTACATTTTTGTATGCAATCATCGCCATTATCAGCATTCTTGTCATGATGGGCTTCGGAGTGGGATTTCTCGAATCTATCGGAACGGTCATATCAAGTATAGGAAACATGGGACCGGGACTCGGCACGTGTGGCCCTGCCTTCTCATGGAGTGAATTGCCTGATGCAGCCAAATGGTTGCTCTCCTTTCTGATGCTTCTCGGACGTCTGGAGTTATTTACGGTATTGTTGCTGTTCAGTTCGGACTTCTGGAAAAGAAATTAAATCGAATATCATACATAAAAAAGGTGCCGACTATTAGCCGGCACCACCATACACCAATTCAAACCTTTCTTATCTAAAGAAATATTATATTTTTCTCAGAACAATCTTTCTTACTACTGGCTTGTTGATTTCGTAGATCTTGGAAATCAGAACATCCATCTCTTGTTCACGTGCGTCGCGAATTTCTTTAAACATCATCTTTGAATAAAGATCCCGACGTCCTTTCAACCACATGTTCTTCTCTACATTTTCATCCATCACTTCAATAGCCTTTCTGTCATTAGCAAACAATAAGCCTTTTTGTTGAAAGAAACCAAACTGGCACCACGCATATTCTCTAAATGTTCTTTCAAGTTCCCAACGATACTCATTGAGGTGCATGATAGTTAATGCCTGCTGGTATTGTGGAGTTTTAGATTCTGCAGCTAAATTTATACCCTTTGCCAAATCAGCAGCATCCCAGGTTCCTATTTCCTGATCGTCAATCAACAGTTTATATTGCCCCTTCAAACCGGTAACTTTCAGCAACTCAGTATTCATCTCTTCCATAAAAGGAACTTCTTTTATAACTTCTGCCTGACTCTTCTTAGAACCCCAGCCTCGTGCAATAGTATCCAAAGGATATGGTAACGCCTCTGCCAGATAATCAAAACTAATATCTTTACCTATTTTCTTAATATTTGAGATGGTACAACCTTCTGCCTTCACTGCTTGCTTCTTATTTGCATTGATTTCCATGTTGGCCACATCTTTACCAGCAAAACCTTGTGCTTTCAAGAAAAGATAAGCCATCACCATATGACCGTCATTGTCCGGATGGATACGATCGTTACCACAAAGAGTAAAACTAGGATCTTTTTGTTGAAGTTCCTGATTTATAGCTACCATAGGCGCATTCCAATCTGTAAATTCCCAACCATTTCTTGCAGCAGATTCTCTTTGATATTCTATAATTCTCTTAATAGTCTCATTTTTTTTCTTAAAGACCGTATTATCCTTTATTTGCGCAGTTTCATCATAAGGAGAAGTTCCCGTCATTACGATACGAGTATGTGGCAACTCCTTGAAACGTTTTTCCATCTGCTGGAAGTTCTTGATGCTTTCCTGATACTTCTGTTCACCAAATTCTTTCGCATTATCACCATTATATTCATAATAACCGGAATCATTCATACCGAAAGTCACCATCAATACAGTAGGATTTTTGCTAAAAATGTCACCATCCAAACGTTTATTCATATCATACGCTGTATCACCACCAATACCTCCATTGAATACACGAATAGGCATATTCGGGAAGCGGGTCATGTAATACAACCAGATAAATGAATGGTAACGACCACCATCCGTAATACTATTTCCTAAAAACACAGCTCTGTCACCTTCCTTAAAAGGTTTCACGGTCTGAGCAAACGCAGTAGTATATGCCATGCAAACTGCTGCAACTAATACTAAAAACTTTTTCATGTTATCAATCTATATTTTACAAATACTGTTAATCTACTATGAGGGATAATTTAATAGTATAAACTAAAAATTTTATCACCATCTGCTTTCTTTTTATTTTAAATTCTTCATTTTAAAATAAGAAAACTCTGCCGGTACATCCTTATCTCCATAATGTAGTAATCCCGGACGCTGCACTCTATCCCAACGAATCAAGGATTTACCCTTGAAAGGGGTATTCTGCACAGATTGCCATGTTTTTCCATCCAGACTTTTATAAAAGTGGAATATACACCCCTGTTCAACTTCCAATTTCAAATATATCTCTTTACTTGCAAAAGCTGAATCATAAAGTACTGACTCAATATCGTCTTTCACCACTTTCAAAATAAGTTTATCTCCTTCAATTCCCCAAGCAATCAGGTTTTTATCATCGCCATACAAGGTCAATCCTTTCAGCCCTTTGCCTGTGTTTATTACTTTCGTCTCACAGCTATACTGTGGAGATTGAGGACGTAAACATAATGCTGTACCATATTTATTGTTATTCTTTGGAGTACCGGATAAAAATAACTTTCCTTTCTTTAGCACAGCGTGTATATCTGAATAAGGATAATTCCACGTCCAATCAACTTTCAATTGATTCCCTTTAAAATTATCTTCAAAATCAGAGAGAGGCTCTTGCTTTGTACCGACAAAAGGTATAGGCTGTTCAGCTATAGCCAAATTCCCAGTCTTGAAACGCACCCAATGATCATCCGTCATTTCCATTTCTTGCAAAATCGGTTGACGCCCGGTAAAGAAACCATCTCCCTTCAAATAAGCGTGACACATATAAAACATACGACCATCAGATGTTCTCACCACAGTACCATGACCACATGATTTATAATCTCCTTCTCCGCCGTGAAGAATGGGGTTTCCAGAATATTTTTCATAAGGTCCACCATAATTCCTTGCACGTGCTACATACACATCATAGTCACTAGAAGGACCACAACATCCATGGGCAGCGTATACTATATAATAGTAGTCGCCTTCTTTAAAATGGTACTGTCCTTCCATACCGATTCCCTTTTCATCTACTAAAAGAGTAAAAGGTTCACCATCCAAATGCAAACCATCAGCGGACAGTTTACATCCTAACAATTCTATCGGACGCGTATCCAAACCATAAGCTTTCCAACTGATATACAACTGCCCGTTATCATCATAAATAAATGCATCGATAGCTTCCTTTCCATACTCTACAATCGGACCATGATCGATAAATTCATGTAAAGGAGAATCAGACGTAGCTACTCCGATATATGATATCCCGGTACTTTTTTGGCGGGCAGTATAATAACAGTAAACTTTATTATTATGATAAAACAATTCTGGTGCCCAAAATGAATTAGAAGTCCAGGACGGTTGCTTGGTAAAAACATGCCCTACCTGTTTCCAGTTTACCAGATCCTTCGAGGTAAACATTGGATAAAAAGGCGCCCATTCCGAAGAGGTACCCGTAGCATAATATGTATCTTCAATCCGAATGACGGAAGGATCGGGTACATCTCCCCGAATAACAGGATTTGTGAAGTAGTTTTGTTCTTGTGCCACCATTTGCAATGCAAAACAAATACCAAACAAAAAGAGTCCTATCTTTTTCATTGCATTTTATTTCTTAAAAGGATCATACACAGCAACTGCTACACGTGAATCTGCACAACCATAATATAAGTACCATTTCTGATTATGGAATACTAAACCTTCTATAAATACTGTTCCCGCGGGATATTGTCCGCTCTTCTCAAAATCTGATTCCGGAATATAGAATGGTTTATCCAATCGGTCAATCAATTTAGTCGGATCTTTAGCATCGAATAATGCTTGCCCAGCACAATAAGAATTAGCAGTATACAATGTATCACCCTCTGCACCTGACTTATTCTTACCATTATAAAGTAATAAAATACCTTTATCAGTCATAATTGCAGGTGGACCACACTCTGTCAGGTCACTATCAAATTTACCTTCACGAGGAGTAATTACTTTTAGAAAGTCTCCTTTTTCATCAAGCATCGGTTCCCAATTAATCAAATCTGTGGAAGTAGCTACGTTCACAAACTTTTCTCCCCAATACATCCAATATTTTCCATCAATTTTAGCAATCACTTGTTTGCCATCTACCAATTTTGTGACAATAGAAGCTGATTTGGAAAATTCATCAAAAAAACGTCCGCCATATGCTTTTGCAAAAGCCGGACCATACTTTTCCCATATCTGAAGATCACGAGAAGTAGCTACGGCAAGACGGGCCTGCTTACGATTCCATTGTGTATAAAGCATTACATAAAGGCCATCCTCTGTCACAGCAACTCGCGGATCTTCACACCCCCCTGGCCATTCCAATTCTTTCTGGTTATCATCTGCCGGATAAAATACAGGAACAGTCATCCGGTTAAAATGCAAACCATCATCAGAATAAGCATAGCCTAAGCGAGAAGTGCGTGAACCAATTCCTACCGCCGAATTATCTTCAGCCCGGTAAAGCACAACCACTTTACCATCATAAATTGTAGCAGCCGGATTAAAAGTATCACTAGATTCCCATGCTACCGAATCCTGCCTCATTGGGCAATAAAAAACAGTAGTGGTATCAGGAGAGACAATTGGGTTAATACCTTCCGGACGTTGAAAATCCGCCCATGCCCAATCGGGGAATTCGGATGTTTGCTTCTTCTCTCCACAGGAAGTAATCACTGCTGCAACCATCAGTAAATAAGCTATATGTTGAAATTTTCTTTTCATGATTGTTCTTTATAATAATTCATTAATTAAGGAAAAGATGGTGGAACGACCTTTGCTCCCCACTTCATGTCCGGTTTACCCGAAGTACTGTATTCGATAGTAGCTCCGCTATTGAGCAGGTCCCAGTCTATCCATGTACTTTCATATGACTTTCCGTTTAGTTTCATGGATTTAATATAGATGTCCTTTTCTGAACCTCCCTTTATCACAATATCACCTTTTTTCAAATGTACCTTGACAGATGAAAAGATTGGAGTATTTACCGTAAATCCCCCCACACCCGGGATTTCCGGATAAAGCCCGATACAGGCAAACACATACCAAGCACCCATTGTGCCCAAATCGTCATTTCCCGGGAGACCATCTATCTTACTTGAATATTGCTCATTCAACACACGATTAATGATTTCCTGTGTTTTGTATGGACGACCAATCCAATTATATATCCAAGGTATGTGGAAACTCGGCTCATTACCGGAAGCAAACCATGCATCGTTATATCCGGCATCCAGGCGTGTAAAGAATTCATCCAACCGTTTCTCGGCTTTTTCCTTACCACCTATTATTTCTACCAGACCGGCAATATCATAAGGCACCATCCAAAAATAATTCTTATAAGTAGATTCACGGAAGTCTTCACCAAGAGATTTCCACGATCCGTCCGGATTACGTGATTGTAGCCAACCTGTGTCCGGATTATACAAATTCTTCCATGAACGGGCAAAATGAAAATAACGCCAACTGGCAAATTCATCTCCCACTGCATGCAATGCAAACTGTCCGATAGCAAAATCTGCTGAGGTATACTCCAATTGAATAGATGCATTATAATAACCCTTATCCAAATACTGCTTCAATCCCGGGCGGGTCTCCACATCTTGCGACTTAGAACCCGGTTCCTCCGCTCCTTTTCTCATAATCTTAAAGATAGGTTTCGGATCATAATTACGAGCTCCGAAAGCATAGGCATTAGCAATCAAAATAGGACTCGGATCTCCCTGCATTACCCCTGTTTCAATATTAGCCATCACCCAACGAGGAAAAGAGCCACCGGACTGTTCTGCAAACAATTGATGGGAAATAACAATATCGGAAGCTACCTCCGGATCAAGCATGGATAATAATTGAATTTGTGTACGATACGTATCCCAATTACTAAAAGAAGTATAGTGTTTAGAACGTGACTTATGCACTCTGAAATCCGCTCCCATATATTCCCCATTCACATCGCTACAAACATTCGGGTGAATGAAAGAACGATATAAATGTGTATAGAATTGGGTCGTACGATCGGGATTGGTACCCTCCACTTCAATCATACCCAAATAATGATTCCATTTTGCCTCCGCCTGATTCTGTATCTTTTGGAAATCCCATTCTGCATTTTCGGCTTTCAAATTTTCACGTGCATTTTCTACTGAAACATAAGAAACTCCAATCTTATATTGAATATTCTTCTTTTTGTTTACATCAAAAGTAAAGTATACACCAGAATATTCGCCTTCTGCAAAAGTTGTATTTGGCATCAATTCTTCTCTCTTCCATGTACCGGTTTCAAAAGCATCAGTATCAAACTCCGCTACAAAATAGACTTTATACGGAGTACGGAGCCCACAGAAATTTCCTCCTTCTGCATAACCTTCACACTTATTCGGGGCAGTAATAACAATTGCAGCTTGTTCAATAGGAGTTGCAGAAATACCTCCACCAATGATTATTGTACCATACTGTTGATCTGCCGGATATTCATAACTAGCCATCCCCGTTCGCTCGGTCACTGTCAGTTTTGCCTTGATATCCTCTTGCACCATAGCCTCATAATAACCGGCATGTCCTTTTTCTTCAGATACATTTATACGATAGTTGAGGATGTTATCAGGTGACATTTTCAGTTTTCCTTTCACAGGGAAAGTGGGGAAATTTCCCATATGTTCACAACCACCACCACTCAACTGATTGATAACGAATCCCGACCTTTTGGAAAAATAAGATGGAGTAAATTGTACCATCCCATAAGGATAAGTTGCTCCCGGATAAAGATATCCGGAAGTCAGTCCGGTACCTTTTGTTCCAATCAACGTATTGACTTGATGGACATAGTCACCAGCCACAGCTTGTGTTGCAACCATTCCTTCTAAAACAAGAGAGAATAATAAAATAAATAAGAATTTATGTTTCATTCCGGATGTTCTTTTAGTAGAGTCTGTTTCGAATAAGAAACAGGAATACCACTAATAGTACCCTGTTTCGTTATTCGGATAAAATCGATCGTATTATTAAACTTTATTCTTTGATTCTTTATTCTTTAGACAAAGAGAAAGGCGCAGCATACTTCGAAGTACATCTTTCTTTATTAGGCTGGCTTCCCATTTCAAATTTCAAGACTCCTCCTTCTGCTATATCATCATAATGGATATAGTTTTTATCTAAAAGTCTGCCATTCAAAGTAGCCGATTGTATATACAAATTTTCTTTGCTATTTTCCGGTGCTTCAATCACAAACTTATTGCCATTTTCCATAGTTATAGTAGCTTTCTTAAATAATGGGCTACCAATCACATATTCATCTGTACCCGGGCAAACTGCATATATACCCAATGAACTCAGAATATACCATGAAGACATACCGCCCTGGTCTTCATCACCCGGATAACCTTTCTCTGTTGAGTTATATAATCTTTCAACAATCTGACGTACCCAATATTGAGTTTTCCATGGCTGACCTGCATAGCAATACAAATAAGGCATGTGTTGAATCGGTTGATTTCCGTGTGCATATTGTCCCATATTAGCCAGCTCCATTTCTTTCATTTCATGAATAACTCCACCATAAGTGCCCGGTTTAATTATGTTAGGAATAGTAAATACAGAATCTATTTTAGTAGTAAACTTCTCATCACTTCCAAACAAATCAATCAAACCTTGTACATCATGGAACACTGACCATGTATAATGCCATGCATTTCCTTCACAGAAAGGTCCACCCCATTCCAGTGGATCGAATGGTTCCTGCCATTTACCATCAACACCCTTTCCACGCATAAATCCGATAGACTTATCAAAGACATTTTTATAGTTGTACATCTGACGGGCAAATACTTCTTGGTAATGTTTATTTCCAACCATTTTAGCAAGTTGATATCCACAGAAATCATCATATGCATATTCCATAGTTTGTGCACTAGAACCCATTGATTCAGGATAAGGAACATATCCTAACTGGAAATATTCTTTCCAGAATCCACGTCCGTTAGCACCACCCCAAGGACCTTTATTCATTGCTTCATGCGCATAAGCCTTCAGCGCTTTTTCAGGATCAAAATCACGAATTCCTTTTGCCCATGCATCTGCCAGCAATGAAATAGAATGATTTCCTAACATTCCTCCTGTTTCACCCGGGGAAGACCATGAAGGCAACCAGCCGCATTGTTCCTGGGCTGCCAAAAGAGCATTCATATAACGTCCCTGCATTGTTGGATGCAAAATATTTGTCAAAGGGAATTGAGAACGGAATGTATCCCAAAATCCATTATCAGTATACATGTAACCATCATAAATCTTACCATTATATGGGCTATAATAATATGGTTCACCATTTTCTTTGCGTTCATAAAATTTGCGAGAGAATAAGTTAGCACGGAAAAGACAAGAGTAGAAAGTCTTCATCTGTTCGTCCGTACATCCTTCAACTACAATTCTATTCAGTACTTCATTCCAAGTCTTCTGACCGCGTGCTTTCGTTACTTCCAGATTCTTATCTTTACCGAGTTCTTTATTTAAAGTTATCAGAGCCTGCTCTGCACTTATGTATGAGGAAGCTGCTTTAGCCTGAACCTTCGAGCCTTTTTTAAATTTAATAAATGCACCATATCCTTTACCTGATCCATCTAATTTCTGTGGAAACACTTCATCCTTTTGGTTTTCCCATACGCCGTAATCTTCGAAAGGTTTATCAAATTGAACAACAAAATAGTTACGGAATGATTTTGAATCGTTCACAAAACGTTGATTATTTACCCAACCGGAGATTTGTCTCTTAGCCGGATCAATTTTGATTTCACTCATATCCGTATATCCATCAAGTACCAAATAAGCATCTCCCGTAGTAGGATAGGAAAAACGTAAATGTACACCACGAGTAGTCGGAGCCATTTCAGTAGTAATGCCATTATCGAATGTTACTTTATAATAATGAGGTTTAGCTATCTCATTATCGTGACTAAACTTGGTAGCACGAGCATCTTGATTTACAACCAGCTCCCCTACCATCGGCATGAAAGAATATACAGCATAATCACTCACCCAAGGACTACATTGATGTGATTGGCTAAAAGCACGAATCTTATCAACAGTATACATATACTTAAATCCATCCCCATTTTTACCTGTTTGCGCAGACCACATATGCATACCATAAGGCATACCTGTAGTAGGATAAGTATTACCGTAGCTCAAACCAAAATTAGAATCGGTACCTTGTAGCGTATTCACATACTGTACCAGATCTTTTAGCTGAGCATTCATCACAGTCGAATACAAAAAGAAGATAATTAAATAAACTAGTTTCTTCATGGTTTATTATTGAATATATTAATTAAATAAAGACTTACTATTTATTGACATAAGTAATACCTTTCCAATCATCAGTACGGAAAGGAGACATTGGCAGATCCGCACCGTTATACATATTGCATATCGGATAATCAGCCCATGCATAACGTACTGCAACCGGGAGGGTAACTTCAGATGAGGAAACAACAACTGTATTTCCTTCGATCACAGCATCTGCCCAATGAAATTTATGGTCTACACCAGCAATGGTAAATCCTTTCGGCATTTCGCCATTCGCCGTCTTCAGACCACCATCAATATAATCAAAGAAGATACGAATTTTATTTCCTTCAATCTTATAAGATTTATATATCGGACCGGAATAAGGAATCTTCTCGCCATAAGTCTGCGCCCGGGCCGCTAATGCCAAGCGTCTACCCACTTCTTGCTTGTTCTTCGGATGAATATCAAACTCCTCACCTATATCAATTGCCACAGCCATACCTGTATTTTGCAAATGTAAAGTCCGAGTTTGAGCTTCTCTCAATTCCGCCCAAGTAGATTCAACAGGAGCTGTTTGTTTCGCTGTAAAACTAGCTAACTGCACCATATAGAAAGGGAAATCATATCCCCAGCGATTTCTCCAATCAGTAATCATCAACGGCATTAAATCACGATACTGAAAAGCCTCTCCCGCATTTGATTCTCCCTGATACCAGATGGCTCCTTTGATAGCATAGGGAATCAGTGGATTAAGCATAGCATTAAATAAGAAAGTAGGAGAATTCGGATTCCATGACATATCAACAGGCATTGGTGCAACCTCTCTCATATCTAAAGAAACCTGATATTTCCAATTACCAGCCAATTGGATAGCCTCTGCATCAGAAAGGTGAAGTGAAATACTTTCAGGACTTCCATTAATACCACCCGTGCCACCAGTATCCATTACACGTACAGCAATCACCGCTTTTCCCTTCTTCACAAGTTCTTTCGGAATCTTATAGCTTCTAGGTGCCATCCATCCTTCTGTATGTCCTATCTGTATACCATTGAAATAAGTAAAATCATTATCATCAATAACACCTAAATTCAAGATCAAATCTTTTCCTGCCCAACCAGCCGGAATATCAATTGTTTTCCTAAACCAAACAAGCCCACTAAATCCTGGTAAATCTTGTTCTTGCATCAAACCTGGAACTTTCATAGATTTCCATGCCACATCGTTAAAATCAGGAGCTGCCCATATAGCCTCCCCATTAACACACCCCTTGTCAATTCTTTCAACTTCAGCTTTCCAAGTCTCAACATCTTCTTCAAACTTTTTCTTGCGTCCTTCCTGAGATGCAGGCAAACCGACCAATGCTTCGAGTCTTTTCTTCATACTCGGTATAGTGGATAGTGCCTCATTACTGGTCCATGTTTCTATAATTGTTCCTCCCCAAGATGTATCAATCAATCCTATTGGCACATTACGGTATTTATTCAAATCACGTCCAAAGAAGTAACCTGCTGCAGAAAAGTCCGCTACACTCTTTGATGTACACACTTGCCAACCATTCTCTTTTACTGTAATATTCTCAACAGGTGTAGGACTCATCGCATTTTCTACCAATAAGAAACGAATATTAGGATAATTATTTGCCTCTTCTTTCTCCTGTTCATAGTTCTTCACCTTACCCCAACCTTCTACCTGCATTTCCATGTTGGATTGTCCGGAACATATCCAAACTTCACCAATCATTACATTAGAAAGCTTCACCTTTTTACCATCAGAAATTGTAATATTATAAGGGCCACCCGCTACTGGGGTAGCAACTTTCGTACTCCACTTCCCTTGTGCATCAGCCTGAATAGTATATTTTTTCTGATCCCATGAGGTCGTAATTTCTATTTTCTTATTAGGCTTAGACTCGCCCCATATAGGGGCTTGCGTTTGTTGCTGTAACACCATATTATCCGAAAATATCGGAAGCAATTTCACTTGTGCAGAGAGTGTAGCACTCCCTAATAGAAAGAATAGAGAGATTACAAAATTCTTATTCATATTAACTACTTTTTTATAGTATACAATTTTTCAATTTACTTTATGACGAACAAATATACAATAACCACTAAACTAACTTCTTAAAAAAGTAAAAGAGAATAATGTTTTTATAGCAAACATTATTCTCTTGTTATCTAAACCCTACTTATTTACTAGAAGCCCAACTGAACTCCAAAGTTTATAACACGCTGATTCATATAAGCATCACCAGCTGTATTGGTCTTAATTTCAGGGTCTTGCTGATATTTATCATAACCGGTAAAAGTCAGTAAGTTATAAGCATTTACATAAAAACGGACATTGTCTAAGAACTTAGGTAATGCTGTCTTGGGAAGTTGATAGCCCAAGTCAACAGTCTTCAAACGAATATACCATGCATTAATCAGCCAAAAATCCGAATTATAAGCAGAAGCACTATTTATTGTACCATCTTGCATTGTCAAACGTGGGAACTCAATACTTTCTCCATTCTCATAACGTTCCTGTGTCCAACGCTTTTGGTGAAGTGGCTGGAACTGACTCTTACCAGACTCAATCCCTGTTCCATTGATAGCAAAACTATAATCAAACGATCCTTGGAATAAAACACTGATA
The DNA here is from genome assembly GCF_058231005.1 of Bacteroides sp. RCH18. Taxonomy (NCBI): domain Bacteria; kingdom Pseudomonadati; phylum Bacteroidota; class Bacteroidia; order Bacteroidales; family Bacteroidaceae; genus Bacteroides; species Bacteroides sp. RCH18. The sequence continues at coordinate 898,569 of NZ_JBIPTC010000002.1, read as the reverse complement.
CTAAACCCTTTCCAATTTCCTCCAATCGTCCATCCTAATGTTGTAGTAGGCAAGTTCGGTTTGCCAATAGCACGTTTATCAAAATCATTGATAGTACCATCACCATTCAAATCTGCATACTTTAAGTCACCTGCCTGCACAGCAATATCAGGTTTAGCCGGAGCGTCCGCAGCACCAGAATTAATCTTTTCAATATCTTCCGGTGTATAATAGCCAATCCAATGATAGCCAAAAGGCTGCCCAATCTGTCTACCGGTTTCTCTCAACCATTCATATTTCTGTTGAGCCTCAGCTTTATAATCGACTCGATTTTTAGCATAACCAAATACAAAATTGGTATTAAAGTTGAAGTTACCAAAACGGTCTTGATAACCAATCTGTCCATCAAAACCTTTATTGGTAGTTTCTGCTACATTTTCAGGAGACAAGCCGATACCTAATATATCCGGAATATCATTTCTGGTAACTAGCTGATCATAACGTTTATCTATAAACCAGTCGAAAGTCAAGGAGAATTTATCAAACAAATTCATATCTACACCAACATTAAACTTTCTCGCTTTCTCCCACGTTACATTTAAATTTCCTAAATCACCTTCTTTGATACCACTGACACCAAAGTTGTTACCTTCACCAAAAGTATAAGAATCACCTGTTTTATATACTTGCCGATACAGATAACGATCGCCGCTTGCTACATCTGACCCTACAAGACCATAAGAAGTTCTAAACTTCAATAACTGCACATTCCTTCCCAACCAGTCTACATTCTTAAAAAAGTCTTCTTGAGAAATAGCATAACCTATAGCCAATGCTGGAAAGAATCCGAAATTGTTATCCTTACCAAAACGATCGGTCCCATTATATGCCATGTTCAAATCTACCAAGTATTTATTTTTATATTTATAGCCTAGCTGCATCGTATAACCTTCGAAATTATTGGGAACAGCTGCATCCTTTTCATTTGTTGTACTCTGACGATTGTACAAAAACATAACATTTACATCATGTGCATTATTGAAAACATGAGCATATTTCAAAGATGCTTTGATATTCAAATCTTTGATAGCTTTATCTGTACTGTTATATACAAAATACTGCTCATAATCATAGACCCCATTCGGATTGATATTATACAAACCTGTTGTAGAATCGTAATGATAAGTCGGATATCGTGTACGCATCACTGCACGATAATTTTCATCACTACTGGAATATGCCAATTGAAAATCAGCTGCAAGCCCTGGCGTTAAGAAGTCCATCTTCCATGTTGCACCATACAAAATATTATTATCATTACGTCTAGTACGTTTATATCCTTCATTTGCCAACCGTGCGTTCAATGTCGGTTTTCTATCTTGCGTATCATATAAATAAGCAAATGAACCATCCGGATTCAAAAGTGGAGCCGAATAAGGGTGCATCTTAGAGAAATCATAAAGCTCACCTGTTACATTCATATTGTACGGTTCATTAATATCCATGAAGCGTGAAGAAACGTCCAAACGCATATTGAAGTTATCAGTCACATCAAAATCAAGATTAGTGCGATAATTGAAACGACGATAGGAATAATTAGGATTCACACCATCACCAGAATTACCCCCAAAGTCTTTTACCAAGCCATTCTGAGTAAAATATCCCGCAGAAACAAAATATCTCAATTTCTTAGAACCACCTGAGACATCAACATTTATGTTCTCCTGAAATGCCATTTTCTTAAAAATCTCATCATACCAATTGACATCAGGATGCCCATAAGGATCAGTATGATCTCTGAAAGCGATCATATCGTCTTCAGTATACGGGAAATCAGACAAAGTACCATCATTCGTATGTGCTTCCTTTACTAATTGTAAAGATTCGTAAGCGTTCAGAAATTTAGGCGTACGAACTGGGGTTTGCATACCAGTTTCCAAACGTACATTAATTTTCGGTTTACCTTGCTCCCCACGACGAGTCTTTACTACTAATACACCATTAGCACCTTTGATACCATAGATGGCCGTAGTAGAAGCATCCTTCAATATTGATATACTTTCAATTTCGTTGACATTAATTTGAGACAACTGTTCATAAGTATACTGCATGTCATCCACCATAATCAACGGTTTATTACCATCATTATTCAATGAACTGACACCGCGGATAAAGAAGTCTGAAGCATCTTTACCTGGTTGACCAGACTGTTGCTGACTAAAAAAACCCGGCAGCTTTCCTGTCAAAGCATTCTGTACACTACTAGTTGGAACATTACGAATCTCACGTGCCTGTATTCCACTAACTGCACCTGTCAACGTTATACGCTTAGCCTTACCATAACCAACGACAACGACTTCATCCAAATTTGTTTGATCAGGAGCCAATTCTACATTCAGCATTTGCTGACTATTTACTTTAATGCTTTGTTTCTTAAAACCGATATAAGAAAACTCCAATACAGCACCTTTATTTACATTTAATTGGAAATTACCGTCAATATCGGTAATTGTACCCACTGTTGTACCTTGTATTTTTACATTTACCCCCGGCAACAACTCACCGTCGGCTGAAGAGACAATTCCCTTCAAAACGAACGATTGACCGAACGCCGAGATAAAAAGGCTTATACATACTAATATTAATAATAGTCTTTTCATAATATTACCACTTCGGATTTTGAATCATGTTATCATTCTTAACTACCTCATTATATGGGATCGGATATAAATAGCGTTTCACATCAAACGTCGTACTTAGGACATCCACTTCATTGAAACTCGTAGTATTTCCTTTTACCCTAATCTCCAAACCTTCCAAAGGATTCTTAAATATCTCTTCAGCAATTCTCCATCTGCGAATATCCCAATATCGTTGTTCTTCAAATGCCATTTCAATACGCCGTTCGTTTTGAATCACTTCACGCATCTCTGCCTGTGTCATATTTTTCTTAAGTCCATAAGGAGATTCATCATTACCTGCTTCAATACCAGCACGTGCCCGTAATGCAATGATAGCATCGTACACATCCTGAGAAGGAGAAGAAAGATACTCATTCATTGCCTCTGCATAATTCAACAACATCTCTGCATAACGAAACATAACCCAAAGATGTATTTTATTCCCATATTGAGACTCTTCACCGAATTTACCCATAAACTTACACATATAATAACCCGTCTTAGAATATTCAGCAGAGTTAGATGGATTATTAACTCCTCCGATTGAAATATCAAGCGTATTATTCAACCAAGATGACCCATGATGCAGTATTGTATAATCCAAACGCGGATCACGGTTTTCATATGGATTACTCTGATTAAGAGTATATTTACTACCTTGTCCAGCAAACATGCCGTCCTTCATAGGGAAAGCGTCTACCAAATTTTGAGTTGGAAGCGTACGTCCTTTACCTAAATTGTCACCAGAAAATCCTAAAGGCCCATTATTGCTTTCTATAGACTTATCTTCACCCCCCGGACGATAAAAGATGACTTCAGGATTATTAGTCTTATTATAAAAACCTAAAAAGACGTCACGAAAATCCCGATTATCGCCATCAGATGTAGACTGTGTTAAACCATATGCCCCATTACCATTCGGACCGTACTCGTCAATAAATGTCTTGGCAGCTTTAGCCGCATCATTCCAACGCTCTCTATCATAAGAAGCATAGCCTATCAATTCATTACCAATCTCAATAGGACGTTCATTAAATAAAGGACTCGCTGCATATAATAGCACTCGAGACTTTAAAGCTAGGCAAGCCTCACGAGTAGGAGTATGTGCATATTGTTCAAAATCAGGCATTGGATTGGTACGCAAATCATCTTTAATATCATCTAATTCATCACAAATATACTGTACACATTGCTCAAAAGTATTTCTTGGGATCTCCATATCATCACCCAATATATGTACATCATCCCCCATCAAAGGAACACCACCATAGCGTTTCACTAATTCGAAATAGAAATAAGCTCTCAAGAAACGCGCTTCTGCTTTCATTGTAACATTCAATGGTTTTGTTTCTCCCTTTGCGTTCTTATAAGTCAGCATAAAAGGGACAACATCAATATGATTAATCAGAATGTTTGCCTTACGGATTCCTGAATAATACTCTTTCCATCGCATATCCGATTCAACACGTGTACTCGCAGTATACCGTCCCATTGCCAACTTATAAACATCCGGGTCAGAAACATTTATAGATATAGCATCATCAGACGCAGCATCTAAATAATCACTTCCTACACGATTGTGCCCGTTTTGCAACGTAGCATAAATATTATTCATAAACTTTACCGCATTCGTACCAAGAGAATCGGTTTTTGAAAATACAAAATCAATTGATACCAGTTCAACTGGCTCTGGTTCATACCCATCGGTACAGGATACAACTGTAAACAACAATCCAGCTCCGATTAGCGTCAAATATTTATTTCGTATCATAGATATCATAGTATATTAGAATTTAATATTAATACCTGTGCTGATGCAACGTTGTAGCGGATAGTTACCGAAGCTAACTTCGGGGTCAACGAGTTCATTAGCAGCTTTTGTGAATAAGTTTTGTCCACTTACGAAAACTTTCACACGTGCTCCACCTAAATAATTACGACAGAATGAATCAGGTAAGTTATATCCTAAACTAACATTTTTCAACCGAATATAATTACCGGAACGTAACCAAAAAGAAGAGCCCCAACCATTGCCTTGATTATACTTATTACCACCAGCACTCAACCTCGGGAAAGTTGCAGTAGCAGCAGTTTCTGGAGTCCATCGATCCAGCATATTCTCATATGCCTGTCCATAAACTTGTCCTTGAGTTTGAAAACCTTCCAATAAATTCCAATCACTCATTAAAACATCTTTATTGTACACTCCTTGCCAAAACATTGAGAATTCTAATCCACGCCATTCGAAACCTAAATCAATACCGAAATAAGAGAGTGGTTTATCGCCACCAATCATTACCTTATCAAAGTCATTGATAACTCCATCGTTATTCTGATCTTTGTACTTGATATCACCAGGCTGAATATTGTTAAATCCTTCAATTACAGGACTCTTTATAATTTCGTCTTGAGAAGTGAAAAAACCTTCTGCTACCAAACCGAAGATTGCCCCTTTGGGTTTACCTGTAGTACGCAGATATTCATAAGGCACTTTTTGTTCATCTTTATATAACACTTTACTTTGCTCACAACTCCAGTTAGCAGATGCATAATAATTAAAATCGCCAACGTGATCTTGATAGGTAATTGAGAATTCGCCTCCATACCAACGTTCTTTAGCAATATTTTCATCCGGATAATTCTGCCCAATTAGTTCGATACTTTTTCCACGAGCCTGCAACAAGTCATAATATTTATCATTAAAATAATCAGCAGTTACCTGTAATTTATTGTTAAACAAAGCTATATCTACACCAATATTCAGTTTATTGCCTTTTTCCCACGTTTGATATAAATTCGCCAGTTTATCTTTTTCTGTAAAACTTCCTGAACTTTGTCCTAAATTAGTCCCCAACCGATAATCATCACCTCCTGAGGAATAAGTCTGATAATACGTATAATATCCAGCATTGTTCATACCATTACCTGTCTTACCATATACACCGCGTATCTTTAGTTGATTCAGCCACTCACAGTTTTCCATAAAATTCTCTTTGCTGATATCCCATCCTAAACCGAAAGCATAAAAGGTTCCCCACCTTCTGCCTGGAGCATAACGATTGTAATAACTTTTACTTAATGCTACCTGTGCAAAATATCGCCCCGCATAATCATAAGAGACATCACCTATAATATTTGATGGATATTCAGGAAGATCCCAGTTAGTAAGAGTATTTCGCGTATCTCCTAGAACACTGGCCTTAAATTTGTGCTTACCAAATTGACGTTCATAATCAACAGCAAGTTGACCATACATCTGCCGATAGGTAGACACAGAACTAAATGAATTTGATTGCGTTTTCTTTTCTCCATACCGAGTATAAACGTCATTGCCATCCTTATCAATAGTATAATCAAAAACTTCGGAAGTTTTTGTTCGTTTCGTAGTCGAACGATTCTGAGAAGTTACACTACCTACCATACGAACAGACAAGCCTTTAACTAACTTACCAAAATCATAACGCAAATTAATAGCTCCCAATACATCCCGAGCCCCATCTGTTATATAGCCAGAGTTAATAGTCTGCGATAACAAATTATTATTGAACGACTGACTACCTCCCCATGATCCATCTGGATTTGTCACAGGATATGCATTACTTGGAGTAGAATAAATTGAACTGAGAATATCATCATACCCATTTCCAGTCCCTCCTGGTTGAGTACCTTCTTCTATACGTCCCATCAAAGTAACTTTTGCAGTCAAATCATCAGTAATATTGATGTTCACTTTAGAAGAAATCATATAACGATCAAATGTCATATTTGTATCGTGAGCATCTCCACCTGGATTTTTAAATAATCCATTTTCACCTACATAGCCTACACTAATAAAATATTGTGCGTACTTGTTACCACCTGTAGCATTCAAATTATAAGACTGAGTAGTCGAATTTTTGTTCATCAGTTCATCACACCAGTTCACACTTGGATGTGTATACGGACTGGAATGATCACGAAACTTAATAAAGTCATCATAAGAATAAAAGGGATTTTTACCATCATTCAGCAACGCCTCATTCAATAAATAAGCATATTGAGAAGTAGACAGCGGATTTAGTTTTTTCACAGAACTCTGCACACCAAACCGTCCAGTAAATGATAACTGAAATCCCTGTTTGATAGGATCTTTAGTAGTAATTACTAATGCACCACGGGAACTGCGCATCCCCAAAAACATAGATGACAAAGCATCCTTCTGAATTGATACCGATTCAATAGCATCAGGATCGATAGAATATAATTCTCTTTGCACACCATCCACTACCACCACCGGTGCATTGTGGCGTGATAGAACATTAAATTCCGTATTATCACTATATGCCTCTTTACCCAATGTAGGGCTATTAAAGTTAAAGATGGTTCCAGAAGAACTGGATTCAATTTGACTCTTACGTGCACCACGAGTACGTACAATATCTAGTCCTGGTAAACGCCCTTGTAATGAAGGAAGAATAGTAGTTCCCATCAATGAACTAACCTGATCTGTATAAACCGTAGCAGCTGAACCTAAATAGCTTGCTTTATCTTTCGTATCATAAGGTCCATTTATTACTTCTGGAAATTTCACGAACTCTTCTATCAACGTTACTTTAAAAATACGTTCCAGACTTCTTAGCTTGTTCACCTTAATTTCCTTATGTAAAAAACCTGGATGAGAAAAACGAAGCATATCGCCCTTCTTATACTGAAATTCAAAAGTACCATCATCACCTGTCACAGTCTTAAAATCAGTATTCTTCATCGTGATTACAACACCCGAGACAGGATTGCCATATTGATCGATTACCTTACCTGTAATATTAGCCGTTCCTCCTGCTTCTTGAGCCACCGCATTCAAATGTCCCAAGCCAAGTAGTAGCCACATTACAAACCATGTGAAACAGTACCGACTATTTCTTTTATTCAAAATATTACGCATATAATCTTTTTTTAAGGTTAAACTCTATTCACATTGAAATTCGAATACGAAAGGCTCTTTTATTCCTTCTTCTACCTCTTCTCCTTCATTATCTCTACTGTCATCTGACTGGGAAATAGATACTATTCCATCTTCATTTGTGAAAATATACTCTATACGAGAAATTGTTTCACCGGCCGGAATATTAAAAAATCCACCAGGCCAAAGAGTTACATTATATCTTGGCAATTTCGTTTCTCTTTTCATCAGTGTTTTCGCACTCTTTTCATTGACTGTATATATCTTTCCTTCTATCGTATAAGCAGTAGCTTCTATATACACATTCTCAGCTTTTATCAATTCATTGGTATTAATATCCCCTTGAAAAGTGAATGTTACATAATCATCTTGTAAAGCAGACAAAGGTTCAATTTGATAATAGTGCGTAGAACAAAAATCAATCACAGTACCTGATCCTTCTACCACTTCAAAGCAATCATCAGCATCCTTAACAGAATAATGAGCCTCGTCTCCTCCAATCCCATCACTAGAGTGATTGATAAAAAAACTTGGTCGGAATTTTAAGTTGCTTTTTCCTGAATTACACTTAATTGTTACTGTATAATGTATTGTTCCATTTACACTAGGATAGTTATCCGATTTAAATGCAATCCATTCCATATCGTTCAAGACATTGCCTCGTACACCATATTTTTTTTTCAATGCCGCTGACCAACTCATACCTTTATAATTTGCAGGCTGTTCAGTATCTGGAATTACTGTCATTTTGTGATCCACTTCCGTTTCATACCTATCTTCTCTGTATGTCACAGTTGCATTCTGACGTACATTCCAACTTCTTGGAGCCAAGAAGCCAACAATAAACGTTTCATTGCTTGCATCACCATCGATGTTTATTTCTCCACTAAACGTAAAAGTTGCAATTTCACCAGCCTTAATATAGGTAACCATCTCTCCGGCCTCGTTCTCTTGTTTAACATTTACCTCCTTAATCAAAAAGGAACATCCAAAGACTATTAAGGAAAGTACCAACAAAAAAGAGATTTTTATTCTATGTTTTTTTAAATAATATTTCATAAGCTTTTCTTTTTAAATCATTCTTCTATTTTTTCAAAAGAATAAACATAAGAGTTGCTCGAGCATCCCGGACTAATTGTAAGGGTTATATGGCGTTTCCCTTGTACAATCGGGTAAGTGATTTCAGTTATAGCTTCTCTTTCAGCACCTTCCTCCTGAAAAGTTAAGAAAAAAGGATATGTCAAATTATCAATTCTCCATGTACCATTTTTCTTTACTAAAAAAGGGAGATAGTTTTCAATATTATATGTATTATCTTTATTCATAATCAGACGAAACTGACTAAAGTCCATCACTTCAGATATATCCGTTCCATTGCGTACAACAGTTTTTAATTGCCACTTCCCATCTAACTGCTTTGGTACTTCCATATAAGAATCAGGAGCTATTTCATCTTTAAATGTATTGCAAGCACTCACAATACCTAATAAGACGAAAAGTAAAACCGTAGTTTGTATTTTAAATCTCATATTTCTTATTTTTAATATAACAATCATTCCTATTCATAATAAGGATTCTGCAACAAATCCGGTGATTTCACAGTCTCTTTATAAGGTATTGGATAAAAATACATCGCTTTACGGAAGGTATGCTGACGAGTATCAATGATTCTTCCTGTCTTCCGCTCACCATTTCTTGTGATTTCAAAACCATGCATCATCCTATTATCTGTATCTTCAGCAATCATCCAACGACGTACATCAAAGAAACGATGTCCTTCAAACGCTAAATCCAACCGACGTTCCAACCGAATAGCTTCTGTCATATCAGCCTGACTCATATTATTTTCAATTCCATATGTTCCATCCTCGCCAGGCTCTATGCCAGCACACTCACGTATCTTTCTCAATACAATATATGGGCTAATTTCTTGATCTCCTAGTACATCTTTATGATCAGGTCCATAATATTCATTAGCAGCTTCTGCATAATTCAGCAAAATTTCAGTATAACGCATCAATGGTCGTGCTTGTGAACCTCCATAAAGCATTTGATTTGCCATTGAACCAAATTTCAAGAATTTATGTGTATAATACCCTGTCGGAGTCCCTCGATAGATAGCGTCCTGTTGTGTTCCCACAGATATATTAATTTCAGTATCCTGCATATTACTCTTCATTATGCATCCATCATAAGTAACAGTGAACATGAAACGAGGATCACGTTTGTTAGCAGGATTCGTAGGGTCATAATCTGGACTATCCTTAGTCGATGTGCCATCTGCCATTGGGAAAAGTTCAGCCAAATCATGATAAACATACCCTCCAATACCATTTCCTCCTGTACTAGGAGGAGCAAACCATCGGTTTGTATCTATACTAGCTCCTGCTTTCTTTTCAAAGATTGTACCGCAATAAACCTCCGTTCCCACTTTTCCATAATAATCAGCAGGTAACAACTGTGCATAATATCCCCATCCCGGATAAGCCTCATTATTCTCATCTTCATTACGAATGTACAAATCATACTGCTTCATCTTTATCACATCAAGGGCAGCATCTACAGCAATTTTCCAACGCTCCTTATCATAAGTAGGATACCCTAACAATTCTTTTGGAAAATCAGCAGGCGCAAAATCACTACCGTTGAATAATTTGCTAGCAGCATACAAACGTACACGTGAAATTAAGGCTTTACAAGCTCCTCGGGTTACACGTCCAAATTTGTTTCCACTTCTTTCAACTGGCAATATTTCTGCAGCTTTATTAGCTTCATCCACAATATACTCAACGCAATCCGCATAAGAGTTACGCTCCTTGATTGCTTCTTCTACAGTTTCATAAACATCATCACCAATTAAAGCCACACCACCATAATGTCTTAATAGCATTGCATAATACCAAGCACGCAAAAAGCGTGCTTCTGCTTTATACTCTTCCTTTGCCACTTCAGCCATTCGGGATCCATCTGCATATTTAAAAAACACATTTACTCGACGAATATTTCGATATGCAATTCTCCAAACATCGTCCTCAGAAATAGTAACAGGATTGACTGTTCCAGTAGCGAACATTACATCTGTCGTAAGCCCGGTACTAGCTTTATACGCAGCTTCATCACAACTAGTCTGCAATCCTCCATGATCATTATACTGATCTTTATACCGATTATGTTGGATATCAAAACCAATATCCACATAAATCTGGTTTAAGAAATCTGCCGTATAAGTACTATCAGCGAATACGGTTGCCTGATCTAAGTCCGTGGTTTCTGTCTCACCCAAAAAATCATCTGAGCAAGACGAAAAAAGCCACGCACCTACAATAGGTAGGAATAAATAAAATAAGCTTTTCATATACATAGAAATAGCGGTTAATAAATTTAGTTGATAAACTCTAAAAACGGTAATATTCATTATTATTAGTTCTTTTTAATATGTGTACTATTTTATTGTTATTTATCTAATGACGATTTAAAAATAATATACCACTAAAACAATTACATGTTTTTTATTAATAAATTTACTTGTATGCAGGAAAGCTCAGAACATATTAAAAAAGAAAGTCATTTCTCCCTTTTATGAAGAAATGACTTTCTAAATCAATTTACCAAGATGAATCCGTCAGTATCTATCAATCATCTTCATCATATATACTTTCCCAATTGAAAACACGATAAAAATAAGGACGGCAAAAGTCAGCACTACCCGGAAAATCAAAATTATCTCCAGCAGTATCAGCATCAGTATTAGTAGAAAATACTAATTCACCTTCTCGTGCAAGTTCTAGATGCAAATTTACTCTAAGCAAATTTTTATAATACTGATTACCTATCTTATCCACAGCATAAGGGACATTAAACAAATTTTTTTGATCTGTAAAAGGTCCATAAGGCGTCTCGCCACGATATAAATAAACAGAATGACCATAAGATACGGCTTGTCCTATCATATAGTAGTAATCTCCTTTTTTAAAGATCTGTGGCATACTACATACATAATTATTTTCCATTATAGTAGAGCGAGTTCTCTCCTCTTTCGTCGGATACATCTTTTGCCACATAAAGTTACCACTTAAATCACGTATGTAATACTCCCACTCAGAAGTTAAATCATGAGTAGTGGTGCGAGCAACTAATGGTCTGTTATTCTCTGTTACATAAAGATAAATATGTCCATCTTCATCTTTCCATATAGTAGAACCATAGCCAACATCATCTGTATTGAATTCTTCGTTTTTACTAATTCTTTTAAGATAAGTACTATTACCCGGCTGTCCTTCCAAACTGTAAACAGCTAAACAGGTACCAGTTCGAGTCATTTTACCTTCATGATTATCCATTTCCCCCCACAACATTTGAAGTTCTTTAACTCCATTATTATCAAATATCGTAGCACCACCTATCTGATAGAAATGCTCTTCATCTGTTTCTTCCATAATAGTCTCATCTGGAGCTATGTGTGTATACGCCTGATAATAACCTTCTCCATCAGGATCATTAGTTTGTATATAATCAACTAACCATCTTAGATCATCATCCGTTTCTCCAAGACTACCACCAACAGTCGTTTGGACCATAATACTATTATGTGGGAAATTACAATTACCTCTTGCTCTTGTTTCAGCATCTACAACTCCAAAATAGCTATCATTAAAAGCCCATAGAACATTTCCATCAGACAATGATGTAGATTGCACACCAATTCCACCATTCCATCCTAATGTGCGAGTAAATAGCTTATCATACTTTTTGTCTTTATAAACAAAAACCTCACCACTATGCTGACCTACATTAGGAATTAGCTGTAATTCCCATGCCGAATCTATATTTGGAGGAGTAGTCGTTACATCACTATCCACTATTTCTTCATATGCAGTTTGCGCTGCGTCATAATCGTTGCATGCAACTAACGCCACTGCAACGAAAGTTACATATAGAAGACTATATATATTTCTTGTTTTCATAAGATTTATCATTTATTATCAGCCACTCAATTATTTTCGTTAGCAATAGCCACTGGAGACATCACCTCTTTCATTTCATACCAATCATTCGAGTTATAATTATAACGATAATTCAACGTAAACTCTTTCTTCTCTGGATTATAATATGATGGGGTATCCTCAATATTTAACACTGTAATTCCACCATTTACATTATACCATTTATCTAATGTCACTTTTTGACATTGGATATATTCTCCAGTTGGCAATCCATTACTCCCGATAACAGGAACATCAATCATCTCCTCAGGATGGACCGTAACAACAATCCCTTGTTTACGGAGTTCTTTTCTATCCGATGTAAGTGTAGATCCCGTTAAAATACGAATACCATATTCCGTAACTGGAGCAACCAACTTAGTGGCATTTATTGGTTTATAATCTGGAGCATTATTCTTTTTGTCCAAAGGTTCCCAAGTATCTTTAGCTACTCTCAATCTTGTTCCATTCATAGTATAATAGCTTTTCTCCTTAGTCGTTGCATAATCATTTTTCATAAGTATCTGCATCAATACATTCCTCCTTGCAGAAGAAATCATATAGTCAGAAACAGAAGCTATTCTTAAAGGAAGAAAGTAATTATCTTCAGGTTCTAGCCCATCAATATTTACTTTAATTGGAAATAAAGAATAAGATGAATTTGCATTTGGATATAATTTTATACTCCAATCATCTACTTTATAATGAGTATCTGGTAACTCCAGGACATAGTTTTTGTAATTATCCCCATATCTCTTTTGATTATAGTCCGATAATACAGTTTCATTCCTTTCCAGTTCTACCATCACTTCTTTTTCAATTGGAGTTGTACCACTTGCATAAACAGAAAGGTATCCTATTTCCTCCCCGCCGAAAGCAAATTCTCGTTGGAAAATATTATCTTCTCCACTAACAATATAAATTTCCTTACGATACTGTTCATCCTGATAAAACTCTTGCTCGCAGGATGTGAGAACAGCAGTAGCTGTCACACCTACCATAAGCATCAATTTATTTGTAAAATTTCTATATTTCATAGTTTATACATTTAAAATTTTATTTATCCCAACCAGGATTCTGATCAAGAACAGAAACCTTTCTAATCTCATCCAAATGTAAAGGTAACCATACCATCTTAGGTTTGAAATCACGTTCAATTATCGATTTATACTGAATGACAGTGGGCTGATAGAATCCCTCCCATTCAGCCTGTTCTACATTTAACCCCATTAAAGGTTCCCTTTCCAAATCTTCAACAATTCCCCAGCGTCTAATATCATAATAACGTTGTCCTTCCCAAAATAACTCAATCAAACGTTCACGTTGAACAACTTTATTAAAAGCTTCCACTGTAATCAAATCATCCGCTGTTAATCCCGGAATACCAGCACGATAACGTATCTGATTAAAATAATATTTGATAGCTTCTGTATCACGAGTATAAGTCTGACCATCAATTTCATATGCTTGAGTTAAATTATTCAAGGCTTCTGCATAAGCAAGCAATATTTCTGCATATCGAATAATCGGAAATGACTTATCTTTTTGACGCGCCCCACTACCACTCATAGCATCTTGTGGATTGATATATTTTCGAGAAGTATATCCAGTTATATTATAAACATTATTATTAGAATGATTTTTACCAGAATTAGCTCCATTCCAATAATCAATATTAACATTTTTCTTAGCACTTTCAGTAGTAGATCCCATCGCCCACCAAGCATGTGAGTAACCAATATTCACATAGAAACGTGGTTCACGATTAGTGTATGCCAAATATGTTCCTTGGCTGATTTTATAACCTTCAGATAAAACTTTGTCTTCTGTCGTCACGCAAGTCTTATCATAAGGACGGGCTATATACGGATATGCACTACTAGAATTTTTAATATCACGCCCATCTGCCATATAAAATTGGTCTACTATATGCTGAGGTACACATAGACAAGAAGATCCTCCAAAATTCAATGGGAATACGTACCCCATATGGCTACCAACCTGCGCTGTAGAACTACACCATATGAACTCCGGATTTTGATTAATAGCAAGCTCTCCATTAAACATTTCGGCATAAGAGCGATACGGATCTACAACTTTTTTATCTCCCATCCCTACACCATTTGGAAATTCTGCAGTAGGAACCTCTTGCGGCAGAGTGACTACATATGTACCATAATTCCCTGATTCAGGATGTTCAGCATCAGTAGAAGCAGCAACAGTATATAATTGATATCGTCCTAAATCAATAACCTTCTTCGCTGCCGCAGCAGCAAGTGCCCACTTACGTTCATCATATGACTGAGAAACATAATGATCTCCATCTGTACAACGGGTAAAATCACCAAAAAATCTACGGGCTGCCTCTCCACCATTATATAATGGGCTAGCAGCTTGTAATCTCACACGAGCAGCTAAAGCTAAGGCAGCTCCTTCTGTTGGAATATATTGATCCATCGAAGTGGTAGCATCAGGCAAGTTTTTAGCAGCTTCATCAAATTCAGAACAAATATAATCCACACATTCGTCATACGTATTACGCGTTCTTGCATAATACTCAGCTTCCTCATTATTACTAACAATTTCATCACCTAACAAAATCATTGGACCATTCTGTTGCAAAATTAAATAATATGCATAAGCTCTTAAGAAACGGCATTTTGCACGAAATTCCATTCTTTCAAAACTATTCATATCACGAACACCATCAATATGTGGCAATATAGTATTCACCTTACGAATCACCTTATAACATTTAGGCCAAATATTGAAATCCCATGTCCAACCGCCCATTGAACTAGAAGTAATCTCATTATTCATTAACTTCGTTCCAGAGAATTGTATAACAACCATACCATTCCAATCACCACAGCTCACAGCCTCGTCTGAACCTGTAACTCCAGGAGTGTTCCCATATTCCCAATTTTTATCGACAACAGGAAGCAGAGCGGCAGCCCCATTAAAATAACGTTCAATATTACGCTTATTTGCATAAATAGAATCTTCTTGAAAGGTATCCTCAAAATAATCATCTATATTCAAATAATTACAAGAAGCAAAAAAGCCGGATACAAATAACAGAACCGATAATATAAAATATTTTTTCATGAACTAATTTCTATTAAGTTTATACATCGTATTAGAAATTCAAATATAGCTGCAATGAATAACGTGCAGGTAAAGGATAAGCCTGTCCACAAGATGTCGCTTGTTCTGGATCGAATATATTTACAGAATCCCATACTGCCAAATTTTCACACATCAACTGAATATTCATGGAATTAATACCCAAAATACGTTGTAATGCAGGAACTTTTAGATTATATGCCAAACTCAACTCCTGTAAACGCAAGTAACGGGCATCACCCATCCAAAATGTAGAAGGTTTCGTATTATTCTCATTTTTTCCATAATACAAACGTGGAAAACGAGCATTTGGATTTTCTGTAGCCTGATTTCCTGAATATTCAGCAGAAATCCAACGATTCTCCGGATTATAAGCAATTGTCATTATATTTCCTTTATCCTTCTGATTAAATGGCATGTATCCATCGAAGTTTCTACCATCCGAACCGCCATATAAGAACTTATTACGTCCTGTCCCTTTGAACAAGACATTTAGTGTCCAACTTTTATAACGAAACTCAGCACCAATACCATACATCAACTGTGGTACCCCTGAATAAGCAAATAAAGGAACTTTATCATCATCAGTAATTTTACCATCACCATTTATATCTCGATATTTAATATCACCAGGACGTACCGTACCAAATTGTGTAGGACTCATGTCTACATCTTGTTGATCTTTAAACAATCCCATAGCAACAAATCCACGTTGTACATTATTGGCATAACCATTATTTTCCAAATATGTATAAGGCTTCTTTGTATCTTCCCAATTTAATATCTTATTCTTACTCAAAGTAAAATTACTACGTAATATCACATGTGCATCCTTTCCTATCTGTTGATAGAATTCCATATTTCCATCAGCTCCCCAGCTTTTCATACGACCTATATTACCATAAGGCATTTGAATCAAACCTACATAATCAGGAATTTGTTTACGTTCCTGAAAAATACCATCTCGTGTATCCTTAAAATAATCTAAAGTCAAAGTAAATTTATCCTTAAACAAATGCAGATCCATACCAACATCAAATTTCTTTGCTTTTTCCCACATCAAATTATTGGCACCAACTTGTTCTTCTGTCAAGCTACCAGTCCCTCCCCAAGGATTTGAAGCATTTTCTTCTTTTATTAGGGTCAGATAAGGAAAACGTCTAGAGCTGATGCGGTCATTACCAACAACACCATAAGAAACGCGAAGCTTTAGAAAATTCAACCAACTTACATTTTCACGCATAAATTCATATGAAGATGGTACCCATGCGAAAGCTCCTGCCGGAAAGAATCCATATTGTTTACCTGGTTCAAAGTTTTCAGATCCATTCAAACCAAAGTTCAAATCCCAAAAATATGTATCTTTAAAACCATATGTAAAACGCCCAGAAAGACTTTGATAACGCTTTGGTATAGCATTCATACTTTTATCTGCACCAGTTTCAGATGTATCTTCTATATAATAAAACAGTAAACCACCTAAACGATGATCGCCAAAGGTACGGTCATAATTAACATTTGCCTCTAAATATAGCTTCCTCCAAACCCAAGCAGCACTGCTATATGTAACGGTTTTCTCATCAGCTATTTTCTCAAAACTCAAAGTACCATTAGGGTTACGCTCCTTCAATGCCTCATTTAGTTCCGGCATTTTATAGCGCGCTTCTCCGAATAAGCTTTGTGTATCCCATGATCCCTGTACTTTAGCTGATAGCCCTTTAGTAATCATCGACAAATCCTGTGTAATACCTAAAGTAACTAAATTCCTGGTATTCTGTTCTCTAGCATTACCTGTATAATTCAATAGAACATACGGAGATATTTCATCCTTAGTTCCTGCAGCAGGATAATATCCGTTTGAATAGCGTAATGGATAGCTTATTGGAGTAGTCTTTGCCTGTGAACTCCATAGCCAATCTGTCAAACTGACTCCTCTAGAATATTCCCCCATGCTCGGGCGAGTATTCACCGACATATAGCCAGTTGTTCCAATATAGACTTTAGTTGTTTTAGTCAAATCTATATCCAAATTCAAACGATAATTATAAGTATCATAGCCTACACCTTTATTGTATTTACTATCTTTGGATGGATTATAAGCCGCAGATTCTTTCGACATTCCTAAACTTGCAAAATAACGGGCAACACTGCTACCACCTTGAGCACTAACATAATAAGTTTGCTGGAAAGAATTGGGATTTAAAATAACATCTTGCCAGTCAATGTTTGGGTACAGATCCGGATCTAAACCATATTTTATAATATCCATTTCTGTCTGGTTATAAATAGGAGATAATCCGGTTGCAACAGAAGCTTCATTTGCCATTTCAGCATATTGAGTGGCATTAACATATTCAGGTAAACGTTTTAAATGTGAGATTGTCATATTAGCACGACCACTGATCTTCAATTTGGACTCCAAACCACGCTTCGTCGTTACCAATACTACACCATTTGCACCTCGACTACCATACACCGCTGTAGCGGCAGCATCTTTCAAAACAGAAAAACTTTCAACATCGGCAGCATCTATCTGACTTAAACTACCTTCCAATCCATCAATCAACACTAATGCACCACTATTAGCACCAAACGTACCAATTCCGCGCACCCAAAACTCGGAAATATTTTTGCCCGGTTCACCACTAGATTGAACTCCAATCACACCTGCAACACGACCTGCTAGTGTATTAACTATATTTGTAGCAGGAACCTCTAGTTGCGCTGGATCCATCGTTGTAATTGCACCAGCAACACTGACCTTTCGCTGCGTACCCATACCTACTACAACTACTTCATCAATATTCTCCGTAGCCGGTTTTAAGGTTACTTTAACATTGTCAATTTTATTCGTCAAACGTTGCTCATAGTTTTCATATCCCAAAAAAGACACAACCACTATATCATATATATTTACCTTTAACCGAAATTTACCATCAATATTAGTTGTTATTCCCACACCCGGTTTATCTTTAACATATACATTTGCTCCCGGAACTGGTTCATTAAATTCATCGAAGACTGTACCAGTCAACATAAAACTTTGCTCTTTCTGTGCATGTACTTGTGCTACAAACGCAAGAAGCAAAGCAAAAATTACAAATATTCGATTCATATTATATTAAATATAAAGTTTCACTAATTATTTATTCGACAGCTAATCGACGAATAGCACGATTCTCTGAGTCGCCGATATACATTACATCGTCGTTATCAATACAAATTCCCAATGGTTTTTTGAATTGAGCATCTTCTGCACTACCATTTACATAACCTGAATTTTGGGGTTTTCCTGCTAATGTAGATACATAACCTGTACTCATTGTTATCTTACGAATACAGTGATTTTCGGTATCAGTCAAAATTATATTACCTTCTGAATCGACACACATCTGTCCAGGTTTATTAAACATAGCTTGTCCTATTGGTCCATCCAAATATCCACTTTTACCTTCTTGACCAGCCCAACATGCACATTCTTTAGTACGTAAATCATATTTATAAATACAATGCTTATCATTATTTGAGAAATAAAAAACATTCTCATCTTGAGGATCGAAAACAAGTCCATAAGCACTACCATCCTTGGTTCCAACCAAATCCCCATTCGTTAGATTCTCTCCTCTAGCATTCTCTACATCAATCCGTACCAGATTTCCACCTAACATTCTTGAATACATTTTTCCATCTGGTCCCATTGTAAAATTACACTTGGCTGCCCATACTCCAAATCCTTCAATATTTGGAAAATTTGGATCATCCCATGAAATAGAACTTATGGCTGTAGTCGGTGCATAATCCGTCTTAGGGTCAAAATAATAAACTTCATGACTATCTCTATTAGCCCAGAATTGATAGACAATGTCGTCCTTACTATTATACCCCAAAACAGGAGAGTTAAACAACGCATTAATATCTGACTTTAGAGATATTAATTTATCAGCCTCCTCATTTAACATAAATGCAGCAAACTTTCCATCATTATCTACTAAAAAGAAAACATTTTTATCCTGATCTACACAAATACACCTATCAATATTTGCTCTAAATTGTGCTTCAGAAAGTGGTATAGTTCCTGTTGGATTCACCTGTGCCGATGTACTTCCTCCCACTAACGTAGTCACAGTAGTCTGGATATAATAATCAAATGTCTGTTTGTACTCCTCTATTTGTTCATGTACTTGTACTTTAACCACACATTCTGGGTCCTCTATTGTAGATGCACGTTTAGGAGCCAATACCAACATTCTATCATCCTTCACAGAAATTACAGAAGCCTCTTTATCATTGAAAAAGACCTTCACATTTTCCTTACTATTCCCAAAATTCGATCCATTAAGAATAATTTGAGTTGCAAGCTTTCCTTCGGGCGGATAAAAATCAGTCAACACAATCGGCTTATTCGGATCATAGCCCGAAGTTGACTCTTCATCATCTTTACAAGACGAAAAGCAGCAGCCTACAGCCAAGCAGACAAGCCACTGCCATTTAAAACATTTTTGTAATAAGTTTCTCATAGAAAATACCGTTTTTAAGAATTTATATAATAATAATGATCATAATTTCACTTTCGTTATTTTATGTTTCTTTCTCATACTTTTTGCTACTACTAATATTAAGACGACTAGAATAATACTAACCACTAAGTAATATTCATTTATTTTTTATATTCTATAACATATAAGAAGAGAAAAGGAAAACTATTTTCTGTATTTATCAATGGTCTCTTGTATACCTACAGGAAAACCAAAAAAGTTAGAAGAAATCTTATACATTGAAGGGCAATTATCGTTTTCTAGAGATAAGTCGTTCCATTCTTTCCACAAATCATCAAATGCAGTAATATATTTATCCATCTCTATCCGGTTAAAAGGCTTTTTTATTGTATCTGCCACATAACCGCATAGCATAATATGCCACGAAACAGCAAACAGCTCATATTTAATGCGTCCATACGAACAGGAAATACGAATGAAATGGTTCAATTCTTCTGAGGGAAAATGTAGTTTTTGAGATATCTGTTCTATTTCCTTCCAAATACGGACAGCTTCTTCCTTTTCTTTCAGATAAGCATTTACCTGATTTCTTTCAATCATACGATCAAAATAACTCTTTTGATATACATCTCCCGTTATGGTGTCATCACGTGTCCAATTAACATAAGTATCTCCCATAGTACTATATTGCCCTTTTATCACTCCATCTTCTGATAACAGGCAAAGCCGACGGAACATCTCCCATTCTGACTCGGGAAGCCCTTTGGCTTTTACAAAATCATATAGTATTTCTTTTTCTGTTTTCAAAGGATTACTAGCCCAATGCGACATGACATAAGCATTTAATTCGATCCAAAACTCATTCTTGATATAAGGACCTCCCCAGCCACCGCCACGTGACCAAGTCCAAACACCCTTAAATAAGGGATTATCTTTCACTTGGTTTAGACAATACGGCTTCTTTATACCAGGTTTCTTAAATTCTTCAAAGCCATCAATTACTCCTTTAGCGATATAATTGGGATGTGCTCCCTTTCCTTCATACTCACGTTGACATTGCACTTCAACTACTTGTTGATGTTTACCAATACCTATACAAGGATTAAAAGGGACACCATATTGTCCTGATTCTTCCAACCAATATTTATCCATTGTATTATAATTCATATCAGGATCAGTGATTGCTGATCTCCAAAAATCCGTCATGGTATGTTTGATAGAGAAATAAAGATTTGGATGCGGTTCTATACTGTCTGTAACGGACAAATAATATTTAGGGATCGAATGTAATTGTCCCATATCCCATGTACGATAAAACAACTTCTTACTACGTCTTTCACAAACCTCTTCCCGTAACAAATTAATTAACGCAATATGATCATGCATACCATTTTGTACTGGATGATTGCCTACATAATAAGGAGCATCGTGCAGGTAAGTTTCTCCAGTACGAATCACTAATCCATCCAATTGTGGAAACGTTTCAAACATTTCCTTCATCAATTCACGAATACAAAGCTGAGTATAAGGTTTCGAGATATCAAGTTTTCCTTGTTCGTTAGTAAGTTCTGCTCTATGTTTTTCTACTAGCAAAGAAGGGAGTACTAACATATCAAGCATACAGTATACCTGAAGGCCCTCCTTTTTTGCTGCATCATATTTTTTATGTATTATTTCTGCTTTTTCTGCCACCCAACGTCCGGCTTCAGTCGTATCCGGGAATAAAGAAGGATCCAAACTCTTCCAATCAATTCCAAACTGTGCAGCCTCAAACAAGAAAAAAACTTTTGCTCCATATTCATTTGTTTTCAAAAAAGAAGGGTCGAGAAACTTCGATTCCGTCATAGCTTCACCCGGATTATGGTGTACCATATCCATTACAACATATTTCTGTCGTACACAACTAGTTAACACTAGATTAACAGTACAACATAATAAAAAAACAAAATAAATATATCGCCTCATGTGTCGTTTTATAGTATGATTTTTCTTCTAGTTAGCAAATGCATTTTCCAATTTAGGAGCTTTTTTACCTGTAATAGCTTTATATATATGCTCCGCCAATATAAGCGAACCGCTCTTATTCAGATGTACATTATCCCATACATAGCAGGTTGAATCAACTTTATGTTCTAATGGGCTATACAGATCTACCAATTTCAGATGAAACTTCCTAGCTACTTTCTTTTGTATCGGATAAATTTCATCTTTTATTATATCATTACGGATCCCATATAAATTATTACTTGCCGGAATACAACGACATATAATAATTTTCGGTTTAGATCCACACTTCTGAAAAGTGCTGATCATATACTCTAAATCAGTTTCAAATTCATCCTTATATTTCCAGTTCTCCGGCTTGGAATCATTTGTACCAAGTTTAATAATTACAACGTTCGGTTGAAATTTCTGTGCATTGATAAATGCATCGGTACTCATATAAGGATGATCACCTTTTCGCAATAAAGTATGGCCCCACTTTCCAAAATTGCCAACTTCATATCGATCT
The DNA here is from genome assembly GCF_058231005.1 of Bacteroides sp. RCH18. NCBI lineage: Bacteria > Pseudomonadati > Bacteroidota > Bacteroidia > Bacteroidales > Bacteroidaceae > Bacteroides > Bacteroides sp. RCH18. The sequence goes on along the minus strand of NZ_JBIPTC010000002.1, from coordinate 875,854 downwards.
CCAAGCATACGAGCCAAAGGAGTCGGATAATTGTCAGCCCCTTCAGTTATACTATTGCCAATGCAAGCTATTTTAATTTTATCCTGCGCTACACCGCAAACAGGTATGAGCATCAGAAATGCGAAAACTAATATTCGAACTATTTTCGTCATATGATTTTGTATTCTAGTCACTATTTTTCCTGTTTTTAACTGAAAACAAAACCTCTTTACCTTTAAAAAAACGATCTACCTATCTTGACCTACAGTATTTTACAAGTTCCCTCCGGTGTAGTAAAAGCAATGAGGAGCAAATTTTAACCGGAGGATAAACTTGAAAACCAATCAAACACCAATTCTAACCTTTTACCTAAATTAAACCCATAAAAAACAATGTTTATATTAAGAACGAGTAAGCAAGCAAATACCACTAAAAAGAAATAAAAAAATATCTATAAATTTTAATTCATACGATAAAAGGACTTGATCTTCAAAGCCTATTTTGTTAAGAATCACTTTACTTACGCTCAATATTGAGTAAATATTCTAGAAACAAATCGCATAACCTCTGGTAATTCCATCCGCCAATAAGTCCACGAATGACTGCCGTCTTTCATACGAAATTCATGACCAACCTGATGCTGTAACAACGTGTTATGTAAGAGACAGTTCGTTACCGATAAGAAATCATCATCACCACAACTGATATACCAACGAATCCATTTGATACGGTCTAGCTTTTCTTTCGGAGATTTCTCCAAGATAGTTTGTATATCCATTTGCCCGAGAACTTCCACTTTTTTTTCTTCTGACACCTTCGATAAATCTGATTGACTCTTCATCTGATCGAATGTCCATGCCCCTCCAACAGCACTTAACGGAGCAGCAGCAACAAACATCTCCGGATAATGAAGGGCATAAAACAACGCTCCGCCACCTCCCATAGACAAACCGGAGATAGCACGATAACGACTTTCAGCACGCACTCTATACGTTTTCTCGATATGCGGAATCAATTCTTGAAAAAAGAAGTCCTCATAATTATATGTTCCATCCAACAAGTTAAAATAACCTTTATGAACCGTGTCAGCATCTGGCATAACAATAATCATCGGAGCTGATTTACCCTCAGCAATCGCTTTATCTGCAATATACTGAACCTGCCCAAATTGCACCCATCCCGTATGATTATCTCCTAATCCATGAAGCAAATACAATACCGGATAACTACCATCTCCTTCGTCATAGCCTGCTGGCAAATAAATGGAGTAACTACGTTCCATTCCCAGAATCTTACTTTTTACGGTACGTGTCTCATACACTTTCCCTTGCTGGGCAAAAGCCGTAGCAACCAGACACATCGCTAAAAGCGCTGATAATAAATGTTTTTTCATACGTATCTATTATTTCATGTAAATATAATATTTAAAATTACCTGCTTTTAATTGAATCATTTTCTTTTCTATGCGAATATTCTTCCTATCCATCATACAGGACACAGCCTCATCGGGAATACAGAGTGTAGCAGTACCCCCAACAGGAATGTCCACTTGAAGATTCATAATATTATCTGTCAATTCCCAGTCAACAGCAATCACACCATATGGAGTATCTTTTGTCATCTTAGCCCAAGTCACACCTTTCGGTATTTGAGGATCAATAAATACATGTTGATAACCGGGTACCGATTCATCTATTCTAAGTCCCCCTATTGCTTGATAAAACCAGGTTCCGATTCCGTTATAGCAATTATGCACCCTACTCCGTTCACCACTCCAATACTCCCAAGTCGCTGTAGCACCATTATCTATCATATACAGATAACTTGGATAATCACGTTTCTTCAACATTTGATATAAAAAGTCAACTTCCCTATTACGAATAGCCCACTCTGTCAAAATTGGGACACCTACCAACCCTACAGCAATATGACCTTTGTGCTGCTTTTCAGTATCAGTCATCATCTTTCTTTTCACATCATCGTACAAAGAATCCGGTACAGCTCCTACAAGCATTGGATAACACATATCCAACTGTGAACCTGTAGAATAGATACCTTTATCCGGATGATAAAACTTTTGATGAATCAACTCATTTAGATTCTTCCTGCGTATAGCAAACTTCTCTGCCTCCTCTTTTTCCCCAAGCATCAGAGCTATTTTTTCCATTGTCCCCAAACATTCACTGATAAAACAATTATTCACCAGATCAACAGAAGATTGTGCTCCTGCATCTACTCCTATCGGTGCAAGCCAGTCACCAAGAAACCAATCCCGATATTGAGTATCAGGCCAGCGTTTCAGCAATCCATCCACCGTATATTTATCCACATACGAGAACCATTCTTTCATTTTCGGATAATAGTTCTTTATCAATCTCGGATCATTGTAATTCACATACGTTCGCCATGGCGCCTGTACAATAAATCCGCACCAATACGGACCACCGCCACCTGCACCGGGATTGGGACCTACATGGGCCAAACTTCCCCCTTCACGCATTGAATCTCCCCATGTTTGTATCCAATTTGTGAAAGTCGGTGCTACGTCATACATTGTTTGCAAACTCATTGTAGACGAATTTCCATCGCCACCATAGCCTGCCCGCTCCAAATGCGGACAGTCGACCATATATCCGCTAAATGTCAGACACTTCATAGTATATTGAATCATATTATGAATGGCGTTCAAGTCAGCATCCGAACATTCGAAAGTCGCAGTCTGTCGATAATCGCCATAAATCTGGAGAGATTTTATCCATTCAGTCTTCGGTCTTGCCGGAAGGTTGGAGATACGGACATAACGATAAGCATGATGATTGAATTTATTCCTAAAATATTCTCCCCTCCGTCCACCTGCAATATAGACATCACTTTCACCTTGTTTGTCAAATTCTCCTTCTTTAGTCAGGTTATCGCTATATTCCATCGTGACCTCATGTCCCGCAGATAACATCGGCATCTTCATTTCAAACCATCCGGTTTGTATTCTTCCCATATCTACCAACCAGGTATCTTCACTAAGTTTCCTGATAGAAACAGGTTGCAACGTTTGATGTATCTTGTTAGCTTCACACATTTGAGGTGAAACAATGTGTCTTGGTACATTTACTTCCACCACAGGATACCATTTCATTTTATCTAGAGAATAAGTTGAAAAATCTGTCGGCACTATTCTCCCATCCACCCTTTCACCACCAAATTGTAAAGCACACCAATTACCTGTATCCGAATAGCCACTTTCGCGTCCCCTCCAAGAAGTGTCAGTTGCAGTCAATACTTCCCATTTTCCATTTCTCAGCATATTCAGTTCCGCTTTTACCAACGGACCGTCATAAGCAGCACCAAAAGTAGTTTTCTTATACCACCCTTGTCCAAGCCATATCAGCAGGTCATTCTCTCCTTTTCTCAAATAAGAAGATACGTCATAAGTGACCATCAACGAACGTTTATTCAGTTGAGAGACTGCAGGGGTAAGAACATTCTCCGTAACCTTCTTTCCATTGACATATACTTCATGATATCCCAGCGAATTCACATACAGAAAAGTCGTTGCCAGTTCATCTATTTGCACTTTTTTACGAAGTAAAGGAGCACAAACTTTGCCTCCTTCCGGTGATGAACCGATATAGACACCATGTATCTGTTCCTTATTCAAAAGACCAACAGAAAAACGCGCCACCGGACTCCATTGGGAAACATGCCTTTTCCGATCCCAGGCACGTACCCTCCAGTAGCATAAAGAACGCGAAGCCAAAGGTAAGCCTTGATAAGGCACCATCACAGAAACATCAGACTTCAACTTTCCCGATTTCCATAAGTCAGCCTTCCCCCCAATTAATAGAAGACTATCTGACGCTACCTGAATTTCGTAAAAAGCTTGTCCATCCACCACCCCATCTCCTTTCAACTTCCAACTCAAATGGGGAGTAACGTTGTCAATCCCTAAAGGATCAACCATATTCTCACATTTTAACTCCACTAAAGAAAAAGAGACCTTTTTTTCTTTCCCATGTACAATCTTTGGCAAACACCAAAGACAACACATTATTCCTATGCCTAGTAACAGTTTTTTATTCTTCATAAATAAGTTTCTGCGAATATTACAGCTATGAATCATCACCCCAAACACTCTTACAATGGATAATGCATTACTCAACCTATCTTTGTCAACTTGACTTTATGAGTAGTCGGCTTATTCATTTTATAAATTGTATCGACAATAGTCTTCATATATCTACTCCATACTTCGCGTATCTCTGGATACATCGCTTTGGTATACCACTCATAACTCATCCTCAGAAAACCATCTTTAGGTAAATACTCCCTAAGTTTATTTATAGCCTTCTCGTTATCAGCAAACAGCAGACCTTCCTTTTTCAAGAACGAATATTCTGTCCACAAATATTCTCTGAAACGTTTTTCTACTTCAAAACGTTCTTCATTCAGATACATGATTTTCATGGCTTGCTGGTATTGGGGTGTATTGGGATAATCGGCCAGATTGATACCATCTTCCAACTGTCCAGATGAAACATTATCGATAAACAATCCATCTATTGTCAGCCGATAATGTCCTTTTTCTAAATTAGTCACCTGCAAACGCTCTTGATTAAATTCCTTCATAAACGGTATTAAATCCATAGCATCACGTTGTGACCTTTTATTTCCCCAACCATGTCTTGGAATAGAATCCAAAGGATAAGGAAGTGAATTTGCCAAATAATCAAAACTTAAACCACCAGCTTCTTTCTTCAGTTTGGAGACCTTACAATTCCTATGACTTAATAGATTCTTGTTATTTGCATCAATTGAAATATCCGAAACTTCGACTCCAGCCAGCCCCTGCGCCTTTAAAAATAAATAAGCCATCACCATCTGTCCATCATTATCAGGATGGATTCTATCTACTCTACAAAAAGTGAATGTCGAATCTTTCTTTTGCTCTTCCAGACTTATTTGTACCATCGGCTGATTAAAATCCACAAATCCCCATCCATTTTTCTTAGCCGCCTTACGCTGGGCATCAATTATCTTTAAAATAGCATCATTTTTATGAAGAAAAAGTAAACTGTTCAATTTCGTAGTTTCATCATAAGGTGATCCACCTATCAGCACTTTGGTCATTTTATTCTCTGCCAGCAAGCGCTTCTCTATTTCCCGAAAACTTTCCAAAGATTTTTCAATCCGTTGCTCCGACAACTCCTTAGCATTCTCTTTCCAGAAAATATCATACCCTGTGTCATTCATACCAAAAGTCAGAGTTACATAAGTCGGTTTCCTGTCAAAAACATCGTAGTCCAACCGATCTTTAATATCCCATGCACTCTCACCGCCAATTCCGGCATTCATTATTGTAATCGGTTTATTTGGAAAACGAGTCATATAATACAACCACACAAACGAATGATAATGTCCACCATGGGTTATACTATTTCCAACAAAGACTACCCGTTCTCCTTTTTTAAAGGGTGGAATTGATTGTGCGTACAAGCTATTAGAATAAACACAGATTAGAAATAGCAGGAAAAAGACCTTTACGTTTATTTTACTATTCATTTGATTATACACTTTATTACAAATTTAATTATTTATCTTTCAAAACATTCTCTTTTCCAACTTTGAATAAAAAAGAATCTTATTAAAAAAGACGATTCAAGTTTGCTTAACCACTAAAATAAATGTTTTATTTTTCAAGTAACTCCCACTAAGAAAAAAACAGTTTTTTATTGTCACTTGTCACTTTTTAAAGATAAACGATTATCAATCAAGCATGTAATGGTGATAATAGCAGGTGATAATAAGGGTGATAATAGAATTTTATAAGTTTCTATTGTCACCCCTATCCCACTACAAATCAAGTATGCTCACTTATTTATTCAACTCTAAAGCCTTATTTTCTTCATTCTGTTCATACACAGGACTATTTATCATGGTACAAATAAAACAAATGTCGGTAACATTAATATATGAAGAAGGCAAGACTAATAAACTTTGTCAGTAACATTTCCTTGTTTCACGTACGTGGAGCGTTCGGTCTACGTACGTGAGCTAATGGGATCACGTATGTGAAGCGATAGGACCACGTATGTGAAACGAACTGTTGTTAGTTCCAAAAGATATTAAGCAAGTACACATAATAGATTAATAAACTGTTCATTGTCTATTAAATCAAGCAGGTTATTCAAGAAAGAAAGTTCACTTTCTACTCCTCCTGAATATATCAGGCACAATATAGAGGGAAATTAAAAAAAACACCAGAAGACAGGACAGGCAATGTCTTCTGGTGTTCTAATTAAAAAGGTGACCCTTAGTTTTCTACGTATATCATATATCCAACTTCTTTTGTTCAGCCTTACCATATTGTTTTAGCAAAACACTGACTCCTCCTTTCAGCATTTCCGGTTCCGCCTCAACAGAAATAGTCCGTTCTTCACCCGGCATCAAAGTTATATAATTATCAGACATGATAACAGGAAGGATTCTTTCTTGTGTAGCCGTATTCACCAATCTTATCCGGTTAGCACAAGCAACAGTTTTCGAATGATTCTTTACCGACAATTTCATCTTTCCTTCGGATATCATTGACTTATCAACTAATTTGCACGACAATTCTGCTTCCGGCAATGTATTCAAAGCTGTATAGTCAAGATCTGTCACGCCGTTTCTCCAATAGAAATTATCTGAAATCAAATTACCATTTGCGTCAGTCAGTTCTAACCGGATGAAATGGAGCGGAGTCAGTTCCTCAACATTCTTTTGTTTCTTACCATATATTTCAAATTCATACAGTGAATATCCAAAGTCTGTGGCACGGCTAACTCCTGCCATTTTCACATAGCGCGCAGTAACCGGAGAAAGTTTTATCTCATCTGTACTACCTTGTCCATCTTTGTTTATATAGACTGTTTTCCATTTCTTCGCATCATTCGACACTTGGATCTCGTACTCTTTGGCACGTGCCGTTTCCCATTTCAACACAACATGCTCTATTTTTTCTTTCTTACCCAAGTCAACATAGATCCATTGAGAGTCACTCGCATCACTTTCCCAACGACTGCCTGCCCCTCCGTCAGCTACTAAAGAAGCCGATCTGGATGGTGATGATGAAGAAGCTACCACATTCTTGCCAAAAGCCAGATTGTATGGATTGAAGTTTAACGTGAACGCTTCTGCAATGTTACTTGCCGGTACGTCCATCTGTCTTGTACGTCCATATGCCGCAACCTCTTTTCCGTTCAGGTTGTAGATGGTCGCTTTAGCATAAGCACCTTTCAAGTCTTTGGTAGTAGTATTTACAGCTTTTATACTGTTATTAGATGAGTTCCACTGAAGATGAAGATGTTCGCAAGCCTTCTTTGCTCCCCAATAAGCTCCGGTAGGATCATAATAATAATCGTACGTCTGCCATACGAATGATGGATATGCCGGATGACTCATCCAGATCAAAAGCCCGGCCGCATCATTCCACATCTTATCATTCCATGCTTCATACATCCCTTTCATTACTTCAATATTCAGCAACTGAGCTTTCTCACAGAACTCTTCCAGACTGGAAGATTCTCCGAATTGCGTATTCACCGATTTCTTATAATTGATAGGATTGGCATTGGATGCTTCTTTGCCGAAGAAGTGCTTATTCCAAACGTTATCATCATCATCTTTCAATTGTTCATCAGTAGGCAGAGGCCACCATGACTCCTGAGGAATAAACAATTTCACACTTTCAAATGTCGGGAAAGTAGCCGTTCCTATTTCAGTACGCATACCATAACCATGATCTATACCATACGGATAAGCAGGTTTATTGAATGCCAGATTACTGCCCGAAGTCTCAAAATGATGCTTAGGGGGCTGATTTCCCCACCAGCCGCTTCCGGATAAACCATCTTGATTGGAACAAGACTTATACATTCGATCGTTTTTATCTTCCTGAGCTATCATTTCACGCAAATAATTATCCAAATCGGGTGTCGGATGTGTTTCATTAGCACCACACCAGATAGCTATAGAAGGATGATTCCTTAAACGTCTCACTTTATCAAGAGCATTTGCTTTGAATGCTTCCGGCTCAGCTACATCATTATAAGCGACATACAGCCAGAAATCATTCCACACCATGATTCCATACTTATCGCAATAATCATAGAATTCATCATCAGTCACACAACCTGTCCATAAGCGGATCATGTTGTAGTTCATATCCTTATGCAATTTGATTTTCGTTTCGTACTCTTTGCCATGACAACGAAGCAAATACTCGCTCATACCCCAGTTTCCACCTTTCAGATAAATCTTCTGCCCATTGATAAAGAACGTCAGAACCGGGTAATTCACTACGTTGTTGATCATCTTGTACTCATACTTCTTGATACCAAAAGTAATCTCCTTTTCATCTGATATTTTTCCATCTGTCGAACAAGTCAGTTTACAGGTATAAAGATTGGGTTCTCCATAACCATTAGGCCACCAAAGTTTCGGGTTGCGAACAATTAATGCAGCAAAATCATTCTTATCTACCGATAATTGCACAGTTTCGTTCCCTTCTACCCGAATGCTTTTGGAGAAGGTTATACTTCCCGGCTGAATAACACCGGAAACTTCCACTTCTTTCGGAGTCGAAGAAGCATTCTTGATTCCTGTAGAGAAAGATAACTCCGCTTGCTGCAAAGTCGGCAATTCAGAGCGCATCCAAGGGTCTTCCATCACAGCATCGCCTGTAATAGAAAGATATGCATTTCCTGTAATTCCGGCAAGACGTCCCGGCACATACGGCATCCAATCCCAACCGGCACCTGCCAGATAGCTGGGACTACAGGCAACACCATACGGATCTTTTCCTTTACGAGTCTTTTTCTGATCAGGATCAGTAATCAGAACCGCAACCGCATTCTTTCCTGATTTCTTAATCAAGTGTGTCACATCAAATTTAGAACGCAACATATGTCCGCTCACATCTTTAGTCGATGTCTTTGTCCCCGATATTTTTTCTCCGTTAAAGTAGAAATCGGCGAAACGATTGGTATTATCAAAATGAAGCCAGACACGCTTACCTGCTGAATAAGATGCCGGAAGTTCAAACTCCGTACGATACCAGAAAGGACGGTTATAAAACGTCTCATCTACTTTATATATATTATCAGCGTAATTAGGATCGGGAACGATTCCGGCTTCAACATATGCTGTAAAAACAGCTCCGGGAACTACGCCTTTCACATAGTCCGGCATTTTAAAACCCGGGGTAGAGATTTGTTCTCCCCCTATATTATTCAAATCTGCCTGCGGTTTGACTTCCCATACTATCTTAGGATTGGAACTGTTCAGTGACATGGTAGAAGTCTGAGCATGCCCTATTCCATTCAGTACAAACAAACTTGATGCTAGTAAAAGAAGTCTAAACTTATTCATCATAATATTCAGTTATTTAAATGTTAGATAAAACACCCCATTCTGTATTGGGCTTATCGCCCATAAATAATTCCAATGTTCCTCCTGCTGCGATTTCAGCAAAGTCAAGGTAACATTTATTGTACTCCTTGCCATTCAGCAAAGCTTTTTGTATATATAGATTATTTGTGTTGTTGTTGTGAGCAATAATTGTAAATACTTTCCCTTGATGATATTTTGAGTCCAGATTAAATTCTACCTTGTCAAAAACAGGACTGGTTATTTCCATGCGGGTGTTACCGGGACAGGAAGGATGAATGCCGGAAGCAGCCAATATATACCAAGCCGACATCTGTCCTACATCTTCATTGCCCACAATCCCTTCTACTTTGTTCGCATAAGCATTTTTACAGATATATCGTGTCCACTTCTGTGTATACCAAGGTACATCCAACTGATTAAAAAGGAAAGGAACAAAATGTACCGGTTCATTAGCATGATTATAATAATCATTCCATAACATATCAGAAGGAGTGTGGTCAAATAAATTAGTCAGATTAGCTATAACCTCTTCCTTGCCTCCCATCAGTTCAACCATTCCCGAAACATCATGCGGCACAAACCAGCCTTGCTGATAAGCATTCGACTCAATGCAACCATACCATTCTTCGGTCAGTGCATTCTCCGGCCATGCTTTCCATGATCCATCTGCATTCCGGGGACGGAACCAGCCTTTTTCCGCATCAAACATGTTACGATAGGCTTTCCCTTTTTCATAAAAGCGCTTTGCATCTTCTTCTTTCCCCAACGCCTTTGCCAATTGAGCCACGCACCAGTCTGCATAGGCATATTCCAGCGTATATGAAATACTCAACGGTTCAGGAGTATATCCCAACGAATCATTCCCAAACTTAGCTGACGTGTTGACTGCATATTGATATGCTTTTTCTACATCATACGTGCGAATTCCTTTCATATAAGCATCTGCCAGCACCGACAGTGCAGGATTACCTATCATACAGCCGGAATAAGAATTCAGAAGTTCCCAACGTTCATAATATTCCCGTCTGCTCTGATCTGCCATCGTTATCAGCGAATTCAACGCATCACTCACCAAACGCGGATTAATCATCGCCTGTAAAGGGAACTGGCTACGGAAAACATCCCAACCACTAAATATAGTACGCTTGGTAAATGTACCGTCCTGTTCATGTACCTTTTTATCTCCGCCAATATATCGCCCATCAACATCTGTATAGATTCGAGGGTCAATCATCGTATGATATAATGATGTATAAAAAACAGTTTTTTCGTCATCAGTTCCACCGGATATCCGTATACGGTTAAGTTCTTTATTCCACAAATCACTCGCTTCCTGTTTTACTTGAGCAAAGTTTTTAGAAGCAATCTCCTGTTTAAAGTTATTAGCTGCTCCTTCCATATCGACAAAGGAAATGCCTACTTTCATCTCAACCTGTTCTCCCTCTTTTGTGGGAAACTCTGTGAAGAAGCCAAGGTGCTTTCCTTCCAGTTCTTTCTTATCTTTAATGACCGGAGCTTGTGATACACGTGTCAGATAGGGAATACTTACCACTTCATCACGCTTCCGAACCCATTCATCAGGAATATCCGCACTCCAAAAGCCATAATTACTCAATGGTTTACTAAATTGTGCATAATAATAAACTGTGTAATCGGAATTTCCCTCACCATTTCCCCATCCACCCCCATCAGGTGTACACTTCATCCAACCTTGAATGGTATAATCATCCAATACTTTCACATATTGCGAAGTAGAAGTCCCTCCCACTCTACGTGCCAGGTCTATCTGAATACGAGATTGTTCATTCGAAGGAAAAGTAAATTGCAATATTCCACAATGAGGTGTCGCACTGCTCTCTACTTTAATCTTATAATCGGTCAGTTCTACCGAATAATATCCCGCTTTAGCTGTTTCGGTAGCTTTATCATAAGAAGAACGATACCCTTTTATACTACCATCTTCTTTACCCGCTATTTTTTGCAGTTCGCCCGTTGTAGGCATCACCAGGAAATTTCCTAAATCCCCAAACCAGCCCACTCCGCTCATCTGAGTAAAGGCAAAGCCTTCAATGGTTTTGTGTTCATCACTATAACCGGAACTATTATCACCTCCGGTTATAGTATTGGGACTTACTTGTACCATACCGTACGGAGTAGTAGCGCCAGGAAATGTCTTACCTAATCCATGATAAACACCGGCAGCTCCTACACTGGTACTAGCTCCTATAAAAGGATTTACATAATCAGTCGGAATTAATTCTTCTGTTACTACTCCTGCTGAAGAACAAGCAGTCAGCCACAAAAAAGAGCAAGCTATTAAAATATTAGCGCTAGCTTTATACATAAAAATATTACAGTTTACTATTATTAGAATATGTTCAATTCAAATTCAAAGCAAATGTCTTTAGACCGAAACGAGGCATAGAAATACTAATTTCAGATTTTCCGGTACGTGTTTTTATTGTCTTTCTATCTATAATTCTACCATTCAGATCTACTTCTTCTATACTAGACAGCGGCATATCAAAAGTAATATTATGCTGCTTCCTGTCACCTTCCGCATTAAACAATCGCAAGATTATTTTTCCATCTTTTATATTGGCTGCACTCACCTGATAACCGGTATTTTTTAAGTCTACCAGTGACCTTGACTCCAATTTTGCAAATGAATGATAGGAACATAACAATGGTTCATTCCAACAATCGCTCTTCGTGGCTATAGCAGCCTTGTCCCATTTGCCACGATGAGGAACAATAGCATATTTCATTTTCAACGGTCCAGTAATCTTATAGTCAGGTCCCCAAAGCCCATTACCAGAATATTGGGCAGTCAGCCCTAACGGATAATCTTTTCCGTGTGAATAGGAAGTAGTATGGTCTGCGAATAAAGCCAATGCATAATCTCCTTCCTGTTCTGCCCAATCAACCCAATGAAGAATAATGTTATGCTTAATCTGATCCCAACTATTGAAAAAAGTATCATCTAACTTACTTTCACAAACATCAAACGGCGCATTTTTATAAATACGAGGAGAATGAAGATTTACAGGGAAAAGTACACTTAACTTAAATCTGTCATCACAATAAGCTCTGCGATTATCCCGCCAACTATTTTCTTTATATTCTCCAATACCTACATTTTTCTTCCAATTAATAGTAAGGTCAAAATCGATACGCTTCTCCCCTTGAGCAATGCTTATAATCTGTACAAAAGGATGTGAAGCTATTTTCCCTTCCAGTTTTACCTTTGTCTCTTGTATATTACTTCGCAAAACCGTCAGCTTAGCCGGAGCTTCTGTAGAAGAGCGAAACTTGCCTTCGTCATAAAAATAGCCTCTCAATTCACCTATAGAATATTCACCCGATTGTTTGGCAAATTCTTTGTTTCCTTCTTTTTTTGCTACAAGGCTTTTAATAATTCCTCCCTTCGACAAGTCAAAAACAATTTTATACATATCATTTTCAACCACATATTCTCCTTCATTTATAATCTTTTCGCTTCCTGAAACCGTTCTTTTACCTGTCTTTACTTGTTTAATACGATATGTGGAGTAGCCAAAGGGAGGAACATCTGCTTCAAACAACAATCTTATTTTTCCACCTTCTTTTCCTATTGAATAATCAACTTTTTTATTTCTATAATCATTGACTTCCAAATCAAAGTCTGCATATTCCTGAGGGAGTTCAACAGCTACCAGTTCTTTTCTTTTTGTTCCCAATGTATTATAAACGCGTACAAATCCCTGGGCTTTTTCAGTATTAATAGTATTGTTATCAAAACTGAGTATAGAAGCAGCTGTAATTTTATCAGCCACAGTATTTGTCTCATCTGTCCATCGCTTTATTTGATCCGCCCAAGTTCCAAATTTATTTAGTCCATTGTAAGGTACGATCCAAGAATCATGATGTTGCGCAAGCATCAAAGTACGCCATGCTTCATCCAAATCTTCCTGAACACAAGTGTACCCATTGGCAAGATGAGCAATAACAGACATCTTCTCTGCCATTATTATTTTATTCTCAGAAGCACGTACTTCTTGAGCAATTCTCTGCAACACTTGGCTTCCCCACATTAAGTTTACACGCATATCTTCCTGCGAAAAATGCCAGTCATCATCCGTTTTACCAATGGAAATATTCTCAAAATAATCTTTCCACGTCACATAAATTGAATTACTTTTGGTATTCTTTCCACTTCCTAACCATGGACCATTTTTCCATCCGGCATCTTGGAAACACATTCCCACAGGATGTTCAATCCCTGCATCACGACAAGCATTCAGATAAGATTCTTCATTACACCAAGCAGTTGTCTGCCAAGTAGAATTCTTTTCCAATTTCTCGCAAGCATAGCGAGGAACAGTAAGAATGGGAGTTCCATCCGGGCCTACCCAATTGACCAATTCGCCGCCATAAGCGTTAGTGTATCCTCCCCAACAAGTATTCGGGCATTTGAGTACGGCATACTTAAAACCAAATAACTTCAATATCTGAGGCAAACAACTTGTGAAACAGGGTTCTTCCACAGAATAAGTGGTAAAAGTCACTCCCGGAAAATGTTTATTTATCTTAGCAATACCATATTGAAACTGACGTATAATGCTTTCGCCCGATATATTATAACAATAAGGCTGAGCATAAGTAGGATTTGTAAACTCTACCTGCTTACTTACTACTACGTTTTTTAATTGTCGATAGGCTCCGGGAGTCTGTATTTGCACCGTATCCCATGTTTCAGGCTCTATTTCCAGACAAATTCGCCAATCCGGATGCTTGGATAACTGGTCGACAATAAACTGAGTTTTCCACTTCACCGGATAATGCCCGTATATCCCTCCATGATATCCATCAACAAAATAAGCTTGTTGCGAATGAGCATGCGTACATATAAAGACGACTAGTAATATGATGCTATAAAGTCTATTCATGGTATTTTTAAGCCTTTTTATTTTCGCTATTCTCTATCCGACTCATAAATTCAGATAGTTTTTGCTTAGCAAGTTCTTTATCATCTTTAGGGAACGACCAATCCAGGAGAGCAACAACACTCTGATACTCAATAAATTCTTCGCGCATTTCCCCATTATTCTTCACATTCAGAAGGAAGACTTCCTTTTCTTCTGAAGTCAATTCACCTGCAAAATATTTATTTAAATTAGTTCCCATTATTCGTTCCTTTTTACAAAAGAACGATTATCCCAGTAAATACCCCTAAAAAAATATCAATAAAATTATTAAAACTCATGCTGCAAGGCAAATATTTAGTTTTACCCTTAATTTTTTGAGTGCTATCCCCATCTGACATTCTACAGTATTTACTGAAATACCCAAACGTTCTGAGATTTCTCTATATTTTAACCCTTCGACACGACTTAATAAAAATATGTCACGACATTTTCGAGGCAGACTATTAATTGCGTTACGAACGAGCATTTCCGTTTCATTTCCTTCCGAGATATCAGACACATCAAACCTGTTTAAAGATTGTAATTTCAAGGACATTTCTATTTCGAAAGAGGTTTGAACTGATTCAATATACTTCTGTTCAAACATTTTATGTTTCAAATGATCCAAGCATCTATTCTTTATTAATCTGAAAAGATACGCGTTCATATTTTCAATGCGATCCATAGAATCGCGTTTCGCCCATAAGTCGGTAAACACATCTTGTGTTATGTTTTCTGCATCCTCTTCCAGTATTACAAATTCTTTTGCAAACCGAACCAGTTTTGAATAATAAGTAAGATACAATTCTGAAAAATCCATAGCTGTGTTTCTTTAGATTAGTATTCAGTTATCAAAAATCTTGTGATGCAAATATAGAGATGAAAAAAGCCTACTCCTTATTGGAAGTAGGCTATAAAGTAGACGTTTTTGAACACCTTTTTCAGATAACACATTATTATTCAACACATTAATAAACAACCATTTTAAGGTTTTGGTAAACCAAATAGAATCATTTTTGAGACAAAGAACCAAGCTTTTTCACCTCTTCTTCGAAGATATTTCCATCCAATAAAGACATTCTCTTCACTTTACTCTTATAATTATAGATCGTTTGTACTGAGTAATGCAAAAAAACAGCAATTTGCGAAACATCTGTAATCCCCATTCGCATCAAAGCAAAAATACGCAATTCTGTATTCAACTGGTCTTTGTCCAGTTTATAATAATCTTCCGGTTTCAACAATGAATTAAACTCTTCGACAAAATTAGGATACAATTTTAAAAACGCTTTATCAAAATTGGTATATAATCCTTCCAATTCTTTTTCGAAAGGACGAGAAGAAGATTTGTATAAATCATCAACTTGACCAGTTTTTATTTTTCGATTTACATTTTTCCTATATTCATCCAGTTTATTAATGTAAACGGCACACTGGTTCATGAAATAGCCTACATATCTTTCTTTTATTAAATTAGCCTCATCCAAATTCTTGTTCAATGCAACTAACTCTTCATTCATAACATTGAGATTCTTCTTTGCACGGGAAACAATCTTAGTCTGTTTATAAGTAAAATACAAAGTGATAGCAAGAGCCACAACAAACAAACTAGTGAGCAAAATATAAAAACGAAGATTCTGCTTTTGCTTTTCCAGCCTATATAAATAAGTATTTTCTATAATAGGATGAATACGAGCTATTACCGTATTCTTAAAACGGGAATTATAGAAGATAGCATCACTCAGTGCTACTTTAATATAATTATAAGATCTATCGATATCTCCTTTATGGTATAAATTCACGGCTAAAGTCAACAAAGCCTCATTTTCTTTCACTGCCAGTTTTATATCGGTCATAGCAGCTAATATAAGATACTTTTCTTCCAATTCATGCTCTCCGACCAGCCGATATGCTCTTGATAGTCCCATAGACATCATCGCAAACCCGTGAGTTCCAGGTTTTTCCTTTTGATAAATTTTAGTCAGTATCTTAAGTGCTTCTTTTGTATTGCCCTGGTCCTGAAGCTTTATAGCTCTTTCTTTCGAATATTCTTCCGATGCATCATACAAGATACTCATAACTGTATCTCGATACGCCTCTTTTTCAATCAAATATTCACTGGCAAATCGAGCATCATCTGTATATTTAATCAAGTTTTCATAATACCGAATGCGATTCCAACAATACAAAGCCTGTAAATGACTTGGTAAATCCGAACAATTGATTGATTTGAAAATATCATTAGCTTGAATAAACAACCCCGATAAGGAATAAACAAAAGCCAGTTGCAGCCTTCCTTCCAGCAAATAGGTTTTATTATCCAGTTTCTTAGCGATCTCAATATTCTCATTAATGTACTGTTCCGCAGAATCGCAGACAAACGTTTCGTATTGATGGAGAATCTCGGAATTCAAACGATACATATCGTCCAAGGTCTTTTGTTCCTTCTTTTTTGCTTTCAGCTCTTTGATAGTAGCTTCTTTCTTTTCTGTATACACAAGACGCTCAGAAATCACTTTATCTAAAACTTTCAATAGAGAATCATTCTCGTTATTTGCATAAAGATTCAACAAAGAACCCAGTAGGATTGTTATAAAGCAAAGTGTGTGTTTCATATCAATGTGTTATATACAATTTGCAAAAAAATGAATTTTCTTTGGGTAATTCGTCAAAAAGAACGTAAATCGTTCTTTTTATTACATCTTTTAACCAAATCAGAACGGATGCATACCATATAGGAAGAAGATTCTCCAGAGCAGCACTGAAATAAAAACGGACTTGAAATAAAGCAAGTTAAAAAATACTTTTTTGTAACCCCGACTTTGCAAAAAACATGAATATTAATCCTATATTTGCAGCCGTTAAAAGAGAAAGATGAAACAAAGCTTAAAATACGGACTATTTCTGGTACTTGCTTTGCTGATCCATGTTGTTTCCAATGAAGCAATGGAAGATAACTGCAGAGTATCCCCCCCGACATATCGCCAGGAGAAGTGCTACGTATCTCAGGATCATCCTGTTCATAATGCTCTTGAACGTCTTCATTATTTCTATTCTACCCAGTCTTGTGATATGAGTCATACGGATGTTGCACACATCCCTACAGATAAAAGCGTGCAACTGCTGATTACTTATTTCCGTGAATACAAAAGTCAGCAAAATACGTCTCAGACTCATTCACTCCATATTCCCAAGTACTTTTACGATCCTATTACATATTATATATATGGTTTAAGGAAGATCGTCATTTAGACGGTACAATCCATTATCTTATTCGTTAATTCATTACAGTTGGTTTCATCCGGGTGTGGAGAAACTAATTGTTTATTTCTATATAATATTCAATCTAAACAGCTATTGAAATTATGAATTTTACATTTTTAGTTGTTGTTTTACTGACAGCGCTCGCTTTTGTCGGTGTAGTAATAGCCCTTTCACGAGCTATTTCACCCCGTTCGTACAATGTACAAAAGTTTGAAGCTTATGAATGTGGTATACCAACGCGTGGTAAATCATGGATGCAGTTCCGTGTAGGTTACTACCTGTTTGCCATCCTGTTCCTGATGTTCGACGTGGAAACAGCTTTCCTGTTCCCTTGGGCAGTAGTAATGCATGACATGGGACCTCAGGGACTCGTTAGTATTCTCTTCTTCTTTATTATTTTGGTTCTGGGCCTTGCTTATGCCTGGAGGAAAGGAGCTTTGGAATGGAAATAACCAAAAAACCGAAAATAAAATCAATTCCGTATGATGAATTCATCGACAATGAATCATTGGAAAAGTTGGTCAAGGAACTTAATGCCGGAGGAGCGAACGTTTTCCTCGGGGTTCTGGACGACCTTGTCAACTGGGGACGCAGCAATTCACTGTGGCCGCTTACTTTCGCAACCAGCTGTTGCGGTATCGAATTCATGGCACTGGGTGCCGCGCGTTATGATATGGCCCGCTTCGGGTTTGAAGTAGCACGTGCCAGTCCGCGTCAGGCTGATATGATCATGGTCTGCGGAACAATCACCAATAAGATGGCACCGGTACTGAAACGTTTGTACGATCAGATGCCCGACCCGAAATACGTGGTTGCCGTAGGCGGATGTGCTGTCAGCGGAGGCCCTTTCAAGAAATCTTATCATGTGGTGAACGGAGTGGATAAGATTCTTCCGGTAGATGTATATATCCCCGGATGTCCGCCCCGCCCGGAAGCTTTCTATTACGGCATGATGCAACTACAACGCAAAGTGAAAATAGAAAAATTCTTTGGTGGAACGAACAGAAAAGAGAAGAAACCGGAATTTATGAAATGAAGAATGAGGAACGAAGAATTATGCAAGAAATACAATTTATAGTCCCTGCAGCGTTACACGACGAAATGCTGCGCTTGCGAAATGAAAAACAGATGGACTTCCTTGAAAGCCTCACTGGTATGGACTGGGGAGTAGCAGACGAAAAAGACGCACCGGAGAAACTCCGTGGTTTAGGCGTTGTCTACCATCTGGAATCGACTGTTACGGGAGAACGGATAGCACTGAAAACAGCCGTTACCGACCGTGAACGACCGGAAATTCCGTCAGTCAGCGATATATGGAAAATAGCCGATTTCTACGAACGTGAAGTATTCGACTATTATGGCATTGTTTTCGTAGGCCATCCCGATATGCGCCGCCTTTACTTACGTAATGACTGGGTAGGGTACCCCATGCGTAAAGATAATGATCCGGAGAAAGATAATCCGCTTTGTATGGCTAACGAAGAGACGTTCGATACAACACAGGAAATAGAACTTAATCCGGACGGAACGATTAAAAACAGAGAAATGAAACTCTTCGGAGAAGAAGAGTATGTGGTCAATATTGGTCCGCAACACCCTGCAACTCACGGTGTAATGCGTTTCCGCGTTTCTCTTGAAGGTGAAATTATTCGTAAGATCGATGCTAACTGCGGTTATATCCATCGGGGTATTGAGAAAATGAACGAGAGTCTTACATATCCGCAAACACTGGCATTGACTGACCGCCTCGACTATCTGGGCGCACATCAGAACCGTCACGCTTTGTGTATGTGTATTGAGAAAGCAATGGGCATCGAAGTGAGCGACCGTGTCAAATACATCCGTACAATTATGGATGAGCTGCAACGTATCGACTCTCACTTACTGTTCTACTCTGCCCTCGCCATGGACCTTGGAGCACTGACTGCTTTCTTCTACGGATTCCGTGACCGTGAAAAGATTCTCGATATTTTTGAAGAGACTTGCGGCGGACGTCTGATCATGAACTACAATACCATCGGTGGTGTACAGGCCGATCTTCATCCTAACTTCGTCAAGCGGGTAAAAGAATTTATCCCTTATATGAGAGGTATCATTCACGAATACCACGACATATTTACCGGCAACATTATTGCTCAGAGCCGTATGAAGGGCGTCGGAGTGTTAAGCCGTGAAGATGCAATTTCATTCGGTTGTACTGGGGGTACAGGCCGTGCTTCGGGCTGGGCTTGCGATGTACGTAAGCGGATACCGTACGGTGTATATGACAAAGTAGACTTCCAGGAAATTGTTTATACGGAAGGAGACTGTTTCGCCCGTTATCTGGTACGTATGGACGAAATCATGGAGAGTCTGAAGATTATCGAACAGTTGATAGACAACATTCCCGAAGGACCGTATCAGGAAAAGATGAAACCGATCATCCGCGTTCCCGAAGGCAGTTATTATGCCGCCGTAGAAGGAAGCCGCGGAGAATTCGGAGTCTTTCTCGAAAGTCAGGGTGACAAGATGCCTTATCGCCTGCACTATCGTGCTACGGGATTGCCACTTGTTGCTGCAATCGACACGATTTGCCGCGGAGCGAAGATTGCCGACCTGATTGCCATCGGAGGCACACTGGACTATGTAGTTCCGGACATCGACCGATAAACAAGAGATAAAAAACAAGTATTAAGTATAAAGTAGTAAGTATTAACCGACTATGCAATATGATATACACTATATTCCGCATGGAATTAATACTTAATACTTAAAACCTAATAATTAAAATATATATGTTCGACTTTAGTATAGTAACAAACTGGATACATGAGCTGCTGCTCTCCGTTATGCCGGAGGGATGGGCCATCTTTATAGAGTGCGTAGCTGTCGGCGTGTGCATCGTTGCGCTATATGCTATTCTGGCTATCGTACTGATTTACATGGAACGCAAAGTCTGTGGTTTCTTCCAGTGCCGCCTCGGTCCGAACCGTGTCGGTAAATGGGGTTCTATTCAAGTGGTATGCGACGTACTCAAGATGCTGACCAAGGAGATTTTCACTCCGAAGGATGCCGACCGCTTCCTCTACAATCTGGCTCCATTCATGGTAATTATCGCCTCGTTCCTCACTTTCGCTTGTATTCCTTTTAATAAAGGAGCGGAAATTCTGAATTTTAATGTGGGCGTATTCTTCCTGCTGGCTGCTTCCAGCATCGGTGTAGTAGGTATTCTGCTTGCCGGTTGGGGTAGTAACAACAAGTTTTCGCTGATCGGTGCCATGCGAAGCGGCGCACAGATCATCAGTTATGAGTTGTCAGTGGGTATGAGCATCATGACGATGGTCGTACTGATGGGCACCATGCAGTTCTCCGAAATCGTAGAAGGACAGGCTGACGGATGGTTTATCTTCAAAGGACATATTCCTGCCGTGATCGCTTTCATCATCTATCTCATTGCCGGAAATGCAGAATGTAACCGTGGCCCGTTCGACCTTCCCGAAGCGGAAAGTGAACTGACGGCCGGATATCATACGGAATATTCCGGTATGCACTTCGGTTTCTTTTATCTGGCGGAATATCTGAATCTGTTTATCGTAGCCAGCGTGGCCGCTACCATCTTCTTGGGAGGCTGGATGCCATTGCATATCGTCGGTTTGGACGGATTCAACGCTGTTATGGACTATATCCCCGGCTTCATCTGGTTCTTTGCCAAGGCATTCTTCGTTGTGTTCCTCTTAATGTGGATCAAATGGACTTTCCCACGCCTGCGTATCGACCAGATTCTGAATCTGGAATGGAAATATCTGGTTCCTATTTCTATGGTAAACCTATTATTAATGGCATGTTGTGTTGCCTTTGGCTTCCACTTCTAAAATAAGAATTATGGAATATAAAGATCAAAAATATACGTACTTGGGAGGACTGATACATGGTATCAGCACTCTGGCAACGGGTATGAAAACCAGTATCAAGGTATACTTCCGTAAGAAGGTAACCGAACAGTATCCTGAAAACCGGAAAGAGTTGAAAATGTTCGACCGGTTCCGCGGTACACTGGCAATGCCCCACAACGAGAATAACGAACACCGCTGTGTAGCCTGCGGATTGTGTCAGATGGCTTGTCCGAATGATACAATCACCGTAACCAGCGAAACGATCGAGACTGAAGACGGCAAGAAGAAGAAAATCCTGGCGAAATATGAATATGACCTCGGAGCTTGTATGTTCTGCCAACTGTGTGTCAACGCTTGTCCGCACGACGCCATCACGTTCGACCAGAACTTCGAACACGCCGTCTTTGACCGGACGAAGCTTGTCCTGCAACTGAATCATGCCGGTAGTAAAGTAATTGAAAAGAAAAAAGAAGTTTAGATATGGGATCAACACTTGAAACAGTAGTATTCTACTTTTTGGCAGCATTTATTATTGCAATGTCCATCATGACGGTGACTACCCAACGTATTGTCCGCTCAGCCACCTATCTGCTCTTCGTGCTCTTCGGCACGGCCGGCATCTATTTCCTGCTGGGTTACACATTTCTGGGATCTGTCCAGATTATGGTTTATGCCGGTGGTATCGTCGTTCTTTATGTATTCTCCATCCTGCTGACCAGTGGAGAAGGTGATCGCGCCGAGAAACTGAAACGAAGCAGGTTTCTGGCAGGACTCTTTACGATGGTTGCCGGTTTAGCGATTATCTTGTTTATCACCCTGAAGCACAACTTCCTGCAAACCGGAAATCTGGCACCACAGGAGATTAACATCCACGCCATCGGTAATGCCCTGCTAAGCAGTGACAAATATGGTTATATATTGCCTTTCGAAGCAATCAGTATTTTATTACTGGCTTGTATCATCGGTGGTATCATGATCGCCCGAAAGAGATAAATAAGTAAGTATTAACTATTAAGTATCAGGTATTAGGCTGCGCAATGAACCGCAAGGAATTAATACTTAATACTTAAAACCCAATAATTTCAGATATGATACACATGGAATATTATCTGGTAGTTTCTACCATCATGATGTTTGCAGGAATCTATGGGTTCTTTACCCGTCGTAATACGCTGGCTATCCTGATTTCTGTAGAGTTAATGCTGAACGCCACGGACATCAACTTCGCCGTGTTCAACCGTTTTCTCTTTCCGGGAGGCATGGAAGGCTATTTCTTTGCACTCTTTTCCATCGCCATTTCGGCTGCGGAAACGGCTATAGCTATCGCCATCATGATTAACATTTACCGCAACCTCCGAAGTATTCAAGTCCGCAATCTGGACGATCTGAAGTGGTAGTGCCGAGGCGGCGCGACCCAATTTCCATTCGGATGGATATCGTGATAAATATGAACAATAATAAAACAAGTAATTAAAATAAACTGTATGGAACTAACAATTCTAATACTCCTTCTTCCCTTCCTCTCCTTCCTCATTCTGGGAATCGGAGGAAAATGGATGTCTCATCGGACAGCGGGCGCTATCGGTACGCTGATACTGGGAGCAGTAGCAGTACTGTCGTACGTTACGGCTTTCCAATATTTCTCCGCCCCTCGTTTGGAAGACGGAACATTTGCCACGTTGATACCTTATAATTTTACGTGGCTTCCTTTCACCGAGACTTTACGATTTGATCTGGGCATTCTGCTCGATCCCATATCCGTGATGATGCTGATTGTCATCTCTACCGTGTCACTGATGGTGCATATCTACTCCTTCGGCTACATGAAAGGCGAGACGGGCTTTCAACGTTATTACGCTTTCCTGTCCCTGTTTACAATGTCTATGCTGGGACTGGTGGTTGCCACAAACATTTTCCAGATGTATCTTTTCTGGGAACTGGTGGGTGTCAGCTCTTATCTGCTGATCGGGTTCTACTATACAAAGCCCGCTGCCATTGCCGCTTCCAAGAAAGCGTTCATTGTCACCCGCTTTGCTGACTTAGGCTTCCTTATCGGTATTCTGATTTACGGATACTACGGTGGCACGTTCGGTTTCACACCGGATACGGTATCATTGATCAGTGGCGGCGCTTCCATGCTTCCATTGGCTTTGGGACTGATGTTTATCGGTGGCGCCGGAAAGAGTGCCATGTTCCCGTTGCATATCTGGCTGCCCGATGCCATGGAAGGTCCTACTCCTGTCAGTGCCTTGATCCATGCGGCTACGATGGTAGTTGCCGGTGTTTATCTGGTAGCGCGTATGTTCCCGCTTTTCATCGCTTATGCGCCGGACACCTTGCACATGATTGCCTGGGTAGGTGCTTTCACCGCCTTTTATGCAGCAAGCGTGGCTTGCGTACAATCGGATATCAAACGTGTGCTGGCCTTCTCGACCATTTCACAGATTGGCTTTATGATGGTAGCACTGGGCGTTTGTACTTCTATGGACCCGCACCACGGAGGACTGGGATACATGGCTTCCATGTTCCACCTCTTCACACACGCCATGTTTAAGGCATTACTCTTCTTGGGTGCCGGCAGCATTATCCATGCAGTACATTCCAACGAAATGTCAGCTATGGGAGGACTACGCAAATATATGCCTATTACTCACTGGACATTCCTGATTGCCTGTCTCGCCATTGCCGGTATTCCTCCGTTCTCCGGTTTCTTCTCGAAAGATGAGATTCTGGCTGCCTGCTTCCAATATAGCCCTGCAATGGGTTGGGTGATGACAGTAATTGCCGCAATGACCGCCTTCTATATGTTCCGCCTCTACTATGGCATCTTTTGGAGCAAAGAAAATAAAGAGCTTCATGCTCATCATACCCCGCATGAGAGTCCGTTGGCTATGACTTTTCCGTTGATGTTTCTGGCGGTTGTTACCTGCCTTGCAGGGTTCATTCCTTTCGGACACTTTATCAGTTCGAACGGGGAGTCTTACTCTATTCACCTCGATCTGTCGGTAGCTGTCACAAGCGTTGTAATTGCGATTATTTCTATCGGGATTGCCACATGGATGTATAAGAATGCCAAACAGCCTGTTGCCAATGCACTTGCCAAACGGTTCAATGGATTGTGGACGGCTGCTTATCATCGTTTTTATATTGATGATATATACCAGTTTATTACGCATAAGATCATCTTCCGTTGCATTTCGACTCCTATCGCATGGTTCGACCGTCATGTAGTGGATGGGTTCTTTAATTTCCTGGCATGGGCTACGCATACGACAAGCGACGAGATACGTGGTCTTCAAAGCGGTCAGGTACAGCAATACGCATACGTGTTCCTTTGCGGAGCGCTGGCGCTTATCCTGCTGTTAGTTCTATAGCAAGTATTAACTATCAGGTATTAGATATTAAGCTGCGCAACAAGTCGCTGCGAATTAATACTTAATACTTAAAACTTAATAATTCAATTATGAATTTTTTATCAATCTTCGTACTCATCCCCTTACTGATGCTTGCCGGACTTTGGGCAGCACGGGGAATCAAAGCGATTCGGGGGGTTATGGTTACCGGTGCATCGGCACTTCTGATTGCCTCCGTCGTACTTACCTTTATGTATTTGGGAGAACGCAGTGCCGGCAACACGGCAGAAATGCTATTCCGTGCGGATACACTCTGGTATGCACCGCTTCACATCTCCTACTCGGTAGGCGTTGACGGTATTTCGGTAGCCATGTTGTTATTGTCTGCCGTTATTGTATTCACAGGTACTTTCGCCTCCTGGCGTCTGCAGCCTCTGACAAAAGAATATTTCCTTTGGTTCACACTGTTGTCTATGGGAGTCTTCGGATTCTTTATATCCATCGACTTATTCACCATGTTCATGTTCTACGAAATCGCGCTGATTCCTATGTACCTGCTGATCGGTGTATGGGGTTCGGGACGTAAAGAATATGCAGCCATGAAGCTGACCCTTATGCTGATGGGCGGTTCCGCTTTCCTGCTGATCGGTATTCTCGGAATCTATTTCGGTTCGGGAGCTACCACCATGAACCTGCTGGAAATAGCACAGCTACATAATATTCCTTTTGCACAGCAATGTATCTGGTTCCCGCTTACCTTCCTCGGGTTCGGTGTGCTGGGTGCTCTTTTCCCGTTCCACACATGGAGTCCCGATGGTCACGCTTCCGCCCCGACAGCTGTATCCATGCTTCACGCCGGAGTACTGATGAAACTGGGAGGTTACGGATGTTTCCGTATCGCCATGTATCTGATGCCGGAAGCCGCTAACGAACTTTCATGGATATTCCTGATACTGACAGGTATCTCCGTTGTTTACGGAGCATTCTCCGCTTGCGTACAGACAGACTTGAAATACATCAACGCTTACTCTTCCGTTTCTCACTGCGGACTGGTACTTTTCGCCATTCTGATGCTGAATCAGACTGCTGCGACAGGAGCCATTCTTCAGATGCTTTCCCACGGATTGATGACAGCCTTGTTCTTTGCCCTGATCGGTATGATTTACGGACGTACACACACACGTGATGTCCGCGAGCTTGCCGGATTAATGAAAGTAATGCCGTTCCTCAGCGTATGTTATGTGATTGCCGGTCTTGCCAATCTCGGTTTGCCGGGATTAAGCGGGTTCATTGCCGAAATGACTATCTTCGTAGGTTCTTTCCAGAACAACGACGTATTCCACCGTACACTGACCATCATCGCTTGTTCATCCATCGTGATCACGGCAGTCTATATCCTGCGTCTGGTAGGCAAGATTCTGTACGGTACCTGCACCAACAAACATCATCTCGCGCTGACAGACGCGACCTGGGATGAACGGGTAGCTGTTATCTGCCTCATCGTTTGTGTAGCCGGACTGGGTATGGCTCCTTTCTGGGTAAGCCACATGATTGGTGAAAGTGTACTCCCTGTAGTCTCACAACTCATCCCATAACCTTTATTTTTTAATCTTTAATTCTTAATTTATAAAGATGGATTATTCACAATTTCTACATATGCGGGAAGAGCTGTCGCTCGTAGCAGTTTTACTATTGCTGTTCCTTGCCGATCTCTTCATGAGTCCGGACGCACACAAGCAAAAAGGGACGAGACCCGTTTTGAACACCATGCTGCCAGTTATCCTGATGGCCATCCATACAGCGATCAATCTGGTTCCAGGCACAGCTGCCGACATTTTTGGCGGTATGTATCACTATGTACCCATGCACACGGTTGTCAAATCAATCCTGAACATAGGCACGCTGATTGTTTTCCTGATGGCACACGAATGGATGAAACGCGACGATACTTCATTCAAGCAAGGTGAGTTCTATGTACTTACACTCTCCACCCTGTTCGGTATGTATCTCATGATTTCCGCCGGACACTTCCTGATGTTCTTCATCGGACTGGAGACAGCTTCCATCCCGATGGCAGCCTTGATCGCTTTCGACAAATACCGCCATAACTCCGCTGAAGCCGGTGCCAAGTATATCCTTACCGCACTTTTCTCCAGCGCACTGTTACTGTTTGGTCTGTCAATGATTTACGGTTCCGCAGGAACACTGTATTTCGATGATCTTCCTGCTCATATCGATGGAAATCCGTTGCAAATCATGGCTTTTGTATTCTTCTTTACCGGTATGGCGTTCAAGCTCTCTTTGGTTCCGTTCCATTTATGGACGGCAGATGTTTACGAAGGTGCACCGAGTACGGTTACCGCCTATCTGAGTGTTATCTCCAAAGGTTCGGCAGCATTTGTGCTGATGGCTATTCTGATCAAAGTATTTGCACCGATGATACATGACTGGCAGGAAGTACTTTACTGGGTGACTATCGCTTCTATCACCATCGCCAACATATTCGCTATCCGCCAGCAGAATCTGAAACGCCTGATGGCGTTCTCCAGTATTTCGCAGGCAGGATATATCATGCTGGGTGTGATTGGAGGAACGGCACAGGGAATGACTGCTCTGGTATATTACATACTTGTATATGCCGCTGCCAATCTCGGAGTATTTGCCGTCATCACTATCGTAGCATTACGCAGTCAGAAGTTTACCCTCGAAGACTATGCAGGACTTTATAAGACGAACCCGAAAATGGCTTTCCTGATGACTATCTCCCTGTTCTCACTGGCAGGTATTCCTCCGTTTGCCGGATTCTTCTCGAAGTTCTTTATTTTCATGGCAGCTTTCGAGGCAGGCTTCCACTTGCTGGTATTCATTGCACTGGTTAATACCGTGATTTCATTGTACTATTATCTGCTGATTGTAAAAGCAATGTATATCACGCCTTCCGATAATCCGATTCCGGCTTTCCGCAGCGACCGCTGTACGAAGTGGGGACTGGCGCTCTGCACACTGGGCATCATCGGACTGGGTATTGCAAGTATCGTATATCAGTCTATCGATAAACTTTCATTCGGAATATAAGAAACCGACTCTCTATATAAAAAAGTAACGGTCTTGACAGGATTCTCGTCAAGACCGTTACTTTTTATATCATTCTTACTTATTCTTCCGACATCACCACGAAACAAGGAAGGCTAAACCAGAAACGCGAACCCTTTCCCGGTTCGGATTCCACCCCTATCTTTCCGCCCATTTGTTCCACAATACTTTGGCAGATGGAGAGTCCCAAGCCTGTGCCGTGTACAAAGGAGTTCAGCTTTACAAAGCGTTCAAAAATATGTGTCTGGCTCTCTGCGTCAATACCAACTCCCGTGTCTTGAACATAGAACTCCAGTTCTTCTCCCTTCCGCTTATAGCCTACACGGATACTACCCTCCGAAGTAAACTTAATCGCATTGTTCACAAAATTGGAGATCACCTGATGCAAACGGTTACGGTCACTAATAATGCGGCATTCCGCAAGGTGCGGATCGAACACCAGTTCTACATTCTCCTTCACCTTCATTTGCATGGAGCGGACAATATCTTCACAGAGCATATTCACGTCTACATCTCCGTTGGTAAACTCAAATGTACCCGCTTCAATCTTCGACAGGTCGAGTATATCCGAAATCAGTTGTAAAAGCAGGTCATTGTTCTCCTTCACAATCTGAATATACTCCCGCCGTTCCTCTATATTTTCCGTATCGACGAGCAAATCGGAGAAACCGACGATAGCATTCAGAGGAGTACGTATTTCGTGGCTCATGTTAGCAAGGAAAGCACTTTTGAGACGGTCCATCATTTCGGCTTTGTCACGTGCCAGGATCAGTTCTTTCTCCGTCTCCTTCAGTTCGGTAATATCATAGTTGATACCGATGATTTCCACTTCGTTTTCTTCCGGATTGTATGTCGTAACGACTACATTCATACGTATCCAGTTCCATTCATTCTTCTTGCCGGGACGGCAGATTCGCATTTCTCCCTGAAAGTGTTTCCGGTTTCCTTTTCTGACCTCCCGATAGAAATCAAAAATACGTTCACGGTCTTCGGGGTGCATATTACGATAGACTCCCACCACGTCCGCCAATGGAGTATCCTCTTCTTCACCTAGATTCTTGTACCATTGTTTAATGGCATATCCCTTCCGGTTCAGCAGATTCAGCTTGGCATATCCCACCTTTGCATAATCCGATATGAGAAGGAAGAAATTCTCAAAATCACGAATACGGTTCATCGCATCAATCTGCTCCGTATTATCAATGCTGATCAGGATATAGCCGTTAAAGCTACCTTCGTTATCATAGAGCTTGCTGACTTTCGTATATATATCTATCGCATCCCGACGATCGGGGTGATAATAACCTTCTGCCCGTTCAAAAGAGTAGTTCAGACGGAAGTCTACCAAATCTTCATCCCGCACACGGTCACGGATATGCTGCGGTACGTTCGGATTCTCAAAGAAGTTGACTCCTATCACGTCCTGTTTATTTTCTACGCCGAATATTTCCAGGTCCTTATTATTCAGGTCAATTAGAAATCCATCCTTATCATAGATTTCCACTCCTGCCGGGATATTGGCAAAGATACTCTTAAAGAGCTTCTCACTGCGGTCCAGTGCCCTGTTGGTCTTCACGGCCTCCGTGGAATCCGTGAACAAACCTACCACTTCATCTTGCTCCGGCGAATAGACTATCCAATGGGTATAAAGTTCTGTCTGTGGGAAAAAGATATCCTTTTCCCTATATGAATTGTTATCCAGCACTTCTTTCAGAAAGAGGAGCTGTGAAGAAAAATCCGGATATATTTCAGAGGCCAAGACTCCTATATACGTTTCGGCAGGTCGGGCAAAGAAGCGGGAGCAGGTCTTGTTGACATCCGTTATCTTATAATCACAAGGCTGACCGTTTTCATTACGGATAACAGACATCCGTATATATCCCAACGGCATAAAATGGAAAAGATTACTTAAAAAAGACTGTTCACGAACAACACGATCTTTGGCCTTACGCAGTTCAATACAGATACTGATAATGTTCGCCAATGAAGAGAACCATTGAAAATCTTCATTGCTCCATTCACGATACGATTCGACCAAATCTATGCCCATAAATCCCCATACACGGTCACCAGCCATTAAAGGAGCGACCATCAACGAACAAATGCCTTGAGCGTCAAGGAATTTATATTCATCCTCCGCTTCTTCGGGCAACTGTTTCAAGGAAGTCAGTATGATGGGTTTACTAGATAGAATCTGCTCACACCACCATCGGGTTTCATTAACCGGAATGGACTGTTGCTTGTTTTTCTCTTTGGAAACACCTTCCGAAACGACTTCATACGTGCAACTATGATGCGTATAGTCTTCGTTATACTCAAAGATATACACACGACCGCCTTGATAGAGGCTCAGCACATCATTCAATATCTCCATAATACAAGAATCTACATCTTCATCATGGAGGAAGCGAAGCAAAGACTGTGATATATAGTTTTGCCGGCGCAACAGGTCATTTACACGCCGGAGGGTATTTTTCTGTTCCACTTCTTTAGGTGCCTCAACACGCTGGATAACGCCAAAAGATTTGTCACCTCCATTGGTTCCGGTACCTTTCTCACGAAGAGCCAGACGGGTATGCAGCCAAACTTCACCATTTTTTGAACAGATGGGAAAGGTTTGTTCATAAAAGTCTTTATGGATATTTGCATTGGCCCGAAACTCCTGTACTATCTGTTCACGGTAATCCTCACGTATCAAATTTTGGAAATCCATGAAAGAGATAGTATCTCCTTCCAGTCCCAAAAGATCACAAAGAAAATCAGAGCAGACATAATGCCCAGCCAAAAAGTCCGCTTCCCACCATCCTATCTGAGCCAGAGAAGACATTTTACAGTATCGCTCGTAGTTTGTTTGCATAAGTGATTGATCATATAATAATGAAGAGCAAATATACGAAAAAGAAAATCAGAGAAACATATAATATCTGAAATAATTCATAATAGAAGAGAGAGGATAGTAGCAGGGATAGCCAGGGAGGTAAAAGCGTAATAAACGCATCTCATTATTATATGATTTGGCACGGATTACGCGGATTACACGGTTTTAGTAAATCATAACCGTGCAATTCGTATAATCCGTGCCCGAAAAAGTAATACCTACTGTAAAAGGAACCGTTGGCTACTTCATCAGAATGCTGATAAATTATAGCCTGTCCAACCGAACAGAGAAGCGTCTGCACCTATATTGTCTGCCGATTCGACAAATGTATTCAGTTCGCCGTTCAGTTTCAATCCTGTGAGACTCAATGTACTTGTGATGTTAATGCTGGATTCTATGTTTCCTGCACCTTTGCTGTCTTTCATATCAACCAGATCGATAGCGCCACCCGTACCCTTAACCAGTGCATTGGTGATGGTAGCTTTTGCTCCGCGACGAATCTTGATTACATCCTGCATACGGTCTACGTTATCGGCAGTATTGGCAGCATTATTCACGATAGTCATGTTTTCTACCTTAAAGTCAGACTGACGCAGGTGATCCGGATACAGACCGTCCATGTTACCGTCGGCTTCGATGCCGCGAGGATCGGCTTCCGTACTTGTGTAGTCGCTTTCCCAAACGCCATAGCAGTTCTTCAGCGTACCGCAATAACCTTGTGTAAAGTCGAACATATCATCATCCGGATTAACAGCCAGCAGATTGGTTACATTTACTGTTCCACCAAAGAACTCGATTGCATCGTCGGCACTTTCCAGTACGTAGATATTTTCAATCTTTGTTCCGTTGCCGACACCGTTCAAGGTCAGTCCGTTGTGTTCGATGTCTGCTGTGGAGCGTGCACCTGCATAGCAGATTTTCACGTAAGTCAACGAACCGGAGTTGTCATCAGCTGCGCTGCCGCCGTATTTATAGTCATTATTGATTTCCGTCAGTGCCGTATCGCTCTTGTCGGTCTTTGAACCGGAAATAGGTGCTTTACCATTGATAATCACGCCACCCCAATATCCGGATACCGGGCTGGTGGTATTTGCCGTAAAGACGATTGGTTTGTCGGCCGTACCATCGGCATAGAGTTTACCTCCCTGCGCTACCAGCAGATAACTGCTGAAACCTTCACGCGCCTTGATGGTAGTTCCGGCAGGGATATTCAGGCGACCGCCGTCGGCGATGATAACCGTTCCGTTCAGAATGTATTCTTTGGCATCCAGTGTCTGTTCACCGGTCAGTGTACCGGACAGGATGTTTTCGCCTACCACGATAGAGCTACCTGTTCCTCCGCCATTTCCACCGTTACCGTTTCCATTGTCATCTCCGTCACTATCACTACTACATGCAGTGAATGTCAGTGCAGTTGCCATAGCGGCAAACGTCATAAAGTTTACAAACAATCTTTTCATTTTGCTTTAATAATTAGTTAATAATCTTATTTCATTATCCGGTTTAAAATGTGCACGACACTCCCAGACTGATATTTATTCCTTTTTTATAATCGCTGAGTACTACCTTCTCTCCGCTTTCGTTGGCTTTGCGGCTCAACTTATAAGAGGGATTCAGCAGATTGCGGGCTTTCAGCGTAAGTGAGACATACTTGTTGAGTTTGGCTTGCGAAACGAAGTCAAGCGTCATCATTCCCTGCTCCATGATGTCTTGGTAGCCTTGCGTACCGATGGTATAAATCTTATCGCTGACATAGTTGAGTACCAATGTATTAATGAAGCTATGATTTCCTTTCGTGAAGTTGTGGGACAAGTCGAAATTGGCGATCCAGGGAGCAGCCCCTTCCAGTTGCGATCCGGTGGTAACCGTTGCCAGAGGCATTTTCGCATTTGTATAGATGTACGATCCGTTCAAGCCGAAAGAGAGCTTGTTCATTCCGTTTGCCGCACTGTTTAGCGGACGGACAAACAGATTCTTACGTACCTCTACTTCCACTCCAGCCACTGTTGCCTTATCGGCTATATTTTCATACGAAAGGTATCCTCCGGCACTTGCCACCTCAATGCGTGAGATCGGATTCTTGATGAGCTTATAAAAAGCTGTCAGAGAGATCAATTCAGTGGGGGTAGGATTAAAGTCCCATTTCAAATCGACGTTATAGTTGTCCGAAGGCTTCAGGTTCGCATTTCCCTGACTGTTGAAATTCACACCTACGTAGCGATAAGGAGAAATTTCCTTTGCTTGCGGCAGCGTATATGTTTTGCTCGCTCCGAGACGCAAGGAGTGTTTTTCACTCAGATTGTATTTCAGATTCAAACTCGGGAGAAAGAAGTCCTTTTGAATCGTGTTACTTCCTTCCGATCCGCCTTTATTTACATTGTAGTCTACCTGAATATCCACATTGTCATACTTCATTCCTACATTTACAATCCAGCGGGGAGTAAACTGGTAGGTGGCTTCCGCATAAGCGGAATGGATATTCTTGGTGACCGAATACTTATCGATATTCTTCTGAACGGCAAACCATCCAGAAGAGAGATTCTCCTGATTATAATAATCGTCGAGTGAGAAATTATCTAATGAGAGGATGGAAGAAGTGTGTCCTACTGTGAGGTTGTATTCAGTCGCCTTGAAATTGTCGTCTACGAATCGGCCTGTATAGCCCAAGCGTATATTAGAGATTTCTTCTACGTTATCTTTCAGACGGTAGACGAGTCCTGCCTTCACGTTGATGTCATCTTCGTCCAAAGTGGAGAAATACCGTTGCTGGGAGTTGCCCCTGAGTAAGGTATATCCTTCTTCCGCTTTGGTTATATTGTTGATTCGGCGGTCGGGCTCATTGCCTTTCACGATATTATAAGAAGCACCGGCATCCAGACTCAATGTTTTGGTCAGTCCCCAGTTAGTCATCAGCTGGTTAACGATTAGTAAGTTGTCATTCGCTTGCTGGCGACGGGTAAATCCCTGATTATCATAATCGTCACTGAAGATGGAGTTTTTACCGGTATAGTCTCCTACGGATTGCACATTGGCATGAATCATCATGAAGTTATAACTCATGTGGTGACGGTTCTGCATATCATAATCCACATTGGCCAGTGCCAGTTGGCTGATATTCTCGGTGTACTTCTTGCCTGTCATATCTTTGTAGATCGTACCGCTCGTCGTTGTGTTGCGGATGGTTTCATCCGTAAATTGATAATCAGTGGTATGTCCGGCAGTGAGAAAGAAAGAGAGCGGATTCCTGTCTTTCCCTATATGAAACCGCTTTCCGCCGGAAATGCTATAACTCCGGTTTATCTGCAAGCTCTGCTTGGAGGGGTCCAGCTTATTCTTGAATCCCCAGTTGTTTTCATCGGCGGGTTCTGTTGTAGTGGCGAAGCCCAGAAGGTTTACTCCGTCCTGCTTCAGAAAGTCGGCTGTCACAGTCTGCGTGTTCAGTCCTCCGGAAAGGCCGATATTCAGGTTTCCGCTGCCAATCAGTTCTTTGGAAACAATGTCGATTGTCGCACCGCCGACATCACTGATACCTCCTGCATTAAATGCCTTATTGACGCCAACAGACTGGATAATATCCGTACCGAAGAAGTCGAGAGAGATATTCTTATATTCCGGATCTTCCGAAGGAACGGCAAATCCGTTAAAGGTAGTCGCATTATAGCGGTCGCCCAGTCCACGGACGAAAACATTCTTCACTCCATCCTGTTTGGAGACTCCCGCCACTTTGGTTACAGCCCCTTCCGCATCGGAAACACCTTTGCGTGAAAGCTCTTTGACGCTGACAGCCTGCACGGCAATGACCGCCTTCTGCTGTTCGAGCAATAACATATTCTCATTTTCACGATTCTTCTTTGCTACCACCACAACGTCCGAAAGTTCGTGCGCATCTGTCTCCAACTCCAGATTCAGAATCGCCAGTTTTCCGTTTTCTACACGGACCTTACGACGTACTTCCGTTTTATATCCTACATATTTAATCTCTATATCATACAAACCTTCCAAAACACCGGTACTGTTCAATTCAAAATTACCGTCCATATCGGTCACGGCTCCGGCAGGAGTTCCTACCAACCGTATCGTTGCTCCAATCAAAGGCTCTTTGGAAAGTTTATCTTTCACAGCACCTTTAATCTTAATATTGGCAGCCAATGCGGGAAGAACACACTGCAAACAAAAGAAGGCTGCAACTGAAAATCTTAAAAGAAATAGTTTTTTCATCGAACTTCGCTCTACATTTTTATTACGTCGGCAAAGGTAGACCTGGGAGATTACAATATGAATACGAATCAGATACAATGGTTTGAAATAGCCGTTTCAGGTTTGTTACATCGTGTTACAAACTTGTTATCAATGACTTACCACACTGTTTCAATCCGCTTTCGGGTGAGGTTTAGTCCTCTTCCAGGTAAGATTTAATCTGCATATCGAAAGAATTTATCTCCCGTCATGCACAGAATTAATCGTCTGACTATAGTTAAACTTGCGTCTGACTACTGTTGAACTTGCGTCTGACAGTTGTCAGACGAAAAAACAACAACTGTCAGACGATTAGTTTTGTGCCTAACGGAGAATAGATGTCAGCCTCCCGAAGAATAAATCTTAGGGAACAAGACTCTAAATTCAACACGATTTTAAGCTAATTATTAGTCGATACTATCTCCATTCTCCTCCTTCGGGAAGGAGGAGTACCCGTAGGGGGAGGTGGTAGATGAATGCATAATTATGTCATTTACAAAGAAATAGGAGTAAACATTATTTCTCCTACCACCTCGGTCTTCGACTACTCCTCCTTCCCGAAGGAGGAGATTTAAGATACTATTGACTTTTTAATCAACCCCATTTAAGATATTACCGACTTTCTAGTCAGCCCTAATAGAGAAACAGATTAGTAAAGTATACGAGAAAACAGAGAAATTAGATCAGTTTCTTTTTCTTCCGGTAGTTCTCGCGAAACTCCTTCGGAGAACAATCCTTTTTCTTCTTAAAGATACGATTAAAATTAGACAGGTTATTGAACCCGCACTCATAACAAATTTCTGCGATAGACATCGTAGAATCTACCAGCAACCGCGAAGCGAATCCCAGTCGGATGTCAATGATATAATCGGAAAGGTTCTTCCCTGTACGCAACTTAAAGAAACGGCTGAATGACACATCAGTCATCCCGACCATGCTTGCCAACTGTCCCAATCGGATTTCTTCCTGATAATGGAGATTGATATATTCCTGCACCTTCTGTACCCGGCGGCTATCGGAATGAACATCAATCTTGGCAAAAGAAGAACTGGACAATGTCCGGGCCTCTTCCTCAAAGAGAGAAAGTTCATACAGGATCGTCATAAACTTGATCACCGCATAAAACCCTTGTTTCTCGGAAGCAAGCGTATCCAGCAATGGATATATCTTAAGTATGGCGGACATCGGGAAACAAAGTCCTTTCTGAGCTTTATCCAGCATCCGGCGGATAGAGTCGAACTGGTTCTTATTGATAAAGCTCTTGAAGAACAGGTCGGAAGAGAACTGGATGGTGATCTCCCGTATCTCTTTGGAGCAGCATTCATTCTGTTCCCATACGTGTTCCAGGTCTTTGCCCGTGATCAGAACCAGATCATAATCTCCTATCACTTCGGAGGAATCTCCTACTACACGCCTGACTCCGGCAGCCTTCTCCGTAAAGTTCAGTTCAAATTCAGAATGATTATGAATCGGATAGGTAAACTCCGTCTTATAACGTTCTGCAATATAGAAACAGTCTTTGTCGGACAAAGGTGTAATTTCACGGATAATCTGGTTGGGTATAGGTGTGTTCATAATCAATAATGGTTAACAGTATGTATCGTTCTTAAAATATATAGTATTCTATCTTTTAAATCAGTGTTCTATCTTCACTCCTATCCGCCGCAGGTCTTCACCCGACGGATTCTGGAAGACACGCAGGCCGAACTCCGGAATGATGGCAAGTACATGGTCGAACACGTCTGCCTGTATGCCTTCGTAGGCAACCCATACTTTGTTGGCAGAAAAGAAATAAAGTTCCAGCGGAATGCCGGTTTCCGTAGGCTGAAGCTGGCGTACCATACAGGTCATATCCTGATTAACAGTGGGCAGGCTCCGCAAATAATTGGTCAGATAGGCACGAAAAACTCCCAGATTGGTCTGCCTCCGCCCGTTCACCAACACAGAATTATCAATATCATGCTCCTTATTATATTCTTCTACCACTTTCTCCGTTTCATCTACGTAATTTGTCAGCAACTGTATCTTGCGATATTTCTCCAGCATTTCCGGTGTACAGAAGCGCACGCTTGTCATATCGATATTAATGGAACGCTTCACCCGGCGTCCGCCGGACTCCTGCATTCCCTGCCAGTTCTGAAAAGAGTCGCTGATCAGCAGGTAAGGAGGAATGGTCGTAATCGTATTATCGAAATTACGCACCTTCACGGTATTCAGCGTAACTTCTATCACTGTACCGTCCGCACCATATTTCGGCATGGTGATCCAGTCGCCCACCTTCAGCATATTGTTGGCAGAAAGTTGAATACCGGATACAAATCCCATGATACTGTCTTTGAAAACCAACATCAGAATAGCGGCAGACGCTCCTAAGCCGGTCAGCAAGACCATCGGGCTCTGATTGATCAGAATGCTTATAATAATGATGGCTCCTATAAAGAAAAGAATCACTTGCGCCGTCTGCAAAAGTCCTTTCAACGGTTTGTCCCGATACTGCTCCCGCTCACTATAGACTTGATAGACAGCCGTAAACAAAGCGCTGATGAAACGAAGAAAAACGGCAATGATATATATCAGACAGAGACGCCGCAGGAAATCGAGCAAGTCAGAATCCGCGTGTTCGGGGAATGCGATAGGAATGGCAATATAAATCAGGATAGGCGCTACCATCCGGCTGACATTCACCATCACTTTATGGTTGAATACAATGTCGTCCCAGGTAGCTTTGGTCTGCTTCACCAGCTTGGCTACCACCCGTAAAATGATTTTACGGCAGATTATGTTAGCCAAGAAAGCTATTCCGATAATAAACAGCAATACGATCAGATTATCTATTTTGTCCGCCCATACTTCATCCACACCTGCCGAGAGCAACGTACGGTTGACCTCCTGCATCACGACATTGCCAACATTCTCCGTATCTCCATTTGCCAATGCCACACTCACTGTATCAATCACTTCTTTCATAAAATAGTATCTCTTTTAGTTTATTCCCTTATTTAGTTAGTTCCCTTTTGTTTATTCTCCTTTGCCCAGATATTCCTGAATGTCCTGCCTCAGCCAGTCATAGTGGAAGAGTCGCTTATAGGCGACGTTCTTCTTCAACATGATTTCGACATTCACCTGGCTGTTCTGATAACAAGTCAATTCATTCCTGAATTGTTCATTATGTTCCGCCAGTCGTTTGATTTCCTGTTCCCGTTCCCGGCGCAGGGCGGTACAGACGGGAATCAGAAGTTTCATCACGACATTATCCATCACGTGATGTCCCTGCATATATAAATAGGTGGTTTCGGGGACGAGTCCCAGTTCCTTTAATTCCGACCGCAATCCGTTCACTTGGTTGACAGAACCGGGGAAGCGTTTTTTCAGTTCAGAAAGTTTCTGATTAACCCGGTGTTGCAGTGCTTCCAGACTATGCTCCGGATGTTTCAGAGTGATCTCCCTCAAAGAGGTATAAGTATGGAAGTCGTACATCGGGAAAGTATACGTATCCCGTTGGCGATAAAACCACACGTTCCACAGGAAAAGCGGGTATACGATTTCCGAATACCGTTTCAGATAAGCGTTGAAATCCAGTATAAAACGGTCGTTCAATGTGGCCTGTACACATACTTCGTGAAGACTTTCGGCAAAGCAGTGATAGTTTTCGATGGCGTATGTGTAGGTCTGGAATATGTATTTGTTCCGGTTGATCTTTCGGGATGTGTTCGTGGCTCCCTGCAACAGGAAATCATAGTCACTGTCGACACAGGCAATCAGACTTCTGCCCAGTTCGGCGGTGTTCAGCGTGTTCATGAGTACCATCTTCTTACCCTTTGCCAATGAGGTGGCCGAAGGGAGCATCACTTGAAAATAATGCTCGTCATCTTCAAACTCTTCGAGTAATGTGCGCCAGAAAGCAACATCATCATAGCTCTCTACGTAAGCAATGATGCGCCGGCGAGCCTTTTTGGAATACAGCTTGTGGGCAGCATTGAAGTAAGAAGAAGTCAGATTATCGCGTAGTGAAGTTGCCATGTAGAAGTTGTCATTAACAATTAATAGTCGGGGTGAGTCTGAATCCGTCCGTTTCGGTGGAAATATCGCTCACCTCTGTCACCGCATCCAGCCAGCCCTCCATGATGACGGCAGGCGAATGGGTGGTCAGAATGATTTGCACATTGGGATTCAGTTCTCGGATCATTGAAATCAGTTTCTGTTGCCATTCGATGTGCAGGGAGGCTT
Source organism: Bacteroides sp. RCH18 (assembly GCF_058231005.1). Lineage (NCBI taxonomy): Bacteria > Pseudomonadati > Bacteroidota > Bacteroidia > Bacteroidales > Bacteroidaceae > Bacteroides > Bacteroides sp. RCH18. Next base: position 836,580 of record NZ_JBIPTC010000002.1, on the reverse strand, counting down.
CCGGTTCGTCCATGAAAAGGACACAGTGACTGTTGTCCTGCACGAGCACTGTCAGCAGAATCACGAGCATTTGCTTTTCACCGGACGAGAGTTTGTATGGAAACAGCAGTTCTCCGTCCTGATAGAAGGCTATGTCATTCCGACGGCGGTCTATCTTTTTGCGGGTATAGCTGAAAAGTTCGTCAATCATATCCTGAAAACGACGTTTGGCAAGGGACAGGGTGGCGGCTTTGCTGCGCTGTTCCTCGTCATTGCTGGAAAGCATTTCGATCATCTTATTGCCGATATTGACCTGATAATCGAGATAGCGGCGCTGCAACAGATACAGTTGCCAGTCCAGTTCGGACTTCACGTTCTTGTCTGCCATGCGTGCCGTGAAGTCACCCATAATCAAGGGGCGGTCGTAGCTGCGGATCACATCGTAAGGGATATAAGTCGCTTCGGGATTATCAAAGAAGAGGTGTACTCCGTTCTTCGCGTCGCTTTTCATTTCACCGGAGAGCTGTATGTCGCCGGAAAGCTGTTCGAGGTATCCCACCGAACGGTTCAGAATAGTGGTCTTTCCCACTCCGTTGATGCCGGAAAGGATATTCACATCCGGACGCAAATCCCATTGTATATTAAAGCGGCCCCAGAGTCCTTTGATCTCGATCCGCCGGATATAGTCTGCCTGTTGTTCCATAATATTCAATTTTAATCAAGGCAAATATAAACAAATCATGCGACAAATTGGTTACCTTTGCAGCAGTTTTCATCCTTTGTAACAATTAAAAGGTATACACGAACTTATGGGCAATAACAAGAATCTGCATGGACATCTGTTTGCACTTACGGCAAACGTTATGTGGGGACTGATGTCTCCTATCGGCAAATCGGCACTTCAGGAGTTTTCCGCTATCTCCGTCACCACGTTTCGTATGGTAGGAGCGGCAGCGGCATTCTGGATACTTTCCATCTTCTGCAAACAGGAGCATGTGGACCACCGTGATATGCTGAAGATTTTCTTTGCTTCCCTCTTTGCTCTGGTTTTCAATCAGGGGGTATTTATCTTCGGGCTTTCGATGACTTCGCCTATCGACGCTTCCATCGTAACGACTACTCTGCCGATAGTTACCATGATTGTGGCAGCTATTTATCTGAAAGAACCGATTACGAACAAAAAAGTACTGGGTATTTTCGTGGGGGCTATGGGAGCGCTTATCCTTATTATGAGCAGTCAGGCAGCGAGTAGCGGTAACGGAAGTCTGATCGGCGACTTGCTTTGTCTGGTTGCGCAAATCAGTTTCTCCATCTATCTGACGGTGTTCAAGGGGTTGTCTCAGCGATATTCGGCAGTGACCATCAATAAGTGGATGTTTATCTATGCTTCGATGTGCTATATTCCTTTCTCTTATCAAGATTTTTCGGTCATTCAATGGGCCAGCATTCCGACGGTTGCCATTTTGCAGGTATTGTATGTCGTACTGGGAGGAAGTTTCCTTGCTTATCTCTGCATCATGACGGCTCAGAGATTACTCCGTCCTACAGTGGTTAGTATGTATAATTATATGCAGCCGATTGTGGCTACGATTGCAGCAATCCTCATGGGAATCGGGAGCTTCGGCTGGGAAAAAGGAATTGCCATTACACTTGTGTTTCTGGGTGTGTATATTGTGACGCAGAGTAAGTCTAAGGCGGATTTTGAGAAGGTGGGAAAGGAGTTGTAGGAGTTTCCTCATACCGATAAAATAAAGAGGCGGACTAAAAAGTTGATAGTATCTAAAATGGGGTTGACTAAAAAGTCGGTAGTATCTCAAATCTCCTCCTTCGGGAAGGAGGAGTGGTCGAAGACCGAGGTGGTAGGAGAAATAATGTTTGTTCCTATTTCTTTGTAAATGACAGGATTATGCATTCACCTACCACCTCCCCCTACGGGTACTCCTCCTTCCAGAAGCTACCCTTTATACACAAGTCTTATCTGATAAACTCATACAGTTCAAACTGTGTATAAAATCTATCCAGTCCATTCTTAAAGGTTATATATCCTGGAATGGACTGGCTCTTGTATGCACTCCATGCTCCTAACCTTGCAATAATCCATGCTGCCCATGCCATTGATTCTTTTTTATATGGATTTTGCTGTATTTTTGTATTTCCCTCACTCTTTTTTCCTACTATATGTAATAATTCTATTTCTTTGCTTGTAAAGTAGATTTCTGAAGAGAGTTTTTCATCTTCTTTATCAAAAGAAAGTTTGAGTACCATCACCTGCAGGGCTGCCTGCAAGGAAATTAAGATTAGTTTTTGTAATGCCGAAACTGTTTCCAACTGTGCGTCCTCAATCATGAATCCCTTTCTTTTGAGCACTCTGAACAACTCTTCAATCAGCCATCTACAACGATACCAACCGATACATTCAATTGCTTGTTCTACAGTCTCCACCACATGTGTAGTTAGCAGTCTCCATTCAATAGGGCTCTCATTTACCGGTGTACTGGAAGATTTTTCTTTAACATGTATGCAATAAAGACTAACAGGGGGACTGCCCTTTGCCGGACCGTTAACAGGAGCGCACAAGGTGACTCTTTCAAAGCGAAGTTCCATGCACGCTACCCGTTTCTTACGTCCGCTTCCCGGGAGCACTTCAAAGCTATACTCTGCCCGTAGAACAGCCTGCTCCATTAATGTATTCAGATGGAGAGAACAGTCTGGATCATCCAACCGACAATTCCTTTCATGAACAGAACGTATCAGCAAGTGAACATTATCAGCAGGGATACGGCTGAAAAGTTCAAAAATGTCCGCTTCACGGTCACCGATGATCGTTTTAACTGCATCCCGGGGCATTTGCTCACTGGCAGCCATTCCACTTTCTATCCAACGATATGACTCTTTTTCTTCTATAGGCTGATATCTGTAATTACGTTCTTCACGACTTAAAGCATCCGGTGAGCGATTCCACTGCTTGACCGAAGAAAAGCCTATAGGAATATGGCTGGAGCCATCCACTACCAAGACAGGATGCAAAAAAGTACCACATTGCCTTTGACCGACAATGCCGGGACTGGCTGTTTTTTTCTTCATTCGCTCAACATGAGCCTCATAGTTTATCTCCGAGGTATCTTGAATACACAGTAAATGCTTACGACCGGAAGCATTCTTACAGCAAGTTTGTATCAGACCTGATAAGATAGCATCAGAACTGACTGAGGAATTGTTCAAAAATCTATAAGCACCCATCTTTTCTTTATGTTCCTTACTAAATTGATTCACTATAGCACTTTGATGGACAACCATCTGAGAGCAAATTAAGTTTAAACGTCGCAAAAGCCGAGGATCACGAATTTGATCTGTCTCTAATAACATCAAGCAAAGATAAAAAAAATAATATATACTTGTGTATAAAGGGTAGCTTCCAGAAGGGGGAGAGTTTTAGATACTACCGACTTTTTAGTCAGCCTCATTTGAGATATTATTGACTTTGAGTCAGTCTCTTTCTGCTATATATTCAATAATTCTTAGTTAGCCAGAATCGTTATCTCCGCACCGGACGCAAAATCCTGTCCGTTCTGTTCGCTTAAAGCCGTGAAACGGATATAACGCGCCTTCACCGGTTTGTCAAACAAGACTCTCTTTTCTTTGGAGTCCCTTGCGAATATTCCTTTATTAACAGGCTCTCCCCATTCTTTTCCATCCATGCTGACCTGAATAGAGTAATCCTTGATATTACCGTTTCCTCCATTCTGTCGTGGCAGGTAAGTAAAGCCTTTGATTTCCTTGACTTCACCGGCATCCAGATCTACCCAATGCGGGTATTTGGCAACTGTCACCGAATACATGGTATGCCAGATGGTATTCGGATCACCGTCAGTCAGATGAGAAGCATCGCCTTCACCCGATTCCTGGCTGCTGGCGTACACAACTTGCGTCTGAATGCTTTCTATTTTCTCAAACTTCATCGTGCTGCTGATATCCTTACTATCCTTATACCATGCCTTGATCGTACCTCCGTTACGCATAGGGACAGGCTCTGTGTATTCTTGCACTTTCTTACTTCCGTCAATGCTATAACAAATGACAGCATCTTTCTTTGCCGAAGTCAATTCGACCATTCCGGCAGGTGTGCGTGTGATAGACAGAGGAAGATCTCCCGCAGGGGCAACATTGGCAACAACACTCAGTTCCTTACCGGCAGGACGAATGATGAAGCCCATGCTGTGCTGGTTGGCAAACACACGGTCGTGTACGAGAGGACCTCCCTGACCACAACTGTTACCACCCAGACCGGTCACTGCACAATCCAAATGCAGATAGGTATCGCCTGCCTTCGGCAACTGATAAGGATGGGAAGCCAAAATCAAGTCGAGAGCCGAATACTGAAGTGCCGAAGCCGAAAGACGGTCGGTAGCTACGAAGACAGCTCCATTGCCTGCCTGATTGGTCAATGCACACCAGCGAACATCTTCGTGATTGCCCATATCCTGAGGTTTCGGGAAGTTTACGAACTCACCTGCTACGCTATTCGTATACTGTTCGATAAACTGTCCGCTCTTACGGTCGGCATAGTTATCTATCGGTCCGCGTCCATAGTAAGTGAAGTTACTGTATTGTTGGGGAACTTTCATCACATAACCCAAACGTGGCAGAACCAAACTTGAACGATTGGAAGTAATGCTGGATTGCAATTCAATAGAACCGTCCGGATACACTGTCCATATCTGGTTAGTGACAAATTTAAAGTCATTGCTACCGAATTTTCTGTCGGTCAATTCTTCGATGCTATTCTTACCGGAGCTTGTACCGCCCTTAATGCGTGCGGCATTCGGTGCCTGAGATTCTACTGTAAAGCTCAACACCAAAGTGCCATTGCCTTTATTCAGTACTTTATATTCAGTTGCTTTATGAATCAGATTGTGCAAACCATGTTCGAACCAGGGAGCATAGAACCAGTTATCATTGTTTGTAAAAGCACGGAGAGCATCGAGCTTCGGACCGTTGCCATCGGCGATAACAGTCTCGTTGCCATACTTCAGACTGTAGATACTTCCGGTTTGCGGGTCAAATATGGCTTCAAAGTCAGTTCCCTTTATAAGGATGCGCTTCGTATCCTTGTCCAGCACAAATCCATCCAGTTTTGCTGCATTGGCAGTTACTTCACTGATGGACGGACGATCTGTAGCCTCCTTTATCAAAATCTGTTCCTCTGCCATCGGGAAGCCTTTGGCAGCCCAAGGTCTTTGATCTTTCAGTATAAACTGCAGCTTCATAAAGTACTCCGCATCTCTCTTAAGAGAGGCATGATCATACGGCAGAGTGATCTGTGTGCGTTGGCGCGGAGCTACATTGATATCCATCGGTTTACCGGTCATTATCGGTTTGCCGTCTTCATAAAGCGAATATACCAACTGGTAATCTTCCGCCAAATTCTTAAAGTAGTACTTATTGAAGATCTCAAACACACCCTTCTCAGTATCTATCGCCTTTACGCCGATGTGCTGATATACCTTTTTCACTTCATAGTACTGAGGCTTCGGTTCAAGGTCACCAAACACGATGCCGTTCATTACAAACTGACCATCATTGGGAGTATCGCCAAAGTCTCCGCCGTAAGCCAGATAACGGACACCTGTCTTCGGGTCATAATTGTACATAGACTGGTCTACCCAATCCCAGATGGCACCGCCACAGAAGAAATTGGTCGACTCCATAGCCTCCCAGTAATCTATCAGATTACCGCAGGCATTTCCCATTGAATGGGCATATTCGGATATATGGAACGGATACTTGATATCATATTTCCCCTGCACGGCTCCACGTACCCAGCCGATAGACGGATATTGGTTGGAACCCATATCTACAATGTCATTATTACGCTCATATTGCACAGGGCGGGAAGTATCAAACTTCTTCAAAGCATCATAAGCCGCCACAAAGTTCTTGCCCGGTCCGGCTTCATTGCCCAACGACCAGATAACGATAGAAGGATTGTTGACATTGGCACGCACCATTTCCATCACACGTGCCACGTGCGCATTTTTCCATTCCACCGGATGAGAGAGGGAGGCAGCACCATAATAATATTCGTGCGATTCTATATTCGCCTCATCTTCGAGATAAATACCGTATTTGTTGCACAGGAAATACCAATACGGATCATCCGGATAATGTGAATTACGTACATGATTGATGTTGGCACGCTTCATCAGCATAATCTCTTTCTCCATCATCTCACGGGTAATGGCGTGCCCTACTCCCGGATTGGATTCGTGGCGGTTCACCCCTTTCAGTTTGACCGTCTTTCCGTTCACATAATAATAACGTCCGGCAAGTCCGAATTCATCTTCGGAAGCAGGAGTATCCTTAATCTCCACTTTGCGGAAACCGACAATGGTGGAAACCATTTCAACGGTTCTGTTCTTCTTATCCTTCAATTCGGCTACCAACGTGTAGCGATAAGGAAATTCAGCCGACCACTTATTAGGAGCCTTTACCTTAAGAACAGTCTGAACACTGCCTGTTTCATTCGGAGTGATTTTGTCGATCACAGGAGATAAAAATCCATCTACTAAGGTATTCTCATCAGAGTACAATTTATTGGCATATAAAGAGTAATATACCTTGTAGTCTTTGATGGCTTTCTTATCCAGGTTACGGATTTCGGCATTGACAGTCAGAGAACCGTCCGTATAAGTCGCATCCAAATCGGGTGTGGCAACCAAGTCACGGAAATGAACTTTGGGAACCGAGTACAAGGCAACCGTACGGAAGATGCCCGGCAGACGGAACATATCCTGCGCTTCGAGGAAGGAACCGTCCGAACTACGATACACTTCGGCGGCTACGGTGTTCTTGCCTTTCTGTAAATAGGGAGTGATATTGAAATTAGCGGCATTACGCGAGTTCTTGGAGAAACCTACGTACTGACCGTTGATCCACAGATAGAAGAATGAATCGACACCATCGAAGCTGATAAAGACTTCGCGTCCGTCCCAGTCCTGCGGGATTTCGAAATCACGGCGGAAGGAACCTACTTCGTTCCGATCCTTGTAAGTAGTCCAGTTGGCAGGAGGAGTACGCATCACACCTCCGCGCCAGTCATCCACTTTCACGCTGTGCTGGAAGATGACCGGTTGGTTGACGTAGATAGGCGTTCCGTACTTCTGGCTTCCGTCCTTTTGAATGCCATAGATATTCCAGCTTGAAGGTACGGGAATCGCATCCCATGAGCTGACATCATACTCAGTCTGATAGAAATCTTTGGGGCGGGAGTCGGGGTCGGGTGCCCAGTGAAACTTCCAGTCACCAACGAGTGACTGCCAGAACTTACTGTTTTCTGGCAATACCTTGCGGGCATTATCCAAATGCTGGAACGGAAAGAAATAAGCATGCGGCTGCTCTTTGTTGAGCGCCAGGTTTTCGGGAGATTCCCACTCTTTTCCTGTAGGAGCATTCACCGAACCATAGGTGAATCCTTCTAACGGTTGGTCTGCAAAGCTCTGTATTGACAAACTACAACACAAAAGCCCAGTTAATAAGGTTTTGTTCATCAGGTGTAAAGTTAACAATTGGTTATTAATTAGGGTATAGTTATCGGGGGTAAATGTTCGGTCGTTTTAATCCATCACTGTTTCTGCATTATCATCGTTTTAATTCGTCAAAATAGGTATCCAGCAGGCTCTTAGCAGCGATAAACGAAGTAAGATTTCCCTGCAGCACTTGTTGTTCCTTCTCCTGAAGCATCGCTTCAATCCGAGGATTGTGATAGAAGCTATCACGGAGCTGTTCATTGATCGTTTCGTACATCCAGTACTTGCTCTGTTCATTACGGCGATAGTCAAAATAACCGTTCTTCTTCACGAAGTCGATATATTCATACACCATGTCCCAGATTTCCTTCACGCCGATATTATAAAAACCGGAGTAAGTCAGCACCTTCGGAATCCATCCCGATTCGGGAGCCGGAAACAGATGCAGCGCATTACGGAACTGGCTGGCAGCCAACTTGGCAGGTTCCAGATTATCTCCGTCGGCTTTGTTGATGACAATACCGTCCGCCATCTCCATGATTCCTCGTTTGATGCCCTGCAATTCATCTCCCGTACCTGCCAACTGAATCAGCAGGAAGAAATCCACCATAGAATGAACAGCCGTTTCGCTCTGTCCCACTCCGACGGTTTCCACAAAGATTTTATCGAATCCGGCAGCCTCACAGAGCACAATCGTTTCACGGGTCTTCCGGGCAACTCCTCCCAACGAACCAGCTGAGGGGCTGGGGCGGATAAACGATTGGGGATGTACGGAAAGTTGTTCCATACGTGTCTTGTCTCCCAGGATACTGCCTTTACTGCGCTCACTGCTCGGGTCGATAGCCAGCACCGCCAACTTACCGCCTTTTTCGAGCACATGCAGACCGAATACGTCAATCGAGGTACTCTTTCCCGCACCGGGCACTCCACTGATACCTACACGGATGGAATTGCCGGAATAAGGCAGACATTTCTCGATCACTTCCTGGGCGACAGCCTGATGTTCGGGCTTCACGCTCTCTACCAGTGTCACAGCCTGACTGAGAATAGTGACATCGCCTTTCACAATACCTTCTACAAATTCCGCTACCGAAAGCTGACGCTTTTTGGGCTTACGTTTCAAATAAGGATTCACGGATGAGGGCTGTTCGATGCCTTTATTGACAACGAGTCCTTTATATTCTTCGTTATTTTCAGGATGTTCCATGGCAATAAGAGTTAGCGTTTGATATTTATTTCAACTTTCGGACGCAACGGGTCGTTTGTAATCATCAAGATACGTAAATGATGTTTCTTATTACCTACATCCCGCTTGTGGATCGTCACTTTCAACTTAGTCATTCCGTCCGGCGGAATGACCGTCTTTTTCAGTCTTACTCCTACAGAAGAGTTGAATACCTGTAGCTTGCTGATGACTAACGGGGTCTTTCCCGCATTAGCGATCAATATATCATGGCTGACTTTATTCTTCTTGATCAACGGAATACTCAGGTCAATATTCGTCTCCGAGATGTGGATGGAAGGAGCATTCAAAGAATCTTTCTCCGTCATACGCGAGAAATCGGGAAGAAGAATGGCCGAAACGGGTATCTCATTGTCTTCACTCACTTTATCACCGGAGAAACGGGACAGGTAGACAGAGGTCTGTGTCAGTCCGAAGTCCTGTAGCTGGCTGGCATCCAGTGTCAGCTTGATCGTTCCTTTTTTACCTTTCAGCAGTACTTTAGGTTCCGCTTCCATCTTCAGATAAGGAGGCAGGTGCATCAACACCGGTTCGTACGGACGGTCGGAAAGATTGGCAATGCTGAACGTCATGGACGGTTGCTGTCCGCGATAGACATCGGGGAAGGAGAACTCGTCACGGTCAATGCGGATATTGCCGATGGCGTACGGAAGAAGTTTTGAATAATCTTTGATTTCCTGCACTACCTCACCGGTGAATTTCAGATAAACCAGATTCGGAGTGGCATTGCTGTATATGCCTATCGACTTGTCAAAACGTCCCAGCGCTTTCGCGTCAAAAGAGGCTTTCACAGTTCCTTTGGCACCCGGAGCAATGGGTTCCTTTGTCCAGTCGGCTACGGCACAGGCGCAGGAAGTCGTGACATTGGTCAGCACCAACGGTTCGTTTCCGGTATTGGTGATGGTATATTCTACTGTTACCGGCTTTTTCCATTCTATTTGTCCAAAGTTGTGCGTCTCCTTGTTAGAGGAAATACGGGGTTGGGCAACAGCCGCCAAAGTGACAGTAAGCAGAGTAAATATCAATAGTAAAGTACGTTTCATGTGATATATTTTATTTTGGTCCACAAATGTAGGAGTTTTAGATGAGTTTTTCATCACAGATTACATAGATTAACACCGTTTGAGAAAATACTTTACCCTGTGACAACTCCTGCAACGCGGTATTCACCAACAAAAAGTTCCCCACCGATGAAGGAAGCCTTCATCGGTGGGGAACACCTTCCTCATCGGTGGCGAGTGCCCTGCTCACCGGTGGGGAAGAAATCTTCTCCCTGCGTTATTTAATAATAATTGTCATCGAAGCCGAGTGGGAAGCGTATTCCGGCGCATAGGCGCATTGCATGGTTGCCAAACCTGTCTCATAGGTTCCCGCTCTGCTGATACGATAGCTATGCTCCAACACATACACTCCTTTTCCTAAATGGTCAAAGAAGAAATTGGTGGAAGCATCCTTGATGTCTACGTAATAGCCGATTCCATTACTCCAGTTGTAACCGGATACGCTGCCGATCGGTTCGAAGCAGGCGCCCCGCTGGTCTTTCAACTGTACGAAGTCCATCGGACGGTCTGCACGAATGCTCAAACGGGAAACTACTTTATCGCCTACCTGAAGAGCGGTCTTTTCTGTAATAGGCTGTAGTTGAGGAGCATTGTTCACCATACGTTCCACATACAGTTGCTTTTGCACATTCAGTTCTCCTCCCTGTTGTCTCACATCCTTGATGGGTGATTCATATTCCGCGTAAACGGCTCCCCATGCGATGCCCGGATTTCTCTTTTCGACTTCTATCTTACGGGCGTCCACTACATTCTTCTGTGTAAACGAGCGTTTGATATAGCCCAGTCCCGGTACGGTAGTCTTGCTTGGAGAGACAGTTTCCAGCACCTCCTTTGCAATGACAATACGCACGTCTCCCTGATTGTCGAGCAGGTTTACGCCTTTCATCAGTAAGGCATAGACAGCATCGGCAGTAGCTACCGGAGAATTCCACTGTTGGGTCTGTTTCTGTTTGAGCAGCCAGAGTTTCATTTCTTCTACGGTATCGTTATTTCCGCCTGTCAGTTCCAGCGCTTCCATTACGTCTACATGAGCCTGCATTTTCATTCCGCCCCAAGTATACGGGTTTTCATTGAAGGCGAAGAACATTCCCTGTTCGTCCGTCTTCGTCAGATGTTCTTTCAGTGAAGCGATAAACTCCTGAGCTTCTTTCTTCCGTCCGGCCTTATCCAAAATGATAGCGGCAATCGCTTTCGTATCCATCGAAGCGGTCGGAAGCATTTCGCCTATCTTGGACAGATAATAGGTATAGGCGGCTTTATTGGAAGCCGGAACTTGTTCGCCGGACAGAGCGATCAGATACAGATATTGCAGGATACTTCCGGAAACACCTGTAAACTTCACACCGTCTTTCTGTGCTTTGAGAATTTCTCTATATTCCTTCAGAGCTTCCTGATGGAGATAGGTAAAGGCATTCTTCTGCAAGGCAAGCGCCGTGCCGCTTGGTTGTTCACCTGTCATCATAGCCAGACGGGCATTCAATTCGGCAATGTAGGTAGTGACGTAACGGCTGCCGGTCATACCTTTATACCACGACCATGCTCCGCTTGAATTCTGCAATTCCTGCAATCTTGTCAATGCGGCAATGTTGTTGCTACGGATATTGTTCAGATCGAACAGAGTGGCGATACGTTCTTTCTGCTGTTCTTCCGTTTGCGCTTCGAGTACCCACGGAGATTCGGATAACAGGATATTCTTCACTTCCTGGTTCTTTTGCAGGTTGCTCAGGAAGGTATCCTTTGTTCCACCCTGTAGCTTCCAGCTATCGAATACGGCTTTAATACGCGGCTGGCTGTTCATGATGTAGGAAGCCAGTGTATTTGCGTAGTAAGCGGTAGCCCATGAAATGGCATTATTATTTTCCGGAAGGCTCAATGAAGGCAATGCCTGAATAGCATACCAGGCAGGATTTCCGGTAAATTCAACGGTTAGTTTACGATCGGTTGCCGTCTTACTGTGGTGATTGAACAGGCTGTCGAGAGAGAAAGTACGTGTTTCTTCTCCACGGACAGGCATCGGAAGCGTTTCTACCAGATGCTCTTTATTGCTGAGCACCGGAAGTAACTGCTGTTCGCCATCACTGAAGGTACCGCTGTCGGCTATCATCCGGCATCCCAGTATCTCGTATTTATCACTCACGGTAAACATGAAGCTGACGCCGATTGTCTTTCCGGCCTCTACGGTAAACTTCTGTTTCTGTGTGCTGATTACCTTTTCCGTCATCGGATCAAAGAGAATCATGCTCACCATACCGGCCTGCGGCTTTCCGGTCATGTTGGAAATGGAGGCGGCAACAGATGTCTTATCTCCGACACGTACGAAACGAGGCAGATTAGGAGTCAGCATAAATTCTTTGCTTGTAGTGGCTTCACCGTCCAGTGTGCCCATCAGCATACCTTTGGTATGAGAATAGCCACGGAAGTTCCAGCGGGTCAGGCTTTCGGGCATAGTGAAGGAGAAGGAAACTTCGCCTTGTTCATTGGTACGAAGTTGCGGGTAGAAGAAGGCTGTTTCCGCAAGGTTCGTACGCAGGTCGGCGGGAGCTTCGGGAAGGGTTTCTTCTTCGGATGCGCCGTCCGGCTTGCCTGCCTCTACTGACACTAACTCTGATTCAAATACTGCATCCTCAGCAACACTTCCAGCCAAAGCAGGTACATATTTTGCTTCCGCCTTACTTCTCGAAACGCCCCGTATCATCATACTGCCCGTCATTGAGGCCTGCTTTTGCACGCCATATCCTCTGACCATCACTCCCGGCACCATTCCATTCAACGCCTGGTCCATCGACATCGTTCCCTGCGTCACAAAATGGTCAAATTCCATTGCCGGCACTTTAAGGTATTTATGATTCCACCAGTAGTTGAAGGAGTTATTGCCGAAATAACCGCTCATCCAATTGGAATAAGGGATGATCTGATTATAGTAAATACTGAAATTCTGTTTTCTATTCCATATCTTATCCAACGAGGCATCATACATCGTAGCCAACATTTCCGCTTCGGCAGCCTGCCCTTGCGGAGTATGAATCGTCAGTTTCCATTCTTCCTTTTGTCCGGGACGCAGTTTATCGCGGAATACTTCCCATTTCATGGTCAATGTCTTGTCCGGCAGACGTTTCTTTAACCGGACTTGTTCCTGATATACCTGTCCGTCTCTTACCAGACAGAAGTTGATGAAGACTCCGTCCCCATAACTTTCCTTATACGGATAGTAAAAATGTACTATCGTATCGGACAAATTCAGAACTTTGCTTTCCAGCAACTCGTTGCCGGAGAATACATTCATCATCACATAAGCATCTTTCTCCGAAGTTCCGAAGCAGAACTTTGCCGGATACGCCGCATCAAACTCTGTATTCGCCTCATAGAACCATACGGGCGTTTCAACAGGCGGACGTTTATCTTCCCAAGCGAAAAGAATCGTATTCGCATCAGCCGTCACGTCCTTGCCCTGTCCGTCTTTGACGACTGCTTTCAGCACATAAGGTCCGGAAGGTAGGTTTCCCCAATGAATCGTCATCTCTTCGTTGGAAGTGAATGCGCCTGTCTCAATAGGTTTCTCGTCCAGCTTCTTGAAGTCGGCATCTTTGGCCTGATACAAAAAGAATGTGCCCTTCACTTCAACAGGCTGCCCATTCAGATTCTGTACTTTGAATACCGTATGGAACGGCTTATCCTTGCAAATCTTATCACTCAATTCTGTCTGTAAAACCAACGAACGATTGCCCGCCGAGATCACATCTGTAGACGACTGCGTTTCACCCGCCACATTGGTTGCAGTGGCTTCTACCGAATAGCGGTAGTATACTCTGGCATCATTCTTATAAGCATCATTTTCTTCGAGACGAACCGGTATTGTAAATTCTCCGTTCTCATTGGCAGTCACCTCACCGGAAGCAATCTGCGTGCTTTCCGCAAACCGCCACAGGCTAAAGGCTGAACGTTTCACGGTATACTTCACAGGAAGATCCTGCAATAAAACGCCGCTATAAGACTGTATCTTACCTTTTACTTCTATCTGATCTCCCAGTTGATAACTTCCCGCCTGTTTCTCAAAAGTTATATCGAATGTCGGACGCTTATAGTCTTCCACACGAATACTTGTCCTGCTATTTCCGACTATCAACGAGAACATTCCGTTCAGACAGGCAGAAGGCAGCGCAAAATCAGTGGCAAATGACCCGAACTCATTCGTGCGGACCTTTTTCTGTCCGACTTCCTGATTATTCGCATCTGTCAATATCACGGTATATTCCTTATTGGGAAGCACATTTGCCGTATCCGCTTTCTGCGTATAAGCGATTCCTTTCACATATACAGTCTGTCCGGGACGATACAAGGAACGGTCTGTCAACAAGGTCATTTGTTCCGAAGTCTTATTTTCATCTCCGTAATATCCATAGCTTCCGCCATAGACACCTTGAAGCGGCATAGCGGTATCGGCGCCTTTGGCAGCCTTCAAATATCTATAATCGGATTTCCAGGGGAATACAACCTTTCCATCCGTCCCCGTCGTAAATTCCTGCAATATCTTTTCGTCATTTGTATAAAGAGTTACTTTCGCATTCGGTATAGGATGTCCCGTCTGTCCGTCCTGTGTCACTACTTCATACTGATTTCCCGGCAAACGGCAAGTCAATGCCTTGAAACGTGTAACATTGAATTTGCTTTCACTGTCTCTCTTTGCACGAATATCCGGAATGATACGCATGACATATTCTCCAACTTCCGGTGCCTGGAATGTAAACACCGTATCCTGTGTCCGATAATCTTCCGGACGCAGGACTGCAAAATGCTGCTCCTTTATCAATTTCTTTGCCTGGAAAAGACGAAGTGTGAATCCGTCCAGATTCTTGTGCGAGGCTCTTATCTTAAATTCTTCACCGGGAAAAGCCGTTGCAGCCGCAGTCACATTCAGAGACGGCGACAGGATGTCTTCGCGAAGATTCTTCAACGCATTTATTCTACGATAACCGGGATATAAACGGATCGCCTCATCACAAAGTTGCAAAGCAACGGTTTGCTGTTCTTTCCCAATCATATAATTGGCCTGAGCCAAATAAACTTCAGCACAAAGATCCGATGACTTATACTCGGTTTTCAGTGCATCCAAACCTGTTTCATAAGGATCAACCGTCATCATATAAGTACCGCCTTTCTTCACACTGAAAGGTTCACGAAAACTCTTCGAACTATCACGCTTCCAACTCAGATAATTCAAATTCGTCAGCAAACATCCCTCCTTATCCCCTTTGGCTTTATAAGAAGTGAGCATATTTTCATATATACGTTCAATATCCTGTTTTACCGGAGATTGCTTTTTAGAGGAAGTATCCTCCGAATAAGCTTCTACCGGAGTGGCACGATCCAGTCCTTCTATCTGCTGCAATGCCTCAATGCTGCGGAAAGCCAGCAAATGATACATATCATGATGATAATATTCACTGGTTTCGCCCAGTTCCACAAAAGGAATATAAGTGCGTGAAGAAGTATTGAGTAATAGCACGGAGTCTGCCATCGCTTCTTTAATACTTGTTTTGACTTTTTCTACAAACATATTTGCTGTCCACTCCCGCATATCTGCCGAAGGAGCTTCGCCTACAATCTCTGTCCGCTGCCGGAGTTGCCATTGGTTATTAGCGGCGTAATTCGCATAAATTCCTGCAATCAATGAATGCAATATAGCCCGGTCCATCGGTTTATCTGCCAGCTTTGCCCATTGTTCCAACTCTTTTACGTTTGTATAAAGGCTGTCAGGAGTCAGCATATCCCGATACTTCATTCGCCACATATACGCTTTCAGCATTTGTGGGGAGTTCTTTTCCGCCTCTCCTTTCTGATAAATCTCTCCTGTCAGCTTTATCACTGTCTGAGGCAGACTCTTCTTTTCCGCCTGCTCCACTTGTTTCCATAATTTGTCGAACGTCTGAGCCTGCACCGCCGGAATCACTCCCAACCATAACAGTACCAGCATACAAATCTGCTTTATTTTCATAATCTTTCCAGTTTAAGTTTGATATATCCTCTTTGTATAAATAACAAAGTAAAGAAATAAAGTTTAAAGATTTATTCTTTTTCAATTAAAATTCAATAATTGACTTATCTCATCTAATGCCAAATTTGAAGAAGAGAAGACGCAATAAGACGAAACACAACGAATGTGCCAACATTTTACCAACTATTTTGGGAGAAGAACTTATTATCAAAGAACTATAAACAAAAAAACGTGAAGACTGAGTTGTTTGGCCCATCTCATGCAATTAGTTCGTAGTAATGTTCGATTTTTAAGATTATATCAAGAAATCAGTTGATCAAAAAATAGTGAGCCAGCAAATAAATCGCATAAATAAGTGCAATAATATGCAGAAATATAGTCCAAAATCACATAAAGGTACGTAAAATATACATCTTTTCTAACTGACAAATCCTTCATTGGTTTAAAACCAAAGGACCGTTGGTTTTAAACCAACGACTCTTTCCTCACCGAGGAACTTGTTTATCACCGGCGAAAAAGTAATAAAAAAGGTATCGGAAAGCTATTTTTCTCTAGTTTATCAACAACAGCAAACATGACAACAATAACATAATGAATCATCAAAATTCAACAAAGTTACCAAATAATCAGTTTAAGATCAGAATTACTTCAGTTTAATCGCAAAACTATCCAATTCATAAAAGGAGTAAATATCAAAGTTACAAATACCGGAACTTTTTCATTCTATATTTATATGATGTTGTAATTAGCGTCTTCCTGACTGTTTAAATATTCTTTTTTTTAAGGAAGATCCTTTTTTCACCATAAGACCGATATATACACAAACAGAAATAAAACAGGTGAGGAGCTAAAAGAACGTATCGTAATATGGGAAGATACCAAGAATATGTTATGTGAAAAGAAATACAAAAATAACAATGGAAGGAGACAACAATATGACGGATATCATTTTAGTAAGAATAGCAAAGACATTTATAATCCATTTAGTTTATTCAACGCATTTGCCCAAAAAAGTTATGAGAATTTTTGGTTTTCTACCGGTACTCCCACTTTTTTGATAGATCTCCTGCAAGAAAGTAACTTTGATATCCGTGAGTTGGATGACAACTGATACCCTTTATGTCCTTGAATTTAAAGTGGACGGTACACCGGAAGAAGCATTGGCGCAAATTAATAGTAAGGAGTATGCCATTCCCTATCAGGTGGGAGACTGGAAAATAATAAAAGTGGGGGTAAACTTTGATAGTGCGACGAGAACTATCGGCACATGGAAAACAGAAAGATAAAGAACGCGGATTAGCCACTATCCAGCCTAAATGACAGAATAAAAAGTGGGGATAACGTTTTCAATAACGCATCCCCACTCAAGCTTAGTTAATGTACTGAATCTCATTTCTCAATTCTGTACCCCCATGAAAGCATTTCGTTGCGACCTACTTCACTGAGGATTTTTCTAATTAATGAACTCATTTTCTTTGCCATAATCTTTAAACCTTTAAAATTACTAATACCTGAAAACTAAAAAACTTAAATCTTCTCTTTGGGGAGTATGCCAAGTGTTGAGTATCCCCAAACATGTACATCGGCATTGCCGATCTTTCTAAACAATCTTTCTAACTTTTTCATTTTGTTATCCTCCTAATTACATGTTTTATAACACAAAAATACGACCATTGTTTATAGATTGAGCCGAAAAAGGAAAGAATTTTATGTTTTATAGCATATTAATTGATTTGCATCAATTAATTTATTTGTTATAAGACAGAATTGTAATATCGATGGCAGCAAATATGACAAAAAGGCACGGAAGATGTCTTCCGTGCCTTTTTACTGTATTATACCTATATATAATAGGAAAAGAAATCTTATTTCGTCGGAGTCTGTGCTAAGGTAGCCACCAAGAAGTCATAGAACTTCTGTACGGTAGGAATCAAAGCTCTTTCATCCGGTGAGTGCGGTGAGCGCAATGTAGGACCAAACGAAATCATATCCAACCCCGGAATGATAGCACCGATAATACCGCATTCCAAACCTGCATGGATTACTTTCACAGCGGGTTCTACTCCAAACTGCTGTTTATAAGATTCCTTCATCGCATGCAAAATAGGCGATTCAACGTTCGGCTGCCATCCTGAATAGCCACCAGTCATTTCCACCTTCATACCTGCCATAGAGAAGCAAGACTCAAGACTGGTAGTCAGATACTCTTTCATGCTATCGCTGGAGCTACGGGCCAGAATCTTAATTTCAGCCTTACCACCGCCAATCGTAATGATAGCCAGATTAGAAGATGTTTCCACCGTATCGGGAACGGTCGGAATCATACGAGTCACACCATTCTGACAAGCAAAGATGGCATCAATCAGATTATCCTGAATTTCTTCAGGCACTTCACCGGCAGGCAGTTCCACACGTTCTGCCGTAAAGCTGATCGGAGTTTCGATTGCAGAGAACTCTTCATTGAACAAGTCTTCGCAATATTTCACCAAGCCCAGCAGTTCCTCTTCGTTTTCAGCAGGAATGGCAAGTACCGCACACGCTTCACGAGGAATCGCATTGCGCATATTACCACCGTCCCAGCTTACCAGGCGGGCTTCATAGCTGGCAACCGCTTCACGTACGAAACGTACCAACAGCTTATTGGCATTGGCGCGTCCTTCATTGATTTCCAATCCGGAGTGTCCGCCACGCAAGCCCTTCAGGCTTACTTTAACAGCGACGTCGCCTTCTTCGGGAGCTACTTCCTTGTATTCCAGCGTAGCAGTTACATCCATACCGCCGGCACAACCGATATACAGTTCGCCTTCGTCCTCAGAGTCAAGATTCAGCAGGATTTCTCCGTTTACCGTACCCGGTTTCAAGCCGAACGCACCGTACATGCCGGTTTCTTCATCTTTAGTAATCAATGCTTCCAGCGGACCGTGTTTCAGATCCTTTGCTTCCAATACAGCCATGATAGCAGCTACACCCAGTCCGTTATCAGCGCCCAGCGTAGTACCTTTGGCTTTTACCCAGTCACCGTCTATATAAGTTTCGATAGGATCTTTTTCAAAATCATGAACCGTATCATTATTCTTCTGAGGAACCATATCCATGTGTGCCTGAAGAATTACACCTTTCCGGTTTTCCATGCCCGGAGTTGCCGGTTTACGGATAATCACATTACCCGCTTCGTCTACGAAAGATTCCAGTCCCAGGCCTTTTCCGAAGTTAATCAGAAATTCAGTCACTTTCTCCATGTGTCCGGACGGACGGGGAATCTGAGTCAACGAATAAAAATGCTTCCACACATTCTGTGGAGCTAAAGAAAGAATAGTACTCATAACAAATCTATTTTTATTAAGTGATTACTTTCGCTGTCTATTGGTAAACGACAAAGCCGCCAAACCATATACACCCAACAAAACTACCAAAAAAGTTTGAATACCGTGCACAATTAGAGCAAATATTCCGGCATCCGTCACATTTACTCCGTAAAGCATCATCATCTCCATGATAGCAAAATGCCACGGTCCCGCCCCGTTGGGAGTCGGCACAATAACAGCAAACGTACCACCTACAAACATCACCAGTGCCGCAAGGATGCCCAAATGAGCAGTGAATGCAAAGCAATAGAACGTAAAATAGAAATGAAAAAAATAACAAGCCCAGATGGCCAATGTATAAAATATGAACAAAGGAATATTGCGTACTCCTTTCAAAGATATGATTCCTTCCCAAATATTCAGCACAAAGCCTTTCACCCGTTCATAGAAAAACAGCGTCTTCCTTAAATAATAAAGAAGTACCACCACCCCGATAAAACAAAACAAGACGATATAAAACCATACCGAAGTCAAGAGGTAGGTAAAAGAAGGTATCTTGGTTCCTGTATTTTCGAGGAAAGTGACAAACACAGGCATTTGCAGCAATACGGTAATACCGGTAATCAGAAGAATGGTCAATGTATCTACCAGCCGCTCCGTCACCACTGTCCCCAGCGATTTGGCAAAGGAAACATTATCGTACTTCGCCAACACTCCGCAACGGCTCACTTCTCCTATCCGGGGAACGACCAGACTGGCGGCATAAGAAATAAAGATGGCATTCACACAGTCACTTCTTTTTGGGAAAGCATCCAGCGGCTCCAGCGTCTGCCGCCACCGCCACCCGCGAAATACTTGAGCAAGCACCCCGAACAAGAGCGAAAAGAGCATCCACCACCAGTTCGTGCCATGCCGTAATACCTCGCCGACCCTGCTAAAATCAAAGTCGCGATAAACCCAGTATAGAATAAAGCCGCCTAAAACAATCGGTAATATCAGCTTCAGCGTCTTTTTTAGTAGTTTCTTCATCCTTAATTCTTCATTCTTCATTTAAAAGAATTACCTTTGTCGGCTGCAAAAGTAATTATTTAGTTGGTAAATGAAATTAGTAAAGCCTAAAAAGTTTCTCGGACAGCACTTTCTGAAAGATCTGAAAGTAGCGCAGGATATTGCCGATACAGTCGACACCTTCCCCGAACTGCCTGTATTGGAGGTAGGACCGGGTATGGGAGTATTGACCCAGTTTCTGGTAAAAAAAGACCGATTGGTAAAAGTCGTTGAAGTGGACTATGAATCGGTTGCCTATCTCCGTGAAGCCTATCCGTCACTGGAAGATCACATTATCGAAGACGATTTTCTGAAAATGAACCTTCACCGGCTGTTCGACGGAAAGCCTTTCGTACTGACCGGTAATTACCCGTACAACATCTCCAGCCAGATATTTTTCAAGATGCTGGAAAACAAGGACATCATCCCCTGCTGTACCGGAATGATACAGAAAGAAGTAGCCGAACGTATCGCTGCCGGACCGGGCAGCAAAACCTACGGCATCCTGAGCGTACTGATACAGGCATGGTATAAAGTAGAATATCTCTTTACCGTCAGCGAACATGTTTTCAACCCGCCCCCAAAAGTGAAAAGCGCCGTCATCCGCATGACCCGCAATGATACCCAAGACCTGGGATGCGACGAAAAACTGTTCAAGCAAGTAGTGAAGACCACCTTCAACCAACGGCGTAAAACATTGCGCAACTCTATCAAACCGATTTTAGGCAAAGACTGCCCGCTGACAGAGGATGCATTATTCAACAAGCGCCCGGAACAACTGTCGGTAGAAGAATTCATCAGTCTGACCAACCAAGTGGAAGAAGCACTGAAAACAGCCACATCATCCGGTAACTGACCGATAGTGAGCGAAAACCGTAATTTGTAAAACGTTTAATCGTAAACAAAAAGATGAACGAGGAATACATTGACAACGTAAAACACCTTATCGAGCAAAAAGATGCCGATAAGGTTAAAGAACTTCTTGTCGACCTTCATCCCGCCGACATCGCTGAGCTGTGTGATGACCTGAACCCGGAAGAAGCCCGGTTTGTCTACCGCCTGCTCAACAATGAAACCGCGGCCGACGTACTTGTCGAAATGGATGAGGACGTTCGTAAAGAGTTCCTCGAAATGATCCCTTCGGAAACAATCGCCAAGCGCTTTGTGGACTACATGGACACGGATGATGCCGTAGACCTGATGCGTGACCTTGACGAAGACAAGCAGGAAGAAATTCTTTCGCACATCGAAGACATCGAACAGGCGGGAGACATCGTAGACCTCTTGAAATACGACGAAAACACCGCCGGTGGTCTGATGGGCACCGAAATGGTAGTCGTGAACGAGAACTGGAGTATGCCCGAGTGTCTGAAGGAAATGCGCCAGCAAGCCGAAGAACTGGACGAAATATATTATGTATATGTCATTGACGACGATGAACGCCTGAGAGGAATCTTCCCGCTCAAGAAGATGATCACCTCCCCTTCTGTCTCCAAAGTAAAACACGTGATGCAGAAAGACCCGATCTCGGTACACGTAGACACTTCCATCGACGAAGTGGCGCAAACCATCGAAAAGTATGACCTTGTTGCCATCCCCGTGGTGGATAGCATCGGCCGACTGATAGGACAGATTACCGTCGACGACGTCATGGACGAAGTTCGTGAACAGTCGGAACGTGATTACCAGTTAGCATCCGGTCTTTCGCAGGACGTAGAAACCGACGATAACGTACTAAGACAGACCACGGCCCGACTGCCGTGGCTGCTGATCGGCATGATCGGAGGAATCGGAAACTCCATGATATTGGGAAATTTCGACGCAACCTTCGCCGCCCACCCCGAAATGGCATTATATATCCCGCTGATCGGTGGTACAGGAGGAAACGTCGGTACACAGTCTTCCGCTATCATCGTACAAGGGCTTGCCAACAGTTCGCTGGACGCCAAAAACACTTTCAAGCAAGTGACCAAGGAAGCGGTAGTAGCCTTAATCAATGCTACCATCATCTCCCTGCTGGTATATACCTACAACTTTATCCGGTTCGGTGCGACGGCTACGGTTACTTATTCCGTATCCATCAGCCTGTTTGCCGTAGTGATGTTCGCCTCCATCTTCGGCACACTGGTCCCGATGACACTGGAGAAACTAAAAATAGATCCCGCCATCGCAACAGGTCCGTTTATAGCCATCACAAATGACATAATCGGCATGATGCTGTACATGGGAATTACTGTTTTATTATCATAAAAACACGATAATCAAAAAAAAATAAGCAAAAGAGTATGAAGTAATCGTTTTATTTCATTATTTTGTGACCCAAAACTAATATACAATGATGGACGCTCATGACACTAATCTTCCCTTGAACCAAGGGGAGTTAGAAGAAGAAAAGAAAACAGTTGAGGTTTCTGAAGCCATTACAGAGACTCCGACTGAAGAAGGTACCGAAAAAGTTACTGAAGAAGTTACTGCCGAAGTTCAGACTGAAGCAGCACCTAAACCTGCCACAAAGGAAGACGTACTGAACCGATTGAAAGAGCTTGCGCAAGACTCGGAAAACGCAAACAAGCAGGAAATTGACAATCTAAAACAATCATTCTACAAGTTACACAACGCCGAGTTGGAGGCTGCTAAAAAGCAATTTATCGACAACGGAGGCGCTGCCGAAGACTTCACTCCGAAGGATGATCCGACAGAAGAGGAATTCAAACGCCTCATGGGATCGATCAAAGAGAAAAGAAGTCAACTTGTAGCCGAACAGGAACGTCAGAAAGAAGAAAATCTGCAAGTCAAGCTTTCCATTATCGAAGAACTTAAAGAACTGGTAGAATCGGGTGATGATGCCAATAAATCTTATACGGAGTTCAAAAAGCTGCAACAGCAATGGAACGAAACCAAACTGGTTCCGCAAGGCAAGGTGAATGAACTTTGGAAGAATTACCAACTGTACGTAGAGAAATTCTACGATCTGCTGAAACTGAACAACGAATTTCGTGAATACGACTTCAAGAAGAATCTGGAGATCAAGACCCATCTTTGCGAGGCAGCCGAAAAGCTGGCTGACGAGGAAGATGTAGTTTCCGCTTTCCACCAGCTTCAGAAGCTGCATCAGGAATTCCGTGATACAGGTCCGGTGGCTAAAGAATTGCGTGACGAAATCTGGAACCGTTTCAAGGCTGCTTCTACGGCTGTAAACCGCCGTCACCAGCAACATTTCGAAGCGCTGAAAGAATCGGAACAGCACAATCTGGATCAAAAAACTGTCATTTGCGAAATTGTAGAAGCAATCGAGTATGATGAACTGAAAACATTCTCGGCTTGGGAAAACAAGACACAGGAAGTGATTGCTCTACAAAACAAATGGAAGACAATCGGATTCGCTCCCCAAAAGATGAACGTGA
Organism: Bacteroides sp. RCH18; assembly: GCF_058231005.1. Taxonomy (NCBI): domain Bacteria; kingdom Pseudomonadati; phylum Bacteroidota; class Bacteroidia; order Bacteroidales; family Bacteroidaceae; genus Bacteroides; species Bacteroides sp. RCH18. The sequence continues at coordinate 813,023 of NZ_JBIPTC010000002.1, read as the reverse complement.
AGATATTCGAACGCTTCCGTCATGCCTGCGATGACTTCTTCAAAAAGAAAGGAGAATTCTTCAAGGCTCTGAAAGAGGGAATGAACGAGAATCTGGAAAAGAAGAAAGCACTTTGCGAAAAAGCAGAAGCACTGAAGGACAGCACTGACTGGAAAGCAACCGCTGATGCACTGACCAAATTGCAGAAAGAGTGGAAAACAATCGGTCCGGTAGCCAAGAAATACTCGGATGCCGTATGGAAACGTTTCATCACTGCTTGTGACTATTTCTTCGACCAGAAAAACAAGGCTACTTCTTCACAACGCTCTGTAGAAGTAGAGAACATGGAGAAGAAGAAAGCGTTGATTGAAAAATTAGCTTCAATCGATGAAAACATGGATACTGACGAAGCCAGCACTTTGGTACGCGAACTGATGAAGGAATGGAATTCCATCGGTCATGTTCCGTTCAAGGAGAAAGATAAATTGTATAAGCAATATCACGGCTTGATCGATCAACTGTTTGACCGTTTCAACATCAGTGCATCCAACAAGAAATTAAGCAATTTCCGTTCAAACATCAGCAATATCCAAGGAGGAGGCTCTCAGTCTTTATATAGAGAACGGGAAAAACTGGTACGTATTTATGAGAATATGAAGAATGAACTTCAGACTTATGAAAATAACCTGGGATTCCTTACTTCTTCTTCCAAGAAAGGTAGCAGCCTGCTGACTGAACTGAATCGAAAAGTGGATAAACTGAAAGCTGACCTTGAACTGGTATTACAGAAAATCAAGGTTATCGACGAATCATTGAAAGCGGAAGAATAAATTTTCCCGAAACAAAGGATAAAATCCTCTCATATAAAAGCCAACTAACCCATTAGGGATTTAGTTGGCTTTTTTATTGAAGCTTTCATTATATTCTCACTGCACTGAGAAAAAATACTCATGCCTTTGAGAAAATTTTCTCATTGCATTGAGAATTTTTTCTCAGTGTGGTGAGAATTTTTTCTCAAAGGCATGAGAACTCTTTGAGAATATAGCAACCTTTATCACGCTGTGTACTATCCAAATAGCAACTAAATATTTTCTCCCTTACACCCGTAATTAAACGACTGCCAAAATGCTTTATATTTAAAAAGTGAGTTTTTCGCCCGTCTGACCGAAGCATTCAACCAATTAAAAGGAATAGAGGAACAATTCAACTAAGTTCTGGTAGAACTTAGCATAAAAAACAGTCTGTTAATCCGCTCGTATCTACATTAACGTATCTAGCTAAGCAATAGATTTACCATCTTTTTTGCTAAAAATCAACGATTCGTGCGCAAATATACTAATTAGTTCGAAAAAGCCATACTATTTAGCAATAATATTTCAGATTAAAATTACAAATAAGTTTCTTACTAATTCTCATTCAATCAATCAACGGGTAGAAACTGAGTCGTAATTTCCTTATTACGCCTTTACAAAACCCAACATTATCCATTGAATATCAACAATATATATTTCATTCTCTCTTATCATCTACTATATTATAGTTCTACCAGAACTAAGACATAGAACCTATTATTTTTTTGACTTTAAATCAGCATAGTTCAGCACGCAAATAAAAGTTTTAACTTCTAATTTTAATGCCTATGAGAAAGAAATAAGTATTCCAAATCCAAGAGTACCCACAAGTACTTCAACTTGTTTTTACCCTTTTTACCTTTAATAAAACTAATATTAATTTATGAAAAAATGCTTTGAATTAACACCATGCTTGCTGGCATTCTTATGCATTACCAGCTGCGTAGAAGATGTTGATAACGAACGTTCTAAGGGAATGTTCTCAGCATCACAAAGTGGATTCTCCACCATTGAAGTTTATGATTTAGGCCCTCTCAACAAGATTGATTTATCCATTGCCAAGGCAGGATTAGAAGATACCGGAGGAACAGTTACTTTTTCAGTAGAACAATCCCTGTTGGATTCTCTGAATAATGCGGACGGCACTTCCTATCAATTACTACCTCCCGAATGCTATACGATTGAAAATGCAACCTATTCCGTCTCTCCTGGCGGAGACAGGCGTGTAACAGGAGGCAGTCTGGTGTATGATCCTCACAAAATCTACAACCTGTGCGGCTTTGATGAACTTAAATACGTTCTTCCATTACGGGTATCCTCTACAGGGACTCCTATGAACTCCGACCGGACGGCAACGCTTTACGGATTTATCGTTAAAGAAGCCATCGTCAGACTTGCATCTACCGGAGGAGACTTCGTCGTTGAAGGAGGAACGACTACTTCACCAATGAATCTCGACACAGAGATAAGCTTTGAGAACGAATGGGATCTGACGACCTCGTTTGCAACCAAAGGAGCAGACTATGTGGACAACTACAATTCGGCAAATTCGACCTATTACATACCTTTACCTTCCGACTTCTACACTCTTCCCGATGTCACTATCGCCAAGGGAAAGACAACGGGAGGCTCTGCTATTAGCCTGCTGGGTGAAACACTTCCCCCCGGAAATTATCTTCTTCCGGTTTCACTTGGCGGACTTAGCGAACAAGGAGACGCCAGCATCAACATAGACAAGGAAACGGTAGCCAACTATTTCGTAATCAAACAAGGCGGCCCTATTAACCGTGACCACTGGACAGTGACTGCCAACACGGAAGAAAAGACAGGCGAAGTTTCAGCCGCTTACCCCCACAACGGTCAGACGATATCTTTGATTGACGGAGAGATAAACACTTTCTGGCATAGTAAATGGCAGGGAGGCGAAGTAGCTCCACCATATGAAATAATACTCGACATGGGCAAAGAAAACAGTGTCAGCCAATTAGGACTCATCGCCAGACAAAATGCACTTACTTCTATGAATCTTGAGATTTATGCAGGAGATGACGGTGAAACATGGAACCTGATTGGAAAATACTTCTTTGACGGTAGCATAAAAACAGAGCAAATGGTCCCCGTAAAAGCATGTGACGCACGCTGGATACGTCTTTACATCCCCACTCTGGGCAGTGGTTCGTCTGTAGGACATCTGGCAGAAATATATGTATACGGCACGGACAAGTAACCTTAATTATTTTCTAATTCTTACTTAAAAGAAACATTTATGAATAAGACATTAAAAGTAATGTGTTTCATTCTGTTTGCCTTATTTGCAGGAATAAACACAATTTATGCACAAGGACAAAGTCCAACAGGACTCGTAGTCGATGAAAACGGGCAACCGATGATCGGAGTGCAGATAAAAATCGAAGGAACCACAGTCGGCGCCATCACTGACGTAGATGGTAATTTCACCATCAAAGCCCAAAAAGGCAATATACTTCTTTTCTCTTATGTGGGTTACGAACAGCAAAAAATCACTTACAAGGGAGAAAAGGTATTAGCAATCAAAATGCTTCCGAGCACAGAGATGCTGGAGGATGTAGTTGTTATCGGCTACGGAAAACAAAAGAAGAACAGCGTAGTGAGTTCCATCAACGCCATCGGCCCCAAAGAGTTGTCCGTTTCTTCCAGCCGTAATATGACCAATAATCTGGCAGGGCAAGTACCGGGATTGATCGCAGTACAACGTTCCGGAGAACCGGGATACGACAATGCCGACTTTTGGATTCGGGGACAAAGTTCTTTCAAAGGAGGTACCAATCCGCTTGTATTAGTCGACGGTGTCCCCCGGCAAATGCAGGATATTGAAGCAGATGAAATTGAATCATTTACCTTACTGAAAGATGCTGCCGCCACGGCCGTTTACGGAGCCGAAGGCGCAAACGGAGTTATCTTGATTACTTCCAAACGAGGAAATTCACAGAAACCTAAAATCTCTTTCCGAGCTGAAGGAACTATTCTCGAGCCAACACGCCTGCCGACTTTCATGAACTCAGTAGAAACGTTGAACCTATACAACGAAGCATTGAACAACGAAGGAACCGCCAGCATACGCACAGACGAAGAGATAGCCAAATACGGTCCCGGAGCCGACCGTGATTTATATCCAGACACCGACTGGTTGGGTACCATGTTAAGAAACCATACCTACAATATGCGGTATACCCTAAACGTAAGAGGAGGAACTGAACGTGCCCGTTACTTCGTATCCGGCGCCTTCTATCAGGAAAATGGTATATTCAAGGATTTCGGCAATGACTATGATAACAATATCGGATTGAAGCGCTACAATCTGCGCAGCAACATTGACTTTGACGCAACTAAAACCACAACAGTAAAAGTAGACCTCAGCGGACAATATCTGCAAACCAACTATCCGGGAACAGGAACCAGCACTATTTTTACTACCATGTGCCGTACTCCGTCTTATATCATGCCGGCAGTTTATTCCGACGGGACTGTGGCCGGACATCCCCGTCCGTCAGGCAACCGTTCTAACCCGTACAACCAGCTTGTTAACTCAGGATACGCCAAAGAATGGAGAACTTCCATCCAGTCGAAAGTGGAAGTAGACCAGAAGCTGGACTTCCTGACCAAGGGATTGACATGGAAAGGACTTATCAGCTTTGACGCAGACATGTCATATATCGCCAAACGTACCAAAACACCGACACAATATCTAGCCACAGGACGCGACGAAAATGGCAAACTGTTATATAAGACTGTAGTAGAAGGCAGCGATGTACTATCAGAAAACCTGAGTAACAGTTCAAACAAAAAGATTTACTTTGAAACAGCCTTCAATTACAACCGTACATTTGCAGAGAAACACGATGTAGGGGCCATGTTCCTATACATGCAAAAAGAAACACAGTATCACAATAACGCTTTACCTTATAGAAAGCAAGGTTTGGTAGGTCGTGTAACTTATGGATATGACGGACGCTATTTCTTAGAAGGTAACTTCGGCTACACCGGTTCGGAAACCTTTGCAAAAGGCTATCGCTTCGGTTTCTTCCCCGCCATGGGTTTGGCATGGTATATCAGCAATGAACATTATTATCCGGAAGCCTTGAAAAAGGTAGTAAGCAAATTGAAATTAAGATTCTCCATCGGTCGTACCGGTAACGACGATACCGGCGGCAACCGCTTCTTATATCGTGGAACCATGAAACAGGATAATAGCGGCTATAATATCGGATTCAGCAACAGCGGCGCATTAGGCGGAGTAGGCAATGGAATTACCGAAGCCCAGTTCGAATCACCGTTTCTTTCCTGGGAAATCGAAGACAAACGCAACTTCGGTATCGACTTGGGGTTATTCGACAACCGCATTGACCTGCAAGTGGACTACTTCAACAACAAACGTAAGGACATCCTATTGCAACGTAATACCGTTTCCAATGTGACAGGCTTCCAGCAAATGCCATGGCAAAACTTCGGTATCGTGAAAAACCAAGGTGTGGATGCAAGTCTGAATCTCAATTATAAAGTAGGTGAAGTTAACCTGAGCGCACGCGGTAACTTTACATTTGCACGCAACGAAATCCTCGAATATGATCAGGTGCCACAAGTTTATCCGTGGCTCAAAAAGAAAGGGACACGACTCAACTCATGGAAACTATACATTGCTGACGGACTTTATACCGCCGACGACTTCAACATAACAGGTGAAGGTCTGAACCGCCAGTATGAACTGAAACCGGGAGTTGTATCCGGTCTGTCAAGCGGAGTACGTCCGGGAGATATCAAATACAAAGACCTGAACGGAGACGGTAAGATCGACAGCAACGACCAGATGGAAGATGTAGGAAATCCTTCTGTTCCGGAAATAGTTTATGGCTTCGGCCTCAATGCCGAATGGAAAGGAGCCTATGTCGGTATCTTCTTCCAAGGTTCAGGAAATACATCGACCGTATTAGGAGCCAGCTCGAACGGAGCATTTTTCCCGTTCCAATGGGGAGTCGAAGAGTCTGCCGTACGATCAGAAGTAGCCAACAGATGGACGGAACAGAACCCAAGCCAAAATGTAATGTTCCCCCGCATGCACTCTACCAATTATGACAACAATACAGCTGCCAGCACTTGGTGGCTGCGCAATGCCAGTTTCCTGCGACTGAAAAATATTGAAGTCGGTTACAACTTCAAGGAGAAAACACTGAAAAAAATCGGTATACAAGCTTTGCGTGTTTATCTGCAAGGAAACAATCTTTGTGTATGGGATGATATCAAAATGTGGGACCCGGAACTTGGAAACACCAACGGCGGCTTCTCATATCCACTGAGCCGGACTTTCACATTCGGTCTTGACTTTACTTTCTAATAATACATATAATACATTATATATATGAAGACATTGAAAAAACTATCAATCATAGTAGCCGTAGGACTAAGCACGGTATTCTTTTCGGGTTGCAGCGATTATCTGGATGTATCGGACGACCTGGCGGCAGAATTAAGCATGGAAGAAGTATTCAATAATACCGGTTATGCCCGTCGCTTCCACCGATATATATATTCCGGAATTCCGGATGTATCAAACATTATTATAACCAGCGCTTATGCAGGTTTGACAGGATTAGATAATCCTTGGCCGGCAGTTTCCGACGAGTTAAAAAGTGCACAAAATAATGTCAAGACAATTCCGACAGTAGGTTACCATGCCGGATCGGCGGATTTATCGCGCTGGAGTCTTTACAAACAAATCCGTCAGGCAAACGAATTTCTGGCATACTCGCATACGATCCCACAGCAAGGCGACGTGACGGATTACATTGACGAAAACGAATTGGCAAGATTGAAAAACGAAGCCCGTTTCCTACGTGCTTACTATCACTACTTGTTATTCGAATTGTATGGCCCTATCCCCATTATGACAGAAATATCGGAACCGTCCGCAAGTGATCTGGACTATTACCGGAACTCTGTCGACGAAGTAGTGCAATTCATCGATTCCGAACTCAATGAATGCTACAATGAGCTGCCTGAAAAGGAAGTGAATGATGACGGAACTCCAAACGAGAACCGAAGCGCAGCACCTACCAAAGGGGCAGCATTGGCTATTCTGGCAAAACTCCACGTGTATGCCGCAAGCCCCTTACTTAACGGAGGATATTCGGAAGCAATCGCATTGAGGGATAATCAGGACAAACAACTGTTTCCTGCGAAAGATGACAAAAAATGGCAAACTGCCTTAAACGCGTTGCAGCGCTTCATTGATTATGCAAAAACTCACTATCACCTTTATAAAGAAAAAGATAAAGATGGAGAGTTGAATGCAGAAGAATCTCTATACCAACTCTTTCAGGTAAGTTTGAACAACCCGGAAGCTATCTGGCAAACCAGCAAGAATTCATGGGGCGATGTAGGTGGAGAAGGAAGAGAACGCAGATGCACTCCACGTGCCATATATAGCGGATTCGGTTGTGTAGGTGTATTGCAGGAAGCTATTGACGATTTCTTCATGAATGACGGCAAGAGTATTCACGAGTCAGGACTTTATTCAGAAGAAGGCATTGGTGAAGATGGCATTCCTAATATGTATAAGAATCGAGAACCACGTTTTTATCAGGACATAACTTACTCCGGCAAGACATGGCAAAAAACAACGAAACAGATTTATTTCTATAAAGGCAGCGGAGACGATAACTCCAAAGCGGATATGAGCTACTCCGGCTATCTGCTTTATAAAGGAATGAACCGTGATCTTTTAAACCAAGGAAGCAATGCCAAGTCAAAGTACAGGGCAGGAATGCTGTTCCGTCTCGCCGACTTCTATTTACTATATGCCGAGGCATTGAATCATGTAAACCCTTCAGATGAGCGTATCATTGCACACATCGACAGCGTCCGCTACAGAGCAGGTATCCCTTTATTGAAGGACATCAAGCCTGAAATAAAAGGCAATCAAACTTTGCAGGAAGAAGCCATACGCAAAGAACGCCGGATCGAACTATTTGCCGAAGGGCAACGCTATTTCGACGTCCGTCGCTGGATGTGTGCCGATGAAGAAGGATATAAGCAAGGCGGACCAGTACATGGCATGAATATGAACGCTGATAACCTGGAGGACTTTATGGAGCGTACCGCATTTGAAACCCGTATTTTTGAAAGACGCATGTACCTCTATCCTATCCCGTTAAACGAGATTCAGAAGTCGAGCAAACTTGTTCAGAATCCGGGATGGTAGCAGCCAAATGTCATAACACAGGCACAATAGGTATCTCATCATAGATGCAAAAAACATCACCTAAACGGTGCTGATGTAAAAAGAGTTTTCCATTCATTTTGGAAGACTCTTTTTTTGAGCCTTACCAGCTATGAAAGTATACCGCAAAAAACAAAAATCCCGCTAAAACTTTCATTTTAGCGGGATTTTCGTATTCATCATTGATGTTGATCTTGTTGGGCTACCTGCCCTCAAACTTTAGTTTCTTTATAATCTCATTTTCAATGAAATAACAGCTTTCATTTTTAGTAGTGTCACCGAATTAGACACCTACTTTGGCAAAAACCCTCTTTTAATATCCAATTGAGGATTCAAGTTTTCTCCTACAAAGGTATTGTTTTTAATCGGATAAACCTAATTAAAGTGACAAAAAGAGACAAATCTCGCATTTAATTTATCAACTTTGTCGGACTAAAAAATTAAAAAATGCAAAAGAATTATAGTCGGGACGAAGCGTATGCGAGAGGATATTTCCATCATATAAAGGGGCATTTGACGGCGGGAGTTATTATTGCTATAGTTATGTTTGTACTCCATCTGTTGAGTGGTTGTGAGCCGATGCTTCCTGATGAAAGCAATCGCGAAACGGTGGCCTCACCATTAGATAGTACAAAGAATGATTTAGATATTAATGAATGGGAAACTGATACGACCACTTATCAGTCACACGCAAAGCCTGTATAAAACAATCTTAATTAACTAAAACTGTCAACTTATAAGTTGACAGTTTCGATTCTTTTTCGTATCTTTGTGGAAACAAAACAGGAAAAATATGACATTTGACGATATTACAGGAAGCAAAAAACTGTGGTCTGTACGCCTGGATGGGGAGGAAGATAATGAGTTTCTCAAATTGTTCTACGATTGGAGTGATGTGATGTGGCTGCGGTCGTTTTTCAAAGAAAATATAAACGATTTGAGTGCCTATTTTAAAATTACTGATATCAATCAGGCGATTAAGGATACGATTGAAGACAGCAAGAGATTGAGATGCGTCATTATGGACATATCTCCGGATGCAGATTTGAGCAGATTGTTTCGACCGCTGGATAATAACCAGACATCGGATTTTATGCTTCAGAAAGAAAAGGCCCGATTGAAACGTACCATCGGGCATTCGTCCTGGCTACGTCTCTATGCTATCAAATTAACTCCTGGCGTATACATCATTACGGGGGGAGCTATCAAACTGACGGCTACCATGCAGGAAAGAGAGCATACAAGAAAGGAACTTGTGAAAATGGATAAGGTCAGACGATATTTGCTGGAAGAGAACATTATTGATGATGACGGGTTTATTGATTATATGAGTGAATTGTAATTATAGGAGGTAGATATATGAATGAGAACATGAGAAAGATTGTGGAGAGGCTTGAAAAGCATGCATCTCCAACACCGTCGAAATGGCGTGAAGTGTTTGAGTACATGGATGCTAATGAAACTTGGTTGCGGTATTCCCAACATATAGCGATGCTGATGCTCGATAGAATGGAGGAACTGGAAATGAATCAGAAGCAACTGGCTGAGAAGATGAATTGTAGCCGGCAGTATATTTCGAAGGTATTGAAAGGACGGGAAAACCTTTCGCTTGAAACGTTGGCCAAGATTGAAAATGCACTCGGAATCTCGATCATTAAAGAAGAACCTCTTGCTGTTTAACTTGCACAGGTGGTTTAGTATCTGCTATCGGATTTCTCCGGATCCAGTTCCTGAGCTGAATCAAAGTGATAGCAAAAGTTGTGTCCAGGAAAAAGCCGGCTGCCGTGATCTGCTATCAGCTAACAGGTGATATCGGGATGATCAGGTGCAGATTCTGCCAGGTGTGTGATAGCAATCCCGGCAGATCGGACACAGGAGTACGGAAGTGATCAGGCGAACATCAGTTCGTCTGAATACCCACCGCAGCGCAACCGCATCAGGGCGCAGCCTTACAGGACTGCACCCCATGCGCTCGCCCTGCTCCTCCAGTGTTACTACCGGGATTCTCCTTCACTGCCAGCGTTTATCGGTCGGACAGTATTTCCGTGCACCGTGCCGCTTCCCTTGCTTTCCCCGTAGTCATCTGATTGGCGCAAAGAAAGCCGCCCTTTGGCGGTGATACAAAGGAAGTACAGCTGGGGACGTTTCCCGGAAGTTACTTCCGTCTGGTGCATTCGGCTCCGGCTCCCGCTCACACCCCGGCAAGCCGGACCACAAGCGACAGCCTATGCGGTAGTAGCCCATGCGGTGTGTACTCAGTCGTTTTCAATGCCCGGTGCGGTTTCGCTCTGCCCGGCACTTTCTGCCGGGACAAGGCTCAATCCGCTACCTTCTTTCGTCTGAACGACAGGAAACAGGCTACTAGTCTGAAGTGCCGCCATGCGGTGCGGGGTTCCCGTGTTTATGATTGACCATTCCTGAGCGATTAGACCATGAAGGCGGCGCAAGCGTCCGCCGCCGTGCTGACGTGATGCCTGCGTGCGCTATGGGTAGCAGTGGTTTGCAGAGAAATAGTTGAATTGGGCGAGATGCAGAAGGAACATTATATTTAATATCCTCCGGCGCGTTCCGCCCGTGAGGAATATTCAACATAATGTGGCCTTCTGCACGTCGCCCCGGAAAGACAGTGTTTGGCATAACCGGGCAGAAAGTTACCCCTTCCGGATGTTTCCCTGCGGAATGTTTACGCCTCCACTATGGTGGCAAGCCGCCACCCCGACCACCGCCCCGAAGTTACTCCCGTTTTCCGCTCCTCCTGCGGATTGCGCCTGCGGCGTTCCCGGCAGACCGCTTCCGCCCTGCGGCGTGCCGGAAATCTTCGGCGATCGGCTTCGCCGTCCGCTCCGGGGAGCGGGGCGAAACGCCCCGCCGAAAAGTAACGAACAGGGGAAATCCGTGACAATCGGGCGAATATCACTAAAAAGTATAGAAGGAATAAATCACATAACGAACACATGAATGACCCCGTAGCGCAGCCGCTCCCACGGCTACAGCCCACCCCCTTCGGTGGGGGAACGCCCTGCGGCAAGGGGGGCGACCACGCCCACCGACTAAGCGCCTCCCCCAAAGGGGGACGGGAGGGGGGTAGAACAAAAATACCTCTTTATAAATTTATAGATAACAGCGTTTCTATTCCTCTTCCTGCGTTTATTTATGGATAGAAGAACACCCAATCAGAAAGAAAACAGTCAGCTATATGCCTGAAATTGCGAAAAACATCTCCAAGAAAACAACAAGAGTTTTCTAAAAAACGTCAGACATTTTTTGAAAAACTCCTGATATATTCCGCAAGCCCTGCAGACAGTCTCTAACAGCTGAAAACGAAGAAAGCCCGATGAACTTTTTCTGTTCATCAGGCTTTCTTTTCAAATGGTTACTGATACGTAGCGGATGACCGCTTTAAACTGTCGGGTCTGGTGCTTCTTCGTCTCCGCCCCCGGGGTTGTCGATATCCCCTCCACCGGGCTTTTCGGTATTCCCGCCTTCGGCAGTCGCGCCAACCTTAGAGAAAGCATACATTGCTACCGCTTCCTTGATTTCTGCAGAAGGTACGTAGATCACGCGGGCTTTCTTCACGTTACTTGCCGTAAACTTATCCACATTTTCGCTACCGATACCCGAAACGGAAGGACGGAATGAGCCAAGGTCGCCTAAGCGAATAGGAGAACCGTTGGCTAGGTTACGTTTGATAACTGTCATCAATGCGTCCAGCACCGCTTTCACGTCTGAGCCAGTTACTGTACAACGGTCAGCGATCTGGTCGATGATTTGTCTCTGTGTCATTTCCGGAGCAAGAACTACCTGAGCGTAGTATTTTCCGGCTGCTTTTTTGTCCTGCGGATTCTTACGCAAGGATGCTTTTACTTGAATTGCCATGTTTATTAGTGTTTAGTGATTAATGATTCATTCTGCGGGCAAAGTTATATATACGCGCGGGCGGCTGCGGGCGTGCATTCTTATCTATGATGATATGTGATGCATGATGCGTTTATGTACATGAAAAAAGGGCTGCGGGGTATGTCCGCAGCCCTCAAAACAGGGGTTTTCCCATTGCCGGGTATTACAGGAGTTAGTCCTTCTTCTCGTTATCGTTGACCGGGCTATCCGCTCCGGTCAGCCAAACGAAAATTTTACCGATCACCTTCAATACTCGCAACGTGTTTCTCCAAAATGGTTTCATATTGACCTCCTTTTTAATTGTTCCCGGCAAAGGTAGGGTGAATGGATAATGGATAATGAGCAATGAATAATTGGCTACGCTTTCATGCGCTTATATACCGCATGGTACATTATCCATTCTCCATTCTCCATTTTCCATTAAACAACCGTATTCGGTCCGGACATTGAAGCAGGGACATTCTTTGATATACTCGCATGGTTCTATGATCCCGTTATGGTTGAGATCGGGACTCAGATCACGATGGCCGCAGACCTTTGCTCCCGGATAGGTGAGTAACAGAAAGCGCAGGAGCGTTTCAAGGCTTTGTTTCTGTGCGGTGGTACGTGTGTCGGTTGCTTTGCCTGATGCGTTCAGACCTCCTTCGTAGGCGATTCCTATGGATTCGCTGTTATGGCCTTTGGCGTGTGCGCCGATCTTGGTAATGTCGCGCATGTGGTGTATCCGGCCGTCTTTTGTGATGTAATAATGATAGCCGCATTCGGTGAAGCCTTGCCGCTTGTGCATGGCGTCGAGGGCGGACGGGGTGAGATCACTGGTGCAGCGGGAGGCGGTGCAATGCACCACAATGAGAGAGATGTTTCTTTGTTTGATCATTGTTTTGTGGGTGATTATGTGAGTAATTTCTAGTTGTGTATTTCTCATCTACCCCCCTCCCGTCCCCCTTTGGGGGAGGCGCTCAGTCGGTGGGCGTGGTCGCCCCCCTTGCCGCAGGGCGTTCCCCCACCAAAGGGGTGTCGGGCTGTAGCCGTGGGAGTGGCTGCGCTATGGGGTCAGAAGGGTGAACCGAAAGTGGTGGTTATAAGGTCTCTCTGTTTAGGGGTGAGAATACGGTTGCTGAGGTGGTAGTTGGTTTCTTCCAGTGATCCCAATAGTTCTACGTCATCCTTTATCCACTGTTTAAGGCGGATACTCGCAGAGGCAGGGGCTATATTGGGGAAGTAAAGTACGGCCAGCTCTTTAAAGCCATAACTTCGGTTACTCAGGTTGGCTTGATAGTTGTTTTGTGAGTGTACGTTTGTATACATGGTTCGGAATATTGGTTTACAGTCGTAAAGGTAAGGCTTTTAATGTGTAGTTGTCATCCGGAAACTGAGTAGATATAGTTATATATGCTTGTCAAAGGCTGAAAGTTGTGACAATGGCGCAAATGTCACAACTTTCGGCGGTCGGCTTCGCCGTCCGCTCCGCGGAGCGGGGCGGCACGCCCCGCCGAGAAACTTCGGTATGCCGCAGGGTGGAAACAGTCAGCCGGGCACGCCGACAGGCGCAGTCCGAAGGAGGAACGGAAAGACGGGAGTAACTTCGGGGCGGTGGTCGGGGACAGCCGCCGTCCCATGTGAGAAGCTACGGGGCGGCTGTGTGGAGGCGGTAATGTTCCGCAAGGGGTAACTTTGAGCCCGGTACCGAGAAACGGGAAACTACCCAAACAGCGGGAATATCCATAATGCGCTGTTATGTTTAATAAAAGGGCGGAATCCGGAACGGTTCCGCAACTTATTAAACATAATTGCCTATTATGGATTTTCCGCGCAAAAGCTGCAGCAGGATAGAAACACCGGAAGCACACCGCGCACGCAGCATCACGACCGCACGCGCCCGGAGGACGGCGAAGGGCGCTGACTTCCGTAGAACAAATGCGTTTGCGATAAACACGGGAACCCCGTACCGCATGGCTGCACTTCGGACCGACTGCCTGTTTCTGTCGTTCAGACGCAGGAAGGTAGCGGATTGAGCCTTGTCCCGGCAGCAAGTGCCGGGCAGAGCGAAACCGCACCGGGCATTGAAAACGATTGAGTACACACCACATGGGCTACCATCGCATAGGCTGTCGCTTGTGGTCCGGCTTGCCGGATTGCTATCACACACCTGGCAGGATCTACACCTGATCATCCCGATATCTCACTCGTTATGATAGCAGAATTTTCGCCGGCAGCTGTTCCTGGACAAACAATCTGCTATCACTTTTATTCAGATCGAGATCTTCTTCCGGAGAAATCAGCTATCACCTTTTCGACTGACATCGGCAGGATGCTCTACTTCCGGTAATCCCCCATCGTCTGCTGCAATCTTTCGAATGCTTTGAGGAAATCTCCCACAGCGATTTTCTGATCCTGGTACTTGCGTTGCAATTCTCCCTTCTCCCGTGCCTCCTGCTTGTAGTGGGCACAGAATCGGGGGTATTCCTTCACGATGTACTTTATCGCTTCACTGCCGCTTTTCTTTCCGGTGATGGATTTGAGCACTTCCATCTGTGCGGCCTCTTCGGCTGTCAGCCGTAGCGTGAGGATGCTCACTTTTTCGCTCATAATTGCCCGCCTCCTTCACTTGCCGATTCATTAACAGCCGTTTTGCCGGCCCGATTTTCATTATTCAGTTTCGCCGCCCTGTCGAATGCTTCGGCATACGTCCGGCACTTGATTCCGTAACGCTCGATCTTGACGCCTGCGGCTGTCACTTCATGAGCCACGCACCATCCTATACGCATTTTGCGGGGATAGTACAGCGTTTCTTTTGTTGTATTTTCGTTCATTGTTTTTCGTTCTTTTGAGTGATCAATCAGGAGGCTTCTTTCGCTTTACCGCCCGGGTTTCCTCCGGCCACTAGTCCCATTGCATCCCGCAGTCGCTTCAACAGGAATAGACGCGGCATTTTGAGACGTTTGTTTCCGTGCATTTCGGCAAGAATAGACCAGACAGGATTTCCGATTTCTCCATGCCGTGAGAGCTGCAGTACCTCCTCCAGCTCTCTTTGCGACAGATTGTAGGGACGCAGCGTGTTTATCAGCCCCTGCGGATTGCGCTGTTTCTCTTCCTCCGCCTTCGCATCCGCCTGTGGCGGTTGATGCCTGGCGATATCCGGTTGGGAGTTACGGTCCTCACCCAATACGGTAGAAGAAAGTAAAACTCTTGCTTCCTCCTCCGTAAGCGCTCCGGAAGGCTGCGGGGGAGTAGAGGAGGATTTTCTTTGTTTTTCTTTTATTTTCTTTTCTTTGTCTGTTTTTTCCGGAATGTTTCCGGAACTTTCCGGAGTATTCTGGAAAGTTTCCGGAGTACTCCGGAATTTTTGTTCGGCCAATGTTGCCTGATTCGGTGTATCGTGTTCCGCCGCCCCGGCCCCGCCTTCGAAGAGTGGCATCGCTACAGGCTCCCTCATCGGCTGTTCCGGTTCTACAAGCAGGATTTCGAGCGGTATGTATGATTTCTTCTTGCTGATCTTGCAGATATCGAGATATCGGCTTTGAATGGCACGTGAGGTCAGTATGCATTGCGTCTTCCACATCACGGGGTCGAACAGGCATACTTCGGCACAGTAACCGATGATCTCCTTCACCCGTGCTTCGTCCATGTCCCAGTAGTCGGCACAGTCAAAGAGCTGGTCTTCCGTCCAGCGGATATATGCGCCTTCCACCCGGTAGATTTCATTCAGCGCGTATTGGTAGACAGCGTATCCGTCGCATCCGTATTTCTTTTTCAGACGCTTTATCTTAATGTCCTGAAAGCGGTCCGTTTCCGCTTTGTAGTATGAAAAACCGTTCTTGCTCATATTCTTTTGCTGTAATTGGATGCCAGATAATTCATGATTTCTTCTTTGTTGTATAGGAACGTTCCGCCCAGCTTGTAGAAGGGAATAGCCTGCGCTGCACGCAGGTTTCTCAATGTTGAATTGCTGACATTGAGTAGCTTACACACATCTGCAGAGCGAATAAATGTCACATCTTCGGAGACATTGTCGAGTATGACGGGGGTAACGGGCTTGTACTTCGCTTCTTTCCGTTCCTGTTCATTGGCTGTACTTTCGGTTTTCATGATTTTCATGCTATTGTTCTTTGTTTTCATTGTTCTACTTCTTTATAGGGATTAATATTCATTTTTTATGTATTTGAAAGCTATTCGGTCGAGATCATTCAGTTGGTTGCTTTTCAGGGCGTAGATCGTTTTTATAATCCATCCTTTGAGGACAATGCTGCGGTGTCCTTCGACGTTGCCATAGTGCTGCAGTGCGTCATTGAGCGCTTTCCCCATCTTCTGTTCGGAGATGAGGTTCCGTTCGTATGCTATCATGCTGTCGATTGCTTTTTGTTCCAGGGCTTGCTGGATGAGGGTTGCGGTTGTTTTCATTCGTTTGCTGCTTTATTGTTGGGTGATTCTTGTGATTCTTTCCGGGCGTACATTTCCTTAAGGGCCGCCATGTCGTCCATCACTTTTGTGTCCAGAATCTTAGCGTAGATTTGCGTCGTCTTGATACTGGTATGTCCAAGCATTTTCGATACGGTTTCAATCGGTATGCCATGAGACAAGGTAATAGTAGTGGCGAACGTATGCCGGGCCATATGAAACGTGATGTTCTTATCTACTCCCGCTTGCTTGGCCACCTTTTTCAAGTATCTGTTCATCACCTGATTGAGTGGCACGGGGAATATATGATTGTTCCGTTTTCCTTCGTGATATGCCTCATACCTTTTTAATATATTAACGGCAGGTTGTAATAAAGGCAGTATTGCGTGTATGTCAGTTTTTTGCCGATAGTAGCTAAGCCACAGGCTTTTGTCTATGCCGACATTAATATTTTCATTGGTAAGGTTCTCTATATCGACATAGGACAGGCCTGTATATACAGCAAAAATGAAGACATCTCTCACGATAGACAGGTTGGCGGGCAAAGGGACCTCCTCAAGGCTTTTCAGTTCCTTTTCGGAGAGGAATCCCCTTTCCACTTTTGTTTTCTTGGCATTGAGCAGGCAAACAGGGTTTCGGCTTATCCATTCGTTTTGCAAGGCTACATTCATCACCTTTTTGAAACGCTGGATATGCTTTAATGCACCATTGACTGCGCATACGGTATCCCCTTCCCTCCTATACCCTTGAAGATAGGCGTAAAATTCATAAACGAATGCTTTGTCAACAGCAGCCAGGTCATAATCGGAAACGTGGTATTTGATGCGTATGAAATTGAGCAGATGTTTTTTCGTGACGTGATAGCCAATAAATGTACTGGTACGGAGATTCTTTTTCTCCATGATTTCATGGTAGTCGAACAGTGTGCTGATCGTAGAGAACTCATTATCCTGTGTCTGGAACATGAGTTTGAAATTCTCAATGTTCAAGGGATAGCTTTTCTGCCTGATTTTGGCAATGGTATCCTCAATCGTGATCTTCAAATCCTCGATATACCGATTGACTTCTTTATCATTAGCGGTTTTCCCGAGCGACTTTTGCGCAACCGCCGACCATGACTCAGGACGTAGATGTAGTTTCGTGGGAATTTCGTATCTTTGTCCCGAGATCGTAACCCGACATGAAAGAGGTGACATCTTTTCATTCGTTCTTCCTTTCCTTATCCAGAAAAGAACATTGAAAGTTTGCTTTTTTTGGTTCATCGTTGTTTTTTTTGAGAATCACTCAAAAAAATATCAAAAAAGAGCAATCGTGTCACCGAATTTGTCACCGAATTAGCGTCAACTTTTTTCGGGTGGCATTTGTCAAAGCATGAAAAAACCCGCTAAAATTGCAGTTTTAGCGGGTTTTTGTCATTAAAAAGCTGGTGGTTTGTTGGGCTACCTGGATTCGAACCAGGAATGACAGGACCAGAATCTGTAGTGTTACCATTACACCATAGCCCAATGATTTTCGTTTGCGGGTGCAAAGATACAAATAATTTGGGAATTGCAAACATTTCTGCTATTTTTTTTGCAAAAACTCTCATTTTGCTCCTTCAAGTAGAAGCATCTCCCCTAAAAAACACAAAAATTAAGTCATAACTTTCTTGTATCCAATAAATCACCGTATATTTGTCAAAAATATCACGTTTATAATCAGAAACAAAGGGTAATCCTTTTTTGTTATAAACCAAAAGAGAACATGAATTATTAATTTCAATTACAGGAATGAACGATACGAAAATATTAATTGAAAAAATTAAAGAGGGAATTCAGGAAAAAAAAGGTAAAAACATCATTATTGCTGATTTAACCAGTATAGAAGATACCATCTGCAAATATTTCGTTATATGCCAGGGGAATTCCCCTAGTCAGATAAGTGCCATTGTAGACTCTGTCAAGGAGTTTGCCCGTGAAGGTGCAAACAGCAAACCGACTGCAATCGACGGACTTCGAAATGCAGAATGGGTGGCGATGGATTATTCCGATGTACTTGTACATGTCTTTCTGCCGGAAGTAAGGTCCTTCTATAATCTTGAACATCTCTGGGCTGACGCCAAACTTACTCAAATCCCCGATTTAGACTAATCCACAATTATGGACAACAATAATACTAACAACAATAACAATAAGCCTAATAATAAGGTGAATATGCCTAAGTTCAATCTGAACTGGTTATATATGATTATTGCCCTCATGCTTCTCGGCCTTTGGTGGAGCAGCGATTCAAGAGGAAGCGGAAGTAAAGTCGTTCCTTACAGCGACTTCCAGAAGTATGTCACTAACGGCTACATCAGCAAAGTACTGGGCTCTGAGAAAACTCTCGAAGCTCATGTCAAACCGAATGCCGTAGGTGCAATATTCGGTGCGGACTCCACCAAAGTGGGAAGAAACCCGATTATTACCAGTAACCCTCCTTCTAAGGACAGACTGGATAAATTTCTGCAGGACGAAAAAGCAGCCGGTCATTTTGACGGAATCGCGGATTATCCTGCCGATTCGGATATTTTCCCGGCAATCCTGATTAATATTCTTCCACTGGTTTTATTAATCGCCCTGTGGATATTCTTCATGCGTCGTATGAGCGGCGGTGGCGGCGGCGGTGCCGGCGGTGTATTCAATGTAGGAAAATCCAAAGCCCAGCTTTTCGAAAAGGGAGGCTCCATCAAGATTACATTCAAGGACGTAGCCGGCCTGGCGGAAGCCAAACAGGAAGTAGAAGAAATCGTAGAGTTTCTGAAAGAACCTCAGAAGTATACTGACCTGGGAGGTAAGATTCCCAAAGGCGCATTGCTCGTAGGCCCTCCGGGCACCGGTAAGACATTGCTTGCGAAGGCTGTTGCCGGCGAAGCAAACGTTCCGTTCTTCTCGCTGGCAGGTTCCGACTTCGTAGAAATGTTTGTCGGCGTAGGTGCTTCCCGCGTACGTGACCTGTTCAAGCAAGCTAAAGAAAAAGCTCCTTGCATTGTCTTTATCGACGAAATTGACGCGGTAGGCCGTGCTCGTGGCAAAAACCCTGCAATGGGTGGAAATGATGAGCGTGAAAACACACTGAATCAGTTGCTGACTGAAATGGACGGCTTCGGCTCCAACAGTGGTGTGATTATCCTTGCCGCTACCAACCGTGTGGACGTACTTGACAAGGCATTGCTTCGTGCCGGACGTTTCGACCGTCAGATACACGTAGACCTGCCCGACCTTAACGAACGTAAAGAAGTATTCGGCGTACACCTGCGTCCGATCAAGATAGACGATACAGTAGATGTAGATTTGCTGGCACGTCAGACTCCGGGATTCTCCGGTGCGGACATTGCGAATGTCTGCAATGAAGCTGCCTTGATCGCAGCCCGTCACGGAAAGAAATTTGTAGGCAAGCAGGATTTTCTGGATGCGGTAGACCGTATCATCGGTGGTCTGGAAAAGAAGACCAAGATTACCACAGAAGCGGAAAGACGCTCGATTGCCTTGCATGAAGCAGGACACGCCTCTATCTCGTGGTTGCTGGAATATGCAAATCCATTGATCAAGGTAACGATTGTTCCCCGCGGACGTGCATTGGGCGCCGCCTGGTATCTGCCGGAAGAACGTCAGATCACTACCAAAGAGCAAATGCTTGACGAAATGTGCGCCACTCTTGGAGGACGTGCAGCCGAAGACCTGTTTATCGGACGCATCTCTACCGGCGCTATGAACGACCTCGAAAGGGTTACCAAACAAGCATACGGCATGATTGCTTATTTAGGCATGAGTGACAAGCTCCCCAACTTATGCTATTATAATAATGAGGAATATTCTTTCAACCGCCCGTATAGCGAAAAGACAGCCGAACTTATCGACGAAGAAGTGAAACGGATGGTGAACGAGCAATATGAACGTGCCAAGAAGATTTTGTCCGAACATATGGAAGGACACAATGAACTGGCTCAGTTACTGATCGACAAAGAAGTGATCTTTGCCGAAGACGTTGAACGTATTTTCGGTAAACGTCCGTGGGCATCCCGCTCGGAAGAAATCATGGCTGCCAAAGAAAGCCAGGACGCTGCCAGAGCGGAAAGAGAACTTGCCGAGAAACTGAAAGCGGAAGAACAAGAAATCAAAGAAGAGGAAGCTGAAAATTCTGCTCAGGAAGAAGCAACTACAGAAACGAAAATCACTGCGGAAGGAAAAAAAGTAACCGTAGAAGGAAAAGTTACTATAGAAGCAAAATCCAATGAGGAAGAACAAACTACCGAATCTAAATAATTAAAACACGAAGATTTTGATTAGTAATTTTATAAAACGGGCCATTACGGGTATACTCTTTGTCGCCATTCTGGTGGGATGTATACTCTATAATTCTTTCAGCTTCGGCATTCTGTTCATGGCGATCAGTGCACTGACGATCTATGAATTCGGACAGTTAATCAACAGCCGTGCAGAAGGAGTCAACGTAAACAAAACCATTATCATGCTGGGAGGAGCTTACTTGTTCCTCGCAGTGATGGGATTCTGTATCGATGCAGCCGACTCCAAGATTTTCATTCCTTATTTGCTGCTGCTACTCTATTTGATGATCAGCGAGCTGTATCTGAAAAAGTCAAACCCAATGCTTAACTGGGCATATTCCATGCTCAGCCAGCTTTATATAGGTCTGCCGTTTGCATTGCTTAATGTCTTGGCATTTCATACTGACCCGGAATATAGCAGCGTAAGCTACAATCCGATCCTGCCATTGTCTATCTTTATATTCCTTTGGCTGAGTGATACAGGTGCATATTGCGTCGGTTCATTAATTGGCAAACACCGCTTGTTTGAACGTATCTCTCCTAAAAAATCATGGGAAGGTTCCATCGGCGGCGGAGTAGTAGCTATCGGAGCTTCTTTTGTCTTGGCACATTACTTCACGATTATGTCGATGTGGGAATGGGCAGGTCTCGCTTTAGTCGTTGTCGTTTTCGGAACATGGGGCGACCTGACAGAATCATTACTGAAACGCCAGCTGCACGTTAAAGATTCAGGGACCATTCTTCCGGGACACGGAGGGATGCTCGACCGTTTCGACAGTGCTTTGATGGCTATACCGGCAGCAGTCTTTTATCTGTATGCACTAACTTGGTTTTAATAACAGAATAAATAAAATAAAAGGTCGGAAGCCGCTTTGAAGCACTTCCGACCTTTTTTTTTCACACACAGTGTTCGTCAAGGTTTAGGTTTAGTTATTTATAAAAGTTTTGCTATTTAACAAAAGAAGTAGAATGCACATCTTTCGCTTTTTCCGGAACGCCTACCGGATGATCCAAATCAAGAACGATCACTCTTCCTTCTCCATTTTCTTTTGAATTAATAGTCACCTTAAATCCTTTAAATTCTGTTTCAGCTGCATCTTTTGCCGTTGGATAGAACTCTTCCAGATTATAAGAAACTCGTCCCCATCCCCGGTATCCAGTTACATCATCATACGTATTGTAACGTAATTCCAGATGTATATACCCATCTTCATCCACATTCAAAGCTTCCGGTGTTTCCGGAGCTTCCGGTTCTATCTTATTCTGTACAAGACTGATGCGGTGCTTTTCAGAACGAGGCAAATACTGATGGAAGATGATATTCAAAAACTTTCCTCCCAGCCACATATCTCCTTGATAAATCACGATAGGATCATTACCGAATTCCTCTTCATTTTCAGCCGTCATATCTTCCACCTCTTTTGTCAACACTTCCTGAATTCCTTCAATCTTTACCTGAGCACCCTTATCCGTATCAGCCAAAGGATTGAAAAAAGCAACTACTCGTTCACCGTCTACCGGTTTGTACCAAGGAATAGAACTGGCCACCGGATCAATCATACCCCAACGATCACCTTCCAGATAATAACCACCGCCACCGGTGGCACGAACTGTAGCCCAATCCCATCCTATATCTCCAATTGAGTACCCATCGTCGTCACATGATTGCAGCGCAGGTACCAATGCGAGCAATAACATTACTAAAAGCCAATTAAATTTTTTCATATTTATTCCTCTCTTTTTAATTCTTCTGCTATATAAATTAAAAAGCCGGGCATTTACTGCACCGGCTTTACGTTTATTCAGAAAAAGAAAGTTATTTTTTCAACAGTTCAAGCATTTTGCGAGCAGCATGCTGGGGAGCACCTGCAGGCCCCAACCGATCTGCCATATACTCATACTCGGCAAGCATACGATTCTTATACTCCTGATCTTCAATCAGTTTCTTTAGTTCACTCTGCATATTTCCGACTGTCATTGTATCTGCAACCAACTCCTTTACGACCTCACGGTCTGCAATCAAATTGACTAGTGAAATAAATTTCACTTTCAAGATATGACGACGCAAAAACGAAACCACTTTTCCAATCGGTGTATAGTAACAAACCACCTGAGGAACACGGAACAAGGCTGTCTCAAGAGTCGCCGTACCCGAAGTGACCAAAGCCGCCTCCGCATGTTGTAGCAAACGATAGGTCTGGTCAAAGATTATTTTCACTTTAGCCTGCCCTACATATTGTTTGTAATACTCCGGAGCGATACCGGGAGCACCGGCCAGTACCAGTTGATAATCGGGAAAAGCAGAAGCAGCTTTCAGCATATCCGGCAGATTATCCTTGATCTCCTGTTTCCGGCTTCCCGCCAACAGTGCGATTACCGGTTTATCCTCCAGATTATTATCCGCCATGAATGCTTCCGGATTTTTGGGATGAGCTTTCTGATAGGCAGTCACTTCATCTACCGTAGGATTTCCTACATAATGTATAGGATACCGGTGTTTCAAAGTATAAAACTCCACTTCAAAAGGAAGAATGGAGAAAAGTTCATCCACATCACGTTTGATATTCTTTATGCGGTACTCCTTCCATGCCCATATCTTCGGAGAAATATAATAGAAGACAGGAATCTGTGTCTCGGAATGCACAAACTTAGCTATGTTAAGATTGAAACCGGGATAATCGACCAAGATCACCACATCGGGATTCCAGGCCACAATATCTTCCTTGCAACGTTTCATATTTGCAAAGATTGTACGCAAATGAAGCAGTACTGGAATAAATCCCATATACGCCAGCTCTTTATAATGCTTCACCATCGTTCCTCCGACGGCAGCCATCAGATCTCCGCCGAAAAAGCGGAAATCGGCCTGAGGATCTTCCGCCTTGAGGGCCGTCATCAAATGGGACGCATGCAAGTCTCCGGAAGCTTCACCGACAATCAGATAGTACTTCATGGGAATTTTGAATTAGGAGTTTTGAAATTTGAAATCAGCACAATGCGTATGTCAGAATTCCAGTTGCTGACAATAGCCATTCAGTTCATCTATAAAGCCATAAGCAGTCATATCGACTGTCGTTGGCGTGATAGCCACATATCCGTTTTCCAGCGCCCAATGATCATTATTCTCGTTTTCAAGTTCATGATCGGTGAATGAACCGGTCAGCCAAAAGTAATTATGGTCATCGAGACGG
Organism: Bacteroides sp. RCH18; assembly: GCF_058231005.1. NCBI lineage: Bacteria > Pseudomonadati > Bacteroidota > Bacteroidia > Bacteroidales > Bacteroidaceae > Bacteroides > Bacteroides sp. RCH18. Next base: position 789,149 of record NZ_JBIPTC010000002.1, on the reverse strand, counting down.
GGGCAAGTTACCCATTCATTCACCCAGCATCCCTTTGCCTGTTCGCAAACCTTCACTCCTTTGAGGTTGGGAGTATCGGGAAAGTTCACATTAAGACAAGTCAACGGGGGCAGTCCTTTTTCCAATATCATGGCAGCTATCTTGCGTATATAAGGACCCGAAGGTTCAAAATCAGCGTCGGGCCGATGATTGCACAGAGAAAAACCAATCGAGGGAATTCCCTTTAGACAGCCTTCAATCACCACTCCCATCGTTCCCGAATAATGCACGTTAATAGCGGAATTATCTCCATGATTGATACCGCCTACGATCAGGTCAGGCTTCCGGTCGAGCACTGAGCCCAATGCCAGCTTGATACAATCGGTCGGCGTTCCTGTACATTTATACACAGTCAGTCCCACTTCTCTTTTGACCAGTTGATAATGAACCGGATGAGTCACCGTCAATGCACTGCCGCTGCCGGAGCGCGGAGAGTCGGGTGCCATTACAACAATTTCCCCCAACGGACGAAGGAACTTCACCAATTCACTAATACCTTTAGCCATAACACCATCGTCATTCGAAACGAGGATCAACGGCTTCTTACTTTCCATATATTCAATCCTTTCCTTTTTAATGTTCGCACAAAAGTAGCAAAAAGTAACCGTACTGCCAACCGCTTATCTCCGAATATCATATTAATCACATCGCTATCTGACGAATATACACCCGTTTACAAATCTTAATCTTCTGCAAGCGAGTAAAAAAAGAAATAGATATCCAATATAAATATGTATATTTGCAAGCTCAAACAGAGAAAGTATGATGATAAAATCAACCAGGTTTCGGAACTGTTTCGTCCGGCAGTTATTAACAAAACCGGTGACTTATCAACAGAAAATGCAAAGTTTCTCTTTTTTCGTAGGCGCTCTAAGGAATTATCACTTATTTCGCTGCCAATAAATTTAGAGTATATGGGAAAAATAATTGCTTTGGCCAATCAAAAAGGGGGTGTAGGAAAAACCACGACTACGATTAATCTCGCAGCGTCACTTGCTACACTTGAAAAGAAAGTACTCGTGGTAGATGCAGACCCGCAAGCAAATGCCTCTTCCGGCCTGGGAGTGGACATCAAGCAGTCGGAATGCACTATCTATGAATGCATTATTGACAGAGCCAATGTACAGGACGCTATTCTTGACACAGAAATCGACTCTTTGAAGGTGATCTCTTCGCACATCAATCTTGTAGGAGCAGAGATTGAAATGCTGAACCTCCCAAACCGCGAAAAGATACTGAAAGAAGTGCTCACACCCTTGAAGAAAGAATATGACTATATTCTGATAGATTGTTCTCCTTCACTCGGACTGATCACCATCAATGCCCTGACGGCAGCCGACTCCGTGATCATCCCCGTGCAAGCTGAGTATTTTGCTCTCGAAGGCATCAGCAAACTGCTGAATACGATTAAAATCATCAAGTCAAAACTGAATCCCGCTCTGGAAATCGAAGGTTTCCTGCTGACGATGTATGACTCACGTCTGCGTCAGGCAAACCAGATTTACGACGAAGTGAAAAGACACTTCCAGGAATTAGTTTTCAACAGCGTGATCCAGCGAAATGTGAAACTGAGCGAGGCTCCCAGCTACGGTATCCCGACCATTCTTTATGATGCGGACTCTACCGGTGCCAAAAACCATCTCGCCCTTGCCAAAGAGATTATCAACAGAAATAAATAACCGAAGAAGATATGGCAACACAAAAAAGAAATGCATTAGGACGCGGACTTGACGCCTTGCTCTCAATGGATGATGTGAAAACCGAAGGTTCTTCTTCCATTAGTGAAATAGAGTTGGCGAAGATTACCGTCAACCCCAATCAGCCACGCCGCGAATTCGATCAAACGGCTTTGCAGGAACTGGCTGACTCCATTGCGGAAATCGGTATCATACAGCCTATCACTCTACGCAAACTCTCGGACGATGAGTATCAGATCATCGCGGGAGAGCGTCGTTACCGTGCTTCACAAAAAGCAGGACTGAAAACCATCCCTGCCTACATCCGCACCGCCGACGACGAGAACATGATGGAAATGGCGCTGATTGAAAACATACAGCGTGAAGACCTGAATGCGGTAGAAATAGCATTGGCTTATCAACATCTGCTGGACCAGTATGAACTGACACAGGAACGCCTGAGCGAACGTATCGGCAAGAACCGGACCACTATCGCCAACTACCTGCGTCTGCTGAAACTGCCGGCTCCTATACAGATGGCTCTGCAAAACAAACAACTGGATATGGGACATGCACGTGCATTGATTTCATTAGGCGACCCCAAACTTCAAGTAAAAATATTCGAAGAGATACAGGAACACGGATACTCCGTCCGCAAAGTAGAAGAGATTGTCAAATCGCTGAGCGAAGGAGAAGCTGTGAAAAGCGGCACACGGAAAATCACTCCGAAACGCGGCAAACTACCGGAAGAGTTCAACTTACTGAAGCAACAACTCACGGGATTCTTCAACACCAAGGTACAACTGACTTGCTCCGAAAAGGGGAAAGGAAAAATCAGTATTCCTTTCAGCAACGAGGAGGAACTGGAACGTATCATGGAAATCTTCGATACGCTAAAAAAGTAAATGACAAGAAAAAGTAAGAAATATCAGTTACTCATCATCACCCTGCTTCTCTGTTTTCTACAGGTGGCAGGGATTGATGTGTATGCACAGGAGCCTGTGACTCCGGTACAGAAAGACAGTACTATTCAGAGTCGGGAAGCACCGAAAGCACGTGCACGAAGGCACCGGGATCCTGCTCAGGTAATGGATTCGCTGAAAAAGGATTCGATCAAGATATTGCATCCGGAACGCCTGCAAGCAACCGACAGCCTGTCTGCCGCCAAAATACAGATAGCCGACAGCCTTGACGCAGCCAATAAAAAAGAACTGAAGAAGATAGAACAGCCGACACCTATTGTTGTGAAAACCGACACAGTACCTCCTGTGCAGGATCTCAACAAGAAACTGTTCATTCCCAACCCGACCAAAGCGACATGGCTTGCAGTCGTATTCCCCGGCGGAGGACAGATTTACAACCGTAAATACTGGAAACTACCTATTATATATGGAGGGTTTGCAGGATGTGCGTATGCCCTCAGCTGGAACGGGAAAATGTATAAAGACTATTCACAGGCCTATCTGGACATCATGGACAGTAATCCAAACACCAAGAGCTATGAAGATTTGCTGCCACCGAACGCCCAGTATAATGAAGAGCAACTGAAAAACACCTTGAAACGAAGAAAGGACTCGTTCCGTCGTTTTCGGGACCTTAGTATATTTGCATTTATCGGAGTATACCTTATTTCCATCATCGATGCCTATGTCGATGCGGAATTATCAAACTTCGACATTTCACCTGACTTGAGTATGAAGCTGGAGCCAACTGTCATCGACAATAACAGCCAGTTCCGCTCCAACAGTTACAAGAATAAGTCAGTGGGACTGCAATGCGTACTACGATTTTAAAAACACAATTTAGATTGAACTTATAATTAAAGCATGAAGAAATTAGAAAACTATTGTTCGATTATTTTCCTTTTCCTGTTGGCAACCACACAGGTAAAAGCTCAAAGTGTAGATGTAGTTATTCGTGAAAACGGAACCGAACGCAAAGAAAGCATCGATCTTCCAAAGAGTATGACTTACCCGCTCGACAGTCTGCTGAACGACTGGAAAGCTAAAAACTATATTGATTTAGGCAAAGATTGCAGTACGGCGGAAGTGAATCCTTTATTCAGTGATTCTGTCTACATTGACCGCCTTTCACGTATTCCGGCTGTCATGGAGATGCCTTATAATGACATTGTACGCAAATTCATCGATATGTACGCGGGTCGCCTGCGCAATCAGGTTTCATTCATGCTGAGCGCCTGCAATTTCTATATGCCTATTTTTGAAGAAGCACTGGACGCTTACGGACTTCCTCTGGAACTGAAGTACCTGCCGATTATCGAATCTGCACTGAATCCTTCGGCTGTGTCACGTGCCGGTGCCTCGGGACTGTGGCAATTCATGATTGGAACAGGAAAGATTTACGGTCTTGAATCCAATAGTCTGATAGACGAACGCCGCGACCCGATCAAAGCAACCTGGGCTGCCGCCCGTTATCTGAAAGAGATGTACGATATTTATGGAGACTGGAATCTGGTTATCGCAGCCTATAACTGCGGCCCAGGTACTATCAACAAGGCAATCCGCCGCGCCGGAGGCGAAACGGATTACTGGAAAATCTATAACCTGCTGCCGAAAGAGACACGCGGATACGTACCTGCTTTCATCGCAGCCAACTATGTGATGACATACTATTGCGACCACAACATATGTCCGATGGAAACAAACATTCCGGCAAGCACAGATACGGTGCAAGTCACTAAAAACCTTCATTTCGAGCAGATTGCCGAACTTTGCAATGTTCCGCTGGAGGAAGTGAAGAGCCTGAATCCCCAATACAAGAAACAAGTGATTCCCGGCACGACCAAACCTTGTACATTACGTTTACCACAAGGCGCCATCAGTACGTTTATTGACAAGCAAGATACGATCTACGCACATCGTGCCGACGAGCTATTCCGCAACCGCAAAACCGTTGCCGTGAAAGAAGTAACTCCAACCACCCGCAGACAGACAAGTGCAGTGGCCGGTAAAGGAAAATTAACTTATTATAAGATAAAAAGTGGAGACACTCTTTCATCGATTGCCGAAAAGCTAGGCGTACGTGTCAAAGATATACAGCAGTGGAACGGTATGTCGAACACCAGAATCGCAGCAGGAAAACAATTGAAAATCTACAAATAAATGACTTCCCGCTTGCTTCATTCGGAAATTTGCTTATTTTTGCAAAAATAAGCGAATGAAAGGATAACGAATATGGATAATATAACCCCCAAAGAAATAGCAGATGAAGAGATGATCAATCAGGCGTTCCAGGAACTTCTGAATGATTATCTCCATACTAAACATCGCAAACGAGTTGAAATCATCACGAAAGCTTTCAACTTCGCTAATCAGGCACACAAAGGAATCAAACGCCGATCCGGCGAACCTTATATCATGCACCCGATTGCCGTTGCACAAATAGTATGCAACGAAATTGGTCTTGGTTCTACTTCTATCTGTGCGGCACTGCTGCACGACGTAGTAGAAGACACTGATTACACGGTAGAAGACATCGAAAATATCTTTGGACCGAAGATTGCCCAGATTGTAGACGGACTGACCAAAATCTCCGGAGGGATCTTCGGTGACCGTGCTTCGGCACAGGCAGAGAACTTCAAGAAGTTACTGCTCACCATGTCGAACGATATCCGAGTTATCCTGATCAAAATAGCCGACCGCTTGCACAATATGCGCACGCTGGGTTCCATGCTGCCCAACAAGCAATATAAGATAGCAGGAGAAACTCTCTACATCTATGCCCCGTTAGCCAACCGCCTAGGTCTGTACAAGATCAAAACAGAGCTTGAAAACCTCAGCTTCAAATATGAACACCCCGAAGAATATGCCGAAATAGAAGAAAAGCTGAATGCTACCGCCGCCGAACGCGACAAAGTATTCAACGACTTCACAGCTCCGATCCGCACTCAGCTGGATAAGATGGGGCTAAAATACCGGATTCTGGCACGTGTGAAATCGATCTACTCCATCTGGAACAAGATGCAAACCAAGCACGTCCCGTTCGAGGAGATTTATGACTTGCTCGCTGTCCGTATCATCTTCGAACCACGCAACGTGGAAGAAGAACTCAACGACTGTTTCGACATCTATGTCTCCATTTCCAAGATATACAAGCCTCATCCCGACCGCCTGCGCGACTGGGTAAGCCATCCGAAGGCGAATGGTTACCAGGCATTGCACGTCACCCTGATGGGAAACAACGGACAATGGATCGAAGTACAGATTCGCAGCGAACGGATGAACGATGTTGCAGAACAAGGCTTTGCCGCCCACTGGAAATATAAAGAAGGAGGAGGCAGCGAAGACGAAGGCGAACTGGAGAAATGGCTGAAAACCATTAAAGAGATACTGGATGATCCGCAACCGGATGCGATAGATTTTCTGGATACAATCAAGCTGAACCTGTTTGCTTCCGAAATCTTTGTGTTCACTCCGAAGGGAGAGTTAAAGACAATGCCGCAGAACTCTACGGCGCTGGATTTTGCCTTCTCACTGCACACAGATATCGGTAGCCATTGTATCGGTGCCAAGGTCAATCATAAACTGGTGCCGCTAAGCCATAAACTGCAAAGTGGTGATCAGGTTGAAATATTAACTTCAAAATCCCAACGTGTACAACCGCAATGGGAGGTATTCGCAACGACCGCCCGTGCCCGTGCCAAGATCGCAGCGATTCTTCGCAAAGAACGGAAAGCGAATCAGAAAATTGGCGAAGAGCTACTCAGTGAGTTTCTGAAGAAGGAAGAAATACGTCCGGAAGAAGCTGTCATCGAGAAGTTGCGTAAGTTTCACAACTTTAAGAATGAAGAAGAGTTACTAGCCGCTATCGGCAGCAAAGCTATCACTCTGGGAGAAGCGGACAAGAACGAGCTGAGAGAAAAGCAGACCAGCAACTGGAAGAAATACCTGACGTTCTCCTTCGGGAACAGCAACAAGGAAAAACCGGAAGAAAAAGAACCGCAGGAAAAAGAAAAGATCAATCCGAAAGAGATTCTTAAACTGACCGAAGAAAGTCTGCAAAAGAAATACATCATGGCCGAATGTTGTCATCCGATTCCCGGTGATGATGTTTTGGGTTACGTTGATGAAAACGACCGCATTATTATTCATAAACGCCAATGCCCTGTTGCCGCCAAGCTGAAAAGCAGCTATGGCAACCGTATATTAGCGACCGAATGGGATACTCACAAAGAACTTTCTTTCCTCGTATATATCTATTTAAGAGGTATAGACAGTATGGGACTTCTAAACGAAGTGACTCAGGTCATCTCCAGACAGCTCAACGTGAATATCCGTAAACTTGCCATTGAAACAAATGACGGGATATTCGAAGGAAAGATTCAGCTATGGGTACACGATGTGGAAGATGTAAAAACAATCTGCAATAATCTGAAGAAGATTCAAAACATCAAACAGGTGAACCGGGTGGAGGAATAATTTATCGTCCGTCCAGTTCTTTCTTGATAGCCAGAAGCTCTTCCTTAATACCTTTCAGACGGTTCACAATTTCGTAATTGCGAACCGTAGCTTCCTTGTTATCCTTCAACCGTTGACGGGCACCGGGAAGCGTCAGACCTTTCTCCTTCACCAGATGATAGATCAGACCAATCGTTTCTACATCCTCCTTACGATACTGACGTATCCCCCGCCCCGTCGTCCTGGGAGAAATCTGAGGGAACTCCTTCTCCCAAAAACGAAGCAAGGATGCGTTGACTCCAAACATATCGGCCACTTCGGCTATGGAGTAATATAATTTTAGTTCTTTGTCCGTATTCAGCATAGAAATCATTGTTTTAAGAGATTAATCAAACACTTTACCGTGATTGGCGGCCAGTTGAATCATCTTCTCATAATCTTCCGCGCTCAAGTCCATGAAGTAATAGTTGACAGGATTCACAACCTTTCCCTTCACATATACCTCATAGTGAAGATGAGGACCAGTGCTCTTACCTGTACTTCCCACTTTTCCAATCACCTCGCCACGTACCACCTTTTTCCCGACTTTCGTGTTATAGCTCTGTAAGTGAGCGTACCGAGTCAGATAACCGAAGCCATGGTCAATCTCAATCGTATTGCCATATCCGGTTTCCCATCCTACTTTTACCACTGTACCGTCACCGGTCGCATAGACATCCGTTCCCGGATGAGCGGAGAAATCCATTCCCGAATGGAACTTCGTCGTACCGTAAATCGGATCAATACGTGTTCCGTATCCGGAAGCAGTCTTGCGAAGGTCTTTATTGGAGATAGGCTGGATGGCCGGAATACACTTCAGCATTTCATCATGATTCTTACACATATCCACCACGTCATCGAAAGATTTGGACTGGATATAAAGTTGTTTGGACAGTACATCCAGCTTTTGGGTCGTATTTACCACCAGCTTGGAGTTTGCCAGATCCATCAGCTCCTCATACCGGTTCGTTCCTCCAAAACCTGCCTGACGGATAGCCGGCGAAACAGGATCAGCTTGCAGAATCACCCGATACAGGTTATCGTCACGCTGCTGAATATCCTGCAGCACCCCCATCGCATCATCCAGACGGCGGGAAAGTACATTATATTGCGCCAAAAGACGGCTATTTTCGATTCGCAGCTCCTTCTCCGAAGGCGATCCGAACACCAGAAGCAAGACGATGAAGCATCCGGCTCCAAGTCCCATACCGATAAAAAGCCGGCGCAGAATGCTAAGCGCACGCTGCCGTACGGTAGGGTAAATTCGGTCATAAGTCTGCGTCCTTGGATTGTAGATGTAGTAAACTTTGCGCATCTTTTTGGAAATATTTCGCTTGTTAATACGGCAAAAGTAATAAAAACAAGCTATCTTTGCACAGTTTTTTGAGAATATTAACCTCAACAATAGATATATAGAAGAATATGTTGACTGCAAAAGAGATCAGAGATTCATTCAAGAATTTCTTTGAGTCGAAAGGACACCACATTGTTCCCTCGGCTCCGATGGTGATAAAAGATGACCCTACCCTGATGTTTACCAACGCAGGGATGAACCAGTTTAAAGATATTATTTTGGGTAACCACCCGGCCAAATACCACAGAGTCGCGGACTCTCAGAAATGTCTGCGTGTAAGCGGAAAGCATAATGACCTGGAAGAAGTGGGACACGACACGTACCACCACACCATGTTCGAAATGCTGGGCAACTGGTCATTCGGTGACTATTTCAAGAAAGAAGCCATCAACTGGGCATGGGAATATCTGGTAGAAGTATTGAAACTGAATCCGGAACACCTGTACGCCACCGTATTCGAAGGAAGCCCCGAAGAAGGACTGAGCCGTGACGACGAAGCCGCTTCTTACTGGGAACAGTATCTGCCGAAAGATCACATCATCAACGGCAACAAGCACGACAACTTCTGGGAAATGGGTGATACAGGTCCTTGCGGACCTTGTTCGGAAATCCACATCGACCTCCGTCCGGCAGAAGAACGTGCCAAAATCTCCGGCCGTGATCTCGTCAACCACGATCATCCCCAAGTAATTGAAATATGGAACCTTGTGTTCATGCAATATAACCGTAAAGCTGACGGCAGCCTCGAACCACTTCCTGCAAAGGTTATCGATACAGGTATGGGATTCGAACGCCTCTGTATGGCTTTGCAGGGCAAGACTTCCAACTACGATACAGACGTATTCCAGCCGATGCTGAAAGCGATTGCAGCAATGTCAGGCACAGAGTACGGAAAAGACAAGCAGCAGGACATCGCCATGCGCGTAATCGCTGACCACATCCGTACGATTGCTTTCTCCATTACGGACGGCCAGCTGCCTTCCAATGCTAAGGCAGGTTATGTCATCCGCCGTATCCTCCGCCGCGCCGTCCGCTACGGATATACTTTCCTCGGACAGAAACAGTCATTCATGTACAAGCTGCTTCCGGTGTTGATCGACAACATGGGAGACGCTTATCCGGAACTGATCGCACAGAAAGGTCTGATCGAAAAAGTAATCAAGGAAGAAGAAGAAGCCTTCCTTCGCACGCTGGAAACAGGTATCCGTCTGCTGGATAAGACAATGGAAGATACAAAGGCTGCCGGAAAGACAGAAATCAGCGGTAAAGATGCCTTTACCTTATATGATACTTTCGGTTTCCCGTTAGACCTGACAGAACTGATTCTTCGTGAAAACGGAATGACAGTCAACATCGAAGAGTTCAACGCAGAAATGCAACAGCAGAAACAGCGTGCACGTAACGCTGCCGCCATCGAAACCGGTGACTGGGTGACTCTGAGAGAAGGAACAACCGAATTCGTAGGTTACGACTATACCGAATACGAAGCATCTATTCTCCGCTATCGTCAGATCAAGCAGAAAAACCAGACACTGTATCAGATCGTACTTGACTGTACTCCGTTCTATGCAGAAAGCGGTGGTCAGGTAGGCGACACCGGTGTATTGGTCAGCGAATTCGAGACCATCGAAGTAATCGACACCAAGAAAGAGAACAATCTACCGATACATATTACCAAAAAACTGCCGGAACATCCGGAAGCTCCGATGATGGCTTGTGTAGACACCGACAAGCGGGCAGCCTGCGCAGCCAATCACTCGGCAACTCACCTGCTGGACTCTGCCCTGCGCGAAGTACTGGGCGAGCACATCGAGCAGAAAGGTTCGTTAGTAACACCGGATTCACTGCGTTTCGACTTCTCTCACTTCCAGAAGGTGACCGACGAAGAAATCCGCCAGGTAGAACACCTGGTGAATGCCAAGATTCGTGCCAACATACCTTTGAAGGAATACCGCAACATTCCTATCGAGGAAGCGAAAGAGCTGGGAGCTATCGCCCTCTTCGGTGAAAAGTACGGTGAAAGAGTACGTGTCATCCAGTTCGGTTCTTCTATCGAATTCTGTGGAGGTATCCACGTAGCCGCAACCGGAAATATCGGTATGGTGAAGATCATTTCCGAAAGCTCTGTTGCAGCCGGTGTACGCCGTATCGAAGCATATACGGGAGCCCGTGTGGAAGAAATGCTGGATACCATTCAGGATACGATCAGTGAATTGAAATCGCTCTTCAACAACGCACCCGACCTAGGTATTGCCATCCGCAAGTATATTGAGGAAAATGCAGGACTGAAAAAGCAGGTAGAAGACTACATGAAAGAGAAAGAAGCCTCGCTGAAAGAAAGACTGCTGAAGAATATACAGGAAATTCACGGTATCAAGGTAATCAAGTTCTGTGCTCCGTTGCCGGCGGAAGTGGTAAAGAATATCGCTTTCCAGCTTCGCGGTGAAATCACAGAAAACCTGTTCTTTGTGGCCGGAAGCCTCGACCATGGCAAACCTATGCTGACCGTCATGCTGAGCGACAATCTGGTGGCCGGTGGCTTGAAAGCAGGCAACCTGGTGAAAGAGGCAGCCAAACTGATTCAAGGCGGCGGAGGCGGTCAACCTCACTTCGCTACTGCCGGAGGCAAGAATACAGACGGACTGAATGCCGCTATCGAAAAAGTACTGGAACTCGCAGGTATCTAAGAAAGCAGTAATATACATCCAATATAAGAACCGTGTCTTAAAGTCACCCGCACTTTAAGACACGGTTTTTTATTTCTAATTCCGGCACCGATGAGGACATCCCCCGGCACCGATGAGGACACCTCCCGACACCGGAAAACTCCGGCGCCATCTGCAACCAACCGGCCTCCTGCCAAAAATATTCGTGATATAAACTCAATTATCACAACTTTTTCCTACCTTTGTAAACAGATTAATTATTTTTCTTATCCTTCAAATAATAAAATAAGTAATCACCAATACCCGTACACCGATGAAAACACCTATTTACCTACTTCTAATCGTTTGTATTTTTGCATCCTGCAACGCCAAACAGACACAAGCTGAAATTGATTACACATCGTATGTAAATCCTTTTATTGGCACCGATTTCACAGGAAACACTTATCCCGGCGCACAAGCCCCCTTCGGCATGGTGCAGCTCAGCCCGGATAACGGACTTCCGGGATGGGACCGCATCTCCGGCTATTTTTATCCGGACAGCACAATCGCCGGCTTCAGCCATACCCACCTTTCGGGAACAGGTGCAGGCGACCTGTACGACATCTCTTTTATGCCGGTCACACTGCCCTACAAAGAGGCAGAAGCGCCGCTGGGCATCTACTCCAAGTTTTCTCACGATGAAGAGAGCGCCTATGCAGGCTACTATCAAGTACGTCTGAAAGACTACCATATCAACGTGGAACTGACCGCAACCGAACGTTGTGGCATCCAGCGATACACCTTCCCCAAAGCCGAAGCCGCCATCTTCCTGAATCTGAAGAAAGCCATGAACTGGGACTTCACGAACGATTCGCACATCGAGGTAGTGGACTCTGTGACGATTCAAGGATACCGTTACTCCGACGGCTGGGCACGCGATCAGCGAATCTACTTCCGCACCCGCTTCTCCAAGCCTTTCGACAAGGTGGAACTGGATACGACTGCCATTATCAAAGACAAGCAACACATCGGTACGGCTGTCATCGCACGTTTTGACTTCCATACCGAAGAAGGAGAACAGATTCTCGTCAATACCGCCATCTCCGGCGTCAGCATGGAAGGCGCAGCCAAGAACCTGCTAGCCGAAGTGCCCGAAAATGACTTCGACAAGTATCTGGCAGAAACAAAAGCAAACTGGAACCGCCAACTGGGAAAGATCGAAGTTGAGGGTAACAATCAAGACGATAAAGTAAACTTTTATACAGCTCTGTACCACTCGATGATCGCACCTACGATTTACAGTGACGTAGACGGAGCCTATTACGGTCCCGACAAAAAAGTACATCAGAGTGACGGCTGGGTGAATTACAGCACTTTCTCCCTTTGGGATACCTACCGTGCCGCCCATCCCCTTTTCACATATACCGAACCGGAACGTGTCAACGACATGGTAAAATCCTTCATCGCCTTCTTTGAACAGAACGGACGCCTGCCCGTATGGAACTTCTACGGGAGTGAAACCGATATGATGATCGGCTATCATGCCGTTCCCGTGATTGTAGACGCTTATCTGAAAGGTATAGGCAACTTTGATGCGGAGAAAGCACTGGCCGCCTGCGTAGCTACCGCCAACTTGGATAACTACCGGGGCATCGGGCTATACAAGCAATTAGGCTATATTCCTTACAATGTGACAGATCATTACAACGCCGAAAATTGGTCACTGTCCAAAACATTGGAATATGCATTTGACGATTACTGCATTGCTGAGATGGCGAACAAGATGGGCAAGAAAGAGATAGCGGACGAATTCTACAAACGTTCTCAGAACTACAAGAATGTTTACAACCCGGCCACTTCGTTCATGCAGCCGCGTGACGATAAAGGAAACTTTATCAAAGACTTCAAAGCCGACGAATATACTCCGCATATCTGCGAAAGCAACGGCTGGCAATACTTCTGGTCCGTGCAGCATGACATAGACGGTCTGATTGATCTCACAGGAGGCACAAGCCGCTTTGCAGAGAAACTGGACAGCATGTTTACCTATCATCCGGCAGACGACGAAGAACTTCCCATCTTCAGCACGGGAATGATCGGGCAATATGCTCACGGCAATGAGCCGAGCCATCACGTAATCTATCTTTTCAATGCCGTAGGACAACAGAACCTGACACAGAAATACGTTGCCAAAGTAATGAACGAGCTTTACAAGAACGAGCCTGCCGGTCTTTGTGGAAACGAAGACTGCGGACAAATGTCTGCCTGGTACGTATTCAGCGCGATGGGATTCTATCCGGTCAATCCGGTCAGCGGAAAGTATGAAATAGGTACTCCCCTGTTCCCGGAGATGAAGTTGCATCTGGCTAACGGAAAGACATTTACAGTACTTGCTCCCAAAGTGAGCAAAGAGAATATTTACATTCAATCTATCAAAGTAGACGGTCAACCGTACGATAAGACCTACCTTACCCATGAACAGATTATGAGCGGTGCCACCGTCGAATTTGAAATGGGGAATACTCCCTTAGTGGAAGTCGAATTTGAAGAACAGACCCAGTAGGTCCACCTAAACTAATCTATCGGAAAAATGAATGAAAACTTCGACTTAACCTACAAAGCTCTATTCCGCAGGTACTACCCCAGCCTGATATTCTATGCCACCCGACTGGTAGGAGAAGAAGAGGCGGAGGATGTAGTGCAGGACGTGTTCGTAGAGCTTTGGAAACGAAAAGACAGCATAGAGATAGGAGAGCAGATTCAGGCTTTCCTCTATCGTGCTGTCTATACACGTGCCCTTAACGTATTGAAACATCGTAATGTAGAAGATGGCTATTGCGCCGCCATGGAAGAGATAAACCGGAGGCGTGCAGAGTTTTATCAGCCGGACAACAACGAAGTGATCCGCAAGATCGAAGACCGGGAATTGCGGAAAGAGATTCACGATGCGATCAATGAGCTTCCGGACAAGTGCAAAGAAGTTTTCAAGCTCAGCTATCTGCACGACATGAAAAATAAGGAGATAGCCGATGTACTGGGGGTTTCACTCCGCACGGTAGAGGCACATATGTATAAGGCATTGAAGTTCCTGCGAAATCGTCTCGGACATCTTTGGTTCATTCTCCTCTTATTTTTATTGGATTAAAGATAAGTGTTTTTGGGGTTTCAATTGTATTACTTATATGAAGGAAAAGAAAATGAGAAATCTGAGCGAAGAAATAATAAACAAATATCTGACAGGTCAGTGTTCTGAAGAAGAGCTGATCGAGGTGAATGCCTGGATCAGCGAATCGGACGAAAATGCCCGCCAGTTGTTCCGCATGGAAGAAATTTATCATCTGGGTAAATTCGACCATTATGCCGATGAACAGAGAATGGCTAATGCGGAAAAAAGGCTTTATAAACAACTGTCGCAAGAGAAAAAGAAGAAAGATAAAGTACTGCATATGCATCGCTGGATGAAATATGCGGCCATCCTTGCCGTTGCTTTACTAATGGGCGGAGGAGCTGGATATTGGTTCTACAACCGGCCGGAGCATCAGATGCTGGTAGCCGTTGCCAATGAAGGCATCGTGAAGGAAGTTGTCTTGCCGGATGGGACGAAAGTCTGGCTGAACAATGCCGCCACGCTGAAGTACCCGCGCGAATTCTCCGAAAAAGAACGTAATGTGTATCTGGACGGAGAAGCCTATTTCGAAGTGACCAAGAACCGCCATAAACCATTCACGGTAGAAAGCGACGCTATGCGCGTACGTGTACTAGGAACCACTTTCAACTTCAAATGCGACAAACGTTGCCGGATAGCGGAAGCAACCTTGATCGAAGGAGAAATCGAAGTGAAAGGCAACAAGGACGAAGGACAAATTGTCCTCGCCCCCGGTCAGCGTGCCGAACTGAACAGAAACAGCGGACGACTGACGGTGAAACAGGTCGATGCGAAACTGGATGCTGTATGGCGTGACAATCTGATACCATTCAATAAAGCAAACATATTTACCATCACCAAGGCACTGGAACGCTTCTACGACGTGAAGATCATTCTGTCTCCTGACATTCGGTCGGACAAAACATATTCGGGTGTATTGAAGAAAAAATCAACCATCGAATCGGTATTGAAATCCTTGCAGAATTCCATACCTATTGAATATAAAATCGTAGGAAACAACATCTTTATCTCTTCAGATAAGAAATGAGTCCTGTGTTAAACTTAAACTAATAAACGACATGAAATTAAAGACACTTCTGATAGGATGTTTCGGAGGATTTATAATGCTCAACTCCTGCACAGAGTCCCCCAGTGTAAAAGATTATAGTGCTTATGTCAATCCTTTCATAGGCACCGGCGGACATGGACATACTTTCCCCGGAGCTGTAGTTCCGCACGGTATGATCCAGCCCAGTCCGGACACCCGGATCGACGGCTGGGACGCTTGCTCCGGTTATTATTACGACGACAACACGATCAACGGTTTTTCGCATACCCACGTCAGCGGTACAGGCTGTTGTGACTACGGAGACGTATTACTGATGCCGACTGTCGGCAAGCCGCAGTATCTGACAACAGATCCGGAAAGCCAGAAACTGGCTTACGCCTCTGCTTTCTCGCACGAGAATGAGACAGCGGAACCCGGATATTACTCCGTCTTCCTCGACACCTATCAGGTCAAAGCGGAGATCACGGCTACCAAGCGCGGCGCCATCCACCGCTACACCTTCCCCGAAAGCACAGAATCCGGATTTATCATCGATCTGGACTACAGCCTGCAACGGCAGACCAACTACGAGATGGAAATCGAAGTAATCAGCGACACGGAAATCAGCGGACACAAGAAGACGACTTACTGGGCTTTCGACCAGTATATTAACTTCTACGCCAAGTTCTCCAAACCGTTCGCATATACCCTCATCACCGACTCTGTCACGATGGACAACGGCAAGCGCCTTCCTGTATGCAAAGCGGTGCTGCACTTCAATACAAAGAAAGACGAAGAAGTACTAGTAAAAGTGGGTGTATCTGCTGTCGATATCGCCGGCGCACGCAAGAATGTGGAATCCGAAATTCCCGAATGGGACTTCGACAAGGTACGAAAAGACGCCCGCACTGCCTGGAATAATTATCTGTCTAAAATAGACATCACCACTTCCGATAAAGAAGATAAAACCATCTTCTATACCGCTCTGTATCATACGGCCATCAGCCCGAACCTGTTTACGGATGCGGACGGACGCTATCTCGGCATGGATCTCGAAGTACATCAGGGAGATACCATCAATCCTCTGTATACTGTCTTCTCCCTGTGGGATACGTTCCGCGCGCTGCACCCGCTGATGACGATCATCGACCCGAATCTGAACAATCAGTTCATCAATTCACTGATCAGGAAACATCAGGAAGGCGGAATATACCCGATGTGGGATCTGGCTTCCAACTACACTGGAACGATGATCGGATATCATGCGGTCCCCGTTATCGTGGATGCCTATATGAAAGGTTACCGCAATTTTGATGCTCACGAAGCATACAAAGCCAGTCTGCGCGCAGCCGAATATGACACGACAGGCATCAAATGCCCCGATCTGGTGCTGCCGCATCTGATGCCCAAAGCGAAGTATTATAAAAACGCTATCGGCTACATCCCCTGCGACCGCGAAAATGAATCTGTAGCCAAAGCGCTGGAATATGCCTACGACGACTGGTGTATCTCCATCTTTGCCGAAGCGATGAACGACTTCGAAAACAAAGCAAAGTATGAACGTTTCGCTAAAGCCTATGAGTTCTATTTCGACAAATCGACCCGCTTCATGCGCGGACTGGATTCGAATGGCGAATGGCGCACCCCGTTCAACCCGCGTGCCTCCACTCACCGTAGCGATGACTATTGCGAAGGAACCGCTTGGCAATGGACCTGGTTTGTTCCGCACGATGTGGAAGGACTTGTGAAACTGATGGGAGGCGAGGACGCTTTTGTAGAAAAGCTGGATTCGCTGTTTACAGTCGATTCGAGTCTGGACGGAGAAACCACCTCGGCAGATATCAGCGGACTGATCGGTCAGTATGCACATGGCAATGAGCCGAGTCATCACGTGATTCATCTGTACAACTATGTGAATCGTCCGTGGAGAACGCAGGAATTAGTGGACAGTGTCTACCGGAGCCAGTATGCCAACAATGTAGACGGGCTGTCCGGCAATGAAGACTGCGGACAGATGTCGGCATGGTATATACTCAACTCGATGGGATTCTATCAGGTATGCCCGGGCAAACCGGTGTATTCTATCGGACGTCCGGCTTTCGACAAGGCTGTAATCAATCTCCCCGGTGAAAAGACATTTAGCATCGTGGTGAAGAACAACTCCAAAAGCAACAAGTACATCGAAAGCGTATTGCTGAACGGCAAACCTCTGGACACGCCTTTCTTCGGACATCAGGACATTGTAGCGGGCGGAGTCATGGAGATCAAAATGACTGACCATCCTACACAATGGGGAAGTAACAACTCTTCTCAATAATCATATAAAAACCATTACTTATCATGAAAAGACTCTTATTGATAGCTTGTGTACTTAGTTGTACGCTATTGTCCCAAGCCAAAGACTGGACGCAGTATGTCAATCCGCTGATGGGTTCCCAATCTACTTTTGAGTTATCAACAGGTAATACCTATCCGGCTATTGCCCGCCCCTGGGGTATGAACTTCTGGACTCCACAGACAGGCAAAATGGGAGACGGATGGCAATATACCTATACCGCCAACAAAATCCGCGGGTTCAAACAGACACACCAGCCCAGTCCATGGATCAATGATTATGGTCAGTTCTCTATAATGCCGATAGTAGGCCAACCGGTGTTTGACGAAGAGAAACGTGCAAGCTGGTTTGCACATAAAGGTGAAGTGGCAACTCCTTACTACTACAAAGTATACCTGGCAGAACACGATATAGTCACTGAAATGACACCGACGGAACGTGCCGTACTTTTCCGTTTCACATTCCCGGAGAATGATCATTCTTATGTGGTCGTAGATGCCTTCGACAAAGGTTCTTACATCAAAATTATTCCGGAAGAGAATAAGATAATCGGTTATACGACACGCAACAGCGGGGGTGTTCCTGAAAACTTCAAGAACTACTTTATCATCGAGTTCGACAAGTCTTTCACCTATAAGGCTACGGTAGAGAACGGAAATCTGCAAGAGAACGTAGCGGAACAGACAACCGACCATGCCGGAGCGATCATCGGATTCAAAACCCGCAAAGGAGAGCAGGTGAATGCACGCATCGCCTCTTCTTTCATCAGCTTTGAGCAGGCTGCCGCCAATATGAACGAACTGGGCAAAGATAACATAGAACAACTCGCCCAAAAAGGAAAAGATGCCTGGAATCAGGTGCTGGGCAAAATAGAAGTAGAAGGCGGCAATCTGGATCAGTACCGTACATTCTACTCCTGTCTGTATCGTTCACTGCTTTTCCCGCGCAAGTTCTATGAGCTGGATGCAAACGGCCAGCCCATCCATTACAGTCCGTATAACGGACAGGTACTTCCGGGATATATGTTTACCGATACTGGTTTCTGGGATACATTCCGCTGCCTCTTCCCACTGTTGAATCTGATGTACCCGTCGGTTAACAAGGAGATGCAGGAAGGGTTGATCAATACATACCTTGAAAGCGGTTTCTTCCCCGAATGGGCAAGTCCGGGACACAGAGGTTGCATGGTCGGAAATAACTCCGCATCAATCCTTGTGGACGCTTATATGAAGGGAGTAAAAGTCGATGATATCAAGACGTTGTATGAAGGATTGATTCATGGAACGGAGAATGTGCATCCGGAGGTTTCTTCCACCGGACGATTGGGATACGAGTACTATAATAAACTGGGATACGTACCCTACGATGTGAAAATCAACGAGAACGCCGCCCGTACTCTGGAATATGCATACGATGACTGGTGTATCTACCGGTTGGCAAAGGAACTGAAACGTCCCAAGAAAGAAATCAACCTGTTTGCCAAACGTGCCATGAATTACAAGAATCTTTTCGATAAAGAATCCAAGCTAATGCGTGGTCGCAACGAAGACGGTACATTCCAGTCTCCTTTCTCACCACTGAAATGGGGAGATGCCTTTACGGAAGGAAACAGCTGGCATTATACCTGGTCTGTCTTCCACGATCCGCAGGGACTTATTGACCTGATGGGCGGGAAAGAAATGTTTATTACCATGATGGATTCCGTATTTGCCGTACCGCCCATTTTTGATGACAGCTATTACGGACAGGTAATTCACGAAATTCGTGAAATGACAGTGATGAATATGGGCAACTATGCACATGGCAATCAACCGATCCAGCACATGATTTACCTCTATGACTATGCAGGACAACCGTGGAAGGCACAATATTGGTTACGTCAGGTAATGGACAGAATGTACACGCCCGGACCGGACGGTTACTGCGGAGACGAAGACAACGGACAGACTTCTGCCTGGTATGTATTCTCTGCGCTGGGTTTCTACCCTGTTTGCCCTGGAACGGACGAATATGTGATGGGAGCTCCTCTGTTCAAAAAGGCAACTCTTCACTTCGAGAACGGCAATAGTCTTGTTATCGACGCACCCAATAACAGCAAAGAGAATTTCTATATTGATTCCATGAGCTTCAACGGTGCTGGTCATACCAAGAACTATCTGCGTCATGAAGATTTGTTCAAGGGAGGTACTATCAAAGTAGACATGAGTAATCAGCCGAATCTGAACAGAGGAACCAAAGAAGAGGATATGCCTTATTCTTTTTCTAAGGAACAGTAATTCACATCTATATTAAAGCTTTTGTCTTCCGGTTTTCAGACTTTCACTCAGTTCTGAAAGACTTTATCCGGATAATGAAAAAAATGATAGTCTGAAAGTAAAGAAGTTTACTTTCAGACTATCATTTTTTTCATTTAGTATTCACTACTTTTGCCGGACAAACAACTATAATCATGGAAGAAGAAATTGACTTTACCAAAGTCCCCTATCAGTACGCAATGTGCCTCAACCGGGAATGTTCAAAAGCAAACACTTGTTTAAGACGGCTTACAGCACAAAGCGTACCGGAAAAGATTGAATACTGGGTTATCATCAGTCCCAAACATCTCGCTGCCCAACAAGGGAATTGTCCTTATTATCGTTCTAATGTCAAAGTACGTTATGCCAAGGGATTCATCAGAATGTTAGAAAACCTGCCCTACAAGCAAATGCAAACTGTTATATCACATTTAATGAGCTATTTTGGTCGCAGAACTTACTACCGCATCCGCAAAGGCGAACGCCTCCTTACCCCCTCCGAGCAACAAAGATTATTAAATATCCTCAAGAATTGCGGAGTAACTCATCTACAGAACTTTGATGCATACGTTGAAGATTATGACTGGTGATCAGCAGTAACACGAAGTGATACTACTGTTACGCTCTGAAGACACAACTGTCACTATTTGATGGCACTGTTGTCACACATTGGTGGCACGACTATGCCAAGCCATTGGCACAACAATGACACCGTAGTGGCACAACTGTGCCAAGCCCTTGGCACAAAGATTCCCTTACGAGGAGACAGAGAAGGACATAGTAGCTTATACAAGAAAAGAGCCTGGCTTTCTGAATGAAGCCTGGCTCTAAAATTAACTAATCTGCTAATGACTAGGCCTTACTGAGCGTTGTAGATATAAACTTCAGTGACATCAATATATGAACCAAAGCCTTCCAATAATTCAACTTTTACATAACGAGCTGTTATAGAAGAGAAGAATTGGAAATAATGATTACCCACACGAGGAACTTCCAACACTCCCTGCGGAGTCCAGTTTTCATTATCCAATGAAGTTGAAATACGTACTTTCTTAGAAGCATACGTATAATAATAATCCATACCTAAAGCATTAAAAGCCTGTGCTGATTTCATATCAATAACAAACCAGAATGGATTATAACTATATACATCTGATCCATAGCTTCCTCCATCACCATCAATCAGATAACTAGCTCTACCGGAGACACCAGAAGGAATTTCCGCACTCCAACCGGCTTTCGACAATTGAGCCCAGTTGCTACCTATAGCAGATAAATATTTAAAGTTTCTAAGTACTTTATCCACATTAAAGGTTAAGAAGTTCTCCTTACTATTAACCTTCACAACGGGGTCTTCACTTTCTGCTGATGCAGTTACAATAAGAGTGTGAGATTCTTCTCCAGCTGTTGTCAGCAAGAAATCATCAGTAATAGTCCAGGTAACCTCTGCTGATTCTAACTCTCCGGCAGGTATGGCAATTTCAGCAGGAGTTACAGTGATATTCTTCATAAACTGTTCGTCCAGCCCTGTAGTGGCAAGTTTCACCTTTACGTCTTTTCTTGCCGGCTTATCCAGCTTCATCTTGAAAGTATAGGATATAGGATCAGGATTGACAATCGCTCCTTGAGAGAAAGCACGTTCAAATGTAACGTTATTACCGCTCTCACCAACCACAGAGCATGAAGCTGTGTATGCCTCCTTCTCTATTACAACTTTAGATTCTATTGGTTCAGTTCCTATCTTATATCCTTCCACACTGGCTTTCACCCCTAATTCATAAGTAGTCGCATCATAATTGGGTGCTGCAAAGCTAAAATCTTCATCCTTCAAAGTCACAGTGACAGAAGCATCTGTTGAACCGGCAGGAAGAACTACTTTAGTGGCACTGATCTCTACATTTTCTTTTGGGATATTAGTATTTATAATATCAAAAGTCACTGTAGCATCTTCCGGTGATGCAGCAAAATGGAATGTATAAGTTCTAGTGACAGGACCATCTAATTCCAATGTACCATCAGATTTGTAAACTGCAGTTAACGTCGCTTTAGACGCTCCTTCCGCATCGTCAATCGTTATAGCAGGCTGATTCACCGGATATTTAACCAAATCCACCACCTCATCATCCTGACATCCAGCAAAAGTAACGAATGATCCTATTGCCAGAGATAAAAAGAGTTTATAATGTGCTTTCATATTCTTGTTTTTTATTTGTTCCTATTTTATTTAAAGATCATCCGGATATTTATATGGCGTCGGATCATTCTTCTTGTAGAATATAGTCGGTGCTGCTACATTAGACCCGTACAATACTTCGCCACCACCTTGAAGACGGCTGAAAACACTACCATATTTAGCCGGACTTGGAGCAAATCCCATAAACCATCCATACCCTCCATCTATCATACTTTGAGCTTTAGAAGCTGATAAGCTACCGCCACCGCCTAAGTTGAATTCCATTGAAATACCGGAGCATTGTTTCTTTGTCATTTGTCCGATAGGATATGCAGCACTACCATAGTTGGCTACCACAATATCTATCCATTCTTTTGCATCTACCCCGTCAACAGTAGCTACACCATACATCTGTCCCCAATCAAATACAGTAACCAGTTTATCCGGCATTGCCTGTTTGGTTTCATAACACAGACGAGCTGCAGCAGCCGTACTTGGATTAGTAAGAGACGGATTGCTCAAATCAGGACTGTTTGAATACTCATCGTCATAATTTACTCCATCCAAGTTATATGCCTTACAATACTGGGCAACTTCACGGGCAAAGTCTTTAGCACCTTGTTCGGAAAGCTGTGCCAAGCCTGTAATGTCATGGTTACCAAGCAGTCCTAACAATACTTTCACACCACGTCTACGCAGTGGCTGAAGAAGAGTTTCATTATTATCCAACAGATACTGTACATTCGGGTTACATTGTACACGAGGACGTCCTGCTTCAGCATCATAGTTGATATTAGCAGCAAACAGTACAACAACATCCCAAAGAAGTTTTCCATTCTCTAATTGGAAAGAAAGAGTATTCAGCGGATTTACGTCATTTACTTCAAAGAACAAATAACCTTGCATTACACCTTCTCCTTTATATGCATCACCGGCATTTCGCATATCTTTCACCAGATAAATACAATGTTTCGCATCTTCATCTTTAATAGTGATATCACTGCTCTGATCACTGATAGCTACCGGAATAGCATATGTTTTATCTTCCTGCAGACCTTCTCCTGCCCGAATAGTCATCTCTACCTCCGCTGATTTAGTATTAGCGTTCACTGTAAGTATTCCTTCGTTAGCAAAGGTAACCAAGTCCTGCGGATACAATGCAAAATCTGTATTATGCGCCTTATTATACGTTTCCAAATAAGTAGCATCAATTTTCACTTTTGCCGATGTAGCTGTATTAGGTGTCTTGCTCAACCCCATTTTTACGGTAGTAGCATAAGTCTCACCGTGCAATTCGACAACCTTAGAAACTAAGTTCGACTTTCCATCACGCAGATATGCATTATTTTCATAAATGCCACTGTAGGCCGACTCATCAATATTCTTTCCGACCTCAAGATCATCAGCACAAGAGGTCAAGAATGCAGTACTGCTCACAATCATGGCAGCGAACAAACCCGAAGTTATATATTTCATATTCATAATGAATTCTTGAATAAAAGATTAAACCAACAATTAATTTATCTTAGGAATCTCTACTTTTACCCAAGTAGGATCGCCCGAACCTGTAATATCATTACCATGTCCAGTCTGGTCGGTAATAACATTTCCGGCACCTTCATTAAACTTCCAGTAAGCAACCAGTCCTTCACTGGCAGGATCTACTTCATAAGGATTAGTGGCAATTTGCTCTGCCGTTCTTTGCACTGACCACACGCGGACTTCTGAAATATCTCCCGGCAACCAACGAGTATCATCCCAAGCGCGACCAATATAACAACCACTGCTCAAAGATACATTACCTGAAGCTGCTTCGTCTTTATAAACAAGCACACCATCTTTATAATAGATTCGTTCTTTTGTCGTATTATCATAAACAATAGCAATGTGTACCCACTCATTAACCGGTAAACCCGGAACAACATTCGGACCTGGGAAATTACCACCGGGAGCTACTACCTGAACTTGATCACGTGGACGGTCAGCATCACCAATACGTACAAGGAATTTACCTTCAATACCGAAAACAGAACTCAGGGCATTTTCACGTCCTGCCACCCAGTCTTCACTACGAACCAAAGCTTCAATAGTAACAGTAGAAAGACCATTCACACTGCTCTTCCAGTTAATTGGGAAATAGATTTCTTTGATATTTGCCACTACATTAATAAGGGCAGCACCCTTAAATATGAAATAAGCAGTACGGGCACTTTCGAGTACATCAATATTGGATGCATCTAGAATGGTGACGGGCAATACATAGCGTTTTGACTTATCCAATTCGTTGGTATTCTTAAAGTCAATCACAATATTATCACTGGAAATATCCCCTGCCTTAATAGTAGCAGTTTTTGTTGGTATATTATAAAAATATGAATCCAGTGCAGTTGCATTATCATTGTAAATCAAATTATATGCTGCTGTCATAGCGGGAGCCGCATCAAAGCTTATTTGAATATCTTGTTCTGCCGGCGATGCTATACGATAGCTAAGTTCACGGGTAGCCTCAGTTATACTGGGCTTAATCAGCAAATCATCACAAACAGGAGCCGAGCTAACATAGAGTTTATTGTCATAATGATGCTCTTCATTGATATCTTCATTCTTACAACCACTCACTGTGACTGTTGTAAGAGCCAAAAGCGCAAAACAATATTTATAGAGTTTCATTTCTATTCTTATTTATTAGGATTCATAATACGAATAACTTCACGCACATATCCATAAGTATTGTTATAATAATCATTATGGACATTCATAATAAAGATTCCTTTCCGGGTGTAATTAGGAGATGCTTCAACCATCCACCGGGCTGCTCCCGGAGCTGCTACTAGTTTATTGCCTTTTTCATCCACTGTACTCCAGTAACCCTTCACTTTATCCTTATCGTCAGCCTGCGGCAATTCGACACAAACGATAAAACGATCAACAGGAACAGGATTCACTCCTCCTTCTGTACCGCCTACTGCATCTATACCCGCCTGAATAGCCAAATATGCTTTTAAAGCAAGATCATCAGCATTGGTAGAAGAAGCAGTTTTCAACATGATGTAGTCAAACTTGCTTAACATATCCATATTCTCCGGCACTAAATATTGTACATTTCCGTAGAATACCAGAGTCTTGTCATCATGGTTACCTTGCCAATTCATCACTTCGCCAAAAAATTTCTGTTGACGATCATTATATTCTTTCAGAGCTTCCTCCGGAAGGCTCACCAGTGAACGCCCCGTATAATCAGCAATAACACCATCAAAGTTATATTTGTCACAAAGTGCCAACATCTCATTAGTGCGTTCACCGATATACTGAAGAGCATCCTCTTCTGTCAACTCCGGTTCGGCTTTTACTTTCTCCTTCCAGGCATTTTCAATGCTGGAATAATCAATACTGTAAACCGTACGAGTTCCTTTCTCGCGTATTTTGACCATTTCTGCCTGTACTTCGGGACTTACTTCCGGATTATTCAGACAAATGAAATCAACGCTGTCAGGTACGACGGTCAGACGTTCAGCCTGCTTGCCGGGAGATCCCTTAGGGTTCTCGAAAGAAACAAAAGTGACCTTATGTTCTTCAGACTTATATCTGTTCAAATCCTTCAGATAGTCAGCATACAACTGAGGATTCTGCTCTTCAAATGTAGGAGTATTCAATTGGAGACTTTCCACATCTGTCCAATCACTACATGAAGTTATTGTCAGAGCTGATGCCAGAAACAGCAGAGCAGACAATCTATATTTCAGGTTATTTTTCATATATACTTTCCTTTAAGTTAAATATTATTTTTTAGAAGCCCACCATACATCTGTAGCCATATTATCTGCACCGTGCAGGTAGTTGGCAATCGCATATTCTACATTTGCCTTGTTGCTGACAAATTCATCCAACGGATAAGGCATACGACGTGCACCTTTCTCTGAATCAACTACACCACCGCTCTTATTTTCTTTCACCGGGATCAGTTTCGGATATCCGGTACGGCGGAAGTCTGCCCAAGCTTCATTACCTAATTGCCAGTTAGCAATCCACTTCTGTACGATAATGCGTTCTTGCTTCTCTTCTTTGTCGGCACTATCATTCCATTTAATAGTGATATTGGACAGAGCATTCTGATAAGTATTCGTACCTGCCGGATCGGTATATGCAGTCGGTTTGTTTACATCATCTTTCAGATAGTCTTCTGCACCGTCTACCCCCCATTGTTCAAATGACAGACGGATACCTTGATTATAGAATGATTCGGCTGTACCACCCATGCTGAAGTTGAAAACAGCTTGTCCTTCAGCACGTAAGAAAGCTACTTCGGCTGCATTCATCCAATAAAGCGGAGATGTAGGAGCAATGTTCACCCCAGAGTATTTATGTCCGATTGTCTTCAGTTCGGGAATGACAATACCACGACGCATTCCTACATAGTCCTGTCCTGCCCATTCGGATTTTGTGAAGAACTTTTCACGTCTGTTATCCTTGTAACCATTCATATAGCAGATGATATCGGCAGCAGCATGCGTATCACCACCAGTCAAACAGGGTACGCCGCCATGATCGGAAGTCTGTACCTGATTGTAGCGGGTAGCTACATAAATAGGATTTTGTGAAGTCTCAAAGTAGTTCCATGTTGCATTGTCCGCATTCGATTCAATGACACCTCCGTTTGCAGGATTCACAGCTTCTTCAGCCATCTGTTGAGCTTTCACCGGATTAGCATAAGCTATACGGATAGCAAGACGCAACTTCAGTGAGTTGGCAAATCTGATCCACTTCTTTACATCACCTTTATATATATAGTCGGCTGTAGGAACGAGCTGTTCGTTAGAATTCTCATTGAGTGTGGCAATAGCTGCATTCAACTCATCGAAGAATGTATTATATGTCACTTCCTGAGAATCATAAGGAGTAGCAATTTCGCCATTCGCACCTATCTGAGAATAAGGTATCGGACCGAAAGCATCAGTTACACGATGCATAGCTGCCACCTTTATCACTTGTGCAATGGCATAAGGAACCGGATCATTCGTATTTTGTGATACAAGTTTCACTTGGGTCAGATTAGAATATAATGTCGGAATAATCTTATCACTTTTCAGAAACACACGGCTCCAGTCGTCTTTCGGATTAAAAGTGGAGATAGCCTCAGTAAAGCCAGCATTAGAATCGGCAAAATATCCGCCTAAAGGTCCGCCCAACAAGCAGTCTGTGAACTGAGCTGTATTTACATCCGGTGATACCACGCAACCGGCCAGATTATTCATGGCAGATCCCAAAGCGTATCCATCCGCTGACAAATCAGGAGCTTCATATGGGTTGGAATTGATATTCTCATAGTTACCGATACACGAAGACAGGGCAACGGTAAGAGATCCAAGTACTATTTTATTTATTATATTTTTCATACCTATCTTGATTTATTTAGAATTTAAAGCTCAGATTAAAGCCAATATTACGCAATGAAGGCATCATAAAGTAGTCAATTCCCTGATAGAAGTTATCAGTAGATGCCACGCTTTCAGGATCGAAAGGAGCCTTGTTGTAGATCATCCAAAGATTACGTCCGATCAATGAAACTTTGATATCACACACATTGCCCAGCCATTTTCTCGGAATAGTATAACCGATAGAAGCTTCCTGCAAACGAATATTAGTAGCGGAATAAATGTAATACTGAGGAACAGCCGTACCACCAGCTACTACTGAATACCAGCCTTCCGGATTTACACGGTCGTTTCCATTTACCGATACATAACCTTTGTCACGTGCAGCAGCAGATGCTTCAGAAACTCCGAAATTATCGAGAACAGCTTGTGTACGTGAGAATACAACTCCACCTAGACGAGCTGATACAAGGAATGCCACATTAATGTTTTTCCAACTGAAATTGTTACGCCATGCCAAGTTTCCTTTCGGCAATACACTTCCTAATTTGATGTAATTATTAGCTTCCAGACTCTCTGTTACAACACTGTTGTTCTCATCGATATAAACAGCTCCATTGGCATCTCTCTTCAAATCCATCAAGGAGTAAATGTCACCCATGCTTCCACCTTCTTTCAGGATGAAACGGGTACTACCCAGACCACCCATATTCAGAGAAGAAATAGAGAATTTCTCGCGAGTGATAGGATTGATGGCATTATCAGCTAAGGTAAGAATCTTATTCTTGTTCATTGAATAAGTAACTCCTGTATTCCAAGTAAAATCTTTCCATGTATTATTGTAATTCAACGCTAACTCAAGACCTTGATTGCGAACTGCACCTGTCTGAATGTAGATACGAGCATATTCACCTACCGGTAACTCAGGATTGAATGTCTGATTCATTGTTTTGGCGTTATAATAAGTCACATCCAGTTCGAAGTTCTTGAGAAAACGCATATTCATACCTACTTCAAAAGAATTGGTACGTTCCGGTTTCAAGTCATATACCGGGAAGTCAGTCAGGTTACTCCACTGACCGATACTGGTATTCCATGCGAATAAAGGATTAGCTATATATCTTTCGAATGCTGTACCTACAGAAGCAAAAGAACCGCGTATCTTCCAGTAAGACAGATAGTCCTTATTCAATTTAGGCATCAATTCAGATAACACTACAGACATACCAACCGAAGGGTAGAAGAATGATTTATTGACAGAGTTACGGCCTGCCAACTGTGAAGGCCAGTCATTACGACCTGTCAATGTCAGATAATAAGTACTTTGGTAGCCAACTTCGGCAGATGCATAGATAGACTGAGTCTGTTCACGCCATCCTGACTGCATTTTGCTTGTCTTGGTCGTACTCAGGTTTTGAATATAGAAACCGTTTGTCAATCCGGCTTTTTCACCGGCAAACGTTTTTGAATCATCAGCAATAGGTCCGCGTACAGCCATTTCATCATATCGCATATCAGTAAACGATCCACCCATATTAGCTTGTAAAGACCATTTTTCGCCGAATGTTTTGTTCACACTTACCAGGAAGTCTGCATACAACTGCTTTTCGTAGCTTCTGGAAATGCCATAAAGACCACGATCAGACAACTCTGTCAGCTGAGTATTTGTACTGGCATAAGCCTTTTCCGTATAATCATTGTTAGAATTATCCAGGCGGACACGTCCGGAAACATTTAACCAGTCAAGAATCTGATAATTCAGACTTGCACCTAACATATAGCGGTCTTTCTTATTTTCACGCAAGTTACGGTAGTTCACCCAATAAGGATTCTGCATAGTCATATTACCATCACCTGTCGGCCAGTACTGAGTATAGATCTTACGTGCAACGTCATAGCGTTCGTACATTTTAATATCTTCCCAGTCATTACCACGAGGGAACAGATAAGCTCCTACCAACGGATTGTTGTAAGTACCCTGATTCACCATATTGCGGTCTTTCTGCAAAATGTAGCTGGCATTTACATCCAATGTCATCTTATCATCAAGAAATGAAGTAGTATTGCGTACGTTGAAATTATAACGGTCATATTTGTTGTTAGGAACGATACCTTTTGAATTAACCGCTGCAGCGGAAGCATAAGTCTGGTTCTTTTCCGAACCGGTAGAGAATGATACGCTTTCTGTACCTATAACACCAGTCTGAAAATAATCATCACGAGGATTATATCCAAAATATCTGGCTTCTGTCAGTTTAGGGCCCCAGCTACGACTGGAGTTATCATCTTTCACGCCACCAATACCTGTACCATAACGTGTCTGGAAACGGGGCATTACCAAAGGAGCGTTAAACTCAACATTACTGTTTACAGTGATATTCACACGACCTTCTTTTCCTTTTTTAGTAGTAATGATAATCGCACCATTGGCAGCATCGGAACCGTAAAGCGCAGCTGCTGCCGCACCAGTCAACACAGACATTGATTCAATATCTTCCGGGTTAATGTCGGCAATCGGCTCAGTATTTCCTTTAGAAGAAAACTCTGTCCCATTCACTTTATTCGCATTGGAGTACATCGGAACCCCATCTACTACATATAATGCATTGGAAGACTGCATGATAGATTTTGTACCACGCATCACTACCTTGGACACACCGCCCACTCCGGACGAAGAAGCATTGATATTAACACCTGCCACTTTACCACTCAATGAATTAATAAAGTTAGGGTCTTTATTAGCAGTCACCGCATCAGCGTTTACCTGCTGTACATTGTAAGACAGCGCTTTCTCTGAGCGTTTAATACCCAAAGCCGTAACTACGACTTCATCCAAGACTTGAGCATCCTCCTTTAAAGTGATATTAATAGCAGTCTTTCCTGCTACAGCCCTCTCCAAAGTTTGATATCCAACATACGAAAATTGCAAAACTGCATTTGAACCTGTAACAACTAATGTATAATTACCATCAAAATCAGTAATAGTACCATTAGTTGTTCCTTTTTCCAATACAGAAACGCCAATCAAAGGTTCGTTATTAGCATCTACCACCTTACCTGTTACTTTCTGTTGTTGTTGAGTCGACTTTGTCGCAGGAGATGCACTTGCTTTCGACAAATAAACGACGTTGTCATCAATTTTGTAAACGACATCTTTCCCCTTCAAAGCCTTGTCCAGTACTTCTACCAAAGAAACATCTTTAACATTCAATGACTCTACGCGCATTGAAGCCAAATTGTCATCATAAAAAAATTGATACTTAGATTGAGACTGGATTTGCTTAATCACAGTTCCTAAAGAAGAATTGGAGATCCTAATTGTTAACTGTGCTATTGCAGATTGTGCCGGAAGGGCGAATAGCATCAAGATCAACAATGCCCGAAAAATCTTCGAGCCTCTACACGAGTCATTGATTCTCATACACTTGAATTTAAGATTAAACATTAGTTTTTATATAAATATTAGAATCGATATTTCATTTATTATTTTCGATTCGCATTTATATAACAACCCATACCTTGAAAAACACTTAGAGGTTTTTGAAAAAAAATAAATATAATCTCATATTTATTTTTCCACAACGAGTACCTCTCCATTCATTCTGACTGGGAATCAATTATTTAGGAAGAAAAAAAAGAAATCTTTTATAAAATTTGTTCTTTGGGATAATTCACCAGATACAATGTTTTCGTGGCGCGAGTAAATGCCGTATACAACCAGCGAAAATAATCCGGAGTCAAATATTCATCCGTCATGTATCCCTGATCAAGAAAAACATTCTGCCATTGTCCGCCTTGTGCTTTATGACAAGTTACCGCATAAGCATATTTCACCTGCAACGCATTGTAGTGTGGATCTGCTTTCATTTTTTTCATACGGTCCCGCTTGTTAGATATATCTGCGTAATCTTCAAGTATGGTATAAAATAATCTGTCATTATCTACTTTCGGCAATGCAGGAGAATCAGAGTGAAGGGTATCCAGCAGCAGATTGGCATCCAGTTCAAAATCATTCTGGTCAGGAAACCTGAGAGTCACTTCCGCAAAGCGAAAACCATACATCTCCCGCGTCTTACGGACACGACGCACGACTGCAATCTCTCCATTGGCAATGAAGTCCATTTCCTTATATTGCTCTGTCCAATAATAATTATTTTTGGCTATCATCAACATATCTCCCGTATTCAGTTCATCTTCCCGCCAAAGGATCTGTGCACGTATTCCGTTATTATATAGGTTCGCGCGTTTATTAGAACGACAGATTACAATCGTCTCATCCATGCCGTCATGATCATAACAACTGGTGATGGCATCAATCAATTCCGTACCCGGTACCATCTTTATATCCGGAAAACCTGTTATCTTTATTTTAGGTAAAGAATAGCAATTATCTTCCGCTATCAGCTGACGCAATTGTGTCGCGTTCCACAAAATACCGGATTCCTGTATCTGACGAACCACTAGCGTCAAGTCAACTTCCCGCACTTCCAAGGTATATCCTTTCAATGCATCTGCAAAAAGTGCCGGACTCAACTCCTCACCTACCGGAGGAAGCTGCGCAGTATCTCCCATCAACAAAAGACGGCACCCCTGACCGGAATAAACAAACTGTATCAAGTCGTCCAACAATCTTCCCGTCCCAAACATACTGCCCGATAATCCTTCATTGGAAATCATTGAAGCTTCGTCGACTATAAACAAAGTATTCGTAGCAAGATTGTCATTTATTGAAAAATTACTGGTTTCATTAGAAAACGACTGCTGCCGGTATATTTTCTTATGAATTGTAAAAGCCGGGTGACCGGCATATGATGAAAAAACTTTTGCAGCACGACCGGTAGGAGCCAGTAACACAGCCTTTTGCTGTAACTGATCCATCGTCTTTACCAATGCCCCTACCAAAGATGTTTTACCAGTACCGGCATAGCCTCTGAGGATAAATACTTCATCCGCCAGTGTGGAAAGCAGAAACTCTGAAAGAGATTTTACAGCTATTTCCTGCTCAAAAGTTGGTTGATAAGGAAAATTTTCCTTAATTTGCCTTTCTAAATAGTTATTTATCATTTTTGTACGAGAAAAAAGTTCCCGGAACTATCGTATTTAAATTTATTTATTCTATTTTTGCGATGCGAATATAACAACTAAAAACATAATTTATCATGAAAACAGTATTTAATATTGTATTAGTACTCTGTGCTGCTGCATTAATTTACATTTGCTATAGCAGTATTATGGGTCCTATCAATTTTGAAAAAGCGAAAAAGGAAAGAGAGCAGGCTGTCATTGCCCGTTTGATCGACATCCGTAAAGCACAACAGGAATACCGTTCGCTTCATCACGGAATGTACACAGAACATTTTGACACACTGATTGATTTCGTTAAAAATCAAAAATTACCTTTCGTTATGAAAGTTGGTCAGCTGACAGACGACCAATTGGAAAGCGGCTTGACTGAAAAGAAAGCAATGGCAATCATCAACAAAGCTAAAAAAACAGGCAAGTATGATGAAGTTAAGAAAAACGGACTTGAAAACTTTAAGCGTGACACCATGTGGGTAGCTGTAATGGACACCATCTATCCAAAAGGTTTCAATGCAGATTCAATGAAGTACATTCCTTACGGCAACGGCGCTATCTTTGAAATGAATGTTAAAAACGACACAGCTAAATCAGGTGCTCCTGTATACTTGTTTGAAGTGAAAGCTCCATATGAAACTTACTTGGGCGGACTTGACAGACAAGAAATTATCAATTTGAAAGACCTTAATGAAAAACTGGGCAGATACTCAGGTTTGATGGTAGGTTCTATTGACAATCCTAACAATGGTGCTGGTAACTGGGAATAATGATTGATTTTACAAAATCAAAACAATATACTTTATCCATCCGTCTTAGTACGGATGGATTTTCTTTTTCTATCTACAATCCGATTAACGACAATTCGCAGTCGCTGTTCGAAAAAGAGGTAGACACCTCTCTGTCTCTGACAGCCAATCTTAAAAACGTTTTCCACGAATCGGACTTTTTAAGCTACTCCTACAAACGAGTGAACATCATGATAGCGAGCAAACGCTTTACCATGATACCATTGGAACTGTTTGAAGAAGAGCAGGCAGAGCTTTTATTCTATCACAATCATCAGAAACGGGAGAATGAAATAGTGATATACAATATTCTAAAAAAGAATAATGTAGTCGTAATCTTCGGCATAGACAAAAGCACCTATACATTCTTAAATGAACAATATCCCGAAGCCCGCTTCTACTCTCAGTCTACCCCGCTCATCGAGTATTTTTCTATCAAAAGCAGACTGGGGAATAGTAAGAAAATGTATGCTTCAGTACGCAAAGATGCCATTGACATCTACTGTTTCGAACGGGGCCAGCTACTTTTGGCCAACTCTTTCGAGTGCATGCAAACCGAAGATCGTATCTATTATCTATTATATGTCTGGAAGCAACTAGAATTTAATCAGGAACGGGATGAACTACATCTGACAGGCACTCTGTCGGACAAAGAAACATTGATGAACGAACTGAAAAAATTCATTCTACAGGTATTCATTATGAATCCTGCCAACAATATTGACATGCAAGCCTTATTAACATGCGAGTAATCAGCGGTATTTATAAACGAAGAAGATTTGATGTACCACGTACATTCAAAGCACGCCCTACAACAGATTTCGCCAAGGAGAATCTGTTCAATGTACTTAATAATTATATTGATTTCGAAGAAGGAGTAACTGCACTTGACTTATTTGCAGGCACGGGCAGTATCAGTATCGAACTAGTATCCCGAGGCTGCGACCGTGTGATCAGTATCGAGAAAGATCCTGCTCATCACTCGTTTATCTGCAAAATAATGAAAGAAGTACAAACTGACAAATGTCTGCCTATCCGTGGCGATGTATTTAAGTTTATCAACAGCGGACGAGAGCAGTTTGATTTTATCTTTGCCGATCCTCCTTACGCTTTAAAGGAGCTGGAATCGATACCGGAACTAATATTCAAAAATAATCTGCTCAAAGAAGGAGGTTTGTTTGTATTGGAGCATGGTAAGCAAAATAATTTTGAGGATCACCCACATTTCATAGAAAGAAGAGTCTATGGAAGTGTGAATTTCTCGCTTTTCAGATAAGATAACAGTATATCAGATAAAGGAAGCATCCTTTTTAAAGCAGCGGAGCCAACAAACGAACGACAGACTCTGCTGCCCTCCTCCTCCACGAACGTTTCACCCAGTTTTTCAGAAAGATCTGTGTACTTTCCCGCTGATCCTGAAGGAATATCTCCTTCATTTCAAGAGCCGTTTCCACATCATACATAAAGGCATTTACTTCAAAATTATGCTCAAAACTACGAAAGTCAACATTGGTAGACCCTACTGTAGAGAGCATATCATCAGAAACCATCAGTTTAGAGTGCAGAAACCCTTTCTTATAAAAATAGACTTTGACACCTGCCTGCATCACATCTGCCAGGTAAGAATGCGATCCCAAATGAGTGATTCGGTTGTCGGCACGTTCCGGCAACATTAAACGCACATCTACTCCCGCCAGTGCGGCTGTCTGCATAGCGGCAAGTACTTGCTCTGTCGGTAAGAAATAAGGGGTTTGCATATAGAAATACTTCTTCGCTCCATTGATCGCCATAGTCAGTCCCTGCATGATTTCTTTCCAGGGACCGATAGGTTCGCTGGTAACCACCTGCACTAATGAACTTCCACAAGATTCTATCTTTGGGAAATAACGTGAAGCTGTAATCAATGTACGGTCAACGAAATACCAGTCGAGCAAAAAGGCCGTTTGCAGACCATGCACTGCCTTTCCTTCTATCAGAATATGGGTGTCACGCCAAATTCCCCATGAAAAACCACGCATATAACGTTCTGCCAGGTTCATACCTCCCACAAAGCCAATACGTCCGTCTATCACGACTATTTTTCTGTGGTTACGATAATTGACCCTGCTTGTAAACAAAGGGAAGCGTACTTTCAAGAAACTCCTGACTTCAATACCGGCATTGCGCATTTCCTCGAAAAAGCGATTAGGTACATGCCAGCACCCCACATCATCATAAATTACTCTTACTTCAACTCCCTGAGATGCTTTTTCGATTAATACATCCCTTACCAAACGTCCTATAGCATCATCTTCAAAGATGTAGTATTCTATATGAATGTGTTGTTTCGCCTTTTGGAGCTCACGAAGCAATGATTGCAATTTGGTATAGCCTTCCGTATACACAGCAATACGGTTTCCCTCAAATGGGAAAGCTTGATTGGTATGCTGGAAAAGTTGGATAAGGCGGGCATATTCTTCAGGTACATCCGAACAGTCTTGCGCCATATATTCCGCCATAGGTTTCTTTAGGAGGCGGTCATAACTTTTTTGACCGATGATACGTTCCCGACGTTGACTCCGACCAAAGAAGAAATAAAAAACAAGACCGACAATTGGGAGGAAAAGTAATATGAGTATCCATGCCATAGTCTTCACCGGATTCCGGTTATCAAGAATGATAACGACAATCGTACTGATAATGGCTCCAAAATAAACGATATCAAAAGCAACCGTAGCTATCTGGCTAACTAGTATGTTCCAGTCAATCATAGGATACTCCTTTTTTATATGGATACTGAACAACAAATATAAAGCAAATTATCGGATAAACAAAAAAGTCCCGATAGCAAGTCATGTTAGTCATGTTCATTGCCATCGGGACTTTCCCGTTTTTATTCAGAGCTAGTCACGATTTAGAAACGCATAGGTCTGCCACCGCCGCCATAATTGCCACGAGGACCACGAGGACCACCACCGTCAAAACCGCCCTGACGCATATTGCCACGAGCTTCTTTATTACCGAAGACATTCAAACGATAAGTAAAGCGCAGCATACAGTAACTGTTGATACCATTATATTCAGAGACAGAACGCATATCAGCATTCATTACACGACTGATATTAGTTTGTTGTTTTAGAATGTCATATATTTCAAAACTAACTGTAGCGGCTTTACCTTTCAAGAAATTCTGAGCAATCTGTGCATTCCAGATAACCTCATTCCGATTCATACTTGCATCACGATATCCACGGCGTGCATTATTCGTTATATTGGTAGATATTGACATATTCCAAGGCAAAAAGATATTAGTGCTCGCACCATAACCAAAGGTATAAGGCTCCTGATTTGCATCAGGGTTTAGTTTATTTTTCTCAAAGTTATACTTAATCGCCCCATTCACCGTAAATTCAAACCAATCATTCCGGAAAGTTCCATTTAGTCTTTCCTCCAAAGTCAGCGTAGTACTTGTGTTCTTATCATTCATATGCGTACTTCTATCATAAAGATAGGCTACTTTATTAGAGTAAGTACCAGTAGAGAATGTATTAATAGTAAAACGCCTGTCTCTTAGAGCTGTATTATAGCCAAGCATACCTGAAGCATTCCAGTTACCATTAATATTTTCCGGTTTCACAATGACCCCTCCCGTCTCTTCTATATAAGTAGTAGAATTGGTGATACTATTTTGTGTTGAATTAAAATTAGCATGTACTACTATTCCCTGTTGTTTATCCGCGTTATAAGTATTATAAAACAAGCGGACTGAATGAGAGAAAGAAGGTTTCAAACCAGGATTACCCATCCGAATATTCAATGGATTAGAATTATCCGTAATATCCAGCAAGTTTTCCATACTTGGTTGACTAGCACGCCCTCTATACGTGAAGCGTAACTGAGTTACTTTAGAGAATCTGTAACGAAAATCAACATTTGGAGAAAAATTAAAAACTGATCTTTTTACTACTGTATCTATTTCTTCTTTGCGATATGCCAATCTTGTATTCTGCGGTTGCAAAGATGCACCAATATTCAACTGGTATTTTTCACGAATAAAACGCAAACCAGCATTTATCTCATGGTTGTAATAA
This sequence comes from Bacteroides sp. RCH18, assembly GCF_058231005.1. Lineage (NCBI taxonomy): Bacteria > Pseudomonadati > Bacteroidota > Bacteroidia > Bacteroidales > Bacteroidaceae > Bacteroides > Bacteroides sp. RCH18. The sequence goes on along the minus strand of NZ_JBIPTC010000002.1, from coordinate 751,675 downwards.
TCATATTTGGCATTTTTACTCAAACTATCAACAAAATTCTCTTTATATCTCTCAGGCAAATTATCTCCCAACTCCCAAAGCCAATCTTGTTCCTTTTCATCTTCAGGAATCAAACTATATGTACTCTTATCACTCTCACTGTGTTTATATTGAAACCTATAACTTAACTGCAAAAAAGTTGCACGAGCAATCGGTTCACTATATGTCAATTGAGCTGTATAATCATAATTCTTCGTCGGACTGGTTATATACTGTTTACGGATATCATTCTTATCTTTATCATAATAATATGTCTGATAATCAGTAAATTGTTCACTATCATTATCACCATAGCCAAATGTTCCACGAAAAGTAATATTACGTCCTTGGTTATTTAACTTCCTGTTTACTTGTAAAGAAGCATTTGCTGACAAACTATTACTTTCAGACAAAGACTGATTATTACTGGTATTTATGCGACCTTGCAGAGGATCTTCATCCGGATGTTCTTCCAGCCATTTCAGATTCAAGTAATCATTAGGATTTGTTGCAAAATTAAATGGATCCTGATTAAAAGTTCCGGATTCGGAAACAGAAGCCCCATTTGATTTACCATAAGAGACATTCGGACGAAAAATGATATTCGTTAATGTATCCGGTTTCCATTCCAATCGGAAATCAGCATTAAAGTTCGTATTCTTATTACGATTTTTGCTGTTCGAATTAGAGAATGAACTTCCTCCTCCACCTTTCAGAAAACGTTCTGAATAGTTCATCGAAGTAGCATCCCTGTCGCTATAATTATAGCGTGCGCTACCTCCCAATTCCAGTTTATCCGTCTGAGTAGCAAAATTCGCACCCAGCATTTTAGTAGCGGTCAGACCATTATTAGTCCGGAAACGACCGCCGCCACCTCCACCGGAGAATCCCTGGTCATTTACATTATTGGCAGAACCAATCAATGAGAACTGGCTATTTTCGACAAACCGATTCAGCATCAGATTGCTAGCATAACGGTCTTCAGTACCGGCAGCAGCACTTGCATTACCAAACCATCCTTGATTCATACCTTTCTTCACCTTCAGATCGAGTACGGTTTCTTCTTCTCCGTCATCTATTCCGGTGATACGTGCCAAATCAGATTTCTTATCATACGTTTTGAGCTTATCGATCATATTGACAGGCAGATTCTTCAATCCGGTTTTCACATCACCACCAAAAAACTCTTTGCCATCCACCATGATTTTCTTGACTTCTTTTCCGTTGATCTTCACGTTTCCGTCGTCATCAATTTCAGCACCCGGAAGTTTTTTCACAAGTTCTTCGAGCATGGAGCCTTCGGGAGTACGATAGGCGGTAGAGTTATATTCCAGTGTGTCTTCCCTCACCGTCACCTGCGGAGCTTCCGCCGTAATCACAGCCTCGCTCAGCATCACTGCATCAGGATCCAGAGAGATCGTCCCCATATTCTTTTCAGTCACATTATTGGATAATTGTACAGGAACGAATTTCGTACGGAAACCGATGTAAGAAACCTTCAATAAATATTTCCCCGCCTTCACTTTAGGAAGCGTAAACCACCCCTTATTACTACTTGCTATACCGGCTGCATAAGCGCTATCCGGCAACGATAACAATTGAATAGTTGCCTGTGCAGCTGGCTCTTTAGAGTCAGATTCGACAACACGCCCCGAAACGGTAATCACCTTATTCTGTGCAAAAATAGAGAAGGTGCATAACAGTGTAAGCACCCACCAAACTGATAATCTTTTCATTTACCTTAATTACGATTAGTAGAGTAATAACAATGTCTTTTTGACAAATAGAATCGTAAAAGGTTTAATTTAATAGAAAATTATCTTTTGAAGAATCGATCAACAAGCGCTTTTTTAAGACCAAACTCCAAACAAAGCACATTAAAGATTAAAAAGGTAAGAAAAGAAGAAGTGTCCACATTGATCACATCTCCTTGCAGAACACGCCACAACATACCACCGAAAACAAACAGAAAAGTCAGAAAGACTGCATTCCGGACTGCCGCATTACGAATCTGTTCCGTCTCGCAGCTTTCATTCTTGCTTAAGGCAAAGATGATCAGCAAGCATCCTGCCATCATCAACAGCTTCGTACATTCCTTGTAAAGCAGCAGGTTATGGTCGGTTATCAACCCTTGCATTAGCAAAATCGGAAGAAGAAACAAAGCTACTAACAACACCACATATCCCAAAGGACGACAAAATACAGGAAACAATGCTTTCATAATTGAACGTTTTAATGAGACAAAAGTAAGTAAAAAAAGATATTTTATATACATTTGCACCAAGAAAAAGCAAAAGAATCATGAGTAAACAAGAAGTCATTCTCTGCGAAAGCTTGGAAACAAGCCTCGGTCGTGCCATTGAAAGGTGTCCGCATGACAAGTTATTCATCCTCACAGACGAACATACCCAGCGTCTTTGTCTGCCTTCATTGAAAGAGGTATCGTTTCTGAAAGACGCAGTCGAAATCTGTATCGGAGCCGAAGATGTGCATAAGACACTGGAGACTCTGGCCTCCGTATGGATGGCACTGAGCCAGCAAGGAGCTACACGTCACTCATTGCTCATCAACCTTGGTGGGGGCATGGTAACAGATTTGGGAGGCTTTGCCGCCGCTACCTTCAAACGGGGGATTTCTTATATCAATATACCCACTACACTGTTGGCTATGGTCGACGCATCCGTCGGCGGTAAGACAGGCATCAACTTCAACGGACTGAAAAACGAGATCGGCTCGTTTGCTCCGGCAGACAGTGTGCTGATTGAAACTGAATTCCTGCGCAGCCTCGATGCACAGAATTTCTTCTCCGGTTACGCTGAAATGTTAAAGCACGGATTAATCAGCAATACCGCACACTGGGTCGAGTTGCTGGATTTCGATACCAATAACATTGATTATGCATATCTCAAAGATATGGTGGGACGATCGGTACAGGTGAAGGAAGACATTGTGGAGCAAGACCCCTTCGAACGTAGCATCCGTAAAGCACTGAATCTGGGACATACGGCAGGACATGCCTTCGAAAGTCTGGCATTGGCAGAGAATCGCCCCGTGCTGCATGGCTATGCCGTAGCATGGGGAATCGTATGCGAGCTTTACCTGTCACACCTCAAAGTCGGCTTTCCGAAAGACAAGATGCGGCAGACCATCCAATTCATCAAAGAGAATTATGGTTCATTCGCATTCGACTGCAAGCAGTACGAACAACTCTACGCATTTATGCAACATGATAAGAAGAATACCTCGGGAACGGTCAATTTCACTTTACTGAAAGAGATCGGAGATATTTGCATCAACCAGACGGCTGATAAAGACACCATTTTTGAGATGCTTGACTTCTATCGCGAATGTATGGGAGTCTGATCTTGAAACTTATTATAATAATGAAGGAGAATGGGATTCCCTAAAAGGTTTCCCATTTCTTCTTTCCCTTTCCCATTCTCCTCTCCCCACATATGCCTTTATTCCCCACAGGCATCTTCAATATTATCCTAAGTTACTCATCCGGTATTGGGACAATGACATTCCGGTATGTTTCCTGAAGAAACGTCCCAAAGACGACTGATTGGCAAAATTTGTTTTCACGGCAATTTCCTGAATATTCATATTTGTATTCTTCAGCAAAGCCTTTATTTCGAGTACGATGTATTCTACAATCCAGTCTTTGGCAGATTTGCCGCTCACTTCCTTGATCACCATCGTCAGATATTTGGAAGTGATACACAACTTATCGGCATAGAAAGCAACATCCTTATTCTCCTTGAAGTGCTTCATTATCAACCCAAAGAATTTGTTGGCCAGTTCCTCTTTACGAGTATCTTTCCGGGTGTTCATCAGAGATGCCTCCTTTTCATAAGCGTTAAATAATTCCAGATACAGGTATCTTAATAAATGGATAATCAGTTCACGCCTGTATATATCGTCAGACGTCACTTTATCCTTCACCATTCCAAAGTAATTCATCAGTCGCCGGGTATCATTTTCTGTCTGAGGATACCAGTAGTGCGTCCTCATATAGAAAAAGAAATGCGGTGAAAAGCGAGGCACACCACTCAGCGCATCGCTGAACATGGTAGGCGATACCACCAGTGTAGTAGTCAGAAAATCATCACTAGCCTCGGTGAACGAAACGAATTGTCCCGGCAACAGAATTATTAATTCCTGCGGCTGTATCCAATGCGAATCATCATATACATTAAGCTTGGCCTTTCCGCTGAAGCAATACACGACCAAAGCAGACTGAATGTTAGAAGGATAAACGCTTAGGGGAAGATACTTCAAATTCTGAAAATACTTAAAATCATCACCTAAGACATAAGCCTCTAACGTTTCTCTATTTTTATTATACACATTTACCCCCTCATTAAATAAAACTAAATACAAAAATATACTATCCAAAACTACTCTCATGTCTCGTATGCCGATATGGTTTCATTTTAAAGAAGTTACGCACTATCTATTCACTTAATTTCATAAACAAAACCCTGTTATGTTAGTTTGCAACCACCTATATTATTTAGAATTATTATAGACTAAAGGACTTTTTATTCCGCAAACGGAAACTTATCCTAAAATCAGCTAATGGAAAAAAACAGCCTATTTATTTGCTATTTAAAAATAAAGCACTACTTTTGCAACCGCAATTCGGGATGTAGCTCAGCCCGGTAGAGTACGCGTCTGGGGGGCGTGTGGTCGCAAGTTCGAATCTTGTCATCCCGACTACCGACAAAGCATTGATAATCGATGGGTTATTGATGCTTTTTTTATTGAAACGAGAATGAAAGAAGACCCGAAACATATTCACATCAGCGAATACAACTATCCACTACCGGATGAACGAATCGCCAAATTTCCTTTAGCAGTACGAGACCAGTCAAAACTGTTGGTATATCGCCACGGTGAAGTAAGCGAAGATGTCTTCACATCCTTGCCGGACTATCTTCCGAAAGGAAGCCTGATGGTATTCAACAACACGAAGGTGATTCAGGCACGCCTCCACTTCCGCAAAGAAACGGGGGCGCTGATTGAGGTATTCTGTCTGGAACCGATTCAGCCCAACGATTATGTATTGAACTTCCAGCAGACGGAACACGCTGCCTGGCTCTGCATGATCGGCAACCTGAAGAAATGGAAAGACGGAGCACTGAAACGGGAGATGACGGTAAAAGGTTTCCCGATCACTCTGACCGCTACCCGTGGAGAATGCAGGGGCACCAGCCACTGGATCGATTTCGCTTGGGATAATCCGGAAGTAACCTTTGCCGATATCCTCGAAGTGTTCGGAGAACTGCCGATTCCCCCTTATCTGAACCGGGATACGGAAGAGAGCGATAAAGAAACTTATCAGACCGTTTATTCCAAAATAAAAGGCTCGGTAGCCGCACCGACAGCCGGACTGCACTTCACTCCTCGCGTACTGGAAGCGTTGCAGGAGAAAGGCATCGATCTGGAAGAACTGACGCTTCATGTAGGCGCGGGAACCTTCAAGCCCGTGAAAAGCGAAGAGATAGAAGGACATGAAATGCACACGGAGTACATCTCCGTCAATCGGGCTACGATCAAAAAACTGATCGATCATGACGGTTGCGCTGTTGCTGTAGGCACCACTTCGGTGCGTACGCTCGAAAGCCTGTATCACATCGGAGTGACATTGGCGGAAAATCCCGATGCTACGGAAGAAGAACTGCACGTCAAGCAATGGCAGCCATACGAAAAGTATGATCAGATTCCGCCTGTAGTCGCACTGCAAAAGATTTTAGGTTACCTCGACAGGAACGGGCTGGAAGCCCTTCACAGCAGTACGCAGATTATCATAGCTCCGGGATATCAGTATAAGATAGTGAAAGCGATGGTGACCAACTTCCACCAGCCGCAAAGTACGCTGTTACTTTTGGTTTCCGCCTTCGTGAAGGGAAACTGGCGTACGATTTATGATTATGCGCTGGCGCATGATTTTCGTTTTCTGAGCTATGGAGATTCTTCTCTACTGATACCGTAAACCAAAAAGTAAAGACAACTATGCCAAGCGATAATAATCAAGAAATGTTTCCCATCGTAGACGAACAGGGAAACATCACCGGAGCCGCCACACGCGGAGAGTGTCACAGCGGAAGCAAACTCCTGCATCCGGTTATCCATCTACATATTTTCAATTCGAAAGGAGATTTATATCTGCAGAAACGTCCGGAATGGAAAGACATCCAGCCCGGAAAATGGGACACAGCCGTTGGCGGACATATCGACCTGGGCGAAAGCGTAGAAATCGCACTCAAACGGGAGGTCCGCGAAGAACTAGGCATCACAGACTTTACTCCCGAACTGCTAACCAGCTATGTATTCGAATCGGATCGTGAGAAAGAACTTGTCTTTGTTCACAAAACTGTTTATGACGGTGAACTGCACCCCAGTGACGAACTGGACGGCGGACGATTCTGGACCATCGAAGAAATAGAAGAAAACCTCGGAAAAGGCATTTTCACCCCCAACTTCGAAGGGGAATTAAAGAAAGTATCCCTTATTCCGTCTCTTTACCCTGCTCCTACTCCTGCTCTATCCAAGTAACGATTTTCTCCGAGAGCGGACTCTCTTTGGGGGCCACAAAGCCGACCCAGTTTCCGTTCTCGTCAATCATAAACTTCTGAAAATTCCACTGGACGGGCGCATCTTCTTTGCCGTTCAGTTTCTTTTCCGTCAGCCATTGGTAGAGTGGCGCCATGTTTTTGCCCTTGACGGAAATCTTGGCCATCATCGGGAAAGTAACGTCATACTTTAAGGAGCAGAACTGAGCGATCTCTTCATTGCTTCCCGGTTCCTGTCCCATAAAGTTGTTGGCAGGAAAGCCGATGATTACAAAATTCTTATCCTTATATTTATCATATAGCTCTTGCAGTTTGGCATACTGTGGCGTCAGTCCGCATTTAGAGGCTACATTTACTACCAGCACTTTCTTTCCTTTCAGGGAAGAAAGAGGAAATTCCTTACCATCAATCGTGGTCACATTGAAGTCGTAGAAAGACTTATTCTGCGCTTCCAGAGAGATTGCACATACCATTGTTATAACCATTAAGATGAATGACTTCATACTGAATATATATTTAGTTTGTTATATAATAAACGAGGTTATGCAAAGAAATGTTCTGCCGCAGCATGAGATTGCTTGTTTCTTCGTATCCATGCCGAATGGCTCAACAACAATTCAGTTATACGCTAAATTGTCAGTCCATATAAATCAAGCATCAGTATCATATGGGGCAAGCGTTGGTTTCCTCGGAGGAAACGCCAGTTCCCTTTAAAAGGAACGGTCGTTTCCATTATAAGGAACGATCATTCCCTCACCGGGAAACGACAGTTTCCATTACAGGAAATAATAGGAAACTATAAACCATTGAATTCTAGCCATATAGAGTTCTATCGATAATGTTATAGAGTTTATGTTCATGTCCAAACATGTTTTGAGTCAAATGATAGTCAATAGTATCTTAAATCTCCTCCTTCGGGAAGGAGGAGTACCCGTAGGGGGAGGTGGTAGGTGAATATATAACCCTATCATTTACAAACAAATAGGAACAAACATTATTTCTCCTACCACCTCGGTCTGCGACCACTCCTCCTTCCCGAAGGAGGAGAATAGAGATAGAATCGACTTTTTAGTCTCCCCCCCCAATGGAGATACTGCTGTTTGATTCATTTTTCATTCGATTTAGTAATGCTCAATGGTTCGTCTCACCTGACGTAGCGCCCGACTTCAACTCTTTGCGGTGACAATAAAAAACTAAGTTCCGCCTATTATCACCCTATTGTCACCTCTTATTATCACCCTTACCATTCTAATTTGCAACGTATTAAGTCGCAAAAGTGACAAGTGACAATAAAAACGCTGCATAAAACGTTGTGGCGAATAACCAAAGGACGTTCAAACTCCTTGATTTGACAGACAACAGCCCTTCACGTTCAGACCTTGATTTCGTCATTTCACCCGTCAATCTTTCCGCTTCATCTTTTCCCGATAATCACGGATAAGGATAGTCCGTAACTTTGTAACATGAAACAATAACACTGTAAAATCATGTTTAAAGCTATCGTACGTTTTTCGATCAGGAAAAAACTATTCGTAGGGTTAACCACCCTCTTCCTGTTTATCGGGGGAATCTATGCCATGCTGACGCTCCCCATTGACGCCGTGCCGGACATAACCAACAATCAGGTGCAGATTGTAACCGTATCTCCTACGCTTGCGCCGCAGGAAGTGGAGCAGCTCATCACCATGCCCATCGAAATAGCGATGAGCAACATCATGAATGTAGAAGATATCCGTTCCGTCAGTCGCTTCGGGCTATCAGTGGTAACGGTCGTCTTCAAGGAAGACGTGCCCACACTCGATGCCCGCCAGCTGATCAACGAACAGATACAGACCGTATCCGGCGAAATCTCCCCCGAACTGGGAACACCGGAAATGATGCCGATCACCACCGGACTGGGCGAAATCTACCAATACATATTGAAAGTAGCTCCGGGATACGAAGAGAAATATGACGCTATGGAACTCCGTACCATTCAGGACTGGATGGTGAAACGCCAGTTATCGGGCATACCGGGCATCGTGGAAATAAACAGTTTCGGAGGTTATCTGAAACAATACGAAGTGGCGGTAGACCCCGACGCCCTGTTTTCGCTGAACATCACCATCGGCGAAGTGTTCGAAGCACTGAGCAGCAACAACCAGAACACGGGCGGAAGCTACATCGAGAAAGCAAGGAGTGCTTATTACATCCGTTCGGAAGGGATGATCACGCGCATCAAAGACATCGAACAGATCGTGGTAGCCAACCGGAACGGGATTCCCGTACACATCAGTGACGTAGGCACTGTCCGCTTCGGCGCACCTAAACGTTTCGGTGCGATGACGATGGACGGAAAGGGCGAATGCGTAGGCGGAATTGCCATGATGCTGAAAGGCGCCAACGCCAATGTAGTGACGCAGGAACTGGAAAAACGGGTGGAAAAGATACAGCACTTATTGCCCGAAGGCATCAGCATCGAACCATATCTGAACCGTTCGGAACTGGTCAACCGGAACATCTCCACCGTCGTCAACAACCTTATTGAAGGAGCCATCATCGTCTTCCTCGTACTTATTATCTTTCTGGGCAACGTCCGTGCCGGGCTGATTGTAGCTTCGGTCATCCCGCTGGCTATGCTTTTCGCATTCATCATGATGCGTCTTTTCAACGTGACCGCCAATCTGATGAGCCTCGGCGCCATCGACTTCGGTATTGTGGTAGATGGTTCCATCGTCATACTGGAAGGTATCCTGGCACACATCTACAGCAAGCAGTTCCGCGGACGGACACTGACCCGCAAAGAGATGGACGAAGAAGTGGAAAAAGGCGCTTCCGGCGTAGTCCGTTCGGCTACATTCGCCGTACTGATTATTCTCATCGTGTTCTTCCCGATATTGACTCTGAACGGAATCGAAGGAAAATACTTCACTCCAATGGCCAAAACCCTGGTGTTCTGCATCATCGGTGCCTTGATCCTGTCACTGACATACGTCCCTATGATGGCGTCGCTCTTCCTGAAACATACCATCGTAGTGAAGCCGACACTTGCCGACCGATTCTTCGAGCAGTTGAACAAACTCTACCAGCGTTGCCTGCATGCGTGCCTGCATCACAAAGCACGCACCGTAGTCATTGCTTTTGCCGCACTGATCGGTTCCCTCTTTCTCTTCACCCGCCTGGGCGCCGAGTTCATCCCGACACTGGACGAAGGCGACTTCGCCATGCAGATGACCTTACCCGCCGGCAGTTCGCTTTCGGAAAGTATCAAACTCTCCGAAGAAGCGGAAAAGACATTGATGGATCAGTTTCCCGAAATCAAGCACGTAGTGGCGAAGATCGGTACGGCAGAAGTCCCCACCGACCCGATGGCAGTGGAAGACGCCGACGTGATGATCATCATGAAACCTTTCAAGGAATGGACCAGCGCAACAAGCCGTGCGGAAATGGTAGAGAAGATGAAAGAAGCGCTCGAACCCCTCTCGGAACGTGCCGAGTTTAACTTCTCGCAGCCGATACAGCTCCGGTTCAACGAACTGATGACAGGTGCGAAAGCCGATATTGCAGTCAAGTTATACGGCGAAGACACGCACGAACTTTATCAGAGGGCAAAGGAAGCCGCCACGTATGTAGAGAAAGTGCCGGGGGCAGCAGACGTCATCGTAGAGCAGACGATGGGATTGCCTCAGCTGGTTGTCAAATACAACCGCGGCAAGATAGCCCGTTACGGCATCAATATCGAAGAACTCAACACGATTATCCGGACAGCCTATGCCGGGGAAGCCAGCGGTGTGGTTTTCGAAAACGAACGAAAGTTCGACCTTGTCGTACGTCTGGATCAGGAGAAAGTGGCAGACTTAAATCTGGACAAGCTCTTTGTGCGTACTTCCGAAGGCATTCAGATTCCGGTCGGCGAGGTGGCAAGCATCGAACTTGTCAGCGGTCCGTTGCAAATCAACCGCGACGCTACCAAACGCCGCATCGTGATTGGTGTGAACGTACGCGACGCGGACATTCAGCAAGTAGTGGCCAACATCCAGAAGACACTGGACAAGAACATCAAACTGCAACCGGGATACTACTTCGAATACGGCGGTCAGTTTGAGAACCTGCAAAACGCCATCAATACGCTGATGATCGTCATTCCGGTAGCACTGATGCTGATTCTGCTGATCTTGTTTTTCGCTTTCAAGAACATTACTTATACATTGATGGTATTCTCCACCGTCCCGCTGTCACTTATTGGAGGTATCGTAGCCCTCTGGCTTCGCGGACTCCCGTTCAGCATCTCGGCAGGAGTCGGTTTCATCGCCCTGTTCGGTGTGGCTGTACTGAACGGTATCCTGATGGTGAACCATTTCAACGAACTTCGTAAACGAAATAAATATGCTATGACTACCAACCGAATCCTCACTCTGGGCACCCCGCATCTGCTGCGCCCCGTATTCCTCACCGGACTGGTCGCCTCGCTGGGATTTGTCCCGATGGCAATCGCCACTTCCGCCGGTTCCGAAGTACAACGCCCGCTGGCTACGGTCGTCATCGGCGGACTGATTATCTCTACCGTGCTGACTTTGCTTATCATTCCGGTATTCTACAAGATTGTCAACTCATTCGCTGTATGGAGACGTCCCGGAAGCAAGTTTCATCTGCCGTTCTTCGTCATCCTGCCGTTGTTGCTGCTGATTCCTTCTTTCGCCTCAGCGCAGCAACCGGAAGCGGTCAGTCTGGAACAGGCCATCGAGATAGCCAAACAAAATCATCCGAGACTGAAAATAGCCGCCAACGCCATCCGTCAGGCAAAAGCCACTCGCGGAGAGATTGTCGAGGCAGCTCCCACCTCATTCAGTTACTCATGGGGACAACTCAACGGAGAAAACAAGAAAGACAAGGAACTTGCCTTCGAACAGAGCCTCGGTTCGCTGCTGACTCCGTTTTACAAGAATGCACTGGTCAGCCGACAGGTAAAGACAAGTACTTATTATCGCCGGATGGTGGAAAAAGAAGTGATAGCGGAAGTAAAACGGGCATGGGCTTATTATCAATATGCCGCTAACCTCTGCTCCATGTACCGTGATCAGGACAAGATGGCGGAAGAGTTGAAACGTATCGGCGAAATACGTTATCAACAAGGAGAAATCACCCTGCTCGAAAAGAACATGATGACGACTACCGCCGCCGATCTGCACAATCGCTGGTATCAGGCACAGGAAGAGGAAAAGACGGCACTGGCACGTTTCCAGTGGTGCTGTTATGCCGACAGCCCGATCGTGCCGGCAGATTCGACCTTATCTCTCTTTTATACCACTCTTTCGGACGGTAATCTGTCCGAAGCGCATACCGGATACTTCCGGAGTCAGGCGGAAGAAGCGAAAGCAATGCTTCATGTAGAACGCAGCCACTTCTTTCCGGAGATCAGCGTAGGGTATACCCGTCAGGACATTCTTCCCTTGAAGAATCTGAATGCATGGATGGTGGGAGTCTCCTTCCCCGTTTACTTCCTGCCCCAGAAAAGCAAGGTGAAGCAAGCCAGACTGGCTGCCGCTTCGGCACAGATTCAGGCGGATGCCAACATCCGCGAACTTCGCAATAAGGTGATGGAACTGGAGGCCTCTCTCCGACGATACAACGAGAGCCTGCGCTATTATACTACTTCCGCTCTCAAAGAAGCGGAAGAACTGACCAAAGCCGCCAACCTGCAACTGCAACAGAGCGAAACGGGCGTTGCCGAATACATACAGTCCGTCACGACGGCACGGGACATCCGGCGAGGGTATATCGAAACCGTTTATCAGTATAACATTGCCGCTCTGGAACATGAATTGTTTGAATAAGTGGAGAGTTTTAATGAACAATTTCCCTGTTAATATAGAAGATTATTTTGCAAGAGTACTTAATATAAAAATGTGTATGAGAAAGATATTTTACCCCATCCTTCTGCTCGCCTTAATAGCCTGCAAGGGACAACAACAAACAGCGGATTCCGAGTCAGTGTCGGTCCTCGCAACAGAAAGCGTGAATCCGGAAATGGAGAAATCCAATGGTCAAAGCGACGCCGATGCCACTGCACAGCCCGAAGTGGATGCAATCACTTCCGCCACTTCCCGCCCCAATCAGGTTTCGTTCAACGGCCGGATCGTCCTTCCGCCCCAACGGCAGGCAACCGTCGCACTGACTATCGGCGGAGTGATCAAAAACACTTCCTTACTCCCCGGACAACACGTTACCAAGAATTCTGTAATCGCCACTTTGGAGAATCCGGAATTTATCACCCTCCAACAGACTTATCTGGACAGCCACGCGCAAACAGAATATCTGCGTATGGAATACGAACGGCAAAAGAATCTCTCTGCCGAACAAGCGGCTTCGCAGAAGAAGTTCCAGCAAAGCAAAGCGGACTATCTTTCGATGAAAAGCCGTCAGGATGCCGCCGCCGCACAACTTTCGCTTTTGGGCGTAAATCCGGAAACACTGCTTCGGGATGGCATCCAGCCGCTTCTGGAAGTAAAAGCTCCTATCAGCGGATATGTGGTCAACGTAGCTATGAACATGGGAAAGTACATCAATCCGGGAGAAGCTCTCTGCGAAGTGATCGATAAAAGCGCACCGATGCTCTGCCTAACTACCTACGAAAAAGACCTTGCAGATATGCAAACAGGCAGTCCCGTACAATTCCGTGTCAACGGCATGGGTACACAGACGTTCAACGGCACGGTCATCTCCATCGGACAAAAAGTGGACGAAGTGAACCGCTCACTCGAAGTATACGCTTCCATCAAGGAGACGAATCCGCAGTTCCGACCGGGGATGTACGTCACGGCACATATCCAAAAACAATAATCTGCCGTGCACCGACAGCCATTCATCATGCATAATTCGTAATTAACCATTATCTTTGCAACATGGTACTGAAAGCTATCAATAAAGATAAGTATTTCCTGTCCACGGTCATCATCTCGCTGATGGTGGCTGTGCTCATTCATTTTCCGGAATCGGTCTCTCTCTTCGACCGTTTCGAAAGCCATTCGCTTTTCCCGGGAATGAAGTTTATGGATGTGGCAAATGAGATTCTGTTTACCTTCGTTTCGTTACTCATACTTTTCGCCATCAATACGCGCTTGTTTCATTTCAACCAGGCGTCCATTAAAATAACGGCTGCAAAGATTCTGCTTTCCTTCATCCTGACATGGATACTCAGCAATCTGCTGGGACAAGTGTTCGTCTTCCTGCACCGGACATTCGACATTCCCGCCATTGATGCGATGGTACACCACTACCTCCATCCGTTGCGCGACTTCATCATGGCTTGCCTCGTCACCAGCAGTTGTTGCATCATCTACCTTGTCCGCCGCCAACAACTGGTATTGATTGAGAACGAACAGTTACAGGCGGAAAACATCCGCAACCAGTATGAAGTATTGAAGAATCAGCTCAATCCGCACATGTTGTTCAATTCGCTGAATACGCTGCGTTCACTGGTGCGCGAAAATCAGGACAAGGCACAGGATTATATTCAGGAACTCTCGCGGGTACTGAGGTATACGCTACAAAGCAACGAATCGCAAAGCGTCAGCCTGCGGGAAGAGATGGAATTCGCTTCTGCTTACATCTTCCTGCTGAAAATGCGCTTTGAGAATAATCTGCAATTTGATATACAGATAGGGAAATCTTTCGAAGACTACCGTCTTCCTCCGATGGCAGTACAAGTACTGATAGAGAATGCCGTGAAACACAATGAAATCAGCGACCGCAAACCGCTGACTATCCATATTTCGACCGACAGAGAAGGTTATCTGTCCGTCAGCAACGACATCCAGCCCAAATGGACCGCTACTCCCGGAACCGGCATCGGACTTGCCAATCTCGCCAAGCGCTACCGGCTATTATTCAAACAGGACATACAGATCACAGAGGACAAAGAATTCACCGTCTGCATTCCTCTCATTGATGAAATACAATGAAGTAAGAACAATGAACCATGAAAACAGTTATTATTGAAGATGAAAAGGCAGCCGTACGCAATCTGACTTCACTGCTCAACGAAGTGAAACCGGAAGCTGAAATCATTGCCATACTGGACAGCATCAATTCCACCATCGAATGGTTCGGCATCCACCCGATGCCGGAACTCGTTTTTATGGATATTCATCTGGCAGACGGTTCTGCCTTCGAAATATTCGATCATATCAGCATCACCTGCCCCATTATCTTCACCACGGCTTACGACGAATATGCCCTGCGTGCCTTCAAAGTGAACAGTATCGACTATCTGCTGAAACCTATCGGCAAGGAGGACATCGAACATGCGTTTGAGAAATTGGACAACTTGCAGGATGCCATCCCCGAAAACGGAAGCAGACGGGAAAATAAGGAAGAGGAACTGTTTCATCTCATTCACTCGCTGAAAAAGCAGGAGAACTACAAGACACATTTCCTCATACCGATGAAAGGCGATAAACTGCTTCCTGTCTCAATCGACATGATTCAACTGTTCTACATCAAAGATTGTCAGATAAAAGCTGTCTTAACGGACGGGATGGAATACAATTTTTCTCTTACGCTGGATGAATTGGTCGATTGTTTAAATCCTAGTCTCTTCTTCAGAGTCAACCGGCAGTTTCTGATTTCAAGGGAGGCGATAAAGGATATTGATTTATGGTTCAACAGCCGGTTGTCCATTAATCTGCGTCACTCCAGAATGACAGAGAAGATATTGGTAAGCAAAGCACGGGTAGCGGAATTTAAGGAATGGTTTTCGAGCAAAAAGTAAAACAAGCGGGACTATATTGAAATCCCGCTTATATGCATTCGTTCTTTATAAGTATCGGATATCAGTTCTAAAAAAAGGATGAAGCCCAGCCTCATCCTTTCCATTTTTATCTTAATACCTAACCTTATTAAAACCCAATTGATGATTTATACTTCATCGTCTTCTCCGGTAAAGAAATCGAAGGAGGTACAGCCTCATCGGACACCGCCCGTTTGTAATTCGGCTTGCCGCTCATCACAAAACGAAGTTTCACTCCATCACGGATATCATCATACGTCAGGTAGGACTTATCGTACTTTTTACCGTTGACATAAAGCTCCTTCACGTACAGGTTCTTCGGCGACCAGTTGTCCGCTGTCATTTCGATGTTTTTTCCATTACTCATCCGGACCGTAATAGCCTCTGCGCATGGCGAACCGATATTATAAATATTGCTGGACGGAGCCACCGGATAGAAACCGATGCAGTTGAACATATACCACGCAGACATCTGTCCGCAATCATCGTTACCACTCAATGCATCCGGTGTATTTCCGTAGAAACGGTCGACGATGGTACGTATCCACTTCTGACATTTCCAGGGTTCCTTCAGGTAGTTGTAGAGGTAAGCGACATGATGACAAGGTTCATTTCCATGCCAATAGGCTCCGATACGTCCCTGTATATCATGTGCTCCGGGGATATCATCCGGCAGTTCTACCGTAAAAAGTTCATCCAGGCGTTTGCGGAACAGTTCCTTACCGGCCTCATTGATATATCCCTGCACATCTTGCGGAACATACCAGGTATATTGCATCGTGAATCCTTCCGTGATATCACCCCAGCCATGTACCGATCCCGGACCCTGATAGGCAACCGGAGTAAACGGAGTGCGCCAGTCACCTTTGCTGTCGCGTCCACGCATATATTTCGTTTCGGGGTCAATCAAGGTCTGATAAGACAAAGCACGGTTGAGGAAATAATGATAATCGTCTTCTTTGCCTAATTTCTTGGCTGCCTGTGCGATGCAATAATCATCATAAGCATATTCCAGTGTCTTTGACACTGACTCCGCTTCCTTATCGAATGGTACATAGCCCATTTCACGATATTCCGGAAGGCAATCGTAGTTCGGATTCATCGCTGTGGTTTTCATCGCTTCGTATGCACGCTCGTAATCAAAGCCTTTCACTTCTTTCACGATCATATCCGCCAATACGGATACGGCATGATAGCCAATCATACACCAGGTTTCGTTGCCGTAGAAAGACCAGATAGGAAGCATCTTCTCCACACTCTTGTCGTAATGAGCCAACATAGAATTTGCAATGTCCGCATTCACCTCCTGCTGAACCAAGTTAAACCAGGGATGCAAAGCCCGATAGGTATCCCAAAGAGAGAACACCGTATAGTTCGTGAATCCTTCCGCTTTTTCTATGTTCTTGTCCAGTCCGCGGAACTGCCCGTCCGAATCCTGAAAGATAAACGGATGCAGAGCGGCATGATAGGCGGAAGTATAAAATGTTTCCTTTGTCTTTCGGTCAGCAGTCAACGTATATTTTCCAAGTTCCTTTTCCCAAAGGGCTTCCCCTTTCGCCCTTAACTCGTTGAAAGTTAATCCGTCGAGTTCCTTCATATTATTCCGGGCACCGTCTGTGCTGACTGCAGAGATGGCTGTTTTCACCGTCACTTCCTCCCCTGCTTTTGTATCAAAGGAGATACAAGCCATCAGATTCTTTCCCCAGGCTTCGTAAGAGCTGCGGAATCGGGAAGTGTTATAAATAACCGGCCTTTTGTCTTGTACAAAGCGCAGTCCGGTCAACTTCTTTGAGAAAGTTGCCGTGAAGTACACATGACGTTCCGGCCCCCACCCTTTCACCAGTTTGTATCCGGTGATAGTCGAATCGTTTATCATTCGCAGGTTCGACCATTCGCAGGATTGCCAGAGCGTATGGTTCATATCAATCATGATGAACGCATTGTCCGACTCCGGATAAGTAAAACGGAACATACCGCTGCGCACACCGGAAGTCATTTCGGCTTTGACTCCATAGTCTGCCAATTCCACAGCATAATAATTGGGGGACGCCCACTCTTTATCATGTGAGTAGCGTGAACGATAGCCTTGATCGGGGTCTTCGTGAGTACCGGGTTCCAGTTTCATTTCTCCCGTTCCGGGGATAAACAGAAAGTCGCCCAAGTCCGGAATACCTGTTCCGCTCAAATGCGTCAGGCTGAATCCCATCAATGTCAGATGATTGTATTTGTATCCGGAAGCTGCATCATAGAAGCGGCTGTCCGTATCGGGGCTTATCTGGATTCCCCCGAAAGGAATCTGTGCACCGGGATAAACATTTCCATAACCATCCGTACCGACAAACGGGTTCACGTAGTCCGTCAGCTTTTCAGTTTGAGCCATGCCCGGCAAGATACTCACCAGACACGACCAAACCAAAAACAACCTTTTTCTACCAACTTTATTAACCATATCCAATCGTATATTACACCTGTATATCACCTACAGCAACCTGATATTCATGCCATAGTTCATCTATGCTATATTCTGTTCCCAAGATATGCTTGATAGCTCTGTCAAACGACCAGGGAATCACCTCCAGTGTGCTGCGGTTAAACTTACGCAGGAATTCAGGATCTTTATTGTCGCGCAACCAGACGAAGAAATAACCTGCTGTCCGATAACCGTCCATGTAGTTTCCTCCTTTCGGACGGGCATTCGGTCCGTCGAATCCGCCGTTGGCTACACGTACGGCATCTGCCATTCCTTCAATAAATGCCCAGAATACGCGATTGGTTCCGTAAGAACCGATGCCTTGTGGTTCCAGCTGATAGGCGTGTGTCAGTTCGTGCAACAGTACCCCACGCGTTTCGAAGAACAGCTTTGCCGTATCGTTTTCCGCAAATGATTTCTCGATATGCCGTGTGCTGTAGAAGATAGTAACGTCTCCATTACCACCGCCTTTGGCAGAAATTCCTTCGATGTCTTCCAGTGTATAATGTATCTTGTTCACCGGAGTTATGCTGTCTTCCGGTGAGTTATAAAGAGTAGCCAATACAGTGCGTGCCTGCTCTTTGATATAAGACTCCGCATCCGGAATGATCCGGTGATAAATGTCCGAACCTTTTGTTTCCGAAGCTTTATCTTCGAACAAGACAGTTCCTACATTGTAGCTTTTCCATACGTCCGGTTTTGCTTCGGCTTGCTTCTTCGCACTTGCCGCACAAGCTCCCATACCCACAATCAGGGCAATTGCATATACCAAATGTCTCTTTTTCATATTCTTTTCTTGATTATTTATTGATGCTGTTAATTGATTCCATTAGTTAATGAATAAGGTTTGTCCTGCGCCGATACTCCACGACGTTTGTTGGGCGATGCCGACATTTTAAATTCCAATACGCCTCCTTTCAGGATATCCTCGTGTGTGATGTACATTTTATCATAAGACTCGCCGTTCAGTTTCAGTGACTGTACATAACGCTTCTTGTCGCTAACGCCCGGCGCTTTGATTTCCAGTGTCTTTCCGTTGGGAAGTGTCAGCTTCAGATAGGGCAGATAGGGAGCACCAAGGACATACTGGTCTGTACCCGGACAAACCGGATAGAAGCCCATCACAGAGAAAAGATACCATGCCGACATCTGTCCGCAATCGTCGTTTCCGCCCAGTCCGTTGATGTCATTCTTATACATCTTATTCAGGATTTCACGCAGCCAGTACTGTGTTTTCCACGGTTGGGAAGTCCATGCGTACAGATAAGGTACATGATGGCTCGGTTCATTACCATGTACGTATCCACCTACCAGGCATTCTTCGGTAATATCCTCATTATGTTCATAGTACTTCTCCGGCAGATGCATGGAGAAGAGTTCGTCCAGTTTCTGTACGAATGTCTTTTCCCCTCCCATCAGGTCGATCATACCAAACACATCATGCGGTACATGGAAGGAGAAGTTCCATGAATTACCTTCGATAAAGC
The DNA here is from genome assembly GCF_058231005.1 of Bacteroides sp. RCH18. NCBI lineage: Bacteria > Pseudomonadati > Bacteroidota > Bacteroidia > Bacteroidales > Bacteroidaceae > Bacteroides > Bacteroides sp. RCH18. Next base: position 732,355 of record NZ_JBIPTC010000002.1, on the reverse strand, counting down.
CTTCGCCGTAAGTTTGCAACACATCGAACTCTTTTTTGAATGTGCCGTCACTGTAGCGGGGACGAGCAAAACCGATGCTTGTATCATAGATGTTACGATAGTTGAGAGCACGTTTGCGGTAAGTATCCGCTATCTCTTTATTACCGGCTTTCAAGGCTGTCTGATAAATAGTCCAGTCGTCGTATGCATATTCCAGCGTAGAGGAAGCGGCCGTACCACTCTTGTCCAACGGGATATATCCCAACTTCATATAATCAGCTACACCTTCATAGTAAGGTACCGTAGATGTGCTAACCATCGCCGCCAATGCCTCATCCACATTTGAAAAGACTCCTTTGGTTATTGCATCCGCTAGCACGGACACAGCATGATAACCGCTCATACACCAGTTCTCATTTCCCATCAGGCTCCATATCGGCAACATGCCGTGTACGCTCTGCTGTTCATGTTTGATCATCGATTCCACCATATCCGCATTGCGTTCCGGTTTCACCAGGTTGAGGAACGGATGTTCCGCACGGTATGTATCCCAAAGTGAGAATATAGTATAGTTAGTGAATCCTTTCGCCTGATGTATGTTATGATCCAGACCACGATAGGAACCGTCTACGTCCATATACACGGACGGATTAATCATGGTATGATAAAGCGAAGTGTAGAACATCGCCTTCTGATCCGGTGTACCTTCTATTTCGAAATGATCCAGTTCATTGTTCCAGTCTGTCCGGGCAACTTCCGCCAATTGTTCGAAGCTCTTTCCGGAAGCCTCGGCACGCAGGTTCTTTACAGCGCCTTCCGTGCTGACTGCCGACAAGGCTACCTTTACAACTAGTTCGGGGTCTTTGGCCGTTTCGAAGTTAAAGTAAGCCACGATCTTTCGACCAGTGATTTCCGGGAAATTCTTCTCCAGCTTGAAACGACGCCAAAAGCCATTGTACAATACCTTTTCCTTATCCTTATATCCGTAATCCTTGATCGGCTGTGACAAGGAGATGGCAAAATAGGTATAATTCGTACGTGCCCATCCGTTGGTGATGCGGTATCCTGTCAGCAATGTATCGTTTTCCACCCGCAGGTTTGCCCACAATACTTTGCCGTCATAATTATAGATGCCATGCACCAGGTCCAGAATCAGATGCCCGTCTTTTCCTTTCGGGAAGGTATATTTATGTACACCCGTCCGTTGAGTAGCTGTCAGTTGCGCTTTAATGCCATAGTCGTCCAGCATCACTTCGTAGTATCCGGGTATCGCTTTTTCTGTGGCATGATCGAAGCGCGAACGGTAACCCTCTTCCGGATGATCTGCCCGTCCGGGATTCAACTTCACATCGCCGACCGCAGGCATCAGTAAGATGTCGCCCAAATCGGAATGTCCCGTACCGCTGAGGTGCGTATGGCTGAAACCGACAATGGTTTTGTCCCGGTACTGATAACCGGCACAATATTCATACGCATTCTTCTGATAAGCACCGTTGATATTATGTGGTATTGTATCTGTGTCCGGACTCAATTGTACCCATCCGAAAGGGGTGCAGGCGCCGGGGAATGTATGCCCCATCCCATTTGTTCCGATAATCGGATTCACGTAATCTACCGGTTGTTGAGCTACGGCAGACAAGGTTATTGCCGCCATAGCCAACCATCCAATTTGCTTCTTCATATAGTTCCCATTTATTTATTGTCACGAGAGAAGGAATAAGGGAAGTCTGATTCGTTAATACCTCTTCCTTTATTCGGTTTATTATCCATATCAAATACCAGACGTCCGCCTTTCAGCAAGTCGAAATGATTCAGATAATTCTTTGTATAGTTCTTACCGTTAAAGTTCATCGAACGGATGTAACGATTAGTGTCGCTATTTTTAGGAGCGGAGATTTCCAGTTTCTTGCCGTTCTCCAGTGTGATCGTCGCTTTCTTGAAATAAGGAGCACCCATCACGTATTCATTGCTGCCCGGACATACCGGATAGAAGCCTAAAGCGGTAAACACATACCAGGCAGAAGTCTGTCCGTTATCCTCATCACCACAATAACCGTCGGGAGTGGCAAAGTAGAGGCGGTTCATCACTTCACGCAGCCAGTACTGGGCTTTCCAGGGTTCGCCTGCATAGTTATACAAGTAAATCATGTGCTGGATTGGCTGGTTGCCGTGCGCATAGTTACCCATATTGGCAATCTCCATTTCACGGATCTCATGAATCACACCTCCGTAGTAGCTATCATCAAATATCGGTGGAAGGTTGAACACAGAATCGAGCATACTGACAAACATCTTTCTGCCGCCCATCAAATCGGCCAGTCCCTGTACATCGTGGAATACAGACCACGTATAGTGCCAGCTGTTTCCTTCGGTAAAGGCATCTCCCCACTTGAACGGATTGAAAGGAGTCTGGAAGGTGCCATCGGCGTTCTTGCCACGCATCAGTTTTGTTTCAGGGTCGAACAGGTTGCGGTAGTTCTGGCTTCTGCTCTTATAGAGTTCCAGTTCTTCTGCCGGACGCCCTAACTTTTCACCCATACGGTAGATGCACCAGTCATCGTATGCATACTCCAAGGTACGCGCCGCATTCTCGTTAATCTTCACATCGTAAGGTACATAACCCAGTTTATTATAATATTCGTATCCACGGCGTCCTGTAGTGGAAACTCTCGGATGTACACTGTTGGCTCCTTTGAGCAAACCTTCATACATTTTCTCCGCATCCGCTTTGGTCACATTCTTCATAAAAGCATCTGCCACTACAGAAGCCGAATTGTTTCCGACCATACAGCCACGATGTCCCGGACTCGCCCATTCGGGGAAGAATCCGCTTTCAAGATATGTATTCAACAGTCCTTCCTGCATCTTCTCTCCCATTGAAGGATATACCAGATTGACAAACGGGAACAGGCAACGGAACGTATCCCAGAAACCGGTATCGGTAAACATATATCCCGGACGGATTTCACCGTTATAAGGACTGTAATGTACCGTTTCACCCTTCGCATTCACTTCGTGGAACATACGGGGGAATAATACCGAACGATACAGACAAGAATAGAAGGTACGCATCCGGTTCTCATCATCGTCTTCGACTTTGATACGTCCCAGTACGTCATTCCAAGCTTTACGTCCGGCTTCCTTGGTCTGTTCGAATGTCTTGTTTCCGATTTCTTTCAGATTCAGTTCCGCCTGTTCGGGGCTGATGAATGAGGAAGCCACTTTGGCATGCACCTGCTCTCCTTTCTTTGTCGAAAAACCGATGGCAGCACCTACGTGATTGGATTGCAGTTCAAGATGCGTCTCTACCAGATGGTAGTCCGCCCATACCTTATTAAATGTAAAAGGCTTGTCGAACTCTATCACAAAGTAGTTCCTGAAATTCTGCGGAACACCGCCACTGTTACGTGTCGTATAACCTACAATCTTATTTTCTTCGGGAATCACCTTCACATACGAACCACGGTCGAAAGCATCTACTACCACATAAGCATCGGACGCTTCGGGGAAAGTAAAACGGAAATACGCACAACGCTCCGTCGGGGCAATCTCCGTTGTCATGTTATACTCTGACAGATAAACGCTGTAATAATAAGGAGTTGCTTTCTCTGCCTTATGCGAAAACCAGGAAGCACGGCTGTCCTGATCAATCTTCAGCTGTTTGGTCATCGGCATGATGGAGAACTGTCCGTAGTCATTGATCCAGGGACTGGGCTGGTGGGTCTGCTTGAAACCTCTGATTTTGTCAGAAGCATACGTGTAAGCCCAACCGTCCCCCATCTTTCCGGTCTGCGGCATCCAGAAGTTCATCCCCCAAGGCAGTGCAATGGCAGGATAGGTGTTTCCGTTGGAGAGCGAAATCTTGGAGTCGGTTCCCATCAGGGGATTCACGTAATCCACCGGCTGCTTTTGCGCAAAGATAGAGGAGACTCCCAATAATAGGGTCATTGTGATAGACAGTAGTTTCTGTTTATTCATGATATAAGAGTTAAACTATTAATATTAGATTAGCGAGTGTTATTATTCACGTTACAAATTAACGCAATAGAAAATTAATAACTATACTCTAACGTGACAAAAAGCACGTCCGGACGAGAATGTCAGAGTAGAGAACTAGGAGTCAAACAGAGCACAAATTAAATTACTAATAATCAAATAATTGCTCATAAGAAAATACAAATAGAGTACAAATAAAAACAAAAGCAAGAAAGTAATCGAGATTATGTTCTGTTTACTTTCTTGCTTTTTTCAAAGACTGGTTACTTCTTCATTCTAAACCAACGCTCGCCTGTGGCACTTAGCACATACACCATACTGTCGTTGTCATCATAACTCCAATAGAAGCCGTCTTCCGAAACACAGAAAGAGAGGAATTTACTGTAATCCTGCTGTACACGATTATAATCAGCCGGATTATTATTCCATCCGAATAAATCATATGGTTCGCCCAAGCTGATGAATATACGACCAGTAGCATTATCCGCTGTCATAGTAACCGCAAAGCCAATATAAGATCCCATACCACTCCACGGACAAGCAATCAAATTTCTCGGATTACGATCATCAAACTCCACACCAGAGTGGAAGATTCCCTTAAAGTCTGCATGAATCTCATCCTGATCTACTATATGGGTTTTCCAACCATCTGCATACCATGCTGCAATATCAGAGGCTTTCCGCGTATCACATACAACATTAGCATTGTCAGTTTCAATTTCACCATTCAAATAGTTATAATAGAGTTTATTCAAACTTATTCCATCTACCGTCACATTGCTACCCAAAGTCAACACTGCATTTTCATCATTCGTTGTATCAATTATCATCGGATACTCTGTGTGTTTTACCACACCGTTATCTATTGCAGAAATCTTCACTTTCCAATTATTGCTCTCGTCGCAAATAATCAAATAGTGTGCAAGGAAAGAAGAGGATGACCTACGAAATACACCGTTATTCAACTCTCCTTTAAGCAAATCCATGGCCTGTGCTTTATTGTAAGCAATAATAGCCAATCGTTTTCTCTCCTTAGCTTGTTGCAAAGCTGCAGTTGAGACCGGAGTCAAGATCATTTCTTTGCCATGCGCCTGTCCTACAGCTGTAATTTGTGAATCAGAATACCCCGTAATGACAAATGTCGTCTCCGAGTTTTCGTTCAAATATTGTAGCATTCCTCCATTCAGTAAGGTAAGCAACACCGCTTTTTCCCCTTGGAAATCCAGAGAATAATCTGTTCCAACCTCATTCTTCAACAACGTTTCGTCTGAATCCGATGCTACATTTCCTTCTTCATCAAACTGAAAGTAGAACGTTACTCCTTGATAAATCATTTTCCATCCGTCTGCCGCACACAGCAGTTCTTTTACTTCTGAAGGACGCAAGCGGTCTGCACTCATGTCACCTTCATGTTCCCAGTCTTTCCAAGGTTCCGTCATGCCACAGCTATAAAAAATCAGGCAACACAACGACAACATTATATAAATAAGTTTCTTCATGATGTTTTTCTTTTAAAATTTGAAATTAGAAATTAGGTATATATCCTCCCAAGTCCGGTCCCACTCCATAATTCTTGGCTGCTCCCGGCGCACAAATACGTAAGTCAATCATCGGCGGAATCCGTCCGTCATCCTTCACTTTCATCACACCGTCGGTAGTACCTCCCCAAGGATTCCGCATCTTGAAAAGATGAGTATTATCATCCGGCAAGATAAACGTAAACGCATGCCCACTGGTCGTCTGCCAGTTTTGATCTACCTGTTCACCGCTTCTTGTAAAACCACCGATCACCAGTCTACCTTGTTTGAGCGACACTTCCACCGCGCGTTGCAAGTCTTCGGCAATCAATGCATTTGCACCGAAACCTACACTTTCCCCGTCGCCGGTAAAGATAGCAGAAACATATTCAGTACCAATACCACCGACATTAGAACTACCTTGATAGATCTGATTCCACTTAATCATAGCCTTTTCGAGAATCGTAGCCCAAGTGACTTCTTTATTTCTGCCGCCTAAGGCACCTAAATCACCACTATTACCGATAAAATAGTCGCCACCTACACCCACTGATATTTGTTTTCCTTTCGGGTCATACATAGTAACTGTGTATGTTTTGTCCATATTATCCTTGATAATGTGTTTTACGAAACGAGGATAGAGGTATGCCATCGAAGCAATCACCGCACAAGCACAGCAGTCACCTACCCAACGCTGATTTACATCAGACATCACAGGATTTCCATTTGGATAAATGGATACAACATTGAATGTATTCCAAGCCATCTTCGTCCCGCCATCTCCAAATGGTTCAGGTTCTTCAGCAGGATCGGCAAGCCATTTCAGGTCTGCTGCCGTAGCTTCTCTGTCATTCTCATGCTGTCTGCCCATCGGAGTTATCGCACTAAACGTACTGGAACCTTTACTAGCAATCAAGTCGTTGATATTCTCCGTATATGAACGCATGGCAACCAGTTTCCATTCAGCTATCTGCGTGGCAGCACCACCATTGTTCGCTTCAACAGAAAGTCTGTAGTAACGATAGGAAGTTGCATTATCCACTTCATAGCTTTTCTCTTCTTTTCTCGCTGCAAAAAGTTGGTTTGTCTGCGCATCCAGTTCTGTCCACGTAGTATTATCATTAGAACCATAGAGTGTCCAATCTTTCGGGTCCATTTCGGGAGTATCGGCAGCCGAGGTCAACGAATAGGCAGTGACAGCCTTACTACTATTTCCATTCCAAGTGATGTTGAAACTACTATGATAAGTAACATACTTCGTGTCAGCATTATCGTCTACCAAACGTCTGATTTCCGAACCGACAGGAGCATCAGCATATTGCGCTATAATTGTACCACTGGAGGGCATATTCGTGTTACCCGAACCAAGTACATAAGAAACCGGAGCATCTTCGTTCGGACCTTCTCCTCCATTATCTCCTTCATCATCGTCGGACGAACATCCTGCCAGACAAAAGGGAATTAGCAGCACCAAAAGAAAAATGATTCTCTTCACTGCATTCACATCGCTACATCTTATTTGAGGTATCTTCATTGTTTTTCTTTTCATTAATTTCTTTCATTCATTCGCAGATCGGACATCCGGAGTATATTACTCCGTTGTCCATCCCAGATTTTGTACCATCTTCGGATTACGACGTACATCTTCGTCAGGAATCGGGAAGAGGTAATGTTTAGGCAAAAATGTACGTGTTTCTACTACTACCTTCTCAAAAAATGCAGGAGCATCCGAACGGAAAGCCATACCATGAATAGGTCCGCCTTCTCCACCTCTATGATATTTAGGATAAATCCAATCATCGCCTACAGCCATATCGGCTACTTTCCAACGACGTACATCAAAGAAATGATTCCATTCGAACATCAGCTCAACCAAACGTTCACGATGAATACGTTTGTCCACTCCGTCACGTGTATCTTCATAAGGAATGCATGCAAATCCATTATCGTCCTTAGTACCTACCGCACCATATCCAGGAATACCGGCACGGGCGCGTATCTTATTTACATACTTAATCGCTTCATTACGTTGGTCACAAGCGCTCAACGTTTCAGCATACCCCAAGTACATGTCTGCCAAACGAAGCAAAGTTGCACAATGCCTGTTAGCCCCGCTACGTCCTTCTTTTGAAGCCATTTTACGCATACCATAACCCGTGTAAGGGGCATCCCAATTGGCATTAGCATAACCGGAATTACCGTTATAAGTCAGTTCTGTGGTTATTTCTCCACGCGGAGTATCTGTCTTCAACCAAGTAGAACCATGGAATGTAATGTTCGTATAAAAACGCGGTTCGCGATTAGCCCATTGTTTCAATGTTTGATTCGAATTGCTCTTGAAATAGGTTCTGGAAGGAACTACTTCGTCAGTATAGTCACTCGACCATCCCAAATATTCATTAGAAGGTACCCCCTCATATTCCTTATAGTTCGTATCGTCAACAATCCGGCGACCGTCTTTCATAAAGTACAAGTCCACCATCTCCTGAGGTACACCAAATCCCAGACCACCTCTCAAAGCACCATTATTATCATCGTACCCCTTGTGATAAGGCGTGGTTTCGTAAGCCCGGTAATCATGGTCTGCCAAGCGAATGAAAATCTGTTCTTTATTCTCTGTACCGTACAAAACTCCCGATGTCACTTTTCTATAAGATTCATAGAAATCAATCTTTCCATCGGCTGTCTTCTCCGTATATAAAGAGAAAGTGTTACCGTATTCATCAAAAAATTCTTTGTAAGCATCACGTGCAGCCTCCCATTTCGCTTTTTCCTGCGATTTATCTTGCGGAAAGAGTTGCTTGCCACTTTCCGGATTAACGATGGCGGCATAATCGGGATTACAATTGAATAGCGGACTTGCCGCATACAACAACATTTTCGCTTTGAAAGCTTTACATGCAGCTCTGTCTATACGTCCCAAATTGGATCCGTCATATCTATCAGGAAGCTCATTTGCCGCATCATCAAATTCCTTTGCCATAAAAGCCACACATTCATCTACCGTATTACGTTCTTTCAGCAGTTCAGCAGTAGAAATATCCAATGGAATTGGTTCTTCCCCCAAAATCACAAATGGACCGTAGGAACGGAAAATCATGAAGTAATAGAAAGCACGCAAAGCTCTAGCTTGCGCTTTCCACTGTTTGCGTTGTGCGGCCGAAGCTTCCAAACAACGGTCTACATTCATGATAAATGTACTGGCACGAGAAATTCCTTTATAATACTCGATGTACCAGAAGTTTATCCATGAGGAACCTGCATAGGTGGCTCCGGAAGCCCATTCGCTACCATTATTTCCATCCCATGAAAGCTTGCATTCCAACGAACCGGTTGTCCAGATCCCCGACATCGTATTCCTTGCAGAACGTTCTAATGTTTCATCGGGCACATAATTATACACATTATTCAAAAACTGTTCTGTCTTCGAGCGATTAGTAAACGTATCCTCCAAGTCATATTGTTCACCGGGGATTGCATCGAAGAAATCATTGCACGAACTAAGTCCGACCACCAAACACAGCGCCAAAGTTCCTATTTTAAATATATTTTTCATATCCTTCTTGCTAACTGATTATTATTAAAAACTTACATTCACACCTACTGAATAAGTACGTACATTAGGATAAGCAGTACCATTATTGGTATTCAACTCCGGATCCCATAATTTGAACTTAGAGAATGTCAATAGGTTGGTGCCCATCACATAAATACGCGCACTCTTCAGGAATGTTTGATTAATCAACTTCTTCGGGAGTTGGTAAGCAATAGTCAACTGTTTCAGACGCAGGAAACTGACATCTTTCTGCCACCATGTGCTGGTTTTCATATTATTTTGATTCGCATTGTTTCCATGATGCAAACGAGGATAGAATACATCCTGATTAGTCGGATTGTCAGCAGACCATCTGTCAGTAATGTTTGCAAACAAGTTCGTAATACCTGAACCATCATTAAAAGGATACATGGCATTTCCTCCCAAACAACGGTCTGCCTTGGCATTTCCGGCAAAGAGCGCACCGACAGAGAAATCACCTAATTGTAAATCTGCACCGAAACCATAATAAATCTTAGGTACGTCACCCTGACCTATCAGACATTTATCATAATCGTCAATTACTCCGTCACCATTTAAATCCTTATATTTGATATCACCCACTTTCGAAATCTGTCCCGGATGCCCTTCACCAAACTGCTTGGCATGGTCCATGATCTCTTCTTCACTAGTGAATAACCCTTCGGCAATCCATCCCCAACGTCCGTTCACGTTCGTTCCTCTTTTTTCCATCCACGGATACTGTACCCGGGGATCATCGTTCTCTATAATTTTATCTTCATTCCATGAGAAGTTACCACGGACAGTCAGGAAACATTTCTTACCGAGTTGCTGTGTATATTCCAACGTAGCTTCAAAACCCTTATTGTCTACCACTCCCAAATTAGCATAAGGCATTTCTACGAATCCGGAATAATCAGGAATAACGCGTCGGGTAATAAAGATGTCTTTACGATGTTCTTTAAAGATATCTAATGTCAGCGAAAGATTGTCTTTGAAAAATTTTAAGTCAACACCTAAGTCTTGCTTGCGGGAAGTAGACCAACCGACATTGGCTCCGTACTTGCTGAACCCCCAACCACCAACACCGTTATTCTGGTCGCCAAAACGATAACCATCTACGCTCGCCATCTGGTCTAGGTACATAAAACGCCGTCCTGTTACAGCATCCGTACCAACTAAGCCATCTGTATAACGCACTTTAAAGTAAGAAACAGTTTCTTGTTAATAAATTCAATCTCTCAAAAATAGTTTATATAATGATTTGAAAATCAGATTGTTGAAAATTTCACGATTTTAATTAAGGAACAAACAAGAAACAAAATCGTTAATTAAAGGTATTTCCCAATTTTTTGTTTTCACTCTGTTTCTTTCTTTGCACTTGCTTATAATCGGGACTTCTTGAACAGCTTCCCACCAGATTTTTTTCGTCCGATGGTTGCATGTGAGCTTCCAAGAACCACTGCAGCCAAAAGAAAAAAGCAAGTATTCTTTAGTTCATACAAAGATAAGGAAAAACTTATAGGCAGGCAAATTTGGCTGCCTAAATATAGTTTACTTTGATTTAGCATATATATAGGCTAATGGACTAAACTAAACCTTTTCCCGAACTTCGTAAAACACTCCGGTCCCATTGTACAGCCAAAAGAAAAAAACATTCCACGTCATATTTTTCTTTTCGCTGCAACCCCCTTTTTATAAACCATCAACCTTTTACACGAGATCTTCTCTTCCCTGTGTTCGCACATCCGCTTTCGGGCTGCCTGATATGAATTGTGTCGCAAAGGTACTTGTCATGTCTTTCTTGTATGCAAGGTCAAAGCCTAACGGTTCACGACAAAATCTCCACCCTCCGTTCCGCACGGGTAGTATTTAATCGTGAAACCTTGCATAAAGAGCCATGACACCTTTTGAAGCGACATAATTAAATCAAGCCCGAAAGTAGCTGGATGCTACAAGAGGGAAAAAAGAAAACTTAAAATTCAAAGTTATGGCAAACTACGCAACAAACATTTTCCACGCAAGTACGGAAAACAAACAAGACCTCAATAAGATAGAGGCATTTCTGGACGATAATTTCAACGGCTTTGTCAACCGGTATGGCGACACGGTAGATGCCGAATTTGATTCCCGCTGGGAATACCCGGAAAAAGCAATCAACGAATTAATAGCCTTATTGGCAGCCAAAGACAAAATCTATATCCGCATACTGACATACGAGTTAGAGGACGAATACGTGAGCTTTCGGATATTCTCGCAAGGTAAATGGAACATTAAGTTATCCTAAACCTAAACACAATTCACTATGTACGAATACGAAGAAGATAGCGATATTATCGGTTTGTCCTGCACGTTGCTCAATCCATATAAAGGTTACATGGAAGGCACAATCGTGGGCGACTATGGCAATACCATAGTTGTCCGCCTTGAAAGCGGCAAGGAAATTTCAGAATACCGTGATGAAGTGATTATCCATGATTAAACGATAGCAAACGTATGACACAGATAGCAACAAAATTCGTCAAATGGGACATTCCCGAACTGGCGACATTGCAGGACAGCAAGGTTTACAAATTGCGGGTACACCTGAACAACGGAGGCAAGTTAAACCGGGAAGAAAAGAACTGGATTACCCGTAACGTATGGGAAAGTATCTATTTCAAACGTGGAATTGCCTTGAGCGGTTATCACTTTGACTTTTCCGACATCCTCAAACGGTATTTCGTCAAACAGCACGGAAGTATTCACGAGTATTATGCGATTGACAAAACAGCGTTACGCTCGATACTGTACGGCAGAATAGAGGATATTGTAGAAGTAAGCGGTTAAAACAACAAGGATATGGGAGAATACAAATTTTATCAAGACCGTAAGGTTACAAGTTGGGAACGGGATTATTTCAGTGTGAAAGCGGACAGTTATGAAGAAGCCGAGGCAATCGTCCGCTCATGGAACTGTGAGGACGTGTCGAACATCATTGACAACCGTCTTTGCTATGAAGAGTGGCAAGCATTGACCGATACATCGGAATCTATGCTCCCCGAAGAAAACGACGGCAACCCGACAATAGAAATTTTCAATCAAGACGGAGAATCAATAATGACTAATGTACCCGAAACACCTCAATCAAACCAATAGAACCATGAACGTAACAATCGAACACGTCTTTTGCCGCTATAGCGATGAAGCGGAAGAAATCTATTTCCGAATCATGAACACGATTCTTTTTGCAACTGACGAAACCGAACTTCGGGCAAGTATGGAACGCTTGAAGAACGAAACCACGCTCGACGACTATTTCATATTCGGATACGGAGCACACCATATCTGGATAAAGCAACGGCGACCGAGCGATAAAAACAGGATTTTCAAACATCGGATTATGGTAGCCCATTTCTGACAGGAACAGGCAAAAGACCTCCAATGCGCTTTGCGGGCTGAACCGGAACTACCAGCTTCAGCCCGTTCCTCTTTCTCGCAATAGACATGCTGGCACAATCCCCCTTTTATCCTCACGATCAATTTTTATACTGCCCCGGAATACCCGTTTATATTTCTCTTTTCGCTGCAAACCCTTTTTATCGCCCATCAACCTTTTACACGAGACCTTCTCTTCCCTGTGTTCGCACATCGCTTTCGGGCTGCCTGATATAAATTGTGTCGCAAAGGTACTTGTCATGCCGTTCTTGTATGCAAGGTCAAAGCCTGACGGTTCACGACAAAATCTCCACCCTCCGCTTCGCACGGGTAGTATTTAATCGTGAAACCTTGCATAAAGAGCTATGACACCTTTCGAGGCGACATAATTAAATCAGGCCCGAAAGTAGCAGGTGCTACAAGAGGGAAAAAGAAAACTCAAAATTTTATAGGTTATGACAAACGATGTAACAAATTCAAATGGAAGAGTAACGGTAGACGAAGTAATACACAGGGATTCGGTTTTCAGATACCAACTGTTAGACCGCTTACGGTCAGACTGCGAGTATTACCTCAATTACGGTAACAGACACCCCAAAACCTTATGGGCTGGCGACGAAAAATTGCAAATTGAGTTTATGATAAAACTGCATGATAGCTTCAAGGAGGGAGAAAAACCGGAGTGGCTTACGATGGATAAAATTTTGGAATACAGTAAGAGAATGATAGCTCAAGAAGAATAAAATTACTACTAAGGAACAGACTAAAAATGTGATATTATGGCATGGTTGGCAGTAAATAAAGACGGAACAGAATGGATTATGCCCGAAAAGCCCGTTCGGGGCCGGTGTGGGCATTGGGAGTATTTGGAAGAAGTGTACAATGTACCAATCGAGATAGAACTCCCCAAAGGGACTGTTTACAAACTTCTCGGCAAAGAACTGACATGGGATGACGAGCCGGTAGAATTACAGACCAAAACAGAAAAAAGGTAAATGTAGTACGGGCTGGAGTACCAGTTTCAGCCCGGTTACACCGGCTAAAATCTAAAACAGATACGCGGGTGCGATACCCTCTTTTGTAATAGTCAAGACTTAATCTGACAGTTACGTATAAAAAGAATAAATTTGTAACAGAAAACAGATTGAGTTATGACCACATCAGAAAAAGTCATCAAGAACAAACTGGGATTGCTTGAACTCTCCCAACAGTTAGGAAACGTATCACGTGCTTGCAAGATTATGGGTTATAGCCGTGACAGTTTTTATCGTTTTAAGGAGCTGTATGAACAAGGAGGTGAAATCGCCTTGCAGGAGATCTCACGCCGTAAGCCTGTCATAAAGAACCGTGTGGAAGAACACATCGAGCAGGCTGTGGTAGGGATGGCGATAGACAATCCGGCATTGGGGCAGGTGCGTGTATCCAATGAATTGCGGAAGAAAGGCATTCTTGTTTCGCCGGGCGGAGTACGCTCCATTTGGCTGCGGCACGATATGGAGACCTTCCAGAAACGCCTGAAAGCATTGTCTGCCAAAGTGGAACAAGAGGGCATTATCCTTGATGAGAACCAAGTGGCTGCATTGGAGAAAGCAAAGGAAGAGAAACAGGCTCATGGAGAGATAGAAACCTATTATCCCGGTTTCCTTGTCGCCCAGGATACTTATTATGTTGGACACATCAAAGGTGTCGGACACATTTATCAGCAGACCGTCATTGACACTTACTCCAAAATCGGATTTGCTAAGCTATACGACAGGAAGAACGCCCTTGTCGCTGCCGATATGCTCAATGACAGGATAGTGCCTTTCTTCGAGCAGCATGACCTGAAGCTGATGCGTATGCTCACAGACAGAGGAACGGAATACTGCGGAAACAGAGAAAACCACGAATATGAACTGTATCTGGCTGTGGAGGATATAGACCACTCTAAAATCAAGGCGAAAAGCCCGCAGACAAACGGCATCTGCGAGAGATTCAACAGAACCGTGCAGAACGAGTTCTATGCAATCGCATTTAGAAAGAAAATCTATACCTCTATTGAGCAACTGCAAACAGACCTCGATGCGTGGATGAACTCCTACAACACCCAAAGAACCCACTCCGGAAAGTACTGTTTCGGAAAAACACCCATGCAGACTTTTATCGAAGGGATTGCCGTCGCAAGGAAATACAAACTCCAAAATCAGGAAACAATAAAACCGAATGGCGTTAATATAACACCATCCGGTTGTGAGAGTCAAGAAAGTTGCGTAACTTCGCAACAAACAGCTGACAGTTTTTTTGTCCGATACTAAACAAGCTGTCAGAACAAGTCTTGACTATTACACCTCTTTTATTTCCGAACAGACACTCATACCGTTTCCTTCGGAAATACCCCTTTATACATTTCGGCTGCGCCATATCCTTTTATATCGAACGGCCACTCATGCAAAGGCGGCTTCTCCGCTTTGTTTCAAGGCAGACTTCGGCCATTTTTCCTTTACCTCTTCTTTCCCTCATTTCTCTTGCCGGATAGAGACAGCGATATCGATACGTCGCACACGCCTTTTGCCGGATCTTCGTCCGATAGTATTTTCCACGATGCAGCGTATATGGTTGTTAAACGGTATATCGTTCTTGCCGCTTCAACCCCAAACAGCCGATACACTTTCTCGCCTGATGTTCTTCCCGCCCACCTGCCGGAACGGGAGCGGTCTTGTGTCGGTGGACGGACAGGTCTTTCATGTTTCCGAGTCCGCTGCGGATTGTTTCGCCTCGACTTTTTCGCGACCGCTTTCTATTTGAAGTCGCCATATCGTTTTTCGTTGCAAAGTTAGTATGCAGACGGGCGCGACCCGATGGTCTTGACCAATGGCGTATCGCACAAATCTTCCTTTATCGGGCTTGCGGTTTGGGGCTTCGCCTCCAAAATAAAGAGTATTTATGCGCTATCCTTGGTGCAGCCCTTTACTGCACCTACTTTTATGCACCGTAAAACTGATTTATTAACTTCAAAAAGCAATCGCAATGAAAAAGATCGAGAACAATTTCGCAGTAACCGGATTCGTGGCAAAAGATGCCGAAGTCCGTCAGTTCACCACCACAAGTGTCGCACGTTTCCCGCTGGCAGTGGCCCGTCAGGAGAAGAACGGCGAAGATACCAAGCGTATATCCGCTTTCATGAACATTGAAGCGTGGCGCAAGAACGAGAATACCGGGTCGTTCGACCAGCTCACCAAGGGCACGCTGCTTACCGTGGAGGGCTATTTTAAACCCGAAGAATGGACCGACAAAGACGGCGTGCTGCACAACCGCATCGTGACGGTTGCAGTCAAATTTTATCCGGCTGTCGATAAAGAGGAGGAAGTTCCTGCGGAACCGGCAAAGAAACCGAAGAAGGGCAAGAAGTAATTCCTGCCTTTTTGAGACAAAGCGGCCCGAAGGCCGCTTTTGTTTTGCTCGTTACCGTTCCGGAACGTCTATACTTTTATACTCCTTCATACTCCACACGAAGAGTCCGCCGTCGTCCATTGATTTTCCCGTGCAAAGTTAAGGCGGTCGGGAACCGGCAAGGCGCGGCTTCATTTGAGGTTAACAACCATCAACTCGCAAGCTCGTCAATACTTGTTCAACACAAATGAAATCGTCCATAGGACTATCCGCTTCCTCCTTGCCTTGTTTCCCTTCTGTCCGCCTTGTGGTCCGCACGTAAAATCAAATCCCGCCGGACGAGGGAAACCCTCCGAAGGCAGGGATAAAAAAACAAAAGTCAAACTTAAAATTCAAGACGTATGAAACAGATGATTTGGTCAAGCTATGACCTGTTGGACGAAACGGCAAAAGAATACTATCAAAATTCACAACGGGAAATATTGGACGATGACTGTTACGAGGTCAGCGATGAAGAATGGGCAGAAGAAGTATATCGCTGGCTGGACGACGAACGGAGCAACCTGAATAAAGAAGTGGACGGCATTATTGTCGTGTTCGGCAACTTGGGATTATGGAACGGCCGGAGACAAGGCTATCAAATATTGGGCAGCACCATTGCCGATATTTTGAAATCCCAGTGCGACGATGCAGAATGGTACGGCGACGGCTATAACATTCGCGGACGGATGGGCCATCATGACGGTACGAACTACACCTTGTATCGTATCGCCAAAGACCGTGATGAAGCGGAGCGTATCGCCGATAAGATTTACAACCGTGAAATCGACGAAGAAGGTTTCCGCCGGAGAACACGTTCCCTCTATCCGTATGTAGCCGCCGTGTACGGCTGGAAAACAAGGCAGCGCAAGCCGGACAAGGCCGCATAAAATGCTGTCCACAAAATACCGCAACGCATCCGCCAGAGATGGTTGCGGTATCCTTTATCGAATGGGCGAAACACAGAACCGTCTCCTTTTATAATCAGCTCCATTCCTTTTTATCACTACTCACGGAGCAATATCCGCCTTTTATACCGACCCCGGTCTTTCGTATATCTCCCGTCTTTTCTTCTTTCCATCACCGGTTTGGTTTTACCAGATGCAAAGGTAGGCCGTCGCACTTGATCCGGTGGCTTGAAGTGCATTTCTTGCAAAATTCTTCCTTACCGGGGTAAGAGTAATTTTCCAAGGAAAGCCACCGTATGAAGTTTTCCCGACAGCCGTGTACCGCATCCGTAAAACCCCAAAGCGGTTCAGGAAGAAAGAACCGACAAAAGGGAAAATAAGTATTAACAATTTCAAAAAACTAAGATTATGCCTAATCATGTGACAAACCGTTTAGAAATAAACGCAGACCGGGAAACAGTACAAAAAGTAATGAATTTCTTAAAAGGTAAAACCGATGATGACAATACGCCTTGTTACATCGACTTCAACAACATCATTCCTATGCCTGAAGAACTGTTGATAGAAAAAAGCAGCAGTGGAGATTTGGGTATGAAATACCTTGAAGCAATGCAGTTGAAGCCATTCTATTTTTTATTGGACGATGATGCTTTGAGAACCATTCAATGGATAGAAGGATTGGCGGAAAAGGACAGAAAAGAAGCGCTGCAACTTGGAGCATCGTATTTGGAAAATCGGAAAAAGTACGGTTATCCCACTTGGTACGAGTGGTCTACCGCCACATGGGGTACAAAATGGAATGCCTATCACCAAGACTTTGAAGAGCCGAACATACTTTGGTTCGATACGGCATGGAATGGAGTGCCACTGCTTATCCAAAAACTTTCCGAGATATTTCCGGATGTGGAATTCCATTACGCCTATGCGGACGAAGACTTAGGTTTCAATACGGGAAGAGGAACAGCCCGCAATGGAGAAATCAACATGACGATACCCGAAGGTAGAAGCAACGAAGCCTTTGAAATCATGTTTTTTGTGAAACCGGGAATGGACGAATATTTTGAACTGACGGACGAAGGTTACAAATGGGTTTCCTAAACATTCGGTACAGATAATGACCGGTGCAGGTTCGGGATACATTGACAATGGATGTGTCCTGAATCCTTTTGCCGGAATTCCCCCTTTATATCTTCATGGCTCTTTCCCTTTTATCGAAACGCGGTCCGTTCCCCTTTGTACCGTGACTATCCAGCCGGAAAGTAATCCTTTTATAACATTTTAGCTTCCCCCGTTTTATCCTCCTTACAGCCGTTTCCCAACACTCCATGCCGAAAGCCCGCTTATTTTTTCTGCAAAGTTCGATTGCCGCTTGTCTGTCCTGTCAAGAACCGCTTACGCTTGCTGTCGAAAAATCTTCCTCCCCGACTTTGTTGGAGAGTGTATTTTTCGCAGCCTTCTTGCCTGGACCGACCGTCAATCCTATAGGCAGAAAAATAATCAACCTTTCGGTACAGGATTGTACCAAAGGGAAAAACAAAAAATAGTTCAAACTTAAAATTTAGAGCGTATGACATTTAAAGAATTTATGCAAGAGAACGGTTATGAGTTACAAACAACCTTTTGGGAAGACTTCTCAATAGCGGACAGATTTGGGTTGGCGGCTGTTTTGGACACTTTCAACCGGGCTTTCAGGGAGTGGAAAGGGGACTATAAGTTCTTGACGGAACTGACATTGGTACTTAACCATAAGATATGGCAATACTATGAAAACAGACCGGATATGGCGGTACTTTACAATACTCTTTGGGAACAAGCCGACCAATACGCCAAAGAGAATCTGAAAGGGAACGAGTTAAGCTATTACTGGGAGGTGACGGATTAAATATATAATACCCTCGCATGATATAAAGAAAAAGAGGCAGTTCTAAAAGCCTCTTTTCTTTATAGGTTAACTTCTAATTCTTTTCCACCAGATAAACAAAAATACGCATTCTGGAGCTGGTGTAAGTATTCTATGCGGTGTCCGCTTACCGTATATTCATTAGCATGAGTGGTAATGTAATATACAGTTTGATCATCCCAGTCTTGTGTAATCTCCATTTCATCATTGTCAAATGTATAATCGTCAAGCTGATTAAAACCGCATTGCAAAACCAATTTTTCAGTAAGTAATATTGGCTGAATGTCTCCATTTGTTTTATACGGAGGTTCTCCCCATTTATAAACAACGGATATATTCTCTTTTCTCAACTTAGGATCATAATCCAATGCACAAACCAAAGATGGTTTACCTTTATAAGCAACGTAATTGCCAACTCTCAATTCTTTAATCATAACAATTCTGTATTATCTTTTAGACTAAAAACTTAATCCCTCTTAAATCGCTAATAGATACAAATCTACAAAATAAAATGAAACTTTTACACGTCCTTTATTTTCCCTCTTTTACGGCATTCAGGAATACTTTTGCCGGTTTGAAGGCGGGGATGGAATGAGCCGGAATCACAATAGTTGTGTTCTTTGATATGTTACGGGCCACCTTCTCTGCCCTTTGCTTGATAATGAAGCTACCGAAACCCCGCAGGAACACTTCGTTCCCGGCAATCATCGCATCTTTTACATTCTCCATGAATGCCTCGACCACGGTCATTACGACCTCTTTCTCTATTCCGGTCTGCTGTGCAATCCGGCTAACAATTTCTGCTTTTGTCATATATAAGAATTAAATAGCAATGTACAAAAATGCAACTTTTTTTGGATAAGTCAAATCTTTGGCCCACCTTTGCGGCGAAATAACGCAAAGGACATTTTATAATCCTCATCGGAGGGCTATGGAAGCCGGATAAGATGACTGGGTAAAACCATCGTCTTATCCGGCTTCCGTCGTTTTCTGCCGGAAGTAAACCATATAATATAAAATACAAAGACGTATGAAAGAAAAAGTGATTGATTTTGGGAATGAGAGAGTTTCCGTTCTGTTTAAGAAACTGTTTTTCCCCACTCTGTTGGGAATGTTGAGTATGTCGGCGGTAACGACTATCGACGGGATTTTCGTGGGACACGGCGTGGGCAGCGACGGGATTGCAGCTGTAAATATCTGCGTCCCTCTACTGATGTCACTCATGGGTGTTGGACTGATGATGGGGGCAGGTTGTTCCGTAATCGCTTCCATTTACTTGTCGAAAGGAAAAACCGTTTTGGCACGTGCGACCATCACCCAAGCCATGCTTTTCGTGACGCTCATATCCGTAACCGTCGGAGGATTCATTCTGGCGTTTCCCGAAGAAACCGCCCGTATGCTTGGCTCGTCGGAGCATTTGCTGCCGCTGGTTGTCGATTATCTGGTCTGGTTTTCCCCGTCTCTGCTGTTCGAGTTGTGGATTGCCGTCGCCTTGTTTGCCATGCGCCTGGACGGCGCTCCGAAACTCGCCATGTGGTGCAGCATCATAGCCGCAGCGGTGAATGTCGTTCTCGACTGGCTGTTCATCTTCCCGCTGGGCTGGGGAGTGATGGGGGCGGCATTTGCTACCTCCCTGAGTTGTTTGGCCGGGGCAGCGGTGGCGATGGGTTACTTGTTGTTCTATGCCCGTGACACTCGTTTGCATTCTCTTCGTCCGGGTAGAAAAAAGATTTTATTCTTCTTCCATGATATAGGAATGCAGTGTAAGATAGGATCATCCGCCTTGTTAGGCGAATTGACAATGGCGATATTGCTGTTCATCGGCAACCAGGTATTCATGCGCCATTTGGGAGATGACGGAGTAGGTGCTTTCGGAGTAAGCTGTTATTATCTCCCGTTCGTCTTCATGATAGGTAACGCCATTGCCCAATCTGCCCAGCCTATTATCAGTTACAATTTCGGCACAGGAAGCACGGAAAGAGTTCGTTCCGCCTTACGCGTTTCCGTGTTTGCGGCATTAGTTTGCGGAGTCATTTCTACTGCCGCCTTTATCCTGTTTCCTGAATTGCTTGTCGGACTATTCTTGCGCATTGACAATACTGCCGCACGCATAGCGATAGAAGGATTCCCTTATTATGGCACGGGGTTCATCTTCTTTATTTTGAACCTCTCCATTATCGGATATTATCAGAGCATGGAACAAGTAAAGCCGGCCATCACATTTGCTGTCTTGCGCGGACTTGTTTTTCTGGTTCCGTGCTTCATGGCATTACCTGCCATAATGGGAGTAAAAGGAATTTGGCTCGCCTTACCGTTGTCTGAAATTCTGACGACTTTAGTGATTGTCGTTACATTTTGGATATATTCCCGGCAACGTGCCATAATTTGCAGGTAATTTTTTCGGATTTAGGTTCCATGTAAAATGCCGCTATCAAAAAAGTTTAAAGATTGGTAGCGGCATTCTGAGCAGTTATCCGGAATAAAAATTCCGCCAAATGCATGATGTATTAATAAACATTAATGGGTCGTAAGCAATAATTCGTTATCAAAACTGTACATTTGCATAGCATATTATATACATATAACAATAAATATATTATAATTTATGGATAAATACATCATTGGCGAGAACGCTGGTAAAGTTTGGCGTTTATTGAATAGTGACCATCTCCGTAAATGGGAATTTTCAGAGATAAAGAAAATTACAGGGATGGATGATGCCGAGTTGGGTAGTGCTATTGGCTGGTTGGCCCGTGAAGATAAGGTACAATTCGAACTTGAACATCATAACAGTAAGGACGAAAAGGCATACTTGTATCTTATGTTGAATGTATATATTTGACTCCTTCCTATAATGCTGAAAAAAGAAAGAAACCATGCTGATGAAAAACATGATTTCTTTCTTTTCGTTTGGTATAGAACACAATGACGGGACACTTCCATCAATGAGAGACCGAGTTGGAGAAGACATTGATGACGACCACTCCGGCAATAATCAGGACCAGCCCGATGATGGCAGCCAGGTCGAGGTGCTGTTTGAAAACGAAAAAGCCGATAAGCGCGATAAGAATGATACCCACTCCCGACCAAATGGCGTAAGCTATGCCTACCGGAATGCTCTTCAGTACGACACTCAAGCAATAGAAAGCCGCCGCGTACCCCAGAACGGTCAATACGGACGGAACGAGTTTGGTAAACTGTTCGCTCTGTTTCAAGAAAGAAGTGGCTACAGTTTCAAAAACGATAGCCAAAAACAAGATAAGGTAAGTTTTCATTTATCTACATTCATCTTTTGATTTATACGAATCATATTCCGACTCCTGACACGAAAGAACCGGCAAGACAATGCCGCCGTTGCCTCATACGTGTTACTGGTCACGCCGGTAGTCGCTCTTGCTAAAACCGCCGAACACCGCTTTCAGAAGTTTACCCACTACCCAGAACACAACGATTATCAATATTACTTCCATACTACGTTTTTATTTAACCTGTATTAATAAATTAAACATCTGCTGTTTGTTACCAAGAGTGCGAATCCCTTTCAATCTTGTTTTCCGACAGTTAAACCGTTTATAAGCGGTAGTTGCCGCCGCCCTTTTCGTTTTACGGGTTATTCTTCCGCCGGACTGTCGTCCTTTTTCTTTTTCCGGGTTCCCAAGGGGCCGCTGAATTTCCCCCTGTTGAGTTTTACCCCATGCCTGTGGAGCACGCTGAATACCGAACTCCGACTGCTGTACCCGCTTACCGCCATGATGTCCTCGAATGAATGGCCGTTGACATACATGTCAACAATAGTATTTTCCTTGTCGGCCTTATCCATAGCCTTCATCGTTTTCTTCGGAATCTTCGCGTTCTGTTGCAGGTTCAAGACACGTGCGGACGAATATCGCAGTATCGCCACCTCTTCGGGAAGCGCCCCGAACATCTCCAGCACATCGGCAACCGTCGTTTCGGGAAACAGTTTACCCCGTGAGTCGATCCGGTCATGGATGGATATGATGCGTACCACCTTGATACGGCACAACTCAATGAAAGCCGACAGTTCGCGCGACCCTCGGAGGGCATTGCTGAATTTGGCCACCACTACCTCGTCACCCCTTTCGAGGCTCGCCACAAGCTGTTTCCATTTAGGCCGTAGCGCCTCGCTTTCGACCGGTTCCTCTATCACTTGTACACAGCCGTACTTCTGCATCCATTCTTTGTCAGCCTCGAACCCGTCGTAACGATCCGCCTTAAATATGTAACCTACTTTTGCCATCTCATTGTACACTTCTATGATAACAAGTACAAATATAACAGTTTTATTTTAAACTAAACCATACTTTGAACGGAAAATCGAATAAAGCACTTAAATCTCCCGTTTTTTTCACTTGTTTTCATTGAAAATCAAACTATTAAGTGTAATGTTAAAAATAGCTTATAAAACAAATTTCAACACTTGCCATCTTGAAAATAATACTTAGATTTGCGCTGTAAAATTCAAAATTGAACAATGAATAGTAGAAAATCATACTTAAAAATCATACTTCCCATTGCTGGACTTTCTGCCGCTTCGATTGCCGTTTTCACATTCCCGTCATGCGACAGTCCGAACGGCAAATCACTGGCGGAACCCCAAGACACGCCTGCCGGTCTGTACAGAGAGTACCTCTCCGAGATACGCAAGTCCCAAGAACTTTCCTTTGAAGAGCTGACTGTATGTATCGGGGAATGGCAAACCTTGAAAGATTCCGTGGCTGCAGCCATTCGGCAGGACACGGCCCGTCAGGCCCATTCCGGCACACGGGAAGAATGTCGTCTGTTACACGACTCCATTTGCTCGGAACTTTCCCGGTTGGCCCTGTCGAAACCGCGCACCTACAAGGAAGTGTTGAGCTTAAAAGAGCGGTTCTCTCCCTATGCCGGAGACGTGGAACTACACCGTTCCGCCGAGGAGATCCGCCCGTTTTTCGCAGCGCTGGATAAACGGCCTGCCTACCGTGGCAACAAGGAGCAAACGCTGTCGGCATATCGTAAGTTGCTTGCCGGAACCCTGAACAACGGCATACACGACAGTCGTGACCTCAAGAGATTCATCGAGAAAGAAGACGCCGTTTTTCGCGCTTTTCTGTCCGGTCTGCACGATTCCGGCAGTGCAAACATGGCCGACATTACCCGCGACACGGAGAAGTGCTGTTCCGAGGTGTTTCTCGCTGCCGGACGCAAAGAGATTACCTACAAGGAGGCCCTGATATACATGGCCCTGCGTGCCGACCGCCGACTGATACAGAACGTGCGTACCTGTCTCGACGACATACATCGGGGCGAAATCGCGACACCCGAACAGGCGCACGCCTACATCTGGATGATACTCCAGCCCTACGCTTCCTTGGACGGCCTCTGTATGACGCTTCTTTCCCCAGAGGATAAGAAAGCCCTCGACCGGATTGCGACCGAAACACCCGGCGCTTTCGAGACACTGCGTAAAATCCTGTCGTCAGAGAACAACCGGTTGGACGAGCTGCCCGGTATGCTCATGGAGATATTCATCGCCTCTTTGTAAAAGCCTATTCATAAAATAAACGATATATGATTATGTTACGACACTTTCTGGATGACTTCATGTCGTTCGTACCCCTGCAAATGCCGCAGCTTCTCAATGTGGCGACAATGGAGGAGCCGCAGTTTTACGGCGACTACGTTCTGCTCACGTTCCCGTTGCGGGACCCCTATGATTTGGAGGAGGTCATGGACATATTCGAGGACGACATGGAGCTGATCACGCTCTACCACCATGTGCCGGTCGGATTGGAAAAATCCGGTCATAGCACCTGTGCCTACTCCAATCCCGCTTTCGGACAAATGTTCAAGATGAACGCCCGGACAGACGCGGACGGTAAGGTAAACCGCGTCATCGCGACCGTTTACGATTCGTTGGAACTGATGTACGGCGACCTGTCTCTCGACTTGAAACTCCACACCGGAAACGGCAGCTTCAAGTACAAGAAGGAGCTGGAAGACGTGCTGTTGGATTTCATGTAAAACAGTTCCTATGCGAAACACGATATATCGCCAGATGATTTTCTGCATCGACACATACCGCACATGGATAGAGGTGGCCGATGACAACCTCTACAAGGAGCACGTCATTCCGAGGAACAACCGGACCGATTTCCTGGTTTCCCGCACGCTGGTACTGCGTGCTTGCAAACCGCATGGCACATACGACCGGGGCATGACGTGGACGATTCCGGAGCATGATCTGGACGCGGCACTGGCTACATACCGCAAGCAGAACGGCATATTCAAGTCCCGGATGAAGAAAGGCGCATCGTCCCTGACAGCTGAAGACACCGAGAACATTATCCGCTTGGCCACCCACGGGATTGTCCGCTTGGAACTCGTGGTACGGCCCGTTCACATACCTTCAAAACCCTATTACCTGTTATGACTTGGATTATATTACAGTTTGTGTTTCTTGCAATGCCTGTCGTCCTTCCGGCACTGTTGTACAGGAGCAGACGTTACTTCATGGCAAAATTCTACGATAAAATGATATGGAGCGAAAAGGCCCGCAGGTTGTACACCCATGTGCTGCTTATCGTATTGCTCCTCTTCCATTATGTCTATACGAGCGGACACCCCGGCGAGTTCGGTGTTGTGCCATCCACCATTGTGTGTGCCGCATGGGCCTCTTTCCGGCGGGCGGACCGATGGATGCGCTGTTTGCTCGACCGGCCGAAACGTTTCGTCTGGTTTGCGCTCTTGGCATTGGTCATCGGCTTCGTGCCGCATCTGTACACGATGTCCGTAACCATCGCCTTTATTCTTTTGGCTGCCCTGTTCTACCCGTCGGCAAGGGTCATGTCCGAAAGGACAGACATGCGCAAATTCCTCGAATGGCTGGAATATCCCGGAGCATTAGCCGACAGTTATCATAGTATCATCACGCAAGACTGCCATGATAATGCGGATAATGGCAGTCCATACAATCCGCACGATATGAATCATCAAAAACAGAACGAAAATGAGAAATAGAAATGAAGCACCCGCCACCATACTGGCCAACACGGAAGTGTTCGACTATCTGAAAGAAAAAGTCGGCGAGCGGAAAACAAGAACAGAAGCCTACTGCGACCTGTTGGATAAATCGCTGGCAGGTTTCGTCTCCCCGTTTTTAAGGAAACAAGACTACGACCTCGGTCCCTGCCAGTGCCATGTGACCGTTTCCGACCTTGCATCCGAGTGGCATTGGCACCGCGCCACCGTCCGCTCGTTTCTGGACACGCTCGAAGCATTCGGGCAGTTGGAACGTATCCGGCTGGCGAAAAGCGTCATCATTACCATGCACCTGCGAATCGGCACGCCTGACATGCCGGACAGTGGGCAGAAAGAAACGGACTTTGCCACAAGAATACAAGGAATATTGTACGATTGGGTGATTGGCAAAGCAACTTCTTTCGATGTCGGCAAATCATGCGGACAAATCATGCGTCAGACCTTGGCGGAGATAACCGGACAGGACAGCCGGGCCTATCCGGACAACCATTCCGGCACGACATCCGTGCATACCCTCCGATCAGAAGAACAATTGCGTGAGACCGTTTTGGAGTGTATCGCCCATGCCGCCCTATGGCGGGTTCTGCGCAAGTCGAGATTCGACGACGGCTCACCGCTCGTGCAGTTCTTCCGGTCCGATCTCGGTGGGGAATGGGCGGCGTTCATCGAAGCCTCGAAAGAGCTTGCAGAGCTTGTTATCGACGGAAAGCCGGATGGAACGGATTTCGGTATGGACGAAGAGACGGAACGCCTCGAATCGCTTCGTAAACCCTTTCTATCGCTTTTAGCGAAGGCGCAGGAAGAAAGTTGAACAGGGATTCGCAGACAAAGATTGTATAACCACGGGCAATTCTCCCCGGTTCAGGTTCAAATATCCTTCCAGTTATAGCAGGCATCCGGGCTTGCCCGTCTGCCACTGAACAAAGGGAAGGGGGAGCCTAATACCCCGACCGACATTCGTCGGTGGGAAGGGTGTCCGTACAAGCAGCAAGCTGGGGACACGGGGGATTGTCCGAAATAACACGGAAGCAGTATGGCAAATGCAAAACAGGTTCTTGACGTTCAAGTGTCGAAAGGAATCACCGCCGCCCAAGGCAACGAACATCTGCGCAATCGCAGCAAAGAGGCAGAGAAGTACGCCATGAGTAAGGGCAACTACGATCCCACTCGCAAACATCTGAACTTCGAGATTGCGTCCGGAGGCAAGATACGCCCTATTGACACGAGCCGTAATATCCCGGAACGGATGGCGGACATATTGGGCCGTCGCGGAATAAAGGACCCCAACGAGGGACTGATCGAACCGAAATACCGCACGGTGGTAAACATCATCTTTGGAGGTTCGCGGGAGCGGATGCACGAACTCGCATTCGGTACGCAGAAGGTGGATTTTGAAAAAGGTGCGGACAATACCAGCATCAAAAGGAAGAGCGACATCGAACGTTGGGCAAAGGATGTCTATTCATTCGTTTGTGGCAGATACGGAGAGCAGAATGTTGCCGCCTTCATTGTACACCTCGACGAGTTGAATCCGCACGTGCATTGCACGCTTCTGCCAATCAAAGACGGGAAGTTTGCGTACAAGGAGATATTCGCCGGAAAGGACAAGTTCGAATATAGTGCGAGAATGAAACAGCTCCATACGGACTTTTTCGCCGAGGTCAACACGAAATGGGGAATGGCGAGAGGCCGGAGCGTCGCCGAGACCGGCGCACGGCACAGGACGACGGAAGAATACCGCCGTATGCTCTCGGAAGAGTGTACAACTATCGAGGAGAATATTGACCGCCACCAAAAAGTGCTTTCCGATCTTCATTCGGATATACGGCTGGCAGAGCGCAGGGTAAAGGGTCTCACTTCAATGGTGGAAAACCTGCGACGAGAGAAATCCGAAAAGGAGGCCCAACTGGCAGCACTCGAAAATGACATGAACTCCCGAAAAGACGATGCCTTGGCCATATCCGCCGAGAAAGAGAAACTCGAAAAAGAACTGGTCGCTATCCAAGGGAAACTGGCAGACAAACAGGAGAAGTTACAGACTGCCGACCGACAGCTTTCCGACCTCAAAGAGAATATGGATGCCATTCAGGAACGCACGGAACAGCTTAAGGAAGAAGCCTACGAATACACCCGTGATGTACATTCCAAAGTGGACAGCCTGCTCAAGGATGCCATGCTGGAAAACATGGTCGATGAGTGGCGGGAACTGTCGGCACGTATGAAGCCCTCCGAACGGCAACTGTTCGATGGCACCCTCGTGCGCTCCGTGGCAGAACAAGGCACGGAAGTCATGCACTGCGCCACACTGTTGTTCCTCGGCATGGTCGATGATGCCACTACATTTGCCGAAACACGTGGCGGAGGTGGTGGCGGCAGTGACCTCAAATGGGGACGCGATGACGACGAGGACAACCGGGCATGGGCGCTCCGCTGCATGAGAATGGCGAGCCGCATGATGCGTCCGGCCATCGGCAAAAAGCCCAAACGATAAATGGCAAAGATTGCCTGAAAACTGAATAGATTACAATTAAAAAATTGGAATTATGACAAAGAATATCATCTTTATCTTTGCGGCGTTCTGTACGCTGCAAGCCCGTGCGGATGTACAACCCACGGAGAAGGATACTGTACGCTGCATGTTCCGTTACGATGACACTGAACTGCTGCAGCCGTTACAGCCCTCATATCTTGACGGAGTGGTCGTCCCGGCACGGGGAAACGGCAACTGGTTCGTCAGTATCGCCGGAGGCACGACGGCCTTTCTCGGCACCCCGCTTGGCTGCGAAGACCTGTTCGGGAGGTTGAAACCCTCGTATAGCCTTGCCATTGGCAAGTGGTTCACCCCGTGGGTAGGCGCACGCATAAATTATAGCGGCTTGCAGTTCAAGGACGGTACGCTGGCCGTGCAGGAATACCACCACCTCCATGCGGATCTGCTATGGAATGTGCTCGGCGGCAGTTATTCCCGTCAGGAACAGGTACGCTGGCATCTGGCTCCCTTTGCCGGTATCGGGCTGCTGCATCATGCGACCAACGGGCATAACCCGTTTGCAGTCTCTTATGGTATACAGGGGCAGTACCGGATTTCCAAAAGGGTAAGCGCCCTCGTGGAACTCTCCGGCGCAACCACTTTCCAAGATTTCGACGGGTATGGTAAGGAGAACCGTTTTGGTGACCACATGTTATCGCTTACCGCCGGATTTTCTTTTCATATCGGCAGGGTCGGTTGGAAACGCGCCATAGACCCAAGTCCTTATATCCGCCGCGATCAGTGGCTTGTCGAGCGCGTAAATGCTTTGTCGGAAGAGAACCGTCTTTATGCAGGGCAGCATGACAGAGACCGACGGACACTCGCTGAGCTGAAAAAGATTCTGGAAATCGAAGGATTGCTCGACAAGTACAGCCATCTTTTTGATGACGACGATGCATTCGACGGCAACCGTTATCCCAAAAACAATTACAGCGGTCTGAACTCGCTTCAAGCGAGACTTAAGAACCGGAAGTGGGACGGGAAATCTCCCTTGGATGGGAAGGGTACACAATCTGCCGACACAATTCCCCTTTGTGCGGGTCAAGACACACTCTGTATGCAATATTTGGCTCGTATGCAGAACGGAAAAGAGTGTATCGGCTCACCCGTGTATTTCTTCTTCCAACTCAATACGGCGCGTCTCACGGATACCTCCCAGACGCTTAATCTCGACGAGTTGGCAAGAGTAGCGAAGAAGTACGGGTTATCGGTAAGCGTCATTGGTGCAGCTGACAGTATGACCGGAACAGCATCCGTAAACAATGTCTTGAGTGCATCAAGAGCCGATTATATCGCTGAAGAATTAATCAAACGTGGGGTGTCGGGCGACAAGATAACCAAAACTCACCAAGGCGGCATTTCCGATTATGCGCCCAATGAGGCCAACCGCCATACAAAGGTTATGCTGCATCTCAAATAATACTTTTTGTTCATACGATATAAAAACATTTTTTTTCGTTTATGGAGAGCCTGTCTGTGAAGATCGGCTCTCTTTTTAAACGGAAATCTGACTGTTTGATATTTTCTAATCGGTAACGAACATCGTAATTATTTATTATATACTATCTTTGCATTCAGTCTTTTACCGGTATAATTCATGAACATGCAAAACTCTTATCTGACCTCGAAGCCGCACTACGAGATTCTGGACGGACTGCGCGGTGTGGCGGCTGCTATGGTAGTGGCCTTTCATCTGCTGGAAGCGCATTCCGGCGGCAACCATCTGAACCAGATTATCAATCATGGCTATCTGGCAGTCGATTTCTTCTTCATGCTTTCGGGTTTCGTCATCGGCTACGCATACGATGACCGTTGGAACCGGATGAGCACGGGAACCTTCTTCAAGCGTCGTCTTATCCGGCTACAGCCTATGGTGATCATGGGGAGTATCGTGGGAGCCGCGCTCTTTTGGTTTCAGGATGCCCCCTGTTATCCGGCAATGGAGGGCGTGTCCGCCGGTGCGGTGCTGCTGGTCATGCTGCTGGGTTGTACGTTACTGCCTCTGCCGCTGAAGTGGGACGTCCGGGGATGGATGGAAATGCACCCGCTGAACGGGCCGGCATGGTCGCTTTACTACGAATACATCGGCAACATATTGTACGCCTTGTTCATCCGCAAGTTCAGCAAGACGGCATTGACTGTCCTCGTGGCGATAGCGGCGTGCTTCACGGTACACCGCTGCCTTACCGCACCTGCCGGCGACATCGTGGGCGGATGGGCTTTGAACTGGGAACAGCAGTACGTGGGACTGGTCCGGCTGATGTACCCCTTCTTTGGCGGACTGCTCCTGTCCCGGCTTGGCTGGCTGATACGCACCCGCAAGAATGCTTTTGGGTGGTGCAGCCTGATGATAATCGCCGTGCTTTCCGCGCCCCGTATCGGTGGGGAGGACGGGTATTGGATGAACGGGCTTTACGAGGCTTTCTGCATCATCTGCATTTTCCCGGTTATCGTCTCGATGGGAGCGGGAGGCAGGATAACGGGCAAACGCTCCGCTGCCGTATGCAAGTTTCTGGGCGACATATCCTATCCCGTCTATATCACCCACTATCCGCTGGTCTATATTTATACGGCATGGGCGTTCAACCGTCAGGCGACACTTGCCGAAGGCCTTCCTTACATGCTGCTCACGTTCGTCGGGGCGTTCGCGCTTGCCTATGCCTGCCTGAAGTGCTATGATCTCCCGGTGCGCAAATGGCTCACGGAACGTTTCTTGAAGAAGAAATAAAAAGCGGTAAAGAAATCCTATATTTATTATCGTATTTCTGTCGGATGACAGATAAAGTTCCGACGCCGAAGGTGTTTTGCGGACGACACAATCAGATAACGCGAACCCAAATGTCTATTACTGTTTCGCTGATAGAAGAAAAGCCCCTTGATGCCTTTGCCATAGGTTTGAGGGGCTTTTGGGGAGGCTACAAACCTCTTTTTGTTGAATAGGTTCTTTTGATATTGTCACACCTTTTTCTATCCCGACCGACGTATAAAACGTGCGTGTGCATGTCGGTTGTACAGGCCAAAGACATACCGGGAGAATAAAAACAGCACTGCCCGCCTGTAGAGGGGTTTCCTACAGACGGGCAGTGAGTAAGACACGGAATTAAAGTTTGGCGGTTGTCACTGGATAGTTACGCCACTGGGCGGTACGTAGGCTGCACGGATGCGGAGAGGTCTATTGATGCGGGGTGCTTTACCGGTAGTGCCGTTATCATTCGTGTATATATCGTCCCAATCACTTTCTGCATAACCACCGTCTGGCAGGGCCTTGGTGGCACGGGCATAGCTGGTGCTCTCTGGATAGATATACGCAGGCCATATTCCTGTTCTATCTTTTGCTGCCGCCGATGACCAGTAGAAATTGTTCTGGAACTCCGTGTATGTATTGTAATAAGAGGTAAGAATACTTTCCAGTTGGGAGATACCGGGCAGGAACCAACCGGAAGAATTGCTCATGCCCTGTACGGCTCCATTGGCATTGCGCTTGTTCTTGTTATAGCAATATTCCGCCGCTGAGCGGGGTTTTTCGTTCAGGTTCATTTCTGATTGTCCAGCTTGGGTAATAATGCGCCGGGTAGCTGCCGCCCCATGTTTGTTTCCTTCCGTCCATTCGTTATTTAGCGGACCTCCGATGTATTCACCATTACAACCCCATTCCAAACCGTCATAGATATAATCCCCTTCAAACTCGTTCAGGGGGTCGTAATGGGATATATATTCCTCATAGGCTTCCACGTAGATAGTGCCTTGAAGTCTGCCTTCATAATACCACTGTACCGGCAACAGACCGTGCTGTACGATTTCAATGGTACGGGTACGTGGCGTCTGCGTGTTGTTGTCGGTGTACGAGATGTTGACGGTGGCGGTGCGGTCTTTCGTGCTTAGGTTTTCGTCCAAGTAGAAATAGATGCGGTCACGGCTCCTGCTGATGGTGTATTCGGTGTTTTGGGCAAGGGTGTTGGTCACCAAGTCCGTGGTGAAGTATTTGCGTTTGCCGTTTCCCGCAGTCCATTTCTGTCCGGTCGCCAAATGGGTATCTGTACTCATGTCGGCAGAGAGTGTTCCATTCTCCATATTTTCGGCTGGCACACGTTCCATGCGTATCCAAGTGTGACTTTCCGGGTCGGCTATGCTGACTTTCATCTTTGGATTCTCATCTTCCTCGAAGAGGTACACGTCCAAAGGTGTGATACAGAAGTGGGCGTCGTGGTCACGCTCGCGCAGCATGGACAGGTAGAACGGGTTGTTCTGCTCGGTGATGTTGACGCGGGCATCGAAGGTGATGTGGTCCGGGTTGTTGCCCACATGGGTCAGTCCGCTGATGACGATGTTGTTGGCGTAGTGCCTGTTGCGTATCACCTTGAAGTCATTCACCGGGTTGCCTCCGAGATAGAAGGTATATTCGGCCTCGATGGTGGTGTTATCCTGATTTGCGGGCAGGGAGGGGTCGCCGTTATAGGTAGTGTAGTAGGCTCTCATCTTGAAATAGGTAGCCTTACTGTTTTCGCCTACAAGTCTCGGCTTCCACCGCTGCTTGTCAACATCGTCCTCTACTCCAGCCGGATACTGATAGTTTTCCGGATCTTCGTCCGGTTCAATCATGTTCTCGAACATGTAGAAGGTCAGGGAGGCGGCCCCGCCGTGGTTGTAAACGACGGCATCGCTCTGTATGTTTTCTACATTGCGGTATGGCTCATCGGTAGTCAGGCTGGTCTGGCCATCGGCAGGCTCGGTCAGGGGTACGGCGGTAGGCATGTTGTACACGCCCCATTCCGCAATGGAAAGGCGGGGCAGTTGTCCGCTCTCGTCCGAGTGGTCGGAATCGATACTGATGTTGATGTCGATGCGGGCCATCAGTGCCTTGAGCTGCATCGTGAGGCTTCCCTTCTCGGTGAGGTTCACGGTCGCGCTCTTGCCCGCCATCGGCATTCCCGTGCTGGGCAGGGTCGTGATGTCATCGCGGGTGTTAGGAGTATAATTGGCAGGATCGTACACGAACGCTTCGAGCAGCTCCTTGGGCTTTTTCCCGTCTTTGCTATATTGGGGGAAATTATCGGGATAACCGTCGCCGTTGGCATCAGTTACCACCTCCGGAGTCACGTTGGCCAAAGCGTAGATGGTAGTTTTTTTTGCGAGTGCCGGATCTTTAAACACGTCCGTAGGAATGCTGACATTGGTCGTATTCGCCGACGGAGCCATATACGGCGAGAATACTTTCGTGTTGCTCGATTCCAGATAGTCGCCGTTTTCGTCGAAGAAGAACAGGTAGAGCTGGTTGATGCGCTTCTCCTTGTCGTCCTTGGCGATGGCCGAGCGGGTGACGACTTGCTGCGGCAGCATGTTCTGGCAGACGGCCTCGATGGTGAATCCGTCGCCGGGCGGAACGGTACCGCCGCCAAAGTCCTCCTCCGTGGTGCAGGCTGCCGGCAAGAGCATGGAGGCCACCGGCAGGAAATAATAAAGTATCTTTTTCATCTTTATGCTGTTTTCGGTTGTTGTTTTATTGGATAGAGACGTCGCTGTCGCCCCCGTCTTCCCAGAACTCGTTATCGGCGGCAATAAAGTTCAGCGCGAAGGTTTCGCCCACGAAGTTGAGCTGCGCCGTATAGCGGACACCCGCACGGGGCTGGAACTGTGTCGGACGTTCGGCTGTAGCGGTCTTATCCGCCCCTTTGTAGGTATATTCGACGGAAACCTCCACGTCCTTGCCGAAATAAGTGCCGTCCGTGGCGTTGCTCAACAGAAGCAGGTGCTTGTCGCCTATCGGGCTGACGGAACTGTTGGGAGCTACTGCAAGCCCTGTCTCGTTGTTATATATCTCGTATGTGCCGGGATAGGTGCCGCTGTAGGTGTAGAATCCCTCTTCGTTGGTATTCTTGCTGAAATCGATGGTAATCGAGCGGGTGAAGTGGCCCGACAAGGTAACACGCTTGACGGTAACAGTTTCCTTCTTTTCATCTCCGTAATTGTAGTTGTTCACGGCGAAGCCCAAGCCCGTCATGATGTGGCTGAAATTGAAGCCCACGTTCCCCGTGGTACGCAGGTGGTTATAGACGACGGAAACCATCGCGTCGGGTGTCTGCATGTCGTTCAACGTGGTAGTCGCTACATCGCCCGTCTCGCCGAACGGCATGGTGAACGTCAGTTTCGGCACGCCCCGTGTGGTGGCGCTGGCGGGACTTTCCACTGTAAAACCGTCCTTCGGGTAATAGGCGAAAAAGGTGTACCGATAGCTGTCGGGGGAGGTCGCCGCCGGATTTTCCGTCGTGTTGTACCATTTTCGCGGGCCGCCACTGTTATTATAGTCATAAGTGCAGGCCGAGCCGTTGTAGGTGACGGCTTGATTGAAGAACACGTCGGGGAAGGCGTTGCCGCTCTTGTTACCCCAGTTCGCGCTGCCCGATGCCCAGTCCTTTTCGGTGTTACTGCCACGCTGATAAGGCACGCAGTAGCCCAGTACGCCGAACGTGCCGCCGGTGGGGAATGCGTCGTGGAACGTGCTCCGGGTGAGTTTCTCCACGGTAATGACCGGGGCGGCAAAGTGGATGGCGTCGGGACTGTCGGCTTCGGGCTGCGCCCATTCCTCCTGCTGGCAGGCGGAGCAGAGAAGCAGGAGAGCCGGAAGTATGTATCGTTGCTTCATTTGGATGTTCATTTTATCGTCAAGTTACAGATAGCTTATAATTGGGTTATTGGGTCACGTCGATGGTTACGTTCCCGCCTATGGCGTCGCTCCATGCGTTGACCGTGGGCGGGTCGAACACGATATAGCCTCCGCCGGTGAGGGTGAACGAGTAACGGTAATGGTTCGCCGCCTCCCACATGCTCACGGTGGTGGCAGGCAAGGTGTAGGAAGCGGTCTTTCCCCTCTCGGCATCGGTATCGTAGGTGACAGTCAGTTTCACCCCGTCCGTGAGCGATTGCGGAATGAGTAGCAGGTCGCCCGACACGTCCGCATTTCCGGCTGGAGTTACGGAAGTCTCTTTCTCCACGCTGACGGTTCCCTCTGCCGTGTTGCTCCACAGGGGTTCCTTGCCGCTGTCGTAATCTCCCTTGACATCCAGCCCCTCAAGGGAGATGGAATGTACCGTGGCGTTGCCACCCTCACTGCGTGCCGCAAAGGTGATGCGTGCCAGCAAATGTTGGAATTTGAGGGCTACCGGACCGGGAGGCTCTGTCTGGCCTGCCATGACGGAGATACCCGTCTTTTTCGCCGTCATCAGGTCGTGTCCTTTCGTGGCGTCGAAGCCCTTGACGGTAAATGTGCCGTCCGTGCAGGTGGCGGAGGACACGGCATCGCCCAGCGTTTCCACAGACGGATAAAGGGCGTAGAAGTCGTAGGTATTACCGGGGAGCCAGTATCTCGTGCCCTCGTAACCCCACATGCCGGAAACGTATGTCACTTTTTCGGCGTTAAACACGCTCGTGGCCGTACCGCCCGTTCCGTCGGTGTAGTTCCCCCATACGCTGAACGAGTTTCCATCGGTCAACATTCCGTCCGCGTCGTCGATGGCGGCCCGTGTCACGGCGGGACCGGCAAAACGGATCGCCCCGCTGTTGCCGCTTGTTTCCATGTCCGGGCCCGTGCTTTCCGTACAGGCTCCCAGCAGGCAGGCGACAGCCGGTATGAACAAGGTTTTGAATAGGTTGTTATTCATAATCATACATTGTTTCTTTATATCCGGTTATTTCTGACGCTACCGGTAGCGTAAATAAGGAGCAACACTCCCGTTAGTGGCTATGAGGGGACATTCAACCCCTCATAGCCTGATGTGATGTCTTTTCGGCTATTGATGCAAGCGATTACTCTCCGGCGTTTTCCGGGGTTACATCACTATTTGATGCGTCAGCCCATTCATCTACATCAATAACTTTGAACTCAATTACCTGCTCCTTCAACTCCGGATCAATCGTGCTACCGTTGATTTCTACTGTATAGTTATATTTGAAACCTTCAGTCCATTGGTTCTGTACTGTGCCGCTAACATCGCCTTTATATGCCAATTTTCCTTTGAACTGATTTTCACTTAATTGTTTATTTGCTGCATCATAGAAAGTTGCGGTAAAGGTTACTTCCAGATTTTCGTTGCTTTGTGGAATGACAAAGCAGGTCGTAGTGTGGGTAGCGTCCTTAAATTCTTCGGCAATATCCCCTAATGCTCCGAAATCATAGTCCTCTGTTGAAACACTTTGAGTAGTCCAATTGATATCTGGTTTCCCGCTTTCGGCATAAGTCGCTGTAACATTAGTTGTTTTTACTGCATTCACCTTGATGTCGGAGATTTTCATGGTGTAGTCATAAGCGTCCGTGTTCTTGAACGTGAACTTCACCTGCGACAACATATGGTAGAAAGATAAGTTTACCGGACCATTATTAGCTTCTTTTGCAGTCACCTCTTGGGGTATAGCCACAATCAAATCTTTCGTATTGTCTACCGAGTAATTTGGGAATGTCAACACTCGAGAGGTTGCATTAAACTCTGCATTCTCAATTTTATTACCACCATTGGAGTAAGCGCCAAAACGGTACTTCTTGCCATTTATCCAATAAGCAGTCTGTGTGGGATTCCAAACCGTCCCCTCCGCTCCTACAGTGCCTCCGTCTACCTGAACATTGGTATATACGGAAGTCCATGAATCATCATAGTTTCCGAATACGAAGAACTTCTGAAGATTCTGCTCCGTTGTTTCAGTCACACTACTTCTCGTTGAATGGTTCACGAAAGTTCCGAACTGGATCGCCCGGCTCTGCGGCATATCCACAACTTCTTCGTTCGTACAGCTTGCCAGTGCTGCTACAGCCACTCCAAGCACAAAAAAACTTTTCTTCATAAGATGTAAAAAATTAAATTAAAAATTTGGTTATTTAGTACCTGTTGTTTTATTCGTTTCAGTCAATGGGCAGCGGTATGTCCACCCATTCTCCCCAGCCGTCCACATCTACGTCAAAGCTGCCTCCGCCTTCCAGCCCCTCGTCGTTGGAAATCGACAGCCCGCTCACGACGATAACGCCACCCCGTGGTTGTCCTTTCACTTGGTCTGTGACATCGAACTCGAAGGTCTTGAACTTGCCGTTCACCATTCTCACCTCCAAGTTCAGGCTGTACCTTCGCCCGTCCGTACCGTTTCGTCCGTAATGTTCACCCGGATAGTCGGGTACGCCGAACGACTGTACCAGCGCTTCCGCTCCGTAATCTTCCAGCGTACAGTCGAACATTACCGTGGCTGCGGTTTCTCCGGTATGCCCATCGTTCAGATAGACCGTTTCGGCCATGCCTGCCAAGGCTCCGCGTGCCAAGGCCACGTATTGTTGTCCGCTTTCGAACTCGTAACGTATCATATAGGTGTAAACCAATGGACGCAAGGTAACCGGCAGCTCCGTCGGGGCAAGTGTTTTTTCTGCCGTGTATTCTTCCATGTATGCCCCGTAAAGCATGTCGGGCTGGTTCACGGTACGTTCCCCCGCGTGCAATTCATGGAAAGAACTCCGGGTCACGCCGCGTGTGGTGGCTGTGGCGGATTCCGAAGCGGCCACGCCATCGAACACGATATATTCCGTATCATTGTTGTAGAACAACAGTTCGTGCGTGCCTTCCGGCATGGCGATCCGTCCTCCTTCATCGGGCAGATTGCTCTCTATACGCTGTCCGTCGCTGGTATAGACTTGGACACGTATTCCGTCGGCCGGAGCAGGACACAAATCTTCATAGTCGTACTTCCAGTCCTCTTCCCACAATTTTTCCCAGTCATAGGCGTAAGTACGTTCCCATTCCTGTTCCCAGTCGGAAGAGAGATTCACCTTCACGGAAAGACCATGCTCGTCGTGGTCGTAACACAGGTCTTTCCGGCAGCTCGTGGAAAGGAATGTCAATCCTGCAAACGTAAGCCCCATGAGGGTATATCGTAGCGTTGCTTTCATCGTGCGCCTCCTTTCTTTTTATCGGTATCCCACAACCGCCACACAAGGGCAAACTTCAGTTTCAACGGACCGAAGTAATTCATTCGGTTTGTCTGCTGGTACACGTAGTGCCCGTCGATGGGAAGATATTCTTCGTACTTGCTGTGCATGTACCCCAGACCGATACCGGCTTCCAGCGAGAGCCGCCGTCCGATGGGGAACATGTAGCCGTAGCTGACACCCACCATTTCGGCCTCGCCCTGATAGCCCTCTTTGCCGTTTTCAAGGTCGTACCACGTGAAGCCGCCGAACACGCCGAGGTAGTGGCCGTGCCACGGGCTGCCTTGCTTCTGTCCGAACCACCAGCGTCCCTCCGGGCTGATTGTAGCTACTTGGTAACATTTGTGCTTGCCGTCATTATTCCACCATGCCATGTCGCCTTCGAGGTTCACCGTCCAACGGTCGGCGATACGGTACTCCACTTCGAGCGAAGGCATCAGTATCGCATCGTAGAGCAGGTTGGTCTTAACGGCCAACCGCTGTACTGTCGGTCTATGCGGTTGCACGGTCGCTTCCTTCCGCACCGTTGCCGGCTCGGAGGCCGGTTCCGCCACGCTATCGGGTTGCAGGGCCGGTTCCGGCTCTTTCACTTTCGTCTCTTTTTGGGAAATGACTTTTACGGGCGGTTCGGGTTTCCGGTAGCAGGCCACCGAGAGGCTGGAGCGCAGTTCGGGAAAGAAATTCTCCAGCATGTAGGTGTACGGCATACCGCCCCGCAGGTCCATGAGCTGTTTCTTGCGTCCGTCCACTACGCGACCTGCCTTGTCGAACACCCATACGGGCGTATGGTCAAGGATATGCAGCACCTCTTCCTTGTATAATATGTCCGAGGCGGCGACCATTTGGCGCAGCATGTCCCACGCAATACCTTCTCCATGTATGCAGATCAAACTGTCGGGGATTCCGGCGTGGCGCACGAGATAGGATTTCAGGGAGTCGGCCCTGCGCTCTGACAGCACCCCGTTGAGACGGTTCACACCTTCGGGCGATGCCCACGAGCGTATCACGACGCTTTCAAGGCGGTCCGCACCGTGTTCTTCACGCAGGGTGCGGATAAAACGCTCCAGTTCCGCGCGGTTGTCCCGGAAGAGCATGTCCACTTCCCTGTGGCCCTGCCGGTAATGGATACGGGCCGAGTCCAACTCTTGCGCATGAACATACCCGCCGCAGAATAAAAGAAATAATAACAGTATTCGTTTCATTGTCATAATTCTGTCTATGCCAATTTATTTATATCAGCTATTTATTCAATCTCTGTACGTTTGTCCGTGCCGTGCTTCTTTCTTTAGAGGTAAAAAAGCACCGAACCAACAAATAATCAGCCGGATAACTGTCAGTTATGCCGATTTATTTGTTGGTTTAATCGTTCGTTAAAAAGACTATCGGAAAAAAGGTCGTATTATTCGGACACTCCGGGAAAATTTGTCCTACTCAAAGAACTGAAACGCAATTTTTTGCAGATTTTTTTTGTGGATAATTCGTGTTTTTGTAATTTTGTGGCTGAAAACGAACGATTTAACCAACGTAAAATCATACCCTCCGTTTTTGCAACTCCCCTTTCCGTCTTATCTCTTTCTCTTTCATGGCCTTATCTATTTCCTTATAGCGGCTACGGAATTTCATGAATGTATCCCGCGAAATGTCGAAACGCCTGCATATATCGGCAATCGTACAGTTCCGCTTCAACATGCCAACGATGACCTTTCGGTTTTCGATCAGCACGTTCATTTTCGTGTAGCTGCCTTTTTTCCGACCAAGGACGACACCCTCGGCTTTCCGGAGGGCGAGAGCCTCCTTCGTGCGCATCGAAATCAGGTTGCGTTCAATTTCCGCTACCAGACCGAACGCGAAACAAAGTACCTTGCTGTTGATGGAGTTGTCGAACGAATACCCCTCCTTGGTTGTGTAAAGGTTGATTCCCTTCTCCAGACACTTGCCCATGATGGCCATGAGGTCCGTCAGCGTGCGGCTTAGCCGCGAAACTTCCGTGACAATCAGCGTGTCGCCCCGTTTCATGCGCCGTATCAGTCCCCCTAATTTGCGGTCGCACCCCTTCTTCTTGCCGCTGGCGACCTCCGTCACCCACTGGCTGACGGAAAGATTTCTACTGTCGGCGAAACGCCGGATCTCGTCTTGTTGGTTAGCCGGGTTCTGTTTGCCCGTGCTGACCCTTAAATAACCTATTATCATAATCCTTAATTATTTTACGGGAGCGACATTGCCCCCGTCCGGTATAAATAAGGCATGATGGTTCGAAATGAAAGGATTCTGTACATAATTGTATGCGTAACATTTTATTCTTCAACTATTTTAATGTCTTTTCGGAATCTCGTCGGGAAAAACTGGCACGTATGTTTTCTCCGGACAGGCCGTAAGCTCGTGAAAAACATAAACCGTTACGGAGGAAATGCCTCATTCGTGGAACTGCATGAAGTCGGTGCCTATGACAACAGCCATTCTCTGATGCCGGATTTGAAGGGGCAACGAATGGACCGGATGCCCCAAATGGTTGGACGAGCAATGCTGAAATCGAATGATATGCCGAAAAATAAAGAAAAATGCGGTCTTCTCGACAGTAAGCAAGAAGCCGCATTTGTAATAAGTACCCCGATTTCTGTAAGAACGCTTTGTCCGGAAGTTGTCCGTTGAATAGGTTGTGCTTATTTCAATGATTTGCGTAGCAACGGAAGGCGTTTCAGTATATGGCCGATAGAAAGGACAGTTGTAACGATTCCTGCCCAAAAATGACATTGCCCGACCGGGGAACCTGCTCCTTCTATGCCTAACAGGGCAAATCCGGTCAGAACCACGGACAGGAACAGGACCGACAGTACCGCCGTGACCTTGCTTTTCCGGCCTATTCCGTTCTTGGCAGTTCCCTTGTACCAGCCCCAATGCGTCGCTATATGAAATATGGAGGCCATGAGGAACAGCAGGCTCGTCAGGACATGGAAAACTGCCCAATTATGCCATACCTCGTGATTGCCTTCATAGTCGGCCACATGCAATTCGATTCCGGAGTATGCGGACAGGACAAACACGGGAATCAGGCTCCAGTCTATTATAAAAATCTTTTTCATCTGTCTTTCGGTTTTAATAGATGCGGCAAAGTTCGCATCTTCGACTGGAACCGGACGATAACAAATGTAAAGAAATGAACTATCGCCTGTTTCTGATCCTCGACAGGGAAACAGAAGTAATCCCCAAATAGGAGGCAATATAATGCTGGGGAATCCGCTGTATGATAGAGGGGTGTTCTTTCAGCAGTTCTTCATACCGTTGTTGGGGGGTGTTCTTTATGCGGGAAAGGAAGAGCCGCTGATAAACATGGAAGCGTTCGATGATTTTTTCCTCATATATCTGCCGTAGCGCGGGCTTCTGTCCGAGGTTTCTGAAAAAATCTTCCCGCTTCATAACCGACAGTTCTGCCGGCTCTATGCTTTCCAGGGAAAAAAGGCTCGGTGTCCGTTGATACAGGCTGTCGAATGACGCGACGAAATCCCCTTCGAAAAAGAACTGGAAAGTGATGTCCCGTCCTTCGTTGTTGAAAAACAGGCGCAGGCAACCTTTCCGGATCAGGTACATTCTGTCGGCTACCTTGCCTTCTTCCAACAATATCGTTTTAGGAGGAACGGATAATTCGGTTATCTCCGGAAGCGATAGAAAATAGGCGTTTTTATCAGAGTTCATTGTCATTTCATCTTTATTCGTCATGGTTTGATAGTGTATTGTTCATCACGTACTCGGCACAAATTCTGATAGAGACTCATCTACTTTAATAACTTGCGTTCGCTGCCGCCAGTTCCCAATATTCTCATCTGTTGAATGGCTATCTGATTGAGTTTAATCAACCGCTCACCCTGCGGAATACCTTGGTCTATAAATACTGCATTGAGGTTTTCCATATTTGAGAGGCAAATAAGCTCATTGATTGTGGCATAGTCCCGGATATTCCCTTTCAGTTCGGGGTGTTGCTCACGCCACATCTTGGCGGTCATACCGAACATCGCCACATTCAGCATATCGGCTTCATCGGCATAGATAATACTGGCTTGTTTGGCGGTTACCTCTGCCGGGATAAGGTTCTGTTTTATGGCATCGGTATGTATGCGGTAGTTGATTTTCGACAGTTCCCGTTTGGCTGACCAACCGAGTTGCTGTTGTTCCTCGGTCTTTAATCGTTGGAACTCCTTTATAATATACAGTTCAAATTCAACGGAAATCCAGCTTGCAAACTTAAATGCTATATCCTTGTGAGCGTAAGTGCCGCCGTAGCGTCCCGATTTGGAGAGTATGCCTATTGCGTTTGTCGTACTTATCCATTTTGTCGGTGATAAGGTAAAGGCGTTCAGCCCGGCTTCCTTTTTAAACCCCTCGAATTCGAGGGGTTTAAAACTCGGGTTGTACAAACTCTCCCAAATACCCAGATATTCTATTGTATTCCGGTTACGCAGCCAGTTCCCGATAACCGCAGTCGGGTCATCGCTTTTGTATCTTGCTATGTCTGTCAGGCTGATATAATCATTCTCGTTGACTGATATAATTGTGACACTTGTGTCTTTTACTGTAATCTTTGCCATTTTATATTTGATTCTTTGGGTTTTATGTACAAAAGTAATTATAATCTATGAGACTTTCTCCTTTTCAATGAACAATATGACTTTTCCTTTCGGATATAGACAAGGATATAGACAAGGTATTTCGCTACCTCCGGTAATACCTGCTTTTCCCTTATTTCAATCATGTAAAATCACCATAAATAGGTATTGTCCAGTAAATTCAAACCCCGTACTTTTGCAAAAATATAAACGGAAACATCGTTCATTATTTATGCAGGTACTCAAAGAAGACATACGCGGCCGCATATTGGCAGTCGCCGAACAGCGATTCGGGCAGCAGGGGTATTCCAAGACCTCCATGCGCGAGATTGCCGGAGCCGTCGGTGTCGGTGTGGGGAACATATATAATTATTTCCGGAACAAGGACGAATTGTTCTGTGAAGTGGTCCGTCCCGTCCTGCACGCTATGGAAGCCATGTTGCAGGAGCATCACGGCATACGCGGCGAGGACGTGATGACGATGCGTTCCGAAAAATACCTGAAAGCCTGTATCGA
Organism: Bacteroides sp. RCH18; assembly: GCF_058231005.1. Lineage (NCBI taxonomy): Bacteria > Pseudomonadati > Bacteroidota > Bacteroidia > Bacteroidales > Bacteroidaceae > Bacteroides > Bacteroides sp. RCH18. The sequence continues at coordinate 689,037 of NZ_JBIPTC010000002.1, read as the reverse complement.
CGAATACGTTTCGCTCATCGAAACGCATCGCAGCCTGCTGGAGATCCTGTTGTTCCGTGCCCAAGGCTCTTCGCTGGAACATTTTCGCGAAAGCTACACCGACCGTTCGACCGGGCTGGTCAAGGCATGGTTCGCCGCCATGAAGAAGAAGTACCCGAATATAAATACGGCTGTGTCCGATTTTATCATTCACCTGCATACGGTGTGGATGTTCACGCTGTTCGAGGAGCTGTTGATGCACGCGGTGCCCAAACAGGAAATGGAATCCATTCTGCATGACTATATTCTGTTTGAAATTCAAGGTTGGAGGGCCATTATCAAGGTATGACAGATAGAAAAGACACATACGGACAAGCTGCCGTAACGGGGCAGCGGGAAAAGAGGAAATCTTCACAAAGGTTTCCTCTTTTTTTATTCGTGAACAAATCTGAATATCGTTCATTAATAAATATCATAACAAATGAAACAGAGACATAAATTCGAGAGCATTGTCGCCGAGACATTGCTCATTCCGCTCTATTACAGGGCGAAAGAGAGCCGCCGAAAGAACCCGATTCTGAACGACAAGGTTGCGGAGGGGCTGGTGGACAGTCTGGAATACGACTACTCCCGTTTCGACGGGGCGAAGTTGAGCGAGGTCGGCTGCGTCGTGCGCGGGTGGTTTTTCGACCGTGCCGTGCGCCGCTTCATAGGGAAGCACGCCGATGCGGTGGTGGTGAATGTGGGCTGTGGTCTGGACACCCGTTTCCAGCGTATCGGCGACGGGAAGGCCGTATTCTACGACATGGACCTGCCGGAAGTCATCGCGCTGCGCCGCGAGCTGATTCCGGAGCAGCCGGGCAACCCCTACATTGCGGCCTCCCTGCTGGATGCCGGCTGGCTGGACGACCTGCGTCGCCGGCATCCCGATGCGCATTTCATCTTCGTGGTCGAAGGCGTGCTGATGTATTTCTATGAAAAGCAGGTAAAAACATTTCTGCACCATGTGGCCGAGCGTTTCGGGGGCGGCGAACTGTGGTTCGACGTCTGCGGTACGATGATGAGCCGTCACGGAGTGAAACCCGATTCGCTCCGTGAACACGAGGCGCAAATCCGCTCCGGTCTGAGCGACGGGCGTCTGGTAGAACAATGGGAACCCCGCCTACGCCTTTTGGAACAGGCCAATTACATGAAGTTTTTCCGTCCGCGCTGGGGCTTCTTCTTCGGGCAAATATTGGGACGGATGACGCGGCTGTGCTACAAGTTCAGTTCGATGTTGGGATATGAAATCGTATCGAATTCCCGTGACACGGCGGCAATTCTCCATGAAAGATGAAAGAGACGACGATTGAACCTTATCTCCCAATGTTGGAACGGTTCGAAGAATTTTTCAGGGAAGAACTGGCATCCCGTTTGTCGGTCGAATCCGTTGATTCCGTGATGGAAGCGGCTGTCGAGAATTTTCATCGTATCTCCGCAATCATTCCGGATGTCCCGCCGACATCACCATGGGTGAAAAACATTATCGGTATAGCCTATGAGATCGGTCTGTGGCAAGAACTGTCGGCCAGAGGATGGAGTCCGGCAGAACTTTCCATTGTTACGCAGAAAGCATTGAAAAAGCTCACGTTGTCGAGTATCCCTTCTGAAAAAATTTCGGAAATACGCGAAATGTTGTGTTCGCCCGACTATGTGCGTCGCATCGCTTCCGCTTCGCATGTTTCCACAGAGGACGATTGGCTGTTCGATTGCGTGTTGCCGAATGCGGACGATACGTTCGATGTCGGTATGGACATTGCCCGGTGCCCGGTCGCCGAACTCTGTTCCCGTATTGGCGTCGAGTGCTTTTTTCCCTATTTCTGCGTGAATGATTATATCACACACGATGTACTCGGTATCCGGCTGACACGGACCCGCACATTGGCACACGGTGCTTCGTGCTGCGATTTCCGGCTGACAAAAGAGCGGGGAGCGGCTGACGGGGCTGTTGTAATCCGGCCGGAAGATTTACAGGAATTTACCAACAACGGATAGAGAGAATCGGATAAAATTCAATATATGGAAACAAAAGAAAAGAAGAAAGAAGGTCTGTCCCGCCTGTTCGAGATCGCGGGGCAGAAGAAAGGGCTGCTTTTTCTGGCGGGTCTGCTGTCGGCAGGCAGCGCCGTGTGTATGCTCGTACCCTATTGGGCGGTGTACGAGGTGTTGAAAGAGCTGCTGACGCACGGTACAAGCCCGGCTTCGGTGGACGAAGCCGGCATGATTCGTTGGGGCTGGATCGCCTTCTGCGGGCTTATCGGCGGACTGGTGCTGCTGTACGCCGCCCTGATGTCCTCGCACGTGGCTGCATTCCGCATTCTGTACGGATTGCGTGTCCGGCTGTCCGAGCATATCGGCAAGCTGTCGCTGGGTTATCTCAACAACACCTCTACCGGAGCCATCAAGAAGACGATGGAGCAGAACATCGAGAAAATCGAGGGATTCATCGCCCACACGATTCCCGATTTGGTGAACGTAGTGGCGACGGTCGTGGTGATGCTCGTCATCTTTTTCTCGCTGGATACATGGCTGACGGCGGTCTGTCTGGCCGTGGTGCTGTTGAGCTTCGCCCTGCAATTCTCCAATTTCATGGGGAAGAAGGCACGGGAGTTCATGAGTATTTACTATGATGCGCAGGAAAAGATGAGCGCCTCCGCCGTGCAGTACGTCAGGGGAATGCCCGTGGTGAAGATATTCGGACAGAGCGTCCGCTCGTTCCGGCAGTTCAACGCCGAGATACAGGCTTACAAGACGTTCGCCCTGAAATGCTGCGACACCTACCAGAACGGGATGATCGCGTTCACCGTCCTGCTGGGTTCGATGGTGACGTTCATTCTTCCCGTGGGTATCCTGCTGATACAAGGGAATCCGCAGTCGCTCGCATTGGCCGCCGTATGGCTGTTTTTCATCATCATGGGACCGGGTGTGGCTTCGCCCATCTACAAACTGACGTTCCTGGGCGGAAACACCAAGGAGATCGACGAAGGCGTGGCGCGTATCGACCGCATTCTGGAGAAAAAGCCCGTTCCCGAACCGGAACACCCCGAAGTGCCGCAGTCGTATGAGGTGGAGTTCCGCCACGTGTCATTCTCCTACGAAAATACGGAACAGGGCACACGTACCGAGGCGCTGCGCGATGTTTGCTTCACGGCGCCGCAAGGCCGGATTACGGCGCTCGTGGGGCCTTCGGGAAGCGGCAAGTCCACCGTCGCGAACCTGATTCCCCGTTTCTGGGACGTGGAGCAGGGCGAGATTCTCATCGGTGGCGTGAACATCAAGAACATCGCTACGACGCAGTTGATGGATACCGTTTCATTCGTCTTTCAGGATACGTTCCTGTTCTACGACACGCTGTACGAGAACATCGCCGTCGGTTCCCCCGCCGCAACGAAAGAAACGGTCGTGGCGGCGGCCAAAGCCGCCCAGTGCCACGAGTTCATCGAGCGGCTGCCGCAAGGCTACGAGACGAGAATAGGCGACGAGGGCGTGTATCTGTCGGGCGGCGAGGCGCAGCGGGTATGCGTGGCCCGCGCCATTCTGAAGAATGCGCCGATACTGGTACTGGACGAAGCCACGGCCTTCGCCGATCCGGAGAACGAATACAAGATGCAGCAGGCCCTTCAATCCCTGATAAAAGGCAAGACCGTGATTATTATCGCCCACCGGCTGTCGTCCATCGTCTCGGCGGACAACATCGTGGTCTTGCAGCAGGGACGGATCGTACAGCAGGGCCAGCACGACGACTTATCCGTCGCCGAGGGGCTCTACAAGAACATGTGGGATGCCTATACGAGCGCTTATCATTGGAAGTTGAACAAAAATTGAATACGGAGATATGAAAAAGAATAGTTTCTTGAACGATATTTTACAGAATACGAGTTGTCCGCAGGGATTCTGGGGACGGATGATTTTGCGGGGAATGAACTGTTTCCACGCTTCGCTGGCCCATCGCGGCATGAAACAGGTGGACTGGCGGCCGGAATGGAATGTGCTGGACATCGGATGCGGGGGCGGCGCCAACGTGAAGCGTCTGCTGAAGCTGTGTCCGCAGGGAAAAGTTTACGGCATGGACCTGTCGGAGGAGAGCGTCGCCTTCGCCCGCAGGCACAATGCGGGAGAACTGGACCGCCGATGTTTCATACAGCAGGGCGATGTCTGCTCCCTGCCTTACGGGGACGGGGCCTTCGATGCCGTTACGGCCTTCGAGACCGTCTATTTCTGGTCTTCCGTCAGCAAGGCGCTGGCCGAAGTCTTCCGCGTGATCCGGAAAGGGGGCTGCTTTCTCATCAGTCTGGAAGCGAGCGACCCCGAACTCGGAAAGGCGTGGACGGAGCGGATAAAGGGAATGACGGTGTACGGAGCCGAAGAACTGAAACAGTTGCTGTCCCAAGCCGGCTTTTCCGACATCCGGGTAATTCAGAAAAAAGAAGAACTGCATATCGTCGCACATAAATGAAAGGAGTGGAACATGAATGCGATTAAAAACATTACGATAGGCCATACGGAACGTCTTTACAAGCCCGTGGGCTATACCATGCTCGCCAATCTGGTCAACATCATACCTTTCTGCCTCTCCATCGAGGCGGTGCGCATCATCTTCGCCGCGTTCGACGGCAGCGGACGACCGCTCGACACGGCAAGACTGTGGTGCATTTTCGGCATATTGGCTGTCTATATGCTGGTGATGGCTTTGGCCGAACGGGCCTCCTACCGGGCCAATTTCAGAGGAGCCTACGAAATGAGTGCGTCGGGGCGCATTGCACTGGCGGAACATCTGCGGAAACTCTCTCTCGGATTTCTTTCCCGGCGCGACCCCGGCGATCTTTCGTCCATGCTCGTTACCGATTTCACGATGGCCGAGACGGGCATTTCCCACCATTTGCCCCAACTGATGGGAGCCGTCGTCATGCCCGTGCTGGCATTCCTCTCGCTGGTATGGATCGACTGGCGGATGGCCGTTGCCATGTTCGCCGCACTGCCGGTCGCCTTGCTTGTCCTATGGATGAGCACGAGTGTGCAGAAAAAGTTGAGCGGCAGGCAGATACAAGCCAAAATCAATGCCGGGAACCGCTTGGAGGAATACTTGCAGGGCATTCGCGTGATGAAAGCCTACAACCTGCTGGGCGACCGCTTTGTCCGCCTGCGCGATGCTTTTGCGGAACTGCGCCGTGCCTGTATCCGTCAGGAAGCCATGCTGGGGCCTTTCGTGCTGCTGAGCATTACATTGGTGCGGGCCGGACTGACCCTGATGGTGCTGTGCGGAACCTACCTGCTGTTGGGAGGCGAACTCTCGCTGCTCGTCTTCGTGCTGTTCCTCGTGGTCGGCTCGCGCGTGTTCGACCCGCTGACTTCGGCGCTGACCAACTTTGCGGAGTTCCGCTACTTCTCCATTGCCGGAGGGCGTATTCTCACGCTGATGAACGAGCCGGAGATGGAAGGCGAACGGCAGGCGCCGGCCACCGGCGACATCCGGTTCGAGCATGTGTCGTTCGCCTATCAGGACAAGAAGGTGCTTCAGGACGTTTCCATCGCGTTTCCGAGAAACACGCTGACGGCTCTCGTCGGTCCTTCGGGGAGCGGGAAAAGTACGGTGATGAAACTTTGCGCCCGATTCTACGACCCGCAGCAGGGGCGTGTCCTTTTCGATGGCGTTCCGATGAAAGATATAGAACCTGAAAGTCTGATGAGCCGCATCTCGATGGTGTTCCAGGACGTCTATCTGTTTCAGGACACGATACGCGACAATATCCGTTTCGGAAAGCCCGGTGCGACGGACGAGGAGATCATCGCGGCAGCCGAGAAAGCCTGCTGCCACGATTTCATCATGCGCCTGCCGCAGGGATACGACACGATGGTGGGTGAGGGCGGTTGCACGCTGTCCGGCGGCGAGAAACAGCGCATATCCATCGCCCGCGCCATCTTGAAGGATGCGCCGATTATCCTGCTGGACGAGGCGACCGCATCGCTCGACCCGGAAAACGAGGTGGAGGTGCAGAAAGCCATCGACACGCTTATCAAGGGACGCACCGTCATCGTCATCGCCCACAAGCTTAAGACGATCATGAATGCGGACCGGATCGTCGTTCTGGAAGACGGACGGGTAAAAGAACAAGGCACGCACGACGAACTGATGCGGCACGAGGGGCTTTATGCCCGTCTGTGGACGATTCAAGAGAAGTCCGCAGGCTGGACCGTATAGAATAACGGGAAGCCCGGATAATAGGACTTTCACGAAAAGCCGGAAAGAAGGCAAGCCCCTCTTTTCGGCTTTTCCTTATTTTATCGGCATTGTCGTAAATCAGTACGACGGCATAGTTACTGTTTCTGACTGCTGAACGATGCTGCGTTATTCATTGTTCGCTGGACCTTTCGGTTATGGCAGAGACAAGACGGCTACCCGGCCTCGTGTCCGGAAACACCTTATTATAATTATACCGAAAAATTTCCTTTTCAAGTCCATATTCTATACCCGTTATATCCCGTTCACCTCTCCTTTTTATTTATTCTCGTTCTTATCGCTCCCTGCCGCACTCCCTTGTCGGTGTGATTTTCCCATGCGAAGGTACAGCGTCATTCGGTCGTCAAGTACCGCTCCGCTAACCGGCTCGCGGATTTGCCCGGCAGCCTTCCCAAATCGAAGATGACCTTTCGGTCCCCGCCGTGCTGCGCTGTCGGGTTGGGTATTCCGTTCAATCCCCGGCGGTTTCCTTGCCTTTTCCTCATTTTCCCGCTGTCTGGCCTGCATGTAAAATCTATCCCGATAAGGAAGCCGGAACAGCTTCCGAAAAAAGGGAAGAAAAAGTTTAACGAATAAAAATTAACGATTATGCCAAACTGGTGTTCAACAGCGTATGTGATAGAGGGCGACGCGCAGGAAATCAAAAGCCTCTATGAGTTGATGAAAGATTTGCAGGACAGAAAAACGCCTGCCGTGAAAAACGGCTTCGGGACATCATGGCTGGGGTGTCTTGTGGATGCCTTGGGCAAGGACTGGGACAAGGTGAGTTGTCGGGGAGATTGGGCAAACCTCGAAATGGTGGGCGAAACCCTCCGCTTTACGACGGAGACGGCATGGGGGCCATGCAACGAGACATTCGACCTCGTGTGCGAGAAATTCCCATCGCTCCGTTATTATTACCAGACCGAAGAGCCGGGAATGGGCTTCTACGAGACCAACGACAGCGAAGGCAAGTATTTTACCGACAAATACATAGTCGATTTATGTACTGCCAAAGGCAAATACTTCTGCGAATATTTTGCCGACAGGGAGAGCCTGTTTGCGTGGCTTGGCGAGGTCGCAGGAAAAACCGTCCGCTCGGAACAGGATGCCAAGGCTCTGTTTGAAGAATGGGCGCAGGAAAACCCCGATTCTTGCTGCAGTATCAATGAATATGTGGTCGTGGATTAAATCGGACAGACAGCCATGAGAACCTATCATTGGAAAGAGTACGGCTTTATCGGGACTGTACCCGACTTCGCCCGGCATTTCGGGATATGCAAAAGCCCGACTTTCGTCAATGCGGTGCGGAGAGTGTCCCGACACGTTTATAACTGCATGAACGCACGGGAACAGGCGGAATATGAAGAGAAGCGGGAGCGGGTGAAACCCGCTTACCGCCTCTATCTGGACGAGGAACGCACACGTTTCATCGAAATGACGAAAGAGGAGTACGAAGCTGTCGGCCTGCCCGTGGTGCAGGAAGAGGTCGGCATGTTCAAACTGTCTTACAGGAACAGAAGCCTGCCCGCATCGTTTGTCGGAAACGGTCGGGACGAAAGCCCCGTGGCTTCGGCCATGAAAAAATATCGGGCAGAAGCCATGCGTTTCGCCGGACAGGTCATGCTGGCTACGGGTTATTTCAATACCCGTCTGCCGACCGAACAGCCCAAAACCGAGATAAACTATACGGAATTGCGATTGTCGTACAGCAACGGTATCGTGTTCTATTTTGTCGCTGACCGTAGCCGTGACGGAGTATGCGGCTGTTACCTGCAACGGATAACGCTCGACGGCAAGCAGATATATAACGGCTGTTTTAGCCGATATTCCAGCGTCGATGACGTTTTGCAAAAGACACAATCGAACGGAGAATGCCAAAATGCCCATTACCATTTTATAGAGTAGACGATAAGCCCTCTCGGACAGTAAAAGTTCGAGAGGACTTTCTCTGTACGCCGTTTCCACGGAACGACCTCCTTTTTTAGCCAATGTTCCGGCTTTTTTATACAGTCCGGCTTCTTCCCCTTTTACTCCACTATCGTATCTCCTTCTTTCCCTTATCTCGTTTCCGCCACTTTCTCGCCGGTTGGATTTTCCCATGCAAAGGTACAGCGGTCGTCCGGTGTCAAGTACCGCCATGCTAACCGCTCGTGGATTTGCCCGGCAGCCTTCCCAAATCGAAGATGTCCTTTCAGTTCCCTCCTTGCTGCGCCTGTCGGGTTGGGTATTCCGTGAAATCCCCGGCTGTTTGCTTGCCTTCCCGTCCTTTCCCCGCTGTCTGATCTGCATGTAAAATCTCTCCCGGCAAGGAAAGCTGAAAAGCTTCCGAGAGGAGGGAAATAAATAACTCGGAGTTTAATTTAACTTTTATGTATTATGCACGCAAATGGTAATCAAATTATGGAAGGGAAAGTTCTGGACGAACAGGTTAAGATAAGAATTTTTGAGGCATTCCGGCAGTCATGTTTTTTGTTTGATGAAACAAGCGGTCAATGCGCCTATATGGGGTCGGTTCGTAAATGCGATGGGAAGTGTCGCCTAATGCTACGCTTTAAGCAGAATCTGGATAAATTGTTTTGTTGAAAAGGAATTGCAGCCATTGGCTGAACCTTATCGACAAGTTCAATATAGCGGATAGAAAGATATATTAATTTTTAATCTTGACAAGATATGAGTATAATATGTACACGATGTGGCGGTACGCAGGTAGTATGCGAAGCCACAGTAAACCCCAACACCAAAGTGATAACGGAAATTTCCGACGATTCTTTGCAATTCGGCCGGTGCGAAACCTGTAAGGCACGAAGCGTCCTGACGGATGTAGAGAAGACAAAGGCCGCCATCAAGAGCGGATTTGCCGGATTTGTCGAGGCGAACGGCAGGAAGCCCCATTATGCAAGTTGTCGGATAGTATGGAAGTACACCAACGATTCCGAAGACGTAAAAATCCGGCTGCTGGAAAGCGGTGAAAGTATTGGAAACGACATGTTCTTCTCCTGCAACAGCCTCCATGCCCTCGAATCTCTGGCGGAGTTCGGAAAAGAACCGTTCATCGTAACGGAATGTTACGGGTTCAAGACCTTAACAGAAGAGGAAATCTCCGATGAAAAAGCGTATGAATACGAGTTCGGAGACGAGAAAATCGTTGTTACAGGTAAAGAAGTACGTGCATTTTACTCGGAAGTATACAGGCTGACGGCACAGGACATCGAACAGTTTGCAGCCTATAATACGGCAAAACGCATGTATTACCGGAAAAATGATTGCCAGCTTACCCCGGAGCTTGTCCGACGGTTGCTCGATGAAGAACATTTGATGAAAGCAGGTGAATCCGACAGTTTCACGATTCAGTTGTTCTTCCTGTGGCATGTGCGGATTCGGAAAGAACCTGAAAATTTTGCACCGTTCAAATACGCTTTGGAAGCCTGTTGCTTGGATAACGTACAGACTTTCAGCCGCCGATACATCACGCTCGAAAAAGCATTGCTTCATTGCCTGAACGGTTTCAATGAAAACGCTAATATTCAAAACCGCTACCAATCCCTGCAAGACTATCTTCTGGGACAGGCGCACGGCAAACGCTGATAAATAGCCTCATGCGGCACAAGCCTCCGAACCTGCAAAGCCGGTTTCGGGGGCTTTATTCCGCAAGGTCGTCTCTCCAGTTATATGCCATACCCGGCATGTCACAAGAAATTCCTTTTTAAGCGGACGTCCACCTGTTATAACCCTTATACCCCATTTCCATTCCTTTCTACCTCCCGATAGCGTTTCCCGTTTTTGCTCCTGACGTTACCCGACAAATCAAGGCAAGACACACGACACCCTATGCAGCTGCAAAGGAACGTCGGAGGAGTTAAACTCTTTTATATCACATTCCTGTGAATCTTAATAAAAAAAGTCGTTCATGGCACCTTGTGGAATTGATTTTTATATATTTGCTTCTGAAAAAAACATACTGGAAACAGTGCCGGATAGTATGTGAAGAACAGAAACTTTTGGGAAAATAATATGTAAATACAAAATTATAAAAACAAAAAAATGATTAGAGTTGCCACGATAAAGGATGCTTCAAGACTTGCGGAAATACAGATTTTCTCTAAAAGAAAAGCCTTTCGCCCTATTTTTCAAAACGATGATGTTTCCTTTAATGAAATGTCGGTATTGCGTCTTGCATTATATTATCAGGATGTTATAGGAGCTTTGGACGATATATATGTTTTTGATGACGGGATTGTAAAGGGGATGATGAAACTGGATTGTAAAAACAGTATATGGGAATTGAAAGAGTTGTATGTAGATCCGTTCTTTCAAGGAGAAGGTGTTGGGACAAAACTTATGCGCCATTTCCTTACAACAGCAAAAAGTCACGATGTAAAAGAGGTTTACCTGTGGGTGTTGGAAGAAAATTTTGCAGCAAGAAAATTTTATGAGAGCCACGGGTATGTCTATACAGGAAATAAAAAAGAGTTTTCCGATTCAGGAAAATATCTGTTGAATTATGCATTACGATTAAAAGCCACCTTATAATCCGGCTCGCGTTCCGAAAATTCCGCTTTGCCGGGCACGTGAAGTCCCTTGGACGGTCAAAAGGTTCAGGGGGCTTTTTTTGTCAATCGCCCTCACAGGCAGATTTTCTTTTTTAGCCGTTATTCCCACTTCTATATACAATCGGGCTTCTTCCTCTTTTATTCCGGTTATCCCATTCTTTCCCTGATCTCGCCCCCGTTGCCTCCTCGCCGGTTGGATTTTCTCATGCAAAGGTACAGCGGTCGTCCGGCGTCAAGCACCACTATGCTAACGGCTCGCGGATTTGCCCGGCAGCCTTCCGCAAATCGAAGATGGCCTTTCAGCCCCCGCCTCGTACCTCGACGGGTTGGGTATTCCGTGAAATTCTCCGGCCGTTTGCTTGCCTTTCCGTCCTTTCCCCGCTGTCTGGCTTGCATGTAAAATCTCTCCCGCCAAGGAAGCCGAAAGGCTCCGAAAGCAGGGAGAAGAAAAAAGCAAGTTCAACAAATTAAAAATTTAAAGTTATGCACAGCAAGATTTTTCAAATTACCGAAACACGGGTGAGCAAGGACAACTACCTGAACGAGGACACCCTCACGCAGGGCGACGATAGTTTCTTCGACTATTGTGCGGAGATTGACGATGAGGAACGCCAGTTCCATATCGACAACTTGGTAAACAACATTCTGCCCAAAGGCATGTTCGAGCTTGTTTCCGACGATACCATACGCTACAAAGGCGGTGCGGAACGATGGAGAGAAGATTTCATCGCAGACATTCGAAGCAGGGCGGAAGCCCTTACCCCCGAAAGCGTGCAGGACTGGATTGGCCCGGTCTATCAACTCGAAAAGTTCCTGAAAAACCCGCTCGATACCGCTTACTGGTTCTACATGGACGAGGAGGGGCTGCAATCCAACGCCGAGCAATCCTACGAGTTCCTGCGGCAGGCATGTGAATTTAAACCCGGTACGCTGCTTTACATCGGCGGTGTCATCGACTATCATTTTTAACCTCAAAACGCTGAACGATGAAAGGTACGGAACATTTCAAACGGACTATCAAGGAATACTTGGACGGCAAGGCACGGACGGACGAACTTTTCGCCGTCTCCTATGCCAAAGAAAACAAAAACTTGGACGATTGTATCACATTCATTCTCAATCAAGTCAAGGCAAGCGGCTGTTGCGGAATGACCGACGACGAGGTGTGGTCGCTCGCCATTCATTACTATGATGAGGACAACATCGACGTGGGCAAACCTATCAGTTGTGGCGTCGTGGTCAATCACAAGGTGGAGCTGACCGAAGAAGAAAAGGCGCAAGCCCGAAAAGACGCGCTGAAAGCCTATCAGGAGGAAGAAATGCGCAAGATACAGCAACGCCACAGCAGGCCGAAGCCGACCGCCAAAGCTGTACAGAATACCCAAACGGAACTCTCACTCTTCGATTTCTGACCATGAAAGCACGGACAAAATTTCAGCATCAGGTAGTAGCCGCCAACGGGCGGTTGCTGCCTATCACGGAGAAACAGGCAGAATGGGCGTTCCGGCATACCGTCGGACATTACGCTTTTCGTACACCGAGCGGACAAACGACCTGCCTCGATTGCGGTCATAGGTGGAACGAGACAAAGGCGAAGCGTTGCCATTGCCCGAACTGCCACGCCAAACTGACGCTCAAAGACACGCTTTGCCGCAAGACAGATGAGAAAAGCTATTTTTCTGTCATCACCACGCAGGACGGATTTCAGGTGCAGCGGATTTTCAGAATGAATGTCTGTTACCGCAAAGGCAAGAACGCATGGACAGACGTGTGCGAAGTGGCGAGATACTGGTTGGACGAGAACGGGAAAACCGCTTTGACAGCCTTGCAACGGACAATGGGGTGTTATTTGGACAGCTTTCTGTACGGGTCGGGATTGGAACTGCGGAACGACAATTACGTGTACCAACGCATAGCCGACTGTTATGTCTGTCCGGGCTACACGGTTATCCCGAAGTTACGGCGCAACGGGCTGAAAGGGTCGTTTGCCGACATCGCCCCGCAAAAGCTGATGAAAGCCCTGCTATCGGACAGCCGAGTGGAGACAATACTTAAAAGTGGACGCAAACGAGACCTCAAGCACTTCATCGACCACCCGCAGGATTTGGATTTCTGTTGGCCGTCCTACAAAATCGTGTTACGCCAGAAGTATCGGATAACGGACATTGGAATATGGGTGGATTATCTCCGTATGCTCGACAGATGCGGCAAGGACTTGCACAACGCCCACTATGTTTGCCCCGCCGATTTGAAAGCCGAGCATGACAAGTATCAGAACAAGGTGCGTATTCTCCAAGAGCAGGAAAAACGCAAGGAGCAGATGAAACGGGCGAGGGAAAACGAGGCACGTTTTAGGGAGTTGAAAGGCAAGTTCTTCGGTCTGGAGTTCACGGACGGAACGATAGTCGTCCGTGTACTGGATAGCGTGGAAGCCTACTACGACGAGGGTAATGCGTTGCACCACTGCGTGGGACAGTGCGAATATTACCTCAAACCGGATACGCTGGTATTCTCCGCACGGATAGAGGACAAGAGGGTCGAGACCGTAGAATTGAGCCTCGAAACATTCAAGGTGCTGCAGTCGAGAGGACTGTGTAATAAAAATACGAAATATCACAAGCGGATTATGAACCTCGTGCATAAGAACATCGCCCTTATCCGAAAGCGCATGGCCGCCTGATACCGGCTGCGGAAGTTATATCGGGCAACCACCTGCCAATCGGGACAGGTGGTTGTTCATATTCCCGATAAAGGCCATGTCGAACATTCTGTTATACAGACAATTCTTTTTCCATTCCCTTACATTTTGTCCGATGGACAATCGTTCGACGTTTTTTTTGCCCTTTATACCCCAGACACATACTGCCGTCGTTTCCTGTTGTAACGGCCGGAGATCTTTGCCTCCATTCCCTTTGTATGCTTGGGCGTATCATTTCATGGAATCTCCACTATCGCCACGGCCTGTTTTTACGCAGCAAAGGTACGGCGAACGAACAGCGTGTCAAGTACCGCTTCGCTACTCCGGATAAAATTTGACGCAAACTTTCCGCAATCGCAGATTGCGGCATTTCATAAAATTTTAACCTCCGTTCCTTGCCTGCTGTTCTTGCTTTCGCCGTTGGGAATTGCACGTAAAAATCAACCCTTTGGGCGAAGTCGGAAGGCTTCAAGAAAAGGGAAATAAAAAAACAGAACAATGACAGCAATAGAACAGATTATCGCCATAGCTGAACAATTAGGCTGGCAAGTTAAAACCGATACCGACAAACCGAACCTCGTGGTGTTCGATTTTCAGCAATACACACCTCACGGGCAGGATTTCAGTTTCTCGGTTGAGATGAAAGGCAATGACACCGACAGCTTGTTACAGGAAGTTGAAACATATTACGAAGACTTCGACCCCGACTATGAAGCCTACCTGTGGATTGGTACGGACGGGCATGGCAAGAACGGCGCACCTTACCGAATCAAAGACATCGTGAGCGATATGGAGCAGGCGGAAGCCATGATAGAAAAACTTTATGAAACATTAAAAACAACCATGCAATGAGAACGAAAACCCTCTACACACGAGACGCCGAAAAGGCAGGAATAAGCCGTTTCCCAAACTTTCACCGCACGGGGAACATAACCGGCATGAAGCAGCTTTACTACGGAAAAAACGCCCTATTGGTACGTTGCGGGAGTCAGATTTACAACGTATCGAGCGAACCCGAAATTTACTACAACATGGCTCATTAAATGGTATTCATTATGAAAAGAGCAAGTTACAAGAAAGATTTTCAGAGTTGGAAAGGCATAATGGCTCTAAAACTGCTCTGCTGCAATATAGTTGCAGGCCGTTTTGATTGGAAGAAATACTGTACGCCACAGTCTTATTGCGGTCAGGAAATTTGCGTTGTACCGCTGCATTGCTCCTACGGACAGATAGGCTATACCGTGCACTTCCCTTATTCCGATATACCGGAAGTGGAATACGATTGGGAAATGAACAAATTAACTATCGACAAAGAGAATTGGGAAAGCTATTTAACGTGAGTATAATTCAAAATATAGCCAGTTGCCCGTCTTTGAAAAACATACATCAATGGCGGGCTTCTTTCAAAAACAGTATGCTGTTATGGTAGAAAGGGAGTTGGAAATAAAGTTATATTAAAGGAAGTGGGGCATGGAATATTCAATATCTTTATCTTCAACCATATATTTTTCCTGAAATTGAGCAATTTCTTTGCAAAAATCATCTGTCATACAATAAATCTCCGTAATTTTGGTCTCTGAAAACATCATGGTAATTGCTTAAATGTTAATTGAATACTATAAATTCAATACTTTTATTGCTATGTGCCTAATTTATTTACAGAATTAGAATTGAAAGAATATGACACAGACTTTTTATACCCAATGGCAATCTTCTGTCCTTGCAGACGCAGAAACTTATGTTTCAAAGGAATACAGTAATTTCCAAACGGCATTGCTACGTGAAATATCCAAATATGCAGAAGCCGTGGATGCGGCGGTCGTATCCGAGAATAAGGGGCATTATTATACAAGTTGCTTTATTGAACGTAATGGTAAGTTTGTATATATAAACCATTCTGCGGATGTGCGGATGGATGATGGGATAAAGATAGAACTCGGTTCGTTCATGATACGGACTGCCCGGCACGCAAAGGATTATACCGGCGGAAACAATCAATATTGCGATATGCTGCAGTTACAGTCAATGATTGACAAACTGCTGTCGTAATGATAACATATAGTCTGTAGCGGAATGAAAACCGGTAGGGACTATAAGGATGTGGAGCGCCTTCAGTATGAAATCGCTCCACATTCTTCATATTACGCTGCCGTTACCGACGCAGACCGCCGCCATATTCCGCCTCTTGTAGCTCCTCCCTGTATTCTTCAAGCTCGTTCAGCTTCTCGTTCACGGCTTGCAGGTTGGCCTCCAGCGTCATGTTGTGGTCATAAGGGTAATGATGTTGTACGGCCATCCCTGCATTGGTGGCCGTACCCACGTCCAGCGTATCCTTGTCCCTGTTGTACCTTGCATACAGAATATCTCCGTTTGGCATTTCGAATACCGGCATTCTCTGATGTGTCAGTTCAGCAAACTGTTCCGCCGCCATATCTTTGGCCACCTCTTTCACATCATCGCTGGCACGGTCTGTGCCGTAACGTGTGATATGGTCCCGCACCTCCTGTTCCGTGTATTTCAGCATGATGTCGTATGTGCCTCCGACACTTCCGTTGTACACCACGGCAAAGTCCTTATCTTCAATCAGCAGGTCATCGCCCCGGTTCTGGAGGGGAGAAGCGTATGTATGCTGCTCGTCCATGCCGTTGCCGTCGTAATACTCCTTGGCGAGCGCAAGCAGACCCTTGTAGTCGCCTTTGTCCTTCAATTCGTCCAGTTGCTTCGTGTCGTCAGCGGTTTGGAGATAGGCCACCGAAGCATAAAAAATACGTTCCTTGGCAGAGCGTTTGTCCTCTTGCTCTTCGGTAACATTTTGTTCCAACTCCTGCGCAATCTTATCCACCTTTTGAGTAACGATTGACGAAGCTCTTTTCACGTCCAGAAGCGTTGTCTTGATAAACTGTGGGGATTCTTTCAACTCATCGAGCCACCCTTTGAGGTATGCGCAACTGTCTTCCTTTATATGCTTGGTCATGCCGTAGCGTTGTGCGACCAACGCGCTGCCCAGTTCGGCCACCAGTTCCTCGCGGGCATACTCTTTCGAACCGAAAGAGGTAGGTTGGAGTCGGTCAAGCACACCTTCGGCACCCGTGGAATGGACCATCTCATGGAACAGCGTTCCGTAGAAAGATTCCCCGTCTCTGAACTGCTCCTTTTCGGGTACGACAATCTCGTTCTTTGTGATTGAGTAGTATGCTTCGTTTTGGTGCGTCGGTTTGATGGGACAAATCCAAAGGTTGTCCTTTATCATCGCATCGACAGGCCCAAAACTGAAATGTTCGCCGTTTTCGACCCTTTTCCCGTTCTCTCTTTCCAACTGCTCCCATAACTCCGGTCGAGCCTCCTGCAGGTTGGTCTGGGCGACATTGAACACCCGGAACACCTGCATTTTCGGATAGACATTGTATTGCGCCTTCTCTTCGTCGGAGAGTTTCTTGTAGTCGTCGTACTTGATTTTCTCCTTTGTTTCCTTATGTATGCAGGTGAATGTGGTCAGCATGACGGGAAACGATTTCTCGCCGCGCAGTACAGATACACGGGGTAATTCCTGCCCGTCCTTGCCGGGCTTGTTGAGCCGCTGCACGCAGTCAAAGGTGCAGAAGCGCGGAATCTTGTACCCCTCATTCTCACAATGCAACAGTAACATAAGGGCGTTCATACCGTTGTACTCCCGCCCGGAAAGGTTACGCGGCCATTGCAGTGCCCCCTCGGTAAACCACGGCTTATGCCAGTCCTTGTGGATGCTTTCGATTTTCTCGATCATCATCTCGGCAAAGAGGTCCAGCGCCTTGTCCTCGCTGCTCGGCCCCTCCGTATTTCGCTTTCTATAACCGGCCATGACTGCTACTGATTGAAGTTATCCGATTCGGGAATATATTGCGCCAGTTCTTCCACCCGGCAGGAGATGTCCGGCTTCCCGTTATGTACCGAGACCGTCATTTCGCCCTTGGCTTCTACCTTGACGCCCGGTTGCAGCCACTCTTCACGTTGCCTGTCGAAGCAGAAGAAACGCACCCACTGGTACTCGAAATTCTCATCGACCTTTTCGGTGCTGAATGCAGAGAACATCGTGTAGGACTTATCCTTTTTGTCCTTCCGTTCCTCGATGTTCTTGCCCACCTTGCCCCGGAACGACAGTTCGCCCTTGATGGAATCCGCGATGTCCGCCGCCGGGCCGATACGGTCGGCAAAGAGGTTGAAATAGAGCTTTTCGCCCCGGCGTTTCAGGAACAGCGTCCCCGCAACCTCGACACGCAATCCGTTTCGATAGCCGGATACCTTCTTCTGACCGCCCTCCTTGCTGACACTGATCTCGACCGTTTCGTTCCGACCGTCCTTGCCTTGGAGCACGACGCGGAGCGGAAAGGTCAGGAATGTTTTCTCTTCTTTGGTCGTGCGCATCGAAGCGTCGCGGCCGATGGTGCCGCACGCCGTAATATTGCATTTAATCATTTTATTTTGTCTTTTAGTGATACATAGTCCACCGGACAAAGCGGGGTGTCTTGAAGTTGAACAGGTTGAAAGCGTTTCCTAATCGGGAGCACGTATTCTCATGTAGACAATCCAGCCGGCAATACCCAGTTGGACGCCCACGATAACGAGTGTTGCTACCCAACCGAATAGCCGGGAACAGAACAGGATATGCAGGGCGCAGACGGACACCCCGGACAAGTACCCGCAAAGTCGTATCATCACGCGTTTTATCATGACTTTTTGGGATTATCTTTTCAGGTTTTCCGATTGTGCCCGTTGTTCGGACATTCCCCGTTCAAAGTTCTGCGACGCCGCCTCCGAGAGGATGACCGTGTTCAGCACGCCGGTCACACGCAGCCGTTTGGCTTCCTCCGAAAGAGAACTGTCGTTCAGCGTCACCGACAGGCGGCTTAACTCGGCAGAGGCCAGTTCCCGTGATACCTGAACGCTGCCGTTGTCCGCCTGCAGGACAGCTCGCCCGTTTTCCCCGACTGTGAGGTCACAGTTTTTCATGCCCGGCAGCAACGCTTTGAGGTCGATACGCCGGCTGTCCATCGCCTCGGAAATGGCTGCCTTTTGTTCCTCCTTGTTCTTGCTGTCGATTTGCGTCGCCAGTAACATCAGGGAGGTAAAGGCGGTCATGGCCATTTCCACGACAGGATCACTGCACCCCGACAATCCCACGCCGCTATCCTCCGAGGAGAGCAGTTTTTTCATCCACGCATCGGGCGAAAGGCTTTTGCCGGTGGCATTCTCTTCTGTTCCCTTATATCGGGCGAGCAGGTCGTTGCCGTTATGTAGTACCTGCTGTTTGATGTGGCCCTTTTGTGCGATTTCAGCCAGATACGCTGCCGGATCGACGTCCCGCTGCGTGCCGTCCGCATAAATCTGCCGGACACCGAAGTGCAGGTGCTTCCCGGTCGTCCGTGTCCCCGTGTTACCGGAACGGCCGAGCTTCTGGCCTGCCTGTACCGTATCGCCTGCCTTTACGGAAACTTCGCCGAGGTGCATGTAGGTACACTGTACCTTGCTGCCGTCCGGACGGGTGTATTCCACGGTCAGCGATTTGTTACCGGGTGCATGGCCTTTGTCTTTGACAGCGACGACCTTGCCGTCTTTTTCCGTGGCCAGGACCGTATCGCCGTCGCACCGGATGTCGATACCCGTGTGCATACGTTCCTTGCCGTCTGCCGGATCTTGCCGCATACCGAATGGCGAGGTGACGAAAAGAAACTCTTTCCGCTCCACCGGAAACGAATAGTCCACTGTATTTCCGACCTCACGGAGCGGGTTCTCTTCCACGCCGAACCGCTTTCCCTGCGTCTCCATTTCCTGCATGACCTGCCGGTCGTACTTTTGCAGCCCGTTCTGTTCGATGATACGTTGCAGGCTGTCGGCATAATGCCCGCCCGTGGCATAGCCCGCCTTTTCGAGGCCCTGTGTCCAGCCCTTGTAGTCATCGGGCGAGAGCGAGAAACAGCGGGCATAGCGGCTGTTCTCTTTCAGGAAGCGTGAGTGGTGCTCATACGAATCGCCCACGCTGTCGTAGCTGCAAAACTTCTCGTTCGGCTTGTCATCGGAATACAGACCGTACCGGCCACCTTCGGCAATCCATTCGGGCGTGGCCTTGATGCCGAAATGGTTGTTCTCATTCACGGCCAAACGGCTCTGCCCGTTGGAACTTTCCAGTATGCCCTGTGCCAGCGTCACGGAGGCCGGAATGCCGTACCTCCGCATCTGTGCCATCGCATAATCTGCGTATTGTTCCGTATATTCTTGATTCTTGTTTGCCATATCTTTACCTCCTCATGGTTGGACGTTGTTCGTTCTCGTTCTGTTCGTCAGTTGCCTCTGCAGGCTCGTTTTGCTGCGCCTTGGACATACCGTCACAATCCATCACGTATGCCCGCAGCGCATGGATTTGCTGCCTTGTTTCCTCATTGCTGTGTTCAAATACCAATATGATTTTGTCCGCATCATACGGAATGCGTTCTTTGGCCGGAGGCATGTCCAGCTCGTTCGCTATGGTCTCCGCATCATACATGGAAGCGTAATACTTGTTCTCATGTTTGAAAAGGACGACCGCTTCCGGTTGTTCCTCTTTGATTTTCTTGTATTTGTCATACAGTTGTTCCGGTATATCTTTTATGGGCAACTCTTTCAAGGATGAAGCAGTTTTGGGGGATTCCTCATTGGCTTGCTTGGGGTGCTTGTCCTTATCCTGCTGTAGGGTATCCTCTTCTCCTTGTTTCTTTCCGGCAGTCTCTTCCTGCGTCTGTCCTTTACGCAGCACATCGGCAAAAAGCGTGGCCGCCAGATGGCGTTTATATTCTGCACGGTCCTCAGCCAGCCACATGCGCTGCCACTGTTGCCGCGTGACGCTCCGGGGCTGCAGTTTCTTCCCGTCGATGGTCGCCACGCACAGAGTTCCTTCTTGTTTGGTCTTGAATACGGACACACGCTGAATCCGGTTCAGGTCGATGTCCTGCGCCCCGCTGCTGAACAGGTCCACTTTCAGGTCTGGCTGTGTTTCCGCCAGTACATAATACTTGTGCGCCAGTTCCATGCGTACCTTGTCGATGTTGTCCATCGCCTGTTTGAGCGTGGAGAAAAAACGGTTCACGTCCTCCTTGTCTGGATAGATACTGTACCCGTTCTGATGTTCGGGCTTCAGATACAGCGCCCAGCGGTTCTTGTCGTCCTGGATCATCTGTATCTGGTCGAAACCGATTTCGTCCGCCCGTTTGACCGCAGGCGTCACGTCCAGTGTGGAAAGCATCTCCAGTGCCCAGTTCTTCAGTCGGGCCAGTGATACCTGTTTCTTGGCGAAATAGGCATCATCGGGCCTGTACCCCCATGCGCCGTCGGGATTGAAGAAACGCACGTTTTCAATACCTTCCCTTCGCAAAGCCCTGCCGATACGGGCCTTGTTCATGCCCGGCACTTCGTTGTCCACCTCCGGCGACGCACCGGCAGGGAGTATCACATCCGCCGATTTCGAGGACGGATCGATGACGATGACAATGGTCTTGTCCTCCTTGTTCGGGTGTTTCCGGATTTCATCGGCCACGTAGAAATGCTTGGGTAACTGCTCCTGCATATCCGAAGTCTGCCGGCGGTTACGCATCGTGGCATATTCGATTTTCTCGCCCCGTTCCGCCTTGTGGATTACTTCGAGGGCGTTGTTCACGTCGCTTTCGAGGGCATCCATCAGGTTGGGGTTCTCTTTAAGTTCCCGGTTCCAGTAGTCTACCAATTCAAGGCTTTTGTCGGACAGACGGGCAGGCAGTCCCAGTTCCAGCATTTTGATGCCCGAAGCCACCTCCACGATCAGCCGTTCCTGTTTGAGGGCATCTTCCGAAGGACCCATGCCGTTTTTCATCACCATGCCTTCACGGGCCAGCCGTTGTTGGTGCCCCGTGGCGCTCACGATTTGCCGCAAGGCTTCCTGAACGTAGTCGTTATAATGCTCGAAGTTCCGTTGGCGCGGCATATAGACCGCATCGCGGTCCGTCTCGTAATGGGGCATTCCGCTGCCGTCCGAACGCACGGGCACGAGATTGTCCCGCATTTTCAGCAGGAAGTCGTTGAAGCGGATATGCAGTCTCCGTTCATCGGTTTCGGAGTAGCCACGCTCCACGGCACTACCGTCTTTCTGCAATACCGCATCGTAAGTCTCCTTATCCACGTAGGGCAGTGTCGTCTGGTCGATGTTGAAAAGTGTGCGGATCTCCCTGTTATGTATGCCCTTGTACTGTTTCTGCACCTCCTCGTCCAGTTTCAGATAAGCGTCCCGGCTGATGATGTCCTCCGGATTGTTGCGGTGGACGTACTTGTTCCAGTTGTAGAACAGGAACGGAACGCCTTGCTCGTGCTCGCGTACCGATGTGCCGCGTGCCTTGGCATCGCTGTAAAGGGTGAACAGGTTGGTCTTGCACCCGTTCCGGTCCGAATGCAAGGCCATGAACAGGCCGTTGAACGGGCTGACGGCAACACCTTTCGGATAAAATTTCGGAAAGCCCTTGCCCGTAGCGTTGAGCCAGTGTCCCCCGGCATTCGACGCTTCGTTCAAAGCCGTGGAGAGCAGCTCTATCTGACGCTCCTCGGCATTCTTTTCTATTTGCGATTTTTCTTTCATATTCCCATATTTTTTCGGTTACAGGATTATTGAATGCCCCGTGTCCGCACGATGGTTTCCTGCTGTCCGTTGTCATAGTTCTGCGAAGCCATCTGGCGGAGCTTGTCGCTTTGGGCGAGCACGGCATTGGCCAGCGTGTTCAGCGGCAAGGCTCCTGCACGGTAAGCGTCGGCCATAGCGGGGGTGAGCTGCACCGTACAGGGCACACGGTCTATCGTGGCAACCAGCGTGCAGCCTTGTAGTGCCGGGTTCACGATACGCGGATTCAGCGGCTCGTCGGGATAGCGTCTGTACTGTACCTCTCTACCGGTCGTGGCTGCATTTCTGTTTCCCTCCGTCCGTTCTTTTCCCAGCACCTCGTGTCCCGCCTTGTTCAGCAGGTTCGCGCCACCCAAGCCGATAAGCAGCATCTTCAACATCGGATTCTTGACGAACATACCTGCCACTATACTCGCTATCGGCAGCAGGTTGTCTTTCAGGCCCAGCGATTGTGTCCTACCTGTAAACACGCCCAGCAGGATGTCGGGCAGCATGGCCAGTATATAGCCCAGATTACCCGCGACATCGCCTATGCCGTCCAGTCCGAGCGAGCGGACCAGCTCGTCCCAGCCGTTCTCGTTGGTCTGTATGGTCTGTGTTCCCTGACCTGCCTGTTCCTGCCGCATCCCTTCCCCCGCAGAGACGGCGGAAGTCGACACTTCCTTTTCCTCTTTTTCCCTTTGTTTGGGTTTCGATTCCGTCTGTTCCTCCGTTTCGGCTTTCCGTCTTTCCATATCTTGCAGGTAGGCTTCCTCTTGTCCGGGAGCGACAACCATCGGCACGTCTTTATACCGTTCCACCCGTTTCCGTTCCTCCTCGGCGGTTTCTTCCCGCCACGGCATATTTCTATTGTCTGTTTTCCACCAGTCCATAAAATCGAATGTTACAATCGGTATCTTCTTTTGCAACTTTCCGTTGGCTGCGGCAAGAGCCGTGTTTTCTTTGCCCGGTATGCTTGCCGCCTCTTTGCGGAAGCTGTCGAACACGTTGCTGTCGCTGCCGAACACGCCCTTGCTGATACACTCCTCTGCAGAGAGCGGCTGCGTTTCCTCCTTCCCGAAATGGTCGGCAACGGCTGAGATTGCCGTATCCGCACCGATGAACCGTGCAACGGCCGTCCACGAACCCGTACCGCCCAACATGACCGTATCGGCCGAAGCCCCCAACACCCAGCCCGCACCTTTCTCCAACTTGCTCGGCCGGTAGGCAACCTCTCCGCGTTTTTCTATCTCTTCGGCCAGCGGCGAGCGCCCCAAAGCCTGTGGCAATCCCAGCAGGCTCGATTCTGCCGCCTTACGGATGATGTAGTCCGCCGAGGATTTGGGCATACGTTCCTTGACCAGTTGGTCTATCATCAGTTGCTCTACACGATAGTCCACGAAGGCATAGGCGAGGTCGCAGCCCAATTCCTGCGACAGTTTATCGTAACGCTCGCGTCCGACTTCCTTCACAACGACATCGCGCCACTGTCCGGCCATGTAGGCGAGGTCGTGCTGCATCTCCTCCGACGAGAGAATCCTGTCCTTGCACATCCCGATGTAGTCCTCGGTCGTCTTGGAGTTCCACTCTCCCGTAACCTTGAGAGTCTGGTACGGGTCGGCGAGCGGTTGCCCCGCTGACGCCATCATGCCGAGTATGCCGCCCAGGGAGGTCGAATACGCTTTCATTTCCTCGCCCTGTTTTTCGGTCAGGTAGGATTGCGTCTGCGTCATGACGGGGACAAGATGATGGCGGAAATAACTGCCCATCAGGGCCTCCAACTCCGCAAACCTTCTGCTATGTTTGATTCCGTCCATATAATCAATGTCTTTCTATATCATGTTTATTTGTTTCAACAGTTGTTCCTTCGTCTGCTCGATAGCGTTATGGTACACCTCCATTTGCTTGGGGAAAAACTCTTCGAGCCACGTGTCCTTTTCGATATTGTCGTGAATGAAACGTATCGCCTGTTCCCGCTCGATTTCTACCGAGGCTTCCCCTTCCTCCCGGTTGTTGAACCATGCCTTCGTCCACCAGCGGACTCCGGCACGGTCGGGATAGACGGAGACGATTCTCGGTATGTCGAAGCTCTGGATGTCGATGTCCAGTTCCGCCAACAGATCAATGAGTCCGCTGCCCGCTACGGCTTCGTCATGAAGTTTTTTTTTACCTCGCCGCCTGTTGCGGAAAGGTACACATCATGCCGCAGGGCAAGGTAGTTCAGGAAATCCGCTATCAGCAGGTTCTGTACCTTGCAGGCCAGCGGCATGGCTTTGCGCCCCAGTCCCAGCGGGTTGTACATGCTCGGCATCTTCTCATAGAAATACTCCTTCGCAGCTCCCATTGTAAAGATGTGGCGCAGCGACTGCTCCGTATGTGCGGGCACCGTGTACGCTCCCCGCTGTAAATCCTCCATGTAAAGTGGCAGAAAGCGGAGCATCAGCTCTTCTATTTCCCTTTGATCCTTCTCGTAGTCGTTTTTTACTCTTGTTTCCGCATCGTAAAAAGACGCCGCACCATTGCCGTCGGCTTCCTGCAAAGCCTTGATGTTGCCGTACAACATGGTCAGGAACTCTATTGGGTTCAGTTCCTCGCCCTTGAATTTGACTTCTATATGCAGCAGTTCGCCGCTCAAAGCCACCGTTTGTCCGGCTTTCACCCGCTGTCCGAATTGGGCGAATACATTCGACAGATGACCGTATGTCACCTCGTACCCGCCGTAACGGACCGTCTGGCAAATGCCATGTACCGGGTCGTTGCCCACACCTGACACGATGCCGCTGGCCACGGCTGACAGCATGTAACACCTCACGTTGAAGTCTATTCCGTGATGAAAGAACTTTTCTCCCGTTGCCGGGTGTACCTGTTCGCCGTAGCCGAGCGACATCTCCACATCTTTCCCCTGCGGCTCCTCGAACGGCATACAATAGCCGCTGTCGGAGTGCAGAATCATTTCTTCCGTATATTTCATTGTGATATATATTTTCGTGTTTCTATCTTCTCATTCCTCCGCTTTGCGTTTGTTCCTCCGGAGAGAGTGTCGGCGTCTGTGTCCTCGATACCGTTTCCGAGGGAACCGTGCGGACAACGCCCGCATTGTTGCCGATAAGCATCATGCCCAGAAACAGACCGGCGATTTTACCCAGCCAGCCGAAACGTCCGAACACGAGGTACGCTGCTGCGATAAGTCCTGCAATGTTCAATCCCGACACATTGCCCCCTCCGAGGTTTCGCAAAAAGCCGCTGAGCATGTTGAACAACCCACCGCCGGAGGCTTCCCGCAGGAAGTTCGATACCCCGTTCAGTTTCGAGTCCGCGCCTCCCACAGCCTCACCTATGGCAGAGACCGTCTCTCCGGCTTTGTCTTTCAGTTCCTTCATGTCTTCGGTCGTACCTGCAAGGGCATCCGTGGCGGATTTGCCGACTACGGCCTCACTGACGATCCGTGCGACACTTTTGTCGGTGGTCAGTTTTTCCCAACCCACATAACCGACGGCAGCTCCGGCGGTAGCCGTTTTGACCGCCTGCCCGGCTCCCCGAAGGGTCTGCGAGGGATGCAGTACCGCATGACCGGCACTTTTCCCCGTCGCATTGGCGGCCTTGCCCATGCCTTTCATGGCCTTTCCGCCGTATTTCAATATCGTATCCCAAGCTCCCATATTTTTATTCTTTTTTTTAGGGTCTTACATTTCTTCCAATTTGCCGCCAGCGTCTTTGGGCGGCTTTCACGATGTCGTACTTGTCCGCGACAGGGCGTGCGCCCTCGTCGATTTCCCGCCAGATGTCGCCCATCGTGGTGTATTTCACTGCCTTGGTCAGTCGCTGCAGCGTCCGGTTCATCGACCGGAGTTTCGGACGTATGCCGAACACGATCTCCATACGTTCCCTTTCCGTCATCTTGTTGTCCGAGAGGCAGGCCGTGCGTATATCGTTCACGATTTCCACGCTGTTCAATATCATCTCCCGGTAAATCTGGTTGCGCCGCGTGGAGAGGGCGACGGCCAATGCACCCGTCGAATGTCTGCTCAATTGTTTGGTGAAGTCGCCCATGTTGTCTGTAAGCTGCGATATTTCATGGTAAAAACCGTAAATCTGAGCCGCATAGCAGACAATCGAGCGGAACGAGTTCAGGTAATTGTTGAACTCCCGTTGCAAGTCCGTCGTGCCTTCCACTTCTTCCTTCGTCCACACATGCCCTGTAGTTTGCATCAGCATGACCTTCTCTTGGTTTTTCAGTTCCTTCTCGGCCTTGTTGGTATAAACCAGAATCATTCCCGCAAGGGTCGCATCGTTCTGCGCCTGTACCTTCGAGATACCGGCGCACAGCAACAGAATCCATATCGAGATTATCCGCTTCATCGTTCTTCGTTTTTTATTATCCTTTTTTCAACGGGCGATGGCTGCCGCCCTGCGCCAGCGGGACATGGCCAGACGGGCCACCTCGCCGTTGCTGCGGTCTATCATACCCGCCGTTATGTTGTTCCACACGTCGTTCAGGGTATAATAGCGCAGGCTCAAATAGAGCAGATGCAGTTTCCGGCTGAATGCCGCGAGCTGGTCGTTCAAAGCCCACAGGGTTTTGCTCCGTTCCGCCCCCGTGAGCATGTTTTCCGTGCCGCCTTTGGCCACGGCGTCGTTCAGCAACGTGAACACGGAAACCAGCTCCGTCGCCGTCTCGATATAGAGGTTGTTCATGTTCATGCTGGCGACGATGCCCTGCGGGTTGTCCCCGATGGCTTTGCCCAGTTTTCCCAGCGTGAGGAAAATCCGCACGCCGTCGTTATAGAGGTGGGTACAGGCTTTCAGCGACGAAGCATAACCGTTCGCCGTCTTGAGGTAACTGTTGTACTGCTTTTCCCACTCATGTATGCGGTTGAACTCCGCTGCGATACTGTTCTGCATCAGGGCGGTCTGTGTCTGCCCTTTGATTTGTTTGTCTATCTGGCCGTTTATCAGTTCGTTTCCCTCGGCCAAGGCTGCCCATTCCAACGGGTTCGAAGCGGCAACCTGCGCCTTGGCCAATTGCGGAAGCAGACCGGCAAGCACAAAGACCACCCATATGCTAATGATTCGTAATCTCATAGATTCCCTTTTTTCGTTTATTGATTTCCACACGTTCACGGATAATCGCCACGATGTCGTTTCCGCGCCGGATACCGATAAGGTCGAGCTTCGGGCTGTTCCGGTCCGTCGAAAGGATAACGACCGTTTTCAGACCGCAAAGCTGTTGCAGGAGGCTCTGGTGTTCCTGAAAGTCCACGATACGGTACAGTTCCATGTAGTCCACCCTGCGGCAGAAAAGTCCCCGCTCGCAGACAAGCTGTTCGTTGCCGACCCGGTAACATATCCGGCGCAGGCAAATGAAACGATACAGCAGCACGAGGAACAGAAACAAGGCAATGACCGTCGCCATACCGCCAAGCGGCATACCTTCCATGCCGCCGTACACCAGTCCCGCCATGCACATGAATATCAATGGCAGTTCGTCGATGACGAATTGCCCGGCGTGCGGGCGCAGGATAATGTTCCGGACATCTTGTATGGTATATGGCATGGTCATCGGCGAAAGTGTATCTGTCGTTCCTGCCCGGCGTTTTCTTCTTTTTCCGACTCCTGCCCGACAGTCTCTTCACGTTTCTGTTCAGCCAAAAGCTGTTCGTTCCAGCTCGTATGGCGATAATCCGGACTTTCCCAGGTAATGGAGACATCATGCTCCCTGTCAATACCAAGGAACTCCCGTAGTTTCTCTCGATATTCCCGGTAGCACTTGTTCGTGGTATCTATCTGGTCCTGCACGTCTTCCGGGGCACACAACCCGCTCGAACGCATCGACTCCGCTTCTTCCGATTCGGCGTCGAACCGTATGCAGATTTCTTGCAAACCACCCTTGGGCAATAGGTAAAATTCTCCGTCTGTCAAATCCCCGCCGTCCGGTATGGAATCGAGATAGGGTTTCCTCTCCGGCGTTTCCTCTATGGCAAAACGTACTGAGCGGCATATCTCCTTTTGCAAATCCCATGTGAGATTCGACCCTTTCCGGGTATTATCGAAACAGATATGTTGCCGGGCAGGGATGGTAAGATCAAGTATCTCTCTCATCTGTTTCCCGATAGGCTTGCCGCCCGTTGAGATAAAGACCGCCTTTCTCAAATCCTTGTTCTTCGCCTGATGGAGTTGGTAATAGGCCATCGCGTCATAGGTACTCCCGAACCAGTAGATATGTTTGGCCTCGGCAAGAGGTGTTCCGGCAGGACTTGCAATCCACAACCCTTCGCTCTCATTGCTTTCCTCGCTCTTGCCTTTATAGCTATCGCATCCGTCCATTCTCATACGTTCCCGTTCCTCGAAACCCACGACCGTACCGCCCTCTTTGGGCAAGGTCAGTGGAAAAGCGAGACAGGTGTATGCCGCACCGTCTGCGCCGTGTTTTGTTGCCAGGCAGAAATGACGGTGGAAAGCATTCTGCGTGCTGAGGTCGATACCCCGGTTCTTGAAATAGGGATAGAATATCTCCTGCATCTCATGGTCTTGAGGGTTGAATCTGTGCAGGTCGTAGTCTGTTATATCGAATGGTCGTAGGTCTTGCTTGACCGGTACGGTTTGCACCTCGTATTCTTCGAAGGGGATGTTCAGCAGGCGGCTGCACACGAGGTTTACCAGCCGGTTCAGGTCTATTCCCTCATAATATTCCGCGAATAACGCCGGGTGCTCCTTGATGAACGAAACGACGTTGTATTCCTTCTGCCGGGGTGGTTGGCAACAGCATTTTCCCTGTTGCGTTATGACGAACTTGTCACCCCGGATACGCTTTTCCTCACTGTCCGTGCGGATAAACGAGGAGAGGCGTAGTCCGAAGCGTCGGTTCTGGCGATACCCGGCATCAAGCAGTACATCCCGGATATCGAGTCTTTGCAAAAAATCATTATGTGTCAATTTCTTGTCATTCATTGTCTTCTCTTTTCTTTTGTTGTTTCATGTAGGGGGTACTGCGTTGTCATCGGTGGAAACGTGCTTGCCGTTCCTGTTCGGGTTCTTCTCTTCTGGCCGGCTCTTCGTGAACTGATTCTTGCAGCCTGATCTTTGCCAAGAGCTGTTCGTTCCAGTCCTTATAGCCTTTTTCAGCGGGCTCGTACACAATAAGGTCGGTGCTGTCCTCGCCGGGAGCGGGAAGATTACGGATCGCATCCTCTATGGCCATGATATTTTGTCTCATGCCCTCCAGTGTTTCCTCACTGGCCGAACCCTCGGCAAGGGCTATCTCGTACTCGTCTTGGCACACCATGCTCATCTCCTGCAAATATCCGTCGCCGATTGTCCGATAGTCGAGCGTACCATCTTCCCGATAGATTTCTTTGGGACGTAAAAGCGTGCCGATTATCCTGTGAAAGTCGAAGGGTTCGAGTTTTATTTCGTAGTTCTGGTTCTCCTCGCCACTGATACGGACCAGCAGTTTGTCGTCTTTCGTCACGTTGCTGGTGAATGTCTTGCCCGCCTGGGTGAGCGCGAAGTTGATGGCGAAGATCTGTCCGGCACGGTCCTGGTCGAAGCAGAGATGGTGGTAAGCGCGTGGAGTGGCCTTTATCATGGCTTTGAACTGCTGTTGGCTCGGTGCCCCGCCGGTAGAAACGAACACTCCCTTTCGCAGTTCCTTGTCCCATTTCTGGTTAAGCTGGTAATAAGCCATCGCGTCGTAGGCACTCTCGAACCAATAGATACGCTTAGCTTCCGCAAGTGGGGTTTGGGCAGGGCTGGCAATCCACAGCCCCTCGCTCGAATTGCTGCCCTCGGCCTTGCCTTTGTAGCTGCCGCTTCCGTCCATTCTTGCACGTCCCCGTTCCTCGAAGCCCACGACCGTGCCGTCGCCTTTGGGCAAGGTCAGCGGAAAAGCGAGATTGGTGTATGCCGCACCGTCCTCACGGTGTTTCGTCGCCAGACAGAAGTGGCGGTGGAAGGCGTACTGGGTGTAGAGGTCGATACCCCGGCTCTTGAAATAAGGATAGAACTTCTTCTGTGTCTCCCGGTCCTGCGGGTTGAACTTGTACAGGTCGTAGTTCGCGATGTCGAACGGGCGGATGTCCCGCTTGGGCTGTATAATCCGCGTTGTCCGGTCCTCGATGGGATGGTTCAGCAGCCGGTTGCACACGAGGTTCACCAGTCGGTCGGGAGACATGCCCGCACGGTATTCAGCGAAAAACTGCGGGTGCGCCTTGATGAACGAGATGATGTTATAGACTTTCTGCTGCTGTGCTTGGAAGCAGCACTTTCCCTGTTGCGTCACGATGAACTTGTCGCCACGGATACGCCGTCCCTCGCTGTCCAGACGGACATACGAGGGATAGCGCAGGCCGTCGCGCCGGTTCAGGTGGTAGCCCGCGTCAATCAGCACGTCCTGAATGTTCAGCCTTTGCAGGAAGTCGTCGTAGGTAAGGTCTCCTTCTCTCATAATTGTCTTTATCTCCCTCTTCTCATATCGTTAATATCCTGATTCATCTGTGCCTCGAAATTGCGTATAGCCACGTCCCTCGGCGTATCGACACCGGGCTTGAAATACGGACGCGGCTCGCCTCCGAAACGCTCACCGTAGAACTCCGGACCGTGATGATGATGCCGCAGGCCGTGGACGACACCCGCCGTGACGACCGTTCCTGCCGCAAGGGCGGCGAAAATCTTCACGCCGAGACCGCGCTGTGCTTCCGGCCGCATCTTCATGTCCACCTCGCTGAATATTTTCGAAAAGATTTTCATGCGGTGGTAGTCATCGACCGCAAGGAATTTGTCGTAATCCTTCTGGCTGATCTCGTGGCTGATGACCTGCCCGTCGATGACGGCCGTCATCTTGTACTTGCCCTCTATGGGGGACGGGTGTACGGCTATCTCGCCGACCTCGACCTCCCTGCCGTGCCGTTCTTCTCGGTACCAGCCCTTGCGCTCGTCAAGGACGGAAATATCCCGTCCATCGACGGAAGCAGCCGCACCATACGGCATCTCCTGCCGGAGCTGGTTTTCCAGTGGGGAGAGGATTTCCTGCTCCTGTTGCTGACGCTGCGTCAGTTCCTCCTGTACTTCGGGGTGCAGACCAAGGGCGATACGTTGTTTGCTGTCGAGGTCCGCCATCGTTACCTTGTCGGCAAAATCCGCCCCGATAACCCCGTTCAGGACTTCCAGCCGCTTCTCGACCGGTTGTTCCTCGATGGAGTTGGAGGTCAGGACGGCCGTTTCTTCTTCCGTCAGGTCATAGACCAGATCGGCGGTCACCTTTTCGGACTGTACGGTCAGTGTCCGTGCCTCCTTATCGACGATAAGGCCGTGGGAGGCAAGACATTCCTGCCATTTCTCGTTGGAAAAATAGACAGGAGAGCTTATCAGTTCCTTGTAGGTACGGGCCGGTTCCGTGCTGCGCGGACGGCTGACCAGCGGCGTGATGACCGTCTGCAGGTTTTGCAGGACGTCGGCCTGTTGTGCCGGTTGCACCGGTTGTCCGGCCTTGTATTTGTAATAGAAGCCGTAGCCGCCCGACTGCAATTCGCCCGGCTTCATGCGTCCGTCCCACCGTTCAGGGACAACGGGCGGTCCCGGATAGAACAGTTGGCCGCCGACCCGCCGCAGATGGAAGCCCCACTGGTGGCGTGGCGTCCAGCCGAGAAACGGGGGCGGCATACCCAACCGTCCCACATGCCCGTATTCGCCGATACCGATACGGTAGCCGTGCAGCCCCATAGCGACACGACCGTTGGCATTGCGGGCATGGACGAAGTTCTTGGGCATATAAAAGTCTTTCCCTACAATGCTCGTGAACACGTTGTAGGCTTTCTTGTTGGCCGAGTTTGTTCCCCAGTCCGTCAGGGCCAACATCTGACGCTCGGTAAGGTCGTAGGTCAGCAGCGGCGAATCGTGGCCCTGCACCACGAGCCGGTAGCCCGTGCCGTCGCTGACCACGTGGGCCTGCATACCGTTACGCCTCAATATGTCCTGCATTTCGGGTTGCAGGTCCATCATTCGGGGGTTGGTATTCTTTCGTATCGCCATAATCCGTTGTTAAAAAGGGTTTCCGTTATGCATCTCCGTTCTCCATCGCCGCCTCCAGTTGCTCGTCCTTGTAGTGGACGAACTCGGCGGCGGATTCGTTGCCCGCCATAAGGCTGTGCTCCTTGCAATAGCGGGCATATTCCTCCTGCCATTCGGGCGAGAAATGATTCACATAGTCGAGCCAGCCGTATTCGCCGCGCTCCATCTTCTCGATAAGTACCTCTTCGGAATAATATTGGTGTTCTGCCATATTCGCTGGATGTTAAGATATTATTTGTGAACTCCCGCCGCACGGTTACGCTCGGCGCTTTTCTTCTGTTCGTTCCACAGTTCTTCGGTATATTCCTCTTCGGGAACATAGTCGAGGTTGCCGTCATCGTCCATCACCCAGCAGCCGTACACGCCGAAAGTGTACTTGTCCCACTCGCGTTTGGGCTGTTCTTTCCATTTCTGGCTGTCGCCCGAACAGAAGCGGATGCCGGTCTTGTCATGCAGGTCGATGCCCACCGTGACGGGTTCATCGTCCACGACCAGTGTCAGCGGTTCGCCGTTCTGCATACTGTTTACCTCCATTGTACCGAGGTGCATTATGTCGGCCAGCACTTGCAGGTTGCGCCCGATAATCGGCGTGGGGATATACATCACCTGCTTCGTTTCCTCGTCTATCTGCACGAATGCCTTGCTGTGCCGTCCGTCTGCCGTCTCCACATCGGCAAGAATCGCCTTGCCTGCGAGCAGTTGTTTCTGTTGCGCCTCGTCGTAGCGTTCCAGTGGCGAGGATTCCAGGACGGGATAAAATACCACGTCCGACAGACCGTCATCTCTACGGACAAGGGCGAAGCGGCTGCGGCTTTCGATTAGTTCTCCCTTCTCGTCACGGACACGGACCGGAAGCACGGGAGAGTGTCTGCCGTCGCAAATCTCATCGAGGACACGCATCGGCAAGTCCTCGATCATCTCCTGTGTAAGCCCGAATCGGGCCAGTGTCGGATAGGGCAATTCAATTAGTTCAAATCGTACTACATTCATATTTAATTTTGTATTTTGAATTACACTTTGCAAAGATAGATTCTTTTCATTCCCTTGTATATAATAGAATAATATTAGTGTATTAAGAGAGTTTATTTTTATGTTCAGAGTATGATTTTGCGCATAAATTCATACTCTGAATGCTTTTTTTGTTGTACTTTGGTCGAAAAAGGCCGTGGAAACGGGACATCTTGGGCAGGGCTGGTTATATTTGCCGCATGAGAAAGAAACTACTGGTTTTGATGGCGGGTGCTGCAAGTATCGCAGGCCCCGTTCAAGCACAATTCAATACGGTCTCGACCGTGCCGTCCCGATACAGGGTTGAAGTCGTTTCTGCCGGTAGGGATAATGTGGCGACCTTGCCCGGAAACATGCTTTCCGTCCAAGACTCCTTACCGTCGGCAGGAGACGCCGCCCCGGCATTGCCCGCCGACACCTGCAAACACGTATGGATAGAGCGTTACCTTAGCGTAAGCTATCCGCTGCACCGGATGAAAATCAACTCGCTTTATGGGTATCGGAAAGATCCTTTTACCGGAAAAAAGAAGTTTCACAACGGAATCGACCTCCACGCACGGGGCGACGAGGTGATGGCCATGATGGCGGGAGTGGTAGTGAAAGTCGGGCAGGACAAATCCTCCGGCAAGTATGTGACCTTACGGCATGGAGACTACACGGTCAGCTATTGCCACCTGTCGCGTATCCTTACCCGGAAAGGGGCTGCTATCGGGCCGAGGGATGTCGTCGGTATTACCGGTTCTACAGGACGCAGCACCAGCGAACACCTGCATATTTCCTGCAAGCTCGATGGAAAAAGTGTCGATCCGTTAATGGTACTGGATTACATCAAGTCCATACGCGAAGAGTGCGTGGCGGCACTGGCCGAATCCAGAGAGGCCCCCGCATTAAGTCCTGCGGGTGGAAAACACAGATGATTCCGTTTATTTTTGTTAATCATTTCACGGGAATGGTAAAAAAATGCCTTTATGCTTACCTTTGCAAGGCAAAATTAAGGTATGAAAGGATTCGTTGCTGTTCTATCGTTGGTGCTGCTGGCCTTGGTATGCAATTCCGGGGCGCTGCATGTTCCGGCGGCCGGTGTGGCGGCTGCGCAGGAATGTTGTGTCCGAAATACGGACAACGCCTCTTTTCAGCAATTCCATGACAGAGACTCTATCCGGCAAAAAAAGGACAGCGACATAACAGGCATAATCGGGGAAATCCCCGATGTGGCTTGCCGTGCCGGCGCATCGGTAAAGGGGATGCATCTTCGGTACATATCTGTGGAAACGGCCCATTTTCTCCGAATTTTACAGCGGTATCTCATTTGCCGCATGAACAACCTGACCTATTGTTGTACCCTCGTGCATGACTCTTCCCGTAGCCCGAACTGGGATAATGCCTGCGAGCATTATATCTTCGGGATGAGACGGATTCTGATTTAGCGGTTTGTTTTTTTATCGTTTATACTGACGGTTACACTTGGCTGAAAAGCGGGGTGTGGCTGTTCGTCGTGAGTATATCTTATTATTGAACAATCAGCAAAAATAAAATTTTCAATCCGTATGAATCAAAACATTTCTGCTGCCGAAACCCTGTTTTCCGCAGCGCATCCCGATATAAAGAAGATTACCAATATTTCGGCTCTTATTCTTTCCCTCCTTTTTTGTGCGGTGGGACTGTGCCTTCTGTTTTTCTCGTCGAAAGTGGAAGATTCCTCTTCCGCGTCAGGTCCTGTCCTGCTGGTCGGCGGAATCGCCTTTCTGGTGGCCGGAGGTATTCGCCTGATGATAAGAAAAAGGAGTCTGATATACGTTCCGACCGGCAGTTTGGTGAAAAAAGGTTCTTGTTTCTTCGATGCGGGCGACCTCTCTGTATTGGGGCGGTTGCTGGAGGAGAAGACTTTTGACGGCAAGGCAGAGGTACTGCCGAAGAAGGACGGCGGTGTGCGGATGGACTACATGGTTTCGCAGGACGGTAACTTCGCTGCCGTCCAGTTGCTGAAGTATGTTCCTTACGCTTACGAACCGGCATCTTCCGTACTCCATTATACGGGAGAAGAGGCCAGCGCTTTCGTGAATGCTTTGCGGGTCGGCCGATTCTGATTCTGGAAGGGAAACGGTAACAGTTTCCGCAATTTGGCTCGTCCGGCAGCCGGTTCTATAAAAGAACGGTTGCCGGATTTGTTTTTATTGTGGACTGGGGTTTGTTTCTTTGGAAGGCTTTCATTTGCACGACAAATGTCCGGTTCATACATGACGCCATGCTCTGGAAAAGACCCGGTTGTACGGCAGGTTTTCTTGTACTCTGTATCGTTCCGACCATTTTTTATATGTTGAAGGTTAAAGTAATGAGTTATTATATATACCGATTGTTTGGTATTGGCACGGCTGGTAAAAGCTTGTAATTTTGTACCCGTTTTTCATTTCTTTTAAAAACTATAAAAAAATAACGGGTAATTGTGCGTATATCTGTTCTCGGACTGATACTTATGTTCCTGTTTCCGATAACTCTATTTGCCCAACAGAGGGTGGATGTGACCGGAAAGACCCTTGTCGTTTCCAACAATGGAGAAGGACAAGAGGTGTTGCCCTATACCAATATCTTGGTACTCGAAGCCGGGGATTCCACCCTTGTAAAAGGGGTGATGAGTGATGCCGGCGGGAATTTCCGTCTTAGCTTCCATGCAAAGAAAGAATCGCCTTACCTGCTGAAAGTTTCTTATATAGGTATGAAGCCGGAGTTTCGTGCATTAAATACAGGCAAGACGAAAATCCATGTCGGAAACATTGTCTTGACAGAAGGTCTTGAACTGTCCGAAGTGGTGGTCACGGCTCCCATAAAGGAGGTGGAACTGGTGGGCGACACTACCGTCATCAATGCCGATGCCTACCGGATTCCCGAAGGCTCGAACTTGGAAGAGCTGGTAAAAAAGATACCGGGCTTGGAATATGACAGGCAAAACAAAACCTTGGTTTATAATGGGCTTCCCATTGCGGAAATCAATGTTAACGGGGAAGCGTTCTTTGCAGGAAACCATGCGCTGGCTTTGGAAAATCTGCCCGCCGATTTGGTAAGCAGGATAAAAGTGTATGACAAGCGTAGCGAAATGGAGAAATTCATGGGGATAAAAACAGGGGAAGAAAACTATGTGCTCGACCTGCAAACCAAGAAGGAGTTCAACGGTACACTGATGACTTCCGTAGCCGCAGGCAAGGGTAACAACAAGAAAAAAGAAGCGGAACTAATCAGCAATTTCTTCAAAACCGGCGGGGAAAACCTGTCGGTAATCGCCAAAAGCGGCAACCGCAACATGACATCCGCAAACAAAGACAACCGCCAAGACAATGTAGCGGTGAACTTCCTGAAAAAGTTCGGAAAGAAGATACACCTTAACGGGAATGTCATGTACAGCAATGCTATCAATGGGAACGAGGGGACATCTTACTACGAGCAATACCTGAAAACGGGGAACCGCTACCGCTATGCGACCAGCGACCGCCACAACACCAACCGCATGGCAAGCACCATGCTAAGCATGAAATGGAATATCGATAAGATGACCTTGCTGAACCTTTCAGGCAGCTTTAGTGCGATGAAAGGGACAAACGGGAGTGACAGCCGGCAGGCGACCTACAATGAAAATCCAGAATTGGATATCACAGCACCGTTCAATGGGGAAGAAAACGGCCAAACGGAAAACGATATCCGGGTGAATGGCATCCGCATGAACTCCCGTTCAACAAGCGCCAACCGGCAGTATTTCCTGAACGCCGACCTCACCCGACGGCTGAACGAGAAAGGCAGCAGTTTGGGGCTAACCATGCAATACTCGGAGGGGAGAGGAAAGAACGAGGCGTTTTCCGTGTCCTCCACCACCTATTACCAATTGCAGGATGAGTGGGGTAACGATTCCGTCCTCTACCGTAATCAATATTATGACAGCCCAAACAGAAACCGCAAATTCAGCTTGGGACTGATACTGACACAGCCACTACACAAGAGCCTGCGGGCACAACTTTCGTATAAATTCAGACGGGAAAACCAAAACAACGACCGCAATACCTACGACCTGTCCCGCTTTTTCGACGGTACGGACGATGAACCCTTGTACACCCTGCCGGAAGGCTACGAGGCAGCCTATACCGACAGCCTGAGCAACAGAAGCCGAAGCCACACGACAGCGCATGAAGTGGCCCTCCACCTTAACTATACGGACAGAACTTGGGAAATCAACGCTGGCCTGTCCGTCGTTCCCGAACGGCAGAGTCTCGACCAGAAGACCGGGCGGATGCAAGCCGACACGCTGAGAACCTCCGTGAACTACTACCCGGCTGTTACCGTCTTGTGGCACAAAAAGAAAACACGGGTGCAACTAAGTTACGAGGGAGACACGAAACAGCCGGGACTGACCGAACTGCTGACACTGACCGACAACAGCGATCCGCTGAACATTACACGGGGAAATCCCAGCCTGCGCCCTTCGTACAACCAAAGGGTGCGCTTAGAAGCACGAGACACGAAGATAGGTTTGAACGGAGACATGACTTGGGCGAACACGGTGAACAGTGTGACACGGGCTGTGACGTACAATACCCAAACAGGCGGTATAGAAAGCTATCCCGTGAATGTGAACGGGAATTGGAACGCAAGAGCCACCGTGCGATACCAGAAGCGCATCAAACGCCGATTTTCCGTTACCGCACGTACCGGCGCTTCGTTCAGCCAGAACGTAAGCCTTATCAACGAGGGACAGCAGGAGATGCCGGAGCGCAGTACGACCCACAACACGACACTGAATGCCAACCTGCGTTTTGGCTACCAGCCCCAATGGGGAGGTTTCGACCTGACGGGTGACTGGCGTTTCCGCCACTCCACCAACCTTTTGCGCGAAACCGGCGATTACACCCGCGACTACCGCTTGGGGTGAACGCCTACGCCGACCTGCCCGGCGGCATTCAGTTGCGGAGCGATGTCGATTATTCTTTCCGCAACGGGACGAACATCACCCCCGGCGAAGATGACCAGGTAGTGTGGAACGCCTCCCTTTCTTGGCGTTTCCTCAAACAGAAGAAGGCGGAACTGTCATTCTACTGGGCGGACATCCTTAGCCAGAAAAAGAACTTTACCCGCAGCGTCTCTTCCTCCGGATTGTCGGAGAGACACACGCAGCAGATAGGTAGTTGGTTCATGCTCTCCTTCAAGTACCGTTTTAACAAACAATTATAAAGCAGGAGCGAAGTTTATATTTTTTTAGTTAATGAGTGGTGATTTGCTTCTAATTATATACCAATTTTTAGGTATTGTGCTCTGAGTAAACTCGTTATAATTTTGCACCCCGAAATAATAATAACGAAATAATAAAATCACAGAAAGATGAAAAGAAACAATTTGCATGTCGGTTTGATGGCATTCGCAATGCTGCTGATAGGGGCATCGTGCAGCGATGACGACAACACCCTCTCATACAGCACGGGTGCCGTGCAGAATACCGAATTGAAAACCATTCTTGTTCAAAGAGGCTACACATTCAACGAGGACGGCAATCTGTTGCTTGATGATTTGGCTAACAATACGACGACGCTTGACCTCTCCGGAACGCAGATTTCCACAGACGCACTGGCAGAACTTTCCATGTTCCCTAACTTGACTGATGTGGATCTGTCGGACAATGGTTACGGCCCGGCGTTCGACTTTGCCAAATTGCCGGAACAAATCACCGGAATAGACCTGACGGGTAATGAAATCTACGACTATGATAATCTTGTGAGTGTCGTAGTGGAAGAAAACGGTGATGAAACTGTGACTAACCTGCACGAAATTACCAAACTTTACCTTCCGGAAACCGCTAAAGAGAATATCGAAGATCTCGTGCGTTTCTACCGCCAAAACAAGGAAGCCATCACCGCCGGCACCATTGATATGAAGATGACTGATGTCGACGGCAATCTGCAAACTTATACCACCCTGCGCGACGTGCCCGACGCAAACCTGCTCACTTATTTGCAGACAAATTTTGCCGATCTGTTTAACGGCGACCAAATAGACCTTAGCAAACATTTGGGACTCGACCAGAAAACAAAGGAACTGCTTGTTGCTCCTGCTGATAATGTTACCAACTTTGAGGGTATTCAGTTTCTGGTGGAGAATCCTTATTGGGAAGGTGCTAAAATCAGCCTTTATTCTGCCGGAGAAGAAAGTATAGCTTCTATGCCCAATATAAAAGTAGGGAAATTCATAACCCAAGTCATCCTGCAAAATATAGAAGTGGAAGATATCGACTTATCCAATGCTACAGATTTGCGAAGTGCTTGGGTCCAAAATAACCCGGCATTGCAGAAGTTAGATTTGAGTTATTCCACTATTTGGGGTCAAGGAGATAAAGAAACGGAAGGCAATGGTACGTATGGCAGTAGTCTGATGGTTCTGGGATGTCCTATACTGAAAGAAATCAAATTGCCCGAAAAAAATGAATTGAAAGCCTACAGAATTGATATTGAATGCTTGGACGCATTGGAAACATTTGACATGTCGAATGTCAAGATGGTAGCAGAACTCAGTATAGGTGATTTGAATAAAGACTTTAATCTGGTTTATCCGGAACTGACCATTTTCTATAGTGAAGATGGATATGCCGGTACTTATTTCGCTTGTTCAGAGAACACTTTCTATAGAGAATCAACCCAAGCATTCCTGAAAGCAAATTATACAGACATTGACCCAGACGATACGGTCAGAAGGTTAGGTTATACTTCTTCTTTATCGTATGATAAAAACAAAGGATGCCGTTGGAGGACTTTATTGAACAAACAAAAATAAAGTGTAATTATTTTTTTATTAAACTTTAATTATAAAAACGATGCGAAAATTTTTCTTAGGAGCTGCCCTTGTTGCAGCAAGTTTCGGAATGGCACAGTCTGCTGACGCTGCCACAGTGATGGATGTAGATGGTGTAAGTACCGTATTGGCAATCAGCGATTACGAAGGTACTTATAACGGTACAATGGATCAAATCAAAATGAGAGGAGAAGATTATGAGCCACGTGCTGCATCTTATACTCTTGAAAATGGTATTTTGAGTTGCGATTTTCCGCAGATCGGAAGTATGCCGGGGAATATCACTATCGAGTTGGAAGTAGAAGTAGATGAAGAAACCGGTGAAATTACAGCTTTCAAAGGTGATAAAGCAGGAACTTTGACCATTTTAGGCATGGATTTAGTAACATTGAAGTTAGATTCTTTGACTGATGCCAAAGTTACAGGCAACACTATCGAGTTTACTCTGGCAGTATCCGGTAAGTTCTTAGGTGCAGATTTCCCTGCATCCGTACACTTTGTTGGAACAAAATAATTCGTCATTATTTTGTCAAGCAACGAAATTAAATTCAGAAAGAGTAAGGAGAAAGCTGTCAAACGGCTTTCTCTTAGCTCTTTTTTTGTGTGTTACTAAGAAAAAATTATCACAATATATTCACCTCACCCAATGGGGAAGACACCATTATCCTGTCAGCAAGGCTGCTATGCCGCTAAAAACACTTCCGGTATGCAACCGACGGCGAGGAAACAAAATTATCCAAACCGCCTGAACCGCTTCTGAAGCCTACATGCGGTACACATCAAAGACAGACTTTGCCATCGGAAAAAGCCTGCCTTTAATCATGTAAAAACCATGACTTTACATACCCTTTGCGGAATACACGCAGGCAAGGGTAATGAACAGGAAACAATTATGGATTACAAAACAAGTAAATTATATAAGCAAAATGAAAAAGTTATACTTTTTATTCAGCCTTCTTATGGCAACAGTAATCGGATTAAGTTCGTGTGAAAGTGACGATTCACTTACCAATGAGCCACCTGCACAGGAATATATTGATAAGGCGAAGGAAATCCTTGTAGGAGACCTCGTGCTCTCAACCCGTGCTACAATGAGCGGTGTGGACAAGACGCTGTTGGAAAGCGGTTGCCCCACCAAATTCAACTTTTCTTGGCGGGAAGACGGCACGATGGTGCTCGACCTGAGCGACTTCACCGTGGGCGCCATGCCCTTCGCCATCACCTTCCGCTGTGCAACGAAGTTTATGCAACTCAACAGTTGGGAAAAGGATGAATACCCCGGCAGCGGTTGGGTGAAGTTCGTGGGAACGGACGGAAATGTCACCACGAGCGGCGATGACGCTGCGGACAACCAGGAAGGGAGCGGCGCCCGTGTAGATGGTTTCCTGAACGTGGACACCAAGCAAGTGGAGTTCATCGTGGACTACAACATGATGAACGTGCGCACCGAAACCTTCCTGCAAGAAATCGACAAGAGCCGTATCGACCGCTTTGAAGAAGAATTTGCCCAGTACGAAAAAGACTTGGAAGAAGCCAAGAAAGAACAGGGCAAGGCTTGACCTTTCGATTGCAGGAAAGAAGGAAAGACCGTAAGACACACGGCTTTCCCTCTTTTTTGTGTAGAATAACATGTTTTGATGATAGACAGATGAAAAGAATAACAGCCATCTTATTTTGTGTCTTACTGGCATGTATGAATGCCCAGGCACAACGTAAAGTAAAGCTCAAAGTTCTGGAGAAAGGGACGGAACAGCCGGTCATCGCGGCCACTGTGGTCTATGCCGATAACGAAGCGTTGCAAAACCTGCAGGGGAGCGTCACGAATGTGGACGGGCTGGCGGAACTGAAAATCCCCTCCAAGAAAACGTATTATTACAAAATATCCTATGTCGGTTTTGTTCCGGCAACAGGAAAGATAGAAGCGACCGAAACCGAGAAGACCGTCTATCTGGAAGAGGATCATTTGGGACTGAACGAGGTAGTCGTCACCGGTTCGCGTACAGCGCGACCCATCAAGATGTCGCCCGTTACGACGCAAGTCTTGGGCGGCAAGCAGTTGGTCGAAGCCGGATACAGCAACCTGCAACAGGCATTGCAGCAGGAAACTCCCGGTCTGAATATCCAGAAGGTGGGCTTCGGAAACGAAATCTCCATGCAGGGGCTCGACGCCCGCCACGTGCTGTTCCTGATGGACGGCGAGCGCATGACGGGCGACATGGCCGGGAATCTCGACTACGAGCGTTTCAACCTGCACGCCATCGACCGTATCGAGATTGTAAAAGGAGCCAGCAGTACGCTGTACGGCTCGCGTGCCGCCGGTGCGGTAATCAACCTTATCACGAAGAAAACGACCAAACCGCTTTCCATCGACGCAGGTGTGCGCTACGGACAGATGAACGAGCGCAATTACAAGAATCCGCAACCGAAGGATTTTTTGTATATGTTCGAGAAGAATGCCGACCGCCCCAACCTGCAAGGCTGGGTATCTGCCGGATTCAAGGCGGGGAAAGTAACCTCGCAGACCGACGCATGGTACAGTTCCTCGGATGCGTTCTACATGTATCAGGCGGAGAATGACAAGAAGGTCTACACGCAGGAGGCCAATCCCTTCCTTCCGCACGACATCACCGTGGTCAACTCGTCCTCACGTCCGCCGATGGGCATCGAGGGCAAGGAGCATATCACGGTTTCCCAAAAACTGTATTACGACCCGACCGATGACCTCTCGGTCTTGGTTTACGGGAGCACCTTCTTCATGAACACGTATGACCTGATACAGGACATGACTTTCAGCCAGGCGCGTGACTGGACGGCGGGAGCCAAGCTGACCTACCACGTGAAGGACTGGTTCAGCGTTACGGGTAGCCTTCATGCCGACTTTTACGACCGCTTCAAGCGGCACGAGCGCATCGACACGCGCAACAAGGACTACGAGAGTAGCATCTGGCAGCCGCGCCTGACCATCACGAGCAACTACTTCGACGGGCACAGCCTGATCTTCG
This sequence comes from Bacteroides sp. RCH18, assembly GCF_058231005.1. Taxonomy (NCBI): domain Bacteria; kingdom Pseudomonadati; phylum Bacteroidota; class Bacteroidia; order Bacteroidales; family Bacteroidaceae; genus Bacteroides; species Bacteroides sp. RCH18. The sequence goes on along the minus strand of NZ_JBIPTC010000002.1, from coordinate 646,028 downwards.
GTGTGGAACATACGTCGGACGAACTGACCTCCGACCGTTTCTCCGGCAATGCCAACCACGATCTGAAAACCCGCGCCTTGAAAGAAACGGAGTATTTCTTGCAGGACGAGTGGACCATCAACCCCAAGTGGATGGTATCTGCCGGACTGCGTACCAACTTCTCGAAGGCGTTCGGTTTCATGGGGATGCCCAAGATTGCCGCCAAGTATTCGCCCAACGAACGGTGGAGCATCCGCGCCAACTATTCGATGGGATACCGTTCTCCGAGTATCAAGGAACTCTTCTTCAACTGGGACCATTTGGGCATGTTCATGATCCGCGGAAACGAGAACATGCAACCGGAAAAGAACAATTATTTCTCGCTGGGAGCCGAGTACAGCAACGACCGCCTGTTCCTGTCCGGTACGGCCTACGGCAACTATTTCCGTGATAAAATCGAGGGCGTATGGCGCATCTACGACATGCAGTACAACTTCGAGTACACCAATTTGAGCAAGCAACGCCTTCTGGGGCTGGAAGCCTTGCTGCGCTGGCACGTGCTGGACTGCCTGACGCTGAACGGGACGTACAGCTTCGTGAACGTGAGCAAGAACGAGGGCATACAGGTGAACACCACCTCTCCCCATGCCGCCACGGCCAGTCTGGACTACAAGTTCACGAAGAAGAACTACCGGTTGAACGCCGTGTTCAGCGCCTCGTACATGGGACGCAAGAAGTTCGACGTGCAGGACCGCGTGTTCGTGGAAGAGGACAACAAGAGCTATGACGCCTACTTCCGTTGCGACCTGCCGCAATACGTGCTGTGCAACCTGTCGGTGTCGCAGACCTTCTACAATAAGGTAAAACTGACGCTCGGTGTGGACAACATCTTCAACTACGTGCCGAAAACCCTCGGTTCGGGCATCACGATGTTCAACGTGCCCGCCACGCCGGGAACACGCGGATGGGTGCAGTTGGAATTTATGCTGGACGATGTGATTAACTCTTTAAGGAAAAAGAAATGATTAAATATACGACAATGAAACGTATGGGATTATTCAAAACGGTAAGCCTCCTGCTGGGCTGTCTCACGATGTTCTCCTGCGTGGACTATGACGACATACAGCCCTTTACGGGCAAGACGCTGCCCCGCAAGTCGGGCTATTCCACAGGGGTGACGAACGACTGGATATACTTCAACCTCCGCACGGGAGAGTCATTCAACACTTACACCGTGAACAAGGACATCAAGGAAGGCGAACAAATCAACCGCACGGACTGGGATCTGGCTTTCTGCGGCTATACCATGCGTACCAATTCGGGTACGAGCGGCATCGGTCAGGGCGGTGCCGCCGACTTGGGCTATGGCGGTTACGATGACTGGACGAGCGTTTCACAACTGCCTTCCGACTTGGAATGGGTCGTTGACACGGACGACGTGCGCGTCACCATGTCGCAGAACGACTGGAACCATTACCTTGTGGAAAACAATCTGGACTTCGATGCCAACCCGTGGTTCGACCCCAACAACGGTCCTGCCACGACCGAGACCAATGCCAACCCGCTGCTGTCGCAGGCCATGAGCTTCTCCGGGCCTCCCCCCACATACACCCCTTCGTTCCACACGTATGTGGTGCGTACCGCCGACGGAGAGAGGTACTTCAAGATACAGATTATCAGTTGGTACGATGCCAACGTGGAAATCGGTGATGAAGGCGGGAGAATCAGTTACTATTGCGACGAATTGAAATGACGGAAAGTATGATGGGACAATTCGTGCGCTTTATGCGCTTCTGCAACCGGCGGTGGGTGAAATGGCCGACAGTTATCGTCTTCCTGACGGCGATAACGGTCGCCCACTTCGTCATGGCAGACAAGTACGGGGACAGCCCCAATGCTCCCACTTGGGAGTTTACAATTACGCTGCACGCCGCCATGCTGGTTGCTGCGGCAATTATTATAGTATTCTACAAGAAACGTATCAAACGTAAATTAATGGAATATGGAAAAGACTAACGTAACGACCACTGAAACAACAAATGTAACACCTCCTGCCGCCAAACGGCGCTATTGGTGGAAAGCCATCGCTTCTTTCCTCATGGTATTGTTTACCATGCCTTTGGGGCACGGGCTGATGATTATCATGGAGCATCTGATGAGCGAGACCGTTCTGCACTATTCGGCCTTTGTCATGGGCGCGGTAGGTATGGCGATGGTGATTGTCGGCGTATTCGCCAAAGGAGATACGCGCCAAACACTCTGGGGATTCTTCGGCGGTCTGCTCTTCTGGACAGGCTGGGTGGAATTTCTCTTCATGTATTTTGCCAACCGTTTCGGCACGCAGCCGGAACTCGACCCTGTGACGGGTGAAATCGTAACCCGTCCCGAATATCTCATACTGCCCGCCTCGTTCGGTTTTTGGATGATGATTATGGTAATGTACCTGTTCAGTACAAAGAACGGATGCAACTTCATCAACTGGTGGCAACGGTTGCTCTTCCGTGGTAAGAAGAACGACATCGCCGCCCGCCCCATGACGCGCCACACGAGTATCGTCACATTCATGGAACTGATGATGTTGCTGTGGACTTCCTACCTGTTGCTGATGTTCTGCTACGATGATGTATTCCTGGGCGAGAATCATCCGGTGACACTGTTGGTGGGGGTCGGATGCTTTATCGGCTCGTTCTTTATCTTCGCCAAACAGTTGCGCCTTTCTGCGTGGGGGGCCAACATCCGTATGGCAATCGCTACCGTTATCGTGTTCTGGACACCGATTGAGATCCTTGGCCGTATGGATTTGTTGAGCGAGATATGGGTAGACCCTATGGGGCATAAGACGGAAATGATTATCATACTGGCAGCGTTCCTTGTACTGGCTGTTTACCTGTGGTATATGGGTGCGAAGAAAAAGAATGCCGTTTCCCAATAAAGAAAACCGGATATGGCAGCAACAAAAGAGAGAAAAAGGCACTGGCTTAAAGCGTTTGTCTCCATCGCTGTGACATTGGTTGCCATGCCGCTGACACACATCCTGGCACGTGCGCTGAAAGACGGTACGGCGGGGGTGGAACAGTTCTATGCCGGTATGGGAATGGGGCTGTTCGGTTTGCTGATGGTCATTATCGGTGTATTCATAAAAGGCGACGTCAAACAAACGCTGTTGGGTTTGTTCGGCGGTATGTTTTACTGGATGGGCGCCATCGACTTCCTGTTTATGTACTATGCCAACCGTTTCGGCACGCAGGCGCAGCTCGACCCGGTAACGGGCGAGATTGTCAGCCGGCCGGAATACCTGATACTTCCGTCCACATTCGGGTTCTGGGCCATGACGATGATGCTGTACCTGTTCTGCACTGCCAACGGCTGCAATTTCCTGAACTGGTGGCAGCGCTTGTTCTTCGGCAAGCACAAGAAGGAAATCGCCGCACGCCCCATGACACGCCATACCAGCATTGTCGCTTTTATGGAAGTCATTACCATGCTGTGGACGTGCTACTTGGTGCTGATGTTCTGCTACGATGAGCGTTTTTTTGGTGACCATCATCCGGTGACATTGCTTGTCGGGATGCTGGGCTTCATCGGTTCGCTGTTCATGTTCGCCAAGCTGTTGCGTTATGCTTCGTGGGGCATGAGCCTGCGTTTCGGTTTCGCCACCGTAATTATCTTCTGGATCGCGGTAGAGGTCTTCGACCGGATTCACCTGCTGAACGGGCTATGGGCAAATCCACAAGGACATGTGCAGGAAATCGCGTTGATTCTGGTTTCGTTTGCAGTAACCGGGCTTTATCTCGCTTGTGACAGACGAAAGAAAACTGCGGATGTAAAACGACAATAAAAGATAAATCATGAAACGGATAACTTGGAGGAAACATCATAAATGGTTCGGGTTGCTGTTCTGCTTCTTCATGCTCATGTTCTGTTGGAGCGGTATTGTGCTGAATCATCGTGAAGCGGTGGCCGACATCAACGTCAGCCGGAAGTGGCTGCCTGCGGGTTATCGTTTCGAAGCATGGAACGGCGGGCTGCTGAGGGGAACGCTGCGCTATACGGACAAGGATTCCGTGGCTCATATACTGGCCTATGGTGCAGCCGGGGTATGGCGCACGGACACTGCCGCCTCGGCTTTTGCGGACTTCAACGAAGGACTTTCCCAAGGGGCGGACTACCGTAGCATGAAAGGCATAGTGCAAACACCCGACGGTACGCTGTATGCCGCCGGCCAGTTCGGCCTGTACCGCCACGACGGAACGGCTTGGATAGAAATCCCCCTGCCTTTGGACGAGGGAGAACGTCTTTCGGACATCACCGTCCGGGGCGACACGCTGGTAGTTGCCGGACGTTCGTACCTCTATCTCTCCACGTCTTCTCACGCCGGATTTCGGAAAATACAGGTGAAAGTTCCCGACGGTTACGAGCCGAAGGTGACGCTTTTCCGCACGGTGTGGATGTTGCATAGCGGGGAGTTGTTCGGCACGGCAGGCAAGCTGGTTGTGGATGCGGTGGCTGTTGTGCTGGTTCTCCTGTGCCTCACGGGGCTTGCCTACTGGCTGCTGCCCAAGGACATGCGCCGCCGCCACCGCCACGGGCGGCACACGGAAGGCGAAGCCCGATGGACACGCCTCTCCCTGCTGTGGCACGACAAGCTGGGACGCACCACTATCATACTGACCCTCTTGGTGGCCGTTACGGGCTGGTGTCTCCGTCCACCCGTCATGATACCGTTGGCTCTGACTAAGACACCCGCTCTGCCCGGCACTTCCTTAGACAGCCCTAATCCTTGGCACGACAAGCTGCGCATGGTGCGCTATGACGATATGTGCGGTGACTGGCTGCTCTCCACTTCCGAAGGTTTTTATTCGCTGGCTTCACCGGATGCCGTTCCCGTGAAGGTGGAGGAAGCTCCCCCGGTCAGTGTCATGGGGCTGAATGTCTGGCAAAAGGATAAGCAGGGGAACTGGCTGGCCGGTTCGTTCAGCGGCCTGTTCGTTTGGGACAGACAGCAGGGCTGGGTAACGGACTACTTCACGGGAGAAGAAGCCGAAGATACAGCCGGTCCTCCTTTCGGCAAGTTTGCCGTTTCGGGTTACAGTGCGGATTTCAAGGGAAAGGAATGCGTGGTGGAATATTACGAGGGAACGGATGCACTTGTCCAGCCCGGCGAACTCTCCACACAACCCATGTCGCTTTGGAACTTCGCTTTGGAAGTACACAGCGGACGGGTGTTCATAGGCAGCGTGGCTACTTACGTGTTTGTCTTCCTCGTGGGAGGAGGATGCGTATGGTGTCTGTGGACAGGATATAGGGTGAGAAAAGGAAACAAGTAATAAAACTTGTTTTTAAGAAAGTCTCTTGGAGATTGAGCACACCCGATTCTACACAAAATGCGATGGCATACGGCAGAACGCCCTGTTTATTTTCATGCAGGACCGGAGAGATAAAACGGCATTTGAAAGAAACGGATTGCCAGTTGAAAATTTGGGAGGCTTTGTTCAAGATTCCATTGGTTGGAATGACCGCATACGGAGACATCGCCTCTTTGCGCATAAAAAGTGAGGTTGTGCCGGTTTGAAGTGAACAACCTCACTTTTTATAATTTGGGGCAGCGATTGTTTAACATCCTCCGCAACATCCGCCTCTTCTGTGTTTCTTGTGATGACGATGATAATCGCAGCAACGACCTTCATGATCACAATCTACGCAACTTCTGCATTCTTCATTCTTGCGACAACCTCTGCATTCCGAGCAGTCCGTATCGCATTTACACTTGCGGCAGGTACAGTCCTCGCAACAACATTCTATTTTCACTGTTTCCTTTTCTTTTTTGTCCTTTTGTGCAAACAGGGTCACACAGCAGGCTGAAAAAACGAGGACACAAGTCAATACGATTTTCTTCATAAATTATAATGTTTTAATGTAATGACTAAAAATACTTGTCCCTATTATTCTTGGTTTTTCGGGAAAATTAAAATTACGTTTCCAAAAATAGAGATATAATTCAATAATCACAAATCACTTATAATAAATGATGTGAAAAATGAGATTCCATTCAAAATATGAATTAAGAGAAATCTTTCCGCAAGTACACCATGTCGGTAAGCAGCTTTCCATCCTCATAAATCGGATGATCGTAATTATCCGTGAAGAAATTTTTCAGTCGGTGTGAGATACGAAAGCCGCAATGTTCGTAGAAAGAGAGTGTAGATGGCGTATCTCCCGTACCGACAAGCATGACGGAACATCTGCCCTGATAGTATCCAAAGAGATAATCAACCAGCCGTTTTCCGTATCCTTTGCGTTGGGAGGAGGGACAAACGGCTATGTTTTTTATTTCGTAAATACCCTCTCCTTCACACGTCACTACAGAGATAGCCTTCAGACCGTCATCATAGAGGGCAAACATCTCACCTCGTTCCAGATATTTGTCTATCATGCTTTCTTGTTCATCTGCCAACAACAGCAAATCCAAGAATTGTTTCTTGTTAGAAGTAATAAGTTTTATTTCCATGTCATATATTCTTTTTCCAATGTTCCAAAACCGTTTCCAAGTGTTCAAGTCCCCTTTCTACCACCCCTTGATAAAAAGGATAAGGCTTTTTCCCGATGATGTTCAAACGAATTTCAACAATAGTCATTCTTTCATTTCGTCAGTTCCTTGATTTTGTTCACGATGCAGCCACCCCACACGTGCGCCTTTATCAGAAGCAGAGGCGGCCGGGTAACGGTTTTTCCATAGAAGATGGCCGCCACCACCTTGCCGCCGCACCTTTCTATCTCCTCCTTGTAGTCGGCCATACTCTGTCCGCTTGTCAGCACGTCGTCCACGATGATAATCTGTTTCCCTTCGATATTCCCCGTGATACGGTAGTTCCTTTCGAGGATACGGTTTTCGCCGCCTTTCGCCTCGTGCAAGCTGTCGCGTGACTCGAACACATCGACATCATATAAGCCCGAACTTAGGTCCGGCCGGTGGGTTGTGATGTACCAGTCGAGCCGTTTGAATCGCCGGGCATACTTGAACTCGTCGCTGCACGGCATAAACAGGATGTGGTAAGGGGCATCGGCCAAATTCAAGACGGACATGCACGCCTTAAAAAACTCGATACCGTGATTTTCGCCCTCTTTGAACTGGTAGAGGGAACAGCAGAACGCCCGCTGTTCATCGTCGATCAGGTCGGCGTACCGTGAAGGATAGTAATACCCATAGAAAGCGACTTTTATTCCGTGCGATTTGAACGGCTTGAGCGGCTGATGGTCCTCGAAAAAGTCCGAACGGGCGAAACAGAACATGAGGCAGGCTTCCCGATGGCCCGCCAGTACCGCCAGACGGCAATAACGGTCGCGCTCTTTGGCGGTAGCGGCGTGCTGCTGCGAACGCAGCAGCTGCAGTCTTCCGTCGCCAGAAACCGGCAAGATACGACAGCAGGACTGCAAGGCCGCACAAAACCATGAACCAGAGCTTTGCTTCCATATTCATTGGGATAAGGTTATTCCGACATACCTGTACAACCGGCAGTTTTCTCTGCCACGGGAGCTTTGCACCTGCCGTTCACCTGTTTCAATGTCTTCTCGAAATATCTTGTTTTCATGTATTTATGCAATTTATTACTGTGTAATATATAAGCAAAGGAATGAATTACATTTTGTCTGCTGACATTCCTAATATTTTTTCCATATTGGGACGAAAGAAATTGCCCCACTCTTCCAGTTTCTCAATGATAGGCAAAAGGGTTTCACCTATCGGAGTAATCGAGTATTCGGAATGTGGGGGAAGTTCCGCAAATATTTTCTTCTCTATGATTCCATACATTTCCAATTTCTTTAATTGCTGATTTATAACACGAGCATTGGCTTCAGGAAACAATTTGTGTAATTTGCTCGGACATTTAGCCCCATCGCTTAGCTCAAAAATGATACAACTTTTCCATGTCCCACTAATAACTTCCATTGCAATTCTGATTCCGTAATCAATGTCAAAAGGTATTTTCGATACCCGATTCTAATTTATATTCCACCTCCCAGTGCATGATAAAGTTTGATAATACTCTGTATGCGGTCAAAGCTGGTTTGCAACCGGTTTGTCTCTGCTTCAAGGAGTGACTGTTGGGTAGTTAATATTTCCAGATAGGTGGTACCGGAATGGCGCATCAACAGTTCCGTCTTTCGCACAGCTTCACGCAAGGTTTCAACCTGATGGGTGTTTATTTCAAATTGCGATTTTGCCGTCTGCCATGCGGTTAAGGCATCATTCACCTCTTTCCCCGCGTTCAGTAATGACTGTTGGTATAACAATCTGGCTTCTTCCTGACGGGTTTGAGCAATTTTCAAATTAGCGATATTTGTTCCACGGTTGAATAACGGCTGTGTCAGCGAAGCGATTGCATTGAACAGCCACTGTCCGGGATTGGTGATTACCCCGCCTCCATTGTTGGTCCAGCCCAATGTACCCGAAAGAGTGATATTGGGGTAGAAGGCCGAGCGGGCTACATTGGTGGCGTAGAACGCTTGAGCCAGTTCCATTTCAGCCCGACGAACATCAGGACGATTGGATAATAACAGCAAAGGAACTCCGACAGAGATTGTATCGGGGAAAGACGCTTCTGCCAAATCGCTCCGCTCAATCGAGTGCGACGGCATGGCAAGTATCGCCGACAAGGCGTTTTCTGTCTCAGAGATACTTTTGCATATAGCCAGTTGCGATGATTCCAGCTGCATCACGTTTGCCCTTGCCTGCAACACACCGGCATCATTCGCCTTGCCCACCTTTTTCAACGCTTCAAGTGTGCGCACGGTAGCCTGCCAGTTTTCCAAAGTCCGATGATTTATCACCTTTTGCGCATCAAGCAGGGCGAGGGTATAGTAACTGTCCGCTATCGTAGCGACAAGCTGTGTCTGTACGGCCTGCCGGTAGTCACGACTTCCTTGCAATGCGGCAACCGCACCACGCTTTGCTGCCGTAAGTTTGCCGAATAATTCAAGCTCCCAACTTGCGGACGCTCCCACATTGTACGCCTTTGCCGTAGCTCCGTCATATTTGTTTCCGCTGCCTTCCGCACTGATTCCCAATGAAGGGAGGTACGACAGTCTGGCTGTCATCAGGGCGGCTTCTGCCGCTTCCACTCGCAGGCGTGCCACATTGAGGTCGGTATTCTGCCGGAGTCCTGTCTCAATCAAAAACTGAAGTTTACGGTCGGTAAACATCTCCCGCCATGACATGGATGCAAGCGTTGTTGTATCAATGCCAGCCGGGATATTCCGGTACAGCTTCTCTGTCGGAATGTCAGCCCGATGATACCGGCTGTATGTGCCACAGCCGGTAAGCATCAAGGTTGATATGGTAAATAAGATGATCTTCTTCATTTAATTACGTTTAATCCGTTCTTGAATATATTGAAATGTGATGAACAGTGACGGTACGAGGAACAGCAGTGCCAGCGTACCTACTATCATACCTCCGATTACGCCCGTGGCGAGCGAGCGGCTGCCGTTGGCACCCACACCATGAGCCATCATCAGCGGAACGAGTCCGAACACCATAGACAATACGGTCATCAGGATGGGGCGCAGGCGAACCTTTGCCGCACTGTATGCCGCCTGCGCGAGGGTCATGCCTTCCGACCGCCGCTTGCCGGCATATTCGGTCAGCAGAATGGCTGTCTTGGCAAGCAGCCCGATAATCATAATCAGTCCGGTCTGCATGTAGATGTTGTTCTCCAGCCCGAACAGTCCCGCGAACAGGAAGCTGCCCATCAAACCGCAAGGCACGGACAGCAACACGGCAAACGGGATGAACACGCTTTCATAGAGGGCACACAGTATGAGGTATATCAAGACCATGCACAGCACGAATATCCACACGGCATTGTTCGTCGTATTGCTTTCTTCGCGCGACAACCCTCCCAACTCGTAGGTGTAACCTGACGGGAGAACGTGGTCGGCAGTTTCCCTTATGGCCTTCAATACCTGTCCCGAACTGTATCCTGTTGCCGGCGACCCGCTGATGGAAATGGCATTGAACATATTGAAGCGGGTCAGGTCCGACGGACCGTTGGTCTTGGTAAGACGGACAAAATGGCTCAACGGCGACATGGAGCCGTCGGAAGTACGGACATACATGCCGTCCAACGATTCGGTGTCCATGCGATATTCGGCAGGAGCCTGCATGGTGACATGGTACAGTTTTGAGAAGCGGTTGAAATTCGATACATATTCTCCCGAAAAATATCCCGAGAGTGTTGACAGGACATCGGAAGGAGACACACCGGACTGTTCGCATTTGGCAGCATCTATATCCACCCAGTATTGCGGATAATCAGCCGCGAACGATGAATAGACCTCACCGATCTCCGGTCTGCCCGACAACGCTTCCACAAACCGGTCGGTCACTTGGCTGAAGGCGGTTATGTCTCCGGCGTTTTTGTCCTGCAAGTACAGTTCAAAACCGTTGCCCATCCCATATCCGGCAATCATCGGGGGCGACATGGCGAATACGGTGGCATCGGGAATATCGGCGGTGGCGGCATAAATACGGCCTATTACATCGTTCACCGACTGCCCTTCCCCTTTGCGCTCGTCCCAATCCGTGAGAGTGAGAAAAGACATGGCCTGCGAAGGTCCCGAGCCACTGAAAGAAAAGCCTGCCACAGTACCGTTGTATTCAATCTCTGCGATACTGTCAAGACGGCTGTTTATACGTTTTAGGGTTTTGCCGGTCTGCGCCATGGATGTACCGGGTTTCGTGTTCATGCTGACCATGACCGTGCCTGTATCTTCTTCAGGAATAAGTCCGGTCTTGGTCGTATTGACAAAAAGCACCAACAGCCCGAACGATACCGCGATAGTGCCCCACAGCAGCCACCTGCGATGAATGACATATAGCACACCGCGCACATAACGACGGCTCAAACGGTCAAAAACCGCATTGAATGCCTTGCGGAAGCGTGCCGCGAAGTTGTTCTTCGTGTTCCCGTGCTCGTCAATGTAAGGCTTCAGCAGCAGGGCGCACAATGCCGGAGAAAGGGTGAAGGCATTGATGGCCGAAATGCCCACGGCAACCGCCATCGTGATACCGAACTGCGTATAGAACGCCCCTGAAGTACCGCCCATCATGCCCACAGGGAAGAACACCGCCATGAAAATAAGGGTGGAGGTCAGAATGGCCGACGACACGCCCTTCATGGCATCATCGGCGGCAAGCACCGGAGACTGATACCCCTCGTCGAACTTCGCCTGCACGGCTTCCACCACCACGATGGCATCGTCCACCACCGTGCCTATGGCAAGCACAAGGGCGAAAAGCGTAAGCAGGTTGATGGAAAAGCCTATCAGTGACATTACGGCAAACGTTCCGATGATGGACACGAAGATAGAAATCGTGGGAATCAGCGTGGACTTGATGTCCTGTAAGAACACATACACCACCACGATGACTAAAAGTATCGCCTCGATAAGCGTCCTGATGACAGAATGGATGGAGGCATTCAGGAACTTGTTGGTGTCGGTAAGCACCACAAACTCTGCCCCTTCGGGCAAATCGCGGCTGAGGTCATCGAGTACCTCGTGTATCTCATTGATGGTGCTTGATGCGTTCGAACCGGATTTCTGGTTTATCATCATCATGGCTGCCGGATGTCCGTTCACTTCGGATGAATAATTGTAATACTCATCGCCCAGCTCTATATCCGCGACCTCTTTCAATCGCAATACATCGCCGCCGGGCAGGGACTTGACCACCAGTTCGCCGAACTCTTCCGCAGTCGAGAGCCTGCCCCGGTATTTCATCGTGTACTCGTTTGCCCCGTCGGAGTTCTGTCCGAAAGAACCGGTGGCGGCCTCAATGTTCTGCCGTGCCAATACCGCCGAAATATCATCCGGGATAAGCCCGTACCCCGCCATCTTGTCCGGTTTGAGCCACAAACGCATACTGTAGTTCGAGCCGAACAGCTGTGCCTTTCCGACACCGCCTATACGTTTCACCCGTGGCTCGACATTGATTTTCATGTAATTGTTCAGGAAAGTCTGGTCGAAACGGTCGTCGGGTGAGTAAAGCGCGAAAGTCATCAGCTCGGCATTCTGCTGTTTCTCTGTCGTGACGCCGCTTTTGGTGGCTTCCGCCGGAAGCTGGCTTAACGCGCCATTCACACGGTTCTGCACGTTCACCGCCGCCATGTCCGCGTTGGCACCCTGCTTGAAATAGATGTTGATGGAAGCATCGCCCGTGTTGGATGCGGTAGAGGTCATGTAGATCATGTCCTCCACTCCGTTAATGGCTTCCTCAAGCGGGACGATTACCGCTTTCTGCACGGTTTCGGCATTCGCACCGGGATAGGTACAGAACACGTTGACAGTAGGCGGTGCAATGTCGGGATATTGCTCCACCGGGAGCACTTTGATGGCGATGAGTCCCATCAAGACAATCACCACGGAAATAACGCCCGAGAATACCGGGCGGTCTATGAAAAATCGTAGATTCATGGGGTTACGTTTTTAGGTGTAACAATCATTCCTTCCTTTACAAGTCCTACCCCTTCGGTGATGATGGTGTCGCCCACGGACACACCTTGCTTCACCACGAAGTGGTTACCATCGTTCAGACGGTCCACGGTCAGGTAGGCTGCTTCGGCCTTTCCGTTTCTGAGGCGGTAGGCGATAATCTTGTCCTGCAATTCCACGGTGGCGGTCTTGGGCAGCAGGATGGCATCCGCATCCACTCCTTGCAGGACGATATTGCCGATGGTGCCGCTCAGCAGCTCACGGTCGGGGTTGGGGAAGCGGGCTTTGATTTGCACCGCCCCGGTGGTGGCATTGACCACGCCACTGACAGTCTCTATGCGTCCCTTCCGTCCGTAGAACGTGCCGTCATTCAGTTGCAGGCCGACTTCCGGCATTTGGGAAATCATCTTGTCTATGGAACCGTATTGTGTCCTGAACTGACGCAGCTTGTTTTCGGAGACGGAGAAATAGGCGTACATTTCCGCATTGTCGGAAACTACCGTGAAGGGCTGCGTCATGCCGGGACTGACAAGTGCGCCGATGCGGAAAGGAAGCGTGCCTACCACTCCGTTGCTGGGACTTTTTATCTCGGTATAGGAGAGATTGTTGCGGGCATCCGTTTCCTGAGCCTTTGCCTGTTCGAGTTCGGCAAGTGCTACCGCCAGCCCGTTGCGGGCAAGAGAGAGTTCGTAATCGGATATGACTTTCTCATCAAACAAGGCTTGCTTGCCTTGCAGCTCGATCCGTGCCGTTTCCACTTTTGCCTGTGCTGCGCTGACGTTTGCCTGTGCGGTGCGCAAGGCTGCCTGATAGGGCACTTGGTCGATGACGGCAAGCACTTGTCCCGTCTTAACCTGCTCCCCTTCTTTCACACACAGGCGGGTGATACGGCCCGACACTTGGGGTACTATGTCCACATCCTGCCGCCCACGGATGGAGGCGGAATAACTTTCTTGAAATTCAACTGCCCGGGAAGAAACCACCATGACGGGCAATGTCTGTCTCATTTCCTGTTCCCTCTGTTCTTGTTTGCAGGCTGTCAATAATGCAGCCAGCAGGCTTGTTACCGTGATGCCGGCTATCCATGTTCTTCTATTCATCATCTGTTCTTATTGTTTTTCCATTCCTTATTCAATACCGCATAAATGCAGGTGTCCTCATACCGTGGTGTTCCATCGGGATGGCACACAAACGATATGAATTCCTTCATGCATCCTTCATATCTCATTCCGAGACGTTCGCACAATCTTTTCGACCGCAGGTTGTCATCCTCCACAAAGCCGTAGATGCGACGTGCGCCTGCTTCACGGAAAAGGTAATCCAGAAATTCCGTTGCCGCTTCATGCGCCAATCCCTTGCCCTCGAAGCGTTGGTTGAAATGCCAGCCCACGTTGAATGTGTCGGCTTCTTCACGCAATGCAAAAACATCACCGATTATGAAATCGTCTTCCTTCAGGCACACGGCATAGCGCAGCAACTCCTTTGGAGTATTGGATATATAAGCCAGTGCAGACTCTTCAGAGCACAAGCGTTCGCTCACGAAGCAGTTGACACGCGGATGGGAGAGGTATTCCAGCAAACCAACGGCATCCTTCTCCTGAAAATCTCTGATGATAAGGTGTTCTGTTTCAATAATCATAAGTCGCCAATTTTGGCTGCAAAGATATTCCATACCCAATTTGCCGACAACCGGCATGCAGTCGAAACGGAAAAAAACATTTATAAAACAGCTAAAATGGCTTCTGAAATGTCATTGTAAATGCTCTTTTCAAAGATGCACATCTTTGGGCAGTTAAGCCATGCTTCTTGATGCGTCACCTTCCTACAGATTACCAAAATCATACCCTGTTTTGGCAATCTACGTTCATTATGCAAGCATCGAATACAGTATAAATGATAGAACCATCTGTCTCGACACTCCTTTTATCTGTTTCAACTGCTGTTTTGTCTGTTTCATCCGGTTTCGACCTATCAAATGAAAAAGCAAAGTCGTACCTTTGCAACATGAAGTAACTTTGCAACCAAATATGATCAAAGAAAATGTAAAAATAATGAACTGGCGGAACGGCTTCCTGCTATCGCTCGTTTCCTATATCCTCTACCTTATTATATGGTTAATTCTTGATGACGAAACCGCCAACCAATTACCGGGAATGGCGACAGTCGATTATGTCGTCGATTTTTTGTTGTGTATGCTCTTTACCTACATATCCTTGGGGTTCTCTTACCTTGTTTTTAAGATTTTGCCGTTCAGAACATCTTATGTGTGGGTGATTGTCTATGCTTCCTGTCTTTTGACGCTGAATAACCTCGTTGCGTTCGGCATGACATCTCTGTTCAATCTTTTGTGGGATGAAACCGGCAACGGGCTTCTTGACGAACTGATCAACATGAAGGGGGCTTACACTTTTGCCATGATAGCCACTTTCATATCAAGCGTTTATGCCAACACATTCTTCCTCCAGTCATACATCAGGGCGCGCGATGAGAAGCAGGCTCTTGAAATGGCACTGATGAAGGAGAAGGAGATTGCCTTACAGTCGCAACTCAACTCGCTGAAGCTGCAAATTAATCCGCACTTCATGTTCAACAACTTCAACAACCTGCTGGAATTGATAGAGGAAGATACCAAACTTGCCGGCAAGTTCCTGAGTAACCTGTCGAAAGTGTACCGGTACATCATCACCAATCTGGACCGGAATCTGATTCCCGTCAGAGATGAGATAAAGTTCCTTGAATCATACTTGTATCTGATGCAGGTGCGCCACGTCGGAGGGGTCGTCACGAACATCAGCCTCGAACTGAAAGAATGCAAAGGATACCTTCCCCCGGCCGTGTTGCAACTTCTTGTGGAGAATGCAATAAAGCATAACGGTTTTTCGATGGAAAATCCGTTGTTTATTGACATCACGTTGTCTGACGACTATATCACAGTGCGCAACCTTAAATCTTCCTTGCTCTCAAAAATGGAATCGACCGGCTTGGGTCATAAAAACATAATAGAGCGTTATTCGTTGCTCTGCGATAAAAAAGTCAAGATAGAAAATGCCGAGAACTTCTATTCGGTGAGTTTGCCCATCATAAAAAAACAGTCCCTATGAAGATACTGATTCTTGAAGACGAACAGCGCAATGCCATGCGTCTCATTAGATTGCTGAACGACATTGATACGACGTTTATAATTGAAGGACCACTTACAAATATCAAAGAGGCGGTCGATTTTTTCCAATCAGGCAAAACAACAGACCTCATCCTTGCGGATATCCGCCTTACTGACGGCCTGAGTTTTGAAGCGCTTAAATATGCTCCGGCAACCGTTCCAATCATATTCACCACCGCATACGATGAATATGCGGTACAGGCTTTCAAGTTCAATAGCTTTGACTATCTTCTGAAGCCTTTGGATGCCGATGAACTTGAAGCTGCCATAGATAAAGCTACCAAAGCTGGCAAGAATTATGCTGACGAAAATCTCCGGCAGCTTTTCGATTCGTTGCAGAAGAACCAGTTCCGCTATCGGGAACGTTTCCTGTTGCCCTATCGTGACGGGTATAAGACCGTACGTGTTTCGGACATCAACCATATCGAAACCGAAAACAAGACGGTATACCTTCGTCTTAATAATGGAACTTCAGAAGTTGTCAATATGTCAATGGACGAACTCGAACAGCAACTCAATCCTGATTGCTTCTTCCGTGCCAACCGCCAATACATAATTAACATAGAATACGTATTGTTTCTTTCTAATTATTTCGGAGGGAAACTTATTGTCCGCTTAAAAGGGTATCCGAACACAAAAATAACCGTTAGTAAAGAGAAGGCTCAACGGCTAAAAGAGTGGATTGACAAATAGTCTCTGCCATGCTATGATAACATTTCTGTACTCACTTTCAGTTAGAAAAAACTGAATATCTCGCTACTCCATGAGGAACGCGCGGATATTCTTTATAATCGCTTGTTCCAGTTCGTATTCGGAATGTTCTTTCGAAAGGCCCACAAGGTCGAATGTATATTCGTCTTTCAGGGCAAGTATGGCCTGGTTCTTTATCTTCTCCGGCAAGGTCATGTCGAAGTTGCTCTGACCGAGCAGATAATTTTCGTAGGTCTTTGCTTCTATCTTGTTGATAAGTACATCTTTCGTCCAGCCGTATTTCTTGGTTGACAAGATGTAGAATTGCCGTTGTTGCATCTCTTTGCACTTGGTCAGAATGACGATGTGCTTCGACCAGCTAATTTCTCCAACTAACGGTTGGAGAATTTCATTCGACCGGTATTCGGTATAAAAACGGGCCATGTCCCACATGTTGGAAACACCGAATCCCTTTATACCCAGAAACTCCTTTTGTATGTACCGCGAAAGGTTCTCCATGACGGATTTTCCCCAGCCCAAGGCCGCTTGTTGTTCGGTAATCCGCCTGCCGATTTCCCAATACAGGGCGATCATCTCTTTGTTTACGGCCTTCAATGCCTCGTATTGGGGCGACCGGATGCGGGAGGTTATCTCGTTTCTGAAATCGAGATATTCGGGAGATAAGATGGGAGTATTCTTTTCAGTCATAGGTTATTCATTATAATCGGTTACAGGGGTAAGTTTTTCTTTTGATTATGCACAGGATTCCCTTGTCTTATCCCATCTTCTCCGGATTTCCGGTCTGTCGGCAGCATTCCCCGTTGTACGACGCTTTCTCCCTTTTCTATACCCGTTCCGTCCTTTCTCCCTTGTACGCATTTTCCTCCCTCTTTTAGCTGTCGGTTTCCGTGCCCAGCCTTGCAGCGACCTGCGGGGTATTATTTTTCCGCGAAGGTAACGGGCCGTTCCAATCTTGCCAATGCCGGCTGCGCCGCGAGTGAGGCGCAAAAATCTTCCTCTCCGTTGTCGAGCGTATTTTTTCGCTTCAGCCTTGTCCGATTGTCCCTGCCACCTTCAAGAGGCAGAAAAATAATCCCGGAGGCCGCAAACAGGCCGAATAAAGGGAAACAAACAAGGTTAAATTATGAGTTACAGCAAATTAAAATCACTGGTGGCAAACGTGGAAGCCATTGCAACGGCAATGAAAGTCCGTATCGACGACCGACAAGCCACTGACGAAGAGAAAGAGGTATTATCCCGATATTCCGGTTTCGGGGGGATTAAAGATGTATTGAATATAGGAACGGAGCATACCGTCAGCGATGATGTGGCCGAGCCTATCCGCAAGCTGCAGGACTTGATAGGCGCATATCCCTATTATGACGACGCCATGCGGCAAGCCGTCATCAACAGTATAAAATCCTCCGTCCTGACTGCTTTTTACACACCGAAATTCCTCGTGGACGCAGTAACCCGGCAGATACACGCTACATTCAAGGATAACTGCCTGCAAATGAGTACCTTTCTTGAACCCAGTGCGGGAATTGGCGGCTTTCTGCCCGTCTCCATGCCCGGCACTCGCAGCTACGCTTTTGAAAAAGATTGTCTTACGGGGCTTATCCTGTCGCTTCTGTATGACGAGGCGACCACGGTAACGGCAGGCTTCGAGACGATAGCCGACCAGCATCTGGAGCATGAGAGCTTCGATGTTATCGCCTCGAATATCCCGTTCGGCAATTTCCGGGTGTTCGATGCGGAAATGTGGAAGAAAGGCGGCATGTACGAACAGTCAGCCAAGACCATACACAACTACTTTTTTGTCAAGGCAATGGAACTGTTGAACGAGGGCGGACTGCTGGCGTTCGTTGCGCCGAGAGGAATTGCCGACACGCCGGGCAACAAGTTCGTGCGCGAGTACCTCGTCAATCATGCCGACCTCATAACGGCCTTACGGCTACCCGATACCCTTTTCATGCAGACGAGCGGCATAGAGGTAGGGAGCGACCTTTTGATATTCCAAAAGCACAGCCGCAAGGCGACGCTCTCGTTACGGGAGAAGATGTTTTTGCAGGTCTCCAAGGAAAAGGTCGACACGGCAGGAACGATGACCGACTATGCGAACAAAATCTTTACCCTCCCCAAGACCGCCCTTGCCACGGACAGTCGCATTGCGCTGAACCAGTTCGGTAAGTACGTCCGCAAATACCAGTGGTTAGGCGATGGAAACGCCATGTCCCAATACCTTTCCGCACTGCTCAAATACGATTTCGACCGCTATTTTCGCAAGGCTCTTTTTGCCAATCACGGCCAGGACAACACCCCCGTGCAGATGTCTCTTTTCGGCGAGCCGCAGACGGTCAAAGGCATACGTGCCTACACGGAGGACATGGAAACATGGATGAAGAACGGCGCAATGGTCGTTTTCGAGGGGCAGGTAGGTACGCTTCGGTTTCGTAAGTCGAGCCGTTACACGGAGACAGCCGTTGATTTCGTACCCGTGGACGAGGGCAAGGTAAATACGGACAGGGCCGCCGACTATTTCCCCATACGCAAGGTGTATTTCGAGCTGTCCGGCAGGGAACGGGAAGAACAAAAGGAGTGCTCGGAACTGCGTAAACAACTCAACACCCTATACGACGCTTTTATTGCCAAATGGGGATTTTTCCACGACAACGACAACAAGGAGTTTATCTTGCTCGACAGCCTCGGTACGGAGGTGTTCACGATAGAAATGCAGGTCGGCAGGGACATCTTCAAAGCCGACGTTATGCGTGAACCTGTAGCTTTCAAGAAGATAGACACCGCCGTAACGCTGTCCCCCGTGGAAGCCTTGGCAAGCAGCCTGAACTTTTACGGCAAGGTCGATATGGGCTACATGGCACAAGCCACGAACAAGGAGGAAGAAGAAATCATCGAAGCCCTGCAAGGGGAAATTTTCTACAATCCGGCCAATGGGGAATGGGAGCACAAAGGAAAGTTCCTCTCCGGAAACATCATCGCCAAGCAGGAAGAGACGCTTTCCTTTCTCCCGAATCTCGCAGGCAAGGAGAAAGAATGGGCCGAAGCGTCCGCAAAGGCACTGGAGAACACCATACCCGAACCGATACCCTATGAAGAACTCGACATCAACATGGGCGAGC
This sequence comes from Bacteroides sp. RCH18, assembly GCF_058231005.1. NCBI lineage: Bacteria > Pseudomonadati > Bacteroidota > Bacteroidia > Bacteroidales > Bacteroidaceae > Bacteroides > Bacteroides sp. RCH18. The sequence goes on along the minus strand of NZ_JBIPTC010000002.1, from coordinate 626,567 downwards.
GGTGGATAGATACGAAGCTGTACGCCGATTTCGCCTCCGACCTATTCGGAGTGGGTGCGGACGTGATGTATTTCGACGTGAACGATACCTACTTGATTCGGCTGCAGGGATATTCGCCCGTGGCATACAATACCTATTCCGTGCGCAATTACAACGGCGAGGACTTGTTTGTACACGCCCTGCACGATACCGTACCTGAGATAACGAAAGAGGAATACCGGAACGGCAGCAAAATACGTGTGCCGGACGAGGAAGCCATGCAGGAGGCCGCCGCCAAGATACAGGAAATTAGAGACCGTTTCAACCGGTGGCTTGACGATGAGCCTTTGGAAGTCCGGGACGAACTGGTAAGGACATACAACGAGCGCTTCAATTGTTACGTGCGTCCGCACTACGACGGCTCGGCGCAGACGTTCCCCGGCCTCTCTTTCGAGCTGTTCCCGTACAAAGAACTTTATCCCTCACAGAAAGACGCTATCTGGATGATTAAGCAGAACGGCGGCGGTATCTGCTGGCACGAGGTCGGCACGGGCAAGACGATGATTATGTGCGTGGCCGCATACGAAATGAAACGTCTCGGACTGGTGCAGAAACCCCTCATTATCGGGCTGAAAGCCAATGTACACGAGATTGCCGATACATTCCGAAAGGCATACCCCACGGCCAAGGTGCTCTATCCGGGCAAGGAAGATTTCACCCCCGCCAACCGCAAGGAAGTGTTTTCAAAAATCAAGAACAACAACTGGGATTGCATTATCCTGACACACGACCAGTTTAGCAAGATTCCGCAATCCGAAGAAACCATGTACGACATATTCTCGGAAGAACTGGCCGATGTGGAGCGCAGCCTCGAAGTGCTGGAGCAATCCACTATGCGTTACCGGAGCGGCAGGATGCAGAAAGGACTGGAAACCCGGAAACAGAACCTTGAAGCCAAGCTCGCCGAACTGCAGATGAAGATAGACCTCCGGAAAGACGATACCATCGATTTCCGTTCGATGGGCATAGACCACATTTTTGTAGACGAATGCCACTGCTATAAAAATTTGATGTTCCAGACACGCCACACGAGAGTAGCGGGCATCGGCAATGCGCAAGGCTCGCAAAGGGCGATGAACCTTTTGTTTGCCATTCGGGACATTCAACGCCGCACGGGAAAGGACTTGGGGGCTACGTTCCTGTCGGGTACGGTGGTCGTCAATGCGCTGACCGAACTGTACGTGATGTTCAAATATCTGCGTCCAAGGGAACTCAAACGGCAACAAGTAAGCTGTTTCGACGCTTGGGCGGCTATCTTCACGAAAAAGGCCGCCGACTACGAGCTGAACGTAACGGGTACGATAAAGCGCAAAGAGCGTTTCCGCACTTACATCAAAGTGCCGGAACTGGCGATGTTCCTGCGGGAGATTACCGACTATCGTACAGCCGATATGATAAACCTCGATGTGCCGGACAAAAACGTGCGTTTCCTTTCCCATGCACCCACTATCCAACAGGAGGAAATGATCGGGCGGCTCGTCGCCTTTGCGCACAGCGGACAATGGGAAGATTTGGGGTTGGATATTCCGCAGCCGGACAATCTCGACAAGGCAAAAATGCTTGTTGCTACCAACGTGGCCCGTAAGATGTCTCTTGATATGCGTCTGTTGGGCGATAAGTTTACTGATGACCCGAACAACAAGGCTTCGATTTGCGCAAGAACTATTTATGATTATTATGTAAGTTCAAATGCCAATCGTGGTACACAGTTCGTCTTCAGCGACCTTGCCACTTACAAGCCGAACGAGTGGAACATCTATAGCGACATCAAGGACAAGCTGGTGGCAATGGGGATTCCTGCCGATGAAATCCAGTTTATCCAGTACGCCAAGACCGAACGGGCGAGAAAGAAACTTTTTGCGGACATGAACAGTGGCAGGGTACGGGTGTTGTTCGGCTCTACCTCGATGTTGGGAACGGGAGTAAACGCCCAAGAAAGGGCCGTTGCGGTGCATCATCTGGAGATACCTTGGCGCCCCGCCGACATGGAGCAGCGCAACGGTCGTGCGGTACGCAAAGGCAACACCGTTAAGCTCTGGGGAAACAATACCGTGGACGTGGTGATTTACGGAACGGAAAAGACGCTCGACGCTTACAAATTTAACCTGTTGAAAACCAAGCAAATGTTCATCAACCAAATTAACAACGGTACGATTGCTGTGCGCCGTATCGACGAGGACGCTATGGACGAGGATAACGGCATGAATTTCGCCGAGTTCGTGGCTCTCCTGTCGGGAAATACCGACCTGTTGGAGAAAACGAAGCTCGACAACAAGATTATGCAGCTCGAAAAGGAACAGGCCATTTTCAAGAAAGACCGTATCAGGGCCGAGCGTAAGATTGCGGCCAACCGGGAAGACATGACAAAGGCCGAGAGTGCGGCGGCACGCATGACGCAGGACTGGGAATATATCACCTCTTACACCGGAGACCGGACGACCCGGCTGTTGAACCTCGCACAAGCCACGGCGGAAGAGACCGGACGGGAGCTGCACCGCATTTCCAAGACCTACCGCAACGGGGCAATCGGTACGATAGGCACGTATGCCGGATTGAACCTGTCGGTGTACAGCGAGTATGACATGGGCGGTACATTCTACCGCAACACGTTCCTCGTCGAGGGCGTAAGCGGACTGAAATACCGTTGTGGCATATCGGGAGCATTGCCTCTGGGCTTCGTGGAATCCTCCCGATACCCGCAAGCCGCCCTCGCCAAGCTGCCCGGCATGATTGAGGAACAACGGCAGAAGATAGCCAAGCTGGAGAGCGAGATACCCGCTTTGCAGGGAATCATCGCCCGCAAGTGGAGCAAGGCGGACGAGTTGGCAAGGCTCAAACAGGAGTGCAACGCTTTACAGCATCGGATCGACGAAAGCATGAAAGAGGCGGAACGCACGCAGTCCGCCCTTTCCGAACACGAGGCCACCGACAAAGCGGCATGACCATAATTCATAGATTTAACCTTTTCCCTCTGTTCGGTTACAACACCGGACAGGGGATTTTTTCACCTTCCGGTCTGCCACGGCCATACCCGGTTGTAACGGAATCTTCCCCTTGTACCTCCAGCCACTCCTTTTATACCACACACCTTGTCTTTTATAGGCAGGCTTTCGCTTCCCCCCCCTTTGTAGATTGAGATGCTATCACGAACCGACGACCGTAAAGCCCGACACTTTTTTCCGCAAAGTTGATTGCATCTCAAAACTTTGCCTCAAGGCCCATCTTCGATTTTCCTGATGAAAAATCTTCCTTCTCATTCCATTCCAAGAGTATTTTTCATGGAATCCTTGCTGCAAACCCCGTGATGCAAAGACGAGGCAGAAAAAAGAATCGAACTTTCCGGTAATCGCTCGAACCGGAGGGAAATAAAAAAAACTTAAAAACAAATTGAAACATGAAAAAAAATTCGCTTTTTGACAACTGGTTCGTTTACAACTATCAGAGATTGCGTAACATATTCGGACGTTACCTGCACGAGGACGCCTTTCACGACGCCTATTTGGCGATGAAACGGGAAGTCGTGATTTCGGAAATACCTGTCGAGAGCTTCGAGCCTTATTTTTTCGGCGTGTACAAAAAGTGCAGACTGAAATGTATTCACAAGGATAGTTGTTACTGTTTCCCCGACAACGAACATTTCTTTTTGCTCATGCAGGAAGAAGAAACACCGTCCGTCGAGGTGCTGGCAGCTTCCGACAAGCTGGTGTATGACATACTGCTGTTTGTGAAGAAGAAATATCCCCAAACGGACTACGAGCTTTTCAGACTGAAAGAGTACGAGGCGAAATGTTCATACAGACACCTTTCCGCCTATGCAGGCATTTCCGCAAGTGCGATACACCGGAGAATAAGCGATATAACCGACACTATCCGCAATCACGAAGGATTTTCCAAAAGGTACGCCCACGTAAGCATGTAATTTGTATAACCCGTAAATAATTCAAGAAAATGAAATTTGTAATTTACAACGTCGAGAATTGCCGGACAAGAGAAAACCGTGTAGGTAAAAGAAGCATAAGGTTCAACAGCGTTACCGGCAACATGTATCTATCCACCAAATTGGCAAAAGAAATGAATATCACAATGAACGACCGACTGGAGTTTGGCTGTGATGAAAACAACCCGAAAGAGTGGTTTCTGCACAAAACCACTGACAAGCGAGGTTTTCCGCTGCAGTTCAACAGGGGAGGAACACGTTTGAGGAATAAGTACATCTGTAAGACCATTTTGGATATAGCGAAGGTCAAGGAGAGCGCAACATTCTTGGTATCGAAAGACCCGGTAAAGACCGAGCTGGGGCCATTTTACAGAATAATACTTTCTTGCCCCATTCTCCCGAAGAACAAGCCCAAACTATAAGCCGATAACCTCTGTGGTCTGTCCGATGGGCGAAAGCCCTCCGGACGGATTGCGGGGCAACCGATACCTTTTATAGTACGATTACTCCTTTTTTACCTTCAGGCTGTTTCCCTATTATACGCCGGCTTTCCCAACCCCGTGAACCAGTGGAAAGTCTGTGCCGTAACAAGTCGTCAGGGAAAGGTACGGGAGGCCGTTCAAAACCGGCGGCAGCCCGGATCGTGCCGTTCCATGCCGGAGCTTCGACCTGTCGAAACAACACGGTATTCCACAGCCCGACCGGTCTTTATGCCGCTGGTTTCGGACTTTCCGCCTCTGTTCCGTATCTTTCCCTTGTGACCTGCCACGTCAAGGGCAAACGGTGATACTTCTTATTCGCTCCGCGCTTTCATTCCGCCCGGTCGAAATTCAGGCGTGGAGCGGATAAGGAGAATCCCTTTCATGTTTGCCCCGGCAGACCCTTGCCTGACCCGCCCAAGCCGGACCCTTTTCTACTTCGCTTCCCCTGCATTTATACAGGCAAAGCCGTACTCCCTTTTTACCATCATATTTACCGGTCTGTTCCGGTCTCCTCTCTGCCGGTATCGTCCGGTTTGCCAGATGCAAAGGTCGGCTGCCATGCTTGATCCGGCGGCTTGAAGTGCATTCCCCGCAAATTCTTCCTTTCCATGAAAGCGTAATTGGCCGGGAAACCCACCGTATGAAGCCCTGTCGGCAGCCGTGTTCCGCATCTGTAAAATCCCGGAACGGTTCAGACAGAGAGAAGAATCGAAAAAAGGGTAAAAAAGCAGATGTTTCACGGCATAAAAGACAAGTGATGGACAAGAAAAATTGTAAAACAGGCAAACGCATGAAAAGGCAGGTTGAAAAAATCCTGATGGTTATCAATGTCAAATGGGAAATCATAGATATTCTTCAAATAACCAATCGGCGTTTTATGTACAATCCGCAAACGGGAACTTTAATTTTAGGAGACGAAATCTACGGTAAAACCATTTGCAGTTCCCATTCACAAGAGTTCCATGCGTCAAGAGCAGAAGGCTGTTTCGATGATTATTTGCGCGGGTGGATTGGCACATCGAAAAGCTACCCTCACGGGATTATCCATTTTGCCCCCGCCGTCATCATGGAACAGTTCGACAGAGGGTTTGACGCATTACAAATGTTCGCCGGACTTGAAGGCGTAAACGGAGATACTATCGTCAGAGGGTTTTGTACTTTGCCAGAACAAAGGATGGGCGATTTGCTGCATTCCTCCCTTTGAGATACCGGTTCTGACAAAATAAGCTATGATAAGGTATCGTGCCTATGACAACATCGTCGGTGAAGGGCACGATACCCGTTTGTAAATTACCGCAACTCCGTTGGCGGTTTCCTTTTATACCTCTCTCTTTTCCTCTGCTCTTATACTTGGGCGAAGCCCTCTTCCCTTTATATCAATTATATGTATAACCTCTACGGTCTCCTCTCTGCCGTCACCGTCCGATTTTTCAGATGCAAAGGTAGGCTGCCGCGCTTGATCCGGCGGCTTGAAGTGTATTTCTTGCAAATTCTTCCTTCTACGAAGAGTAATTGGCAAGAAAAGCCGTCGTATGAAGCTGTACCGGCAGCCGGGTACCGCATCTATAAAATCCCGGAACGGTTCAGGCAGAGAAAGGAACCGAAAAGAGGGAAAAAATAAACAGTTAGGTAACGGCAGGACCAACCACCTTGCCACAAACAATTTTCTATTATGTTACATGTTCACACTATCGGACGCATCGGCAAAGATTGCCAAGTAATTTCAGGAGCACACGGCTCATTCATGGCTATGGACATAGCCGTTGACGATTATTCAAAGGGGCAAAACATCACCACTTGGATAAGGGTACGCAGCAACAAGGACAACCATATCCGCTTGTCCGAATATCTGACGAAAGGGAGACTCATACTTGTTGACGGCACGCTGTCATCTTCCCTGTGGAAAGACAAGAACGGCGAGAGCCAGATACAGCTCTCCATCACGGCAGAGAGTATTGCCTTTATCAATACCGGAAGGCGGGAAGGCGCGGCAGCCGGAGAGGACAATGCAGTAAGCGGAGCAGACGGCGCACCCGTTCCTCCTGCAGATTTCCCGCAGGACGAAAAGGAGGATTTGCCTTTCTGATAAGAGAGTAAACCTTTGAAAATAAGCGAATACTAAATGTAGTATATCCTATATGTAGTAGATTAGTAAGCCACTCGTCTGCGAATGTAGGATATACTACTCTTAGTCAAACTTTATTTTAGTATAGTAGTAAATACTAAAATACTACACTGCTAAAACAATAGTTTTTAGTGAATTAGTATATACTAATTTTAGTATTTACGAAAAATAGTATTAACTTTGCAAGTGGAATAAAAGAGTGAAACGATGACAAAAATAATTGCGGTCTTGAACCATAAGGGAGGGGTCGGAAAGACGACCACCACCATCAATCTGGCTGCGGCCCTGCAGCAAAAGAAAAAGCGCGTGCTGGCTATCGACATGGACGGTCAGGCGAACCTTACGGAATCCTTCGGCCTCTCCATTGAGGAAGAACAGACGGTGTACGGGGCGATGAAAGGCAAATACCCCTTGCCATTAGTTGAAACGGCAGGAGGTGTAACCGTCGTACCGTCCTGCCTCGACCTCTCGGCTGCCGAGGCAGAACTCATCAACGAGCCGGGACGGGAACTGATATTGAACGGCCTGATTGGCAAGTTGCTCGAAAACCGGAAATTCGATTATATCCTTATCGACTGTCCGCCCTCGTTGGGGTTGCTGACGCTGAACGCCCTTACCGCCGCAGACTACCTGATTATCCCGGTACAGGCACAATTCCTCGCCATGCGCGGCATGGCCAAGATCATGAATGTGATTGCCACCGTCCAGGAACGCCTGAATCCGAAACTCGCTATTGGTGGCATTGTAATTACCCAGTTCGACAAACGCAAGACACTGAACAAAAGTGTGGCCGAACTCGTCAAGGATTCATTCTGCGAAAAGGTGTTCAAGACCGTTATACGGGATAACGTATCTTTGGCCGAAGCTCCCATAAAGGGCAAGAACATCTTCGAGTATAGCAGGAACAGCAACGGAGCCAAGGACTACATGGCACTGGCGCAAGAGGTACTGAAATTAAAATAATCCCGATATGAGCAAGAGCGATTTACTGAAAGACAGCATGAAAGGCGGACTGGACGGGTTGCTGTCACCTACGAAAAAGACTACCGGCGGAAAACAGCCGGTAGCAGCCCCCACGGAAAAAGAAACGGCGGTTCATTGCAACTTCGTCATCAACAAAAGCATTCATACCCGTATGAAATTCCTCGCCATCAAGAAGAACATGTCGCTGAAAGACATCGTGAACGAGGCAATGAAAGAGTATCTGGAGAAGAACGAACAATAAACACAGGCATGGCTACCGCGTCTGCCCACCCCGGAGACGGCAGCCATGCGTCCTTTTTTATCCGCCCGCTGTTTCCATAGGGCGCATTCCTCCTTTATAGTCTTACCATCTTTCTCTTTTTTACCTGCCCGCAAGTACAGGCACATGGCCCGTTTTATCCCTATTCTAACCCTGACGGGCATATCCCTTTTCTACCGATTCCCTTACCGCTTTCCCGGCTTCATTCTCTGCCGTCACCGTTGTGTTTTATCAGATGCAAAGGTCCGCTGTCGCGCTTGATACGGCGGCTTGAAGTGTATTTCCTGCAAATTCTTCCTTTCTGCGAAAGAGTAATTGGCAGGAAAAGCCGTCGTATGAAGCTGTACCGACAGCCGTGTACCGCATCCGTAAAACCTCAAAGCGGTTCAGGCAGAGAAAGGAACCGAAAGGAGGGAAAGAAAAAAACAACGTAAAATTGACAGCGATATGGATAAAATCAAATTGGTAGTTTACAACGAGTACGCACTGGGTTATATCATGCCCGAACAACCCGGCAAAGTTTGTACGTTGGTGGATAGGATAACGCTCGGCGCACCGTTTCGGACAATGAATGAACCCTATTTCATCGGGAAAAGAGATACCGTCAGACTGGCGGGCAGAAAGGACTTTGACACGTTTCGGATAGTGTTCGACGGGTACGACAATCCGGAAATATACGAGTATGACACCGCACAATAAAGACAATAGTAATCAAACAATCTAATGTAATAACAAATTAAAATTTATGAATTATGGAAACAGCGAACATTCAATCAGTAGTAGAGAACAACATCGTATCAGTTGCATTGATGAATATTCAACCGAGCAACTATAACCCACGCAAGCACTTTGACGAGGCGAGCCTTGCCGAACTGGCCGAGAGTATTCGTCAGCAGGGAGTATTGCAACCTATCGGCGTGCGCCCCATTGTGGACACCGACCGCTTCGAGATTATTTTCGGAGAGCGCAGGTATCGTGCCGCCCTTATGGCAGAACTGACCGAAATTCCGGCTGTCATCTTGCATGTTTCGGACGAGACCGCCGCCGAAATGGCCGTGACGGAGAACCTGCAGCGCAAGGACGTTACCCCCATAGAGGAAGCCAACGCCTACCAAAAGCTCATGGAAAGCGGTCGCTACGATGTGCAGTCATTGGCCGTGCAGTTCGGCAAAAACGAGAACTATATCCGTACCCGTCTGAAATTCGTATCATTGATACCCGAAATCGCCGAACTTCTGGAAAAGGACGAAATCACAATCAGTGTAGCGAGTGAGATTTGCCGATACGGTACGGATATTCAGAAAGAGGTGTACTATAAACACTTGAAAGACAGCGACAGCATGTTGTACGACTGTTGGCGAGGACTGAAAGCCGCCGAGGTGGCAAAGTTTATCGAACGGGATTTCACGACAGACCTTAGCCGTTACGCATTCGACAAGACCCTATGCGCCTCATGCCCCCACAATACCAACAACATGATGTTGTTCTGCGAGGGTGGTTGCGGAAATTGCGCCAATCGGAGTTGTCTGGCCGAAATGAACGCTTCCTATCTCGTGGAGAAAGCCTTGCAGTTTGTGGAACAATACCCCTCCGTATCATTGGGCTACCAAGATTTCAACAATAACATGCTTGCGGTGGAACGCCTTACCGCTATGGGGTACGAGGTCGAGCACCTCAATACCTATGCCACGGCATACCCCGAAACGCCGGTAGCACCCGAAAAGGAAGAATACGACACTACCGAGGAATACGAGGCGGCATACAAGGAGTACGAGCAGGATTTCAGCAACTATATGGAAAAATGCAAGTCAATTCATGAACGAATCGATACGGGCGAACTCACGTTTTATATCTGCATCGGGCAGAAAGAAATTACGCTGTGTTACATGGCAAGTGCTGCCGCCAATGCGGACATGGCTACCGAAAAACAACTTTCCCCGGTGGAAAAATTGGAACAGCAGGACAAACGTAACAAGGAAATAGCCGTCGAGAAAACCGTTGCAGACGCTAAGAAACAGATTTTGGACGTTGATACGTCTGAAAGCAAATTCACGCAGGACGAGGAAAAGATGATATATTTCTTCCTGCTGTCGTCTCTCCGCAGGGAACACTTCGGGGTATTCGGTATCGGGGAGAAAAAAGCCTACCAACACCTTGAGGACGAAGAAAAAATGAACATCATCGCCAACCTCACGGCCAAGCAGAAAGCCGTTATCCGCAGGGATTTCTTGATAGACAACTTCAAAGGCGCATACGGCAATAACGCTGCTGCGACCCTCTTGCTCGATTTTGCCCGTAAGCACATGCCCGACACGCTCGCCGAAATTGAAAGTGGATATAATGAGGTGTATGAGAAACGCCATAAACGTATCGAGGAACGCAAAGCCGCCTTGTTGGCAAAGGAACGGCAGACAAAGCCCGAAGAAGCCGCCGAGGCAGAAAATACACAACCCACGGCAGAGGTACAACCCGAAGAACATACGCAACCCGAAGAGGTCGCAGCTTGACCATAATTCAATAGTAGGACGGAGAAATCCGTCCTACTGTCTAACCAATCAAAAGAGGTAATGATGAAATGTAAGGACTGCAAACATTACAACGGTGCGACAATGCCCGGAGCGGGATTGTGCAATGCCACGCAGGCACGTACTTTTGCCACGACGGTCTGTTTCAATGGACTGTTCACCCCGAAAAAACGGCAAGACGAACCGGATAGCAAGACCGGGAAGAAATAGCGCAACGCTACAGAGAGAGAGCCGCAGGAGCGGCTGTCTTTTTTAGCACTGCCGTTGGCAGATCTCCCTTTTTATCCCTTCGTTTTCCTTTTGTACGGAAATCCCTTCGCCAACGGCTCTGCCCGTCGGGACATGCTTTTTCCGGTGCAAAGGTATTGCCTTGGAGGAACATTCAAGTACCGCTACGCTATTTGAACACAATTTTTCAGCAGCTTTCCCGATTTTCAATCGTCCATATTTCGCGGACGCTCAATACCGCAACTATAAAATTCTGCCCAAATTCCTTGCCTGTTTCTCCCTGAAAGGCAATCTTTAATGCACGTAAAAATCAAATCCCGACAGGAGAAGCCTGAAGGCTTCCGAAAGGAGGGAAAAAATAAACAGATTGTTCAACTGATTAATGTTAAGATTTTATGGAAATTCAATTTGCTATCGTGCGTTCCGAAAACAGAGAGTATTTGTGCTACAAAGCAGGTGAAGCGTATGTAGATGCCAGCAACCCTATGATTGCTTTTACCGCAGGTGAAGATGAATTTGAAATCGTAGAGCCGGACAGCTCTTTCAGACAGAAAGAATACGAGTTCAGAGGCGAACGGTATTACCTCGTACCACGGTTTTATCGCAATGGCTGGTTGGCTCTTATCTTGGTAATGGTGGAAGATGAAGACGAATATATCGTACTTTCCGTCAATTTGGAGGAAATGGATGCGCTCGGTTTGCCGGACCGTACCTTTATCGACGTGAACAATTACCCGGATGCGTTGGACTTTTTGGTAGAAAACAGATTGGCGACCGATTCCGGCTACAAACGCAGGAGCGGCTTCGTGGAATACCCTATGGCTATGTTGAACCTGCCGCTTCTTTATCAGCATAACCCGCAAATTTTCCAAAAAGCGAACATCGAGCCATTCGGAGAAGAATGCTTTTGAAAAGGATTGTTCCCAAAAATGAAAGTGTCGGGTTCCGAAGATTGAATGTACAAGATGGCGTACTGATAACACAGTCAGTGCGCTATCTCCTTTGTCTTTATCGCCCGCCTTCGTCCTTTTATAGTCAGCCTCCCGGATACCCCGCCACCGCCCGTTTCCTCTTATAATTGCATTCTTTCCCTTTTGTAGCGGCACGAGCCGCCTGTTTCTCCCGTCCGGCTTTCCCGTCCCTCACCGCACGGGTTTTATCCGATGCGAAAGTCGGTCGTCGCGCTTGATTCTCCGGCTTGAAGTGCACTTCTTGCAAATTCTTCCTTCCCAAGCGAAGCGTAATTGGCAAGAAGAGCCGTCGTATGAAGCTGTGCCGACGACCGTGTACTGCATCAGTAAAACCCCGAAGCGGTTCCAAAGGAAAGGGATCGAAAAAAGGGAAATAAATAATCAATAATTCACAAGACAATGGGAAAATACGATTTTATCAAGACAGGGAATCTGCTTTATTGGCATGACCCGGACAACGGTTTGTCCGATGGGGCTTACCGAGTGATTTCTGCACCGGAAAACATGGAAGACGACAGCATTATTCTGATTTCGTCCGGTACTTCGGAAGCGGAGGTTTTGCCTTCGGAATTATCGCCGATAAACACGGGCAGAAGTCATAAAGAGGATTTTTTGCGCTGGAAAGCGGAACGTGAAGCCGAAGGCATGGAGTTTTATAATCGCCTTTCCGAAGTCATGGAAACGGAGGACGATTTGGCCGTAGGCGACATGGTAGCATTTACAAACGATTATGGAGTAGTATTCGGCCCTCAAGAGGTATTAGCTTTCAGGAAGCCTTGGAATGGTGACAGATGCGTGTATCTTGACAGCGACGCCTATTGGTTTCCCGACCGTCCCGACCAGTTGACCCTCCTAAGCAAGAAAGGGGCGGAATGACAACGACAAACCCACCCGCCACAAAAACGGGTGGGTTCATTTCCCCTGCATGAAATCCCATGCTCTATTTTAATCGGCTCGCACGCACTCCACTCGTGCAGCGATTTCCTTTTCTATCGTTCCTATCCATTCCTCTCCGACACCGGCCTCCCGGCCGTATTCCGGGTAACGCGAAACGATGCCTATGGTCTTTTCTATGAACGGCTCTGCGGCCTTTATACCGTACCGGCGGGCTACTTCCAGCAGGTCTGCCGCAGTAATACCCTCTGTCCGGTTGTTGATAGTCATGCTGTGGCGGTTGACGTAATACGGTGCGTCCGGATCGACCGAGAACGTGTAGTCGTAGGCCGGAGCAACGTGCCAACGCCCGTCATCGCCCATCAGGAAGCTGAAATTCTTGTTATGGTCATCGACGTTCCCGCCCAGCACGTTCAGCACCATCAAGCGAAACAGTTGCCGGAGTTCCCCCGGCGGCACGCCGATACGGCAGGCCGCCTCGAATAGTGCTTCGTAAGAATCTGCCGGGGGGTTCATGGCAGCCAATGTCTGGATATGCACCTTCTTGCCGTTCCGGCGGTCGAAACGCTCGGTCAGGAAGTGCGCTGTCTGCTCACCTTCCAACAGGCGGCTCGGCATCATCTGAAGCCCGGCGTCTACGGCCATCAGGTAATAACTGTATTCTATCCGTGTCGTCGGCATCTTCTGGTGTTCGTCGAACTTGACGATCATCGGCGTGTAGCCCGGATAAGGGGTCGCCACCTGTCCGGAGTAACATTGTCCTTCCCCGAAATTGACGTTGACCACCGCTTTGGGCCGTCGTCCTCCTGCGGACGTTCCTACCTTGAACAGGCTTTCGACCATCAGGTTGCCCGATACCGGGACGTTGAACCGTCCGGCTTCCTCGAAAGCCTGCCGGGCCAGTTGGTAGAGGTCAGCGATCTCCACCTTGAACGGTGTCTCCAGTTCCTCGGCAGTGGGCGGGACGAACTCCAATGCCCCCATGCCGCGCCGTCCGATATAGGCGAGACGGTCGAGGGCGGACAAGTCCCTCATACGGATATGATGCACTTTGGCCCATTCGTTGAACACGGTGTTTCCCCAATGGTCGGGCAGCGAATCGGCTATGAACGAGGGCAGGCCGCCGAAAAGCCGCTCTTCATCGGGATAGACCGGCAGGCCGCGCTGTGCGGCAACCCCTTTTACCGGCGCACGGAGCGGGGCGATGTCGTAGCCGTCGCGGACATAATCGCTGTCGAAGTAGAAACAGGCTTTGCTGCGGTGTCCTTCCCGATTGGCGACAAGCGTGCCGACCTTTTTATCCCATAGGATTACATCGAGACTTTCTATCATTTCTTGCCCCTCCTAACTCGTTTAGGTATCAGTTTCTCGATTTCCCGAAGCGCCATCGGCGGCATGGGAAGTTCCGGCAGAATCTCCGCGAGCCGCTCTGCCTGACCGAGCGCACGCAGCAGGGAGATGAAATTGGCCAAGGTCAGGTTACGGCTGACCCCCTGCTCGAAATGGCTGATAGTCGTCTGGCTTACACCCGACTGTTCGGCCAGCTCCTTCTGGCTCATGCGGGCGGCCAGACGGTACTCCTTGACCCGCTTCGCCAAAAGCGTCAGCATATCGCTGTTTGTGGTATAGTTCGTTGTTTCCATAATGTCAATATATCACTATTTATATGCAAATATAACAACAATTATCCATATATAGATATATAAATTCTCTTTTTTAGCTTCCAGCCGTCCTTTTCTACCGCTTTCAGGTCTCCGTATTCTCTCCCGTCTGGCTTTCCCGTCCGTCACCGCACCGGTTTTTATCGGTGCAAATATGGGCTGTCGCGCCTGATTCCGTCGTTTTGAAGTGCATTTCTTGCAAATTCTTCCTTCTGCGAAGCGTAATTGGCAAGAAAAAACGTCGGAAAGGGCTTTTTCGCCAGCCCCGGAAAGCACCATAAAACCCGAAGCGGCTCCGGCAACAAGGAAGCCGAACAGAGGGAAAGAAAAACAATTATTAAAATTTAACAAATGAAGACATTAGAAGAATTATTGCAAGAACTGGGCTGCGAAGGTAGCGCATTCGACAGTACCGGAGAATTTACAAAAGCGGGAGAAAAGGCGTATGAACGCTTGGAGCACTTGCTGTATGACATAGAAAGTCTTACAGGCAAAAAGGTGACACCCATAATTGAGGAACTTGACAGAATATGCAACGAGAACTATTAAAATTCAAGAATATGGACATTAAAGAAAGCAAAGAATACCGCCTCGCCAAAGACTGGGAAATGGCGGTAAACAGTTTCAGTTTCAACCCCGAACGGTTCGCGGCGGCAATCCCGGACATGCACCCGACGCTTCAGCAAAGCCTGTACCGCCTGATTAAGGCGTGTATCAAGGTCATGGCGGACGAAACACGCCGTTACGATGACCGGAACCGGGCATCGCACGAGGAAGCGAAGCATATCATGGAATACCTCAATGAACACGGAAAAAATGTACCATTAATATAAAAACGACGATATGAAAACAACTAAGATTCAATTCAACGGCAGGTCTTATTACTCCCGCATCGTGGAATCTGTCGATGGCGAAGAATTGCTTATCGGTTCGACAATCCTGCTCGATGCCTTGCAGCCCGGCAGTTTCAATGACGAGAACGAAGGTTTTGCCAGTAAAGAAGCCGAAAGGATTTATGACGAGATTTTCTTCTTTACCGACGAGAGAACGCTTCAGCTTCCCGAAAACGAGTTGATAGCCGAACTCAAAAAGGATAACCCCGATTGGTTCGAGTAAATCATGGAATAATAATTTATAAACTTAGAATTATGGAAAAAGAATATGTAATGCAGGTCGCACAGACCATTAAGGAACAGTTAGTAGCGTTAACCCCCATGACCGTCCTCATGTCGTGGGGTATCAAAGAGTTTGCCGCCACCCTATACAGGGATTTGCCGGCACTCCGCATTAAGGTGAACGGACGGCTGCACGCAGGGTACGTCATCGTCGCACTCAACGGATCGGATTATTACGAGGTCTATCTTGTGAAAGGAATGGAGGTGGAATGTGTGAACGAAGAGGTTTGTTTCGACGAGTTGGGAGACGTTATCGACCGGGCTATCGAGAGCGGCACGGACAAAGCCGAGTACGATAAATTCTGCGAACAGGAGCGACAGAATTTATATGTAACTGTTGTCACTGTCTGATTCCTCTTTTTAGGGGATGAAAGCCGTGCCTTTCGGAAAACGAGCAGGGTACGGCTTTTCTATGTATAATGCAGAAACGAATAAAAACCTGCCGTTTATAAAACGGATTACCTACGTGTTACAGTACCTTACCTCTTATTGTAAAAAGGTTTGTTTTATCTTTTGGCCGGCAGATTGTTTTTCACTTCAAGATGTCGTTTCTTTATCTGTCTACTGCCTTTTTACTTGCAGCTCTATTTACGACCAGAATGCTCGCTTCATATAAAACCCACATCGGCAATGTGACCAATGACAACGTGAACACGTCCGAAGTCGGCGTGATGACAGCCGCAACGATAAGGATAATCACTATAGCGTGCTTCCGGTAACGTCGCATGAAATCGGCGGTGAGAAACCCCAATTTGGCAAACAGCCATGATAAAATCGGAATCTCGAACACGATACCCATTGTCAGGCACATCAGCACGAGGGTCGAAATGTAGGATTGCAAGACGATCATGTTCTCCACTTCACCGCTGACCTGATAGGTTCCAAGGAAACGGAATGTCAGCGGGAAAATAAGAAAGTAGCTGACCGCCACACCCATCAGGAACATTGCATAGCCGCCTCCGACTATCCGCACGGCATATTTCCGCTCGCAGGCATACAGGGCAGGCGACACGAACCGGAACAACTGGTAAAGGATATAGGGCGACGCGCACAGGACACCCGCGCATAATGCCGTCTTCATGTGGATGACGAACTGCCCGGCCAGTCCCGTGTTGATGAGCTGCACGGCAAAACTCCCGGTCTCGCCGCCGGCCCATGCTGCAATCCGGTTGAAAAGACGGTACGTGATGAAGCCGTCGTTTTTCGGGGCAAGGATAACGGCAAAAAGTTTTTCCTTAAAACAAAAGGCGGCGATACCGAACACGACGGCCACGGCGACGATTTTAACAATCGCCGTCCGCAGCACGTCCAAGTGCTCCCAAAAGCTCAAGCCGTCCGTTTTGTCTTCCTTTGCCATGTCACTCCTCTTTCTTGTCGGTATTTTCGGGACTGATTTCTTTCTCCATGCCGTTCATACCTTCCTTGAATGAACGGACACCTTTGCCGATGCCTTTCATCAGTTCGGGAATTTTGCGTCCTCCGAAGAACAGCAGGACGACTAATGCAATCAGCAGCACTTCCTGCATACCGATGCCTCCGATAAATAATGGTATCATATGAAAATTGTTAAAGGTTGTTCGATTAACTCAATAGTCGTTTTCAGTCATCGTTCCGCCGGCTATTCCCGCCATTTTCAGAAAGTTCCTTCGTCCATGACTCCGCCTTCTCAATCCAGTCCTTTCTCATGTAACCATCTCGACAGGTGATCGGCCACCTCCACGTTGTTCAAATCGGAGAAGGGAAAATGGGTGTTGCCCTTCAAACCTATCTCCGGCAGATGAATGACCGTGACATCGCCGCCGTGTTCGTTGAGCAAGGCAGCCCATTTGCGCATCAGATGCAGGCGTCGTGTCCATTCGTACAGTTCCGGCCGTTCGTCGGTTTCCGGCAGATTGTCGCCATAGTAGATGATGATAGGGATTTTCGTGAACTGCAGAAATTCTTCCATCGGCACTTCCACGCCTTCGGTCTTCTTCGACAGGGTTAGTACTTTCCCTTCCTCCGGCATCTGCCCTTCGGGAAAAGGCACGTTTGTTCCCGGCTCGTAGGCGACGATGGCACGGATGTTCCTTGTCTGCGGCAGTGTAAGCCATCCGACACCTCCGCCCTGCGAATGGGTGACGAAGACAGCCGGACCTATCCTGTCGAACAGTGCGGCATACGCCTTGGCGTAGACATCCAGATCGGGAGGGCCGAGAGTTGGCGTCATCTGACGGAAATACTGGTTCAGAGCCTCCTTGTCGCGGCTGAACTGCACGCCCTCGAAATAATCGGGCCAGATGCCCACGCGGAAACGGTTGAACCACGTCTCCTCGTCGAAGACGGGGGTAACGGTTGCGGGTGTCGTGCTCCGCCCCGCGTTTCCCCGGCGGGGCTGGTCGACGAGATAAGTCTGGAAACCGCGGCGCAGGAAAATATTCTGGAACCCCTCGCGGCCGTCCGGCGTAGTTTCCCATGTCTTGGAAAACTGCCCCACGCCGTGGGCGAAGACAAGCGGGTATTTCCGGGCATCGACGGGTTTCTGATAGAACACGTAGGCGTGGTCGCCGTGATAGGTGCGCCCCAGTGAATCGGTGAGCACCGTGCCGCCCACGGCGAAACTGCCCTGTTCCTCGATTTGCATGATATTCCCGTTGCGTGCGTTGCAACCCGACAGCAAGGCGGCGGCCATCATATAAAAGACAACCTTTCTCATACGCCCTTCCTATTTCTGGATTTTCGATTCCTGCAAAGCGTCATAGCGGCTTCCCACGACCGGAATTGCGGCCACGGCCTTTTCCAGCTCGGTCACTTCTTCCGACGTGAACACTATGTCGCAGGCCCGCAGGTTCTCTTCGAGGTGCGAGAGCTTGGTCGTGCCGGGAATAGGAACGATAAAAGGCCTCCTGTTCAGCAGCCATGCCAATGCCACCTGCGCCGTGGTAATGCCTCTCGTCCGTCCGAAAGCGTTCAGTACCTCCACGATACGCGTGTTGGCACGGATGGCTTCGGGCTGGAAACGCGGAAGCGTCTGGCGGTTGTCGTTGGCGGTGTCGAACCGGGTGTACTCGTTTATCATGCCGCCGAGGAAACCACGGTTCAGCGGGCTGTACGGCACGAAACCGATACCCAGTTCCTCGCAAAGCGCCAGCACGCCGTTTTCTTCCACCGCGCGGTGCATGAAGTGATACTCGCTCTGTATGGCCGTAACCGGACATACCTTGTGCGCCCGGCGGATGGTTTCAGCATTGACCTCGCACATGCCCCAGTGCAGTATCTTTCCCTCCCGGATAAGCTCGCCGCATGTTTCGGCTACGACCTCGATGGGCGTCGCAGGGTCGACGCGATGCTGGTAGAATATGCCGAGCGTCTCCACGCCGAGATTGCGCAGGGAGTTCTCGCATACGCGCCGGATGTTTGTCGGGGTGCTGTCCTCTTCGGTCTTCACCTGCACGCCGTTCACGAACTTGTGCCCGAATTTGGAAGAGACGAACACGCGGTCGGTATAGCCTTTCAGGGCTTCGCCTACCAGTTTTTCATTCTTGTGGTAGCCATAGCTTTCAGCCGTATCGAATAAGGTTACACCCCGTTCTATCGCTTCGTGAATCAACCGGATGCAGGTCTTTTCATCGGGAGACTGGCTGCGGTGATGGTTCAGCCCCATGCAGCCGAAGCCCATCGCCGAAATGGTAAAGGCTGCCTTGCCGCTGCTCAAGGTACGCTGTGCGCGGACTGCTGCCATTCCTGCTGGAATGGTTGCTGCCGATACTGACGATTTACCTGTAATGGCTTTTTCCGCGGCCGTTACTTTCTCCAATGCCGGCGCGATGCAGATGGCCGCGCCTGCCAATGCGGTTCGTTTCAGGAACCCGCGACGACTGATGCCGTTCTCTTGAATCTGTTCTTTTTTCATGTCGTTATCTGTTTGATTATCTTTCTGATTGCAAAATTAGATAGGGGAATTAAGAGCCTGTGTATCAATTTCACGGATAGAATTACCAATTTCAACGGGCCGGTAAGAACGATGCCGGTATACCAGTAAAATTGGTATCCAAAACGATGATTTCGGTATATGCCGTACCATCGGGAATCCGTATCTTTGCTTTTAATTAAAAGCAGAATGAAAAGCTATCACAGAAAAATAGCTATATTTGCAATGACTTAAAAAAGAGGAAATTATGAGTGAAATAATGAAGGTTGATACAGTCCAGCAGTACAACGACTATTTTGGCGTGGAGACCCTGCACCCGTTGGTCAGCGTTATTGAAGGCAGTAAAGGGAAGCCTCTCCGGTTCGGGAAAAAACTGTATAACATCTATGCTATTCTATTGAAAGATGCGAACTGTGGAAATCTTAAATATGGAAAAAGTATATACGATTATCAGCAGGGGACGATGCTTTTCCTCGCCCCCGGTCAGGTAATGGGATCTGAAGATGACGGGCAGCTGCACCAGCCCGAAGGATGGGTTGTTGCATTTCATCCCGAATTTCTGCGAGGTACACCATTGGCGCATATAATGAAAGATTATTCATATTTTTCTTACAATGCCAACGAAGCCCTGCACCTTTCCAAACAAGAAAGACGGACGGTTATAGAATGTATGGAAAAAATTCGCATTGAGCTGCAGTATCCTATCGACAAGCACAGCCGTTCGCTCATCGTGGATAACATCAAGCTGCTGCTTGATTATTGCATCCGCTTCTACGACCGTCAGTTCATCACCCGCGACAATGCCAATCACGACCTGTTAGCGCGTTTCGAGGACCTTCTGGATGAGTATTTCGCCTCTGATGCCCCTGCAAGGCATGGAGGGATGCCGACTGTGCAATATTGTGCATACAAACTTTGTCTTTCCCCGAATTATTTCAGTGACCTGATGAAAAAAGAAACGGGAATGCCTGCCCTGAAACACATCCAGCAGAAAATGCTCGATGTCGCTAAAGAGCGGGTATTCAATACGGCGAAGTCCATAAGTGAAATATCCTATGAACTTGGATTTCCATATCCGCAACACTTCAGCCGTTGGTTCAAGAAAATGGCCGGGTGTACGCCCAATGAATACAGAACCGCAAATTAGCTTTATTTTTTATTTTGTGAATGACTGACCAGTAAAACACCGGATATGACAAGTATGGCCGAAACCGGTTCATCCCAGCTAAAAATGTCCTGCCCGATTAAAATGGCAACGACAGAAGCTATAATAGGCTGTAGGTTGATGTAAATGCTGGCAGTGGTGGGCTGTATCCCCTTGAGAGCGACGGGATATAGCAGATTGTTGAGAACAGTTGCCAGCAACAATACGAATACAAGCTGGAGTAATGGTTGCCAACAGAACGCGGACTGATAAAGCGGTTGCACGTACAATTCATTTATACTGAACGGCAGCATGGACAATGCTGCAAATAGGAACATCCATTTTTGAAGTGTGACAGGAGAGTATTTTATCGCCACTCTTCGGATGATAATCAGATAAAATCCGAGCATAACTGTATTGACGATGGCGAAAACAATGCCAAGTATATGATTTTCAACGGATGCGGCAATATCCATTTGTGAAATCAAGACCCATGCTCCTGCAATTCCCAACAGAACACCTGTCAACTTCCGCCGGTTGATAGCTTCTTTTAAAAACAATACGGAAAAGAGCATAACTACGATTGGATTTAAGGCGACAATAAGTGCGAAGTGAACTGGTGTCGTATAATTAAGTCCCCACGCAAAGGAAAGATAAGTACAAGCAACACCGGAAATACCGCCCAAAGCAATCACCATCAAGTCTTTGGCATTGACCTTTTCTCTCCTGAAAACAAGCCCGATCGTCCAAAATATCAGCGTGGCGAATAAAACACGAGAGGAGGCAAGCCCAATCGGTGTCATCCACTCTGCCAGGAGCGATTTACCGACAGGTACATTCAAACCACAAATAATTTGTGTCGAAAGCATGGCGATATGTCCGTTCAACCCTTTGTTCACATGGATTTATCTGTTTGATAGAGAGTGCAAAGATACGACTTTATTTTCATAAACTCCCGTCGAAACTGCGGTAAAAGACTGAAAGGATTTTATTGTTGTTTCCGTAAAAATGGTTGTATCAACCGGGCTGTCCTCAAGGAAATATTCGCAGATATACTGTCCGAAAAACAGGTTCGGGAGTTTATCTCCAAAACGGAAGATGCAGGTATTATACAAAAAAAGGGGGACTGGTAAATGTACCCGTTATATAAAAAACACCTGATTTCCCTTCTTTTATGTAGGGCCGCAAGAAGCTGATTTTGAACTATAAGATTTTCACAATAGATAGGAAACGCCGAAACGTCCGCAATAATCACGGAATCATTGCAGGCGTTTTTTAGTTCCCTCATATCGGAATCTGGCTTTCTATTTAGTTTCCCGTTTGTTCAGCACGTCCTTTATCATTTCTTTTACCTCCATTCCCACATTCACGAAATTCCGATAAAGAATGCGTTCCTGTTCCTCCCTCGACTTGAACGTGTGGAACTTCAGTAACGGTACATACGCCGCTTCCCCCTTCTTGATTTCCTTCATGTCGAAATCCGTTTTGCAGAAGAACTTCGAGGTCTTAAACTCCTCCGCTTCCTGTACGTTCATTGAGCCGCCTATACCGGTTTTTGTTTGGATGAAGTCCTGAGCCGTCTGGCCATATATCCAACCTATCTGCCTTTGTATTGAAAAGTACCCATATCAGCAGGATTTTGCTCTCTATTACTTAATGATGTTGTTCTATTTTTGCAGCCTGTAAATCAACGATATGTAATAAATGGATTATATCGACAAAATATTTAAGACAGTATCAATTAAGGATAGCCGACGGATTATTGAACTTTATTTTCAGGAGCTGTATTGTTTTGCGCCACTTTCCAACAAAGCCCTCTCTCAAAAATTACTCTTGCCGGTACCTATCGTGACCGCCATAAAGAACGAAGGTATCAGGCTGGGCATATTGGAACAATGCAGCGGAGGCGTAGGGCTTACTCATAACGGAAAGGAGTATGTGGAACAAGCTCTTGGATTCAAGGGGATTGACCTCTGCCTGTATCGCCGACTGGCGGAAAGCGAACAGGCAAGGGACGCATACGCTGACGCGCTGAGTAAAAAATACCGTGCGGCATTCGACGAACGCCCCGTAGCGGATGTAGCACTGGACCAAGCCCAATGTACCGTACAGACAGCATTCCGCAGGGCTTTGCTCTGCTTGGCAAACGGCACATTGACAGGCAGACAAATCGTATGCATGGGCGATGATGATTTTGTCAGCCTTGCCATCGGGTTTCTGCTGAAAGAACTTTATCCCGGTCCAAGCATCTGCCCGACACACATCCATGTACTTGAGATGGACGGTCGTTATATCGAGTGTCTGGAGCGGCTGGCCGGACGGTTCGCCCTGCCGATAAGTTGTGAACGGGTGGATTTGAGGATGCCTCTGCCTCCGCATTTGTGCGGGCGTTTCGACTGCCTGTTCACCGATCCGCCTTATACGCAAGAGGGAGCTTCCTTGTTCCTGTCACGTGCCATTAGCGTACTGAAAGAAGAGTCCGGATTGAGAATCTTTTTCTCGTTCGGGAACAAGTCGGCAACGGAGGTTTACTTTCTGCAAAAATGTTTCCAACTGCACGGACTGGCCATCAAAGAGATGTTCACCCGGTTCAATGAATACATGGGCGCATCTCTTTTGGGCAACAAAGGACAGCTCTTTGTCCTGGAAACGACAGAACGTACACGCGCCTTGTTTCCTCTCGAAAAACGAGGGCGCGATGACATCTACACCGCAGACCGCAATCTCCGGCAAAACCGTTACCGCTGCCGGCAATGCGGCAAAGTCTATGCCGTGGGGAAAGAGGCGGAATATCAGACCATCAGGGAGTTGAAAAAACAAGGCTGCAATGTATGCGGAGCTACGGTTTTCGACAGACTGCACAAAAACGGGAATACGGATAAAAAGCAATACCTTCCCTTAGGGCATCACATCCTTGCAGACTTCTACAACTGCGACCCGGAAAAACTGGACGATGTGGAACAGATTCGCACATTCATGCACGAAGCGGCAGTAAGTGCCGGAGCGACCATAGTACAGGAAAACTTTCACAAATACGCCCCAGTGGGTGTGAGCGGTGTGGTGGTCATCCAAGAATCCCACTTGACCATACACACGTGGCCGGAGTGTGGTTATGCCGCTGTCGATTTGTTCACATGCGGCACCAATGTCCGTCCGTGGACTGCTTTCGACTATTTGCAGGAGCGGCTCGGATGTGCGAAAGTGGAATACAGCGATTTGATACGGGGAGCCTATGAGCGGCTAAGCCTGTTGCGGTATTCGGAAACGGAACAGCCTGCCGTGCGGCGGAAAAAGCGGCAAAGGTACGACGCGTCTTCGAAATGGAACAGACGGGCCAGGTCTTTGACGGACTGTTCTGTGTTGTCCAAATAGCGTTTGAGTTCCGTTACGACAAACAGGTCAATGATTTCCTTCGGAGTCCGCTGTTCTATTTTGCAGGTTATCTTATAAAGGTAATCGGTCGTGATGCAAAGCCTGTCCGCATAATATCGTACATCTCTTTTTACATGGAAATTCTTAGCCAGCAGTGACATGAACTTGCCGAACAGCACCCTTGACTGATCCTTTTGATAACACTTGCCCAAGTCGGGAAACATCGGCTTGAACACAATATCTAAAGCCAGAAAAACATTGTAAATGCAATTTTGCAGGATGTTTTTCCGGCTTTCTTCATCACCGTTCTCCATCGCCCATATCATCTGCTTGAACACTCCGTCTGCCAATGAGTATTGTGCTTCCGAAAGTCGGCAGACCGGATATTCATACAGTCCGTCCCAAAATGCGGGGGAAGTCATTTTGTAGAAAATCTCCCCTGTCAGTTCCAATGACAAGGATATATATTCTGCCGTGAATGAAGGAGAAACACACAGCGGTGCAAATAAGGTGTCCGAAAACAACACAAGCAAATCACCTTTGCGGAATGTCCGTTTTCGTGTATTGGTGGTTACGACAGCCCGGCCTTCAACGCATAACAGCATGGTACACCCGTTTGCCACGAAAGGCAGTTTACCTGACAAGTCACGCAGGCTTGTTCTTCCGTGTTTGTATTGTTCGCCATGCGAGAGAGCAAAACTTTGTATGCCGGACGTTATCATAACAATTTCCTTTCCATCGTTACATGGGTTGGCTCGAAGCAATGCTTTTTATACAAAGAGCGCATCGGTACGTTCCCGGCATGAACCTTGCCGACAATATAAGCCGCCTTGCACTCTCTCGCATATTCTATGCTTTTTTCAAACAGGTCGTCTACAATTTGCATTCCTCGAATGCACTCATCCGCATAAATGGACTTGAAGTTGGCATAAACCTCTCCGGTCAGGCTGTTCTGCTTTTTCTCCATCCATACCCAGCCCACAATTTTACCGGATTCCGTGTCTTCTATCACGATCATTCCGCGTCGGTCTTTTGCTTTGGCTAATTTCTTGCAGTGGAACTCGAGGTCAGTAATAGCCTTTTCTCCGAATGAGATTTCAGAAATTTCAATTTCAAATTTTGCCACCGCTTCAAAGTCTTCCTCTTTTATTTCTCGCATATTGTACATGATTCCAAATATTGTTTTTCCGTTAACACCAATCTGTCCGGCATGATGCCCATAAAAACTTATCCCTTCTTCGGAAATAAGAAGGTCTGTAGCTTTTCCAATCCCGCCTTGTGCTTTTGAGGATTGCTCTTTTTCAGCTTGGCAATGTTCTGTAATTTCCATTTTACGGACGGATAGCGGCTTAAATCTCCGGCACAGCATTTTTCCCAATCGGGTTCGCCGTTTTCAAATGACAGAAGAAATTCCCGGTCTGTTTCGGTCAGGCTGTCGTTTACCTGCTGAATGAGGTTATGCCTTGCCTCTTCATAATCCGAATAAGTGAATGGAGTATCGGACATTCCCTCAAACTGCTTTTCCAGTGCTTCCGTCTGGTCGATGGCGTTCGGCTGCAAAGATTCGATGACAGGCTTGTCGCTCCCCAACAGGCAAAGCATGAAGCCGTTCTTGACATCATGAAACGACGCCATTTCCATATACTTGCAATCGAACAGGTCCCGTGGGTGTTGGCGGCTTAATGCCGCTGCAATTTTGCCCCCGTAAAGCTGCGAATAAGAAACTGTACGTGCTTTACAGGTCATATTGAACTCCGTTTCAGCCCGTTCGCACAGTTTCCTGTCCTCTGTCTCTCCGATGATACCCCGCTTTGTCCCGTTCACTTCGATTTTGACGGTCGCACCGTCCAAAGTACATTGTAATTTCCAGACATCATGCTTGTGGATCACTTTTATGCCCGGTATGGATTTTTCTATGTAGCTTTTCAAAGTTCGCAGATGGTTGTTGATTGCGTCCAGACTCTCGGCCCTTTCCTTTACGGGAATATAGGTGAGGTCTATATCGACTGAATAGCGAGGCATGTTTTTATGAAACAGGTTGATAGCCGTACCTCCATGCACAGCAAAATCTTTGATGCGGTACACGGACGGCATAATGCGTATCAACAATGCCACCTGTTTTTTATAGATGTCATTCATATTCGTTCAGTTCTTTAGGTACGGTTATTTTGTATTTGGAGATATAAATCCCGTTTTTTGACAGTTGCAATTTGGAGGTTCCCAGTCCTATTTTGGATGTATCAAGTGCCTCGAACCAATAGTGTCCCGCTTTTTCTGCCATATAAAGGAACATACGCTTTACTTTAAGGTTCTTGGTCGTTTCGAGCAGTTGCTGTAGCATTTCGGGACGCAGCGTTGTCAGTTGTTCCATCATATAGAACAAGTCCATATAGGAATATTGTTGCGGTGCAAGCAACAGACATTCCAAGAATGCCTGTTCAGGTGTAGAAACCAGCAGATCCACTTCGTATTTCACAATCGTTGCGGTCTGCGGTTCTGAAAAGGTATCGGTGGAAAACGGTTTTATCACCCTGTCGAAAACATCGTGGCGTATCCATTCCGGAACACGCTGTTTGCCGTGTGCCACCATCAGCAACGGTTTCCCCATAGGCACATAGTGGTTGAAGCCGAACAGTTCCAATGCAGAATGAGCTGCGACACGGAACGTCTTGCCCAATTGCCTGTTGTAGCAGGACAATGCGGCGTATGCCGACAGGCTGTCTCCCGTTCGGTACATGACTCCCTTTGACAGCATCTCAAGCCAGCCGGATTCCCGGTATCTTTTTATCAACTGGTCGGAATAACCGTTCCTTTTCAGCCATTCGGAGAATAACAATCCTTTGGGAGTGGCGGAAAGCAGCAGTTGGTTTATTTTGCTTTTTTGTTCTATATCCACAGTATATGATTTGTTTTCTTTTTCAACTGCAAAGGTAGCATTATTTTCCGTTCCAAAGGTCTTGAAAGTTGATTTTGTTTCGGTATAATATACTTTTTGTGTAGTATTGAATACCAAAACCAACTCCACAGGATTTTCCAAGATACCGGAAACGCCAAAACGCCTGCAATAATCGCGGAATCATTGCAGGCATTTTTTTTACTTTCCCTCATATCGGAAACAGGTTTCTTATTTCGCCCCTCGTTTGTTCTGCACGTCCTTTATCATTTCTTTCACCTCCATTCCCACATTCACAAAATTCCGGTAAAGAATGCGTTCCCGTTCCTCTCTCGACTTGAACGTGTAGAACTTCGGCAGCGGTACATACGCCGCTTCCTCCTTCTTGATTTCCTTCATGTCGAAATCCGTCTTGCAGAAGAACTTCGAGGTCTTGAACTCCTCCGCTTCCTGCACGTTCATCGAGCCGCCTATGCCGGTTTTTGTTTGGATGAAGTCCCGTGCCGTCTGGCCGCAGATCCAGCCCGTCGGCATATCCGAGATTTTCGAGGCGGGTACGAGGCTGTCCATATTTTCGTTCAGATTGATGGAAGTCTTGTCCCGGTCTATCGTGACACCCTTCTTGATTTGCACCACCTTG
This sequence comes from Bacteroides sp. RCH18, assembly GCF_058231005.1. Lineage (NCBI taxonomy): Bacteria > Pseudomonadati > Bacteroidota > Bacteroidia > Bacteroidales > Bacteroidaceae > Bacteroides > Bacteroides sp. RCH18. Next base: position 599,328 of record NZ_JBIPTC010000002.1, on the reverse strand, counting down.
CCGAAGATGTCGCTCGACAACCATTCCAGCGTTTCCTTGGCACGGGCCGAACCGCTCACCACGTTACCCACCGTCGTGATGATTTTCTGCATACCCACTTTCCCGTAATCCGCTTCGAGCTGCGGCAGTTCTTGGAAGCCGAGCGTCACGCTCACCTTGTTGCTTCGTGCCGTGCCGATCAGGCGGTCTATCTTGTGGAAGTACAGCGTCGGCAGCTCGTCCACGATAATGCTCACGGGGACATTTTTGCCCTGTCCCGTATTCACACGGGTAACGAGGCGGTTCAGGATAAGGGCGTTCAACGCTCCGATAATGCTTTCCATTTCCGGATCGTTCGCTATCAGCAGGTAGCTCGGATTCTTCGGGTCGCTCACTTTCAGGTCGAAGTCATCACCGTCACGGTGGAATATCCAGTAACTCTCTTTGGTCGCCAGACGAGAGGTATAGACGCGCAATGTACCGATCATACCTTCCAACTGTTCCATCGCGCGATTTTTCAAAGCGGTCTGGAACGGACCGAGCAGCGGGGCAACCTCGTTGTCGGTCTCCAGTACCTCGAAGATGGTCTGGTAACTCTCGTTCAGGAACGACAGGATATGCGGCATATCCGAATACTTGCCTAACCAGTAGGCAGGTTCAACGATTTCCCCGCCCTCTTTGGCGCGTACCACACCCGTCGGTTTCCAGAATTTCGTCTCCGGGTCCTGCCGTTTTTCAGCGTACAATTTGTTTCCTTTGGCATCGTAAGGCTCGCGTTCATAGTTCACGAAAAAGTAGATGCAGGCGGCGAGGAAGTTCACAGCCGAAGTCTGGAAAAACTGGTCGCTGCCGCCGCCTCCCTCTTTCTTGCCTTTTTGCAGGGATTCCAGCAGCGTTTCCGCCGTTTCGCTCGCCGCAGCGAGGTTGTTGATGTATTTTGCCTGAATTGGATTTACCCGGCGGCTGTACTCCACGTCCACGAAGTTAATCATATTGAATTGGCAGCCTTGGGGCAACTTTCCGAGCTTCTGGTTTTTCTTGTAGTGGTAGTACAGTTTCGTGGCCAGCGTCGGGAACTTGTAGTCATAGACCACCATCGCGAACCCCTTGGCCGAGTGCTGTCGGATAAACGGCTCGATGATACTGAATGTCTTGCCCGACCCCGGTGTTCCGACTACCCATGTTCCACGAAAACAGTTGGTTATATTGGTCCAGCCTTTACGGAACTTGCCCTTGTAGTAATATCGCATGGGGATATTCACGCTGTACGGAGTCTCTATCAGTTCCTCGCATTGCTCGAAACTTTCATTCTCGAAATTGAAACGATCCTTCATCAGTCCCTCTTTGAGGAACTTGGAGATGTTATCCAGTGCGACATGCACGAGGATAACCCCCGTGAGCGATACCGCCATATAGAGAATAATGTTCAGCGGCAGCGTGTAGAACCGCGTCTCCATCGGATGACCGAACAGCCATACGGACAGCACTAACAGGGCAAAGCCGCTCACGAGCGGGTACAAGACCTGCCGCCGGGCGTTGAATTCCAAATGTTTCTTGGCTCTGGTGCCGATACAGGTAATGCAGATCAGCAGCACCGTGGCGACCTTGCTGTACACGAGGTTGCCGTCGTTATAGATGGCCCACCGTTTGATACGTCCGTGAATGTCGCAGAGTATGCCGCCCCAGTGGTCCAGCATGGCCGGGTCGATGGCATACTCGAAAAACTCCATCAGTACGGAGACATACACCACCGCACGGAATATCCGGTAAAATCCCTGTAATTCCTTGCTCTCTTCCATTGCTATGTCAATTCTTTTTAATACCCCAGAGGACGTGGATGTGAGGCCATTGCATACGGTTATCAGCGGAAAGCTGGCAGACATGGGAAACTGCATATAGAGGTTTAAGCCCGTCATATATTGCAGAAGCCCGTACTTCCGCTGTAAACTTCTCAAGGAAAATCCGGACGGCATTGTCAGAGCCATAAGTCATGAAATCAATGAAATCTTCAATCAATTCTTCATTGACATAGCAGAGCTGACCTTGGAAAATATCATGGTAACGGCTGATACGGCCGTTCCATTCTGCCCGGATTTCTTCCCTGCGATTCTTTACGGAGGGAAACCTCTTGTAGCAGTCTATTCCATCGTCGAGGAATATGAAATTACCGGAAACGTCCTCTTGTTTAGGACATTTGCATCTTAACAGATACCCGAAGAATCCTTTGTCCGGATGTACTATATCCACATACTGTGGTGCTTGAAAATCTTTAATTCCGTTCATAATCATAAATTCAGTTGTTGATGGTTATAATGGGACGCACTTTATGCGCCTGTGTCTTGGGCGTTTCCTGCATGGTTCCGCTGGCTGTCGAGTAGAGCCATGCTTTGACTGTCTGCTGTCCTTCCACCTCCGTCGATGTCCAATACCAGCACTCGTCGGCCTCGGTCGGCAGCGGGTCGCCGCCGCATTTCTCGATAATCGGATTGATGACGGTCTGTGCCGAATACAGCAGACGCATCTGTGCCACCGAGGGGATATAGGCGCTCTGTCCGTATTTCCACAAGGCAAAAACGGCTTCAGCCATCGGCGAGGCCGTTTCTTCCGTATCGTACAGGGCGAACGTGTTCTCATTCCCGTCGTATGCAGCAATGTCCGCCGACGTACCCTGCTCGACACCGAGGCTGTCGGCAAAAGCCTTCGGCGTCATGTCCCACAGATAGACGGCATAGCCGTTTCCTTCCGTTTCCCCGTCCGAATAGGTATGGAAGACGACGGCAATCGCCTGTTTCCCGGAATTTTCATACTCGCTGTACGGCACGGCCTTGCCGTCCACGCAGAGGACATGTCCGGGACGTACCGTCTTGTCGGGTTCTTCTATATGTGCGTCGCAGGCAGCCAATGCCCCGGTTATGAGGAGAACCGGCACTACCTGGCACGTTTTTCTGATAGTGTTCTGTTTCATCTTTCCCTTATTTTATAGGTAGTTTAATACCGAGGGCAACTCCTGTACGCAGCACATCGGCCCCCTTTATCATCACGTCTCCCTTGACTTGCCAGTATAGCGTCCAGCCCGCCCGCAACACATAGTTGTGCTCGTAGCCGAAATGCAGCCCGACAAGGAACTTCCTCGTATCGCTTCCGCCCGAAGCCCCGATACGGAGGCTTCCGTAATGGTTGCGTCCCCTCGTGACGCAGGGTTTGTAAGCCACGCCGAAGCCGTAGGTACGGTAATTCTGCCAGAAAGATTTCGGGCATACATGCTTGCAGGATTCGCACTCTGCCCATTGCAGGTAGCCGTTGGCAAAGAACTCCCACGCATGGCGGTAGTTCATCTCGTGTTCGTAGGCCAGCGTCACGTCCAGCCCGTTCTTGTACAGCAGCCCCGCTCCGAGCGAAAGGCGGCCGCTGCCCCGTTGTGCATTCGCGCCGACGGCGAGGCACATGCAGGCAATCGTCAGGATAATCGTCTTTCTCATTGTCATTCCTCCTCCAGCAATGCCGTGCTGAACGAATCGGCCGACAGCACGTCCTCATAGTCGATATTCAGGCTGATAGCACGCCCGCTGATTTGTTTCTCCGTCATCTCGATGGTCAGTACCTTGTCGTTCGGGAACGTCATTTTCCTGACCACGACCACATTCCGGTAGCCGTGCCGGAACGTCTTGCCCGTCTCCAGCACCAGTTCCGGGACCAGTTCGATGACTTGCGCATTAGTCGCTTTGGTCAGTTTCTTGTCCGCCAGCTTCACCCGTATCTCGTCAATGTCGAAACGTATGTTCGTCCGGTTCTCTATTGAGAAGTCGATGAAGAAATACTCTCCCACGGTGTAGATGTTGTTCAACCGCATGGTCATGCGGTGTGCCTTGGTGGCGACGTTGCGGATCTTCGCGGGCGAGTTCCAGATACGCCGGGCGAAGCGTGTCATCTCCACGGTGGACATCGAGACCGCCGGGTTGTGGTAGGCGTTTCGTTCCTGCAACTGGATTTCCTTGTCAGTTACCGCCTCCCGCACCCGTGTGGTGTAGAGCAGTGCATACTGCGTGCGGTAGCGTTCCGTTACGATGGTCACTATGGCCAGCACCTCGCCGTCCTCGTGTCCGCCCTCTTTCGGTTTCAGGCGGACGATGTTATCTATCGGCTGGTCACCGACAACCTTATCGGTGGAGATGTCCACGAAGCGTACCGGTTCCGAGGCCGTGATGACCGTCGTTACCTGTTCATTTACCGTAAGTTGTTCCATCTCCTCGTAGGTTCGTTGTGCCTGTACATTCGGCGTTCCCAGCAGTCCTGCCGCCAGAAGAAATGCCGTTACGATTCCTTTTTTGTCCATGTCATTGATTTATTGATTTTGTTTTTCTTCCCTTATCTCTTTTTCCTCTTGTGCTTTGTTCCTGCATTCCAGTTCCTCCTGAATCCGCCGTTCGGCAATCTCGCAGTACACCTGTTCGATTTCAAATCCGATGTAGTGTCGTCCCGTGCGGATAGCGGCCACGGCGGTTGTGCCTGACCCGATACAGTTGTCCAGTACAACATCGCCTTCGTCGGTGTAGGTCCGTATCAGGTACTCCATCAACGCCACGGGCTTTTGTGTCGGGTGGTAGAACGCGCCTTTCTTGTGTTCCTTCGGCATGAAGATGACCGAGGTCGGATATTTGTCATCGGCTATGCGTACCGGTGAGAGTTTCATCGTTCCGTAACAACGGTTGGTAAATCCCTCCGTTTTACGCCTCCCGTGATTTCTCCGTTCCGGAGGACACGGTGTCATCTGCGGATGATAGACCGGCTGTTTTTTATAGAATACCAGAATATCCTCGTGCTGCCGGAGCGGCATACGTTTGGCATTGAGATGTCCCGTCACCCGATCTTTCTGCCACACGAGGTTGTACCGCCATAGCCGGGGTTGCGACAGCATGAGCCATGCGGAGAAAAGCCCCTGTCCGAACAGGATAATGGGGCTGTCCGGCTTGGTAATCCGCCGGTATTGCTCCCACAAGGCTGCGAACGGTATCTGGCGGTCCCAGTTCACCGACGGATTGCTGCGATTTAACACCCCGTAAGGCAGGTCGGCGATTATGGCGTCCACGCTACTATCCGCTATCTGTTTCATGCCCTCCATGCAGTCCATAAGGTAAATGCGATCCGTCTCTATCATATTGCGTCTGTTTTCAGTTCTACAATTTGTCGGGCGCTCATCCAGGTACAGCGTTCCGTCCGGGTTTTCCGGATTTCACACTCCCAGAGGGTATTCTTCTCCACATGTTTGAAATTGACCGCACCGTCTCTCGGCCCGTAAAAACCGGTATGCTTCTGGAAGGCGAATAAGGCAATCCTCCGCCCGTCTTCTGCCTGAAAGTTGCATATCAGGGCGAATCGTACCCCTTTGTGCCACCATTCGGTACTTACGAGCTTCCCAACGAATGTTTCGGGCTTATCGGGAGCGATGTAGTCCTCGTAATAGAAGCCGTCCGTTCCCTTATGAAGTTTTGATATGTCTGATTCCATTGTCACTGCCCTTTTAGTTCCTGTTTTCCCGTCCGTTCACCAGATACACAAACGTCCCGTATTTCAGCTTCACCTTGTTTTTCTTGATAGCCTTGCTGATGGCGTTACTCGTTTTCTGGTAGGCATTGTTCACCGCCTGCATACCCCATTGGGCGAGGCTGTTACCGTATCCGCTGGTATTCATGTTCATGCTGCCCGACATGGCACTGCTCGCCACATCCTTGCTTGTCTCGCGGAACTGGCTGATGGGTACGTAAAGTCCTTCCAGCCCGTCCGTATCGTAGATTGACAAGCTGACCTTGACCAGTTCGTCCTCCACCAATATGCTGTTGATGCTTCCTTTTACACGTCCGGAAGAGAAACCGCTGACTGTGGCATACAGGTAAGTACCACGCCTGACCACGCTCTCGTTGATTTCGATGTCGTCCAGCAGGCGCAGCCGCACACGCGAGCCGTCCACGGCCTTGATGTTCTCGTCGATGATCGCCTTGATGAGTTTCGGTTCCCGAGCGTCTTTCGCCAGTGTGTTGAAGTAGTCCGAAGCCGTCTTTACCTTCTTCACCACCTCGCTTGCCTTGTCCGTCTCCGCAGGAGCTTTGACCGAACGGCTTTCCTCGTCGATGGTTCCCTTGGCCTGCGTCATCGTGTCCGGCGGAGCCGCCGTTGCGGTGCTGTCCGTTTCGGACGGCATGACCTCCCGTTGTCCTCTCAACCTCGCTTCGGCGAGTGCTTTTTCCAGTTCTGCGAGAGCCTCCTGTTCCCGCCTCTTGGCATCGGCCGCTTCCGCTGCCAGATCATTTTCCTTTTCCTGCCGGTCAAGCAGGGCGATGTCCTCTTCGGTGTACTGCGATTCATATTCCTCTTGGTTATTGTCCGGTTCGTCCCGCTCGATGTTGTCCACAGCGGAATAATCTTGTATCTTGCCCCATGATTTGGCCATGTTCTCATACTTGCTGCCGATACCGTCGCCACCCTTGATTTGGGCGTCCGGCAATTCGGGATTCAGGAACTCGGTCGTCTGGAGTGTCTTATCCTGTACCTCGACCTTCTCGGTATGGAACAGGTCGAAAAAGAAGTACGACGTGCCGAGAAGGGGAATATAGAGGATAGCCGGAAGCATATACTTTGGCTGCCTGAAATTAATTCTCTTGAAGATATTGTTCATTGTTTCCCTTTAATTGAGTTGCACATACTTGCTTATAGTTCTCTCAAACGGCATATTCATAAGCCTGCCGTTCTATTCCGGCCTTTCCGTACCACTTTCCTTCGTATCGAATCTTCGTACATGCGGTACGGAAAGCATCTTATGCCGTTCCCGGAGCACGGAATCCTGCATCTCCGTGGCCGTCCGGCGGGTCGGATGATGGCGGTACACCACCGTCAGGCGGTAAATATTCCATGTCAGCCCGCAGATGGCGAAGCCAAATACGATGACGAGAAACAGCGTCCGGTGCATGTTGGCGAAGCCCTGCACCTTGGCCGCAGCCTTGTCGATGCGTGTTGCCTTGGCGAAACGCCGTCCGGCATCTATGTCACGCTCGTAGCGTTCCTTGTATTTCGGGTCGTTCCTGTCCGGCATTTTTTCACCGAACAGCATACGTCTGAATCCTTTGATATTCATAGGGCTGATGGTGTTAATAGTTGCTTTTCGTCTTTTGCTCGATGTCCTTGTTCAGCAGTGTGCGCCAGTTCACGATGAGCAGCCCGTGCGGGTTGTTCTCCGTCCGGGGTACACGCTTGAGCTGTCCCGCCGTAACCAGTTCGCGCATCAGGATATTGCTGCGCCGTTCGATACGCTGCCGTCCGTAGTAGGTAAACTCCATCTTCTCCTTGTTGAAGGCGATACTGTCGCAGAAAATCGAAAAGACGGCGCTCGTTCCCAAGATGTTCGAGTAGAAACCTTTTTCCTTGAGCGTGTTGTACTGTGCCAAGCCCGTTTCGTCCACTAAGTACATCGCTTTCTCCATCGTGTAGCGGATGTACTTGTCGTCAGGGGCAAGCGTGAAAAAGTAGTGGTGGAACATCTCTACATGGCTCTTGGCTTCCACGTCGAGCGTTTCCTCCATCGTCGTGCGGCGTACCAGTATGGGCACGTTGCCGTCCAGCACATACACCTTCTTTTGAGCGTCCGTAACCATCATGCGGGCCGTCCAGATACTCGACATGCTGATGATGACGCACCCCACGAGAAAGGCGGTGCAGATAATTCCGACCAGTTTGATTTTGTTCTCTAAATTCTTGATGACCATTTTGTTTGAATATTTATCGTTACTTTGTTATCTCATTACCGTACCCATTGCGCCCGTCGCCGTCATTTTGGCCTGCTGCGCCACGCCCTCACCGAAGTTTCGGGTCGAGAACGCCGTATCGCCCTCCGGTATCATCCATGCCGCAAGGTCGGGAACGAGGTTCAGGCATTTCAGGGCCACGATGCTTGCCGCCATCAGGTAGCCGGCGGAGAAGAAGCTGTTTTGCAGGTAAGCCGCCATCGTCTGCTCGCTCGCCGTGATTGCCGTCAGGTTCTCCACCTGTATGCACAGCACGATGTCGAACAGCAGCAGCACGTAGAAGCCCACGAAGTAGAGCATCGCCCCGTAGAAATGCACCGTCAGATACCTCGTGAGCCACTTCGCCCACGCACCTTCCCATTTGGGCAGGAGCGAGAACGCCCACTGTATAGGGCCGAAGATGGTGAGCATTCCCAAAAGAATTTGCTGACAATAGATGGTTGCCCACCAACCGATTCTGAATACTACAAGGGCTATCAGCATGATGATTTTGTCAATCCCCACGATTACCCCCGAAGTCAGCGAGGTGAACCACAGCTTCGCCGCATCCTTCTCCATGTTCGTTACCTCGTCCACACCTGTCTGTTCCATCGTTGCCTCGATAAGGTTTGGGTCCGACGTACCCGTATGGGCGACATCGGCCTGTGCCTGCAGGGCAGTGTACATCGTGTCGCGCACGTAAATCAACTCCTGCACTTCCTCGAACTTGTCCGAGATTTGCGAGGCTTCGGCCTCGTACAGGTCATGTGTGTACGAACCGACGCAGTTCGGGATATAGGAGAGGAAATCTAAAAAGCACCAGTTGCTCCCGCTGTTTGCCATGCCCGTGTCTGCCGGAGGATACCACCAGCAGAGGATAAGCGACACGGCCAGCGGTCTGAAGAGCTTCATCACGTCCAAAGGCTCGTGCTTGACCATCATTTTGTACGCCATGCCTGCCGCCATGATGATGGCGAATAGGGCGGCCAGTGCCATGCACATTTGAAGAATCCACCAGAAGGGACCTTGCGAGCCGGTAAAGGTCGCATCGGTCAGAAACTCGTTGGTCTGAAAAATCACGTCGTCGATTTCCTCTTCCAAGAGGTCGATACCGAAATCCGAAAGAATATTTCCGTCTGCCATACGTTGTGTGTTTTTAGTTCTTTCTGTTTACCGTCTCGTCTCCGTCTCCCGTATCAGTTTCGCCGCCCGATTGCGCCCCTCGCACGGCGGAACGCGATTCGTTCCACCGGCCCATCGCCTCGCGGACGATACCGCCCTTGTCCAGTCTCCGGTCGGCGGTTGCATTCAGCAGCCCGTTCGCAACCGTGGCGTTCTGTCTTCGGGCAAGGTAGCCGACCAGAATCTCGTTCTGCCGTACCACGTCCTCGTAGATTCGCAGGTACTCTTTCTTCCGTTGTGCGTTGGGCATGTAGGCGTCCTTCGTAGCGTCAATGGCGCACTGGTAGACGTGGTAGTATTCCGTCCACCGCTCCCTGTCGTCCGTTGTGCCCCCGGCAAGGGGGATGCGGTCGATGTTGCGCTGAAGCCGTTCCATTTGAGCGTTTATCTTATCGCCCTCGGCCAGCCACGCGAGGTCAATCTGCCGGTCGGCTACATTCAGTGCCTCGATTTCGGCCCGCTTGACCAGTGCCGAGTCGATGGCTTCCGCCTCGTCTGTCTGGTTGTACAGGTTCACACCCGCCAGCGTGCGGAACGACAGTTTGTTCTTGCTTGCCGCCGACTTCTTGTACTTGTTGTGCAGCAGCGTGTAATAAAGTTCGGGCGACAGAGCGCCCGTACCGGTTTCCATAACCGTAATCTGGTTCTGTTTCGGCGAGTCATGGTTGTAAGTAACCGACTGCGCCTTGACACCGCTCGTTGCAACTGCTGCAACCGCCATGAGTAAGAGAGTTCTGTTCATATTAATTTCCGGTTATTCATTATTTTACAGTTATTTATATCGTATAGTCATACTTTTTTTGAGCTTCCTTTACTGTCATAAATATTGGTATTCATTCCTGACTCGTTTCTCTCCTTGCGAGAAATATGTCTCGTCTTTTTCAATGCAAATACATTTTCTATTCGTATAGATACAGGCAATTGCGGTGCTCATGCTCCCCGAAGCAAAATCAAGGACAGTATCTCCTTCCTTTGTGTATGTTTTTATCAGATACTCCAATAATGCAATCGGCTTTTGGTTGACATGAATCGTTTTGCCTTCCGATTCCGCTGTTTTGAAGTATATCACACTTCGTGGATATCTTGTCCCTTTGTTTTCATGCCTGAATGTAGGATTGGGTACATTGTTTATCCCTGTCCAATTGCTTCCTCTCTTCGTGCGGTTCCCGTAAGGCTCGCCTTCCTCCATGATTGGATAATAAGGGGTTCTGCCTTTGCCAAAGACACTTATTAGCTCATGTGCTTTTAGAGGTTGTTTTTTAGCGAGAAGAAAATTGCTTGCTTTTGACTTTTCCCAAACCCAGTCATATTTAAATTCATCTAAATTGCCGCAGCGTAGAAAGCTGCTGAACGGTTCGCTGCCAAATAAGACCGTAGGTGCATTTTCTTTCCTGACTCTCCTGATCTCTTTCCACATTTCCGGGAATGGTATTATTTTATCCCACTGTGAAGCTGTAATTCCAAAAGGGGGATCGCATAAAACCAAATCAATGCTTGATTCCGGAAGAAAAGGCATCACTTCAAGACAATCGGCCTTATATAACGTAATGTCTTTTGCAAAAACAATCTTTTCCATTGCATCAATCTGAATGTCTTTTTATCCCTTGGTATAATCCCAATAGGCTTGTTTGTACTAAAAATTCTTTCTCTGTTTTTATTTCCCGATGTCGATGGCATGGAAGTCAAACTCTAACCTGTAGATAGTTTGCCTTCTTTCCCTTTTATCGTTCGTTAATAATCCAGCCGTCCCGCTTTGCGCCATCGTCCGAAAGCCCCGTCGATAATCTCCTTGACCTTGGGACGGTAAATCTTCGCTTTCCAGTAACCGATGCGCACCTGTATGTACCGCCACGTCTCGATATACGCCCGGTTCAGGTGCCGCTCGATGTCGTCCAGCGACGTGTTCACCGCTTCCAGCACCATCAGCAGGTCGGAGGTCGAACATTCTGCCGCCCCTGTGGCATACAGCACGAGGTCACTGACCGATTTGTAAAGCTGTTTCCCGTCATCGGCGATGTCCCGTATTGCCTTTTCGTTGATGGCCAGTATCACGGCATCGCCGGGGTCGATGCGCCCCCGTTTCACGATTCTATCGTTGAAGTCCTCCAGCAGTCTCTTGTAATCGCCGATACGGTCGCTGACCGCCGTATAGGTGCTTTTCACGTTCAGCACCGTCCGCAAGGACTGGTACATCACGTCGATGACGTCGAAGGCACGGGTGTAGCGGTCCAAGTCCACATTCAGTTCCTTGTACTCGCCGACCTCTTTGCGGCTGTACTCGTGCAGCAGCTTGTTGCTGTATTCCAGCGTACTGCGGGCCAGCAGCAGGCTGCGTTGCTTCTTGTGGTCGTTGATGTAGGCTTCTACCGACACGATGTCGAACGTCCATTGCGCCTTGGCAATGCCGGGCAGGAGAGCCAGCAGCACGACTGCCATCAGCAGGGCACGTTTCATGGCCGCACCTCCTTTCCGCTGCCTTTGCCGTTCCTGCCGTTTCCGCTCCGCAGGTTCCGCGCATTCTCCACCCAGCGTTCGTGGCATTCCTCCACGAGCGTCAGCCTGCGTCCCTCGTCCATATCCAATTCGGGCAGCACGTCCTTCAGCACGTCGATGATGCTCCGTTTGTAGTGCATCATCTTCTCCAGTGACACGAGGTCGGCATATATCATCGTAATCCGGGAATCCACTTCCCGTGCGATTTCGAGCCGGTCGCTTGACCACAGCAGATGGTACACCTCCCCGGTCGGAGTCTCTTCCAATGGTGGGGTACGGGCATATTCCGTCGTGATCTTGCACGAAGGATGCTCTCGTGCAATCTCCGCAATACGGTCGTTCACCAGTTTCGTTTTCTCCGCGTCCGACAGGTTAGGGTCGAGCGTCAGCACGTCGGCCACATACGTGTCGGTGTATTCCGTGGTCAGTTCCCAACTGATCTGCACGATGGCACGGTGTATCTTGATACCGAGGAAATATTTCGGTTTGCGGGCTATCGAGACCGTCGCCTTGAACGTGATGACCCCGTTGATGTTCGGCATGGTCGCCTTACGGACATAGGTGTAGCCGTTCCACGCCCCGCCGTCCTGCCACGACAGGCTGTAAGCCGTCTTGCAGTCCTGCATGATGGCCGGTATGCGGTAATAGTCGTCTGTTGCCACATCGTTATCGCCCGCCGCCTCGGTTTTCGCGTCGGTGTATTCCCGTTGTTTCTTCTGCCATTCGGACAGCTCGCTTTTCAGGCGGTCTATCTGTGTCTTGTTCGCGTTGTACTGCTGCCGGTACACCGCCGCATCTTCCACGCTTGCCTCGGCGATTTTTTTCAGCAGGTCGGCATTCTCGCTCTCCAACGCGTTGATTTGCGACTGGATGGCGGCTACCTGATTCTCTGCCTCCTGCAGCATGGCGTCCAGCTCGGACAAGTCCAGTTCGTTCTCCGTAACCGTGGTCTGCATGGCACACTCCTTTGAATGGGCGTTCAGGGATTTGCCGCACGTTCGGCACTTGTACTGCGTCGTGCCCTGACCGAGCGTAGCCCCGTCCGAACAGGTTACACTGATGGTCACGCTCTCGCAGCCTTGCAATTTCGCGGCGTCCGTCGCCTGATAATAGTTCCGCGCGTCAGAAGCTATATAATAGGTATAACCTTCCTCGTTGTCGTTGAACTCCGAGAGTCGGGCGTTAAGCCCGGCTTTGAACGTGTTCAGGTCCATCGAGTAGGAATCGAACACCTCTTCATAGACGACCTCTTCCCGGTTCCAGCTTTTCTTCACATGGATTTCGTAGGCGTATGCCTTCTTCGTCTGTTTGCCGCCCCGGCTGATGATATAGCCGTTCTGCCAGTAGTTGATACTATAGGTATAGCCGTCATTCTGGTTGTTGAGCTGCTGTACCCGGCTTCTCGACCAACCGGCGTACCGTTCCGAATTGGCGAGCGCCTGCTCCCGTTGCGAGGCATTGGGATAAAAGTCGGGATCGGTTGTCTCGAAACGCGTCCATTCGCCGCCGTTCAGTATGCTGTTATCGTCCGTCGGCGGGTAGTAGTCGCACAAGGCGATACTCCCTTGCTCACGCCGGGCGATATACCACCGTTGCGTGTAGTAGTTTCCCGCCGTCTCGTCCAGATAGTCCGTCATCCAGGAGGTAAGGTCGTAGTTGCTGAAATCGAACAGTCCCGCCACGTTGTCCTCACCGCCCACCATGTCAATCAGCAGGCCGCCGAGGTCATGCTCCGCCTGCTCGAAGAGCGCACCGTAATGGTCATACAGGTCGATGACCTTGCTGACCCTGCCGCCCATCAGCTCATGGAACGAACTGGTTTGCAACAGGGCGTCACCAATGTTCCCGATACCTGCCGAGGCGAGACCGACACCCATGTTGTAGAGGTTGTCGATGTCGTGTTGCAGGTTCTCCTTGGTGAAATTGCCCGGCACGCTGGCGATGTCGTCCAGCATGTGCTGCCAGTCGATGTCGCCTATCTCCGAGAGTTTCAACAGAGGGGCGATGTTCCGGTTGATTTCCAGAAACACGATGTCCGAAAAGCCCAACGTGCTGTTCGTCACTACACTCTCGAACTGCATACACAGGCTTTTCGTTTCGTCGCAGATTTTCATCAGGTAGCTGCCCCAGTAGATAGCCGTTTGCGGTGAGCGGAGCATCAGTTTCGCCACCACCCATATCTTGGGTATGATCTTCTCCGAGACCATGCGGTAAATGCGGCGGTAGTAGTAGTTCTCCGTACTGCTGTTCCAGATACCGAGGTCGGAAAAGGCTTTATGCTCCAAGAACTTGGAGGCAAAAATCCCCGCCGTGGCCACTTCCGCCGCATTGTAGTGCTTGAGTATGTCATCGACCTGCTCCCGGTAATAGCTTTCCGCCACGGCTTCCGTACCGAAAGCGGTAGCCATTGCCGCCACGGTACGCGCATCGTAGTTCACGCTGTAATACTGCGCGTGGATGTGCTGTACGACAACGAGCGACAGGAGCATAAGGATAAGTGACAGCCGTTTCATCATGGATTCCTCCCCGGTTAAAAACAGCCCCCGTCAACGGCGCGTCATGCCTCTTAGTGCACGTATCAGTTCGTCGGCCTCATATACGGCGGAATTTGCCACCAGACGGTGGTGTATGAATACCTCCTTGGCTATCTCGTACCTGCGTTGTTCCCACTTCGCCTCTTCTTCCTCGTCCTGCACGGAATTTCCGATACCGGCGTATTCGTCCAGTTCCTTACCGGGCATTCCCAACCGGAGATTGTACCTTTCCAGAACATCCTCTATTTCCTCGATGCTTTTTCTTCCCATGTCGCGTACCCTTACCAAGTCCTTTCCGGGCCATTGGCACAAATCCCGGATGGTTTTGATGTCGAACTCACGGAATATCCGTTGGATACGGGCTTCATATTTGCTCCCGAACTCAAGTGTCTTCACACTTTGGCTGATGTCTATCTTTTCCATTTTCTGTAATTGATGATTTGATTGTTATTGTTTTACATGAAGGTTCAATATCCGCCCGGCCTCGTTGACCTTTTGGGCGAACGGCAGGGATTTTCCGATACCGCTGGCGTTCCAATCCCGACAGTACGCCTCGATAGCTTCCTGATGGCTGCACCGCAATTCCCGCTTGTAGAGTTTCAGGGCTTCTTTCTCCGCCCGCTCGGTGGTGTAGGTCATGTAACACTCTCTTGGTTCTTCCACGCCGTACACGCCGCTGGTCGTCCCCCGGCGGATGAACACCTCTCGGAAGAAGCTGCGCCCTTCCTTGTTTTCCAGCCGGTTGATGGTGAATATCTTTTTGCAGTCCACGTCGGTAAGTCCGAGAATAGCCTTGATTTCATCGAACCGCTCGCGGAACTTGCTCTGGTCAAGCAGCATCACCACGTCGGAGTTGTTGATGATGGCTTCCTTGACGATAGGGCTGCCGATGATGTCCTGTATCTCCTGCGTCACCACGCCGACCGAGGCCCAGAACTTACGGGCCGTCTTGTACATAAACTTGATGTATTCGGCCATGAGCGGGCTGGCAATGGCCTTCCACGCTTCCTCTATGACCAGGACTTTGCGGTTCTTCTTGATACGCATCTTCTGTAAGAATACATCCATGATAATCAGTGTGACAAGAGGGAACAGGAGAGGATCATCCTTTATACTGTCAATTTCGAAGACGATGAACGTCTCATCGAACAATGAACTGTCCATGTTCTCGTTCAGCGTCTTTTCATGATTGCCGCCCCGATAGAAGTCCTTCATCATGTAACGGTACGTCGATATGTCGATGCCCGAAATATGGTTTTCGGCACAGATGTCGGGGATGCGCTGCACGGAAAATTCATAGAACGAGTTGAACGACAGCTCTTCCACTTTCAACTCCTTACGGCGGCGTTCCATCTCGTCGATCATGCGCTCGATACGCCCGGTCCGCTCTCCTTCGTCCTCGTCCTGCTTCTCGGCATGGTTACGGTCGTCGATGAGCAGCCCCTTACGCAAATCCTCCCGTTGCAGGGGTGTGAAGCCGTCGAACCCATTGAAATAAGTGTCGTAATACTCCGTGATGACCTGTTCTATCAGGCGGTCCTCTGTCTTTGTGACCGTACCCTGCGAGCCTTTCCAGATGAGCAGCACGAGGTTTTTCAGGAAGCCCGTCTTCTCCACATTCATTTCCGCCCGATTGATGCGGAATGGGTTCATCGTAATCGGTCTTTCCTCGGTATAGGAAATGTACTTGCCGCCGAGGTATTCGCAAAGTCCCTCGTAGCTGTTACCCGTATCGACCATCACCACGTCCGTTCCTTGCTCGTACAACTGGCGCACGACAGAGTTCATGTGGAAGCTCTTGCCGCTGCCCGAAGGACCGAGACAGAAAAAGTTCGAGTTGTCCGTCAGCTTGTTTTTCCCCTCCTTTCCCGTGATGTCGATAGCCACCGGCACGCCTTGGCGGTCTGTGTAGTAGATTTTCAGCGGTGTCTCCTCGCTGTGCTGTATGTGCTCCTTATACATCAGACACATCGCCGCGTCACCCAGCGTCAGGAAGCGGTCATAGTCCTCGTTCATGCCGTAACAGTTACCCGGAAACGAGTTCACGAACAGTTCCAGTTGGTTGTACGCCCTTTTGGAAATATGGATACCCATACGTCCGAAAGCATTCTCCAAGTGGTTCGTGCATTTTTGCAGGTCCGTATCGGCCGGTACGGCGACGATCAGGTTGAAATGGGTGTACACGAGCTGCTTGCTTTCCCGCGCGATGACCTCCTGCACCCGCTTGATGTCCTCCACGGCCATCTGGTTGCTCGGATTGGGAATACTGGCGTGCCGGTTCTTCTTTTTGTCCAGCAGGGCCAGTTCCCTTTTCTGGTTGGGCAGGAAGACAATCTGGTTATAGACGACCGTCTCCGCATTCGGAATGTTGTCGATGGCAGCCAGCAGGTCCACGGGCATATCCGTGTTATTGACCTCTATATTGGTGTAAGGCCGTATCAGTGAGGGCAGTGCGGCACAGTCCACATCGACAAGGCTATATACCTTGCAGCGTTTGTCGCCCATCGAGACCGTTTCGTCGTCCGCCTTGAAGTTGGTCATCGACACGATCCGCTCCTTGAAGTTCATGGCGAAATAGCGGTCCACGTATTCGCTCGCTTCGGCTTTGTTCAGGAACCTGGCCTGTACCCCGGCATCGTGCAGCTGGTCATGCACTTTGCGTATCTTGACCAGAAAGTCGCGCCACTTCTTGTTGTCGAACGAGAACAGGCGGCTCTTCTTCGCCTCCTGCGTGATGGTCAGGTAACACACGCTGTCCGTATAGTTACGCCCCTTGAAGTAACGGAAGTAGGCCGATGAGAGGAACTCGTGTTTGTCCCCCGTCTCGTTCTCGAACTGTTTCCGGATGAAGATGTCCTGTTTGTGCAGGGCATATCCTTCGCCGAGCGTCTGCGCGAGGGCGGTGAAAAGGTGCGTGAACTCGTAGTAGCTGTCGATGTTCGCACAGTATTTCTGCACGGGATTCTCTATTTTCAGGATGGCTGAATATTCGCCCGTCTTGGTGTACAGCACGCCCACGCCGTTCGTATCTTCCACAGAAAAATAGATGTCCTGAAAGATACGCTTACGCTTGCCTCCGGTACCGAACGCATAGACCGACAGGGCCATGCCGGCACACAAGGCGATAAAAAGTAGAATGATGTACAAGGTCATTTCAAAATACAATAAAAAAGGCCGGTCCACCCGGATTTCAGGCGGCCGGCCCGCGTTCAACATTCAACAAGACCACACGTTGCCCGTGATGGTTTTTCTTTTCTTCTCACAGTTTCTTCGAGTGGGCGTAGATATACACTCCGCGACCGTCTTTCTTGGTATGCAGCCCTTTCCGCTGTTTGAGCATGATAAGCGCAATACCCGTCGAGACGACCGCAACCAGCACGACCAGTCCGGCCACGAAACCCACGAGGCAGTAGGCGATGATAAATCCGACGATGGCTCCGCCGGCAACGCCCGCCGCCCAGTAGATGTAGCGTCCCTGAATACCCATGAACTCCAAAGGCCGTTGCAGGCCCTTGAACAGCGGGTAGTCGGGATAGCGTTCGTCCTTGCCTTTCATCGTGCGGGAGGGTTATGCGCCGATACCGAAGAACATCGGAAGTGCTTGTGCGGCAGCGATTAAGAAAATACATGCGCCAACGATCATCATAATCTTTTTCTTCACGTCCTGTTCCTCGTTGTTCATGGCGATGTACACCGAGATAGCGCCTACGATAGCCACTACACCGGCAATGGCGTAACACAGTTTGACCATGAC
This sequence comes from Bacteroides sp. RCH18, assembly GCF_058231005.1. NCBI lineage: Bacteria > Pseudomonadati > Bacteroidota > Bacteroidia > Bacteroidales > Bacteroidaceae > Bacteroides > Bacteroides sp. RCH18. The sequence goes on along the minus strand of NZ_JBIPTC010000002.1, from coordinate 581,614 downwards.
GGGGACGTACTTGGCGATTTCCTCCGTCACGGTCGCCAGTGCGGTCGTACCGGCGGAGTAATCGCCTGCGGAGTTTTGGGCCATGACGGCCGTCGTGCCACACAGCAACATCAGTGTGAGCATCTGTACCTTTTTAGCAGAAAACATTCTTTTCATTTGTCTTTTTGTTTTTTGAAACATGATTATTTATTTTAGGGTAAGTATTGCAGTTCTTTCGAATCGTTATGGCGGCACCTCATTCCTGCATCCCGTTTCTATATGCGATAGCCGAAAAAGGCAGGAAAGACAAGGAAGGCACCGATCAGGAACAGGCACGCGCCCACAAGCGTTACGACGGACTTGGTAATACCGTCCTCGCCCGTGTTCATCTTTACGTAAATCTGGAATCCGGACACAATCACACAAATCCCGGCGATGGCACAACAGAGAGCTTGGACGTAGAACATCATCGTTACCACGTAGTCGTGCATCGTCGCCAGCGCATCCGCCCCCCAACTGTAATTCACGCTGCCACTTTTCGCCAGAGCCGAACAGGGGATGATGGAACAAAGCGCACATAGTATCTTCTTCGTTTTCGACATCTTACAGCTTATCTTTGACCGGTCTCCATTTCAGGCTGGGACGGTTGTCCAAGCGTCCTTTGGAAATCATTGCCTTATACATCTCTTCGTCGGTAAAGCCGTCGGACAGGTAGGGTGCGACCTTTTCCATCTGTGCCTCTGCCTTGGCTTTCAGCCGTTCGAGCCGATCCTTGGCTGTTCCATCTTTTTTCCCGGTGTCGCCGTTTTGGGCGGCAGGCGAAGCGGCAGGTACAGTCTCCGTGCCGTATGTTTCATTTCCGATTTTGAACCCGGTCTCGTTCTCCGAAACCTCGACACTCTCTTCCGTGGAATCCATCGGACCGAGGTCGAAAACTTCCTCGTCAGTCTTCTCCGTTCCCTTCTTTCCATACAGGTCACGGATGATATTGACCGCGAAATAGACGATGTACAGCACCGTCAGTACAAGGGCGAATATAAAGTATGAACCCATCTGTTTTTAAGTATGAAATTAAACTTTAATTGAACTTTGAAAGTACGGTTGCAAAGAAAAATATTATATTTGATGTAACAAAAACTCTTTATATCAAACAGTATTTTATTACATAGAAATAAGTTTGAAACACTAAAATTGAACTTTAATTTCATACTTTGAGGTATCGAAGCAGAAAAATCGGGCATAAAAAAAGCCCTCCGGGAGGAGAGCTTTCAAGGGAAAGGGTAACGATGATGCCTTACCGTTTCTTTCCGCGTAGGTAATCGTTCAGGTCCTTGTATTCGCGATAACGGGGTGCTTCGTTGCGTACACGCCCGCCATACATGCCGGCGATGGTCTCTTCCGTTTTCTGCCCTGCGAGATCATTGTCGAGATAACAGTGGATTTCCTCGTACACCTGCAAGTGTTCCAATGCTTTTTTCAGGTTGTTCACCGAGTTCATCACGAGGTAATCACAAGGTGCGTCGATGCAGACCGTATCATCACCCGCCTGTTTCAGCGTCAGGTAAGAGAGAAAATCCATGAAGCCCTCGAACACGCAAACACGGTTCTGTGTTTCACCATGAGATTGCCTGATGACAGAGATGTCCTTACACCGGATACAGCCCTTATAATAAGGATTGCGCACCTCGTACCCGCCCGCCGCGTTGCCGAAGGCAAGAGCGAAGTAGCGCCGTTTACGTAATTCATAATGGACCTCCCGGCAGAACATGCGGCCGATGTCCCCGTCGATTCCACGGGAATGAAGGTACGAGAGTAGCGCATGGTGCTGCAACGGCACGACGAGCACGTCCTTCATGTCAGCTTCGACGGGACGGGGTGTTGTCCCCGGAATCCGCACTCTTTGTATCGGGGCAGCATTTTCATGTCTCCCGATACAGGCAAGCACTTCGCTCACGCTGTTCGTCCGGTACAGGTATTTGCCCAGTTCCACAAGGTCGCCGCCCGTCGCTGCGCCAAAGTCATACCATTCGTTGAGCCGGTCGTTGACCTTGAACGACGGAGTGCGTTCATCGCGCAGCGGTGACAGATACCAGTATTGTTTTGATATCACACTCTGGGGATGGTAGCCGAGACTGGCGAGATAGTCCACGATACGCAGTTGTTTTGCTTCCGCTATGGTCATGTCATTTTCTTTTCACTTGTTTTCAAAAAACAGTTTACTTTGGTTTTTCTCCTATATATACCCGGACCAAAGTAAACTAAATTATTTTTCACCTTCCGCTTCCTCGCATTCTTCGTCGAAAAGCAGGGCTTCGGTCGGGGTCACATCGTAATAAAAGAGCTTGTCCCGTTTGACGATCAGCTTCAGGTTTTCCGTCAGGTATTGCAGCAGTTTTATCATGACGCTGCGTCCCCGTTTGAACCCGATAGCCTCATAGGAAGCCATGAGGGCCTGCAGCACGTTCTCGAAACCTTTGATGGGCCTGTCCCCGAAAGCGGCGGAAAGTGCCTCCCGGTGCTGTTCGATGGACAAATCCATGAAGCTGCTCCGGGCTTTCGGTCTTACACTGCCGTCAAACGAATAGTTATCCACCATGACCGGCAACCCTTCGTCATCAACGGAAAAGGCGAACGGTTTGAACTCCTTCTCGCGGATATGCAGCGCATGAACTTCACTGATAACGGGATTCTCCGCACTTTTGGTGATGACCAGCACCGTTTCCGCCTTATTGCTCATTTCCGTACCGATATGCCCGCGCACATTGTTGTCGCCCTTGTTCAGGTGTAGCACACAATGGATGTGCAGGTCGTATTTCGACGACCACTCCATCATCTTGTTGATGACCTCCACCGATTCGCTGGTGCTGTTGATGTCGAGCATCAGGTCGCGGATGCCGTCTATGATGACCAGCCCATACCCCTTGTTCTGACGCAGGGCATAGTCGATAACCCCGATACGGACGGCAGGAGTGTATTCCCGCAGGCAAATGAAATCGAGATTCTCGTTGTCCGTCGTGGTGGGCAGCCCCGCCAGGCGGAGAATGCGTTCCAACACGTTGTGGCAATGGAAACGGCTCTGTTCAGTGTCCACGTACAGAATCCTGCGTTTGCCTTCGGGCAGGTGCGCCCGATAGTTCAAGACCTGCCGGCCCGCCAGCGACGCGGCGACGATGGCCGAGACGTTGAACGTCTTTTTCGCCTTCGCCTTACCCGTCGAAGCGCTGAAATTACCGAGCGTCGCTATGGTGGAGTTGTCAATCCATATAATCTGGGGCGGAGTCTCGTAGGTGTCCGTGGCCTTTATTTGCGATGCCGTGAGGATATCCGACAGGCGGTTCTCGTCCAGCTCCGCCCACGAGTTACGGTCAGTTCTTTTTTCGTTTTCCATAGCGCTTCTGGTTAAAGAACGGTTGGGTTGCGGACACTTCCGTCGCCATACGCATGGCATCGTCCACCGTAGGTTCGTAGTTTTGCAAGAGCCACGCGTCCAGCTCTTCCTTCGCAAAGTAGAGCATCTTGCCGCGAGGCTTGTAGTGCGGGATTTCCTTGTTCGATGTGAGTTTGTACAACATACTTTCGGACACGCCGATATACATGCACGCCTCTTGAAAAGTGAAGACCTTCTTGGTCGTGTAAATGGTATTTTCCAGCAAAGCCACACGCTCCAACAGACCTTCCACCGGTTCCAACTTCTTGAGAACCGCTTCTATGGCGGTCAGCCGTTCGCTCAACCGCTCCATGAATGTTGTTCTGTTTTGCATAAAATACATGTTAAAATTAGACAATGGAGAGTTACCTCCGTTATGCAGCGCGCTAACGGAGGTCAAAGTTATGTGATGTGAACCGGACAGCCGGAAATACCGGCGTGATACTATGCACGTATCACGGCAATTGTCACTGTTTTATCTTTCACATACTTGGCTTTTTGGCACTTCGTGTTATATTTTCAGTCGGCTGACGGCTTTTCGTATGCCGAGGTTTGCCGATGTAATGTTGTTCCTCGCCGCAGACAGGGCGGACGAGAGGCTTGAAGCGGTAACGTATCTTGTGCCGTCTTTGGACAACAGGAACCGCCCCTTGTCGAGAACCGACTGCCAGTGAGGCAGGATGAAGGTGTTTTCGAGCAACGCGTCGAACAGGACCGCCACATGGCGGATATTGTTCACACGTATGCAGAAGCCCTTCTTGCAGGCAAAAAGCGCTTCCATGTCCTCGATGCGGAGTGTGGAAACGCAAAACAGATGATAAGCGTTGGCGCAAGCCACAATACCTGTCATCTGTTCACGGGAAAAATTACAACCGAAGGAGAGAGGTGGATCGTTTCTGGAATCTTCTATACGTGAAGAGCCGAACCATACTCCGGCAATGTCGTACTTTCGTTTCAAGGCCATGCACTCCTCGAAAGAAAATGTTTCTGCGGTAAAGAGGCTTTTGACGAGACTTGTGCAATCGATCAACAGCCCTCTGATGATATGGATGTTCATTTCATGGCAATTCCTGCAAACCGCACTGTTGCAGTCGATGTACCGGTGACTGTTTATAAAGTCATCCACATAGCGGCCATACCGTTTGCCGCCTGCCATGACGTCTTGAAGATAAAGCTCCCTCGCTTCGGAGAGCAATTCGTAAAATTCTTCCGCTACATCCTGTTCCGTAGCGAAGTGGTGCAGATGTGGTCTCCCTTCAAAAAAAGAGAGGACCTGTTGTTTTGTCCTTTCATGTCGAATTGTTTTTATGGGTTTATACTTATTATAATAGTGGCATTACTTCGACTATTTGAAAAGTCGGAGAAAAGCCGGAAATATTTACCTGTAAATTGAATTTGACATGTATAACTACATCAGTCGAATAGCCCGTTGACCAAATTGACTGCTTCGTCTTTTTTCTGGTTGATGATTTTGGCGTACACCTGTGTCATTCTCACGGAGGTATGACCAAGCAGCTTCGATACGGTATAGAGATCCGCACCGAGCGTCAGCATCATGGTCGCGAATGTGTGCCGGGCCGTGTGAAAAGTAAAACGCTTGGTGATTCCGGCCGCTTCGGCCCACGGCTTGAGATACTGGTTGATGTTTGAAGGCAAGCTGAACACATGGTCATCCGCCGCCTTGTCCTCACGCTCCGGCATCCACTTCAACGCCTCGTTGGAGAGTGGCAGGTAAATCGGTTCTTTGGTCTTCTGCATAGCCACCGCCAGACGGTATTGGCCGTTATCGACAAAGACATTCTTCCATTTCAGGCCGACAATATCGCTGATACGCAGTCCGCAGAAGCAGGAAAACAGATAGGCGTTTTTAACCCTCCCATCCTGTACCGGAGTGGCAATCAACGCCCGTACCTCTTCGATGGTCATATAGGACCGCACGCTCTCCGGCATTTTGGGCTTCTCCGATTTTTCCATTTCATTAAACGGATTTCTCAACAACCGTTTAGCCCGGACGGCAGCGTTCAGGGCACCGTTGAATATCTGATAATAGGTATTGCGTGTAGATGCTGCTATCGGCTTTCCTTTAGGGCGGAAGGTCGTCAGCATGTAGTCGATATAGCCTTGGCAAAAAGCGAGGTCAACCCGATCCAACAAAAACCTTTCCCCTGCATATTCTTTCAGGATATGGGTAACGGCCTTGATTTGACCGATGCCTTTCTTGTCGCGTTTCTCTTGGTACTCCAAATAGGTTTGCATCCAGTCCAGCAGATAAACCTTATCTGTATGGTTCACGATACCGGCTTCGCCGCTGGTCAGTTCGATAATGCGTTTCGACTTGATGGCATTCGCAGCGGCCATTGTTATTTCATTCTGCCGACGGGTATTGTTGTCCGTTCCCGGGATAAGATACAGCTTCAGGTACTCATATGTCCGCTTGCCATTGCGGTATATATCCAGATACAGACTTTTGCTGCCATCGGACAAATCCTTCATCCGAAGACGGATGGGCTCTTTTACTTTTTTAGGCTTCTTTATTCGTGGCATAATCGTATTCTTTCATTCGTTCTTTTTCGTATGCAAATGTACGAATTAAAACCGAAATCAAGAAACAAACAAGGAACAAAAATGTACCCAAAAAGAACTAATTAACAGAAAATAGCGAAAACAACTGAAAGAAACGATTTCTTTATAAATGTCTGATATAAAGCCTATTTACTTGTACTTATTTGGATTTTATTTTCATCTTTAATATGTCTGTTTGTTTATTGCAAAGATTCCCACCAAGCCTCATTAGAGATAGCCCAGCCAAGACCAAATGCAGGGAAGAAACCGAAACGTTTTTCTGGACTGAAGTTCTCGGAACCATTATACCCAAGGTTTGCCTCGAAAAAATAACGGTCGTTCCATGAGTAAGTAGCACGGGCGGCCAAGCCTTGTTGCTTATAAGGCAAAGAACCGATCAGATTATCAGAACTCGAACGGTAAATCTTTTGGTTATAAAGCAAAAGACCACCTATCCGATGCAAACCAAACGAACGGTCGTAATTTAAAGAAGCTTCAAAGTAAGTACTTCTAGAGTCGGAAGCGCCCTGGTCAAATGCAAGATCTTTATGTCCTGTATAGGTCAGTGCATACCGATAATTGCCATCTGCATCAAATACATCATCATTCCACAATCCGTTTTCGTCTTTAGTTCCGGCAAAATTGTAAGTATCTTCACGCTTGTTATACTTCAGGTCACGACTGTTATGCACGTCGAAAGCCAACATGGCAGAGGCGGTAAGCCCTTTACTCCACTTCCAGAAACCAAGGTCTTGCGTCAAACGAATGTTGGAGTTCAACTGATTTCTTGCTTCATTTTTGTAACCACGACGAGTCAAATCGGCATACGGGTTACGGAGGTCACCATTGGTAGAGATACCTGGTACAGAACCATCAGGCATCATTAACGGCAAATAGACCGGATTAATCTCCATGGCTGACGCAAACAAGTCACTGGTAGATTGCTGCGGATAGTTACCCATAGAAAGGAAACCATTGAAGCCCAAATCAATAGTAGTCGTTTCTGTTGGCTTCAAGTTCAAATTAGCGGTATAATTGTAGCGGTCGTAACGGATGTTAGCATCATAGTTCTCCATTTCAGCGGTACGTGTCAGACCTTTTTCATTATAATAACTCAATGAAACGTAGTAAGTGGCATTAGGTACACCACCACGCACACTTACATTTACACGACGATTATGTCCCCAGTCATTGAATAATTCGTTCATCCAATCAACGTTCGGATACAAATAAGGATTGAACATCAGTGGATTATCATTCGGTAGTAATCCATGGGCTTTCTTCGTAGCCTCAATATATTGAGGAGAATATAACATACTGCCTCTAGTATCCATATACGCTTCATTGGCAGCATCCATATACGTAAAGGCATCCGCCATTTCAGGTTTCTTTGTCAATGTCACAAAACCTTCATAGTAGTCTACTGAGAATTGCGGCTTGCCCACCTTACCCGGTTTGGTTTTAATCAGAATTACACCATTAGCACCGCGTACTCCATATACAGCTGTGGCAGAAGCATCTTTCAGCACCGTAAACGACTCAATGTCTTCAGGGTCGATATTATTGAAACTACGTTCCACACCATCCACCAATACCAGTGGTTTAGAGTTCTGACCCGCCAGTGTAGAAATACCACGGATCCAAAGATCGGAATCATCATGCCCCGGTTCTCCTGAACGTTGCACAGCTACTACACCCGGCAAACGTCCAGCAATAGCAGAAGATAAATTAGCCGTCGGCATCTTTATATCTTCTATTTTCATAGATGACTGCGCACCTACTACCGATACTTTACGTTGATGTCCGTAAGCCACAACTACCACTTCGTCCAGTGACGATACATCTTCTGCAAGAATTACGTCCAGCACTTTCTGTTTGCCTACTTTTACCTCTTGTGATTTATATCCTATATAGGATACGATAAGAATGGGATTGTTACTCGTCAGTTTCAGATTATACTGACCATTGGTGTCTGTTATGGTACCATTCGTAGTACCTTTTTCCTGAACGCTCACTCCAATGAGCAATTCGCCTTTTTCATCAGACACACGCCCTGTTACAGGAGTACCTTGTGCCCACACTACTGTACTAAATGTTAGCAGTAATGCCAATAGCCACAATGTCTTTGTGTGATGTTTTTCCATTTCAAACAAATTCATGTTACTTTGTTTTTTTTAATTAATACTAAGGTTATCAATCGCCTATATAATTCTTATAAGCGGAGGCAAATTAAAAACTTTTAATATTAAGAATATTCCGCAGAAGTGACAAAATTATGTCAAAATAAGAATGCTCATTCATAGAACAGAAAGGAGAAATAAAGCACATTATAAACATCTATATATCAACACATAGCATTCATTTGCGCACAAACAGAGCACAAGTTTGCGCACATTGTATCAAGTTATAATAGCCGCCTTTTCACCACTTTTATTAAAAAGTTTATTCGTAAGTAGTAATAAATAAAATCTATACAGACATGAATTCAAATATATCTGTCACCCCAAACGACCAAAGAACAGAAGGAATGAAGGAATCCCGAATCATTAACCGAAAGACTTTGAAAAACTAATTTCTTATCAGTCCAAATTGATTCGTTCTACTGTAGTTTCCCTTTCGTTCCACTATAGTTGGACGCAAGAAGCACTATAGTTCCTCTTGCGCCCAACTATAGTGGAACGAATAAATAAGAGCCTCGAAAGACTTAATTATCCGGAACTACTGATCTAAGGATTCGGGTAATACATCCAAAAACTCAATTAGTAAAGAATAAGATAGTGGGGGATGGCATTATCGGAGTTGCTCCCGATAATCTTTCGGCGTCATTCCGAATCGGCGGGTAAACTCTTTATAAAAATAGGAACGGCTGGAAATACCAACTTCAGCGATAACATCCTGAATAGAAAGTTCTTCATTCTGCAACAATCGTGCAGCCTTCTCCATCCGATAACTCTTTATCAGGTCACTGGGAGCCGCATTGGATATTTCTTTAAACTTGCGATAGAATTGACGCGGACTCATCGCCATGCGGTCGGCAATTAAGGTTGATCCCAATTCTTCCTGGTCAAGATTTTGTTCTATCACTTGCAACAGTTTCCGGATAAAGTCCGCCTGTTCTTCTGTAGTACAAACAATGCGTCCGGCCCAGTCACCAAGCTCTTCCATATAAATCTGCTTTGCCTCCCGAGTACCGTAAATAGCTTTATTGACGGCTTCTTTCAAAAATATAATATCATAAGGAAGTACAATATATGAATCAGCCCACATAATCAATTCACGCTGAATGGACGAACTTACTTTCCAACTTAACATTGGAATAAATGCCGTTTTCGAAAGTTGAGTACGATTCTTATTCACATATTCCAGGAAGTCACTCTCTGCTTTTGCATACATCAACATATCAACTAGTAACAAAGCAGGAGCCGATCTACGTATTTCTTCAAATGCAAGTTGTACACTTTTCACCGGACAAACAACAAATTCATCTGCTAGGAGATCACTTATCAGCCATACCATTTCATCCCTATCCTCTAGCAGAAGAACCGTTTTCTTCCCATGCTCTTCAGTCTCCTTGATGATAGCCGGTTCAAAGGCTAACGTCAATAAATGATCCTTTTCTCTGTCGGCATAGTAAAGCGTAACATTTAGCTGTCTCAAAGCCGCTTGCACAGAAAACAGTAATTGACGGGTAGTTATCGCCTCTTCTGTTTCCTTACTATCCCTTCTTCCCTCTTCTTCCGAACCGGAAAGTTGCTTATATAATTCCTTCAGAGTATCATCTACAGCAGAGAACTGCAGCAACATCCGTCCTTCCTCTTCCTTCACATCCACTACAATATCCGACTTATGTTTTACTCCGCCAATATAAAGGTAACACCAATAGAGCATACAGCGTAAAGCATTCTTATAAACAGGATAAACAAAGTGTTCTGGTATAGCAAGTTTTACAGAAGATATATCAACGCCCTGTCCTTCCAACACATGCAAGACTTCTATAGAGAGCTCTTTCATGCACATACAACCAGTAATCGCATATTCCGTAGGAAAAAATGACTTAAGTTCCTCTACAGCCAAAGTTCCCGGACGGAAAAGAGTTGCAATAACCGTCTCGTGTACCTGCTCCATAATTCTGAGACGCTGTTCATAAGGGAGATTTTCCGCACGCAACTGATCACAAGAGCGATAAATGGACGTAAAGCGATTCAGTAACTCACGATTAAGACTGGCGGACTCCGGTAGAGCTTCATTGCTTTCTGCTGTCAACAGCCGCTGCATCATACGCTTCTGGAGAAAATATTTTCTTAATAAATGAATCAGATAACCGGCTATTAATATGAAAAACAGCAAGTAAATGACATAGGCTACCGTAGAAAGATACCAAGGTGGAAGAATGTACAAAGGGATAGAAAATACCTTATATTCCGTATTAAATACATCTTTCTTATAACGGACCTTTAAAACATAGCTACCCGAAGGTATTTCTAGATACGATGCTTCATTTATACTACTAAACGAGGTCCAGTCTTTATCAAATCCGTCCAGCATATAGGAGTACTCCACATCCCCTCCAGTAAGAAAGTCTGGAACAACAAAAGAAAGGGAAAAAGAAGCCTTCGCTCCTTTAAAACTTAACGCTTTGCCACCATCGGTATAATAATCCCCCAGATTAACCTCTTTACGTCCAATCATTAGCTTACGCAATAATATGTTCGGATAGAATTCCGGAGCTGTCGCCACTTCCTTATCCAGATAAAGCAAACCGTCAATGCCTCCAAAGAAAAGACGTCCGGTATAAGGACATTGATAATAGGCATCATCACTAAACTCGCCCACCTGCACACCGGCGGCATAATAATAAGCATGCGAAGAAGTGTTTTTGGGATTATATTTAATAAGTCCACGATTAGTGCCAAGCCATAAAAAACCATTTGCATCCTCCAATATGCCATGAATCATATCATTAAGCAACCCTTGTTCTCTACCGATATAGGAGGCACTGATTTGTTCCTTATTAAAGGTCAAACACACTAGTCCCGATGTTGTTCCTACATACATCCTACCATCTTTAGCACGATGCAGGCTAAGTACATCATCAACAGATTTATGCAATATTTCTTTCAAAGAAATGACTTTATATTCTTCTGTCTGTTTATCAAATCGAATTAACCCTTTTTCCCGGCTTCCCAACCAAAGAATGGAATCTCCTTCAGCTAACATAGGATAAAACATGGTTATCTCTTTTTGTTCATAAAAGAAATGATAACGCTTTTGCGATTTGAGGTGAATCTCCCCTTGTTTCCTCTCCAATATCAATTTACGAAATCCGACCCCAGCCGTAACCGCATAGAGTACGCTGTCATTCTCTTCATAGATATCATGTATTTCGATAACAGGATCTGTAGACTTATCCTCAACACAATGCAAGGCTTTATCTGCAAAAGAATAGTAAAACAGTCCGGGATTACCCGATCCTACCCAAAAGCCATCCATATAACGGCTTTGTTTTAATGAGTATGCTTGAAACTCTCTATTCCAACGGGTATAAGATGAGGCATCCTGCCTGCCTACTGGAGAGTAAACTGTAGTAGCAGAAGCATCCATACCACCTTCATAGTCATGTACATGCAAAAGTCCATCTCCTTTCGTACCAAACCATAATCCGCCATATTTGTCTGTCATGACAGAACGTACCTGCCGACTTAGATTGGATGATAGTTTGCTAAGCATCAGATTAGTGGCTATCGAGTACTTCTTAGCGTACATGACAGCTCCCTGCCCATCAGAAGCTACCCAAAGAATATTCTGATGAGGATCGCGGAAAATATCATATATACGTACATTACGGTCCACCACTTCTTCTTCATATTTTTTCGAGGTGCGCAAACGTACTAAACCATTGGTTTGAAAAGCAATTATAATGTCTTCATAAAAAGGAACAATTCCCACAACTTTCCCATATCGTTGCACCAACGAAGAAAGGTTACGAATATAGATTTTAGACCTTCTGGAAATATCATATACATAAAGATCCCGCTCTGCATCCACAAAACAGAGAATGCCATTCTGATAAAATACATTATCGATAGGTTTTGCATGAAAATCAGAAGATGAAACAGTAGGATGGACAGACAATGTATCCCGGTCAAAGCCATCTAATGAACATTGAATCAGACTACCTGTATTCCGTGGAAAAGTCCATAAGACACCATCATCCGTGACAAAAGCACGCTGATCCATATTCTCGACAGGAGTCTCTATATTTTTGAGATGGACAAACTTTTTATGATAAGTATTATAATAAAAGATTCCTTCATCGCTTACTACCCAAGTATCTCCTTTCGGATTGGAATGCAGATAATAATCACCTGTAAAATCATAATATCCCACTACCTGACGCGAATCTTGCGAAAAACGATTAACTCCCAAATGTGTAGTAATCCACAAACAACTGCTATCTGCCTGCTGAATAGAATGAATGACATTGTTACTCAACGTCTTTTTCATTGAGAAATCAGAACGAAAGACCTCGATACCTTTCCCATCATAACAATTCACGCCATCATAAGTGCCAAACCACATCAGCCCTGCTTTATCCTGATAGAGGCAAAGCACAGCACTATTAGAAAGCCCTTGTTGATAATCGACTTTCCGAAAAAGATAAGCATCTTTACCCGCATCAGCCCAACAGACCAACGAACCAATAAATGTAAAAAGGCATAATATCAGACATCTTCTCATTATATTAATAGCAAGTGTTATTGTTCATGTCTTATTAGATAAAGCGGGAACAAATATACTAAATATAATATAAATGAGACATTAATAAGTAAGAAAAGTAACAAAAGCCATCGGATAGACCATTAGAAAGCTGATACAAATGTTTGGCCTAAATCCAAATATTATTCTACACGCAATTCCCACAAAAAGGGAAGTACGGACGTACGATAAAGAGTTGGATGAAATAGAATCACCATCAAAAAACACGACTTTACCTGATGGTGATTCTATATAAAATCAATGATTTAACTCTAAGATAAATTCATCATCTTCTCTCACAATATACCCCGAACTCTGCAATGGAGGTAGTACCATTAGAGTTTAAGACAGTCATTCGTACCGCATCTCCCCAAACCGTATCGAAACGGTGGATTTTCACACGCAGACCGGTAGGAGCCTTACCTTCGTAAAGGGGTTTCCATGTACCACCCGCACGGTATTCCAGACGGTATTCCTGCAAACGGTCATTGTTACGATCCGTAATAACCACCATATTGAAAGATTTCTCGCGCTCAAAAGTAACCGAATACCAGGGCACTTTCACTTCAGGATTAGAATTCCAGCAGGTCCCGAAATCATCGTCATTGGCAAAGTCCATGATAGCATAGTCACTGCTCCATGTACCTTCGGCAGGCTGATATTTGGCAATGTTGGAAGATATAATAGGAGCATCCGCTTCGGGAACCGTTGCTACACGACCGTCGTTCTTCCACAGTTTACCTATTTCCTTCAGAGCTTTCAAGGCGTTGGCATCCATCAAGCCGTCTCTGTTGGGAGCTACGTTCAGGATAAAGTTACAGTAGGATTTGCCCATCGGGATGATATTATCATTGACCATTTGTGCCGGAGACTTCACAGGGGTAGTCGGGAAACTTTCTTTCCAGAACCAGTTCTGCTGTAACGGCAGGCAAGACAAGGCAGGCAGACGGTTGGTATCTTTCGAGATATGCTGTCCGGCTCCTTGTTCGTAAGACTTGATGTCCGTGTAAAACAAAGCCTCGGCAGGATATTTCGCTGCATTCAAATCCATCACCAGACAGTTGGGCTGGATTGATTTGACCAGACGATAAATATCTTCAAAAGGTACGTCATCGTAAGAGATACGTGACCACGGGGCATCCCAACCGTCAATGATCAAAGCTGTTATTTCACCATAGTTGGTCAACAGTTCGCGAAGTTGCTCCTTGATCATTTCGATATGCTGCGGAGTTATACACTTGGGACGCAGCCGGGCATGCGTATCGAGGATCGAATAATAGAGCATCACTTTCATCCCTTCGGCACGGAATGCGTCGGCATATTCTTTTACCACGTCACGTTTGAACGGGCTGCTCATTACACTATAATCGGTCGTTTTAGTATCCCATATACAGAAACCGCTATGATGTTTCGTTGTCAGACATCCGTAGGTCATGTTGGCTGATTTTGCCGCTTTTGCCCATTGTTTGCAGTCCATCCTGACAGGGTTGAAAAGCTCGGGAGCAGCATCCGGGTCCGGCCAGTCCTCATTAAAGAAGGTCGGCATGTTGAAATGAATGAACATACCACAGCGTAAATCAACGAATTCCTGTTGCAGCTGGTGCAACGACTTAGTTTGAGCATTCAGGCATAACACCGAAGTTACACCCAGGATCATCAGTAAAAACAGTCTTTTCATCATCTATTCATTTATTAATTATTAATTAGTTAAGTACGTTAGCATCATTAGCTTATACTATCTTATTCACATTCATTCTCAGTCTCTCTGATACTTCATCCACATTCCACCTTTCGAAGTAGCTTCCGTATCGGGACACAAAAGATAGATGTAGAATTTATCTCCTGCACTCTGACGGTCGTGACGAACAACAAAAAGCCCTTTCTCATTGAACCAAGTATCTATCAGGTCTTTACAGTAGGCATTTATCTCGGCCACTTCCGTCGCATTAAGAGTACCGCCGCCACAGGTCTGTCCGCTGCCGGATATGTTCTTAAATAGGACACGGTCTTTATCGGAATTATTCATCAGGATGCTTACTCCTTCTTCACTGCTCGGGAAGGCAAGGTTCGCAAACCACCATGTCCAGATAACGAGCGGTCTTTGTTTCGGACTTCCACTCCATCCGTAGTCATAACTCATGGCATTTATATCGGCAATTGTTCCGCCGGAGCTTGTAGCCTGTCCGCCTGTTCCCGCCCATATTTCATCGCAAGCGGCACCGTGATCCTGCGCTTTTCCGAGTGTGAATTTTCCTCCGGAAGTCACATAGTCGAAGTCATTGACCGCTCCCTTGTTGGAGGTCAGGGTTACATTTGACATACCGTCTACCGCCACCGCATCACCGGTGCAATCAATGGCTTTGAAGGCATAAGTGGCTCCGTTCACCGATTTAATCTGTTCTACCGGCGTGTCCAGTTTGAAGATTTGCCCTTCTTTCGTCAGTTTAGATTCATAATATTGCGTATGACCGTTCGCATCGCTTCCATCCTTGTTTTCAATCGTTATTATCTTGACAGAAAGATCATTGACACCATTTAGTACCAAGCCATAATAACCG
Source organism: Bacteroides sp. RCH18 (assembly GCF_058231005.1). Lineage (NCBI taxonomy): Bacteria > Pseudomonadati > Bacteroidota > Bacteroidia > Bacteroidales > Bacteroidaceae > Bacteroides > Bacteroides sp. RCH18. The sequence goes on along the minus strand of NZ_JBIPTC010000002.1, from coordinate 566,332 downwards.
ATAAAATTGCCGGAAGCGTCACAGATGGACTGATTATCCAATAAATTTTTCTCAAAGAGTTCGGTAAAGTCCGCTTTTGAAGCAACTTTACCATCGATGTATGCCTGTGTAGTCGGCTGCAGTTCAATGGTATTGCCGGTAGATTCACCGTATAAGTTCAGCTGCGGCGCCTCTCCTTCTGCCGGAATCTCTGATACGACAAACTTGGTATCTGCAAATTCACTACCCAGGTTTTGCAGATGGACATCGCAATTCTCAATATCCAGTGCCACTTCCTTGCCTTTGGCAGAGAATGATGTTTTTCCTTCTACCGCCATCTCCAGAAAGTCCGAATCCAGTGTCACTGTTCCGTCTTCATGAAACTGGAAGTAAAACTCGTGCCCCTGATAGTCAGCTTTCCAACAGCCATCGGCTGTGCCATACAATATTTCTTTAACGGTGGAAGCCTTCAGACGGTCACCATCTCCGTAACCCACGTCATTCAAATCCAAGGTATTGCAACTCCAAAAGCTCGTGCACAGCACAGCTAATGCAAATAATACTTTCTTCATCATAGTTGTTTTTTAAAGGTTACTCTATTAGTTATTTTGCAGGAACACTTCCACCTCTGTCTTGTATTCGTTCCAGAGTTCTTCCATCGTAAGGTCCGGGTAGCTCTCCTTCAGGATATACTTCACCGCATCCTCCAGGCTCCACTGGTTGGTCAGTTCGTCCATCAGCACCGTCCACGGCAACATACGCACGAAGTCGCCATTATAAAGACGCAGCCAGCTCATAAAAGCACCGGAAGTATTATAGTCAACCTGCCAGACAAAGTATTTATCACTCTGCGGATTCCGGTAAGACTTGGCGATAGCGGCCTGATACTCTTCTTTTTGCGTAGCCAGAATATATCCTTTGCTCGCTACTTTCACAGCGTCCGGCCATCCTTCCTGATACCCCTGTCGGTCACAATCCTGCACACCTTCCATGATATATTTTCCTTGTTTGGGCATCCACTGCACGCAGTGTCCCATCTCGTGCATGAACACATGCTGCATGTCCGGCAGTTTCCACCACGCATCGTTCGGATTGCTTTCCGAAGCCGGATAAACAATACCTCTTCCTTCGTTATGGGTGGGGTAGTCTATCGCATACGCTCCTCCGGTCTGGTCTTTCTTGATAAAGACACGCAGTTTGCTGTAAGGGTCAAAAGCCAGATTATAGGGGTCGAATGACATGGCCGCACAATCCATATAATACCATTTCCGGAACTCTTGCTGAGTAGCGGCCTCGTCTCCGTTGCCTATCAGATTATACAATGCAGAAACGGGACGTATCTCCGAATCACTCTCAAAGGAAATCTGAACTTGTGTCGCCTGACTGGTTTTAAAATACTGCCAGGCAGCATAGTTCATATCCACTTGAAGTTCATACTTATCCGCCTGATCGCTCAGATTTGTCCAGTCACTTGTCTGCCGGGCACCGTCGGCATCTTTGTAGATAGAACGGAAACGAAGTTCCTCTACACCGTAACGGTCTGTAACCACTACTGTACGATATTTACTCAGACGCAGAGTGATCGGCTCGTTGCCATAATCCCGCCTTTTCACAGTCAGGTTGCCAAAATCACCGACATTCGGTATCATGACGCGCTTTATCTTTTTGCCGGAGAGCAGGGAGTTGAATTCTACTTCCACTCCCACATATTCGTCTCTCTTTTCCCAGCCGGAGTTACTGCCGTCCCACGTGAGGTAAAGTTCATTCAGCACCTCATCATATTTCGCCTCTTTGAGAGGGGCAGCCGCATATCCGGCTACAGTATTCCCGTCTTTCAGTACAGGCTGATAATCTTTATAGATGTCAGGAGTTGCAAAGCTGTCTTCCTCACCGTAGCAGGCAGCCAGCGTCAGCGAGACAAACAACCCGAAAGCTATATCTTTCCAATGTTTCATAATCTTCTTGTTTAAGCGTTATTGTTCGAATATTGTATTACCATCCTAAGTTTTGTACCAGCGACGGGATACGACGGAGGTCATCATAAGGTATCGGCATAAAATATTGCTTTTTCGTAAATGCTACACGAGTCTCAAAAGAGGTCCTTTCGAAGAATGCCGGATAATCCTTATCCATATTCATACCGTATACTTTGCCTCCTTCGCCTCCGGTGTGATATGCCGGATAGATCCAATGTTCGGGATCATTCTGTCCTTCCGCCACTTTCCAGCGACGCACATCGAAATAGCGGTTCCATTCGAAGACAAGTTCAACCAGACGTTCGCGGCGGATACGGTTCAGCAGATCGGTCTGTGTCTTCGGACAGGTTATCTTGCCGGCTGTTGCGGTAAATGTGTATTCGGGAATTCCTGCACGGACACGGATTTTATTCAGATAAGTCAGGGCATTGTCGAGATCGCTGCACATACAAAGCGCCTCAGCATATCCCAAATACATATCTGCCAGCCGAAGTACCGGAGAGAAGTGTTTCGAGCCGTTGTTGTTAGAGGATTTCGCACCCCGACGGATCAAGTATCCCGAATCCGGACAGTCGCCGGAGGCTTTGGACTTGCCGCAGGTTCCGTTTGCACCGTTGGTGAAGTCTGTGCGCATTTCCTCATTGTACTTACCTTCGTTCAGCCAGATAGAGCCGCTGTAGGTAATATTCACATAAAAGCGAGGTTCACGGTCTTTCCACTGTTTCAGCACTTTGGACTTATCGGCGTCAAAGTAAAGACGGGAAGGGTTGTTGGGGTCATAATATCTTCCGGATGTGAAGTTGTTGGCGCCCGGTATACCCTCGAATTTGTCATAACCGGGGTCTTCTTCGATGGTCAGTCCGTCTTTCGTAAAGAACAGGTCTACCGTTTCCTGGGTTGTATAATAGCCACCGCCGCCAGTCACGTCGGTATCCTGGAAGTCGGTAAACTTAGGACATACCCAGTAGGTATAGTCGTACAAATCTCTCAACTTCACAAAAATCAGTTCATCAACAGCTTCCCAGGTTGTGGTGAAAAACTCGCCCGCAGCCCTGCACGAAGCATAAGGGTCTAGTTTTCCATTCGTATAGACCTCGGTCAGCTTATATCCCTGTCCGGTTGCGAAGGTCATAAACCGTTCATACGCATCACGTGCCTGAGCCCATTTGGAGTTATCTTCAGTCTGAGGGAAAAGTTGTTTGCCGTCTTTATTCTTGACTGACGCCTGATCCGTATTTCCGTTGAAAAGCGGACTTGCCCAATAGAGGTACAGCTTTGCCTTGAGTGCCATACAAGTGGCGACATCCATACGTCCCAAGTTTGCCTTCCCAGCTCTCTGGAGCAAATCGCCGGAATCAATGGCGCTCTGCAATTCCGTAGCGATGAAGTTTACGCATTCGTCTACCGAATTACGTTCTTTAATCAGTTCTTCCAAGGAAGCGTCCAAAGGAATGGGATCTTCGCCAATCAACGGAATGGGACCGTAAAGGCGCAGCAATTCAAAATAATAGTATGCCCGCAATGCACGTGCTTCCGATTTCCACTTTCCACGTGTAGAGGCGGCGGCTTCTGTACATTTATCTACGTTCTGGATGAACGTACTTGCTTTGGCTATTGCCTGATAGTACTTTGAGAAGTACTCACTGGCCTGAGCTGAAGCGGAGTTAAAGGAACCGTTGGTCCATTCCGCATACGTTTTGTTCCAGCGGTTTGCTCCGTCCAACGATGCTTCTGTAAAGATACCTCCGTAGGTGTTCGGATGAATTGCATCTGTCACTTCACGCACGTAACTGTATACATTGTTCAGATATTCTTCCGTCCTTTGCTTGGAGGCAAACGTTTCGTCCAGTCCAAACTGCACACCGGGAATCGGTTCAAAGAAATCACTGCAAGCAGTCAGTCCGACACACATCGATGCAGCCAACAGGTATTGTTTTATTCTATTCTTCATAACGATTATTTGACTTTAGGGTTAAAAACTAAACTTGACTCCGACCGAATAGCTGGATACATTCGGATAAGCTGTTCCGTTGCTCGTATTCAGTTCCGGGTCCCACAGCTTGAAGTTAGAGAAGGTAAGCAGATTCGTACCCATGAGGTAGACGCTTGCACTTTTGAGGAAACATCTGTCCAGCAGTTTTTTCGGTATATTGTAGGATATGTTCAGTTGCTTCAGACGCAGGAAGCTGACATCTTTCACCCACCACGAACTTTTCTGAACATTGTTCGTGTTGGCGTCACTGCCGACATACATGCGCGGATAGAACACATCCTGATTGGTCGGATCGTCGGGACTCCAGCGGTCGTGGATGTTGGCAAAGACATTGTCACGGCCTTCGTCATCCCAGAAAGGCTTGATACAAATGCCGTCCAGATAGCGGTCGGCCTGTCCGGTTCCCTGAAACAGGGCACTGATAGAAAAGTCTCCGATCTGTAAGTCGGCACCGAATCCGTAATAGATTCTGGGAACATCACCGCGTCCGATGACGGTCTTGTCATAGTTGTCGATCACACCGTCTCCGTTCAAGTCACGGTATTTGATATCGCCTACATTTACTGTCCCGAACTGGGTAGCATGGTCTTCAATCTCCGCCTGACTGGTAAAGAGCCCATCGGCTATGAATCCCCAAGTCGCATTTACATTCGTACCGCGTGTCTCCATCCAAGGATAGTCTACCGGCGGTTCGTCGTTCTCTATAATCTTGTCTTTATTGAAAGTCAGATTGCCACGTACCGTAAGGAATGTCTTCTTGCCCAACCGTTGTGTATAGTCCATCGCCAGCTCTATACCTTTGTTTTCTACGACACCCAGATTAGCATAAGGGTTTTCGATCCATCCGGCGTAGCTGGGGATTGTACTGCGTTGCAGGAAGATGTTGTCGCGACGTTCCTTGAAAAAGTCGACTACAAAGGACAGATTATCATTTAGGAACTTGATATCGATACCCAAGTCTTGCTTTCTGGATTTAGACCAAGTGACATTCACACCATACTTTTCTTCTCCATAACCGTTGGCACTTGTATAATTGGTTCCGAACATGGTTCCTGTCAGACCGGTGAACACCCCCTGATACATGAAGCGTCTGCCTGTTGCGGTATCACTGCCGACCCATCCGTCCGTATAGCGGAATTTGAGGAAGGAAATGTATTTGCGAACCGGATTCCAGAAAGATTCATTAGAGACTGCCCATCCCAGACCAAAAGCAGGGAAAACACCATAACGCTTGCCCGGACTGAAGTTCTCCGAACCATTGATACCGAGATTGAATTCTGCGAAGTAACGGTCGTTCCATGAATAAGTAGCACGTCCGGCAAAACCGCGTTGCTTGTAAGGCATACCGCCAATGACATCCGTCGCATTCAAATCCCAATATACTTTCTGATTGTAAAGCAACAGACCTCCTACCCGATGAGCACCGAAACTACGGTCATAGTTCAAGGATGCTTCTGTATATACCGTGCGGCTGCTCCATTGCTCCGGTGTCTGAAGTGACAGGCTACCGTCCGCTTCTTTCAGCACCGAGTAGAGGTAATCGCCTGTTTCTTCATCAAACAAGGTGTCTTCTATCCAGATTCCGTTTTCGTCCGTTTTGCCGGCAAAGGTGTACATCGGTTCGTTCCGGTTATATTTTCTCTTACGTGAATTGTAAGTATCGAAAGCCACCATGGCAGAAGCAGAAAGTCCTTTGCTCCACTTCCAGAAATCCAAGTCCTGCTTCACGCGGATATTAGAATTTAACTGGCTGGAAAATTCATCATAATAACCTCCGCGAGCCAGCAGACCGTAAGGGTTGAACTTTTGCTGTGAGTTGATACCGGACACGGTACCGTTGGGCAGCAACAAAGGATAAATAACCGGATTCACATCCATACAGGCTGCGTACAGTGAACTGGTGCTGCTCTGCGGATAATGTCCCTGTCCCAGATAACCGGAAAAACCCAGATCAACCGTCGTCTTGGAAGTCGGCTTCAGATTCAGGTTGGAGGTAAAGTTATAACGGTCATACTTCATCTGAGTATTGTAGTTCTCCAGCTTGAAGTTGCGGGTCATACCGGTTTCTCCGTAGTAACTCAATGAGGCATAATAGTTTGCATTAGGTACACCACCACGGATATTAATATTCCCGCGACGGTTGTGTCCCCAGTCATTGAACAGGTTATCAGCCCAGTCGATGGCCGGATACAGGTAAGGATTATACAATCGGGGATTGTCATTCGGCAATAAACCGTTGGCCTTCTTTGTCGCTTCGATATAAGCAGCCGAGTATTTAAGTGTACCGCTTGTATTCATCTGCGCCTCGTTGCGTGCATCCATGTAAGTGTAAGCATCTGCCATATCTACTTTCTTGGTCAGGCGGGTAAAACTTTCGTAATAGTCCACACTAAACTGCGGTTTGCCTACTTTACCGGGTTTGGTTTTCACGATTACGACTCCGTTGGCACCACGTACACCATATACTGCAGTTGCGGAAGCATCTTTCAGCACTGTAAACGATTCGATATCTTCAGGGTCGATATTGTTGAAACTACGTTCCACCCCATCAACGAGTACAAGAGGACTGGAACTCTGTCCGAGCAAGGAAGATAAACCACGAATCCAGATATCCGATTCATCGTGACCGGGTTCGCCGCTACGCTGAACGGCAACCACCCCGGCAATGCGTCCGGAAATAGCAGAAGACAGACTTGCAGCAGGCATCTTAATGTCTTTCACATCCATCGTAGACTGAGCGCCTACCACGGATACTTTACGCTGATTGCCGTAACCCACTACTACCACTTCATCCAGTGACGACACATCTTCCACCAAAACGACATCTACGATTTTTTGCTTTGCTACCTTTACCTCTTGCGGCTTATATCCTATATAAGATATGAGCAGAATAGGATTCCCTGTTGAAAGCTTCAAGGTATACTGACCGTTCATATCGGTAATGGTACCATTCGTTGTACCTTTTTCCTGAACACTCACCCCTATGAGCAGTTCTCCTTTTTCATCAGAGACACGGCCTGTGACGGAGCTTCCTTGCGCCCATACTGTTACACTACACGTAAGTAACAATAGCAGTAGCCATAATGACCTGATGCGATGTTTTTTCATTTCAAACAAATTCATACTACTTGTTTTTAATTAATAATAATAAGGTTACCAAATACGTTTAATACGTTGACGCAAATTAAAGGAATAACCAAAGAAACGGGATACTCCTGTGCGCCAAAAAACAGAGAAGAGAAAAAATGTCTGTTTAAAGTACAGATGGTAAAATAGAGTACTGGATAACACCCTATATATCAGAATAATAAACAATGGAAAACAAAAGAGAGTACAAAGGAGACCAACCTTAAAAAGCAGCACAGATCAGCATGGAAATTTGTTTCTTGGCAACTAATACCAGACCGCTTCCTGACTGTTCGTTCACTCCTGATTTTTATGAGTGTCATTCCCTAAAAGTTTCTCTCTATATACCTTAGGAGTCACGCCAAACTTACGGGTAAACTCTTTGTAGAAGTAAGCACGACTGGATATGCCCACATCGGAAATTACATCCTGAATAGACAGTTCCTCGTTCTGCAACAAACGGGCGGCCTTCTCCATCCGGTAATCTTTAATCAAATCGCTGGGTGACATACCCGAAATCTCCTTAAACTTCCGGTAGAACTGACGGGAACTCATCAACATTTGTTCTGCCACAAACGTGGAGCCCAAATCTTCACGATCCAAATTCTGCTCCACGACCTGCAAGAACTTCCTGACAAAATCCGCCTGCTCCGTAGTGGTACAAACAATAGAATCTGCCCAGCCTTCCAGGTCTTCCATATAAATCTGTCTGGCTTCCCGCTTGCCATAAATCACTTTATGAATCGTTTCTTTCAGGAATGGTATATCATAAGGAAGAACAATATAAGAATCTGCCCATAGAATCAACTCCCGCTGCATAGACGCACTGACTTTCCATGTCAACATCGGAATAAACGCTGTCTTCGACAACATGGAACGATTCTTATTGACATACTTTATAAAAGTACTTTCCGCATCGGCATACATAAGCATATCCACCAGAAATAAAGTCGGTGCGGACTTATGCATCTCGTCAAATGCCAACTGCACACTCCGCACTGAACGGACTTCATACTCATCGGAAAGTAACGCACTGATCAACCAGACGATCTCTTCCCTGTCTTCCAACAACAAAACAGTTTTTCTCACTTCATTCTGCTCTGCCACAACAACCGGATCGAATGTGATAGTCAACTGATTATCCTGCCCTACAGGGGTTATATAGCGCATCACACTATTCTGCTGCTTCAATGCAGAAAACACGAAACGTTGCATGGTCCGTATCCTGAACATATCATCCGAATCTTTCGCCCTGATAGACAAGAGTTCTTCTCCGGACAATACATCATTCAATCCTTTCACTGTTTCATCCGGAGAAACAAATGTCAGCATCATACAACCTGCTTCTTCTGTCACCGTCACTGATACCTTCTCTGTCTTACAACTGGAAATATAAAGGTAACTGAAATAAAGGATACAACGTAACGCATTCTTATAGGCGGGATAAGTGAAATTTTCCGGAATGTCTAACTGTATCGAAGAGACATCATGGCCTTCTTTTTCAAGTACTTGAAGCACCTCTTCCGCCAACTTCAAAAGAGACAAACGCCCCGAAACCGAAAAATGCAGCGACGACAACAAACGGAAACATTCATCACCCAACCCACACCCAAAGAGCAAGGACATCACGGATTCACGAATCTGACCTATTTTCTCTGCATGTCCTTCAGAGGAGATATTCTTGTCGTTTAGCTGATCACAAGCCTGATAAATGAGAGTACAAGTATTGAGCACCTCACGCGCCTGATAACTATCCGCCGCCAGAGATATATTTCGATTTTCCGACTCCAGTAGTTTCTTCATCATCCGTTCATGACGAAAATACTTGCGGAAAAGATGAATCACATACATTGCCAATACGATACCCAATAGTATATAAATAATGTACGCATACACTGTGCGATACCAAGGGGGCAGAATGTGCACGGGAATCGTGAAGGTCTTGTATTCCGTAGCAAACACATCTTTCTTATAGCGAACCTTAAACAGATAATCTCCGGACGGGACGCTGAAATAGGATGCTTCATTCACACTGCTGAAAGCTCCCCAGTCCTTATCATAACCTTCGAGCATATACGAGTATTCCACATCGCCACCACTGGCATAATCAGGTACTACAAAGAATAAAGAAAACGAAAGATTGGCTCCCTGCATCCGCAGCCCTTTCCTGTCCGGCAAATAATGGTCTTGCAAATTGACAAATGTCTTTTCTATGATCAACTTACGCAATAATATTTCTGGATAATATTCCGGTGCTGCCGACACCTTCTTATCAAGGTAGAGCAATCCGTCGATTCCTCCGAAGAAAAGACAACCGGTATATGGACAACGGTAATATGCATCATCGCTAAACTCTCCTATCTGAATGCCTCCGCTGTAATAATAGGCATGAGAAAATGAATTTTCCGGATTGAATTTGATCAGTCCGCGATTCGTCCCTAGCCACAGCAGCCCGTTGGCATCTTCCAGAATACTATGAATCATGTCATTAAGCAACCCTTGTTCACGACCGATATAATCCGCTTCCAGTTTGCGTTCTTTAAAAGTAACGCGCACCAAGCCGGAGGTAGTGCCCACATACAATTGCTCTCCATGCCAGTGCAAACAGAGAATATCGTCTACAGATTTATGCAGAATCTCATTCAGGGAATAGATCTGATACTCTTCCGTTTTCCGGTCAAAACGTATCAATCCCTTTTGCCTGCTTCCCAGCCACAACAGGGAATCTCCTTGTGGCACCATACTATAAAAAAGGTTAAGCTCTTGCTGCTCATGGTAAAAACGATAATTCTTCCACGATTTGATTTGAACGTCCTGCTTACTGTTATCTACTATTACTTTATAAAAACCTTTACCCGAAGTCGCCAGATAAAGGACACTGTCGCTTTCCTCAAAGATGGAATGCACTTCTGCCACTTCTCCTCCAGTTCCTGTTTCCCTATTTGAAAGTTCATGCAACTTTCCATTATCAAAAGAATAATAGCATAAGCCCGAAGAGCCGGTTCCAACCCAGAATCCATTCCTATAGCGGCTCTCCAACATGGAATATACCTGAAATTCCCTGTTCTGCTTGACATACGACATCGCATTCTGCTTTTTATCCAATGAGTAAACCTCTGTGTTGGAAGCTTTTACCCCATCCCGATAGTTTTTCACATGCAGCAATCCGTCTCCCTTTGTCCCAAACCAAAGTCCCCCGTATTTATCGGTCATTATCGATCTTACCTGACGGGTCAAATTGGGCGAGAAGCTGTTTAACATCAGATTAGTGGCAATAGAATACTTCTTGGAATACATAATGGCTCCTTGCCCGTCGGTTCCTACCCACAGTACCCCTTGCCGGGAGTCATTATAAATACCATAGATACGCATATTCTGATCGATAATCTCCTCTGCATACTTTTGAGAAAGACGCAAGCGAATCAGACCATTCGTCTGGAATGCGATAACAATATCCTCATAGAAAGGTACGATTCCCGTTATTTGCCCATATTTATGAACCATCTCACTAATGTTACGGATGTAAATCTTAGACTTTCTTGATATATCATACACAAAAAGATCATAATCCGAATCATAGAAACAGAATACACCATTCTGATAGCAGACATACTGTATCTGCTTGGAGTGAAAATGTGAGGGAGTAGTAGTGAGACGAGTAGACAAGGTATCCTGATCGAAAGAGTTTAAAGAGAAACGATACAGGTCACCGCTTTCATAAGGGAAAAGGTATAATTCACCTTCGTCGGTAACAAACGCGCGAACATCTACTTTCAGCATTTTAATATCGGGCATCGGAATCTGCACAAAACGGCGATGGTGGGTATTGTAATAGGCAATCCAGTCATAACTCAACGCCCATGTATTACCTGCATGGTTGGAATGAATCACGAAATCAGTGTCAAATTCGTAATTGCAGATTACCTGCCGTGAATCCTTCGAAAAACGATTGGCTCCCAAATGTGTAGTTATCCACAAGCAACTGCTGTCTGCCTGTTGAATAGAATGAATAATGTTATTGCTCAGCGTTTTTTGTTCCGAAAAGTCGGAACGAAACACTTCCATACTTTTCCCATCGTAACAGTTTACCCCATCATAGGTACCAAACCACATCAATCCCTCATTATCCTGAAAAAGACAAAGTACGGCGCTATTGGACAATCCCTGCTGATAGTCTACCTTTTGGAAAAGATAGGCATCCTTTACATTGTCAGCTATGCTAATCAATGGACAAATCAATGTGATAAAAACTAGAATCAGGCGTATTCTCATAGCATTTTGGAAAGTAATCAGATAATAATATGCACAAAGGTATATTTTCGGTAGCAAATTACCAAAAGTTTTTTTCGCCTTCAGCGGTTACAAACCTCACATTAACAAATAGGTATCTCAGAAAGGTATGAAAAAAGGGAGGACTCATTTATTAGTCCTCCCTCTCATATTATGCTCAAAGCTAGTTGATTGCTGTTACTTGGCTAGTTCATTGATTACATCCATAATTTTCTGACCGATCTCTTCAGCAGCTTCCATGGTCGAAGCCTCGCTGTACACACGAATAATCGGTTCCGTATTGCTCTTGCGCAGGTGCACCCACTTATCAGCGAAGTCAATCTTCACACCGTCGATGTCATTGATTTCCTCGTTCTTATAGATTTCCTTTACTTTAGCCAGGATAGCATCCACATCGATTTCCGGTGTCAGGTCTACCCGGTTCTTGGCAATGAAATAAGGAGGATAAGTAGCACGAAGCTCGCTCACCTTCTTTCCTTCGTGAGCCAGATGGCTGAGGAATAAAGCGATACCTACCAAGGCGTCACGTCCGTAATGGCTGGCAGGATAGATCACTCCACCGTTTCCTTCACCGCCAATGACAGCATTCGTTGCTTTCATCTTGGTGACTACATTTACTTCTCCTACAGCAGAGGCGCTATATTCCATACCGTATTTGCGGGTTACATCACGCAAAGCACGGGTAGAGCTCAGATTAGAAACCGTATTGCCCGGAGTATGCTTCAATACATAATCGGCTACAGTAACCAATGTATATTCTTCACCGTACATGACACCGTTCTCGCAGATCATAGCCAGACGGTCAACATCCGGGTCTACAACGAATGCAACATCCGCTTTTCCACCTTTCATCAGGTTCATGATGTCACCCAGGTTTTTTTCAAGTGGTTCGGGGTTATGCTGGAAGTTTCCGGTAGGTTCACAATAGAGTTTCTCTACATGTTTCACACCCAGACGTTCCAGGAGTTCCGGAAGGATAATACCTCCTACAGAGTTTACACAGTCGATAGCTACACGGAAATTCGCTTTCTTGATAGCTTCCACATCTACCAGGTCGAGAGCCAGTACGCTGTCGATATGTTTTTGATTGTAAGTCAGGTCTTTGCGATAAGAGCCCAAGTGGTCTACATCGGCATAGTCGAATTCCTCAGCCTCAGCAATACGAAGTACTTCGTTGCCTTCTTCCGCATTCAGGAATTCTCCATGTTCATTGAGTAGTTTCAGTGCGTTCCACTGTTTGGGGTTGTGAGAAGCTGTCAGGATGATACCGCCACAGGCGCCTTCCATCGTCACAGCCAGCTCGGTAGTCGGGGTAGAAGCCAGATCGATGTCTACAACATCCCAGCCCATTCCCATCAGTGTGCCGACAACTACGTTTTTTACCATTTCACCTGAGATGCGGGCGTCGCGTCCCACTACAATTTTGTTGCTTTGTGCCTTACAGGTCTTACGAATCAAAGTAGCATAAGCCGAGGTGAATTTTACAATGTCAAGCGGATTTAGTCCCTCACCCGCTCCTCCGCCAATAGTTCCGCGGATTCCAGAGATAGATTTGATTAGAGTCATAGGTCTTTTAACTAAGATTTATATGGGGGTTAATTCAGTGCTTTGCTGAATGTCCAAATATCATAATAGTATGGATTGACATATTGTTGTGCTGATGAATGTCCTACCTTGGAAGGAACGATCAAACGTACGTGAGCGTAGTTGCGCACAAAAGGTAGTGCAAGCAGCCAGCCTGCAGGTACTGCTGTTGACTGATAATAACTTGCCCAGTAATAGTCCATTTGTATGAAAGTACCGTACACATAGCTGCCTTCGGCTACATAACGGAATACAGCAGGATTCGTGTAAAGCTGATTTGCATCTCCCCACTCTTCGAGGAAAACATTGAAACAGGTAGTGTCGCGTGTCATTATATCTTCTTCGATATAACGGACGCAGATTTCATTGTTGTTAGCGAAAGTATCCGTTTTGTTCTCGGCACTTCCACGATCTACAATCTGCATATATACACCATCGGAGAGGGCAACGTATTCATTCCGGTCCAAATTGGTGACAGTATCATTCTTCTCAAATTCGTCCTGTGAAATGATCCGGATTCCTTTATCTTTGATGAATTTATTCACCGCATTCTTTTCGTCCTCCAACATTTCAGCGTAAGTCTTTGAATCGTCGCACGCCTGGAATATACCTCCGGCCGCCAACAAAGAGAGAAATAAAAATACAAGTTTCTTCATTATCTGTTATTTAGCTATATTCTGCACAAATGTATCTCAAATTCATTGAAAGATGAAAGGGGAAAGTTGAAAGTTGGTAACTTTTAACCTTTCTCTGTCTACTTTTAACCTTCCATTCTTAGCTTTTGGCTGTCAACAAAGGTTTATATTTCTCCAGTGCCTGTTCGAAGACAGCTTTCGCCTCCTCTATCGTTCCGAAAAATTCACCACCCGAAGCATTCAAATGACCGCCTCCGTTAAAGAATTCGGCTGCAAGCTGATTGCATGGAAAAGTACCGACCGAACGGAGCGAAATCTTAATCATCGGCTTCTCTGTATCTTCCCGCAAGAAACAGGAGAAACATACGTTCTTAATGGTAAGGGGAATATTCACAAACCCTTCGCTGTCGCCTTTTATATAGTCAAACTTACTTTGTTCTTCCTTTGTCAGCGATATCAATGCGGCATTGTAATCTGAGTAAACCACCATGTTTGACAACACATACCCCATCAGACGCAGGCGACTCTCCGAATATGTATTGTATACTTTACGGTAGATATCATCCTTATCAATCCCTTTGGAAAGGAGTTCGCTGATGATAAAATAAATCTCGCGATTGTTGGAGTTGTAGGTAAAGCCACCTGTATCCGTCATCATACCGGTATAGATACATTCTGCTCCTTCCTTTGAAATATCACTGAAGTAGCCCATACGGCAAATCAGACGGAATATCAGTTCGGAGGTAGAAGATATCTTAGGATAAGACATGGTGATCTTACAGAATTCTTCGGGATAAAGATGGTGGTCGATCATCACTTTGCGTGCCGGAGAAGCTGCCACGGCATCCGCCATGTCATCAATACGCTTCAGGGCATTAAAGTCCAGACAGCAGATCACATCAGCTTCGGCAATCAATTTGTCCGCAAAGTCCTTATAGCGGTCATACAAAAGGATATCCTTGCTACCCGGCATCCAGCGGAGGAAATCGGGGAAAGCGTTAGGAACAATTACATTTACTGTCTTCTCCTGTGAATCCAGGAAGTGATAAAGCCCCAGTGAAGAGCCGATAGCATCGCCGTCGGGCGACACATGAGAAACGATTACTATTTTGTCAGCGCGCTCAAACCACTTAGTAAAGTGGTCGATTTTTGCCTGTTCTATTACTTTAGTCAACATACCATATTCTTTTTCGAGTTGCAAATGTACGATAATTCTTCGTACTTAGAGCAAAAACCGCACAGAACCTTCTTCAGACAGAGTGATAAAATGCAGATGCAGTCTCTCGCATTCCTTCCGGAAGAGCTGTTTGCGATCATCGGAAAGGGAAGCATCCAACAGGATACAAGATGGAGAAAAGAGTCCGGTAAGTTCTTCCAGACAACCGTTATAGCCTTTGCATAAGTACATATAATCAATAAATAACGGCGAAGCGGCAGATTTGTTCCGCCATCGATTGTCGGTCACCATACAAATACGGCAGCCATGATAAAATACAATCTGCTGATGACGACAGAAGTCAACGTTCTGACAATCAGCCGTCACTTCTATTGGAGGCAGAAGTTGATGACGTCTCCAATAATTAGCCGCTACAGCCTGCAAACGGCGCTTATCTGAAAGGGTATCGGCATAGTTCAGCCAAGAAGTCCCATCCTCAGCAATACAATGAATCGCCGGACAACCACGAACATTGTAAAATACAAGGCTCGGGCAAGGACGGTCATACCAGCGCATGACCGTGTGATAAATGCCCAGACACAACAGGCAGGAAAAGCAAATAACCAGATTCCTGAACCTTCGGGTCTTCGAATAATAAAGGAAAAGCAGCAAGAATATGTAGATGCCCAACACCTCCAACCGATAAAGCCAGATACCATCCAAGGAAGCATTAGGAAGTTGCTCAACCCACCGGACAAAATCATTCAGCACTTTCAACAGGAATCGGACTACTTCCGCCATAACAAACTGAACGGCAGGCAGCGGAGTCAGAAGAAGCATAAGAACGGCAGCATACAAAGTTACAGTTACCAAAGGTATGACGACTAAATTAGTCAGCAGAAAATGAGTGGAGAAACGGGAGAAATATAGCATTACAAGCGGAGCGGTTCCTATTTGCGCAGCTATCGATACACTCATCAATCCCCAAACAGATTTGCCTATCCTGCTCTTCACTGGCAACAACTGACAGACCGGTTTCTGAATCATCAAAATAGAAAGTACAGCGAGAAAAGATAATTGAAAACCAACATCGAACAACCAAGCCGGATTGACAAGCAACATTACCCATGCGGTAGCAGCCAGTGTATTCAGAGTCAATGATTGGCGACCGAACAGTTCCGCTATTGCCAAAACCGAGAACATACTTACCGAACGGACTACAGACGGCGACAGACCGGTAAAAAAGGCAAAAGACCATAATAAAACAAGGAGCAGAACGGAACGGAAATATCGCCCTGCCTGCCACTTCCTTGTTAGAGGTTTCAAAAGGAGGAAAAGCAAAGCATACAAAAGCCCTATATGCAGGCCGGATAGAGCCAAGACATGACTGGCACCGGATACTGAATAACTTTCACGGATAGAGTCACTTAAATCGGTCTTCTCACCCACGGTCAACGCTGAAAGCACAGCCAGTTCATCTCCTTCAAATCCCAGCTTCCGATAAAGGTTCATCACCTTTTCCCGATAAAACATCGCAGTATACCTGATGGAATGTAGAGAATCGGAAGACCGAGAAGCAGCAAAAGGAGAAGCCTGGGAAGAAGGATCAGAGGAGGCAGCAGAATGAGCAAAAGACGATGACGACCCTAATGCCCATTTTCCAGATACCACATACCCCGTTCCACTAATACCATGACGCATCAAATAGCGAGCGTAGTCAAACTCATCAAAGTTTCCTCCGTTAACGGGTGAAGCAATGCGGGCAGATACCAGCAGTTCATCTCCCATCTTTAGTTGTTTATCCCCCAGCTTCAATAAAGCGCCCAATGAATCTTTCTGCAGATAAAGAATAGCCTTTCGCCCTATCGGACACACACCTGATGAATCTCGTAGTTCTTCAAGCAATACCCTACAGAGCAACGTCCGTTCCTTTGCCTCTGGAGTATCCGTTAATCTCGCCCGATAGACAGTTTCCTTTTCCGGAAAGTCATATACGGTTTGTTTTAATTGCCAAGTGATGCCTAGCCACCCACCTGCGAAACAAAGCGCAAAGACAGATATTCCAAAACACCACCGAAGGGAGTGGCGTTTTAGAAAATAAAGGGCAAAGGATAGTCCTGCAAAGAGGCAAAAGATAAGAATACTCCATAGCAGTTTCATCGATTCGTCGAACAACCAATCGCCACAAAAAACGCCTGCTATCCACGGGATAATCAGGCGTATATAAGGATACTGATGGATAAAATTAGTGTTCAATTTAAATCGGAAGTATCGTATATAGATCGTATGTGATTAAAGCTCATGTAGCTGGCGGATCATCTCTTCCGGGTCCGGTGCTCCGAAAACAGCATTGCCGGCTACCAGCACATCCGCCCCTGCTTCCACCAGTCGGGCACCCGTTTCCAAATTCACACCACCATCCACTTCGATCAATGCTTTTGAACCGGTCCGTTCTATTAAAGCACGCAATTCACGGACTTTCTCTACAGAATGCTCAATGAACTTCTGCCCGCCAAAACCCGGATTCACACTCATGATAAGTACCATATACACATCCTGAATGATATCCTGCAATAGAGCAACAGGAGTTGCCGGATTGATTGTCACTGCCGGCTGCATTCCAGCTTCTTTGATTTGCTGAATCACCCGATGAAGATGCGTACAAGCCTCATAGTGAACATTCATTGTATGTGCGCCCAACGCTTTCACTTCGGGGATAAACTTCTCCGGATTGACTATCATCAGATGTACATCCAGCGGTTTGTCCGTCAACTTTGCTACATACTTCAACACCGGGAAGCCGAATGAAATATTAGGGACAAATACTCCATCCATTATATCAATATGCACCCACTCCGCTTCGCTGCGGTTTATCATTTCAAGATCTCTCGCCAGATAACCAAAGTCGGCAGAAAGAATGGAAGGAGAAATAATCGGTTTCATCATTCTATTGTTTTAAGTTCTAAGTTAGCTTGACCGTGGTCAGTTCATTTTATCAATTCATTTTATATCCATCCGACAAGCGGAATCCACGAAGCAATTCATCGGTCTTCAGACGTTTCTTGCCGGGAAGTTGCAAAGACAGGACAGAAACAAATCCATCGGGCACAGCCACCTTTATATATTTCTTGCCATCCGTCACAACTGTTCCGACAGCCAGCTGATGTGCCTCATAAATCTTCTCGCTCTCAAAAATCTTCATCACCACCGCTTCTCCTTCCGGACTGACTAACTCACTCCAGGCAGCAGGATAAGGCGACAGACCACGAATGAAATCATACACCTTTTTCACAGGAGAGTTCCAGTCAATCCGGCAAGTCTCTTTAAAGATCTTCGGAGCGGGACGAAGTTCGCCCACTACCGCCATGTCTTCCTGAGCAATCGGTTTCACCGTATCATTCAAGATCGCATCCACGGTTTCGAGCACCAGCTTACCACCGAGTACCATCAGTTTATCGTGCACCACTTCCACATTATCCGTGTCGGCAATGGGGACACGTACTTGCTGAATCACTTTTCCGGTATCAATCTCGTGTTGCAGGAAGAAGGTAGTAATACCTGTCTCCGTATCGCCGTTGATAACCGCCCAATTGATAGGAGCAGCACCCCGATACTGAGGAAGCAGCGAAGCGTGCAGGTTGAAAGTACCCAACCGCGGCATATTCCAGACCACCTCCGGCAACATACGGAAAGCAACCACAATCTGAAGATCAGCTTTCCAGTCACGAAGTGCCTGCACAAAAGCCTCATCCTTCAGTTTCTCCGGCTGAAGCAACGGCAAGTTCTGTTCGAGTACATATTGCTTGACAGGAGAATATTGAATTTTATGTCCGCGTCCGGCCGGTTTATCGGGCATCGTTATCACGCCTACCACGTTATAACCACCCTCTACCAACTGACGCAAGGCCTCCACCGCAAAATCGGGAGTACCCATATAAACGATCCTTAAATCTTCTTTCTTCATAATCTTCTTATTATCTTCGTAGAAGTTATCTGCATAGTAACCTGGCTCCGGCACCTTGCCGGTTAATCTTCGGAAAAATGTACCAATACTTGGCGGTATGAGTTAAATATCTTTGATTTGGAGACAAATCCCTGATATCGTCCTTCTTCGTCCACTACCGGCAGATTCCATGCTTTGGTATCATCAAACGTCTGCATCACTTGCTCCATTCCATCCGTATCGAATATCTTGGCAGGAGCAGATGTCATTAATTTATTAACAGTAAAACGGTGATAAAGTTCTTGCCGGAACATGATGTTACGGATATCGTCGAGCAAGACAATTCCCAACAATTCGCCGGTCTTTTTATCCGTCACCGGAAACATATTACGGTGGGAAGCGGCAATGGCTTTTACCAACTCTCCCAAGTCCATTTCCGGATGCACGGCTACAAAATCTTTCTCCACCACATTCTCCATCTTCATCAAGGTCAGCACTGCCTTATCCTTATGATGCGTGAGGAGTTGTCCGCGCTTAGCGAGACGCATGGAATAGATACTGTGAGGCTCGAAAGCGATAATCGTCAGATAGGAACTGACAGACACAATCATCAACGGCAGGAACAAATCGTATCCTCCGGTCAGCTCGGCTATCAGGAACACTCCTGTCAACGGAGCGTGCATAACCCCACTCATGACACCCGCCATTCCCATCAAGGCGAAATTCTTTTCGGGCAGATAGGCGGAAAAGGCAAAGTCATTGCTGAAATGAGAAAACACGAATCCGGCAATACATCCCAGATAAAGCGAAGGAGCGAAAATACCACCACACCCGCCGCCACCGTTCGTCGCACTGGAAGCAAACACTTTCAACAAGATAATCAGCATCAGATAAACCTGCAACAGATTACTATAGCCGTAGAACATGGAGTTGTTCATAACCGTGTCCCATTCCGCTGCCGAAGTTCCGTTCAACAGAAGTTCGATTGTATCATAGCCTTCACCGTAGAGCGGAGGGAAAAGGAAGATCAGCACACTCAGCATCACACCGCCAAAAGCAAGTTTCTGATAAGGGTTCTTGAGTTTTCCGAATACCCCTTCTATGGAGTTCATCGCCCGTGTGAAGTAGAGAGAAATCAGTCCGCAGAAGATTCCCAGCAAGATCACGTAAGGGATACGTTCCAGTTCGAAAGCCTGATCGAGATTGAACTTGAACATAGCCTCCGTACCGGTTGTGATATAGGAAACGGTCGCCGCAGTCACGGCGGAAATCAGCAATGGAAGCAGAGAAGACATCGTAAGATCGATCATCAGCACTTCCAGTGTGAATACGAGCCCGGCTATCGGAGCTTTAAAGATACCTGCAATCGCACCTGCCGCACCACAGCCGACAAGCAACATCAGCGTGCGGTGTTCCATCTTGAAAACACTTCCCAGGTTGGAACCGATGGCCGACCCCGTCAGTACAATCGGCGCCTCCGCTCCGACCGATCCACCAAAGCCGATCGTGATGGCACTGGCAATCGTAGACGACCAGATATTATGTCGTTTGATACGTCCCTGACGACGCGAAATCGCATACAGAATCTTAGTAACACCATGACTGATGTCATCCTTCACAATATTACGCACGAACCATCCCGCCAGGAAAATACCTATCACCGGATATACCAGATACAGGTAGTTGGCCGATGTCGCATTAAAGTTGTTTGTCAGGAAATTCTGTATCTGATGAATAAGGAACTTCAAAAATAAAGCGGCAATCGCAGTGAAGATCCCGACCAGAAAACTCAATATCAGGATAAACTGCTTTTCCTTAATATTAGCTTCCCGCCATTTGATGCAACGCTGTAGTAAACTCTGTCTCTCCTCTCTTTTCATCTATTCACGAATTATCTTGATCACTCCGCCTTTGTCTAACTTTATAATACTTGAGGGCTTGGGACGGCTCATATCATCCTGCCGGAAGCCGACGATATAGTCCACTGCCAACTTGACTTCTTCGCTGATCTCAGTAAAGTTGGCCGCTCCCGGCTGTCCGCTGATATTGGCAGAAGTGGAAACAATGGCTTTACGGAATTGCTGACAAAGTCGTCTGGAGAATTCTTCATTGGTCACCCGGATACCCACGCTGCCATCTTCCGCCAGCAGGTTCGGGGCCAAATTCCGTGCACCGGAATAAATAATAGTCAATGGTTTATCGGCTACTTCTATCAGGTCCCATGCCACATCGGGGACATCCTGTACATAAAAATCCACCTTCACAGGAGAGTCTACCAGTACCAGCATAGCCTTGCTATCGGCACGTTTTTTTATCTCATACACCCGGTGTACAGCCTCTTCGTTAGTAGCGTCGCAGCCTATGCCCCATACAGTATCGGTAGGATAAAGGATGACACCTCCTTCATTCATCACCTGACAGGCTTTTTTAATATCTTCTATCATTTCTTGAACTATTTCTGTTGAGAATAACACGCAAAAGTAGTACTTTTGCGTCGAAATAAAAAAGATTAAGGGAAAACAATGGAAGAAATCGTATTTCATCATGCACTGCCTATCCAGTTGCGCTTCAACGACGTAGATAAATTCGGTCACGTCAACAACACTGTCTACTTTTCTTTCTATGACTTAGGGAAGACTGAATATTTCGCCTCCGTATGTCCGGGAGTGGACTGGGAAAAGATCGGTATAGTGGTCGTTCATATCGAAGCCAATTTTGTAAAGCAGATTTTCGCATCCGATCATATTGCCGTACAAACCGCCGTTTCTGAAATTGGAACCAAAAGCTTTCATCTCATCCAACGGGTGATCGACACGGAAACCCAAGAGGTGAAATGTATCTGCAAATCGATCATGGTAACTTTCGACCTGGAAAAACATGAGTCGATGCCACTAACCGAAGACTGGATAGAGGCAATCTGCAAATTCGAAGGGAAGGACGTACGCAAGAAGAAAAACTGAAAGAAATAAGCCTTCCCCGGTGTCGGGACCATTCCTCATCGGTGCCTGACTTCGGAGAGCCAAAACCTGAGCGATAAGAAAAGTTTTATACTGAATCATGTCCGCTATATAATAGAAATTACTTGCTTATACATTATATTATATAATTCCTCTCTCCAAAAGTGAACAGCAACCATGTGAATACTCTCTTAATGAACATAAAGGAAGTTTGCCACTTTACGCTCTCCTTGATGATCATAGTTTCTGTTATCACAGGGAAAGTTCACAATTCCCTCTTCCGGTGCACCGGACAGCCATAAGGCGGTAGAACCTCCTCCATCCAGATTCAGCGCATCTTTTCCACCCAATACATGAAGCAGATGTGCCAGTTCCGGAATGTTGATTCCGACAGCATTTTCCGGAGATCGCCCATCGACAGTAACAAACAGAATCTTTCCTTCTTCAGTCAGACAAATAGCACTACGCGGATGTTTGGTTTCTATAAAATTGGCATTGCACTGACTCCAGTCATAGTATTCCCCGTCTTTCAGCATCAACGGGCCAGAAGCTAACACAGAACCTTTATTTTTCTTGTAGTTCTTCTCGATCTGCCTGTCCCAAGGAATGAGCTTCACTTTTCCTTTCTTCTCATAAACTGCTCCTGTCACCCGCAACTTCAATTCATCCAACGAAGTAGTGTCCACAACCTGACTTCCCACCTTCAGAAAACAGACGGAGTTTCCTTTCGTCATATCAAAATAGGAGCCGTTGATGGCTCCGATGGCCTGATGTTTCCGGGCAATCCGGCTTATTTTCTCCAATTGTCCGGTAAAGGCAATGCCGATCTTTTTGCCAGTCTTCGGATTTATCTCCAATATATTAATGGACTGAGCGCCTTGATAAAGAAAAGGGATGGAAGCCCGCTTATGTACAATTCCATTTTCTACGGTCACCACTTCCCAAGGAGCTGTCACTATTGCTATAGAGTCAGCAACAGTCTGTGCATTTACGACCCTAACGGACAACAAGATTAGAACAATGATACCAACAAGATTTCTTCTCATAAACAGTCTGTAAGTTTTGGATTCATATTTCGTGTAGCAACTAATCACACAAAGATATACTTCTCCCGTCATATAACTAATATATTCGGATATAAATTAATTCATTTATATGTGATTTGTAATCAGATGTATGAAAGAAGCATGGAGGACTTGACAAACCGCTTTTAATGTTGTATCTTTGTAAGTGAAAACCGGAAGTAAATTCGATAACATTGATAATATAGACGAAATATGAGCAATAATAAGTATTATATAATAACAGATTGCAGGCATTCCCACTCCGGGTAATGCTTGTTGGATAGTCTGATACAAGCTAAGGGCTGCGATTCTTTATGGGAATTGCGGCCCTTTTTGTTGCTTAATATTGATATTTATTGCAGGAATAACGAAATCCGAGTTTATAATAAACTTGGAGGACGTTCATAATAAACGATGAAAGAATTTATTAATAAATGATTGGAGGTTACTACATAATTAGTCAAAGTCTTTCGTATAGATGTTGGTGCTGATTTTGAAAAGTTCTTTATTTTCTAGGTAAATCGATGAATTATTGCTACAATAACTACCTTTCTCTTTTTGTGTCATATAACTGAATACCTTATGATGTTATGAGGAGAATAATCTTCGGACTTAATTTTCATTTTCACTTTATTAGCTATTAATGCGAATCAGCGGTTGATTCAAATCTGTATGCATTTGCTCCATTTGAATACCAAGCCCGTAAGGAGCTAATTCCACAGGTTTTGAAATATTTTCGTCATATCTACTATACCCTTCCGCTTTTTTTCGTACTTTTACCCCTTGTTGGAAAGTAGCGCCTTTCTGACCCCTGAGAACAGAAAAAGAAAAAACAATATATAAAATGAATCACAAATGGAATTATCAACCCATTACACCCGAACAGGCAGAGACAAGCCAGACATTGGCCCAGGAATTAGGCATTAGCCCGATACTTGGACAACTTTTGGTGCAGCGGGGAATAACGAAGGCAGCAGATGCCAAGAAGTTTTTCCGCCCGCAATTGCCCGACCTGCACGATCCGTTCCTGATGAAGGACATGGACATTGCAGTAGAACGTCTGAACAAGGCGATGGGAAAGAAAGAGCGTATTCTGATTTATGGAGATTATGATGTAGACGGTACTACTGCCGTAGCATTGGTCTACAAGTTTATTCAACAGTTCTATTCGAACATTGACTATTACATACCCGACCGCTACAACGAAGGGTATGGCATTTCTAAAAAAGGAGTTGACTATGCCTCAGAGACCGGCGTAGGATTGATCATCGTACTCGACTGTGGAATCAAAGCAGTGGAGGAAATCACGTATGCGAAAGAAAAGGGAATCGACTTTATTATCTGCGACCATCATGTACCGGACGATATCCTCCCCCCTGCCGTCGCAATCCTGAACGCCAAACGTCTGGACAACACTTATCCATACACCCACCTTTCCGGTTGCGGAGTCGGTTTTAAGTTTATGCAGGCATTTGCTATCAACAATGGCATCGAATTTCATCATCTGATTCCATTGCTCGACCTCGTAGCGGTGAGCATTGCATCGGACATCGTCCCGATCATGGGCGAAAACCGTATTCTCGCCTATCACGGTCTGAAACAACTGAACAGCAACCCCAGCGTCGGCATGAAAGCCATCATCGATGTATGCGGACTCTCCGAAAAGGAGATCACCGTCAGCGATATCGTGTTCAAAATCGGACCACGTATCAACGCATCGGGACGCATCCAGAACGGTAAGGAAGCGGTGGACCTCCTCACAGAGAAGGACTTTTCTGCCGCACTGGAGAAAGCGGGACAGATCAATCAGTACAACGAAACCCGGAAAGACCTCGACAAGAGCATGACAGAAGAAGCTAACAATATTGTGGCCAATCTGGAAGGGCTGTCCGAACGCCGTTCCATCGTGCTTTATAATGAGGAATGGCACAAAGGTGTCATCGGTATCGTAGCTTCCCGTCTGACAGAAGTTTACTACCGCCCGGCAGTAGTGCTCACACGGACAGATGATATGGCGACCGGTTCCGCACGTTCCGTCTCCGGATTTGATGTGTACAAGGCGATTGAACATTGCCGCGACCTGTTGGAGAACTTCGGCGGACATACCTATGCAGCGGGATTATCCATGAAAGTGGAAAATGTGGAAGTCTTTACCCGACGATTCGAAGAATACGTGTCACAACATATTCTGCCGGAACAAACCAGCGCCGTCATCAATATAGATGCGGAGATCGACTTCAGAGACATCACATCGAAATTCTTCAATGATCTGAAGAAATTCAATCCTTTCGGTCCGGACAATATCAAACCGATCTTCTGTACGCATCACGTCTATGATTACGGAACCAGCAAAGTAGTGGGACGCGATCAGGAACATATCAAGCTGGAACTGGTTGACAACAAGTCGAATAACGTCATGAACGGCATCGCATTCGGACAGAGTTCTCATGTGCGCTATATCAAGACGAAGCGTTCATTCGACATCTGCTATACGATCGAGGAGAACACGCACAAGCGTGGCGAAGTCCAACTTCAAATCGAGGATATAAAGCCGATTGAATAAGTATCAGGAGATATTAAAACAATACTGGGGTTATGACTCCTTCCGCGACTTGCAGGAGGAGATCATCACCAGTATCGGCGAAGGCAAAGACACACTGGGACTGATGCCTACCGGAGGCGGTAAGTCTATTACATTTCAAGTGCCCGCTCTCGCCCAGGAGGGCATTTGTATCGTCATCACCCCGCTTATCGCCCTGATGAAAGATCAGGTGCAGAATCTGCGGAAGCGGGAAATCAAAGCTCTTGCCATCTATTCGGGCATGACACGGCAGGAAATACTTACCGCACTCGAAAACTGCATCTTCGGCAATTACAAATTCCTTTATATTTCTCCGGAACGGCTGGATACGGAAATATTCCGCACCAAGTTGCGTTCGATGAAAGTCTCCATGATTACGGTAGACGAAAGCCACTGTATCTCACAATGGGGATACGACTTCCGCCCGGCCTATCTGAAAATAGCGGAGATACGGGAACTATTGCCGGAAGTTCCGGTACTGGCACTGACAGCTACGGCCACTCCGGAAGTCGTAACAGATATTCAGGCCCGTCTGAAATTCCGGGAAGGAAATGTCTTCCGAATGAGCTTTGAACGGAAGAATCTGGCATATATCGTGCGCAAAACCGACAACAAAACGAAAGAACTCCTGTATATCCTGCAACGAATATCGGGCAGTGCCATCATCTATGTCCGCAACAGACGCCGTACCAAAGAAATCACCGAACTGCTGATGAACGAAGGTATAACCGCCGACTTCTATCATGCCGGACTGGATAACGCCGTCAAAGACCTCCGGCAGAAACGCTGGCAAAGCGGAGAAGTCCGCGTCATGGTGGCAACCAATGCCTTCGGTATGGGTATCGACAAGCCGGATGTCCGCATCGTGCTGCATCTCGACCTGCCTGACTCTCCCGAAGCCTACTTTCAGGAAGCCGGACGTGCCGGAAGAGACGGAGAGAAAGCCTATGCCGTCATCCTGTACTCCAAATCGGACAAGACAACACTCCATAAACGAGTGGTCGACACCTTCCCCGACAAAGAGTACATTCTGAATGTCTACGAACATCTCCAGTACTATTACCAAATGGCGATGGGCGACGGTTTTCAATGTATCCGTGAATTCAACCTGGAAGAGTTCTGCCGGAAGTTCAAATACTTTCCGGTGCCGGTAGACAGTGCCTTGAAGATACTGACTCAGGCAGGCTATCTGGAATACACGGACGAACAGGATAATTCATCACGGATTCTCTTTACCATCCGTCGGGACGAACTATACAAGTTGCGGGAGATGGGAAAGGAAGCGGAAGCCCTGATACAGAGTATTCTTCGCTCATACACAGGAGTTTTCACCGATTATGCCTACATCAGCGAAGAGTCTCTTGCCATCCGTACCGGACTGACACGCCAGCAAATCTATAATATATTGGTGACATTAACCAAACGCCGCATCGTGGACTACATTCCCCGCAAAAAGACACCTTATATTATATATACGCGCGAACGACTGGAATTACGTTTCCTGCATATTCCCGCCAGCGTCTACGAAGAGCGCAAAGCACGCTATGAAGCACGCATCAAGGCAATGGAAGAATACGTCACCACCGAAAACGTATGCCGGAGCCGAATGCTTCTCCGCTACTTCGGAGAGAAAAACGAACACAACTGCGGGCAATGCGATGTCTGCCTCAGCAAGCGTGCCACCAACGACTTATCCGAGGAATCTTACGAAGAAGTGAAAAGGCAAATACTCGACTTACTCAGCCACAGCCCTCTCACTCCTGCCGAAACAGCCGATCAGATAAAGGCGGAAAAAGAGGATATCGGACAAGTAATCCGATATTTATTGGACGAAGGCGAGCTGAAGATGCAGGACGGAATGCTATATATTTCAAAATAAGTTATTACATTTGCAGATAAACTCTAAAACAACACTATCATGCCGAACTTTTTTAAGTCTTTTTTCTCCGGTAAGTCCGAAACTCCGGAGAGTGAAAAACAGAAAAACGATCAGAAAAACTTCGAGATATTCAAATATGACGGCTTGCGTGCACAACGCATGGGACGTCCGGATTATGCCATAAAGTGCTTTACCGAGGCGCTTGCCATCGAAGAGGATTTCGAAACGATGGGCTATCTCAGTCAACTTTACATCCCGATGGGAGAAACCGAAAAAGCCCGCAAACTTCTGGAGAAAATGGCAGTAATGGAACCTCATGTGACCAACACATTCCTCACACTGGCCAATGTCTGCTACATCCAGGAAGATTACAAAGCAATGGAAGAGGCTGCCAGCAAAGCAATCGCCATCGAAGAGGGAAATGCAGTCGCACACTTCCTGCTCGGAAAAGCCCGCAAAGGACAGGATGACGAAATCATGACCATCGCTCATCTGACAAAAGCCATCACTCTGAAAGACGACTTCATCGAAGCCCGTCTGATGCGCGCGGAAGCTCTGCTGAAAATGAAGCAATACAAGGAAACAATGGAAGACATAGACGCCGTACTCGCCCAGAATCCGGAAGAAGAGACCGCCATCCTGCTGCGTGGCAAGGTGAAAGAAGCCAACGGACAGGAAGAAGAAGCGGAAACAGACTACAAGTTTGTAACGGAAATAAACCCATTCAACGAGCAAGCCTATCTCTATCTGGGACAACTTTATATCAATCAGAAGAAACTAGCGGAAGCAATCGCCCTGTTTGACGAAGCCATCGAGCTGAACCCGAACTTCGCCGAAGCCTATAAAGAACGCGGACGCGCCAAACTACTGAACGGTGATAAAGACGGTTCCGTAGAAGACATGAAGAAGTCACTGGAGCTGAATCCAAAAGACGAAGCTGGTCTGAACGGAGAATTCAAGAACTTGGGACCGAAACCGGAAGCACTGCCGGGAATCTTCTAGGCAGACGGCAGTATATACTCATTTTTAACTGAAACATTACTGTCATATCAGGTGACCTTTTCATCTTTTTTAGAGAAGAAAACAAAAAAAGTATCGCTTTTTGTTTGCATCTAACAGAAAATTATTACTTTTGCCCCAGAATTAGAAACCAAAGCAGAAACAAAGATTCGTATGAAATCATTTTCTTATGCATATTACTTCTTTTTTTACTTTTACTTTAGCCAGAAAGTAGAGCGGGAGTTTGTATGTATCAAGTGACATGATGCTTAAGGACTGAGATGAAGAAATTAATCATATAAATCCCGCTTCCATATGGACGCGGGATTTTTTTATATAACCCTATTAGAACAATGAAAAAGATAGCAATTCAAGGAACACTCGGCTCATATCACGATATCGCCGCACACAAGTACTTCGAGGGAGAAGAAATAGAGTTAATCTGTTGTGCCAACTTCGAAGACGTGTTTACTTCGATACGGAAAGACAGCCAGGTCATCGGAATGCTAGCCATCGAAAATACGATAGCGGGAAGCCTGCTGCACAACAATGAACTGTTGAGACAAAGCGGTACGCAGATTATCGGCGAATACAAGCTGCGCATCTCACATAGCTTCGTCTGCCTGCCCGAAGAAAGCTGGGAAGACCTGACAGAAGTCAACTCCCACCCTATCGCCCTGATGCAATGCCGTGATTTTCTGAATCAGCATCCGCAACTCAAAGTAGTGGAAGGAGAAGATACGGCACGCAGCGCGGAAATCATCAAGAAAGAAAACCTGAAAGGGCATGCAGCCATTTGCTCGAAAGCTGCGGCAGAACGCTACGAAATGAAAGTGCTGCAAGAAGGCATCGAGACCAACAAGCACAACTTCACCCGTTTTCTGGTAGTTGCCGATCCGTGGCAAGTGGACGAACTCCGCCAGCATCACGCAAAGGCGACCAACAAGGCAAGCATGGTATTCACATTGCCACACACAGAAGGAAGCCTGTCGCAAGTATTATCCATTCTTTCGTTCTACAACATCAATCTGACAAAGATACAATCGCTGCCGATCATCGGACGGGAATGGGAATATCAGTTTTACGTCGATGTATCTTTCAATGATTATCTGAGATATAAACAATCTATAGCAGCAATTACTCCATTAACCAAAGAACTTAAAATATTAGGCGAATATGCAGAAGGAAAGTCAAACGTATAAAATCGCTCCTGCCGAAAGACTGGCAAGTGTCAGCGAATACTACTTCTCAAAGAAGCTGAAAGAGGTAGCACAAATGAATGTAGAAGGGAAAGATGTTATCAGTCTGGGTATCGGAAGTCCCGATATGCCTCCTTCAAAAGTTACCATCGAAACATTGTGCAACAATGCTCACGACCCCAACGGACACGGTTACCAACCGTATGTGGGCATACCGGAACTCCGTAAAGGTTTCGCAGCCTGGTATCAACGCTGGTATGGAGTGGAACTGAATCCGAATACGGAAATACAGCCGCTGATCGGTTCCAAAGAAGGTATCCTTCACGTCACGCTGGCTTTTGTCAATCCGGGCGAACAGGTACTGGTGCCGAATCCGGGATACCCCACCTATACTTCTCTGAGCAAAATACTCGGTGCGGAAGTAATCAGCTACGACCTGAAAGAAGAAGACGGCTGGATGCCCGATTTCGAAGCATTGGAAAAGATGGACCTGAGCCGCGTGAAACTAATGTGGACCAACTATCCGAATATGCCGACAGGAGCCAACGCCACTCCGGAACTCTACGAACGTCTGGTAGACTTCGCACGCCGCAAGAATATCGTCATCGTGAATGACAACCCGTACAGCTTTATCCTGAACGAAAAGCCGATCAGTATTCTCAGCGTACCGGGAGCCAAAGAGTGCTGCATCGAATTCAACTCCATGAGCAAGAGCCACAATATGCCGGGATGGCGTATCGGAATGCTGGCTTCGAATGCCGAATTCGTACAATGGATACTGAAAGTAAAAAGCAATATCGACAGCGGTATGTTCCGTGCCATGCAACTGGCAGCCGCCACAGCTCTGGAAGCCGAAGCGGACTGGTACGAAGGTAACAACCACAACTATCGTGGCCGCCGCCATCTGGCCGGTGAAATCATGAAAGAGCTGGGTTGCACCTACGACGAAAACCAGGTGGGTATGTTTCTTTGGGGAAAGATTCCCGCTTCGTGCAAGGATGTAGAGGAACTGACCGAAAAAGTATTGCACCAGGCAAGGGTATTTATCACGCCGGGATTCATCTTTGGCAGTAACGGAGCAAGGTTTATCCGTATTTCCCTTTGTTGCAAGGATGCCAAACTGGCGGAAGCATTGGAAAGAATCAAGAAGCTTTCTTAAAAAGAAAAGACCGATAAAAGTAAATCAGCGGCAGACCAGGAAACGCCTGCCCGAAAGAATAAGAACAGGAATAAAATAAAAACAATAAGAATATGGAACTCGAATCAATTTTATTACCGGGCATCGAAGCCAAAAGACCGATTGTTATCGCCGGCCCGTGTAGCGCAGAGACTGAAGAACAAGTAATGGAAACCGCCAAACAACTGGCAGCCAAAGGACAAAAGATATACCGTGCCGGTATCTGGAAACCACGTACCAAACCGGGAGGTTTCGAAGGAATCGGTGTAGAAGGACTTGCCTGGCTGAAGGAAGTGAAGAAAGAGACAGGTATGTATGTTTCTACCGAAGTGGCGACTGCCAAACACGTTTACGAATGTCTGAAAGCAGGAATCGACATCCTTTGGGTAGGCGCACGTACCACAGCCAATCCTTTCGCCGTACAGGAAATTGCCGACGCATTGAAAGGGGTCGACATCCCCGTGCTGGTAAAAAATCCGGTAAACCCAGACCTGGAATTGTGGATCGGTGCACTGGAACGTATCCACAACGCAGGCTTGAAACGTTTGGGAGCTATCCACCGTGGTTTCAGCAGCTACGACAAAAAGATATACCGCAACCTTCCGCAATGGCACATTCCTATCGAACTGCGTCGCCGTCTGCCTAACCTGCCGATTTTCTGTGACCCAAGTCACATCGGAGGAAAACGCGAACTGGTTGCCCCGCTCTGCCAGCAGGCAATGGACCTGAACTTCGATGGTCTGATCGTGGAAAGTCACTGCAATCCGGACTGTGCGTGGAGCGACGCTTCTCAACAGGTAACGCCCGATGTACTCGACTACATCCTCAACTTATTGGTGATCCGTACCGAAACCCAGACGACAGAAAGCCTAAGCCAACTGCGTAAGCAAATCGACGAATGCGACGATAACATCATCCAGGAACTGGCTAAGAGAATGCGCGTAGCACGTGAGATCGGTACTTACAAAAAAGAACACGGAATCACCGTTCTTCAAGCAGGACGTTACAATGAAATCCTGGAAAAACGCGGTGCGCAAGGAGAGCAATGCGGCATGAGCGCAGACTTTATGAAGCTGATCTTCGAAGCAATCCACGAAGAGTCTGTCCGCCAGCAGATCGAGATTATCAATAAATAAAAAGCCAAAGAGAACTTAAAAGTCAAATGAAAACTAACAAATAAGTCAGCAGTAACACAACTGAGGCCGACTAGAAAGTCAATAGTATCTTAACTCTCCTCCTTCTGGAAGGAGGAGAATAGAGATAGAATCGACTTTTTAGTCACCCCAATGTGAGATACTATTAACTTTTGAAGAAGCTATTGACTTTTGAGAAACTCCCCAATAAATAATAGATATGAGAATATTAATCCTCGGAGCCGGTAAAATGGGTTCCTTCTTTACGGATATACTGAGTTTTCAGCACGAGACGGCCGTGTTTGACGTCAACCCGCACCAGTTGCGTTTCGTGTATAACACGTATCGTTTCACCACGCTGGAGGAAATCAAGGAATTCGAGCCGGAACTGGTCATCAATGCCGTCACCGTAAAATACACGCTGGATGCTTTCCGCAAGGTATTGCCTGTGCTGCCCAAAGACTGTATCATCAGTGACATCGCTTCCGTAAAGACAGGACTGAAGAAGTTCTACGAAGAAAGCGGATTCCGCTACGTTTCCAGTCACCCTATGTTCGGACCGACGTTTGCCAGTCTCAGCAATCTGAGCAGCGAGAATGCGATTATCATCAGCGAAGGAGATCATTTGGGAAAGATTTTCTTCAAAGACCTTTACCAGACGCTGCGCCTGAACATCTTCGAATATACGTTCGACGAACATGATGAAACGGTGGCATACTCGCTCTCCATCCCATTCGTTTCGACTTTCGTATTTGCTGCCGTGATGAAGCATCAGGAAGCTCCGGGAACGACTTTCAAGAAGCATATGGCTATCGCAAAGGGGCTGCTGAGCGAAGATGACTACCTGCTGCAGGAAATCCTGTTCAACCCACGCACGCCGGGACAAGTGACCAATATCCGTACAGAGCTGAAGAATCTTCTCGAAATCATCGAAAAGAAAGATGCGGAAGGTATGAAAGCCTACCTCACCAAGATTCGGGAAAAGATCAAGTAAATCATCCTCTGCTTCGATAAGATTTAACCATCCCCTACAAAAAAGTTCTTTGCAGGGGATTTTTTTATATGTACCTTTGTATCCGCAAAAACGGAATCACAGGAGAAAAGAAGAATGATAGATCAAGTTACCATAGACCGAATTTTAGATGCCGCACAGATTGTAGATGTAGTATCTGAATTTGTCACCCTGCGCAAACGCGGAGTGAACTATGTCGGTCTGTGCCCGTTCCACAACGAAAAGACTCCGTCATTCAGTGTCTCCCCCGCCAAGGGACTTTGCAAGTGTTTCAGCTGCGGTAAGGGCGGAAACTCGGTCCACTTCATCATGGAGCACGAGCAGATGTCGTATTACGAGGCACTGAAATATCTCGCCAAGAAATACAACATCGAAATCAAAGAACGGGAGCTGACCAATGAAGAGAAACAGGCGCAGACAACGCGCGAAAGTATGTTCATTGTCAACAACTTCGCCCGCGATTACTTTCAGAATATCTTAAAGAATCATGTGGACGGCCGCAGCATCGGTCTGGCTTATTTCCGGCAACGTGGATTTCGTGATGACATCATTGAGAAATTCCAGTTGGGCTATTGTACGGAAAGCCATGATGCCATGTCACAAGAAGCATTGCGCAAAGGCTACAAGAAAGAATTCCTGGTGAAAACGGGAATCTGCTACGAAACGGACGACCACCGTCTTCGTGACCGCTTCTGGGGACGTGTGATTTTCCCCGTCCATACCCTTTCCGGAAAGGTAGTCGCCTTCGGCGGACGTGTGCTCAGCACCGCCACCAAAGGGGTGAAGGTGAAATACGTCAACTCTCCCGAATCGGAAATCTACCACAAGAGTAACGAGCTATACGGAATCTATTTTGCCAAACAGGCGATTGTCAAGCAGGACAGATGTTTCCTTGTGGAAGGATACACGGACGTTATCTCCATGCACCAGTCGGGCATAGAAAACGTAGTCGCTTCATCGGGCACCGCATTGACGCCGGGACAGATTCGTCTGATCCACCGTTTCACCAATAACATTACCGTACTCTATGACGGTGACGTAGCTGGTATCAAAGCCTCTATCCGCGGAATCGATATGCTACTGGAAGAAGGCATGAACATCAAAGTATGCCTGCTGCCGGACGGAGACGACCCGGACTCCTTTGCCCGCAAACATAATTCGGAAGAATTCCAGTCATTCATCCGTGAGCACGAGAAAGATTTCATCCGCTTCAAGACCGACCTTCTGATGGAAGACGCGGGAAGAGATCCGATCAAACGCGCGGAACTGATTTCTAATATCGTACGAAGTATTTCCGTCATACCGGAAGCCATTATACGGGATGTCTACATCAAAGAATGCAGCCAACATCTGCGCATCGAAGAAAAACTGCTGGTAGCGGAAGTCGCCAAATTAAGAGAGGTGCAGGCTGAAAAAGCCAACCGTCCCAGCTATAATCATTCAGCTTCAACAACCGGAGATACTTCCGGTACAGCCGCCGCTTCCAGCACATCGGCTTACTCCGGTGCTCCGACTTATTCTAGTCCATCGAGCCCCTACGGCAATGCAGGAATGCCACCGGAACCCGAATATGATGACAATGGCAATATCGTATCTTTCGCAGATCCGATGCCCGCTGCTACAGGAGGTGCAGCAGGACTTCCTCCCGGCAATGCACCCGCCTCCACTACGGATACCGCTGTTCCCGGAGATTCTTATACCTCCTTTATTCCGCAGGAAGGGAAAGAAGGTCAGGAGTTCTATAAGTTTGAGCGATTGATCCTGCAAGCAGTAGTCCGCTATGGTGAGAAAGTAATGTGCAACCTTACCGACGAAGAAGGAAATGAAATTCCGGTAACCGTTATCGAATATGTGGTAAATGATCTGAAGGAAGACGACCTGGCTTTCCATAATCCGTTGCACCGACAGATTCTGACAGAAGCCGCCACGCATATACACGATGCCGGTTTTATCGCGGAACGCTATTTCCTGGCACATCCCGACCAGACCATCAGCCGGTTGAGCGTGGACTTGATTAATGTACGTTATCAGCTAAGTAAGTATCACTCGAAATCACAGAAGATCGTGACAGATGAAGAACGGCTGTACGAACTCGTCCCGATGTTGATGATCAACTTCAAATATGCGATTGTCACGGAAGAACTAAAACATATGCTTTATGCCCTGCAAGATCCGGCACTCGCTCATGACAATGAGAAATGTAATTCGCTGATGCAGCGTTACAATGAGATGCGGGAAGTGCAAAGTCTGATGGCGAAGCGCCTGGGCGACCGCGTTGTATTACGCTAAATTTCTCATCGGTGGAGAACTACATTGTCCACATTTTGTGAAGCATATTACCCCCTGCCGTGCTGAATCAGATTCATAAACTCTTCGCGAGTCTTGGCCTGATTGAAAGCTCCTGTAAAGTCTGAAGTAGTAGTAATAGAATTTTGTTTTTCTACGCCGCGCATCTGCATACACATATGCTTTGCCTCCACTACCACCATCACTCCCAATGGGTTCAGTGTCTCCTGGATACAGTCTTTGATTTGCAGCGTCATGCGTTCCTGCACTTGCAGGCGATGGGAAAAGATATCGACTACCCGGGCAATCTTGCTCAATCCCGTGATGTAGCCGTTAGGGATATATGCCACATGTGCTTTTCCGTAGAACGGCAACATATGGTGTTCGCAGAGAGAGAAGAAATCAATGTCTTTCACTATCACCATCTGGCTGTATTCTTCCTGAAACTTAGCCGAGCGCAACACTTCATGAGGATCCATATGATAACCTTTTGTCAGACTCAGCATAGCCTTCGCAACACGTTCGGGGGTCTTCAGCAAACCTTCCCTTCCGGCATCTTCACCCAACAAAGTAATAATACTGTGATAATGACTTTTCAATTCCTCCAGATTCGGAGAGACAATTTCTTCTTTTTCTAACATGATACAATTATAAAGGAATATTGATCTGGTCTTTGACGATAGAGACCTCTTTGAATACACCGGTTGCCTTGAGTTTACGCATCATCGCGTCCGCCTCTTCAATGCTCCGGAAATCACCCACACGACAAAGCCAGCGGGGAGGATTGAACGAAGTGTAAATCGTCAGTTCGGGGAAATACTCTTTGATGCGGGAAGCTACACGATAGGCATCATTCTTTGCCTCACGGGTATTATTACCGGCATACGCCTGTATTCTGAATCCGGCTGCCTTCAACACTTTCTGTTCGCCCATAGAAGGACGTTCCACGCCTATCAATGCCTCTATCTTAGGGTCTTGATGAATCGTCACCTTTCCCTGTCCCGGCACTGTACGTTCCAGACTCTTGATGATGTTCTGCGCCTGTGCACCAACAGCGGTAAAAGCCAGCATCCATAAAAGTAAACCTAGTTTTCTCATTCGATAAAAGTTTAATTTCAGGAAGTGGCTAAAAAGTCGATACTATCTGCAATTCCCCTCCTTCTGGAAGGAGGGGTGGCTGAAAGCCAGGGTGGTAGGAAGCACCTGACAAATGAACTTTCATAGTTTTATGTATTCACCTACCACCTCCCCCTACGGGTACTCCTCCTTCCTGAAGGAGGAGAGTTTAGAGTTACTATCTACTTTTTAGTCAGTTCCCGAAAGATATTCTAATTATGCATTGAACGCATCGATGATACCCTTGAAGTCAGAAACTTTCAGAGCAGCACCACCAATCAGTCCACCGTCTACGTCGGGGTTAGAGAACAGTTCTTTAGCGTTAGAAGGCTTGCAGCTACCACCGTAAAGGATAGAAGTGTTGTCAGCGATTTCCTTGCCATACTTGTCAGCCACGATTGAACGGATGAAAGCGTGGATTTCCTGAGCTTGCTCGGGAGAAGCTGTTTTACCTGTACCGATAGCCCAAACCGGTTCGTAAGCAAGGATGATCTTAGAGAAGTCTTCAGCAGACAGAGAGAATACAGATTCCATCTGAGCAGCTACTACTTCGTTCTGCTTGTTAGCTTCGCGTTCTTCCAGCACTTCACCGATACAGAAGATCGGAGTCAGACCGTTAGCCAGAGCCAATTTTACTTTTTCTTCGAGGATAGCAACAGTTTCACCGTAGTAAGCACGACGTTCTGAGTGACCCAGGATTACATATTTTGCACCTGTAGAAGCTACCATTTCAGCAGAAACTTCACCTGTATATGCACCGGATGCCTTGTCTGCACAGTTTTCAGCACCTACACCGATCTTAGCAGCGTCTACCAACGGAGTAACAGATGCCAAGTGGATAAACGGAGTACAGATGATTACATCACAGTTGGGCTTTTCGTTAGCCAATGCTTCGTTCAGTTCTTTTGCCAAAGCGATACCCTCTTGAAGGGTTTTGTTCATTTTCCAGTTTCCTGCAACAATGTTCTTTCTCATTTTGTTCTTTATTTAAAGGGTTAATAAATTTATTGTTCTTTTACTTCCTGTTGCTGCTTCCGCTTTTCGTTCTTCCGTTCGCGTCGGCGGACAATCAGAATGTCCACTCCCAACACCAGCAACAGCGGAATGACAAACCACAGGAATACGTATCCAATCGTATGTACGTCACTCCGGACCTTCTGCTGACCGAGTTCCAGATTCTCCAGTTTGTCAGTCAGTACATATTCATCCGGAATGTCTTCATCACTCCATTTGTTCAGAATCGTACCGTTCTTTATCAGCATCAGTCCCGGATTGGAGCGAATCATCGTCTTCAGCGTAATGTCATCCATCTGGCAGAAAGGATATTCCGCACCGGTCTTGTCCTTCCACAATTCTATCTGCTCTTCCGGTGAGGAAGTGAGGCAGTAGAATCTGTAACCATGCTCTACCGAGTAGTCATATATCTCATTAATCAAATCAATGTTACTGTCGTCCGCCTCTTCGATACGATGTGCCACCAGCAGGAAGGTATATCCCATATCCGTCAGCACGTCTTCCGTGATATCATCACCCGTGCTCAGATCCATCATGGAGAAGTCGTGAATCGAAGGTTCGTATCCTTTTTCTTTCAGAATGGTACGCGTATCGACAAAGGTCCATGTGCTGTCCGGATAATTGTCCAGTGTAAACTCTTTCTTTTCCCCGTTCTTTTCCAGGATAAAGACACTTTCATATACACTCGGCTTCGCTCCTTCGGGGATACTCATGCCTTTCATGATATTCTGTCCGATCTTGTAAGGACGGAAGTCCAGCACAGGCAGACGGTCCAGACAATAGAACGACAGTGTAAATACAAAGAATATCGTGTACAGAGAAATCAGCCATTCCATCTTTCGGGTCACGAATCTGATCAGCATTTTCCTCCACTGGAATGTAGCAATCGCGGCAAGCAGCAGTACGATGTTCTT
Organism: Bacteroides sp. RCH18; assembly: GCF_058231005.1. Taxonomy (NCBI): domain Bacteria; kingdom Pseudomonadati; phylum Bacteroidota; class Bacteroidia; order Bacteroidales; family Bacteroidaceae; genus Bacteroides; species Bacteroides sp. RCH18. The sequence goes on along the minus strand of NZ_JBIPTC010000002.1, from coordinate 528,319 downwards.
TGCAAATGTCTCCCAGTTAGTCAATACCCAGGCATCGCCGAAACAACCGCAGTCCGACACCGGATCGAAAATCGCCAGATACAGCGTCAGCGGTGTCATGAAGATCATCAGCACCAACGCCAATGTGGTGGAGATTGTTTTCTTGATACCGAAGAACAGGAAGATACCGATTGAAAATTCGATGGCGGATAATATTATGCCTCCCAACAACGGGAAGAAAGAAGGAAACCATGAAATCACCCCGAAGGCGGTCAGATAGTCCTGTATCTTATACTGGAAGCCCAGCGGGTCGACAGCCTTCACAAAACCGGAAAAGATGAACGATGCCGCTAAAAGGAAACGGCAGACATTCGCTCCTGTCTTCTGGATGATATGTAAGTTCTTATCCTTCAAATTCTATCTTAATCAATCCGAATACTGAATAATTAATCATATCCATATAGTTAGCATCGATACCTTCCGACACCAACGTGTTCCCTGCCAGACTTTCAATCTGCTTGGTACGGTATATCTTCATCAGAATCAAGTCTGTGTAGGAACTCACACGCATACTGCGCCAAGCCTCATCATAGTCATGATTTTTGGCAAGCATCAGCTCCAGCGCTTCCTTTGCATGCTTGTCATATAAAGCCAAAGCCTCCTCATTGCTGATGTCGGCAGATTCGGCGTAGCCCAGTTCCAGCTGGATCAGACCGATAATGCCATAATTGACTATCGCAATAAATTCCGAACGGATTCCTTCGTTAACCAGAGTCACCCCTTTGGTTTCGATACTGCGAATCCTGTTAGCTTTGATAAAAATCTGATCAGTAACCGAAGCCGGACGCAGGATACGCCATGCAGGCCCGTAATCGTGCAGCTTCTTGGAGAATAAGTCACGGCACAAGGCAATGACATGTTCAAATTGTTGCTTGGTATCTTTCATCTTCTTCCAAATAGTGCGCAAAGGTAACAATAATTAAGTAAAAACAGAAAGAGGGCACTCTAAATTATATTAAAGTGCCCTCTTCCAAAGCTATTATTGTATTACATCTTTACGAACAACGTAAAACTTGTCCGATACGCAAGGTGGTCGTCGGCTTGATACGGTTCAGCTTACAAAGCGTACTGACCGATACTCCACGCACTTTAGCGATACGTGACAATGTATCTCCGCTCTTCACTTTATGATAACGGATCGTTCCGTCGGCTACCTGAGTGTCGTGAGAACCGGCACTACGCACACCTTTCGTCTTGCGGAAAGTATAAGTATCGGCTACGATATCCTGTTTCGGGAAGTCGAACATATAAATCGGGTTGATGGCGATTCCCAGGAAGCGGGTTTCAAAGTGGAGATGAGAACCGGTAGAACGTCCGGTGTTACCACCCAGACCGATCACTTCGCCGGCTTTTACCAATTGATTTTCTTCAACGAGTTGTTTGGACAAGTGTCCGTATATGGTTTCCAATCCATTGTCATGACGAATCACTACATATTTACCATATCCTCTGCGTTCATACTTCACGATACGTACTTTACCGTCAAAGGCAGCTACAATCGTGTCACCGATGTTCACCTTCAGGTCCAGACCATTGTGCATTCTTCTCCAGCGGGGACCGAAAGGCGAAGTAATCTTCGTACTCGGAGTCGGCATACAGAAGCCTGTGAGGTCGATGGTATAAGTGTCGGGGATGATAGCATTGCCGTAAGCATGTGCATACTGGTTGTTCCAGTTTGGATAAAGACTTAAGGCGGGATATTCCGACTGTTCGGCACGGATCTGTTTCTGAAGTGCCAAAGAGTCTACGGTTTTTAATTTCTTGTCTATCGGAGCTTGGCGGGCAATCAGGTCTTGAGAGAAAGAACTCAGGCTGACCATAGCTGCTACAGCTACCAATCCTGTTTTAATAATGCAATTGAAATTCATTCGTTCTTGTCAATTCAATTAATATTCGTCGTTCGCATACAGGTAGTCAAAAGTCGCCTGTTTGTAGTCGAATATCTCTTCAGGTTTAAAAAATCTCGTTAATTCGATAGCCGCAGTTTCCGGAGAATCGGAAGTATGAACGATGTTTTCTTGAAAACTCATACTATAATCCCCACGAATGGTTCCCGGCGCAGCCAGACGTCCATTAGTTGGTCCCGCCAACGTACGGACTGCTTGAATAGCATCCACACCTTCATAACAACAAACAATGACAGGAGTTGCCATCATCGAATCTTTCACGCGCTGAAAGAAAGGCTTGCTGCTCAGGTGGGCATAATGTTCGCTTAATAATTCATCCGTCAGTTGCATCATTTTCATGCCGGCCAACCGTAGTCCTTTACGTTCAAAGAGATGAGTGATCTCACCAACCAATCCCCGTTGAAGGGTACACGGCTTCAAAATAACCAGCGTTTTTTCGATCATGATGTGTGACTTTCAAAAGATTAAACTATACATTTACTATAAAAAATTCCCCCAAAGATAGTATTTTCCGATGAAAGGGCAAGTAAGTCATTAACTATTTTTCAGAAGTACGGAGATGAAAAGAACAGAAAAAGCGGCGTTAAAGCCCTATAAATAGGAGGAATAGAAACGAAACATGTTTTGCAACACATTCCCGCAAATAAACTGCATGTTTAACCGTTTTTCAACTTATAGCCGCCCAGTTAACATTCGTTTTCCGGAGAGATTTCAGTTGCCGCCACAAGATCTCGTTCTCCGGACTTTGAGCCGACGGGTCGTTATCTACGATATCTTCGGCTATCGAACGGACGTACTGCAACAACTGACCGTCACGGGCAAGGTTCGCAATCTTCAGATCGAAGGCAATGCCGCTTTGCTGCGTCCCCTCCAAATCACCGGGACCGCGCAGTTTCAAGTCCGCTTCCGCTATTTCAAAGCCGTCATTGGTGCGCACCATTATTTCCAGCCGTTTCCGCGTGTCTTCGGTCAGTTTATAGTTCGTCACAAGGATACAATAAGACTGTTCAGCACCCCGTCCCACCCGACCGCGCAACTGATGGAGTTGTGAAAGTCCGAAGCGTTCGGCATTCTCAATGATCATCACAGAAGCATTGGGGACATTCACCCCGACTTCGATCACGGTAGTGGCAACCATAATCTGAGCTTGTCCGGAAATAAAGAGCTGCATCTGCTCATCTTTCTCCGCAGACTTCATCTTGCCGTGAACTTTGGCAACGGTACAGCCGGGAAACTCTTCCAGGATATGCTGGTAACCTTCTTCCAGGTTCTTGAGGTCGATCTTCTCGCTTTCCTTTATTAAAGGATAGACGATGTATACCTGCCGTCCTTCTTCTATCTGCTTGCGTACGGCACGATACATACTTTCCCGACGGTTGTCAAACTGATGAATGGTGGTTATCGGCTTCCGTCCCGGCGGCAGCTCGTCAATGACAGAAACATCCAGATCGCCATACAACGTCATCGCCAGTGTACGCGGAATAGGCGTGGCGGTCATCACCAGCACATGGGGCGGCTGTATGTTTTTCGTCCAGAGGCGGGCACGCTGTGCCACTCCGAAGCGGTGTTGTTCGTCAATAACGACCAGTCCCAAAGAAGAGAAGTTCACCGTATCTTCAATGACCGCGTGCGTACCTATCAGGATTTTCACATCTCCCGTCAGCAGTCCGGTCAGGATCGCTTCCCTCTTCTTTCCTTTGATAGATCCGGTCAGCAGTTCGACACGGATATCCATACCGAAAAGCAGTTCCTTGATTGTCTCGTAATGCTGGTTCGCCAAAATTTCGGTGGGAGCCATCATGCACGCTTGAAAACCGTTGTCCAGTGCAAGCAGCATGCTCATCAATGCTACCAAGGTTTTACCACTACCCACGTCTCCTTGAAGCAGACGGTTCATCTGCCGGCCGCTTCCCACATCATTCCTTATTTCTTTCAGTACCCGTTTCTGTGCACCCGTCAACTGAAAAGGAAGGTTCTGCGAATAGAAAGTATTGAAAACATCCCCTACCCGTTCAAAGATATATCCACGATATCGTCTTTGGCGGTCTTTCGCATAGCGGAGGATATTCAGCTGCACGTAGAACAGTTCTTCGAATTTAAGACGATACTGAGCCCTGCGCAGCGAATCGGGATTCGTCGGGAAATGAATATTCCGGAGTGCCTCCGTCAGAGGCATCAGATGATGGTCCGACAGGATTTTGGGAGAAAGCGTTTCCGGCAGCGGTTCCTGTATCTGCTGGATCACTGTAGCCATCATCTTCTCAATCGCATGCGAATTGAGAAAACTCCGTTTCATTTTCTCCGTCGTATTATAATAAGGTTGCAGTCCGACGGAAGAAAGTTTCAGATCATCCGGCTTATCGATGTCGGGATGTGCCACATTGATACGCCCGTTAAACACGGTAGGCTTACCGAAGATGATGTATTCTTCGTGAAGTTTATACTTACCTAATATATATTTGATGCCTTGAAACCACACCAGGTCGACGATTCCCGTTCCGTCGGAGAAATGGGCCGTCAGCCGCCGTTGCCGCCCTTCGCCTACCGTCTCGAAGCCGAGAATCTCTCCTTTCAGCTGGATATACGGCATATTGCCATCTATTTCGTGAATGTAATAGATGCGGCTCCGGTCAACATATTTATAAGGAAAATAATAAATCAGATCGTACAACGAGTAGATTTCCAACTCCTTGTTCAATACTGCGGCCTTCTGAGGCCCTACACCGGAGATAAATTTGATGTCGCGTGTGGTTAAATCGAACATTTACAAGAGAGCACTCCCGATCTTCAGGTCAAAGGGAGTTGTTATTTTTATGTTTTCACGATTACCTTCTGCCAGATGTACGGGTACGCCCATTGCTTCGACCACCGAAGCATCGTCCGTAAAGAACGGAGTAAACTCCTGTCCATAAGCCTGTTTCAGCAACTCCACCTCAAAGACCTGAGGAGTCTGCACTAACTTATATTCAGTACGGCTCACCGTTTGGCTTCCGGCATCCGTCAGATGACGCAGCGTTTCGACTACATCCACCACCGGAATCACAGCTTTATGCTGTTCCGCCAGCTTGTAACACCGGCGAATCACTTCAAGGGATACAAACGGGCGAACTCCGTCGTGCACTCCTACCAGACCGGGAGCCTCCACAAGCGCCAGCCCGTTCTTCACCGAATGAAAACGGGTCTCGCCGCCATCTGCCACAAGATGTTCCACCGAAAAATGATGTTCTTCGCAAAGCTGTTTCCAGAAGTCCTGCTGTTCACGGGGAAGTACCAGAATAATCTGAAGCATCGCATCGTACTTGCGGAATGCTTCCAGCGTACGCATCAGCACAGGTTTGCCACCGACAGGAAGAAATTGTTTGGGAAGATCGCTTCCCATTCGCAAGCCCTTTCCACCGGCGACAATAATCACAGATTGTTTCATAGACAGCTTAGCGTTTTACACACATCGCTTCTACCAGTTCGTCTACTTTTTCTTTGCCGACCAACAGATCTACGATGGTCAGAGCAAACTCCATAGCAGCGCCCGGTCCCATACCTGTGATGATATTTCCGTCCCGAACTACGGGTTCACTGACACATTCCGCACCTTCCAGGTATTGCTCGAAGCTGGGATAACAAGTGGCTTTCCGGCCTTTCAGCAAACCTAATTTGCCCAATACCATCGGAGCCGCGCAGATCGCTGCGATCGGTTTTCCTTTGGCAGCAAAGTCAAGAAGCAGTTTTCGCAGCCCTTCATGTTTATCGAGCGTAGCCGCTCCCGGCATTCCTCCCGGCAACAACAGCAGATCGGCATCAAAAAAATCGCAGTTTTCAAAGTTTATATCACAGAGCAATGACACATCGTGAGCGCCCATTACAATTTCATCCGGAGTGACAGATACAATTTGCACATTCAGTCCGGCACGTCTCAAAGTGTCGACAGCAGTAAAGGCTTCTATTTCTTCAAAGCCATCTGCAAAAAAAGCATATACAGTTCCCATAATCCTATATTTTTGATTAGTGATACTATCTCAGGTTAAAATAATAAGTGATGGTTCCAGTCTGGTTGTTCGGTCCTTCCACGGTGTTGAAGCGAGCCTTCTTCGCCGCGTCTTCCGCTGCCTTCCGCAGGGTGGAGTTCACGGTGTTCGTTTGAGGATTGATACTGGTTCCAATGACTACTCCCGCCGGATTCACGGTGATATTGACTACCACACGTCCTTCTTCGGGCACATTATAGGCAGGCTTTGGCAGACTGCCCGTACCTAAAGAACGTCCGCCAAGATCAAATGTTCCGTAACCTCCGGTTCCGGTCTTCGCTCCGGTGGATGAATTGCCGTCCTTGCTGCCTTCTGTTCCCGTGCCGCTGGCGGAAGTACCTTTGCTGCCTCCCATCTGCGCTCCCTTTCCGAAAGCGTTGGCAACCTTTTTCTTCGCAGCTTCTTCGGCGGCTTTCCGTTCACGTTCCGCTTTTTCTTCGGCAAGACGTTTCGCTTCGGCAGCTTTCTCTGCCTCTGTCTTTTCGGGTTTCTTCACCGGTTCTTTGGGCTTCACTACCTCTTTGGGTTTCACGGTCTCCTTTTTAGGTTCCGTTTTCGGTTTCAGCACTACCGTTTCTTCTTCGGTCTGTGTCAGCAGATCCTGTTCCGAGGGCAGTTCCGGCTGCGTTTCCGCAGGTGCAGGTGCTTCCGGTTCTTCGGGCAGTATATCCACGTCCACCAGCGAAGGGTCGTCAAAGCCTCGGGCAGACTCCACATTTCCCAGCATCACAGGTACGCCGCCTGCGTCTTCATCCGGCTGGGGAACCGTAAAGCTCACCAGAATCAAAAGAGCTATCACTGCCACGTGTACCAACAGTGCACCCAGCGCGCCGACGAATTCACCCTTTTTTCTTCTGTCGTCCATAATTGTTTCTTTTTTTTAGTAGTTAAGTAGCAACTACTTACTTTATTTGTTTTCCGGCGGGCGTGTAGCCAGCACCATTTTAAAATGATTCTCATTCGCAATGTTCAGCACCCGCACGATTTCACGGTAAGGCACCGACTCATCTGCATACAATGCCACATACATCTCCGGTTCTTTCTCCGCGCAACCTTGCAGGAACGGAGTCAGTTCGTCCAACGACAGCGGCTTTTCCTTCTCATTGCCGAAAGCAGCGTAGAAGTTCAGGTCTTTATCGATCACGACTCTTGTCAGCGGTTTGGCCGAAGTCTGTTGTTTGCCTTGCGGCAACAACACCTTTATGGCATTGGGCGACACCACCGTAGAGGTAATCATAAAGAATATCAGCAGCAGGAAGATGACGTCCGTCATGGATGCCATACTGAAATTGGGCGATACTCTATTTCTTCTTTTTAATCCCACTTTATTATTGATTAGTGGTTAATGATAGTGATTAACGTCTCAGGGTTACTTTTGGGCAGGCTCGTTCAAGAGATCCATAAATTCCATCGTACGAGCTTCCATTTTGTTTACTACACGGTCTACCAGCATCACCAGGTAGTTGTAAGCAAACATGGCGATGATACCCACGATCAGACCGCCTACGGTGGTGATCATGGCTTCGTAGATACCGCCGGAAAGCAAGGTTATATCGATGTTTCCGCTTCCCGCATTCGCCATTTCGTAGAATGCGCGTACCATACCGGTCACCGTACCGAGGAATCCGAGCATCGGAGCACCACCGGAGATTGTTGCCATGACGGTCAGGCCTTTTTCCAGTTTGGCAACTTCCAGATTACCGACATTCTCGATGGCTACCTGCACATCGTTGATGGGACGTCCCAGACGGCTGATTCCTTTTTCAATCATGCGTGCCGAAGGAGTGTTCATCGTGCGGCAATACTGGATGGCCGCTTTGATTTCACCGCTATGGATATAATCCTTGATCCGTTCCATGAACATCGGGTCTTCTTTTCCCGCTTTACGGATCATATAGTTACGTTCAAATAAGATGTAGAAACAGACTACAGACAGTACACCCAGTACAATCATAATCCAACCACCCTTGATAGCCATATCAAGCATATTCATCTCGGGAGCGCTGACCGGAGTCAGCACCGGGTTGGCAGTTGCCAGCGAGTCGGCCATATTCATGGCACCCTGGGCCAATAACATCAATACATTCATTAGCGTAGACAGTTTTTATATTCCTGAATAGTACGTTCCAGTCCCAGATACAATGCGTCGCTGATCAAGGCATGACCTATGGATACTTCGTCCACCCAAGGAATGTTTTTATAGAAATAGTTTAAATTCACAAGACTCAAGTCGTGTCCGGCGTTCAAGCCGATGCCCAGCTTGCGGGCTGTTTTGGCTGCTTCCACAAATGGGGCAACAGCCGCTTCCGGATTCTTCGGATATGCCGTAGCATAGGGTTCCGTATAAAGTTCCACACGGTCGGCACCTGCTTTTGCCGCATATTCCACCATCTCCGGGTCGGCGGCAACAAAGACGGAAGTACGGATGCCCGCGCTGTTGAACTGATCGAGAACTTCCGACAGAAATTCCAGATTTGCTTTTGTATCCCAACCGGAGTTGGAAGTAATCTGCGAAGGATCGTCAGGAACCAGCGTCACCTGATGAGGTTTCACTTTCAATACCAGGTCTATAAACTCCGGCGACGGGTAGCCCTCGATATTGAATTCGGTCCGCAACAACGGACGCAGATCATATACATCTGCCCGGCGGATGTGGCGTTCGTCGGGACGGGGATGAACAGTAATACCGTCAGCCCCGAAAGCTTCACAATCAAGTGCTACCTTCACCACATTGGGGATATCCCCTCCGCGTGCATTTCTCAATGTAGCAACCTTGTTTATGTTTACACTTAATTTAGTCATAGTTTTACGCAATATTTGCCGCAAAAATACAAATATTATTATTAGTTGCCTAATAATACGAAACGCATTCTCAGTTCTTTTTTGGTTATTTAAAGTAGAAATCCAAGAAAAAATGCCAATTTTGCAACCGAAACTAATGAAACAGCTTATGAAATTTGCCATTTTCGGAAATACGTATCAGCCTAAAAAGTCTTTGCATGCACTCAGACTGTTCGAGCTTCTCAAGAAGCAGGGAGCGGAAATCTGTATGTGCCGGGAGTTTTACCAGTTCCTGACGGCAGATTTAAAAATGGAAGTGCCTGTCGACGCCCTGCTCGAAGGCAACGACTTCACAGCCGATATGGTTATCAGCATCGGAGGCGACGGCACATTTCTGAAAGCTGCTCGCCGGGTGGGTAGAAAACAAATCCCCATTCTCGGCATCAACACAGGGCGACTGGGATTTCTTGCCGATGTTTCACCCGAAGAGATGGAGGTGACTTTCGAAGAGATTCGGGCAGGCAGATACAGTGTGGAGGAACGAAGTGTATTGCAGCTTATCTGCAATGACAGAAATCTTCAGGAATCGCCCTATGCCCTCAACGAAATTGCGGTGCTCAAGCGGGACAGTTCTTCCATGATCAGCATCCGCACTGCGATCAACGGTGCTTATCTGAATACGTATCAGGCAGACGGCCTGGTGATTGCCACTCCTACCGGCTCTACTGCGTATTCATTAAGCGTAGGCGGCCCGATCATCGTTCCTCATTCCAATACGATCGCCATTACCCCGGTAGCTCCGCACAGCCTCAACGTCCGTCCTATCGTCATTCGTGACGACTGGGAAATCACGCTGGACGTGGAAAGCCGCAGCCATAACTTCCTCGTTGCCATCGACGGCAGCAGCGAAACGTGCAAGGAGACGACTCAGCTGACCATTCGCCGGGCAGACTACAGTATAAAAGTAGTGAAACGGTTCAATCATATTTTCTTCGATACCCTCCGCAGCAAGATGATGTGGGGAGCGGACGGAAGGCGTTGATCTTTCGACCGGACCTTCGCGACTATCAGATTCCGGACCTTCGGACACAAAAAAGTACATCCTTCCTCACCAGGACAGAATGTACTTAAACAAAAACAAACAATTATATAAAACGGGCATCCAGGAGATTCCGTTTATATAAGCAACAAGCATGTTGTGGGAAACATAAACATGCTATAAAGGGTTTATCCCCATTCGGGTACTTCACAGTAACCTTTTTAGAAAAACATCTCACCCCATATTTTATAATTATTCCTATTCTGTCCGACACATAATGAACACTCTAGTATAATAAGTTTCCATACGCTGGAACCAATGTTTTCAAGCGTCCGAAACTTTGGTTTCAAGGCTTTGAAACTTTAGTTTCAAGCTGATGAAACTTTAGTTCCAAGCTGGAGAAACAAAAGTTTCAAACGGGAGAAACTAAAAAGCTCTATATAGAACAACAAACAGACCATAAGGAACCATTGAAAACAAGGCAGTGTGACAGCAAAATTTGCCGTCACACTGCCGTCACCTACTGCCGTCACCTCATTAATCACTCATATTCAAGATATTACCCCCAACAAAGTGACAGATGACAGCAATTTATAGTTTTTATTTTTATAGAGAGACTAGCTGACACGTAAGTATATCATAAGAATGTTAATCCAATTGTTACGGATGGCAGAATTTTTTCTTTTTCAAACTTTGTATAAAGGCTAAATTCTATTCGCTCATCATTGCAAAGAAATGATTAAATGGCTACTTATTTCCCGGAAACAACCCGTATGCTTTCCGTTTCTGTTCCATCAGCTGCCTGGTTCTTTCTCTATGCGGTGATTTTCTATTAGTCTTTCTTCCCAGATAAAAAGGGAATCCGAATCCGACACTTACATTCAGAGCACGGGCGAATGTAGAACTTTTATAGGCTCCTCTCTCCACCTTTTCTCCCGTATAAAGGTTTGTTACATATTTACGATAAGTAAATCTCCCCAATGGCTGTATATAATTGACATTCAACAGTAAAAAACAATTTCGACTGAGCTTATAGTTGGCGGTAATACCTGCCGAAAGAATAAAAGCATCGATACTCTCACTACCATAGTTACTTTCATCATCCCCTCTATACTCTATCTTATATAATTCATTTCCTCCTTTTTTCTTTAGTTCCGCACAAACACGCTGATAGGAAATGCTATTCACACCAATCCCCAAACGAGGATAAAAAGCCCAATGGGAATTTTCAAAGCGATAAGCAACACCAAAATCCAGACAGGGATTAACGTCCGGTTTTTGCGTTCCCGGTATGAGATTATTCACATAGTAATCCGCTTCGACTGCATGGACTAATTCAGTATAACAATCCCGCCTATATTTCACGGGAATCCCCAAACGGATATTCGTATACCATCCCCATTTACGCGAAAAGAAATGTTGCAAACGAAGGTTGATAGCAGGAAACACAGATTTCCGGTCCGACATTGCAGTGTACATATTTCCCTTCCCCCGATAAGCCTGGTCAAAACAGGTTCCCACATCCAAGTCTAACTGTAGCAACTTATTCTTGGTAGATGGATCTTTAAGAAACAGACTTTCCTGTGCCTGCGATACAGGCACAACACATGCAGTAAACAATAGCATGGCTAATAAATGTATTTTCTTCATAGACAGCAGATTTAATAGAAAGTAACCGGATCGCTCAGCCGTTCAACCGTTTCACCGCTTTCCATTGTCAGCACTACACGAAAACGGAACTCTCCGCCTGATTGGGGAATGGTCAATAACGCCTTATATATCTTGTTTACTTCATCTATCATGGATATAACCCCTCCATTAACAGTATAATCTGTCTGCTGATCTTTAACAAACGTCTTTGGATAGTCATAAAAGCAGGAAGTGACTTCTGCTCCTGCGGGAAATTCTTCATTAAAAGCTGTTTCCGTAAATATCTGAATCTTTTTGATGCCATCCGATAATACATGGCGAAGATAATGATCGGCGTCATAAGATTCCGGATCTTTTTCCCCCGCATCTGTCAGCAAACGAATCTCCATCATATAAGCTTCTTTGAGAACTTTGTTATCAAGAGCCTCCTTAGGTTTCTCACCTGCATTATCCCAATGATATAACTCCACTTCTTTCAAAGTACAGGAGATGTCTATCGGTTCAGCCAAATCCTGTTCATCGCAAGTCATGGCTGTCACCACCAGAAACAGTAATGATAGCAGTAGCTGAGTCAAGTGCTTTTTCATACGTATTATTCTATTAGTTTTCACAAAGTTAACCTTTTTCTAATAGAAAAATGCGCCAAAAAGCCTTTTACTGCTTATTGGCGCATTTTTTTCTTGAATTTATATCGGTTAGTCCAGCGTAAACTTCTGAGAGCCGATCAGATTTCCGCCCTCGAAGATATCCAAACGATAGTTTCCGGCATACAAAAACTCTTCCACATCCCAGAATACATTCACGTTCTGTTCCTCACCGTTGTATTCGATATACTTTTTGATGGAGTAAGTCAGTGTACGGTTTTCGTAAGAGAAAGTGTTGGATGCACTCTTGGTCAGTGCGTCATTATCCGGTTTGGTGATACGTATATAGATGGTACGTTCGCCATTCTCTGCCGTAATATTCTTCACGACTGTAAAGCTGATAGCCAGCTTCACGATGTCTTTCACTTTCTTTGCAACCTTCCCCCGTTTATTGCGCGGTTCGATACGGATATTGGTCACATCGAGCTGGGCAGCCAGTGTCACCTTCTTATCCAGATTCTCCTTTTCTTTGGAAAGTGTACTGATTTGCTGTGAAGCAGTGTTGTATTTCTGAGTAACGTCTGCAATCACCTGTTGCTGGCGCTTATTGATTCTGTCCAGTGAGTCTATCTGATTGACGTAGCCTACCAATATCTTACGCAAAGTGGCAAGCTCCTTTTTCAAACGACGGATTTCCGTTGCATTCGAGCTTTTCACGGTACGGAGTTCTTCGAGCAATCGTTGAGTTTTCAATTGTTCCTGCTCCAGCAACAGTGCGAGAGAGTCATTAGTTACCGTAAACTTTAACTCATCATACTTTTGCACAAACTGGCTATACTCATTCTCCAAATCTTCCTTATCCAACTGAAATTCCTGTACCAGCTCGCGATTGGCTTTCTTTTCAGTAAACAACAAATAAGTGATGCCGATAATCGCTATCACCAAAACAGCTACAGCTGCAATAAGAAGGCTTTTTTTGTTCATAGTTCCAATTGTTAATCGATAACGGGCACAAAAGTAATCATTTCGTAACAGAGTAACATAGTCTTGGGCATTTTCTTTAACGAAAATTATTACGGAAAAATTTCTTTAATTAGGATTATCGTTGTAATTTTGTCGCGCTAAAAAGCATGAAATAAATTATCAACTTTTTAAATATATAGTATTATGTCAAAAGTAACCGTAGTAGGCGCAGGTAACGTAGGTGCTACATGTGCAAATGTACTTGCTTTCAATGAAGTAGCAGACGAAGTAGTAATGCTGGACGTTAAAGAAGGCGTTTCAGAAGGTAAAGCAATGGATATGATGCAGACAGCTCAACTGTTGGGTTTCGACACAACTGTAGTAGGCTGCACTAACGACTATGCTCAGACTGCTAACTCTGACGTTGTTGTAATTACTTCAGGTATTCCTCGTAAACCGGGTATGACTCGCGAAGAACTGATCGGTGTAAACGCTGGTATCGTTAAATCAGTGGCAGAAAACATCTTGAAATATTCTCCCAATGCAATCCTTGTTGTTATCTCTAACCCGATGGATACAATGACTTACCTGTCATTGAAAGCTCTGGGCTTGCCGAAGAACCGCATCATCGGTATGGGTGGCGCACTGGACAGCTCTCGTTTCAAATATTTCTTGTCTCAGGCTTTGGGCTGCAACGCCAACGAAGTAGAAGGTATGGTTATCGGTGGTCACGGTGATACTACTATGATTCCTTTGACTCGCTTCGCTACTTACAAAGGTATGCCTGTAACTAACTTCATCTCTGAAGAAAAACTGAACGAAGTGGCTGCTGCTACTATGGTAGGTGGTGCTACTCTGACTAAGTTGCTGGGTACTTCTGCATGGTATGCACCGGGGGCAGCAGGAGCATTCGTAGTTGAATCTATCCTTCACGACCAAAAGAAGATGATCCCTTGTTCAGTATATCTGGAGGGAGAATACGGTGAATCAGACATTTGCATCGGTGTTCCTGTAATCCTTGGCAAGAACGGTATCGAAAAGATCGTTGAACTGGATCTGAACGCTGACGAAAAAGCTAAGTTCGCTGCCAGCGCAAAAGCTGTTCACGGAACAAACGCCGCTTTGAAAGAAGTAGGTGCTCTGTAATTAGCAATCCCCTTACATTTATATAAGCTAAGAAAGGCTGTCCTTCGCTATGAGGGACAGCCTTCTTTCTTTTCTATCCAATAGCTGTCATTCACTCTTTACATTCTGAGAAACCCACATTCCAATGTCCTGTTTACTCAAAGCAGCCGCCATAAGGTCCGGAAACTTATCTGGAGTACAGGCAAATGTCGGCACTCCTATGGAAGCGAGAAACTCAGCATGCCCCTTGTCGTAGGACGGAGCACCGTCATCGTTCAACGCCGGAAGAACAATCAACTGCACACCGCTATTGACCAACGAGACAAATTTCTTTCTCATTTCTCTGGAGTCTCCTCCTTCGTAAAGGTCAGTCACCAACACCATCACCGTGTCCTGCGGACGGGTAATGACTCCCTGACAATAAGTCAGCGCACGGGCTATATCGGTTCCTCCCCCGAGCTGTACCCCGAAAAGCAGATCCACGGGATCTTGCAAATCATCCGTCAGATCAACGACTGCTGTATCAAAAACCACCATACGGGTAGATACCGCCGGAATGGATGCCAACACAGAACCGAATATGCCGGAATAAATGACCGACGTCCCCATAGAACCGCTTTGATCCAGACACAGGATAATGTCTTTCATCGCTTTCCGTTTACGCCCGTAACCAATACGGATTTCGGGAATAATCGTCTTATAGTCCGGTTGGTAGTTTTTCAGGTTCTTGGTAATGGTCGTTTTCCAATCTATCTCATTGTAACGCGGGTTCCTGCGACGGCTGGAACGGTTCAAAGCACCGGTTACCGCCTGTTGCGTAGGAGCCGACAGTTTGCGAAGCAACTCCTCAACCACCTTGCGGACTACCTGGCGTGCCATCTCCTTATTCTTTTCAGGAATCACCCGGCTTAACGACATCAGGGTGGCAACCAGATGAACATCGGGGACGACCGTTTCCAGCATTTCTTTTTCGGTAAGCAGACTAGTCAGATTCAGACGTTTTATAGCATCCCGCTGAATCACTTGTACCACTGTCTGCGGAAAGAACTCACGGATATCTCCAAGCCATCGGCTTACTTTGGGAGCCGAGGAACCCAGCCCCCCTCTTCTGTCACTATCATATACAGCTTCCAGAGAATGGTCTATCCGCTGTTCTTCCAGATTCAATGTCACGCCTGTACCGTCAGCCTCATCGCCGCCCAGTATCAGACGCCACCTTTTCAGTAATTCTTCTTCCATCTTCTTTCCTTTACTTTGTTTCCAGTCCCAATAATTGACGAATCACGGGGATTACCTTCTTTGCTTCTTCCCGATTCAGACACTCATTCTCCGTTACCGAAGCTCCTACGGCAGATGATGTGCCCGTAGAATCCGTACGACGGGCTTTCTCACCCAGCTTACGGCGTTCGGCAGAGGTAAATTCGCTGAAAGTACGCCTCAATACAGGCAACAGCTCCATAAATGTGTCTTTGTCCTGCGAACATACCCAGTTATTCACCAAATTCCAGAGACGGTCGTCCAGCAACAGGATCGAACCGGATGAACGCAAAAAGCCTTCGAACCAGTATGCCATATCTGCCGGAGCATTGCCAACAGAAGAATAAAAACTAAGTGTCGTCTCCATCTCCTCTGCGGAGATTTCCCCTTTGTCATTCAGCAGACGGGTAGCATAACCGGACAACAACGGATGCACATTGGCAGAAGAACGTACCTGACCGATGAAATTGCGCCACATCAGGTTCAGTTCTTCCCGATTCAGAATGGAGAGCGCATAGTCCGTGGCAACCAATTTATTCAGAAGATCACCGGCAGCCTCTTCATCGATATTGATACACACCAATACACCACCCGCAAGAATACGGGCAATCATGGCTTCGAGCATATCACCGACCTTCGAGAAATCAAGGTCACGCACGTTTCCGTAACGGACGATATTCACCAGATCGGGGACCGCCTCCATCATTTCCAGAATATCGGTAGAAGCAGCCGAAAGACGGTCCAACTGTACGGTCATCGCTTCCACCAGCGCCGGAAGATCGGCGGGGAGGACCGTACTCAACAAAGCTGTCAGTTCCGGGATATGCTGAATCTCCGCCATCTGTTTCAACAGATATTTCTGCGTAGCTTCCATCACCGTGTTTCCCCAGATAGCCCGTTCAATGATTTGGATGATCTGTTCCGGTTTGTGATACAAGGTCCATTTTTCCTTGAAAGTACCTTTCCCGTCTATCCGTCCGAGGATAGTCCAGTCGATGCCCAGCAGTTGCAGGCGATGGAAGAAGATACTTCGCTCCAGATCGTTCGGCTTGCGGAGGTCTAATATCAGTTCTTTGATCTCGGCGGTGAACGGAACACGCAGACGTTTTTGTATTTTCTCCACGTCTACCAGCAGAGGTACTTTGGGAACGTCATCAGGTACACTTCCCAAGCGGTTGCTGATGATCAGTTCTTCTTTGATAATCTGCAACAAAATATCATCTCCGAAGCCCATCACCGTAGTGACAGCTTCGTTATATTCATTCAGAGAAGGATAAGGCAGATCTCTCAAAGCAGCCGTCACCTGTGCCAGACGGACGGTTTCAATAACATGGGCTACCGAGATATCCATATTCTTCTGCCGCAACAGAGAGGCGATCCGGCTCACCCAAAGCGTGCCATCATCCTTGGGATGATGCCAGAGATAATGATACCAGCCCGGAGATTCGATTCCCGCACCGTACCCGCTACGGAAAGCAAGCCGGTCATACGTCCACGGAATCCATGTACATTCTACCTTTACTTTGGGAAGTCCCTTCAGTAGTTCATTATCGTCCTTTACTTTGGGCATATCGTCCAGTGCGGGTACATGCCATGCACCACAGACGACGACAATGCGTTCGAAATTCTCCTTCTGTGCCGCACGTATCATTTTACGCATCCACGCTTCACGTATCAGGTCACGCGGAGAGGTGTGCCCTGGAAGTTCTTCCCGAAGAGCAGTCACAGCCTCTTGTACCGCCTGAAAAATATCGGCAGGTTCTTGCCGGTGTTCAATCATAGTTTCCCACCAGGATTCACCATCAGTAAATCCTGCGGCATGAGCCAGCCAGTCGAACGGGTCGCCGGCTTCTGCGACTTCAGCGGTCGTTTCCGTCTCCTGTTCAGAGGTCTTTTCTGTCCGAAGAGCCAGCGAATAGATCAGAGGCAAGTCGAAAAAGCGGAAAGGTATCCGGTTCTGTACGGCATAACGTATCGCCTGCCACTCGGGCGAGAACTCCGCAAAAGGGTAGAACACTGCATTCTGAGGCTCGTCCGGCTGGTATGCCAGCAAAGCTACCGGAGGCGTCATCTGCGGATTTTCCACACAGGGCAGCAGCGCTTCAGCTTCTGCCGGACCTTCTACCAGAATCAGATCCGGTTGCAGTTCCTGCAAGTAGTTCAGCACATTGCGGCACGAGCCGGGACCGTGATGCCTGATGCCTAGTAAATGAATAGCCATTTCTTCCTTTCTTTTTAAATCATATCCCTTGAAGCACGGTAAATATCTTTCCAGCCATCCCGATTCTTCACGACCGTTTCCATATATTCCTGCCAAACGACTTTATCCTGTACGGGGTCTTTGACCACTGCCCCCAAAATACCGGATACGAGATCTTCGGCATGAATTTCTCCGTCACCGAAATAACCTGCCATCGCCAGTCCATTGTTTACCACCGAAATAGCCTCTGCCGTGCTAAGCGTTCCGCTCGGAGTCTTCAGTTTCGTCTTACCGTCAGCAGTAGCACCCTGACGAAGTTCACGGAAGATAGTAACGACACGGCGAATCTCCTCCAGAGCAGGCTTCTCAGCCGGGAGCTGCATTACTTTCTCAAAGCTCTCTACCCGTCGGCGCACAATATCTATTTCTTCATCAATAGAATCCGGCAAGGGAAGAATGACCGTATTGAAACGGCGCTTCAAGGCGCTTGACAGATCATTGACTCCCTTATCCCGATTATTAGCAGTAGCGATGATATTGAAACCGCGGATTGCCTGTACTTCTGTATTCAGCTCCGGGATGGGCAATGTCTTTTCAGAAAGAATGGTGATCAGTGTATCCTGCACATCGGAACCGATGCGTGTCAGCTCCTCAATACGGCCTATCTTACCTTCCTGCATAGCTTTCATTACCGGAGTTTGCACCAATGCCCCCACACTCGGACCTTCCGCCAGCAAACGGGCATAGTTCCACCCATAACGGATCGCTTCTTCACCGGTGCCGGCCGTCCCCTGCACTATCAAAGTGGAATCACCGGAAATAGCAGCGGCAATATGCTCGCTCACCCAGCTTTTTGCAGTTCCGGGCAGTCCGTAAAGTAGTAGCGCACGGTCGGTGACAAGGGTTGCCACAGCTATTTCCATCAGACGACGGTTACCTATATATTTAGGAGAAACTTCAAATCCGTTTTTCAATTTACCGCCCATCAGGTAGGTAACCACTGACTGCGGAGACATCTCCCAATTCTCCGGAACGGGATTTGTTTCATTCTGTTTCAACTCGTGAAGTTCTTCTGCAAATTGCTGTTCAGCATGTTGTCTTAATAAAGTGCTCATATCTTTTTTCTGTTTTTATTAATCATTATTTAATAAGGTATCTATTCTCTGCTTCAAATCCATGTATTCCATCATCAACCGGCAAAAACGAGTGGAGGTATTATTATCCTGTGCGGCCATTGCAAGCGCTGTCTGTTCGATGGGTTTTCTCATCTCGGACGGGAAGTATAATGCCAGTTGTTCGGCTGTCTCCTTAGGAAGATAGTAATTATTCCGAAGCATCCGCTGGAATACACGAGTGGAGAATTTCATTCCCCATCCGATGCCGTCTTCGTTGAACCAGCTATCCGGAATATAGCCGCCTCTCTCCGACTGAAAAGCTATTTCCTCCCGTTGGGAGGAAGGCAATAACCCCATCAACGCGTCCGCCATTTTTTCATCCGCATTCTCCTTCAAGGTATGATATGCCCAACCGGAGTCGCTGAAATTCAGGATCGGTTTCGACAGGTCGAACAGTTTCTGAAAAGGAGGGTTCTTCGCCAGTTTGCCGGCAGCCTTCTCCGGCGGACAGTCATAAAACTCACTCCAGAAACTTAATGGAACACGTTCCGCCAACTGGCGTAACAAGAAACGATCATCCTTCTCGTTTTTATTGGAACTCACCTCTTCAAGTCCCAGTTTCTTCATTTCAGGGGTAAATTCAATCTTATCATACGACCATCCCAAAAGGAAATTGAAATGTAATTTCCCCCGCAATAATTCTTCGTATATTTTCACCAGTTCGGAGTCCGGCAGGCTACACAATAATCGCCGGGCCGTTTCTTTGACATTACTGCTCCGGTCGGTCGCCACGATCTCTTGCAGGAATGCTTCGTCTGATTTACTCAACCCCCACCGCAAACACTGAATCAGTTCATCCCGATGGGCAGCCGACTCATTCTTCAGTTCGGTCTGCAATAAGGCAAGCCCCTGCTCCGGACTATTTTTCCGCAGGTTAGTCAACATTCGTTTCCGTTCTTCGTGAGAGGCGGTTTCCCAAGTTTCGTTGCCGGATTCTCCCCATACGGGAAATCCCATTTGCGGAAGAAGCCAACGTCCTCTTTGCCCTGTCAGCAGAGACAGCCAGTGCTGTTCCTCATACCTGTAGGGATTATTCCGGTCAAAAGCTCTTCGCAATAAAGTTTGCAGATAGGCAGGAGGGATCAATTTTCCTTTGTCGGCAGCTTTCCGGTAAGCATATAGCAAAAGATACTGATTTTTATTGAGATACAGGGAAGTAAGCAACTCTCCCACTTCACGGAGGAAGTAAGGTTTGTCTTCTTCCGGAGCTTCTGTCACATTGGCAACTCCTGCAATGGATTGCGCTTCCACTCCGGCACGTGCAAAGGCAAAGCCCAAAGCGGACTGCTGATAGAAGAGAGCTTCCGCATCCTCTGCTTTCGCCTGAATGTCGCGGAGAGTTTCTTGCAACTCTTCCGGAAAATCAGTCGTTATCAGTTCACGGGTGGCAGTGCCAAGCAATGCCACATTGATGATATGATCAGTTAAGTTCATCTTTCCAAAAATAAAATTCAGATTGATACCAGATTGTTTTCAATTCACAGGAAACGGCGTCTGCCAGCAAAAAAGCCGAGAAGGGTTTTCCGCCTGTTATAGCCAGTATGTCAACACGTGCAGTCTCTTCGATATGCACCGGAACGGCCATACCTCCGGCATCCTGCAGATAGTGCGTATTTCCGCTTGTTACCAGCCTGACATTGTCCACCAAGAGAGGAACTTCCTCCGCAAACGGATGAGTCTGTATAACTGCTCTGTAAGATTGCATGGCAACCGGTATATCGGCACACAATGAAGGCAGGAAGGTACTATCCAGCCATTTCATGTTTTTGGGCAGGGCACGCAAGGCACCAACACCCTGATAAAAATACAACTCTCCTTCATAGACACCACCGGGAACCAGATTAAATTCCGGCAACGCTCCGGGAGCCAGAAAGTTTAAATAGAGGGCCATACGGTGACTGGACTTCCCGTACAACCAGAAAGTTTCTGTCCGCAGCTCATTTATCTTCCGGCTTCTGGTATGCAAAACGATCCATTGGTCTGCCACCGGTACGCCGGACATCACTTCTTCCTTCGCCTGCGGATATCCTACCTGAGTACGGATTTCCGTTTGCCACTCAGCAGAAAGAGAATCCAGATTCTTATAACTTTCTGTCAGAAGATACAGTTTACTCAATTTGTCGGTAAGCTCATATTTCCAACTGTCTGTATAGTAATTGATTTCCTGTAGCGATCGTAACCTGCCCGCCAATCCGCCGGCCTGCGCATCAATCATCCTGCGGGATATGGGTTCAAATAGTGTATGTGCTCTTTCCGGGATATTCAGCAGCCCGTTGCGGAGCAAGTCTTTCATCCAGATCTGAAGATCATCCATTCCGGCCAATACCTTCTGATGGCGCACGGCCTGCCTCTTGGCCTGTGCCGCTTCATCCACCGGAGTTTCCGATTTCTCTTTCCGTTCTTTCTTCTCCGCCTTCTCTTCACGTTTGGAGAGCCATGCCGTTACCCAGTCCGGTTCCTCCGCTTCCTTGAAAAGATCAGCATGGGAAGCATACATAAATAAAAGCCCCACCCCATGTTTACACGGAAACTTACGGCTGGGACAAGAACATTTGAATGCAATATTCTTTGTATCAACTACTGTTTGATAAGGCGTTTTTCCACTTCCTTGGCAGTGTCCCCAGATGGCGCGGTCACTATGCTCCAGAAGTACCCACTTAGTCCGGTTCGCCAGCCCTTTTCCTGCTTTGACAGACGCAGCGTCCGGAGCGAGTTGAGCGATTTGTTCTTCTGTCAGATTTAATAACATTATAGTATGTTTATCATGTTTCAAAATGCAAGTATAGCATATTTTCCAAAGAGAAGCATTTAAAAAAAGCTAATTCATTTTGCGTTTTCACAGAAAGCACATACATTTGCATCGTTGTTTATGCAATTATTGTTTAAGTCAACAAGTATAAAAAAATGAACTATCTCAATAAACAATTTATATGATAACGGGGTTATTTAAAAAAGAAGTATCACCTTATTAATATGTAAGATGCGATGAAAAAACTATTTCTTCTGACAATTCTGTTGAGCCTGACTTTTATAGTAAAAGCGCAAAGCTTCCTAAGCCTAGATAGTTGCCGCGCATTAGCTCTTGCCAACAACAAAGATCTGTTGATAAGCAATGAAAAAATAAATGCCGCTCATTATCAGCACAAAGCTGCATTTACCAACTACCTGCCCAGTTTCTCGGCTACGGGAACTTACATGAGAAATCAAAAAGAATTTTCATTATTGAACAATGACCAGAAAGCGGCGCTTTCGGGATTGGGGACCAATCTGGCCGGTCCGATACAACAGACGGCCACAGAGATTGCTACCGCACACCCGGAGTTGAGACCGCTTATCGCTTCTTTAAGTGAAAAGTTAGGAGCTGCCTTGCCCGCCCTTGACCAGGCAGGAAGTTCACTGGTCGATGCGCTCCGCACAGATACAAGAAATGTATATGCAGGTGCCATCACGCTGACACAGCCATTATACATGGGCGGCAAAATCCGTGCATATAATAAAATCACAAAGTATGCCGAAGAGTTAGCGCAACAGCAACATCAAGGAGGCATGCAGGAGGTTATCATGAGCACTGACCAGGCTTACTGGCAAGTCATATCCTTATTAAACAAGAAAAAACTGGCCGAAGGCTATCTCAAACTTTTGCAGCAGCTGGACAGCGATGTGGAAAAGATGATTGCCGAAGGAGTTGCCACAAAAGCCGACGGTTTGTCCGTGCGTGTGAAAGTCAACGAAGCGGAAATGACACTGACTAAAGTGGAAGACGGATTAAGCCTGGCCCGAATGTTGTTGTGTCAACTATGTGGCATTGATCTCAGCTCTCCTATCACGTTGGCAGACGAAAATATGGAGGACATTCCACTGCTCACACCGGAGACCCACTTCGACATGTCCACCGCTTACGCCAACCGTCCGGAGATACGCAGCCTTGAACTGGCTACTCAGATTTATAAACAGAAAATAAATGTTACCCGCGCCGAACATCTTCCGTCCATTGCGTTGATGGGAAATTATATGGTGACCAATCCTTCCGTATTCAACAGCTTTGAGAATAAATTCAAAGGAATGTGGAATGTGGGCGTTATGGTACAGATACCTATCTGGCATTGGGGGGAAGGCATTTACAAGACCAAAGCCGCCAAGGCAGAAGCACGAATCGCACAATATCAGCTTCAGGATGCGAGAGAAAAGATCGAATTGCAAGTCAACCAGTCCGCTTTTAAAGTAAAGGAAGCCAGTAAAAAACTGGTAATGGCAACCAAGAATATGGAAAAGGCTGACGAAAATCTCCGTTATGCCACGTTAGGCTTCAAAGAAGGGGTCATTGCCACCAGCAATGTCCTGGAAGCACAAACGGCATGGCTGTCCGCCCAATCGGAAAAGATTGACGCACAAATCGACGTGAAGCTGACGGAGATTTATCTGAAGAAGTCTTTGGGAACGCTGAAATAATGGACAATGGACAATTGACAATTAAAGACTGAGGTATTCAATCAATTTATTATTCGTAATTTAAAATTCATCAATAATATGGCACCTATAAAATCACAAAACAGCAATATGCTGCTTGCATTTCTTACTTTACTGGGAGTTATTGCAATCGTTGCAGTCGTTGGCTTTTTCATGCTCCGCAAAGGTCCTGAGATTATTCAGGGGCAGGCTGAAGTTACCGAATACCGCGTTTCAAGCAAAGTTCCGGGACGTATACTGGAATTTCGTGTGAAAGAAGGACAAAGCGTAAATGCCGGAGATACACTGGCTATTCTGGAAGCCCCCGATGTAGTGGCTAAAATGGAACAGGCACGTGCCGCCGAAGCTGCCGCTCAGGCACAAAACGAAAAAGCAATCAAAGGTGCACGCGAAGAACAGATTCAGGCAGCCTATGAAATGTGGCAGAAAGCTCAGGCAGGTGTTACGATTGCCGAAAAATCATATAAGAGAGTCAAGAACCTGTATGAACAAGGAGTGATGCCCGCACAAAAACTGGACGAGGTTACCGCACAACGTGACGCTGCCATCGCTACCGAGAAAGCTGCCAAAGCACAATATACTATGGCAAAGAACGGTGCGGAACGTGAAGACAAGATGGCTGCCGAAGCGTTGGTGAACCGTGCCAAAGGAGCTGTTGCCGAAGTAGAATCTTACATTAAGGAAACCTATCTGATTGCTCCGGCTGCCGGAGAAGTTTCCGAGATTTTCCCGAAAGTAGGCGAATTGGTAGGCACAGGTGCTCCTATCATGAACATAGCCGAGCTCAATGATATGTGGGTGACTTTCAACGTACGCGAAGACTTGCTCAAAAACCTGACTATGGGAGCAGAATTTGAAGCTGTTGTTCCCGCGCTGGATAATAAAACAGTCAAACTCAAAGTATACTATCTGAAAGACTTAGGTACTTACGCTGCCTGGAAGGCAACCAAGACTACCGGTCAGTTCGACCTGAAGACATTTGAAGTCAAAGCTTCTCCGATGGAAAAAGTGGAGAATCTTCGTCCGGGTATGTCCGTTATCATTAATAAATAATCATGAAAGAGAGAAAGAAGAAATATGTAGCCTTATGGCAAGTCATGCAAAGGGAGTGCAGGCGGTTAGTATCACGCCCGCTCTATCTCTTTTGCATGGTCATCGCTCCATTATTCTGCTACCTATTTTTCACAACCCTGATGGATTCGGGACTTCCGCAGAATCTTCCGGCGGGCGTGGTAGACATGGATGATTCGTCTACTTCACGCAACATTGTCCGCAATCTGGATGCTTTCTCGCAAACAGGTGTCGTAGCTCATTACAGCAATGTGACGGACGCGCGTATCGCTGTGCAGGAAGGCAAGATCTACGGTTTCTTCTATATCCCGAAAGGCCTGTCGGCAGAGGCACAAAGCCAACGGCAGCCCAAAATCTCTTTCTACACCAATTACTCCTATCTGATTGCAGGTTCTTTACTATTCAGAGACATGAAAATGATGGGAGAACTCACCGCCGGCTCCGCGGCAAGGAGCGTACTGTACGCCAAAGGGGCTACGGAAGATCAGGCAATGGGGTTCCTGCAACCGATCGTGATCGACACGCATCCACTGAACAATCCGTGGCTGAACTATTCGGTATACCTGTGCAATACACTGATACCGGGAGTACTCATGCTGCTCATCTTCATGGTCACCGTTTATTCTATCGGTGTAGAAATCAAAGACCGCACTGCCCGTGAATGGTTGCGAATGAGTAACAATTCCATTTACATTGCTTTGGCAGGCAAACTGCTTCCGCATACGGTGGTCTTTTTCATAATGGGGATATTCTATAATGTATACCTGTATGGTTTTCTGCATTTCCCCTGCAACAGTGGCATCTTCCCGATGATATTCGCCACGCTCTGCCTTGTATTGGCATCCCAGTGTTGCGGCATCGTCATGATAGGTACACTGCCTACACTCCGCCTCGGATTAAGTTTTGCCTCCTTGTGGGGAGTGATTTCATTCTCCATCTCCGGTTTTTCTTTTCCGGTGATGGCAATGAATCCTGTTTTGCAGGCCTTGAGCAACCTGTTTCCGTTACGTCATTATTTCCTGATTTATGTAGATCAGGCGCTCAACGGATACAGCATGGCTTACTCATGGTCCAACTATATGGCATTATTAATATTCATGATGCTTCCCTTCTTTGTGGTTCACCGCTTGAAAGAAGCATTGGTTTACTATAAATACATACCCTGATGAAAGATATAAAATTTAAAGACAAGATAGCCCAAGGCATCAACGACCTGTTTTATATCTGGAAGCGCGAGTTTCAGACAACTTTCCGCGACCAGGGGGTACTGATTTTCTTTATCCTCGTCCCACTGGGCTATCCGTTACTGTACAGCTTTATCTATGACAATGAAGTAGTACGAGAAGTCCCGGCCGTTGTAGTCGATGACTCTCATTCATCCCTTAGCCGCGAATATCTCCGGAAGGTGGATGCCACACCGGACATTCAGATTGTTGCCTATTGTGCCGATATGGAAGAAGCCAAGCAAATGCTGAAGAACCGGCTTGCATACGGCATCATCTATATCCCATCTGATTTCAACGACAACATCGCCAAAGGGAAACAGACGCAAGTCAGTATCTATTGCGACATGAGCGGATTGCTGTACTATAAATCCATGCTGATCGCCAATACGGCCGTATCATTGGATATGAATAAAGATATAAAGATCGCGCGTAGCGGGAACACGACCGGGCGACAGGACGAAATCACCGGTTATCCGATAGAATATGAAGAGATTTCCATCTTTAATCCTACAGCCGGTTTTGCCGCTTTCCTGATTCCTGCCGTATTGGTACTGATCATACAGCAGACACTATTGCTCGGAATCGGACTGGCAGCAGGAACTGCCCGGGAAAACAACCGGTTTAAAGACCTTGTCCCCATCAACCGGCATTATAACGGAACGTTGCGAATTGTACTTGGCAAGGGGCTAAGTTACTTCCTTGTGTATGTACTTGTATCATTTTACGTGCTGCATATCGTGCCAAGACTATTCAGCCTCAACCAAATCGGGCAACCCGGTTCACTGGTATTATTCGTCGCCCCCTATCTGGCGGCCTGCATTTTCTTTGCAATGACCACCTCCATCGCCATTCGCAACCGGGAAACCTGTATGCTGATTTTTGTATTCACTTCCGTACCGCTGCTGTTTATTTCCGGTATCTCGTGGCCGGGAGCCGCCATTCCTCCGTTCTGGAAATATGTTTCTTACATTTTCCCGTCCACATTCGGCATCAACGGCTTTGTGAAGATCAATAATATGGGAGCTACCTTAAGCGAAGTCGCCTTTGAATACAAGGCACTGTGGATACAAGCAGGCGTTTATTTCCTCACCACTTGCTGGGTATACCGCTGGCAAATACTGATGAGCCGGAAACACGCCATAGAGAGATATAAAGAACTGAAAGAAAAAGAGAATCTGGCCAAACAGATGACCGATTGAGACAATTAAGAGAGAGAGAGAGTTTAGTACGATGTGTGCTTCTTCGGAAGTATACATCGTTTTTCTTTATAGGAAGAGAAATTTCTTTATGGGAGGAAATGAAAAAGTCCTCCGCTCCATCTATTGGGCAGAGGACTTTATGAATGGTATTATAAAGAGAATATAATTCAATTAGAATTTGTAACCTACTCCGATAGAGAAGTTGATGTTCTTAGGAGAACCGTCACCATCGTACATCTTAACTAATCCGAATTCACCGGATAAGTCAACAAAGAACCGATTGATTTCATAAGCAACGCCCACACCTAGACCAAAATCAAATCTTTTCGCTGCATCATCACCAAAGAAGTCTTCCTTAACGCCAGCTATCTTATATTTACCGGCAATACCACATGCCAGATACGGACCGGCTTTTACAACTACATTTTGTCCGTCTACCACAGCAAATCTAGCAGCAGCCATTACCGGCAGTTCCAGGTACATCGGATTAGCCTTGATATCACCCAGTTTTGCACCTTTCTGAGTAAACATCAACGAAGGCTGAATAGACCACATATCAGTAAACTGATACTCCATTCCCACTCCAACATTAAAACCTACTCTCATGTCCGTATCAGCATCTCCTGTGAAATTACTCATGTTCATACCTACCTTAGCATTCCAGGAAATCTGAGAATAAGAAACGATAGAAACAAGTGCAAACAGCACAAAAATCAAACCTTTTTTCATATCAGTCATTTTTTTTAGTTTGCCTCCCTCCTCCCTCCGGGCTGCATAGTTAATAGCTTCATTATCGAGTACGGGGAATCTTTCAAGCTTTGCTTTGTGTTGAAACGCACTCTCCTTTTATTAACATACGTTTTATACTCTACAAAAGTATTTCATTTATTTTATATAAAAAAGCCACGATAGGCTTTTTGTTCACCTAAATGTCCTAAAGATTGCTTATTTGGATGAAAATAACGTTTATCCACATTATTTTCATGCTTACGAGAATCAGGGGCTTTTACCCGCAAATCACCCCATTCCAAAGAGGCATTTACAATATTTAACCGACTAGCTATTGCTTTATTACGAAATATTCGTAGCTTTGCGAAAGAATCGTAATTAAACATCATCTCCATGGAAAAGTTAACTATACAAGAAGAAGAAGTAATGATCTACATTTGGGAGTTACAAGACTGTTTCGTAAAGGACATCGTATCTAAGTTTCCGCAACCGGCACCACCTTATACCACCGTTGCATCCATCGTGAAAAATCTCGAACGGAAAGGATACGTTAAATCGAAACATATAGGGAATACCTACCAATATACTCCCTCTATTCGTGAAAATGAATACAAACGCCACTTCATGAGTGGAGTTGTCCGCAACTATTTCGAGAACTCCTATAAGGAAATGGTTTCTTTCTTTGCAAAGGACCAGAAGATATCTACGGATGACCTTAAGGACATTATCGACCTGATAGAGAAAGGAAAAGAAAAATAAACTGAAACTTTATCAATATGACTCCGGAACTTGCCTATTTCTTAAAGATAAACGTAGCCATCGCATTGTTCTACGCTTTCTATCGGTTGTTTTTTCATAAAGACACCTTCTTCCACTGGCGACGGACCGCTCTGTTATGCTTCTTTGGCATCTCTCTGCTCTATCCCTTACTGAATATTCAAGAGTGGATAAAGGAGCAGGAGCCGATGGTGGCAATGGCAGATCTTTATGCTACGATCATACTTCCGGAGCAAATCATCGAGGCACCACAGGAAACAACGGCCAACTGGCAGGAGCTAATCCCACAAATTCTGGGATTTATCTACTGGACCGGGGTATTACTTCTTGCCCTACGCTTCCTGATCCAACTGGGCAGTATCATACGATTGCATTTCCTATGCCCGAAAAGCACGATACAAGGATCACGTGTACACATATTGAAGAAAGGTACAGGACCCTTTTCCTTCTTCCACTGGATATTCATACATCCGGAATCGCATACAGAATCCGAGATCAGCGAAATAATCACGCATGAAGAGACTCATGCCCGCCAATATCACTCAGCAGATGTACTCGTCAGCGAGATCATGTGTACTTTCTGCTGGTTCAATCCCTTCGTCTGGCTGATGAAACGGGAAGTCAGAGGTAATCTGGAATACATGGCAGATCACCGGGTATTAGAGACGGGACATGATAGTAAATCATACCAGTACCACTTGCTGGGACTGGCACATCACAAGGCTGCAGCAAATTTATCTAATAGTTTCAATGTTTTACCACTTAAAAATCGTATCAAAATGATGAATAAACGAAGAACCAAAGAAATAGGAAGGACTAAATATCTGATGTTCCTTCCCTTGGCTGCCCTGTTGATGATTATCAGCAACATCGAAGTAGTAGCTCGTACAACGAAAGAATTTGCCAAAGAAATGATGGCAGCACCGGAAGAACAAGGTGTTTCGCAAACCGAACTCGCCAATGGTCCGGAACTTCCCGATGGAATGACGGGAGTAGCGACATTACAGGATAAAAAAGGAACGCAGAAAACAAAAGAGGTAGCTCCTCCTCCCCCTCCGGCACCCGTTAAAAATGCTACTGTAAATGATTCTGTCGTATTTGAAGTTGTAGAAGAAATGCCCGACTTCCCCGGTGGACAATCAGCACTGATGGAATATCTTGCCAAGAATATCAAATATCCGGCAACAGCTCATGAAAATGGAAAGCAAGGACGTGTGATTGTCAGTTTTGTCGTTAAAAAAGACGGAAGTATCAGCGATACTAAAATAGAACGAGGCGTAGACCCCTATCTTGACAAGGAAGCTGAACGAGTGATTACCGCCATGCCTAATTGGAAACCCGGCAAGCAAAGAGGACAAGCTGTGAACGTTAGATTTACGGTTCCCGTAACTTTCCGTCTGTCCGGTCCGGAACCTGCAAAACCGGCAGAAACACCCGAAGCAGTAGCAATAGAAAAGTTTGAAGAGGTCGTAGTGGTGGGCTATGGTCCTAAAGAAGCCACACCCAATAATGAACCAACTTTCAAAGTCGTAGACGAGATGCCTAAATTCCCCGGAGGACAGGAAGGATTAATGCGCTACTTAGCCAAAAATATAAAATATCCGACTATGGCCCAGCAGAATAAGGAACAAGGCAAAGTGCTGGTCCAGATTGTCATCGGAAAAGACGGTAACGTGTCGAATATAAAAATATTAAAAGGTGCGTCGGCATGGTTGGACGCTGAAGCAATTCGTGTAGTGCGGGGTATGCCTAAGTGGGAACCGGGAAAACAGAACGGACAAGCCGTTGCTGTAGAATATACATTCCCTATTACATTCCGACTTCAATAAGCAAAACCGAAAATATCATTATTCCCCTAACAAATAAATAACAGAAAAAAGGAGCAATCGTAAGCGATTCTGCTCCTTTTTCTATTTTCGCATAGATAATTACAATAATATGATTACATTTGTTGGAGATAAAAGCCTAATCGTATGAAAAGATTCGCATTAATGATAAGTTTGCTGCTAAGCATACTTTGTATGACACAAGCTAAAGACAGAATCGTAGAACGTCCTCCCTTTTTAGCTCAGAGTTCCTCAAGTATAGAGATAGACAAAATTGTCATGAGTGACACAGTCACCACTGTGTATATCAAAGCTTTCTATCGGCCCAAATACTGGATAAAGATCGCAACCGGCAGTGTACTGAAAGACAACAATGGCAACCTATACCCTGTCCGGAAGGGAATCGGCATTACACTGGACAAAGAGTTCTGGATGCCCGAATCCGGCGAAGCCGAATTCCAATTAACTTTCCCACCTATTCCTCAAAACGTGACTTGCCTGGATTTCTCTGAAGGAGACTTTGAGGGCGCATTTAAGATATGGGGCATACAGCTGGACAAGAAAACATTCAGCAAGTTCAAACTGCCTAAAGACATTACAGTCACCAAAGCAGACCATAAAACGACGTTGCCCGAGCCAGTCGCTAAATACGCCAAAGCAATTCTCAAAGGAAGAATCCTTGACTACCAAAAAGGGATGCCCAACAAAGGCAGTCTTTATTTTCAAGATGTAATAAGAGACGAAGCTCAGGAAGGAAAAATCCGCATCCAGGATGACGGAACGTTTTATCATGAGATGAATGTCTTCATGGTCACCCCATGCATGATCAGGTTTCCTTTTGGAGCTGTCAGCTACTTATTAGCACCGGGGGAAACCACCTCGGTCGTTATCAATCTTCGCGAAAATGCTCGCAAGCAGTCACATCTTCGTCAAGCAGAAAAGCCATACGGAAAAGAAATCTATTACGGAGGATATTTAGCCGGAGTACAGCAAGAGCTGGCAGATCATCCTATGAGCTTCAGTTTCACTGAAGGCAATAGTTATGAAGAATACCAACAACAGATTAAAAAGCTGAATGGTAAAACAGCTGAAGAATATAAAGCTCAAATACTTGCCCGACTCCCTGAGTTCAGAAAACAAATCACACAGTCGAAAGGAAGCCCTGCATATAAGGAGATTATTAATACAGACCTCGAATTGTCTGCCGCACTAAAGATTATCGAAACTGAAAGGAACTTGAAATTAGCTCATATCATGACGAATGGGCTGGAAGGAGAAAAAGCAAATAAATACTATGCCGAGACTAAGATTGATATTCCGCAAGGATATTATGAAAGTCTTCAGGACTTCACCTATATCCTTTCACCTAAAGCCTGTTACAACAGCAGATACCCGATACTGTTTGACATCATACGCCGTATAGGCATAGATGATAAGATTCTTAAGAGTCTGAGCAATCATACAGCTGCCAGTTACTTAATACAAAATCTGAAGGCACAGATGATTGGAGTCTCCATGAGAGATCTCAATCCACTTAACGATAAGCAAAAGGCAGAACTGTCAACGATGCCCGCAGCATACAACGACATGGCTCTGGCTATGAACAACGACCTGCTGAAACAAATAGAAATCAACAAGAAGAAAACAGGATTCACCGTTAATGAGACAGGAGAAGTATCGAATGAAGATTTATTCCCCTCCATTATCTCCAAATTCCGGGGACATACGCTGTTAGTTGATTTTTGGGCAACATGGTGTGGTCCATGCCGGTCTGCCAACAAACAGATTCTCCCGATGAAAAAAGAACTGAAAGACAAAGACATCATCTACCTTTACATCACAGGTGAAACGTCTCCGCTGGGAACCTGGAGAAACATGATTCCTGACATTCACGGAGAACATTTCCGTGTGACGGATGAACAGTGGAGCTATCTGCGCGAGAAGTTCAGTATCCGGGGCGTTCCTACTTACTTTGTCATTGACAAAGAAGGAAACATCACTTATAAACAAACCGGATTCCCCGGAGTGGACACCATGAAAGAACAATTGATGAAAGCATTGGAAAAGTAGAATCACCAATCGCAAGGTAACAACAAGCTATACCAATATACCATAAGATAAAACAACCTCCCGATGACAGACAAAAGTAACATCATCGGGAGGTTTTATATTTAAAGTAAATAAGAGCACTTATTTGTGCATCTCTACAATCTTAGTCGGAGCCATCTCCACATTCCGACGATCTACCTGACGAACTACGCTGGCAGCCAATGACAAGAAAGCACGACCGGTTACCGTATCTTCATCCAGCGCCACCGGAGTTCCATTATCCCCACCTTCGCAGATACTTTGTACAATAGGAATCTGACCGAGCAGAGGCACATTCATTTCTTCCGCCAGTTTCTTGGCTCCTTCCTTACCAAAGATATAGTACTTATTCTCCGGTAGTTCGGCAGGCGTAAACCAAGCCATATTCTCAACCAGTCCTAAAATAGGCACATTCACTTTATCATTCGTAAACATATTGATTCCCTTGCGGGCATCCGCCAGCGCTACCGCCTGCGGAGTACTAACAACAATTGCTCCCGTCATTGCCAACGTCTGGACAACGGTCAGATGAATGTCACTTGTGCCTGGAGGAAGGTCAATCAGGAAATAATCAAGATCACCCCAGTCGGCATCGCCAATCAACTGCTTCAATGCGTTGCTCGCCATACCGCCACGCCAGAGTGTAGCCTGATCCGGATCAACGAAGAAACCGATAGAAAGCAGTTTCACACCGTATTTCTCTACCGGAATAATCAAGTCACGTCCATTGATTTTTTCCGCATACGGACGGGCATCTTCCACCTGAAACATCTTCGGCATGGAAGGACCGAAAATGTCAGCATCAAGCAAACCGACCTTGTAGCCCAACTTAGCCAAAGCCACCGCCAGATTTGCGGATACGGTAGATTTGCCTACCCCTCCCTTACCGGAAGAGATACCGATTATATTCTTTACTTGCGGAAGCAGTTTACCCACTTCCGGACGGGCTGCCTGCTTGCTTTCCGTTGTAATAGTTACCTGCACATCCGGTGATACATACGTATGAATAGCTGTTTCAGCAGCCTTCAGCATTGATTTCATAAACGGATCGGTCGGTTTTTCAAATATCAATGAAAAGCTAACCGCCATGCCATCAATGCGGAAATTATCAGCGACCATCTCCGCTTCCACCAGATTCTTTCCCGTACCGGGATAACGCACCGTTGCCAGCGCATCCAATATTAATTTCGGATAAAGAGTCATAATTAGTTCAGAATTGAGAGTGGAAAATTGATAGTTCCACCCAATTACTATTTATTACTTATTACTTGTCACTTATTACTTATCATTTGCTCGTTTGCAGTCCGCTCCGCTTGCTACGGTTGTAGCTACGGTACGGATCAAGTTCTATTTCCACATCCGGTTCCTGCAAAACTCCCTCTTGCGGAAGGCGGAACTTGATATATTTGATATTTAAACCACGATCGAGCCATTGTTGTTCATAGTAAGTCTTAATACTCAGAATATCGTCTACCAAATCCGAATGATACAAATCTTCGGTGGTAAACTCGACAGGAAGCTGATTGGCTTCTATCATGTACTTTGTATAGGTGAACATAAAGTTACTGTCGGTTTTCAGATGAATGATTCCATCCGGTTTCAGGAATTTACGGTAGCGCTCCATGAAATAAGTGGAGGTTAGCCGCTTAGTAGCCTTTTTCATCTGCGGATCGGAGAAGGTCAGCCAGATTTCACTGACTTCACCTGCTGCAAAAAAGCGTTCGATAATCTCGATATTTGTACGCAGGAAAGCGACATTCTTCATTCCTGCCTGCAAGGACTCCGTGGCGCCTGTCCACATTCTGGAACCCTTGATATCAACTGCTATAAAGTTCTTATCGGGAAACATCCGGCCCAGTCCGACGGTATATTCACCCCGTCCGCAGCCCAGTTCGAGCACAATAGGATGATCATTTCCGAAAAACTCCTGATGCCATTTTCCCTTCATGTCAAAAGGCACATTATCCACCGCCGAATAAGGATATTCGAACACGTGCGGGTAACTCGCCATATCGGCAAACTTCTCTAATTTATTCTTTCCCATCTCATTACTGATTAGGACGCAAAGGTACTTACTTTTGGCGTAAACTACAAAAATAAATGGAGTACAGATTGCTCCGTACTCCATTCTATAGAATGATATTTATTCGCTTATCAACTTTCGACAGTCACTTCTACATTGATATTAATACCACCCTGCTGAGCTTTCAAATCTTCATAGAAAGCAGCATGAGATACTTGCATGTAGGGTTGCAAAACGAAGAATCCGATACCGAAAGTAAAGAGGCAAAGGATAGCCCAACCGATGAAGCTCAAATCAAGCAGGAACAATTTCATCTTGTTGCCTTCCATCATTGCCATACTTCTTTCAATGGCAGCATTGTTACACAATTCAGGTTCGTCTTTCAAAATATAGTCCGTCATCGCATAAGAATAATGCTTAATGATACCCGGAATCAGCAACAGCAATGACCACAGGAAAGTATAAACAGCCTGCAGCAGTTTAGTAGTCAAGATACGACTATATTCCTGAAATCCTGCAAACAACACTCCCAGATCAACCTCTTCCGCTCCTCTGAATACAGCCAGCATCAAAATAGCAAAGCCGTATGCAACAGGCAGTCCGACCAACAAAGAACCGATCCATCCAATAAAAGGAATGGAAGACAAACCACCGGCAATAGCCGAATAAATAAGAGCAGCAACGGCTGCCATAGGCCACTTTCCACGAAGGGCTTCACGTGCCTGAGCACGCAACTCTGAATTTTGTTTCAACATAGTAATTACGCAATTAAAAGAGATTATACTTAAAGATCAATTATTCTACAATCGTCACCCAACCATGTGTATCCGGTTCGTCACCGTACTGAATACCACGCAACTTATTATACAGTTTCGTGCAGACCGGTCCCGGCTTGCCGTCTTTAGAGATAACGTATGACTTTCCGTTCTCCAGGTCATCGATACGCTGAATCGGACTGATTACCGCAGCTGTACCGCAAGCACCCGCTTCTTCGAACGTTTCCAGTTCTTCTTCCGGTATCGGGCGGCGTTCTACCTTGATGCCCATATCTTCTGCCAACTGCATCAGACTCTTATTGGTGATCGAAGGCAGGATAGAAGATGATTTCGGAGTAATATACGTATTATCTTTAATTCCGAAGAAGTTAGCTGCGCCGCACTCGTCGATATATTTCTTTTCTTTTGCATCCAGATAAAACTCGCAGGAATAGCCCAGATCGTGTGCTTTCTTGTTGGCACGCAGACTGGCCGCATAGTTACCGCCTACCTTGTAGATACCAGTTCCATGAGGAGCGGCACGGTCGAACTCGCGGATAATCACATACGGATTGGTAGAGAAACCACCTTTGAAGTAAGGCCCTACCGGAGTTACAAATACCACGAACATATATTCTTCGGCAGGATGTACGCCTACCTGGGCACTTGTTCCGATCAGTAACGGACGAATGTATAGAGAAGCACCGGTCTCATAAGGTGGAATGAAACGTTCGTTCAGCTTTACAACTTTCAGAATCGCTTCCTTGAAACGTTCGGTTGGCAGTTCGGCCATCAGAATGCCCTGGCAAGTAGATTGCAGGCGTGCCGCATTTTCTTCCAGACGGAAGATACGTACTTTACCGTCTTTGCCGCGGAAAGCCTTTAAACCTTCAAAAGCTTCCTGACCATAGTGCAGACAAGTAGCCGCCATGTGCAGGTTGAGATGTTCATCACTGCTGACTTCCAGTTCGCCCCATGCGCCGTTACGGAAATTGATTCTCACATTGTAATCTGTCTTCATGTATCCGAACGACAGATTCGCCCAGTCTATTTCTTTCATATCGTTATGTATTAGTTTATTTTACGCTTTGATTCGCAAAAATAACTTTTATTATTCAGACTGCCGCCTTTCTTGCAACAATTTTTCGACTTCCCGATCCGCTTTTGTCAGTTTCTCGGTGCAAAAGGCAATAATTTCATTGGCTTCTTTTATTTTTTCGCTCAAAATGTCGATATCCAGTTCGTTGTTGTCTATCTGACGGACTATCTTTTCAAGACGCTCCATTGCCTGGGAGTATGTTTCTTTTTTAGCTGCCATATTTATTGTATTTAAGATGAATAATAATGCTCATCGAGCCGGACTTCGGAAGTGAAACTTCCCTTAGCCAGACGGGTCACCAACTGATCTCCGGGGTTCAGCGAAGCGGCATCCGTGACCGCTTTTCCGTCTTTCAGCGTGATGCTATATCCACGACTCAGCAGTTTGTCGGGAGAAGCATCCGCCACACGCTGCTGCAAAAGTTCCAGCCGGTGACGATGACGGGACAACAGGGTCTGAGTGACTTGCGCCAAGTCTTTTCCGGCTGCCAGTAAGGCAAAACGGGCATCTGTCAGTTTCCGGTGAACAAAGTTCGGGATGCGGGTCTGAATCATTTCCAGCCTCCGTCCTTCCTGTTCGAGCAGGGCATACGCCCCTTGTTGCAGACGGGCGGATAACTCTTCCAGATGATCTGCCGATTCGGTGATCCGGTGAATCAAAAGTTCGGCAGCAGCCGTCGGAGTCTTCACCCGGGTATGTGCCACAGAGTCGAGCACCGTATCGTCCCGCTCGTGACCGATACCGGTGATGACGGGCAACGGGAACTGAGCACAAGCGGCCGCCAAGAGGTACGTATCAAAACCGGATAAATCCGAAGTCGCCCCTCCGCCTCGTATGATAACCACTACATCAAACTCGTTCACCCGGTCATTGATGCGATCCAATGCAGCCAATACGGACTCTTCCACCTGATTGCCCTGCATCAATGCCGGAAACAGTTCGGTATAGAAAAAGAATCCGCCGGGATTGTGCTGCAACTGATGGCAGAAATCTCCGTATCCGGCTGCCGTGGCAGAGGAAATGACCGCTATACGTTGAGGAAGAACCGGCATCTCCAGCTCTTTATTCAAGGTCAGTACTCCTTCTTCTTCGAGTTGCATGAGTATCTCACGACGACGGCGGGCCATATCGCCCAGCGTATAGGCAGGGTCGATATCGAGAACAGTCAGACTGTAACCGTAGAGTTCGTGAAACTGGACTGTTACTTTCACCAGGACTTTGATGCCGGAAGTAAATAACTGTCCGGTAGTTTCCTCAAAGTAAGGTTTCAGCAAGCGGTAGATATTACTCCAGATCATACCCCGTGCCTTGGCTACGAGATTGTTGCTGCGCGGGTCTTTCTGCACAAACTCCAGATAGCAGTGTCCGGTAGTATTGGAACGGACATCGCTCAGTTCTGCCTGTATCCAATATTCATCGGGCAGGCATTGCTCCAGACTTCGCCGGACAAGCGCGTTTAGCTCTAGTAGGGAAAGAGAATCCATAGGCTTTTATTATAATGAAGAATAGAGAATTTAGGTTTCACAAGTTATCTATCTTACTGAATAGAACTACCTTAAATGGGGTTGACTAAAAAGTCGGTACTACCTTAAATCTCCTCCTTCGGGAAGGGAGGAGTGGTCGAAGACCGAGGTGGTAGGAAAAAAGATGTTTATTCCTATTTTATTGTAAATGATAGCTTTATGCATTCACCTACCACCTCCCCCTACGGGTACTCCTCCTTCCCGAAGGAGGAGATTTAAGGTAGTACCGACTTTTTAGTCAATCCCGCTGGAGATAGTTATGATAACGTACAGGTAATCTGCGAAATTTCAGTTAAGAATAAGAAATGAGCACTATTCTTTGCTCATTTGGTATGCTTTCCAGAGATCCGGAATGCCATAACCGTAGATGTTATCCGGGAAATCGGATCTGTCGCCTACGCTGCGCACCAGTTCGATCACTTCTTTGGCGGTCAACTTCGGGCAGGCCTGCCACAGGCAAGCTACCATTCCGCACATGATAGGAGAAGAGAAAGAAGTTCCGTCGGCCAGACGAAGATTACCGTCTGTGCCCACTATATCCGCCTTGAATCCGACCGCTACGACATCCGGTTTCACACGTCCGTCGGCAGTGTTGCCGATAGAAGAGAACGGAGCCAGCAACTTCTTCTTATCAATAGCTCCCACAGTCAGCACATTCTCGGCATCGCCCGGAGGAGTGATTTTCTTCCATGAGCCACTGCCGGAGTTGCCGGCACTGCAAACGAGGACCATCCCCTTATCTGCTGCCTTCGAAGCCTCCCTTGACATCAGTGCATAGTGTCCGTTCAAGTCACGGTAACGATAGTTCTTGGTCGGGTCGTCAAAGGTATAATAGCCCAGTGAGGTATTCACAACATCCACGCCCACGCTATCGGCAAATTCGATGGCTGCCGCCCAGTAATCCTGCTCTACCAAATGCTCGGAAGCCTCATCCTCACTGCGAAGCAACCAGTAGGAGGCTTCCGGTGCGGTGCCGACCATGACATTCGGCTGATTCATTGCCATACAAGACAGCACTGACATACCGTGGCTGCTTTCGGCATAGATGTCCGCTTCGGGGTTCACAAAGTCGCGTGTCCCGAGTATGCGGATATTCTTCATCGCTTCGATTCTGTCCGCATTATGAAATCCGGCGTCGATAACGGCAATCGTCATGCCCTGTCCCTTGAATCCGGCATCGTGGAGAAGATTGGCACGGCTCATTTCAATCTGAGTGATAGCGGGCCCATACAGGCTGTCCGAACGCTGCGGATCATTGATCAGCGAATCTCTTTTGGTAACTGCCGACACTTTTCCCTGCCACACTTTCTCGGTGGAACGTACAAAAGGCAGTTTGGCTATTTCATCGATCAGCATACTGTCATTGCAGGAGACTGTGACGAAATTATCCCACTTTCCGGTGACAAGCACATGGACGCCTTTCTTCCGTATGGCATCCACATATTTCTTGCATACCGGCAAGTCGGTAGAGTCGATAGCCAACTTCTGTCTCAACCTGCGGTCGATGGATTTTCTGGAAAGGAACTTCTCCGGTTGCTGGATGGAATAAGTGGTTGCAGCCTTATCTGTGAGGCTGATCCGATATTTCAAGGTATCGGTAGAGGTAAATTGAGCAGATGCTCCCACCGCTGTAGTCAGGATCAATGCCGCTAATACTAATCTTTTCATCTGAATCTCTCTGTTTATTTTATTCTACAATTCGTCTTTATTCTCTATGATCACCAGTCCGATTCCCCGCTGCGAAGCGATAAACGCGCCGCCGAGTACCCGCCGTCCATCGTAGAATACGGCAGACTGACCGGGGGCAACAGCCGAAGCCGTCTCACGAAAGCGTACCAACAAGCGTCCGTCTTCGAGACGTTTCACCCGACAAGGTATCGGGCGGCTGCGGTAACGGATTCTCACCGCAAGATTCTCGCATGAGAACAGTTCTTGCTCATCTACTATCCGGTCTTGTTCCGCCAGCATATATTCCGTCTGCAGTTGTTCGGCATCTCCCAGCATCACTGTATTCTTCTGCGGATTGATTTTCAGCACATAAGCGGGCTTGCCCAAGGCAATTTCCAGTCCTTTCCGCTGACCGATGGTATAATAAGGTGCTCCCTTATGCTGCCCCAACTTCACTCCTTCGGAGTTGACAAACCATCCCGGACCGATCTCCGTATCCAGTTCCGGACATTGCTCGCGCAGAAAATCACGGTAATCTCCCTGAATGAAACAGACTTCCATGCTTTCGCCTTCCTTAGACTTCGCTTCATATCCTTTCTCCGCCAGGTACTCACGCACCTTTATTTTCGTATAGTCGCCCAACGGGAAGATACACCGCTTCAGTATATCCTGCCCCAGCCGCCATAGGAAGTAGGACTGATCTTTTTTATCATCATCCCCCGCTACAATATAGATGTGCCCGTTCCGCTCTTCCAGCCGAGAGTAATGTCCGGTCGCAATGTAGGCGCAGTCCAGCTTGTCGGCCCATTCCGCCAGTACACGGAATTTAAACAAGGGGTTGCACATCACACACGGATTCGGGGTACGTCCTTGCTTGTACTCATCGATAAAGTTCTTCACGATGGTCTCCTTAAAAGGTATACGCTCGTCAGCCACATAATGTTCAATTCCCATTCGTGCGGCCAGTTCGCGGGCATCCTGGGGCTCGTCTCCCCAAACACGCATCGTGACTCCTACTATTTCATATCCCTGCTCTTGTAGCATAAGACAGGTAGCGGTACTGTCTATACCGCCACTCATGCCGACCAATACTCTTTTATTTCGTTCTTTCATCCGAATTTCCAATCATTAGAAGAATACAAAAGTACAAGATTATAGTCAGACAGCCATAAAAAGGAAATGAAAAGTTTGCGTCCCCGAATGAATGAACAGACAATAGCCCCATTGCCATCATCAGACAATCATTTTCTACTATTCAAAACGAATGATAAATGAATCAAACAGTAGTATCTCCATTGGGGGTGACTAAAAAGTCAATAGTATCTCGAATCTCCTCCTTCGGGAAGGAGGAGTGGTCGCAGACCGAGGTGGTAGGAGAAATAATGTTTATTCCTATTTCTTTGTATATGAAAGATTTATGCATTCACCTACCACCTCCCCCTACGGGTACTCCTCCTTCCCGAAGGAGGAGATTGAAGATACTATTGACTATCATTTAGTTCAAAACTGTACAGAAATGAGCTAAACTGTACGGAAATGAACATAAACTCTATAACATTACCGATAGAACTATATGTAGTTAGATATCAATAATTTATAGTTTCCTATCATTTCTTGTAATGGAAACTGTCGTTTCCCGGTGAGGGAACGGGCGTTCCTTTTAAAGGGAACTGGCGTTTCCTCCGAGGAAACCAACGATTGCTCTATAGATACTGATACTTGATTTATATGGACTAACAATTTAGCGTATAATTGAATCGGAAACGAGTTAACTTCGCCAACAGGTCTTATTCAAAGAAACTCCCGCCAAAATTTGCTTTTCTGGTCATAATTTCGTATATTTGAATTATACCAAAAGCGAGAACAATTATGGCTAATCCAAAATTACCGGGAATTTCCGAAAGCGAGCAAGCCTTATTGTATGCCAAACTGAATGAATACAACCGAGGCAGAGCCTCCTTTAAAGAGGCAGGAGTTTATCTGGTGGTGTTGCCCCGACCGGGAAAACCCAACTATTCCCTTTGGCTCTACTCTCCCCTGCCCGAAAAGCAATCGATTCTCTATATACACGATTTATCTCCGGATATCAACGAGTCCCTGCGGATAGCAAGCACCATGTTTTATTATTCACGACGGTGCCTCATCCTTGTGGATTACAACGAGAAGAGAATGCAGAGCAACGGTGACGACCTCATCTTTTTCGGCAAATACAGGGGACACTTCCTACACGAAATCCTCAAAGTCGATCCTGCCTATCTAAGCTGGATCGCCTATAAGTTTACTCCGAAGATTCCCAAACAGGAGCGTTTTGTCAAAATAGCGCAGGCGTATCACTCGATACATCTGGACGTGATGCTGCGGAAGAGCAAAGAGGTACGCCGGAAGAGCCGCTATCTGGGAGAAGTGAACGAGAAGCTGACGGACTTAAAGTTGAAAGTCATGCGGGTGCGCCTGGAAGACGATCCGTATAAAACAAGAGTATATGGGACGACTCCGCAATTTTTCGTGAAGCAGATACTGACTCTGAACGATGCCAGCGGCAACCTGGTGACGATGAGCATCCCATCAAAAACTCCCAGTGCGGTATCATGCACTCTATCCGGAATAGAGCATGAATATCGACCGGGAGAAATTATATATGTAGCATCGGCGCGGGTGTCACGCCTGTTCGAAAGCTACGGTTCCAAATATACCCGCCTCAGCAACGTGAAGCTGGCAATAGTTAACGCTTGGTCCAGTCGTCTTTGACGAAACTTGCCGGATAGGTCACTTTGTCGACGATACCGTCTTTCTGACGAATCCAGGAAGTGAACGTGCGGGCGCCTTCATCAAGCACGATGATACGGGCGCCGTTCGGCAGGTGATTGTATTCTGTATTTCCGCCTGTGAAACGACCGTAAGCCAACAGGATTCCTTTCCACATCACTGCATAATCATTATCATGATCGTGCCCCACGAATATTCCCATCACATCACCGGACTCTTTCATGGCAGCAAACATACCCGTATTCAGTTTCGGCGCACAGGCTTCTTCCATGCGGGTTCCGCGCAGGATGGCATTTTCGTCGGAAGCAGCTTCATTGTATTCCGGTACAGGGATGTGGAAGAAAGCAAGTGCCGGCAATGGCTTTCCGCCGTTCCGTGCTGTATAGGCTGCGCTCTGCTGACGATACCAGTTGACCTGATCAAAGGTGAGCCATGCGTAACCTTTCACATCCTTCAGCGGGGAGTAAGAATGAGAGTCCATGCAATACAGGACGGCTGCATCCTTCTTCGCATCAGAAGAGGATTTCACGGTCAATACATAATCCGGAGAAAGGATCGAGCCACGATCCGGCATCAGATTGCCGGGTACCTGACGGATGATGTCATATAGCTGTTCCCGCGTCATTCCCTGTTCATTATCATGATTGCCGAAAGTGACAACAAACGGCAGCTTACGCTTCGATACCTGTTCCAGCACCTGCAACATACCTTTATCTGCCGGAGCGGAATAAACGACGTCTCCGGTGAAGATTACAAAATCAGGTTGTTCTTCGTCGAGTACCTGATTAATACGTTCCAATGCGATGTCGGAAGCGGGATTCTTATACTTGAAATGGACGTCGGTGAACTGTACGATTTTAAATTTACCGTCTTTGTTGAACCGTAATTCGCTCTTTTGGGCGAAGCAGAAGGCGGTCATACACAAAGAGACCAGTGCTAAGAATAATTTTAAAGTTCGATTCATACTATTTATCGTTTAAGGGGGTTAGTAATCTGCTTTGTCAGTCCTTCTCTATCAACACGGTAGCATAAGCGGAAATGCCTTCTTCCCGTCCGGTAAAACCGAGTTTCTCCGTCGTAGTTGCCTTGATAGAGATGTCTTCCGCATCGATTCCCATGACGGCTGCCATCGTCTCCTGCATCAAAGAAATATGAGCTTTCAGTTTGGGACGTTCCGCGCAAATAGTCGCATCGATATTCCCGACACGGTATCCTTTGGTCGCAATCAGCTCTACCGTCTTCTTCAAAAGAATCTTGCTGTCGATATTCTTGTACTCTCCGGCAGTATCCGGAAAATGATAACCGATATCGCGCATATTGGCCGCTCCCAACAAGGCATCGCAAACCGTATGCAGCAATACGTCAGCATCCGAATGTCCCAACAACCCTTTGGAATGTTCCAGACGGATACCGCCCAGCCACAATTCACGACCTTCGACCAACTGATGTACGTCGAAGCCAAAACCTACTCTTATTTTCATAAGCTATTTAATAAATGAGTCAAATAAAGAATACACGGGTCAACGTATGTAAAAGTCAAGCAGCTTTTCTCCTTCAAGATATCCCTGCAAGTGCTGACCGATACTGACCGGTCCTACTCCGACAGGCGTGCCCGTAAATAGTAAATCGCCAATCTTCAAGGTTACAAACTGACTGACGTAAGCAATGATATCATCGACTTTGAAAAGCATATCGGCCGTACAACCGCGCTGCACTTCCTTGCCGTCAATCATCAGATTGAAATTCAGATACTGGATATCTTTGTAGCGGTCTACCGGAACAAAGGTGCCGATAGCGGCAGAAGAGTCGAAGCCTTTGCAAAGTTCCCACGGATTGCCCGCTTCGCGGAATTTCCGTTGCAGGTCACGGGCGGTAAAGTCAATGCCTACCGTCAATGCGTCATAATAACGACTGGCAAAACGGGGAGAAATATTCTTTCCCAGACGGTTGATGCGTACTACAAGCTCCGTCTCATAATGTACTTCATTCGAAAAATCGGGGATAAAGAACGGTTTGCCATCTTTCAGAATAGCCGAATCGGGCTTCATGAAAATAACCGGTTCTTTATTTACGGATGTATGTCCCAGCTCCTGATTATGCAGGGCATAGTTCATTCCTACGGCAATAATCTTCATTATTTGATTTCGTTAAAATTAAGGCGGTTGAACATCACCGCCAGATGAGCGTAAAGGGATGTATTCTGTACCACGATGTCCTCAGGTACACGGATACGGAACGGGGTAAAGTTCCAGACTGCCTTGATTCCCCCGTCCACCATCATATCTGTGATGCACTGGGCAATCTCGATAGGAACGGTCAGCACGCCAATCTGCACGTCATATTCTTCCATCTTCTTCAGAAAGTCGTCCGAATGGTAGATAGGAATCCCGTTGAGGTTAGTGCCGACCAAAGTCGGGTCTACATCAAAAGCAGCCACAATCTCAAGCCCGAAATGCTTCAGACCGGAGTCCTGCAAAAGTGCGCCTCCCAGACTGCCGACTCCAAAAAGAAAAGCCTTATGTATCTCCGTAAACCCCAGGAAGTGCTCTAAAACCTCAATGAGCGCATCGACCTCGTACCCCACACGTGTACGCCCGGAGATATTCACATACGACAAGTCTTTTGCTATCTGTGAAGCGTCAATATTTATTTCCTTAGATATCTGCGTAGAAGAGACAAAACGTTCGCCTCTTTGCTTCAGCAACTTGACATTCGACAAGTACCACGGCAGCCTGCGCAAAGTAGGCTCCGGCACTTTCGTACAATCTATCTGCTGTATCTTTTGGTTCTCGGCCATTTCTTTTATTTATTCAGGTTATAAGATTGACAAAAATACGTTTTTTTTTCGGAATTGCAAGAATGATTCATACTATTTCTACACAGGCGCTATTCTCCCGCAAACGTTGACAACGGAATGCTGACGGAAACTCCCGCCGAGCGGTATTTCAAACTGTCGAAGC
Organism: Bacteroides sp. RCH18; assembly: GCF_058231005.1. Classification (NCBI taxonomy): domain Bacteria; kingdom Pseudomonadati; phylum Bacteroidota; class Bacteroidia; order Bacteroidales; family Bacteroidaceae; genus Bacteroides; species Bacteroides sp. RCH18. The sequence goes on along the minus strand of NZ_JBIPTC010000002.1, from coordinate 483,400 downwards.
CAAGGAAGACGCCTAACCGTGCCAGTTTCATGAATCCGATGGAGTAGCCGATTTCCGAATAGGGACGACGGTCGTATCTCACGAGTGTACGGAGATGCAGCGCTTCGTCAAGGTTCTTCTTTTTCAGAAAAGGAAGGAACTTCAGAAACAGATAGGGTGTGTACCAGGACATATTGGCTTGCACCCAACGGGTATTGGTAGAGTATGCATAATTATCCAGCAAAGAGAATCCTGTATCAAACGAGCGTTCCGTCACCGGCAAACCTGTGGTCGCAAAATGTTTGAAATCGGGGAATTGCATACCGCTCTTATTCCAGAATGTTCCGGCATTAACAGCCCAGTTCAGTGTATTAAACATTCCGAACTCTATGCTCTGCCTGGCCGAAAACTCCGCCAAGTGATAGGACGGAGAAGGGAAAGAACCTTTCAACGGGAAGGCACGGTCATAACGCAATGTAAAGGTAGGGTATCTGGATTCTTCGTATACTTTCTTTCCTCTGTACATCCGGTAATAATGAGCCGGTGTATATTCCAAGGCAAAGGAAGCTTTCAACAATTCATTTTCCGGCATCGGATAGAATGCCCGGCTGTCCGGAATATTCGACTCCGCTTCTTTCTTGAACCAGCTCCGGTGTATATGATTCTCCAGCATCTGCCGTCGCTGCCAGGATAGCGAGGTAGAAAGCAACAAACTATTCGCCAGTTCGATCTTATTTTGGAAAGACAGGAAACGCTTCTCATAGAGTTTCACATCATTCCGCCCGAAGAAAGAAGAGGCAACGGTATTTATCAGACGGGATTCTCCACTTTCTCCATTATAATCGGCAGAAAGAACTCCGCCGGACAGTTCCATGTATCCCCGTCGCCTCGGAGCATAACTCAAGGAGAGTTCACTTTGCCCTGCTACCGCTTTACGGGCAGTGGTATAATAAGCAGAAGGAGTGAATTGCAAAGTAGATGCCTCCGATAACTTCAACCCTGTTTCAAACTTAGCTCCCAGCCAGAAGCCATCCACAAAATTATACTCAGGTACATAGGAAGGCAAGCCTTTCCAGCCAATCCATGCTTTCTTGTCTGAAGTACGATAGGTTTTGCCCATCAGGAATGTTTGAACGATCTTTTTCCCGACTGTTGTTTTAGCCGAATCATTCTCTTGAACGGAGTCTTTGGAGAGGGATAACTTTTCTTTATGAATATAACTCTGTATTTCTTCCGGACGCAAAGGTACACTTCTGATAGCTGCCCAATAAAGCGAATCCTTTTTGCCCGCCAGCGAATCGGTCTTTACATTCACCTCTCTTTTTCTCACTTTACGTTCATATTTATGCAGAGAACGTGCGGAATCGGATTCGGCAATGTTCTTTTCCATCAGTTTAGATAGCTTATAGGCTTCTCTCAAAGTCAAGTCCTCCTTCGTCGACAGTTCTTCTATCTGCTTTACAAGTTTCTGCTGCTTCCTGTTTTGTTTCGGTGAGGCATCAGAAGCCCCATTCATCATTTGCTGACGGTCTGCTACTTCCACATTCGTATAATGTACTGCTGCCAGATAGGAAGCCTCTGCAGAAAATCCCATCATTTTGATTTCACAGGACATACTTGTGGAGGTAGCCAGGAAAACAGAAGGCTGAACTTCTTTACAAGTTGCCTTGCCCGTAGCTTTCAAGCCACTCATACGGATAGAAAATTCGGCCGCAGAGACGCACCAGAGATCTTCCACAATATATAAATCTCCGGACACCAGACGCGGACTGTCTTGCTTGGGGATGACTTTTATTTTATTGATCAGATGGTTGCCTTCACTATAGCAGCCTTCCAGTTTAAAACGGTAATAAGAGAATGCTCCGGCACTTAGCGGTGATACTTTATCGAAGATAGTAGGTTCGTAAAAGTTAATAGTGGTCAGACCGATTCTGACCTCCATCTCCTCGGGAAATGAATTGGAATAGGCCTTCACCTGATTTTCCCAAGTAGAGGGTGCCTTGAAAGTCACCACTCGCTGTTCCTCCATCACAAACAACTTGCCCAGAAACTCTTTCGACTCTTTCCTGACTTCCTTCGACAGCTTTAGAATTGCGGGAATAGTCTTCATTTTTCCTGTGCCTTTCAGATAGGTGCCAGCTCTAAATCCCTTCACCTGTGTCCGGTAATAAGGAGCATTCGCAATCGCCTTACGCATTACGGAATAGGCCGGATCTTCCGCACCTTTCACCACACTCACTTCCCGCAGACTATATATTTGTTCGGAGAGCACAACATTCTTTTCCACATCTCCGGCAGATATGGAAAAGGAGAATGTTTGTCCGGCGAAACCTAAAGAGGAAACCTCACAGGTATATTGTCCCGGCCGGAGCGAGGTCTGAAAACAGCCGTTATCATCGGTAGTGAAGCCTGTTTTAAGTTCTTTCAGATAGAGTGCCGCATAGGGGATCGGATTTCCTGCAAGATCAACTACTCTGCCTTTAAATGTTTGTGCCCAAAGAGAAATAGTAAAAGAACATATGAGAGCAAACGCTATGGATCGTTTCATCATTTTCTGTTTATTAGTCTTATTTCGTTTTATTATTAGACGCCAAAGTAAACAAAAGATTGCAAAGTTCCCCACAAAATATTACTTTTGACACAATAAAAGCTGAAGTATATGAAAAATAATGATTGGAAAGATAGATTGAACGTGGTCTACTCTACAAATCCTGATTTCAACTATGACATGGATGACGATCAGGAACAAGTGACGCTGGACAAGAGCAAACAGAACCTTCGGGTTTCTCTCGACCGAAAAAACCGTGGCGGCAAAGTAGTTACACTCATCACCGGATTCGTTGGAACAGAGAATGACCAAAAAGAACTCGGAAAAATGCTAAAAAGTAAATGCGGAGTCGGAGGTTCGGCCAAAGACGGGGAAATCATCGTACAGGGAGATTTCAAACAAAAAGTGATAGACCTGCTGATAAAAGAAGGATATACAAAGACCAAAGGAGTCGGAGGATAATGAAAAAGGGCGGAAACCATCAAAGTTCCGCCCTTCTCTATTATCTTTTTGAGATAGATTATTCAGCTTTCAGAGTGAAGCGCTTAAAGTCAAGAACCTTCAGTTCAGGATCAGCAGCTGCCAATACTTCTCTTACAGTCTTCTTAGCGTCCATAATATCTTCCTGGTTCAGCAGACAAACTTCTTTCAAGAACTTACCCAGACGACCCTTAGCGATGTTCTGAATCATTTGTTCCGGCAGATGTGCAGCCTTTTCAGCAGAAACGGTAGCAATGATTTCCTTTGCCTTAGCTATATCTTCAGCTGTAATCCAGCCCTTAGCCATATTACTTTCCATGTGCTCTTCGCTATCTACATGAGCAGGGTTGATGTTAGCTTTCTTCAAAGCAGCTTCTACAGCTTTCTGTACCTGTTCAGCTTTTGTTTTCTCGATAGCAACAGCAATTTCCTTTTCCTTTACTTCTTCAGAAACGCCATCTTCATCAATAGCAATCGGATTCATGGCAGCAATCTGCATAGCTACTTGCTTAGCCAACTGTTCGTCAACGTTCTTGTTAAAAGCAACAATGGTGCAAAGACCGTTTCTGTTCATGTGATTGTAAACAGCAGTGCTTGCTCCTTCTACAGTCATGTAACCATCAAGCTCCATTTTCTCACCTGTGATACCGCTACGGTCAACCACTGCATCCTGTACAGTACCGTTACCCATCGGCAAAGCTTTTACTTCGTCCAATGTCTTGCATTTGTTAGCCACAGCAAGATCAAGAATATCCTGAGTCAGTTTCACAAAATCAGCATTCTGAGCCACAAAGTCAGTTTCACACTTCAGAGCAATGACAACGGCATAGTCACCGGTAGTCTTAGCCAAAACGCAACCTTCAGAAGCATCACGTTCTGAACGCTTAGCAGCAACAGCTTGTCCTTTCTTACGGATAATTTCCATTGCCTTGTCGTAATCGCCTTCAGCTTCTGTTAATGCATTCTTGCAATCCATCATACCAGCTCCGGTCATTTTGCGCAGCTTGGTAATATCAGCCATAGTTACAGCCATAATAATTTCCTTTATTTAAATGAATAATAATTTTCAAAACAAAAAATGTGCCAATCTGCCAATACAATGCAGGATGAGGTAACTACCACACGCCTGCACGCTAGCAAATTGGCACATTTATATATTTAAGCCTCTTCGTCTTCCTTGATGAAGGCAGCAGCTTTCGCTGCGTTGATAGCTTCTTCATCAGACTTGTCGAGTCTTGCTTTTACTGATTTCTTCTTGCCTTTGTTTGCAGGAGCTTCACCAGCAGCTTCCATATCGATCTTTTCAGCTTTTCTTTCTTCCAGACCTTCGATCATTGCAGCACAGCAAGCATCCAGGATAACTTCTACCGATTTAGTAGCGTCATCGTTAGCAGGAATTACGAAGTCAACGTTTGTAGGATCAGAGTTAGTATCAACAATACCGAATACAGGGATACCCAGACGGTTAGCTTCACGAACTGCGATATTTTCTTTCATTACGTCGATAACGAACAATGCAGACGGCAGACGAGTCAGGTCAGCGATAGAACCCAAAGTCTTGTCCAATTTTGCACGTTGACGAGAGATCTGAAGAACTTCTCTCTTAGAAAGGTTAGAATATGTACCATCGTTAGTCAATTTATCGATAGTAGCCATCTTCTTCACAGCCTTACGGATAGTCGGGAAGTTGGTCAACATACCACCCGGCCAGCGCTCGATTACATAAGGCATATTAACAGACTGAGCTTTCTCAGCTACAACCTGCTTTGCTTGTTTTTTAGTAGCAACAAAAAGAACTTTCTTGCCTGATTTGGCAATCTGTTTCAAAGCTTCAGCAGCTTCGTCTACTTTTGCAACTGTTTTGTGGAGGTCAATGATGTGAATACCATTGCGTTCCATGAAAATATAAGGAGCCATTGCAGGGTTCCACTTTCTCTTAAGGTGTCCGAAGTGGCAACCGGCTTCCAATAAAGTATCAAAATTTGTTCTTGACATCTTGTTTTTTCTTTAAATCGTTTACTTTCTTTTTTGTTTTTTCTAAACCAACCGCTGGGTAGTCTATGAGCAGAGTCCCAGTAGTTTAGATACTAAACATATTCCTCGGTCAGGCAGCACATTAACGCTTGCTGAACTGGAATCTTCTACGAGCTTTCGGCTGTCCCGGTTTCTTACGCTCTACAGAACGTGGGTCACGAGTCATGAAGCCTTCAGCACGAAGTGCAGCCTTATCTTCAGCGTTCATCTTAACCAATGCACGAGCGATTGCCAAACGCAATGCCTGAGACTGGCCAGTGAAACCACCACCACACAAGTTTACTTTGATGTCATACTTCTCAGCAGCACCCAGCTTGTTCAATGGTTGTTTTACAACATACTGAAGTATAGTTGATGGAAAGTACTCTGCAAGGTCTCTCTTGTTAATAGTAATCTTTCCTGTACCTTCGCTTACGAATACACGTGCAATTGCACGTTTACGTCTGCCTAATGCATTTACTACTTCCATTATATCTTATTTATATGAATTAATATCAATCATTTTCGGGCTCTGAGCTTCATGTTTGTGTTCGCTACCAGCGTAAACATACAGGTTACCCAGCAATTTAGCTCCCAGGATATTCTTAGGAAGCATGCCTTTCACTACTTTTTTCAGTAATCTCTCTTCGCCGTTCGGTTTAGTGATCAAACGGGCAGGAGTCATTTCTCTCTGACCACCAGGGTAGCCTGTATATGACAAATATACTCTGTCATTCCATTTGTTACCAGTCAGTTTTACTTTGTCTGCATTGATGATAATAACGTTATCACCGCAGTCTACGTGAGGAGTAAAGTTTGGTTTGTACTTTCCTCTCAGCAATTTTGCAACTTTTGCTCCCAGACGACCTAAAGTTTGGTCTGTAGCGTCAACGATAACCCATTCTTTGGTTACGGTCGCTTTGTTTGCAGAAATGGTCTTGTAACTTAAAGTATCCACTCTAATTTTGTTTTTTAAATGTTACTACTAAAAATTTTCTTCACCACATATCAGCCTCCCCGGACAAAGGAGGACTAACTTGCTATGAATTAATCTCTTATCATTTTGTGATAATAATCGGCTTGCAAAAGTACGGCTTTTCTTTGAATTGGCAAACTATTTCTAGCTTTTTTTAGATTTATCGGGTTGAATGACAAGGGGAACTTACTATATTTACAAATAAGGAACAGAAAACAAAAAGACCTCCTCCGGATTTACACCGGGGAGGTCAAGAAACAACAAAGAATCTATATTGCAATCTCATTTATCGCACAATATCTTCCGGAAACTTAGCCGGCATCTCCACCCGTTTCCAGGTCTCATAATACCAGGCGTTCAGTTCGTTTCCGTTCAGATCATTCTTGATGAAGTATTTCAAATGCAAATAATCATTATCCTTTATTTCAAACTCCAGAATATTATCCTGATTATCGAGCATCGGAAGGTGGATATTCTTCTCGATACTCTCCTTATAAGAATCATCAGTCAACTGTTTATATGTACCATATCCTGTGATAATCGCATCAGAACCGGGAATAATGGTAAAATTCACGATTCTGCCGTCATCACTCAATACCTTAAATGTATTACTGGGTTTCAACGATCCCGGAACATCGGGAGATTCTGATACATAATGGCACAACTGCCAGATCCCTTTCAAATCGGCCGGTTTGAATTTGGTTTTCTTTTGGGCCGTCGCACCTGTTACCGCTAACAACATGATTGAAAGCATGGTAAAAAAATAGAGCTTTTTCATGACAATATGATTTTAGTTAACACTCTTGAATGCGCATGTCCAAATATAAAGATTTATTTTGAGAAAGTAACAATCAAATGCATAAAAAAACTCGCACAATCAAAAGATTATGCGAGTTTTACATAAATATACCGAAATATTAGAAATCAGCATTTCTCGGTGTACGCGGGAACGGTATCACGTCACGGATATTTGACATACCTGTTACAAACAGCAACAGACGTTCAAAACCGAGTCCGAAACCGGAGTGAGGACAAGTACCGAACTTACGGGTATCCAGATACCACCACATATCCTTCATCGGGATATGCATTTCTTCAATACGAGTCATCAGCTTGTTATAATCCGCTTCACGTTCAGAACCACCAATGATCTCACCGATCTTCGGGAAAAGAACGTCCATTGCACGTACTGTCTTTCCATCCTCATTCTGCTTCATATAGAAGGCTTTGATTTCCTTCGGATAATCAGTCAGAATCACCGGACGTTTGAAGTGATCTTCCACCAGATAGCGTTCGTGCTCGGAAGCCAAGTCTACCCCCCAGTAAACAGGGAATTCGAACTTGTGACCTTTCGCAACGGCATCTTCCAGAATCTTGATACCATCCGTATAAGGCAGACGAACGAAATCATCCTTCAATATACCTTGCAGACGTTCAATCAAGCCCTTATCGAACATATCGTTCAGGAACTTCACATCATCCGCACAGTTATCCAACGCCCATTTCACACAATATTTGATGAACTCTTCTGCCAGGTCCATATTGTCGGCAATGTCGTTGAACGCAACTTCCGGCTCAATCATCCAGAACTCTGCCAAATGACGGGGAGTATTGGAGTTTTCGGCACGGAAAGTAGGACCGAATGTGTAGATAGCGCCCAAAGCAGTGGCCGCCAATTCACCTTCCAACTGACCGGATACTGTCAAACTTGCCTGCTTGCCGAAGAAGTCGTCATCATAAGAGATAGAACCTCTTTCGTCTTTCTTCAAGTCATACAGATTCATGGTAGTTACCTGAAACATCTGTCCGGCACCTTCACAGTCGGAACCTGTGATAATCGGTGTATGGAAATAGAAAAATCCCTTTTCATGGAAAAACTTGTGAATAGCAATCGCCATGTTGTGACGAATGCGGAACACTGCACCAAAGGTATTGGTACGCGGACGCAAGTGAGCGATCTCGCGCAAGAATTCCATGGAGTGACCTTTTTTCTGCAATGGATATGTATTGTCGCAAGTACCCAGCACTTCGATTTCTTTAGCCTGCACTTCCACTTTCTGACCGGAACCCACAGATTCCACCATTACTCCGTTCACGCTTATACAAGCTCCGGTAGTAATCAGTTTCAGCATCTCTTCATCGAAATTAGCCAGATCTACTACGATCTGCACATTATTTATTGTAGAACCGTCATTCAGTGCGATAAAGTTTACTTGTTTGCTACCTCTACGGGTGCGAACCCATCCTTTCACATTGACCATAGCGCCAATATCTTCGCGCTTCAACAGATCAACAATTTTTGTTCTACCAATCTTTTCCATAAAACTTTTTTAATACAATATTATATATTACTCAAACGAACCCATGCGGAGGTAGTTTACTTCTGCTTCCGACAGGTAACGCCAGTCTCCGCGGCGCAGACCTTTTTTGGTCAGTCCGGCAAAGAATACACGGTCGAGTTTTACTACTTTATATCCCAGTGATTCGAAAATACGGCGAACGATACGGTTCTTGCCGGAGTGAATTTCGATACCTACCTGGTCTTTCTTGAAATCATCTGTGTAGCTGATAGCATCTGCATGGATTTCACCGTCTTCCAACTGTACGCCGGCTGCAATCTGATCCATATCTGCTTTTGTCAGGTTCTTGTCCAGATGAACATGATATATTTTCTTTTTCAAGAATTTCGGGTGTGTAAGCTTGGAAGCCAGATCACCGTCATTTGTCAACAGGAGTACACCAGTCGTGTTGCGGTCAAGACGTCCTACCGGATAAATACGTTCGTTGCAAGCGCCTTTTACCAGATCCATTACCGTACGGCGTTCCTGCGGATCATCCGATGTAGTAACCGTATCTTTCGGCTTATTCAACAGTACGTATACCTTACGTTCGATGCTAACCGGTTCATCGTGGAACTTCACCACATCCGAGCGTTTGATCTTTGTACCCAATTCAGTTACTACTTCACCGTTTACAGAAACCACACCTGCTGTGATAAACTCATCAGCTTCGCGACGTGAGCAAACACCGGCATTAGCCAGGAACTTATTCAGACGAATCGGTTCGTTCGGATCAACAAACTGTTCCTTGTACTCAATCTGCTTCTTGATGCTATACTTAGCATTCGGATCGTAATCACTGGTACGCGGACGCGGACGATAGCCACCCTGCGAACGGTCATTGTTAAATCTCGGACGATAGCCGCCACCACCGTTGTTATTACGGTAGCCACCACCTTCACCACTGTTGAAGCGAGGACGGTATGGACGGTCACCACCGCCATCACGGTTGTAAGGACGCTGAGGACGGTCGCCACCTTCACCACTGTTGAAACGGGGACGGTACGGACGGTCGCCATAAGAACGTTGTTCGCCACCTTCACGATTGTAAGGACGCTGCGGACGATCGCCTCCTTCACCGTTCGGATTAAATCTCGGACGATACGGACGGTCTCCACCTTCACGGTTGTAAGAAGGGCGTTGAGGACGATCATAAGAACGTTGTTCACCACCTTCGCGGTTGTAAGGACGTTGCGGACGTTCGCCTCCTTCATTGTTGCTATTGAAGCGAGGACGATACGGACGGTCTCCACCTTCACGATTGTAAGAAGGACGCTGGGGACGGTCGCCATAAGAGCGGTCTCCATAAGAACGCTGCGGGCGTTCTCCACCTTCACTGTTGGTATTAAATCGCGGGCGATACGGACGATCCCCACCTTCACGGTTGTAAGAAGGACGATACGGACGTTCTCCACCTTCTCTGTTGTAAGACTTGTTACCATCACGGCCGGCACCTGTATTCTCCTCATTGTAAGAATTTTCGCGCCATTCTTCGTTTTCTGTGCTCATTTTTTTATTCGAATAAAATTAGACTTTGGCCTCACGGCCTATTTAAAAAACACGTTTATTGTATAAGTAAACAATTAAAGTCCCGTATATGTATGCGGAGTAATTGCTCTTAACTCTTTTTTAATATCTTCGCTTACGTTCAAGCCTTCGATAAACTCTTTAATAGAACTTTCTGTAATAGCCTGGTTGGTCCGGGTCAAAGCTTTCAAAGCTTCATACGGATGCGGGTAAGCCTCGCGGCGTAAAATCGTCTGGATTGCCTCAGCCACTACGCTCCAGCAGTTGTCCAGATCACGGTAAATAGCCGGTTCGTTCAGCAACAGTTTGCGAAGTCCTTTCAGTGAACTCTGAATAGCAATCACGATATGACCGAAAGGCACGCCTACATTACGGAGTACCGTAGAGTCTGTCAGGTCACGCTGCAAACGGGAAACAGGCAGTTTCACAGCCAGGTGTTCCAAAATAGAAGTTGCGATACCCAAATTACCTTCCGCATTTTCAAAATCGATCGGATTCACTTTATGCGGCATCGCGCTTGATCCTACTTCACCGGCTTTGATCTTCTGCTTGAAGTATTCCATAGAAATATACTGCCAGAAATCACGGTTCATATCCACCATGATGGTATTGATACGTTTCATCGCGTCAAAGACAGCAGACAAGTTATCGTAGTTCGAAATCTGAGTGGTATATTCTTCGCGTTCCAGTCCCAGTTTCTCTGCAACAAACCGATTACCGAATTGTTTCCAGTCATATTGAGGATATGCTACATGATGAGCATTATAATTTCCGGTAGCGCCACCGAATTTTGCAGTGATCGGACATGCTTTCAACATAGCCAGCTGACGTTCCAGGCGGTAAACGAATACCATTACTTCCTTACCCAGACGAGTCGGAGAAGCCGGTTGCCCATGAGTTTTGGCAAGCATCGGGATTTCAGCCCATTCTGTTGCATATGTTTTCAGTTGTGCAATCAGTTCCTCAATCAGCGGATAATAGACTTTATCCAAAGCTTCCTTGATAGAAAGAGGCACAGAGGTATTGTTAATGTCCTGAGAAGTCAGTCCGAAGTGAATGAATTCTTTATAGTCATCCATTCCACCCAGCTTATCGAATTCTTCTTTCAGGAAATATTCTACGGCTTTTACATCATGGTTGGTTACACTTTCGATATCTTTAATGCGTTGCGCATCTGCTTCCGAGAAGTTACGGTAGATATTCCGTAAAGTTTCAAACACGCTGCTATCGATTCCTTTCAACTGCGGCAAAGGAAGTTCACACAAGGTGATAAAGTATTCCACCTCTACCTGTACACGGTATTTAATCAGTGCAAATTCAGAGAAATAAGCTGCCAAAGCTTTAGTTTTGCCTCTATATCGACCATCAATCGGAGATATGGCCGTTAATACATCAAGTTCCATACGTTTTCTTAGATAATTATCAGACTGCAAAATTAACTCTTTTTCCTGAGTTATAAGACAAAAGGATAAAGAAAGTTTGTATAAAAGCGGTAAGAAATAAAAAAAGTCTCACGAATTTCTTCGTAAGACTTCTTTTCGTGGGCGCTGAGGGATTCGAACCCCCGACCCTCTGGGTGTAAACCAGATGCTCTGAACCAGCTGAGCTAAGCGCCCTTTTATTAGCGGAAGTGTTCGGTATTCTTTGTGGGCGCTGAGGGATTCGAACCCCCGACCCTCTGGGTGTAAACCAGATGCTCTGAACCAGCTGAGCTAAGCGCCCGTACACTTCCGTTTCAAAAGCGATGCAAAGGTACGGTTTTTTTTGAAACCTCCAAACATTTTGCATATTATTTTTCAAGAAACTTTTTATCAAAAGTAAGAACCAACTGATTATCAGCAAATAATGAAAAAAGTTTTTTTTCATGCAACTTTCCCTTCTCCAAGTCCGTCCACTAAACAGAACAAGATGAAGACAATAATGCGGGAACACTCAAATCCGGGAAATAAGATTCCCGGTCAAGCCTGCTTACGGATAAGGCGCGCCGGATTCCCGACTGCAACACTGTCGTCGGGAATATCTTTCGTCACGACGCTTCCCGCTCCTATCACACAACGGTTGCCAATCGTCACACCGGGACAAATGATAGCCCCGCCGCCAATCCAGCAATCCTCACCGATCGTAACCGGATAAGCATACTCTTTCGAACCGCGACGCTCCAGATAATTCATCGGATGATGCGGCGTATAAATCTGTACGCAAGGACCGACCAGCGTATGGGCACCGATTGTGATATACCCTCCGTCCAGAAAAGTACAGTTAGCATTGACAAACACGTGTTCGCCCAACTTTATCCCGTCTCCGTGATCGCAATGGAAAGGAGGACAGATCACCGAAGTTTCAGGAATACCCGGCACCAATTCTTCCAACAATTCTCTGTACCCGTCATCGTACGTGCTCAACCCACGCATGATCGCCAGCAACTTCTTGGCATGCTCAAAACGTACCTGCAACTCCGGCGCAGACATATCAGCCAACTGGCTGCTACGCATCTTCTCCACTTCTGTCATATTCCTTATTCTCCCTTCCCATTAATAAATACCAATTTCTTTTCATCCGAAAACGATTCGTCAAACTCGAACCCTTCCCACGAGAATCCTTTCAGTTCCTCCGGATTTCCGATCTTATTTTTCAATATGAAACATGTCATCTCGCCACGGGACATCTTGGTATACACCACTATCGTAGCCAGCTTTCCATTCTTCCAGACATGAAATTCGGGAGTGACCACACGGACTTCGCTCTCCACCCGCTTCCAGTCAAACAGGCTTTTCATCTCATCACTGGCAAGATTGCACAAGATTCCTCCTGCCGACCGGATGTCCTCTATGAACGTATCCGTCAGTCGCGACCGCCAATAAGAAAACAAGGTCTGATTCCCCAGTTCAGGCAATACGACATCTCCCTCCAGCCGATAAGCACGAATCACATCCAAAGGACGCAACAGACCGTAACAGAAAGAAGTCAGCCGCAAATGTTCCTGCGCATACCCGAAATCTTCTGCAGAGAAGTCCTTCGGATTCAGCCGTTTGAATACAATGCCGGTATACGCCAGCAAAGCAGGCAATTCCGGAGTAGCTTCCGCATGAAAAGCCTGATAACGTTTATAATTCTCCACAGCAATCTTTGCGTTTACACGCAGCAGACGTTCTAATTCGTCTACAGAAAACTGGGACATCTGCAACGCTATTTCCGCCGCTTCCTTCTGAAAACGGGGACTCGTGGTCAAAGGAACTTTCACCTTCGACACCGCACTCATCGTCTTGGCACAAGATAGAAGTACTAACATTCTGAATCGGGTTTAATCATTTTGAAAAACACAAAAATAAAAAATAAATAGCTTCACTTGTTGACAGATATCCAAATTATGCCTACTTTCAGCCAATAATTAACTATAATCATTTATTAATTAACAAAAACACAAGAATCCCCCTTATGAGAAACAAGTTTGTATCTTTGAAAGCTCTGGCCTTATTGGTCATCTTTTGTCTGACGGGTAGCTTAACCCGTGCCGCTGTCAATCCGAAACCGTTTGTTGTCCCCGAACTCAAACAATGGACGGGAAAAGACGGTAACTTCACCCCGGGAAAAGACACCCGAATCGTCTGCACTTCCCAAAATCCCGAATTACTGAGAATAGCCCGGATGTTTGCCGACGATTATCAACAGATGTTCGGGCAGACATTAAGCGTAGCGCAAGGCAAAGCCACGTCCGGCGATTTCGTCTTATCCTTGTCGGCAGACAAGAAACTCGGCGAGGAAGGTTACGCCATCAAGATAACCGACCGTGTAACCATCTCCGCTCCCACCCCGACCGGTCTTTACTGGAGTACACGCACACTCCTGCAACTGGCGGAACAGAATCAGGAACGCTCACTCCCGCAAGGAACGATTCGTGATTTTCCCGATTATCCGCTTCGTGGTTTCATGATAGACTGTGGCCGTAAGTTCATTCCGATGGCTTATCTGCAGGACTTGGTGAAAATCATGGCTTACTACAAAATGAACACCCTGCAAGTCCATCTGAACGATAACGGATTCAAGCAATACTTCGAACACAACTGGGACAAGACTTACGCTGCCTTCCGACTGGAATCGGAGACTTATCCGGGATTGACAGCCCGTGACGGCTCGTACTCCAAGAAAGAATTCATCGACTTCCAGAAACAGGCGGCATCCAACTTCGTGGAAATCATTCCGGAGATTGACGTTCCCGCCCACTCACTGGCTCTCACCCATTACAAACCGGAAATCGGAAGCAAAGAGTACGGCATGGATCATCTCGACTTGTTCAAGCCGGAAACTTACGAATTCGTAGATGCTCTGTTCAAAGAATATCTGGAGGGCGACAATCCGGTATTCGTAGGCAAGCGTGTACATATCGGTACAGACGAATACTCGAATGCGAAGAAAGACGTGGTAGAAAAATTCCGCGCTTTCACCGACCATTACATCCGTTTTGTGGAAGGTTTCGGCAAGCAAGCAGTCGTATGGGGTGCGCTCAGCCATGCCAAAGGCGATACGCCCGTCAAATCAGAAAATGTCGTCATGAATGCTTGGTACAACGGATACGCCGATCCGGCAACTATGATCAAAGACGGATATCAACTGATCAGTATTCCGGACGGACTGGTATATATCGTTCCGAAAGCCGGCTACTACTATGATTACCTCAACGAACCATACTTATATAAGGAATGGACACCCGCCCATATCGGCAAAGCTGTATTCGACGAGAGACATCCTTCCATTCTCGGCGGTATGTTTGCCATCTGGAACGACCATGTCGGCAACGGTATTTCGGTGAAAGACATCCATCACCGTATATTCTCGCCCCTGCAAACACTCTCTGTAAAGATGTGGACAGGCGCTCAGACGGGTATTCCTTATGAAACATTCAATGAGAAACGTGCCCTCCTCAGCGAAGCGCCCGGAGTCAACCAACTGGCAAGAATCGGCAAAAAGCCGGAATTGGTATACGAACGTTCCACAGTCGCTCCCGGCAGCACTTCCGATTATCCGGAAATTGGCTATAATTACACAGTTAGTTTCGATATTACCGGAGCTAAAGAAAGTGAAGGAACCGAATTGTTCCGTTCGCCTAACGCCGTATTCTATCTGTCAGACCCTATTCGGGGGATGATGGGATTTGCACGCGACGGCTATCTGAATACCTTCCCCTACAAAGTGAATCCGGGAGAAAAAGCAACGATTCAGATAGAAGGAGACAATTGCAGTACAACGCTGAGAGTCAACGGTAAAGTGGTTGATGAAATGAATACGCAGAAACTTTACTTTAATGCGGGAAAAGATTCGATGAACTATGTACGTACACTGGTTTTCCCGCTGGAGAAAGCAGGAAACTTTAATAGTAAGGTACAGAATCTGAAAGTATACAATTATTGCGTAAGCAAACCATAAGATTCAAATACGGATTACACAGATTTCACATTTTTTTAGCGGTACAATCTACCAAAAACCGTATCAATCTGTGTAATCCGCTTCTGGAAGAAGCACAATCATTCATTTCATTTATGCACAGTTTCGAACCAGCTATCCGCTAGGGTTAAGCTAGCTATCCGTATGGATTCCCCTCCCTTCGGGAAGGAGGGGTGCCCAAAGGGCGGGGTGGTAGGTAAAACAAGGTGTACCTAATTTATTATGAATGAAAGAATTGCGTATTCACCTACCACCTCCCCCTGCGGGTACTCCTCCTTCCCGAAGGAGGAGATTTAAGATACTACCGACTTTTAATTTAGCTCGTTTCCTGTATGGTTATGAATCAATTCAAACCTGTATAACCAAAAGCTACACAAACGTTTCTTACCTAAGCAATAAAACGCTTTTTTATTGTCACTTATCACTTTTCGAAGTTAACTAACTGATTATAAACATATCATCGGTGATAATAAGCGGTGATAATATGGTGACAATAGCCGCATTCATACATTTTATTGTCACCTCCCTCCCAATCTCACTGTTCATCTCACCTACTGCTATCTCCCCATCAGGCCTACTTCATCCGAATCCTGATCCTATGCAACAAATACCGTATACTACCGGTATCTTTCTCTTATAGTGCCTTTATTGTTCCATTAAGACACCGATCTCTTTAGTTGTTCACGGCCGTGGCAAGCATTGCTCACGGTCGTGACAAGAGTTGATCACGGCCATGAGCAGCTCTGTTCACGGCCGTGAAGAGCCAAAGAGAACGGCACTCTATTCCTACTTTCCTTATAGGAAAAAGCAAGTATATAAGGAGCTAAAGAGAACATTAGCACTATCTTACGACTCATTACACCGCAGACAACAAACAAAAAGAAGAGTCATACCTACAAAAGAAGAGACTCCCCCTTGGCAAGCCAAAGAGGGAGTCTCCTTAATATATATACAGCTAAAGCAGTTTATTTATATTCCTGCCAGCTCTTAATCTGAATATCACTCAGTTTCAGTTCACAGAATGCTTCGATGAAAGCACTTGCCAGACGGGCATTGGTGATCAACGGAATGTTATGGTCGATAGCACCACGACGGATACGGTAACCATTCGTCAACTCACGTTTGCTGTGGTTCTTCGGAATGTTGACGATCAAATCGAACTTATGGTCAGCGATCATCTTCATCACGTTGTTCTCAGCACCCGGTTTTTCATCCGGCCAGTAAACCGGAGTTGTTTCTACACCGTGAGCGTTCAGGAATGCAGCCGTTCCGGCAGTAGCATAAATCTGATATCCCTTGGCAAACAGCATACGGCTCGCATCCAGCAAATCTACTTTAGACTTCATAGCACCGGAAGAGAACATCACCGCCTTTTCCGGAATCTTGAATCCTGTAGCGATCATTGCGTTCAGCAATGCTTCAGAGAAGTCATCGCCGATACAGCCAACTTCACCGGTAGAGGACATATCCACGCCCAAAACAGGGTCAGCCTTGTGAAGACGGGAGAAAGAGAACTGAGAAGCTTTTACGCCGATCCAGTCGATGTCGAACGCAGTCTTGTCCGGCTGGCTGTACGGAGCATCCAGCATGATGCGGGTAGCTGTTTCGATAAAGTTGCGTTTCAGCACCTTAGATACGAACGGGAAGCTACGGGAAGCACGCAGGTTACATTCAATCACCTTCACCTCGTTGTTGCGGGCAAGGAACTGGATGTTGAACGGACCGGAGATATTCAGTTCTTTAGCAATCTGACGGCTGATCTTCTTGATGCGGCGGGCAGTTGCAAAGTAAATCTTCTGTGCAGGGAATACCAGTGTAGCGTCACCGGAGTGTACACCGGCAAATTCTACGTGCTCGGAAATAGCGTATTCAACCACTTCACCGTTCTGAGCTACCGCGTCGAACTCAATTTCCTTTGTATTCTCGAGGAATTGAGAAACAACTACCGGATATTCTTTAGATACTTCGGCAGCCATCTTCAGGAAGTTTTCCAGTTCTTCGTCATCATAGCAAACGTTCATAGCCGCACCCGAAAGTACGTAAGAAGGACGAACCAATACCGGATAACCTACTTTTTCTACAAATCCCTTCACTTCTTCAAGGCTGGTCAGTTCCATCCAAGCCGGCTGGTCGATGCCAAGCTGGTCGAGCATTGCCGAGAACTTGTTACGGTTTTCGGCACGGTCGATGGAAACCGGAGAAGTACCCAGTACAGGAACTGACTGGCGATACAACTTCATAGCCAGATTGTTCGGAATCTGTCCGCCTACGGATACGATCACACCGCGCGGTTGTTCAAGGTCGATCACGTCAAGTACACGTTCGAAAGAGAGTTCGTCGAAGTACAGACGGTCGCACATATCGTAGTCAGTAGAAACCGTTTCGGGGTTGTAGTTGATCATGATAGACTTGTAACCCAGTTTGCGGGCAGTCTGAACAGCGTTCACCGAACACCAGTCAAATTCAACCGAGCTACCGATGCGGTAAGCACCCGAACCCAGTACGACTACTGATTTCTCATTCTTATAATAGTTTACATCGTAACCTTCTACTGCATAAGTCATGTACAGGTAGTTAGTCAGTTCCGGATGTTCGGAAGCGATAGTATTGATACGTTTTACTGCCGGAAGGATGCCCAAGGCTTTACGGTGAGCACGTACTGCCAGATTTTCTTTTTCCATGTTGCCGGTCGGGTTCAGTACGAAGCGGGCAATCTGGAAGTCAGAGAAACCAAGGATTTTAGCTTCGCGCATCACATCAGCCGGAATATCTTCCACCTTATTATATGTAGACAGTTTTGCCTTGTAGTCAACAATGTTCTTCAGCTTGCCGAGGAACCAAGGATCGATCTTAGTCAGTTCGTGGATGCGGTCGATGGTATATCCTTCTTCCATAGCTTGTGCGATGGAGAAGATACGCAAGTCGGTCGGACGTGAAAGTTCTTTGTCGAGGTCGTCGAAGTGTACATCATCATTACCGACAAAACCGTGCATGCCTTGTCCGATCATACGAAGACCTTTCTGGATGATTTCTTCGAAAGAGCGGCCGATAGACATGATTTCACCTACCGACTTCATGCTTGAACCGATTTCGCGGGATACACCGGCGAATTTCGTCAAGTCCCAACGAGGGATTTTACAGATATAGTAGTCCAGTTGCGGAGCAAGATATGCAGAGTTCGGAGTGCCCATTTCACCGATCTGGTCGAGTGAGTAACCCAATGCGATCTTGGCGGCAACGAATGCCAGCGGATAACCGGTAGCCTTGGATGCCAGCGCGGAAGAACGGCTCAGACGAGCATTTACTTCGATCACACGGTAGTCGTCCGTATCTGAGTTGAACGCATACTGGATGTTACATTCACCTACGATGCCGAGGTGACGGATACATTTTGTAGACAGTTCCTGCAACAGTTTCAGTTCTTTGTCGTCCAATGAGCAAGTCGGAGCTACTACGATAGATTCACCGGTGTGGATACCCAGCGGGTCGAAGTTTTCCATGCTGGCTACAGTGAAGCAATGGTCGTTCGCGTCGCGGATCACTTCGAACTCGATTTCTTTCCAGCCTTTCAGAGATTCTTCTACCAGAATCTGCTTGGAGAAGGCGAAAGAACTTTCGGCCAGTTTCAGGAATTCTTCTTCGTTAGCGCAGATACCGCTACCCAGACCTCCCAACGCGTAAGCCGAACGTACCATCACCGGATAACCGATCTTGCGGGCAGCAGCGATGGCATCCTCCATGCTTTCTACTGCCTGACTTACCGGAGTCTTCATATTGATTTCATCCAGTTTCTTCACGAACAGGTCACGGTCTTCCGTGTACATGATAGCTTCTACCGATGTACCGAGTACTTTCACTCCATATTTATCAAGAACACCTTGCGTGTACAGTTCGGCGCCGCAGTTCAATGCAGTCTGTCCGCCAAATGCCAGCAGGATGCCGTCGGGACGTTCTTTCTTGATAATCTCTTCTACGAAATAAGTAGTTACGGGAAGGAAATACACTTTATCGGCAATTCCTTCAGAAGTCTGAATGGTTGCGATGTTCGGGTTTACCAATACTGAGCTGATACCTTCTTCTTTCAAAGCTTTCAGTGCTTGTGAGCCTGAGTAGTCAAATTCTCCGGCTTGTCCGATTTTGAGTGCTCCAGAACCCAAAACGAGAACTTTCTTGATTTCCTTTTCCATTTCTTTTGTTGTTATAGTAAGTTGTTATTTCTAAGTTTTGCCAATAAAAAAAATGCGTTACCCTCGTAAAAGGATTAACGCATTACCAAAGAACTAAAATATCGTTTTTGGAGAAAAAAGAAGAAGGTTGTTGATTCCGGGTGGAAAACATCCGAATGTAGATAATACTTACTTCTTATTTCTTGTTGATTCATTGTCGATTTCAAAATTTGTGCAAAGTAACGACATATTTCTAAAACTACAAAGAATTTGAAGAAGAATATTCTCTTTTATTTGCTTTGTTGCTGTGAAAACAGGCACCGTTCCCCTGCCATCTGATACCAAAAGCCAGCAATAGTAAGCATTAGTAACGAAGTAGCTCCATTTTGACGCATCTTTCATTTTTTATCCTTATCTTTGTCGCTAAATCTATTATAATAAGGTAACAACAATGGGAAAAGAAAAAATCATACTCACCGGTGACCGCCCTACCGGGAGACTTCATATCGGACACTATGTAGGTTCATTGAAGCGCAGAGTTGACCTGCAGGATGCAGGTGATTATAGTAAGATGTTTATCTTTATTGCCGATTCACAAGCGTTGACGGACAATATAGATAATCCGGAGAAGGTACGTCAAAATGTAATTGAGGTTGCTCTTGACTATCTGGCATGTGGAATAGACCCGTCCAAGGCTACCATCTTCATCCAGTCACAGATTCCGGAACTTTGCGAACTCAGTTTCTACTATATGGACCTCGTAAGCGTATCCCGCTTACAACGTAATCCGACTGTGAAATCAGAAATACAGATGCGTAACTTTGAGGCAAGCATCCCTGTAGGGTTCTTCACTTATCCTATCAGTCAGGCTGCGGACATTACTGCCTTCCGGGCAACCACCGTCCCCGTCGGTGAAGACCAGGAACCGATGCTCGAACAGGCTCGTGAAATCGTCCGCCGTTTCAACTATATCTATGGCGAAACGCTGGTAGAACCGGAAATCCTGTTGCCGGACAACGCTGCCTGCCTGCGTCTGCCGGGAACGGACGGCAAAGCCAAGATGAGTAAATCACTCGGCAACTGTATCTACCTGTCGGAAGAACCGGAAGAAATTCAGAAGAAAATCATGAGTATGTATACCGATCCGGGACATCTCCGTGTTCAGGACCCGGGCAAGATTGAAGGTAATACCGTATTTACATACCTGGATGCTTTCTGCCGTCCGGAACACTTCGAACGCTATCTGCCGGATTATCCGAATCTGGATGAACTGAAAGCGCATTATCAACGCGGCGGACTGGGTGATGTGAAGGTAAAACGCTTCCTGAATGCTATCATGCAGGAAACACTGGAACCGATCCGCAATCGTCGTAAAGAGTTCAGCAAGGATATTCCTGCCGTTTACGAGATGTTACAAAAAGGATGCGAAGTAGCCAGAGCTGCCGCTGCCGAAACATTGGCGGATGTGAAGAAGGCTATGAAGATCAACTATTTCGATGATAAAGAACTGATTGAAGAGCAGGTGAAACGCTTCGCAGCTTCACAGGAATAAAGATAATAAAGACTATATAATAAAGTAAAGGCTGCCGTTCACTTTCGAACAGGCAGCCTTTACTTTATTATATAGTATGCTCAATCTGTTTCATCTTCATCATTTTTAAAGAGTACGTCTTTCAGTTTCTGATAAAGGAATGAGAGAATCAGCAGGATTAATCCTAAAATGATAAATACAATGATCTTACCGATTGTTGGCATTGCCCATAAGTCTTTCAGAATCAGCTTCAACAGGACGATTCCAAAAGTTGAAAGACTGATGATTCGCAGTACTTTCTGATGCAGACGCATACCCAGTGCCATTTGAATAAATCCTGCGATACTCAGTGAAACGGAGAAGCCGGCATCGAAATCCTCTACTCCTGCTTGCAGGAGGAAAGAACGTGCCATCGTCAACCAAAGGAGGAGCGCCAGGACATTCAGATAAACGGTGAAAGGAGTTTTCAATCCTATTAATGTATAGTATTGACGGGCAACGTAGTAGAGGTTAGCTATAACAAACGCTGCCGCAAGCCATCGGAGCAAAGCAGGAGTCAGGCTCGTGTATGCCCCCTGGCCTCCCCATATATTGATCGCATATATCAGCACGTTCATTCCCATAGCTGCCAGATAAGGGATTATGTATTGTTCTATCGGGAAGCGCTTTTTGAAAGCATAGCTGAGGATGAAGATGGCAGCGGAAGTAAACGCCAACATCATTCCGCTTCTTGTAGCTCCTGCCAAGTGCAAGGCAAACTCTGCCATAAATGTATAATAGAGGATAACGGCAGCAGCAAGAAGCATGATCGAATTCCAGGGAGTGTATCTCAGATAACGGGCTTCGGTAAAGAGAGAACGGTAACGCCCCATCAGTAAAGCGAATGCTCCCGTGGCCAGACCGACAAACAGGGAAGTAGCAAAAGAACTGTTCAGGAAAATGGTTTCGGAGGAGGAAGAGGTCATCAGTACATTATATATATCCATCAGATATGAAACAAGGGTCAGTCCCATCAATACCTGTGTAGCACGTTCGTATACTCCAATCCTCGATTTTACGTAAAGCCATAACAGCAGAACCATTTCCGCTGCCCAGAACAACGTGATATAATTTCCATCCAACTGAATAGGTATAGTGATGGAGACAAATGTCAGTACCAGTCCCAACATCGCATAAATGAGGAACTTATAATCTTTCTTGCTCATCCGTAGCCAGATGACTAAAACTAAATTGATGATAGCGATCAATAAACTCAGTAATCCTTCCGATTTAAACGGCAGTCCCATATTACGCAGGAACAGGATTCCCAATAGCAGATAAATGAAGTTGTTGGTTATGATGACCAGCAGCAATCCCCTGTTCTTTTTCACGGCTTCTATCCGGAGTATCGATAATATCGGCAGGAGGAAGATGAAATAAAACAGCGTCGCAAAAATGAAGAGATGGACGGAAATATGTGTCGATCCTGTAGTAAAGCCTGTCAACAGGAAGATTCCCATTACCACATAAGTAAAAACAAATGCAATCACCGGAAGTTCTCCCCATTTCATATAGATGGACAGTCCGAACATTCCAAGATTCAAGATACTCATATAAGTGAACAGTACCAGGTAGTTACCATTCCCGGTGCTAACAAGGAAAGGTGCCAGAAATCCCCCGACAAGTGAGATGATAGCCAGTTCGCGCCTGTCATACAGAATGGACAGGATAGACATGAACAGCGTTATAGCTATCAGAATAGTAAAGGCGACCGTCTGAGGGAAAAGGTGATAAAAATGAAAGGCAATGGCGACTGTGAGATAGAAAACGGCAAAGGCGCCACCCGCAAGCAAGGAGCTGAATGTGCGGTACTTCTTTTGCAGGCGTTCGGCAACTACCAGCAATGCGGAGCCGGTCAGGAAACCAAGTACGGTACGCAATGTTTCGTTAATCCAGTCTTTATCAATGGCATATTTTACAAAGAAGCCGACTCCGATGACGAATACAAGAATACCAATCTTACCGAAAAGATTTTCACCGATAAACTTTTCATAGTTAACCTGCTTCCGTTTGGGAACAGACGGTATTTCGAAAGGAGCTTCCGGAGAAGTTTCCTGCAAAGTAGCCTCAGCAGATTCTTTTTCAAGGGAAGCGTTTAATTTCTGCGGCGTAGTTTCCGCCATAATGGGCTGTATGCCTTCAACAGTTTTTTCTTCGACAGCTTTCTCTTCCTTCAAGGCTGTCACTGTCGAATCGGGCAATTCTTCTGTTACATAAGGCAGTATATCCGTATTGTCCAAAGTCTCTGCCGTTACATCCTCTTTGGCCCTTACAGGGCCGGAAGCCATTTTCTCCTGAGCTTTGAGCAGGTCGTCCATTCGTTTCTTTATCTCGCCAAGCTCTTTGTCTACCTTGCCGAACCGGCTTTCA
Source organism: Bacteroides sp. RCH18 (assembly GCF_058231005.1). NCBI lineage: Bacteria > Pseudomonadati > Bacteroidota > Bacteroidia > Bacteroidales > Bacteroidaceae > Bacteroides > Bacteroides sp. RCH18. Next base: position 459,993 of record NZ_JBIPTC010000002.1, on the reverse strand, counting down.
AACTTTTGCAGCAGAACAAAAAACAACACTGCAGCAAGCAATGCACATGTGCCATAAAGTTCACCCATAATGTTCTATATTTGAGTTATGTATCACAAATATAGAACATTTTAATTACAAATGGGCAAAACCGGCAAGATATAGCATATTATTGAACATCTTCCGAAGCAGATCTTGCTTTCCGAAATTCATCTACCCAATAGGCGGTTCTTATCAAATAGTAATCATCAGCCAATGGTTTATAATCCAAATATTCAAAAGCATCGCACTTCTTTGAGACAGCCGGCTCTATCTGAGTTCCTTCATGCCATTCATTGAAAGACGTAATCGAAATATAAGAAGCACCGCTTTCTATGGCAGCTTTATACATATCGTCGTAATATTTTCCATTCTCACGGTCGCGGGTGGTACTTCCGTTCCAAGGACGAATCCGGGTATCAATATATCCCGGACCGACACTCGGAATAAACAATTTATTATGTGCCTTTGCCCATTGCTGCATGGATTTCCAGTTGGCCGGAGTAGAAGCATTTGTGAAACCTGTTGCGGCAAAGTAAGTGTAAAAGCCATCCATGCACGCTGTCTCAATGTCGGGCAACTCGCTTTCCTTCAATGTCAGACCTATAAAAAGACCATCATACTTGGTATTACGCACACTTATCTCTCCCCCGGCAGCAAACAACTTCGCCCACTCGGCAGGTTTGATCAGATAAGAATCATAGATAAAGAAAAGAGGTTTGCCATGCGTACGGTAAAAAGCCGGGTGATCACCATAAGTATCCACTATATATTGAATATTCTCCCTTACCGTTTGCGGGCTGCGTCCATTAAAAGGCTCTATATGAAAGCACACCTTTGCCCCTACTTTTGCAGCCTCATCCAGCAGGAGAGACACACTTTGGTTGCCATAATCGCTTTCTCCCCACCAAGTGACAGACAGTACACCGACATTCGCTTTTATATGCATCCGGATATGTTTCCGAATGATTTCAGGATCATTGCTGCTGTACGTTCCGAGCTCCGGATAAAAATTACAGGCGATGTCATCATTAAGTCCGGATATGGCACCGACATCTCCCGAATGTCCCGGAGCAGGGGCTATCGGGTGCATCCAGTGCTTCATTTCTCCATCCACTGACGGATTTCCATACCAATTATAATAAAAACTGATCGTATGGTCATCCAACGTAATGTTTGCCGCATCCAAATCGTGTTCACCGTTCATTTTCTTTTTGTTGCCGTTACAGCCGGCACACAGAAATAATGCCAATAAAACAAAAACAAGTTCTTTCCTCATGTTCGTTTGTTTAAGAAAGTAGTCCCAAAGCCAGCTATCCGACGGCCTTGGGAACTACCCGGTTCGTAAAACAATTATCTATTCTCTACCCATTGAAAATCTCCGATCAGCCTGGCTGAGAATTTGCCCGTCAGATCTTTGATGTTATTGTTATCCGAAACAGTCTTATTCAATGTCCATCCGCACACTAGATCCGATTCGCTTCCTGTCACGGATTCCGGAGTATCCATCAGATGTTGTATTTCGGCCTGTGTCTTCGCTGATTTCCAGATATGCAGATGACGCATACATCCATTGGTGCTCTTTTCTCCGATACGGTTGGCTGTTGCGCTAAGTCCGGTAAAGGCAACCATAGCCACTTCCTTATCATTCGAAGTATATGGCAAACGGTCATCCCGGCCTCTTTCCGACAACATCAACTGACCGTTGACGTAAATCTTAGTCATCACCGGGATTCCGTCTCTGATTTCTCCGTCCACTCCGTTCTCGTTAGTGACAACTGCCACATGAACCCACTGATTTAGTGTGCTGAACGAGAAGCCCGGTTCAAACAAGTCACTATAGCCTATACCATACGTCATACGTAATCTGCCGAAGTGACTGTTTACCGCCCATCCTTTACGCTCGTGATCTTTCGTATCATCATCCGTAAAGGTGGAAAGCAAGAATACAAAGCTATTGAGATATTCGTCCACATCTGTCAGCTTCACCCAGAACTCGACTGTGAATGCTTGTTGCCCCTGCTCGCCGAAAGCTGAATACTCCGGATGAACACCAAAATCAATGTATCCGCCATTCTTTCCGTTGACCAACAGTTCAGCGGAAATCGGTAAAAAGTCTTCGGTACGTCTAGTCGCTCTGAAGTTCTTCTCTATCTGGTTAGCTTCACGGATAATGCGGTCGGCTTCACTGTCAGCCAACTTTTTGTTTCCTTCTTTCAGTTTAGCGATCGTTTCCTCCAGATAAGCAATCTCATCATCCAGCATGGCTTTACTGGATACCGGATAGTTATCTTTCAGTTCGCCATATGTAGCTCCATCCCGCAGCGCAGTCAGGTTAGTCACCAATGTACTGAAGCGCTCTATGAAGATTTCGGTCTTGTCCGTTTCCGTCGGCCAGCCGCTATTGTCATCATCATCAGAACAAGAAGTAAATGCCAGCATCTGAAGCATCATAAACACTATCACTACCCAATTATATAAATAGTTATTTTTCATATCTATCCTGTATTTTCTGTTTCGTATCATTCTAATTCAATCCACTTATAGTCTCCGACCAGCTTTGCCGTATACTTTCCGGTCAAGTCTTTAATTTCCTGGTCGTCAAGCGCCATCTTCGCGAAAGTCCATCCGCAAACCAAATCGTCCTCTTCGCCCGTCACATTCTCCGGATGCTCCATCAACCGGCGGATTTCATCCTGAGTCTTGGCGGCACGCCAGATATGCAGATGTTTCATACTTCCGTTAGCACCTTTATCACCGATACGGTTGCCTGTAGCACTCATGCCGCCAAATGCCACCATCGGGACATTGCTGTCGTTAGAAGCGTATGGTTTGGAAGCATCCTGATGAGAAGTGGTCGACAGTTTCAGTTCACCGTTCATATACATTTTGGTCATGACAGGTCTGCCTCCATTCATCTCGCCGTCTACTCCGATTTCATCCGTCACCACAGCCAAGTGTACCCACTCATTAATGGTGGTAAATCCGAAGGCAGGTTCCATCAGGTCATTAAAGCCCATTCCGTATGTCATACGCATGTTGTTGCCACCATAGTTGTAGCTATTCACGCACCAGCCTTTGCGCTCGTGATTGTTCGTATCATCATCCGTAAAGGTAGAGATCAGATAGAAGAAGCCTTCTACATCCTTCAGCTTTACCCAAAACTCAACAGTAAATGCCTGCTTGCCAACTTCACCGAATGTGGAATACTCCGAATGAGCGCCAAAGTCAATATATCCGCCATTCTTTCCGCTTACTTCCAGCTCTGCCGGAACCAGTAAGTCTTCCGTCCGGACAGTCGCTTTAAACTCAGCTATCTTTTCGTCCGATTCTTTCAGCAGTCTGGCTGTCTCTTCGGGAATCTGAGCTTCCGCCACTCCCGCTTCTTTTATCGTCTGAAGGAAATCTTTCAGCTTGGCTATCGCTTCTTCCAGAATCGCCCGGCTTGTTTCAGGATACATTCCTTCCCGAAGCCCGAACTGGGATTCAGCCTGCAGGTCGGTCAACACTTTTATCTTCTTGCCTATCTGTTCACGATACTCATATACCTTCACTCCTTCTCCGTCATCATCCGAACATGAGTAGCAGATACCCATAGCGAAAGCCGAAAGAAAGGCTATAACCAGTAACCGGATACTATATCTATTTTTCATATCTCATTTGTTTTAGATTCGTTTATAATTCCTTTAATAAATACCGCCTTCTTCTATGTACTTCCTGATAGAAGCGGCCAAATCCATCGGGAGCATAAATTCATACGTATCCGGACAATCCTGTTCAACCCGTTCGAGTTCCTTGATCAGTCTCTCGTACACCACCACTTTATTTCCTTCAAATCCGTAATAGTTGGTCAACAGATATACATGCCGGAATAAAGGACGCCGCGGGCTGGGAGATACAGACATCAGATCACGGTATACGTCTCCATTATTGCGGCACATGGTTCCCTGATCGATACGCACCACGCCATCTACCAATTTGTAGGATGAGCCTGTGGTATGCGTCCGGTTAGATCCGTCCATGATCACATCGACAGCCTTGCTCTTCATGTATTGTTCGAAATACATCTGCTCGTCTGTATTCCAGAGATGCGCCGTGTGGAAACCGGCGGTGGATAACCATTTCTTGTTCATTTCCAGCCATTCCGCATATTTACCGCTCTGCGCATAATAATCACCATAGATAAACTGGAAACCGGAAGGTCCTGCCGTCAATTCATCGTTCGGAGTCATATTCTTATAGTAGAATTCAAGCAACTTCGGATTCAATTCCTGTAAGCCTGCCGCCAAAGTCACTCCTACGGGGACTTCGCCTCTGCGCTTTCCTTCCTTGAATATCTGATAAAGAGAATTTGCATCGAACTGAATATTATCTCCGTCACTCAGACTGATAGCGACATATATCTTACCCGGCTTCACTTCTCCGGCTATCCCTTTACGCTGCTGGAAGGCTTTGCTCGGGAAACTGCACCAATAACTGCCATTCGCATAATAGTCACTCACCACAAATCCTGCATTATGGATGTTGGTAATCTTGTTCAGTTCATCGCCATTGGCATTCATTCCATAACCAAATACCGAAGAACCCACCGGATAAGATCCGCTATTGAAGATATTATCCATGATCTGTTTGTCATCTCCATTAGAGTCGTCCAACCAGAAAACAAAACCTTTAGAAGCAGCTACGTAATCGTACATTCTCCACGGATTATCTTTATAATCACTCCGCAATCCACCGGAGAAGGTTAGCTTCGGATGGCATTTGCCGGCATAGTGCGCTATCGCCCAGCCATAAGCTTCTGCCTTTGACGACCATTGGTTACGTATATCCCTAACTTCCAGATTTCCTGTTCCCAGCTCGTCCTCTATAAACTTTCTCATGGATTCCGTAACCGGAATACCTTTCTCCTGTGACGAAATCATCTGTGCCATACTCCATGACCAAGGCTGATTCTCATCCCAGACTACCAGGCAGTTGAAGCGGTCTTTGTACATATTATATAATGCCGCAAAACCTCTGTTGCGGGAAGTATTCGCCAAAGGCTGCATTTCATACTGCACTTCGGCATCATCCAGCTGCGTCAAATCCTGCTGTAACCAGATCAGATAAGTCAGTGCCTGTTCCTGGTTAATCACTCCCTGCATGACAGCGGTAGTCAGCTTCGATATGTTTTCGTCATCACGAATATCGAACACATTCACTTTCGCTACCGGCTGATTTTTAAAGAACATACCACTTTGAGGAGTCGCATCACTATGATAATCCATCAAAGGATGCAGCTTTTGCGCCCAGTTCTTCACCAAACGGGCAGTCACTCCGGCAGACACCTCTCCGGTCGTTCTGACAACTTTCATTTCATATCGGTAAGACAACAGGCTATTATCCGTAATCGCAAATTCTGCGCTCTGCACTCCTTTGGCAACCGTCTGCTGCTCATTAGTCTGCAAATCTTTTACCTGCACCTCCTTGATGTCTGTAATATAAGGATCAATCCAGGTGACCACTGCTTTTCCATTAATCTCCTCCACACGGGGAGTACGGACTTCATTTCCTCTTTCGGCCGTTGTACCAAATTCATCGTCATCCTCGCTGCAACCGAACATTGAAAAGGAAAAGATAAATAAAAACGACCATAGACTGGTGAGTACAATCATCTTTTTCATTGTGTTATATTTTAGATTTTAATATTATTATTCTGACTTTATTCCGGCAAACTCTCTGAAGAAGGCGGCACGGCGTCCGAAGCTGTCCCCCACTTCCTATTGGGCTTATCTCCCATCTGCAAAACCAGACGTCCGCCGTTTTGAATATCCGACTGGCTGAACCACGGCTTATTCCACGGCTTTCCATTCAAGGTAGCCGACTGGATGTACTTATGGTCCGGCGCATAATTCTCCGCTATGATCTCGAAAGAATGTCCGTCACCTACCTCCATCTTTGCGGATTTGAATACCGGACTGCCGATATTATAGGTTGGAGAACCGGGAGTTACCGGATAAAAGCCCATCATGGAGAATACCACAAATGCGGTCATTCCACCTCCGTCTTCATCACCGGGAACGCCCATCAAGTCATTACGGAACCACTGGTTCAGCAAAACGCGAATCCTTTTTTGTGTCATCCACGGCTGACCAGCATAGTTATACAAATAGGGAATATGCAGACAAGGTTCATTTGCCATAGAGAACTGGCCGACATTACCGGTATGGTCCGGCAACTGATGATAGAAATCAAACTTGCTCCGCCCCAACGGTTCATTGAATGTCTGATTCAATCTCTCGATAAATGAAGCCTGTCCACCCATCAAGGCAATCAAATCCGCCGGATTGTGCTGCACATCCCAACGATAGATCCAACCGTTGTTTTCACCATAATAGCCACGTGCCCCCTGTCCTCCCGAATAGCGATAGTCAAACGGTTCGATAAACTTTCCGTCCTTGTTCTTGGGATGAAAGAACCCCGTTTCCGCATTATAAACATTTCGGTACGTATAAGACATTCGCATAAACTTCTTATAGTCATCGGTCTTGTTTAATGTTCTGGCTATCTGTGCCAGACACCAATTATCGTAACAGTTACCCAACATAACCGCAACTGCTTGTCGCCTCTCGAACGAATGAACAGCCTTGCAAGTCTCTTCTTCGCCAGGGTTCAGTGCAGGGAAAAATCCTTTTTCCTGATAGAACTCATCGAGCTCCGTCAACGGACATCTCAGCCAGGGCAACAATGTTTTCTCTGTGATCGCTCCCTTGCAGGCTTCATAAGCAGCCTCCAGATCAAAGTCTTTCAATCCTTTGCAATAAGCATCCCAAATAACTGCCACTGCATGATTGCCATTCATCCGGTGGCTGTCTCCGGTCACCTCGGGGAAGGTAGGCATCCATCTTCTGTCCGACTGTTCTGCCATCCGGATATATGAACGAATCATATCGAGTTCTTTCTGCGGTTCTATCAAGATACGCAACGGATGTGTAGCCCGGTAAGTATCCCATATCCAGTCATCTGTATAAAAAGGTACTCCGCCATCTTCATGAATCTTGCCATCGAAAGCACTGTAATACTTCCCGTCTTCCGAAAGATTGATCATCCGTTCGTATGTACGATAAAGGGAAGTGTAGAAGATTTCTTTCTCGTCTTCCGAACCGCCTTCTATCACAATCTTGCCCAATGTCTCGTTCCACATCCTGCGTCCGGCATTCGCCACTTCCTTTACATCATAGGTGGTGATGTCACGTTGCAGATTCTTCTTTGCCTGCTCGGCACTGATAAAGGAAATTCCGTAACGTAGATTCAGGTTCTTCTCGCTTCCATAAAACAAAGCGATGGCACTGCCTTCCTTACTTTCCATATCAACTTTTCCATCTGCCAGTACTCCTTTACGTAAAGGTGGCTGACTGGTTTCGAGATACAGATAGATTTTGGTAGGAGTGTTGTCAATAATCTGATAGCCACTGACTCCTTTTTCTTCAGCGACCAGCTTTCCGTTCTTCGTATTCACCACCAAAGCATTATCACCTTCCGTCCCAAAACTGATATGATAAATACCAGCCTGATGTGAAGGGGCATACTCAACCTGTATATCAGCCTCATCCAGGTATACGGAATAACTATAGGGGGTAATCTTCTCCAAATCATAGGAGTAAGATACAATCGGTCGGGATACCTCTCCCTGCACCGGGCTCAGGTTAAAAGCCGAGCTGCCTCTATGACTGGTCACCACGACCGGAAGGCCGTTTACCCTGTCCGATGTATAGTCTCCCCTTTCCGGATAGACCCTGAGCATCGAGTTCGGCAGATGTACGGTTGGGTAAGTAGGCACCAGCAGATGGCTGATATTGCCGATATATGGATTTACATAATCGACAAAGTCTTTCGCGGGCGTCTGATCCGTATGGGTACACGAAAAAAACGCCATCGCCATCAAACAGGAGCCGACTGTTCTTTTTATATTCAATCTGTTCATCATCATTCTATATGAATATGTCTGTTCATTAATTTGGTTAGTTCATCGTTATCTTTCCGGCAGCAGCATTCGGATGTTGCTTCAGATAGATACGATAGAGTTCAAAAAATGTCGGTGCATCCAGCAATTCAATATTCGTATGCCGCTGTTTCAACTCATCACAAATCCCTTTATACCAGGAAGGTGACTTCAATATGGCTCTGAACCAATGGAAAGGAACCGGGCGTTTCTCTACTCTTTCCACAATCACATCCGTTGCCTTGCGGTAATCTTGATCTACAATATCATAATCTGCCCGGATCACCGGCATATCATTGTGCAGCAATGTCAAAGGCATCTTCTGCGGAACTATTCCATTCGGACTGAACGATGCGTAACAGTCCAATCCGTCTGAATCCAGTCCGGGGGCTTCGCCGTCGATCACAAATCCTGTAATGGTCAATCCCCACTTCTGATAATATTTGCTGCAATGCTTTGCCCATGCACTCAATCCGCTTTTCAATCCGGACACCGGCCGGGGCTCTTGCAACATACCCGGCATTAAATATCCGGCACCATTGTCGGCAGCGGCAAAATAATCATTCGGAGTAGCAGTCACCCGATAATTATGCATCACCATCGGAACGCGTTCTGCAAGTACAGGACTGACAGACCACATCAAAGGCACTTCTCCCCGGCTGGGTTCGTCCCACAGGAAAGGGGTAGTCTGAGCAATCCAGGAGGAGGAATCATAATCGCCTACATAGAAGAGGATAAAGTTCCGTCCCTGGAAGTTGATTGTTCCGTCACTGTTCAGATAGCCTCTGTCCATCAGCTCCTGATGTGTCACCCACTTTTGGGGATACTTTTCCTGAAGAGGAAAATGTTGCCAGAAGGAGGAGTTAGCCAATGCTCCCAGTCCGATGGCATCGGCATCCTTAAAGGCGTTATAAGCACTGATAATACGGGAAAATTCCCATTCAGTAGCTACATCTTCATGCTTTCCTCCGGCGTGCTGCGTATATTTATAAATCCAGCTCGGGAAACCTCCGATATAGCAGAATTTCTCTCCTTTATTTTGCTTATAGGCTTCTTGCAGAAAAGTTTCCAGTATCTGCAAGTCCAGTCCTTCTTTTTGTGTCGGATCATCTGTTGCCGGCTCGTCTCCCCAAGGAGAAAGGTCAAAGAAGAAAGCTTTCTTGCTGACAAAAAAGTCATGATTGGTCAACTGGTGATGGTTCGTTACCGTCCGGGTAGGATCGGTACGCCAGAACTGGTCGATGTAATAAGCGGCGTACTCCGTATTGCATAACCCTTTCTTCAGGTATTTCTCTATAAACCATACATAGGGATCGATTTTCAAAGATCCTGTCGAAGGTTGACCGGTTCCGGCAATCTTTCCTTTGCCCGTGAAAAGAGAAGAACCATCTTTGTTCACCAGCCAGCATTTCACAGCCAGCTTCGGTCCTTGCAGTACCAAACGGGTATAGAGACTATTGGGAGATATGTCATAGCGCACAGCTATCAGATTCTCGATTCCCGCCACAGATGAAGCAATATTACTGGTAGATGCTACTTTTGAGTCATAAACAACCACCCCGCGTATTTCTTTTCTGAAAACGGTCACGACATCCGACAGTTCCGTGTAAGCTACCGTATCACGTCCCGCCAGCCACTGTTCTGCCTGACGGTATTTATTCCACCAATAATCATCGACATTCTCTCCCTGCCCGTTCTTGACATAGCGAATGTACAATCTCGGACTATTCCGATTCACAATGCCTTGCAAAGTAGCTGTCGTATGCATAATGTCCCATAGTTGCTCCGCCTTCTCCTGTTCTTTCAGATCAAGTTCATTGAGCGTTCTCAAATCCAGTATCCGGACCGGATCACGAGATTCTGCCAACAATATCTCTGAACAAAAGACAGAGACCGCAAGGAATACCAACTGTAAATACTTTCTCATGGCTTTTCCGTTTTTATGCTAAATATCCAACTGTACAGATGCCGAATAATTGTACTTTGTCTCGCTTCCGTGAGACTGTGCGCCGATCCGGAAATAATAACTCTTGCCCGGAACCAGCGTGGAAGTGTAGTCGTCCAGATTGATAGACAGTTCGAAAGCCTCACCATCGGTAATGGAACGGTTCAGTTCTTCTGTCCGGTTGACAATATTCAGTTTGTTGGATACATCGATGTGAGAGTGTGCAAACAACGAAATGCGATAGACCTCGTTACTGGTCACCTGCTCCAGTTTGAATTTCGCCACTACCTTTCTTCCGATCACAGATATTTCTGGTTCAATGATCCGCAGATAAGGATTCACTTCGAAGACCTGATAATTCTTTCCCGGCTTTATTTTCATATCCAGGGTATCCAAAGGAACGTAGTTCCCACGATTCAGGATGATTTTATAGTCACCGGAGAAAATCATACCGTTATAAAACGTTCCGTCTTTTTTAACGACCATATTTTGAACAGGAGGATTATCTCCCCACCCCTGTTCGATGAAATAAACGCGGGAACCGTCCGATATCTCCTGTTGAATGAGTTCTCCGGTCTTCCGGTCTCTCAGTTCGCCGGCAAAGATTGCATCCGGCCCTTCGAGATTATCTTTTTCGCAAGAGTAAAACATACTGCCTGCTACTACAACGCATAATAAAAATAGAAGCTTTTTCATATCTAATCTATATTTTAGAATATACTAATTAAGGATTCTGTACCAGCCCATTAGCCCCTGTACCCGGAATACTCTTATAATACCAGCTATAATCAAAGGTCTTTGATTCAATGCCCAACGGATTGACACGTACAAATACATAATGCGCAGGATTTGTCCGCAGGTCAAGGAAAGGTACAAGTCCCTTTCTCACCCGGTTTTCAAATTCCTTATGGAAAGTTCTCCAGCGCGACAAATCCCATCTGCGTTTGTTTTCAAATGCCAGCTCGACAAAACGTTCTTTGCGAACATTCGCCTGAGTCAATGCAATGTCATCTTTGTGAGCCGCTCTTTTGCGGATCGCATTCAAAGCGTCTTGTGCAGCCTGTTTTTCAGCAGAAGTAGAGGTTGTCTTTTCGATAACGGCTTCTGCATAGTTGAGAAGAATTTCCCCATAACGGAAATCGATCCAAGGCTGTGTACCTTTACTCCATGCCTGCTCAACCGGACTTTCTATCTGCAAGAACTTCTTAAACAGGAACCCGCTACGGGTATAGTGTCCCAAAGTCGGATCGAATCCTGAATATTCCGTGCTTTTCTCCGCTCCGTAAGTATAATAGATCAGACCATCCTGCCCCTTCTCCGAAGCCTGAGTCCTGTAATGATAACCGGAACCGTCAGCTTTTACCAAACCACCCTGAATAATGATCTTCGTACTTCCGAAGTTCTGTCCCGGGAATAACACCATCGCACTCAAACGGGCATCACGACCGGCAAATGCCTGGTAAGGTTTATCTATCGGGAAAGACAGGTATCGAGTGGATAGGTTAAATCCATTATAATCACTTTCATTTCCATCCACACGCGTGCTGATTGGTTTGGGCGTTCCGGTTCCGTCATCCGTATAATCTTCGAAAGAATCGACAAAATCCAGTGTCGGATTCATACGACCGGGATAGAGATTCGGATCGAGGATCATCTGACGGGGGCTGAACCAGACATCATAGTTATGTGCCAGAATGGTATTTGCAGCATAGGCTTTCATGAAGATAGGCTCTTTCAATCCGTCCAGGCATTGGAAAGGCTGTTCAAATAACTTCTGATAGTTGGTTGTCGCTTCTTCCGGAGTAGCGGGAGAAGGTTTGTAAAGACCGAACTTACCGCTATTCATGATTTCCTGTGAGGCTGATATACATTCATCATAATAATGATCGGCCGATATAACTTCTATACCTACCAGCTTCTGGTCAACAGCCGGACCTGAGAAAGAAACATAAGGCTGATGAGTAAACTTGGCAACGGAAGCGGCATACAGAGCGGCTCTTGACTTCAGCGCCAATGCTACCCATTTGTTCGCTCTCAGCACATCATTTTCATTCGCATCTCCAAAAAGCGATACTGCCTGGTCACATTCTTCCAAGACAAAGTCCCAAGTATCTTTCTCCGTATTTCTGGGGACACGCAGTTCTTCGATATTACCATTATACTCCTGCGGTTCTTTAATGATAGGTACCCCACCGTATCTTTTGGCTAAGGCAAAATAGGTATAAGCTCTCAGGAAATGAGTTTCCGCATTGATCTCATTCTTTTGCTGTTCGGTAATACTGGTCAATGTAGGAATAGTAACCAACAGACTGTTTAAATCACGAATGAGTTTATAACCGTCTTCCCAATAATCGAACCACTCTTCTCCAAAGTCATTGTACTCCGGATGGATAGCCTCATCACAGAAATGAGCAGCCATAAAACCAGCATTATTCACATCCGTACCGACTCCCACATTGAAGCCGCGATTCGGTGAATAGGTAAAATCTTCGATAGGCAAACGACCGTACAGATTGGCCATATGTGCCTGTACTCCTTCCGGAGTGGAGAACAATTCATCCGCCGGAATTTTATTCTTCGGATCGATATCAAGCAAATCGCTACATCCGCCCAGCAGGAACATGGCTCCCAATAATAAACAACTATATATTTTCATAATCATCTTCTTTAAAAGTTCAAGGTCAATCCAAAGTTAAAGCTCTTATTCAGAGGATAATTCAAGCCGGCACTATAGTCTCCTTCAATCTTTTCCGGATCGAATGCCTTTACAAACGGGTCACAGATAGTAAACAGGTTATTTCCGTTCGCATAGATTCTTAAACTACCGATACCCAGTTTATGCATCAGTCGGGGACTGAAGGTGTAGCCGATCTCAATTGTTTTCAGTCTCAGATAAGAAGCGTTCTTACGCCATATCTGCGAATCCCTCGTATAGAACGATCCCATGTCCTGCTCCAGACGGATGGCCGGCCATTCTCCCGGTATCCATTCACTGTTCGAGTCATACGGATCGGACAGATGCCAACGGTCGTAGAAGTATTCGGGGGTATTGCCACCCTTGAAACAGAGCATCTTTGCGTATACCTCGTCAAACTGCACCGTGTACAGGGCAGAACCTTGAAAAAGAGCATAGAAGTCGAAGTTCTTCCAGGACGCTTCCACATTGAAACCATAGTGAATCAACGGGCTGCCGGACCAGAACAAAGGAGTCTTGTCCAGATCATTCACCACTCCGTCACCATTTACGTCTTTCAGGATGTAGTCACCGGGAAGTTCCTTGGAATTTCCGTTATCCCCATTCTGAAGCGGATATGTATTAATCTCGTCAAAGTTCTGGAAACGTCCGTCCGTCTGATACCCCCAGATAAAATCTCCCCAGCGGTTGGATGCCTGGTTTCTCCATCTTTCCATACTGCTCTTGTAAGGACCGCTCTCTATATAACGGCGTTGGGTACGCGCCAGGTTAAAGTTACCGGATACACTGTAGTGGAAATCACCGATTTTGTTGGTATGAGTCAATGTAAATTCAATACCCCTCGTACGGTCGCCGTTCAGGTTTTCCTGTGGCAACTTGGAACCGAACGTATTGGGAAGAGAGCCGTAACGGTCGGCTAACAGGCCGCTGCGGTCACGCTGATAAATATCAAACTCTACTGCGATCAGCCGGTTAAAGATTGAAAAGTCAATACCAATATTATACATATTCACTTTAATCCAGGTCAGATTCTTATTGATCATCACAGGAGAAGCCACCCCATTGGTATAATTTCCCTGACTGAATACATATCCGCCACTGTTCAACGTGTAACCGGAGAAGTATTGGAACGGATCACCGGCATTTTGCCCCGAACGACCGGCAGAGAAACGAAGTTTCAGATTATCGACAAACTTGAAGTTGTCTTTGATAAATCTCTCTTCCGAAATTCTCCATCCTACGGAAGCGGACGGAAAGAATGCCCATCTGCTGCCCGGAGCATATCGATAAGAACCGTCGTATCTGCAAGCAAGCTCTGCCAGATATTTGCCTTTATAATCATAGGTCAGACGCCCGATATGAGAAAGATAAGCCTGGTGTTCCGAGGAACCGGATACTTTCTGGTCAGATTCGCGTGCATTGTCCAGTTCACCGATCGTGAAAAAGTCAAACTTGCGCTCGCCATTCATCCAGTTTGCTTTCTCTTCGCGTCTTTCGAAGACATAAGTAGCTCCGATGGTATGGTTGCCGAACGTTCTGTTATAGTTTGTCTGGAACTGCATATCCACCCGTTCCGATTCTCTGCGATTATCCTGGAGTAAAGCCGGATAGTTGGCATCTGCCGCCGTATACTCGCCCGTATATTCGCCATAGGTATATGTCTTAAAACCTTTCCGCGTTGCCTTATATCCGTAGTTATTGTAATCGTAGATAAAAGTACCTTTCACCTTCAGCCCCTTTACATAAGGAATATTATACTCTAATGCAAACTGTGTCTGCAAGTTCTTATTCCGCTCTTTAGCGCTGCCGGTATAATCGGCATCGATCATAGCTGCCGGATTAGGAACATAAGAGAAGTTATTATAATAATCCGGATTGTCATTGGCATAGATAGAAGTAGTCGGCGGATTTACACGCGTACTCTTAAATATATCATAGAAAGGAAACCAGGGACGGTTGGTGGTATCATAACGTCCGCCAAGATTGATACTGGCTGTCAGGTCTTTGGTAATCTTCAGACTGACATTGGAACGGAATGTATATTTATCATAAGTCAATGCGTTATTCTTCAACAAACTGTTATCGGTGGCATAACCGAAACTACCGTAATAACCTACTTTGTCGGTACCACCTTCCAAGGACAGAGTCGTCTGGAACTGTGTGGCGTGCTTATTGAAAACGGCATCATACAAGTCTACACTCTCATAACCGGGAGCACCTTGCTGCCATTTGGTCAATTCGTCCTTTGTGATATAAGCCGGTCTGCCTGCATTGATTTCCGCCTCATTTCGCATGGTCATATATTGTCCGGCGTTGGCCATCTCCGGCACATTGGTAGGAGAAGTAATGCCGACATTGGCGTTCAACGTAATACGCGGTTTGCCTGTAGCCCCTTTCTTGGTGGTAACAATCACGGCACCATTCGCCGAATTCATACCATAGATAGAGGCAGTAGCATCTTTCAGAAAAGATATGCTTTCAATATCTTCCGGATTCAGCCGTTGAAATTCGCTGGAACCGTCTCTCACTACTCCGTCAATCACAAACAAAGGAGTTCCGAAGCCACGGACATTGATATTGGAACTGAACTTACCCGGCTCTCCATTCTCCTGTCTGATCCGCAGACCGGCAACTTTTCCTTGAATGGCCTGTGCCAAACTAGGTGCCTTGGTCTTTACGATATCATCTACTTTCAGGTTTCCGATAGCTCCCGTCAGACTTTCCTTTTTCTGAATGCCATATCCGACAACAACTACATCGCCCAATGCTACCACATTCTCCTCAAGGACTACCGTTACGAAGTTTTTATTCACCACTTTCACTCTCTTCGGATTATAGCCGACATATCCTATCTCCAGTTCCGCTCCCACAGGAACCTGGATAGTAAACTTACCATCCATATCAGAAATAGTCCCCGTACCCGTTTTCAGTACTTTCACTGAGGCTCCGATAATGGCTTCTCCTTTATTGTCTGTCACCTGCCCGGAAACTTTCAGGTTTTCCTGCGCCATAACAGAATCCAAAGAAAGGATGCTCCCCATTATCAAATAAAGGAACCTTAAAAAAACTCTTTGCAAATGATCTTTGCTCTTTCCTGTTTTCATAATTTATAGATTAACATTAATTGATTCAAACCGTTTTCATCTCAAGAAAACTTTCTCTGACAAGTAAGTCCAAGCAGTAATTAAGAAGTGTCGTTTTTCATATTTCCATCATTTTATAAGGTTATAGTTTGATCCGCTCAAGTCATCAGAAACATAGTGGAGGATATCCCGTCCGTTTCTGAAGCAAATATAGAATTCCAGTCCTTAATGCCATATTAATTTTAGATTAATAGAGATAAATAATTTCATCCTTTTCGCATAAGTATCTAGTTATCAATGATGTTTTCATGATAAAAAAAACAATTATTATTTGATGGTATAATGAGTGCCTTACTCCGCAAGGATTTATTTCGGGCACCGATGAGACCTACTTCCGGCACCGATGAGGACAGGCTCCGGCACCGATGAAGGCATACCTCTCCACCGACCAACAGGAAGTAGCGGAAAATTATTAATAGAGGATTAATTTAGAGTGAATTTATAATATCATCGTAAGAGAAATCAGGCTTGGCATTCAGTAAACGTTCATATTCAATACAGAACTTATCGAAACTTTGCTTGGACAAACCTTTCTGCCCCATCTGATACAAAACTCTGCATTTAGTGCGGATAGCGTCTTCGTCTATATTATCAACAAGCAGAATTACATCTGATATTTTCAGCAAAAGCCTAGAATCTTCTTTTATATCGGGACGGTTGACCACAGAAAGCAGTATTTCCGTCAACAGAACGTAGTAGGCTGACTTATATTCGTCAATCCATTCGGCACTGACGTTAGGGAGCAATGCGCCGGCACTCGCCAGGGATATGATTTTATTGATTATCTTTTTGTCCGTAATGGTATCTTTTATCTGATCCAGCAATCTCATCACTTCCTGATAATCGCAGGTCACGTCTTTCCCCAGATTCAGATACCAATAGCCGTTCTTATTGGCAATATTGATATCTCCGATTTTCTCAATGATCAGCCTTAGCTTTCTGATATTCACGTTTCTGTTATTCGATGCACTGGACTTACTCATATCGAACCAGAAAGTTTCATCCAGGCATTGAGAAGTCGTTCCCTTTCCGTTCTTGATGGTATTCAGCAGTAAAAACAAGAATAATTGCTTAAGAGTAGGCGTAAAATCTCCCGTGATGTTATCACCTTGCTTATCAAATATCTGGAATCCGCCCAGTAATAAAACCGAAGATACTTTTTGTTCAGTCGGTTCTTCTTCGGCCAATCTGTCTTTTGCTTCTTCTGTAGCAACCGGACCGACTGCCACATTCACTTTTCTCTTTCTCTCACTATGCAATAACCATATACTTCCTCCTATCAGGCACAGTAGTCCTGCCAAAATACCGGATATCAATACCACCGGCTTCATTCCGCCAGTCTGATGAGGCAAAATACCTTCCTTGGACAAAGGTGGAAATGCCAGTTTATAAAATTCGACTTTAGATATTCCGGGCTCCTTTTCCTGCAACACCACGGCATAAATAGAAGATGTCTCTTTATGTAGAAACATATCACAATAAGAATGAATATCGAGGAAGTTATAAACAATGGAATCACTCATCACTTCCTGAACCGGTTGTCTGGTATGTATATCAAACCGGCTCAAATAAACAAAAGTATTATACCGGTCATTATTATATGTCAAAGCATATACACTATTCGACGGTGTATCGATAATCATTGAATTACCGAAAGTAAAGTGCTGCCTGTCATTCACAAACTCCCATAACTTAGCGCATTTACCTGTTTTCAAATTCAACCGGTAAAGATCATAAAAGTTTCCCGGAGATTCTTCCTGCTTACCCGACTGGTTGCCATAACCACCCATGATCAATAAGTAGTCCTCATTCTCCGCCCCCATCGCACTTAAATAGCGGGGAAACAGACAGGAATCAAGGGAACTGATCGACCACCCCTGCGGATCAGACAGGTTTATTCTGCTCAACTGTGAATTATAGCGGTGATTTCCATAGCCACCAAAAACAATCAGTTCATCTCTTTTCTGATTGATAATACGATTATGATGCTGGCGGGTATCAATCATTACCGGAGTTTCTAATGTCCAGCATTTCCGGTCAAACTCATAGACATTCAAATCGTTGAAATCCGGTGTATAAGACAAGAGCCTGTTTCGTTTGGCATCAAAAATCATCTGGCTGGAAGCTCCTATATAAGGATGTCCTTTATAAGCAATCGAATCAATACGATTCGTCTTCACATCGTAAACAAATAACTGACCGCCTCCTGCTATGAAAAAACGTCCCGACACATCGTCATAAGCCACCTGCGGATTAATATGGTGCACATTCAACGAAGCTAATGCCGCCCATTTAGTATGTTTATCTATCTCCCAGACGCCATTACGTACAAAAGCCTGTTTATTTCTGACACTATCGTAAGTCACATCTTTATCATGAGCAGCCAATTCCCATTTATAAAGTAGTTTACCTTGAATATCAGCAAGTTCTATATTACGAATGGTCATAGGAGGTACATCTGTAGAGAAGAAACGGGGATGCTTGCTGCCTCCGAAATAGATCTTGATATCCTTAAAGTTGCTCAGGGAATGATTGATTTCCGCCTGGATACCGTCTGCAGCAATATGAATCCGGTCTTTGGTAAATTGCAGATTGACGTGTATCCATCTATCTGCTACAATCTTTACCGAATCTGCAATCTCTGTATTCTTGATCACCCGGTCTTTGTCAGTCAATACAATATTAAACCGGGAATAAAGCAGGTAGGAGATAAAATCAAAGCAAGAAGAATCATCTGCTATGACCCGTACAACATAACCATAAGTATACAGCTCATTTCTCAACTTTATATCGAATCCCACCGAGAAACCGTCCTCGGGAAAAGACAAAGAAGCCGCAGGAGTAAGATCCAGATTGGTCCGCTGATCCTGATTGGTAGAATGAGCCAGAAACGTGAGACCATAATCATAGACACTATTATCTATAACATTACTCTTGCATACCCATATATGCAATAAAAAGACTAAAGATAGAAGGTATCTACATTTCATAGTAACAATCATAAAAACCGGAATCCTTGTTCAAAAGTAAGAAACTTATGTCTAAGACCAATGCATTTGATTGCAATATTCGCAAAAAATTATAGGATATGCAAATCATTGGAAACAAAAAGACTCGCCCAAGTAAAGTATCCGAGGGATATCTTTACCTGAGCAAGTCTTTCCTTTCATAAATACGGCCCACTTAACAGCCGTATCTATATTACAATATCAAATGTATTATTGAGCTGATTCTACCAATACAACACGATTCAGAATCGGTTGACCGAACTTGTCGACACCACCACCTGCTGCAACAGACAGTCTGTCTGCAGAGATGCCATATTTCTTAACCAACAGGTCCTTAACAGCTTGTGCACGTTCCAGACTTAACTTCTGGTTGATAGAAGGAGTACCGGTTGCAGAGTCTGCATATCCGTTGATTGTATAGGTCATGTTCGGGAATTCTTTCATCTTGCTGGCAAGATATGACAAGTTCATTTCTTCTTGTGGAGACAATTTGTCTGAACCAATCTTGAAGAATACGGTACGCGGTGCAATGTTGGCATCTGTTACAACGACTTCTTCTGCTTCTTCCACTACAGGCTGCTGTGCATTGGCCAACTGTTGCTGCAACTGCATATTTGCGGCTGCCATAGCATTCATCTGATCACGCATTTGTCTCAATTCCAGTTCGGAGATAATCTGTGGAACAGGACGTTGGAATCCACGGGTCGGGAAATAATAAGTCACACCGAGAGTAGCACCTAAGATACCATCATAATCGGGTTTACCACCGTGTTCACCGTCAAATTTACCTTCCAGACCTGTTGCACTCAGTTCAAGGTTCAAATCTACAGCGTTTGACAAACGGAAACGGTTGATAATACCTGCATTGAAGGTAGCAGCGTTTGTATGAGGCTTAGAATAAGAATGAGCCCAACCGGCACCGATATACGGAATAATTTCATATACGCGATCCGGATTGTAACCACCGAAAAGTGCATTCAGATTAATCAGCAAGTCACCATGAAGATTCATATAGTCCCATCTCTGTTTGTAGGAGCCATCTTCTCTCGGACCACCGACTACATAGTTTGCAGATTCATTGGTGGTGAATCCTTTGGATTGCAGTCCGCTATATTGCATACGCAATCCGAAACCGGGTGTTACCCATTTACCAACTGACACATTCAATGTCGGAGCAATACGATCTCTGAATTTTCCGATATGGTCGTTATTACCAAATAATACCTGTGCACCGCCTCCTACAGAGAAGAACCAGTTGCTCCAGAATGGGTTAGTTATTACTTGATGTTTATCTTGTACCTGAATAACATCGTATTCAGTTACAGTCACGGTTTGCTGCGCAGAAGCGACAGACGCAACGCCGGCAAAAGCCAGCAACATTAGAATCTTTTTCATATACCTAATAGTTAAGTGGTTATTATAATCTTTTCTTTGTTGAACTATTTAAATAACACGAACTGAACTAAAAGGTTTTAAGAAATGATGATTTTATTTGTTTTATTTGAATAATTTCTCGATGTCCTCTTCCTTGATTGTTGTCAAGACTGTTTTGCCATCCGGAGTGTAATTTGGTGAAGGACAGGCAAAAAGACTGTCTACAAGACTTACCATTTCCTCATTACTCAACACCTGACCATAGACAATAGCCGCTGCACGCGCTAGTGTTAAAGCTAAGATATTCTGAATTTCCTCCTTCACATCATTCCCTTTTTCCATAGCTGTATGTAGCATATTCCGTACCAACTCAACCGGATTCAATCCTTCTATCCCCGAAGGAATGCCATTGATGGCATAACTACCGCCACCCAAATCACTCAAATCGAAACCTACCGCCGACAAATCATCCATGATTCCTTGCAGGACAGCCGCTTCTGAAGCAGGCAGCTGTAATATCTCGGGGAAAAGCACTCCCTGCGAAACACCTTGTTTTTGTTTTATCTGCACCATATACCGGTCAAAAAGTACGCGGATATGCGCACGATGCTGGTCGATCAACATCAAACCGGATTTCACCGAAGTCAGAATAAAACGACCTTTGAACTGCAAATGCAGATTTCCTTTCTCAATCACAGGTTCATTAGCATATAAAGTAGAGGAAGCCGATGAGAAAGTGGAGGAAGCGGCAGATACCGCCGAAATAGTTTTCTCTTCAGCAACCATCGGTTCTTCCTCGAAAGGAGAATTTTCCCAATCCATTTCCGGTTCCTGCTGAGGCTCATTCATCTTACTTGCTTTGGTCAATCCACCATACAGTCCTTCCCATTCCACCTTCGGACGACTATATGATCCGTCGCCACTTCCACCGGAAGATACTTTGAACGGATTGAAATCCGAATTATAATGAATCTTCGGAGGTGCAGGAGGCAGGTTCTGCTCAAATGCAGGAATATCCGGCATATCTTCCGTATCGAAATCAATGGAAGGAATGGCACTGAACTTGCCCAAAGACTCTTTTACTGATGCCGAAAGTATTTGCCAGATGGCCTGTTCATTCTCAAACTTGATTTCTGTCTTTGTGGGATGAATATTCACATCGATATTAGCCGGATCTACTTCAAAATAAATAAAGTAGGAAACTTGCTCGCCAACGGGAATCAGCTGTTCATAAGCCTCCATCACTGCCTTATGAAAATAAGGATGGCGCATATAACGCCCGTTGACAAAGAAATATTGGTGAGCACCTTTCTTACGGGCTGTTTCCGGCTTCGCTATGTAACCCGAGATTTTCACCATCGTAGTATTCACCTCTATATTCAACAACTGTTGATTCAGCTTCTTGCCGAAGATAGCAAGAATACGTTGCCGCAAAGGAGATACAGGCAGATTAAACAGTTCGGAATCATTGCTGTAAAGCGAAAAGGCTACTTCGGGATGAACCAAAGCAATACGTTCAAACTCTGCCAGAATATTACTTAGTTCTGTTGAATTAGCTTTCAGAAATTTACGACGGGCGGGCACGTTGAAGAACAGATTCTTCACAGAGAAGTTACTTCCCTTGGAACAGGAAACGGCTTCCTGACTTTCGACTTTGGAGCCTGCAATCACCAGTTTTGTTCCCAGTTCTTCCGATTCCAACCGTGTTTTCAGTTCAACCTGCGCCACAGCCGCAATGGAAGCCAGTGCTTCTCCACGAAACCCCATCGTACGCAAAGCAAACAAATCCGCCGCTTCCCGAATCTTAGAAGTCGCATGGCGTTCAAAGGAAAGTCGCGCGTCCGTTTCGGACATTCCCTTTCCATCGTCTATAATCTGGATGCAGGTCTTACCGGCATCCGTAACTAACACATGTATATTTTGAGCATCTGCATCGATCGCATTCTCCACTAGCTCTTTAATAACAGATGCCGGACGTTGTATCACTTCACCGGCAGCAATCTGATTAGCTACCGAATCAGGCAACAAATGAATAATATCGCTCATAGTTTATTTAGTAGTTAAAATGACCAGCTTCCCGTCGCTAAATAATGCCACAAATACAAAAGGAAAGCTATGATAATCAATATGATTCCAAAAGATACAGGCTTACGGCCACTTGCCTTTCTGCGCTTCAGGTGCGTTGTTCCTTCGACAAACTTACCGCGGATATCTTCGGGACTGAACTCTTTATCCGGAAGCATTCCCAACTCGCGTTTCGCCTTCTCCTCCATCTTCTCAAGCTTTTCTTTCCGCTCGTTTACATAAATGTATTGATGATTAAAGCCTCGAGGTTTTCTCATCGAATTGAAAAACATTCCCATATTACTTCATATTAATTAAGTTTCGCTTATCTGTCTTTGGTTTCCGGTCGGTGGTTGGTTTCAGTGTCTCTCCTTCCTTCTTGCCTCTCCAGTTGAAGATATCCTCTTTATTTAAAGGACGGACATAGTCAAACCAGGCAAATGTAGATAGCCGCAACTTGTCGGGAGGGATCTGATCCATCGGATATAATGTTCCGTTGGACTTACCTACGAACATCCCTTTTTCCATCTTCTTCTCTTTCATATAAAGATGGAGCACACTCCCCTCCATATTATTAAATCCGGTCATCGTACTGTCTTTTTCTTCCGGGTAGAAAGCGGTCATCACATTACCTATCACTTCAATATGACGCATATCACCATTTTCGAAATAGGCTTTCATCTCTTTACCGGACACTTGGTTATAATGAACAGAATCTTTCATCTCCACCGTCAGTGCCTGATTGATAATGTGGGCCCAGTTAATGGTACTGTCATTCATATAAATCTTGATCTCCTCGCCAAGCAGTTGCTGACCTTCATTCCAAAGAATCGGATCGGTATACATGGTCAGACAAGAGTCTTTTGAATTATAAACCAGTGAGTCACAAACTCCCTGTACATCCGTCCGGTACATACGTACCTTATGATAAGCTTTCATCAGGCGGAAAACAGAGTCCGTATTCAGATTATAGGAAATAAGCTGCAACGTATCTCCATGCATAAAGAGGCTGTCTCCTTGCGAATAGTCAATAGCAACTGCACGTTTGGTAGCAAAAGCAGAGTCGGTCAATTCGTTATAGAAACAATAATCGCCGGTCAGCATATTTTTATTAATGGTATCCGTCATTCGTATATTATCGAACGCTTCACCGTATCCCACTTTCCGGTCATAGAACAAACTGTCACCAATCAACTTCTTTCCCTCATTCGTCAGGATAGAACGGTCCAGTAATTCAGCCTGTTCACTGAGTGTATTATAGAAGCCTCGTTCCGAATAGATGTGATTATTGTCACTTACGATATTCGAAGGACCGAGAATGGTAGCAATCTTGGAAAAAGTATTATATTTCAGTGTATCCGATGTCAGGACAAACTTGGGATTCACCAATTTCACATCATGATTGAATACCGACTGTTTGGTAGCCGGGCTGTATTCTCCCCAGTCCGAGGTCAGTACATTCTCTTCATCCATCAAAGTACCACCCTCGAAATAATAACCGAGATCATAAAGACGGTCATAATTCAGACTATCGGTCAGAAGCGTCGTGTTCCGGTTAATCATTTTTACGTTCTCACGAATCTGCGCAATCTGTGTCATTCCGTCGTAATAAAGATAATCACCGTAGATAAACAAGGTATCTCCCTGTTCCATACGTACATTACTGAATGCTTCAACCGAATTGGTTTTCTCGAAAATCAAGGCACTATCACAGTACATATACATACTATCATGACGCAATTTCACATTACCAATCAATACTTGAACATCCGGACGGGCAAGCTTATCAGCTTTTCCTTGGTTTGCATGAAGCAAATATACTTTCGTCTTCTTATTTTCCGGCTCTTTCTTGGTATCTTTACCAGTTTGCTTCGTTCCATCCGGAGTTTTCGCAGCCGGAGTCTCAGCCTTTTTAGTCTGTCCGGTGGGCTTCACCTGCGCCACAAGGCATACGGCAAACAGGCATAGAAAGCCTATAAGAAGCCATCTATGCCCGTCTTGCTGTTTATCTTTTTTGTTTTGTTTCAGCATATAAAGTCAAGCTGTTTAAACATCAATCGTTCCTTACCCAACCCGGATACTTGAAGTCACACTTCTGCCAGTTCGGGTCAATACGTACATACGTATGTTTTTGTTTGTTCAGAATCCACTTCTGCAACATTTCTTCCCGGCGCTTATCCATCACGATTTCTTTCAGGTCCTGATAGTCTTCTGCAATGGTAGCTTTATGACCGTTGATCTTTGCTTTCAGTTTTACAATAGCACAAACTTCTTTTCCATCCTTCTCGTTAATCATCGTAAAGGCTCTGGAAATTTCGCCTACATTCATCTTATCCACCACTTTCGCAACATCCTGAGGTAAATCCTGCATCTGGAACTTAGAAGTAGTGATACCTGTACGCTCATTCGTATTCACCATAAGACCGTGATTATTACGAGTATCCTTATCCTGTGAAATCACAGAGGCAGCCTCATCAAATGTAAACTTATTCTGACGGATATCATCGCCAATAGAATCCAGACGGGCACAAGCCTCTGTCAACTCCTTTTCAGATACTTTCGGGCGCAACAGGATGTGACGGGTATTCACACGGTCGCCACGTTTCTCGATAAGCTGGATAATATGATAACCAAATTCAGATTCTACGATCTTGGAAACTTTCTTCGGGTCCTGAAGACTGAATGCTACATTGGCATAAGCCGGATCCAGCATACCACGTCCCATAAAATCAAGTTCACCACCTTTGATAGCAGAAGCCTTATCTTCGGAATACAGACGTGCCAGTGTAGAAAAATCAATTTCACCCTTTGTCACACGGTCTGTATAATCACGCAGACGTCTCTTTACATCTTCAATTTCAGCAATAGGAATTTTAGGTTGCAGTGTAATAATCTGCACTTCTACCTGAGTCGGAATATAAGGGATACTGTCCTGAGGAAGATCCTTGAAATAGCGGCGTACTTCTGCCGGAGTTACCTTGATATCTCCTACCAGTTTCTGCTGCATCTTCTGTACTGTCAGTCCATCACGGGCATTTTCGCGCAACGTTTCACGAATTTGAGTAGCAGTCTTATTGAAGTATTCCTCCATTTTCTCCTTAGAACCAATCTGCTGGATATACATATTGGTCATCATATCTACACGCTGAATGATTTCCGCTTCGGAAACTTCGATACTATCCAACTTTGCCTGGTGCAGGAATAACTTCTGCACAGCGATTTCTTCGGGTATTACACAATAAGGATCGCCTTCAAATCTGCGTCCATTGTACAAGGCATCCATACGGGCCTCTTCTACATCTGATTTCAAAATAGCTTCGTCACCTACTACCCAAACTACCTCATCAATTACATTGTCCTGTGCATAAGTTACCACGTTGGCAAATACTGCCAGGACAAGGGTAACAATAAATCTAAAGTTCACAAACTTCTTCATTCTTTGTATTTAATAATTGTATATAATCTTCTTCTTGTTTACAGCCTGCTGATACAGGTCATTCTTCACTTGTTCCATAAAGTTCACCCGTTTCTGATTGACCAGTAAATCCTTCACTTCCGACCGGGCAAACTCATACGGTTTCTCTTCACCTGCCCCGCGATAATCGCTCACATTGAGGAAATAGTAAAATGCCGTATCTTTCAGTTCCACATGTCGGTGCTTGTCTACATATTGCTCCGGTGATGCCTCTTTCAATGGAATCAGGTCCAGAACATCCGTTACCGGAACCCATTTATTGTAAAAGTATTCATACTTCACCGCATTCTGCAAACTATATTTTTCCAGACTTTCCACAGCATCCTGTTTTTCCGTCTTGTACCATCTGCGAACATTGTTCAGCTGAGGTGCCGTCAACGGTACTTTAATAAACAATCCCTTGATCAGCGGAGATTCCAATTTAAACAATTCCTTGTTTTTCTCATAATAATCCGCTATTTCCTGTTCCGAAATATCATTCGTCAGTTTTTGATTTATCAATTCCTGCTGATAGGTATGCATAATCAAAGCTTTCCTGTAATTCTCCACCAGCTTATCTACATCCACATTATCCGGAATATTATTCGCTGCTTTTTCATACAACAAAATCTCTTCCGCCCAACTACGAATGTAATGCTCAGCGAAAAGAATACTATCATCTTTTGACAATCCGACCGGTAGTACAGACATCAAATCTTCTTTATACAAAAAGTTACCATCTACCTCCACCAATGCAGTCTTGCCTTTGTGGTCGTACTGCTCTTTGCACGCTCCACAACAGAGAAGGGTAATTAGTAAGAGGACTAATATTCGCATTGTCAATTCAAATCTACTTATTTAAGGTACGAAGATAGTGAATAATCGGTTACATCAGTTATTATTAACTGTTTTTAAAACCTCTTGGTTTATTTCAACCTTACCAGACTCCCTCAATTCCCGCTCCCAATATGCGTTAAGATAGTTTCTATAATCTTTTCTCACCTGATCAATTACCTCTCTGTAATCCTCCGGTCCCTTCTGTTTTTTGCCCACAGCAATAGTAAAAGGATAAGACACTACAGGATCAAATCCCCCCTTCTTAAAGACCAATTTATCTATATATTTATTATCTCCGTCGGCAAAAATACCCTGTTCAATTTTAATTGTTTCGGCACCGGATGTATTAAAACTTTTGCGAAGTATATCCTCCCATTCATTCTCCGGAACTTTTTTCAGCAGCTTTTTAGCCTGTTTGGCAGTCTTTTTATCTGCACAATGCAACACCACTCCTTTATATCGGGGATGTTCCCATCGGTAATCCGATGAATGAAACCTAAAATAAGTAGCCAATCCCGCCCGATCATTAACAGCCGGTAAATCTACTTTCTGATGCACAATTTCCTCAGCCAGACATTTTTCAGCATATTCCTGCAAAGTATAACGAAGCTCCGGATGCTTACTTTCCATATGCTGACTCTCATAATCCAGTAGAGATTTTGCTATAAAACCATTCAACTGCCGTTTTACAGCCTGAGGATGGGATGAAGCAAACCGCTTAAACATTTCCCCAGTATATGCCTGCCCGTTGATGGTAAACAAAGTCCGCTCCGTTCCACCTTTCTGCAATACTTCGTCCAAAGACTCCGTATTCGGAATATACTGGTATTCCTTTTTCAGTTGTTCTACTATGGCTTCCGTTCCTTTATCCAACGGCTGACGCCTTAAACGATTCAGAAGGCTGTCACTAACGACTTCATATGCAGGCACTTCCTTCCGATCTATAACTTTCAGAATATGAATCCCTTCCGGAGTAAAAAAAGGTTTGGATATTTCACCTTTTGCTAAAGAGAAAGCTGCTTCCTCAAACTCCGAGGTTGTCTGCAAACTTTCTATCCACCGACAGCGTTTATCATCCGAAAACCGATCCACCAAACGGGCAAAATCCACGCTCGGCTGATTTTGTATCACCTGATAAATAGAGTCCATGCGGGCTTGTTCCTCCTGTAAATGCCGGGAAGTAATGGTCTGAGGCAGGTATTTGAAAATCTGCTGTATCTGCACTTGTCCGCCACGTACATTTTCCTTCATCTTCTGATATAGAATACGGGCATTGCCATCCATTTCCTGATCATCCAGAAGGTATGACCTCAGCAGATTTGTCCGATAAGCCTCCTGTTGTTTGCGGAAAGCCAAAGCTGTGTCAAGTCCGGTCGCTCTGGCTGCTTCCACTTTCAACTTAGACTGAATGAAAAGCTCCGCATATTCTCTAGGAGACAATTTCGTACCATTACCGTCCGTATGCCGACGATAGGAATATTCAAACTCCGAACGAGGTATTTCTTTCCCATTAATCCGCATCACTACGGGATCTTCCTGAGCGAAAGCCAATACTCCGAAGAGACTTATCCATCCTAAAAGCAGATTTCTTTTCATCATTGATTTTTATTTTAAAACGACAAACGGTGAACAACGAACATATGCCATACAGCCTGTTCACCGTTCACCGTTAATCGTTTACCGTTTATATAAATTATTCCGGACGGCTATAGTTAGGCGATTCACTGGTAATCGTCACGTCATGCGGGTGACTTTCCATCACTCCGGCATTTGTGATACGAGTAAACTTCGCATCATGTAGTTGTTCAATATTAGCAGCACCGCAATATCCCATACCTGCACGAAGACCACCGGACAGCTGATAAACCACTTCGTAAAGTGTACCTTTATAAGGAACACGAGCAGCAATACCTTCCGGAACCAGTTTCTTCACATCGGCAGTTCCACTCTGGAAGTAACGGTCTTTTGAGCCATTCTCCATCGCTTCCAATGAGCCCATACCGCGATATGATTTGAATTTACGTCCGTTGAAGATGATAGTATCACCCGGAGACTCTTCTGTTCCGGCAACCAATGATCCGATCATCACACAATATCCGCCGGCAGCCAATGCTTTTACCACATCACCGGAATAGCGCAAACCACCATCAGCAATCAGAGGAACACCTGTACCTTTCAGTGCCTTGGCTACATCATATACAGCCGACAACTGAGGAACACCTACACCTGCAACAACACGAGTAGTACAGATAGAACCCGGACCGATACCTACTTTCACTGCATCAGCACCAGCTTCTGCCAAAGCCTTCGCAGCTTCTCCGGTAGCAATGTTACCTACCACGATATCAATATTCGGGAAGCGTTTCTTTGCTTCTTTTAGTTTTTCAATAACGTACATAGAATGTCCGTGAGCTGTATCGATTACGATAGCATCTGCACCGGCATCCACCAATGCCTGCATACGATCCAGCGTATCAGCAGTAACGCCGACACCTGCAGCTACCCGCAGACGACCTTTGGCATCTTTACAAGCCATCGGCTTATCTTTTGCCTTTGTAATATCTTTATATGTAACAAGACCGATCAGTTTGCCATCCATTCCTACAATCGGCAACTTTTCAATCTTATGTTTTTGAAGAATCTGTGCAGCAGATTCCAGATCGGTAGACTGATTAGTAGTAACCAATCTTTCTTTAGGAGTCATAACAAGATCAATATGCTTTGTCATGTCTCTTTCGAAACGCAAATCTCTGTTAGTAACGATACCTACCAGATAACCTTCATCATCCACTACAGGAATACCACCGATTTTATATTCAGCCATAATTCCCAAAGCGTCGCTGACAGTAGAACCTCTCTTGATAGTAACAGGATCGTAAATCATACCATTTTCAGCACGCTTTACAATGGCAACTTGTCTTGCCTGCTCCTCAATAGACATATTTTTGTGAATCACACCGATACCACCTTCACGGGCAATGGCAATAGCCATTTTCGCTTCGGTAACCGTATCCATGGCAGCCGTCACAAAAGGAATTTTTAACTCAATGTTTCTTGAAAACTTTGTCGAGAGATCGACAGTGCGCGGTAAAACTTCAGAATAAGCGGGGATCAACAATACGTCATCGTAAGTTAACCCATCCATTACAATCTTATCAGCAATAAATGACATAGGGCTGTGCGTTTAAAAATTTATTGCGTGCAAATATACGGTTTTTATTCAAAACAGCATACCTGCACGCCTATTTTTTTCGCTTTTTTAATTAGCCATTTCAGAGATGAACTTAATTCTCACCAGTCGGACTTCCTCTTCGGTAAATTCATCGCCCAGTTCGTCAAGAGCATCATCAATCTTGTCTGTCGTAGATTCCTTGAAGTAATCATAGATATCGAGCATATGATCTTCATCCATAATTTCTTCCAGGAAGTAGTCGATATTCAGTTTGGTTCCAGAGTAAACGATTGCTTCCACTTCATCCAGCAGTTCACCAAACTCGATTCCTTTGGAAAGAGCGATATCGTCCAGCGCCACTTTACGGTCGATAGCCTGAATGATAGCCACCTTCATCTTTGACTTATTGGCAACCGTACGTACACGTAAATCTTCCGGACGTTCGATTTCATTCTCTTCGCAATGACGTTTGATCAGTTTACAGAACTCTTCACCATAGCGTTTCGCCTTTCCGGCACCTACGCCCGGAATATTCTGCAGTTCATCCAATGTCACCGGATAGATGGTAGCCATTGCTTCCAAAGACGGATCCTGGAAAATGACATAAGGAGGAACTTCCAGTTTCTTGGACAGCTTCTTCCGCAAGTCCTTCAGCATTGAATAAAGAGCCGGGTCTACCGCACAAGAGCCACCGCCACGTGCAGGTACTTCTTCTTCCGTTTCTTCAAAATCATTATCTTCAGTAATCTTGAATGATTTTGGCTTCTTCAGGAACTTGTGTCCTTCTTCCGTCACTTTCAGGAGACCATAATTCTCCACATCTTTGCTCAAGTAACCGCCAATCAAAGCTTGTCGGATCACTGCATTCCATGTTTTGTCTTCTTCGCCCATACCCGAACCGAACACTTCGAGATCTTCGTGTAGGTGAGCCTGTACTTCCGACGTTTCTCTACCTTGTAGTATGTCTATGATATAATCTGCCTTAAAATTTTCTTTCACCGCGATAATCGCTTCAATCACGGCACATAATAACTCTTGAGCCTCCACTTGTTTTTTAGGGTTTAAACAGTTGTCACAATTTCCACAATTTTCTTCCGTATATTCTTCACCGAAATAGTGCAGCAATGTCTTGCGCCGACACACGGAAGATTCGGCATAAGCAGCGGTTTCCAACAGAAGCTGCTTGCCAATTTCCTGTTCTGCCACAGGTTTTCCTTGCATGAACTTTTCCAGTTTCTGCAAGTCTTTGTTTGTATAAAAGGTCAGGCACTGGCCTTCGCCGCCGTCTCTGCCGGCACGTCCTGTCTCCTGATAATACCCTTCCAGACTCTTCGGGATATCATAATGGATCACAAACCGTACATCCGGCTTGTCGATTCCCATACCGAAAGCGATGGTAGCCACAATCACTTCCACCTTTTCCATCAGGAAATCATCCTGGTTTTTCGTTCTCGTCATTGAGTCCATACCTGCATGATAAGGACGCGCGTTTATTCCGTTTGCCTGAAGAATTTCAGCAAGTTCCTCTACTTTCTTCCGGCTCAGGCAATAGATAATGCCCGACTTTTCCGAATTGTTCTTGATGAACTTGATAATATCTTTATCAATATTATTGGTCTTTGCGCGTACCTCATAATAAAGATTCGGACGGTTGAACGAGGATTTGAAAACCTGTGCATCCACCATCCCCAGATTTTTCTGGATATCGTGCTGTACCTTCGGTGTTGCTGTTGCAGTAAGCGCAATCAAGGGAGCTTTCCCTATTTCGTTAATGATCGGACGAATTCGCCGATACTCCGGACGGAAGTCATGCCCCCATTCGGAAATACAATGAGCTTCGTCTACCGCATAGAACGAAATTTTCACCGAACGCAAAAAATCTACGTTTTCTTCCTTTGTCAATGACTCAGGAGCCACATATAGCAATTTTGTTTTTCCGGCAAGGATGTCAGACCTTACTTGGTCTATTGCGCCTTTATTTAATGAAGAATTTATAAAATGGGCGATGCCATCCTCTTCACTGAAATTACGCATTGCATCCACCTGATTCTTCATCAACGCAATGAGCGGAGAAATAACAATTGCCGTACCTTCCATCAAGAGCGAAGGTAACTGATAGCATAAAGATTTTCCGCCACCGGTAGGCATTAGCACAAAGGTATCTTTACCATCAAGCAAGTTCTGAATGATTGCTTCCTGGTTTCCCTTGAACTTATTAAATCCGAAATACTTTTTCAGTTCATCTGTTAAATTAATCTTCCCTGCCATCTTAACTTAGGTTGTTTTATTCAGTTCATGGTTTAACTTTAAGTAAAGCCCTCCATTGCAAGAGAGCCAAACAAAGTTATAAACAACTTCGTAATTACCAAGCAAAATACGACTAATATTTTCAAGAAAAAACAGAAACAATCATTTTCAGTAGCCTTACTATTTGATATTAAGCAATTTGCAGCCTTGCCATATTCGCTTTTTCCAGCTGTTGTTTTGCATAATCCAGCGTTACCTTATACTCTTTTTTGCTCTCTGAAGGGATTTCAAACATGACATCCATCATGATTGTTTCCACAATAGAACGCAATCCACGGGCACCTAACTTATATTCTACAGCCTTGTCAACGATATATTCGAAAACAGAATCTTCAAATGTCAGCTTGATACCATCCATTTCAAACAACTTGATATATTGCTTGATGATAGAGTTTTTCGGCTCGGTAAGAATAGCACGGAGTGCATTGCGGTCCAGCGGATTCAGATAAGTCAGCACCGGAAGACGACCGATTATTTCGGGAATCAGGCCGAATGACTTCAAATCCTGAGGAGCAATGTACTGCATCATATTATTCTTATCGATCACTGCTGTTTTCTGCGATGCGGTATATCCTACCACATGCGTATTCAGCCGTTGGCCGATTTTCTTTTCAATACCATCGAAAGCACCACCACAGATAAAGAGAATATTCTTGGTATTCACCGGAATCATTTTCTGGTCGGGATGCTTACGGCCTCCCTGGGGAGGAACGTTCACCACCGATCCCTCAAGCAATTTCAGCAAACCTTGCTGCACACCCTCTCCACTTACGTCGCGGGTGATAGAAGGATTGTCTCCTTTGCGGGCAATCTTGTCTATCTCATCGATAAACACAATTCCTTGCTCAGCCTCCGGCACATTATAATCTGCCACCTGAAGCAAACGGGTCAGAATGCTTTCAATATCTTCACCGACATAACCGGCTTCCGTCAATACCGTAGCGTCTACAATCGTAAACGGGACATGAAGCAGCTTGGCAATAGTACGTGCCAGCAATGTTTTTCCGGTTCCGGTACTACCCACCATGATAATGTTTGATTTTTCAATTTCTACATCATCACCGCTGTCTTTCTGCAAAAGACGCTTGTAATGGTTGTAAACTGATACAGAAAGAAAGCGTTTCGCATCGTCCTGTCCGATTACGTACTGGTCGAGGAATTTCTTTATTTCTACCGGTTTGGGCAGTTCTTTTAAGTTGAGTTTGGTAGCTCCCGCCCTTTTTCTGCCTTCGCCCAGGGCTTCCTGAGTAATCTCATAAGCCTGAGTAGCACAGCTGTCGCAGATATAGCCGTTCATTCCTGTGATCAGGAATCCGACTTCATTCTCCGACCGACCGCAGAAGCTACACTTTTTCTTTGTCTTTGAATCAGCCATTTTTATTTTTTAATCAATACTTCATCAATCATTCCGTATTCTTTCGCTTCCTGAGCTGTCATCCAGTAATCACGGTCCGAATCGGCCCATACCTTATCAAAGTCAGTGTGCGAATGATCAGCGATGATCGTATAAAGTTCTTTCTTCAATTTCTGAATTTCACGGGCTGTGATTTCAATATCCGAAGCCTGTCCCTGCGCACCGCCCATCGGCTGGTGAATCATCACACGTGAATGCGGCAATGCAGAACGTTTGCCTTCGGCACCGGCTACCAGTAATACAGCAGCCATCGAAGCAGCCATACCTGTACAAATAGTAGCAACATCACTTGAAATAAACTGCATGGTATCGTAAATACCCAGTCCGGCATACACACTACCGCCCGGAGAATTGATATAGATAGAGATATCCTTGCCCGGGTCTACAGAGTCCAGATAGAGCAGCTGCGCCTGAAGCGTGTTTGCCGTATAGTCATCTACTTGTGTACCCAGAAAAATAATGCGATCCATCATCAGTCGGGAGAATACATCGAGCTGAGTTACATTCAGCTGTCTCTCTTCGAGAATATAGGGATTCAAATACCCGGCTTGCGATTTAATCACATCGTCCAGCACCATGCCATTCATTCCTAAATGCTTGGTTGCGTATTTTCTAAAATCATCCATGTTATTGTTCCTTTCTAATTAAATTTATAATAAACGTAAGTGCAAAGAAACGAAAAAGAACACAGAGACACAAAAAAACACAGAGTTATAATTTTATAAAAACTCTGTGTTTCTGTGACTTTATGTTCTATTCAACCGAACGATTATTCAAACATTTTATTGAATTCTTCCATAGAAACGTTCTTGTTCTCCAAAGTTACCTGAGCTTTCAAAGCTGCAGCCAGCTTCACTTCCACTACGCGGCTTACCAGATTGTTGATAGTATCTTTCTTCTTCAACATTTCCTGTGCATAGTTATCAAGCACATCTTCGGGTACAGACAACATTCCATATTGAGCGAACTGTGCTTTGGTAGTTTCTTTCGCCATCTTCAGCACATCTTCCTGCTCTACCTTAATATCGTTTGCCTCTACCAGCTGTTCCTTGATCAGGTGCCAAGTCAGTTCTTCAATGCTCTTATCGTAGTTTTCAGCTACATATTCTTCGCCTTTTTCTTCGTTGTTCAGCAACATGATACGTTTCAGCAATGCATCAGAGAATTCCAGCTTACCTACTTTGTCCATCATCACTTTACGAATGTCGATCAGGAATTTATAATCGCTGTCAGCAACAAATCTTGCTGCGATTTCTTCTTTGATCTTAGCGCGGAATTCTTCTTCAGTCTTCACTACACCTTCACCAAATGCCTGGTCAAATACTTCCTGAGTCAGTTCACCCGGTACGAAACGAGTGATTTCTTCTACCTGGAAGCTGAAGTCAGACTTCACATCCTTAGCGATTTCCTTGTCGATCTTCAACAGAGAGCCGAGTTCAGCAGCGTGTCCGTCGTAAGCAACATTCGGGTTGAATACCAATACGTCATTTACTTTGGCATTAGCAAAGATAGCTTTCTGATCGTCGTTCTTCATATAAGAAGGCATTAATACAGCACCTTCTACCTGAATACCGCCTTCTTTCGTATTACCTTCTTCGTCCAGCTGAGCCAACAGACCTTTCAGCATGTCGTTATCTTCGTAAACGTCTACTTTGTCGTATTTACCGGTGCGCTGAGTATACATCTTCACCTGGTTTTCGATCATTTCATCCGATACTTCGATCGTATAGTAATCTACTTTATCTTTAGCGCTTACTTCAGCTTTGAATTCAGGTGCCAGAGCGATATCGAACACAAACTCGAATTCTTCCATTGTATCGAAGTCGATAACCTGCTGTTTTTCTTCGTTAGGCAACGGTTCGCCCAGCATGTTCACCTTATTTTCTTTAATATAGTTGTAAACAGCTTCTTGCAGTACCTTATTCACTTCTTCTGCAATCACTGATTTACCATACATCTTCTTAACCAGGCTCATCGGAACCATTCCTTTACGGAATCCCGGCATCTGTGCCTTCTGACGGAATGATTTCAACGATTTGTCTACTTTTTCCTGATAGTCGGCTTTCTCAAGCTTCACAGTAAGCTGTGCGCTTACTTTGTCAATGTTTTGTAATGAAACGTTCATTCTGACAATTATTTATTTGATTTATACTTTGTTCTAACTCAAACGAGGGTGCAAAATTAGTGCTAATCTTTCAATTTTCAAAAGACATTGCAGATTTATTTCGCATCTATTTTGGAATATACAAATGACAATTGCATGACAGGCAGCGGTTCACTAGCCACGCATCCTTGTTTTTTTCTCGTTGCCTGCAAATAAAAGTAAGAAAAAGATGGTCAATCCAAAAATTATTCTTTTCTTTGCTGCGGATTGATGGACCATTAGTTTCTCGATTTGATTACAAGGTTTTTACTTCTGTTTCGAAAACGCATTTGTAAACTCTCTGTCGTTTTAATCTTTTTATTAGTAACCATCTATCCAGAGAGTTTTATTCATTTATTTATTTTTTTATCATTTTCATTATGAACATTTATGTTGGAAACCTTAACTACCGTGTTAAGGAAGGAGATCTGCAACAAGTGATGGAAGATTACGGAGCAGTATCATCAGTTAAAGTAGTTATGGATCGTGAAACCGGTAAATCCAAAGGATTTGCTTTCATCGAAATGGAAGACGATGCAGCAGCTGCTAAAGCAATCGCAGAATTGAACGGTGCAGAGTACATGGGCCGTACAATGGTAGTTAAAGAAGCTAGACCCAGAGCTTAATTGCCGACGCTAATATAGCTAAGAAAAAAAAGAAACTTCTGCCACCTGATGACAGAAGTTTTTTTATGTCCTTCTATTTACTTTTCCGTCAGCCTTCCATATTCTGCACTTCCATATCCTTCACTTTACGAAGCAGGTCCGAAGCAAAGATAAAGTTATTCAACCGTTCATTGGTAGAAGTGAAAATATCATCTTTCGTCCCTTCCCATTCCTTATGTCCTTCATAAATATAAATCACTTTCTCACCGATTCCCAGCACAGAGTTCATGTCATGGGTATTGATAATAGTCGTCATATTATACTCCTGAGTGATGTCATGAATCAGGTCATCAATAACTAATGACGTTTTGGGGTCCAGCCCGGAGTTCGGTTCATCACAGAACAGGTACTGCGGATTCAATGCGATAGCACGGGCAATAGCCACACGCTTCTGCATACCGCCACTGATTTCACCCGGAAATTTATCTTTCGCCTCAGTCAGATTCACACGTTCCAGACAGAACATGGCACGCTTGGTACGGTCACGCAGTGTATCGTTGCTAAACATATTCAGCGGGAACATTACATTATCCAGCACCGACATGGAGTCAAAAAGCGCCGCACTCTGGAAAATCATCCCCATCTCCTTACGAAGCATCTTTTTCTCCTTCTTCCCCACCAGGACAAGGTTACGTCCGTCATACAGCACTTCTCCTTTTTCGGGAGTAAGCAAGCCTACGATACATTTCATCAAGACCGTTTTACCAGAGCCGCTCTGACCGATAATCAGGTTTGTCTTTCCATTCTCAAAAGACGCATTGATATTACTCAATACCGTTTTATCTTCAAATGATTTATAAAGTCCTCTAATATCAATCATCCCATCAAAAGTTTAGTTAATACCAAATCTGCAAACAGAATCAACACACTACTGCTTACCACAGCATCCGTAGAAGCCTTTCCTACAGCAATGGAACCACCATCTACCGTATAGCCGAAAAAGGCAGAAACACTTGCAATAATAAAGGCAAAGAAAAGGGATTTTATGATACCCGCCCAGATAAACCATTCGACAAACATATACTGCAGTCCATATTCCAGATCGACCGCATTCATCACACCGGCAAACCAACAGGTACAAAAAGCACCGATAATACCGGCAAAAATACTAAACGTCACCAACACAGGGATCACAGTTACCATGGCCGTTATTTTGGGTAGTATCAGATAATTGGCGGAATTAATACCCATTATTTCGAGTGCGTCAATCTGTTGCGTCACCCGCATTGTTCCCAGTTCCGAAGCAATGTTCGAGCCGACCTTTCCCGCCAGAATCAAACACATAATAGAAGAGGAGAACTCCAGCAACATAATTTCACGTGTCACATATCCCACTGTCCAGCGAGGCATCCATGGACTTTCAATATTCAATTTAATCTGAATAGTAATCACCGCGCCGATGAAAAACGAAATCAACAACACGATGCCGATGGAGTTCACACCCAGTTGCTCCATCTCGTTAAGGTATTGCCGGAAAAACATACGCATACGCTCGGGACGGGAAAAAGTACGTCCCATCAGCATGATATATCGTCCGACAGTTCTCAATGCTTTTATCATAACTCACACTATTTGTCTGCAAATGTACATTATTTCAGCTTATTTTTACTACATTTGCCGCAAAATAACTAGAATATGGAAGAAAGCAAGATGGTGCTTCGCACGGAAGACCTGGTTAAAAAGTACGGTAAACGAACCGTTGTAAGCCATGTATCCATCGACGTGAAGCAAGGTGAAATTGTGGGTTTGCTGGGACCGAACGGTGCCGGTAAGACGACTTCATTCTATATGACCGTAGGACTGATTACTCCTAATGAAGGACGAATCTTTCTCGACGACCTTGAGATAACCAAGTTTCCAGTATACAAACGGGCGCAGACAGGTATCGGATACCTTGCACAGGAAGCCTCCGTATTCCGTCAGATGAGTGTAGAAGACAATATCGCTTCCGTACTCGAAATGACCAATAAGCCCAAAGATTATCAAAAAGACAAGCTCGAAAGTCTGATTGCTGAGTTCCGCCTTCAGAAGGTACGCAAGAACAAGGGTAACCAGTTGTCCGGAGGTGAACGCCGTCGTACTGAAATCGCCCGTTGTCTTGCCATCGACCCGAAGTTCATTATGCTCGATGAACCGTTTGCCGGAGTCGACCCTATCGCAGTAGAAGATATTCAGCAGATTGTGTGGAAGCTGAAGGATAAAAACATCGGTATCCTGATTACCGACCACAATGTGCAGGAAACATTAAGTATCACTGACCGCGCTTATCTGCTGTTCGAAGGCAAGATCCTGTTTCAGGGAACACCGGAAGAATTGGCAGAAAACAAGATTGTGCGTGAAAAATACCTGAGTAACAGTTTCGTTTTGCGCCGTAAGGACTTCCAGTTAAATAAAGACGAATAATCCTCTTAAATAAAAAGAAATCGCCCGGCAATGGAATATTGCCGGGCGATTTCTTTTTATTCATACGAATATACCTTTTACTTCTGTCGGATATAAATATTGATCGGTGTACCGGTCAGGTTCCACTTCTCACGCATTTTGTTTTCCAGGAAACGTTTGTACGGTTCCTTCACATACTGCGGCAAATTGGCGAAGTACACAAATGAAGGCACTTGTGTATTCGGCAACTGCGTGATATATTTAATCTTGATATATTTACCTTTATTGGATGGAGGCGGATATGCCTCAATCAGCGGAAGCATCTCTTCGTTCAGACGGGCAGTCGGTATCTTCGTCGTACGGTTTTCATACACGTTACGGGCTTCTTCAAGCACTTTCAGGATACGCTGTTTGGTCAATGCAGAAGCAAATATAATCGGGAAATCCACAAAGGGAGCAAAACGTGAACGGATAGTCGCCTCAAACTCCTTCATCATTTTCGCTGTTTTATCCTCTATCAGGTCCCACTTATTAATCACGACTACCAGTCCCTTCTGATTTTTCTGAATCAAAGAAAGAATATTCAAATCCTGACTTTCAACGCCTCTTGTAGCATCGAGCATCAAAATACAGACATCCGCATTTTCAATCGAACGAATCGAACGAACTACCGAATAGTATTCCAGATCCTCGTTCACCTTATTCTTTTTACGGATACCGGCTGTATCTACCAGATAAAAATCAAATCCGAATTTATTGTAACGAGTATAAATAGAGTCACGGGTTGTTCCGGCGATCTCCGTAACAATGTTACGGTCTTCTCCGATAAACGCGTTTACGATAGAGGATTTTCCCGCATTCGGGCGTCCTACTACAGCAAAGCGGGGAATATCATCATCCAGGATTTCCGAAGTCTCTTTATTGAATTTGCTGACAATCAAGTCCATCAAATCACCTGTACCACTTCCGGTGATAGCAGAGATACAATACGGATCGCCCAATCCTAATTTATAAAACTCAGGAGCGTTATATTGTAGTTCATTATTATCTGTCTTATTGGCAACCATAATCACCGGGCTGTTAGCACGTCGCAAGATAGTCGCAACCTGCATATCCAGGTCAGTCACTCCGTTCATCACATCCACTACAAACAGAATAACGTCTGCTTCCTCCACAGCCAGCAATACTTGCTTCCGTATTTCCTCTTCAAAGATATCATCAGAGTTCACTACCCATCCGCCGGTATCTACCACGGAGAACTCACGGCCCAGCCATTCGGACTTGCCATACTGTCTGTCACGGGTTGTACCCGCTTCTTCATTCACAATTGCCTGACGAGTTTTCGTCAGACGGTTAAATAAGGTAGACTTGCCCACATTGGGGCGTCCTACAATTGCAACTAAATTATTCATAGCTCAATACCTTGTTTTTTCACGACTATCCCAGTCGCATGAATACTCTTAATCTAACTGATAACCAAAGTTCCGCAGTTCCTTATCCGAACTACGCCAATCTTTATCAACCTTCACATAAGTTTCCAGGAAAATCGTCTTTCCAAAGAAACGTTCCAATTCCCGGCGTGCTTCGGTAGCTACTTTTTTCAATGCTTTTCCCTGCTTGCCGATAATGATTC
The DNA here is from genome assembly GCF_058231005.1 of Bacteroides sp. RCH18. NCBI lineage: Bacteria > Pseudomonadati > Bacteroidota > Bacteroidia > Bacteroidales > Bacteroidaceae > Bacteroides > Bacteroides sp. RCH18. The sequence continues at coordinate 419,758 of NZ_JBIPTC010000002.1, read as the reverse complement.
CTTTTTGTGAATCACGTTCCACATAAATCACTGCCCGGATATGTATTTTTTTCGCTTCCTCTTTAAATTCTTCCACTACTACTTCCACCGAATAGGGGATTTCTTTATCATAATATAGCAGAATCTTTTCACGGATAATCTCATTCACAAAGAAACGGGCAGGCTTATCCGTCCATTGATCTTTGCCGAAATAAGGAGGAGAATCAGGCAACAGTTCCTGAATACGCTTCATCACATAGTCTACATTAAACTTGGATGCGGCGGAAATAGGGATAATCTCAGCCTGCGGAAGCAGTTCCTTCCACTCTTCGACCAGTTTGATCAGCTTCTCCTGATCCGTAAGGTCTATTTTGTTGATAAGCAACAGGACAGGAACCGTCATCTGACGCACCTTTCCCATAAACTCATTATTCTTATCGGGCGTCTCCACCACGTCAGTCACATAAAGCAGTACATCCGCATCTGTCAGTGCAGAAGTTGAGAAGTTCAGCATCGACTCCTGCAACTTATAGTTAGGTTTCAATACTCCCGGAGTATCAGAAAAAACAATCTGCATATCATCCGTATTATAAATTCCCATAATTCGGTGACGGGTAGTCTGCGCTTTGAAGGTAGCAATTGATATACGTTCTCCCACCAAAGCATTCATCAATGTCGACTTTCCGACATTCGGATTCCCTACGATGTTTACAAAACCTGCTTTATGCATTTCTCTTTATTTTATTGGTTGAGACAAAAAAACGCATCGAATCGAAATAGGATGCGTTTTTTGTGTTATAATTCAGTAACTTACGTTACGATTCCTTTTTTCCGTCATAACCCCATTTTACATAAACCGCACCCCATGTAAATCCGGCGCCGAATGCTGTAAATATAATGTTATCACCTTTTTTTAGTTTATCTTCAAAATCCCAGATACACAGAGGAAGCGTAGCGGCACTTGTGTTACCATAATGTTCAATGTTCACCAGCACTTTATCCATCGGGAGTTCCATGCGATGAGCCACAGCTTCAATGATACGTACATTCGCCTGGTGGGGAACCACCCAGTTAATAGTATCTTTGGTCAAACCATTCTTTTCTGCAATTGCAGCCGATACATCCGACATACTTGAAACCGCATATTTGAACACTGTTCTTCCTTCCTGGTGCAGATAGTGCATTTTATTGTCTACAGTGAAATAAGACGGAGGACAAACCGAACCACCAGCTTTCATGTGGAGGAAAGGCAAGCCTTTACCATCTGTTCTCAGTATCGAATCCATAACACCTAAATCTTCCGTAGTGGGCTCCATCATAAAAGCAGCGGCGCCGTCACCAAAGATAGGGCATGTAGCACGATCTGTATAGTTAACCATTGACGACATCTTATCGGCACCGACAATGATAATTTTCTTATATCTTCCCGAACGAATGAAGTTAGCAGCTGTTTCCATCAAATACAGGAAACCGCAACAAGCGGCCTGCAAATCGAAAGCAAATGCGTTTTTCAGTCCGAGTTTATCGCAAAGAATAGAAGCTGTAGAAGGGAAGTGATAGTCAGGAGTAGTAGTAGCAACAATAACCAAATCGATATCGTCAGGATTGGCTCCGGTCTTCTTCATCAACTGCTTGGCAGCTTTGCGTGCCATGTATGAGCTACCTAATCCTTCCTCATTCAGAATATGTCTTTCCTTTACTCCAATACGAGTCATAATCCATTCATCGTTGGTATCTACCATTTTTGATATCTCTTCATTAGTCAAGATATAATCGGGTACATATCCTCCAACTCCTGTGATTACTGCATTTATTTTTTCCATCAAACCTATTTTAAATTAGCGATACTATAATACTTAAAGCAGCCGGAGAGTTTTCCCCCTCGGCTGTCTTGAGTATACTGTACTAATTATACAGCTGCTTCTTTTTCGATAGCGAGCTTACCTCTGTAGTAACCACATGCGCCACATACAGTGTGATAAACATGCCATTCTCCGCAATTCGGACAAATAGCCAATGTAGGAGCTACTGCCTTATCATGAGTTCTTCTCTTTGCTGTTCTTGTTTTTGATTGTCTTCTCTTAGGATGTGCCATTTTCTTAAAACTTTAATTATTATCTAATATTTTTTTTAATTCATTCCAACGGGGATCAATTTGTTCCTCCATTTCCTCCTCAACTACGATATCATCTCCACCTGTGTCGAAGACTTCATCGCTATCTTCATTAGCATCTGTTTTGAGATGCTTGCTCAACTTGCTAGTAACAGCTTTGTTGCACTTACCCGGAGCATGTACATGCTTCATTGGGATAGAGAGTGCAACGAATTCATACATGAACCATGCAACATTGATTTCTCCCTCTTCTTCAGGGATCACAATCAGGTTGTCGCCTTCCTCTGCATATTCATGTCCAAACTTCACCATCAGTTTGTCAGACGAAGTGATCTGTAGCTCCATTTCGTCCAGGCAACGGTCGCATGGTACCCATACTATACCGTCTGTCTGAAAGCTCAGTTCGAAAGCACGAGAGGTTCTTTTCACAGTCAAAGTAACATTTACTTTTCCTTTCTGAACTTCAGGACCATCAATGTGGGCGAAGTAAAGGTTATCCAAAACAAACTCATACTTAGCAGAGTCTGTTTGCATGCCTTTCAAATCAATTTTGTATTTATCAAACTTTCCCAAAGCTTCTCTCTTTTTTAAATCGTTAGATTACAATTCGGGCGACAAAGATACAAATAAATATCCTCATAACATACAAATTACCAGTAAATATTCACTTTTTTAATAGGTATTATGAGGATTATTGCTGTTAAAAATGATGTCACAAATTTCAGAAGGACAAAAAACAAGAAAGCCCTTCGGGTATTTCTACCTGAAGGGCTTCTCTAAAAATGGCGGCTACCTACTCTCCCACTGTTACGCAGTACCATCGGCGTGACGAGGCTTAACTTCTCTGTTCGGAATGGGAAGAGGTGGAACCCTCGTGCTATAACCACCTGAATAAATTCAATAAGGTTATGACATGATGAAAAGTAAAACTTAAGTAAGATATCAGAGTCAAATGAATGAACTTACTGATACGCTCGCTAAACGTATATATCGCGATCCGCACCGTCCGAAAGAAAGTGAACGGGCAATTAGTAATGCTCGGCTTTGATGTTACCACCTTTACACCTGCATCCTATCAACGTCATCGTCTTTAACGACCCTAAGAAATCTAATCTTGTGGCTGGCTTCGTACTTAGATGCTTTCAGCACTTATCCAATCCCGACTTAGATACCCAGCAATGCACCTGGCGGCACAACTGGTAAACCAGCGGTCAGTCCAACACGGTCCTCTCGTACTAGTGTCAGAGCCACGCAAATTTCATACGCCCACGATAGATAGAGACCGAACTGTCTCACGACGTTCTGAACCCAGCTCGCGTGCCACTTTAATGGGCGAACAGCCCAACCCTTGGGACCTTCTCCAGCCCCAGGATGTGACGAGCCGACATCGAGGTGCCAAACCCCTCCGTCGATATGAGCTCTTGGGAGGGATCAGCCTGTTATCCCCGGAGTACCTTTTATCCTTTGAGCGATGTCCCTTCCATACGGAAACACCGGATCACTATGCTCTAGTTTCCTACCTGATCGACTTGTTAGTCTCCCAGTCAAGCGCCCTTATGCCATTACACTCTACGGACGGTTACCAATCGTCCTGAGGGCACCTTTAGAAGCCTCCGTTACTATTTTGGAGGCGACCACCCCAGTCAAACTACCCACCAAACAGTGTCCTCGCAACTACGAGTTAGAACTCAAATAATCAAAGGGCCGTATTTCAACAGCGACTCCACAAATACTGGCGTACCTGCTTCAAAGTCTCCGGCCTATCCTACACATCAATTACCCAAATTCAATGTTAAGCTATAGTAAAGGTTCACGGGGTCTTTTCGTCCCATCGCGGGTAATCGGCATCTTCACCGATACTACAATTTCACTGAGCTCACGGTTGAGACAGTGTCCAGATCATTACACCATTCGTGCAGGTCGGAACTTACCCGACAAGGAATTTCGCTACCTTAGGACCGTTATAGTTACGGCCGCCGTTTACTGGGGCTTCAATTCAATGCTTCTCTTGCGATGACATCTCCTCTTAACCTTCCAGCACCGGGCAGGTGTCAGGCTGTATACATAATCTTTCAATTTGGCACAGCCCTGTGTTTTTGTTAAACAGTTGCCTGGACCTATTCTCTGCGCCCAACTCTCGTTGGGACCCTTTATCCCGAAGTTACAGGGTCAATTTGCCTAGTTCCTTAACCGTGAATCACTCAAGCGCCTTAGTATATTCAACCCGACTACGTGTGTCCGTTTGCGGTACGGGTACCTTAAGGATTAAGTTTAGCGGATTTTCTTGGGAGTATGCTTACACGCACTATTGGATTGTTCCGAAGAACGCTCCATACTATCAGGTTCGACTCTCATCCCGGATTTGCCTGGGATGATCAACATCTACACCCTTCAACGGACTATTCCGTCAGTCCGCGGCGCTGTCACTGCTCCGTCTCCACGTCACTCCTTAAGGTAGTACAGGAATATTAACCTGTTCTGCCATCGGCCTCACCGTTCGGCTGAGCCTTAGGACCCGACTAACCCTGATCCGATTAGCGTTGATCAGGAAACCTTAGTCTTTCGGCGAGGGGGTTTCTCACCCCCTTTATCGTTACTTATACCTACATTTGCTTTTCCACACGCTCCAGCAAAGCTCACGCTTCACCTTCGACGCAGAGTGGAATGCTCCCCTACCGATCATTACTGATCCCATAGCTTCGGTAAAACACTTAATGCCCGATTATTATCCACGCCAAACTCCTCGACTAGTGAGCTGTTACGCACTCTTTAAATGAATGGCTGCTTCCAAGCCAACATCCTAGCTGTCTTAGCAATCTGACTTCGTTAGTTCAACTTAGTGTTTATTTGGGGACCTTAGCTGATGGTCTGGATTCTTCTCCTTTAGGACATGGACCTTAGCACCCATGCCCTCACTCCTGTGATAGAACTAATGCGCATTCGGAGTTTATCAAGACTTGATAGGCGGTGAAGCCCTCGCATCTTATCAGTCGCTCTACCTCACATTAGTAACTCACAAGGCTGCACCTAAATGCATTTCGGGGAGTACGAGCTATCTCCAAGTTTGATTAGCCTTTCACCCCCACCCTCAGTTCATCCGGAAGCTTTTCAACGCTTATCGGTTCGGTCCTCCAGTTAGTGTTACCTAACCTTCAACCTGACCAAGGGTAGATCACTTGGTTTCGCGTCTACTCCTTCCGACTCGACGCCCTGTTCAGACTCGCTTTCGCTTCGGCTGCACATCTCAAGATGCTTAACCTTGCCGGAAAAAGTAACTCGTAGGTTCATTATGCAAAAGGCACGCCGTCACTTCTTACGAAGCTCCGACCGCTTGTAGGCGCACGGTTTCAGGGACTATTTCACTCTTCTATTCGAAGTGCTTTTCACCTTTCCTTCACAGTACTGGTTCGCTATCGGTCTCTCGGGAGTATTTAGCCTTACCGGATGGTCCCGGCAGATTCACGCAAGATTTCTCGTGTCCCGCGCTACTCAGGATACCACTACGCTTAATTTGACTTCGTATACCGGACTATCACCGTCTATGGTTCCACTTTCCAGAGGATTCTACTCATCAAATGTCTTGCGACATCGTGGTCCTACAACCCCACACATGCCGTAACATGGGTGGTTTGGGCTATTCCCCGTTCGCTCGCCACTACTAGGGGAATCATTATTATTTTCTTTTCCTACAGGTACTAAGATGTTTCAGTTCCCTGCGTTAGCTTCCATCAAAGATGGATGACATTCCTTCAGAATGCCGGGTTGTCCCATTCGGAAATCTCTGGATCAAAGGTTATTTGCACCTACCCAGAGCTTATCGCAGCTTATCACGTCCTTCATCGCCTCCGAGAGCCAAGGCATCCGCCATGCGCCCTTGCTTACTTTCTTTCAAACTTACTTTTAAGTATCAGGTATTAAGTATCAGGTATTAAACCGGAGTACTTAATATCGCGGTACTTAAAACGTACGGTTCGATATATACTTTTAGCTCTTTACTAAATTTTACTTTTTGTACATCATGTCAAAGATCGTTTCTCTTTTCAGAGATGGTGGAGAATAACGGATTCGAACCGTTGACCCTCTGCGTGCAAGGCAGATGCTCTAGCCAGCTGAGCTAATCCCCCAAGAGTAATTGAACATTCCAACACTGTATTGGCAACGACAATTTTTGTTCGGAGTAGTCCCAGGCAGAGTTGAACTGCCGACCTCTACATTATCAGTGTAGCGCTCTAACCAACTGAGCTATAGGACTAGTTCAACCTTGTCTACCTGATGTTAGACTCGGCTTCTTTCTTTTCTCTTGTTTATCTCTATCTATACTTCTATAGATGGTTGATCTATATGTTATAAATAAACAAGTACCAGTAGTACAATAATAGAACCAATGAAATCGTTGTAACGACATCACTCCAGAAAGGAGGTGTTCCAGCCGCACCTTCCGGTACGGCTACCTTGTTACGACTTAGCCCCAATTACCAGTTTTACCCTAGGACGCTCCTTGCGGTTACGTACTTCAGGTACCCCCGGCTTTCATGGCTTGACGGGCGGTGTGTACAAGGCCCGGGAACGTATTCACCGCGCCATGGCTGATGCGCGATTACTAGCGAATCCAGCTTCACGAAGTCGGGTTGCAGACTTCGATCCGAACTGAGAGAGGCTTTTGGGATTAGCATCCTGTCACCAGGTAGCTGCCTTCTGTACCCCCCATTGTAACACGTGTGTAGCCCCGGACGTAAGGGCCGTGCTGATTTGACGTCATCCCCACCTTCCTCACATCTTACGACGGCAGTCTCTCTAGAGTCCTCAGCATAACCTGTTAGTAACTAAAGATAAGGGTTGCGCTCGTTATGGCACTTAAGCCGACACCTCACGGCACGAGCTGACGACAACCATGCAGCACCTTCACAAATGCCTTGCGGCTAACCTGTTTCCAGATTATTCATTTGCAATTTAAGCCCGGGTAAGGTTCCTCGCGTATCATCGAATTAAACCACATGTTCCTCCGCTTGTGCGGGCCCCCGTCAATTCCTTTGAGTTTCACCGTTGCCGGCGTACTCCCCAGGTGGAATACTTAATGCTTTCGCTTGGCCGCTTACTGTATATCGCAAACAGCGAGTATTCATCGTTTACTGTGTGGACTACCAGGGTATCTAATCCTGTTTGATACCCACACTTTCGAGCATCAGTGTCAGTTGCAGTCCAGTGAGCTGCCTTCGCAATCGGAGTTCTTCGTGATATCTAAGCATTTCACCGCTACACCACGAATTCCGCCCACCTCTACTGTACTCAAGACAGCCAGTATCAACTGCAATTTTACGGTTGAGCCGCAAACTTTCACAACTGACTTAACTGTCCACCTACGCTCCCTTTAAACCCAATAAATCCGGATAACGCTCGGATCCTCCGTATTACCGCGGCTGCTGGCACGGAGTTAGCCGATCCTTATTCATATGGTACATACAAAATTCCACACGTGGAAAACTTTATTCCCATATAAAAGAAGTTTACAACCCATAGGGCAGTCATCCTTCACGCTACTTGGCTGGTTCAGACTCCCGTCCATTGACCAATATTCCTCACTGCTGCCTCCCGTAGGAGTTTGGACCGTGTCTCAGTTCCAATGTGGGGGACCTTCCTCTCAGAACCCCTATCCATCGAAGGTTTGGTGAGCCGTTACCTCACCAACTGCCTAATGGAACGCATCCCCATCGATAACCGAAATTCTTTAATAATCAAACCATGCGGTCTGATTATACTATCGGGTATTAATCTTTCTTTCGAAAGGCTATCCCCGAGTTATCGGCAGGTTGGATACGTGTTACTCACCCGTGCGCCGGTCGCCAGCAATCTATTGCTAGATCCTGCTGCCCCTCGACTTGCATGTGTTAAGCCTGTAGCTAGCGTTCATCCTGAGCCAGGATCAAACTCTTCATTGTAAAAGTATTTTCAATCAGCATTGCTGCTGCTTTTTGCTCTGTTCAGGATGCCGTACAATTTATTGACTTCATTAATACCTTATGACTCATACATATTACTACATATAAGACAAGTATTGACGGTTCTATTTTTTCTTGTACTACTTGTATTGTTTATCAATATTTCAAAGAACATCTTGCTTTCGTTTTAAAAGCGAGTGCAAAGGTAAGAGGTTTTATTTTAACTACCAAATGTTTTCGGAAGTTTTTTTTCGTTTTTCTTTTTCTATCGTTTCTCAGACTCTCTTAGCGAAAGGGAAAGAAGGTAAAGAAGAAAAGCGAAACACCTTTGCTTTGCGAATCGGACTGCAAAGATAAGAACTTTTAGCATTATCCTCCAAACTTTATCGGAAGTTTTTTTGTTCTTATGGTTAAGCAGACACTTGCTTTTACACTAAGTCAATTTATCAAGGCTTTCTTCTCTTGGAAAGCGGGTGCAAAAGTAGCCCCTTTTCAAATATACTCCAAACTTAAATCACTCTTTTTTTGAATTATTTTTGAAAAGACTCGCTAAAGTGTTGAATCATAAGGATGTTGTAGAACATATTTTTCTCGGATGTAGGAGGAACAGAGGAAAGGCATACACATTATTATATTCACACGCGCGTTAGGAGGGCGAGGGCACGGGCGTATGCACCAGGGAAATGAAGAGGAAATACAGGAAAGGTGAAGAAGATGCGCAGAGGAAACGCAGACCGGGAATCCAAAGAAAAGGAAGAAAAAGATGGAGGAAAAGGGAACAAAGAGGATGGAATAAGAGGAAATATCAGATTCATGAAATAGTCTGTTATATAAAACACTGGTTAGATAACACAGGTTAGATACAGTAGAAGGAAGCCCGGAAGTTGAAAGTATCTGTCATGAGTAGTCACACAGCTTGTTGTATCTCTTAAAACAAAATAGGGCTTCGTTCGCCCTCTGGACATATGAAACCCCAATTCCTTATAAAATACAATCATTTAGTTATGTAGAAACAGGAAGTAGAAAAATAATTTCGAATATATCGAATAGAACTAAGTATTGGCATAAGTTTGCGCGGTTTTAATTTAAACTTTTGCTTATAATGGGGATTAATAAACCACAAAATTCGGTCTACAATTCTGCCATTACTTTCTTTTATTATGCTTTCAAAATGCTCTATAGACAGCCCCGCAGCTTTTATATTCAACAATTCTTTAATACATGAATCATTTTCACCAAAAATAAATAGAATTTTATTGTACACAGATAAAGGTAAAAGATGAATAAATGGCATTTTAGAACAAAATCCATTACGGCATATTTGTTGATGTCCACCAAACGGCATTTGCCAAGCAGGAAATCCCCAAAAGATTATACCTGTTTCAGACAGAAATTCTTTAGCATGAAGCATAAATTCAACTTTCCGATATTTATCTATATGTTCTATAACGTCATGTATCAAAATTATATCATATTTATTCATATCCTCTTCAGAACTAAAATCAAAAAAGTCAGAATGAATAAACCGCCCATTAAAACCTAAGAGATTGAAATAACTAATTGCCTGAGAGATTCGTTCTTCGGAACGATCTATTCCTGTTACATTGCATTCTTTTTCGGCAAATGGTAACAAATTTCCTCCTTCCCCACACCCTATCTCCAATATATTCATACCTCTTTTTATAGCAACAAACTTCTCGAGATAATCAATATAAAAGTCTCGAGAAGTTATTGCAAGTTCATTAAAATAGGAATATCTATCTATATGTCTTTGCTGCATAGTCGATCTATTTATTTGCTTTCAAAGCCTCAACTTCTGCTTTTAATTCCTTGATTGATTGAATCATTATAGGAATAATTGCTGTATAATTAATTAGTTTATTCCCATCCGGATCAGTCAATACTATATTCGGAAGAACTTTCTCAACTTCCTGAGCCAACAACCCAATTTCTTTACCATCTCCACCTACTCGAAAAGCAGCAGCTGCCGGTTCATTCTTATCTTTGAAATCATAACTTACAGCATTCAGTTTAGACAGAACATTTAAACCATAACCTAATGGATTAATATTAATTTTTGCTCTAGCATCAGAATAGTTATATACATTTTTCACCTGAATACTATTATATACTCCGGATGCTGTATTATAGAAAACAACTTGATCATAATGACTAGCCAATCGAGTTGCAGCCGGACTACAATCAATTTGAAAGAAGTTACTAGCATTACATTTCATATATATTCCGTTTCCACTAAACGTCGTATGATAAAATGAATAAGGTTCGGTATTGCCAATTGTCAATTTACCATTTGAATAATACTTAATTTGTGCATTTGCAAGAACTGCAACAGCCAAGAATAGCACTAAGAGTATACTTTTTAAAAATAATGATTTCATAATATTACAAGTTTTAATTAATAACTTTTCGATATAAATAAAGGCACATATCCCTTAGACATCATTTTGTTACTGAGCCATCCAATCCTATGGTTACAGCTTGTCCAAAAGGAATATCTACAGTGCCAGGTTGAGCTTCCCATACAACCACACCAACCGCCCTAGTAGTTATACCAGTAGTAGTTTCATTGTTCGTATTTACTTCCTCCGATTCGTCCGTACATCCACAGAGAATCATCATAGAAAAAGAAAATAACATAAATAACTTTCTCATGACTATTCAAATTAAACATTAAGTGTCAAAAAATTACTTGATAAAGATTAGTATCTCACCTAAATGTAGGTAGTCTTATCCTTAAATTAGACATTGTGTTTGCTCTCATAACTTTAGATTTAAATAATTATTGCATTGATAATACTATTCTTCTGAAATATCTATATATCAATCCTTAAAGGTTAAAGTTTCCTATAACCTTAACATTTGCATTGTATATATACAACTCATATTGACCTAATGATAGATCACCTAAATAAAGAGTATACTCTCCTGCCACAACAGGGAATATTATAGTTCGAAAAACGATTTGTTTTTCAATGTCTTTTACTTCAATAGTTATAGGAGCAAAACTGTCTTTAAAATTTAAATAAAGACTTTTGCTTTCATCATCCACATACACTTTAAGCCATTCGGGGTCAACAGAAGTTTTTTGCCCCTCTCGCCATTCCATTTTAATATCAACATGTCTGTTAGCTACTGCAAAAGAAACAGGCATTAATAACATCACTAATAATACAAGCTCAAACTTTTTCATATTTATTAATTTTGTTTTTTTGCAAATATAGGGGATAGATGATTCGTTTGTTATATTCAAAACAATATCAGAATAGACAAATACAGCTTGATTATCAACAACTTATAAAAATAACATAGACATATAGTATACATTTACTATTTCAAAGGGACTTTCAGAGCATTAAAATAAAAAAAGTGCATGCCACTATCAATATAGCAGCATGCATTGCCTTATTCAGAAAAGAACTACTTAAATAGGATTATTTTAAAAGCTCGTTAATCAGATACTCACACAAGTTGGCTTCTTCCTGTAAAGCAGAGATTCCCAATTTTTGTCTGAACCTTAATCGCTTTGTAGAAACTGAACTAGGATTAATACCAAGCAATCTAGCTTCGGTTTTCGAATCAAAATTAAACATGCATAAACAACAATATTCCCACTCCTGACTTGATAAATTGGGGTATCGTTCTAATAAATACATTTTTAAATTCGGATAAGTTTCTGTTATTTCAGAAACAATAGAGAACCATAATTGCTCCGTTAGTAATGGTTCATTGCAATTCGTATTACGTTCAGCAATATTCACTAATTTTCTAAAAATTATTGACGTAACAATTCTTCTTCGCTGCAATTTCTTATAATTAGAGGTTAAGTTTTTAATTTCATTTTCTAATCGACTTTGACTACTTTCATTCTCTTTTTGCGAAACCACTAATTGATTTTTCTTTTTATCCAACTCTATAAAGGCATTAGCCAACTCTAGTTTTATATTATTCAACTCAAGGGCTTGCTTATTCATTTCATTTTTGGTTTTTTGCCTGTACAGCAAATAGAGTAATGTGATAGCTATACCAAAAATCAAACATATACAAATTATAATCATATACTTTTGCTGAGTGAGTTCCAATTGATGATTCTTTTCTTTAAGTCTCAAATTATTAAATTTCTTTTCTACTTCCAGTATTTTTGTATTATTCTGTAGTATAGTAATGGAATCACTAAAAGATTTACAACTTTCGAGATACTTAAGTGCTTCTTTATAGTTACCTTCCGCTTTAGTTACCTGATAAAAAGCCCGCTCTATACCATATTCATATTCAGAGTTATCTAAAGGCAGTGTAGACAAAAGCTCACGAGCTTTTAAAATATCACCAACTTGCAGATATAGTTTGATCAGACAGAATGTATTATACAATTCATTTTCCTTATCCAAAGATGTTGATTTAAGGAAATGATATTCTGCTTTAGAATATTGATTCATTGCCAAATAAATGTTACCCAAAGCATTATCTAGAGAAGATCTAACCTCATTATCATGCAACTGCTGAGCAATAGAATCTGCTATTCCCATATATTTTAATGCACATTCCAAAGAATCGAAAAAGGCCCATTCACGAGCTATATTTCGCAAAGCAAATACATGACTTTTGATATTTCCCGCTTTCTTAAATAGTCCTTGCGCTTCCTCATATTGATGTCTGGCCTCTTTTTGCATATCCCTAAAATCATATAGATCGGCTATATACGTACATATATAGCCTGCTTCATTATATAGTTCTTTCTCTTTTGCGATTGCCAATACTTCTGCATAAATGCTCATTGCCTTATCATATTCCCCATCAGCCACTAGAGAGCGCCCCCAAAACAACCCTATATCTACTTGATCTTTAGTTATTCCATATTTAATCAGCCAAGAATATGCATGATCGAAATAGTAAGAAGGAGGAAGAGACGTATTCAATTTGTCAGCAGCTTTACCAGCTATCAAGCACCAACGCACTAAATCTTCCTTATCCAGTTTATCAGGATAAGGAATACTTTGTATAATACGAAAAGCACTATCCGGATTGTCTTTGAGTATTCGCTCTGCAGCATTTAACGGAGTAGACACTGATTGTTGCTGTCTACAAGCTACAAAAAATAATATTAGCACTAGTGTTAACACATATGATAAATGTTTCATTATTATAGTTTTGCTTATATGAATAAAAAACAAACAAGTAAGTTAAACGAGGGGATAAAAAATTCTTTTCCCATTTTTCCGTTGAACCCTTGAAAACACAGATAGTATCAATATGTGCAATAATTATTTTTTTCAGTTTCAAAAGTATTATGCTGTCTTGTAAAGATATGAATTATTTCTTAAACTACAAATAACCCTGTTGCATATTTTAAAATTAAAAATGTGAATCAGTAGTTGAATCAAAATTATACTGAAATGATTCAAATCAGTTAAGACATGAACATAAACTCTATAACATTACCGATAGCATTCTATACAGCTAGATCTCAATGATTTATAGTTTCCTATCATTTCTTGAAATGGAAACTGTCGTTTCCCGGCGAGGGAACGGGCGTTCCTTTTAATGGAAACGACCGTTCCTTTTAAAGGGAACTGCCGTTTCCTCCGAGGAAACTAACGCTTCACGAGGTTGTCAACTAAATCCAATACAGTACAGACAACAAAAGAGGGGCTATCAGACATTAACACGCTGAATATCAAACCACAACATCAAGTAAAAAGTGTATTAAAGCATGGATATAGAGTGAGAGCAAATGCCTGCTCCCACACTGCTACCACACTTGCTACAACAGCTGTAACAACGATGAATAAGACGATACAAGCAAAAAGTGAGAGCATGGGAGCAAAACACGTGTTTAATTCATAGTAAGCAGAAAATATACTCGCCTTGAATCTACTCTTATTATTTGCCTGCTATTGATGCTTCAATCATTTGTCTTAGCAAACCGGTTGTGCTTGATTCAGCATGAAGCAAGCATTCCCGGTTACCGAACACAAAAAAAAGAATACCAAATGGCACACGAACATCCACCCCTAAATCAATCAATCCATCTGCCATATTGGCATTTTTCTATCTTGTACACTTATATATTACAGGAGAAATCTCATTTCAACGCTTGCATACCATGCATATATAAAATCACTGTTAAATCACTGCTAACTCTCAAACAAAAACATCTCCCGTCTGTTACATACCCGACTTGAATATAGTAACCTAAACTTTTAAATTATGGCTAGAGAAAGCGTAAAAATCTTACAAGGAAAGCTTGATGTAGAAAGCTTGATTTCACAGTTGAATGCAGCATTGTCCGAAGAATGGTTGGCATATTACCAATACTGGGTAGGTGCATTAGTAGTAGAAGGCGCCATGCGTGCAGACGTACAAGGCGAATTCGAAGAACATGCGGAAGAAGAACGCAGACATGCGCAACTGCTTGCCGACCGCATTATCGAACTGGAAGGAGTACCCGTATTGGACCCAAAGAAATGGTTCGAACTGGCAAGATGCAAATATGATGCTCCCCAAGGGTTTGATTCTGTAAGTCTGCTAAAAGATAATGTAGCTTCTGAGCGTTGCGCAATACTGCGTTATCAGGAAATTGCTGACTTTACCAATGGAAAAGATTTCACTACCTGCGACATTGCCAAGCATATCCTTGCTGAAGAAGAAGAGCATGAACAAGATCTTCAGGATTACCTGACTGACATTGCCAGAATGAAAAAATCATTTCTCGACAAGTAATTTCCGACTCGTCAGAGAATGAGCGAAAGGCAGTCTTAAAAAGAGAATATCAAAACATTCTCTCTTCAAGATTGCCTTTTTTCACAAATAGATGCGAAAACGACCCCGAAGTTTATACTCCTTTAGTCTCCTTTTGAACAATTTTCGTCCTGAATGGAACACCGCATTTCAGTTGATTCCTCCTACATTTGCAACCACACTTAATCATAAGTGCATAGAAAATAGGTATAAAGAGTATAAAAAGAAAAGACTATGGCAAATCAATTATCAAGAACTGATAGTTCATCCAATCAGGATATCAGACAAGGGTTCAACGTAAAAAAAACAATCATCGGGGTTATTGTTTTATTAATAGGATTATGTCACTTACCTGAAGCGATCCTCCTCATTATGGACGACATTTCTTTAGATAGCATATTGTATCTTATCGGCAATATATTACTCTGTTTACTTGGTATATACCAACTTAAATTCCGTTCCAGGGAAATGAGATATCTGCCGACTAAAAGCGTGGTCAAAGAGAAGAACTATTCCTTCAATCTGAAATACCTTGAACCATTGAAAGAGATGATCGAATCAGGGAATTTTTCCAACAATATCAATATAGAGAAAGGAACAGGCGGGAATCTTCGGCTGGATGTCCTCATGTCAGCTGACAAGAAATTCGCAGCAGTGAGATTGTTACAGTTTATTCCTTACAGCTACATTCCGGTCATAGATATGCAATATCTGCGGAATGACAAGATCACCGCTCTGGAGAATTTCCTGGAACACTCTAAATAAGAGTCCGTTTTATTTTATCTATCCCCACTTTTACGTAATAGTGCGATAAAAACCAAACTATTTTCAAACAAATCAAGAAGAAATCTTTCTTTTTTCGTATTTTTGTCCCAATATGCACGTTTAATTCAAGTAGACAACGAACATCAACGAAAAAGAATGAGAGTAATTGATTTAATACATAACAGCGAAAAAACAGCTTTTTCTTTCGAAATCCTTCCTCCTCTGAAAGGTACAGGCATCGAAAAGCTGTATCAGACTATCGATACCCTTCGGGAGTTTGATCCGAAATATATCAATATCACCACGCATCGCAGCGAATACGTATATAAGGATCTGGGCAACGGACTTTTCCAGCGAAACCGGCTGAGAAGACGCCCGGGGACTGTTGCCGTAGCTGCCGCTATCCAGAACAAGTATAATATAACGGTGGTTCCGCACATACTGTGCAGCGGCTTCACCCGTGAAGAAACCGAATATGTACTGCTCGACCTGCAATTCCTCAATATCACCGATCTGCTGGTACTTCGGGGAGATAAGGCCAAACATGAATCAGTATTCACTCCTGAGGGCGACGGGTACCATCATGCTATCGAGTTGCAGGAACAAATCAATAACTTCAATAAGGGAATCTTTGTAGACGGCTCGGAGATGAAAGTAACCAACAGTCCGTTCTCCTACGGTGTGGCTTGCTATCCGGAGAAGCACGAGGAGGCTCCCAACATCGAATCCGATCTCTTCTGGCTAAAAAAGAAAGTAGAAGCAGGGGCGGAATATGCTGTGACACAGTTATTCTACGACAATAAGAAATACTTCGAATTTGTAGAGCAAGCGAAGGCAGCAGGCATCAATGTGCCTATCATTCCGGGCATCAAGCCATTCAAGAAGTTGTCTCAACTCAGTATGGTGCCCAAGACATTCAAAGTAGACTTGCCGGAAGATTTGGTCAAGGAGGCTTTGAAATGCAAGAACGACAAGGAAGCCGAACAGGTAGGTATCGAATGGTGTGTCGCCCAATGCAAAGAGTTAATGGCACATGGAGTGCCAAGCATCCACTTCTACTCCATCGGAGCAGTGGACAGTATCAAAGAAGTGGCTAAAATCATTTATTGATATGTTTTTCAGAGACGTAATCGGACAAGAAGAAATCAAGCAACGACTCATTCAGGAAGTGAATGAAGGGCGCATACCGCATGCCCAATTGATCTGTGGCCCCGAAGGAGTCGGTAAAATGCCGCTGGCTATCGCTTATGCCCGCTACATCAGTTGCACCAACCGGGGTGAGACGGATGCCTGCGGAGTATGTCCGTCGTGTGTGAAATTCAATAAACTGGTACATCCGGACGTACATTTCGTATTCCCCATTGTGAAAAGTTCTAAAGGGAAACGGGAAGTGTGCGATGACTATATCGCCGACTGGAGACCATTCGTTCTGAAGAATCCGTACTTCAACCTGAATCACTGGCTGAGAGAAATGGATGCCGAGAATGCACAGGCCATCATCTACGCGAAAGAGAGCGATGAGATCCTGAAGAAACTCAGCCTCAAATCGAGCGAAGGAGGATTCAAGATCACGATTCTCTGGTTGCCCGAAAAGATGCATCCGGTATGTGCCAACAAATTACTGAAATTACTCGAAGAGCCACCTGAGAAAACCATCTTCCTGCTCGTATCGGAAGCTCCGGAAATGATTCTGCCTACCATTCTGAGCCGTACTCAACGCATGAACGTGCGAAAAATAGACGAGCCGGCCATCGACCGCGTATTGCAGTCCAAATATGGTATCCAGCCTGCCGACAGCCTTTCCATTGCCCATCTGGCAAACGGGAACTTTATCAAAGCACTGGAAACCATTCACCTGAATGAAGAGAATCAGCTCTTCTTCGACTTATTTGTCAGCCTGATGCGATTGTCCTATCAACGGAAAATCAGGGAAATGAAGCTCTGGAGCGAACAGGTTGCCGGCATGGGACGTGAACGCCAGAAGAACTTTCTGGAATACTGTCAGCGCATGATCCGCGAAAACTTTATATTCAATCTCCATCAGCGTGATCTGACATACATGACAATCAACGAACAGAATTTCGCCTCTCGCTTTGCTCCTTTCGTCAACGAAAGGAACGTAATGGGCATCATGGATGAACTAAGCGAAGCGCAACTACATATAGAACAAAATGTAAATGCCAAGATGGTATTCTTCGACTTCTCACTGAAGATGATCGTACTGTTGAAGCAATAATAAATATATAAACTATGGAATATAAGCTTCATAATGGGAGCGGCGGTCTTTGCTGCAAAGGATGCTCCCGACAAGATAAGAAACTGAACACTTATGATTGGCTGGCAGACATACCAGGCAACGCGGAAGAGTGTGATATGGTGGAAGTACAATTTAAAAACACCCGAAAGGGCTATTACCGCAACAGCAACAAAATCAAACTGGAAAAGGGAGACATCGTTGCCGTAGAAGCTGCTCCGGGTCATGACATCGGTGTCGTGACCCTGACGGGAAGACTCGTCCCACTGCAAATGAAGAAGGCCAACTTCAAGACTGATGTTGAAATAAAAAGAATCTACCGGAAAGCGAAGCCGGTGGATATGGAGAAATTCAACGAAGCGAAAGCGAAGGAACATGCGACCATGATCCGTGCCCGCCAGATCGCACTGAACCTGAACCTGGATATGAAAATCGGTGATGTGGAATATCAGGGCGACGGCAATAAAGCTATTTTCTACTACATTGCTGACGAGCGTGTGGACTTCCGCCAACTGATTAAGGTACTTGCCGAAGCTTTCCGTGTCCGCATTGAAATGAAACAGATCGGTGCACGACAGGAAGCAGGACGTATCGGAGGTATCGGTCCTTGCGGACGGGAGCTTTGCTGCGCTACATGGATGACGAGTTTTGTGTCGGTATCTACAAGTGCCGCCCGCTTTCAGGACATTTCACTGAATCCTCAAAAGCTTGCCGGACAGTGCGCCAAGTTAAAGTGTTGTCTCAACTATGAGGTGGACTGCTATGTGGAAGCTCAGAAACGCCTTCCTTCCAGAGAAATCGAACTGGAAACAAAGGACGGCACTTTCTACTTCTTCAAAGCTGATATTCTGAGTAATCATGTTTCTTACTCTACGGACAAGAACTTCCCCGCCAACCTAGTAACAATCAGTGGAAAACGTGCCTTTGAGGTGATTGCCATGAACAAGAAAGGAATGAAACCGGATAGTTTGCTCGAAGCTGAAGTGAAGCAAGAATCCAAAAAGCCGATTGACTTGCTGGAACAGGAAAGCCTCACCCGCTTCGACCGTAACCGAAATAATAAGGACGGAAACAACGGTAACCGGAACAAGAAGAAGAGAAAAGGAAATAATGACAACCGCCCGCAGGCACAGGCCGAAGGTGGAAATCGTCCGCAGCAACCTCAGAGGGGGGAGAACGAGAATCGTCCCCAACCGTCAGAGAACGGCAACAGAGGAGAAAGAGGAGACAGAGAAAATCGTCCGAGAAACAATAACAATAATAACCGGAACAGAGGACAGAATCAAGGACGGAATAATGAGAACAGACGTCCGGAAAGAGGTCAGAATCAGGAACGTCCACAGAATCCGAACCGTCCGCAGAATCAAGAGCGTTCACAAAATCAAGAGCGTCCGGTAAATCAGGAACGCAATCAGGAACGTCCGCAGAATAGAGAACGACAACCCAAACAGGAACGTCCTCTAAATCAGGAACGCCCGCAGGAACAAGGAAGGCAGCCCAACCAGGAACGTACTCCCAGACCTGAAAGAAATTCGAATCAAGAGAAGCCGCAAAATAATGAAAAGCCTGCTCAGGAATAGCTTATTTTGTTTATTCGGTGTCTGCTTCATGGCAGCCTGTAATGAAAATACCGTGTATCACTCCTACCAGTCCCTGCCCAATGAGGGATGGGGAAAGAGTGATACACTCTCTTTTCAGTGTCCTGTTACGGACAGCATTCCTGGTACACTCAGATTATTTGCGGAAGTTCGCAACAGAAGTGAATACCCTTACCGCAACCTTTACTTATTCATTCATGAAAACCTGCTTGATTCCACAGTATGGCGTACTGACACGATAGCGGTCAACCTGGCTGATTCCACAGGAAGATGGACAGGAAATGGCTGGGGAAGTATCTATCAAACAGCTATTTTTGTCAAATCTGTCCGCCCGCTGCATCCCGGAAACTACACAGTTAAGATTGTGCACGGAATGCAGGATGAGAAATTAACCGGACTCAATGACGTCGGTATCCGAATTGAAAAACAAGGAGAATAGATTAAAGCCTTCTGCCTCTTCCGGCATCCAGCCTCAGGAAGATAAACAATAAAATGGTGAATCCCCACAAGGAAGAACCTCCGTAACTGAAGAACGGTAAAGGAATACCAATGACCGGAGTCAGCCCAAGCACCATCCCGACATTAATAAAAAGATGGAAAAGGAAGATACTGACAACGGAATATCCATAGACACGTGCAAAAATGGAAGTCTGCCGCTCGGATAAAGCAATCAGTCTCAGAATCAATATAAGGAAAGCCAACAGGACAGCAGCCGAACCGACAAATCCCTGCTCCTCTCCCACTGTACAGAAGATAAAGTCAGTATCTTGTTCGGGCACATATTTCAGTTTCGTCTGTGTGCCATTCAGAAAGCCTTTTCCAGTCAATCCACCGGAACCGATGGCTATCTTTGACTGATTGACATTATATCCCGCTCCCGTCAGGTCTTCTTCCATACCGAGTACAACCTTGATGCGGATTTGCTGATGGGATTCCAAGATGTTATCAAATACGTAATTACTGGAATACAGGAAGCCGATAGATCCGATAGCAAACAGAGCAATCAGAAAATAGGAACGTTGACGCTCTCTCAATGCCAGATAGAGCAGATAACCTATCACAAGAACACAAAGCCCCCATTGCACCCATACCAAACTGAAGTGTATTCCGTATTCCGATATTAAATATGCGATAAGCAGAACAATCAGGCTTCCTCCGATAATGTTCCGTGTAGGTTCCCACTTTTTGGGGTACACCCATACCATTCCTCCGGCAAACAACAGAATCAATAACAGCACAATAAATTCGCCTAACGGTGTAGGAGTATCGGCAATAAAAACCTCGTCAAAACGGATGCCGACAACAAAGTAAATCACTGCACACAGACCGGCAAAAAGCACTACACCGGGCATTCCCTCCCGATAAAGCACCAAAAAGAAAGCAAGATAGACTAATGCCGACCCCGTCTCCCGCTGTCCGATAATCAGGAGCATCGGAAGAAGAATGATAAAGCCCAAGACGAAGGCACACTTTTCTTTCTTTATGCTGAATGAGTATGAGTTCATATATTTCGCCAGCGCCAGTGCCGTAGCAAACTTGGCAAACTCGGCGGGTTGCAAGCTGACCGGCCCCATCACCAGCCACGAACGCGACCCTTTCGTATCCGGTGCGATAAAGATGGTAACAATAAGCAGCACAATCATCCCTACATATATAATGTACGCGAACATATCATACATCCGGTCTTCCAGCATCAGCAAGACAAATCCCAAACCAAAGGAGCAAATAATCCATACAAACTGCTTTCCGGCACGGGTAGAGAAATCAAAGAAGTCACGATCGCCATAGTCATAGCTGGCACCGCAAACGCTGAACCATCCGCCGACAATCAAAAGCAGATAGATACCAATCGTTACCCAATCCAGTGTTTTCCACAAACTATCGTTCCTCGTTACCATATAAAATGATTCTGTTACTGATTTCTTCTGCTCTTAACTCATTCTCGGGCGACAATTTCCCTTTCATATATTGTTCCATCATCAATGCACCGATCGGCACTCCATAAGTCGCTCCCCAACCTCCATTCTCCACATATACCGCAATGGCAATCTTAGGCTGGTTCATCGGAGCAAAGCCCATAAACACCGAATGGTCATGTCCGCGATTCTGCGCCGTTCCTGTCTTTCCACAGGCTTCAAGTTCCGGAACCATCACGGACAGCATACGGCAAGTACCTCCGGTGGCAGCAGCACGCATTCCTTCTACCACAGATTCATAATGTCTTCGCTCTATGGTTGTGTTGCGTGGATGTCGATAAATGCTATCCAACTGCGCATCCTGAATTTCCTTCACAATATGTGGTGTTGTAAAATGTCCGCGATTGGCAATCGTTGCCCCTAAGTTAGCTATCTGAAGAGGGGTAGACAGAATTTCACCTTGTCCGATGGAGATACTGATGACCGTCAGTCCGTTCCAGTGTCCACGATAAGCCTTGTCATAAAATTGTGCGTTCGGTATCAAGCCCCGTTTCTCTCCGGGCAAATCGACTCCTAACTTATAGCCGAATCCCTGAGAAACCATGTGATCTTTCCAGACTGTGATGGCATTCTGTGGTGAACCATACTTGCGATCGCCGAACATTCGGAACAGCCCCCAACAGAAATAGGAGTTGCAGGAAGTCGCAATAGCCGGAATCAATGGCAAAGGTGAGCCGTGAGCATGACATCCCACTGTCAGACGTCCATAATGGAAACCACGAGAACAGGGGAAAGAAGGACTTTGCTCGGTAATGATTCCTTCTTGCAAGAAGGTCAGTCCCTGTGCCGTCTTGAAAGTTGACCCCGGAGGATAGACTCCCATCAATGCACGATTGAGCAACGGTTTCTGTTTATCACGTTGCAGCATCAGGTGGTTCTTACCACGCTGACGACCAATCATCAGATGCGGATCATAATTCGGAGAAGAAACCAGACAAAGGATTTCTCCGGTTTCCGGTTCGATAGCTACGATACTTCCAATCTTATTTTTCAATAACCGTTCGCCTAATATCTGCAAATCAATGTCGAGACTCAAAGTCAGATTCTTGCCGGGAATGGAAGGACGGTCATACTCTCCGTCCATATAACGTCCCTGGATACGTCCGTGCGCATCGCGCAACAGAATCTCTACTCCCTTTTCTCCACGCAGGTGTTTCTCGTACGATCTCTCGACCCCCAGTTTTCCTACATAATCTCCACGGATGTAGTATCCCTCTTCATCCGCCTCCATATCTTTAACGGATACCTCACCGATATCCCCCAAAGCATGGGCGGCAGCATTGTATGAATATTGCCGGATCGTACGCCGCTGAATATAAAAACCGGGAAACTTGAACAGTTTCTCCTGGAAGACACCGCACTCCTCCGCAGAGAGTTGTGACATGAACAACTGGTTGGTATATCGAGAATATCCCGGATTGCGGCGACGGTCTCTCATATCACTCATGATCTTAAGGAACTGAGCACGAGTAATGCCTAACGATTCACATAAATCGAGTGTATCCAGATTTTCTACCTCTTTCGGGACGAGAGTGATGTCATAAGCCGGCTGGTTGAATACCAGCAGTTTGCCGTTACGGTCGTAAATAGCTCCCCGTGAGGGATATTGAATTTTATTCAGGAAAGCATTGCTGTCGGCATTCTTCTTGTAGTCATCTGTCGTTATCTGCAATACGAAGAGGCGTATCAGATAAATCAACACAATAGTTAAAGCAATCCCCCCGATAACAAATTTCCGCTTTTCTAATCTATAGTCTTTTGCCATTCCTATCTCCTTATTCCTTCTACAGCAAGAATGCAGGTTAAAGTCAGAAGGGTGCACGAAATCACCCGCAATAACAACAGCCAGATGCTGGTAAATGAGAAGAACTCAATGCTGAGTAATGCCAGGCTATGGACAAAAACACTTGCCGTGGTATATTTCAGGAAAGGAGTGATGCCCATGCTCTTGAAAGAAGGGATGATACTGTCCAGATTGTCACGCGGAGTAAACAGGCGCAGCAAAGACGGACGAAGGAAAGCCAGCAACACGGTTGCCGCAGCATTCATCCCCGGAGTATCGGCAAAGATATCAATGGTTAGTCCGAAGAAGAAAGCCCACAACATCAACTCATTCCGGGAAGTTCCGGAAGCGAATTTCAGGATAAAGTAAATGTAGAGAAAGGGAGTAGCATATCCGGCAATATGTACGTTATTCAGGATCAGTACCTGAAGAAGTACCAGCCCGATAAACCATCCGATTCTATGTATATAGGTAATTATCATTATTTCACAGCCTTATTTTCCAGTTCTTTCTGTTCCTGCTGACCGTTCCGGGCTATCACCCGCACATCACTCACCTTGCCGAAATCGGTAGCCAACTTGATTTTCAACAAATAAGACAATCCGTCGTGCGAGTCGGACATATCATCGACTGTTCCTACCATGATTCCTTCGGGGAATACGGTAGAGAAGCCGCTTGTCACCACCGTATCACCCAGATTAAACTCTGCATGACGAGGCAAATCTTTCAGATACGCATAGCGGGAATCTCCATGCTCCCACTTCAGATAACCAAAGTAGTCACTTCCGACAATCTTGCAACTAATATTTGACTTGCTGTTCAATACCGATATCACGAGTGAATACGAAGAGGAGGTTTCATAGACAATGCCCACAATTCCGTTTCCGTCCACCACTCCCATTTCGGGACGGATACCGGCAGAAGAACCCTGATCGAGCGTTATATAATTATCCGCCTGATTCAGACTGTTCTTAATGACGTGTGCCTTGAACAACTGATAATCTGTCAGAGGTATCTCCTTGATGCTGTTTACAGTAACCGAATCAACCTGATGCTCCCGCAACGCCTTTTCCAGATTAGTGATCTGCTGTTCGAGCGCCATATTACGATCCAGCAAGTCTGCGTTGACCGATTTGAGATGGAAATAAGAGCTTATTCCTCCCGAAACTTCATAAACTGCCCCCACAACGACATTGGCAGATGTAAAGAAAGTACTCTGCTGGTAGTTGTTGAACCGAAATAACAAAACAAAACTGGCTACCTCTAATACGATGAAGAGGAACCAGTAATTGTATTTCAAAAGGAAGTTTATTAAATTCCGCATGAATAATGATCCGTATTATTTATCTCATCAAGAAAGAGAAACGGTCTACATTCTTTAATGCCACACCCGTACCTTTGGCTACTGCGTGCAAAGGATCTTCAGCAATGTGGAAAGGTATGTTAATCTTATCTGTCAAACGCTTGTCCAGTCCGCGAAGCAATGCACCACCACCGGCAAGATAGATACCGTTGTGTACAATATCCGCATACAGTTCGGGCGGCGTATTTTCCAATGCACTCAGGATGGCTGTTTCAACCTTGGAGATGGATTTCTCCAGACAGTGAGCCACTTCCTGATAACATACGGGCACTTCCATCGGAAGAGCTGTGATACGGTTCGGTCCATGAACGATGTAATCTTCCGGAGCGTCATCGCCAAGCTCGGTCAGTGCAGCACCTACGTTGATCTTAATACGTTCTGCCATACGTTCGCTGACTTTCACATTATGCTGACGGCTCATGTACTCCTGGATATCCGCAGTCAGATCATCACCGGCGATACGGATAGAGTTGTTGGAAACGATACCTCCCAAAGAGATAACGGCAATTTCCGTAGACCCACCACCTATATCCACAATCATGTTTCCTTCGGGCGCTTCTACATCAATACCGATACCGATTGCCGCAGCCATCGGTTCGAATATCAGATAGACGTCACGTCCACCGGCATGCTCGGCTGAGTCACGAACGGCACGGAGTTCTACTTCCGTACTTCCCGACGGTACACCGATCACCATACGAAGTGACGGCGAAAACAAGTGATTACGAGTATTTACCTGTTTAATCAAACCGCGCATCATTTGCTCGCAAGCATAGAAGTCGGCGATCACTCCATCCCTCAACGGACGAATAGTACGTATATTTTCGTGGGTCTTTTCGTGCATCAACTTCGCCTTTTCCCCAACGGCGATCATCTTATCTGTACGGCGATCCAAGGCCACAACCGAAGGCTCATCCACCACAATTTTCCCGTTTGTGATGATGATGGTATTGGCTGTCCCCAAGTCCATCGCTATTTCTTGTGTAAAAGAGAATAATCCCATTAATATAAAGTATTAAGTATTAAGTATTAGGTATAAAGTATCAGGTATAAAGTAGACTGCCTTATCCGCAAGGTTAATACTTAATACCTAATACTTAATGCCTGTTTTTAATGTTTAAAATGACGGATACCGGTGGTCACCATCGCCATACCGTGCTCGTTGCAGTAAGCAAAAGTAAGATCGTCTTTCACCGAGCCGCCCGGCTGGATGACTGCCGTAATACCTTCTTTGTCTGCTATTTCCACGCAATCCGGGAAGGGGAAGAAAGCATCTGAAGCCATTACCGCACCGTTCAGATCGAATCCGAATGATTTGGCTTTTTCAATCGCTTGCTTCAAGGCGTCTACCCGTGAAGTCTGTCCCACACCGCTTGCAAGAAGCTGTTTGCCTTTTGCCAGCACGATAGCGTTCGACTTGCTGTTCTTAACAATCTTGTTGGCAAACAACAGATCTTCCACTTCTTCCGGAGTAGGAGCTTTGTCTGTCACAGTTCTCAGATCGGCAACCGTTTCAATATTCATATCTTTGTCCTGCACCAATACACCGTTCAGCAAAGCACGGAACTGTTTCTTCGGCAGTTTGGCTTCTTTGCGAACCAGGATGATGCGGTTCTTTTTCTGTCCCAAAATTTCGAGCGCGTCTACGTCATAGTCCGGCGCAATAATCACTTCGAAGAATATCTTGTTGATCTCTTCGGCTGCTGCTTTGTCAACCACTCCGTTAGTAATCAATACGCCTCCGAAAGCGGAAACGGGATCACCAGCCAACGCATCTGTCCATGCTTCCAGTACAGTTGGACGAGAAGCCAGGCCGCAAGCATTATTATGTTTCAGGATAGCGAAAGTCAAATCTTCGTATTCGTCGATCAGATCGACGGCAGCATTGATGTCCAGCAAGTTGTTATAAGAGATTTCCTTACCGTGAATCTGATCGAACATCGCATCCAGATTTCCGTAGAAATAACCTTTCTGATGAGGGTTTTCACCGTAACGGAGTTGCTTCTGGTTGTTTACCGAACAACGGAAAGCAGAACCTTCGCCGGCATCGAAATAATTGAAGATAGCTGAGTCGTAGTGAGAAGAAACGGCAAACGCTTCTTTTGCCATCCAGCGACGTTCTTCGAGTGAAGAAGTAGCGCCATGTTCCATCAGCATATCCAGCAATGGCTTATATTGTGCCTGAGAAGCCACGATGATGACATCGTTATAATTCTTGGCAGCAGCACGAATCAAAGAGATTCCACCTATATCGATTTTTTCAATGATGTCTGCTTCGGATGCGCCGGAAGCTACGGTAGCTTCAAACGGATACAGGTCGACAATAACCAAATCTATTTCGGGGATTTCATACTTTTCAATCTGTTGAATATCCTGTTCCAGGTCACGACGGCAAAGGATACCTCCGAAAATCTTCGGATGTAATGTCTTCACTCTACCACCAAGGATGGAAGGATAAGTGGTCAAATCTTCCACTGCCTTACAGGGATATCCTAGTGATTCAATAAACTGACGAGTTCCACCTGTTGAGAGAAACTCTACTCCTTCTTCGTAAAGTTTGGTAATAATTTCATCCAAACCTTCCTTATGGTATACAGATACCAATGCAGTTTTTATTCTTTTAGACTCTGACATTGAATTGCTTATTAAGTATTTGATGCGCAAAGTTACGAAATATTGTTTATCGTACGTAATAAATAAGGTGTGAATTAATAAAAAAAAGCGTTGACTATTCCTGTTGGAAAGTCAACGCTTCTTCTCATATAGAGCTTCTAATCAAAATCTATTACCAGATAGACACTCGTT
This sequence comes from Bacteroides sp. RCH18, assembly GCF_058231005.1. Taxonomy (NCBI): domain Bacteria; kingdom Pseudomonadati; phylum Bacteroidota; class Bacteroidia; order Bacteroidales; family Bacteroidaceae; genus Bacteroides; species Bacteroides sp. RCH18. The sequence continues at coordinate 392,430 of NZ_JBIPTC010000002.1, read as the reverse complement.
TGTCCTTCGCTACGAACATAGGATCATGTTCTGTGATATTGAATGCTTCGTACCAGTTCTGGATATGAGGCAATGCCCCGTCCACACGCCATTTTCCTAAAGAGTGAGGATCGAGTTTGGTCAGTCGGAGAATCTCTTCCGGACGGATGTGTCCTGCCCATACATTAGCATAAGCAAGGAAGAAACGTTGTTCGGGAGTAAATCCGTCAACAACTTCCAGCGGTGCTGTTTCCATTGCTTTCTTGAAAGCTGCGAAAGAAACCTGCAAGCCACCGTGGTCGGCAATGTTCTCTCCCAAAGTAAGTTCACCGTTTGCATGTACACCGGGAGCCACTTCTATGCTGTCAAAGAAGTTAACCATCACTTGAGCACGTTCCTCGAACTTTTTAGCATCTTCTTCTGTCCACCAGTCTTTCAGGTTACCATCCTTGTCGTATTGACGACCCTGATCATCGAATCCGTGAGTCATTTCATGGCCGATTACCACACCGATAGCACCATAGTTCATCGCATCGTCAGCGTTCATATCAAAGAACGGAGCCTGCAGGATAGCGGCTGGGAAACAGATTTCGTTGGTTGTCGGGTTATAATAAGCGTTCACCGTCTGAGGTGTCATCAACCATTCGTCCTTGTCGACCGGCTTACCGGCTTTCGCAATCATGTCATTGAAATCCCATTGGCTGGCACGCTCGATATTTGCCCAATAAGAGTCGTCTTTGATCTCCAGAGCAGAGTAATCTTTCCATTTATCCGGGTAACCTATCTTTACATGGAAGGTAGCCAGTTTCTCTAATGCTTTCACCTTTGTCGGTTCGCTCATCCATTCCAGCGCTTTGATGCGTTCGCCCAGAGAAGTCTGCAAATTCTTCACCAGTCCAACCATACGTTCTTTGGCAGCGGCAGGGAAGTATTTTTCGACATACATCTGCCCTACGACTTCACCCAAAGAGCCGTCTACAGTGCTTACCGCACGTTTCCAGCGAGGCTGCATTTCTTTCTTGCCGGACATTGTCTTGCTATAGAAGTCGAAGTTTTGTGCCACGAAATCATCACTAAGGAAAGAAGCTGCGGCATCGATCAGATTCCATTGAAGATAAAACTTCTGGTCTTCAAGAGGTACTGTATTAATAACATCGGCAACTTCCTTCATAGCTGCAGGCTGACCGATATTCACTTCTTTCAAGTCACTCAGTCCCGAAGTAGTGAAGTAAACATCCCAGTTGAAAGTAGGAAAGTTCTTTTTCAGCGTTTCCATGTCCATCTTATTATAGTTGGCATGCGGATCACGCAATTCTACTTGAGAACGGGCAGCTTTGGCAAGACGTGTTTCGATGTTCATCACGGCCACCATTGCTTTCTGTGCGGTAGCTTCGTCATAGCCGGCCAACTGGAACATTTTAACGAGGTGTTCCTTATATTTATCGCGGATACTCTTCGTCTGCTCGTCATTCTCCAGATAGTAGTCACGCTGTCCCATTCCGAGACCGCCCTGATAGGTCTGCACCATGTTCATAGAGCTGTTCATATCATCCGCACTAACAAACATGGTAAAGTAAGGACGTATTCCTTTCTTCTGACTTTCGGCAATGTAGGTGTAAATCTCTTCTTTATCTTTGAGCGCATCGATAGCCGCCATTTCTTCTTTGATCGGAGCTGCTCCTTCTTTGTTCAGCTTCACGCTGTCCATAGCGATGTTATAAAGATCACCCACTTTCTGGGCAGCACTGCCCGGAGCATTGTCTTTCTTTGCAGCCAGTTCGGCAATCAGTTCTTTCAACTGTTCGCGGCTTTTCTCGTGAAGCATATCGAAAGAGCCGAAGCGTGAATACTCGTCTGTCAGCGGATGACTTTCAATCCACCCACCGCAGGCATACTGATAAAAACTTGTACCCGGCATTGCCGTGGTATCCAGATTAGCAAGGTCGATACCGGACGTTAGTACGGCCTCTTTCTTGCTATTACATCCTGTTGTCATAAGGCATACGGCAAGAATTGGTAAATACTTGGTTACTTTCATATTATATAATAAATTAGTTTTTCACTTCTTCCAGTTCCATCGAAACCCGTTCCCACTCTTCAACGGTGGTATCCAATTGCTGTTTCAGCTTCTGATGCCGTTCATACAGTTGCATATCCGATGCTCCTTCCGGGGTTGCCATCTTTGCTTCCAGAATGGCGATTGCCGATTCCGTTTCTTCAATCGAAGCCTCACAGTCCGCCACCTGGCGTTCCAACTTCTTTATCTTCTTATTGAGTTCCTTCTGCGCTTCATACGAGAGTCTGTTCTCCGAAGGTTGCTCTGTATCCGCTTCGTTTCCTTTGGCAGATGCGGTAGGAGAAGTAGAGAGAGAAGCTCCTTTCTGAAGTTCATTCAGGCTGTCGATCTTCTTCTTTTGCAGGAAATCGTAAATACCGCCAAGATGTTCTTTCACTATTCCACCACCGAACTCATATACTTTAGTCGCAAGTCCGTCCAAAAAATCACGGTCGTGGCTGACAAGTATCACTGTTCCGTCAAATTCGCGGATCGCTTCCTTCAGTACATCTTTGGAACGCATATCCAGATGATTGGTAGGTTCGTCCAGAATCAGGAAGTTCACCGGTTCCAGCAGCAACTTAATCATAGCCAGACGGGTACGTTCTCCACCGGAAAGTACTTTCACTTTTTTATCCGAAGCCTCTCCGCCAAACATGAATGCACCCAAAATGTCACGTATCTTCAACCGGATATCTCCTGTCGCCACACGGTCGATCGTATCAAATACCGTCAGGTTTTCATCCAGCATCTGCGCCTGATTCTGTGCAAAGTAACCGATCTGAACGTTATGTCCGATCGTCAGTTTACCATCAAAATCGATCTCGCCCATGATACATTTCACCAACGTAGATTTACCTTCTCCGTTCTTTCCGACAAATGCGACTTTTTCTCCTCTGTTGATCGTCAGATTCACATCATGGAAAACAACGTGATGTCCATATGCCTTGCGTACATCTTCACAGATAACCGGATAATTCCCGCTACGGCTGGCAGGAGGAAAATTCAGGCGGAGGGAAGAGTTATCTTCCTCATCGACCTCGATACGGTCTATCTTTTCCAGTTGTTTGATACGACTCTGCACCTGCACGGCTTTGGTTGCCTTATAGCGGAAGCGTTCGATAAAGTCTTCCGTATCCTGTATCTGCTTCTGCTGATTCTCATAGGCACGGAGCTGCTGCTCACGACGCTCTTTACGTAATACAACAAACTCATCGTACTTCACTTTATAATCATAAATCTGACCGCAGGTAATCTCAATCGTACGGGTAGTTACATTATTAAGGAAAGCACGGTCGTGGCTGACCAGCACAACAGCATTGGCACGGGTAGACAGGAAGTTCTCCAGCCATTGTATACTCTCGATATCCAGATGGTTAGTCGGCTCATCAAGGAGCAGCACATCCGGACGACGGAGCAAGAGCTTCGCTAGTTCGATACGCATACGCCAGCCGCCGGAGAATTCGGAAGTCGAACGGTTAAAGTCTTCCCTGCTAAAGCCCAATCCCAACAGAGTACGTTCTATTTCCGCCTGAAAATTGGTTCCACCCATCATCAGGAAACGGTCGTTTTCGTGTGTGAAGCGGTCTATTAACTGGTGGTATTCTTCGGATTCATAGTCGGTGCGGTCGGCAAGCTGCTGATTCATCCGTTCAAGGTTTGCCTGAAGTTCGAAAATATGCTCAAAGGCGAGTTCTGCTTCCTCCATCACCGTGCGGACATCCGAAAGAATCATGACTTGCGGCAGGTAGCCGATCGTTACATCTTTGGGGACGGCTACCACTCCGCGGGTCGGTGTTTGCAGACCTGCCAATATTTTCAGCATAGTCGATTTGCCCGCACCGTTCTTGCCGACCAAAGCGATGCGGTCTTTTTTATTGATCACATAGCTGACATCCGCAAAGAGCGGTGTCGCATTAAATTCTACTGATAATCCTTCTACTGAAATCACTTCTGTCTCTGATTTATAAGATTTTGGATTGCAAAGATAATGAATAATTATTGGATAAAGGGCAGTATTATCCGTTATGAAAGACAAAAAAAGCAGTCATTCATAAGAATGACTGCTTCCTGATCTTTATCAAAAGCTTTTCTTTAGAACAATTTAGCAGGGTATTCACCGGCATCTACCAATGCCTGAATCTTGTCCACTACGCTCTGACGGTCTTCCGGATAAGTTACCCCAAACCATTTGCTGGTAGTATCCAGAACTTCCACAGTTGCAGTTCCGTCGTTAATCAATTTATCCACCATCAGCGGGATAAAGAATTCGCTCTTCAGGTTCTCCATGTTCTTCGGATCGCTCAGGAAAGTCTTGAAGAACTCTTCGCTGTAAGCAAAATAGTCGGGAGTAAAACCCCAGAAGTTCATACTAACCGGAGTCGTATCAGGAGTAGCTGTCCATTCACCGTTATCATCGATGTATTTTACTTCACCGTCCAGACGTTGAATCTTCGTACGTTCCACTACGGAAGTCAGCAAGTTGTTAGCATCTGTACTGCAGATACCACGAGATACCGTACCGCTCTCGCTCAACGTATTTCCTACACGGAAACCTACCATTGAATAAACATTCTTGGAATTTTCGGGAAGAGCAGACAGGAATTTGCCCATTACCTGGAACGAGTCACGACCATAGAAGTCATCGCAGTTGATTACCGCAAACGGTTCACTAATCACATCAGCTCCCATCATTACCGCATGATTTGTACCCCATGGTTTGGTACGGTCTGCCGGACAAGTGAAGCCTTCCGGAAGATCATCGATAGACTGGAATACCAGTTCGCAAGGAATATGGCCTTCGTATTTAGAAATAATCTTTTCGCGGAAATCCTGTTCAAAATCTTTGCGGATTACAAATACAAGCTTACCAAATCCTGCGTTGATAGCATCATAGATAGAGTAATCCATAATAGTTTCGCCGTTAGGACCCAGTCCGTCCAATTGCTTCAAGCCTCCATAACGGCTACCCATACCAGCAGCCAATAAGAATAAAGTTGGTTTCATAAATTGTGTAATATTAAAAGGTTAGTGATGTCAATGGCATCAGATTTCGTTGCAAATTTACAAAAATAGTTGAATCCAACAGGACAAATATCAATCATTATTCACTAAAATCGTACAAAAATCATTCATTAGAACGGGTAACCGATAGCAAAATGTATTCCCAGATTCTTAAAGAAAGCTCCGGTTACATTATAATAGCCGCTACGATCCGTATCATAAGGCAGATGCAGAGGAATACCGAAGTCGAGACGGAATACGAGAATATCCATATCATAACGGATACCGACACCGGTTCCCAAAGCTATTTGTTTAGGGAAAGTCTTCAGACGCAGTTGTGAATCGGGACGTGCTTCTTTTCCATCAGCCAAAAGCTTTCTGTCTTTGCGCAACAACCACACATTTCCTGCATCCAGAAAGGTAGCTCCCCAAAAGCTCTTGAAAATACGGAAACGATATTCCACATTCGCCTCAAAGCGGAATGTACCGGTCTGATCCAGATAGGAATATTTTCCCTCTTCCGGATGATAACCGCCCGGACCGACGCTGCGCACTGTAAAAGCGCGGATACTATTGGCACCACCTACATAAAATTGTTCACTATAGGGAGCTATCGTAGCGTTGCCATAAGTAAACAGTGCACCTACTGCCACCCGACTGGCTATCGCATTATTCTTATCTATGTTCCACAAATGACGCAACTCCGTATTCAACTTCACAAACTGTGCAAACGGAGCACCTAATAAACTTTTATCTTCTTCATTGAACGGCTTGCCAAAAGCACGGTAAATAAGGGAAGTGATATTACCCGCCGAAGTGACGGTAGACTGCCACCAGATAGGGTTCTTTATCCTGCGAACCGAAGCATTGTCATACGTATACGTATATTCCATCGCCGGAATAAACTGATTCCTAAGACTGACATACAGTGCAGGATTAGCTTCAGCTATCTCTTTAAATTCCGCAGACTGATGCTGCAAGACATTAAATGTCAGTTTAAAAGGAGTAATACTATGCCGGCTGGTACGGGAGGGCTGGAAATCGTATGTAGCATTGCCGCCAAAGGACAGCAGTTTATAATACTTTGCCCGGTTCAGCTGGTTGATATACAGACGGAAGGTCGTCGTGGCCGGGAAATCAAACTCCCTTTTACCCAGATGCGGGAACACGACTCTCGGGAAAGTCAGAGAAGTAGAAAGCCCCATTTCCCAACTGTTCATCAGTGAACTCTTCTCACCGCCTCCGGTCTGCCATTCATAAGAGCCTTTCAGTTTTACGTTCCAGCTTTCACCACCTCCGAATACATTATTACGGGTGACACCGAAAGATGCACCAGGACCGGTCTGGTCATTACTCTTCGTTACTACATTCAGTTCCAGTTCCGCATCCAACGGTTTGGCAAACGTAGCCTGCATAGTGACATCCAGTGTATCACAAGCCGCTGTCGTATCTCGGGGAGCATATTGCATATCCATATAGCTGAATATACCGAGCTGACTCAATTTCTCCTGCACCTGCTCCTGCCGGTACTGGCTATAAAGGCGGGTACGGTTGGAAGCCCTCATCTGTTTGCTCCGTACAAACTGCTGATAGTTCATCCATCGATAGAGCATATTCGGACGGACCTGCAATTTATCATAATAGTGGATATTCAGATTCTTGTACAAGATACTGTCATTAGGTGCCTCGCCATTCTTTCCGAAGAGATAGACCGAAGCATCTCCTACATAGTAAGAACGTTGAGCGGCAGCCGGTAATCCCGGAAGAGGAATCAGACGAAGACTGATATGTCCGCCGGGAACCAAGGTTGTATCCGCCTGATAGGTCATATAGTCCGGACGGAAGTAGAAATATCCCCGATTACGCAAAAGGGTACTGATACGGGAACGTTCTTCATCCAAATCCACCACATTAAACTGTTCGCCGGGGGTGATATAAGACATACGACGTCCGCGTTCCATGATCTTCAGAGTCTGGGGAGTGAAACGCTGATAATACACAGTATCTATGAAATAAGGATTCTTCATATCTACCGTATAAAGCAGACTTGCTTTCAGACTATCTTTCTTATCGACCAAGGTCTCGTAAGTCACTTTTCCATTGAAATATCCGTAATCACGGAGCAGGTTAGTGGCCACCTTGACACGTACTTCGGGGTTGACAGTAGAAATAAAGACAGGCGGATTGGCGGCAAAGCGGTTAAACATCCACTTACCGAATCCTTTCTTGTATTTCACGAAGTCATTATACATCCACATTTTAAAAGGAATAGGCAGAAAACCTCCCAACAGAGTAGTACTGGGAGTTTTGGCAAGTGCCGCATTGATTTCCGTCAAAGCAGTTTCACCAACCCGTGTCGATGATTTATTGACAATCACCGTTTTTCCTCCGGTATAGAGTATTTCATCTTCGGGCAGATGTTTCGTCACCGAACACGCCGAGAACAACACTATACCTATAAGACAGCCTGCTAATATGTTAATACGTATATCTTTCATTCTTACTTCTTTTTCTTAAAGATGAACAGTTCACTGAGTTTATCCAGTTTCTTGCGAAGTACCAGACCGACTCCGGTTTCCGTAATCTCGCCTTCGAGTACACTCTCATAGTTCTTATCGTAGAACAAACGGACATAACGGGTTCCCGTACGGTCCAGACGATATTCCAAAGAGATATTGTCAATGAAGGATTCGGCATCATTCGTCGCATTTTCGCCCGTCGATACCTTACCGCCGATTACAATCTGGAAGCGGTTATTGAAGAGGCGCTGCGAATAACGGAAACTGTAATCCGTACGCTTGCCGCCAGTATCCGAGGCGTCATGATCTTCGACACCCACAGAGACGCTGGCATTCTTCAGGTTACCCATCAGTGAATTTATCTGACTGCTCAGTACGGAGTTCAGGGCAGAACCCATATTCAGCTTGCCAAGTCCGCCGCCTCCACCGCCGATCGGTCCGGTGCCGAGATAGGTTTTCATCAACATGATATAAAGTGCCTGTTTTCCACGTTCTTCCGCTCCCATTGCTGTCAGTTCATTCTGTATGGTCGCATCTTCCGGGGCCGCTACGTCGAAAGCAAAAGACAGGTTGTCCAACCGGTTCTTTACGACAATGGAAACGTCAAAGTTAACCATTCTCGTTCCTCCGTTCTCTCCTTCGGATACAGAAGCACGGATACGGTCGGTTGCCTTGAAATTCAGCATGGGGTCCATCGGGTTTCCGGTCCAATCTACATAGCTGCCGTTATCAATGGCAAATTCCTTGACTGCAATGATAGGCAGAGAATACTTCATCAGTCCACCGCTCAGTGTGTAACGTCCGGTCAATGTCAGGTCTCCCTGTGGAGTGTATTTCATCGAAAGATCGCCGCCTCCTTCCAGTTCGATACGATTGTCACTGGCATCCAAGTCCACTTTCACCCTGACTGAAGGGTCGATATGAACCATCATCAGCATATCCAGCCCACCTAAAGATACGGTAGGCACTTCCTGGCGGACAACTGTCGTAGTATCACTGAATGAAGTAAATGTCACCAGACTTCCCAGACGATCCTGTACGGTCAGCGGTGAATCGGTCAGTACATACGAGACATCCGTATTGCCCAGCAGATTCAGGTTTCCACGCATATTCAACCCGTCCAACGGGCCTTTTATGGTTGCCCGCAAGTCCGCAAAGACTTTTCCGTAGACAAGGCTTTCGCGGGTACGCTTCGCATTCAACAAGGTATAGTTTTCCGCCAGCAGATTCAGACTCGCCATCGGTCGGGACATATCACGGAAATCGACATAACCGTCGATCGTAAACGGATTCTTTCCTGTGGTGTAGATGGCGAACTTATCAAATATCAGACGATTGTTCTTCAACTGCACAGGACGGTTATCAAACAGGAAGTTAGCACCATACTGGCGTGACAGGACAGATACGCTGTCCAGTATCAGTTCGCCGTTTATCAATGGCTGCTCGGTACTGCCTGTTATATTCAGGTCACCGTCCATATCACCGGCAAGCGTAACCAGCCCGTCGGGAATAAAGGCGTTGGCAATACGAAGCGGGAAATGTTCCAGCGTCGTATTTACTTCCAGGCTATCCTTTCCCGTCGAAGTAGGGAGCAGCTTGCCATCTGCTATCAGCACTTCTACCTTATCATGATTCAGATAAGCGTTGAGGTATTGTTTTCCCTGTTCGCCCGGTAGCCATGTAGCTCCCAACGTAATATCACCAATGCGCTGGCGTTCATAAGTCAGTTCATCAATGGATGCTTCCGCAGAGAGCTGAAGGTCTTTTTCGGTCTGTATGTAGTGTGCTTCTGCCGAGAACAATCCGGTGATTTCGGGGAAGTAAGGCAGTACGCTCGTTATTTCATCCAAGCGGATTCTCCGGATTTCGACATCGATATTCTGCAAAGAGACCGTATCTCCCTGTACCGAATGCACACGGAATCCCATACCTTCATCATCCCACATATCCACATTGGCATACACGCGCATATTCTTATGTAGATAAATCCAGTTATGATCTTCGTTGAAATGGAATTTACGGAACGCAATAATCGGTTCTTCCGGAATCAGTGTAAAAGCGAGTCCATCCCCTTTTCCACGTCCTCCAACGAGCGGACGGGCATTGACTCCGAGCAACACACCGGTTTTCCCCTTTTCGTTCTTATATTCTGCCAGCAGCTCGGCATCGCGGTCGCGAATCTCGCCTGTCAGAATAGTGGAGAAGGAAAACTGGGGATTCTTCGGTCCGTTGATTACTCCGGCACGAAGGTTCATACGGGTAGTATCTTGTTTGACGGTGAAAAAGACCGTATCCAGTTGCAAGGTATCCACTTTCAAAGCATGGATGGCTGCTTTTCCGTTGATTCCCCAATCGGGAGCAGTGCCGAATTTCATGGAAGCATCATGGAACGATATATTCTTCATTGCCATATAGTATGCCAACGGATTCTCCTTTCCTGCCGAGAAAGAGAAAATGGCCGATGGCAATGCTTCACGCAAAGCAGCATGATCCAAGAGTTTTTCATCCACCTGCTTCATCAACACATCTACAAAATGGGTAGACTGACGAATCAGAGGATATACACCGGCACGGGCACTCAGATTCAGTTTCATATCACCGGCGGTGAAATGAGTGAAAACACGGTTCTGCCGTGCCTCTCCGCTTAAATTGAATGCCAACGGACGCTTCATCGGCTTGGGCATAAGTCCCAGTTCGTACAAATCAAGCTGAGTAACGTCAATTGTCACTTTACCGTCCGGATAGCTATGAGCTAAATTATATTCTGCATCCGCCGTCATTTTCAAGAGTTCATTATCACTCGTAAGCTGAGCCGTTGCCAAAGCACCTTTGAGATTTCCCGTCAAATGAACATTCGAAAGATGATAGCGGGCGTAATGAAGCTGGTCCAAAGAAAGATTCAGATTGGCTAAAGAATGGAAGGACATGACATCCAGCCCTCTTCCCTTGGCATCTGCCGAAAGAGACAGTTCATAAATCGAGTCTTTCGGGAGAAAATGATGCAGTTGCAGATCGTTTATTTTCAGATCGGCCGTATAAGCCTCTGTCGAACTATTTAATGCGGCATTTACATTCATGCTGCCCTTGCCTTCTCTCAGATCGAGTTTTGCTTTATACTGCGGGCCGTTCATCTCCATCTTCATCTTGAGACTCATACTGTCGGGAATTACCAAAGAGCCATCGGGTGTGACTCCGGTCAATCCTGTCAGGAAGTTCAGATTCCGGGTAACCATATCCAGCCCAATAGTTCCCGAACGAGTCAGACTGTCCGTCAGGTTTTCAAGGATTCCTCCCCCCTTTAGCGAGAAAGCTCCCGGCAAGTCTACTGTGAAGCGCGAAATCTGCATTTCTTTCAGATTCCCATCCGTACCGGCACGGATCACTAACGGACGGAACGGATATGCTTCTTTAAACGTTTGAGGCAGTCCGCCGGCAAAAAGCATCACGTCCTCTTTACCTATATGTGCGTTAAAGCTGGCGGATAAACGTCCTGTCGTCGGGATATTTACGAGTTCCCAATAAGTCTGGGCAGACAGGTCTATTTCAGAATGTGGGGTTTGCAGTTTCAGTTCAGGAATGCGGATGATAGAATCATTCGAAAAGAGTCGCCCTGTCAGTGAAGTAATACTCAGTCCCGAACGCTCTTCCATCGTTATTTCACGAATCACAACGTTCATATTTCTGCCTTCGTAGAGCAGAGAGTCCAATCCGATGCGGATATTCCGGACTGCCATATGAGAGGCGTCAAAACCTTCCGACGGTTGGGCCTCTCCGGTGTCATAACTGGCGGAGGCACCCGACAAAAGGAATTGCTTCAATCCATAAAACTGGTTCTTTAAATCCGCTTTGGCGTCATCAATGGTCGCTTCGCCTATGTACGCCGCCATCTTCATGGAGTCGGCAGGAAGTTTCATACCGAATGATACATTCTTCAACTTCAGTTGATGAAGATTCACCTTCCAGTTCACAGGGGCGGATGCCGTCGTGTCTTTGGGAGTGGTCGTGGTATCAGTCATCAGAAGTTGTATATGAGTATCGGATAGCTCTGTCCGATTAACAACTGCCGTTTCGTTCGATAAATCGACCCCATGACTTTGCAGAAAGAAGCGTCCCAAAACGCCTTTTATCTGCATCCCCTCTATCAGATTGGCTGAATTGACCGCCACCTGACTTAAGGTAACCTCGTCAACTTCGACTTTTCCTTTGAGCAACGGCCATGCCTGTACGCGGACATTCAGGCTTTCCAAAGACAATAAGGTATCCGGCTGCTGTATGACTTCCACCCCTCGTACCAGCAGATTTAATGGAAAACGAAGGTCTATCCGTTCCACCTGAATCTGCATTCCGGTTGCCTTAGAAGCATACGCAGTAACCTCCCGGCGCAAAAGATTCTGAACAGGAGGTATATAAAGTAATACCATCAGTATTACAAAAAGTATTATAGGAGTAAGCAATATCCAGCCCACCCGTCTTATCCATTTTCGTTTCATGCAGGATGTGTCAGTGTAAAAGTGATACAAAGTAAACAAATTACTTTGAAAAAAGGTTTGTCCAAGAGCTAAAATGTGAAAAAGGCGGAGGTTATGGTTACATTTAGCGCAATTTCATCCCGTTCATTCTGTTCATTCGGAAGGTTAGATACTTGTTAAGGCAGCACCTTCCTCACTGTGCTACGAGCTTATGTCTTATACGGATTTAGGTTGACACTCTTTTAGAGGCATAAAAACCGAAAAAATATGCCAAATCAATCTCCTAAGAGTTATTCTGAGACTTTCAAATTGGAAGTCTTAATAGACTATTACACTAGCGGTATGTCAAAGATTTCAACTGCTAAGAAATGGGGTTTAAGTAGTCATTCAGTATTGATAAAATGGCTGCATCAGTACCCTATTGATTCAGATTTACTATCTTTGCCCCCTGAACTAATCTCCGAATTGAAAATGAAGGATGCACCAAAATCCAAGGAACAGCTTCTAGAAGAAGAGGTTCTCCGTCTGCGAAAAGCCCTTGAACTGGAGAAACTTCGTTCTCATGCCTTTAAAAAGCTGATTGAAACCACGGAAAAGGAGGAAGGAATTTCCATCTTAAAAAAAGATGGTGCCAAATAGTCACAGGTCTTCGCGAAGAGTTTCCGGCTATCAGTCTGAAGACTCTTTGCGGACTGTTTGGCAAGTCTTCCCAGGCCTACTACAAGAAACACAAATCTTCTCTCTCACGCAAGCAGATAAGGGAAATGATTGTGGATTCAATCCTGTATTATCGTTCCAAGGATCCTGGCATAGGCGGTTTGAAGCTCCATTACGAGCTGCGTTCCATTTATGGTGGTGATGTGATTGGTGGCAGGGATGCATTCCTTAACTTAATGCGTTCCGAGCGTCTGATGCTACCCCCTAAGAAACCCAGGCATACAACAGACTCGAACCATCTGTACAAAAAATACCCGAATCTGATAAAAGGCGTAACGGCACAATATCCGAATCATATTTGGGTCAGTGACATAACGTATATATGGATTGAAGGTGGCGTGTGTTATCTCCATCTGCTGACTGACATATATTCACATGCAGTTCTGGGGTGGATACTTTCTTCCGGTCTTAATGCCAAATACACTTTACAGGCATTAGAACAGGCTATAGTCATAGCCGGAGGCGGGAATCTATGTGGAACTATCCATCACTCCGACCGTGGCGCGCAGTACGCCTGTGATGCCTACATTCACCTGTTGGTGGAACATCATATACGCGTGAGTATGACTGAATGCTACAATCCCACTGACAATGCTGTCGCTGAAAGGATGAACGGGATTTTGAAAACAGAATGGATATACGGCATGTCATTGTTTAAGGATGAACAGGAAGCACGGGAACAAATCGGAAAAATGATAGAATTCTATAATAATGAACGACCACATATGAGCATCGGCATGAAAAAACCGATAGATGTGTATTACGGTGAAGTACCAGGAAAATCACTGTGGAAAAAATGAAAGGACAGGCATGGAATACATAAATTTATTGTATTTTTGTTTCACCGAGAACCGGAGAACATTTGGGTTTGTCCATTATTTTTTTTAATGACAACCTTTGTAGAATAGAGACATGCAAACTAGAAACTTTTTCAGTATAAAATAATAGAATGTAACAACCTTTTTAGTAACCAGCCTCTAATAGTGACAACCATTTTTAGGATAAGACACTTATGCCCGTGCCACTACGTTGGCACGCTTGTGCCACCGCAGTGGCACGACTGTGACATGCCTTTGGCACAACTGTGCCAACAAGGTGGCACAAACATGGCACTATATAGGCTGTTCCAAAGGAGCTGCCGGGAGAGATTTAATGTAAACCGAGACTATACTCCTCAGCAGCACGAACAACTTTACGCACCGCCTCCAAAGCTTCCAGCGTAGTCTTTTCTATTTCTTCGGAGAATTCTTCCCCCCGGCAAGACTCCAGCCATCTTAATGAAGTGACTGACTCAGATGCTCCGATCAAGGTGAAAAGCGGAAGGAGTTTATGAGCCATAGCGGCTATTCCATCCACCTCCCGGTCAGTTAATGCCTGTTGCATCCGGTCGGCATTCTTGCCGGTCTCTTCGATAAAAGTCCGGATAATAGAACACGCCGCTTCCGAATCATCTTCCGAGAAGGCAGTCAGTGCAGAAAAGTTGAATAAAGTATCTTTAGGTAGCGCATCTGCAATCAATTGCATATCATGTGTTATATGCGCCTCATCAGCTGACCTTTGTCCTTCATTCAGAGTTACCAGCAATTCTTTCACCGTAAAAGGTTTGTGCAGGCATCCGGCAAAGCCGTGTTCATGCAAAGCCTTCTCATCCATTTCGCTGCGTGCCGTGACAGCAATGACAGGAATATTGCGGGCTTGCGGAATGTTAGAGGCACGCAATAATTTGACCAGATCAAAACCGTTGATAGCAGGCATCTGTATATCGGTCAGCAGCACATCAAACGTCGAAGAGCGCAGTTGCTCTATCAGCTCTTCCAACTGCTCGCAGCAGACAGCATCGATACCGTGCTGTTTCAACATGGCAGCAGTCAGGTTCAGCTGAATCTTATCATCATCAATCAGAAGCACACGGATCACCTTCATGGCCGGTACGGCATCTGTCTCTTCCGGAGAAACATCTGTTTCTTCCGGAGAAGCATCCGTATCTTTCGACGTTTTCTTGATTCTGCTTCCGAAAGGTTTATTTTCCACTATTGACTTGCCTACCGGAAAAAGTGGCAACACGACAGTAAAGCAACTTCCTTTTCCTAACGTGCTTTGTACATCAATCGTACCTTCAAGCAGAAGAACCAGCTTATGCACAATGGACAATCCCAGTCCGAATCCTTCTTCTCCCTGCGCACCGGGGAGGCGGGTAAATTCCTGGAAGATGCGTTCCCGGTCTTCCGATGCCATCCCTTTGCCGGTATCCGCAACCGCTATTGTCAGCTTCGAAGCGTTATAACCGACAGTTAGTGTGATCTTGCCCTGCTGAGTGAATTTCACCGCATTAGACAAGAGATTATTCACTATCTGCTGAATACGTAAAGGATCACTGATATATTTCTCCGACAATTCCGGAGCGATATGACATTGCAAGACCAAGCCTTTAGCCGCCGTCAGAGGTTCAAAGCAAACACGGATTTCTTCAAACAACTGAGCAGGATTAAAAACAATCCGGTTCACTTCCGCTTTATTGAGGTCAAGACGGTGGAAATCAAGCAAGTCGCTTACTAACTTCAGTAAATGTTCTGAAGAACTTTTCATGTTGTCCAGATAGAATCGCTGCCGTTCATCTTCGGTCAGGCGGGACAAGAGTTCCGTATATCCCATGATCGAGCCTAATGGTGCCTTAAAGTCATGGGTAATGGCAAGCATCAGTTTCTCACGGGCAACAAGCAAATCTTCCGCCCGCTTATTCGCTTCTTCGAGCTGACGCCGATAACGGTTGCTACGAGTAATATCCCGCATAATTAAGATCAGGAAAAAGGCGGATAAAAATACGGCGCCAATGGCGATCCCGGCAATGATATTAGCCGAACGCATCCGCACCTCTTGCTGAAGTTCCGCATCCTGACGGGCACGCACAGACATTTCCTCCTCGTATCCTTTTATCAGACTATCCATTCTTGCGGTCAGCTGTGTATTCATCCGCTGATACCTCGTACTGGTACGCCGGATCGTTCGCCTCCGCTGCAACCGTTTCTCTTCGGTAGCCATGCGAATTTTATGCTGAAGGGAGTCCGCCGACTTGACAGGTTCCAGAATCGTATCGGTGGCAACTTCCAGAGAAGTATTGACCAGCACGGCAGTATCTTTCTTAGAAGGCGCGAACACTTCCCCCAATCGTTTGAAGAAGCCTTTCTTCTTCGGAGTAGTGATCAGAGAATCGCGTTTGGTAATGACCCGGTGTTGTACCCGTTGCTGAGTAATCACCGAGTCCTGCTGTTCTGATATGATTTCTTCAATCTCCGAGGCGGAAAGCAAGCTGTCATTCGCCTCGCTCAGCACCCGCAGCATCTGAAGGGTATTCTGATCTTTCTCATGAAGAAGACTCAGCAGACTGTCTGTCCGCAGATTCTGCTGATCGTCCGCAGCCGACAGCGTCTCCATCTCCTGATGCACAAAGACCAGAGAAAAAAGAAGAATCGCCAGCAGCAATATATAGCCGATGGTTATTTTCAGTTTGGTGGAGCGAAAGGAAGCCATAGGCAATGATGATTTTAAATTATGAATTTTGAATGGAAGGCGGTAGTTTCGTCTTGTGATGGAAACGCCACCATAACATCAGACCGGCACTGGTCAACCCAAAAGGAAATGCCATCCAGACACCTATGATTCCCCACTCCAACACGAATCCGCAGAAATAGCCGACCGGAAGCGAAATAAGGAAATAAGCAATGAAGGCAATCAGCATCATCAGTTTTACATCTGAGATTCCACGCAAGGCATTGGCAAAGGTTATCTGCAATCCATCTCCAAACTGATATACAAGGAACGGAAGGATAAGCGAAGTTACCATAGCCGCCACTTCGGTACTATCGGTAAACCAGCCTCCCAGATAATTGCGGCAGAGGAATACGATGGAAGAAAGCACGACGCCCAACGCCATCATCAAATGAAAACCGGCATAAGCCGAACGACGTACATTGAGTATATCGCCCTGCCCGTTAAAGTTACTCACACGGACAGCCACAGCTGCCCCCATCCCGTAATACATCATAAACGTAAACTGGGAAATAGCCAGCATGACCTGGTGAGAAGCCAGCGCAATGGTACCCAGCCAGCCAATCATCACCGCACTCAGACTGAACGAAGCTGTCTCCATCCCCATCTGAAAAGCAATCGGCCAACCCAGCGAATTCAAACGTCCGAATATAGCCTTCGACCATCCCAGACGATAGAAGCCGAGCTTAAAACGAAGAAAACGCGGACTCCGCATAAAGACAATGATAAAAACGACTACCATCATGATACGCGAGAACAGCGTACTGATACCTGCACCCAGCAAGCCCATTTCCGGCAAGCCCAGCTTTCCGTATATCAGGATATAATTGCCGATAATATTCAGCACATTTCCGCCAAGCAATATCCACATAGCGGTCTTAGTATCCGTAATTCCATCCGTAAACTGCTTGAAGCCATTGAACAGCATCACAAATACGAGCGAAGCCAGCAGAACCAGATAATAAGGTTTTATCAGGGGAATAAGTTCTTCCGGCTGTCCCAGATTTCCTACATTAAAATAAAGGACAGTCATACCGATGGTAAGCAAGAGTGCCACCAACAAATTTGCCAGCAGGCTGTTACGCAACGCCTGTCCTGCCGAAGCGTACTGATGAGTTCCATACAAACCTCCCACGATAGGGGTCAGCCCGTACGAGAAGCCCGTACTGAAAATAATCACCAGATTGAATACATTATTGACGAAGGAAGCAGCACCCAGTTCTATCGTACTATGATGTCCGATCATCAACGTATCGGCAAACCCCAGCACAATAACTCCTATTTGCCCGATTACAATGGGCAATCCGAGAGAAATCAGTGCTTTGTAATGCTCCTTATATATACTATAGATATTTCTCATTTATTTTTCTGTAGTTAATCGCATATTCCGGCAACTCCGCATCCCGCCGTTGCCTCCAATAAATATCCCGCCGGTAAGGAGAAGTCAGGATATTTGTTTCTTATAATAAAGTATCACTCCATTCTCCTTGCGGAAAGCAGACTGAGCTACCTTTTGCAATTGTCCGGCAGTAACGGCGCGATAACGCTCTACCTCCTTTTCCAGATCTTCCGCCCTGCCCAACAGTTCAAACCACGCAAGATTGGTAGCGACATTCAAATAATTGATATTGCCGAATATCTGCGTCGATTCGAATTTATTCTTCACTTTTTCCAGTTCCTGTTCGTCAACAGGTTCTTGCTGCAAACGTTCCAGTTCTTCACGTACGGCCGCTTCCGCCTGTTCCAGCGAAACACCTGCCGCAGGTTTGCCTGAGATATGGAACAATCCGGCATCCACACTACCGGAAATATAAGCGTCGATACTCGAAAACAATTGTTTTTGCTGTACCAGCCGTTGATTCAGACGACTGGAACGTCCGTTGCTCAACAAATCCGACAATATATCAAAAGCGTAATAATCCGGATGCTCATGACTACACATATGATACGCCATGAATAGTGAATCAAGGGGTACGTTACGCTCTACTGTCAACCGTCGTTCTTCTGTCTGCTCCGGTTCCTGCGGCAGATTCCGTTGAGGAACCTCCCTGCGAGGGATGGGACCAAACCATTTTTCCGTCAATGCGACTGCTTCCTCAAAAGAGATATTTCCCGTTACGGCCAGCACTGCATTGTTCGGCGCATAAAAACGGAAGAAGAATGCTTTCACCTCTTCCAGCGTCGCGTTGGCTATGTGCGACAAATCTTTTCCGATGGTAGGCCACTGATAAGTATGTGCCCGATATGCCAGAGGACGCAAAAGATGACCGACGTCTCCGTAAGGCTGATTCAGGCAACGCTGCTTGAATTCTTCCATTACTACTCCACGCTGTACTTCCAGACTCCGTTCACTGAAATCAAGGCTCAGCATACGGTCGGATTCCAGCCAAAAGCCGGTTTCTACATTCTGCCGGGGTACAGTGAGGTAGTAATTGGTTATGTCATTATTGGTCCAGGCATTATTCTCGCCGCCTGCCAGTTGCAGCGGCATATCATAATCGGGGATGTTCACCGAACCTCCGAACATCAGGTGTTCGAACAAATGAGCAAAGCCGGTATGCTCGGGATGTTCATCGCGGGCTCCCACATTATATAATACATTAAGAGCTACCATCTGCGTACTTTCGTCCTGCGAATGTACCAGACGTAACCCATTGTCCAGAATATGCCTGTTGATCTTCATTCTACTTAATCTAGTACTTCTACTTTTACAATCTTCACGTCCTCTTCGGGGCGGTCGCTACGGTCGGTTTTCACCTGCTGAATCTTATCCACGATGTCCATGCCTTCGATTACTTCACCGAAAACCGTATACTCACCGTCCAGATGAGGAGTACCTCCTACAGTCGTATAAGCTTCGATCTGTTCCGGCGTAAAGTGGAATTCCGGTTGCTTGGCAGCTTCTACCTCCGCCTCTGCAAAAAGCTTCTCCTGCAATTCATACAAACCGTTTTCATCGTTTTCCTTCCGCATCTTATAGATTTCTTTCATGTGCTTCTGAGCCAACGTATTGAAAATAACATTGATCTTATTCTCATTCATCTGGCTTTCCATGCCCAGCAATGTAGAGTCGTTGTACACCTTGCCTGTCACAATGTAGAACTGGCAACCGGATGATTCTTTCTTCGGATTGACATTGTCTCCCTGACGGGCAGCAGACAAAGCGCCTTTTTTGTGAAAATACTTCGGATAAACAAATTCGGCCGGAAGGGTGTAACCCACATCTCCTGCACCCAGCATCTTTCCTTTCGGTGCATTCTTTGAATCCGGGTCACCTGCCTGAATCATAAAGTCTTTGATAACACGGTGGAACAGCGTTCCTTCATAAACGCCGTCTTCCGCCAGCTTAATGAAATTATCACGATGTTTCGGCGTCTCATTATACAACTTAACCTTGATGTCTCCCAAGGTCGTTTCAATCTTTACCAACGTTTCGTTGTCCATATTTCCTCCTTTTTTTGTTCCGGTTTTGCAGGCCGTAAGTCCGCAAAACGATATGGTTAATAGTAAGTATGCAATCTTTTTCATAACACTTTTATTTAATTTAAGTTTGCAAATATACTACTTTCGCCCAAATCCTCTTACCTTTGTAGCATTAAAAGAGGCAAAAGAGAGTATGATGAAATCCATATTAATAATAGAAGACGATATCACTTTCGGAATGATGCTGAAAACCTGGCTAAGTAAAAAAGGGTTTGAAGTGTCGTCAGTTAGTAACATTGCCCGTGCCCAGAAGCACATTGAAGGACAAGGGGCAGACTTAATCCTGTCCGATTTACGCCTGCCGGATCACGACGGAATCGATCTTCTGAAATGGATGAACGAAAAAGGAATCGATATTCCTTTGATCATCATGACCGGTTATGCCGATATCCAATCGGCAGTACAAGCGATGAAACTGGGAGCACGCGACTATGTTGCCAAACCGGTGAATCCGGAGGAACTACTCAAAAAGATGTCAGAAGCTTTGCAAGCAAAAGAAGCGCCGACTACGCATACCGCAGCCAAAACTTCTGCAAAGAAAGGTTCTTCCGTTTCGTCCGGAAACGCCACCGAAACCCATCATGCTTATCTGGAAGGAGAAAGTGATGCCGCCAAGCAACTCTATAATTATGTAGGTCTGGTAGCTCCCACCAATATGTCCGTACTGATCAACGGTTCCAGCGGAACGGGAAAAGAGTATGTGGCGCACCGCATCCATCAACTGAGCAAACGGAATGACAAGCCGTTTATCGCGGTAGACTGTGGTTCGATCCCCAAAGAATTAGCTGCATCCGAGTTTTTCGGCCATGTGAAGGGCTCTTTTACAGGAGCACTGACGGACAAGACCGGAGCGTTCGTTGCCGCCAATGGAGGCACTATCTTCCTGGATGAAATAGGAAATCTCAGTTACGAGGTACAGATACAACTTCTCCGTGCCTTGCAAGAGAGAAAGATTCGTCCGGTCGGTTCCACGCAAGAGGTATCGGTTGATATCCGTCTGGTATCCGCCACCAACGAGAATCTGGAACAGGCTATCGAGAAAGGTACTTTCCGTGAAGACCTTTTCCATCGTATCAATGAATTTACCCTGCGGATGCCCGACCTGAAAGAACGGAAAGAGGATATCCTGTTATTTGCCAACTTCTTCCTCGATCAGGCAAACAAGGAACTGGACAAGCATCTGATCGGTTTTGACTCGAAAGCCTCACAAGCCTTACTCAATTATCACTGGCCGGGCAACTTACGCCAAATGAAGAATATCGTAAAAAGAGCGACCTTACTGGCACAAGGCAGTTTCATCACTCTTCTTGAGTTAGGAACCGAATTACTGGAAACAAGTACCGTTTGTTCCGCAAGCATGGCGCTACGCAACGAAGAGACAGAGAAAGAACACATTCTGGAGGCATTGCGCCAAACCGGAAATAACAAGAGTAAAGCGGCACAATTACTAAATATCGACCGGAAGACATTATATAATAAGCTGAAACTATATAATATCGACTTGTAGGTTATCCATCAGTAGTATCTAGATATTTAGAAGGAGATACGCCGAACTGTTCCATGAAGTGCTTCATCCTATTAAACAATATATAGCAAACAAACAAAATTAAGTCAGAACATACAAAAAACGAATAAAGAAATGGACTTATGAATTAAACATGTATGTTGAATGAAAGAAACAGGCATACTCGGAACCACATTGTTTGCGTACATTTGCAGCCATACAACAACCTGATGTACACCTTTTAAATAATATACAATGACCTTAGTTTATCTTAACCTGTCAGACACAAAGGAGAAATTTTTATGATAATGCACATACCAAAGAGTACATATTATCATAAATGGTTCATCGGAGCTACACTCGTCGCTCCGGTTCTTCCGCTTGCCGCCCAGACGTCTCCGAATCTTGTCTTCATCATGGCAGACCAGTATCGGGGGGACGCACTAGGTTGTCTGGGCAAAGAACCCGTAAAGACTCCTTGCCTGGATCATCTGGCTTCCGAAGGAGTCTTATTCACTAATGCAGTCAGCAGTTATCCTGTTTCATCACCCGCCCGTGCCATGCTGATGACGGGCATGTACCCCCTGCATAATAAGGTAACGGGCAACTGCAATTCACAAACAGCGCCTTACGGAGTGGAGCTTCCACAGGAGGCCCGCTGTTGGAGTGATGTACTAAAAGACATGAACTACCGTACGGGATACATAGGAAAATGGCATCTGGATTCTCCTTACAAGCCTTATGTAGACACTTACAACAATCGTGGCAAAGTAGCGTGGAACGAATGGTGTCCGCCCGAACGCCGCCACGGATTTGAATACTGGACAGCCTACGGGACATACGATTATCATCTGAAACCGATGTACTGGGACACGACTGCTCCACGTGACAGTTTCTACTACGTCAACCAATGGGGCCCTGCATACGAAGCGGACAAAGCCATCGAATACATTCAGACACAAAAAGAGAATAAACAACCTTTCGCACTGGTCGTATCGATGAATCCTCCGCATACCGGTTACGAACTGGTTCCCGACAAATACAAAGCCCTATATAAGGATATAGATGTGGAAGCCCTCTGTGCCCACCGCCCGGACATACCCGCCAAAGGAACCGAAATGGGAAACTATTTCAGAAATAACATACGCAATTATTACGCCTGTATCACAGGGGTAGACGAGCAGGTAGGACGTATCATCGAAACCCTCAAAAGCAACGGACTGTTTGAAAATACCATCATTGTATTTACTTCCGATCATGGCATCTGCATGGGAGCTCACAACAATGCCGGAAAGGATATCTTCTACGAAGAAGCCATGCGCATCCCCATGATTATCTCATGGCCGGCAAAGATAAAGCCACGCAAAGACGACCATTTGATGATCGCCTTCGCCGACTTATATCCTTCCCTCCTTTCCCTGATGGGGTTCCGGAAAGAAATACCCGAAACGGTACAGACTTTCGACTTATCCCGCCATATTCTGGGCAAGAGTAAAAAAGAAGTGGTACAACCTTATTATTATGTACAGTTTGACAATCATGCCACCGGATACCGCGGGCTACGTACGTCAACCCACACATTCGCAGTCCACGCAACCAATGGAAAAATAGACGAAACAGTTCTTTACGACCGAACCAAAGACCCATATCAAATGGATAATATTGCCGGACAATCCCCCCGTCTGGTCCGGCAATTCAACAAACAACTCAAGGCATGGCTACTCCATACCAACGATTCATTTGCCCATTATCTCGAAACCGTAACTAAATAAACACCATGAAGAAACTTTGCTATCTCTCTCTTTTTATCCTATACTCAGTTTGCAGCTTCGCACAACAACAGGCTATCCCCGTCCCCAAGCCCCATCAACTTAAATGGCATGAGGCGGAAATGGGAGCTGTCTTCCATTATGACCTGCACGTGTTTGACGGCATCCGCTACGGACAAGGCAACAACCGTATCAATCCCATCGAAGATTACAACATCTTCAACCCGACCGAACTGAACACTGACCAATGGGTACAAGCCGCCAAAGCTGCCGGATGCAAATTTGCCGTACTGACTGCTACCCACGAAACAGGTTTCGGACTCTGGCAAAGCGACGTCAACCCTTATTGCCTGAAAGCCGTGAAATGGAGAGACGGGAAAGGAGACATTGTCCGTGACTTCGTCAACTCCTGCCGCAAATATGGTCTGCAACCGGGCATCTATATCGGTATCCGATGGAACTCCCTGCTGGGCATCCATAACTTCAAGGCCGAAGGAGAAGGAGCGTTCGCCCGCAACCGCCAGGCATGGTACAAGCGCCTGTGCGAGAAAATGGTGACAGAACTCTGCACCCGCTACGGAGATTTATATATGATATGGTTTGACGGCGGAGCCGATGATCCACGTGCCGATGGCCCCGACGTGGAACCGATTGTCAACAAGTATCAGCCAAACTGCCTTTTCTATCATAACATCGACCGTGCCGACTTCCGTTGGGGAGGTTCGGAGACAGGTACAGTGGAATATCCCTGCTGGTCTACCTTTCCCGTCCCCTGCTCACACCATAAACGCATTGAGAGCAGTATCGACCAGCTCGAACTGTTAAAACACGGCGATAAGAACGGTAAATACTGGGTACCGGCAATGGCGGACACTCCGCTACGGGGAGCAAACGGCCGCCACGAATGGTTCTGGGAACCGGATGACGAGAACAACATCTATCCGCTAAACACGCTGATAGATAAATATGAAAAGTCAGTAGGAAGAAACGCCACCCTCATTCTCGGATTAACTCCTGACCCGACCGGATTAATCCCCGCCGGAGACGCACAGCGCCTGAAAGAAATGGGAGATGAAATCAATCGGCGGTTCTCCTCCCCGATAGCCCGCATTTCGGGACAAAAGAAAAGCCTGACACTGAAACTCGGAAAGGAGCAGCCTGTCAATTACTGCATCATCCAGGAAAACATCAAAAACGGAGAACGCATCCGGCAATATCAGATAGAAGCCAAAGTGAACGGTAAATGGCAAACAGTCTGCAAAGGAGAATCTGTAGGGCACAAACGAATCGAAAAGTTTGAACCGGTAGAAGCCACAGCATTAAGACTGACCGTATCCGAATCTGTCGCACTGCCGGATATTATCAACT
Organism: Bacteroides sp. RCH18; assembly: GCF_058231005.1. Lineage (NCBI taxonomy): Bacteria > Pseudomonadati > Bacteroidota > Bacteroidia > Bacteroidales > Bacteroidaceae > Bacteroides > Bacteroides sp. RCH18. Next base: position 368,017 of record NZ_JBIPTC010000002.1, on the reverse strand, counting down.
TCAGCGCCTATTCCGTAAAATAACACAAGAGGCATGAGAAGAATGATCCACATCTGTTTATGGCTATTGACGGGCATCTTTGCGGAAGCATCGCTGTCTGCACAGAACCCGTTTATCTACCATAAAGGGAAGACATACAAAGATGTTGCAGCTTATCGGATGGAAGAAATCATCGACCTGAACACGCATACTCCATCCACCCCCATCTTATGCGAACAACAAGTGCCGGAACACCAAAGCACTCTTTCGTATAAAGTTGCACTTCCTTTGTATGTTCGTGGCATATTCTTCAGCCGTGATTCCCGCCCCGGCGACTATCAATGGCCGAATAACACCAATCGGTTGCTCCCCTGGATGTTCAACCGTCTCGAAGACCTCACACGGAGCGATTATGCAGGCATTCCTTCCAATGCCCTGCCGTCCGCATCGGGCGATGCACTGCTCCTCGAACTCGCAGACGGAGAATATCTGTTCGCCAAAGCCATTGCGGGCAGCAACAGCCTCAGCTGGTTTCAGGTTAATCAGGACGGCACGCTCACGTTGTATGTCTCCACATTAGGAGAAGATGCACTGACCGGCCGACTCCCCCTCCTGATTTTCCGGAAATCTTCATCCGTCTACCATGTATTCAGTGACGCCTACGATTCGTTAATCGCAAAGAAAGCCGTATCTGCCCTCCGCAAAAGAGCGGACAAAGAGTATTTCAATGCCTTTGACTATCTGGGATGGTGTACGTGGGAACATTATCATTATGACATTGATGAAACGAAAATACTGAACGATATCGATGCCATCGAAGCATCCGGCATACCGGTACGTTATGTCTTAATTGACGACGGACACATAGCAAACAAGAACCGGCAACTGACCAGTCTCGTCCCCGACAAAAAACGTTTTCCGAACGGATGGAGCCGCATCATGAAGCGCAAACAAGCAGATAAAATCCGATGGATAGGGCTATGGTACAGCCTTTCCGGCTATTGGATGGGAATCTCTGCCGAGAATGACTTTCCGCCGGAAATCCGGCAAGTTCTACACTCATATAATGGCAGTTTACTACCCGGCACCAGTACAGAAAAGATAGAAACATGGTACGAATATTATGTCCGTACCATGAAGGAGTATGGATTTGACTTCTTGAAGATAGACAATCAATCCTTCACCCTCCCGCTCTATATGGGCGGAACGCAGGTTATCCGACAGGCTAAGGACTGCAACCTTGCTCTGGAACATCAGACACATCGAATGCAAATGGGACTGATGAACTGCATGGCACAAAATGTGCTGAACATTGACCATACCTTGTACAGTAGCGTAACCCGTGCCAGCATCGACTATAAGAAATATGACGAGAATATGGCTAAATCACATCTGTTCCAGTCATATACCAATACACTCATACTGGGGCAGACCGTCTGGCCCGACCACGATATGTTTCATTCCTGCGATACCGTTTGCGGCAGTCTGATGGCACGTTCGAAAGCGATCTCCGGCGGACCTGTTTACCTGTCCGACTCACCAGGCGAATTTATTGCCGACAATATCCGCCCTCTGATTGATGAAACCGGAAAGATATTCCGTCCGGCGGCTCCCGCCGTCCCGACTCCGGAATCCATACTGACCAATCCCCTGCAAAGCGGTAAAGCCTACCGCGTATTTGCCCCTACAGGAGACGAAGCGCTCTCAGTCATTTGCTACAATCTGAACACTTCTCCCGCTTATCGGGAAGTAGAAAGTTTCGTCAAACAGGAAGATTACCTGTTACGGGAAAGCACCGGTAAATCCGCAGATTCTTCTTGCGACAGCATTCTCGCATTCAACTGGGAAAAACAGAGCGCCGAAGTATTGAACGCATCTGAAAGAAAAATAAAGTTATCCGGATTTACAGATAGTCTGTTCCATCTTTGCCCCATCCGTAAAGGCTGGGCAGTCATCGGCATACAAGAAAAATACCTGTCGCCTGCCACCGTGCAGATACTCAAACGTACTACCGATAAGCTGATATTGGATGTCCACTGCACCGGTACATTAAGAATATGGGCAGACTCCCACGGGAACCAGGAATTACGGAGCATACCGATCAAAAAGGCCGGCAGAATTGAAATAAAGAAATAACACTAAATAATTAATCCATGAACAAAAAACTACTTTTCCCCCTCGCACTCGTGCCACTGGCTGCCACCAGCCTGCAAGCACAGAAGTCCGCCCAGACACAACGCGTGGACAAACGCCCCAACATCATCCTTTTCATGGTAGACGACATGGGATGGCAAGACACTTCACTCCCCTTCTGGACACAAAAGACAGATTACAATAAGCTGTACGAAACACCCAACATGGAACGACTTGCCAAACAAGGCATGATGTTCACACAAGCGTATGCCAGCAGTATCAGTTCCCCCACCCGATGCAGCCTCATCACCGGAACGAACGCGGCACGCCACCGCGTAACCAACTGGACGCTGCAAAAGAACACAAAGACAGACCGCAAGGACAAAGTGCTGGATGTGCCGGACTGGAACTACAACGGAGTAAGCCAAGTGCCCGGCACCAACAACACATTCGTAGGAACCTCCTTCGTACAACTACTGAAAGACAGCGGCTATCATACGATTCATTGCGGAAAAGCACATTTCGGTGCCATAGACACTCCGGGAGAAGACCCACACCACTGGGGCTTCGAAGTAAACATAGCCGGACATGCTGCCGGAGGACTCGCCAGCTATCTGGGAGAAGAGAATTACGGTCACAACAAAGACGGAAAGCCAATATCACTCATGGCCGTTCCCGGACTTGAAAAGTACTGGGGTACGGAGACCTTCGTCACCGAAGCATTAACTCTGGAAGCCATCAAAGCTCTGAACAAGGCTAAGAAGTACAACCAGCCTTTCTACCTGTATATGTCCCAATACGCCATCCACGTCCCCTTGGACAAGGACAAACGTTTCTACGACAAATACAAGAAAAAAGGTATGACTGATCATGAAGCCGCATACGCCACACTGATCGAAGGCATGGACAAGAGTCTGGGCGATCTGATGGACTGGCTGGAAAAGAGCGGAGAAGCCGACAACACCATTATCATCTTCATGAGCGACAACGGAGGACTTGCCGCCGAATCGTATTGGCGTGACGGCAAACTGCACACCCAGAATCATCCTCTCAACAGTGGTAAAGGCTCCACCTATGAGGGCGGCATCCGTGAACCGATGATCGTCAGCTGGCCCGGTGTCGTAGCCCCTGGCAGCAAATGCAATGACTATCTGCTGATAGAAGACTTCTATCCTACTATCCTCGAAATGGCGGGCATCAAAAAATACAAGACAGTTCAGCCTATCGACGGCATCAGCTTCATGCCTTTACTGAAACAGACCGGAAATCCCTCCAAAGGACGCAGCCTCTTCTGGAATATGCCCAACAACTGGGGAAACGACGGTCCGGGAATCAACTTTAACTGTGCCGTACGCAACGGTGACTGGAAATTAATCTATTACTATGGTACAGGTAAAAAAGAACTATTCAATATCCCCGATGATATAGGCGAAAGTAATGATCTCAGCGCACAACATCCGGATATTGTGAAACGGCTTTCTAAAGAATTAGGAACCTATTTGAGAAAAGTTGATGCCCAACGTCCTATTGTCAAAGCTACGGGTAAACCTTGTCCTTGGCCGGACGAAATTAAGTAATTATTCACCTGTTTAGTCGGAAATTACATTAATCGTATGAAGGTGTGTCAAAAGTCAGTAGTAACTAAACTCTCCTTCAGGAAGGAGGAGAGTTTAGTTACTACTGACTTTTGACACACCTTCATTATTTTTTTAGTGGAATTTACTACTAAATAAGCATTTTATTTGAAGCAATATTCATTCTCATCAGTAATTTTCTTTCGTTGCACCAAGGTACAACGAATATAGCACTAAGGTGCTTCAACTATTCAACCTAGGTGCAATGACTATTAAACCTAGGTGCAACGAAATAAAAACAGGGTTATAATGGTTAGAGAACCAATATGACCGACTAATAAACAGTAGCAGAACGGTCACTTATTTACTACATTTCAACTCACTGTCACTTAAACATAAGTTCATTGTATCACAACCATTCTTTCATTACTTATTATTACCTGCATAGCAAAGCACACTATTGTGGAATAATTCCACACTCCCTGCCCCATTTTCCACATATTCCCCATAGGTTTCCACACTATAGATAATGTACATAATCTACATATTCCACTTATAATCAACGAATTGTTAACACACATCAGTCTTTGGCACGCACTTTGATCTTTAATTAGCCGTTAGATAAAGCAACAACCGATTCCTTAACACATAAGAGAGAATTGAAAATATATGTTTAATAATCATTAAAGCAAACGATTATGAAAAAATTAGTATTAGTAGTAGCAATGTTTATGTTTGTTTGTGGTGGTTCATTCCTTGTAAAGGCTCAGAACTCTGCAGAAGCTGCGACAGCCCTGGCAGAAGTTAATGCAACAGCTATCGTTAATGATACAGTAGTAAAAGATACTGTAACCAAGAGCGAGGAACCTGTTAAGACAGAACTGAGTGCACCGACCGCTATTGTCAACGATACAGTCGTTACTGACACTGCATCCAAAGACAAACCGGCTGAGCCTGTCAAGGAATAACCTTTCCAAAAACTCACGGAACATAGTCTGCCGAACAATAGTAAGCACACTACAAAAAAAGCCATCCCTACTTCGTCTATTCCGGGGATGGCTTTTTTATGGTTTCCAATTAAGGTTAATAAATAATCAACGGAGCAATCGGAGATCATGCAGTTATTAGCCGTAGTTATTCTTTCTTCATATATTTATTCGGAATTGAGAAGCCTATAGGTCTACATGGTTTTGATCGCCTCATCTTATCCACCAACTGCGAAAAGGCGATATAATCTATCAAATTCTTTACAATTATCCTCTGATAAGTCATTTATAACCTCAAAAGGTACTAAAATTGCACCTTAGAGAATCTCATACGTCCTTTGTTATTTCAAACATAAAGACCCGGGGAAGCGTTTGGGGGTATTCTTAACCGACCGGTTTATTACCGACCGGTTGAAATACTTCGCCTTTGTACCATACATTTTTACCAAACCATAGTCCAACATGAGCTTATTTCTACCAATTAATTAAAAATTAAAAGCATTCATGCCATCAAACATTGAATTTTAGCATAAGTTCTAGTATTAATATACTACCTTTGAGAATAATCAATATATTAACCTTAAAAAGTTAAAGCCATGAAAACTTTAAATTACAAATTATTATTACTATTACTATTTATTAGTTCTGTAATTTATTCTTGTTCAAATGAGGATTCATTAATTCCATCCCCACCTCCACCCATTGAAAATAATGTAATTACTCGTTCTAACGGAGTTGTTTTAGACATGCCATATATTTCGCGCCCTGATTTAGATAACACTAGTCATAAAGATACAACTGATATGTGGATATTATATATTAGAACTGACAGATATAATGAAAACGGAGAATATGATTATGGACATAAAGGACAATATATACAACTTCAATATTGTAAAGTGAATTCTTTCTATGATGGAGATTGGAAAGATGCTGTAATTCAAATGGAGAATCCAATATATTTGAAGAAAAGTTATTATCCATTTGGAGAAATATATTTTAGAGCAAGAACTATGGATAAAGAGGAGTTAGCTAAAATTCCTGGATCCAGACAATATGAATATTCATACGAACTATCTCCATGGTCATATTCACTATATGCATTTAACAATATCTATAATAGCGATGGGATTTCGTTAACAAAAAACAATATAATAGTAGAACTCAATTTCATTTTTAACGCATCCTACACAGGTTACTTATGGGAGAAAGATTTATCCAATTTTGCAGCTTCTATAAAATATGGAGATAAAAATTTAACTTATACAGTAAAGGATAAATACTATAAAAAATCAGGCTATAGAGAAACATATACTATTTCAATGGATAAAGCCTATATTAATTATCATGGGTGTAGTATATCAGTTACCAACCGTACTCCAGGAGGGTATTATATATCCTTTGACCCTATGTTATTCACTATACCCACTTGTACCCCAAATGAAATAACTCCACCATTTTCATTTGATATAAATGTTAATCTACGGTAAATAAGCACACTACAAAAAAGCCATCCCTACTTTGTCTATTCCGGGGATGGCTTTTTTATGTTCATATGTTCCCTGAACGGGAATCGTTCAACTATCGGTTTTCACGTTCCAATACTGCCAACCGGGCATACAATTCAACCAATGCTCCCTGATGGAGTATTTCCCAACCGGTCTTGGTAGTTCCCCCTCTCAGATCATCGTCATTCAGCAAGTTATTACCCTGATGACAGCTACTGCTCCACGCATGAATCATTGACTTTTCGATATCATCGATATATTTACGGTCATTGTCTATAGAATAAAGTTCAAAGAATCCACGGCACATGATCGTATTGAACCAAGCGTGTCCCGGAGCAAGGATATTGAAAGTAAGATTCAGCTCTTTGGAACGATAGGGCATAAACCATTTCTTATGACAGCTTTCAGCAATCGCATACGCTTCATCCAGATATTTCTGTTCGCCGGTAATCTTATATAAGAGACAGGCCGCCTGCAATGGTTGTCCGGAGTTGTAGGAATACTTGTTCTTTTCAAGATCACCCGGCAGATTGGGATCATCCTTATTCGGGCGTACATTGTCATAGAATAAATGATCGGACTTGTCTTGCAATACATCCAGCATATAGTCGTAACATTTGATCGCCCAGTCGAGATATTCCTGTTCCTGAGTTGCCAGATACATCTTACAGCCCATCACAGCAGTAGGTCCGGTAGAGCAAGAGTGCTTGCTGGTAGTGTGTTCGTTCAACTCCCTCCAGTGTACACCTCCTCCGCAAGTCTCATCCCAACCGTGATCGATCAGGTAGCGCCATACCACCTTTGCCTGTGTCAGATAACGCATCTCTTTCGTTTCCGTATACCAGTCGACCATATCGAGCCCGATCCATACGTTATCATCGTAAAAACGTTCGTTACCGGCAGCCGGGTAGCAGGAATAAGCCAGGATTCCACGATCCAGCTGACAGAAATACTGTATTCCTTTGAACATCATATCATCCATTGCACCGTAAAGATTCTCCACTTCGCTCTCTTTGGTTGCATCACGCATAGCAACAAATGCCGAAAGCCCACCGCCTTGTCCCCAGACCAACGCATCACCATCCCAATAACCTTTTCCATCATAAGGATAATTACTACGCCAGCAGCTTCTGGAACTCTTGCCGAAATAATATCCAATGACAGAAGTCATGTAAGAATGTGCACGGTCCAGCATTTCCGGCAGTTTCAGTTCCGGCTCGTCCACCTTTTCATGATAAGGCATCACCACACGGCTTTCGGGTACCGATCGCTTGCCGGCTTTGCTGATAGCTACGGCAGAAACTTCGTAAGTAGCAAAATAAGGAACCTTCAACATATATTCCTGTGTGACATCACGCTCTACTTGTATTATGATATGTCCCGGCGAGAAGTCGGTAGCACGAGACAAACTCGCTTCCACGTCCCTGTAAGAGAGTTCTACCATATCCACGTCGCGATTACTGGGATTGGTCCATTTCACCAGAAGTTCATTCTCGTTATTGGTAGCTTCTACCGCAAATGAACCTACCGGAGAAATATTGCCACTGATGGGGTCATTCAATTCAGACTTTGACTTATCATCATCACTGCAAGACGGAAAGATAAACAGAGTCAAAAAGTTCAATATCAACAGCTTGAATATTGCTTTCATTTTTCTTCGAATTTAAAAGTTATTTAAAAGGTACTTCAATGGGAGCTTCCCCAAATCTGCTCATAGGAAATTCTGTGGCATTCCAGCTATCATACTTCGAAATATGCATCAGCAACTCATGATCCGAATTGGTACCATCCTCAATATAAGATGTCGGAGCTCCAGCCGAGAAATCCCAGCGCCCTAATAACCCTTCGGGATTTTGTTCATGAAGCTCCCATGCATTAGCCTTAAGTTGTTCCTCTGTACGACAAACCGTCCAGATACGTGCTTCGAGTATAGCACCATCAAGAAAGCGTCTGTTGTCACTAGCTCTTCCGATTGATACTCTACCCCCGTCATTACCTGCACAAAGATCAATCTCAGAATAGTCCATATCGGTTTTGCGGCTATCGTCCCACTTTACTTGTTTACCATTAACATAAAGCTTGTATTTTTCATTGTAATCATCCTTACCTTTCGAACAATCTACAACTAAAGCAATATGAGACCATTTTCCGAGTTCAAAGGCTCCATGTCCAGTTCTCAGTTTTAGTTTATCATCTATACCTACCAACTCCATCTGTCTACCCTTATTATTTTCCCAATCACCACCGCGAAGAATAAAATAGCCTTCCTTACCCATAAAGGTCTGTAGCCAATTAGTTCCATCGATACGAGCAACTAGCTCCCAAGTCATTTTTTTAAGTTTAAAGCCGTTAGTTTCAACTTTCACAGCCTCTAGTCCCTCACCAGTCATCTCTGCAAAGTGAGTCCAAACTGCATACTCTTTTCCTAAATTCATATACCAACGCTTCTCAGGAGCGATCTTTACATGAATAGTCTGTGAAACTTGTCCTTTTGCATCAGTCAAAGTAAATGAAGTCTCTCCGGCCTTTCTTCCGGTCACCGTTACCACATTACCATAAACTTCCAAACGAATGATCTTTGCATCACCAGCATCAAGAACCTTATATTCTCCATTACCTGTAAGAATCTTCACTTGTTGTGATCCTTGATTAGAATTTATCAGAACGCCCTTTTCGTCAGCATCAGTCGTAATTTGCTTAGGAGCAATTACATTCAGATTCACAAAAGCTTCTTTTCCTTTTTGGTCAGTAATCTTAATCTCAGCATTACCTTGAGCAATGCCTTTCACCATAAATGATTCTGTGTCTTCAAGCGTAGATTGATCAACTTCAATACAATTTTTATCATCAATCACTTCAAGAGAATAACCTCCATTTCCTGTATAGATCTTGATGAGAGCTTCATCAGATCCTTCCACTTGAGAATAAAGCGTAAACAAAGTTTTATTCAACTTCAATTCAAATTCTGCCGCCGTATTAACTAGAATTTTAGTGCGTTGGAAATACTTATCGCTAACATAAACAACTCCTTGAGCATTATTATGCCCCTCAACAGCGGTTAGTTTCACCACATTTCCATCTATTTCTGCGACAACTACTTCTTCATTAGCCGAAGTCGCAACATATTCCCCATTACCTGACGTAATGTTTACAGTACGGGTATCTCCTTGCGCAATATTAATCTCATTTACATCAACCTGTAACTCTACAAGATTCCCAGGTCGCTCATTGTTTTTTTTATCATCATCATCACTACATGCAGAAATACTAAATAATGATACGATAACTATATACTTCACAATTTTCATATATACAAAATTTAGGGTTTAAACAAACAGTTAGAATAGCCACTGATATTTTCATTCCAGCAACCATGGCTTAATCTTCTACATCCACATCCGGATATTGATATTTCCATACGTTTTTAGTCATCGTAAAACTTCCTTGAAAATTCATTAGCACAGGCTCATTATTATAAGATGAGTCTTGATATTCATAAGAAAAATCAACAGTTGTAATTTCTATATAATATCTGTCATCACCATAATTCAATGTATATTTACGACTTATTTGAGATGAATAAGATTTAAACTTCAAACTTTCCACTGGAGAAGTTAACACAAAAGTACCTGTTTCGTCATCTTTGGTAATTTCGACAACATAATCTAGATAATTCGTTGTTTTTTCACGAGTCTTGTCGCCAACAAACATATAACATGTATTCTGATTGATAGCATAGATATTGGTGCTGGTTATATCCGTTGTAAAGCTTGTCCCTATTTGCTTTATGACACCTTTTCCTGTGTACTGACCAGAAAAATCATTTTTAAAAGCAATATGTGCCAATACTTTCGTGTACTTACTTCTCCCTATCGGCTCTCCTACTGAAGAATTTATTCTGAGAGGCAATACATAATCATTGTATAAACTACCAACTTCTTTTATTTTATCCAATGAAATCTTTATATATGCTGACGTGTTTAATTCACCACTTGGAATAGTCCATGAGCTTGCATCAAAAGTATAAGATTCCTCTGGTAATAGTTTTAAATAAAGTTCTTTCTGATTTTTATATTTCTCCCAATTATATCTTTCAAGTGTATCAGGATCTACATCTAAAGTCAAAGTTATATCCTTATCATTCAAAGATGTGCCGTTTATACCAAAGTAAACCGGTAATATAGCGGTATTGTCATCATCTACTTCGAGTTGATAATCTTTCCAGCCATTTTCTATTAAATATGTTCTTTTTTCAAACAATTCATCAGCCAATTGATCATTGCAAGAAGATACTCCCAAAACGACAACGAGTAAAAGGCTGTTTATTATATTTTTAATCATTACTTTTTTCATAACATGATACTGTTTTAATTACCAACCCGGGTTTTGTGTCAAATTTACATTGCGCTTTAATTCGTATGTCGGGAATGGGAATAAATACATACGCTGTTCAAAGACTTTATGTACTGAAGAGACTGGAGTTTCCTTGTAAAAGTCTGCAATATAAGTATCATCATCACTAATATTAATATTACAACCCTGCAATAATTGATTTTCTTCTGTCAAAGCATCCTTCCATCGGCGGAGATCAAAATAACGCATACTGTTTTCTCCTAACAATTCCACTTGCCGTTCTCTTTTCAGTTTTACACGAAAATCTGCTTGATTTTTATAAGTCTCATTCGTATAATCGGGAACTCCGGCACGCATACGAATACGCTTGATAGCATAACGCATCTCATCCTCATCACGCTTTATTTCTACATCTTCATTAGAGTAGGTCTTTAAATGATAAACTTCCCCCTCCGATAATTCATTTAATGCCTCCGCATAAATCAGCAATATTTCAGCATAACGAATAGTCATTTCGGTTTTTTCTATAACATAACCACCATCTGTTCTGGAGTCTTCCGAATTATAAAACTTCTTCAAAGTCATCCCTGTAAGAGGACATTCTTCTTTAAAACCTTGTTTACCATCTTCAGTTCCACGATAATAAAAGATCTGTTGATTACGATATCGAGGTTCCGAAGCACTGGCTGCTTCCCATACCGAACCATTATATGCGATAGATGCATAAAAACGAGGTTCACGTTTATTGTACATAAGACTAACTTTAGCCGGTAGAAATGGATTATTTTCCGAATATGCTTCAGTTGTAAAACCTGTCGTCACATAATCACCCGTGTTTGCAGCTTCCGAAATCGTGCGTCCATCATTCATTGCGTATGCATTAACTTGCTTTTGTGTGACACATAAACGGTTATTTCCACTTATTGTTCTGGGTAAAGCTTGATACATCCAATCATTAATAGTCCCCGTTCCATCACTGGTTCTTGTAAAAATCAATTCCGGATTCTTGGAACCTTGAACTGAACCATCAAAATTTGACTTATACGAAAGTAACGGATCAATATTCGCCCAACCATCAGGATAATCTTTTGTAGAATATTCGGGATGCACCGGCGGACGATACATATCCAATGTCCCAATTTTAGGAGCTATGGTGTAAAGCTCGTACAAACCTGAGGTTTTAGCCAGTTCTATTACATCTTTGGCAGCAGCTGCTGCTTTTGCCCATTTAGATTCATCATACGTTTGAGAAATCAACTGGTTTCCTTTATTATCTACTACGTTGAAGAAATCGAGATTTCCATTATATAAAGGACTTGCAGCATAAAGTAATACACGTGCACGAAGTCCTAAAGCCGCACCTCGTGTAGGACGCCCCAAATTGTTGACAGTTCTTCTCATGGGTAACAAGCGGGCTGTCTCGGCAAGTTCCGTATCAATAAAACTAACTATCTCATCAAAATGAGTACGTGGCAAAGACAATTCTTCATACGAAAGGTCAGCATCTAGTCCCTCAAGCGGAATAAGAGGTACTGGTCCAAAAACACGTATCAAAGCCCAATAACAATAAGCACGTAAAAAGCGGGCTTGTCCTTTCATATCAGCTATTTCATCCATAGTTAGTTCCGGACAACGGTCTACATTATCCAAGAAAGTAGATGCCTTACGGATACCTTCATAATATTTCCATAAACGAGACTCACCAGCATTTTCATCACCCTTTGGTTTATCAGCACTATAACTTCCTTCCACATATTCTTTCATATCAGGATGGTAAAGATCATCACTTGCCCAGCGAAACGGTTCCTTGTATTCACCTAGCTTATTCATTACACTATAAGCACTGGATAACCATCCGTCAACATAAATACGTTTGGAAAAGGCTGAATCCAATGATACCTGATCGTAGAAATATTTATCCACATTAATATAATCGGTACATGCCGAAAAAGATAACGCACTTATGGATAACAATATATAATATACTAGTTTTTTCATGATCTGTTTTTTCAAAAGATTAAAAGCTTATTTGAAGATAACATGAGAATGTTTTATTTATCGGATAGTTAGATCCGTCCTCTCTAGTCCCTTCCGGATCCCACATTTTAAAAGGAGCCCATGTCAACAAATTTTGTCCAACAAAGCCTAGACGTAAGTTACTTACAAAAAATTTACGCGTCCAAGTTTGTGGAAAATCATAGCTGACTTCAACATTCCGTAATCGCAAATATTTTCTTTCATACAACCAAAATGTTGATTTTCTATTATTATTATCATTATTGCCATATGTCAAAAGCGGCCAATCCGCATTTGGATTTTCAGTAGCAGTCGTGCCTGATATTTCTTTGGGTATCCAACGATTACCATCGACCATTGCCTGTAAAATATTACCATAACGTTCACTACGGAAAGCATGAGGCCCATTACCGCCAATAAAGAAATCACATTTACCTGTTCCTTGGAAAAGTACACTCAAATTCCAATTTCTCCAATTAGCACTTAAACCGACACCATACTGTAATCCCGGAACTTCCCGATATCCTAAAGGCACAATATCATCATCATTAATAACTCCATCACCATTTACATCTTTGTATTTAATATCACCGGGAAGGATAGGTCTGTTACTTGTCTGTTTCGGACTACGGTCTATTTCATCTTGATCTTTAAATAATCCTAAAGCAATCAATCCACGCGATTGATTTAACTGAAAGCCTTTATCCATTTTATACCATAACTCATTGGCTGCTTCATCCTTATCTATGATATCAGTAGTCTGATAAGTAAAGTTGGCACGAAGTTGGAGATTCACCTGACCAATAGATTGAGTAAATCCTATATTTCCTTCCCATCCATAAGACTTCATCTTTCCGACATTGGCCATTGGAGTCTGATCAGCAAGCCCGGTAGTCAATGGCATATGTTTACGCTGCATAAAGATGTCATCACGTTTATCCAAAAACCAATCTAAAGCACCACTAATTTTCCCATTAAAAAAAGAAAAGTCAACACCTACATCATATTTCTTAGCTATCTCCCAAGTCAAATTAGGAGTCCCCAAAGTTCTAATACGGTAGGCTTGCACTCTATTTGTTCCAAATTCCCCAAATGAATATGATCCTCCATCATCAGTATCTATAAGAGACACATAAGGGAATCGACGACCATCCAATACATCATTACCTACCTCACCATAAGAAGCTCTGATCTTAAATTGATCTATCCATGGCAATGCTTTTTTCATAAAAGCCTCTTCAGAAATTACATAACCGGCAGAAACAGCAGGAAAGAAACCAAATTGTTTTCCATGTTCAAAATTCTCTGAACCAGTACATCCCCAGTTAAATTCAGCAAGGTATTTATCTTTATAAGCATAAGTAAAACGACCGGAATAAGCCAAATTACGACGAGGAATAGAACCAATCAAATCACTGGAGTCGAAATTAACATCCGTCTTTTCCTCTTGGTATACCATGCCAAAAACACCGACACGATGTGCATGAGCAAATAAACGGTTATAATCTAATGACGCCTGAAAATAGTATCGTTTATCACCCCTAACTTCCTTATTTTGATTCATCGGACTTCTATTGACCACTCTTTTCAAAATCAATTTACCATTTTCATCTCTATATTTTTGGGCTTCCCATACTTCCTCTTTTTTCTCCCGTTTTATTATATTCTCATTATAAGTATCAAAAGCAAATACTCCTTCAAACTTCAAACCGGGCGTAATAAACTTAAGATCCTGCTCTAACTTTACACTAGTTTCCACCTTACTCTCCCATTTCGTATGATATCCTCTTTGTGTCATATGATATTCAGGAGTATCTTGCCCATCCACTCTCGGCCATTGTCCTGTAGACCATTTACGAGGAGTAGACAAAGGAGTAAATTTGGCAAAATCCTCCCATATGTCACCAGTACTTCTAGTAGGCGTAGTCCTATTCACCAACCATCCACCTACACTAACTTTCAGTACTGTTGTCTTAGTTATGTTCATGTCTACGTTAGCACGATAATTATATCGTTCATAAGTCGTATTGGTATTGTACTTATTTTCAGAGCTAAACGTTTTGTAACGTCCTTGTTCACTGGTATATTGTCCAGAGACATAATAACGTACATTATCACTACCACCTGAAAAACTAATATTAGCATAATAGCGAGGTGCACCACTCTTCAACATTAAATCCCTCCAATCAATATTAGGATATAAATCAGTATCTAAACCTGATCTAATTATCTCCAATTCTTCAGGAGTATAAATCGGGGAATCATAGCGTCCTAACCGAGCCTCATTGGCTAAACGCGCCCAATCATAACCACTTGCATACTCTGGCACTTTTACAGGAGTATTCCAGTCAAATCCTGCTTTTACATTAATTTTCACCTTACCTTTTTCCCCACGCTTGGTGGTAATTAAGATAACTCCATTTGCACCGCGCTGACCATATATTGCAGTTGCTGATGCATCTTTCAGTACTGAGAACGATTCAATGTCTTGCGGCAAAATCTCATCAAAATTTCGTTCTACTCCGTCGATAAGAACTAAGGCTCCTGATTTTGCACCAAAGGTACTAATACCTCGAATCCAGAATTCAGATGTATTTTCACCCGGTTCACCACTACGCTGCATGGCTATAATACCGGGAACCACACCAGCCAATGAATTAGAAAGACTACTACTTCCTACAGCATTCAACTGTTTTACATCAACATTGGTTATTGCCCCAGTCAGAGTTTTCTTTTGTTGAAGTCCACTGGCTGTAATTACCACTTCATCAATTTTGCCAACATCTTCCAATAACTTTATAGTTACATTATTGGGATCATTCATTTTCAGAACAGGCAGCTCATATGGCTGATAACCAACAAAAGTCACTACCAATACATCATAAGGTCCCACTTTCAAAGAAAACTTACCTTCAGTATTTGTGATTACTCCCACACCTGCCTGGTTTTTAGCAACGACTGACGCACCAATTATCGGCCCTAAATCATCTTCCACTACACCTTTGACTATAATTTCCTTTTTTGTTTCTTGTCCCCATATATTGCTTGGAACAAGTAATATCAACATCAAAAGTAATATGAAATATTTCTGTGTATTTTTCATGAATATATCTTTTTATACATTATTATTCCACTGTTACACGACGAATAAGATGGTTATCTCTATCGGCTACATATAGTGAATTATCTAAATAAACTGTCACACATTCAGGCTTATTAAATCTAGCCTTCTCTGGAAGACCATCCGTAAATCCTGCTTGACCAGGTAATCCAGCATACAAAGACACCTCACCTGTTGGAGTAATTTTACGAATAGTATGTCGTCCATATTCAGGGACAAACATATTCCCATCCTGATCAAAAGCAGGTTGTCTCGGATTATCGAAACGAGCAGTCACCCCACTACCATTGACATAACCGGATTCATCCCAGCCACCTGCGAATAGTTCAGGCTCACCAAAAGTATGAGTCAATGCATTATAAGGAACTTTATAGATACAATGTCTGTTACAAACTACCACGAATAAAGCCGTACCTTCGGGATTAAAAACCATACGAGTATCTATTTTATCTGCTCTGTTTATTTGGAATAATGGTTCATAATCCTCATAATCGGGACCATTAAAGCGATAAATATATCCACCAGATTTATTACAAAAGAAAATTTCACCAGTCTGTGGATGCACAGCTAAACCTTGCGTTTCTGCTTTTTCAAACTTACATAGCCCTTTCACATCCATAAAACCACCTTCACGTGTTACATATAGTATGTTAAAACTAGTTTTTATATCACTTCCGTAGGACATATTAGAAATATAAAGAGTGTCCTGCTTGGGATTAAACGCAAGACAGGTAGGACTTTGGAATGGACCACTCGAATTTTGCACCAAAGTTTCCACCCAGCCTTCCTGAGCACGGCGCAAAGCACCATTTTTATTTTGTCCACGCCCCTCATCAATAAAAAACAAGGCACCATCTTTATCCGCCAAAGCAAACCAAGGACGTTGTAGTTTACATTCAGCATATGGTCCGTCATCACGCCCACTTTGCCCTTGTCTACCCATCAAAGTTGTTACATTACGTTTAAACTGATAAATAAATTTTGTTTGGGAAGCATATTCTTCGACATTATCATCTTTGCCCACAAATAAACGAACATAACCAGTATCAGCACGCGCAGGAACAATAGCGTAAATTACATCATCCGCTACTCCTACAATAGCAGCACGCTTATTATTAACAGTCACTTTCAGATAGGCAGTATCCGTACCAAAATTCTGTCCACGAATAATTAATTGAGTCTTTACGCCACCACTATCAGGAGAGAAACTCTCAAAAACAGTTGGTGCATTCAAATTGGGAGGAAAAGTCTGACTTTGGCGTATCGGAGCCAAGTCATTATTGCATCCTCCAAAAACGGACGTTCCAATTAATAAAGATAGTCCGATTTCAAGCTTTCGCTTCATAAATAAATTAGATTTCATAAGATATTAAATTTAATTCAAATAAAATAAAAAGTAAAAAGGGATCATTACATACTTAAAAAACAGGTGGAGGATCGTGTTGTTGATTCATAGTTTCATGAGATATTTAGTTAAACATATTATATTATTCTGACCTTTTTAATGCACCAGCAAAATTAATGTGTTTGCCAAGATTTTTAGTTTTCCTTCTTTGTGTTTTATATTATACGGCAGGGATATTTACTATTTTGGCATGATTTAATAGTATTCCAGTTCTCCTTAAAGGTTAAATTCCCCGCTATTAAAATCAAGATAAAAATCAAGAAAACAATAACTGGAGAACGAACTTCCTTTTTTACTTCTTTGGCATAGACATTTACTCATATATAAACTAAATGCGACACTATCATATCTTTCTATTTCATAAATTAAAACTGCTACTGGTAGGGATAAAGAGAAAAATCCTCCAATTACTCAGTATTATTTTTTTCGAATGAAAATTCGAAAAAATTCTAATTGTTGCCATACCACTCCAATAATTATTGTACTTCTTCCAAGTGTTTGGTCCGGAATTCTTTTGGCGTGCATCCGTACTTTTCACGAAATACTTTAAAGAAAGTGACCTTATTAGAGAATCCGGCTTCGAATACAATTTCATCAATCGTCTTTTTCGTTTTCAGCAGCAAATCTTTCGCTACATACAAACGACACTCCTTAATCATAATCGTAGGACTTTCTTCCCCCATCTCCTCCATTTTCCGGTAAAGGCTGCGAACGCTGATAGCCAAATGATCGGCTATGAAACGGGGAGTCAGTTCCTTCTCCTGAATGTGGTCATTGATAATCTTCAGAACAGATTGCTGGAACTTTTTCGATTCCTTATGTGTCAGTTTACCATCTGTCTTTTCAAAAGAGCTGATTGCTGAACTGAAATAATCCTTCAGTACTTCCTTACGTTCCAACATCTGACAAACAGAGATACGGAGATATTCGGCATTAAACGGTTTGGTGATATACATCTCGGCTCCTGCAGAAAGTGCAGCCATCTGCTGTTCCATTTCATGCCGGCCGGAAACCATAATAATAGGTATATGTGACGTTTCCTTCACCGACTTAATCCGTTTCGTCAATTCGATACCGCCAACTCCCGGCATCATGATATCGCAAATGATCACATTCGGATAAACTTCATTCAATACCTGCTCCACCCGTTCCGGCTCCTGCAGGGTGACCACATTAAAATCGTTAGAGAAGATTTCCCCGATGAACCACAACATTTCCAGTTCATCATCAATCACCAGCAATGTAGGCCGCATCTTGTCAAATTCATAGTGAGGAAGTTTCAGCACCAGTTGCGACTCTATTTTTGGAATGTATTCCGAAGTGATTCGTTTAGAAGACGATACGCCGGTAGTCACTTCCAGCGGAGGCAATGACAAAGTAAACAATACCCAGCCGTCAGGCGTATTTTCCACCTTCAGCGTACCATTCAGCAATTTCGCCATATTGTAGGAAATGGCAAGTCCCAGCCCATTACGGGAGAAGTTCTTTTCATCCTGGTTTTCAAAGCTATCCAGGATAGCATAACGGTTGAAAACATATTGAAAGTCTTCTTCTTTAATCGTACTTCCTTCATTGGCCACCCGGAGAACCAGCAGGTTTTCATCGTTGGTATCCACTTCTATTTTGATACTTTTCCCATCCGGAGTATACTTGAAAGCATTGGATATCAGATTGATAATAATAGTATTCAGAAAACCTTTGTCTGAGTTCCAGGAAACTTGCTCGGGTATCTTGCTCAGGAATGTGATATTCCGGGATTTAGCCATATCGACAAAGGTCTTTGCCGTATTTTTCATTAAGGAAGATACATTCAGGGCTTCGATCCTCACTTCCCGGTTTCCGGTTTCGATACGGCGGAATTCGATCAGTTCGTGAATCAGGTTATTCAAACGTTCCGCGTTCGTCTGAATCATCTGAACATAATCGACTACGAATTTACTGAGTCCTTTTGATGAAAGGATACGTCCGCAAGGACCGTAGATAAGAGTCAACGGGGTACAGAACTCGTGAGCTATATTAGTGAAGAAACGAAGTTTCGACTCGAATACATTCTTTTGATGGCGTTTCTCTATTTCATTCAGCAGTTCCTGCTTTTTCCGTTTGGTGCGGAGAATAAACGAACGTACCAGCATGGCGGCTATCATAAGCAGACATAAAGAATAAATGAGATACGCCCACCAAGAGGCGTACCACGGGTCACCGATCCGTATCAACAAAGAATAGACTTCACTTTCTTTATCGAATACACTATTGTAGTACTTCACCAATAACGTATATTCGCCGGGAGCCATGTTCGTGAAAGAGACAGAACTTTCTTTACCATTATTAATCCACTGGTCACTCAATCCTTTCAGTTTATAAGAATAGGTGCAGTTATTTCCGTTCAGATAATCGACAGAGGTGAATGAAACAGCAAAGAAGTTCTGATCGTATTTCAGATTCAATACTTCATTCTCCTTTTTACGGGTGATAAACTCTCCAAGGTTGTATTGTTCTCCAAAGATAGAGAGTTTGTCAAAGTAGATGGGAGGCATATAAAGCTGTTCGGGACGTCCATCTGCCTGAATAGCTACAAAGCCGTTGATTCCTCCAAAAAACAGTATACCCGTTTGCGGGTCTCTGTAAGAAGCTCCGTCACTAAATTCGACGACTTTAAGCCCGTCGCCAAAGCCATAAGAGCGGAATACATTTCTTTTGGTATCAAAATTAATCAATCCCTGATTCGTACTCAGCCAAAAGTTATCGGACGAATGCCTCAGAATGGCATGAATGGTACTGTTCAGAAAACCGTCTTTCGCATTAAACAGTTGATAAGAGTTTTCTGAGGCATACTTGATGACTCCATAAGTAGTACCGATCAAATAATTGTCCGCATCATCTTTTATAATAGGTACTACCTTGTTCAAGTTCATATTCTCATACTTATGAGTGGTCAGCGGTTCCAATCCGTTGATCGTTTCATTGAAGCGGTATACCCCGTATCCCATATTGCCGAACAACAGGTTCAGACTGTCTCCCTTGCAGATCGTAAAGAAGTAATTAGAGCCGAATTCTCCGCCATTGACCACATATCGTTGCACATCTTCAAGAACCGGATGATCCGGTGTACCTCCGATACGCGCTCTGACTACTCCCATCCCCACACTGGCCAGCCACAATTCCGAGTCCTCCGTTTCATAAATATCATGTATGTATTTGAATTCCTCATTATCAATCCAGAGAGGAAGTTTCTTGATACGGCGTTCGCGATACGAATAAAAGTTCAGTCCTTCTTCATCACCGATCCATAACAAGTTACGGTTACTTTCTCTGATACAGTAGACCGCATTACTGCCTAAACCGCTGTTCGATGTTGTCAGTATCTCCGAGCGGCAGTCCGAGATATTCTTTTGTACCTCATAATCAAAGATTTTAAGTATACCATTTCCTTTGGTACCGATCCAAAAAGTACGCTCCTTGTCAAGCAGCAAAGCACGCACGGGCCGTTCTATCTTTTCGGTATAGTTATTCAGTACCACCGATTTTATAGAATAAAGAGGATTTGAGTAAAGATAAACGCCCTGCCCATCCGTACCAATCCAGACAACATCCTGAAAGCGGTCTTTTATCAGGCTGAATGTTCCGCTATTTATAGGTAAGGTCTGAATCTGATATTCACCGCTGCCCTTTTGTTTTTCCAACGTCAGAACACCGTCCATCATTAAGCCGACAAAAAAGCTATCATGATATTTAACAATGGAGGAAATCTTGTCATGCGCCTGTATGTTCGCTCCCAGGTTAGCTATAAATTCATTCTTTTTACTCTCAATATGAAAGGCATAGAGATTGTATTCTTTATCCACATAGTAAACGGCGGCGTCATCGTAAAAGCTACAAATCAATGGCGTGTGATGATCCAAACCGCTTTTCTGCGATACTAAAGTGATATTCTCCGTCAGAGGGTCCTGTTGCAGGTCATAACACCGGTTATACCCTTTCATCATCACCCACATACGGTTATTTTTATCAAAGAAGAAAGTAATGACATCCGATATCGGGATACCGGTCACATTGATTTTCTTAAAGATGCCTTCCTTCTTATGAAAATAATAGATGCAGTTGGTGTCTTTAATGATAAACAAGGTGCCATGATTATCCTTATTCATCAAGAAGAGTTTCTGAAACTCATTAAAGCGTGTTATGGAGTTCGTTTTACGGTCCAGACGAATCAGGCTATAATAGGTCTGAAACCAATAAGTATCGTTGCCGGTATAGATAATATTATCAATTTGATTGCCGGATAAGTAATCCTCCTTGTCACGGGTCTTAAATTCTTCGATCTCCTGACCGTCATAGATATTGAGTCCGTCACAAGTGCCGATCCACATCAGTCCTTTGTCGTCCTGGCACAGAGAAGTAATAGAGCTGTTGGACATATATTCTTTGTCGGCAACCTGCTTCAGATTATAGGCACCGGCTGTATTCATCAGCAGATTAAGGCAGCAGAAGAAAAGTAAAATACAATGTTTTTTCATGGCATAGAATCCTTAGATTTGCAATATGACAAAGGTAAACAAAAAAACTTTCCAGCACTTTTTTGGCGCAGAATATATGTAAGAATGCGTGCCAGTTTAGTTAATTATAGCGCCACAGGGCAATTTAGTATTTCGACTTCCGGTAGCGGCATTCCTTTTCTCTCTATTTTCGTCACAGAAACTAATTTTATTCATAAATTCATTTGTTCATGAAAACACATTTTTCATTTAAACACCTGTTATTTATTGGAGGTGCGGTGTTGTACAGCATGCAAATTTCTGCCGTCAAGAATCCGGTAGACTATGTCAGCACGCTGGTAGGAACGCAGTCCAAGTTTGAGTTATCGACCGGAAATACCTATCCGGCCACGGCACTGCCGTGGGGAATGAACTTCTGGACACCGCAAACCGGAAAAATGGGGGACGGTTGGGCATATACCTACAATGCCGACAAAATCCGGGGCTTCAAACAAACACATCAACCCAGCCCGTGGATGAACGACTACGGTCAGTTTTCCATCATGCCGATCACAGGCGGACTGGTATTCGACCAGGACCAACGTGCCAGCTGGTTCTCGCACAAGGCGGAGGTTGCCAAACCTTATTATTATAAGGTATATCTCGCAGACCACGACGTTACTACGGAACTCGTTCCGACGGAGCGTGCCGCTATGTTCCGTTTCACGTATCCGGAAACCAAGAACGCTTATGTCGTTATCGACGCATTCGACAAAGGCTCTTATGTAAAGGTGATTCCGGAAGAAAACAAGATCATCGGTTATTCTACCAAGAACAGCGGCGGAGTGCCGGAGAACTTCAAGAATTATTTTGTCATCCAGTTCGACAAACCGTTTACCTTTACTTCCGGCGTGAAAGAGAACAACATTCTCCCGAACGAAACAGAAGTTCAGGGCAACCATACCGGAGCGATCATCGGATTCGCTACCCAGAAAGGGGAGATCGTTCACGCACGTGTCGCTTCTTCTTTTATCAGTTATGAGCAGGCGGAACTGAATCTCAAAGAACTGGGCAAGGATAGTTTCGACCAGCTGGTCACTAAAGGAAAAGACATCTGGAACCGTGAAATGAGCAAAGTAGATGTGGAAGACGATAATATCGACAATCTGCGCACTTTCTATTCCTGCCTCTATCGTTCGATGCTGTTCCCACGCAGCTTTTATGAAATAGACGCCAAAGGACAGGTCGTACACTACAGCCCTTACAACGGAAAAGTGCTACCGGGCTATATGTTTACGGATACCGGCTTCTGGGATACGTTCCGCTGTCTGTTCCCATTCCTGAACCTGATGTATCCGTCCATGAATCAGAAGATGCAGGAAGGACTGGTCAATGCGTACCTTGAAAGCGGATTCCTTCCGGAATGGGCAAGTCCCGGACACCGTGACTGTATGGTCGGCAACAACTCCGCTTCCGTAGTAGCCGACGCCTATATCAAAGGACTGCGCGGATATGACATCGAAACACTTTGGGAAGCATTGAAACATGACGCAAACGCCCATCTCCGCGGCACAGCTTCGGGCCGCCTTGCATACGACGCCTACAACAAACTGGGTTATGTCCCCAACAATATCGGTATAGGACAGAATGTTGCCCGCACGCTGGAATATGCGTACAACGACTGGACCATCTACACGCTAGGCAAGAAACTGGGCAAACCGGCAAGCGAAATCGATATCTTCAAACAACGTGCACTGAACTACAAGAACGTCTACCACCCGGAACGCAAACTGATGGTGGGCAAAGACGACAAAGGTGTGTTCAACCCCAAATTTGATGCAGTAGACTGGAGCGGCGAGTTCTGCGAAGGCAACAGCTGGCACTGGAGTTTCTGCGTATTCCATGATCCGCAAGGACTGATCGACCTGATGGGAGGCAAGAAAGAGTTCAACAACATGATGGATTCCGTCTTTGTCATTCCGGGCAAACAGGGTATGGAAAGCCGTGGCATGATCCACGAAATGCGTGAAATGCAGGTAATGAACATGGGACAGTACGCTCACGGCAACCAGCCTATCCAGCACATGGTTTATCTTTACAACTATTCGGGAGAACCTTGGAAGGCCCAGCACTGGGTTCGTGAAATCATGGACAAGCTCTACACGGCAGGCCCCGACGGATATTGCGGTGACGAAGACAACGGTCAGACTTCTGCCTGGTATGTCTTCTCGGCTTTAGGATTCTACCCCGTTTGTCCGGGAACAGATCAGTACATTCTGGGAACTCCCCTTTTCAAGTCAGCCAAGCTGCATCTGGAAAATGGAAAAACCGTCACAATAAAAGCAAGCAACAATAACACCGACAACCGTTATGTGAAGGATATGAAGGTAAATGGCAAGGCATTCACCCGCAATTATCTGACGCACGACCAATTACTGAAAGGAGCGAATATCCAGTATCAGATGAGTCCTACGCCGAACAAACAGCGGGGAACGACTGAAAAAGATATTCCCTATTCCCTTTCATTTGAATAAAATGTCGTACTTTTGAATGCTTTAATGAATGATCTAATCCAAACAAACTAAAGAAAACATGAAACTAAGAAACCTTTTATTTATCGTTCTTGCAGCGATAGTCTTCTGCAACTGTCAGAGCTATCAGCCTACTTCGCTCACCGTTGCCTCCTACAACCTGAGAAATGCCAATGGTTCCGACTCCGCCCGTGGAGACGGCTGGGGACAGCGTTATCCGGTGATTGCCCAGATCGTGCAATACCACGACTTCGATATTTTCGGCACACAGGAATGCTTCCTTCACCAACTGAAAGACATGAAAGAAGCCCTTCCCGGTTATGATTATATCGGCGTAGGCCGCGACGACGGTAAAGACAAAGGCGAACACTCCGCTATCTTCTACCGCACCGACAAATTCGACATCGTAGAGAAAGGAGATTTCTGGCTGTCGGAAACTCCGGACGTGCCGAGCAAAGGCTGGGATGCCGTATTGCCCCGTATTTGCAGCTGGGGTCACTTCAAATGCAAAGATACCGGCTTCGAGTTTCTGTTCTTCAATCTCCACATGGACCACATCGGCAAGAAAGCCCGTGTGGAGAGCGCTTTCCTCGTACAGGAAAAGATGAAAGAGCTGGGAAGAGGCAAGAATCTGCCGGCTATCCTGACGGGAGACTTCAACGTCGACCAGACCCACCAGTCCTACGACGCATTTGTCAGCAAAGGCGTCCTCTGCGATTCTTACGAGAAGTGCGACTACCGATATGCGCTCAACGGAACTTTCAACAACTTCGATCCGAACAGTTTTACCGAAAGCCGCATCGACCATATCTTCGTTTCACCTTCTTTCCACGTCAAGAGATACGGTGTGCTGACAGATACCTATCGGAGTGTACGGGAAAACAGTAAAAAGGAGGACGTGAGAGATTGTCCGGAAGAGATCACCATTAAGGCTTATGAAGCACGTACGCCATCCGACCATTTCCCTGTGAAAGTGGAACTGGTGTTTGACCAACGTCAGCAAAAATAACCCCGAATACTTCACTTTATAATCTGATACCCATATGAGAAATATATGTTTTGTAGCCTGTATGTTGTTTTGCCTCGCTTCCGCTTCCGGAAAAACGGTGAAAAATCATCCTTTCGTGTCCATTGCCGACTCTATCCTCGACAATGTTCTGAATTTATATCAGACGGAAGACGGGCTGCTTACCGAAACATATCCCGTGAATCCCGACCAGAAAATCACTTATCTGGCGGGCGGAGCACAGCAGAACGGAACCTTGAAGGCCTCCTTTCTGTGGCCCTACTCAGGGATGATGTCCGGTTGCGTAGCCATGTACCAGGCTACCGGAGACAAGAAGTACAAGACGATACTGGAAAAGCGCATCCTGCCGGGACTGGAACAGTACTGGGACGGAGAAAGACTTCCGGCATGCTATCAGTCGTACCCTGTCAAATACGGTCAGCATGGACGCTACTACGATGACAACATCTGGATCGCACTGGATTATTGCGACTACTACCGCCTCACAAAGAAGGCCGACTATCTGAAAAAGGCCATTGCCCTGTACGAATACATCTACAGCGGCTGGAGTGACGAACTGGGCGGAGGAATCTTCTGGTGCGAACAGCAGAAAGAAGCGAAGCATACCTGCTCCAATGCCCCGTCCACAGTACTCGGCGTCAAGCTATACCGTCTGACGAAGGACAAAAAGTATCTGAACAAGGCCAAGGAAACTTACGCATGGACCAGAAAACACTTGTGTGATCCCGACGACTTCCTTTACTGGGACAATATCAATCTGAAAGGGAAAGTCTCGAAAGACAAGTACGCCTACAACAGTGGACAAATGATTCAGGCAGGCGTATTACTGTACGAAGAGACAGGAGACAAGGATTACTTGCGCGATGCCCAGAAGACAGCCGCGGGAACCGATGCCTTTTTCCGTTCGAAAGCAGATAAGAAAGACCCGTCAGTCAAGGTACACAAGGATATGTCGTGGTTTAACGTGATTCTGTTCAGAGGCTTCAAGGCGCTGGAGAAGATTGACCACAACCCGACTTATGTCCGTGCGATGGCAGAGAACGCGCTCCACGCATGGAGAAACTATCGGGATGCCAACGGATTACTGGGAAGAGACTGGTCGGGACATAACGAGGAACCTTATAAATGGCTGCTCGATAATGCCTGCCTGATCGAGCTGTTCGCTGAAATCGAGAAATAAAACATTGATTATTAACCCTTACATGAATTAAAAAAACAATTACCATGAATATAACCAAAACACTTTGCCTCTGCGCAGCACTTTCGGGCGCTGCCGGCGTGCAAGCAATGGAAAACCGCGAATTTGTGACCCAGCAAGACAATACCCGGGTCAATAATTACCAGACCAACCGCCCCGAAACCTCCAAGCGCTTATTCGTATCGCAGGAAGTAGAACGGCAGATTGACCACATCAAGCAACTACTGACCAATGCGAAACTGGCATGGATGTTCGAGAACTGCTTCCCGAACACACTGGACACTACCGTTCACTTCGACGGAAAAGAGGACACTTTTGTATACACCGGAGACATCCACGCCATGTGGCTCCGCGACTCCGGTGCGCAGGTATGGCCCTATGTGCAGCTTGCCAATAAAGACCCCGAACTGAAAAAGATGCTGGCAGGAGTCATCAACCGCCAGTTTAAATGTATCAATATCGACCCGTACGCCAACGCCTTCAACATGAACTCCGAAGGAGGCGAATGGATGAGCGACCTGACGGACATGAAACCGGAACTTCACGAACGCAAATGGGAAATCGACTCTCTCTGCTACCCGATCCGCCTGGCATACCATTACTGGAAAACAACGGGCGATGCCAGCGTATTCTCCGACGAATGGCTGCAGGCCATCGCAAATGTGCTGAAGACGTTCAAGGAACAGCAGCGTAAGGACGACGCGAAAGGCCCGTACAGATTCCAGCGTAAGACCGAACGCGCACTCGACACCATGACCAATGACGGCTGGGGCAATCCGGTGAAACCTGTCGGACTGATTGCTTCCGCTTTCCGCCCTTCGGATGACGCTACGACTTTCCAGTTCCTCGTTCCTTCCAACTTCTTTGCCATTACTTCCTTGCGCAAAGCTGCCGAAATTCTGAACACCGTGAACAAGAAACCGGCGCTGGCCAAAGAATGTACCGCACTGGCGGATGAAGTAGAGAAAGCATTAAAGAAATATGCTGTCTGCAACCATCCGAAATACGGTAAGATTTATGCTTTCGAGGTAGATGGCTTCGGCAATCAGCTACTGATGGACGATGCCAACGTGCCGAGCCTCATCGCCCTGCCTTATCTGGGCGACGTCAAAGTGACTGATCCGATTTATCAGAATACCCGCAAGTTTGTATGGAGCGAAGACAATCCTTACTTCTTCAAAGGCAGTGCCGGGGAAGGTATCGGAGGTCCGCATATCGGATATGACATGATATGGCCCATGAGTATCATGATGAAAGCCTTCACCAGCCAGAATGACGCAGAAATCAAAACTTGCATCAAAATGCTGATGGATACGGATGCAGGTACCGGCTTCATGCACGAATCATTCAACAAAAACGACCTGAAAAACTTTACCCGTGCATGGTTTGCATGGCAGAATACGTTGTTCGGAGAGCTGATCCTCAAACTGGTCAATGAAGGCAAAGTGGACTTATTGAACAGCATTCAGTAGTCTCTACTCCATCTTTACTTATAAGATAACTGCTTCATACGGTGAAACCGATAGTTCCATGCTTTGGAACCAATCGTTTCACTGTATGAAACAAGAGTTTCCATGCCTTTGAAACTAAAGTTTCAAACTTCCGAAACTAGAGTTTCAAGCCGCTGGAACTAAAGTTTCTCACTGATGAAACCATAGTTTCTCACCGTTGAAACTTTAGTTTCTCGCCGACGAAACTTTGGTATCAAGGCACAGAAACCGACCTTCTTCGCCGTAAGCGTCTCCGCGATGCCACAGTGACAGCAAAACTACTGTCACTCTGCTATCACACCTTGCCGTCACCTTATAACAATCACATAATCATTCATTTGCCACCATTTATGTGACAGATGACAGCAAATCTTTATTTTTTAATTTATATGTAGAGAGTATATATTACTCCCCAAAATAATAATTATATAATATGAAATCAACCTTTTTATTTCTGGTTACTACAACCATGATGACTTGTACCGCCTTAGGACAACCTTCCAACGACAAAAAGAACGTATTACCCGACTGGGCATTCGGAGGCTTCGAACGACCACAGGGAGCTAATCCGGTGATATCTCCTATAGAGAACACGAAATTCTATTGTCCGATGACACAGGATTACGTTGCATGGGAATCCAATGACACTTTCAATCCGGCAGCTACCCTGCATGACGGCAAGATTGTCGTGCTGTATCGGGCAGAAGATAAATCCGGTGTCGGTATCGGTCACCGTACCTCACGTCTCGGATACGCCACTTCGAGTGACGGCATTCACTTCAAGCGGGAAAAGACCCCGGTATTTTATCCGGATAACGATACTCAAAAGAAACTGGAATGGCCGGGCGGATGCGAAGACCCGCGTATCGCCGTCACAGCAGAAGGACTGTATGTGATGACCTATACGCAATGGAACCGCCACATTCCGCGTCTGGCAATAGCCACTTCCCGCAATCTGAAAGACTGGACAAAGCACGGTCCCGCTTTTGCCAAAGCGTATGACGGCAAGTTCTTCAATTTAGGATGCAAGTCCGGCTCCATTCTGACTGAAGTTGTCAATGGGAAACAGGTGATCAAGAAAATCGACGGAAAATACTTCATGTATTGGGGAGAGGAACATGTGTTTGCCGCCACTTCCGAAGATTTAGTCAACTGGACTCCATACGTAAATACGGACGGCTCGCTGAGAAAACTGTTTTCACCCCGTGACGGACACTTCGACAGCCAGCTGACGGAATGCGGTCCTCCGGCTATTTATACTCCAAAGGGAATCGTACTTCTGTATAATGGTAAAAACAGTGCAAGCAGAGGCGACAAACGCTATACCGCCAATGTTTACGCTGCCGGACAAGCCCTCTTCGACGCCAATGACCCGACCCGTTTCATCACCCGTCTCGACGAACCGTTCTTCCGCCCGATGGATAGTTTCGAAAAGAGCGGGCAGTATGTAGACGGAACGGTGTTCATCGAAGGGATGGTTTATTATAAGGATAAATGGTATCTGTATTATGGTTGCGCAGATTCCAAGGTGGGTATGGCTATCTACAATCCGAAGAAACCTGCTACCGCAGATCCGCTGCCCTAATATTCCGCAGACTCTTTCGGTTTGATTAAATACGAACTACAAGGAATTCACAATTCAGAATAAAAACGAATTGTTTATGCCTTGTAGTTCCTTTTATCATCGCTGCTACAGCATGTACTTTAATTGTACATCGAGAGATGTTAACCAATGATATGCAATGACTTATATTATACTCTAGTTAGTCAGCCAGTACTCTGGCCTGCCAACATACATTTACTTGAAGATTGGCACAACAGAGAACAGACATTTATCTCCAAACAGCTATATTTGTAAGCATATTGAATGAAAACAAATTTGTAAACTACTAAACTTGTTAAAAATAAACCATGATGAACAAAAAAGTAATTGCCGTAGCCCTCGCCCTTGCCTTAGCAGGAGGAAGCTATGCACAAGATGACACCGCGAAGAAAAAGGTGAAAGCCTATATGGTGTCGGACGCCCACCTCGACACCCAGTGGAACTGGGACATCCAGACAACAATCAACGAATATGTCTGGAATACCATTAGTCAGAACTTATTTCTGCTAAAGAAATATCCCGAATACGTTTTCAACTTTGAAGGCGGAGTGAAGTATGCGTGGATGAAGGAATACTATCCCGAACAGTATGAAGAGATGAAGAAATTCATCGAGGAAGGCCGCTGGCATATCGCCGGAAGTAGCTGGGAAGCAAGTGATGTGTTGGTTCCTTCCGTCGAAGCCTCCATCCGTAACATCATGCTCGGACAGACGTACTACCGGCAAGAGTTCGGAAAAGAAGGAACGGATATCTTCCTGCCGGACTGCTTCGGATTCGGATGGACGCTTCCCACCATTGCCGCACACTGCGGACTGATCGGCTTCTCTTCACAGAAACTGGACTGGCGTAATCATCCCTTCTATGGAAAGAGCAAGCATCCGTTTACCATCGGACTCTGGAAGGGCATTGACGGCAAACAAGTAATGCTAGCCCACGGATATGACTACGGACGCAAATGGAACAACGAAGATCTCTCGAAGAATAAAGATCTGGAAAAATTAGCCCAACGTACTCCGCTCAATACGGTCTACCGCTATTATGGAACAGGGGATATCGGTGGCTCTCCTACTCTGGGTTCGGTACGTTCTGTAGAACAGGGAATCAAAGGTGATGGTCCGGTAGAGGTGATCAGTGCTACCAGCGATCAGTTGTTCAAAGATTATCTGCCGTTCAACAATCACCCGGAACTACCGGTATTTGACGGAGAGTTATTGATGGATGTTCACGGAACAGGTTGCTACACTTCGCAGGCAGCCATGAAGCTGTACAACCGACAAAACGAACAGTTGGGCGATGCAGCAGAAAGAGCGGCGGTCGCTGCCGAATGGCTGGGTACCGCCAGCTATCCGCAACACACGCTGACGGAGGCATGGAAACGTTTCATCTTCCATCAATTCCATGATGACCTGACGGGAACGAGTATCCCCCGTGCCTATGAGTTCTCATGGAACGATGAACTGATCTCTCTGAAACAATTCTCACAAGTACTGACTTCTTCCGTCAACGCCATTGCCGGACAGATGGATACACGCGTGAAAGGAACGCCTGTCGTTCTTTATAATGCAAACGCTTTCCCGGTATCGGACTTGACAGAGATCATCCTCGAACAGCCTAAAGCCCCGAAAGGCTTCACTGTATACAATGCACAAGGCAAGAAAGTCGCTTCGCAAATGATCGGTTACGAGAACGGACGTGCTCACATCCTGGTTGCAGCGTCACTGCCCGCAAACAGTTATGCAGTATACGATGTCCGCACCGGAGGATCTGAAAAAACGATCTCTCCTTCAGCAGCCTCAGCCATCGAAAACTCCGTCTACAAAATCACACTGAATAAAAATGGAGATATCATCTCACTGACAGACAAGCGCAACAACAAAGAACTCGTAAAAGACGGAAAAGCGATTCGCCTGGCACTCTTCACCGAAAACAAGTCGTACGCATGGCCTGCATGGGAAATCCTGAAAGAGACCATCGACCGTGAACCTGTCTCCATCACAGACGGTGCAAAGATCACTTTAGTGGAAAACGGCGCACTCCGTAAAGCACTCTGCATTGAGAAGAAGCATGGCAAATCGCTCTTCAAGCAATACATCCGCCTCTACGAAGGCAGCCGTGCCGACCGCATAGATTTCTATAACGAAATAGACTGGCAGTCAACAAACACACTGCTGAAAGCAGAGTTTCCTCTGAATATAGAAAATGAAAAGGCTACTTACGATCTGGGAATCGGCAGCGTGGAAAGAGGCAATAATGTACAGACCGCTTACGAAGTATATGCACAGCAATGGGCAGACCTGACCGATAAGAACAACAGCTACGGTGTATCGATCCTGAATGACAGTAAATATGGCTGGGATAAACCGGATAACAATACCATCCGTCTGACTCTTCTCCATACACCGGAAACAAAAGGGAATTACGCTTATCAGGATCGTCAGGACTTCGGCTTCCATACATTTACTTATAGCCTCACAGGACATGACGGAGCACTTGACAAACCCGCCACCGCCATCAAAGCTGAAATTCTGAATCAACCGATCAAAGCCTTCAGCAGTCCGAAACATACCGGAACACTAGGTAAGGAATTTGCTTTTGTGCGTTCAAGCAACGATCAAGTCGTTATCAAAGCGCTGAAAAAAGCGGAAGTATCCGATGAATATGTAGTACGTGTATATGAAACAGGAGGCGCAGCTCCGCAACAGGCAGCCATCACCTTCGCCGGTGAAATAGAGAAGGCAGTACTTGCAGACGGTACGGAAAAAGAGATCGGCAGCGCTGACTTCAACAAGAACCAGCTGAATGTATCTATCGCTCCCTACAGCATACAGACATTTAAAGTGAAGCTGAAGAAAAAAGCTGATCTTCAAGCTCCGGCATACGCTTATCTGCCTTTGGACTATGATCGCAGATGTTTCAGCTGGAATGCTTTCCGCAAAGAAGGGAACTTCGAATCGGGCAACAGCTATGCAGCAGAACTTCTCCCCGACTCCATCCTGAAAGCTGACGGCATTCCTTTCCGCTTGGGAGAGAAAGAAATTGCCAATGGTTTGACTTGCAAAGGCAATGTACTTCAGTTGCCAACCGGACATTCTTACAACCGTATCTATTTCCTGGCAGCCTCTGCCGGTGAAGATGCAGTTGCTACCTTCAGCACCGGTAACAACTCACAGGAAATCACCGTACCTTCCTATACCGGATTTATCGGTCAGTGGGAACATCTGGGACATACGGAAGGCTTCCTAAAAGATGCAGAAATCGCTTATGTCGGCACTCACCGTCATGCTTCTGACAAAGATGAGGCTTATGAGTTTACGTATATGTTCAAGTTTGGCATGGATATTCCTAAAGGAGCGACTACGGTTACTTTGCCGGATCATGCAGATATTGTATTATTTGCAGCAACGCTGGTTAACGAGAAGTATCCGGCAGTAACTCCGGCTTCGGAATTGTTCCGCACAGCCTTGAAAGCAGACAATGGAGAAGAAGCGACAAGTAAAGCAAACCTGTTGAAACAAGCCAAACTAATCAAATGTTCCGGTGAAACCAACGAAAAAGAAGTTGCAAGATATGCCGTAGACGGTGATGTGAAGACGAAATGGTGTGATACAAGCACGGCTCCCAACTACATTGACTTCGACTTCGGAAAGGAACAGACGATCCGTGGATGGAAGTTGGTAAATGCCGGAAATGAAGGCAGCGTCTTTATCACTCATACCTGCTTCTTACAAGGTAGAAACAGTCCGGACGAAGAATGGAAAACGATTGATGAACTGAGTGATAACAAGAAAAACACGGTAGTTCGCCAGTTTAAGCCGACTTCGGTACGTTACGTCAGACTGCTGGTTACACAGTCTACACAAAACAACAGTCTGAAGGCTGCAAGAATCTACGAGCTGGAGGTTTATTGATAAACCGAAAATAAAACAGAAGTAATATCTCACAAAAAGAAGGCGTATCAAAAGTCAAAAGTAACTAAACTCTCCTCCTTCAGGAAGGAGGAGTACCCGTAGGGGGAGGTGGTAGGTAAACACATAAGCTATTGATATTCAACCATGCAGTATACCTACCACCCCGGCTTTCAGCCACCCCTCCTTCCTGAAGGAGGGGAGTTTAGTTACTACTGACTTTTGACACGCCTTCTTTTTTCATCTCTATATCTGCCATTGATAATAAGAAAACGCCTTCAAATATATGCTTCCGCAAACACTTGAAGGCGTTCATCATCCTAACCAATACCTATCCTAAAAACTATCTTTTACCTATTTATTCAAAACGATCGGCCTATTGGCAGAAGCTTTACCAAAATTCTTGGCAGGCTTTTTGCCCATCTCAAATTTTAAAGTACTGCCGTTAATTATATCATCGTACGTAATATAACTTTTGTGATAAGGTTTGCCATTCAGATAAACCTTCTG
The DNA here is from genome assembly GCF_058231005.1 of Bacteroides sp. RCH18. Lineage (NCBI taxonomy): Bacteria > Pseudomonadati > Bacteroidota > Bacteroidia > Bacteroidales > Bacteroidaceae > Bacteroides > Bacteroides sp. RCH18. Next base: position 334,206 of record NZ_JBIPTC010000002.1, on the reverse strand, counting down.
AATATAGATATTATCTTTACTATTATTCGGTGCTTCAACAGTAAACACTTTACCACCACGCACTTTCACTTCTATCTTTTTAAAACGAGGACTGCCGAAAGCAAACACACCGTCAGACGGATTCACCTGATAGAATCCCATAGCAGAAAGGAGATACCATGCAGACATTTGTCCACAGTCTTCATTACCGATGATACCGTCCGGCTGATCTGTGTAGAAGTCGCTCATGATGAAACGAACCTTTTCCGCTGTTTTCCACTGTTCACCTGCATAGGTATAGAGATAAGCTATGTGATGGCTCGGCTCATTGCCATGCGCATATTGTCCGATCAGACCGGTGATATCACTGGAAGCACCTTCACCCATACTGTCATTGTTCGTAAAGAAGCTGTCGAGCTTCGATGTAAACGGCTTGTCACCGCCAAACAGGCTGATCAATCCATACGGGTCTTGCGGAACGAAGAATGTATATTGCCATCCGTTGCCCTCACAGAAATCGCCGACTCCGTGAATAGAACGTGCCGGATCGTACGGAGTACGCCACGAACCGTCTTCCAGTTTCGGACGGATGAAATGGATAGAAGAATCGAAATAGTTCTTATAGTAATGGGCACGCTTCGAGAATGTCTCATAATCAGCCGTCTTCCCCATCTTTTGTGCCATAGCGGCGATTCCCCAGTCATCTACTGCATATTCCATAGCGATGGAAGTAGCTTCGTGGATTTTATCAGCAGGGATGTATCCTTTGGCCATCACGTAAGGAACTCCGTTCTGCCTTTCATAAGTTGCTGTCGCTTTCATAGCCGTCAAGGCTTCTTCCGCATCAAATCCGGTAAATCCTTTCAGATAAGCATCTGCAATCACCGGAACAGAGCTATATCCCGGCATACAATTTGTTTCACCGCTCATCAAAGGCCAGATAGGAAGTTTATCCTGTTGCCGATAAATGGAAAGCATTGAATTAATTACATTGTCCACCATTTCGGGCTGAATGATAGTCATCAGAGGATTCAAGGCACGATAAGTATCCCAAAGGGAGAGAGTGGTATAATTCGCTTTCTTCGGGTCTGTGTAAATCATATCATTCATCCCCCGATACTCACCATTGACATCACAATACAATGTAGGAGCGATCATGGTATGATAGTGTGCGGTATAAAACACACGTTTGGCAGCTTCATCGTCTGATTCTACGGTCATCTTATCCAACTGTTTGTTCCAGCGGTCACTGCTCATCTTCACCACCTTGTCGAAGTCCCAGTGAGAGAGTTCCGCTTGCAGGTTCATCGCTGCGTTGTCACAACTTACGGAAGAAATAGCCACTTTAATCTTTACTTCTTTCACATTGCCGAAAGTAAGCACACTTTTCACCGATTCTACTTTCAGCTGATCCCAAGGTTTGGGGGTATTATCGTCATAAGCCGTGAATTTCTCAATCTTCTGATCGCTCTTCAGTACAAAGTATACTTTTCGCGACGGGCTCCACCCTCTGACATACCGATAACCTTCCACTGTATAGTCATCCACTTTGCGGATATAGCTGTCGTATGCATTAGAACCGTTTCCTTCGCGCAGGTCAATCAATATAGAGGCCGGTTTCCCTTCGGAATAGGTGTAACGGTGGAAACCTACCCGGTCGGTAGCTGTCAGTTCGGCTTTGATATTGTATCTGTCCAGAATTAAAGAATAATATTCCGGACGGGCTATCTCATTATCATGTGAGTATTTCGACGCATAACCGTCACGTATATCATCCTGGTTACCTCTGGGAGTACGGATTTCATTGAGAGGCATAATCAGAATATCCCCCAGATCGGTACATCCCGTACCGCTTAAATGAGTATGAGAGAAACCAATCAGAATACTGTCGGAATAATGATATCCCGAACACCAGTCCCAGCCTTTATGGATATTGTTGGGGCCGAGCTGCACCATGCCGTATGGAACACTCGTTCCGACAAATACGTGTCCGTGAAAACCGGAGCCGATATAAGGATCGACATACTGTAATAATCCCTCACTCTTTGAATAGTCCTGTTTCGCCACTCCGCTCGTTGCCAGACCTAAAAAGCAGGAAGCAGCCATTAAAAGTTTAAATGCGTTCATCTGTATTTTTCTTGTTAATTCGAAATTGTTTCATGGTAGGATTTACTTCATGAATTATAGTTTTCATGATGCAAATATAAACTCTATTTCGATACGATCAGGCTGTCGCCAGAGTTTACCGAATGGATGGCAGGGATATTTACTCTTTTGGCAAAAGAAAAAGGACTTGCACTGACTAAAGCAGTTCAAATCCTTTCCATAAATTTCCTTCGGGAAGAGGGGCTTCGAGCTCTATCAGCTCTTTTGACACGGGATGGATGAAGCGTACCTTCCGCGCATGCAGGCAAATACTGCCATCGGGATTGGAACGCGGAGCGCCATATTTAAGGTCTCCTTTAATGGGACATCCCATTTTTGCCAACTGGCAACGAATCTGATGATGACGTCCGGTTTTCAAGTCTACTTCAAGCAGATAGTAATTCTCCGAATGTCCGATCAGCCGGTAATTCAGAATCGCTTTCTTGCTGTTCGGCACTTCTTTGTCATAAGCAAAACTCTTGTTCTGCTTCTCGTTACGTGCCAGATAATGCACCAATTCACCTTCCGGCTCTTTGGGGGCATTCTTCACTACTGCCCAGTAGGTCTTTTTCACTTCACTGGTACGGAACATCTCGTTCAGACGGGTGAGTGCCTTACTCGTTTTGGCAAAAATAACAAGACCGCTTACGGGGCGGTCCAGCCGGTGTGTCACACCGATGAAAACATTTCCGGGTTTATGATACTTCTCTTTCAGGTACTGCTTCACAGTTTCCGAAAGCGGTGTATCGCCCGTCTTGTCTGCCTGGACAATCTCGGAAGCGGTCTTGTTGACTACAATTATATGGTTGTCTTCGTATACGACAGTCATACTGTTCGATTACATATTCATACCACCATCTACCTGAATCACCTGACCTGATACGTAAGAAGACATATCTGATGCCAGGAAGGTAGCGATGTTTGCCACATCTTCAGGAGTACCGCCACGACGCAAAGGAATTTTCTTTGCCCATTCAGCTCTCACTTCGTCAGAAAGAGCAGCAGTCATATCTGTCAGGATGAATCCCGGAGCAATGGCGTTGGCACGGATGCCACGAGAGCCCAGTTCTTGTGCGATAGACTTGGCCAATGCAATCATGCCGGCTTTGGAAGCAGCATAATTTGCCTGTCCCGCATTACCGTGAACACCCACTACAGATGCCATGTTGATAATGCTACCAGCTTTCTGACGCATCATAACAGGTGTACAAGCGTGGATGAAGTTAAATGCAGACTTCAGGTTCACATTGATTACCATATCCCATTGTTGTTCGCTCATACGCATCATCAGACCGTCACGAGTGATACCGGCATTGTTCACCAGAATATCGATACGTCCGAAGTCCTTATGGATTTCTTCTACGACCTTTGCAGTATCTTCAAAGTTAGCAGCGTTAGAAGCATAACCTTTGGCTTTCACACCCATTGCTTCCAGTTCTACCCTTGTTTTTTCTGCATTTTCGTCAATGACCAGGTCAGTAAATGCAATGTTTGCACCTTCGGCAGCAAACTTCAGAGCGATAGCCTTGCCAATACCACGGGCGGCACCGGTTACAATGGCTGTTTTTCCGTCTAATAATCCCATACTAAAAAATTATTTAATTAAATTTCTGTTCTATGCAGTGCGCCAAACACAATGTTGGACACATATTTATTTCTTGTTTCTTCGTCCAGATGAGCTCCTATATGCCCACGGATATAAGGAACTTCAATTCCCTTCACACAGTAATGTATCAAATCGGCAGTCATCTCCACATCATCAATGTGAAACACTCCTTTCGCCTGTCCCTCCAACAACACAGCTTTAAAAATCTGGATTTCTTTCGCATCAAATTTCTTTCGCACTTTTTCTACCCGCCATATATCACGGAAGAAATAAGCACGCAGGGTTCCATTCCGATAAACGACCTCCTTTACTGCATCCAATCGGGTATATATCAGTTCCAACAGTTTGTCGTCCGGCGAAATGTTTTTATCAGCCACCCTCTTCATCATATCCGACAAGATATCCAATTCCGATTCTACAACAGCCAAATAGATTTCATCCTTACTTTTAAAATAGGTATAAAGCGTTCTTCTACCTTTTTTCGAAGCGAGGGCGATATCATTCATCGTAGTGTTCTCCACCCCCATCTTTGCGAAAAGCTGGCGGGCAACGTCTACTAACTTGGCTTTCGTTTTTGATACGGTCATAGGTTATACAAATTGCACATTGCTGAATATTTTGAGCAAAAGTAATTCTTTTCTTTAGACCATACAAGAAAACGCACAGAATATTAACATTTGTATATTAATAGGTACTAAAAAAAAGTCCCATCAATACCTCTCTCATTTTCAGCACAATATAGATAATTCGATCTTTTTTCTAAAAAATAATTGGAGAATAATTTGTTTTATTCAAGAAAAGCCGTACCTTTGCACCCGTTAAACATCGCGGAGTGGAGCAGTTGGTAGCTCGTTGGGCTCATAACCCAAAGGTCATTCGTTCGAGTCGGATCTCCGCAACTTACTAAAGAATCGCTTTTCAAGCGGTTCTTTTTTTATCTCTCTCCGGTAAGATTCTACTGATTACAGTTCCTTTATTCACAACCCCAATCTTATATTAACTGCGTTATCAACAAAGTTATTAACAGGTTAATTAATTAGTAACAAATAAATTAACTATATAAAAGACTCGTTTTTAAACAAGTAGGATGTGACTTGTTCACAACCTCAAAAAGCAAAATAAAGAATCACCCGAATACAAAAAAAAGATACTACCTCAAAAATCAGTAGTATCTCCTCAATTCTTCTTCCGAAAGGAAGTACATCCATTCATTACAATCTATATTACCCTTGTCTTTTTTGCCGGTTCTGACGCCCTTCTTTCATCTGTTTCTCACGTTCAGCCTGTTTTTTCACATAGCTATCGTATTGTTCTTTAGTCATAATCTTCTTCAACTGGGCATCATAATCTTCACGGGACTTCTTCATTTCTGCCATCTTCTTTTCCCGCTCTTCCTTAGTCATCTTGGCAGCTTTATTATCTTTCGAACGTCCGCCCTGATTAGCAGCCATCTTTTGCACCCATGCAAGGTTGACATCCTGTAATTGTTGCTTTTGATCTTCATTCAAAGAGTATTCTTTCACCATACGCTCTGTCATACGTTCCGCACGGGTTTTCGGATCCATCTGTTGTCTTCCACCCTGGCGATTTCCTTGTGCCATTGCCACACCACTCATCAGTAGCAAAGCTACCATCCAAAATACGATTCTTTTCATTTCTTTTTTCTTTTATAGTTAATCTGATAATAAACCGATTGCATCATTGCAATATTATATTTGACCAGATTAAAACGGAAAGGTTAAATCACATCGAGGAGATTAACAATAAATAACTTTATGTTTATTCTTCCCGACCGAACGAGCGGTATTCAAGCGGAGTAAGCCCGGTACGTTTTTTGAAAAAGGAGAAAAAATATTCGGTAGACTGGAAGCCCAGAAAAAAAGAAATTTCTTTTACTGACTGGGAAGTTCCCACCAACATTTGCTTGGCTTTACGAAGTTTCAGTTCCTGAAAATATTTGGCGGGTGCATAGCCGGTATATTCCTTAAAAACCCTGCGGAACCATGAGTAACTGATATTCAGTCTCATCGCCAGTTCCTCCGGATCAATATTGCCGGATACATTTTCATTCATAAGTATCTTTGCCTGCTCGATCTTCTGATCGACATCACTCATCTCGAAGACTTTATTCTTGGAAATTGAAAGAATCATACCGATCATATGAAGCACGATTCCGGAAAGGTATTGCTGGGCAGATATTTTATCCGCTTCTGCCACTTCCAAAGCGCGGGAAAACAAAGATACCAGTTCTTCATTGATGCCGACTTCCAATATCTGTCTTTCCTGGGAAAGAAAGGCATCGCCCACAATCGTATCAATCGCCGGACCTTCAAAACCAATGTAATATTCCGTCCATCCGGTCTGCCGCAATGGATAATAAGTATGCCACTGTCCGGGAAACAATACCATCAGCCGACCTTTACAAACTTGTCTTTCAGGAGTAGAATCGGAAGAAAACAAACCGCGCCCTTTTGTAATATAGACCAATTGATATTCCCGCAAGACTCTTCCTTTTTCGGCATTGAAATAGTAACCGGACGGATGCTCCTTCAGCGGATAAGGAGAATCGGGAGGGATAGACTGATAGCCGACCGTATTCACCCACAGACCGAATTTGCGGTCCATGTCATTAACTATCAAGTATTTAAATTCTAATCCCAGATTATTATCCTCAGTCATACAGGCGTGTTTTCATACAATTGAATTGAACAAAAGTAGGAATTATTTTCAAAAAACACACGCTAAACAGTAAAAAAACATCCGGAGCACCTGTTCAGATCCTCCGGATGCTTATAAAAAACAAACCTTATACAATTAAAATCAGAATGCTTTCCGATATAATACTTCAATTTCCGCTACTGACGTAGGACGCGGATTACCACCTGTACAAACGTCATTGAATGCAGCCACCGCCAATGCCGGAATATCCTCTTCCTTCACATTGATTTCATGCAATTTCTGTGGGATACCGATACTCAGAGAAAGCGCTTTCACTGCCTCGATAGCCGCCTTCACACCTTCAGCTTCTGTCATACCGTCTGTATTGACGCCCATCGCCTTGGCAATATGGATATATTTCGGAGCAGCCGGAGACTCTGCATTGTACTCCATAACATAAGGTAACAACAGCGCATTGGCAACGCCGTGAGGAGTATCATAGAAAGCGCCCAACGGGTGAGCCATGGAATGTACGATTCCCAAACCTACATTGGAGAATCCCATACCGGCAATATATTGAGCTTGCGACATTGCTTCGCGGGCAACTGTGTCTTTACCGTTATCTACCGCTGCTTTCAAGTTCTGAGCAATCATTTCAATGGCTTTCAGTTCAAACATATCGCTCATTGCCCATGCGCCCGGAGTAATATAACTTTCGATGGCGTGAGTCAACGCATCCATACCTGTAGCGGCAGTCAGTCCTTTCGGCATGGAATACATCAGTTCCGGATCTACAATAGCTACAGCAGGGATATCGTTCGGGTCTACACATACCATTTTCTTGCGTGCATCTTCGTCGATAATCACATAATTGATAGTCACTTCAGCAGCAGTTCCGGCAGTGGTAGGCAATGCAAAGGTAGGAACAGCCTTATGTTTGGTATCAGCCACACCTTCCAGAGATTTCACATCGGCAAAATCCGGGTTATTCACAACAATACCGATTCCCTTTGCCGTATCGATAGAAGAACCGCCACCCAAAGCTACGATAAAGTCTGCACCGGAAGCCTTATAGGCAGCCACACCATTCTGCACATTAGCAATGGTAGGGTTAGCCTTTACATCACTATAAAGTTCATACGGAATATGATTGTCATCAAATACTTTAATGATTTCGGCTGCAACACCAAATTTGATAAGGTCTTTATCTGTTACGAAAAAGGCTTTCTTAAAGCCACGTCTGGCTGCTTCCACAGCAATTACACTCCGGCATCCTGCACCGAAATAAGAGGTCTCATTCAGAATAATGCGATTCATAGTTGTGTCATAATTTTAAAGTTACCGCAACATTCTCCATTGGTAGAAAATGCTGCGGTCGCTAAAGTAGATAAATTCAGTGATTAATACAAGTATTATTTAGGAAGATTGAAAGCAACGGACATTTCTTTCATTTGTTCCTGACTCATACCATCCGGTTCGAAGCCCATATTCTTTGCAGCAATATAGATCAACGCCGACTTATTCAGCACGTCAATCTGGTCAAAAGCCTGCATGGCATCGCAGTCTACGGCAAAAACACCGTGTTTTTCCCACATGACTACATCGTAGTCCTGCAATTCCTTGATAGTAGCTTCCGCCAGTTCTACCGAGCTAGGCAATTTATAAGGAATGATACCCAGACCTCTCGGACAGAATGCCTTCGTTTCGGGAATCATACTCCATAACAGATTGGTTGCCACATCTTTCTGAAGGAACTTCTCGCAATGAGTCATGGCAATCAGTTCGATCGGGTGAGTATGGACAGATGCTTTATAAGGAGAATTCTTGCTCAGCAAATCATTGTGTACGCTCAGGTGGGAAGGCAGTTCCGAAGTCGGCGCCACCGCTTCGTCGGCAATGATTACATAGCTGGCGCAATCATCCAGAATGCGGATCACCGAACCATTTTCCATCGGCCAGCGAGCCAGATCACGCATACGTTTGTTGGTTCCTTTGCAATAAAAGTAACATCCTTTCAGATAAGGCAATGTAACGCCAATGGATTTTACTTCGCTAATCGGTTCCATCCGACGGATTTCATCGTCTACAAACTCTGTGATATTTACGGTGATATTACCACCGTTACGTTCAGCCCATCCTTTTTGCCACAAGTATCCGGCAACTTCAGCTACCTTGTTTACTTCTTTGGCAAGTGCCGGACGATTTTCTAAAATTGATTTCATATCTATTTATTATTAAAACAAGTTCGGGAATACCAACGAGAAGATCAAGACTACCAAACCACAGATCAATACTGTGATTGTTTTGGCAGATACTCCTTTCCACTCTTTCAGGATGATTCCCCATACATTACTAAAGGTTACGTTCAGCGCCATCAGGATACACCATGAGAAAGCCAGCAACACCGGACTTTCCGTGAGGAAGCTCTTACCCATCTCCAGTCCGAAGAACTGCATGTACCACAGTACACCGGCCAACGCACAGAAGACGAGATTGTTACCCCATACCTTTCCTTTGGCATAGTCACCGACAGACTTATTAGCTATATTCTGCTGCAGGCAGTAAGCGGCATTTGTCATGAATCCGCCTAAAGTCACAAGGAAGATAACAGGAAGACCTGCATAAAGTCCATCCACGCCACCTGCCAAAGCAGCTTCCTTGATAGGAGTTCCGGCATCCAGTCCCAAAGCAAAGCAGGCACTCATCACACCCGCAAGAAGTGCTACCAGCAAACCTTTTGTCAATGCAAAGTCTTTTACGGCAGCCCGTTTTTCTTCTTCGCTCATATTCTGTGCACGCAAGCCACCGGCATAACCAATGATAGCAATACCCGCCAGCGTAATACAAACTCCTAGAAGAAGAATCAGTCCGTTACCTTCGAACAGATTGGTTCCGGCGAAGATGGCAGGAAAAAGAGTTCCGAATCCGGCACAAGTACCCAATGCGATACTCTGTCCGAGCGCAACACCCAGGTAACGCATGGAGAGTCCGAAAGTCAATCCGCCTATTCCCCATAATACACCATAAAAGATGCTCATCCCAGCACCTCCGGCTCCCCACAGGTCGAACAAACTGCCTCCTGCGGGTATCCCCAGCAGTGATCCCAGGAACGGGAACACTAGCCAGGCAAACACACCTTGTACCAACCAGAAGCTTTCCCAGCTCCATTCCTTCACCTTTTTAATAGGTACATAGGAACTGGACTGGCAAAAGCTACCGATGGCTATAATCAACAAGCCTATTAGAATATCCATCACTTATCGTTTAGAAGTTACTTCCGCTTCGTACTTTTCGATTTCCGCAATGAAATCTTCGCCTACCGGAACGTTGTTCTTCAAGCAGAACATATCCCATACTGCATTCCATGGAAGCGCTTTCTCTTCTTCGAGCAGAGCCAGACGCTGGAATCCCTGTCCGTTAGCTTCGTATTCACGCAGCTTGGCAATCGGTTCGAGCAAAGCACGTGTCATACATTTCTGAGCAGCACGGCTACCGATAACGTAAGCACCGATACGGTTGATAGAAGCATCGAAATAGTCGAGACCGTAGTGTACGCGTTCCAATGCACCGCAACGAACAATTTCACTGAACAGTTCCATTGTAGGATCATCCATAATAGTTACGTGGTCGGAATCCCAACGAACCGGACGGCTTACGTGCAACATCAATTCGGGCACATAAAGCAAAAGAGAAGATACTTTGTCGGCAACACTTTCAGTCGGATGGAAGTGACCGGTATCCAAAGTCACCATCTTGTTACGGGATGCACCATAACCAATGTAGAAGTCATTGGAACCTACTGTATAGCTTTCCAGACCGATACCGAATACTTTTGATTCAATACAGTCTTTCATGTTTTTATATTCAGTAGCAAATATCTGATCCAGAGAATCTTTCAACAATGCACGATATTTCATGCGGTTTACAGTGATATCCTTGCTTCCGTCATGTACCCAAAGATTCATGATACACGGGTCACCCTGCGCTTTACCCATTTCTTCGGCAACGGCACGACAACGTTTGGTGTGCTCAATCCAAAACTGACGGATGCCCTCATCCGGATTAGACAGTGACAAATCACCAGATTTCGGATGTGAGAATGAAGTAGAGTTGAAATCGAGTTTCATGTTATGCTCCTTACCCCATTCAATCCAGCTCTTAAAATGTTCAGGCTCTACCTGATCGCGGTCTACCACTTTACCTTGAAAATCCCCATAGATTTCGTGCAGGTTCAGACGGTGTGTACCCGGAATATAAGAAGCGGCTTTCAGAATGTCGGCACGCAGTTCATCAATATTGCGAGCTTTGCCCGGATAATTACCGGTTGCCTGAATACCTCCGCTCAGTGCACCTGCCTGCACTTCAAAACCTGTTACATCATCAGCCTGCCAGCAATGAAGTGACAAGTGGAAGTCCTGCATGGTTTTCAGTACTTTTTCAGTATCTACACCTACTGCTGCATAGCGTTCAACAGCAATCTCATACGCTTTCTGAATCATTTCTTCTTTTTTCATGATATTCTATTATTAAAAGTTAATATTATTCTGTCGGTTATTTCTTAATTCTCCGGAATTTATCGAACACAGTTTTTAAAATGGATATAAGCCGCATCCCAGGCTGCCATATCCTGTGGGTGATAAGTCTTCAACGGAATTGAACAGCTTATCAACTGACGCATACCGGCAACATCCGTCGCCTCTCCCACCGTCATTGCCTGAATCATGACATTACCGATAGCTGTTGCCTCAGACGGTCCTGCCACAACCGGAATACCGATAGCATTAGCAGTAAACTGATTCAACAAGTCATTACGGCTACCGCCACCGATCACATGCAGAGTTTCGATAGGACGAGGAGAAAGCGCACGCAAGTTCTCCAACACCTGACGGTAACGCAAAGCCAGACTCTCAAAGATACAACGTACTATTTGTCCACGTTGCTCAGGAACCGGCTGCCCAGTAATCCGGCAATATTCACGAATGGCCTGTTCCATATCCGCAGGATTTGCAAAACAGTCGTCATCCGGATTGATTAAACTACGGAATGGTTCACACGAATCCGCTTCGGTAATTAATTCCGGATAGCTTGTATCTCCCCAATTCAGACGACAACGTTCCAGCAACCACATTCCACAAATATTCTTCAAAAGGCGAATTGTGCCTTCTACGCCACCTTCATTCGTAAAGTTCAAAGCCTCTGTTTCAGCTGTAATCACCGGTGCATCTGTTTCCACCCCCATCAGCGACCAAGTACCGCTACTCAAATATGCAAAATTACGATCAAGTGCGGGAACAGCTGCTACAGCAGATCCGGTATCATGTCCGGCCACCGCAATCACAGGAATTGCCCCCAATCCTGTTATCTTTTGCACTTCTTCAGTCAATGTTCCTATCTTCTCACCCGGGAAGACAAAACGACCGAAATTCTCTTCTTTCAGTCCGACTGCTTTCAGCAACTCCGGTTCCAGACGTTGCGTATGTGCATTCACTAATTGGGCAGTGGAAGCAATGGTATATTCAGTTACCATCTTCCCGGTCAGCATATAGCTCAACGCATCCGGCATAAACAGAACTTTGTCTGCTGCCTCCAATGCACTGTCATGATTGCGACGCAAAGTATCTAATTGGAAAAGTGAATTAAAATTCATTACCTGAATACCAGTTTTACCATATACCTCGCTACGAGAGATACGAGAGAAAAAGGTTTCCGGTGCTCCTACCGTATGCGGATCACGATATGCATAAGGCTGGCGAAGCAAGTTTCCGTCTTTTCCAAGGAGGACGAAATCTACTCCCCATGTATCTATACCGATAGAGGCAATAGATTCGCCACGGTGAGCTACCAATTTCAATCCGTCGATAATGTGACGGTATAATGCATAAATATCCCAATAGAAATGTCCACCCACCTCGATCAAGTGGTTAGGAAAACGATTAATCTCCTCCAGATTTAATCCGCCTTCAATAAAAGAGCCTAAGATTGTACGGCCGCTTGTTGCGCCCAGGTCGACTGCAAAAAAGTTCTGTTTCATGGTATTTTGTCTATATATTTAAGGTATCCATTTACCTACATTGCAAAGATAGGCGCTTCCTTCCTCCTTTTCCTTACGCATTTTGATAGAAAGGATGTGCATTTTGACACAAATCTGCATAGCCAAACCTTACATCAGTATAAATTTTACTTTTTATGCAAAAAAAGCATGATTTATGCATGTTTTCTCCGAAATAATGCATAATTTTGCGCCATTCTTAGAATAATTATACAATGAAGAAGAAAGCAAATCGGTTAGACGCCATCAAAATGATTATCTCAAGCAAGGAGGTAGGCTCGCAGGAAGAACTGCTGCAAGAGCTGAACCGTGAAGGCTTCGAACTGACACAAGCCACCCTCTCCCGCGACTTAAAACAACTGAAAGTAGCCAAAGCTGCAAGTATGAACGGTAAGTATGTATATGTATTGCCGAATAACATCATGTATAAACGTTCCACTGACCAGAGTGCCGGTGAGATGTTGCGCAACAATGGATTTATCTCCCTACAGTTTTCCGGCAATATAGCTGTTATCCGTACCCGTCCCGGTTACGCCAGCAGCATGGCTTATGATATCGACAACAATGAGTTCAGCGAGATTCTGGGAACCATTGCCGGCGACGATACCATCATGCTGGTTCTGCGTGAAGGAGTAGCCACAAGCAAAGTACGTCAGCTTTTGTCGCTCATCATTCCGAATATCGAATAACTATACCTATATTATATATAAAGAAATGGACACTCAACAAATAGATGTTATGGTAGCCGACGCCTCACATGAGGTTTACGTTGACACTATTTTGGAAACTATCAGAAATGCTGCTGCCGTACGAGGAACCGGAATCGCAGAGCGCACACACGAATACGTAGCGACTAAAATGAAAGAGGGCAAAGCAATAATCGCGCTCTGTGGCGACACATTCGCAGGTTTCACCTATATCGAATCATGGGGAAACAAGCAATACGTAGCAACCTCCGGTCTGATTGTACATCCCGATTTTCGCGGATTAGGATTGGCAAAGCGCATCAAACAAGCATCTTTCCAACTGGCACGTCTCCGATGGCCGAAAGCTAAGATTTTCAGTCTGACATCCGGAGCCGCAGTGATGAAAATGAACACCGAACTAGGATATGTCCCCGTCACTTTCAATGAACTGACAGACGACGAGGCTTTCTGGAAAGGATGCGAAGGCTGCACCAACCACGATATACTGGTAGCTAAAAACCGTAAGTTCTGCATCTGCACAGCCATGCTGTACGATCCGACAGACCCACGGAACATAAAAAAAGAACAAGAAAGAAATAACATTTAATATATACAGCACTATGGAAGAAAAGAAGAAAAAAGTAGTGGTGGCATTCAGCGGCGGACTGGACACATCGTTCACCGTCATGTACCTCGCTAAAGAAAAAGGTTACGAAGTATATGCAGCTTGTGCCAATACAGGCGGTTTCAGCGAAGAACAGCTGAAGACAAACGAAGAAAACGCCTACAAACTGGGAGCAGTGAAATATGTAACATTGGACGTTACTCAGGAATACTACGAAAAGAGTCTGAAATATATGGTTTTCGGAAATGTGCTGCGTAATGGTACTTACCCGATCTCTGTCAGCTCGGAACGTATCTTCCAGGCATTGGCCATCGCACGTTATGCCAACGAAATCGGTGCGGATGCCATTGCCCACGGTTCTACCGGAGCAGGTAACGACCAGATTCGTTTTGACATGACTTTCCTTGTACTGGCTCCGAATGTAGAAATCATCACGCTGACCCGTGATATGGCATTAAGCCGTCAGGAAGAAATCGACTATCTGAACAAACATGGTTTCAGTGCAGACTTTACCAAGCTGAAATACTCTTATAACGTAGGTTTGTGGGGTACATCCATCTGTGGTGGCGAAATCCTCGACTCCGCACAGGGATTACCGGAAACAGCCTACCTGAAACATGTGGAAAAAGAAGGCAGCGAACAACTCCGTCTCACTTTCGAAAAGGGAGAACTGAAAGCTGTCAATGACGAAACATTCGATGATCCGATCCAAGCTATCCAAAAGGTAGAAGAGATCGGTGCCGCATACGGTATCGGACGTGATATGCACGTGGGCGATACCATCATCGGCATCAAAGGCCGTGTGGGTTTCGAGGCTGCCGCTCCGATGTTGATTATCGGTGCTCACCGCTTCCTCGAAAAATACACATTGAGCAAATGGCAGCAATACTGGAAAGATCAGGTGGCCAACTGGTACGGAATGTTCCTCCACGAAAGCCAGTATCTCGAACCGGTGATGCGTGACATCGAAGCCATGCTTCAGGAAAGCCAGCGTAACGTTAACGGTACGGCAATCCTCGAGCTCCGCCCGCTTTCTTTCTCTACCGTCGGTGTAGAATCGGAAGACGACCTCGTGAAAACGAAGTTCGGCGAATATGGTGAAATGCAGAAAGGCTGGACAGCCGAAGATGCTAAGGGCTTTATTAAGGTAACTTCTACTCCGCTGCGTGTTTACTACAATAACCATAAAGACGAAGAGATATGATTAAAGCAGGAATCATTGGTGGCGCAGGATATACAGCAGGCGAATTAATCCGTCTGCTGCTCAACCATCCGGAAACTGAAATCGTATTCATCAACAGCAGCAGTAATGCCGGAAACCGAATCACCGACGTACACGAAGGACTATACGGAGAAACCGACCTGAGATTTACCGACCAGTTACCTCTGGACGCAATAGATGTACTATTCTTCTGTACCGCCCACGGTGACACGAAGAAATTCATGGAAAGCCACAACGTGCCGGAAGATTTGAAAATCATCGACCTCTCGATGGATTATCGCATCAAGAGTGACGATCATGACTTCATCTACGGTCTGCCGGAACTGAACCGTCGTGCTACCTGTACGGCGAAGCACGTAGCCAACCCCGGTTGTTTTGCTACCTGCATCCAGTTAGGTTTGCTTCCGCTAGCCAAGAATCTGATGTTGACAGGCGATGTTTCGGTCAATGCCATCACCGGAAGTACCGGTGCCGGCGTGAAGCCCGGTGCTACCAGTCATTTCAGTTGGCGTAACAATAACATCAGTATATACAAGGCCTTCGATCATCAGCACGTGCCGGAAATCAAGCAATCACTGAAGCAGTTGCAGAACAGCTTCGATTCAGAGATCGACTTTATTCCTTATCGGGGAGATTTCCCGCGCGGCATCTTTGCCACTCTTGTCGTAAAAACGAAAGTTGCACTCGAAGAAATCGTTCGCATGTATGAGGAATATTATGCAAAAGACTCCTTCGTGCATATTGTAGATAAGAATATAGACTTGAAACAAGTCGTAAATACCAATAAATGTCTGATACATCTGGAGAAACATGGTGACAAATTACTGATTATCTCCTGTATCGACAACTTGCTGAAGGGTGCCAGCGGACAAGCAGTTCATAACATGAACCTGATGTTCAACCTGGAAGAAACCGTAGGATTACGGCTGAAACCTTCCGCTTTCTAAAAACAGAAGAATTATGAAATTATTCGACGTATATCCTTTATATGACATCAATATAGTCAAAGGACAAGGCTGTAAGGTATGGGATGAAAACGGTACGGAATATCTGGACCTCTACGGAGGCCATGCCGTCATCTCCATCGGACACGCGCATCCCCACTATGTGGAGATGATCAGCAATCAGGTAGCAACCCTTGGTTTCTATTCAAACTCGGTGATCAATAAGCTGCAGCAACAAGTAGCCGAACGATTGGGAAAGATTTCCGGTTATGAAGACTACTCGCTGTTTCTGATCAACAGCGGAGCCGAAGCCAATGAAAACGCACTGAAGCTGGCTTCTTTCTATAACGGACGCACCAAAGTCATTTCTTTCAGCAAAGCCTTCCACGGACGTACATCCCTTGCAGTGGAGGCTACGAACAACCCCACCATCATTGCTCCGATCAACAACAACGGTCATGTGACCTATCTCCCTCTGAATGACATCGAAGCGATGAAGCAGGAACTGGCGAAAGGTGACGTATGCGCTGTTATCATCGAAGGAATACAAGGAGTGGGCGGTATCAAAATACCGACTACTGAATTTATGCAGGAACTTCGCAAGGTTTGTACCGAAACCGGAACGATTCTGATTCTGGACGAAATCCAGAGTGGATACGGCCGTAGCGGAAAATTCTTTGCCCATCAATACAACCATATCCAGCCGGACATCATCACCGTAGCCAAAGGCATCGGAAACGGATTCCCGATGGCAGGTGTACTGATCAGCCCGATGTTCAAGCCCGTCTACGGACAACTGGGAACTACATTCGGCGGAAATCACCTGGCCTGCTCGGCAGCCCTTGCCGTAATGGACGTCATCGAACAGGACAATCTGGTAGAAAATGCAAAAGCAGTCGGCGACTACCTGCTGGAAGAACTCAAGAAATTCCCGCAAATCAAAGAAGTGCGCGGACGCGGACTGATGATCGGACTCGAATTTGAAGAACCGATCAAGGAATTGCGCAGCCGCCTCATCTACGACGAACACGTATTTACGGGAGCCAGCGGGACGAATGTACTCCGCTTATTGCCCCCTCTCTGCCTCAGCATGGAGGAAGCGGACGAGTTCCTTGCCCGTTTCAAAAGAGTACTCTAACTGATATTTGATTAATAAACAGCGAACAAAAAAGCAGCCTCGAACAGAAAAACAGTTCTTATTCAGGCTGCTTTTTGTTTTTTCGCAATTTACCGTTACCTTTGTCTGTAAGAATACATTAAAAAAGAAGCGCATATGAAAATAGCTATTATCGGTGCAGGAAACATGGGTGGTTCTATAGCCCGCGGCCTGGCAAAAGGAAGTCTGATAGCAGACTCAGATATCATTGTATCCAACCCCAGCGCAGGCAAACTGGAGAAACTGAAAGAAGAATTTCCGGGCATTTCCACCACTCTGAGCAATACGGAAGCGGCAACGGGAGCAGATGTTGTCATTCTCGCCGTGAAGCCCTGGTTTGTGGAGTCCGTCATGCGCGAGCTGAAGCTGAAGAGCAAACAGACGCTCGTATCCGTAGCGGCTGGTATCAGTTTTGAAGAACTCGCACACTTTGTGATAGCACCGGAGATGCCGATGTTCCGCCTGATTCCGAACACCGCCATCAGCGAACTGGAAAGTATGACGCTTATCGCGGCACGCAACACGAACGATGAACAGAACCAGTTTATGCTCCGCCTGTTCAACGAAATGGGAATGGCCATGCTCATCCCCGAAGATAAGATAGCCGCCACCACGGCACTGACTTCCTGCGGCATCGCTTACGTATTGAAATACATCCAGGCAGCCATGCAGGCCGGCATCGAAATGGGCATCCGTCCCAAAGATGCGATGGAAATGGTGGCCCAGTCCGTCAAGGGAGCCGCCGCATTAATTCTGAACAATGACACCCACCCCAGCGTGGAAATCGACAAAGTGACTACTCCGGGCGGAATTACGATCAAGGGAATCAACGAACTGGAACACAACGGATTTACCTCTGCCGTCATCAAAGCGATGAAAGCATCCAAATAATACCGCAAAATTATTAATAATCAAAAAACAACCACTTGTATGAATGACCAAATTAAACAGATCGCAGAACGCCTTCGCGGATTACGTGACGTACTGGAACTAACGTCTGAAGATATCGCCCGCGACTGCGACATATCAGCCGAAGAATACCGGCTCGCAGAGACAGGACAATACGACATTTCCGTTAGTATGCTACAAAAGATAGCCCGTACCTACAATATCGCACTGGATGCTTTGATGTTTGGCGAAGAGCCGAAAATGAGCAGCTACTTCGTGACCCGTGCCGGCAAAGGAGTCAGCATCGAACGTACCAGAGCTTACAAATACCAGTCACTGGCGTCGGGCTTCATGAACCGCACCGCCGATCCTTTCATCGTCACAGTCGAACCGAAGGGAGACGATGAGCCGATCCATTATAACCACCACAACGGACAGGAATTCAACCTGGTGGTTGAAGGCCGTATGCTTATCAACATCGAGGGCAAGGAAATCATCCTGAACCAAGGAGACAGTATTTATTTTAATTCAAAACTTCCACATGGCATGAAAGCGCTCGATGGCAAAACGGTACGTTTTCTGGCCGTAATTATGTAATAACGTTATGGTAGAAAGATTTTTAGCACAGACTAGCTTTGCCTCACAAGAGGATTTCATCAAGAACCTGAAAATAAACGTACCGGAGAATTTCAACTTCGGCTACGATGTAGTAGACGCCTGGGCTGCCGAACAACCCGACAAGAACGCTCTGCTCTGGACCAATGACCAGGGCGAAAGCCGTCAGTTCTCCTTTGCCGATATGAAACGCTATACGGACATGACGGCCTCTTACTTCCAGAGCCTCGGCATCGGTCGCGGAGACATGGTGATGCTGATTCTGAAGCGCCGCTATGAGTTCTGGTACAGCACCATCGCCCTGCATAAGCTGGGAGCAACGGTGATCCCCGCCACTCACCTGCTGACAAAGAAAGATATCATCTATCGCTGCAACGCTGCCGACATCAAAATGATTGTGGCTGCCGGCGAGGGAATCATACTGCAACACATCAAAGATGCTCTTCCTGAGTGTCCGAGCGTGGAAAAGCTGGTCAGTGTAGGTCCGGAAGTTCCGGAAGGATTCGAAGATTTCCATCAGGGAATCGATAACGCTGCCCCTTTCATCCGTCCGAGACATGCCAATACGAATGACGACATCTCACTGATGTACTTCACTTCCGGCACTACCGGCGAGCCTAAAATGGTAGCACATGACTTTACGTATCCGTTAGGCCATATCGTTACAGGTAGCTTCTGGCACAATCTGGACGAGAACAGCCTCCACCTCACCATCGCCGATACCGGCTGGGGAAAAGCCGTATGGGGAAAACTCTACGGACAATGGATTGCCGGAGCCAACATCTTCGTCTATGACCACGAAAAGTTCACGCCCGCAGCTATCCTGGAAAAGATACAGGAGTATCAGGTGACTTCCCTTTGCGCACCTCCAACCATCTTCCGCTTTCTGATTCATGAAGACCTGACTAAATATGACTTGTCTTCACTGCGGTACTGTACCATTGCCGGAGAAGCGCTGAACCCTGCCGTATTCGAAACGTTCAAGAAACTGACAGGCATCAAGCTGATGGAAGGTTTCGGACAGACGGAGACGACACTGACAGTTGCCACCATGCCTTGGATGGAACCGAAACCGGGAAGCATGGGACTGCCCAATCCGCAGTATGACGTAGACCTGATCGACAGTGAAGGTCGCTCCGTGGAAGCCGGAGAGCAAGGACAAATTGTGATCCGTACCAGCAAAGGCAAACCTCTCGGACTTTTCAAAGAGTACTATCGGGATGCGGAACGTACACACGAGGCTTGGCACGACGGCATTTACTACACAGGTGATGTGGCGTGGAAAGACGAAGACGGATACCTTTGGTTTGTAGGACGTGCAGACGACGTAATCAAGAGTTCCGGTTACCGTATCGGCCCGTTCGAAGTGGAAAGCGCTTTGATGACGCACCCTGCCGTCATAGAATGTGCCATCACCGGAGTACCCGATGAGATTCGCGGACAGGTAGTAAAAGCAACTATCGTATTGTCCAAAGACTATAAAGCACGTGCCGGAGAAGAACTGATCAAGGAATTGCAGAACCACGTCAAGAAGGTGACTGCTCCTTATAAATATCCGCGTGTGATCGAGTTCGTTGACGAACTGCCCAAGACTATCAGCGGCAAGATTCGTCGCGTGGAGATTCGCGAGAATGATGAGAAATAAGGCATAAAACCCATTTATCAAAAAGCCGGCTGTAATCCTTTGCAGCCGGCTTTTCTTTTCACTATCTGTAAGTATCGGATTCTCTAATCAATTAATAAAGCTCCGACCATCCGCTTAATCATTAGGATGATAGAAATTGTATTGTTCACTCCATGCAGGAGTTCCGGCAAGCGTTATATCATTACCGTTCGGACTATTATCCTTCAATACATTTCCTTCTCCTTCATCACACTTCCAATACCCAATCAAACCATCCGACTCTCCGGATATCTGGCGTGACATTCCTTCCTGAATGGCGTTCTCTGTCAGACATTTGCTCCAAAGACGAATCTGGGCAAGTTCCACCTGCATTCTCCAGCCAAAACTCTGCGCCAAAGTGATATTATTGAATGTGAAGTCTCTTGAATCTGCTTTACTATTATTCAATGTACCATCTTTATAGAGGGAGATAGTAGATCCGTCATAAGTGTAAGCAATATGATACCATGTATCCGGATACCAAAATTCTTCACTATCAAAATAGTTACCATCCAACTGGCACTGCAAACAAGGCGCAATCTTCTTTGCTCCATCCGCCCAATAACGCAGTAAGATGCCATTGAAAGAGATAGGAGCCGAATTGTCTGCGAAAATATTTCGTCTGAAAGCGATATTGGCAGGACCAACCCAATCTCCGGTCGGTTTGCCCGTTGTATTGTCGAACTTGATCCAGTACTCTATAGTCCACTGAGTGACAGGAATTTCGTTTTTAAAGTTCAGACTGGTTTTATTTGCTGATTTTAAAACCACCGCTTTCTGCTTATTAGGAGAAGTAAGCAGATAAAGAATATGGTTTGCGTTACCAACAAGTCCTATCGGTCCGGTTACGGAAGTGATCCGTACCGGAATCGCATAAGCCTCGTTATTGGGGGTGGTAAACGGCTTTATAGTAAGATTAATGACTGGTGCAGACACTTCGCCTGCGGGGATTGTAACTGTGCGATCAAAACTTCTAAACTCTTCCGGCAGAAGTTCATAAGTTGCTTCATGCTGTTGGTTATACTCATCAATGAGCTGCTGGTCGATGTCCAGTGTTACAGTCACATCCTGATTAATAGCACGGACCAGACGAACAGTCAATGTCTTTATCACATCTCCCTCGTCCACCAATTGTGCCTCTATCTGCTGACCAAACGTATTGGAAGGAGCCGCTTCCGCAATATATACTCCATTATCGATGGTTGACAGTTTTGCATCGTTGCATCCGGTGACAACAGCCAAAGCCGCCCCCAGCACAACATATCTTGAAAATTTAATCATCTTCATAATTATCCTTTTTAGTTATGTTCTTGCAATTAATGATTAGCGGGATTCAGAACCTGAATAACCTCACGCATAAAGAAATAGTCATTTACCGGACGGCAAAGATTGAAACGGTAAGCCCCCACTCCGCCAAGACGTGCATTCACTCCCGGACGATAATACATCGCCATTCCTTTCAATGAATAAGTCACTACACCGTCCCGAGTGGTAAATTCCGGTCCTCCGTCGCCTTTATGCTTTTCAAAGTCCTCACACCAGATTGTTTTGCTCAGTATTGTCGCCTCATCTTCTTCTGAACCAAATGTTTTCAAGAGTTTATCAAAGCGATCATCCAATGAGTTACTGTATCCTTTGTCAGCAGTACAATAATATGCCTGAACAACATAATAATCCAATAAGGGACCCGATTCCGGTTTTAGCGTTTGAGGTTCTCCATCTACCATTAGTATACGTCCTGTTCCAGATTTCGGACCCAGCTCCTTTGATAATTCATCCAGAAAGATATGCATACGATCTGAATAACTGCTCAAATTACCACTATTCCCATAATTCGGTTCAAAGTCAATATCAAATCCGTCATAATCGTATTTATTGATTGAATCAGTAATCACTCGTGCATACTTACGAATAGCCTTTTCAATGCCTTCGGCAGAAGTATCGCCATAATCGCCATACCATCCCCAATAAGCAGCCATTGCCTCATCTTTAGATTTATACTCCACTCCATCCACTATATAGTCATTCTCTACTTCTGCGGGTGTATGGCCTCCACCTATATTCGTGATAATCCGACAATATAACACTCTGAGCCCTTTTTTCTCTCTCACTTCCTTAAGATCACTTTTTTGTGCTTCGGTCAGGTTGAAAGCTCCATCCCAAAGAGAAACGATATCCATTGAATCGGGGATACCTCTCAACTGGTTGTTCATATTCGTTCCGGTTCCGGTCCATTCACTGTACCAGCCAAAAACTATCGGATGATTGGATTTCTTATATTCTCTCAGTGCCTTATAATAGTCTTCACCATTGATATTCACCGGTTCGGTGAACTTCGGTTCCATTTCAGTCCAGTCGCTGCACTGTATAAACATCAGTGCACCCATTACTCCAAATATGATATATAATAATTTCTTCATATTGTCATTCCTAATTTAAGCTATTAATAAGTACCATTTTCTTTCATTGCCCACCAAAGATCAGTTCCATTAGAATCTTTTCCATTGCTAAGCATACTGACGGCCGCTTCCACATTCGCCTTATTGTTATTGTATTCACTTCGTGTAAAACGAAGACGGCGTTGTCCGCGCCCCGTATTACAATCGGCATTCATAGATTCAGTTGCCGGGAAGATTCTGGGATAGCCCGTGCGACGGAAATCTGCCCATCCGTTCATCGGGTCGGGATAACAGGCAATCCATTTCTGGGTAAGTACCCTTTCCAGTTTCTTCGCGTCATCAGCTCCATCCTCCCACTTGATCGTAATGGACGACTGGTTCGTATAATTGT
Source organism: Bacteroides sp. RCH18 (assembly GCF_058231005.1). Lineage (NCBI taxonomy): Bacteria > Pseudomonadati > Bacteroidota > Bacteroidia > Bacteroidales > Bacteroidaceae > Bacteroides > Bacteroides sp. RCH18. Next base: position 311,180 of record NZ_JBIPTC010000002.1, on the reverse strand, counting down.
TTCCGGTATGTCCGGCAATTAAATTATCCACATAATTTCCCGGTACAGATGTAGCGTCAGCCAAATAATCATCGGCACCCGATACTCCAAATTCCTCAAAAGACAATCGAACTCCCTTTTCATAGAAAGTCTTGGCATCTCCACCCATATTCCAGCCTTTCAGTGCTCCTTCCGCACGCAGGAAAGCAGCTTCGGCAGCGTACATTACCGGTTGTGGCAATGTTTTGTCGGTAGCGATAAAGAGTTTGCTATAGTTGGCGTATACCGTAGGTTCAGGTATTTCTGCCGAACCCGAACGGACACCTACATACCCACCGGCAGCAGTCTGAGTCTGCGGAGTAAAATAAGCAGGACGGCGAGGATCGTTATATCCGTTCATGTACGACACGAGGCAGGCATTGGCTCTTACTTCGGGCCATCCGCTGACAATAGCATATCCGTTTTCATTGATTCCGCCATTAGTCGTATCATAAGAACTGTCGCCCACACTTTCCATCACACCTCCAAGTACAGCTTCCTGAGCCTTGGTCTGAGCATATTCCGGTTCTACTCCCGAGATGCGGATAGCCATCCGAAGTTTCAGCGTATTGGCAAACTTCAGCCACTTCGAGCAGTCACCTTTATAGAACTGGTCTACCACAGCCAAATCTTGATTTACGCCGAACGTTGCCGCCGACTTCAGAATGGTGATCGCATTATCCAGATCGTCAAACATGGCATGCCATACAGTCTGCTCATTATCATAAGAGGCTTCCGTTTCGCCGGCCTTCATCTGTGTGTAAGGAATGGGACCTTGTAAAGACGCGAGCAGTTGCATACCATAAACACGGGTTAACTGAGCCATGGCATAAATGACACCTTTCTTTTCCGTAGAGTTCTCGACCAAAAAGAAAGAAGGATAGATATAGCCGTAGAGTCTTCCCCATGAGCTGTCATTGTGCCCTTCGGACGCATTATAATAAGCAAAGACATTCTTTCCAAAGCTCCAGTTAGCTGTCGCAGTCACTTGACCACTAAAGCTGGCCCACATACAGTTAATCTCCTGACAAGCATTCTGTTGCGGACAAGCATACACGTTAAACATCGTAGACAGTAAGTTACTTGCCGGTACTTTTGAAGGCTGATAAGGGTTGGTATTAAAATCGTCAAAATTAGTAGTACACCCCGCCATCATACATACGACTGCGCTTGCTCCGATATATTTTATTATCTTGTTCATACCTATTTATTATTTAAAACTGAAATTTAACATTGAATCCGAAATTTCTTGTACTCGGAAGCATATAGGCATCAAATCCCTGATAGAAGTTAGATGCAGCTGAAGTGGTCAGTTCCGGATCGAAAGGAGCCTTGCAATAAATCATCCATAAATTCTTTCCTACCAGCCCAACAGTCATTCCGACCTTATTGTCAAACCATTTTTTAGGCAATGTATAGCTAAGTGAAAGTTCGCCGAGTCGTACATTGGTAGCGCTATACGTGTAGTAAGCCGCAGTTCCCTGAATGGTCTGATAGTAAGTCTGTGCAGAGACTTTGCTCTGATTAATCTGCACGCCTCCTGCGTCACGTACGTCCGCGCTGACTTTGGAAACACCGGCAGCGTCAAGTACGGACTGTGTCTCGCTGATAACAATACCTCCGAAACGTCCGGTGAAAGTCATGCCAAGATTAACTCCCTTATAACCGAATCCTAAACTCCACCCCATATTCATCTTAGGCAGAATAGAACCTAAGTAGGTTTCTTTGTTCTCCATAGCCAGTCCGACACCTTCTTCATTAAGAATGTAGCCATTCAAGTCACGTTTGAGCAAGCGTTGTCCGTATACGTCTCCCATTGATCCTCCGACACGCAAAATCAGGCGGGCATCCGTATGTCCATAAGTAAGCGGAGACAGTTCCGGCATCTGGATAGGCTGTCCGGTGGCATAGTTGTACACACCGTCGGCCAAACGTTTTACCCGGTTCTTATTCCATGTCAATGTATAGTTCGTATTGAAAGAGAAATCTTTCCACTGCTTGTTATAACCCAATGACATTTCCAGACCTTCGTTCATGATGTTTCCACTTTGGATAGGAATATTAGAATATCCCGAAGAAAGCGACAAGTCCGCATAGAATGTCTGATTATAAGTATTGGAACGATAATAAGTCAAGTTAAGACTGATGTCATTGAGGATACGTGCGTCCAAACCTACTTCCCATGACTTGGTACGTTCCGGTTTCAGTTTCGTGTTCGGATAAGAAGAGGTGCTGGTCCAGCTCTGTGTCTGTTCATCGTAAGGGTAAGTAACGGTAGTCATGAAGCGGCCGTAAGAGTTACCTACCTCAGTGTACGAACCGCGAACTTTCAGGTATGTCAGCCAATCAGGAGCATTAAATATACTCGTCAGAATGGCGGAAAGTCCTATTGACGGGTAGAAGAAAGACTTGTAATCGGAGAAAGCCAGTCTTGAATCCCAGTCGTTACGTCCGGTAGCAGTCAGATAGATCATTGATTTCCAACCAATTTCCGCATTGGCAAAGATAGCGCGTGCCTGATCATGCCAGCCGGACTGTTTTGCTTTCCATGCTTTATTGAAATCGATATTGTGGACGGCAAAGAAATTGATAAGTTTCAATCCGCCTTCATATCCGATCATTTCATAACGGCTGTCACTCAGTGACACACCAAGGTTGACATTGACCGACCAGTCGTTAAAACTCTTATTCAGTGTAGCAATCGCATCCGCATACGTGTTCTTTGATTGTGTAGAGGTGTCACTGTACGTTCCACGGTCACCTGACACCAGTGTGCCGGTAGAAGCGTATGCCTTATAAGTACTACGATTATCATAATTATCTATTTTCACACGTCCTACTACATCCAACCAGTCGAACAACTGATATTTGAGGGAAGCGTTGATCATATAACGGGTCTTCTTATTCTCCCGCAACTGACGATTCTGTATCCAGTAGGGATTGGCAAGACCGCTTGAAGTACCACCATAAGGCCAGTATTGCTCCATCAGGTCCATACCGGAATTATAACGTTCGAACATACGTACATCATCGAAATTCTCACTACGAGGGAAACGGTAAAGTCCCGGCAGAGGATTATAGTAATAACCCTGCGACATCATATTCTTGTCATTCTGAAGAATATAACTGGCACCGGCATCGAGTGTCATCTTGTCTTTCAGGAAACTGGTCGTATTACGGACTGTGAAGTTATAGCGGTTGTATCCACTGTTGGGCAATATATTGGTGGTGTTGGTAGTAGAAGCCGACAAATACGCCTGATTCTTCTTGTTACCGGTTGACAAAGCAAATGAGTTAATGACATTCGCTCCGGTCTGGAAGAAGTCACGCGGATCGTAGTCACTGTTTACAATCGGTCCCCAGCTATCCAGGCTGTTGGGCAGGTTACCATATTTGCTCTGCATCTCAGGCATCATTGACACCTTCGAGAAAGTAGTATTATTGGAGACCGTGACAGAAGTCTTGTCCGCAGACCCCTTCTTGGTGGTTATCAGCACAACACCGGCAGCGGCAGCATTACCATACAGAGCTGCGGCAGAAGGTCCGGTCAGCATAGAGATAGATTCGATGTCTTCCGGGTTAATGTCGGCAGCGCCATCCGTACCCTGCTGGTCATAGATACCACCGCCACCTCCATTCATCATGTTATACATCGGTACACCGTCGATCACATAAAGCGCCAGATTGGAAGAAGTGATAGATTTGACACCACGCATCACGACACGCGAAGCACCTCCCGTGGTATTGGACGAATTAATATTAACACCAGCCACCTTACCATTCAGAGAAGAGATGAAGTTCGCATCTTTCACAGTAGTCAGTTCATCACCGCTCAGCTGCTGCACGTTGTATGACAATGCCTTCTCCGAGCGTTTGATACCCAATGCCGTCACTACCACCTCATTCAGTTCCTGCGTCGCATCTTCCAGCACCACATTGGCAACATTTCCTTTTACGGGTACTTCTTTTGACTGATAACCTACATAGGAAAATACAAGAACAGGATTCGCCGATGAAGTGGAAAGCTTATAGTTTCCATCCATATCGGTGATGGTTCCCTCACCGGAACTCTTCTCCCGGATAGAGACACCAATCAACGGCTCTCCATTCTTATCTTTTACCGTGCCGGCAATAAGTCTTTCTTTTCTCTGCTGTGCAACGTCTTTTTCTTTTGCAGCCAGTACTATTTTATTATCCAAGACTTTATATTCGATGCCCACACCTTTAAAGACTTGCTCCAGAACCTGGAATATATTCTTATTAGACACTGACACCGACACCTTGCGTTTCAAATCGAGATTCTTACTGTTTACAAAAAAGCCGAATCCGGACTCAAGTTCGATTTTGTGAAGCACTTCCTCTATGGTACAATCGTTTGCCTTCAATGTGATGGAAGTCTTTTGCGCATATCCATCGGACGCATATGCCAGTCCGAATGAGCAGACAATGAGTATAAATAGTAACTTCATAGATAGTGATATTTTCCTTGAAGACCGCCTAAGAAGGTTTAATCCTCCAAGAAATTGGACGATACAATAATTTTGCATAAATTTGTAACGAGTTTAATTAAAAAACTAGTAGTTATACTTGTCGGGAAACAAGTAGATTCACGATTACTGGGCTCAATACGGGAAGATACGACCAATATCATCCCGTATCTTTTTTAGTTTCAAGGGTCTTTGTTTTTCATGGCAATAAGCTTTTTTGAAATAAGGTTATTAATAACACTAAATAAAAATTTCTATCTTCATCTTCTCTTTACTTCCTTGTACACTGTTCAGATAACGCCAGCGTATTTTCGAAGAAGCTTCTATATAATTCAGTATCTGCTCCAGGCTCCTGCTCGTGAATGTCCCGGAGAACAGGTCATCATCGGGCACATTGCGTCGAACGATAAATTCCACATCATATCTGTCTGCCAAAATCTCCAGAGCATCCTGCAAAGATGTCTGCTTAAAGACGATAATACCATCCTTCCATGCCAGTTCTCCTTCACCGGAAGTAGTATAGAGCTCCGTTTTTCCACTCTGCGAATAATAGATCAGCTTCTGACCGGGTGCCATAGTAATGTACTGAGGCTTCTGAGCGGTATTATTAAATTCGAAATGAACTTTCCCTTCTATTAGAGTGGTAGTAATCTCTTCGGAATGCTTATATGCCTTTACATTAAACTTTGTGCCCAACACTTTAATCGCAGACTGATGGGCTGTGGAAACAATGAACTGTTTCTCCGAGTCTTTCTGAACTTCGAAATAGGCCTCCCCGTCCAGTTCCACTTTACGGGTACGGGAAGCGAACTGACTGGGAAAAGTCAGCGTACTTTTTCCGTTTACCCATACCATTGTTCCGTCAGCAAGCGTCACTTGTGTACGTTGTCCGGCAGGCACATATACGGTCTGCATTTCCACATTTTCTTTTTGCAGGGCTTGTATCAGCACATAACTTAATCCGAAAGCCAAAACAAATATAGCCGCAATCCGCATCGCCTTCATCGTAAAAGTGCGTAGTGAAAGCAGCTTGTCACGCCCCGTTTTCAACTCATCCGCATCCTGCCAAACAAGTGCATCATAACTTTTACGGAGTGACATAAATTCTTTGAGATTAGCGGCATCGGCATCAATCCATGCTGCAACTTCTTCTTTCTCTCTTTGAGAGGCTTTTCCGGATATATATTTTAAAAGTAAATTCTGATTCATATATAAGTTGAGTTACTTTATAAGTAATAAACAGGAGTATATTTGCTCCCCCTTTCATATAGAATACCACTCACTAAAAATAATCCCTAGTGAGAAATACAACTTTTTTTTGCTGTTATTAAAAAAAGAGGAGAAAAAGATATTTTCAAGATCATCAAATGAAAAATATCAGGAAAGGAGCATATTCTTTCAGATTATCACGCAGCAGCTTCACAGCTTTGCTTATATGATACTCTACTCCTTTGACACTGATACCCAATTCTTCAGCTATTTCTTTATGAGATTTTCCATCCAGACGATCGGATATAAATGCAATGCGCGTCTTTTCCGGCATACCAGCCAACAATGTTTTCACCTTTGAACGTAATTCTTCGGACATAACTTCCTTCGGATCACAGGCTTCCAAGGTTGAAATACGGATTTCCAATTCCCGTTGTCCCTTATCTGTCAGGTTTTGGTAGACGTTCTCCTGAACCTGCAAATGTTTCAGGTAATTGAGTGACTTGCTACGTATATAAGTGATTAATACAGCTTCGATACTCGGGATTTCCTGTTTTTTACTCAATTCCCACAAATAAATGATTGCTTCCGATACAATATCTTCAGCTACCAAATCATTATGGACGTATGATAAGGTAAACAGGAATGCTCTCCTATAATAGGTAGTATATATCGAATTAAAATTGATTGCAGTCATTTCGATCTATATTAATGGCGCTTATGCGTATAGTTTAAGTATATCCAAAGGTCTTTAATGATTGCAAAGAAATATATTTTTAATTGAATAAAAGAACTTTTTGAAGAGAAAATGGAACATAAGCCGGTAAATCATCAGAAGGCTGACGACTGGCATATAACTTTCACGCCTTTCTCTCCCCTTTTTTCCAATGCTAAAAACTGACCAATTTATGCTAAAATCAGATCATTGCATCATTTCTATACTATTATGACTCAAAATTGCTCAAATCTATAAATCCAACTTCCTATATTTGCAGCCATAACAATTAAAACACAAAAAGAATATGATTACAAGTAGAAAGGTTTCTCAGGTCAATGTTTTTGCTGGTAGTCCCTGGGAAGTAGCCAGCGTGAAGAGTTTATTGAAAGCAGCGTATATCGAGGCATCAATGAAAGACAATGGATTGAACAGTATACTCATTTCTGTTCCATGCGAATATTATACTGCAGCAATGCGTGTGATTAATAAAAGAAAAGTTTCATAGGTTTTAGGTTAAACATATAAGATTAAAGCCGGGTACGATGGGAGATCGTGACCGGCTTTTTCAATCTCTGTATGATTCTTTAAAAACGAAGTAACCTTTAGATTGGTTGACTTTCTGTTTGTTTAATCTTCAGTTTGCTCAATTTCTACTTTTTCATTCTTTAGCTTTTCAAGAGCGGCAATCTGCATATTACAGAAAAGGTGTATGTGATGAATCAAGTTAGTATTCTGTGACAAGTAAACGACAGAGTCCATAAGTTGGGCAGACAGTTGGTAGGCTTTCCGATTATTTGTATTTTCGTCCGGACGACGCATATAAAGGGCAAAACTTCGGTACAAGATAGGAATAAAGCGTTCCCACGGAAGTTCTAAGCTAAGCAACAAATGGTTCATATTCTCCAGCATACGTTGAAGATACTCAAGGTCCGGCTTATCGGATTGCATGCCATACACCTCTGCCCATAGACGGGCTTCTTCTTCAAAAAAGTTTTCTTTGGAATTTTCTTTCGCGATAGTCAATGCGTTTTCTGCTTCCATAAAATAGTAGTATTAATAAAAGGGCAAAAAAAGAACGGTTTCGCCTTTCCCGTTGACTATCACTTTCTAGAAGCTGAAGGCACATTACATACTCTTCACGGGGGTACGAAACCGCCTATGAGGAAATTGTAAGCATAGAAAATGCCTACAACTTGTCAAAAGCAGGTACACCGCTTCTAGAAAAAATGATAGTCACTGCAAAGATACTATTTTTCAAATATAAGTAAGGAATATCTGTAGATTTATTAATCAGAATTCCCACAATAGCCTCCATAGTAATTTGACAGCAGTTTTGCTCTCATGCCCTAACAAACAGTCTGTATCCCTTTATTCATCGCGGTTTTCGGTGTGGTAGCAACTGTGGTGGCAGGTATGAGAGCAAACGGTTGCTCTCACTCTGTTTCGTCCTGACTAGTATCGTTTCCACATTACAATCTCTTGACTCACAAGATGTTAATATCTGACATCTCAGCTATTAACGTTTGATCTCCCAGTCATTAATAACTGAGAAATCAGCTATTAATGGCTGATACCCCATACATTATTAGCCAATAAATGATTCAATGCTTCCTAAAAGAACTGGTCAATTGAAACAACTAACATGGTCGAATCAATCCAAACATACGGTCAAGTGAATCCAATCGACAGGTGTTTCAGAAAGTTTCAAACGCTTGAAACTAATAGTTTCATGCCTTGGAACAAAAGGTTTCATGCCTTGAAACTAATAGTTTCAAAGGTTGAAACTGACATTGGAACTACAGGAATAAAATGAAGATACTACAAGGGGTTAGAGATTGGGTTTGGAAAAGTGAGAGCAAGCATTTGCTCTCATACCTGCTACCACAGTTGCTACCACACCGAAAACCACGATGAATAAAGGGATACAGACAGTTTGTTAGAGCATGAGAGCAAAAGTGATGCTAAATTACTATTGAGCAATCCTTGATAATTCTCTGCACAACAAAAGTGCAGAAATATGCATAATACTGCACTTTTGTTGTGCAACTATCGCATCATTGCAGATAAATGCACTTCAGCTATGGATTGCTTATACGAAAACTTCAACAAGTTATTAAAGAGTACGAGCACGAATATAGTACCCATTCGATCTATCCCACTTTGGTATTTTGGAATGAATTATTAGTAAACTAAGCAAAAGCCTTTTTCATCTTTTAGTCCACACTATTTTCATAAAAGGCACTAATTTTATTGAATTACCTCACTAACAGAGCGCTAGATTTCAAAAAGAAACTTAACTTTGCACCCGAGTTTTATAAAAAGAGACTGAATTAGTAACTAAAAAGATTAAACCGCATGAAAATTAAGACTTTAATAACCTGTTTCATACTAGCTTGTGCTGCAACTTCCTGCATACAGGATGAAGCACTGAACTCAGAAGCAGCCATTGATGCTTGTACAGGTGATGATGTACAATTAGCAAACATCAATGCTGATTCAAAGCTGATTAATGTATATGTAAACAAGGGAGCTGACTTGTCCAAACAAAAGTTAGAATTTGTAATTCCGGAAGGAGCCACTATAAAAATAAATGATCAAGCTGCTGGAGATACAGAAGCCACATATGACTTTAGTGAAGAGCCACATTCCCGGAAATTCACTGTCACATCAGAAGACGGTCAATGGAAACCTGTTTATACCGTCAATGTCGTTTTAGCAGAATTACCTACTTCTTTCAACTTTGAAGAGTTATTACCTTCCAATGACTACGATATCTTTTATGAATTCCAGCCGGGCACTTCACAAGAAATATCTAAAGTATTACAATGGTCAAGTGGTAATCCGGGTTTTAAATTGACAGGTATGGCAAACTCCAAAACAGATTACCCAACTGTACAGGTAGCCAATGGTTTCAGAGGTAAAGGAGTTAAATTGGAAACTCGTGATACCGGTAGTTTTGGAGCAATGGTAAAGATGTATATTGCTGCCGGTAACTTATTTATCGGAACATTTGAGGTAGGAAATGCATTAACAGATCCTAGAAAAGCCACTAATTTCGGTTTCCAGTTCTATAAACGCCCTAAAACGCTCAAAGTACACTATAAATTTAAAGCAGGAGATGTATATTCCGTAGAAGGAAAACCACAAGAGGGTGTAAGAGACAAATGTGATATTTATGCTGTTATGTATGAAGCTGAGAACAATTCTGTCATGCTTAATGGTGATGATGTATTTACTTCAGATAAGTTAGTATCATTAGCGCGAATTAAACCGGAAGATGTTGTTGAATCAGATCAATGGACTGATTTTGAAATTCCTTTCGAACCGGTAAAAGGACGAGTAATTGATGATACCAAATTAAAAAATGGAAAATACAAATTAGGTATAGTGCTTTCGTCCAGTGTAGACGGTGCATATTTTAAGGGAGCAGTAGGCAGTACACTGTATGTCGATGAAGTAGAACTTATTTGCGAAGACTAAAAAAACAAGAAAATGAAAAGATATAAATTACTCAATATTATAGCTGTACTACTATTAGTAAGTACACTTTCAGCGCAGGCGCAAGAAGAAAGAAATCAAGGTATCATCTGGTCGTACTTACACGGATGGGAATATGGAATCAAGGCGGGTTTCAGTATTGGAGGAACTTCTCCATTGCCTCTACCTGAAGAAATTCGTAAAATAGATAGCTATGCCCCTGGTGGCCTCGCCATTTCAATTGAAGGAAACGCAACTAAATGGTTTGACACGAAATGGGGAATGACTGTAGGGGTACGACTTGAAAACAAGAATATGACCACAGAAGCCACAGTAAAGAACTATGGGATGAAGATTATCAACACCAACGGTGGAGAGTTACAAGGCTTATGGACCGGTGGCGTAAAGACTAAAGTCAAAAACTCTTATCTGACTATCCCAGTAGTTGCCAACTATAAAGTAAGCAAACGTTGGAAAGTCTCAGCAGGTCCGTATGTATCTTATCTTATTGAAAGAAACTTCTCCGGACATGTATATGAAGGTCACTTGCGTACTCCGGATCAGACAGGTTCGCGAGTAGATTTTACTGGTGAAAGCATTGCTACTTATGATTTCTCTGACAATCTGCGTAAATTCCAATGGGGATTGCAATTAGGCGGTGAGTGGAGAGCATTCAAACATTTAAATGTGTATGCTGACTTGACATGGGGATTGAACGATATCTTCAAGAAGGATTTTGATACGATTTCATTTGCTATGTATCCTATTTATTTAAATGTAGGATTCGGGTATGCGTTCTAGAGGGAACACTACAAATTTATTTAAATAAAAAACAACTAAAAAAGCCGTTAATTCCAATTGTATACATTAATGCAATTAAAATTAACGGCTTTTTCTGTTATATATTTCTTATACTCAACACACTATTGAGGTGTTACTGTAAAACTATCAACAAATAAGGTACTACCCGGAGCGCCCATAAAGTAGTCTCCTTCAGCACTTGAGGAACACACAATAGCTAAATAATATTTTTTAGTTGCATCATAACTTTTCCCTTCCAATAATTTAAATGGGATAGAGAACTTAGTCCAATCACTCTTCGCTGTTCCATCTTCCAAAACGGCCTTCATTATAATACGTTTAGAGCTTCCAATATATAGATCAGGATCATTGTAGTCTCCATTCAATGGAATGTTGTTATTCTCTTCATCCAAAAGTTCTTCATACAAAACTGCATATATTGAACATTCATCTGTTTTATCAGCTATGACTTCATTTTTATTATTATAATATGTTGTCCCTGGAGTATATTTATAATAGCCAGTAAAAGTAGCAGGTTCCCCAACAAAAGGAACACCAAACTTTGTACTATTCAAAGTATTATTCATATCAGTTTTAAAGATACCTGTAAATAATGAGCCTGCTGTTACATAAGGTACCAACCCTCCTAATAATGCATTAAAATCCATACCATTTAAAAACATGTAAGTATAAACTGTTTGCAATTTAGCTGCTTTACCACTTTGTCCTTCTACAGGAGAAACTGTATATGAGAACAGCTCTGGAAGATTTGAACCAAACATCTCATTAATTGTCATAATTCCCGGATTACTAGTACCATAAAGTCCTTTAGGAACATCGTATTGTTCTGTAGAACCCGATGTAGATGATTTGATAGTCTCCCATTCATCGAATCCAAAATCCCTTATTTGACCTGATACAGAAACTGTATATTTAGTAGTTACAATTCCATCTTCGGAAGTCACTGTGTATATTACAGGAGATGAAAAATCTTGTTCTACTCCAGAAGCAGGAGTTATTGTTGCTTTATCAGAAATAACAATAGTAGGCGCAAACGTCAAGTTCTCCAATCCATCTGGAATAATAAAACTAATATTATTCCCATCTATTTTCCCCTCTACATTTGCATCTCCTATCTTAACTACAAAGCTCTGGATCGCAGCCTCTGAACTTTGATCTGCAGACAGTTTTGTTCCTGCAAAATCAACCTTCACATTCAAAGTTCCGCCAGCAACAACAGCTATATTCATTGCCAGTTTATCACCTTCAATAGTTCCATTCACTGTTACAGCACATTCACCAACTAATAATGTAATATTCTGACTACCTGCAAAAGTATAACTATTACCATTTTTTTGTACAGAAATCTGTTCTACTGCAATAGTACCAAGATTCAATGTCTGAAAACTAAAGTTTCTCAGTTCCATCTTAATTTGGTTTTCACCAGTCTTAGAAATATATACTTTTTGTGTTATATCATTAACTTCAATAACTCCAGCTGCATCAACATCTAACTTACCCCAATAAACTCCATCAATTTCACCATCCCGAATAGTTTCTGGGTCGTCATCACTACAAGCCGTAAAAAGGCTGACTGAACAAATAAGCATAAACAAATACAACAAACTCTTTTTCATAATTCTGTTATTTAATTAATAATCTATTTGATCGCAAAATCGGGTACAAAGTAACATATTTATATTAGTTATCACAAGGTCTATTCTTTGTATTTTATGATCTGATTTTAAGATTACATTACCAAAAGCACTGTTATTATAGAGTTTTTAAGGTTCATATTTACACTACATCTAACAAAAGAGCATTAAAAAAGGGGAGATTAAAATCCCCCCTTTTTATTCAAAAATACTATAGTTTTCAAAGTTATATTTCTAACTAATTGATTCAATCTAACCTCCTCATCATTCTCCAATAACCTCTAACTCATCGATAATTAAAGTACTATTTACAGCTCCTTTAAAAGCTGCACCATCTTTACTTGAGGAACATACAATTGCCAGTTTATATGATTTAGACATATCATAAGATTTTCCGTCCAAATTATTGAATGGCAACTCAAAAGTAGTCCACTCAGCTTTTGCTCCACCATCTTCCAATACAGCTACAGCTACACGATACTCCGAAGATGCAATATCATGCCCAGTAAGTATCACCTCTTTGCCTTCACTATCCACAGCTTCATACAAAACAGCCATTATAGAGCACTCATCCACAATTTCCAGATGCTCCAAAACATTCTTTTTATCAGAACCATCTACATAGTTATCACCAGGAGTATATTTATAAATACCTTTAAATATCACAGGCTTTTTTGCATATGGAATACCAAACTTAGTAGAATTTAATTGATCTGATGCATCAGTCTTAAAACTACCAGTAAATAAAGAACCCGAAGTTATCGCAGGAGCCAATCCAAAACCAGCTCCTTTTGTATATAAAGTTATCAACTTGGCAGAGGAGCCACTATAACCATCTTTATCTTCTACAACAGGAAAACCACCTTTAAAACCTAAAGTAGCCAAAAGCCCTGCTCCTTCATTGGAAGTGCTCAATTGATCCACTGGAGCCGGATTCCAATATTCATTTTTCAAACCTTCATGTTGAACAACCCAAGTATCAAATGAATACTTTAAAAAATTCTGACTACCCGCTATTGAAACTACATATTTCTTAGTCGTTCCATCTTCTGCTATAACTGTATAGGTAACAGTTTTACCAGCAGAAAAATCCTGTGGGACACCACTTTTGGGAGCCACTGTAGCTTTTTCTGATATTTCAACAATCGGAGTCAATGATTTCAAATCATCATCAGTAGCTTCGTCATTCACTTTGAACAAGATTGTACCCTTTTCTTCATCAATAACCGGCGCTACTGTCACAACCTCATTATCAATAGTAAAACTAGTAATTTTAGCCTCTGATTTTTCACTTCCCGATAGTTTAGCACCTTTATAATTGACTTTAACTTTCATTCCGCCTTCTACATCTACATCAATAACCATATCTACAGCATCCTTACCAATTGTACCCGAAACGGATGTATTGCACACACCCACCACAAGACTTAACTTCTGATTGCCTGAGAACTTATATGTATCACCACTTTTTGTCAGAGCACAATTATCCACTGTTATATCACCAATAAGAAGTTCAGTACCTGCCACGGTAATAGTAAAGTTTCTCAATTCTAATTTAACGGCAGTATCTGAAGCCTTTGAAATATAAACCTTCTGAACCATATCAGAAGCAATAGGAGTAGATACTCCCACATAATATACATCCATCGTTCCCTTATATGCACCTGCAAGTTCACTATCAACAGGATATTTCACATCATCATCATCACTACAACTCACAAATAAACTTATGGAACAAATAAGCATGAACAAATACAACAATCTTTTCTTCATAATCTTCATAGTTAAATATTAAATATTTCTTATCACATAAAATTATGCAAAGTTAATTATTAAAAAACACTACCGCAAGTGCTATTTTTGGTATTATATGTTCCATTTTTAATATATTCTCAATATTTACTCTAAAAACAAGTATTTATAGGTCGTGATTCTATATCCTATAAATCCCACATCCATCAACGATAGTCAAATAAAACTTTCCCCGATTTAATATCCGCTCAACAGCCTCCCCCTTACGAATGACAGAAGTGAATTTACGACATTATAATTATTGCATATTTATTAAAAAAGCCGTATCTTTGCAGTCTTAGTCATAATTGAAAGTTTGTCAAAGTACAAAGTTAGACATGTTTAATATTGAATTTATTACAAATGTCGTTTCGTTGTGATGGCGGAACCATTTGAAATTACTACTGATTTAATATCATTTTACTCAGAATATTCACTCGTGACGATGCGATATTCTTTCTTAATCTATAAATATATATATTTGCAAATGTTGACAGCCCATAATGGGCAGTTAGCGTCGTTTGTATGCGTGATGTCTTACGTGTTTAAATTTAGTATTGCTTATATACATGTTTATAATGATGAAAAAAGCCCTGGACCGTGATGGTTCGGGGCTTTTCTTGTACTTGCAATAAGCAAGAAGGAAAAAGATTTCAGATTACATCGGTAACTGTGCTATTATCTCTTTCGAACATACCGGCAATTTGCCATTCTTTCCCATGTTCACAAAAACCGTTGCACACAACACCGTCCATTGGTCACCATATGTCATCGTACTGCTATGGTTATACCCAAGGCAATGCCCGTATTCATGAAACATGGCCTGACGGGGATAATTATGCGGATGGGCATCCGGAGGAGTCGCATCAAAATAAACACCGGTATAACAATAATTAGCCAAGCCGTACGTATTGCCTCCACCTAATCCGCCGACACCGGCAACACAACCCAGCACAAGCCCGCCATGATTACGGATTCTTTGACGTAACGCATCCAGATTGATCGGATTTCCTCCATTGTCTTTCAACAAACCTTCGTATTTGTTCATTTCCATATTAAACTCTTCGGAAGAGAACATGAAAGCCATATTGACAGCCAACGCCACTCCATGACGGCACAATAACGGATTCATATGACGCCAATACGCATGGCCATTGTCAGCCGAATAAGAAGAAAAACGTATAAACCAACGGCTGTCTATCTGTTCCATCTTCTTCATAAACGGGTCTTCTGTACGAATAACAAGCGTCACATCGTCATTGGAAAGTCCGGGCTGTGCAGGCACTACTATCTTTCGTCCACTACTTGTAGTGAATGTCCGTTCCGAATCTACAACCGGCAAGGGGAATGACGCTTCCATAAATGGATAAATCTGTTCAAAATATGCCAGTTCGAAGAATTCCATGCTAAATTTATTAAAGCGGCACATAATCTTCACATCCTGAATACCTACAGGAGAAAAGAACTTGACAAGCAACTGATGTTCGTCTGAAATGGAAACCTGCAACGGAGCATTCGCATAAAAAGAACGACGGCGACTGTCATAAAAGACCTCACGTGGCTCACTGGCCAAAAACATCGTATCAGCGCGAAACCGAAAGAAATCCTCCTTGCGAACATAAAGTGAACCATCCTGATTTTCCGGATGCAGATAATCAATACTAATATGAGACACACGGCCTGCCTCAATCTTACAATCCGTGAAACGGTATTTACGGACAAACTGAGTTCCGTCACTGCGATCTGACTCAATCGTCACAAATCCGGATAATGCTTTTGTGCCGGGCAATGAGTAAAACGAGTATTTCCCGGTAATGTCATAAGATTCTATCTTTTTGGTTCCGGAATATTTCCCGTCTGCACCAAGAGTGGCATATATTCCTTCGGCATCGTCGAAAGTTACATCGATTTTACGAATGAATCTCCACATATAATCGGACGATACATTCAAATCGACATCCACTCTTCCTACAGAACGCTCCAAGACCACTGTATGCGACACCGAAGCCTGATCTCTGCCGATATGCAATTCTATTTTCTTATAAAAGTAAACCGCATCTAACGGCGCATTTTCCGCATGATTTATCAACCAGTCATCGGACAGTTTTTCGGGTTCTTTGACAGCCTCATCTTCTTCCTCGCTCGTAGTAGCCAGAAAAACGACTGTATAATCCCCCATACTCAATCCTTCGATAGTCAATTTTGAGAAGTTTTCTTCCAGCTTCTGATATAAGGGCTTAATAATCTCTCCACGTTCATTGGCAATAGCATACCACATACGAGTGATCTGCTCCGGTTTGCTTCCACGTGTCTGCACCACGGACGCATCATCTTGCTGCAACCCAAACAAAAACGACACTTGTCCGGAATGGGAAGGAACAATGCCGGTCTCCTGTTCAAAATCGCCCGAACAGTTGGCAAGCAATAATGCGCCCAGTAATATCATTATGATTCTTAGCATCTTCATAAACAGCCTCCTCTATTTCTTTACACAACGTACGGATGCAAATGCTTCCATCTGTAACCGTTGTTTCTTAATAACGGTTGCCTCGGCTCCTTCGAATGGCAACCAGTAAGCCCATGCATAACCGCCCGGAAGGCCGTTACGTTCGTATGTCCACAACACAGCTCTTTTCCCGAAAGCCGGATTATTGGATGACGACTTATCTCCCTTCGAGCCAGCCAGAGGAATAATAAGGCTACGACCGGTGTCTTCTGAAGTAAACTTCACATAATACTGTGTTCCCGTCACACCATTGGACGGAGTTATCAGTGTTCCTTCTCCGATGTGAAGTGTAGCGGCAATCGTCTCTCCATTTCCCGCCTTATATCTACCCGGAATCTCTTGGTCTGCAGGAAGCAGAGACTGCCATTCGTTACTA
Organism: Bacteroides sp. RCH18; assembly: GCF_058231005.1. Taxonomy (NCBI): domain Bacteria; kingdom Pseudomonadati; phylum Bacteroidota; class Bacteroidia; order Bacteroidales; family Bacteroidaceae; genus Bacteroides; species Bacteroides sp. RCH18. The sequence goes on along the minus strand of NZ_JBIPTC010000002.1, from coordinate 294,142 downwards.
GTCGGTATCCGGTATCCTTCAGGGCAAGGCATATGTGTATCATTCACCCAAGGTGCATCAGCAGTCTGATTACCTAAATTGTTGGAAGGATTATACCCTTGCCAAGGCACGTACATATATAAACGTCCAAACTGGAACAGACCACCCACCGTGTTTATCCAACTCTTATGATACATGTCTTCGACCGTAGCCCCGTCCAACGGATAAATCTGATCTTCCAGATCACGGCTACGCGCATTAAATGCCATCCATACATTTCCTGCGATTTCCACAGTTTCAATCTGTTTGTCACTCGGAGCCACACGTATCTCCACGTAATCATATGTTCCATTCAACAAGGCATTTTTTAAATGTACCAAAACCGTATAGCCCAAGCGACCGCTGCCTTGCGCTGCAACCGATACATTAAATGCTGACACAATACCTTCCGCCTCTTCCGACACGGACATATTGCCTACACTTGTTCCGCTACCAGCACCTTCTGTAGAAGAAATATCGATACGAGTGTCTGTAACGAACGCCAGCGTCATGTCATCAGCACCTGTAGCAGGTACTTCCAGTACATTATTCTCATAGTCTACTTTCACCCCTTCCGGAATCCTGGATTTCGACGCATTAAGCAAAAGACGTTGGTTCGTATCAGGCTTTCCGACAATCGTTTCTCCTTCTTCCCACGGTTTGATCTCAAAAACGCCCGTCACTTCAGCTCCCACATTGAGCACTGCCAATTCATATACTTTATTGCGTTCGACAACAGGTAATTCGACTTTTAACCTGATGGGGACTTCACCATAGGTTCCACGCAAGATGATATTGACAGGACGTGTGCTTTCGAACAGACGGAATACCCCCTCTTGCTTGCCATCGAATGCAGAAGAAAACTCCTTTCGGTAGCTCACTGTTTTGTCCGACGCCCGGACATTTTCGAGGAATGGCAAAGTCTCGGCAGGAGCATTCTCTACGATGACTTCCTTTATCTGCGTTTTGCTGTCGGCTGTTGTGTTCAAATCAATGCGCGCCACGCCGCGTTTCATAATTACATTGACCTCCGCATTGCTGCGTGTCACTACTCCGCTCTCCAATTCGACTACAGCCGCCATGAAATCCGGTGCAGAATTATCATGCAATCCTTCACCGATAATCGTATTACGAAATTCTTCTTCACTTTTAGCTTTCTCTCCGGCAGGAATCTCCAGTCCGGTCAGAAAATAGAGTCGAGATCCGCTGACCGCAGAAATCTCCGACTGCCCGCCTTTACCGGGAGTCAGCTGTTCCTCTTTATATAAACTCCCGTCACTAAACTGGAAAACCGATACATCTTTGAGTTCTTCAGAAGATTCTTCTCCTGCTACCGTAATTCCTTTTAATACCACTGAATAAGTTTGTTGATGGCCTTTTCCCCCGGTTGGTTCATCGTTCGAGCAGGCGCCTGAAAGTAATGTTCCTATTATAATAGGAACGATGGTTTTTCTGCAAGAATAATTCATGTTTTTTTGATTATAATAATACTGAATATTGGAAACTTTATAAATGCATTTTCCAAAAGCGGCGGCAAAAATACTACTTTTTTCAATACAGCAAGCCATCTGCATAAGATTTTAATAACGATGTTGAATAAAAGAAATCTTTAATGTCAGACTAACTAAATACAAAATAAAAAGTTATTTTTGCAAACGTTTTTTTTAATTTTTATCTCATTCTAATATTATGTACAAGATTTTTCATGGCTTCCACCTGGTAGAAGCCTATCAGGACTTAAAGAAAGCTAAACGGTTAGCAAAGAATCAGACAGTGGCCCGATGTATAAAGTTAACCATAGCTATTACCCTCTCTCTTATTTTATGGTTCCTTCCCATTGATACTTTTGGAATAGAAGGGTTGACCGTTATAGAACAAAGGCTTATTTCCATTTTCATTTTCGCCACACTTATGTGGGTGTTCGAAGCTGTCCCGGCATGGACCACTTCCGTTCTTATTGTCGTATTACTATTACTTACCGTTTCCGACAGTAGTTTATGGTTCTTAACCCAAAATACTCCTGCTGAGGAATTGGGACAGACAGTCAAATATAAGTCTATTCTGCATTGCTTTGCCGATCCTATCATCATGCTGTTTATAGGCGGATTTATTCTTGCCATCGCAGCAACCAAAAGCGGACTGGATGTATTGTTGGCACGAGTTATGCTGAGACCTTTCGGAACACAATCACGATATGTACTATTGGGATTCATCCTCGTTACAGCTGTCTTTTCCATGTTTCTTAGCAATACGGCTACGGCGGCCATGATGCTTACCTTCCTTACTCCCGTATTAAAAGCACTTCCGGCAGATGGAAAAGGGAAAATCGGATTGGCTATGGCCATTCCCGTTGCTGCCAATGTAGGTGGTATGGGAACTCCTATCGGTACACCACCTAACGCCATTGCTTTAAAGTATTTGAATGATCCGGAAGGATTAAATCTGAATATCGGTTTTGGAGAATGGATGAGCTTTATGTTGCCTTATACCATTATTGTACTGTTTATAGCCTGGTTTATCCTCTTACGGCTGTTTCCATTCAAACAAAAGAGCATCGAACTGCAAATTGAAGGTGAAGCAAAGAAAGACTGGCGTTCCATTGTGGTTTATATCACCTTTGCTATAACGGTTCTATTGTGGATGTTCGACAAATTTACAGGAGTAAACTCCAATGTAGTGGCAATGATCCCGGTAGCTGTTTTTTGTATAACAGGCGTTATTACCAAACGTGACCTGGAAGAGATCAGCTGGAGTGTACTCTGGATGGTAGCCGGCGGCTTCGCATTGGGCGTAGCCTTGCAAGAGACCGGACTGGCAAAGCATATGATCGAAGCTATCCCATTCAGCACATGGCCTCCTGTACTGATGATTGTCGGTTCCGGACTGATTTGCTATGCTATGGCCAACTTTATTTCACACACAGCCACTGCAGCATTACTCGTCCCTATTCTCGCCATTGCTGGAATCAGCATGCGTGAAAACCTGTCATCATTGGGAGGTGTAGAGACTTTATTAATTGGAGTCGCCATCGGATCATCGCTGGCAATGATATTACCAATTAGTACACCACCTAATGCCCTGGCACATGCCACAGGAATGATTCAGCAAAAAGATATGGAAAAGGTGGGTATTATTATGGGAATTATAGGACTTATCTTGGGATATACAATGCTGATCATACTCGGCTCCAACAAGTTATTATAAATAATCTATTTAAAAAAGAAGATGTCAAAAGCAGGATGATACATTTATCTTGCTTTTGACATCTTCTTCTTTTCAAATTTAGCGTCCTATAATCCTCTCCAAAAGTTTATAAGAAACAACAATGGTATAAAACGATATCTCGTCTACTCTATTCCTGATCCGAATTCACAAACTTACTTGGACTGACATTATAATACTTCTTAAATACCTCCCTGAAATACTTCGCATCCGAAAACCCGACAATTTCAGCAATCTCCGTTATTGTATATTCTTTCTGCTTTAATAATTGTGCTGCACGTTGCAAACGGATCATCCGGATGTAGTCAGCCGGAGCATAACCGGTCAGTGCTTTCAGTTTATTATAGAAACTTGTTCGACTCATATGATGCTGATTACTGAGTACATCTACCCCAAAGTCCAAATCTCCCATATTCTTCTCTATACATTCCTTGACTGAAGCTATGAATTTCCAGTCCAAAGTATTAGTACAATTGACAGGTAAATGCTTTTCTTTATTTTCGATACTATTATAGACCTGACGGAGTAATTCACGATTTGCCAATATGTTTTTAATAGTCACCTTTAGTATACCCACACTGAATGGTTTGGTGATATAAGCATCTGCTCCGATTTCCAGTCCTCCAAGTATATTTTTCTCATCCCCTAACGCAGTCAGCAATATGACTGGAATGTGAGACATTTCCACACTCGTTTTGATAGCTGAGCACAGTTCGTCTCCACTCATCTCAGGCATCATTATATCGGATATAACAAGATCTGGATTAAACTCCTTTATAATAACAAGCGCATCTTTGCCATTGGAACAGGACTGGATATTATACCCTGCCATAAGCATATCCACAAGATAATTACGCAAATCATCATTATCTTCCACTACTAGAATCCGCTGTAAAGAGGTTTTTATCTGAGGTGCCTCCAAGACCGGTAAGTCAGAAGTTCCCCCCAATACAACAGCATCCATACGTTCATTCGGTGTTTTTGGAGAGATAAACTTTGCTTTATGCAAATGGGTATTTCCCTTCGGGAAAGTAATTTGCACGCATGTTCCCTGATGTTCAATACTTTGAATATGGATCTTTCCTTTATGCAACTTAACCAGTTTATATACCAGCATCAATCCAATCCCACTTCCGGTCACTTTCAAATTGACTACATTACTACCCCGGAAACAATTTCTGAATAATTTCTTCTGTTCAGATGAAGGAATACCAATTCCTGTATCCTTTACCTCAATACTCCAAGTATCCCCTTCCTCGCAAGCACAAATACACACGCTACCATTCTCTGGCGTGTACTTCAACGCATTTGACAAAATATTCTTCAAGATAGACCCCATTTTGTCACTATCAAACCACACATTCAAATAATCAAAATTACTCTCATAAACAAATCTGACACGCTTCATCTCAGCATATTTGCGGAAAGTAGCACAAACATCATTCATATAAGAGTTCAATTCATACTCAGAAACATAAAGAGTAGACGAATATACGTCGATCCGTTCAAAGTTTATCAAGTTGGTTGTCAGTTGAAGCAATGTATTCACATTCTTTAGAGCCATCTTCATATGGGGTAATGCCTTCTCTGTCACCATATGGTTTTCGACAACTTCTTCCAGCGGAGCTTTTATCAATGTCAGCGGCGTACGTATATCATGGGCCGTATTAATAAAGAACCGTGTTTTCTCATCAGAAATCTTCTTCTGTTTGTGCAACATAATAACACGGAATATGATAATCATAATCAAGACCACCAGAATTGCATACCCCACCATTGCCCACATACTGGCCCATACCGGAGGGGTAATAATGATCTGAATACTCCTTGTTTCATAAGTTTTATACTTCTCCTCATTAGATACAGTACGAATTTGTAATGTATAACTGCCAGGAGGCAGATTTCTAACAACAATCCGGTTATCTTGACTCGGACGGGTCCACTCTTTATGATAACCGTCGATTTTCCATGAATAAAGAATATTAGAAGGATAATCATAATTTATGGAAGCCACATCAAGCGAAAAAGTGTTTTGACCGTAGGCCAATTCCAGACAATCAGTCTCGTTAATATCCTTCTTCAAGGGAGATCCGTCATCACCAGGATAGACAGGATGATAAGCTATCATAAAATCCCGTAATAACAAACGCGAATAATATGGCTCAGGTATTTCTATGTCTGTCGGAAACTTAACAGCACCATCATTGCCACCAAAGACAAGCGTACTGTTACTGTAAGTTGTAGCAGAACCGGCATTAAAATTTACGCTCATCAGTCCCTGCTCCCGTGTCCAGTTACGGAAAAAATGATCTTTAGGTGAATAAATTGTAATACCATTCTCCATACCCATCAGGAGATTTTCATCCTGACGCGGAATAATCGTATAAATATTATCAGAAATCAGTGCACAATTTTCAGTTCGGTACTGATGAATAAACTTCTTTTTATTGATATCATAAACAAGAAGACCTGCTCCACGAGTACCAATATACAGGATACCATCTTCTCTCTGGTATAATGCACATATATAAGGAGATTCAACAGGCAAGTCAATATACCGGTAAACACCGGATTGCTTGTCAAGTTGATAGAGTCCCATTCTTGTACCAATCCACATTTGCCGGGCATCTTTCTCCAGAATGGTAGTGATGGAACTTACTCCCGGATACAAACGAACATTTTTAGTCTCAAGATTAATGCGTTTCAAATGATAATATCCACCGGACCATACATCACCGCTCGAATCCTTTTTAATGTCATAAATATATTGGTCAGGACGTATTCCTGCAATGGCCGCAGGCGAAAGATAACTTATTTTAAACCCTTTCTTCTTTTCTATCTTGTAAATGCCCGACGTAAAACCACCGGCCCATATCACTCCTGGAGAAACCTCACACAACGCCAAAAAGATATGATTCTCATCATCCGGCACCGGGTCAAAAGAGCTAAAGAAGGAACGCCATTCTCTTCTATCGGTCTGATAAAAACTAATACCATTACTGGTTGCAAACCAAAGGTCACCGTCACTATCCTCCATCACATCATGGACCTGATCATTCACCAATGACCGGTTATTGCCGAGGGAATGCTTTATCAAATCATAACTTCCATAACGATTATTACGAATGGTAATACCTGTAGGATAATTGGCAAGCCAAATACGCTCTTCCTCATCCACATAGATATCATTGATATTGTTTCCGTTCATCCCATTATAACTGCTATAGTCAGCTGTTATATAAGGTTCACTCTTGCAAGAATTTACATCCAGCTTATATACTCCTTTTCCACCCGTAGCTATCAACAACTCATCAGCATTCAGAGCAACAATCTGATTAATTTCTACATTATTAGGTGAATAACAGGAAGTGATTTTTGAACTTTGACCTATATCATATATAAGTATTCCCTCTTTATAACTGCCCACAAACAGCTGTTTTGAAATAGCATGGTAATAAAGTTCATGCACAGGTGTAGTTATACTTTTCACCACTTCATCAGGAATAAGCTTCAGTTCCCCTTTTTCCACGCCAACACGAAACAGGCCGCTTCCCGTACCTATAAAAAAATGATTGCCATCCGTCTGCTCAATAGTAGCTATTTCACCGTCGACTGGCGTTGGCATATGCGATGTTGTGCCTGTACGAACATTATACCAAGTAATTGTATCCTTATAACACAGCCAAATATGATCATTCTTATCCAGATAACCATAATTAAGGAATGCTTGGGATTTATTTCTAATTAACTCCGGATGTACATAAGCCAATTCAAATTTATCATGTTGAGAATCATACCTGAAAATACGACCTTTCTGACCGATTACCCATAATACATCCCCTCTATCCATATAAAACCAGTTCAAAGCAATACGTGAGTCCAGTTTCATACTGTCATCTGAAAAGGTGTAATGTTTGATATGCTTCCCATCGTAACGATCAACCCCTTCCTGAGTCAAAAACCACATATACCCTCGTCGGTCTTTCTGAATATTGTATATTTTCTGGTTATTCAGACCGTCCTCCAGTCCTATATACTTATAAATTTGCCCCTTACCTAAAGTTCCGTAAACGAGAAGAACTAGAAGTAACAAAGGCTTTCTGAATTTCATAAATATTCTCATGATTGTCGTAAAATATTCCAAAAACACATTTGCAAAAATATGAAAATATTAATCAAATAACAACTGAATAAATTAATAATTATATGTTAATACAAATAATCATGTATCTTTCCAATTTCCGTTTTGGTATACATAAACAGCTTAATTCGCATAAACTCTTGGTTTAACTCTTGGTTTAACTCTCAGTTTAATTTAGTAGTATAAATCCAACTTTAATCAGCACTAGAGACAAGATAGCCCCATGACAGGTATATAAAAAAAGCTCCGCAAATCAATGATTTACAGAGCTTTTAATCAAGAATACTCGTACTCGAAGCGGGACTTGAACCCGCACAGCCGCAATGGCCAAAGGATTTTAAGTCCTTCGTGTCTACCATTCCACCATTCGAGCATCCTTTCAAAGAGAGCGGAAAACGAGACTCGAACTCGCGACCCTAACCTTGGCAAGGTTATGCTCTACCAACTGAGCTATTTCCGCTTTTTTTCAACGGGTGCAAAGATAAGGAGTTTCCTTGTTTCTGCCAAACTTTCGATTAAAAAAGTTTGGCAGAAAATATTTTATCGCCCTAATAATGCTTTCTCGGCCTGCTCCATTCCACAGAAATTGAAGCCATCGACCACTTGTTGCATTAATGCGGAGATTTCATCATTACAAAGATTACCGATACTTCCTTCGTGTGTATGATGCACCTGTTTGTCATGAGTAAATTTTCCGGCTTCTATATCAAGACCTACTTTCTTATACGCATCACGGAAAGGCATGCCTTCACGAGCCAGCCTATTCACTTCCTCGACACTGAAAATAAACAGATATTTATCATCATCAAGGATATGTTCATTCACCTTAATCTCATTCATGATATAAGTCGTCATCTGCAAGCAGTCCTTCAGTTCCTGGAAAGCGGGAAGGAAAGCCTCTTTTATAATCTGCAGGTCACGGAAGTAACCGGATGGCAGATTGTTTGCTATCATCATTATCTGCTGAGGAAGAGACTGCAGTTTATTACATTTGGCACGTGTCAGTTCGAATACATCCGGATTCTTCTTATGAGGCATGATGCTCGAACCGGTAGTACAATCATCCGGCAGCTTCACAAAACCGAAGTTCTGACTATTGAACATACAAGCATCAAAGGCCAGTTTGGAGATCGTTCCGGCAATGGTAGCCAATGCAAAAGCAACATTACGCTCCAATTTGCCACGTCCCATTTGCGCATAAACGACATTATAATTCAGCGAATCGAAACCTAACAAATCGGTTGTCATCGTCCGGTTCAACGGGAAAGAGGAGCCATATCCTGCCGCAGAACCCAACGGATTGCGATTGCACATCTTGAAAGCCGCCTGCAGGAACTGCATATCATCCACCAAGCTTTCGGCATAAGCACCGAACCACAATCCAAAGGATGAAGGCATCGCAATCTGCAAATGGGTATATCCCGGCATCAGGACATTTTTATATCGCTCACTCTGAAGAATCAGCACATGAAAGAGTTGTTCCACCGCTTCCGCGATCTCGCGAATCTGCGTACGGGTAAAGAGTTTGAGGTCCAGCAAAACCTGGTCATTCCGCGAACGACCACTGTGAATCTTCTTACCGATATCTCCCAAACGGCGGGTCAGCATCAATTCTACCTGCGAATGCACATCCTCTACTCCTTCTTCTATTACAAACTCACCTCTTTCGGCCGAAGCATAAATATTCTTCAACTCAGCCAACAACTGTTCCAGTTCTTCCTTGGTCAACAGACCGATACTTTCGAGCATCGTAATATGAGCCATAGAACCGAGTACATCATGTTTAGCCAGATAAAGATCCATCTCACGGTCACGTCCCACCGTGAAACGTTCGATGTCTTTATTTACCTGCACGGATTTTTCCCAAAGTTTCTGCGCCATAATATTTAAGTATTAGGTATTAAGTATTAGGTATTACCATAAATATCAACGTAGCTACGGTTAATACTTAATACCTAATACTTAATACTTATTTAATATTGAATCATCGACAGCATCTCAACCATCTTCTCCAGACCATCCTGAAGAGGTTTCTGTACCATTGCTTTCATAAACGGATTGATATCCATACCGATAGTCACTTTCAACTTGCACTCTTCCTCTGCTGTTGAAACTAGCTGAATCCACATATTAAAAGGTAGCGGAGAGTTGGTAGTTGCCAGTTTAATACATTTGCAAGGTTCACGCTCAACAATCTGCAAGGTCAGCTGGCCGATAGGCGAAACGCTAAAGCTCAGTGTATCCGAATCAAAACTCAAGTCCTGTATTTTATCTTCCGGTAAACGGTCTTTTACCGATTCCAGATTGCTCAAGTCCGATAGCTTGGCATACACACGTTCCTGACTGTAAGGTATTACCTTTACACTACTTTCAAAATTAGCCATAATTCTTTATTCGTATAAAATCAAAGAAAGAACTATCCGAACAGATATTGTCCGAATGGTTCTTTCTTACTAAAATTTCCGATCAAATAATACAATATTATTTCCCTGCATCCCAATGAGCCGGGTCTTTACGCCAATCGTTCAATGTCGCAATATCTTCTTCTTCGATATAACCGGTACGAAGTGCTACATCAAGCACTGCTTCGTAATTGGTCAACGTCACCAAAGGTACTTTGGCATTCTTGAATGCTTCCTCAGCAACGGGAAAACCATACGTATAAGCAGCTACCATACCGATCACTTCACAACCATCGCGACGAATTGCTTCCACAGCCTTCAAACTACTACCACCTGTAGAAATCAAATCTTCAACCACTACGACTTTCATACCCGGACGAAGTTCTCCTTCAATCAGGTTTTCCAAGCCGTGGTCTTTCGGGGTAGAACGAACATACACGAACGGCAGATTCAACGCGTCAGCCACTAATGCTCCCTGCGGGATAGCACCTGTAGCCACACCTGCAATCGCATCCACCTGTCCGAATCGTTCCAATATCAGACGTGTAATTTCAATCTTCACAAAATTACGAAGAGAAGGATAGGACAGAGTTTTACGGTTGTCACAGTAAAAGGGGGATTTCCATCCAGAAGCCCATGTAAAAGGGTTAGCGGGTTGAAGTTTAATAGCCTTAATCTTCAAAAGTTTCTCCGCAAATAGTCTCTCTAAGTTTTTCATAACTAAACTAACTATTAATTATTTGCCGCAAAAGTACAGAAATTGAACGAGAATAGAAAGAAGAATCCGTTTATTTTTTAACTGAATTGTTCCTCTTCCTCCGGAATTTCGATACAACGACGTATATCTTTGAGTTCAAAACCACGGCTCACCGCAAATCGCATCAGTTTTCCGTTCAGTTCATAATCATCTTTCGCATGAATGCTTTTCCGTTTGGAAGCCAGCAAGTCACGCAGGATGGAGAGATATTCCTCTTCATCAATTTCGTTCAGATGACGCCATGCCACATCGGAAGGAATCTTCTTCATGTAGAGTCCCTGTGCGATTTTCATCTTACCCCATTTGGCAAAACGAAACTTATCGTTCACAAAAGCACGGCAATAGCGCTCGTCATCAATATACTTTTCGGTTTCCAGCCGTTCAAGGATACGCGCTATGGTCTCATAGGCTATTCCCCAACGCTGTAATTTCTCATTTACTTCTGCCCGGCAATGTTCTGCAGCGGAGCAATAAGAGGCAACACGATTCAACGCCTCTTCATCTGTTAATTGTGCACTCATCGGTTAGCTGTAAGTATTCTATCTTTTCCAAATATGTCTTTTATAACACGAACGTCCCGATATTGGTTCATTTCTATCATGCGTATCATGTCTTGTCCGTATGCCTGATTGATTTCAAAATAGAGTTTGCCGCCCGGACGGAGTAGTTTTCGTCCCAGTTCCGCAATCCGGCGATAGAAACGCAGAGGGTCTTCATCGGGAACAAACAGGGCAAGTCCCGGCTCCCAGTCAAGTACATTGGCCTCCATCTCTGTTTTTTCAGTTTCCGTCACGTAGGGCGGATTACTGACAATTATATCGTAAGATGTCCCTTGCATTCCGTCAGCAGAAAAAACATCCTGTCGACGGAAGGTGACCTGAGCATCCAGCTCTTCATTATTCTTACGGGCAATAGCCAACGCTTCTTCCGAAATGTCCCAGGCATCCACTTTCGCATCCGGCAGATTTTTATCCAAAGAGATGGCGATACATCCGCTTCCCGTACCTATATCTAATAGGCGACGTGCATCCGGATTCTCCTTCACAATCAGGCCCACCAGTTCGGCCGTCTCCGGACGAGGGATCAGCACGCCGGGAGCTACCCGGAAGTTCCTTCCACAGAACTCAGCATATCCCCGTATGTACTGTATTGGCTCATTTTTCTGCAAACGGAATATAATGTTTTCTAATTCACGCTGTTTGCATGCAGATAAAATTATATCTTTGCCCATGTAAATATCAAGCGCATCCACCCCCAACATGTCGCAACAGATCAACATCGAAAGAGCTTTGACCTCTTCCGGCGGATAAATATCCTGTAGTGACTGACGGATGTAAGTAGTGATGCGGTTCATATTTTACGATTTCGGAGTGCAAAAGTAAGAATAATATAGCGAAGAGCACCAAAATGGAAGAAGAAAAATACATGAGACGTTGCATTGAGCTGGCAAAAAACGGACTGTGCAATGTTGCTCCGAACCCGATGGTAGGAGCCGTTATCGTATGTGACGGACGTATTATCGGCGAAGGATATCACATCCGCTGCGGAGAGGCGCATGCCGAAGTAAACGCGATTCGTTCCGTCAAAGACAAGTCTTTATTGAGCCGTTCCACCATTTATGTCAGCCTGGAACCTTGCTCACACTACGGAAAGACGCCTCCTTGTGCCGACTTGATTATCGAGGAAAAGATTCCCCGTATTGTAATCGGCTGTCAGGACCCGTTCTCACAGGTCGCCGGACGAGGGATTCAGAAGTTGCGGAACGCCGGAAGAGAAGTGACAGTAGGCGTACTGGAGAAGGAATGCAAACATCTGATCCGGCGCTTTATTACTTTCAATACGCTGCACCGCCCCTTTATCACACTAAAATGGGCAGAATCGGCTGATCATTTCATTGACGTAGAACGAACATACGGCAATCCCGTAATACTGTCCTCCCCTCTTACTTCCATGCTTGTACATAAAAAGAGAGCGGAGGCTGATGCAATCATGGTAGGCAGGCGAACAGCATTGTTGGACAATCCGTCGCTGACAGTCCGCAACTGGTACGGCCGGAATCCGGTACGCATCGTTTTGGACTGTGCCCTGTCTCTTCCCCACAGCCTGCGTCTGTTTGACGGAGAAGTACCCACCATCGTATTTACAGCAGAAAAACATCCGGACAAGAAGAACGTCACATATCGCACGATTGACTTCACACAGGACATTCTGCCACAGATCATGGAAGTGCTATATCAACAAAAAATACAGTCCCTACTGGTAGAGGGGGGGAGTCAGTTGCTCCAATCATTCATCGATGCCGAACTATGGGACGAAGTATATATTGAGAAATGTCCGTGCAAGCTGAATTCCGGTGTTAAAGCACCTGAAATAAGCGATAATTTTAGTTATTCGACAGAAGAACACTTCGACAGACAGATTTGGCATTATGTTTTCGAGAAATAGCTAAAATAGTTCTATTCAAGGGGTTCTACGTCGATAAAAACAGCGTTATTATCTATAATTTTATATAAAACTTCCCCTTAATGTTCTATATCGGAAAAAATGTTCCTATTTTTGCAACTTGTAAATAAACACAATCTTTCAAATGAGAATAAAGTTTTTATCAATCATTGCGAGTTTTTTCATGGTGTCATTCGTTATTACGTCTTGCCTTGACAATGATAACGAAGTCAATTATAGTCCGGATGCGACTATACGCGCATTTGAACTTGACACTATAGGTTATGGGGTAAACTATAAATTCACAATTGACCAAGTTAGTCGTTTAATATATAATGTGGATTCGCTGCCTGTCAATGCCGACACGATCATTAATAGTATTCTGATCAAGACGTTGACAACAGCATCCGGTATTGTGACGATGAAAGATCAGAACGATCAGGATTCAATCGTTAATATTAATGACTCTATTGACCTGACTAAGTATGTAAATGCAACCGAGAAAAACAACTTTCTGGTACTGAAGGTATGGGCACCGAATATGGAGGTTCAGAATGAGTACAAAGTTAATATACGGATGCATACGATGGTTCCCGATTCACTCAGTTGGGGAAAAGAGCCGATAGCGAATAATCCTATGAGCAACACTACTGAAAAACAAAAGATAGTAACGCTTGGGGATAAGATATTACTATTCACTCAAAACAGTGATGATATTTATAGCACAGCAATACCGGCAGGCTCTCCTACTGATCGTTTAAACTATGGTCAAAAATGGGATAAAGAAACGACAGGAAAACTTCCTGTTGGTGCTGATATTACATCCATTATCCGATTCGTTGACAAGTTATATTTACTTGCTGAGAATAAGGAAGTATATAATTCTAATGACGGTTTGACTTGGACAAAAGATGAAGTACTCAATTCCGATGGTGTTTCCGTTACTAATCTGATAACCAGCTTTTCTGACAGTGATGGCAGTAACCATAAAAAGATAAATGGAATAGCAGGTATAGTAGAGATCAATGGAAAGAAATATTTTAGTTTTGCAAAGAAAGATGCAACATGGGAGAAAGATATAGACAAATTAACAGCTGTCCCTGCTGAGTTCCCGATAAACAATCTGTCAGCCGATGTATATGCAACTGAAAGCGGAACGTTGAATGCAATCGTTGTAGGTAATACTGAAGACGGTTTAGACAATGACACAGCTACAGTCGTTTGGGCTTCAGAAGATGGTAAAGCCTGGATTCCAATGGAGATTCCATCAAATAATAACTGTCCGAAATTAGTAGACCCGTCTATTATACATTATAATGACGCATTTTACATTTGCGGAAAAGAGACAAAAGATGATGCTAAGCGATTCCAGAAATTCTATACCTCCCCGACATTACTTGTATGGAAAGGGGTAGACAGAATGTTCATGCTTCCCGGAATTCTTCCTCCGGTAAAACTTGAAGGAGGAGTAATACAATATCCTTATTCCGAGTTTAGCTTCAAGGGAAAAGAAGCAAACTACACAATGGTAGTTGACAGAAACCATTATATATGGATGGTAGGCGGTCAAGGTATTGACAAAATCTGGCGTGGTAGAGTTAATAAACTCGGATTTCTAATACAATAATAAGAAGTAGTTAAATACGAACCTTATAATCAAAACATGTCCTATATAGAGAAAATAGACAAAAATCGGATTCCCCAGCACATAGCCATCATTATGGATGGGAATGGGAGATGGGCTAAACAGCGGGGAAAAGAACGAACTTACGGTCACCAGGCAGGCGCAGAAACGGTACATAAAATTATCGAAGATGCTGCACGTCTGGGGGTCAAATATCTGACTTTATATACCTTCTCCACTGAGAACTGGAACCGTCCGCAGGAAGAAGTAGCAGCTTTGATGAATCTATTGCTGGATTCTATCGAAGAAGAAACTCTGATGAAGAACAATATCCGTTTCCGCATTATTGGCGATATAAAGAAATTACCTGCTGAAGTACAGGAAGGTCTGTCAAGATGTATAGAACACACAGCTAATAATACAGGAACCTGTCTGGTACTGGCACTCAGCTACTCTTCCCGCTGGGAAATGACTGAAGCAGTCCGACAGATTGCAACGCTTGCGAAAACGGGAGAAATATCTCCTGAACAAATAACAGATGAATACATAACTGCTCATCTGACCACAAACTTTATGCCCGATCCGGATTTACTGATCCGCACGGGAGGAGAAATCCGACTAAGCAACTACCTGCTATGGCAATGTGCTTATTCGGAGCTTTATTTTTGTGATACATTCTGGCCGGACTTCGATAAAGAAGAATTCTGCAAAGCCATTTATGAGTATCAGCAAAGAGAGCGCCGGTTCGGCAAAACAAGTGAACAAATCAGCTAACATAATTCGAAACATCAAATTATAACATAAATGCATTATCGTATTTCCTTTATATTCGTAACGTTTATCTGCCTGTTCTGCTTTGCAGCCACGGGCTTTACGCAGAATACCAACACTGACGAAGACTCTAAGCCAGTCATCTTATACTCAGGAACGCCTAAAAAGTATGAGATAGCAGACATCAAGGTTGAAGGCGTGAAGAATTATGAAGACTATGTGTTAATCGGATTATCCGGACTGTCCGTTGGACAGACGATTACCGTGCCGGGTGATGAGATTACCGGAGCAATCAAGCGCTACTGGAAACATGGTTTGTTCTCTAACGTACAGATTACTGCCGAAAAGATAGAAGGCAACAAGATTTGGTTAAAAATCAGTCTGACACAGCGTCCCCGTATTGCGGATGTGCGCTATCATGGCGTGAAAAAGTCGGAACGTACAGACCTTGAAAGCAAGCTGGGTATGGTAAAAGGTATGCAGATCACTCCGAATACCGTTGACCGTGCAAAGACATTGATCAAACGTTATTTTGATGATAAAGGCTTTAAGAATGCGGAAGTGATTATCGCGCAAAAGGACGATCCATCTAACGAAAATCAAGTGATTGTTGACATTGATATCGACAAGAAGGAAAAGATTAAAGTGCACGCTATCCATATCGCCGGAAACTCGGCCATCAAAACATCTAAGTTGAAGAAAGTGATGAAGAAGACCAATGAAAAAGGTAAACTTCTGAATCTGTTCCGCACCAAGAAATTTGTTCCGGAAAACTTTGAAGCAGATAAGCAGCTGATCATAGATAAGTATAACGAGCTGGGATATCGTGATGCAATGATCGTAAAGGACAGTGTAGCACAATACGACGAAAAGACTGTAGATGTATATATGGATATAGACGAAGGTCAGAAATATTACCTTCGTAATGTAACATGGGTAGGTAACACACTGTATCCTTCAGAACAGCTGAACTTCCTGCTCCGCATGAAGAAGGGTGATGTTTATAACCAGAAGTTACTGGGAGAACGAACCTCTACAGATGACGACGCAATCGGTAACTTATATTATAATAACGGTTATTTGTTCTACAATCTTGATCCGGTAGAAGTAAATATCGTCGGCGACTCCATCGACCTCGAAATGAGAATTTATGAAGGCCGCCAGGCTACGATTAATAAGATCAACATCAGCGGTAACGACCGTCTGTATGAAAACGTAGTTCGTCGTGAGCTTCGCATTCGTCCGGGACAGTTGTTCAGCAAGGATGACCTGATGCGTTCATTACGTGAAATCCAGCAGATGGGACACTTTGACCCTGAAAAACTGCAGCCGGATATTCAGCCGGACCCTGTAAACGGAACGGTTGATATAGGTCTGCCTTTGACATCTAAAGCCAATGACCAGGTAGAGTTCTCTGCCGGTTGGGGACAAACAGGTATCATCGGTAAACTGAGCCTGAAATTTACCAACTTCTCTGTTGCCAACTTGCTGCGTCCAGGTGAAAACTACCGTGGTATCCTGCCGCAAGGTGACGGACAGACATTGACCATCAGCGGTCAGACGAATGCTAAATACTATCAGTCATATAGTATCTCATTCTTCGATCCTTGGTTTGGAGGTAAACGACCGAACTCACTTTCCGTATCGGCTTTCTTCTCAGTTCAGACTGACATCAGCAGCCGTTACTACAACTCAAGCTATTTCAACAACTATTACAATAGTATGTATAGCGGTTATGGCGGCTATGGTATGTACAACTATGGCAATTACAACAACTATGAGAACTACTATGACCCCGATAAGTCTATCAAGATGTGGGGACTTTCTCTAGGTTGGGGTAAGCGTCTGAAATGGCCGGATGACTACTTTACTTTGTCTGCAGAGCTAGCTTACCAACGCTACAACCTGAAAGACTGGCAGTATTTCCCGGTAACCAACGGTAAATGTAATGACCTCAGCCTTTCACTGACTTTGGCACGTAACTCTATTGACAACCCGATCTTCCCACGTACAGGTTCGGACTTCTCGCTGTCAGTTCAGCTTACTCCTCCGTACTCATTGTTTGATGGTAAAGACTATAAAGGTTATTTCTATAATCCCGAAAGCGACAGAGGCATCACTCAGGATAATATGAATAAACTTCATAGATGGGTTGAGTACCACAAATGGAAATTTAAAGCCAAAACATATACTCCGTTGATGGATTATATAGCACATCCTAAGTGTCTGGTATTGATGACACGTACAGAGTTCGGTTTGTTAGGTCACTATAATAAATACAAAAAATCACCGTTCGGTACATTCGACGTAGGTGGTGACGGTATGACAGGTTACTCAAGCTATGCAACGGAAAGTATTGCCTTGCGTGGTTATGAAAACAGTTCATTGACACCGTACGGAGAAGAAGGATATGCTTACGCTCGTCTTGGTATCGAATTAAGATATCCATTGATGCTGGAAACAAGTACTAACATTTATGTGTTAGGTTTCTTGGAAGCTGGTAACGCTTGGCATGATATCTCTAAATTCAATCCGTTTGATTTGAAACGTTCTGCCGGTATCGGTGTTCGTATCTTCTTGCCGATGATTGGTATGATGGGTATCGACTGGGGTTACGGTTTCGACAAGATAAATGGTAGTAAGGAATACGGCGGCAGCCAGTTCCACTTTATCTTAGGACAAGAATTCTAATATAAAAACTAAAAACTAAACGTCATGAGAAAGTCTGTTCTATCCATTATGTTACTGTTTGCCATCAGTATGGCAGCTAGTGCACAAAAATTTGCATTGATCGATACGGAATATATTCTGAAAAATATTCCGGCATATCAAAGCGCTAATGAGCAATTGCAGGAAGCTACGAAGAAATATCAAAGCGAAGTGGAGGTAATTGCCAAGGAAGCACAGAAGATGTTCCAGGACTATCAAGCTCAGTCCTCTACTCTCTCTGCGGCTCAGAAGACTAAGAAGGAAGATGAGATTGTAGCGAAAGAGAAATCCGCTGCCGAACTGAAGCGCAAATACTTCGGTCCGGAAGGCGAACTGGCTAAGATGCAAGAGAAGCTGATTAATCCTATTCAGGATGAAATATATGGTGCCGTAAAGGAACTGTCGCAACTACACGGATACGACCTTGTACTCGACAGAGCCTCTGCTGCAGGCATCATTTTTGCCAATCCACGTATTGATATTAGTGATGAAGTGCTGAGAAAATTAGGATATTCAAATTAATTTCATACATTTGCATCGAAAATAACTAAAAATCATTCAAATAAATTATAGAACTATGCTAAAAAAAATTGCACTTGTATTGATGCTTGCACTCCCAATGGGTGTATTTGCACAAAATCTGAAATTCGGTCATATTAATGCCCAAGAAATCGTTTCAGCAATGCCTGAATTTGCTAAGGCACAATCTGATATTGAAGCACTAGACAAACAACTGACTAGCGAATTACAAAGAACTCAGGAAGAATTCAACAAGAAATATCAGGAATTCCAGCAAGCTATCGCTAAGGACTCTCTTCCTGCTAACATCGCTGAGAGAAGACAAAAAGAACTGCAGGATATGATGCAAAGACAAGAGCAGTTCCAACAGGAAGCTCAACAGCAGATGCAAAAAGCTCAGGCTGACGCAATGGCTCCTATCTACAAAAAGTTGGACGACGCAATTAAAGCCGTAGGTGCTGCCGAAGGCGTAATCTACATCTTCGACCTTGCAAGAACACCGGTTGCTTACGTTAATGAGTCACAAAGTATTAATCTGACTCCTAAGGTAAAGACACAGCTCGGCATCAAATAAGAAGCTATAAGCTATAAAATACCGAAAGGGAAAGAGAAAGAAGTATGATCTTCTTTTCTCTTTCCCTTTTTTCATGTAACTTTGCGTATATAAAACCGTACTCGTCATGAAGCAACATCTATCTCATACACCCGGACCAATCGGAGTTTTCGATTCCGGATACGGTGGGCTGACTATCCTCAACAAGATAAGAGAGGCACTGCCGGAATATGATTATGTCTATCTGGGAGACAATGCACGCACTCCTTACGGCACACGTTCTTTTGAAATCGTGTACGAATTCACTTTGCAGGCAGTCAATAAATTGTTTGAAATGGGATGTCATCTCGTTATCTTGGCCTGCAATACAGCCTCTGCCAAAGCATTGCGCAGCATACAAATGAACGACTTGCCCGGCATTGACCCTGAACGCCGTGTGCTCGGAGTTATCCGCCCTACCGTTGAGTGTATAGGTGGCATTACTCAAAGCCGTCATATCGGAGTACTGGCAACAGCAGGTACCATCAAGTCCGAATCGTATCCATTAGAGATACATAAGCTATTCCCGGATATTCAAGTGAGCGGAATAGCATGCCCCATGTGGGTACCGCTAGTGGAAAATAATGAATCACAGAACGAAGGGGCCGATTATTTCATCCGGAAATACATTGACCAGTTGCTATCCAAAGATCCTGAAATTGACACGATGATTCTGGGCTGTACGCATTATCCTATCTTGCTCCCTAAGATACAAGAATACACTCCGAAGCATATCCGCATTGTCGCACAAGGAGAATATGTAGCCGAAAGTCTGAAGGACTACCTGAGCAGACATCCGGAGATGAATGCTAAATGTACCCAAAACGGCAGTTGTCTGTTTTACACCACAGAAGCGGAAGAGAAGTTTGTCGAATCGGCCTCTTCCTTCCTGAACCAGCAAATCGACGTAAAAAGAATCTCTCTCGAATAAATATGGGAAAGCTGATCAATCTTTCCTTCTTTTTTGTTATATTTGTATACATAACCTCAAATAGCATAAGATTATGAAAGAAGAAGATTATAGCAAGGCCATAGAAGTATTCTCCGGTTCGCCATGGGAAGCAGAAATTATCAAGGGATTGTTGGAAAGTAATGATATCCGCTGCGTCATTAAAGATGGTATCATGGGGACATTAGCCCCCTATATTGCTCCATCTGTATCTGTTCTGGTCACTGAAGACCAGTACGAAGCCGCTACTGAACTGATCAGAAGCCGCAACGAGAAAGATACTGACTGATACGGTCCAGTCCTTCCCGGATATTCTCCAGCGAATTCGCATAGGAGAAACGGACATATCCTTCACCTCCCGTTCCAAAATCTATACCGGGAGTGATGCCGACATGCGCATTTTCGAGAACATCGAATGCAAAGCGATAAGAGTCGGTAGTGAACTTACGTGCATCAGCGAAAATATAAAAGGCACCCTGAGGCTCAACTTTGATCTCGAATCCCATTTCCCGAAGACGGCTGATCATATACCGGCGGCGTTCATCATAGATCTGCTTCATCCGTTCCACATCCGAGTCAGCCTGTCGCAATGCGGCAATTCCCGCTTGCTGGGCGATGCTGGACGCACAGATAAACAGATTCTGCTGCAACTTCTGCAAAGAACGCATACAGGATTTCGGTGCTATCAGATAACCTAAACGCAACCCTGTCATCGCAAATCGTTTGGAAAATCCGTTCAGGACAAAAGCCTTATCCGTATATTCCAGAATACTATGCGCACGTCCTTCGTATACAAGTCCGTGATAAATCTCATCCGAAATAATAGGAACACCTAAAGATGCCACACTTTTCAGGAAACTCTCATCCAGCAACATACCCGTCGGATTCATCGGTGAATTAATAAAAATACCAGCCGTATGCGGAGTAACGCACTTACGGATCGCTTCTATATCATATTGCAAACCATTTTCTTCGGACAGAGGCACCAAGACAGGTTTTGCCTGAGCGGCCAAAACGAAGTTACGATAACACGCATACCCCGGATTGGAGAGAATCACTTCACTGTCCGAGTTACAAAGCAACATCAAGACCAGAAGGATAGACGGAGAAGAGCCGGAAGTGACGACAATACAATCCGGATCGACAGTGACTCCATATTCACGCTGATAAAAAGCGGCTATTTCACGACGCAACTCCGGATCCCCCAAAGAGTGAGTATAATGTGTGAGGTGCCGGTCGTAGGCAGCCTTAGCAGCTTCCGCCACACAAGCCGGAACGTCAAAGTCCGGCTCACCGACTTCCAGGTGGATAACGTCCACACCTTGTTTCTGTAATTCATTTGCACGCTCCAATACATCCATCACGATAAAGGAGGTCATTTGTTCTACTTGGGGATTCGTATGTTTCATTGTTTTTCTTTTATCTGTCAGGCTGCAAAGATAATTCTTTTCAGCCTGTTTTTGTAACATATCGACAAAAAGCTCTATATTTGTGCTTTCAAATCGTTAGTAAGGATGAAACAAGAGTTTACACGAATAGCAGTAAAAGTAGGCAGTAACGTATTGGCACGCCGTGACGGTACATTGGACGTCACCCGTATGTCGGCACTCGTTGACCAGATAGCAGAATTAAATAAATCCGGAGTAGAGATCATTCTCATTTCTTCGGGAGCAGTTGCTTCGGGACGCAGCGAAATACACCCGCAGAAAAAGCTCGACAGTGTAGACCAGCGCCAGTTATTCTCCGCCGTAGGACAAGCTAAATTAATAAACCGCTACTATGAGCTTTTCCGTGAACACGGCATTGCGGTAGGTCAGGTACTGACTACCAAAGAGAATTTCAGTACCCGCCGCCATTATCTGAATCAGAAGAACTGTATGACGGTGATGCTCGAAAACGGCGTCATCCCTATCGTCAATGAAAATGATACGATTTCGGTCAGCGAGCTTATGTTCACGGACAATGACGAGCTTTCCGGACTGATCGCTTCCATGATGGATGCGCAGGCACTGATTATCCTGAGTAACATAGACGGAATCTACAACGGTTCACCCTCCGATCCTGCCTCCGCTGTCATTCGGGAGATCGAGCATGGAAAGGATTTATCCAACTATATCCAGGCTACCAAATCGAGCTTCGGTCGTGGCGGTATGCTGACGAAAACGAATATTGCCTGCAAGGTAGCCGACGAAGGGATTACGGTCATTATCGCCAACGGAAAACGGGATAATATTCTCGTAGACTTGTTGCAACAGCCGGACGATACGGTTTGCACGCGCTTTATCCCTTCCACCGAGGCGGTATCCAGTGTAAAGAAATGGATTGCCCACAGCGAAGGATTCGCCAAAGGGGAAATTCATATTAACGAATGTGCCACGGATATCCTCAGTTCGGAGAAGGCAGCCAGCATTCTTCCGGTCGGAATCACCCACATCGAAGGCGAATTTGAGAAAGACGATATTGTACGCATCATGGACTTCCTGGGCAATCAGGTTGGTGTAGGAAAAGCGAACTGCGATTCCGCACAAGCCAGGGAAGCAATGGGCAAACATGGCAAAAAGCCTGTAGTACATTACGACTATCTATATATCGAATAAAAAATATAAAACGTAAAAAGGAGCAAATGACTACAAATTTAAACGGAACTTTCGCTGCTGTACAAGCTGCCAGCCGGGAATTGGCGTTGCTGAGTGACGACACCATCAATCAGATACTGAATGCGGTCGCTGATGCTGCCATTGCCGAAACACCCTTTATCCTGTCAGAAAATGAAAAGGACCTGGCACGGATGGACAAGAGTAACCCGAAGTACGACCGGTTAAAACTGACGGAAGAGAGGCTGAAAGGCATCGCTGCCGACACACGTAATGTAGCCACTCTCCCCTCCCCGCTGGGAAGGATATTAAAGGAAACCTCCCGCCCCAATGGAATGAAGCTGACCAAAGTCAGTGTCCCCTTCGGAGTAATAGGCATCATCTATGAAGCGCGTCCTAATGTCAGCTTCGACGTCTTTTCCCTTTGCCTGAAAAGCGGAAATGCCTGCATCCTGAAAGGTGGAAGTGACGCAGACGATTCCAACCGTGCCATCATCAGCGTCATTCACAAGGTACTTGAAAAGTTTCATGTTAACCCGCATATAGTAGAACTGCTCCCGGCAGACAGAGAGGCTACGGCAGCATTACTGAATGCGACAGGCTATGTAGACCTGATTATTCCGAGAGGAAGCAGCAATCTGATAAATTTCGTGCGCGAGAATGCACGGATTCCTGTCATTGAAACAGGAGCAGGTATCTGCCATACTTATTTTGATGAGTTCGGAGATACCCGGAAAGGAGCGGATATTATCCATAATGCCAAGACACGCCGTGTCAGTGTCTGCAATGCGCTCGACTGCACCATCATTCATGAGAAACGTCTGGGGGATTTGCCTGCGCTCTGCGATCAACTGAAAGAAAACAAGGTTACTATCTATGCAGATACACAGGCTTATCAGGCACTGGAAGGACATTATCCGGCAGAGTTGCTGCAACCTGCCACTCCGGAAAGCTTCGGAACAGAGTTTCTGGATTATAAGATGGCTGTCAAAACGGTGGAAAGCTTTGAAGACGCACTAGGGCATATACAGGAAAACAGTTCAAGGCACAGCGAATGTATCGTGACCGAAAACAAAGAGCGTGCCGCCTTGTTTACTAAGATAGTAGATGCGGCATGCGTATATACCAATGTATCTACCGCCTTCACCGACGGTGCACAATTCGGCTTGGGAGCTGAAATCGGCATCAGTACTCAAAAGCTGCATGCCCGCGGTCCGATGGGACTGGAGGAAATCACTTCCTACAAATGGGTGATCGAAGGCGACGGACAGACCAGATGGTAAAGTGAGGAAACGACAAATGATCAATTGGACAATAACGATTAATGATAGATAAAATGAAGAAATTTACTTGTGTACAGGACATCGGCGATTTAAAATCAGCCCTTGCAGAAGCATTTGAAATTCAAAAAGACCGCTTCAAATATGTAGAGTTGGGACGAAACAAGACATTGATGATGATCTTCTTTAATTCCAGCCTCCGTACCCGCCTCAGCACACAGAAAGCTGCTCTCAATCTGGGAATGAATGTAATGGTACTGGACATCAACCAAGGTGCATGGAAACTGGAAACAGAACGTGGCGTCATCATGGATGGTGACAAACCGGAACATCTGCTGGAAGCGATTCCTGTGATGGGTTGTTATTGTGACATCATCGGAGTACGCTCTTTTGCCCGCTTCGAAGATCGTGATTTTGACTATCAGGAGACTATTCTGAATCAATTTATTCAATATTCCGGACGTCCTGTCTTTTCGATGGAGGCAGCCACCCGCCACCCATTGCAGAGCTTTGCCGATTTAATCACCATTGAGGAATATAAAAAGACGGCACGTCCCAAAGTCGTAATGACTTGGGCTCCGCATCCCCGTCCATTGCCGCAGGCTGTTCCCAACTCTTTTGCAGAGTGGATGAATGCCACTGATTATGATTTCGTTATCACTCATCCGGAAGGATATGAGCTGGCGCCGCAATTCGTAGGAAATGCCAAAGTAGAATATGATCAGATGAAGGCTTTCGAAGGAGCAGACTTTATATATGCCAAGAACTGGGCTGCCTATACAGGCGACAATTACGGCCAGATATTAAGCAAAGACCGTGAATGGACAGTCAGCGACCGACAGATGGCAGTAACCAACAATGCTTTCTTTATGCACTGCCTGCCTGTTCGCAGAAATATGATCGTTACGGATGATGTAATCGAAAGTCCTCAGTCTATCGTTATCCCCGAAGCTGCCAACCGCGAAATCTCGGCTACAGTGGTTTTGAAGAGATTGATTGAGGGATTGGAATAAACCGTAGTACAGCTGTTTATTCAGAAGATTTTTTATCATTATGAGTTATAAAAAAGTGTAAACAGTGAATAATTCATAATTGAACAAAAATGAATCAAACAGTAGTATCACCATTGGGGGGTGATTAAAAAGTCGATTCTATCTCGAATCTCCTCCTTCGAGAAGGAGGAGTGGTCGCAGACCGAGGTGGTAGGAGAAATAATGTTTATACCTATTTCTTTGTAAATAACAGGATTATGCATTCACCTACCACCTCCCCCTACGGGTACTCCTCCTTCTCGAAGGAGGAGATTTAAGATACTATTGATTATCATTTAGTTCAAATCCATGCGGAAAGGAACAAAATTCAACTATTGATTTGCATAAATAACAGATATAAAGCAATCTGATAGTAATTGAAAAAACGTATAAGAATGAACTTTCAGTAAAGAAGACGAGACTTCCACCGCTCACAGTTTAGTATTCTATCTCCTTTCCTGCCGCCTGCCAGGCATTGAATCCTTTACCAAGCTCCACAACCTTATATCCTTTTTCACTAAGGATCGCCGCAGCTTTCTTGCTTCGTTTACCGCTACGGCAATACAACGCAACTGGTTTGCTCTTTTGCAACAATGAATCCGCCATCGAGGCAAAAGAGTCATCCATCACATTAATATTAATCGTTTTTGCAATATGTCCTTCTGAATATTCAGCCAGTGTACGAACATCCAGACGCTGCACTTCTTCATCCTGAATGATAGAGTCAAAATCCTCTACATTCACCGTTTTAAAGTCTCCTTTCTGCTGACAGGAGAAAAGAGAAGAGAGAAATAAAAATAATCCCACGACTAATTGATTCATTTTAAACATACGTACTATATTAATCAGTTCACGCCCGGAACATATTCAAATCCCGGATCACAATACTTGCTTGATTCTACCACCACACCACTTTTATCTGTGGTATGATACTTGAATTTTATCCTTATGGTTTGATGAGGATTTTCTTCATCCACATATTTCGTCAGAGGAACAGAAATGTAGGCACGGCGATTATAGTTCTCCTCATCCCCATTCGCATCATGAAACAGAGACAAGGTTACGACTGTCTCATCCCCTTCCGCCTCAACGCTCTCTTCTATCATACCAAACACGTGCTGTTTGCCACTATTGATATTGATCTTCACGTTCAGAATCATATTCAAATAGTCACGCCCCAGCCAAATGCTGGTCACATCTACCGGATCATACTTCAGTCCGCCTTCGAAAGCCGGATCGTCAGCCCCCTTTGGCTCCGGTGTCACCACCGACTGCAATGAATATATGACAGCCGTAGCATCCTCCGGATTTACTTCATAGTTACTGATCACACGCCTGGCCGAGTTCGGAGATATGGTTGATCCGGTACGGTCTTTCGCAACAGTCAACAGCTCTCCCTTGTCAGGAAGCAGACTCTGTATCAGACCATCCGCCCCAGCCTTCACTGTGACAAATTCCAACTTCACAGAAGGATAATAGTAATCATCATCATCCCCGCAGGCAGTCATCAGGAAAAGCATTCCCAAAAGCCAGAGTGTATGTAACTTTACTTTATTCATTGGCAAGCAGCTAAATAGTTCACCAACGGATTGGCATACATTAATAACAATTTTCCACGCAAAAAGTCTTCGTCTTTATTCGGAATCTTTATTTTGCCCAGTTGTTGCTCGATATAGGTTACGAATCGTTGTTTCTCTTCGGGAGTGTAATGACCGGCAAACTCGGATGTACCCTTCAGCAAGTCATAGGCAACGTAATTGCCCGAATAGATCCGATAGTTACTATGAATCCTCTGGTCGATGCAGGCAGATATACTGGAGAACAGTTCCTGCTTCGGTAACGAACGGTCCAGCTGCGCCAACCTGTCATTGATACAGGGAGCGGTCTGAAAATGCACTTTCCCTTTGTATCCGAAAAGACCGGTCTGCATACTGATCAAATCGTCCTGAGTGGTTTTCTTATATCCTTCTATATCTCTTTTCAACTGAAACTCCTGCGCTTTCAGAAAGTCACAGGGGTCATATTCGTACGAAATGGCAAGAGGAGCGATATTCATCTCCATCAAACGGTCGATCAAGTCGCCTTCACCACCCATCGCCAGCATCTTCAGTACGCTATCCTGAGTACGGTCGTTCGAGTCTTTGGCACGCCCTTCGCGCTGGGCAATCCAGATGGACTGCTTCTTCTCACTAATGGTATAATGCATATAACGGGACATCCGTGCTGAAGATTCCAGCATCTGCCGCATGGTCAGCGCCCGTTGCACTATAAATGATTTGTTGACACGCACCAGCTTCTTGATCCATGGATAAACCAGCAGATTGTCGCCAATCGCTATCTCTACCGTATCCATTCCCTGATCAATCAGCAAGATAGAGAGGAAGCCCGAATCCAATATAATATCCCGATGATTGGAGAGATATGTATAAGCCTTGCTCTTATCCGGCACAGCCGTATGATCCAGAGTCAGCCCATCCGTATGGTCCGCCGCTATTTTCCATAAAATACCATAACAGAATGTTTCCTGAAAATCCAGCTTGCTCTTACAGGCGCGTATTTTCTGCGCCAAAAGTTCAAAGGGGACGTTCGGTATCGCATCAGTAGCCGCCTTCTGAAAAGCAGGATCAGCAATCAGCTCCTCAAAGATTTGAGGAAGTTCCTCATCATTGTAAGGACGAATCTCATCAAACTCTGTAGTATCCATAAGCTATGAAGTTTATAAAAAAGTATTAGGTATTAAGTATAAAGTATTAGGCTGCGCTGTAAACCGCATGGAATTAATACTTATTACCTAATACTTAATACTTAAAATTTATTTTCTATTATATCAGTCATCACATCCTTTATATCCAGTCCGGCAGCACGCACTTGCTGGGGAATAAAGCTTGTAGTGGTCATCCCCGGAGTTGTATTCACTTCCAGCAGATTGATCTTTTCGCCGGCAGTCACAATATAATCCACACGGATGATACCGGAACAGCCCAATATGTCATAAATGGCCGAGGTCAGCATTTGCACGCGATTCGTCAGTTCGTCCGAGATGCGTGCAGGAGTTATCTCGTCTACCTGACCATTGTATTTTGCATCATAATCAAAGAACTCATTATGTGTCACTACTTCCGTAGGCGGGAAGATGACGGTCTTGTCTTTGGTTTTATAGCAGCCGCAGGTCAGCTCCGTTCCTTCCATGAATGCTTCTACGAGCACTTCCTGGGCTTCTTCAAAGGCCTTAACAATGGCCGGCTGTATTTGTTCTTTCGTCTTAACCTTTGTTACGCCGAAACTCGAACCGCCCAGACTCGGCTTGATGAAACAAGGCAAACCGATCTTTTCCATCACGTCTTCGTCGGAAACCGATTGCCCCTGACGCAGCAGCAACGATTCTGCAATACGCACTCCGAAGGCTTTCAGATATTGGTTGCAGGTAAACTTGTCATAGGTGATCGCCGCAGCCAGCACTCCGCAACAAGAGTATGGTATGTGCATCATGTCAAAGTATCCCTGAAGACGGCCGTCTTCGCCCGGAGTACCGTGAATGGTAATATAGGCAAAGTCAAACTTAATCTTTTCCGTTCCCAGCATAAAGCTGAAATCGTTGCGGTCTACCGGTGCTTTTGCACCATCCGGCAATTGTACTTCCCAACGGGTCCCCTGCATCTCGACAATGTACAGTGTGTACTTTTCCTTATCTATGAAGGAATATATTCCCTGTGCACTACGCAGGGATACATGAAATTCGGAGGTGTCACCTCCAGCTACGATAGCAATTGTGCGTTTCATTCTATTTCTCTGTTACTTATATAGCCTCTCCACTTCTCGATAAGCTGGGTCATGTCATCCGGAAGTTCGGAAGTAAAGTACATCTCTTCGCCTGTGACGGGATGTACGAACCCCAATGTCATGGCATGCAGAGCCTGCCGGGGACAAGTGTCAAAGCAATTATTTACAAATTGTTTGTATTTACTAAAATGAGTACCTTTCAGTATTTCGTGACCGCCATAGCGTTCGTCATTGAAAAGTACGTGCCCGATATGTTTCATGTGGACACGAATCTGATGAGTACGTCCAGTTTCGAGTATGCACTCTACCAGCGTAACATATCCCAGCCGTTCCAGCACCCGATAATGAGTGACCGCGTGTTTGCCCATCGTCGGGTCGGACATAACCGCCATCTGCATCCGGTCTTTCGGATTTCGGGCGATGCTGCCTACGATCGTACCTTCATCCTGTTCCACATTTCCCCAGACAAGGGCACGGTATCTGCGTTTGGTCGTTTTATTAAAGAATTGTATCCCAAGGTTGGTCTTGGCATCCGGCGTCTTGGCAATCACCAGCAGACCGGACGTATCTTTATCAATCCGGTGGACAAGGCCGACATGCGGGTCATTGGCGTCATATTCGGGAATATCTTTCATGTGCCATGCCAGTGCATTGACAAGCGTACCGTGATAGTTTCCGTGTCCCGGATGTACCACCAGTCCCGCAGGCTTGTTCACTACCATTACATATGGATCTTCGTAAACGATATTAAGAGGAATATTTTCGGGAATAATCTCGTTTTCGTAACGAGGACGGTCCATCATGACGGTAATGACATCGAGCGGCTTTACCTTGTAGCTGCTCTTCACCGGCTTACCGTTAGCCATGACAAATCCATCTTCGGCAGCCTTCTGAATACGGTTGCGCGAAGCATTGACAATACGTTCGAACAGATATTTGTCGACTCTGACCATTGCCTGTCCCTTGTCTACGACCACCCGAAAATGTTCGTAAAGCTGGGATTCGTCACCGACAGGTTCTATATCATCCAAATCATTCTCCAGTTCATCCGGAAGTTCTTCCTCGATCATGTGAATCTGTTTCGTTATTTATCAATTAAAACCAACTATCATCCTGACTTGAAGAGGATTCTGAGGAAACAGGTTCATCTGCCCCTTCAACATTTTCCATGGAGTCGCTTTCCAACGGTTCGTTTTCTCCGTTTCCTACCATCAGTGTCAATGCGGCTCCCAAAGGTACTTTATCTCCCGCATTCAATGAGCGACCCTGATATTTAATGCCGTACACCCAGTCCTTCTCACCATGCATCAGCTGAATCTCGGTCAACTTGAATCCGGCAGCAAGCACTTTCGCCTGTGCCTGGCGCAGAGAACTGTTGTCCGCCACATCAGGGACAGCACGCAAAGGAATACTCAGCGTATTGATAGTCAGGTAAATGGTGCGGCCTTCTTTCACTTTTTGTCCGGCTCCGGGATTGACGTCAAGCACGATACCGGCTGCCTTATTCTTCACATAAGTGGAATCGGATACGACACACACCAACCCGTGATTGCGGAACATTTTTGAGGCTTCATCCACGGTCATCCCTTTTACATCGGGCACAACCACCGCCTCACCGTGACGAGTATAAACATCCAGCCATTTCATCACGCCGAACACGATCAGCACTACTGCCACAATCATGACAAGGATATTCACCCAGAAATATTTATTTGTTTTAAAAGAAAAGAATTCTTTGATTGTCATACGCTTTGCTGTTAATCCGCGCCAAAGATACTACAAATTAGTTGAATTTCGGAATAGTGGGCAATGAAAATGTCCCTGCATAAATGCAAGGACACCTGTCATCACCACAATTGTTGCAACTATATTCCCCACACCTATAGATTTCAACAACCTTATATGTATGATGCGACTTCGGGATTCTCTACATCCCATCATCCGTCGCATATATTCGTCTACGATCTGTGACAAAGAAAACTAAAAAGTGATAAAGAGCACTGCATTAAACATTATTTAATACGCTATTTAACTACCGGAACCAAGTTCCTGTACTTTTATGATAAAAAGGTAATTATGACCAACTTTAATGGGAATTGGAGCAAACAAAAAAGGCGGAGTTTTGAACCCCGCCTTTTTTGTTTCTGAGTGATGATTACCACTTCTGTCCGTTGTACTCATCAGAAACAGTCAGTTTCTTTCTGCCTTTCGCACGGCGGGCTGCTAATACTCTACGACCATTAGCCGATGCCATTCTCTCACGGAAACCGTGTTTGTTCTTTCTCTTTCTGTTAGAGGGTTGAAATGTTCTTTTCATTACTGTATCTTGTTTTTATGTTATTATTCTACGTAATCGGGCTGCAAAAATAGAGACTTTTTTTAAATTAACCAAGCGATAAGTCATTTTTGCTCAAAAGTTTTTGTGTTTTTTACTGATTTAGATTACTTTTGCACTCGAATTACGACGAAGACAATTAAATAACAATAATATAATAAGAAAAACAGCAGTATGATTAATGCTCAAGACATCAAAAACGGAACTTGTATCCGTATGGACGGAAAGCTCTATTTCTGTATAGAATTCCTGCATGTAAAACCAGGTAAAGGTAACACATTTATGCGTACCAAGCTGAAAGACGTAGTAAGCGGTTATGTTCTCGAACGCCGTTTCAATATCGGTGAAAAACTGGAAGATGTACGCGTTGAACGTCGCCCATACCAATTCCTGTATAAAGAAGGAGAAGACTATATCTTCATGAACCAGGAAACTTTTGACCAGCACCCTATCGCTCACGACCTGATCAACGGTGTAGACTTCCTGCTCGAAGGTATGACACTGGAAGTTGTTTCTGACGCTTCTACCGAAACAGTACTTTATGCAGATATGCCGATCAAGGTCCAGATGAAGGTTACTTACACAGAACCGGGAATGAAAGGTGATACAGCTACCAACACACTGAAACCTGCTACCGTAGAATCAGGTGCAACAGTACGTGTGCCTTTGTTCATCAGCGAAGGTGAAACAATTGAAATCGACACTCGTGACGGTTCTTACGTAGGACGCGTGAAAGCATAAATGTCATACAAATGACAATCGAGTAGGAGGAAAACGAAGTAGAAGTTTTCCTCCTACTTTCGTTTTCCGACCTCTCACACCACCGTACGTGCCGTTCGGCATACGGCGGTTCTCTTAACTGCGATGCAATTGGGTATAAAGAATTATCATTGACGGATAACCCGCCATTACAAGCTTATCTGTTGTGATTGCTCTATGCAATATCCAACTATCCGCAATGCGCCAATAGCCTTTACGGGTATTCGCCCATTCCCAAGATTTCCGACGAGGGATGCCACACTTCTGCAAGCTGGCAAAACGTGTACGTACCCGCTTCCAACTCTTCCATATATACATTCTAAGACGACGATTGTACCAC
The DNA here is from genome assembly GCF_058231005.1 of Bacteroides sp. RCH18. NCBI lineage: Bacteria > Pseudomonadati > Bacteroidota > Bacteroidia > Bacteroidales > Bacteroidaceae > Bacteroides > Bacteroides sp. RCH18. The sequence continues at coordinate 261,877 of NZ_JBIPTC010000002.1, read as the reverse complement.
TTCGCTGTTTTGATTATAAAATCTTTCATATCGGCATAACGATAGTATGTCAGCCAACCTCGGATGTATTGCGTCAGGTGGAGTTTCAGCCAAGCGTAGCCTTGACCACTACTACGGCTGGTCAGGTGCTTGATGGTGCGTTTGAACTTGGATTGACTTTTCTTATGAAGATTAAGACCACATTTACGGTCGGCTCTTCAGTAGAAGGAGTGTCCAAGATACTTCTTGCCGCAGATGGAACCGACTTCTGTCTTCTCTTTGTTTACTTTCAAGAATAACTTCTTTTCTATAAACTCGGAAATACTATCACGGACTCGCTCCGTTGCCCGAAGACTATGGACAAGGATCAGACAATCATCGGCATAGCGGACAAACGGGTGCCCCCTGCGTTCCAATTCCTGGTCCAACTCATTAAGAAGAATATTGCTCAATATAGGACTCAATGGACCACCTTGGGGGACGCCCTCGGCAGTCTCCGCGTATTTGTGAGATACTACAACTCCTGCATTAAGGTATTTGTGTATCAAAGATATTACACTGCCGTCCTTGACGGTTCGGGATAAGACCTCTATCAGTTTGCTGTGGTTAACACGGTCAAAGAACTTTTCCAAATCCAAACCGATACAGTAGCGATAACCTTGGTCTGCATATTCCTGCACCTTATGCAGTGCATCGTGAGCACTACGATGAGGGCGGAAGCCGAAGCTGTTGTCACTGAACTGAGGTTCGTAAAGCGGTATCAACACTTGGCTGATTGCCTGCTGAACAAAGCGGTCTACCACTGTCGGGATACCTAATGGGCGAGTTTTACCGTTGTCTTTCGGAATTTCTAACCTGCGCACAGGGGACGGACGATACTTCCCCCTGCGTATCTTTTCCAACAATTCGTCTTTATGGAGGGTAAGGTATGGCAACAGTTCGCTCGTCTCCATCTTATCGACACCTCCCACTCCTCCATTCCTTACGACTTGGCGGTATGCCGCATTCAAGTTCGATGGACTTAGAAGGAGTTCCAACAGATTGTTTTCTTCCAATTGCACTTCCACAAGCTGCTCATCTTTTATCTCCATAAAAGTCTGCACTCCCACATACTCGTCGGATGCTGTCCTATCCATTTGTGGGCAGTTCGTTTTACTGATTTTCCGCATTGACTCTTTCATAAAGTATTAAATGGTACTTGTTTGATTAAAAGTTCAGTCCTTCACCGACTGCCGATTTTTTTACCTTGTCGGTTACTATGACCTCTGCTGACTTCTCACGGTTCGTTATTACTGCTTGACTGTATTTATTTATTTTTCCTCGCCCGTGAGACCTCCCCAGTTATGGACATATTCTTTCCATCTTATGTCTGCTTGATTTACTTCGGATGTTCCGGACAACTATAGGACTTCGTTTTGTTTAGCAAACTTATCCACATCCTTAAGCCTTAATATCAAGTTTCTGTACGTCAGACCAGATATTTGCCGCAGGCTTCCTTCAGATTCCACCTCACGATGGACACCCTTGCCGTTGGCTATATACTTCCCGTTGTCAGGGCGCTTTAGGGACTTACACCCGTTAGAATATGTTCGTGCTGGGCGAACTAAAGAAACGGTGGATTTGCTTCGGCACTTCCACCGTTTTTATTACCTTTGTCCATCACTAACCCTAATATTAAGATACAAAAGAATGAAAAAGTTGATTTACACACTGCTCTTTGTCCTTATTTCCGTTGCAGCCAACGGTCAGCAGGCAAAGTATGTATTCTATTTCATCGGAGACGGAATGGGAGTCAATCAGGTAAATGGTACTGAGATGTATCAGGCAGAACTGCAAAACGGGCGCATCGGCGTTGAACCTTTATTGTTCACCCAATTTCCCGTAGCAACGATGGCAACCACTTTCTCCGCGACAAACTCCGTTACCGACTCTGCCGCTGCGGGTACTGCACTGGCAACCGGAAAGAAGACCTACAACAGCGCCATCTCTGTAGGAGAAGACAAAAACCCGATTGAAACCGTAGCCGAAAAAGCCAAGAAAGCCGGAAAGAAAGTGGGTGTCACTACTTCCGTCAGCGTAGACCACGCCACTCCTGCCGCTTTCTACGCTCATCAGGCAGACCGTAATATGAATTATGAAATCGCTGTCGACCTGACAAAAGCGAACTTTGACTTCTATGCAGGCGGTGGTTTTCTGAAACCGGACAAGACGTATGACAAGAAAGACGCTCCCAACATCTTCCCTATTTTCGAAGAAGCAGGCTACACCGTAGCACGTGGTTACAGCGATTATAAAGCCAAAAGCAAGGATGCCGGCAAAATGATCCTGATACAGGAAGAAGGCAAAGATCCTTCCTGCCTGCCTTATGCCATCGACCGCAAAAACGATGATCTGACTCTTGCCCAAATCACAGAAAGTGCTATCGACTTCCTGACCAAAGGCAAGAACAAAGGGTTCTTCTTAATGGTAGAAGGTGGAAAGATTGACTGGGCTTGCCACGGTAATGACGCCGCTACCGTATTCAATGAAGTAAAGGATATGGATGACGCTATCAAAGTAGCTTACGAATTCTACAAGAAACATCCGAAAGAAACACTGATCGTTGTTACGGCCGACCACGAAACCGGTGGTATCGTACTGGGTACAGGCAAATATGCGTTGAACCTGAAAGCATTGCAATATCAAAAACATTCTGCTGACGGATTGTCCAGACGTATCAGCGAACTGAGAAAAGCAAAAAGCAACAAAGTGACTTGGGAAGACATGAAAGAATTCCTGGGTGAAGAAATGGGCTTCTGGAAACAGTTCCCTATTTCCTGGGAACAGGAAAAGAAGCTGCGTGACGAGTTCGAACAATCCTTTGTCAGAAATAAAGTGGTATTTGCCGAAAGCATGTACTCTAAGAGCGAGCCGATGGCTGCACGCGCTAAAGAAGTAATGGATCAGATATCTATGGTAGGCTGGGTAAGCGGCGGTCACTCTGCCGGTTATGTGCCGGTATTTGCCATCGGTGCCGGTTCTCAACTGTTCGGTGAGAAGATTGACAATACGGAAATTCCGAAACGAATAGCTAAAGCTGCCGGATATAAATAAAGAATTGACTACACGAATATGTAATCAAAACACTTTTTAGTTTCATTTAGGCACGGATTTCACGGATTAACACGGTTCTATTCAATTAAAGACCGTGAAATTCGTGCAATCCGTGCCTAAATAATATTATCATTATAATAGATGATTTTCATTGGGTCCCTTCTCTTTATCTGTTTCCCGTTAGGAAACGGGCGTTCCCTCACCGAGAAACGACAGTTACCTTTAAAGGAAACGATCGTTCCCACACCGGGAAACGGCAGTTTCCAAGGCAGGAAATTTATAGAAACTCTAAACCATTCATATACAATCAAATAGTCATATCACGTTTATGTCTATTGGAGACATGAAGAGAGATTAGAGTGTACTTACAAATTCATTACGTCCTGTTCGAACCGATCTTTATCTCCGGCAGCTTTATTGCGCATTCTGCTCCGGTAATTATAGATCGTAGCCAAAGAATAACCCAGAAAATGAGCAATCTTGTTACTATCCACTACTCCTAAACGAATAAGGGCAAAGATCCGGAGTTCCGTTGTCAGCAGTTCGTCCGATTTTGGATAGACTCTTGCTTCTTCTACCAGCAGATTATTAAAAGAAGTAATAAAGTGGGGGAACAGTTTAAGGAATGACTTATCAAATTCGTTATAAAATTCATTCCGTTCGTCCCGGATAAACTGTTCGGACTTGATTGCTTTAAACAACTCGTCGATACGTGACGACATGGCAAGTTTGGCCAGAGAGCGGCGATAAGTTTCCAGTTTATCTAGATAATTGACGCATCTGTCCAGATAACGGGCAATATATACTTCCTTTATCTTTCCGGTCTGTTCCAATTCTTTGTTGACCGCAGACATTTGCTTGTTGGCCAAGCTTAGATTCCGACGCATGACGGATATCTTCTTCATCCAACGATACAGATAGAAAATAGCAATGAGGAGAAACAGCGACAACAGACTGACACTAATTAACATGGCACGGGAAACGGCCCGTTCTCTCTCTTCTTTCAGTTTATAAGCCTTATCAATAATCGGGAAAAACTCTGTCACTTCCATAAATCGCAAACGGGCATTACATGCTACAGCATCTTCCATCGAACAACTCAGATATTTGTAAGCACGGTCAATATCCCCTAATTCATACATCAGATGTGCGAGTTTCTGCAAGGAAGCATACTCCCGGACGGAAGATTCCAAGTCTGCAATAGCAGTCAGTATCAAATAATAAACTTCTTTCTCAACGTCTTTCTTCATGCTATATGCTTCGGAAAGGGTATAATAGATATATACTTTCTGACGTTCGTCTTCCATATCTTTCAGTGCATCGTTCAGCATGCCGATAGCCGTATCAGCCTTTCCGGTCACGATACATCTTTCCGCCAGAACAATTGTTTTATTTTCTTCCGGAGGCATGGCGGCGATAATGGAATCTCTGTACAAATCGGTCTTTTTCAGGTATTTTTCTTTTTCGGTTTTGTTTGTCGTATAATCAGCGAGCCAGCCGTAGCAGGCGCGATAGGTCTGGTAATAAGAAAGCAAAGTCCATTCATTCAGTTTTTTAGGATCAATCTTCTCCAATTGTTCCATAGCTTCGATGTACATTCCCATTACCCCCATTACCGTAGCACGGTTAATGATAATCTCATATTCCAGTTCCGGACGATTTAATTGGGGCAATATCTCCATCTGACGGTTAATATAATGAAGCGCCGAATCTGCCTGATAATGCAGGTAAGCCCCAAAGAGGGAGGCATACAACTCATAATTCCGGGCAGGATCGGTGGAATGGGCAAGTTGTACTTTTAAATCAGTAATGTCTTTTTCTCTCCGTATCTGATAAGTTTCCTTCTTACTTATAACATCATCCAGTTTTTTAAGGGCAGCCTTATTTATATCCGTATGCTTTGCAGACAGGGAAAGAGGAGAAGCTAAAAGAAGAAACAAAAGATAATAGGTTAGATTTCTCATAAGGTACTTTTTTAAAGATGTGACAAATATAATGATTATAGTAATAAAAACGAAAAATATCGCCATAACAATTTTCATTTTCACTTGTATTTTTCGATAGCGGCGGCAATGATAAAAGGCTTATTATCAACAGCCTATTCAAAATAAGCATTTATATTTTCTTTCTAACTGCCATACGGCATACCCGATTCGCCTACATTTGCATCATCGGTTCCCCCGAACAAATTTTAAAAATCTAGTTACCATGAAAAGGAATTTATTATTCATTATCTTACTATTATTATTACCCGGTCTTCACCAGGTATTCGCAGCAAGCACTATAAAGAAAGTAGCCCCGACCTTTTGGTGGGCAGGAATGAAGAATCCCGAATTGCAGATACTATTATACGGTGACCGCATATCGTCCGCAGACGTCAGTCTTTCTGCCGATGATATTACGCTGCAAGAAGTGGTGAAGCAGGAGAATCCTAATTATCTGGTTCTGTATTTAGACCTTTCGAAGGCTGCTCCACAGAACTTTGACATCATCCTGAAACAAGGCAAAAAGCAAACCAAAATCCCTTACGAGCTTAAACAGCGCCGGCCGAATGCTTCGGCAGTAGAAGGTTTTGATTCGAGCGACGTGCTTTATCTCATTATGCCGGACCGTTTTGCCAATGGCGACCCCTCCAACGACATCATTCCCGGAATGCTGGAAGGGAATGTAGACCGTAATGAGCCTTTCGCACGTCATGGCGGCGACTTGAAAGGAATAGAGAATCATCTGGATTACATAGCAGACCTCGGAGTCACCAGTATATGGCTCAACCCGATTCAGGAAAATGACATGAAAGAAGGATCATATCACGGTTATGCCATAACCGACTATTATCAGGTAGACCGCCGCTTCGGCAGTAACGAAGAGTTCCGCAAACTTACTCAGGAAGCTAATGCCAAAGGGCTGAAAGTCGTAATGGACATGATCTTCAACCATTGCGGTTCGGACAACTATCTGTTTAAAGATATGCCCTCCAAAGACTGGTTTAACTTTGAAGGCAACTACGTGCAGACCAGTTTCAAGACTGCCACTCAAATGGACCCGTATGCTTCCGATTACGAAAAGAAAATCGCTATCGACGGCTGGTTCACACTGACCATGCCGGACTTCAACCAAAGAAACCGTCATGTAGCTACATATCTGATACAGAGCAGCATCTGGTGGATAGAGTATGCCGGTATCAACGGCATCCGTCAGGATACACACCCTTATGCCGACTTTGATATGATGGCACGCTGGTGCAAAGCGGTCAATGAAGAATATCCCAAGTTCAACATTGTAGGTGAAACATGGCTGGGCAGCAATGTACTCATCTCCTACTGGCAGAAAGACAGCAGACTCGCTTATCCGAAAAACAGCAACCTCCCTACTGTCATGGACTTCCCGCTAATGGAAGAGATGAACAAGGCTTTCGACGAAGAGACTACCGAATGGAACGGAGGACTTTTCAGACTCTACGAATATCTGTCGCAGGACATCGTCTACAGCCATCCAATGAACCTGCTGACCTTCCTCGACAATCACGATACTTCCCGCTTCTACCGTTCGGAAGCTGATACAAAGAACCTGGACCGGTACAAGCAAGCCCTGACATTCTTACTGACAACCCGCGGAATACCGCAGATATATTATGGAACTGAAATCCTGATGGCAGCCGACAAGGCGAATGGAGACGGACTGCTCCGCTGCGACTTCCCCGGAGGTTGGCCGAACGATACAAAAAACTGCTTTGACGCAGCCAACCGCACTCCGCAGCAAAACGAAGCATTCTCCTTTATGCAAAAATTGCTCCAATGGAGAAAAGGAAACGAAGTCATTGCCAAAGGGCAGCTCAAACATTTCGCACCGAATAAGGGTATCTACGTATACGAACGCAAATACGGTGATAAGTCAGTCGTTGTTTTCCTGAACGGAAACGACCGGGAACAGACCATCGACCTGGTTCCTTACCAAGAAATACTCCCCGCTTCATCTGCTTTCGATTTATTGACAGAGAAAAAGGTTGAATTAAGAAATGAATTAACACTTCCAAGTCGTGGAATATACATCCTATCCTTTTAATAAGTTCACTTCGACTTATATTTATCAGGATGCAGAAAGAAAATAAACTACTGTAAAACAAAACATTGAGATTTATATAAACTTGTATTTTTATTCTAGACAGCCCAAAGTCTCAAGATGGTTGCTATATTTGCAATATCCGGAACAGAGCGGAGTAAAAATATTAGTTAGCTTATAATTTAATACCATAAATAGAATGAAAAAGAGAAAGATTTTATCGCTCATCGCATTCCTTTGCATCTCATTCATTGCGAATGCCCAACAGAAATTAACCTCACCGGACAACAATCTGGTAATGACCTTTCAAGTAGACTCAAAAGGTGCCCCAACGTATGAACTGACGTATAAGAACAAAGTGGTAATCAAACCCAGCACTCTCGGACTGGAACTGAAAAAAGAAGATAATACCAGAACCGACTTCGACTGGGTGGACCGCAGAGACCTGACCAAACTTGATTCAAAGACCAACCTGTACGACGGCTTCGAAGTAAAGGATACCCAAACGGCTACCTTTGATGAAACCTGGCAACCAGTTTGGGGAGAAGAAAAAGAAATCCGCAATCACTATAACGAACTGGCAGTCACCCTGTATCAACCCATGAATGACCGCTCTATCGTTATCCGTTTCCGTCTGTTCAATGACGGTCTGGGATTCCGTTATGAATTTCCTCAGCAGAAGTCACTCAATTACTTCGTGATCAAGGAAGAACATTCTCAGTTTGGCATGAACGGCGATCATATCGCTTTCTGGATACCGGGTGACTATGATACGCAGGAATATGACTACACCATTTCCCGCTTATCAGAGATCAGAGGACTGATGAAAGAAGCGATCACTCCGAACTCTTCTCAGACTCCTTTCTCACAAACAGGCGTACAAACTGCACTGATGATGAAAACGGATGATGGCTTATACATCAATCTTCACGAAGCCGCTTTGGTTGATTACTCATGTATGCACCTCAATCTGGACGACAAGAATATGGTATTCGAATCCTGGCTGACACCGGATGCCAAAGGAGACAAAGGATATATGCAGACTCCCTGCAACACGCCTTGGCGTACGGTTATCGTGAGCGATGACGCCCGCAATATCCTCGCTTCACGTATCACTCTCAACCTGAACGAACCTTGCAAGATAGCGGATGCCGCTTCTTGGATAAAACCCGTGAAATATATCGGCGTATGGTGGGACATGATCACCGGAAAAGGTTCATGGGCTTACACCGACGAACTGACCAGCGTAAAACTCGGTGAAACGGATTACTCCAAAACAAAACCGAACGGCAAACATTCTGCCAACACGGCCAACGTGAAACGTTACATTGACTTTGCTGCTGCTCACGGATTCGATGCAGTACTGGTTGAAGGCTGGAACGAAGGCTGGGAAGACTGGTTCGGCAACAGCAAAGACTATGTATTTGATTTCGTGACTCCTTATCCCGACTTCGATGTGAAGGAAATCCACCGCTATGCAGCCAGCAAAGGAATCAAAATGATGATGCATCACGAGACTTCCGCTTCTGTACGCAACTACGAACGCCACATGGACAAAGCCTACCAGTTTATGGCAGACAATGGATACAACTCCGTAAAGAGCGGTTATGTAGGCAACATCATCCCCCGCGGCGAACATCACTACGGACAATGGATGAACAATCACTACCTGTATGCAGTGAAGAAAGCCGCCGATTACAAAATCATGGTGAATGCACACGAAGCAACCCGCCCTACCGGTATCTGCCGTACATATCCGAATCTGATCGGCAATGAATCCGCCCGCGGAACAGAATATGAATCATTCGGAGGCAACAAAGTATATCATACAACAATTCTGCCTTTCACACGCCTGGTTGGCGGTCCGATGGATTACACTCCCGGCATCTTCGAAACGCATTGCAACAAGATGAATCCGGCAAACAATTCTCAGGTACGTTCTACCATTGCACGCCAGTTGGCACTATACGTTACCATGTACAGTCCTTTGCAGATGGCTGCCGACATTCCGGAAAACTACGAACGTTTTATGGACGCTTTTCAGTTCATCAAAGACGTAGCTCTCGACTGGGACGAAACGAACTATCTGGAAGCAGAACCGGGAGAATACATCACGATTGCCCGTAAGGCAAAAGGTACGGACGACTGGTACGTAGGTTGCACAGCCGGTGAAAACGGTCATACCTCCAAACTCGTATTCGACTTCCTGACTCCGGGCAAACAATACATCGCTACCGTCTACGCGGATGCCAAAGATGCCGACTGGAAAGAGAACCCGCAGGCTTATACCATCAAGAAAGGTATTCTGACGAATAAGAGCAAGCTGAACCTGCACGCAGCTAACGGAGGCGGATATGCTATCAGCATCAAAGAGGTAAAAGATAAATCAGAGATAAAAGGTATCAAAAGATTATAAAGACAGAGAAATTATTATTCGGTAAAAGAGAGTGTTTTCGAGCACTAAAAATGATGACGAAGAGAAGGTTTTCAATAGGTATTTCTTAAGAGAGAATGAATAGAGATTTTACAATTAACTTTAAAGACAAAAACATGAAAAAAGGAAACTTTATGTTCAAGGTCCTGCTTACGCTTATAGCCGGAATATTCTTGTCCGTTGACGCATTTGCTCAACAAATAGCCGTCAAAGGAATGGTAAAAGACGCAACAGGCGAACCGGTTATCGGTGCCAATGTTGTGGTGAAAGGCACTACCACCGGAACGATTACCGATTTCGATGGCAACTTCCAGTTGTCTGCCAAGCAAGGCGATATAATAGTAGTTTCATTTATCGGGTACCAGCCACAGGAACTTCCCGTCGCCGCACAAATGAATGTAATACTGAAAGACGATACGGAAATACTGGACGAAGTAGTAGTCATCGGTTACGGTCAGGTGAAAAAGAACGATATGACCGGTTCGGTAATGGCTATCAAGCCCGATGAACTAAGTAAAGGTATTACGACGAATGCTCAGGATATGTTATCCGGTAAAATTGCCGGTGTCAGCGTGATCTCCAATGACGGTACACCGGGCGGTGGCGCACAAATCCGTATTCGTGGCGGTTCTTCATTGAATGCAAGCAATGACCCGCTGATCGTTATTGACGGTCTGGCTATTGACAACGAAGGTATCAAAGGGATGGCAAACGGTTTGTCAATGGTTAACCCTGCGGACATCGAAACCCTTACTGTACTGAAAGATGCCTCTGCAACTGCCATTTACGGTTCGCGTGCATCCAATGGTGTCATTATTATCACCACCAAGAAAGGAAAGAACGGACAAGCTCCCAGCGTAAGCTATAACGGCTCCGTATCCTTCTCCAAAACTCAAAAACGTTATGATGTACTGAGCGGAGACGAATACCGCGCTTACGCCAATCAGTTATGGGGTGACAAATTACCGGCAGATTTAGGAACCGCCAATACAGACTGGCAGGACCAGATATTCCGTACAGCTGTCAGCACCGACCATCATGTTTCTATCAACGGAGGATTCAAGAACCTGCCTTACCGTGTATCTTTAGGTTATACAGACGACAATGGTATTGTGAAAACATCCAACTTCCGACGCTTCACTGCTTCCGTGAACCTGGCTCCTTCCTTCTTTGAAGATCATCTGAAGTTCAACATCAATGCCAAATTCATGAACGGTAAAAACCGCTATGCCGATACAGGTGCCGCCATTGGCGGGGCATTGGCCATCGACCCTACCCGTCCGGTTTATTCTAACGAAGACCCTTACCAGTTTACAGGCGGCTACTGGCAGAATATTAATTCTACCACAGGTTTCAGCAATCCGGACTGGAGATATACGTCCAATCCGAACTCTCCCCAAAATCCGCTGGCTGCACTGGAACTCAAAAATGACAAGGCAAACAGCAACGACTTTGTTGGAAATGTAGACGTTGACTATAAATTCCATTTCCTGCCTGACCTCCGTCTGCACGCAAGCATAGGTGGAGAATATGCGGAAGGTACGCAGACTACGATTGTTTCTCCATACTCATTCGGCAATAATTATTATGGTTGGAATGGCGACGTAACCCAATATAAATACAACCTTTCGTACAACATATATGTACAGTATATCAAGTCTTTGGGTGCAAACGACTTTGACATCATGGTCGGTGGTGAAGAACAGCACTTCCATCGCAACGGATTTGAAGAAGGCCAGGGCTGGGACTCCTATACACAAGAACCCCATGACGCCAAATTGCGCGAACAGACAGCTTATGCAACCAGAAATACACTGGTCTCTTACTTCGGCCGTCTGAACTACTCCCTGCTGAACCGTTACTTGTTTACCTTTACCATGCGTTGGGATGGCTCGTCACGTTTCTCTAAAGATAACCGCTGGGGTACATTCCCGTCATTGGCACTGGGATGGAAGATTAAAGAAGAAAACTTCCTGAAAGATGTAAATGTCCTGTCTGATCTGAAATTGCGTTTAGGCTGGGGTATTACCGGTCAGCAAAACATAGGTGATGATTTTGCTTATCTTCCTCTGTATGTAGTCAATAACGAGTATGCCCAGTATCCTTTTGGCGATACGTATTACTCTACTTCCCGCCCGAAGGCTTTCAATGAAAACCTGAAATGGGAAAAAACGACCACATGGAATGCCGGACTGGACTTCGGATTCCTGAATGGAAGAATCACAGGCGGCATCGACGGATACTTCCGTAAAACGGATGACCTGCTGAACAGCGTTAAGATTCCCGTCGGAACTAACTTCAATGCCCAGATGACACAGAATATCGGTTCACTGGAAAACTACGGTATGGAATTTTCCATCAATGCCAAACCGATTGTGACTAAGGACTTCACTTGGGACCTCAGCTATAACATTACATGGAACCACAATGAAATCACCAAGTTGACAGGTGGCGACGACAGCGATTATTACGTAGAAGCAGGCGATAAGATTTCCAGAGGTAACAATACCAAGGTACAGGCGAATAAAGTAGGTTACGCTGCCAATTCTTTCTACGTTTACCAGCAGGTATACGACGAAAATGGCAAACCTATTGAAAATATGTTTGTTGACCGTAACGGAAACGGAACGATAGACAGCGGAGACAAATATATCTACAAAAAACCGGCAGGCGATGTTTTGATGGGACTGACCTCCAAAATGCAGTATAAGAACTTTGACTTCAGCTTCTCCTTACGTGCCAGTCTGAACAACTATGTGTACTATGACTTCCTGAGCAACAAAGCCAACGTCAGCACTTCGGGACTGTACTCCAATAATGCATATAGCAACACCAGCGCCGAAGCTGTCGCACTCGGTTTCAGCGGACAAGGTGATTACTACATGAGCGACTATTTTATACATAACGCATCATTCTTACGTTGTGATAACATCACGTTAGGTTATTCTTTCCAGAATCTGTGGAAGACTCAAACCTACAAAGGTGTTGGCGGGCGTGTATATGCTACTGTACAGAATCCGTTCATTATCAGCAAGTACAAAGGCCTTGATCCGGAAGTAAAAAGCGGTATCGACGCCAATCCATATCCCAGAGCAATGACTTTCTTATTAGGTTTAAGTCTGCAATTCTAACATTCATTAAATCAATTTATCATGAAAACAAAATATATCAAACAGCTATTTTCAGCCGCACTGATCGCAGTTCTCTCTTCGGGAGTAACTTCATGTATCAACGATCTGGATATTAGTCCCATCGACCCTCAGACAGGAGGTAGTTTCGACCAGCAGGGAGTATTTGTGAAAGGATATGCCATGTTGGGTGTAACCGGACAAAAGGGTATCGACGGCTCTCCTGACCTCGACGGACAAGACGAAGGCGAATCCGGTTTCTATCGTACCACTTTCAACTGCAACGAACTGCCTACCGACGAATGTCTTTGGGCATGGCAGGAGAATCAGGACATCCCCCAGCTTACAAGCATTAGCTGGAGTCCTTCCAGCCAGCGCACAGAGTGGGTTTACGTCCGTTTGGGATATGACATCACACAATACAACTTCTTCCTCGACCAGACCGAAGGCATGACAGATGCAGAAACACTGCGCCAACGTGCGGAAATACGTTTCCTGCGTGCCCTCCATTATTGGTACTTCCTCGACTTATTCGGTAAAGCTCCGTTCAAGGAACACTTTAACAATGACTTGCCTGTCGAGAAGAAAGGTACGGAACTCTATACCTACATTCAGAATGAACTGAACGAAATTGAAGGTGATATGTATGAACCTCGCCAGGCTCCCTTCGGACGTGCAGACAAAGCCGCCAACTGGTTGCTCCGCGCACGTTTGTACCTGAACGCAGGCGTATACACCGGACAAACCGATTATGCAAAAGCGGAAGAATATGCCAGCAAAGTGATTGGCTCAGCATATAAGCTATGTACAAATTACAGCGAACTTTTTATGGCCGATAACGACGAGAATGAAAATGCCATGCAGGAAATCATTCTGCCTATCCGTCAGGATGGAGTGAAGACACGTAACTATGGCGGTTCAACTTATCTGGTTTGTGGTACTCGTGTAGCCGGTATGCCCCGTATGGGAACAACGAACGGTTGGTCCTGTATCTTTGCCCGTGCAGCAATGGTACAAAAGTTCTTCTCCAATCTCGAAGATGTGCCGATGCTGCCCGCCGATGTTGAGATTCCAACCAAAGGCTTAGATACAGATGAGCAGATCGATGCTTTCGATGCAGAATATGGCATCAGAACAGAAGACATGATCAAAGCTGCCGGTGACGACCGTGCCTTGCTATACTCTGGTGTAGGAGGCGGCAGACGCAAAATTCAGACAGATGCGATCAGCGGATTCACCGATGGCTTGTCGATTGTAAAATGGCAGAATTACCGCTCTGACGGAAAACCCGTCAGCCATGCTACTTATCCTGACACAGATATTCCTTTGTTCCGTTTGGCAGAAGCATACCTGACACGTGCGGAAGCCATTTTCCGTCAGGGAGGAGACGCCACAGGAGACATCAATGAACTTCGCAAACGCGCCAACTGTACAAGAAAGGTACAGACCGTAACCGAACAGGAACTTATCGACGAATGGGCACGTGAATTCTATCTGGAAGGTCGCCGTCGTTCAGACTTGGTTCGTTTCGGTATGTTCACAACCAATAAATATCTTTGGGACTGGAAAGGTGGAGCAATGAACGGAACATCTGTCGCTTCATACTACAACAAATATCCTATCCCTGTATCGGATATAAACAATAACAGGAATATGTCACAAAATGAAGGCTATAAATAACCAAGAGTTCATCCTTATATAAAAGAATGCCATTATGAAAAAAATATCCAACATATTACTCGCTGTCACCTTCGCGCTGCCTCTATTTACAGCCTGCGAAACAGACAATGACAGCAATCCGACCCTGAACGAGCCCGATACATTCACGCTCAATACGCCCGCGTATGCAGCCAACAATGTATATGACCTGAAGAATGCCCAGACTGTAGAACTCACTTGTTCGCAACCGGACTACGGTTTTCCGGCAGCTACCACCTACACGGTACAAGCCTCATTTGAACAGGATTTCATAGAAGCGACAGATGAGAGCAAAGCCAACTATACAGTGTTGGAAAGCACCTCCCCGACAGCAAAGATCAATGTGGATGCCTCCGAACTCAACAATGCGCTTCTCGATTTGTGGACAGCCGTGAACGGAGAGCAGGCAGAACTCCCTACCGAACCGGTAGCTGTATATATCCGCCTGAAAGCCAACATCACAAGCAGTGGAAAAGGAGTATGTCTTTCCAATGTGATTGAGTTGCCCAACGTTCTGATTTCCAAGAGCACCAGTTCATTGACACCTCCCAAGACGATGTTCATTGTAGGTTCTATGCTGGATGCCGACTGGAAAGTATGGAAACCGATGGCAGGTGTCTACGGTATGGACGGCCAGTTCTATTCAATGATTTACTTCGATGCCAACTCCGAGTTCAAGTTCGGAACAAAGGAAAACGAGTATATCGGCATTAACGACAACCGCGTGACGGTTACCGACAAAGCCGGAGCAGGAGTCAGCGGCAGTGACAATTTCGTCGTAGAGAACGCCGGATGGTATCTCTTCTACGTCAAAGCGGCTGTCAAAGGGGATGACTATCAGTTTACCATTACCTTCTATCCGGCTGAAGTATATTTGTTCGGTAACACAACCGGCGGTTCGTGGGCATTCACCGACGAATGGAAGTTTGCGGTTCCCGCTACCAAAGACGGCAACTTCGTATCTCCTGCCATGACTGCAAGCGGAGAAGTCCGTATGTGCTTCAAGACAGACCTCGACTGGTGGAGAACTGAGTTTACACTCCACGACGGTGAAATCTTCTATCGTGATTTCAACCTTATTGACAGTTGGACAGAAAAAGGAGACGGTTATTCCGTACAGGGTTCAGCCGGCAATGTGATCCATCTGAACTTCACGGCAGGTACAGGAGAAAAGAAGTAATTAACTTTAAAAAGAACGATTCATCATGAAAAAACATTTAATATACACAGGGATGTTTCTGGCAGCAATCGGATTTTCTGCCTGTAACGAAGATTTCAAGGACTGGGCTGATCCCCAGTCCAATCCCCAGGAAGAGTCGGCGGGACAGTTTACTGCAACTTTCACAGCAGGCAAAGACGCCAGCATCGTCATGGACGCGGCCACAGCCGATTCCGTAGAAATTGCAAAGTTAAGCTCGACCACAGCCGAAGAAGGCAGTAAGATCGCTGTCAACTCTTTGACACTGAATGAGAATCACACCATTCCATTTTCCATGACGGAAGATCATGTCTTTAAAGTAGCCTTGTCACAACTGGACAGTGTGACGCAGGAAGCCTACAAAAGCCGTGCAAGCGTGGTACGTGAATTGAAAATCTCTATCAATGCTTCTGCCGTAACTCCTTCCGGTGAAGGTATTCAACTGGTGGGAAATGAAGTAAGCATCACCTTGCAGCCTGCCACAACTCCGGCTGTTGATCCCGACGGCTATTATATAGTCGGTGATTTCACAGGCTGGGACGGCAACAGTGCCCAACAGATGAAGAAGGACGCTCTCGATGAAAACCTGTATATACTGGAAGCAGAAATAGAAAGTACTTCGAACTTCAAGATTTTCCCGGCTTCAGCTATTAACGGAAACGAGATAGACTGGACCAAAGCCTTGGGAAGTAGTGTAGACGGTGATGACTCCGGTGATAATTTTGTTACCTGGACGAATGCGGAAGCCATTAATACAGCACTGGACGGTAAAATCAAAATCTCGTTCGATGCCTTCAACTACCGTTTTACAGTGAAAGACAACAGTGCGCCCACCGAACTTTATATGACCGGCAGCGCATACAACTGGGGAACTCCTGCCGGTGATCCGAATGCTTGGAAAGCACTTGTTCCGGTCAACGGAACGAAAGGAACTTTCTGGGGAATCTTCTATTTCGCAGCTAACGATCAGGTGAAGTTTGCACCGCAAGCCAACTGGGGCAATGACTTCGGTTTTGTAGATGCTATCTCACAGGAATCCAAAGACCTTGCCGGATTGTCGGACGAAGGCGGTAACATAAAAGTCGGTATAGCCGGCTGGTACTTAGTATATGTCTCCGTTATCGGCGATGACAAAGCGGTAGAATTTGAAAAGCCTAATGTATATCTGATGGGCGATACCTCATACAACGGCTGGGACGCTCAACTGGTAGAACAGGACTTATTTACCGTGCCCGGAACGGCTGATGGTGAATTTGTTTCTCCGGCATTCCTGAAAGATGGCGCAGTGCGAATCTGCGTAAATCCGAAAGCTGTCTCTGCCGGCGACTGGTGGAAAACAGAGTTTATCATCTTCGACGGAGAAATAGCTTATCGGGGCAACGGCAGTGACCAAGCTGCAGTACAAGGTAAAACCGGACAAAAGGTTTATCTGAACTTCGGCAACGGAACAGGCCGTATCGAATAATACTACAAGAAATCAGAGAAACAGGGAATGGCCGTCGCGAATACAATGAAATCGGGGCGGCCACTGTTTTTTAAGAGACTACACTTATTGTCTTTAATACATCATCATTATGAATAAACATCTTCATTTTTTATCTCTTTTGTGGTTGTCAATGCTCATGGCATTCATGACCGCTTGCAGCGATGACAAAAATATCACCGAGCCTGCTCCGGAACCCGAACCGCCCGTCGAAGGGCAATGGACCGCACTGACCGCCTCTCCCGACACATGGGACGAGACCAAACGGGCAGACATCTCCTACCAGTTACTGGTCTATTCCTTCGCCGACAGCGACGGAGACGGATATGGAGACCTGAATGGCGTCACCCAAAAGCTGGACTATCTCAACCAGCTGGGCGTGAAAGCCCTCTGGCTCTCTCCCATCCACCCCTGTATGTCTTACCACGGATATGACGTCACAGACTACACCAAAGTCAATCCGCAGCTCGGCACAGAAAGCGACTTCGACCGCCTGGTTACGGAAGCCCACAACCGGGGCATCAAGATTTATCTGGACTACGTAATGAACCACACCGGCACAGACCATCCGTGGTTTACCGAAGCCAGTTCATCATCCGAAAGCCCGTATCGCAATTATTATTCTTTCTCCGAAGACCCGAAGACAGATATCGCAGCAGGCAAAATCGACATGATCACCCAAGAAGGCGCAGCCGGATACAATGCCGCAGAATGGTTTCAAGTTTCTGACGAGACCGCTGCCGTGAAAGGACTGCTGAAATTTACACTGGACTGGAGCAACGCATCTTCCCCCATCCTTGTCGTTTCCACAGGAACCAAAGCAGACGAGGATAATCCGGACACAGGCACCGACAACGCCAAATACTTATACTACGGAGAAGACATCTGCAAAAAGTTTTATGACAAAGGAAACAACATCTATGAACTCACCGTCGACTTTGAGTCCACTTGGGGGCTTCTGATCCGTACCAGCAATGCTTCTTCCTGGCCATCCGGAACAAAATACGGCGCCTCTTCCTCGTCCGAGAAACTCGCACTGAACAAGGATTTCAAACTGACCAACGCCGGCAGCCCTGCCAACATCATGTTCGACAGCCAGCAGATCACCTATTTCCATTCTCATTTCTGCACCGACTGGTTTGCCGACCTTAACTACGGCCCTGTAGACCAGGCAGGAGAATCACCGGCATATCAGGCAATAGCAGATGCCGCCAAAGGATGGATTGCCCGTGGTGTGGACGGCCTCCGCCTCGACGCCGTGAAGCACATCTACCACAGTGAGACCAGCGAAGAAAATCCTCGCTTCCTGAAAATGTTCTATGAGGATATGAACGCCTATTACAAACAAAAAGGACATACGGACAACTTCTATATGGTAGGCGAAGTGTTGTCGGAATACGATAAAGTGGCTCCTTATTATAAAGGTCTGCCTGCCCTTTTTGAATTTTCTTTCTGGTACCGACTGGAATGGGGAATCAACAACAATACCGGATGTTATTTTGCCAAAGACATCCTTTCTTACCAACAGAAATACGCCGACTATCGAAGCGACTACATCGAAGCTACGAAACTGAGTAACCATGACGAAGACCGTACATCGTCCAAGTTGGGCAAATCCGCCGACAAATGCAAACTGGCAGCCGCTGTCTTACTCACTTCCGCCGGACATCCCTACATCTATTACGGTGAAGAACTGGGACTTTACGGAACAAAGGATAACGGAGACGAATATGTGCGCAGCCCGATGCTATGGGGAGATAGCTACACTACCAACTACACAGACAAGACAGATGCCACCGTTTCGAAAAACGTGAAAACGGTAGCAGACCAACAAGCCGATACCCATTCACTTCTGAACATATACCTCTCCCTCACCCGATTGCGTAACACCTATCCGGCACTGGCAGAAGGAAGTATGACCAAACATTCCGTCTACAACGAATCACAGGAAAAAGACTATAAGCCGATTGCCGCCTGGTATATGACCAAGGACAACGAGAAACTGCTTGTCATCCACAATTTCGGCGGAGCGGCCATGCAACTTCCGCTGACAGACAAGATTGAAAAAGTATTGTTTGTGAATGGCGAGGCGCAACAAAATACAGACAGCGACAGTTACACCTTGAAACTGGGAGGATATGCCTCTGTAGTATTCAAGTTGAGCAACTAAATACATCAAGACCACGTCTTCATACATTCATCATCTAAAAAATAGAATGAATCTGAAGACGTGGTCTTGACTTTTTACGGTTTCTATCCATCTTAAAGAAACCTTATATCAGTCGAAATATCAGCACTTTAATGAATAAGAATCAAACTTGTGTTTCTCCTTCTATATATTCTTCCAAGAAAAGATTCTCCCCATCGAATACAGCGTACGAAAAGAAATTGATCCAGTCTCCAAGAATCAGCACACGGGAAGTAGCACTCAACATTAAATCCAGTTCAATGTGACGATGTCCATAGATGAAAAAGTTGATATTAGGATGACTCTTCAGATATTCTTTTGTATAAAGTACCAGATGTTCCTTATTCTCCCCCATGTAATCCGGTTCTTTGCCGTCCACCCGCTTTTCACGGCTATGTTTTGCCCACGTCAAGCCCAGTTCCACACTCCAACGGGGATGAATAGCAGAAAACAGTGTCTGAAGTGTTGCACTGTGAAACATCCAGCGCAGCAACTTGAACTTCTTGTCCGGGTCACCCAATCCGTCACCGTGAGCCAGATAAAACTCTTTTCCGTATATTTCGGTAGTCAATGCTTCACGATGAATAATCACTCCGCATTCTTTAGAAAGATAATCCCCACACCAGATATCATGGTTGCCGATAAAGAAATGTACCTCCACTCCCATATCCGTGAGTTCGGAGAGCTTTCCTAAAAAGCGGGTGTATCCTTTGGGAACCACTAACCGGAATTCATACCAGAAATCGAACATATCTCCCAACAGGTAAACGGCAGAAGCTTTATGCTTGATACTGTCGAGGAAGTTCACCAAGCGCCGTTCCTGTGTACGTCCATGTTCTATGGCACGCGAACCAAGATGCGCATCGGAAAGGAAATAAACGTTCTTCATGAGTTTTGAGTTTAGAGTTATCAGTTTTATGTTTTGAGTGATGAGATTACAGGAATCCGAGTTCCAGTTTTGCTTCCTCACTCATCATATCTTTATCCCATTCCGGTTCGAACACAAGGTTGATAGTGGCGGTTGTCACCCCTTCCACCGATTCTACTTTCTGGCGGATATCTTCCATGATGAAATCGGCTGCCGGACAGTTAGGAGCAGTCAGAGTCATATCAAGCACTGCTTCCCCATTGTCGGAGACGTCTATCTTATAAATCAGTCCAAGATCGTATACATTCACCGGAATCTCAGGATCGTACACCGTCTTTAGCATGGCTACGATCTTTTCTTCTATTTTAAATTTTTCCATAGGGCTTTTCTTATTAATATGTATTGCAAAGATAAGAATAAATTTATTCAGAGCAGCCCTTCGTCGGCAAAACTGTAAAACTTATCCTCACAAACAATAACGTGGTCTATCAGGCGAATGTTCATTGTGTCGGCTGCCCGGCGGATGTGTTCCGTCAGCGTCCGGTCCGGTTGGCTGGGTTGGATATTTCCCGAAGGATGGTTATGCACTACGGCTATTTGCGTGGCTCTTTGCAGCAGTGCTTCACGAAGAATGGTACGTACATCCGTATACGTTCCGTCTATTCCGCCGGTGCTGATACGTACCTTGTCGATCAGTCTCGTCGCCTGATTCAAGAGTAATACCCAGAACTCTTCCTGTTCAAGGTCGCACATAACAGGCTGGAAGATGTCGTAGATATCTCTTGAACAAGAGATGCGGGGGCGTTCTTGGATATTTTGCAGTTTCCGTCGCTTACCGAGTTCCAGAGCAGCCATTACAGTGATGCTCTTTGCCGGTCCCATTCCTTTAAAACGGGAATAGTCGCAGACTTCCCACTTTGCCAAGGAGTTCAGATTGTTATCACAAGAGAGAAGCAAACGCCTCATCAGTTCGACAGCACTTTCTTCCGTATTTCCGGAGCCTATTAATATGGCGAGTAGTTCGGCATCACTCAATGCGGCTGCTCCTTTCTCCATCATTTTCTCCCGGGGACGGTCTTCCAGCGCCCACTGGTTGATGGATAGTTTGTGTTTGCTTTCCATGATCAAATCACTTACTTATAAAAATTCTTTTGAAAAGCCTCGAATTCGTCCTTTCCTCTTATACAGCGCTGCCACCATGCACGCCAGAATCCCGTACCATAACCAATTAGTTGTATAAAGGAAGCAGTAATCGACAGCATTCCAATCCATAAACTGCGATTTCTGATTGTCGAATCCACGCAAACCACCAAGGAATAAAGCAGTAAGGGAAGAGGTGCTGCCAACATGGCGGCAAATCCTAAAAACAGAAGTACCATCTCACCTGTCGCACATCCGGGAACCGTTTTGGAATATAGCAGATAAAAAGCTAACAGAACGAGCCCCAACCCCAAAAGAGTCAGTAATAAAAGCAAAGAGACTCCCAGCGTGAACACTGCCGGTAGCAAATGCACCAATTTCAACGAATCGGGATATTTCTTATAAAGGTTAATGCGGGCAATGCCGGAGTTATGGACTTGCTTAAAGAACTTCTTCAAGTCTGTCCGACGTTTGTGATATACCCACGCATCGGGGAAAAGACGACAAGTATAGCCACCTTTAAAAATACGGATACTGAAGTCGATATCTTCCCCGAAGCGCATTTTAGAGAATCCCCCCAAAGCTTCATACACTTCGCGACGAATCCCCATATTGAAGCTACGAGGATAAAACTTGTCCATCTTCTTTTTTCCGCCACGGATGCCGCCTGTTGTAAAGAAGGAAGTCATCGAGTAATTGATGGCTTTCTGAATATCCGTAAAAGAATCGTGTGCACGGTCGGGACCGCCGAACGCATCAGCGGGAGAAGCCTGAAGTTCTTTCTCTATCGCGTCAAAATATCCTTCGGGCAAAATGACATCAGAGTCCAGTATGATAAAATATTCTCCTTCGCTTCGCTCCGCTCCATAATTACGACTTTGCCCCGGTCCGGAATTAGGTTTAGAAAAATACTTGATGTCCAACCGATCTGTATACCGATCTGCCACTTCCTTACAAGGGATGGATGAACCATCTTCAACAATAACTACTTCAAAATCTTTAAAACACTGTACAGTGAGACTTTGCAGCAATTCATCCACCTCATCGGGACGATTGTAAACGGGAATTATGACAGAATAGCGCATATCAATGAATTTATAAAATAACGATTTTGCGTAAATCCAATAAAACGAATATTGATTTGAAGCACAAAGTAAGGTAAAAAAAACGAGACTTATAAAAGAGTTAACAAAAAAAGGCGACTTCATGATAAGCCGCCTTTTTTTATTATCTCAGTTCTTCTTACTTTTTCAGAATATCCATTGTATCCGATGCAATCAACAACTCTTCATCTGTCGGAATCACTACTACTTTCACTTTAGAATCTGCAGTAGAAATAATAGCTTCCTCACCACGAACTTTTGCATTCACATTATTGTCCAGTTTAATACCCATGAATTCCATGTCTTTACAAACAGATTCACGGCATTCAAACTGATTTTCGCCTACACCACCTGTAAACAGGATGATATCTACACCGCCCAATGCCGCAGCATAAGCACCGATATATTTCTTAATACGGTAGTAGTACATCTTTTCAGCAAGGATGGCTCTTTCGTTTCCGTTAGCACAAGCGGCCAGCAGTTCGCGCATATCGCTTGATACGCCGGAAATACCCAGTACGCCGCTCTTCTTGTTCAGCAGGTTAGAAATGCCTGTCGTATTCAAGCCTTCTTTTTCCATGATAAATGTTACTGCACCGGCATCAATGTCACCGCTACGGGTACCCATCATCAAACCTTCCAACGGAGTCAGTCCCATGGTAGTATCTATACATTTGCCATCCTTGATAGCAGCGATAGAACCACCGTTACCAATATGGCAAGTGATGATTTTTTGTCCTACCGGATTAACGCCAAGGAACTCACATACACGTTTTGAAACATAACGGTGAGAAGTTCCGTGGAAGCCATAACGACGTACGCCATATTTCTCATACATTTCGTAGGGAATAGCATACATATAAGCATAATCCGGCATCGTCTGATGGAAAGCTGTATCAAATACGCCTACCTGCGGAATGTTGGGAAGAATAGCAGAAACTGCATTCACACCTTTCAAGTTGGCAGGATTGTGAAGCGGAGCCAGGTCGTTGCAGGCAGCAAAAGCTTCGAGTACTTCTTTGTTCAGCAATACAGATTCACTGAAACGTTCGCCTCCGTGTACCATACGGTGACCTACCGCATTGATTTCGTCCAGTGATTTGATAGCTCCGTATTCCGGGCTAATCAATGTATTCAGAATGAACTCCACACCAATCGTATGTTCCGGAATGTCTTTTTCGAGTACTTTCTTTTCGCCATTCGGCAAAGTCAATTTAAGGAAAGAGCCTTTCAGACCGATTTTTTCGATACCACCTTGTGCAATCACTTCTTTGGTGGTCATATCGAACAATTTATATTTGATGGATGAACTGCCACAGTTCAATACTAGAATTTTCATATTGTCTTTAATACTTAATACTTGATACTTATTTATTGTTTTTTGCTGCAATAGCCTGATTAGCCGTAATAGCAATCATACGATATACATCTTCGATGGAGCAACCACGAGACAAGTCATTCACCGGACGGGCGATACCCTGAAGGATCGGGCCGATAGCGTCGGCATGTCCCAGACGTTGTACCAGTTTATAAGAAATATTTCCTACTTCCAGACTCGGAACGATCAGCACGTTAGCCTCTCCCGCTACGGGTGAACCCGGAGCTTTGCTTGCGCCTACTTCAGGAACAAGAGCAGCATCAGCCTGCATTTCTCCGTCCAGATCAAGTGTAGGAGCCATTTCCTTAGCGATCTTGGTAGCTTCCACTACTTTATCCACTACTTCATGTTTAGCGGAACCTTTGGTAGAGAAGCTCAGCATAGCCACTTTCGGATTTTCGATACCGGCAACGGCTTTGGCAGTCTGTGCCGTACAAACAGCAATCTGTGCCAGTTGGTTAGGGTCCGGAACCGGAGTTACGGCAACGTCACCCATTACCAGAATACCGTTCTTACCATACTCGGGAGCATGAGTCAAGAGTAACATAGCACCGAATACACAAGTGATGCCCGGAGCAGTCTTGATAATCTGTAAAGCCGGACGCAGTACATTGCCTGTTGTGTTGCGGGCACCTGCCAACTGACCGTCAGCATCACCGCTCTTAATCATTAAACAACCATAAAACAAAGGATCATTCGTCAATTGACGGGCTTCTTCGATAGTCATGCCTTTCTTCTTGCGAAGCTCGCACAGCAATTGTGCATACTCTTCGTGTTTCGGAGAAGTTTCAGGATCGATAATAGTAGCTTTGCTGATGTTACCCAGTCCCCATTTCACTGCGAGTTCGTTAATTTCAGCGGGTTTACCCAGTAAAATAAGGTCAGCAACTTCATCTGTCAAAATCTGATTGGCAGCTTTTAATGTGCGTTCTTCAGTTCCTTCCGGAAGAACAATACGTTGGCGGTCTGCTTTCGCACGAGCCACGATTTGGTTGATTAAATTAAGCATAGATATATTTGAATAATATTATAAACCTTGTTACGATTTGTAATTTGCGCTGCAAAAGTACTCAATTTTGCAATATCCACATTACAATTCCGGCTAATTTTATTCTCCAAGTCTAAAATATTATAATATTTAACACTGTACTTCTATTTTTTCTACCTTTGCAGTGTTTTCAAACAAATCAATAGGTAATTAGTGTATGATACGTCAGTGTGCCATTTTATTTGGCTGTTTGGCTTTGGGTGAATTAATCGTTTATTTAACAGGGATCAAGCTCCCCTCCAGCATTATCGGTATGCTGCTGCTCACCCTTTTTTTGAAATTAGGCTGGATCAAACTGCAGTGGGTGCAGGGATTGTCCGACTTTCTGGTAGCTAATCTGGGCTTCTTTTTCGTACCTCCCGGAGTAGCATTGATGTTGTACTTCGACGTTATTGCGGCAGAATTCTGGCCTATCGTCATCGCAACAATCGTTAGCACGGCTCTCGTGCTGGTCGTAACGGGATGGGTACACCAGATTGTCCGCAAATTCAGACTGGCACGCCAGATCAAACTGGCGCGTAGCCTACGCTTATCAGACTTTCACTTGTCCGACAAGCTACATTTAAAAAACAAAACTAACTTAATGAATAAAGACAAATGAGCTTTTTAGAAAATAATTTCTTTCTGCTGGCTGTCACTTTCGGCGTTTTCTTCTTTGCCAAATTGCTTCAGAAGAAAACGGGGCTGGTATTGCTGAACCCGATCTTACTCACCATTGCCGTTCTGATTATCTTCCTTAAAATGGCAAATATCTCTTACGAGACTTACAATCAGGGAGGGCATCTCATCGAATTCTGGTTACGCCCGGCTGTGGTAGCTTTGGGGGTCCCTTTATATCTTCAGCTGGAAATGATTAAGAAACAATTGCTGCCTATCCTCCTGTCTCAACTGGCAGGGTGCATCGTCGGAGTGATCTCTGTGGTATTAATCGCCAAGTTTATGGGAGCTTCACAAGAAGTTATTCTTTCATTGGCACCTAAATCCGTAACGACTCCGATTGCCATGGAAGTGACCAAGGCTATCGGAGGTATCCCGTCACTGACGGCAGCCGTTGTAGTAGCGGTAGGTTTACTGGGAGCCATCTGCGGATTTAAGACAATGAAAATCATGCACGTAGGCAGTCCGATAGCCCAAGGGCTTTCGATGGGAACAGCCGCCCACGCTGTCGGCACTTCCACCGCCATGGACATCAGCAGCAAATACGGGGCGTATGCCAGCCTGGGATTGACACTGAATGGAATATTCACCGCATTACTGACACCGACTATCCTGCGATTATTAGGTGTTTTGTAAAAACAAAATTCTTTCATTTTCCGTTATATAAAGAGTTAAACGCAAAAAGCATTTTATGATTCCATTTAAAGACATTACACTAGCTGATAGAGACACAATAACTGCATTCACCATGAAAAGTGACCGCCGAAACTGCGATCTTTCATTTTCCAACCTCTGTAGCTGGAGGTTCTTGTACGATACTCAATTTGCAGTCATCGACGATTTTCTGGTATTCAAATTTTGGGCCGGCGAACAACTGGCATATATGATGCCTATAGGAAACGGCGATCTGAAAGCTGTATTACGGAAATTAATCGAAGATGCGGATAAGGAGAAGCATAATTTCTGCATGTTGGGAGTCTGCAGCAATATGCGTGCCGACCTCGAAGCGATTTTACCCGAACGGTTCATTTTCACGGAAGACCGTGCCTATGCCGACTATATATATTTAAGGAGTGATCTGGCTACCTTGAAAGGAAAGAAATTTCAGGCAAAGAGAAATCATATCAACCGGTTCCGTAATACGTATCCCGATTACGAATATACACCGATTACGCCCGACCGTATTCAAGAATGTCTGGATCTGGAAGCCGAATGGTGCAAAGTGAACAACTGCGACCAACAGGAAGGAACGGGAAATGAACGTCGTGCCCTCATTTATGCCTTACATAATTTCGAAGCACTCGGTCTGACCGGAGGCATTCTCCACGTCAACGGGAAAATTGTGGCATTTACTTTCGGGATGCCTATCAACCATGAAACATTCGGGGTACATGTAGAAAAGGCAGACACCAGCATTGACGGTGCTTACGCCATGATTAATTACGAGTTTGCCAACCGCATTCCCGAACAGTATATCTATATCAACCGGGAAGAAGATTTAGGTATTGAAGGCTTACGCAAGGCTAAGTTGTCTTATCAACCGGTAACTATCCTTGAAAAGTATATGGCTTGTCTGAAAGACCATCCTATGGATATGGTCAGATGGTAATAATATATAAGGTATGACGACAAAAGAAAAGGTTAAGGCATTATGGCAGTTATGTTTCGACGACAATGAAGAGTTCGTTGAAATGTACTTCAGGCTGCGCTATAAAAACGAAATAAACGTTGCTATCGAAAGTGGGGATGAGATTGTTTCCGCTCTTCAGATGATTCCTTATCCAATGACTTTCTGCGGAGATACCGTACAGACCTCTTACATTTCAGGAGCCTGCACTCATCCGGATTTTCGTGGAAACGGAGTGATGCGCGAATTACTCTCCCAAGCCTTTGCAAGGATGCTTCGTAACGGAACGTATTTCAGTACATTGATTCCCGCCGAACCTTGGCTATTCGATTATTACACCCGGATGGGATATGCTTCCGTATTCCAATATTCGGTTAAAGAGATTACCGTACCGGAATTTATTCCGTCTAAAGAAATAACAGTCACCTCTGAAGTCGGATGTCAGAAAGAAGTTTACGAATATCTAAACAGCAAACTTTCCGGACGCACTTGCTGCATCCAGCACTCCTTTGAGGATTTTCAAGTAGTCATGGCGGACCTTATCCTCAGTGACGGAATTTTGGTTACTGCCAGATCAGAAAATCAAATCAATGGATTGGCTATTGTATACAGAAGAGATAAGCAATTAATTATCAGCGAGCTTTTTGCAGAAACCAAAGATGCCGAGCACAGTCTGTTGCACCATATCAAGCAATTTACAGGATGCAGGCATATGACTCAGTTGCTTCCTCCGGAGAAAGAACAGACGCAATATCCGTTGGGAATGGCGCGAATCATCAATGCCAAAGAAGTGCTGCAACTGTACGCCTCTGCTTTTCCTGAGGACGAAATGCAACTGGAAGTATCAGATAAACAATTGTCAGTAAATAATGGCTATTACTATCTGTGTAATGGTAAATGTATGTATAGCACCGAGCGTTTGCCCGGCGCACATATACTAATGAATATCAGTGAGCTGACAGGAAGAATATTTCAGGCATTACAACCTTATATGAGTTTAATGCTGAATAAGTGATTCCAGATAACGTACCCTTTCACAAGCTGCCAGCAGGAAAGCACCGACTCCGAAGTTTGAAGTAGAATTAGCATCTACGACTTGCCCCGGTATGGCTTTCTCGCCGATGGGTTGCACATAACCGATCTTTCCGTCGGGCTGTAAAGCAACTGTTGACAAATATTTCCATGCCTTCTCAACTACAGGCTGATAATGGGCGGAGTCAAGGAAACCGTTATTGATCCCCCATTGCAGACCGTACGTAAAGAATGCCGTACCACTTGTTTCGGGTCCCGGTGCATGCTGCGCATCGAGCATACTACGCGTCCAATACCCTTCAGGTTGCTGACAAGCCGCAACAGATTTTGCCAATGTACGGAAACGGTCTATATATTCCTGGCGATACTTATCTGTTTCCGGAAGGTCTTTCAAGACTTTCGCCAGCCCTGCCAGTACCCAGCCATCACCACGTGCCCAGAAATCCTTTTTACCATTCACACTTTTGTGCTTGGGGTATACGTATTTTCCATCGCGATAGTAAAGTCCGGCTTCTTCATCATACATGATACTGTCTGCATAAGCGAGGTATTCATGCAGTTTCTCCAGGTAAAGTGGATTTTTAGTGATATTATATAGTTTGGTCATCACAGGCATTACCATATATAAACCATCCGCCCACCACCAATAATCATTGTTGGGTGTACTCATCTGATACTCCATCACCTCACGGGCACGGGCTATCTTATGCGTATCCGGTTCCAGATTATATAAATCGGCATACGTCTGAAAACAGATCTGATAATCGCCGAACAGTACATAATCATTGCTTTCGCCATAACTGTACTTCCAGTTGGCTTTATGATCCGATTTAGCGCCTTTCCACTCATTATGTTCCGCCCATCCTTTTGAGTATTCCAGGTATTCCGGTTTGTTGGTCAGGAAGTAAGCCTCCATGTTTCCGGTATGATAAGCGGCATTGTCCCAGAAAGAACGCCCGTGTTCCGGATGATTTGTCTGCCAGTAGCCATTGACTTTATAAATAATGTCAACCACTTCTGCCGAAGATGAAACTTTCTTGGTTGTGCAACCGGCACACACCGCACAGCCTACCACCAGTGCGAAAAAAAGAGTTGCATACAATTTCTTCATATCTTTATTTTTTTGTATTCGTATTCGCTTCCAGTACATATATCATTTGAGGTTCAATCTCTGCCGTGCGTTCACCGTCACCCTGACAAGTGTGCTGTACGAAGAGATTGAGCTTCCGCTGTTTCTTCCACAATTCCGTGTCATGGGACGGTTCCCAGGCATCTACGGAAAAATCCGTCAGGTCGGTGACTATCCACTTACCGTTGGCAACATCAGCAGTATGTGCCATTGAAACACGGCTGCCCCGCTCTTCGTCACGGAAAATATAGAAGATTTCTCCATCCTCTACCACAATACGCGGACGGGCAACAGGAATCATCTTAGTGCCTCCTCCTTTCAGTGTAAACGGAGTCTTGCGGTCTGTCACCTGACGATAATGCCATGCCTTCCCGTCATTCCAGACAATGCGATATTGTGGGACTTCACTGTCCGAACTCCTCCAATAAGTGGCAATATAAGGATTGCCATCAGCGTCTGCACTCATACTTGTCTGGTTTATCAATTCCGAGTTTTGTGGAATACGACAAGCATACTCTGCATTCGAAGCTGTAATCGGAAGTTTATATTGTTCACCATCCGACTTATACCAAGTCACTCCGTTATCAAAAGAACGTGCGTAGCAAAGGTCGTGGTTGGTCTCCACCTGCCAGGTTTCACGCCATACCCATGAAAGATGAATCGTACCTTTTTCGTCTACATATAGCTGCCAGTAAGCATTTCGTTTGTCTTCACCATCAATCAGAACATCCTGCACACGGACCCATTTATGGTCTTTCAATGAATAACGGTTCATCACCAGATTTCCACGTCCGGAAGAACCGGAACGGTAGACAAACAACAAATCCCCGCCTGTCAGAGGGTAAAACTCCGGATATGTAACATTTCCTTCGTCCACTCCGGTCATCGGCATTTTATCGCCCAGTTCCAGAGAACCGGGGGCGATACTGCGGCAGTAATTCAACTTGTGTCCGTGATGGTCAAAAGAAACGTGCAGATACCCTTCTCCGTCTACCATTATACTGATGATATTGTGGGCATCTTTTACATTTCCACGATATTGAGTACGATGCAATGTCCATTGCTTCGAATTTAGTTTCCGTTTGCCCAACACAAGATAGCCGTCGGCATCATAATAGCTGATATATTGCTCATCCCCATGCGTCACCAATGAATTATTGCGGAATACCGTTGTATTGACAGATGTACAACTATATCCTTTGGCAACTTCCACCAGTTTTTGCGAAAAGCATAAGGCAGAAACAGATAGTAGTAAAAAAGTAAGCAGCAGTGTCCGTTTCATGGTTTATTTTTTCTGTTTATCAGATTTCTTGTATTTGTCAGATTTCTTCTGTTTGTCAAAGACGGTCAAATCCCACTTTTCATGCCATGGGATGGTAATAGCTCCGTCTTTTATCAATACAGGAAGCCATACATAGCGCGAATCTTCGAGGTCTTTCTTTTTCCAGCGGTCAAACATGGCAATATAGGCATTCTTCTTTCCAATGACCGGTTGTACGTATGTACTCTGCGCATAGAAAGTCTTGTCTGCATCCGGACCCGTACAAGGATTACCTATCGTTTTCCATGTACCCATGATGGAATCCGCCACTGCGATTTCCGCCACATTCGGGTCCCAGCCGGTGCAGCCGGAACTTAGCATATAATATTTACCTTTATGCTTAAACACTGCCGGAGCTTCACGGGACTCTTTGATGAAATTGCGTGTAAAGCGTCCGCTTGGTTTCAGGTAATCGTCTGTCAGGAGACTGATATACATGGTTTCGTTATTTTCTGAAGAATAGAATTGATAGGCACGTCCGTCATCATCGACGAAAACTGTCTGGTCACGGCTCATCGCATTATTCGGCCGGAAACTTCCCAAGTAAGTGAATGGTCCGTTTGGAGAATCAGAGACAGCCACTCCGGCACACGCTTTGCTGTAATCGGCACTCTCTACATGTGCCCACATCACGAACTTACCAGTCTTTTTATTATAAATCACTTTCGGACGTTCCAAAACCTTCGACGGATGCAGGTCATGGTTCGGGTCCTCTTTAACTGCCGGAAGCACAATGCCCTCAAACTTCCAGTTCAGTAAATCTTTGGAAGAATAGCAGCCTACTCCTGTCACATCTGTACGGTAACACTCCCAGGTAGCCCAATCAGGCAAAATCGTTTTGCCTTTTTTATATTCTCCATACCAGTAGTAAGTACCGTCGTGGTAAAGAAGTCCCCCGCCATGGGCATTGATAGGGTTACCGTCCGTATCCTTCCACACTTCCCCGGGAATAATATAACTATTCTTCTGAGCTCGCATCTGTATTGGCAGTAACCCGATACAAACCACTACCAGTAATAACATTCTTACCATATATATTTCATTATTTTTGATGTTTCTCATTGTTCTCTGCCGACATATCACCTCGCAGTGAAATCATTCGCTCACAAAGATAACCTATACCATAAAGAAAAGAGTTCAAATATCCGTCAAAAAAGGGATATAAAAAGACCATTCTTCGCAAAATGTATAATCTTCCGGAATTTTCCCCTTTCTCATAAGGGATATTTATTGCTTTCAACAATGAATACGAGAAGTATATCCGCCGGCTTCTATATATACGATATTAATCAAAATTCCACCTATCCATCCATTTTATAAAGGGGACTCCTTTATCATCGAACTGAACAGGCAGCCAGATATAGCGTGAATCCGCCAGGCTCTTCGGACGCCACATATCCGCCATAAAGACAAATTGACCTTTCTCCGGCAAAGGCAATATATAAGTACTTTGTCCTCCAAATGTCTTATCCGCATCTTCACCGACACAAGGGTTCGGCAGTTGCTTCCATTCGCCCAGAATAGAATCAGCGGTTAGCAAACGGGCTTTATTAGGATCCCATCCCGTGCAACCGGAAGTTATCATCCAGTAAGTACCCTCTTTCTTGAATATAGCAGGAGCCTCATTGTGTCCACCGGGGAAAATACGGATATATTTTCCTGTATGACTGAGATAATCGTCGGTCAGTTCTGCAATCTGCAATGTCAGGTTATCTTCTGAGGAATAGATATGATAAGCCTTTCCGTCATCGTCCACAAATAAAGTCATATCACGGGACATTTGTCCGTCTTTCAGATCACGCTTTACGAACACCCCTTTTGCAATAGCTTCATACCACTTCGGGGTCCACCATTCCTTATACTCTTCCGGATTCCACTTCATTTTCCGTTCTTTCCGGGTCATGTTCAAGGGGTAAGCTCCCGGATTGACCCGACCGGAGCGAATGAAACGATAGGGACCGGCAGGAGAATCACTCACTGCAACGGCGGCACGCGCAGGTCCATAACCTTGTCCTTTCAGTTCTAAATGAAGCCACATGACAAATTTCCCGGTTTTCGCATTATAGATCACCTTGGGGCGTTCCATGATGCATCCTTTCTCAATATCATGCCCTTCTTCCTCAGAGACAGCTAAGGCAATACCTTCAGATTTCCAGTTATACAGGTCTGTTGATGAATAACAGTTGATTCCCTTCTCTGTGACAAAACCGGATGCAGGACGGTGTTCTCCAAACCAATAATATTTTCCTTCATGGAAAAGTATTCCGCCACCGTGCGCATTGATGACATTACCATCCGTATCTCTCCAGACCTTTCCGGAAGCGATTCCCTTTTCTTTCTGATAGACTCTTACATAATCTATTTCATACTTCATCGGCAGGGCGGCCTCATCAATCGGGCCACCGTTAATTCCGCCAATGGCGAGATTCAGTAACAGGTATTGTGGTTTTGTAAAAGGATTGGTACCTTTACCGATACTTCCATTCCTTGTGCTGCTCAGAGGGATTTCATTCAGCAGTTCATCGTCCAGATATAGTTTGATAGCCTCTTCATCCCAATCCATGCGCCAGATATGGAACTTAGATGCCCAATCGGGATCTTTGTCAGTGAAATGCGAATAAGGAGTAGCCTGACTGTCCCATTTTGCATGCCAAGGTTTGTCTGTTCCCCAAGCAGCATTGGCTAAGATATGCGGTATTCCTTTAATCTGATAATATTCCATGATATCTATCTCACCACATGAAGGCCATTCCATATTACTTCCCAATGTCCAGATAGCAGGCCATGCTCCTTTTGCCACAGGAATACGTGCCTTTATCTCAAAACGCCCATACAGAAACTCTTTCTTTCCGGCAGTAGTCACTGAAGAAGAGGTATAGTCGATAAATTCTCTCTTCTTCCGCCAATCATTACTTCCAGATACATAAAGAGGATTTTTACGGTTCTGCTCTTTCCGGGCTTCTATTATCAACAGCCCATTCTTGCAAACTGCATTGTCGGATTGATACCATTGAGCTTCTTCATTACGCGCATATCCTTGCTCAAAGTTCCATACAGAAGAGTTCAAAGGACCATCTGCATTAAATTCATCACTCCAAACAAGTTGCCAGTCTTCCTGGGCAAATGCGCATAATGAAAATGACAAGCCCATCATTAAAGTTACAATCTTCTTTATCTTCATACTAAGTTGTTTTTCTTTGGTATATCCAAACCTATTGAACTATTTATCCCTAATAAATAAAATGATTCATATTTACATCAGCAAAAATAAGACTTCAATAAAAAATAAAGGACTAGAAATCGTGCAATTAGGTCAAACTTTAGATCATATTCATTAAAATGACTCAATAAAAAGCATCTTTGCACGATTTTATACCGAATAGTAACATATAAGAAGTCATATAATCAAACGCAGGAGACAAGTTCAATCATCTCATCCCCTGCATTTACTACCTATATAAAAAATACCTATCGATTACTTCGTCATTGTACCCCTTAGGCGATACCTCTTTCCACCAGACTCGTAATCGTAACAAAATGTAAATGTGCCATCCTCAAAACTAACGGTCCCGTTAGAAACCGGAAGATTCTTCCAACTGGATACATTGAAAGTTCCATCAGATTGCCTTGCGAACACTACAGAATTATTATTAATAGCCTCAAAATACGCCTCACGACTAAGCGTAGTTACAGGTTCGGAGATAGCTTCATTGATAAAGCGAACCCGGTCTTTATCAACAGCCTTAACAACACGTGTCATATTCATAGAGGTCGGCATTACTTCATCTCCATTACCATCTATGGTATATTTCGTTGCTGTCAACTGATAATTACCCGAGAATTCATTTACAAAATTAAGGTTCATGATAAGCACAGTATCCTTAGGATGTTTTGTAAAGGTAGATACAGATTCAATCTTGAACGTCAATGCATACAACGAGTCACAATGCAACCCTGAAGATTTTATAGAGAAAGGTAAACGACCATATACTTGCCCAGCCTCAATAGTAGTAGTCATTGACGAGAATACACAAAACTCATTCTCCAATTTTCTATATTTTACCGGAGCGTCAATCATATACTTATTGTTGTACCAGTCAATGGTAATATCATTGTGCGTTAAAGTTACATCAACATCCTGATCGATATTCAAACTACCGCCCGTAGCAACAGCAATGTATGTATTTTGTGGTTCGTCTCCATAAGGTACATCAAATTTTTGTACTATGTCATAAGCCCCTACTATATATACTTGTTTAATGTATTGCTCATTTTCAAGAGGATTTTCTTCGTCACAAGATGTTAGCATCATAGCTATCACACCTATTAGATAAATTATTTTATTTAGTTTCATAATATTCTACTAATTTAAAGTTTTAGTTCCATTCGGGATTTTGCACCAGATTCTTATTCTTATCTAATACTGATTTTGGTATCGGATAGAAATAGTTCTTATAAGAGAATGTACGGCGAGTCAACTTATCATTCAATTGTGTTACCGTATAAAAAGACTTTCGATCGTTACTTCTAGCTTTTACATTCATGCCTGTAATCGGACGATTATATGCTGTCATAGCATCATTTCCCCAACGACGAAGATCGTGATAGCGATGTCCTTCGCAAGCAAACTCCACCCGACGCTCACGTTTAATCAAGTCTCTGACTTCATCACGATCTCTTGCATCTGCTTCAGTGATACCCGGTAGTCCGGCGCGATGACGAACCAAATTGAAGTACTTCACAATTTCCGAAGTACTGCGCTCTACTGTTACTTGATCCCCATTGACTATTTCCATCGTGTAAGGAGCTTCCATTTCGTTGATAGCCTCAACATAATTCAACAAAACTTCCGCATAACGAAAAATAGGAAAATATTTAGCACGAACTGCACCTGTCGCTTTCATATTATCTTCAGGATGATTATATTTGATACATGTATACCCCGAACGGTTATAATCTTCAGGATGATCCGGACTGGCAGCAGCATATCCATCAGAATAGTAAGTCACCTCTTTATTACGGAAATTATTATCTGTAGAAGATGTTCCTGCCCAAAAAGAATGGCAGTAACCCACAGTTGCATAAAAACGAGGTTCACGATTATTATACATACGAGCAGTCTTTGCCAATAGTGTATAACCGGAGAATGTCTGATTGCTTCCACCTATTTCCAGATAATTGTGGTCATTATCTGGATAAGGATAATCAATACTGGAATGATTGATATCCTGTCCGTCTACCATATTGAATGCGTCCACCAAATCTTGGACTAGATTCAAGCCATTACCCCCCCCCAACAAATAAGGTGATGAAATCCATAAAGGAGAATCGCCTGTTGTTCTCGGAGCACAAGCATAAATAAACTCAGGGTTAATCATAACAGGAAGTTCACCATTAAACGGATAAGTCAACGAACGATAATGGTCAATTCCTGCCGCCCCCTCAGGATAAGGTTCATAATAATCCGGATCAGAGGTCACACCCTCAGGTAAGTTACGGCTATCTGGTTCCTTAGGTGTCCAATACAAGCTATATTTATTTGAATTAATGATATACTTAGCATAGGCAGCTGCCACTCCCCATTTTGTAACATCTTTCTCTTGTGATATAAAATGAGCGCCATCACTTTTCCGTGTCCAGTCAGAATAGAATCCATTACCATTATACCACGGACTAGCAGCATACAACGTAACCCGAGACAATGTAGCAATAGCTGCCCAACGGGTAGGCATAGTTGCAGTTATTGAACTTTCAGACTCTAAAGGGAGATATTGAGCAGCAAGTAGCATATATTTTTTTATTTCATCAATACATTCATCGTATGTGCCACGTTCCAAAGACATTTCCTCTACTGGTGTTTCTACATTAAAGGGAATCTCGGGCACAATGGGAACGGGTCCGTACTGTAACAACAATTGATAATAATAGTAACCTACCAGGAAATAACAGCGTCCCATTAATTCACGACGTTCGATATCCGTTACATCAGGAACTTCATGCATTCTTTGCAGAGATGTCAATGCCATGCGGATCCCTTGATAATACCTTGGATAGTTATTATAATAAGTGGAATAAGGGGTAATCTCATCAAGTAAAAATTTGATTGCTGCATGACGGTCATCATTCCAAGAAGTGAAATTCTCATCAGATGCTCCTTGGAAAGGAGTAGGTGATTCTGTCCACAGATTGCCCTCATTGGGAAGATATTGCGCCGCTCCATTAATATATTGTTCCAGCAAACTTTTGCGGGAAAACACGGAGTCCAGTGAAGTCATTTGGTCAATATAGTCATCAACATCCAAATAATCCCCACACGACTGGAAGCCGATAGTTAACGTACTGGCACATACCAGTAACCATATTCTAATGAGTTTATTTATCTTTTTCATACTATTATCTTTTTAAAAAGTTAGATTTAACTGTAACGTATACATACGTTGCAATGGATATGCTGCTCCATTACTGGAAGCTTGTGTTGGGTCAAACAGCTTCACTTTATCCCAGACATGAAGATTCTCGCCTATAAAACTGATAGTAGCACCTTCTACTCCAACACGAGTTTTCAGCCAGTTATTAGTAAATCGATAAGAAATATCCACGTTTTTCAAACGAAGATAACGTCCGTCCGCCAACCAAAAAGTAGATGCCCGATTATTATTTTTATTTTCTCCATAAGTCAGTCTGGGAAATTTTGCATTGGGATTCTCCGTTGACGGATCGCCTGAATAAGAAGCCGGTGTCCAACGATTTTTCTGATTAACAGTCATTGCCAATAAATTTCCCCTTGACTCATTTGCAAATGGATAATAGCCTATACCACCTTGAAAATATTGAACCTTACTAACCCCTTCAAATAATATACTAACGCGGAATGCCTTATAATTCCAGTCTAAAGCAAAGCCATACTGAATACGTGGAACATTCGAATAACTCAAAGGAACTCTATCATCATCATCGATTTTACCATCGCCATTGATATCTTTATATTTGATATCACCGGGCATCACATTGTCCATGAAGGTCTGTTTGGGGCTACTCTTTATATCATCTTCATCAGCAAACAACCCCAAAGCGATCAATCCTCTCTGCACCCCATATGGAACCCCAGCGTATGCCTGATATGGATAATTCACACCACTTTGCTCCCAATAAAGTACCTTGTTTTTGGCATGTGTAAAGTTACCACGCGCTGTAAGAGACATATCTTTATTAAATGTATGCGTATAAGCCAATGTACCATCTATACCCCAAGACTTCATCGCACCGATGTTAACATAAGGCAGTACATTACTCAATCCACTTTCGTCAGGAATATTAGCACGTCTTTGAAATATATTATCTGTTTTTGTACGGAAGAAATCGACTGTTAAGTCAATTTTGTCATTAAAGAAACGGGCATCAATACCAAAGTTAGTTTTTGTGCTGGTTTCCCATTGTAAATACAATGAGCCAATCTGACTTTCTGCAAGTCCACTCCCCCAAGTACTGGAAGTAGATCCCACCGTTGTCAAATAAGGGAAGCGAATATCGTTGCCATTACCGTCTTTCAAACGGTCATTACCGACTTTTCCCCATGAAGCGCGAAACTTTAAAAAATTATTAAATGGCAACAAATCCTGATACCACTTATACTGTGTAGGTACCCAACCACCAGAAACTGAAGGGAACCAACCGTAACGACGTTCTTTATTGAAATTTTCCGAACCGGTATATCCCAAATTTCCTTCTACAAAATAAGTATCCTTATATGAATAGGTTAAACGAGAAGAAACGGCCTGATAACGTTTTGGTATACTCACTAATACACCATTTCCCCAATCAACATCTTTTAGTTCCTGCCGATAGAAATGTACCAAACCACTAACACGATGATCTACATTAAACACTCGACTATAGTCAGCAGCTGCTTCGAAATACAACTCTCTATTTGATTTGGAGAACTGTGATG
Organism: Bacteroides sp. RCH18; assembly: GCF_058231005.1. NCBI lineage: Bacteria > Pseudomonadati > Bacteroidota > Bacteroidia > Bacteroidales > Bacteroidaceae > Bacteroides > Bacteroides sp. RCH18. The sequence goes on along the minus strand of NZ_JBIPTC010000002.1, from coordinate 223,366 downwards.
CTGTCATATCTTCCTTATCTACAGTACGTTTTGTCTTTAAGCTTCCATCTAAATTTCGTCCGTCCTTAGGGTCTGCATAATATTGTTCTGGGTTCATGTGCCTATCAACAACATGTTGACCGTTTATTTTAAAAGAAAACAATCCACGAACTGATAATCCTTTTGTTATTAGGCTCAAATCTTGATTCAATCCCACATTCACTTTGGACGAATACGTCTCTGTTGTAGTATAACCTAAATAGTTCAAACGTACATACGGTGATTTATCTGTGGCAGTGCTTCCATACGCTGGCAACTGCCCGTTAGAGTAACGTACAGGAACAACTACCGGAGGAAGATTCGCTTGTGACTCCCATAACACTTTGGTACTTGAAGCTGTTCCCGGAGCATTTTGCGTCTTAACAACCGCTTCCAAATTCATGCTCAATACAGTTGTCTTCGTCAAATTAGCATCAATATTAGCACGGAAATTATATTTGTGATAATTCACATTGACATCATGCTTGGATGCCGATTTATCTTGTTTAAAAATAGCTTCCTGATTCAAAATTCCCAAACTCATATAATAACGAGCATTTTGTCCACCGCCAGAGATACTCAGATGATGCTGGTTATTAATTACATGATCTTTCAAAATAACATCGCGCCAATCTACATTCGGATACAAATCCGGATCAAGGCCGGTTCTAAACAATTCAAGTTCGGTATCTGTATAAATCGGATCATCACCACGAACTACACGGGCTTCATTTGCTAATCTTGCATAATCGTATCCATCAGCATACTCCGGCATACGAGGTGAATATGAATAGGTAGCATTCGTTTTGAAATTAACATGCAATTTACCTGCTTTTCCACGTTTAGTAGTGACCACTACCACACCATTTGCCCCTCGAGTTCCATAAACAGCTGTGGCTGAAGCATCCTTCAAAATACTAAAACTTTCAATATCAGCAGGATCAAGATCATTAATATTTCCTTCAATCCCGTCTATCAATACTAATGCACTCTGACTAGCTCCAAACGTGCTGATACCACGAATCCAAAACTCTGAAAAGCTATTACCCGGTTCGCCACTTCGTGTCACAGCAATGATACCTGGAACACGACCTCCCAACATGTTACTAACCGAAACAGCAGGAGATTGAATTCCTGCAGGATCTACATTTGTGATAGCCCCTACTACCGAAATTTTACGTTGAGCGGTACGCCCGGTAATCACAACCTCATCAAACTCATTAACCTGTTCTTTGAGAGTGATTCGTTCTTTTAGTTTTGTTGATACATACCTAACTTCCTGCGGCATATATCCTATATACGAAAATACAAGTTTACTTCCCGCAGGGATACCTGTCAGTTTAAACCGACCATCAATATCTGTAACGACTCCCATGCCTTGACTACCTTTCACCTGAACAGACACGCCAATAAGTTCCGTTCCCTGTTCGTCAAAAACGAGGCCTGCCACATCTATCTTATCCTGTGCAAACATCCCGATTGACATAAATATCCCAAATAGTAATAAAATACTTCGTTTCATAAATATGTTTTTCTTAGTTATTATTCTACTGCATATTTTCTAACTGCTTGTCCCCAGCCTTCGGCTATCCAGAAGCCGCCTTCGCCATCGTAACAAATATCATAAGGATAGTTGAATGTAGCTTCCAAGGGAGTACCATCTATCTGACTAGCCACATCGACCATTCCAGCCACTGTGGAAACATAACCATCTTCAACGCTAATTTTTCTTAAAACATATGCTTTAAAACCTTCTACTATGAAGAAATTTCCGTCTTCATCTATTGCCATTCCGTTAGGCTGCGCAAAATAAGCTTCTTCTCTGTAACCATCTTGTACCCGCGCTTGTGTAGATGATCCTGCAAAGACTTCACACGTTCCGTCTTTCTCTAGTCTATAAACTGAATAAGTCAACTGATTCGACATAAAGAAACAGTCATAAAGAGGATGATAAACAAGGTAAACGCCATTGCTATGCAGGCTTCCCGAAATGTCTAATGTAGCGATATCTTCAATTTCCTGAGTTGTTACATTGAAACGAGCAAATTTTTTGTTAGCATCCACAAAATAAAGCCACTCTTCGGATGTATCCAGAGCAACACTAAGTACTCTGCCAGCATATTGCGTTCCAAGTTGTCCGATGCGGGTAGGAGCCCAGCCCGTTCCTTTGGTATACATATATATAGTGTGCCCACCTTCCCATCCGGCAGCATAGACCTTTTGCCGGTCCTTAGTTACAGCAGGCTTACCTGCTTTAAATCCCGGATGAATAGTAGTCACCTTATTGTCATCTACAGATACTAAACGAACACGCGGATTATCCCGTTGAAAAACAAGCACTGTATTATTCCCTACAGCACCAATTCCCCAAGTATACTCGAATGAGGCCTCTGCTAATGTTCCGTCCTCAGATTTTCGCACATTCTGTGACCCGGCAATAGTAGAAACATTCTGTGCCTGCTCATACTCAAAAGTAGCATCAGTTGTCACCTCTTTATCTTCCACTACCACTTTTATGTGATTACCACCCGGAAGCTGCCGAGGTGCAAGACAATAAATTGTCTCATCGTCCACATTAATGACTGTAGATTGACGTTCGGCAGTTCCATCCACAAAATAAACCTTTACCTTCGACTTGTCTGTACCAAAGTTAGAACCTTTAACGATAACCTTTTCCCGTAGCTTTCCACCTACCGGCATAAAGCTCTCCACTGTAACGGGCTGATTTGGATTATAAGTCGCCCCAGTGCTTTTGTTGTCATCGCTATCTTTACAACTTCCTATTAAAAAGAGAAGTGCTAGCACTAAAGAATAGAAAATGCAATTTCTCATAGCAAAAATATTTAAGATATTAGTAAATAAAAAATTAACCGTTCATTAATTGATTTATGATTTCAACGACCAATTAATAAGTGCAAATGTAAGTTAAGTCACTCCAGATGAGGTCCAATATGAGTTATCTGAGGTCGAATTATAGATATTCTTCCTTTTTAAACTATAATTCGACCAAGGAATAAGGATAATCTGATCTGTAAAATAAAACCACATATAATATAACATCAATAAAACAATAATTTGTTATATGGTAAACCATTAATGAAATCAGTTCATTCCTTGCAGGTTATCGCTCACATTCTTAAGTCCTTAGCTACGAACAATTAAGTTTTTTGTTAGTCATATTAGTTCGTGCCACTATAGTGGTACGCAAGATGCACTATAGTTCCCTTTACGCACCACTATAGTAGAACGAAAAGATAACTATAGTGGAACGAATTAGCTAATGGGGCAAAAAATATTAATACTACAAAGAAAACTGATTAAATATCCGAAGAGTATAGCTTATTGCCATACTAAACTTAACTATAGCTCACTCTGCTATCCTCAGAATATGGTTTGTTACACCCTACAATGCACTATTTTACAAATATGCATATCAAAATAATATTGGCAAATAGGTTACCCCTATCTATGCCTATACATTTTGAATAAACCGCTCAATATATTCAGACGGTAACATATCAAATTCTTTTTTGAAACAAGAACTAAAGTATTTAGGATCATTGAAACCAACTGCATAAGCAAGTTCAGAAACACGAACATTAGTGCCTTTTTCCTCCATTATCCTACAAGCTGCTTTCAAACGAACATTTCGAATAAAAGAAGAAGTATTCAAACCTGCCAAAGATTTCAATTTCTTATATAACGTAGATTTACTTGTACGCATCTCATCTGCAAATTGTGCCTGGTCAAAATTAGGATCTTCCAAGTGATTATTTACACAATGGATAGCACGTTGAATGAAGTCTTCATCCAAACTTGTGTAATTCAGGTCTTTCACCTCAAAAACTATTTGATTTTTAAAGTCACGCGCCATTCGTTCCTTATATTTCAGCAGATTACGAATACGTGCATGAAGAACTGTCAGATTAAAGGGCTTGCTAATGAACGCATCCGCACCAATTTCATAAGCTTCCGCCCTGTCCTCTTCCTTGTTTTTGGCAGTCAGCAGAATCATCGGTATATGACTCATCTCCAGATGCCCTTTCACATACTTGCAGAACTCAATACCATCCATCTCAGGCATCATTACGTCAGACACAATCAAATCAACATCCTCTTTTTCTAATACTGCAATGCCTTCTTTCCCATTCTGGGCCGTAAAGACATTGTATTCACGACTCAATAACTTTGTCATCAGGTGTAGTAATTCCCCATTATCTTCCACTAATAATATAGTGTTAGCCTTTATAGTCACTTCCTGAGTTTCTACATCGGCATCCTCCTGTGTATCCTCGTAATTTACAGGATTTTGCATTAAAGAGATAGCCTCATCATCAATTTGCTCTTCATCATAATAAGAACGCTCAATAGGAATCCGTACAATAAATTCGGTACCATGATCCACTTCGCTTTCGACCGAGATGGTTCCTCCATGTAACTCTACCAAATCTTTAGTCAGCGAAAGTCCAATTCCTGTGCCAATAGTATTGAACTTACGATAGTCACCTTCATAAAATCGTTTAAAAAGATTTTTCTGTTTCTCTTTTGAAATGCCTTTCCCGTTATCTTTAATCTTCAACAGGACAAAATCCTTATCTGTCTCATCATAAGATAAGGAGACTTGAATAAATCCATCCTCTTTATTGTATTTAGCTGCATTAGATAACAAATTATACAGTATCTTATCCAACTTATCCATGTCAAAGTAGCCTATCATTGATTCAGGATCACAAAGAAATGAAAAGTGTATCTTACGTTTCTTTACTAAAGGCTGGAAACTCTCAGCCGCATTCTTCACAAAGGCAGCAATATCTCCCGGCGAAACCCGTAACTTCAGATTACCTGTTTCCGCTTTTCGAAATTCAAGAATCTGTTGCAGTAAACGTATTAATCGCTGTATATTGCTATTCATTACAGTATACAAATCATTATGGCTGGGCGCCTGTGTCTTCAGCTCATCAACTGTAGCCGAAATAATGGTCAACGGAGTTAATAGTTCATGTGTGATATTAGTAAAAAACTGCAATTTCGCATGATTCAGTTCTTCTGCTTTTGCTTTTTCTATTTCACGCAGACGCAAGGCATTCCGAAGCAATATACGATTCTTTGCTGTACGGTAAATCGAAACTCCTATAACTGATACTATTATCACATAGAGCAGATATGCCCACCAGGTAGCCCAGAACGGAGGAAGGACTACCACTGTCAATTCACGTACATAGCCACTCCATTCTCCGTTCTCATTGGTTGCTTTCAACTGAAAAGTATATGTCCCGCTCGGCAGATTGTTATAATAAGCAAAGCGGCGGTCTGCATCTGTATACTGCCAATCCCTGTCAAAGTTCTGTAGCCGGTAAGCATATCTGTTTAGTTCGGGATTCTTATAGGTAAGGGCGGCAAATTCAATACTAAAATTATTGTATTTATGAGGAAGTTCAACCTTACTGGTATAGGTAGGCATTACCGGTGAAATCTTCTGTTGCAGTTCGACCGGCAATTTACTGAAAGAATGATTGAATATTTTAATATCTGTTATCAGGAAATTGGTTTCCTGAGAAGGTATTTCCATTTTATCAGGAAAAAAACTGTTGTAGCCCTTATGTCCTCCAAAAAACAATTCTCCATTTCGACTACACGATGAATTGACTATAAAATTATCCTGCAACCCATCGGCAGAAGTATAGATACGGGTCGAGAAATCATTCCCAACAGCAGCTACATAAAGTTTCACTAGTCCGGAAATCGTTCCCAGCCATAAATTACCACTTTTATCTTCTTCTATGCTAACGATAACGTCTCCCGGAATACTATATGCACGCGTCTTTTCCTCAAATTCTCCTTTGTTACGATTATAAAGGTATAATCCTCCTCCCTCAGTCCCTGCCCACAATCGACCAAAACGATCAAGATGTATACACAAGACTGTATTCGTGATTAGTTTACGATTATGAAAACTATAATTCTCATATTTCAATGTGGAAGGTTGACGGACATCCCCTGTTATATGAATCACACCCAAATTAGAAGTTGCCAGCCAGACACTGTTATCCATATCCTTTATGATATCTCTTACATATATCCAGCCTGCCGACAAACTATCATTAAAGTTCATCGTTTCAAAGCGATAGTCTGTACCGTCAGCCAATCTGACCCCTATTCCTCCTCGCGTGCCAACCCAGCAATTCCCTTCATAATCTTCATATAAAGCCGACACACAATCAGAAGTAAGGAAACCGCTATTCTTTGTAGTCAAGTGTTTTACCTTTTCACCTTTCCGATATACGTAGATTCCTCCATTATACATACCAAACCAGATTTCACCACTCTTCTTACGCTGGGTAACTGCGAAAAGGGATGGCAAATCTTTTAACCCCGAAAATTCCGGTATGTGCGAATACATCTTTAGCTTTCCTGTTTCATACTCTCTACAGGCCAGTCCATAAGTTCCTACTCCAATCCATAGGTTTTGATCTGAATCAGCAAATAAGGTACGAACGGAAGTTACCGGAATATCTTCATCTCCAAAGTTAAGTGTATATAAAGCAAATGTAGATTGACGTGTATCAGCCATCAGAACTCCTCCCCCAATAGCCCCTATCCACATATTCCTCTGAGCATCACGCATAATCGAGTTAACCTCGTCAGAAGGAATACGATAATCTGTTTTTCCCGATTTATAATTAATAAATGCGTCCGGTTCATCAAGTTTTAAGATACTCAACCCACTACGTGTACCAACCCACAGGGTGTGAGTATTGATATCTTCTGCTATATCATATACTATATTATCAGACAAACTGGAATCATCACCGTTCTCATGCAGAAAACGCTGATAAGACACACGTTGCATATCTTTAGGATTCTGCAATTTAAAAAGACCATATCCCCAACTCCCTACCCAAATATCTTTATTACTATCTTCATAAATTACATGAGAAGAATATTGGTCATTGATTTTCGGATATATTTCCACTTTATCTGTGGATGGAGAATAGCGAAATAAGCCTTGTGCCCAGGTTCCAATCCAGAGATCGCCATCTGAATCTTCTAATAATGATTTTATGGTAACATACCGCAGTCTACTATCTCCAAAGTCATCTCCACAAACTACAAAAGTATCTTTCTCTGCAACATAACGACATAAACCGTTATCCGTCCCCACCCAAACAGTATTATCGCGAGTCACACACAGAGCAGACACTACATTGTTAGAAAGATATGGTGCCTTATACTTTTTTATTTCTCCGGTTCTTTTATCCATCACGTTCAGTCCTTCCGATGTACCAATCCAAAGATTATTATTATTATCATCAACCAAACAAGTGATGCTATTGGTAGTCAATAAATCCGGAGAGTAAAGATTGGATTTATAAAGAGTGGTCTCATAGCCATTATACTGGCAAAGTCCATTACGAGTAGCGAACCAGATAAATCCATCTTTATCTTGATACACTTTTTGTACTTCATTTGTCGGCAAGGAATATGGTGCAGAAAGTTGCTTAAATTTGAGGTTGTAGATGACATCCTCTGTCGCCAATAGTAAAGCAGACTTCAAAAGCAAAAACAGAATCAAAAAACTCAGCTTATAATAAAGGATAATGATTCGCGCGTTTTTCATATGGTCATATTTTGTTCGTTAAATACAATATAATAATTGACAACTACATATACGATCAAAATTATGAATAAAAAATTTAATAAACAACGATTAGACAGTTCCAGCTATACAGATATACTGATAAGTAGAACTTTTTGAAGGAAAATTCACCATATAGGCATTTAAGGCTCACCATTATACATAAAAAATACAGTGGGAAAATATTCCCACTGCACACTTCTCATATTTCTAAATTACTCAAATAGAACCGTTTTTATCTCTTTCGTATCCAGACGCACTGTCACTTGTTTCTTATCTTCCGAAATATCTATCGCCCGGACCGGATTCAACTCTTTCTTTGTAAAGCCGTTCTTACCTTCATTCTTCTTCCAAAGTTGAAGCGTCACATAAATCTTGCTGCCAGCCAATTTATCAGAAGCCATAATCAAAGCACACTCATCGCTGACAGGGTGCAGCCCTTTCGGATACGATGTATATAGTTTATCCCATCCAGCCAATGGTATCATAGCCAGTTCATACTCTCCGTTATCAATAACCGGAATATCCAGCTTGCCGACCCTCCGGGATGTTTCTTTAAATACACCATTCAAACGAGGCAGTGAATAATGTCCCAAACAGATTTCCGTCGGTTCGGAGACCGAAACTTTATCCACTCTCAATATTCCATTCGGCAGCGGAATATCGGCCAGTTGATATCTTACTGTACTGTCTGTTTCAAGTACGGCATCACGGCGATAGATACCGTCTTTAAAACTCTGGAACGTATAAAGCCGTAATACTTCCCACTCGCCTTTCTGATTCTTTGTTCCGTAATTCATGGATATTTCTCCGTTCTTACCATCCGCCATCCACGGGAATTCCGTGTTGTAAGCCAATTTGTTATAATTCTCCGTACTACGAAACTTCTGCCAGTCCTTTGCAACAGTTTCATGGCACCATGAGCGCATCTCAGCGCCTCCGCTATTCGGGTAATTCGTAATCAACAGGTTGGTTCCCGGCTGAAAATTATTATAGACATTCTCTTTTTTCAGTTCTTTATCCCAAGGACCATTATTTTCGGTGGCAGACCAGAAGTCTGAATTTTCCGGCAACAGCAAACTCAAAAAAGCTTTTCCGCACCAGTATACACTACCCCGACAACTATAAATCTGCACAGCAGGAGCAAACGGACCATAAAATCCCATCGTTGGAACCCCTTCTTCCAGAAATTTCGGATTTTCCAGAAATTGCAACAAAGTAGAAGATGCAATCCTCCTTATCCAGCCATAATTTACATCGCCACTTTTATCATATTCCCACAGAGACAATGGGGCAGTCGCTGCGAAACGATAGCAGATGCTTCGTCCCCACATATTCATTTTACCGTCCCGGCTAAACATGTATGGATAGTTAGCTACCATATCATGCTGGTTTGCCAGGAACTGCTGTGCCAAATGAGGAAATTGCTTCTTTCCAAACATTTCCGCCCAAATGGGGCCGTATGTCTGATAAGCCCACGCACTGTAATAATCATAAGCCGGAGCATCATTGTACCAGCCTTCCCCCCGATAACGTGCCAGCAGTTTCTTTAAATTCGACTCCAGATAGCTCTCATTCACTGCATAGCCCTGATCTTTCAGAAAACTTAAAATAAAGACATTAAAGAACATCCAGTTAGAGCCGATGGTCGGTCCTTCTCCGTAGCTCAGCATGGTTGCAGCAAGCGAATCCTTTTGCGCTTTTGTCAGCGGGTCCCACAAAACGGCCTGAGCCGCTTTCATTGAAATGGCCAAAGAACCTAACTCCAGTAACGTCTGGCTAGGTCCTCCTTTACGATGAGAAATAAAACTCGGACTTTTCGGATTAGAGATACCGACTAATTGGTGCCGATAGTAATCTGCTACTCTTATTCCATTCATTACCAGTTCCGGATTATCTTTCAACAGGGGTGCTGCAATAAATAAGGTTCGTGCCAGCCCCTCCAGCTTAGCAACCGGAACTTGTCCGTCATTATTGGGATATGTTTTGTCCAGTTGCTTCGGAAAGTACATCTGATCATCCAACGTATGGATATAACCGAATGCTCCTTTCAGCAGATACTCTCCCGCCTGTATCCAGTGTTGACGTGTCATTCCCGTATAAGGACTCTTTTGAAAATCAGGCTGCTGTACAGTAAACACACTCTCCTGAGCAATAGCGCCTGACAGTTCTGCCAACGGGAGAACAAATAATAAAAGAACTCCTATCACACAATCTCTTAAAACTTTTCTTCTCATTGTATTTCTATTTTTTGATCCAGCAATCCGTTAATATACACACATAATACTCCCTTCTTATACTCCAGCTTCAACTTGAAACTCCCATACTTTTGTGGAGTGTACCACTCACCGCCTGTATTGCGCGAAACTGTTTTCCAGCAATCAGATGTTCCAAGTATATTTGTGCTAGGATATACCTTTCCGCTATATCTAACTTCCGGTTTCATGGTTTGTCCATTCAGATAATACTGAAGATCACCCAATTGTAAAAGGCAGCCTTGATAATTGTCCGCATCCAGAGTGACCGTTTGTTCCAATACAAAAGCCTTCTTCGGGTTGAACTTGAAATCCTTCTCCGTTACAACATTCTTTTCCTTCTTCGCCCCCGGGAAACCTTTAAAATCACAGGCAATCCCTGTACAATAGCCTTGCGGATACCGTGAACTGACAATCCAATCGTAATAATTGCCATACATCCATGTGAGCCGCAAAGGCGTATTTTTTGAATCAGGTATTATATAAGGACGGACATTATTCTGCTGCGAGTCTTGCGTAACCGCTTCTGTAGAGACCACCTCCCCGGCCTCGTTCAAGATAAATTTCACGATCTCGTAAACCTTCCCCTGCTTTCCTTCCACAGGCAACGAGCAATAAACATGATTCGTATTCGACGGATCTATAGTCATACCGGCACTGTAACATTTCTCCGAGTTTGGTGTCTGGTGAAAATGACCGCCGGCGTTGGCAAGGAATGTCTTTTTCCATTCGTGTCCGTTCCACTTCGCATAATAGTAATCATGGGAATTCTTATCACTGCTGATTCGTACCATTGCAATGACCGGATTATCATTCTCATCCGAAGCAACCTGCCATACCCAATCACGTGCGGATGGATTATCTACCAGAGTAAATGGATACTGGCGCGCATAGTCACCCGTCTTATTTACTTTAAAAGTACCGTCAGCAATAGTCGAAAGAGTATTCCCCTTAACATCCTTCAACTGCAAAGAGTGAACATCTATATAATTAAAGTACAAAAAATTAGGATTCTCATTATCCGGATGACCGGTCGTATAAGCAAAATAAATTTTATCTTTCCCATTCGACATATACTTGGCATAAGGACGGGCCCCGGTAGACTGTACTATCTGATACGGTCCCCATTCCACCGCCACCTGATCATTCTGATCGGGCAACGACAGCTTGGCGATAGTAGGGTGCCAGCCAATCCCCCGCCAACAGAGATAGATATGTTCCGGATCATCCGATAAGATAAACGGAGACGGATAGGTGGTATTGTCCTTTGTTTTAATCACCTTTTCCTCTCCCAATGTCGTAATATCTCCGGGAATGCGGGAAATACGATAGTAGAAACAAGGCTCATCCGTGTGACGGGAATAAAAGATCATAATCCGTTCATCCGGCAATACCAGAAACGTCGGATTATTGTGATCATCCGGCTGAAAATAAGAACGAATCAGTACCTCGTCCTGTCTTTTCTTTTTAAAGTCATACTGCATCGCTTTAATATTGCCGTGTATATCAATATAGCCGATATATGTCTTGTTTATTGTACCTTTTTCATTCTCATAATGCAACGCGCGCGGATCAGCAAACCAACACCAGGCTCCTTCGGAAGTTACTTCATACACTTGAGAAGATGCTACATTTTTATCACTGCCGGCATTTACAATGTCAACTTCGTGTCCTTGCACCGACAGCAAATGACAGAACAAATATAAAATCAGAAAAGGTAAAATCAGCTTCGCTCTCATGGTAACCAACTATTTTTTAGATGCAGCGCAAAAATAATGCTTTAGATACAAAAGGACATCCGAATACCGTTCATTAAAGTCCAAATTTAGATCATCTTCCCTATTATGAATGATAATTACCCTCCTTTGACAGATATGTAACCTTTTTATTTAGGTGGATCCCCTATCTTTGTCGTACTTATAATATAATAAAAATCTAACTATAAATATCATGAAGCATTTATTTACCAGAATCTTTCTATTCCACTTATTACTCATCGGAGCAGTACAAGTAACGGCACAGAACAAGAAATCCGGTAACCCTATTCTACCGGGGTTCCATGCCGACCCGGAAGTACTGTATTCTCATCAGACAAAACGCTATTATATTTACCCCACCAGTGACGGATTTCCGGGATGGGGCGGAAGTTATTTTAAGGTCTTTTCATCGAAGAATTTAAAGACATGGAAAGAAGAGACTGTGATTCTGGAGATGGGCAAAAATGTGTCTTGGGCAAACGGAAACGCATGGGCTCCCTGCATCGAAGAAAAGAAGATAGACGGGAAGTATAAATACTTCTTTTATTACAGTGCCAACCCAACGACCAACAAAGGCAAGCAGATAGGAGTTGCCGTAGCCGACTCCCCGACCGGACCTTTCACTGATTTGGGCAAACCTATCATCACTTCTTCTCCCACAGGGCGGGGACAGCAGATTGATGTGGATGTATTCACCGACCCCGTATCCGGCAAAAGTTACCTCTATTGGGGGAACGGCTACATGGCGGGAGCCGAGCTCAACGACGACATGCTGTCCATCAAAGAAGAGACAACGGTAGTATTAACTCCCAAAGGAGGGACTTTGCAGACTTACGCATACCGTGAAGCTCCTTACGTTATTTATAGAAAAGGAGTTTACTACTTCTTCTGGTCTGTAGACGACACCGGCTCACCCAACTACCACGTAGTTTATGGTACCGCCCAATCACCGCTAGGTCCGATTGAAGTAGCCAAAGAACCGATAGTACTCATTCAAAATCCAAAAGACGAGATCTACGGACCTGCCCACAACTCTATCCTGCAATTACCGGGAAAAGACAAATGGTATATCGTATACCACCGTATCAACAAGAACCATCTGAATGACGGACCGGGCTGGCACCGCGAAGTATGTATTGACCGGATGGAATTCAATCCGGACGGAACAATCAAACAGGTAATCCCGACACCATAACACCGCAACAGAGATTCATATTAAAATAATACCAAGGTGAAAAACGTTCTGACTGTGACATTCCTGACCTGCATCTGCATAACAGGCAGCGCGCAAATAAATCATGGGTATCCTATAGACCCTGTCCCCTTTACTTCCGTTAAAGTGACGGACAACTTTTGGGGACAGCGCCTTCAAGCAAGCCGTGAAGTAACCATCCCTCTGGCATTCAGCAAATGTGAAGAGACGGGACGTTACGAAAACTTTGTAAAGGCAGCACATCCCAGCGATACCTACAAAGTAGAGGGCTTCTCTTTCGACGATACCGACGTATACAAAACAATAGAAGGAGCCAGTTACTCTCTGCAAACCTATCCGGACAAGAAACTGCAAAAGTACATTGACAGCGTACTCGTCATCGTTGCCGGAGCACAGGAACCGGACGGTTACCTTTATACAGCCCGCACCATGAACCCGAAGCACCCGCACAACTGGGCAGGAAAAGAGCGTTGGGTAGCGGTAGAGAACCTGAGTCATGAGTTCTACAATCTGGGGCACATGATAGAAGGAGCTGTAGCGCATTATCAGGCTACCGGAAAACGAAACTTCCTCGATATCGCCATTAAATATGCCGACTGTGTCTGCCGCGAAATCGGCAACGGCCCTCAACAGAAGAAATACGTACCGGGGCATCAGATAGCCGAAATGGCTTTAGTCAAACTATACATGGCGACGGGAGACAAAAAGTATCTTGATCAGGCAAAGTCCTTCCTGGATACCCGTGGATATACCAGCCGAAAAGACGCCTATAGTCAGGCACACAAACCTGTGGTAGAACAGGATGAAGCCGTAGGACATGCCGTACGTGCCGTATATATGTATTCCGGCATGGCAGATGTGGCAGCCATCACCGGAGACAGCAGCTACATCAAAGCGATAGACAAGATTTGGGACAACATCGTTTCTAAAAAGATTTATATAACCGGAGGTATCGGTGCACGCCATGCAGGCGAAGCATTCGGCAACAACTACGAGCTGCCTAACCTGTCCGCTTATTGTGAAACCTGCGCCGCTATCGGCAATGTATACATGAACTACCGTCTTTTCCTGCTGCACGGAGACGCCAAATATTTCGATGTCCTGGAACGCACACTATACAACGGTCTGATATCGGGTGTATCACTGGACGGAGGTTCTTTCTTCTACCCCAACCCGCTGTCTTCTAACGGAAAATATAGCCGCAAACCTTGGTTCGGCTGCGCCTGCTGCCCTTCAAACGTCAGCCGTTTCATTCCGTCATTACCGGGATATGTGTATGCCGTGAAGAACGATCAGGTATACGTGAACCTTTATCTTTCCAACAAAGCCGAGCTAAAGGTAGACAAGAAAAAGATTCTGCTGGAACAAGAGACCGGCTATCCCTGGAATGGGGACATCCGCCTGAAAATAACGCAGGGCAATCAGGACTTCACCATGAAACTCCGTATCCCTGGCTGGGTACGTGGCAATGTACTTCCCGGTGACCTGTATTCTTACGCTGACAATCAGAAACCTGCCTACCAAATATCCGTAAACGGACAGACAGTAGAAAGCGATGTCAATGATGGCTACCTCAGCATCGCCCGTAAATGGAAAAAGGGAGATGTGGTAGAAGTACATTTCGACATGATCCCCCGAATAGTAAAGGCAAATCCAAAAGTAGAAGCCGATCACGGACGTGTTGCCGTTGAACGCGGCCCCATCGTTTATTGCGCAGAATGGCCGGACAACAGATTCAACGTCCACAACATACTTCTCAACCAGCATCCGCAATTCAAGGTAACAGACAAGCCGGAGTTACTTTACGGCATCCGTCAGATAACGACCGATGCGCAGGCATTAAGTTATGACAAAGCTGGAAAACTGGTAACTAAAGACGTAGAACTCACATTGATACCCTATTATGCCTGGGCACATCGGGGCGAGGGTGACATGGAAGTATGGCTGCCTATCGATGTAAGCGCCACATCAGCACAGCCACAGGAAGCGGGCAAATGGGAAGAAAACGGATTCTTTAAGAATTAATGATAAGCTGAGTCGAAGATAAGAAAGTACAGAGAACTTTTTAGGCACGGATTTCACAGATGAACACGGCTTTTATTCATTAAGACCGTGTAATCTGTGAAATCCGTGCCTAAAATAATATTATTATATCAATCAGCCATTATCTTCACATCCGGCGAAGGGGCCCGGAACCAATATTCCGTCACTTTTCTTCCCTGTCCCGGAACCGTAAAAGACAACTTAATCAGATTATCATGCAATCGTTCCACACTGATTTCATTCTTTACTCCTTGTATGAAAACCGGATCAACCGATTTTTCCACCATCTCCACGTAAGTGCCATCCGACGGCAAACTGTACTCTCCCTGACAATAGATGATGGCATTTGACCTGCCGTTCATACCGGCTGTCATTATATTCATGAATGTCTGATCAGGCGATACGATCTTTAAAACAGGCAATAACAGAATTTTATATCCATGTTCGCCCGGTTGCACAACGCAACTCTGCCATACTCCTTGCAAAGACCTGTTTTCCACTTCTTGTCCGATAGGTACTACAAGTTCGGGAAAAGTAGGTCTCTGTGCCTCCGATCTGGACAGATTAAACATTATCGGAGCAGTAAAACGTACTTTCACTGCCTCGCCTCTATCCATTCCCGGTTTCCATTTAGGCATTAACTTCACTACACGCAAGGCTTCTTCGTCCAGCAAGGGATCGACTCCTCTTACAACTTTAGCCTGATCCAATGTTCCGTCTTCCATAATGACGAACTGTACGATCACACGACCAGAAACGCCTTTCTTCTGTGCTTCTACAGGATACTTGATATTTGTAGTCAAAAACTTCATCATCGCCTGTATCCCGCCCGGAAACTCCGGCATTTGATCGGGCATCAGATAAACTCCATCACTATCTACCTTCTCTACAGGCTTTTGCTGGGCAAGCAAAGGCAGGCATACCAACAATGCGATAAACAAACCGAATAATTTTGTGTTCATGACTATCTCATTTTAAGGTTAAACAATATCGCAAGATAGTGTATTTTTATTAAAACACAGCAATATTCGTCTGTTTCTTTTCGCATAATGAAAAAATATCCATAGTCGCCAATCACTATTTACTTATGATAGATTCGGCTCTTAAAGTTTCACGCACAACCTTCCAGCCTTCACCATTATCAAAACGATAATATAAGTAGAATTGCTTTTCTTCTGGATTATAATAGTTCCGATATCCATATGAGCCATCATTGGGATCAGAACTTGGAGATAACATTTCAACTTTTAATCCATTCTCAGAATCGAAAGCAGATATCAGCACTTGGTTATCGGCATCTACAGTGATTACCATCGAATTTTTATTGATTGTTTCTTTGGTATCATTCGCATCGTAAATTTGTCCGGCAATGTAAGTGCGTATCTTATTATATGCCAATGGCATGATAATTTTAGAGTCGAACGGCATTACGACATCATCCATAAAGCCGGAAGAGGCATAGTAAGTGGGTGTCTTTTGGGATGCATACTGATTCTTTTTATAAATCCGGAATAATACATTCCTTTTCTCTTCATTGATTTCGTAAGGTGTTGCCTCTTTAATGCGGAACGAAAGAAAGTAAGCAGAGTCAACGGATAGTTTTTCAATGATCGATGTCTTTATTTTCACTTGTAATTTTCCCACTTCATAGCTGGGGTTCACTCCTGCTTTTATTTCAACGATAGAAGATAAAAGTGAATAATCCCCGTCCTTCAGCTCACGGGCATATTTATCTGTTTCATCCATGTAGGTATTATAGTTATATTCCGTCAACAGCTCCGGATCTTTTTCTATGGTCAGATGCACATCCTGATCTATAGGATTAGTGCCGCTTACTGCGAAAGGCTGCACGCCTATGATATCTTCTTCATTATTCAGTTCAAATTCAGCGTGAAATATTTGCTCATTGTCGCTGATTGCATAGATCATCTTCTTGTAGCGTTCATCCTTGAAGAACTCGTCGCCATTGGAGCATGCCACCAAGCTTCCCCCACATAAGATTGTCAGAAAAGCTATATAAATATATTTTGTTTTCATGGTTATTTATATTTTAATACGAAGTAAATTATTAATTCTCCCAGCCCGGGTTTTGGTCGAGATTTTCTACACGACGTACTTCAGCTTTGGGCAAGGGTAATAGGATCAGTCTTTTATCTATCACGCGATTCCGGTTGTTAACCTGATTCACAGGAATCGGATTCTGATAATAAGTATATTTATCTCCTCCCAGACGCATTCCATAAACACCTGTTTTTTCAGTCTCTTCATATATGCCCCATCGACGTACATCAAAGTATCTGCGGTTTTCGCAAGCGAATTCAATCATATATTCTCTCTTGATGATGTTGTCCAAAGTTGTTTCGTCTGATGCGGCTTCTGCATCGGATAATCCAGGCAGACCGACGCGATTTCGTATCGGGTTGAAATATTTTTGTATTTCAGTTGGAATACGTTCGACTGTATAGCTTTGCGGAGCATTATTTCCACCATTGATTGCGGGTAATTCGACGGTATAGCTTTTACTCAGGTGATTTATTGCTTCTACATATCCTAATAATATTTCCGCATATCGGATGATGGGAAAATATTTGGTAGTTCGCATACTTCCGGTTCCTATCCATGCGTCGTCCGCATGAATCCATTTAGTCAGCACATATCCTGTTGCCGGATAATCCAGAGGATTGGTTATGGCGGAATTTTTCCCGGAAAACAGATCGCGTCCTGAAGTTACCATTTGATGATACCATGCCCTATAAGGGCCATATTGTTCTTGGGTATTGGAACGTGCTGCCCAGTAACGTCCGGAGTAACCTATTGTAGCATAAAAACGATTCTCTCGATTCAGATACATACCGTATACTCCCATTGGAATAGTGTAGCCGGAGAACTCCTCTGCACTAGTGGAAAAGTAATCATCGGTCACTGTACCGTTTGCTACATGATATGGATATTCTTTACTTGCATCATTTTTATCTCGTCCATCCACCATATAATAAGCGTCTACCAGTTTTTGAGTAACGCAGAGATTGTTCCACCCCCCCATTGCTTTTTCCGTCGGGAAACTGCATTGTGTCATGTTTGCCATAGCATCCGACTGTCTCCCCCAGATAAATTCTGGATTTTTACTGCCTATCGTTTCTCCGGTGAACATTTCTGAATAGGAACGATAATAGTCGATATTCTGAAAATCGGGGTCAGTGATTGTCACGGAAGCCGGCAATGCTCGGGGAGGCATGCTTGGATCGATGGGAGAAGTATGCAATTTGTATTTGTTCATCTCAATGACACGTTTACATGCTGCAGCTGCTACTGCCCAGCGTGTTTCATCGTAGTTCAGATTCACATAATTGGCTCCGTCCACTGTCCGCTTCCAGTTGCCGAAAGCTGTGCGTGCGGCCTGTCCGCCATTATATAACGGACTTGCTTGTTGCAACCGCAGACGAGCTATCAACGCAAAAGCGGCACCACGTGAAGGACGTCCAAAAAAAGTCGGATTTAAGTCTATAGGCATATATTTGGCAGCAAGTTCCAGTTCATTACAACAGTAATCCACACATTCGTCATAAGTCGAACGAGAGTAATTGTAAGTTTCAGGTAATTCATTATTAGGTAAGATATCGTCACCGAGTATAATGCACGGACCATAAGACTGGATCAGATTGTAATAAGCATAACCACGCATCATGTGGGTGTAGCCAGTGATTTCCTCATCTTGTATTGTATTCATGTGGGCCTCTCCTTTGCGTGCCAGTATGTAGTTACATTTACGGATCACTTTATACATGGACGACCATATATTCATGCTATAGTTACCGATGTTATCGGCATTAATAGTTCCCAGAATGTAGGAGAGTCCACGAAGGCCATGCTCCGGATTCTGACTTGAGAAAGCTTCATCCGTAGCCATCGGACCGGGAGTGACCGGATCGGTAAGGATGCGGCTCTCGTCGGGGAACTGATCTGATGTTCCCCACATATATTGTACCAGGTACTCGTATTTAGTAAAGATACTGTCAAACTTCATTGTATCGTCAAAATAGTCGTCGACTCTTAAAAAATTGCATGAGGTGAATCCTCCGGTCGTAAGTATCCCAAGAAATACGATGAATAGGTTTATTGATCGGTGTGATATATACTTTTTCATAATTTTGTTATTTAATGATCATGTTTAGAAATGAACGATTGCCTGGAAACTAACGCGGCCCGGAATCGGATAAGCACGTCCATTACTTGTGGCGAGTTCCGGATCAAATAATTTAACGCTGTCCCAAGTGTGCAAATCGTTTGCTACTACAGCGAGATCGATCGAATTTATTCCAATACTTTTTAATAAATTACAGTTCCAGTTATAGTTCAGGCTGATTTCATCGAGCCGTAAATATTTGCGATTGCCTTTCCAGAATGTAGATGCCTGCGCATTATTCTGATTGCTACCGTAACTTAGCCGCGGGAACATGGCATTGGAATTTTCTCTCATACTGGCTGGTATGCTGGGATCGTCATAATCGGCCGGAATCCAACGGTTGGCAGGATTGGCTGCAATAGTGAGTACATTGCCCAGTTTACCATCATAGAAAGGAATATATCCCACATTATTGCTTCCCCATGTCCATATTTTGTAATAGTCTGTGTTACCTATTCCACTGAAACGTACGCCCAATGTCAGCTTTTTCCATCGAAATTCTCCTCCGAAACCATACATCAGACGCGGGTAATCCTGATAGCTGACTGGCACCTGGTCGTCACTGTTAACAACACCGTCACCGTTTACATCCTTATATTTGATATCTCCCGGCAGGTAACTTCCGAAATCTTGTTTCGGGCTATTGTTAATCTCTTCTTGGTCCTTGAAAAGTCCTAAAGCGATATAACCTTTCATGTAACCATTAGGGCGTCCTGTTGCTGATGTATATTCATACTTAGTATCTCCTTCCTCATAGTAGTTCACCTTATTGGTAGAGTATGTGAAATTAGCACGAAGCGTGAATTCCATGTCTTTATTGATGCGTTGGTTGAAGGTGATATTGCCGTCGCTACCCCAGCTTACCATACTGCCCACATTACCGAATGGCATATTTACGAGTCCTACAAAATCAGGAACTTGTTTGCGTTCTTGGAAAATTCCGTCGCGAGTATCCCGGAAGAAGTCTATTACAAACTCAAATTTATCGAATAATTTACCTTCCAGACCGACGTCAAACTTCTTTGCTTTTTCCCATTCCAGATTATCTGCCCCGATCGAGTTTTCCCAAATACCTCCCTTGGTATACTTCCAGTTTGTGGTAGCGGAACCATTTACATTTATGCTGGTCAGATATGGAAAACGCTTGTCGGTGATACGGTCGTTACCAACTAAACCGTATGAAGCGCGGATTTTAAAATAGTTCAACCATGGCATTTTATCTTTTGTCCATTGATAACTACTCGGTACCCATGCACCAGATATGGATGGAAAGAATCCGAACTGGCGTCCTGGCTGGAAATTCTCGGAACCTGTATAACCGAAGTTGCCGTCGACTATATATGTATCATTATAATTGTAGCCGACTTTAGCGGAAAGTCCTTGATAACGAACTGGAATAGCCGACATCGTGTCATTGGCATCAGTTGACCGCTTTTGATCACTCATTTCATAATGCGCCAGTGCCGTAAGCGTGTGTCCGTGTCCTAAATCATGTGCCCAGTTCATGGTAGCCTGAAGGAAGTATTTGCGGTATTGCATTTCCCATTTACTGTACTGCGTCGTTATGCGTTCGGTCTGGCGTTTTCCTGCGAGTTCTCCAGTTGCATTACGCTTATCATATGACCACAGTTCGGGGATGATGTAGCGTGTTTCATGAAAAGCGTTGTCGTTGGTATAGGCTCCTTGTATATTCAGCTTCAATCCTTTAATCAGCATACCCAGGTCCTGATCTAAACTTAATGTATAAGTAGAAGTGAATTCTTCTTCTTGTTTCAATCCTGTGTGGTTCAGAAGTACATAAGGGGACATTTCATCTGTCACTCCATTGGCTGAAGGAAGCATTCCGTTAGAGTAAACCACTGGTATGGTAACCGGAGTCAGTTTGCTGCAAGCAGACCAGATCAGATTAGTATCTGCGGCACCCGGCAGGTTTCTGATTGTCTTATTGGCATTGACACCAAAATATAATTTGGTAGTTTTAGTTAAATCTATATCAATATTAGCACGTAGCCCGAAGGTATTATATGCCAAACCTTTAAAATACTTACTGGATTTATCCTGTTGGTAAGCAGAAGTCTCGTTAGAACCATTTAAGCTGATAAAGTATCGTGCTATACTACCACCGCCCCGGGCACTCAAATAATAGGTTTGTTGCCAATAAGACCTTTTGAGAACTTCATCTTGCCAATTGACATCCGGATATAAATCCGTATCCAGGCCGTATTTAATGATATCCAGTTCCTGATTCGTATATTTAGGGTCATCGCCACGTACAACGAGTGCTTCATTCGCCAATTTTGCATAGTTATATCCGTCGCAATATTCCGGTAGGCGCTTTAGCCATGATATAGTAGCATTTGCACGTGCAGTAAAGCTTAACTTTTCTTGTTTTCCTCTTTTGGTGGTAACAAGTACTACACCATTTGCCCCCCGCACTCCATACATGGCTGTTGCCGAAGCATCTTTTAATACGGAAAAACTTTCAATATCAGCCGGGTCTACATCATTCAGGCTACCTTCCAGACCGTCAATGAGGACAAGTGCTGATGCGTTTGCTCCAAATGTTCCGATACCGCGTATCCAGAAATCTGAGATATTTTTACCCGGTTCGCCACTGCCTTGTGTCGAGATGATACCGGCAACTCGTCCTCCCAGCATATTAGCCAGACTGGTGGCAGGAGTCTGTAATGTCGCTACGTCTACGGAAGTGACAGCACCTGTCGTTGTTATTTTACGAGTCTTGCTTCCATAAGCTTCTACTACCACTTCATCAAGTGCACTTACATCCGGTACTAATTGGATAACCAGTTTTTTTTCAGTTTTTAATGCTAGATACTCGTGTCTGGTATATCCTATAAAACTGAACTGCACTTTATCTCCACGATCGACTTTCAAAACAAATTTTCCATCCATATCGGTGTTCGTACCTATGCCTGTTTTATCTTTTACATATACGCTGACTCCCGGGACAGGCTGTCCTGTTTCATCTTGGACTATACCGGATATCTCAAACTTTTGCTGTGCTTGTGCCATTATGGTAATGGAGCAGAAAAACAGCATAAGATATATTCTATTTGTTATATAAGCTTTCATTTTTTTCTTCTTTAAACGATTACTACTCATCATTACATAAATGCCAGTTTCATTATTACTTTATTGCCTGCATCTGCAACGTAAATGTCATTTTCGGGAGTTATACAGATACCATAAGGTCTGTTCATTCTTGAAACTGTAGGATTTCCGGCAGCATATCCGGATTTCCCGCCTATTCCTGCTACGGTACTCATCAATTTTGTCTCCATATTGTACATACGTACACAGTTATTGTTGGCATCACAGATGTATATCACCTTTTCTCCGGTTTCAGGGTCGTGCATTGACAAAATCTGTTGAGGATTGTTCAATCTTGCCACAGAAACGTGTCCATCTTGATATGCTCCTGGTCCCTGTATGCCGCAGACATCTGTCTCAAAGCCGCTGTCTTCCGGATTCTTTGTCAAATCAATGCAGGTTATTTTGTTGTATTCATTCAAGGCACAGTAAATCTTGGTCGGGTCGTCGGGGTCTGTAGCCAGACATGCATCTGATTTGGCAAAAGTGGTGACATAATCGTAGACACGATCTTCAAGTTTGAAACGGAAGAATTGACCTTGCCACGTCCGGCAATAGATAAAACTTTCGCCATTAGCATCTGTTGCACGAGCATAGGAACACATATACTCCAACTTCTGACCGCTTGGTACGGGACGATATCCTTTTGCCTGGTAACTGGCGTCGGGGGCAATCAACTTCCTTTTCACAAAAGACCATGAATCCTTAGGATCAACTTCCCAAAAAAATGGAGCATGGTGCGCACAGAAGTAAACCTTCTCTGTTTTGTCATCATAATACGGAGTGCTAGGCGAGCCTCCGTTTTCAGTAGATGCTCCATAATCCAAAAACTTAGAGTAGTTCTCAGGTTCATTAATGTAAATAAGACTGCCACTTTGACCTGTATTTTTATGGTTCATATATATGACGCCACTGGGATCGCACGCTAGATGCTGCATACTATTGGCAAATGTTGTGGTTTCCAAGCTTCCTTCTACAAATGTTTCTGTATTGGAGTTGAGCTGTCCGGCTACATATATCAACTGATAATTCTTTTCATAGGCGAAATGCTTTTCTGCGAAAATAGTATCGGTGGTGTTACCGTTTAAAAGCATACCTATCTTACAATCATCGCCCGGGAGTTTCGGGACATGAACCAGCACCCGATCGCCGGATGCTCCTACAACAATCGCTTCTTTTTTATTAAAGAATACACGTACCTTTTTAGGGTTGTTGCCAAAGTTTTCACCCTGGAGGATTACTTTATCAAAGTATCCGCCTTCCTGGGGAGACAATTCGCTAATTCTGACCGGAAGATTAGGGTTATACCCGTCTTCTCCTTTGTCATCGCTGCATGAAACAATTGTAAACGCTGTGGTCACAAAAAGAAAAGTTCGGAGTCCAATAAGAGGAAGCCATGTGTTTTTTCTCATACTTTTCATAAATATTCCTATTAGATTATATACCGCAAATGTAACAACTCGGCAGTCCACATTGTAGGACTAATACGATTTAGAGTAATACAATATCGACATGAACGACTATAGCAGGATTTATTATAAAACAATATCGATATATTATTTAAAATTATCGACATCAAAAGAGTTATATTTATTTTTTATATATCTTTATCTTCACATTAATAAACCCTATATGCTATGGCTTCATTTGTTGATAAATTACACCCGCTTGTTTTGAACATCGGTTTGGCTATTCATAATGCCGATTGGAACTGGAAAAATGTCAATAGCCCTTTTACACGTTTATATTATGTGACAGAAGGTACTGCACAAGTCTTAATATCGGGTAAAACTCAGATTCTAAAAGCTAACCACATGTATTTTATTCCAGCTTTTACCAAACATAGCTATATCTGCAACTCTTATTTTTCCCACTATTATCTGCATATATATGAAGAACACCAGTCAGACAGCAACTTACTGGACAATTGGGATTTTCCAATAGAAATCCCCGCTGTCGAAATAGATTTGGCATTATTTCAGCGGCTCTGCACTATAAATCCGCATATGACCTTACAGAAATCAGACCCGACTTCTTACGATAACAATTACACCCTTATGCAGAATCTGCTAAAAAACAAACAACGAACCTTGTATGATAAGATAGAATCAAGAGGTATCGTATATCAATTGCTAGCACGTTTCTTAAAAAGAGCTCAAGTAAAAATGGAATTGAAAGACAATCGGATAGAAGAAGCCATTCACTATATCCGTAAACATATAAATGAAACTATTGATTTAGGAGTACTCGCCGAGAATTCCTGTTTATCAAAAGACCATTTTATTCGTCTATTCAAAAAAGAGACAGGAGATACACCCTTAAAATACATTAACCGCAAGAAAATAGAAAAAGCTCAACTCATACTAATAACCGATGATATGTCAATCAAAAATGTTGCATTAAATCTTGCTTTTGAAGATTATTCATACTTCAACAGGTTATTCAAAAAAATCACAGGTATTACTCCCCAAGAATATCGCACCTCTTATCACTCTTAAGCAGAAAAAAAGGAATAGCAACTTTCACACTATTCCTTTTTTCTCAACACGTAGTAAACGATTACGTTATCCTCAACTAATCTTCATACAGATAAAACATACGTTCCATCAACTTCCATTTTTCAGCAGAAGAACTCAAATACGGACAGTCTTGAAATTTAGACACATACTTTTCCCACTCAGCCTGCCGCGGAAGATTAGACAGTTTATCCATAGCTATCTCCCAATCAAAGTCCAGTGGAGTTTCTATAATCATAAAAAGTTGTGATCCCAATATATAAATTTCCATTTCCAGAATCCCTACTGCACGTATCCCCGCCCTTATTTCCGGCCATGCCTTTTCTTCACTATGTATCTTACGATACTCTTCAATCAGAATCGGATTATTTTTAAGGCTTAAAGTTTGGCAATACCTCTTTGTAGGCATGCTATACTCTTTCATTTTGTATCCCTGAATAGACGACATAGTAATAACTTTTATTTTCTAATTTTCAAGACAGGGGCTATATTCTTCAACGATTTAGCGGGTATATCAACAACAAGTCCCTTATCAGTACGTGTAAAAGATACTTTTCCGTAACCAAGCAACTCTACTCTGCCTATTTTAGTGGGATATAACCCGTTACCTTCCGCTAAAGACCTAATTAAGATTTTCCCATCTTCAGGCCATCCTAAAACTGTAGCATACAAATTTTTATCTGTTTGTGTAAAACGTATTTCCTTTGCATCAGCTTTACTATAGGCCCATTCGTTAAACCCCTGGGCGTTGAGTTGAACATCTTTATCCGCTATAGGTCCCTCACCAAATATTTTCCATGGACGCGTTTGATAGATTGCTTCCTTATTGATATTCATCCAATTACCAAATTCATTCAATATCTTTTCTTCTTTTTCATCAAATGTACCATCTGCACGCAACGGGACACTCAGAAGTAAGTTACCATTTTTACTAACAATATCAACTAACAGCTTCACTACGTCAGCTGCCGACTTATATTGATTATTATTATAAATAGACGTATTATAATGCCACCCGCCAAGGCACGAACATGACTGCCAAGGTTCATCTATTATTTTATTAGGAGCTCCACGTTCTACGTCCCATACCAAAGCTTTACGTTGATTTGCATCAAGAATCTTACCAAACATTACGGCATTCAATTTACCCTTTTGCATTGACATATTATGATTATAAAAATGAGCCGCAATTTTTAAGCCTGCATCACTTATAGGATAAAAAGGTGCAACAGTTACATCAAAATACAACAAATCCGGATTATAACGGTTTATTACATCAAGTGTACGATTATAGAAATTAGTGCAATATTCCTGTGTTGGTAAACAAACTCCATTTCCCCATGCCCATTGCCTATGAATTGTACCATTATCCCAACTATCCTGACTTAACGGATGATTCTGAGCATACAAGTCCTGAGGATCATATCCTTCCCACCACTTTCCTTTTCCATCAGCTTTCGTTAATTTCCCATCATACGGAATACCTTTTTTAGGACCTTGAGTATCGTGTCTTTGGGAAGTCTCATACCAACTCCAGGCATGGTCTGCATGCAGACTGACCCCAAAATAAAGTCCATGTTTACGCGCTGCTCTTTCCCATCCTTTCAATATATCTTTTTTAGGCCCCATATTAACCGAGTTCCATGGTTGATACTTACTATCCCAAAGGTCCATATTATCATGATGGTTACCCAAAGCAAAAAAATACTGAGCACCTATTTTTTTATAAAATGCAACCAACTTATCGGGGTCCCATTTTTCAGCCTTCCATAACGGAATAATATCTTTAAAGCCAAATTCAGAAGGATGACCGTAGTTCGCTATATGATGTCGATATTCAGGCGAATTTTCCATATACAAAGAACGAGCCATCCAATCGCCAGATCCTTCCACACATTGGGGGCCCCAATGAGCCCAAATGCCAAACTTTACATTTCTAAACCATTCCGGTATTTTATAATTAGCCAATGATTCCCAAGTAGGCTGGAATTTCCCTTGCATCATAGGTTCATCTTGCTCCGAAACAGGAACCTGATAGTTTTGAGCAGATAAAGTCTCCGCTATAAATAACAAGGATAGTAATAGTAATTTTTTTGCTTTCATAAATATTACGATTGAATTATATAATGCAAACGTAGCGCTTTTTTAGTGAAAAAAAATAGGATGAATACGATTTACAATAAAACAATATCGACTTTTAAAACAATATCATTTATTATCCTTACTTTATTACTGCCACAAATCCTCCACGAGGAAGACATGACATATCCATTTTATCGTTTGATAACTGGATGTCTTCTTCGATGGCAAAACTCTTATCGTCCACCCCATCCTTAAATACATCCATCGTTTTTCCTTCAACTTGCAGAGGAACCAATGAAAAAGAAAGAGTTTTATTCTCGTTAGTTCCGTTCAATCCTCCAATATACCATACATCTCCCTTACGTCGTGCCAGTACGATGTCAGTACCCGGATAGCCACACAACAGTTTTGTATCATCCCAAGCAGTAGGTAATCCCGAAAGGAATTCTCTTACTTTTCGAGGTAATGAACTGTACACCTCCGGCCTATCAGGCATATGCTGCAATGCTGACTCAAACACAACAGACAAAGCTAGTTCATGCCCACAAGTAGTGATATGAGGATGTTGGGAATCAGAGAATGTACCAGGTGTATAATCCATTGAGCCAATGACATTTCTGGTAAATGGCAATGTTACATTATGTTCAGCAGCACGATCTGTAAGTATTGGCTTATTGTTATACCACTCTGCCCCATAAACGGCTTCCATAGTCATCAGATGAGGATAAGTCCTTTGCCATCCACGAGGAATAGTAGCTCCATGAAAATTGACCATTAATCTATATTTAGCTGCATCCTCCAGCAAATCGATATAATAATCCATATTAGATGAATAATCATCAGGAAAAAAATCAATCTTAACCCCTACTACACCTGACTTTTGAAGCCAAGTATATTCCTTTATTCTGTTTTCCTTACTATTCAAGCGGTAAAGAGGACCCGGCCCCATCCAAGCAGTTGACGAATTATACCAAATCATAGGCTTTATATTTCGACTAAGAGAATAGGTTATCAAATCTTCAATATCTCCACCGTTTGACATTTCATTCCATTCCGCATCTATCAGACTATATGGCCACTTCATATCAACAGCCAAGTCAATGTAGTCTTTTACAATCTTGAAATTTTTGGAACCATGATTATGCGCCCAGTATACCCATGATGCAGAGCCCGGCATAATCCAACTTGTATCAGAAATTTTGTTAGGTTCAGAGACATCTGTCACTAAAGTAGATTCTACAACATCAGACAAAGAACCTATCATAAGAACTCTCCATGGCGATGTGAATGAATCACCCAAGGCTAATTTATCATCTGTCATCCGCACTTGATATTGATTCATATCATTTCCATTATACAATCTGGAACCACTATGTCCACGAAGTATATTGGCCTCAGTTATCAACACAAACAATGAATCGGCTGGTTCCAAAAGTAATGGATAGCCCCACATATTATCTTTGCCTCTTTCTGCTCTGGTTTTCAATGGATAGAAACCTTCATAACCAACAGAATAATTCTGTATCCATCTTTTCGTTCCTTCCGGAATATAGTAAGCTGTATGTTCAGATGTCAGACTATCCTTATCTTGAACAGATGGTAAGCTATATCGAAATACAATCCCGTCATCGTAAGCCCTGAAAACGACATCTAAGGTTTCTGCCTTCTCATTCTCAAACCGAAATATCCTTTCATTTCCTCTATTCTGACAATGACTTCTTTTACCGGTAAGCATCACATAATCATCTTCAATTAGTTTAGTACCGGAAACAGATTTCAACCTGATGTTATCGGTAAATGACATAAGCTGAGTTTCCAAGCCAATTCGGGTATCAGATAGAACCCTTCTGGAAGTTTTACCATCTTTATAGTCGACATTAAAAAAGACTTTGCCAAAACCGTCTTTTTCAGTATCTTCCTTTATTTCAACAGAAAGACATATCTTCCCATTAGGAGAAATCACATCTGTATCTTTTTGAGAACAAGAACAGAATGGAATACAAATGAGCACATAAAGCAGTAATTCATAACTTAAACAATTAAAGGAATGTTTCATACACTAAACAGTTAATATAAATAAATAAACTCATCCACATCGATATACCCCGCATCCGCTATATTATTAAAACAGTAAATCCCAATGCGGCTTCCCCGGTAATATCCCCATTCAAGTTGATATGCCTCTCCGAACGGGGTAAACTTCCTACCATCTGTACTATATGAAAATTGGCTTTTTCCATCCAGCCCCCATACAGATTTAATCCACAACCTGTTTCCCTTTATCGCAGGACCTGTGATTTTCTCTTTATTGGTATGGAATTCCAGATTCCGGTCTTTGCCGGACTGGCGTACCCCCACCATGGCATAACTCTTAGAGTAATGACACAATCCGGCTTTCTGTCCGTCAACCATGCCCTTAATGTTCATTTTTACAATAACTTCATTTTTGTTTGTACGAAAACAACGCTGAGTCAAGGTATTTCCCGCTTTCAGCAAATTATCCGTAACTAATGGACGAAAAGCTTTTAACCGCAAATTGCCCGGTCTTTCCGTCAATGACCACATCTCGTCCCGGGGCTGGTAGTTCCATTCCCATTGAGGAGAAAGTACCGACTTGCTAAAATCATCAGATGATTGTGGAGTCCGAACCGGATACTCATTGGAAGGCTTGGACGCCTGCCATACCATTGTGCCAATACCATCCTGCCCAACCTCACCAATAATCGGCCAACCATCGACCCAATATACCGGTAGCAGACTAGCAATCCGGCCTGCCCAGTCACCCGTACCGTGGTGGGTAAAGAAATACCACTTCCCGTCGGGACCTTCAACAAGTCCGCCTTGATTAGGCTCATTATATTCACGCTGTACATGACTTAATTGTTTCCTTTCAAGATACGGTCCTGTAATTGAAGAAGAACGTTGCATCATGATATATCTACCACCATTTTTAACTTCACTGAAAAAATGATAATATGTACCGTTGATTTTATAAAGTTTACTTGCTTCGCGACCGTAACCCTCATTAATTAATATTTTAGAGTCTTCGATCAAGGTCTTTCCATCAGATGTCATCCGGTACAGGTAAGTTTTATATTTATCGGCAAAATGGGTACCTACAAAATATAGTTGCCCGTCATCGTCAAAGAAAGGACAACAATCATCCCATCCCTTTTCTGCTTTTACACAGTGCAACGGTTCCCACGGTCCCGCAGGATCGGTAGCTGTCGACATAAAATAACCTTCATCCGGTGTACCGAAATACACATAGAATTTTCCCTGATAATAACGAATAGCTCCTGCCCAAATACCTCGGCCATAACGATTCATACGTGTCCAGTTCATTTCTTCACTGATCTGTCTCAGATCAGAAACTACATGACCCTTAATCGTCCAGTTCACCAAATCCTTGGAATGTATGATCACCATACCTGGGGAATATTGAAAGGTAGAAGAAATAGCATAATAATCATCTCCCACACGAATACAATCAATGTCACTGTAATCGGAAGGAAGGACAGGATTACAATAGGTGCCATCTCCCTGATCGCCCCAAGTTGTCCATTCTCCCCACTTGTAATCATTCTGTGCAAATACATTTACTGTTGACAAAGTAAAAATCAATACTACAATACATGTGGGGACTTTCATATTCATTTTTATATTCATACACTTTTGGCTTATTAATAAATATTCCATTCCCAGATACCGGGGACTCCTTTTAGGATTTTAATTCTCAGATAACGGAACCTTTTATTCAAGACATCGGTATGTGGTGAACACATCTTCCTATCTTGATGGACAGCGAACTCTTGCCAGACTTTTCCATCCATCGATGCTTCAATAACATAAGCATGTCCGGCAGTAGGGCGTACAAAATAAATTTCACTACGTCTAACCTTCTTTACAGTACCCAAATCTGCCACAATCCATGGATTAATACTATCTTCGGCAGCAGCCATCCATCGGGAACCATTTGCCCCGTCCACCGCAAAAGAAGGAACAAAATATTCTGTCCGCAGACATGTCGGATCTTTCATTGGTTCAATCTTCAATGGCACTTCAATACTAGACGCATAAACTGTATCTATTTTTATTTTTTTATCTGATTTCACCTTCTTCAATGCTCCCACTCCATCCATTGTTAGTTCGACAGGGCGAATCGTACCGTCTTCATTAAATTTCAGTTGATTCACATATGTCTGACGGTTTGTACTTCGCCTGCCAAACTCTAAATATGCGAAATAATAATTATCCGTACCCTCAGGATGAAAGACACAACCATGTCCCGGTCCGAAGATTCCCCGTTCATAATTGGTAGTAGATATTATATCTTGTTCAGGAGCTTCAAAAGGTCCCATAGGGGAAACCCGGCTCATTACATATGCATATTGATATTTCTCATCCCCTCCGATAGTGTACAAATAATAGTATATTCCTTTACGCTTGAAAAAGATAGGTCCCTCAGAGTACTCCTTGCGAGGAGTAGAAATTACCTGTACTACAGAGTCCACCGTAATCATGTCCTCGTTGAGTTTGGCTACATGCCTTCGTCCCCAGAACACATAAGCCTGCCCATCGTCGTCAACAAAGATTTCAGCATCAATCCCGCCCGGATTCTTACTCTGCAATAAAGTAGAAGGAGTAAAAGGCTTATAGAATTCGTCTTTCCCACGTGCCAGTTTAAACGGTCCTTCAGGCTTATCAGCTACAGCCGGATACATATACCCATTGATAGTGGGATATATATAATATTTACCATTAGCAAAAATTGCTTTACTGGGGGCCCAATACTTCTCTTTTGCAGCCGAAGGAAAATAAGTTCCTTCAAAACTCCAGTGTACAAAGTCTTTTGATTTCCATACTACTGGAGGTCCTGATGTTTTAAGTCCCTGCCCATAACCGTCAGTAGTGGCATAGCAATAAAAGACACCATTAATTTCCTGGATACTCGCATCGGCAATCATATCCGGAATCAACGCATTGCCAAAAGAATTATTGTGCTGAGCTTTCACTTTCCCTAACAACATCATTACCAGCACAAAACTAAAAAAGATCTGTTTTTGCATACTATTATCTATTATCCAAAGTTAATGCCTGATTCATACAAAAATTACAGTTGAATAAGACAATGCAAACGTACTTTTTTTCTGGTAAGTTTAATAGGATAAATACGATTTACGATATGACAATACCGATATTTACAGTAATAGCATTTACAAATAAGCCCTATTGACAGGCTACTTTATACAAAGAATACCTCCTTGAGGGCGGATTTCCAACTGCACCTTACCGTTTTCCTTCACTTTCAGCGACGTTAACTCCGGTTCTCCCTTTTTATCATCCTTATAAAGAGCCACCGTCTTTCCGGCAAACATTTCCAAATCCAGTTTTAGTTTCAGCGGTTCTTTGCCGGCATTTACAGCCGCCAGATACCAGGTATCTCCCTGACGACGGGCCAACACCACATACTTCCCCGGATAGCCATCAACAAACCGTGTCTCATCCCACGTTGTGGGCACCCGCTTCATAAAGTCCATGCAAACAGCCGGAACATCTTTCAGATTGTTAGGAGCCAGTGCAAAGTTCTGAACCGGATTCTGAAACAGAACGGTAGTCGCCAACTGGAACACGTCCGTAGTCCGGCGTGTTGTACCGCCGTCGTTATTACGGTTCAGACGCTTATTCAGGAAGCAGCCGCCAAACTCCATCGATCCCACCGTATTGCGGATAAACGGATGCAGGCAAGTATTGAACGCTTCCTCATCACAGAAATGCTGATTGAACACCATATTTTCCGAAGCCAGTACCGCTTCGCTGCCTACATAATTCGGATACATCCGCTCCCATCCGCGAGGCAGCGTGCAACCGTGGAAAATCACCATCAACCCGTGATCGTCCGCATCACTCAGAATATCTTCATACAGCCGCATCGTCTCCTGCTTGTCACCGCCGAAGAAATCGACCTTGATTCCCTTCACACCGAGACTTTGCAGCCATTTCATTTCACGTTTACGGATGATTGCATTGTCCATCCGGTTCACCGGTCCCTGTTCGATGTCATTCCAATAGCCGGAAGAACTGTACCACAAGAACAACTCAACACCTTTATTGCGTGCATACTCAACCAGCGACTTCATACGCTGATGCCCGATCCTAGTATCCCACCAGTTATCGATCAGCGCATACTCATATCCCATAGCCGAGGCAAAATCAATGTAACGTACCTGATCATCATAGTTGATACTGTCGTCCTGCCAGAGAATCCAGCTCCACGTGCCACGCCCGAAACGATAATCATGTTTTGTTTCATAAAGCGGGCTTACCACATCCCACGGAACGGTTGTTTCCACAATCGGCTTCAGATGATCTCCCACCGTGATGGTACGCCACGGAGTAGCACCGGGCAGCGCAAAAGCAGGAGCGACCGTTCCGTTTCCATTATTTTCTTCCGCCATCGGAAAGGCGACCGTATATAAATTCCCTTCACTCACATCACTCAAACGTGAACCGCAATAACGACTGTCCACACCCGTCTCGCTGACCAGTACCCAACCGTCATCTCCTATACGAAACAAACAAGGGAACGTATACCCATGTCCGTACTGCGAACGGTCGCTCATCGGCGCATCCGCTTTATATTCTTCTTCATAACTGGGTTTCGTACGTTTCCAGCCAATCATCGCATCGCTCTGCGGACACAAGAAAGTAGTAGTCTGCTCCGGAAAGCGGAAACCTGTTTGTTCTTCCTTCACCGTCACACTCGCTTTTCCTCCCTGATGCGGCAAAGTATAGCGGAAAGCCACATCATTATCACTCACCCGAAAAACAACTCCCAGCTTTTGTCCCTGCTCATTCTCTAAATGACAAGTCAGTTCATTGGCACGGTAATGTACGTTGGAAACTTTGATACGTGTCTGTTGATAAACAGTATCGATCTTGTCGACGGAATGTCCGGTCAGTTTGAGATTCTTCGTAAAATCACCGATATTGGTATTCATGCCTAAAGGAGACTTTTCCAACATCGTCTTTCCGTTGTAACTCACAGAATAACAAGGCTTCGCCTCGTTCTGCACAAATACCGCCAACTGCAACTTTTCGTCCGGTCCTTTTACAATCACATCCTGTGCGGCAAGAGTGCTTATACCAAGAATCGCTGCCAAAGTGCTTACAAGTTTCTTCATAATATTATTTTTTCTTTTATGATTAAATGTCCTCATTGTACCGAAAGCAAAAATAGAGAATATAATTATATTCGCATACAAACTTTCATCGTTTGCATGATTCCCCCCCTTTTTTGATTGATATGCGGACATTCCCTCCCGAAACTCTTTACAAAAAGAACCGTTTATCCAAGTATAACCCCGACTTTTTTTATCTTTGCATCATCAAACATCATAATCCTTATCCCAATGGCGGCAAATAACCGGAAAAACACCCGAATACTACTATTCCTCCTCCTGTGTATCAGGATGACACTGACGGTAGACGCCAACGACTTCCTGTTTACATCGATCAACACGGCACAAGGATTGAGCGACAACCAGATACGCTACATACTCCAACTCCCCGACGGAAGAATGGTATTCACCACCAACGGGAATGTCAATCTGTATGACGGTGTACATTTCAGCTACCTTCACCGCACGGCAGAAGACGTTTCCCCGCTGAAACAGTATGAAGGGTGTTACCGCATCTATCAATGCGGAGATTCACTCCTATGGATTAAAGATTATCATAAACTGATGTGCATCGATCTCCATCAAGAAAAATACATACCTCACCTTGACTCCTATTTCTGCAGAAAAGAGATACACGAACCGGTAGAAGACCTTTTCGTCGACAATTCGGGACGTATCTGGCTACTTACTTCCCAGGAGTTGCGGGAACTGGAAACGGGCATCCGCCTCACCCTGCCGGAGAATGAACATCGAAAGCTACAGGACATACATTCGGATGAACTTGCGGTTTACCTATTCTATCATACGGGCGAAGTCGTTTGTTACGATCCGAAAACCGGGAAACAGTTGTATGACAGAGCTGCTTATCCCGCTTCCGAACAGGAGAACTTCAACCGTACTTCTCTCGTTGTCAAAAGCAAAAAAGGATTCTACCAGTTACGCAACGGCCGCAAAGGAGGATTCTTCTACTTTAATCCCCAAAACCGGACATGGGAAAAGCTGTTCGAACAGAACTACACACTCAACACCCTGATCGTCACTCCGCAGGGCGATAAAGTTTATATCAGTTGTGTTCACGGTTTCTGGATCATCGACCTCGAAAGCAGGGAACAGCAATACATCCCCGTACTGGAAACAAAGAAAGGACAGCTCGTTTCGACCGAAGTCAGCACCATCTTTCAGGATGCCCAGGGCGGGTTATGGGTCGGCACACTCAATCGGGGATTACTCTATCATCATCCTGCCACACACAAACTGATTCACGTCAGCCGCACTGCTTTCCCCGCATCACCGGAAGAGGATGTCGCTGTCAAAGCCTTTGCAGAAGATGATAACGGCAATATCTATCTGAAAAGCCATTCCACAATCTATCAGTTAGCTATCGATCAGGACGGTTCACGGACTCTGCTGCCTGTACCAGCCTCATCGGTCTCTGCAGAATTGGCAAAGGAATTAGATCAAAGAGGTGGAAACAAATATTACAGAGGGCAATCATACACCGCCCTATGCACCGACACACGGGGCTGGACATGGGCAGGGACAGCCGACGGACTGGAACTCTTCACCGATCAAGAGCAAACACCGGATAGCAAACCGACCACACAAACAGCAGATAATCAATCCGCCTCACCTAATAAACAAGCCCACCGCATTTTCTATCGTGAAAACGGGCTGAGCAATAACTTCGTACAATCAATCATCGAAGACAGAAACAACTATATCTGGATAACTACCAGCAATGGCATCTCACGCATCCATATCAATCCGGAGAATCAGGAAATCGGCTTTACCAACTTCAATCAACTGGACGGGGCTTTAGAAGAGGAATATATACAGGGAGCTATCTTTGAGTCTTCGGACGGTACACTCTATTTCGGAGGCATCGACGGCTTTACCATTTTCCGTCCCGACCATGAATCCGCCACTCCGGGCCTGCCTTACAAACCGGTTTTCACCAACTTACATCTCTACGGTGAAAAAGTAAACACGGGAGAAAAGTACGGAAACCGCATCATCCTGCCACAAGCCGCCCCTTACACAAAGGAGCTAGAACTGGACTATAACCAGAACTTTCTGACCTTCGAATGTTCGGCACTGAACTACGTGAACAGCGAACGCACCTACTACCGCTACCAACTGGAAGGCATCGACCAACAATGGATGAACGCTTTCGCCAGCGGACAAGGGAATGCAACAGTCGGCAACGGCATCCTACAGGCCTCCTATACCAATTTACCGCCGGGAGAATATACATTCAAAGTCGCTGCATCCGACAACCAGTTACAATGGAACGATAACATCACAAAGATACACGTCATCATCCACGCTCCCTGGTGGAAAACGACTACCGCCTACGTTCTGTATACGATCATCGTGTTACTGATTGTCTTAGCAAGCATCCGCCTCTATATCTATCAGACCAAGAAAAAGATGAAACAGCAACATAAAGAAGAAATCCTGCTGCTCCGCATCCGCAACCTGATAGAGCAATGCAACAGCTATGAAGCCGAACAGAAAGCCCGTTCGGAGAAGAAAAGCCACCCTTCCGTCTGCGACAGGAACGAAACGGCAGATGATAATGAAAAGCCAAACAGCATAGAACCGGACTATGCAGAGTCCAACCGTACTGTACAAAATATCCCCGAACCGGACAGTGCAGAATCCGCCTTCCTGGTACAAGCGATAGAACTGGTAGAAAAGAACCTTGACGTCAACGGCTACTCCGTAGAGCAATTAAGCCGTGACCTCTGCATGGAACGTACCGGACTCTACCGCAAGTTGGTGACTTTGCTCGACCAGTCCCCCAGCCTCTTTATCCGCAACATCCGTCTCCAACGGGCAGCGCAACTACTTGCCGAAGGCAAACTGAGCGTAACCGAAATAGCGGAACGTACCGGCTTCAGCAGTTCCAGCTACCTAAGCAAATGTTTTCAAGAAATGTATGGATGCCGTCCCTCGGAATATACAGAGAAAGCGAAGAGAATGGGACAAGAAGAGAACAGAGCAAAAGCAGGGCAAGCAGAGAACGAGAAGCCACATGAGAAAGCAAAGGAAGAAAAGGAAATGAAGAAATCAACCTGATTGTTGTTTGTTTCAACATAGCTATTGTCCGCAAAACATCCTTCCATCCTACCTTTGCCGTATCATAAAGCACTTAAAGAAACCATGAAAATGAATCTAAGAAAAACAGGCATCCTGTTGGCATGGGCCATGATCATTGCCGCAAACGGTACGGCACAAAACGTACAACGTACTTCCCAAGGTATCAAGTATGCAGCACAAGGAATGAACGTCAGTGTAGAATTTTATTCGCCTTCCATCGTCCGGGTATATAAGACGCCCGGTGAGACAGCTTCCGACAAAGAAAGCCTCGTTGTCATCAAAGCACCGGAACAAACCCCGGTTTCCTTCGGTGAAAACGGGAAAAATGTAACATTGAGCAGTCAGATGATACAAGTGGAAGTGAACCCCGAAACAGGCGGCATCCACTTCTTCGACAAGCTAGGGCAACGGCTGCTGACCGACAAAGACTACGGAACACAGTTTACCCCTTTCAATGACGCGGGCGTCCCTTCCTACAATGTCCGTCAGGCTTTCCTGCTGGATAAGGACGAAGTAATCTACGGTCTGGGGCAACAGCAGACCGGCAAAGTGAACCAACGCAATCAGAAGCTCTTTCTCCGCAACCAGAACATGAGTATCTGCATCCCCTTCATCCACTCCATCAAAGGCTATGCCCTCTACTGGGACAATTACTCCCCTACCACCTTCCTCGACAATCCGCAGGAAACCTCCTTCGACTCGGAAGTAGGCGACTGTGCCGACTACTACCTCATCTACGGCGGCAACGCCGACGGAGTCATAGCCGGAGTACGCGACCTGACCGGACAAGCCCCGTTGTATCCTCTCTGGACACTGGGCTTCTGGCAATGCCGCGAACGCTACAAAAGTCCGGACGAACTGTGCGAAGTCGTAGACAAATACCGGGAGCTGAAAGTTCCTCTGGATGGAATCATCCAAGACTGGCAATACTGGGGCTGCAACGAGAACTGGAACTCCATGAAATTCCAGAATCCACGCTACATCAACAAGATGGGTGACCCGGAATACATGAAATTCCTCCCGAACGGAGAGGACAAGAATGCCGACTACGGCACTCCCCGCATCAAAAGCCCCAAAGAAATGATCGACTACGTGCACAAGCAGAACGCCCACATCATGATCTCCGTATGGGCCTCCTTCGGTCCGTGGACAGAAATGTATCAGAAGATGGACAGTCTGAAAGCACTGCTCCATTTCGAAACGTGGCCGCCCAAAGCCGGAGTCAAACCTTACGACCCGTATAATCCGGCAGCACGGGACATCTACTGGGAAGCGATGAAAAAGAACATCTTCGACCTCGGCATGGACGCCTGGTGGCTCGATTCCACCGAACCGGACCATATGGATATCAAAGACCAGGACTTCAACACGCAGACTTATCTGGGTTCTTTCCGCAGGGTACACAACGCCTTCCCCTTAATGTCCAACAAAGGCGTATACGAACACCAACGCGCCACTACTTCCGACAAGCGCGTATTCCTGCTTACCCGTTCCTCCTTCCTCGGACAGCAACGGTATGCTTCCCATTCATGGAGCGGAGACGTAACTTCCGAATGGTCCGTCATGCGCAAGCAACTAGCGGCAGGACTGAACTATGCGTTATGCGGCATCCCGTACTGGAACACAGACCTAGGTGGCTTCTTCGCATGGAGATATAACAATAACGTAAACAACATCGCCTATCATGAACTGCACGTCCGCTGGTATCAGTGGGGAGTATTCCAGCCGATCATGCGTTCACACAATTCCAGTCCGGTAGCCGTAGAAATCTATCAGTTCGGCAAGAAAGGCGACTGGTCATACGATGCACTGGAGAAATACACTCACTTACGTTACCGCCTGCTGCCATACATCTACAGCACCTCCTGGGAAGTGACCAGCAAAGCAGGCAGCATCATGCGCCCGCTCATGATGGACTTCCCGAAAGACAAGAAAGTGCTCGATATGGACACCGAATATATGTTCGGACGCAACTTCCTGGTTCGCCCGGTGACGGATTCATTGTACACATGGCAAGACAAGAAACAAAACGGTCATCAGAAAGACATGAGCAAAATCGGAAAGACCGATGTTTACCTTCCCCAAGGTGCCCGCTGGATCGACTTCTGGACTGGACAAACACTGGAAGGCGGACAGACCTTGCAACGTGAAGTTCCGATTGACATTATGCCGATCTACGTCCGTGCCGGTTCTATTCTCCCCTGGGGTCCCGCCGTGCAATACTCTACGGAAAAGAAATGGGACAATCTGACCATCCGTATCTATCCGGGAGCGAACGCGGAATTTACCCTTTACGAAGATGAGTTCGAC
Source organism: Bacteroides sp. RCH18 (assembly GCF_058231005.1). Classification (NCBI taxonomy): domain Bacteria; kingdom Pseudomonadati; phylum Bacteroidota; class Bacteroidia; order Bacteroidales; family Bacteroidaceae; genus Bacteroides; species Bacteroides sp. RCH18. Next base: position 183,959 of record NZ_JBIPTC010000002.1, on the reverse strand, counting down.
AATTACAACTACGAAAAGGGAGCTTACTCTACCATTACCTTGAAATGGAACGACCAAGACCGTACACTGACCATCGACGACCGGAAAGGCAGCTATAAAGGAATGCTGAAAAGCCGCAAATTCAACCTCATAGTTGTAGAACCAGGAAAAGGCTGTGGCGACGGAGACTCAACCACCTTTGACAAATCCATCTCCTATAGAGGTAAGAAAGTGATTGCCAAGCTATAAACTGACGATAATCAGATAACTAACACGAGTTCGATATGGCCCAACTTGTTGGATTATATCGAACTCGTACCATAGTAATAATATATTTTTCTATTGTCACTTATCACCTTTGAAGGATAATAAGCTGATTATCAGCAATCATTTGGTGATAATAAGGGGTGATAATAGGGTGACAATAGCCATATATCACACATTTTATTGTCACCTTTCCCCATCCTACCACATATTACCTATTACTTATGATTCAATGCCTATTACTTATTACTTGTTACTTATTACTTATTACGTTCCCCTATATTCGGCCCCTGACCCTATACAACAAATACCATATACTACCGGTATCTTTCACTTATAGTGCCTTTATTCTTCCATTAAGGCACTGATATTGTTAGTTGTTCACGGCCGTGGCAAGAGTTGATCACGACCGTGAGCAATGCTCTTCACGGATGTGATCAGACCTGTTCACGGCCGTGAACAACTAAAGATATCGGTGTCTTATTCCAACTTTCCCTATAGGAAAAAGCAAAGATGCAAGAGGTTAAAGAGAACTTTAGTACTATCCTATGGCTGATTACACTATAGACAGCAAACGAACCACCCGTTCGGTGAAAGATGAAAACCATCTTTTCTATTATGAAGAAGAAAAGAGAAGGTACAAAAGTCAATAATACCTAAACCTAGGCTGACTAAAAAGTCGATTCTATCTCGAATCTCCTCCTTCGGGAAGGAGGAGTGGTCGAAGACCGAGGTGGTAGGAGAAATAATATTTGTTCCTATTTCTTTGTAAATGACAGGATTATGTATCCACCTACCACCTCCCCCTACGGGTACTCCTCCTTCCCGAAGGAGGAGATTTAGGATACTATTGACTTTTTAGTCAACCCCTACCCACAGGGGGAGGTGATAGGTGAGCACCCCTCCCCAAAATAAACTAACCCCTATTGAAAACCAGTTTATTGTTTATAGTCTATTGTTTCTTATTTCACCTGTTGTGTCTTCAAGCGGATGACTGTGAACGAATAAGCAGGCAGTTCCTGTTTGAAGCTGGTTCCTGCTTCTATCGTATCCGTCACCGGAAGCGGAGTCGTCTCGGGTGCACCTGCCAGTACAGTCCGCGTAGCGGAAGACTGGATACCATCCATTCCCGGCAACCGGACATCCGTCTCTATGCTGACGGGCAACAGATTCACCAGTTTCACAATCACATCCCCCGTCTTACTGTCACGAACGATGGAAGAACCAACACGGAGTTTTACGCGACTGTCCTGATTATCAAGGTTTATCTGTGAAGGGATGTAATGGTCGCCTGCGTGCTGACCGTAGAGTTTCTGCACATAGTAACCCGTTGTCGGTTTCACCTCCCGATTGTTGAAGTAGATCAAGTCCGGATTCCACTGCGTATGTCTATCTTTTGCCAGCAGAGGAGCATAAGAAGTCATGTGCACTACGTCTCCATTCCGTTCCAAAGCAGCCAGATAAAGCGCTTCGGTCAAAGCAGTTTCCATATTCGCTCTGCGTCCGGGGATGTGAGTGGCATATTCGCCCAGATATACTTTCGTTTTTTTAGAGCGGTCGTACTTGTCATAGAAGTCCTGATTGTGCAGGAACCATCCCGGAGACTGATAATAATGTTCGTCTACCATCGGAACACCGAGTTTGTCCGCCAGTTTCCAGCCTTCCACATAGTCCGTTCCCTCATTGAAAGGGCCTACCGTGCCGACAACGATTATCTCCGGATATTTCTCTTTGATAGCAAGGTATATCATCGTGAAGCGTTCTTCGAAGACATCGGTGATCAAGTCTTCATTGCCGATGCCGATATATTTCAGATTGAAAGGCTTCGGATGACCGGATTCGGCACGTATCTTGCCCCATTTGGTCTTCCTTGCATCACCGTTCGCCCATTCTATCAGGTCGAGAATATCCTGAATGTAAGCACCCATTTCGCTCATCGGGATACCGCCTTGCTGACCGCCTCTCAAATCGCCATGACAGGCGGAGTTCTGACAAGGAACACCTGCCGCCAGTACCGGAAGCGGTTCCGCACCTATATCTTCGCAGAACTGGAAGTATTCATAATAACCCAGTCCCATGCTCTGGTGATATCCCCAAAGGTTACGGGCAGGTTTACGGGCTTCCAGCGGTCCGATAGTATTTTTCCATTGATAGATGTTCTTCAAACCGTCTCCATGAGCCACACAGCCTCCGGGGAAACGGACAAAGCGCGGGTGCATGTCGGCAAGTGTCTGTGCAAGGTCGGGACGCAAACCGTTCTTTCTGCCTTTGAATGTATTCTGCGGGAAGAGAGAAATCATATCCAGTTCGATTTCACCTGCCGATTGCGGGCGAAGTTCCAGACGGGTATCGGCGGACGCTTTTGCTGTCAGCACTGCTTTATACGTTTTCCACGAACGGGAAGAGACGGTAACTGTCGTTTCACCCTGTACGGTGCCGTCGGCATCTACGAGGCGTACCAGTAGTTTTCCGGACTTGCTGCCTTCCGGGATACGGGCAAACAAGGAGAAATCATATTTCTCGCCTGCTTTAAGGGCAATTCCGTCAAAACCGGTGTTGGTCAGGGCGGCTCCCGGCTGGTTCGTCTTCAAGACGGCATAATGCGGATTGTTCGGATGGATAGGGTCCGAAGTCGATATGGTAAAGGTGGCGTTTTCTCCTTCCAGCTTCCATGAATGGGTGCTGTTCCAGTTCTTGTCCCCTTCACGGTCGGACGGGTCGTATTCGAAGTCCCGGTTTTGGATCAGTTCGGCATACAGGCCGCCGTCGGCGGAGTAGTTGATGTCTTCGAAGAAGATACCCATCAATAAGTCGCTGATTTCTTTTGTTTCTTCCGGTTGTGCTGTGACGGTGGCTTTGATCGGTTTCAGTCCGGCAAAGCGTTCTTTATCCTGTACAGGGCGTTCGCCATACAGGGAGTTACGGTATTGGTTCCGTTCGTACGTCCGGGTCAGTCCGTCCACTACCGACCAGGGCACTTGGCTGACGGTTCCCGTTTCTTCGTGTCCGGCAATCTTTGCTTTGACTCTTGTTCCTTCAAAATCGGAAGTCGTACGGGGATATTGCTGGGCTTCCCAGTAGATCAGGTCTTTTGATCTGGCCTGACCGTATCCGTCGTGGTCGTTCAACTTCCAGACACAGAGCCATTCTCCGCCGGGAAGTTGTTTCAGATTCGGATCGAGCATCTTCTTCTGCGATCCCCAACGGCCGTAATCGCAACGAAGATAGCCGTAGTTTTGTCCTATTTCAAACCAATGTTTCCCGTCCATGCTCCATGCAAAGCGGAGTCCGCTACGGCCGTCGTCACCTCGGGTGGCGTAAGCAAAAAGGGATACTGAATCGGGAGTAGCAGTCGTTTCATGCGTTGCGGCAAATGCGGCCGGCTGCAACGATAGTAGTAATACACTAAATAGTAGAAGTAAATGTTTCATGGTATAAATTATAATATAAGATCTCTGCAAAAAAAGAGTATGTATTCACTAAAAAAAGTCCGATACTCTGTTATTTCCTGTTTTCCCAATGACTTCTCAGTTTGGCGGCTTCTTCTTTTGTCAAATGGATCACCGCGCCGTGTTTGGGCGACGAGAAATTAGTCGTCTTCATCACTCCTTCGTTGAAACGTCCCAGGTTCTTGAAATTCACGAAGTCGGAAGTTTCGATGAAAGCGAAGTTATGGGGGTTGATGCCGTAGACGTCATACATCAATACCCATTTGTCTTCTCCGATACGCTTCCAGAGGTTGGGAGCTTCGCAGGCCCTGGGTTCGAAGTCGTACCAGCGAGGGTCATATTCGTAATCACCGTTGATGCGGTCTGATACGGCCTGTTTGATTCCGGCGCCTCCGTCGTGCGAAACGTAGAACATACGATACCGGTCGCCTACCTTGGTGATGTCGCCGTCGATAGCCGATATTTTCTCGTTGGGATACTCGAAGAGGATTTGCGGGAGTGTCTCTATCCGGTCAAAGTCATCGTTGACATAGACATAGTACAGTTTGTTCGCCTCGTTCTTGAAACGCATGGTGAAGTAAATCATCAGTTTGCCTTTCTTGTCATCGTAAGTCACTTCGGGCGCCCATACGCAGCCGATTTCACCCAAGCCTGCCGATAATTGGTCGAAACGGGCATTGGTACGTTTCCAGTTGATCAGGTCCCACGATTTCATCAGTACGAGTCCGCGGTTGTTTCCCCAGCCGTATTCTTTTCCGTCACGTTCCCATTCGGTATCACGGAAGCCGTCTTTCTGCGCATAGATGTGCAGGTCGGTCATGGAAAGGTAGAAAGCTCCGTCCGGACCGCGGAAGATGTGCGGGTCACGGATGCCTTTTTGCAGGGCGATGGTATCTCCGGCGATCACCGGTTTGCCATCGTTCAAGGCCGTAAATGTATATCCGTCGTCACTGACGGCCATGTAAAGGCTGTGCGTTTCGTCTTTATGGAAGACCATCAAGTAAGCCCCCATGTCCTTTTCCTGCGGGATGGCGTTGCGGTAACGGAACTGACGGAAGCCGGCGCTGCCTTTTCCGGAGGAGAGCAGTCCGATGCGTAAAGCGTAGAAGCCGCCGTAGTTGTTATGGTGCAACTGAGATACATCCATGTTTTCTACCAGCGTAGTCCATTCCTTACCGTCCTTGCTGACTGCCAGCCGGACACTGTTTCCCTGATTCTGTATTTTGGCGAGGAAGCGTTTGCCCAACTTGTTAGGGAGGGTAAAGCTGTTTTCCGCGTTTCTGTAGATAGTGAAGTCCTTTCCGTCGGACACGACTCCAAAGTAGGCCTTTTCGCTGTAATATAGAAGAAGTCCGGCTGTGTTACCCTTGCCTACGTTGACTTCCACCTGTGTTTCGTAATTCTTGTCTTCGGCGGTGATCAGCAGTAGGCGGGCATCGGAAGGGGTGCTTCCTTTCGCATCCATCCATAAGGTCTGTTTCTTGAAGCTGAGCGACTGAGGGGCATATTCTTTCCAGAAAGTCCATTGGAGTCCCGGTTCCGGTCCTGCGAAATCATCCGAGAGGTTGAGTCCGTGTTTGATGGACGAATCGGTCTTGATGGGAGTGGCGGTGGATTTGGTTCGATACCATCCGTCGGCGGTCCATTCAATCGGTTCGATGAGGGTGGAGCGTCCCAGGGTATGATAGCCTTTGGCATAGGCATGATATACGATCCACCAGTTGCCGTTCACATCATCGATCAGTGTGCCGTGCCCTTTCGACCACCAGTTGTCATGGGTGCTATAGGTATGCACTACCGGATTATAGGGAGAATTTTCCCACGGTCCGGTGACACTCTTCGAACGGGCGGCAACTGCCATGTGGCTTGTTGCCGGGCCGGCTGTTCCTCCCTGCGCGGAAGTCAGGTAATAATAACCGTTATGGTAATTCAGCTTCGGCGATTCCAGACACATACATTCTGTTTCCCAGTGGTTGGGATATCGCCAGCCTTCGTACACTTTCTGTTTTTGGCCGATGGTGGCCAGTCCGTCGTCCGTCAGTCGGATGACTTCTCCTTTGTCGACATATAAATATCTGTTCCCCTCCTGATCGGCTATGTGTCCGGGGTCGATGCCACTCACTTTCAGGTCGATGGGTTTGCTCCACGGGCCCTTGATGTCATTTGCCCAGATCACCCAGTTTGTTCCTTTGGCCGGATAATAGATGTAGTATTTTCCTTTGTACTTCAATAAGTCGGGCGCCATTGCAGAGCCTTCGTATTCGGGCATTACGCGGCAAACGGGTTCCCAGTTCATCAAGTCACGGGAGTGCCAGATGAGGAACCCGGGAGCGTAGTAAAAAGGAGAATGAGTCATGTAATAATCCTCACCATCGCGCATGACAGAAGGGTCCGGGTAGTCACCCGACAAAATGACTTTCGGGTATTCTTGCGAATAGGCCTGTACTGTTGCACAGACAAGCAAAATGAACAACAGGAGTTTTTTCATGGTATTTATTTATGGGCTATTATAATCTGATGATGGTGCATCTGATGGCTTTACATCTTATCAGGTTTGCCGTAGGCCTTGTACAGGCGTTTCAGCTCCTTGTAGGTTATCGGCATTACGGTGCCGTGGCGCGGATGGAAGTCCATGCTAATGGCATTGTCTATGACTTTGAAATTCTCCAAATCGGTGCTTTCCGTAAACTGATACTTGCCTTTCATATATACATCGTACATCAGGATGTACTTGTCCGTACCTATCAGCGGGAAGATGCCGGCACCTTCTACAGCTTCTTTCGTCTGTTGCTTATAATCTTCCGATTCTTTCCATTGTCCGGAAGTCAGGGAGGCGGTAGTTGCTTTCTTGATGCCATTGCCGTCTCCTTCCGTTTTATAGAACAGGTGGTAAAGTCCGTCTTTGTAGATGATGTCTCCGTCAATACAGGATTTGCCATTCTTCGGAAGGAACAAAGTTTTGGGTTCTCCTTCTATATCGGTGAAATCTTTGTTGGCGTATGCGTAATAAATAATGTCCGGGCCGTTGCCATGCTGCATTGACCAGTAGACCATGTATTTCTTCGCTTCTTTATCATAAATAGTTTGCGGTGCCCATACCCGTTTCAAATCTTCCTGGTTCGGGTATTTCTTCTGGATGTTCACGATGTTGGAGGTCCAGTTGACGAGATCTTTCGATTTCAACAGTACCATGGCACGGTTAGAACTCCATCCGTTGCCGGAGACCATGTCGGTTACGACCATGTAGAATGTCTTTCCGTCTTCACAACGAAGGATGTGCGGGTCACGTACTCCACCCGTAGAACTGATTTCACGGGAATCGATGACCGGCTGGTTTCCGTTCAATGCATAGTAGTTGTATCCATCGGGGCTGACAGCCATCCGGATGGCTTCCTCACTCATCCTGTTTCCGGTGAAATAGACAAACAGGTAGGCAGATTGCTGGCTGTATCCTGTCAGCACTCCTACTAAAAGGAGTGCCAGGAGTAAAGTATATTTTTTCATATTCATTTGAGAGTAAATGCTTATTTATAAAGTGAATGCTTTATTATCAAAAGCCCGATATTGGCTTATTATTGGTTTAATACTTGAAATCAGACGGTTTCACATAGACGCGGTATTCACGAATCATGCCCGGAAAGTCCTTCTCGGCACGGGGCAGATAACGGAAGCCCGTCACTGTTTCCACTTTGCTCAGGTCGATTACCAGTTGGTGGGGATAAGCGACATTATCAACGGTCATCCAGAAAGTGGATTCCTGCAAGTCGAATATCTTATCCGCCGTACGGTTTCCGCTGCGTGTCTCTTCGCTATCGGCATAACGGATTTTCCAATGTTCGCGGGATACGGGTTTGCCGTCGGCTCCCAGCACATCGAACTCTGCAATAGCGGCAATATTGTTATTGGCTTGCGGAGAGAGTGCTTCCAGACAGAAGAAACGTCCTTTCACCGGAGCGGCGAAACGTACTTCCTGCCAGCCGTTGCCCGGAGTGAAGGCTCCTTCGTGCGCAACCTTTTCTCCTGTCAGCTTCAACTTTTCTCCATCCTTGCGGTGTGTTTCCGGCGCTTTCTCGCGGAGTACGTCGAGGATCGGTTTCTTCAGACCTTTGATTGATGATTTAGTCGGACCTTTCAGGTCGAGGACGAGGATTTCATTCTCGCCTTCTTTCAGCCAGCAGCCCGGTATGAAGAGTGTCTGTTGGGGACCGATTTCCCAGAAACGTCCCATCGCATGACCGTTCACCCATACCATACCTTTGCCCCATGTGCTCATGTCGAGGAAAGTGTCGCCTACTTTATCGAGTTTGAAAGATGATCGATAGTAAGCGGGCATAGTCGGTAATATCTTCGTATCCTTGTAGTTCTTGTTCTTGATAAATGAGTAGTCTACGGGGAAGTTATATACAGTCCAGTTTTTCAGTTCTTTCGCCTGATTGCCCGAAAGGAGTTCTACCTTTTCGGTGATTCCCTTCCGGTCGTGGATGGACTTATCAAAGTTGACACGGCCCATTGCCTCTACCAGAATATCCAGTTGCGTACCTTTCTTCAAGGCCGGCAAGGTAGTGGTAAATTCTCCTTTGCGGCGGTCGAGGCGGGCCAGCAGCTTGCCGTCGGCGTAGATTTGTGCCCAGTCGTGCACTTCGGTGATTTTCAATGTAGTGCCTGAGGTTACTGCTTCGGGCAATGTGGTACGATACAGGATTGTTCCCCACCCTTGGTCGAATTGCTCCATCGGCTGGATATCCACCGACTGCTTGGCATCCGGCAAGTTGGAGAAAAGCGGAGCTACTTTGGTAAAATGAAATTCGGGTACTTCAATGACCGGCAATGCGGCAGGGACTTCCGGCAGCGCTTCACCGGCAGGAAGATACGTTTTCAGCAGGTCGCGGAGAAGGAAGTATTTCTCTGTCGTCCATCCAGCTTCGCTGATCGGGGCATCGTAGTCGTAAGAACTGCACATAGCGGAGTAGGCAGGATTGTTGGCACCACCCCAGTGTCCGAAAGTCGTTCCTCCGTGAGTCATGTAAAGGCTGAAAGAGATGTTGCGGTCAAGCATTTCTTTGATGCCCTGTACCATATCTTTGGCAGGACGTGTTTCATGTTTCCGTCCCCAGTGGTCGAACCATCCGCTCCAGAACTCACTGCACATCAGCGGAGTTTCCGGACGAAGTTCTTTCAGTTTCTTGAATTGCTGGTCTATATTGGCGCCTGTTCCGAAGTTGATGGTCCAGATCAGGTCGTCGAGTGCATTCCGTGTAAAGTTACTGCTCCAGTCGCATTGGAAGAGAGGTACATCGGTAAAACCGGATTCGCGCACCAAGTCGCGTACGGCAGAAACATAAGGCTTGTCAGTGCCGTAAGAACCGTATTCGTTCTCCACCTGCACCATGATAATATTTCCGCCCTTATTTACCTGTAGCGGTGCCAGTTGCTTGCCGACTTCTTTCATGAAGATGCCTACCCGTTCCATATAATAAGGATCGAGCGTGCGGAGTGCCACGTCTTTCTTTTTCAACAACCACCAGGGCAGGCCGCCCATTTCCCATTCCGCACACACATACGGACCGGGGCGGACGATGACATACATTCCGTGTTTCTGTGCGGCACGACAAAAAGCAGCGATATCATTCTGACCTGTAAAGTCAAACTTACCTTCTTCCTGTTCGTGTATGTTCCAGAAGATATAAATACAAATGGTGTTCATCCCCAACGCCTTGCACATCTCGATACGATGATCCCAATAGGCTTGCGGAATACGGGTATAGTGCAACTCGGCGGCTTTTACTACGAACGGCTTCCCGTCCAGCAGGAAAGTATTCTTGCCTGCCTCAAACTTGCGGGCAGTAGTCTGCGCCTCTGCACTACTGAAAAAAACGATTGTAAAAAGTACTAGTAAAGCAATAAATCTGTGTCTCATGGCTTTTATTTCAATATAGAATCATAATTATAATAGTATACGGCAAAGATAGGTGATTCACCTAAGCCGCAGGTACCAATTATCATTCAAAAAAGGTTAGAAATAAAGCAAAATACCCTTACACAGATTGTTTTTAAAGGAAATACGGCCTTTTGTTGACAGGTTACTTGTGTCTGTACCCGCCCCTCCGGCCGATTTCCTTTATAGTATGAATGTTTTTCTTTCTTGTGTTTTTTCTTCCATTTAGAAGAGTTTTCTTCTCCTCACTCAGAGCTGTTTTTATAATCCAGCCCCGATAAATCAATTATCTTCTTCGTCTTTAAACATTTGTTTTATTAGATCAATATTATCATCATAATCATTGCCCGATAAAGTGATGACATCTGCCAAACCTACAATATTCGAATCTGAATCATAAGTGGTCAGCAAACAGTACATTTCACGTCCTGTGGCGTCTTCTTCAATATGAAGTTGTACCGGTTCACTTCTTCCTCCGGGAAGGTCTGCCAGATATTCAAAGTTCCTGGATAAGAAAGCTTCCACTATCTTCGCAGGGTTTGTCTCATCGCGCTTAAACTTCTTGACTCCCATACTCTTGACTTTTCCTCCACTTTGAAAGTTGTATATATCAAAGTTATTCAGATAGGCAGCTATCAGGCAAACCAGTGTCATGATGATTCCGGCTGTACGCACCAACCAGCCTGCCAATGGAAGCAAACCGGGGAAAATAGCCAGAACGGCTCCTACCACGGCCAAACCTAAATATAACACAGGTTTCAAATTGTTCTTTCTTTTTTCAAATTTAGTCGGGTTGGCGGCATAATACTCGCTGATATAACTGTAGTACTTGGTGTTCTTTTGTTCCATAATTATGTGTTTTTGTGATTAAACTATCCTGATCAATTTACCATTTTATTTGCACCCAGGGACTCTTAGGATTAGACAACAGATCGTCTGCCATTCCCTTCATTCCTAAATTGTGAGCATTGGTTCCTCCCCAGATAGCCCTGCCAATCACATAACTCATCGCCATATCGTACCAGGATGTGAAAGAAGAATGAGCCAGTTCATACGCCTTTTCGATATAATTCCACGCTTCCATCTCTGAGATATATTTCATGTCGCAGCAGGCACGGGCAACAAAATTAATTCTGCCGGCATCCCAGCCTATCACTCCATAACGAGCTATATCTTCTTTAGAAGTAATCACTTCATAAGCTATCAACTCCTCATAGACTTCTTTCAAATTTTGCAGTTGCCCGACAGCTTTCTCATAATCTTCCTGACTCTCCATGTTCTGCTGGAAAATATCGTCTTGCGCATTTTCATCGTCAAGCAAAAAAGCCTCATAAACAAACGGAAAGTAATAATCGTAACCTTTCCGGCACAATTCATCCAATGTTTCGCGGGCATCATGAGCATTATTTATTCCCCACCATTCACCGAGAATAGTAGGCAACTTATCTTTGATGTCCAACGAGAGAGTGTTCAGATATCCGCCTTGCTGCAAGGCATACAATGAACCTATAGACAGTTTTTTATACTGTTCTACAGATAGTTTTGATTTTGATTTAAAACGAGGCCCCCGAAAAGCTCTTATTATAGTACGAACAAATGGCCATACCTTCATATAAAGAAAAGAAAGGACCATTACTCCGCCTACGGCCCAAGGCATCCAACTCATGTCTGTCATAAATAGTGTTTTTGTTTTATTGTTAATACTAATTCAATCTTAATTCTTCTGCCACTTTGCAGGACAGGCTGATGTCATTATATATGTCCTCAAGCAGCTTCCCGTCATTCAACGCACTTGGACGCACACATAAAAAGCCGGAAGGCATCGCGGCGGCATAGTAGAAAGTACCTCTGCTGAACGAAAGCATGATATCACATCCGAAAGTCTGACGCAGCGCCGTCATATGACGCATCATCGCAGGAGTGAGCAACATACGTGCTTCCACTTCATCATCGGCATAAACGGCAAAATAGTTCTCAAACTCCTGATCTTCCAGTTGCACCAGTCGGGCACTATAACGCTTCTTCAGTCCCTGGATATTCTTCGCCAGATATCCGATCTTTTGTTCCAGGTGGTCGGGCAGTATGATAATATTTCCTTTGAATCGCTTGTCTATCTTACACCAGCCAAACATCCCCCGAAAATTGTGCGGACTGCTATCCAGCCGCGAAGCAAACAGCGGACGAAGCACAAAACGGTAGATCATGACAAAATATCCCAATACAGGATTGTACTGCAACTTGTTCAACAGCCCGTAAGACACGCCGATATCCGCCACGTGCAAAGAGTACTCGCCGTGCGGAAACTGGATATATCCATACGTATTGGCTGCCAGTGCCGGATCAGAAAAAGAGACGGAAAAGAGTTTGCTGTCTCTCAATATCCGGCTGTCTACCTGAGAGGAAGCCGAGAAATAAACGGTAGGAAACAGAGTAGACATAATGTGCTGCATAGCCTCCGACTCCCGTTCCTGAAAGTTAGTCATACAGCGGGTGAAAACGAAGTTGACCACTATAAATCCGATGAATACAGGTATTATATACTGTGTGAACTGCATATAATCCTCCAGACCTATATAAGATACAAGCGCACCGCCAAACAGCACAAACATAAACCAGCAGAATACAAAAAGATAAACTGCAATACTTCCTGTTCGTACCACCTTTCTCCAGCCATTTACCCGTAAAAGCTCCGAATGAAGCTGTTCTGATAATTTCTTAAAATCAATTGTGTCCATATTCATATTATCTGAGAAGTTCGGCGACATTTACATTCTGTTGTTCCGGTTCGGGGATATCAATCAGTTCTTCCTGCCGGTGACCTTGCTGACGGGCAACAACGGAAGAAGGAAACATCTCGATGGTATTATTGTAGTCTGTTACTGCCGCATTATAGGTACGCCGGATGGCTTGCAGTTGCAGTTCCATGCCCTCAATGCTGTTTTGTAGGCGATGGAATTGTTCATTTGCTTTCAGTTCAGGGTAATTCTCGACCGACAACTGTAATTTTGATAACAGGCCGGACAGCTCATTACCATTTTTTATTTGTTCGGCTTCCTGTGAAGGTGGGAAAGAATGTGAACGAAGTTCCGTGATGCGGGTAAGAATTTCATTTTCATGCCCCATATATGACTTAACGGCGGCCACCAAATTAGGTATCATGTCATTCCGCTGCTTTAATGCCACGCAAATACCGCTACGACATTGCTTCACCCTGTTTCGCTTAGCTATCAAATTGTTGACTGCCCAGATATACCAAAGTGCGATTAACAGTATAAGTCCCGATCCAAAATATATAATTCCCATGCTTTTACTTTTGTGTGTATATCAGTTTTCAATAGTTATATCGTAGCTATTAAGACACAGGCAAAAGTAAACAGCATCCCACAAATTTGCAAACAAAGAGGGGGTATAAATACAAGTAAGCAAAAATCAGATAATATGTTAATTAATAAAGCATTAGTTAGGCAGAAGACGGGGTATAACAGGGTATATTTATAAAATTCAAGGGGTAGTATTATAGTAATGGTCAGAAGATGATACCCATTTTATGTCCATCATCTCCTGACCATTACTTAAGTCTGTTCAAAGCCAGTGTCCTACAATCCGCTGAAATCGACTCCCTCAAATACCAGTGAAGGGATTCGCCAGGAAGAGTTCAGACGCGGGTCGTTTCCGGTTGCAACCAACGAGTTCCACAAGGTAATCAGGTTACCGGTAACATTCATTTCAGATACCGGCTGCGTCAGTTTTCCGTTCTCGATCAGGAAGCCTTCGATACCATAAGAGAAATCTCCGGTCGAACTGTTGTTGTTACCACCATTAAAGCCCGTAACGAGGATACCTTTTTCCACTCCGGCAATCAGTCCATCCAAATTCTTATCTCCCGTTTCCATGACCAAAATAGATGAACCGCTGATAGTCGGATCGACTCCCATCTTCTTAGCATTGTAGGTATCAATGAAATAGGTATTCAGTACTCCCTTGTCAAAGATGGAGCGACGTTCCGTAGCAATACCTTCGTTGTCGAAGTAGCGGGCGCCGGAGGCTTTCACCAAATGAGGTTCGTCCGTCAGAGTCAGCCGGTCACTAGCTATCTTTTCATTCAATTTATTTAATAAGAATGAGTTTTTCTGTTGCAAAGCCGAGCCGTTCAGCGCACTCATCATCGGACTTAGCAAACGGCTGGAATTCATCGGATCGACCACCATCGTATATTTGCCGGACTGTACTTTCTTTTGTCCCAGTTTGCGTAATACACGTTCCAGCGCTTTCTGACCGATTCCTTTCTTAATCAGATCGTTCATATAAAGCGACGACTCATACCAATAAGCAGAAGGACGCGCCTCGCCTTCCCCTCTGATCGTGATGTCGGCAGAAAGTGAGTACCACGTACTTTTTGTTTCTCCTTCGAAACCGTTGCTGATCAGGCGGTAAGCAAAGTCCTCGCCATCGCCATAGGAAGAGCCGACGGAGATGATCCGTTCATCCTTGCCTAGTGCTTCTTCCGCTACGGCTTTCGCCATCTCTATTTTATCGTCCGGATTTAAGGATGCGAACTTGGCATCATATAGTTTCAAATCCGGTTTTCCACCTTTATAGTAACGGGAAGGGTCTGCCAATACACGCGCCTCATCTTTAGCCAGATAGCGTGTAGAGTCTATTCCGTTTTTGATAAATGTTTCGAGTTCTTTCCGGTTCAAGCGGTTGGTAGAGATACTACCGTAACGTCCGTCCACATACAGGGAAAGGCTTAATCCGCCTTCCGATGCCTGTTGCAATCTGTCCATCTTCGCGTCGCGCAGTTCGAAAGAAGTGTTCGAAGAAGAGTATAAAAGGACTTTTGCTGCCTGGCAGCCATTCTTCAAGGCGTAGTCCATCGCCCACTGTGCCAGTTTCTTATTTTCGTCTGTAATCATAGGTTCGTCTTTTTAAAGTAAGCATTTACTTCTAGTTCTCTCCACCGACAGTCAGTTTGCTAACCAAGGCTGAAGGCATACCGCAAGTCACCGGACAGGATTGTCCGTCTTTTCCGCAAGTCCATGTACCGTTGTCGATCTTCGCGTTGGTAGCTACCATCGTGATATCCGCCAAAGCTTTCGGACCGTTACCGATAATATTAATGTCCTTGATCGGTTGCGTCAGTTTACCGTCTTCGATCATGTAGCCCGACTTCACAAAGAATGTAAAGTCTCCGGCGCCGATCTGTACCTGACCGTTCGTAAAGTTATCTACAAAGATTCCCTTCTTTACAGAAGAAATGATATCCGATTCACTCACATTTCCGGCTTCCATATATGTAGCACGCATACGGGGTATCGGCATATTGCGGAACGATTCGCGACGTCCGTTGCCGGTTGGTTCCACTCCGTAGTGCTTTGCACTGATACGGTCGTGCAGATAACTAGTCAGTACTCCGTCTTTAATCAGATAAGTTTTCTGTCCTTCGGCACCTTCATCGTCGAAGTTCACCGAACCCCGATTGAACGGAATCGTACCGTCATCCACCACGTTGATATGTTCGTTGCAGACTTTCTTATTCAGCTGATCGGCAAATATGGAAACATTCTTCCGGTTAAAGTCCGCCTCAAAAGTATGTCCGATAGCCTCGTGAAGCAAGATGCCCGATCCTCCGGCACCCATGACGACAGGCATTTCACCGCCTTTGGGTTTGATAGCCTTGAACAGAAGAGAAGTCTGGTCTACCGCTTCGCGGGCAATTACGTCCACTACCTCGTCCGACAGGAAATCGAATCCTCTGCGGTAAGCACGGGCAGCGTAGCCGTTCTCCGTCTTTCCGTCTTCTTCCATGATGCACACTGCCCCCAGCGTCACCATCGGACGGTAATCGTAGAACATCACTCCCTCCGAGTTGCAGAAGAAGATATGCGAAGTGGTATCGCTCTGACTTGCCTGTACTTTATGTACCCGTTTGTCCAAGGCGAAAATCCGATCGTTCAGTTTTTGCAGATAAGGCATCTTATCTTTCAGGCTGACTTCCTCCCACGGGGAAGCAACGGTATAGTAGTTCTTCTTCAGTTCCTTTTCGGTGAGATTCAGCGGTTTGTTGCCTTTGTTGGCAGAAGCGATGCGAGCGGCAGTACGGGCAGCTTTCAGCATATCCTCCACAGTAATATTCTCCACGTAGGCATAGCCACTCTGGTCTCCAATCAGTACACGGACTCCGACTCCATAGTCAATATTCGAATAGCTGTTGTTCACTTCACCATCCATCAGGCGGATGCTGTTGGATATCGTGTGTTCAAAGAAAAGGTCGGCATAATCGCCTCCTTTCTCCAATGCTGCGGCAAGCACCTTCTTCAAGTCTGCCTCGCTTACTCCGAAATGATTCATAGCCAAAGCAACTGCTGCTTTCTTGTCAGCTCCTTTGCCACCCAATGCACCCGGGGTAGTCAGAGCCATAGCAGAACCTGTCGCCAATGATCCGAGTAGAGCTATACCTCCGGTTTTTAGAAAATTTCGTCTGTCCATGTTCACTTATATTTAGTTTCAGTTTTCCTTTGTCAGCAGACTTTCCAGTTCTTCGGCATTCAGACGGAGATAGAATTGTCCGCGATAAGCTACAGAAATAGCTCCTGTCTCTTCGGAGACGATGATAGCATGCGCATCCGATTTCTGCGAGATGCCCATAGCCGCACGGTGACGCAAGCCCAGTTCTTTCGGGATGTTCAAGTCGTGAGAGACGGGCAGGATACAGCCTGCGGCTTTGATCCGCTTTTTGCTGATAACCATTGCTCCGTCGTGCAGAGGACTGTTCTTGAAAAATATATTCTCAATCAAGCGCTGGCTGATGGCCGCATCTATAATTTCTCCTGTACGGACCACTTCATCCAGCGGAGTGGTATGCTCGATTACGATCAACGCGCCTACTTTCTGCTTTCCCAT
This sequence comes from Bacteroides sp. RCH18, assembly GCF_058231005.1. Taxonomy (NCBI): domain Bacteria; kingdom Pseudomonadati; phylum Bacteroidota; class Bacteroidia; order Bacteroidales; family Bacteroidaceae; genus Bacteroides; species Bacteroides sp. RCH18. The sequence continues at coordinate 167,429 of NZ_JBIPTC010000002.1, read as the reverse complement.
GCTCAGGCAAGCCATTACCACCGGCATGATGTCGTCATGTTTCAAGGCTTCTTTCCTCGCCCCGCTAAAAAAATGTGCCAGCGCACTGACGTGACGATGGGAGCCCAGCGTCAAGAGGAAGCGACGAATCTCATCCTGAAAAAGGACAATCAAAGCAATCACACCCACATTCATCAAGGTATCGAATATGGAGCCCAGCAGTTTCATCTCCAGAATCTGAGTGACCACCAGCCAGATCAGGATAAAAACCAGAATGCCGGTAAAAACCTTGATAGAACCGGAGGCCTTCATCAGTTTGTAGGTGTAGTACAACAGAAGGGCGACCAGCAGTACATCGATAAAATCTTTTATGCCAACGTCAAAAAACACGGTACTTATTACTTATTACAAGTTATTAATTCACAAACGACAAGAGAGTATCACCAACGGATAATGCCATTCTATCATTTGCCATATTCACTCTCAGTTCTCAGTTTATCCACAATCCGGACGGCTTCCACCGCTTCGCGCACGTCATGCACCCGAAGAATGTTCGCTCCTTTCATTAACGCAACGGTATCCAGTACGGTTGTTCCATTCAATGAATCCTGCGGAGTTCCTCCCAATAGTTTATAAATCATTGATTTTCGGGAAACGCCGACTAACAGCGGAAGTTCGAAGATGCTGAACTCTTCCAGGTGAGCCATCAGCTCATAGTTATGCTCCAGGGTCTTTCCAAAACCAAAACCCGGATCGAGTATAATGTCTTTCAAGCCCAAGTCACGAAGTTGTTGCACTTTGCGGGCAAAGTACATGAACACTTCCTTCATCAGATTGTCATAATGGGGTTCTTTCTGCATATTTTGGGGAGTTCCCTGCATGTGCATCATGATATAAGGTACTCCCAGGCGGGCTACAGTCTCAAACATCCGGTGGTCCATCTCACCGGCAGCGATATCATTGACGATAGCCACGCCATACTCCGTCACACACTGTTCGGCTACATCCGCCCGGAAAGTATCGACCGAAACGATAGCATCCGGATGGTTCCGGTTTACGATCTCCAGTCCGGTACGTAAGCGGTTCATTTCTTCTTCGGCAGTGATGTGTTCGGCGTTCGGACGCGAGGAATAAGCTCCGATATCAATGATAGAGGCCCCTTCATCGATGATCTGCCGTGCCCTCGCTGCAATTTCCTCCTGCGTCTGCATCCGGCTGCCGGAATAAAAAGAATCGGGTGTCACATTGAGAATACCCATCACTTGCGGAGTGGCAAGATCGAGCAGACGTCCTTTCACATTTATATAAGTTGGAGAGATCAATTTCATTCTTGATTATATTCCAGTTAGACTGTTGCAAATGTAGATAAAAAAAGCAAGTATTCGTATTAAAATTAGGAAATAAACGTATATTTGCAATCAATAGCAATCAATAGAACTACCGAAAACGAATGCCATGAGCCGATTGTCCCGAATTATCTTAGGATACCTTGTCTCTTTTTTGTTCATCGTTATTCCTGCAAAAGCCCAGAAAGAAGCTGAAGTTTATAACGTTGATTCTTCTTTGTATGCCTACTATCAGCGTTGCCAGGAACATTTGCTGGAACCGGTCGTGCTGAGTATGTCCGATACGCTGTTCCGTATGGCTACCGGGCAAAACGACCAGCGTATGCAGGCAGTAGCTCTCTCCACCCGGCTGGACTATTATTATTACCAGGCCAATAACGAAGACAGCATCGTTTTTTATACTAATAAGGTAAAACAATTCGCAAAAGAGATACAGCAATCCAAGTACTACTATTTCGCCTGGGCCAACCGGCTGATTCTATATTACCTGAAAACCGGAAGAAGCAACATCGCCCTCTATGAAGCCGAAAAAGTGCTGAAAGAGGCACAAGCCAAGGACAACAAGACCGGGCTCATGTACTGCTACAACATCATGTCGCAGATTTACACAATCAAGAACTTTGATGTCATGGCGTCTGAATGGCGCGTGAAAGAAATCGAACTGACCGAAAAATACAAATTAGAAAACTATAACATCAGTAATACTTACGCCCAACTTGCCAATTACTACACTATGCATCATCAGTCGGAACTGGCACTGGAAGCACTGGAAAAAGCAGTTAAAACAGCCAACTCCGCCAGTCATAAAATACTGGCAAAGCTGACATATGTAGAGTATTACAGTGAATTCGGCGATTTTCCGGCAGCTGAAAAGATACTGAAAGAATGCAGGGAACTGTTCGATCAGGACAAAAGACTGGACTCACTCAAAAAAAGGTTTTACCGCACAGAGGCTTTCTACTACCAGCGCAGCAAACAGTTCGCCAAAGCATTGGAAGCTGCCGAAAAGCAGAAAGCTGAAGAACAACGGCTGAATGAGTACGCCATGAGCAGCGAACAATACCGCCTCAAAGGAGAAATCTACAGACAGATGGGCAGGCCGGATGAAGCGGTGAAGTTTCTGAAAAAGTATATTGAAGCAGACGATTCTTTGAAAATAGCCAATGAACAACTGGCGAGCAGTGAATTTGCCACGCTGCTAAATGTAGAAAAGCTCAATACAGAGAAAAAGGAATTAATGCTCCGGACAAAAGAAAAGGAGTTGAGCAATAAAACGACGCTGATTTTTTCATTGATCATCCTGTTGGCCATCCTCTTCCTGTTCTTATATCGGGAAAGCCGTCTGAACCGGAAGCTGAAGGCATCGGAAAGTGAATTAAGAAATAAGAACGAAGAACTGACTTATTCGAGAGAAGAACTGCGCAAAGCCAGAGATCAGGCAGAAGCGACCAGCCAGATGAAAACGACTTTTATTCAGAGTATGTCTCACGAAATACGGACACCGCTCAATTCGATCATAGGCTTCTCACAAGTATTAAGTGACCACTACGGCAATGAGGAAACGAAAGAATTCGTCAACATCATCAAAGCCAACACGGACGATCTGCTTCGACTCGTGACCGATGTGCTCGCATTATCGGAGCTCGACCAATATAACAAGCTCCCTACAAATATCCAAACGGACATCAATATGATCTGCCAGCTATCTATCGAAGTAGCTAAAATGCAGAAACAAGATACAGTCGAATTCCTTTTCAAACCGGAAAGGGAGAAACTAATCATACTCAGCAATCCGGAACGCATTTCGCAGTTACTTGCCAATCTGGCACACAATGCGATCAAGTTCACGACTCATGGCAGCATCGAACTGACTTATTCGGTATTGGAAGCAGAAAATAAACTCGAGATCAGCGTTACCGACACCGGTATAGGAATCCCTAAGGAGAAACAGGAAAAAGTATTCGAACGCTTCTACAAAATGAACTCCTTCTCACAGGGCACGGGCCTCGGACTGTCGATCAGCCGGACGATTGCCGAAAAGTTAGGAGGCAGCCTCCACATCGATTCATCCTATACGGACGGGTGCCGGATGGTGCTGACTCTTCCTCTGGTATATGTTGAGTAAAAAACGCTTCCGACCGATACCAAATCCGAAAGAATAGCCTATCTTTGCAACATTTAAAAATAAAAGCTCAGGCTATGAAACTTTCTGCTCTTTACCAGATATTTCTGGATTGCCAATTAGTGACGACCGATAGTCGGAACTGTCCGGAAGGGTCACTGTTTATCGCTCTGAAAGGCGAATCATTCAATGGAAACGCTTTTGCCGGAAAAGCATTGGAAACCGGTTGCGCCTATGCTGTCATCGACGAACCCGAATACGCGATTGAAGGCGATCAACGATATATACTCGTAGACGACTGCCTGCAAACATTGCAGCAGCTTGCCAATTACCATCGCCGCCAGCTGGGTACACGAGTAATCGGTATCACTGGTACCAACGGCAAGACGACTACGAAGGAACTGATCTCCGCCGTACTCTCTCAGAGCCACAACATTCTTTATACGCTAGGTAATCTGAACAACCACATCGGCGTGCCCTCTACCCTGCTCCGCCTGAAAGCGGAACACGACCTTGCCGTCATCGAGATGGGCGCCAATCATCCGGGAGAAATCAAATTCCTCAGTGAAATTGTAGAGCCGGACTGCGGTATCATCACCAATGTAGGCAAAGCCCATCTGGAAGGCTTCGGTTCTTTCGAAGGTGTGATAAAAACCAAAGGAGAACTTTATGAATTTCTCCGTAAGAAAGAAGGTTCTACCGTCTTTATCCATCACGACAATGCTTATCTGATGAACATTGCCGAAGGACTGAACCTGATCCCTTACGGCACCGAAGATGACCTTTACGTAAACGGACGAATCACCGGCAACTCCCCTTATCTCACTTTCGAATGGAAAGCGGGCAAGGATGGTAAATCCTATCAGGTTCAGACGCAACTGATCGGAGAATACAACTTCCCCAATGCACTGGCTGCCATCACCATCGGTCGCTTCTTCGGAGTGGAAGATGTAAAGATCAACGAAGCCTTAGCCGGATATACACCGCAGAACAATCGCTCGCAACTAAAGAAAACGGACGATAACACACTGATCATCGACGCATACAACGCCAATCCGACCAGTATGATGGCTGCCTTACAGAACTTCCGCAACATGGAAGTTCCTCACAAAATGCTCATCCTTGGTGATATGCGCGAACTGGGTGCCGAAAGTGCTGCCGAACATCAGAAGATAGCAGACTACCTCAAAGAATGCGTGTTCGAAAAAGTATGGCTGGTAGGAGATCAGTTTGCAGTAGCAGAGCACTCCTTCCAAACCTATCCCAACGTACAGGAAGTAATAAAGAAACTGGAAGCCGACAAGCCGAAAGGATACACTATCCTGATCAAAGGGTCCAACGGAATTAAGCTTAGTTCGGTTGTAGATTATCTATAATATCGCTGTTAATTTCTCAAAGTATTTGCTTTGAGAAAAAATACACCTACCACTCTGACTTTTGGCCAAGGGTTGACTAAAAAGTCGGTAGTATCTCCAATTCCCCTCTCTTCGGGAAGGAGGGGTGGCTGAAAGCCGGGGTGGTAGGTAAAACAAGGTTATCTCTAATTTACTATGAATGAAAGAATTATGTATTCACCTACCACCTCCCCCTACGGGTACTCCTCCTTCCCGAAGGAGGAGATTTAAGATACTACCGACTTTTTAGTTAGCCCCAATTTAGTTACTTTTGACGCATCCTTATGATTATGCATTACTACAGTCTTCTATTCCCTTCTCATCATTCGCGGACGAACCACATAATAAGCCACTAAACTGGCAAGGATGGCCCCCACCGAGTTGGCGGCAAAGTCCAGCCAGTCTCCTCCCCGATAAGTCGTGCAATATTCTTGCAGCAATTCCACACAGCCGCTGAACAGTATGGGACAGAGGAATGCCCCCACCCATGCGTGCCATAACGGTGCGTCATCACGGCGATGTGCCCGCAGGAATTCCAGCCATAACATACCTGACATACCGAAGTACATACAGATGTGAACTAATTTATCTAAGTTAGGGATTTCATTCAAGTCCGTTTTAGGAGGTTTGAAGAAAGACAGATAAATCACAGTTAAGATGATAAAAAGTGAAATAGGATATTTCTTAATATAAGATAGCATATCTAAATAAAATTACAATTTCGGTACAAATATAACTATCATTTTCTATATTTGCATTTTAATACGTACATTTTATAACGATTTGTAAGACAAAACAAGATTTATGACGAAAATTGATAGAGCGAACTTCGGGAGTAAATTAGGCGTAATACTTGCTTCCGCCGGCTCGGCAGTAGGATTGGGAAACATCTGGAGATTTCCCTATGAAACGGGTAATCACGGTGGCGCAGCCTTTATACTGATCTATTTAGGATGCGTTTTTCTTTTGGGACTTCCCATTTTGATTGCCGAATTCCTGATCGGACGCCGTTCGAGGGCAAATACAGCGGGAGCCTATCAGAAATTAGCTCCCGGCACGCATTGGCGCTGGGTGGGACGCATGGGAGTCCTCGCAGCTTTTCTGATTCTCAGCTATTATTCCGTAGTGGCAGGATGGACGCTGGAGTATGTGTATGAAGCTCTTACGAACGGCTTTACGGGCAAGACTCCTACAGAATTCATCTCTTCCTTCCAGCAGTTCTCCAGCAGTCCGTGGCGACCGGTCTTGTGGTTGGTTCTGTTTCTGTTGGTTACTCATTTTATTATTGTCAAAGGCGTGGAGAAAGGTATCGAGAAATCTTCCAAGATCATGATGCCGACTCTGTTCATTATTATATTGATACTTGTAATCTGTTCGGTTACCCTGCCGGGAGCGGGTGCGGGTATCGAGTTTCTGCTGAAACCGGATTTCAGCAAGGTGGACGGAAATGTATTTCTGAGTGCGATGGGACAGGCTTTCTTCTCCCTTAGCCTGGGGATGGGATGTCTCTGCACCTACGCTTCTTATTTCAGCAAAGAAACCAATCTGACCAAGACAGCATTCAGCGTAGGGATTATAGATACGTTTGTGGCAGTATTAGCTGGCTTCATTATCTTTCCGGCCGCATTCTCCGTAGGCATACAACCGGATGCGGGTCCGAGCCTTATCTTTATCACACTGCCCAATGTATTCCAGCAGGCATTCAGCGGAGTACCGATATTGGCCTATATCTTCTCCGTCATGTTTTACGTATTACTTGCCATGGCAGCACTGACTTCCACCATTTCCCTGCACGAAGTGGTCACCGCTTATCTGCACGAAGAATTCAACTTCACACGCGGCAAGGCAGCCAGACTGGTGACCGGAGGATGTATCTTCTTAGGTATCCTTTGTTCATTGTCGCTCGGAGTGATGAAAGGATTCACCATCTTCGGATTGGGAATCTTTGACTTATTCGACTTTGTCACGGCTAAGATCATGCTGACACTCGGCGGTCTGTGCATTTCCATCTTTACCGGATGGTATCTCGACAAGAAAATCGTCTGGTCAGAGATTACCAATGACGGTTCGCTGAAAGTTCCCGTATACAAACTGATCATCTTTATATTAAGATATATTGCACCGATTGCCATCTCTCTGATCTTTATCAATGAGTTGGGACTTATCAAACTATAATGTGGAAAGACTTTTTTTATTTTACTAAAACCGAACGACAAGGCATTATCGTCCTTGTCGTTCTTGTTATAGGGGTATACACAATCCCCGCACTCTTGCAGGCTTTCTCCGGACCGGAGAAAACCGACCCGGCTGAACAGGCGAAATCCGAAAAGGAATATAATGAATTTATCTCTTCCATAAAAGAAACAAAGCAGGACAAGAAATATCCGGTTTTCAGAGACAGGTATTTATCGCCCACCTATCCGAAAAAAGAAATCAGACCGGCAGCGTTCGATCCGAATACCGCTGACTCCGCCACTTTCCTCAGCCTCGGCTTGCCTCCCTGGATGGCGGGCAATATTCTGCGATACCGCAGAAAGCAAGGCAGATTCCGACGTCCGGAAGACTTTCGGAAGATATACGGGCTGACGGAAGAACAATACCGGACTCTTCAACCGTATATACGCATTGCCGAAACACCGGTTCTTCAAGATACCAGCCGGATATTAGTAGTACAAGCGACCGCACCATATGATACTTTAATGAAATACCCGCCGGGCACTATCATCGACCTTAATCAGGCGGATACCACCGAACTTAAAAAGATTCCGGGGATCGGAAGCCGGATCGCCCGATCGATTGTAAACCGTCGCTGGTTATTGGGAGGATTCTATCAGATAGAGCAGTTAGGAGAGATTCGGCTAAAAGCGGAAAAGCTCCGTTCGTGGTTCTCCGTGGATGCCGGAAAGATTCACCGGATCAACATCAATAAGGCAAGTGTAGAGCGAATGATGCATCATCCGTACATCAGCTATTATCAAGCCAAGATCATCGCAGAGTACCGGAAGAAAAAGGGGAAAGTAAGAGACTTGAAACAACTGATGCTTTACGAAGAATTCACACCCGCAGATTTTGAACGAATGGCGCCTTATGTTTGTTACGACTAAAATCGTATTTGTTGTGATATATAAAAAAAGATGCATTCCTATCACACCAGACAAGAATGCATCACACACAAACAAAACAAACACTCTACTGACATCTTCACAGACTTACGTAGAGAAGCGACTATAAATATATAGCTAAAAGATTGAACTCACACAATCTTCTAGTGATTTGGTATCCATTTTTAGAAGTTTGGTTTCCTTATTAATCTTTTTTAATTGTGCCATCCACCATATGTACCGTTCTATCGGTGATTTTGGCCAGTCCTTCATCATGGGTAACGATGACGAAAGTCTGTCCCAACCGGTCCCTCAGGTCGAAGAACAATTGGTGTAAATCTTCTTTATTATGTGTATCGAGACTTCCGGAAGGTTCGTCCGCAAGGATGACTGCCGGATGGTTAATCAAGGCACGTGCTACGGCCACCCGTTGCTTCTCTCCTCCCGACAGTTCGTTCGGCTTATGGGAAGCACGGTCGGTGAGTCCCATGAAAGCCAGTATCTCCATAGCACGTTCGTTTGCTTCCTTAGACGATACTCCAGCGATAAATGCGGGGATCATCACATTCTCCAACGCGGTAAACTCCGGCAGAAGCTGATGAAACTGAAACACAAAACCGATATTCTTATTGCGGAAAGCGGACAGTTCTTTCTCCTTCATCCGGCTGACTACCGTTCCGTCAATCGCCACCGTGCCCGCATCCGGTTCGTCAAGCGTTCCCATGATCTGTAAGAGAGTCGTTTTTCCGGCTCCGCTAGGTCCTACGATACTGACGATCTCACCTTTATTGATTTCCAGGTCAATGCCTTTCAGCACCTGCAAAGAACCAAAACTCTTGGTTATTCCTTCTAATTTTATCATAATAGCTTCTTAGATTCGTTTAATGACATATTCCGCCAGATAGCAGCCGAAGACTGCCGGCATATAGCTGACCGTTCCGCAGGTCGATTTCTTATTCCGTTCGTCATCCGTGAGCAATACCGCTTTCGGGTCCGCCTGTTCGGTACTGAATACGACGGGAAGTTTACGCTTTACTCCCATTTTCTGCAAACGCTTCCGCACCGCTTTGCTGAGTCCGCAGTGATAGGTATCCCAAAGGTCGGCAAAGCGAATCTGCGTAATATCGCTCTTCGCGCCTGCGCCCATGCTGGAAACAATCTTTATATGACGCTTCATCGCTTCATAGATCAGAAAGCATTTGGGGCTGATCGTATCGATGGCATCCACTATGAAGTCAAACTTAGCGGAGTCCAACAGTTCGGGGATGTTCTCGTCTTTCAGATAGACGGGTAAAACGGTCAGTTCAATATCCGGATTGATGTCTTTGTAGCGTGCCGCCAACACTTCCGCTTTCGGCATCCCCAGGGTGGAGTGCATGGCAGGAAGCTGACGGTTTATATTGGTAGGCTGCACAGTATCCGCGTCTACAATCGTCATCCTGCCTACCCCAGCCCGGCAAAGCATTTCGGCAGCATACGCCCCCACGCCTCCCAGCCCGACAACCAATACATGCGAAGCACGGATGCGCTTCATTTTCTCTTCTCCCAACAGGAGTTCTGTCCGTTGTTGCCAGTTATTTTCTTCCATCAGCTTTTCTTAAACCATTTATAAAACCATTTGCCCACCTTTTCATAATGCTGCGATTCGTTGTAACCACGCGGGTCGGAGAAAGACACAATCTCCTGCGGATCGCCGAACTGGTCGGGGTACAGGATAATCAGACTGTTGTTGGAGAAATACTTGCTCAGCTGTGCCGGCAGACGTTCAAAGGACGGATCATACGAGATAGAACCCCGACGGGCAGAGATGACAACGAATAAATGATCGTAGTTCACCTGTCCGGTCAGCAGCAGAAGATCACCCCACTCTTCGAGCAGAGAAAATTCGGTCGGGGTACCGCTGAATTTCTTCTTCACCAGTTGTTGCAGACGCATCAGTGTACGTTCATTGGCAAAGAAGTGCACACGGCAGCCGAGAATGCTTCCCATCCGGCAGAAATGCTCTACCCATTTGGAAAAACCGGTTTCAAATTCGGCTTTGGGCGGAACGGCGATGATGATGCGGCGGAGCGTATTGACCGGCATCAGGAATTTGGCTATCATCACTTCGCGGTGAGTACCTTTCAGCAGGCTTTCGGCAAGGTTGCCAAAGAAGGAATCGACAATGTTCGCCTTGCGGTGCAGACCGATCACTACATCCGTAGCCTCGTATTCCTTAATCGTATGTATAATTCCCGAAGCAATGTTCAGATCGTAGCGGCTCACCATCGTCACCGGTACATCGGCGGCGGCGGCAATCATAGCGGCTTTTTCGAGATTCCGCTTGCCTTGCAGTTCCTTATTCTCCGAGCTGTTATTGTCATTAATCACATTCAGGGCAATCATGCCATTCTTCTGCTTGGCATCCTTGATCACCAGGGCGAGATTCACCAGGTTCTCAATCGTTTCCGGATTTGCTACCGGAATCAGAATCTGCTCCATCGCTTTCTTCGCTCCCTTATCTTCGGGCTGCGCATCTTCGTTCAGTGCAAACCGGCGGGCGGAACGTTCCGTTACCAGCGAACTGATAACACAGGTGAAAAGGATCATCACGACCGTACCGTTCAGTACGTCATCATTGAGCAGACGCTCTCCGTTTTCCATGATAATTTCATGCCCGATCAGCACCGCTGCCAGCGTAGCCGCCGCCTGTGCATTACTGAGTCCGAAGATCATGCTGCGTTCATTGGGCTGCATACGGTAAATCTTTTGTGTGATCCATGCGGCAAGCCATTTGCTGAAAGTAGCTACCACTGTCATGACTACTGCCACTTTCAATGCTTCGCCCCCCGTAAACAGGCTTCTGACATCGATAATCATACCGACACCGATCAGGAAGTAAGGAATGAACAAGGCATTTCCTACAAATTCCAGACGGTTCATCAGCGGAGAGACATGAGGAATCAAGCGGTTCAGGACCAATCCGGCAAGGAAAGCTCCCAAAATTCCTTCCATTCCTACAAACTCCATCAGTCCGCCTCCGAGGAAGACCATCGCCAGCACGAACACGAACTGCATCACGCTGTCGTCATACTTCCGGAAAAACCAGCGGCCGATGCGGGGGAAAAAGAAGATGATAAGGAAACCAAGGAAGGCTACTTTCGCAACGAGGAACACCCAGAACAGACCATCGACAGTACCTTTAAACATTCCGCCAATGACGGCAAGGATGATAAGAGCAAGAGTAACCGTAATGGCCGTACCACCGATAGTAATATTGACACTGCGCAGACGGGACAATCCGTAACGGCTGATAATAGGATAAGCAATCAAAGTGTGAGAAGCATACATACTGGCGAGCAGCACTGCGGTAAGGAAACCGTATCCCAGCATGCTCATACTGCTCCATATACCCAGCGCCATAGGTATCAGGAAGGTAAGCAAGCCGAAAACGACACTTTTCATCCGGTTTTTCTTGAAGTCCTCCATGTCCATTTCGAGCCCGGCAAGGAACATGATATAGTAAAGCCCCACTTTACCAAACAGTTCGAAGCTGCTGTCACGGTCGAGCACATGGAATCCGTGTTCGCCGATCAGCACACCGGCCAGAATCATACCGATAATATGAGGTATATGAAGGCGCCCCAGAATCATCGGAGCAAAGAGAATGATAATTAGCACCAGAAAAAACACCCAAGTCGGATCGGTTATCGGTAACGCTAAATTGAATTCAAACAGGTTCATAGGTCCGTGGTTTTAGGATTTCAATGCAAAGGAACAAAAAAGTTCGCATACCTCCAATTCGTAGGTAGATAGATTCAAATAATAATTCTTCGACAAAAATGCGGTTTATATGGCAAAATGTTATAATTTTGCAGCCAAATCTTTCCTATTCGTCAGAGCAGGAGGATAAATCAGTATTCACATTTAACAAAAGAAAAAGATGAAAGTAGCTATTGTTGGCGTAAGCGGAGCCGTAGGACAGGAATTCCTGCGCGTGCTCGATGAGAGAAACTTCCCGATGGACGAGTTAGTTTTGTTCGGTTCTAAACGCAGTGCCGGAACAACCTATACTTTCCGCGGTAAACAGATCGAGGTCAAACTCTTACAACACAACGATGACTTTAAAGGAGTAGACATTGCTTTCACTTCTGCCGGTGCAGGAACATCCAAGGAGTTCGAGAAAACAATCACCAAGTACGGTGCTGTGATGATCGACAACTCCAGCGCTTTCCGTATGGACGCTGATGTGCCTTTGGTAGTGCCCGAAGTAAATGCCGCAGATGCGTTGGAGCGTCCGCGTGGCGTCATTGCCAATCCTAACTGTACAACTATCCAGATGGTAGTTGCACTGAAAGCCATCGAACAGCTTTCTCATATAAAAACCGTGCACGTATCTACTTATCAGGCTGCCAGCGGTGCCGGTGCTGCCGCTATGGATGAGTTGTACGAACAATACCGTCAGGTATTGGCCAACGAGCCTGTGACAGTAGAGAAGTTTGCTTATCAGCTGGCATTCAACCTGATTCCGCAGATCGATGTGTTCACAGAAAACGGTTATACCAAAGAAGAAATGAAGATGTATAACGAAACACGCAAGATCATGCACTCTGACGTGAAAGTCAGTGCAACCTGCGTACGTGTCCCCGCACTTCGTGCTCACTCTGAAAGCATCTGGGTAGAAACAGAACGTCCGATCTCGGTAGAAGAAGCCCGTGAAGCATTTGCGAAAGGCGAGGGTCTCGTTCTTCAAGACAATCCTGCCGAAAAGGAATACCCGATGCCGTTGTTCCTTGCAGGCAAAGACCCTGTGTACGTTGGACGTATCCGCAAGGACCTTACAAATGAAAACGGTCTGACATTCTGGATCGTTGGCGATCAGATCAAAAAAGGTGCTGCACTGAATGCTGTACAGATCGCTGAGTATCTGATCAAGGTAAAGAACGTATAATATATATAGATAAAATGAAATAAAGGTCGGCTTGCTATACGACAATCGTCGCAGTGTGCAAGCCGATCTTCTTTATTTGCCTTGAAATCACCAAGGCTTTCCTTTTCCCATCTCTCCTACAAGATTATTCACCAAGAAGTAGTTCCAAATTTAGTTTCATGCCTTGAAACAAAAGGTTTCATGCCTTGGAACTAATAGTTTCAACCTTTGAAACCATTGGTTTCAAGGCGCGAAACTAAAAGTTTCAAGCGTCTGAAACTATCTGGAACAACTGTCGATTGAAATGACTTGACCGTAACAACTGACTCATTTAACCTGTCCTTTCAAGCCATTTCAAACCATTTATCGGTCCATAATGAATGAGTTGTCAGCTATTAACAACTGATTTCTCAGTTGTTAATAGCTGAGATACCAATTGTTAACAGTTGATACATCAGACATTAACATCCTGCAAATCAAAGCATAAAGCTAAACAAACGAGATTAAGTCCATGATGCAAAGTGAGAGCAACCGTTTGCCCTCATACCTGCCGCCACAGTTGCTACCACACTGGAAACCACGATGAATAAAGGGATACAGACCGTTTGTTAGAGCATGAGAGCAAAACTGCTATCAAATCACTGTGAGGCCCTAAGTTCAATCTTGAAATATATAATCTGTATCTTTTATTCCTGACATTCACAGAAAAAAATGAAAGAACCTTTCGCATTTATTCAACAAGAAACTGTACCTTTGCAAGCATAAACATTATCCGATCCGCAATTGCCTCTGCGTTGAACACAAACAAATACGGTAGATAACAACACTAATTTAAAGCCGTATGAAAATTAGCAAGGCATGTACATTTCTAAGTTTCTTCATTATATTATTATACAGTTGTGCACTTCCGCCTGATGACGAAAAAGAGGGCCTTGAACCGGATAACTCAACTTCTGAACTTCCCTGGACAGGAGAAACTGAGAAATTCACGATTAATGCCAAAGAAGGCGTACACCTGAATGATCCGCAGGAAGATGCGGGAACAGCATATGTCACGATCCCCTCTTCTTACGTAAGAAGTACCCGATGGGAATTCGGGGTACGGCTCACCTTTAATCCTTCCGCCAATAATTATGCCCGTTTCTATTTAGCCTCTTCATCGGAAATACTTTCCGGAGATTTGAACGGCTATTACATTCAGATAGGAGGAACGAAAGACAATGTAGCACTTTACCGGCAAAATGGGAATCAATCCAAATTACTGGCTTCGGGAAGAGAACTCATGAAAGGAAATAATTCTCCGAAATTATTTATCAAAGTAGAATGCGACGCCAACGGCTACTGGACTTTCTGGACACGCATGGAATCGGAAACCGAATATACGAAGAAGAAACAAATAAAAGATGCAAGTATCACAAAGTCAATCTGCTGCGGCATATACTGCGTTTATACCAAAAGCCGCTGTGACGGTTTCACTTTCCATCATATACAGTTGTCTGATGATGTGGAAACAAGTACTGAACCGGACGAGATACCGGACGTTCCGGATGAGCCGGACAAGCCTGACACACCGGAATCGCCGGAATATCCTGAAAATGTGAGAAATATGTTACTATTCAACGAAGTGATGTATGACAATGCCAAAGACGGTGCAGAATACATCGAATTCTATAATCCTGCTGATCAGGATATCACTGTAAAATCTCTGCGCCTGTTTAAAATGAGAGCAACGGGAGAAATATTCAGTACCACAATACTCAAACAGGAAGATGCAAATACAAACCTCGTTATTCCCGGCAAAGGATATATTTGTTTTACTCACTCCGCAAGTACACTGGTCAGAAAGCATAAGGTTGACGACAAAAGTATAACCGAAATATCCAAATTTCCACAACTGAGCAACGACGGAGGTTACCTTGCCTTGGCAACTGATGAAGAACATCCCCGCACGATTGATACCTGCCGTTTCATAGACTGGATGCACGACAATTCAGTCACTACAGGCATTTCATTAGAGAAGATATCTCCGGAACTTCCTTCTCTCAACAAAAACTGGCACTCTTCGAGAGATGATACAGGTGGCACACCCGGAATAAAAAACTCATAAGAAAAGGATGCATTTATTTGATAAATTCCCTACATTTGTACAATCTGCTGGAAAAGCATATTTGAATATATTCACCCGCGAACGAATTTTAAGCAACAGATATGAGTCCAATCATCTTATCTATTACTATCATAGCATACTTTATGATCCTTTTCGCTATCTCCTATATAGCAGGACATAAAGCAGATAACGAAGGCTTCTTCGTCGGCAACCGCAAATCGGCATGGTATATTGTCGCCTTCGCCATGATTGGTTCCACTATCTCCGGAGTTACGTTTGTATCCGTACCGGGTATGGTACAAGCCAGCGGCTTCTCCTACCTGCAGATGGTACTGGGATTTATCGTCGGACAGTTCATTATCGCATTCGTACTCGTTCCGCTTTTCTACCGGATGAATTTGGTTTCTATTTATGAATATCTTGAAAATCGCTTCGGAGCTTCTTCCTATAAGACAGGAGCCTGGTTTTTCTTTATTTCCAAAATGCTCGGAGCTGCCGTGCGGCTTTTTCTGGTATGTCTGACCTTGCAATTGCTCATCTTCGATCCTTTCCATATTCCCTTTATAATCAATGTCATACTGACGGTATTCATTGTCTGGCTCTATACTTTCCGAGGAGGAGTGAAATCATTGATATGGACGGATGTGCTGAAAACATTCTGCCTGGTAGTCTCCGTTGTACTTTGTATCTACTATATAGCTTCCAGCCTGCATCTGAATTTCAGCGGATTGGTCTCAACGATTTCAGACAGCGATCTCTCCAGGATGTTCTTTTTTGACGATGTCAATGACAAGCGGTATTTCTTCAAGCAATTCCTGGCAGGAGTCTTTACCGTTATCGCCATGAACGGGCTGGATCAGGACATGATGCAACGGAATCTCAGTTGCAAGAACTTCCGTGACTCACAGAAGAATATGATTACAAGCGGAATTTCACAGTTCTTCGTGATCCTGCTCTTCCTGATGCTGGGTGTATTGCTCTATACTTTCACCGCCCGGCAGGGAATCGAGAATCCTAGTAAGAGCGATGAATTGTTCCCAATGATCGCCACAGGCAATTACTTCCCGGGCATAGTCGGTATCCTGTTCATTATCGGATTGATAGCTTCGGCATACTCCGCTGCCGGATCGGCCTTGACAGCCCTGACGACTTCTTTCACCGTAGATATTCTGAATGCGCACAAGAAAGACGAAGCGGCACTCAGCAAAATACGGAAACACGTACACATCGGGATGGCATTCGTGATGGGAATCGTCATCTTCGTATTCAATTTACTGAATAATACGAGTGTGATTGATGCGATTTATACGCTGGCCAGCTATACGTATGGTCCAATTCTCGGACTATTCGCTTTCGGCATTTTTACTAAGAAACAAGTTTATGACCCATATATTCCGTTAGTAGCCATTCTTTCTCCTGCACTTTGCTACGTATTGCAAAGTAATTCGGAAGCCTGGTTCGATGGATATCAAATTAGCTATGAGTTACTGATATTGAATGCTGCGTTTACCTTTCTGGGGCTTTGCCTGCTTATCAAAAGAAAAAACAAGGAAACTCTATCTGAAACTCGCCCGGTTTAATAAAAATAAATAATGAAAACAACAATCAACTGTTTCCTGCCTTTTAGCAGGTTGGAAGAAACGATACAGACAGTAAAGGAACTGCGTGCATCGAAGTTAACAGGTAAAATTTATCTGCTGGCACCGGAAATTACCAATGTCTGCATACCCGGATGTGAACTGATCTCTGTTAAAAACTTCCGGTCCACACAAGCCATGAAAGCAATCGCAGCGCGTGCCGACGGAACATACACCCTGCTTTATACCAAACGTACGGCACTCAGATTAGGCTTATTCGCCCTCGAACGGATGGTACAAATAATGGAAATGACCAATGCAGGGATGACTTACGCCGACCATTATCAGCAAACAGATGGCGTTAAGAAAGCGGCTCCCGTTATTGATTATCAGTTCGGCAGTCTGCGGGACGATTTTGATTTCGGTTCTGTCATGCTATTTAGAAGCGATCTGTTCAAGACAGCGGCAAAGGCGGCAAAAGAAGACTATCAATATGCAGGATTATATCATCTGCGGCTCAAAATATCGCAGAAGCATGAGCTGGTACACATCAACGAATATTTATACACAGAAGTAGAAAATGATACCCGTAAAAGTGGCGAAAAGCAATTCGACTATGTAGACCCCAAGAACCGTCAGGTACAAATAGAGATGGAGCAGGTATGCAACAGCCATTTGGAAGCAATCGGCGGATATCTGCAACCCTATTTTCAGCCGGTCGATTTTTCCGCTTCCACTTTTGAATATGAGGCTTCTGTCATCATCCCTGTACGCAACCGTATCCGTACCATTAAAGATGCGGTTCAATCGGCATTAAGCCAACAAACATCATTCCCATTCAACGTTATCGTCATAGACAATCACTCTACGGACGGAACGACCGAAGTCCTTCGGGAACTCAGTGCGGACAAACGACTGATTCACGTAATCCCCGACAGGGATGATCTTGGCATCGGAGGTTGCTGGAATACAGGTATCCATCATAAGGAATGCGGCAAATTTGCCGTTCAACTGGACAGTGACGATGTATACAAAGACGAACATACTTTGCAGATCATGATAGACGCCTTCTATCAGCAGAACTGCGCAATGGTTGTCGGTACGTATATGATGACGGACTTCAACATGAATGAAATAGCACCCGGCATCATCGACCACAAAGAATGGACGCCCGACAACGGACGAAATAATGCTTTACGCATCAATGGGCTTGGCGCTCCCCGTGCGTTCTACACTCCCCTTCTCCGGGAAATCAACGTTCCGAATACAAGCTATGGAGAAGATTACGCACTTGGATTACGCATTTCAAGCAATTATCAGATAGGCAGGGTATATGAAGTCGTTTACCTCTGCCGCCGTTGGGAAGGTAACTCGGATGCCGCATTAGCCATCGAAAAGGTAAACCAGAACAATCTATACAAGGACCGTATCCGTACATGGGAATTACAACTGAGGATTCAGCAAAATAAAACAAAACAGAAACCTCAAAAAGCAATCGAACAGTTGATAGAAAACCAAACCCGTTCATGGGAACTTGCCAAAGAGAACTATCGATTATTGGAAGGATACCGGAAGCAAACGAAAGAAATGAAGCTAGCCGGTGAGAACTTCTATATGTTTGTACAAATCTTCCCTAACCCCAAACGCATCCTTTCGGCTACTGCACAGACAGATGCCTCGTCCATTCAGGCACGTCCCTGTTTTCTCTGTCAAGAGAACCGACCGCAGGAACAGGACTTCGTCAGCTATAAGAATTATCAGATATTGGTGAATCCTTATCCCATATTCAAACAACACCTGACAATTGTCGACAAAAAGCACACACCACAATCCATCGCCGAACGTTTCGACGATATGATAGAGTTCTCCGATATATTGCGGGAGAGCTTCATTTTATACAACGGACCCGAATGTGGGGCATCTGCTCCGGACCATGCCCATTTTCAGGTTTGCGGAAAAGAGGAAGAGATGGAAGGTGGAATAAGCGCTGACTGGAATGAAGAAACGTTGATCGAGAAGGCCAGTTTAGAAATAGAATCCATTGACGATCCTGTCACCGCAATTTTGATCCGGACCAAAGACAAGAAAATAATGTCGCGCACATTCAAGCTGATTTACGATATTCTTGCTGCCGACAAAAATGGCAAAGAACCGATGATGAATATCCTTGCCTGGTACGGTTTGGAAAGACCTAAAGAATTTTTCCGGAACTTCGAAGCTGAATTGCAAGATGTGCCATTGCGCTATCACTGTATGATCTTCCTGCGCAGCAAACACCGTCCGGACTGTTACTATGCAGAAGGGGATGAGCAAATCCTCATCAGCCCCGCCATTGCCGAAATGAACGGGATATTCCCTGTTGCCCGGGAAGAAGATTTGCCCAAACTAACTCCTGAAAAGATATATGAAATCCGCCGGGAAGTATCCATGTCCAAAGAAGAATTTGAGAAGGTAATCAAATGTATTAAAGCCGCCTTATGAGAGAACCTCAAATAACAGTTGGTATCCTTTCGGGAAAAGAAATTGAATTTTCTTTTCCCAAAAGCTTCACAACTCCTGACGGCACAAAGGTTTCAGGGGTACAAAAGGCTGTTTATCGAGAAGAAAAGATATACTGGTCAGGGAAAGAATACGATGAATTGATATTCTACCCTCAGCCAAATGCCGGGATCTTCTTTGAACTAAAGGATGTCACCATCGGCATCAATTTTCATTGGGAACGCAAAGAAGTACAACGCTTCCAGGGAGCTTTGAAAATCATTGCCGAAGGAGAGACACTGACCGCCATCAATGTAATCTCTATAGAAGATTACCTGACAAGTGTCATCTCATCAGAAATGAGTGCCACCGCCTCTTTGGAACTACTGAAAGCGCATGCAGTCATTTCCAGAAGCTGGTTGATTAATAAGTTGAGAGTGGAGAATGAAGAATGGAAAGCTACTATACAGCCGAGCAGCGCAGCCAACTCTCCACTTTCCACTCTCCACTCTCAACTTATCAAATGGTATGATCATGAAGCGCATACGCACTTTGATGTTTGTGCGGATGATCATTGCCAGCGCTATCAGGGAATTACCCGCACTTCTACTCCACAAGCTATCGAAGCTGTTTCAGCTACCCGTGGAGAGGTACTGATGTATGAAGGAAAGATTTGTGATGCACGTTTCTCCAAATGTTGTGGCGGTGCAATGGAAGAGTTTCAGAATTGTTGGGAGAATGTGAGGCATCCTTATCTGATTGGTAAACGAGATTACATACCTGAATCCCATGCTTCTGATTCAGAGAAACAAATGACAGGTCCGGCAATACAGCTTCCCGATCTGACACAGGAAGAAGAAGCGGACCGATGGATACGAACCTCTCCGGATGCTTTCTGTAATACGCAGGATAAAACGATTCTGAGTCAGGTTCTTAATAACTACGATCAGGAAACAACTGATTTCTACCGTTGGAGAGTCAGCTATAGCCAACAGGAACTAGCTGAGCTAATCCATCAACGTTCGGGAATCGATTTCGGGGAAATCATAGACCTAATCCCTATAGAGCGAGGTACTTCCGGACGCCTGGTACGATTAAAGATAGTTGGTACTTTACGGACACTGACCATCGGAAAAGAATTAGAGATCAGACGTACACTGTCGCCTTCCCATCTTTATAGTTCAGCATTCCTTGTGGATAAGGAAAAAGGAGAAGAGGGAAATGTTCCAACCCGCTTTACACTGACGGGAGCCGGTTGGGGACACGGAGTAGGACTTTGTCAGATCGGTGCGGCAGTAATGGGAGAGCGAGGTTATTATTACAAAGATATTTTAGCTCACTATTATCCCGGAAGCAGACTTGAAAAACAATATGAATAACATCTGAGACTAATGCCATGATATCAACAAGAAATGCCAAGAACATAATACCAAGAAACAATCGAAATCCGTGGAGCTGGATTCCGACTCTTTATTTTGCGGAAGGACTGCCTTATGTGGCTGTGATGACAATTGCCGTTATCATGTACAAGCGCCTGGGATTGTCGAATACAGAAATTGCGCTCTACACTTCCTGGTTATATCTGCCCTGGACGATCAAACCATTATGGAGTCCTTTCGTAGATTTGGTCAAGACAAAGCGTTCCTGGATTATTGCCATGCAGGGTTTGATTGCTGCCGGGTTCGCCGGTATTGCCTTTTTTATCCCGACTCCGCACTATGTGCAACTCACTCTGGCATTCTTTTGGCTGATGGCATTCAGTTCTGCCACGCATGACATTGCGGCTGACGGCTTTTATATGCTTGGCCTCAACAACAAAGAACAATCCTTCTTTGTAGGCATCAGAAACACTTGTTATCGTTTCGCCAATATCTTCGGTCAGGGAATCCTCGTAATGCTGGCAGGCTGGTTGGAAACATCGCAAGGCAATGTTCCAATGGGCTGGAGTATCACTTTCTATCTGATGGCAGGATTATTCCTCGGACTGACACTGTACCATCGCTTTATTCTCCCCCACCCTGCTTCAGATGTCAAAAGACCGGGGTTAACACCGGGTAAGTTACTGGAAGATTTCTTTAAGACATTCGTCACTTTCTTTGAAAAGAAAAACCTGGGACTTATGTTTTTCTTCCTGCTCACCTATCGGTTGGGAGAATCCCAACTCGCTAAAATAGCCTCTCCATTCTTATTGGATGGTGCCGAACAAGGCGGATTGGGATTATCAACCGCATCCGTCGGAGTCATTTATGGCACCATCGGCGTCGCCGCCCTACTGATAGGCGGCATCATCAGCGGTTTCCTCGTTTCCCGTGACGGTTTTAAGAAATGGATCATCCCCATGGCGCTGGCCATCAACCTCCCCGACCTTTTATATGTCTGGATGGCAGCAGCTACTCCGGACAACCTCCTGCTAATCTCCATTTGTGTAGCCATCGAACAGCTGGGATACGGCTTCGGCTTCACTGCTTATATGCTTTATCTGATTTACATTGCAGATGGTGAACACAAAACAGCTCATTATGCCATTGGAACGGGTTTTATGGCACTTGGCATGATGCTTCCGGGAATGCCGGCAGGATGGATACAGGAACATCTCGGATACACCAACTTCTTTATCTGGGTATGCGTCTGCACCATTCCCGGCATCCTTGCTTCATGGATGATCCGTAACCGACTGGACAGTTCCTTCGGAAAAAAGAGATAAAATTGAATTACTTATAACTTAACACATTAAAAAGTAACAGTCATGAATGTAACAACAAGTAACAAACGCCTATTGGCACTCGATGTGATGCGAGGCATCACCATCGCAGGTATGATCTTAGTTAATACGCCTGGTTCCTGGCAACATGCGTATGCTCCCCTCAAACATGCCGAGTGGATTGGATTAACTCCTACCGATCTGGTATTCCCATTCTTTATGTTCATTATGGGAATCTCCACGTACATCTCTTTGAGAAAGTACAATTTCACCTTCAGTGTTCCCGCGGGTTTGAAAATTCTCAAACGGACCGTGATCATTTTCCTGATTGGAATTGGCATCAGCTGGCTTTCCATTCTCTGCTTCCAGCACGATCCCTTCCCTATCGACCAGATTCGCATTCTCGGAGTCATGCAACGGCTTGCTTTGGGATATGGAGTTACTGCCATAGTCGCTTTGCTCATGAAGCATAAATATATACCTTATTTAATTGCTGTACTTCTCATCAGCTATTTTGCAATCCTTGCCCTCGGCAATGGATATGTCTACGACGAAACAAATATTCTTTCCATCGTCGACCGTGCAGTATTAGGACAAGCTCATATCTATGGCGGTCAGATACTTGATCCGGAAGGACTGCTTAGTACTATTTCAGCCATCGCCCACGTCCTAATCGGCTTCTGTGCCGGAAAGCTTTTGATGGAAGTGAAAGATATTCACGAGAAGCTGGAACGTTTGTTCCTGATAGGTACCATCCTTACTTTTGCAGGTTTCTTACTAAGTTATGGTTCTCCTATCTGCAAGAAAGTATGGTCTCCTTCCTTCGTACTCGTAACCTGCGGTCTGGGTTCCAGTTTCCTGGCATTACTCGTATGGATCATTGACATTAAAGGTTATAAAAACTGGAGCCGTTTCTTCGAATCGTTTGGAGTAAATCCGCTATTTATTTATGTATTGGCAGATATTCTGGCGATTACGCTGGCAGTCATTCCTATGACCTACCAAGGTGAATCGACTTCTTTACATGGCTATATTTACAGTGCACTTCTACAACCTGTCTTCGGAGATAAAGGAGGCTCGCTTGTATTTGCCCTGCTTTTTGTCCTTCTCAACTGGGCAATAGGCTACATTCTATATAAAAAGAAAATATACATTAAGATATGATACTCATTGCAGACAGTGGTTCTACCAAAACAGACTGGTGTGTCGTACTGAACGGCACAATTATCAAAAGACTTGGAACGAAAGGGATTAACCCTTTCTTCCAGTCGGAAGAAGAAATCCAACAGAAGCTGACAGCTTCCCTTCTGCCTCAACTACCGGAAGGGAAATTCAATGCGGTTTATTTCTACGGAGCAGGTTGTACGCCCGAAAAAGCTCCCGTCCTCCGACGGGCTATTGCAGACAGTCTGCCCGTTATCGGGAATATTAAAGCAAATTCGGATATGCTGGCTGCCGCCCACGGGCTATGTGGCCAGGAGGCTGGTATCGCCTGTATTTTGGGGACGGGGTCCAATTCTTGTTTTTACAATGGAAAAGAGATCGTCAGTAACATCTCTCCTCTCGGATTTATTTTGGGAGATGAAGGTAGCGGTGCCGTACTTGGGAAACTGCTGGTAGGAGATATTCTGAAAAATCAACTTCCTGCCACCTTGAAAGAAGAGTTTCTGAAGCAGTTCGATCTGACGCCTCCCGAAATCATCGACCGGGTTTATCGCCAGCCCTTTCCCAATCGTTTTTTGGCCAGTCTCTCTCCTTTTATCGCACAGCATTTGGAAGAACCGGCCATCCGCCAATTAGTTCTGAACAGCTTTATAGCTTTCTTTCGCAGGAATGTGATGCAGTATGATTACAAGCAATATCCGGTACACTTTATCGGATCGATAGCCTACTGTTACAAAGAGATTCTACAGGATGCTGCCCGACAAACAGGTATTCAGATAGGTAAGATTCTCCAAAGTCCGATGGAAGGATTGATTCAATATCATAGCCAATTATCATTCCATCCTTAATAATAGAAGAAGAACATCCTAAAGACTAAAAGTATAATTAAAACTCTCCGGCATATCCGCAAGAGTTTTAATTATACTTTAAACTTTTAACGCTAACCGTTATGTAAAGAATGGATAGAATTAACGATTGCCTCTGTAAAACAAATGATCTACATCTCTACCAAGATACGAAATACCTTTCCCGGATCAGCTGCCCATTCTTTCATTGCCTCCAAAGCATCTTCCGGTTTTACAATCTTTGAGATCAGTTCTTCTACCGGGCACTTCCCTTCTTTCATATAGTTGATTACCGCACGGAAATCAGCAGGCAAAGCATTTCTGGAACCACGAATATCCAGTTCTTTCTGGACGAAATATTTGGTCTGAAAAGCGACTTCGCTTTTGGCGTAGCCAATACAAACCACACGACCGGTAAAGCCAACTTCATCCACAGCCATTACATAAGTCACAGGACTGCCGACAGCTTCAATCACGACATCAGCTCCAAACCCTTCAGTGATTTCCTGTATCCGCTCATGTACATTCTCTGTTT
This sequence comes from Bacteroides sp. RCH18, assembly GCF_058231005.1. Taxonomy (NCBI): domain Bacteria; kingdom Pseudomonadati; phylum Bacteroidota; class Bacteroidia; order Bacteroidales; family Bacteroidaceae; genus Bacteroides; species Bacteroides sp. RCH18. The sequence goes on along the minus strand of NZ_JBIPTC010000002.1, from coordinate 143,171 downwards.
TAGAGTTTACTGCGTAAGACGCTCCCACTCTTTTAGCCAGTACCAGTTTTTCATCATCCAGGTCGACCGCAATCACCGTCGCTCCTCTCAAGGCAGCACGTACAATGGCACCAATCCCGATCATACCACAGCCGATCACCATCACATACTCATTATCAATGACCTGAGCACGGGAAACAGCATGAAACCCTACACTCATCGGCTCAATCAGAGCACAGTCACGGGATGAGATATTACCTGCCGGGATAATCTTCGTCCAAGGAAGCACGGCGTATTCGCACATCACTCCATTCCGTTGTACGCCTAATGTCTCATTATACTCGCAAGCATTGACACGCCCGTTACGGCACGAAGCACATTTACCACAATTGGTATATGGGTTCAATGTTACATTCATCCCTTTCTCAAAACCAGCCGGAACATCCGGACCGATCTCTTCGATCACTGCTCCTACTTCATGTCCCGGTATTACAGGGAGTTTCACCATCGGATTACGCCCCAGAAAAGTGTTTAAATCGGAGCCACAGAAGCCGACATACTTGATTCTTACCAATACTTCACCGGCACCGACGACCGGCTTTTCCAGTTCAACCACCTTCATTTCGGAGGGGTTGACAATTTGAACTGCTTTCATTTTATTTGTTTGAGATAAATTTATTAATCAACTACTTTATAGCCCTTCCAACCGTAATAGGCACAAAACGCAAAACAAATCATCGGTATGCCATAAGCGACATAATAAACATGCTCATTGACATGCATGAAGTACGCTGTCAACTGAGGAAGACAGGCATTACCGACAATTGCCATTACCAGAAAGGCAGAACCGCTCTTTGTCTGATTTCCGAGTCCTTTCAGCGCCAAAGAGAACTGTGTAGGATACATGATAGACATAAAGAAAGAGATGGCGAGCATGGCATACAGTCCGATCATTCCTCCCCATAGCATCACGACACCACACAAAAGGATATTCATCAAAGCATACACCAGCAACATATCCTGCGGACGGAACTTGACCATCAATCCCGTACCAATCCAACGCCCCAGCAGGAAAGCCAGCATATACAGTCCGAAGAAAGTGGTAGCCGTATCTTCCGGCAAACCGGCATAGGTGCAGCAGTAAACGAGAAACAGACTGTTGATAGCCGTTTGTCCACCATTATAAAAGAACTGCGCGATGACTCCCCAACGTAAATGCGAGCGTTTCAGCACATCGAAATCAATCAGTTTCTCTTTCTTTCCGGATGCAGGTTCCGCTCCTTCATCTCCAATCTTCGGCAATTTTGAGAAGACAAATACGACCGCTATCGCAAGAAGCAACAGAGCCAATATCAGATAAGGAAGTTTCATCGCATCCGTTTCCAGTTGTATATAAGCCTGCCAGCCTCCCGGATAATCAACAGGAAGCGTTTCGCGTGTATAATGGGTGCCGCTTAGAATCAACTTACTCAGAAACATCGCTGCGATAAAAGCGCCTAGTCCATTGAAGGATTGCGCCAGATTCAACCGGCGCGGAGCCGTTTCGGGAGCTCCCAGCACGGTGACATAAGGATTGGCGGCTGTCTCCAGAAAACACATTCCGGTAGCGATAATGAAGAAGATGCAGAGATAAGCCCAATATTCTTTCAGCATGGCAGCAGGAAAGAACAGCAATCCGCCGACAGCTGCCAGCAACAGACCGAAGATGATTCCCGCCTTATAGCTATAACGCTTCATGAACATAGCTATCGGAATAGGGAAAATAAAGTAAGCCAGCCAATAGGCAGTCTCCGTAAAAGAAGCCTCGAAGGTGTTCAGTTCACAGGTTTTCATCAACTGCCGGATCATTGTGGGAAGCAGATTGCTGCTGATCGCCCACAAGAAGAAAAGGCTGAAAACCAGTGCGAGAGGAATGGTATATGTATTCTTTTTCATGTGTACAGTGATTGTTTAGTGGTATTGTAATTGTTTCCTTTCTATTCCGACATATTTTTAATGTACGGGAGTTCCGGAAGTTCTGCAAACCGGTAGAATTTCCGCGCATTCCCGCCCAGGAATAACGTTTTCTCCGCTTCCGACAATTCCGGAGATTTCACCACAAAGTCATAAGACATCTTATAAGTAATGGCTGTTATCGTGCGCGGATAGTCCGAGCCCCACATCAGTTTCTCCATGCCAACCAGTTCTGCGGCTTCACGAATAGCCTTTATGGCACCTTTAAACGGATAAAACTCATCATTGAACAGCCATGTGATACCACCGGACTCAATCATCACATTCGGATAACGTGCCAACTTAATCTGCTCTTTCCAACCCGGAAGAGTAACCATCCCGAAATGTCCGACAGCAATCTTCAATCGAGGACATTCCTGAATAATCTCTTCCATCTCCGGAACCTGTATCGCCCCCTCTGCCAAGTCGACAGACAAGATCACTCCCCGCTCTTCCATCCACCGGAACATCTGCATCATTTCAGGACAGTTCAACATTACCCGTCCCTCTTTCAGAAGTAAGCGCTGGGCAGGAATCTTTATCGCTTTGAATCCCTTCCCGATCAGTTCTTTCGCCTGTTCCAGATAGCCCGGCTTGCGAAACTCACACATTCCGCAAACAAAGAAACGGTCCGGATAGCGTGAAACTACCTCCATCAGATAATCGTTCTGAATGCCGTCTATAAATTCTTGCGTAATAACCGCAGCCGAGACTTGAGCATAATCCATATTGGACAGAAAAACTTCCGCACTATTCACCCCGTCAATCATAAAAGGAGGAACCATCTGCCGAATCTCCCCCATAAACAGGGAGCGTCCGTTCTCTAAAGTACGGATAGGAAAACCATCGACCACCGTATCTTGGCGAAGCCACAGATGGGCATGCGCATCAATAATCGTATAATCCATAGAATCGACCGGTTTTTAAGAGTTTGCCCAACTTACACGCTGCTGTTCTCCGATAATTTCCCGCACTTCACGCACGAGTTCCCAATCAATCGGTTCTTCAATAAAGCCTATATTTTTCTTCACATTCTCCGGATTAGTAGTGCTGAACAGGGTAGTCGCAATCTTTGGATTACTTACCGAGAATTGCATAGCGAGCTTTTCTATCGGATAATTCTTTGCTTTACAATGCTCCATCGCTTTGCGACAGGCATCTACCAATGGCTTGGGAGCCGGATGCCAAGCCGGAACACCACGTTCGCTCAGCAAGCCCATCGAGAGAGGAGAAGCATTGATAACACCGATTTCTTTCGATTCGAAATAGTCAAGGAAGTCAGCCAATTTATCATCGCACAGGCAATAGTGACAGAAGCTAAGAACAGATTCAATGGTACCGCTTGGCGAACGGTCTATCACCCATTTCAAGTTTTCGAGCTGCAAGTCAGTGATTCCGACATGTCCTACCACACCTTTCTCACGCAGTTCGACCAAAGCAGGCAATGTCTCATTAACCACCTGATTCAGGTCGGCAAACTCAATATCATGCACATTGATCAAATCGATGAAGTCAATATTCAGACGTTCCATACTTTCATATACACTCTCCGTCGCACGCTTTGCCGAGTAGTCCCATGTATTGACCCCGTCTTTGCCATAGCGTCCGACTTTCGTAGAAAGATAATAACGGTCGCGAGGAATATCCTTCAGCGCTTTGCCTAGAACAGTCTCTGCCTTATAATGTCCGTAATAAGGGGAAACATCGATAAAGTTCATTCCGGCTTCGATGGCTGTAAACACAGCCTGAATGCCTTCTTTTTCTTTTAAATCATGGAAAACTCCTCCCAGAGAGGAAGCTCCGAAGCTGAGAGACGATACTTTCATCCCTGTCTTTCCGATTTCATGGTATTGCATACGTATAGGGTTTTAAATTATTTTGTATGTGACAAAAGTAAGGGGTGAACCCTTCTCAACGGACAAGAGAGGGGCGAAAAAGCTACGTAACGGTTTACGTAAAAAATCTTTCTTTAAATGCGGAGATTTATCAGGGAATATGCTTTCTTTGCAGATAAATCTAAGTTGGAGACCTTCAGATGGAAAACCGGAAACATACTTCACTCAAAGACCTCGCCCAAGCATTAGGCGTATCCATCCCTACTGTATCCCGAGCGCTGAAAGACAGCCCGGAAATCAGCCGTGAACTTTGCGCCAAAGCCAAGAAGCTGGCCAAAGAGATGAATTATCGTCCCAATCCTTTCGCTATGAGTCTGCGGAAGAATGCGCCGCGCATCATCGGAGTGATCGTTCCAGATATTGTCACTCATTTCTTTGCCTCCATTCTGAACGGGATAGAGAACATGGCGATCGATAACGGATATTTCGTCATTATCACGACATCGCACGAGTCTTTCGAGCATGAAAAAAGGAATATAGAGAATCTGGTCAATATGCGGGTAGAGGGGATTATCGCCTGCCTGTCTCAGGAAACAACAGACTTTTCTCATTTTGCCGCATTGAAAGAGATCAATATGCCGCTGATTCTGTTCGACCGTGTTTGCCTGACCGATCAATTCTCGTCAGTAATAGCAGACGGAGCACAATCCGCACAAATGGCTACCCAGCATCTGCTGGACAATGGAAGTAAACGGGTAGCTTTTATCGGCGGTGCCAATCATCTGGATATTGTAAAAAGAAGGAAGCATGGTTATCTGGAAGCCTTGCGCGATAATCGGATTCCGATTGAAAAGGAATTAGTTGTCTGCCGGAAAATTGATTATGAGGAAGGACAGATTGCTACGGAAACATTATTATCTCTCCCCCAGCCTCCCGATGCCATCCTTGCCATGAATGATACATTGGCTTTTGCCGCTATGGAAGTAATCAAAAAGCACGGACTTCGTATTCCCGACGATATCGCCATCATCGGATACACGGATGAACAGCACGCCAATTATGTGGAACCCAAGCTATCTGCCGTATCGCATCAGACTTATAAGATGGGGGAAACAGCCTGTCAACTGCTGATTGATCAGATTAAGGGAGATAGGACGGTCAAGCAAGTGGTGATTCCGACACATTTGCAGATAAGGGAGAGCAGCATAAAGGAAAATAATAAAAAAAATGCTGTATCTACGTAATATAGATACAGCACCTTTTACATATAGAGAGCTTTATCTTATTATTTCAACTCTGCTTCAGTATTAGCAAAATCAAGCAATGTGATATCAAATACAAGAGTTGAATACCCCAAAATGCCTGTAGTACCGCTACTTCCATAGGCATAGTCCCAAGGGATATAAACCTTCCAGCGGTCACCAACTTCCATTCTCTGAAGCACTTCCCCCCAGCCGGTAATTACCCCGCTGACCTGGAAAATAGTGGTAGGAGAATCTCCTTCACCTGGATTTACCCCGTTTATAACCGGATTGTCTCCTGTAAAGTTACCATCAAAATATTCTCCCAAAATATTTGTTCCTTTATAATATACCTTCACATAGTCAGTATATTTAGGACTTCCCGCCTTTACTACATGATCAGTCATTGACGGCATTACTTTATAATAAATGTAATTACCGGGAGCAGTCAACATTTCCATGCGGTCCAAACCACCTTTATCAGCAGCCGTAGCATAAACATTCGCAAGAGAGTCAATAAATGCCTCATTGCGCGCACGCCAATTATCATATTTACCAACTTCTTCGGTTTCGCTACAAGAAACAAAAGCCAAAGCCAGTAATACTAAGGAGAATAAATAGATTTTTTTACTCATTCGTTAATGGTTTATTGTAAAGTTTTCAATAATGAAGTGATGCTCACTCTGTCCGCGATGATATTGTTCAGTTCAGAGATAGCTACACGCTCTTGCTGCATGGTATCGCGATTACGCAATGTCACGCAGTTATCTTCTAATGTCTGATGATCCACTGTTACGCAGAACGGAGTACCGATGGCATCCTGACGACGATAACGCTTGCCGATACTGTCTTTTTCGTCATACTGGCAGTGGAAGTGGAACTTCAGAGCGTCTATGATCTCACGAGCTTTTTCAGGCAGACCGTCTTTCTTGATCAACGGCATAACAGCCAGTTTCACCGGTGCAAGGGCAGCAGGCAATTTCAGCACAACACGGCTTTCTCCGTTTTCCAGTTGCTCTTCGCAATAAGCAGCGCTCATGATGCTCAGGAACATACGGTCTACACCGATAGAAGTTTCAATCACATACGGAGTGTATGATTCATTCAATTCAGGATCAAAGTATTTGATGCTCTTGCCGGAGAATTTCTCATGCTGAGACAAGTCGAAGTTTGTACGGGAGTGGATACCTTCCACTTCTTTGAAACCGAATGGCATCAGGAACTCGATATCTGTCGCAGCATTGGCATAGTGAGCCAATTTATCGTGGTCGTGATAGCGGTAGCTGGCATCACCGAAGCCCAGCGCTTTATGCCATTTCAGACGAATTTCCTTCCATTTCTTGAACCAATCCAGTTCCGTTCCCGGTTTTACGAAGAACTGCATCTCCATCTGTTCGAACTCACGCATACGGAAGATGAACTGACGGGCAACAATCTCATTACGGAAAGCCTTACCAATCTGGGCAATACCGAAAGGTACTTTCATACGACCGGTTTTCTGCACATTCAGATAGTTTACAAAGATACCCTGTGCCGTTTCCGGACGAAGATAAATCTTCATGGCACCATCTGAAGTCGATCCCATTTCCGTAGAGAACATCAGGTTGAACTGACGGACTTCCGTCCAGTTCTTAGTACCGGAAATAGGACATACGATCTCTTCATCAACAATAATCTGACGAAGTTCATCCAAATTATTATCATTCAGTGCTTTTGAGAAACGAGTGTGAAGTGCATCACGCTTAGCCTGATGTTCCAACACACGTCCGTTGGTAGAACGGAATTGAGCCTCATCGAATGAGTCACCAAACTTCTTGGCAGCTTTTGCTACTTCTTTATTGATTTTATCGTCATACTTTGCCAACTGATCTTCGACCAATACGTCAGCACGATAACGTTTTTTAGAATCTTTATTGTCAATCAAAGGGTCATTGAATGCGTCCACGTGTCCGGAAGCCTTCCAGATGGTAGGGTGCATAAAGATGGCAGAGTCGATACCGACAATGTTTTCGTGCAACAGCACCATGCTGTCCCACCAATATTTTTTAATGTTGTTTTTCAATTCAACGCCCATCTGACCGTAGTCATATACTGCGCCTAGTCCGTCGTAGATATCGCTTGAAGGAAATACGAAGCCGTACTCTTTACAGTGCGATACAAGTTTCTTAAAAACGTCTTCTTGTGCCATTTTCTTTTCTATATCTATTAATTTGAATTACCTTTTTTCGTAAAAAGTGCCACAAAGATAGGCATTTATCTCATAAATAAGACAGGGAGGGTATTAATTTATCTTATTCTTCTGTTTGTTCCTGCTCCTGATCTGCTTTCTTCATCTCTTTAGTCAACATACTTTCGGGCATATAATATTTAAAAGGGATGCGCATACACTTTGTTTTCTTCATGCGGTCACGAAGTGCACTGTTTGCCACAAAATAAACGCGGGATACCGATACTTGTCCCGGTGTCACTTGTTCGGGACGTTCAAAACCAGGACTGGTCAAAGCAGTCTGGAATGTACCCAGCCCATCAATCGTCACAGACTGTCCCATAGAAAGCAAATAGCGGATGGCATCCGCTACTTCCACCAATATGCCTTCAACCTGACCACGGTGGAAACCTCCCCGCAGCTCCACCACTTGAGCTAGTTCTTTGTTCTGTACTCCGCCTCTATCCTGTATTTTACTTGGTACACCATACCATAACTCTTTTCTTTCTCCGGACGTCAAGTCCGCTTTCTTTCTTACTACATAAGGGATTGCCATGTCTTATACTCCTTTCTTGTTTCGTTTATATTTTCATTCTGTACCACACCCGGGTGTCAGCACGTATGACACCCGGATGTCAGACATCACAACACCCGGGTGTCGTACAGCACGAGACCCGGGTGTCATACATATCTTCTTCGCAACAAAGTTAGACTATTATAGAAAGAAAACAAACTAATATTTATATATTTGTTTCCATAAACTTTAATATACCCGCACACACTATGATAAAAATACTACTGCTGATCGATTATTCCAGTGAATTTGACAGAAAATTGCTCCGCGGACTTGTACAATATTCCAAAGAAAACGGACCTTGGCTTTTCTATCGGCTTCCATCCTATTACAGCGGCATGTATGGAGAAAAAGGTATTCTCAAATGGGCAAAAGAATGGAAAGCTGACGCCATCATCGGACAATGGAACAATGACACCGTCAATCTACTGAAAGAACTGAATATTCCGATTGTATTGCAGAATTATCACCATAGAAGCACTACTTACTCCAATCTGACGGGCGACTACAAAGGAACGGGCAGAATGGCCGCCCAATTCTTCGCCAAGCGGATGTTCCACAACTTTGCTTATTTCGGCATAAACGGAGTTGTCTGGTCTGACGAACGTTGCGAAGGCTTCCGTCAGGAAGTTAAACGGATAGGCGGCAACTTTTATTGTTTCGAATCCGATAAGCATGAAGACGAAATCAGAATAGAAGTAAGCCAATGGCTGCAAGAGCTTCCTAAACCCATAGCGTTGTTCTGCTGCGACGACTCACACGCACTATTCATTTCGGAAACCTGCAAGATAAGTAACATACACATACCGGAAGAAATCTCCCTGTTAGGAGTCGATAATGATGACTTGATCTGTAATATTTCCGATCCTCCCATCTCCTCCATAGAACTGGAAGTAGAAAGAGGAGGATATTCCATAGGCAGGCTCATTCATCAACAAATCAAAAAGGAACATGAAGGGACCTTCAATATCGTCATCAACCCTATCCGCATAGAATTGCGGCAATCCACAGAAAAACATAATATAAAGGACCCTTACATTCTCGAAGTTGTAAAATACATAGAGAGTCATTACAATTCCGACCTGACCATAGAGTCTTTGTTGGCACAGATTCCGCTCTCACGCAGAAATTTTGAAGTGAAATTCAAAAATGCGATGCATACTTCCATCTATCAGTATATCTTAAACTGCCGGGTCAACCATCTGGCCGATTTACTTCTTACTACAGATCGTTCATTGGCAGACATTGCAACGGAAGCCGGATTCAAAGACTATAATAATATCTCCCGGATTTTCAAAAAGTTCAAAGGATGTTCCCCTTTGGAATATCGGGAGAAAAAAATCACGAACAGATAAAAAATAAATTATTCGTTTTTCGAATATAGCTTTTCGTTTTTAGTACCGGAGGCATTACTAAAGTGGCATATCTTTGTTCGGTAAATGCTAACTCTCAAAGTCAATCAACAACTTATGGAGCAAAAGAAAATCGTGCTATTCATCCTGATCACTCATCTGGCAGCATTTCTAGCAGGATGCAGCGGAAACAAAAATAGCGGAAATAATGACTCCTCTGATCTATGGAATAAGTTATCGAGCTACTTCCGCCCGCCCGCAGAATACGAAAATGTATATGGGAATTTTCGCTCTCCTTTATTATATTATAATGGGGATACAGTCAGAACCGTTGAAGACTGGCAAAGACGACGAACTGAAATCAAGGACAGATGGATGAGCCTGTTAGGACAATGGCCGCCTGTCATTACCGGACAAACATTTGAAATTCTGGATACTCTCCACCGTGAAAACTTCATGCAATACCGTGTCCGCTTCTACTGGACTCCCAACGAACAGACTGAAGGTTATTTGCTGGTTCCGGACAAAGAAGGCAAAAAGCCTGCCGTTATCACTACCTTTTATGAACCCGAAACGGCTATCGGATTGGGTGGAAAACCTTATAGAGACTTTGCATATCAATTGACGAAAAGAGGATTTGTCACATTATCAATAGGAACAACGAAGACCACAGAGAATCAGACATATTCCATTTATTACCCCACCATTGAAAATGCAACTCTCCAACCACTTTCAGCATTAGCTTATGCAGCCGCAAATGCATGGGAAGTATTAGCCAAAGTACAGGACGTCGATTCTACAAGAATAGGCATCACAGGGCATTCTTATGGTGGGAAGTGGGCAATGTTTGCCTCATGCCTATACGAAAAGTTCGCTTGTGCGGCATGGGGAGACCCCGGAATTGTATTCGACGAAACAAAAGAGGGATATATCAATTACTGGGAACCCTGGTATTTGGGATATTATCCGCCACCATGGGAAAATACATGGAGTAAAAATGGGCATGATTATGCTAAAGGCATTTATCCGAAGCTCCGCAAAGAAGGATATGATTTGCATGAATTGCATACGCTGATGGCACCTCGCCCATTTCTTGTTTCCGGAGGATACTCTGACGGAACAGACCGGTGGATAGCGCTAAACCATACAATAGCGGTCAACCGGCTCTTAGGATACCGCAATAATGTCGCGATGAGCAACAGAGTCAATCATGACCCAACCCCTGAATCAAACGAAATTATATATGATTTTTTTAAATGGTACTTGCATTCAGCAAATAAATCTACCAAAGAGTAGAAAGATGCGTTTTTTGAATACACTTTTTCGTTTTTTTGCGCAAAAAATCAACTCTGGATGCCTAACTTTGTTCTATCAATTCATCCAAGTAACCTAAATTACTTGACTAAAATGATTAGCCTATGAAAAATATACACTAGAAAACATAAAATGCCCCATCTGCGAATGGGGCAATATTAATGCCATATTAATAAAACTAATCATAAATTATCGTCCAATTAATAAATAACACAATAATAAATTCATAATTAATAAATTAAAAGTGCTAACTCAAAGGAATTAATAAAGCTAGCAGATGATTCCGAGTTAGTAATAAATATTAAACTATTAAAAATTCAATAGGTTAAATATATACTAAAAAGAGTAGAAACTAAAAAAAGTAAACTATGGAAGCGAATAATCGCAGAGATTTCTTAAAGAAAGCCGCATTAGCGGGAGCCTCCGCCCTAATGGCTCCCACACTACTGGCCGCTGAAGGCAAAGATGGAAGTGAATTCGTTCTCTCTCCGAGCAAAAGGACGGACAGCAAATTAATTGTACCGAAGAATAATGGTCTGAAAATCACAGGCACTTTTCTAGATGAAATATCTCACGATATTCCACACCAGAACTGGGGAGAAAAAGAATGGGATCTCGACTTTCAGCACATGAAAAGGATTGGTATCGATACCGTTATTATGATCCGTTCCGGATATCGCAAGTTCATCACTTATCCGTCCAAATATCTATTAGGAAAAGGATGCTATATGCCTTCCGTGGATTTAGTAGATATGTACTTACGACTGGCTGAAAAATATAACATGAAGTTTTATTTTGGGCTGTATGACACCGGTCATTATTGGGATACACGTGATATGTCGTGGGAAGTGGAATATAATAAATATGTGATTGACGAAGTATGGAATACTTACGGTGAAAAGTATAAGAGTTTCGGAGGCTGGTATATTAGCACGGAAATCAGCCGCAATACCAAAGGAGCTATCGGTGCATTTCATACCATGGGTAAACAATGCAAAGATGTATCGAATGGCCTCCCTACTTTTATATCCCCTTGGATTGATGGTAAAAAGGCAGTCATGGGAACCGGAAAAATGACAAGGGAGGATGCTGTATCCGTAGAACAACATGAGAGAGAATGGAATGAAATTTTTGATGGTATACACGATGTAGTAGACGCTTGTGCTTTTCAAGACGGACACATTGACTACGACGAACTGGATGCTTTTTTCACTGTAAACAAGAAACTGGCAGACAAATACGGAATGCAATGTTGGACAAACGCGGAAACATTCGACCGCGATATGCCCATCCGGTTCCTGCCGATCAAATTCGACAAACTCCGCATGAAACTGGAAGCGGCAAAACGTGCCGGATATGATAAAGCAATCACTTTTGAGTTTTCTCACTTTTTAAGTCCGCAATCAGCTTATCTGCAGGCAGGACATTTATATGACAGATACAGAGAATACTTTGAAATCAAATAAACTATATGAAAACAACAATTAATCTGGGTTATATCATATTCCTTTCAGTTGTTGCTGCTTTAGGAGGCTTTCTGTTCGGTTATGACACAGCTGTCATATCCGGCACAATAGCTCAGGTGACACATCTGTTTCAGTTGGACACCTTGCAACAAGGATGGTATGTAGGATGCGCATTGATCGGATCGATTGTCGGTGTTCTCTTTTCCGGAATATTAAGCGACAGCATCGGACGTAAAAGAACAATGATACTTTCTGCCATTCTGTTTTCTACATCAGCAATCGGCTGTGCTTTTTGCATTGACTTTAACCAGTTAGTTGTTTATAGAATCATAGGTGGCATCGGAATTGGTGTTGTTTCTATTGTATCTCCTCTTTACATTTCCGAAGTTTCCGTCGCACAATTCAGAGGCAGGATGGTCTCCCTGTATCAACTGGCCGTAACTGTCGGTTTTCTAGGAGCTTACCTTGTCAACTACCAGTTATTGGCATATTCAGAGAGTGGAAATCACTTGCCTATAGCCTGGTTAGAAAAAATAGTAGTTACAGAAGTGTGGAGAGGTATGTTAGGCATGGAGACACTACCAGCCATACTATTCTTTATTATTATCTTTTTCATACCCGAAAGCCCCAGATGGCTGATAGTAAAAGGACAAGAAAGGAAGGCCACTTATATTCTGGAAAAGATTTACAATTCATTTAAAGAAGCTGATTTCCAGCTAAACGAGACAAAATCCGTCCTTGTTTCCGAAACCCGTTCAGAATGGTCTATCCTTCTGAAACCAGGTATTCTGAAAGCAGTTATTATCGGTGTATGTATTGCTATTCTGGGACAGTTTATGGGGGTTAATGCAGTTCTCTACTACGGCCCTTCTATTTTTGAGAATGCCGGTCTTTCAGGAGGTGATTCTCTGTTCTATCAGGTTCTTGTAGGACTTGTGAATACACTGACCACTATCCTGGCACTTCTCATCATTGACAAAGTAGGACGCAAGAAACTGGTATATTATGGGGTATCCGGAATGGTCGTTTCATTGATACTCATTGGCAGTTATTTCCTCTTCGGAAATGCCTGGAATATTTCCAGCCTGTTTTTGTTAGCCTTCTTTCTGTGTTATGTTTTTTGTTGCGCCATTTCCATTTGCGCTGTGATATTCGTACTTCTCTCTGAGATGTACCCTACCAAAGTACGCGGATTAGCAATGTCCATTGCCGGATTCGCTCTTTGGATCGGCACCTATCTGATCGGACAGCTAACCCCCTGGATGCTCCAGAATCTTACTCCAGCCGGAACATTCTTCCTGTTCGCCATCATGTGTGTACCGTATATGCTCATTGTCTGGAAACTCGTACCGGAAACTACCGGAAAGTCTCTGGAAGAGATTGAAAGATACTGGACCCGTTCGGAACAGTAAAATAGACCTTATTAAATAAAAAAACTAACAATTATGGATTTTAAAAAATTGGCAAACCAATACAAAGACGAACTACTGAATAATGTTCTTCCATTCTGGTTAGAGCATTCTCAGGATCACGAATTCGGTGGTTATTTCACTTGTCTGGATCGTGAAGGCAACGTATTCGATACAGATAAATTTATTTGGCTGCAAGGACGCGAAGTTTGGTTATTCTCAATGCTTTACAATAAAGTTGAGAAAAAACAGGAATGGCTGGATTGCGCTATTCAAGGCGGTGAGTTTCTAAAGAAATACGGACATGATGGAAACTATCATTGGTATTTTTCTTTGGATCGGGCAGGTAATCCTCTGGTAGAACCATACAACATCTTTTCCTATACATTTGCTACAATGGCTTTCGGACAACTCAGCCTGGCTACAGGCAATCAAGAATATGCCGACATTGCAAAGAAAACGTTTGATATTATTCTTTCAAAGGCAGACAACCCGAAAGGAAAATGGAACAAAATCCATCCGGGCACACGTAATCTGAAAAATTTCGCCCTTCCGATGATCCTTTGTAATCTGGCACTTGAAATAGAACACTTGTTGGACAAAGAGTATCTGGAAAAAACAATAGAGACTTGTATTCACGAAGTGATGGAAGTATTCTATCGCCCGGAGCTCGGAGGAATTATTGTTGAAAATATAGGAGTGGACGGCAATCTCGTAGACTGTTTTGAAGGACGGCAAGTGACTCCCGGACACGACATTGAAGCCATGTGGTTTATTATGGATTTAGGAAAACGCCTGAATCGCCCTGATCTAATCGAGAAGGCAAAAAATGTAACCTTGACGATGATTAACTACGGATGGGACAAAGAATATGGTGGCATCTACTATTTCATGGACCGCAAAGGTTGCCCTCCCCAACAACTGGAATGGGACCAAAAGCTTTGGTGGGTACACATTGAAACACTTATTTCCCTACTAAAAGGTTACCAATTGACAGGTGACAAACAATGTATGGAGTGGTTCGAGAAAATACATGAGTATGTATGGACGCACTTCAAAGACGCTCAATATCCTGAATGGTTCGGTTACTTAAACCGCCAGGGAGAAGTACTTCTGCCACTTAAGGGAGGCAAATGGAAAGGCTGTTTCCATGTCCCCAGGGGCTTATATCAATGCTGGAAAGTACTAGAAGAATTACAATAAATCTAATACCCAAAAACTTTTTTATTAACCAATTAAATTTTATCTTATGATGGAACAATGCTTTAAGCAAAAAAGTAGTTTCCGAACAATCAGAATCATACTATTCTCATTGTCGATGCTTTTTGCGTATGCCACAAATGGCTATGCCCAGAACATGGTTAGGGGAGTCGTCACAGACGTGACCGGTGATCCGTTGCCAGGAGTCAGCGTCGTTGTCAAAGGTACGACCACAGGTACCACTACCGATATTGACGGTAGATACTCTATCAATGCATCCAACACTGCCACTCTTGAATTCTCATACATCGGTATGAACAAACAAGAGATAAAAGTGAACGGACGCAGTACGATCAACATCATCTTAAAAGAAGATGTCGCTAATTTGGACGAAGTGGTGGTAGTAGGTTATGGAACACAAAAGAAAGCTCACTTAACCGGATCTGTAGCCACGGTATCTCAAAAAGATATGTTGAAAACAACTGCCAGTAATATGTCACAAACATTAGTCGGTAAGTTGCCCGGCCTTATTACCCAACAATCACTCGGACAACCAGGATCGGATGATGTTTCCATATTAATCCGTGGTTATTCTTCATTCAGCGGTTCAGGTACGGTACTTGTTTTAGTTGACGGAGTAGAACGAGCTATGGGACAAGTAGACCCGAATGACGTGGAATCTGTTACCATCCTGAAAGACGCTGCATCTTGTGCCGTTTATGGAATGAAAGCAGCCAACGGAGTTGTACTGGTAACAACCAAACACGGACAAGAAGGTAAAACAGATATCACCTACAGAGGAAGTATGACTCTATCACACGCTACCACTCTGCCTAAAATGATGAACGGAACCCAATATATGCAATGGTATAATCTGGCTCGCAAACTAGACAATAATGGCGTAGATAATCCATATTTTACCGACGAAGAAATTGCGGCAACTTATAACGGAGACCCAACAGATGGATTTGAAAATACAGACTGGACCTCCGACTTATATAAGACTACCCTTATGCACCAACACAATCTGTCTATAAACGGAGGTAGCAATAAAGTCAGATATTTCATCAGCGGCGGCTATTTACATCAAGATGGTATTATTAAAGGCAACAAAAACGAACGCAGCAATTTCCGCTCAAACATTGATGTACAAGCGACCAAAGACATTAAAGTGTCACTAAATACCGCAGCATTAATCAAAGATTATTATCAGCCGGGAGGATACTCTTATGGCAATCAGCAAGCCTATAGTATTTTCCATCAGTTGCTTTATTCTATACCTTTTGTTCCGAAAGAGTATGAAGGTTATCCTACTTCGGCATACCGAGGCGCAACCAGCGCAGCCAATCCGATCTATGGATCTGCAAATTCAGGATTCCAGGAATCTCGCACAGTCAGAATAGAAAGTTCTGCAAATGTCGAATATACAGCCCCATTCCTGAAAGGTTTGAAAGCAAATATGTTCATCAGTTGGGACTGGCAAGATCTGGCAAGTAAAACATTTGCTTATGCCTATTCTGTCAATGCCTATGATTCTTCCACCAAAAGCTACAGCTATGTACAAAGTGCAAATCTGCTGGCAGATGGTAACCTATACCAGGGTGACCAAAAATCACAACAAGTAATATTACGTCCGACTATTTCATATAACAACAAATTCGGACTTCATGATGTAGGAGCCCTTTTCCTCTACGAACAAACTCAGGTAAAAAGCTCTGCACTGAATGCTAGTCGTACGGATTACGACTTATTCGATTTGCCCGAAATATCTTTGGGAGATGCCCAAACTGCAACTAATAGCGGTTCTTCTGGGAAAAGTGCTTACGCCGCTTATGTAGGTCGTCTAAATTATGCCTACGCCAATAAATACCTGGCCGAAGCATCTTTCCGTTACGACGGTTCTTATAAGTTTGCCAAAGGACACCGTTGGGGATTCTTCCCTTCAGTTTCTTTAGGATGGGTGATGTCGGAAGAAGACTTTTTCAAAGACGCACTTCCTAAAATAGACTATTTTAAACTCAGAGGTTCGTTTGGTATTCTAGGTAGCGACAACGTTAGTGCTTTCTTGTACAGAAAATCCTACTCTTATACTAATAATGGAGTAGTATTTGGCAGTACACCTAACACTCAAGGAACACTTAGCAACACAGTAGCTTATCCAAATGAACGACTGACTTGGGAAAAAACAAAATCATATAACTTAGGTTTCGATCTTAGTGCCTGGAACGGTTTGTTGGGAGTTGAGTTTGATGTATTCTACAAATATACATACGACATTCTTCAAAGTGTTAGTAACATCTATCCTCCTTCTTTAGGTGGGCACTACCCAAGTTCAGAAAATACCGGAACATTTGATAACCGCGGATTTGAAATTGCACTGAAACATCGCAATCGTATAGGAGAATTCAGTTATAGTTTGAATGGCAACTTATCTTACGCTCATAACCGTATCTTAAGCAGAACACAGGCGGATAATACCTTACCCTGGCAAAGTGTTCTCGGATCATCAGTCGGTGAATTATGGGGATTAAAAGCATTAGGGTTGTATCAAAGTGAAGAAGAGATTGCCAACTCACCTCAAGTATCATGGAATACACCACGAGTAGGAGACATAAAATATGCCGATATTAACGGCGATGGAAAGATCGATTCCAACGACCGAATCAAAATATCACGTGGCATCCGCCCGGAAATGATGTTTGCACTAATGGCTGACGCTAATTACAAAGGCTTCGATTTATCTGTTCAGTTTCAAGGAGCGGCACTTTGTGATAAAATGCTTCAATACTCATGGCAAGACTTAAATGGCGCAACAGATATGACCCCTATGACAAGACCCTGGTATGCAAATTGGGACAACGCTCCTCTTTATCTGGTAGAAAACAGTTGGCGACCCGATCATACAAATGCGGAATATCCTCGTCTGACTGTCAGCAGTGTATCTCATTCAAACAATGCCCAACAATCGGATTTCTGGAAAAGAAATGGTGCGTATTTACGTTTGAAGAACGTGACTTTAGGATATACGCTTCCTAAAGCCTGGACCAACAAGATGGGATTGTCAAACATCAGAGTTTATGCTAACGGGACTAACCTACTGACATTTACCGATTTCAAGTATATCGACCCGGAAAGTACAAATGTAGCAACAGGATATTATCCACAGCAACGTACATTCAGCTTTGGTATAGATGTTAGATTTTAAAACAAATAGTTAATATGAAAAATATAAAAAAATACATTATAGGCATAGCAGCTAGCATTTGCTTGACACAATGTGATGTACTGGACGTAGATCCTACTGGCTGGTACAGCGAGAATGTAGCATATTCCTCACTGGAAAATGTAGACCTTTACGTCAAAGGGCTATATAGCGTGCTATATGATAATGCTACTATCAATATAGATTCTTACTGCTTAATGGACGATGGAGCTACAGATCTGTTAAAATACTCTTGGTATGGAGTGAACGGAGGTGCCATGAATAAATTCTTTTATCAGACAAATTATGTTACTGAAACGAGTAACTTCCGCTCCAACTGGAGTGGTATGTATACCCGTATCCGGCAACTCAACGAATATTTCTATGACCGAAGCAAAGGTTATGGAGATAACTTAGATCAGGATGAAATGAAAAAGCGTACAGCAGAGGTTCGTTTCTTACGTGCATTTGCTTACCAGGAACTGGTACTCCGTCATGGCGGAGTTATCCTGCGTACTGATGAAGATTATGTAGACGGACCTGACGAAAGGGCTAAAGCACGTTCATCTGAATCAGATTGCTGGGATTTCATTATCAACGAATACACCCAGGCAGTACAAGACCTTCCGGAAAACTGGACAGGTACCAATGTGGGGCGTATTACCAAAGGAGCCGCTTATGGAATGAAAGCACGTGCAGCCCTTTATGCTAAACGCTGGGGGGATGCGATAGATGCCTGCAATGAAGTATTAAAATTGAATTACAGTTTATTGCAAGGAACGACTGCCAATGATTACTACAAAATATTCACCTCAGTCAATAATAGTGAGCTAATCCTTCCGGTTTACTTCCAACAGGGAAAGAACGCCAAGCAACATTCTTTTGACATCTACGTGTGTCCACCATACGACTGGAAAGCAGCCGGTGTTACAGAAGGAAGTGTAGGTGCGGCAGTCACTCCATCTGATGAATATGCTTCCTCTTTCGATATCAAAGTAAACGGTAGCTACCAATCTTTTGACTGGAGTAATCTCAGTTCTTACAACAATGCTCCATTTACCAATCGCGAACCGCGTTTTTACGCCTCCATTCTTTATAATGGAGCAACATGGAAAGGACGTACTCTCCAGTTGTATGTAGATGGAAATGACGGATATATGGATTTTGCTACAACCGGACAAGATAACGTGCACAAATCAACAACAGGTTATCTGATTCGTAAGTTCGCTTCTGATGATACCAATATCAACTTTAGCAGCATTTTGAGTGGACAATACTGGATTGAAATGCGTTTAGCTGAAATTTACTTGATTCGTTCGGAAGCATATGCACGACAAAACGAGTTTGGAAAAGCCTATGCTGATCTGAAAACGATCCGTGACCGCGTCGGACTGCCGGAACTCGCCCAACAAAATAATTGGAGTGATTATCTGGAAGATCTGTCTAAAGAACGTATTTGTGAACTTGGAATGGAAGGACACCGATATTTCGATCTGATCCGTTGGGGAATCGCCGTAAGAACACTTGATCATAAACGTCTGCACGGCGTTAAGATAACACAGGCCGGTGGCAGCTTCAGTTACGCACGAGTAGAATGCGATACACAAGACCGTTTATTCCCTGAAAAATATACAATTTTCCCTATTCCATACACAGAACTTCAAGATAACACACTCTGTGAACAAAATGAACTGTGGAAATAATAATTATTTAATAAGAGAAAAATTATGAAAATAAAATATCTATTTACCGGGGTACTAATATCAATGCTAGCATTCATGAGCTGCGAGGACCCGGACGATCTGGCAAGGACAGGCAGCGAAAATGTTACAGGACTAACCATAACCGGATGCTTAGCTTCTGATGAAAGTACCACATATAGTGCTATCGTAGACGAGGCAAGTAATACGATTACCATACAAGTTCCTTATTATATTTCAGATACGGAAAAAATACAAGGTGACCTGACACAAATGAAAGTTTCAGCCAGCCTGCCTGTAGGAGCAAAATTCTCCCCCAGCATTTCCGGCATTCGTGATCTGGTCAGTGGTTTCCAATCAACATTAGTCAAAGAAGATGGAAGCAAAATTACTTATACATTTAAGGCTGTTTATGTGAAATCAAAATTAGCCAGTATTAGTAAAGTAGAACTGACAGACTATTCACGTGCAACAATACGTATAGTCGAACCTGAGAGTGCGGGTGGTACAGGAAAAATCATCATTTATAAAACCTCTTCGGCTATTGATGCAGCCTTGAAGTCTGCGGCATTAACAGTCTCTCCATGGGCTACCATCGAATCATCATCATTAGATCCGGCAACCGGCATTATAGATTTAAGTAACCAACCGACTATAACCGTTATTGCACAAAATGGAACAGACAAAACAGTCTATCAGACTAGTCTGGAACTCCCGGATCTATTACCTCAGGGAGTGGGCTATACAGCTTCATTATTTGGTTTCCAAATCTATACAGATGACACACATGGATTTGAGGTTGGAGCGAACCGTACAATGGCTGTTATTGACGACTATCTAATTATCAGTAATAGCACTGATTACAATAAAATGATTGTAATGGATCGTTATAACGGCAAAGTACTTGATGTAAAAGTCAACACTACAGGTATTGATGCAGGCCGCTCCATCCATGCTATTACCAGTGATGATGCTGGACATTTAGTAGCTATGGCATATACTAGTACTTTAGACGCCAATGTAACCGACCCGAACGTGCGTGCCTGGGTTTGGCCTAACGGCATCGAGAATGCACCTAAGAGCATCGTTTATGCAAATATTAATGGAAGTACATTCGCCAATGCTCCTGTAGGCATTAATGGAGTCAAAAAACTAGAGCTTGGACGCACAATCTGCGTCAAAGGTGATCTGACTTCAGGGGATGCAATTATTGCCACATCAACCAAAAATGTACCACGTGCGGTTTTCCTTATGTTCAAAGATGGTGCAATGCAAGGCAACGCTTATGTAGAATGGGGCGGAGGAGCATCAGTCTCCATGTGGAACGCAACTAAAGTCATTCCATTGACAAATACTTCTCCACTAGGATATATTTGGGCCAGTGCCAACTTCCGGCAAGCAATTAATTACACTCCTATAGGCACAGGCGCACGCGCCATAGATTTCTCACTTCCAACATCACATTGGTGGTCCGGTAGCGCTACATATGATAAGAATGTCCGGGGAATAGGATATGTTGAATTTAACGGTACATGTTTGTTAGGCGTTCAAAATGGTCTGTCAAGCAATGGAGTTTGGTCTCACCGCCTATATATATCCAATATCACAAATAATCCCGGAACTTCAGCAATGGCTAATGGCTTTATCTTCGATTCACGTGAAGGAAGTACAACAGGAACAGGCAGTATCCCCGGAACGGGTTATGCGGTAACTGGTATGACATCTTCAGCCTCGTTCGTTTCTGGCAAACAGGTACTTGGCACCAACATTGATGAAACAGGAGATGTTGTATTCGGTCGGAGTGCTGATGGCAATGCCGTCCAAGTCTATATGTTGACCACGGACCAGGGACTATTTGCTTATGAAATTACCAGATTCAATTTATAAATGAAAATTTAAATATCATTTAAGATCATCTATAAACTACTCAGTAACAGTTGGCAATTACATCTGAATAATTGCACAACTGTTGCTAAGTAGTTATTAAAGTCACTAGATTATAATTTAAAAAATCCGATGGTACAATTTTTCCAAGAAATACAAGAGCAACCGCAAGCACTTCTGCAGACGGCAGACTTCTACAAAAGCGTAGAAGGGAAATCCGTTTTGTCACAAATTTCAGAATTATGGTGTTCCGGCAAATATAGAAATATTCTGTTAACCGGTATGGGCAGTTCTTACTTCATCGCTAACGCAACTGCTTCTCTACTTAATTCATATAAAATCCCGGCATATGCTCTGAATGCGGGAGAATTATTGCACTATCAAATTTCATTAATTAGTCCAGAATCGTTGATTATATGTATTTCGCAATCAGGAGAAAGCTATGAAGTAATCAAACTAATAGAAAAGTTATCTTCAAACATCACAGTTCTTTCTATTTGTAATGAAAAAGACAGCAGTTTAGTCAAATTTTCTCGTTATAGCCTATTGTGCAAAGCTGGAAAGGAAGAAAAAACGTCAACAAAAACATTCATAACCTGTTATCAAGTAGCATATTTACTGGCAATGAAGTTATGCAATAAAGAAATCGACAGCACCCAATGGCATAAACTCAGTAAAATTATTGAGAACATGGTCAATGGAAATACTCCATGGATGTCGAAAGCTATTGAACTGATAGACGGCTCCGCTTTTGTGCAATTAATAGGACGGGGACCTGTTTTTGCAGCTGCCAGCCAAAGTGCGTTGATGTTCATGGAAGCAGTACATACGCCTGCATCAGCTTTATTAGGTGGTGAATTCAGGCATGGCCCGTTAGAAATGGTAAAGAAAAGATTCATAGCCATTCTATTTGCACACTCGCAATCAGAAACCTACGAACAATCATTAGCTTTAGTAAAAGATATCCTGAAATATGAAGGAAAAGTTATCTTTATTACCGATTCGAGCCAAGTGCTTGAAAATGAAAATTTATGTACCATAACGATCCCATGTACTAATGCGGAATTATTTGCAATTCCCGCTATAATTCCCGTGCAACTTCTGATCAATGCATGGGCCACCAAATGCGAAATAATACCGGGAGAGTTTACACATGGTGCCAAAGTAACATCAATCGAATAAACTATGAGAAGCGTGTATCCAGAGAAAATTGCAATCGGAGTCGATATTGGCGGGACTAAAATAAAAGCCGGACTTGTCGATATTAACGGGCAGATAATCGGTATCCCCGAATCTATCCGGACTTTAGCGCACGAACCCGATGAAATGATTATTGAGCAATTGACTCTATTAATCCGAAGAATGATACAACAAGCCGATGGAGCAGAATTAATCGGCATCGGTATCGGTTCTACCGGTCCATTAGACATCAACAAAGGTGTCATCCTTGAATGCAATAATCTTCCGACGTTACACAATTACCCTTTATGCAAAAAAATAGAATCAACTTTCGGACTTCCGGTCAAACTGGATAATGATGCAAATGCAATGATGTTAGGAGAAGCCCTATGGGGAGCCGGAAGAAACCTAAATTCAATACTAGGAATCACTCTTGGAACAGGCTTAGGAGCAGCTATAGTGGTAAACAGAAAAATTATTCGTGGAGCTACCGGCTGTGCCGGAGAAATCTGGCTGTCTCCATACAAAGAAGGAATGATAGAAGATTATGTATCGGGAACTGGAATATCAAATTTATATCAGAGAATTACAAAAAGAAAGATTTCAGGAGAAGAAATCAGTAAATTAGCCCGGGAAGGAGACATCAACGCATTAAAAGCATGGAAAGAGTTTACCCGGGCATTAGCTTATGCCCTTTCCTGGACTGTTAATATCGTTGATCCGGAAGTCGTAATTATCGGAGGCTCAGTTATGCATTCATCAGATATATTTTGGGATTCAATGGTATCTTTATTTAAAAAGTACATTTGTCCGCAAACTGCTGCAAGCATCCAGTTAAAGCCAGCAGGTTTAAAAGATAATGCCGGATTTATGGGTGCAGCAGCTTTAATGTTTGTAGAATAAATTGTTATGAAAAAATTACTTATACTCTATCCGTTTCTATTGTTTTGCTTGATAAGCAAAGCAGATAACCAGTTGAAATTAACCAATTGGGAAATAAAAAGTACGACCGAAATAAGCGAAAATGCGGAAAAAGTATCTATGCCTTCATTCCAGGCTACCGACTGGTATGAAGCCACAGTACCGACTACTGTTTTGAATGCATTAGTGAAACAGAACGTTTATCCTGATCCCAGAATCGGCATGAATAACTTTCTAATTCCTGATGTCTCTGATGAGTTTAATAAAAAAATGGACTTAGCTAAATACAGTTACCTGAGCAATGGAAAAAATCCTTGGCAGGAACCTTATTGGTATCGCACGACCTTCACTTTGCCTAAGCAATATAAAAACAAAAAAATATGGCTGAACCTCAATGGAATTAACTATCGTGCAGACGTATGGATTAATGGACATCAAATAGGGAAAAAAGAAGATGTAGCAGGCATGTTCCGCCGCTTCAAATTCGATATAACCGATTACATCCAGCCCACACAGAACTGTATTGCTATAAAAATATATCAGGTGGACCATCCCGGAACTCCTAACCCCGGAACACAATTTATAGTCTTTGGGCCTAACCGTGGTACGGCTTCCGATTTATTCAAAGATGAAACATTAAAATTCACAGGTGGTTGGGATTGTGCCCCTGTAGTGCGTGACCGGAACATGGGTATCTATCAGTCCGTCACTCTGGAAGCAACCGACCAGGTCACTATTGAAGACCCATATATTATCACTACTCTACCCCAAAAAGATACAACAGTTGCCGATATTACAATCAAAGCGACTGTACACAATCATTCGGATAAGATGATAAACGGTAAAGTTAAAGCAACAATTCGCCTTATCAACGAATTAGTTTATCCGAGTTACACACGTAAACTGGCAGGAAGCATGAAACCGATAAGCGTAACTCTGCCTGTCACAATGCTCCCCAATGAAAGTAAAGAAATAACATTATCTCCCCAGGAGTTTTCCATCTTATCCATACAGAACCCATACTTATGGTACCCAAACGGCTATGGAGAGCAATATATGCACAGTCTCGACTTATCATTCGACATGAATAATGGGAAATCGTCCGACCGGGAGAAGGTAAACTTCGGAATTCGCGAAGTAACTTCGGAATTAATGAAAAACGGGGAAGAATATGGTCGTGTATTTTTTATCAATGGCAAACGCATCTTCTGTAAAGGGGGATGGATACAACCGGATGTACTTCTCGACGACTCACCCAAACGAATTTATGACCAGGCACGATTAATGGCAAATGCCAACATTACTTTGATCGGCAGTGAAGATATGCCTTCCCCTTCCGAAGATTGGCTGGATAGCTGGGATAAATACGGACTGATGAACTGGCATGTATTTTATCAATGCTACAGAATGTTCCCGGGACGTGACAACCAGCATAATCCTCTCGACAATGACTTAGCTATCGCCTGCGTGAAAGACATGGTCAAAAGATACCGTAATCATCCCTGTATCATTGCATGGTTCGGAGTTAATGAAGTGTTGGTAGATGAAGAATTGTATCATCCGACCAAAGAAGCCGTATTAAGCCTCGACACGACACGACCCTACATACCGACTACCAGTATCAGTTGGGACGTAGACAAACTAACTCCTTATTTAAAACCGGACTTACCAACCGGTACTACCGATGATGGCGCTCCCGACTATAACTGGGCACCCTCCGATTACTACTTCGATAAAGTAGAAGAGGTTTATCTGCAAATGTTCAGAAACGAATTAGGCATGCCTTCCGTACCTGTATACGAAAGTCTGAAAAAGTTTATACCTACTATTGATAAGCCACTCGACCGAAGAAATCCGATTTATCCATTAGACAGTATATGGGCGGAACACGGAGCATGGGACACCAATAACTTCTGCTATCGTGCATACGACAATGCTATCCGGACCTTCTATAGTGACCCGGTCAGTGGCGAGGATTATGCATATAAAGGCCAGCTAGTAAGTTCGGAAGGGTATCGTGCCATGTTTGAGGCAGCCAACCACCGGATGTGGGATATCACAACAGGGATAATGATCTGGAAACTAAACTCTTGTTGGCCCGATGTCTGCTGGCAAATTTATGATTGGTATCTGTCGCCCAATGCTTCTTACTATTTCTCAAAGAAAGCAATGGAGCCCATTCATATTCAAATGAATGCAAATACGAACCGGATTTCTGTGATAAATGCTACTCATCAAGAACTTAAATCTGTTGTAGCCAAAGCCAGAATCATAGACTATTCAATGAAAGAATGCTGGGCATACACAGATACCATATCCGTGGGCGCCGACCAATATAAAGAATTAGAAACCGTACCTCAACGAGGTAACCTTTCTGCTGTATATTATATAAAGCTGGAATTAGAAGACTTAAACGGAAATCTTATTTCTGAAAACTTATACTGGCGTTACTCGCAACATCAAAATTTCTATTGGCTGGTAAATATGCCTAAAGTTACATTAAAGCAAGATTTAAAACTTCAGAAACAAGAAAAAGAGTATCAGATCACGCTTACTTTAACGAATGACTCTGATAAATTATCCTTTTTCAACCACTTAATGATACAAAGAGAAAATACAAAAGAAGTCGTAAACCCGGTATTCTGGAGTGATAACTTCATTTCATTGTTCCCCAATGAGACCCGTACCATCACTGCGACAGTATCCATAGAGGATTTACATGGAGAAAAGCCTATAATCATTATTAAATAACTAATAAAACCAAGAAACATGAAACTATTACTTACAACCTTGGCGATAGTCTATCTAAGTTTGTTCATGAGCCTGCAAGCACAAGAACAGGTACGGGTTATTCCCTATCCTGCTGAAGTCACCATGCAAGCAGAAACGTGTAAACTCAAATCGGGTCAAAAAATCCACTATCTGGATGCCAGTTTATATAAAGAAGCAGCATTCCTTGAAAAGAAACTCGCTGATTTAAACTATAAAATGAAAGTAATCCCCAGCAAAAAAGCCGCGAAAGGAATCAACTTATCATTAGACGATAGACTGCAAAACAAAGAAGGCTATCAGCTGATTATCGCCCCCAAACAGGTCCTCATCAAAGGGGGAAGCCCGGCTGGAGTTTTCTATGGTATTCAAACGCTATTACAGCAGTTAACCAACGGAGATCTAAGATGTGGAACGATAGAAGACGCCCCACGTTATGAATGGAGAGGATATATGCTTGATGAAGCACGTCACTTTTCCGGCGAAAAAAGGGTAAAACAAATCCTTGACCTGATGGCATATTATAAGATGAATCGCTTCCATTGGCATCTGACAGACGCACAAGGATGGAGAATCGAAATTAAACAATACCCTAAATTGGCAACCATAGGAGGAGAAGGTTGCCATAGTGATCCGGATACACCGGCACAATATTATACACAAGAGCAGATCCGTGACATCATAGCATATGCCCAAGAACGTCACATTGAAATTATACCCGAAATAGACATGCCCGGACATGCCACTGCAGCCAATAAAGCTTACCCGGAATATTCAGGCGGAGGAACGGAAGAACATCCGGAATTCACTTTTAACGTCGGCAAAGAAGAAACTTATACTTATCTGACTAATATACTAAAAGAAATAGCTGCCTTATTCCCTTCTCCATATTTACATATCGGAGGCGACGAAGTAGCCTATGGAATCAAAGCATGGGAAACAGACCCACATGTACAAGCACTATTGAAACGCGAAGGATTACAAACTGTAAAGGAAGCAGAACGCTACTTTATGCATAGAATGACAGATGTAGTAAACTCACTAGGCAAAACTTTAGTCGGTTGGGATGAACTTCTCGACCTGAATGTAAAGCAAGATAATACTATCATCATGTGGTGGAGGCATGATAAACCCGATTACCTGCGCAGATCACTGACCAAAGGATATTCGACTATCATGTGTCCGCGCAAACCGCTTTATTTTGACTTCGTACAATATAAAGACCACAAATGGGGACGAATCTGGGACGGATTCTGCCCAATAGAAGATGTATATGCTTTCCCCGACAAATGGTTTGCCGAATGGGGAGTATCAGCCTCCGACCTATCACACGTCAAAGGCATACAGGCCAATACATGGACGGAACTGATGCATACTAAAGACCGGGTAGATTTCATGATCTTTCCCCGCCTCTGCGCACTGGCAGAATCGGCTTGGTCCGCGCCGACAGTCAAAGACTACGATAAGTTCCTGTCACGCATGGAAGATGCATTCACCCTATTTGATAAGCTGAATATTTATTACTTTGATTATCGTAATCCTCAGCACCATCCGGAACCGACTGGTCCTGTCATCAAAAAGAAAGAAAAAATACAAATGGATTTCCGTGACTAAAAAAAGAAATGCCACATGAAGATTCTTATCTACTTTTTAATAATTGTACTGTGGAGCATCAATATGGAGGCAAAAGTTAAATTGCCTCCACTACTTAGTGACAATATGGTCTTACAGCAAAAAAGCAATGTACGAATCTGGGGAAAAGCGACTCCAAATTCTACTGTTGTAGTAACTCCTTCATGGGCAAATAAGGAAGTCAAAACCCATGCTGACGAAAAGGGATGTTGGGAATTACAGATCACAACGCCTGCTGCCAGTTTCGAAGAATATACATTAACACTGACGGATGGAGAACAATCTGTCACTTTACAGCATCTCTTGATTGGAGAAGTCTGGTTATGTGCCGGACAATCAAATATGGTAATGCCTTTGAACGGATTTGATTATTGTCCCATAAGCGACTCCAATAATGTCATAGCAGATGCTCCCAATCATCCGGGAATACGAATGGTAACCATAAAGCCGACAGTAAAACTATCTCCGCAGGAGTATGCAGAAGGAAGCTGGCAGCAACCAACTACGGAAAATGCTCCGAAGTTTAGTGCAGCCGCCTATCATTATGCATTAACTTTACAACGGACCTTGCAGATTCCTATAGGAGTTATCACCTGTGCATGGGGAGGCTCAAGAGTAGAAGGTTGGCTACCTAAGGAAATACTACAAACCTACAAAGATGAAGACCTGACTTTAATAGGAAGTGACAAGACACCAGTCTATTTACAATCGATGTTAATGTATAATGGAATTTTATACCCCTGTCACAAATATACAATAAAAGGTTTTATCTGGTATCAAGGAGAAAGTAATGTAAGAAGTAGCAGAACATACGCCGAACGCCTGGCTACAATGGTAAAACATTGGCGATCAATATGGGGACAAGGAGACCTGCCTTTCTATTATGTTGAGACAGTCCCATTTGCCTGTGAATATAAAGAAGATGGCTACATAGGAGCATTATTGCGGGAGGCTCAACAAAAGGCGCTTTCACTCATTCCCAATAGTGGTATGATCGGCACAAACGACTTAGTAGAGATATACGAAGCTCCTCAAGTGCATCCTCACAATAAAAAAGGGATTGGAGAACGCCTCGCATATATGTCCCTGAATAAGACATACGGATGTCAGGGAATAGAATCCGAATATCCATCTTATAAAAGCATGAAAATCAACGGAGAGACAATTGAAATCTCCTTTTCCCATGCAGAAAAAGGATTAAGCCCCTGGATGAATATCTCCGGATTTGAGATTGCAGGTTCAGATAAAGTCTTTTATCCGGCAGAGGCCTCTTTAAATCAGAAGGATCATACAGTAATTGTCAA
This sequence comes from Bacteroides sp. RCH18, assembly GCF_058231005.1. Taxonomy (NCBI): domain Bacteria; kingdom Pseudomonadati; phylum Bacteroidota; class Bacteroidia; order Bacteroidales; family Bacteroidaceae; genus Bacteroides; species Bacteroides sp. RCH18. The sequence goes on along the minus strand of NZ_JBIPTC010000002.1, from coordinate 114,012 downwards.
ATCCCCAACAGTCAAATCTCCCGTTGCCGTTCGTTACTGTTTTCGGAATTTCCTGAAAGGAAATCTGATTAATACACGCAATCTGCCGGTCAGACCATTTCGCACAGATAAGTGGTAATAAAAACATAAAATAAATGATGAAAAGAATATATTATACATATCCGGTTTTATTAGTCTGGCTTGTGTCGACATTGTTGCCACAATTTTGTATAGCTATGCCTAATGAACAGAAAGAAAACAATGATGTGGTCATAGAGAACGCGGAAATGCGTCTAATTATTAGCAATGACGGAAAAGCACGCAGCCTGATACACAAAGCTACGGGAGAGGAATGTCTGATAACAAATGCAGATGTACCTTTATGCGCTATTACCCAATACCGTCCTTACGATAATGAAAACTTCCTAATGTTTCCTGCAAAGCCACGCACCTTCCCAGCCAATAAAATTGAACGTAACGGAAATGAATTACGTATAGAATTTCAGGATACCTATGACATTGCCATTATAGAGTTAAATATCACAGATTATTATATAGGTTTCACTCTGAAGCAAATTGATTATCGTATCGAAGATTTTGGGGTAAAACGCAAAACTGAAATAGATGAAATCTCATTATTACAATTACCAGTACGTAAACGTGAGAACTTTGGTGAGTGGCTGAATGTATCATGGGATGAACAGACAGCCATATGCCTGCTAGGCACCCATCCGACCACCTATATCGATGCTTTTGCAAACAAGGAGTATACTACGATGTATGCAGGACTTGATTTTCAAGTGAAACTTTTCAATTCCGGTGCAGCACTGATTACTACTTCAAAAGAAAAACTGCTAACCTGTATTGATAAAGTAGAACGTGACTATCATATGCCTTTAGGAGTAGAAAGTCGCCAACGTAAAGAATATCAGTACTCCTATTATGAGCTACGTGATGTCACGACTAAAAATATAGATGAACATATTGCATATGCTCAAAAAGGTGGCTTCAAATCCATTGTCGTCTATTATGTTGATTTCGCCAAAGCTTGCGGACATTATGAATGGAGAAAAGAATATCCGAATGGAATGAAAGATTTGCAGGAAATCACTAATAAAATCAAAGCAGCAGGCATGATACCCGGCATTCATATTCATTATTCCAAAGTAGCAGTGAATGACCCATATATCAACAACGGCATACCGGACTCCCGCACCAACCATGTACGCGAATTTATTCTCTCGGAACCATTAGATGATTCAAGTACTATCATCACTATAGAAGGTAATCCGGAAGGCGTACGTATGGAGAAAGGACGACGTCTCCTGCAAATTGACAACGAGCTTGTCACTTATGAAAACTATACCACCGAGCCTCCATATCAATTTACGGGATGTGTACGGGGAGTATTTAACTCAAAAGCAGCCTCCCATGACAAAGGACAACATTTCAGGCTATTGGATGTAGATGACTGGCCCCTGTTTATCCGTGTCAACCAAAATACAGGAATCCAAAAAGAGATTGCCGAACGTTTAGGAAAAATCTACCACGAAGCAGGCTTTTGTTTTGTCTATTTTGATGGTGCGGAAGATGTACCGATGCCTTATTGGTATAATGTCTCCCGCTCTCAGATGATAGTATACAACGAAATGAAACCAACTCCATTATTTGCAGAAGGAGCATTGAAATCACATTATGGATGGCATATTTTAAGTCGTGGGAATGCTTTCGATATATTTCCTCCGGAACGTATCCGTCCGGCAATGAAGAAGTATACACTTCGATGCGCTGAACAGATAGCCAAAGATTTTACTTCTGTCAATTTCGGGTGGGTGAATTACTTGGCTCCCAACGACAAGACAATAGGCATGCAACCAGACATGTATGAATATATTTGCAGCAAAGCTGTCGCATGGAATTCTCCCATATCATTAGTTGGCAATTTAAAAGAGTTACAGAATCATCCTCGTACGGAAGATAACCTGAGAGTTATCAAAATGTGGGAAGAAGCAAAACTTCAAGGTGTCCTGACAGACAAACAGAAAGAATTACTCAAAAATCCCGAACAAGAATATCTTCTGATGAAAGATAAAAAAGGAAATTATCAGTTATATCCCTATCGTCAAATAACCAATGATGACGAAAAGCCAATCCGGGCATTCATTTTCCAGAAAGCAGGAAAGACTTGTATCATTTATTGGCATATGAACGGTACAGGGCAACTCACTCTTGATATAGAAAAGAACAAGCTGTCTTTGATGAATGAGAGTGGTAAAAGAATACCTATCCAGTCAGCAGGAAGCAAAAGTATCCTCCCCGCAGCAGGGCGTCTCATATTGGAAACCGCTCTTCCACAGGAGGAAGTAATAAAATTATTCAGAAAAAGCATCGAATTTATTAAATAGAAATTATTCATCCTAATCTTTTGTATATGAGAAATATGATAACCGGTATTATTAGCATATTATGCTATTTACAATGTTTTGGAACTTTATCAGCCTCAGTGACTGCTAAAAATGAAAATGGAAACTTTGTATTAAAAAACAAGAATGTTGAATTAGTGTTTGCCAACGGAAAAGAATTCTTATTCAAGGAATTCCGCATGGATGGCATGAACATATTGCCTGTAAATGGAAGTACAACGCATCCGTGGCAACTAATCTACCGGGGGCCCAACGGAGAGAACCCGACCTTAATGCCCCGATGGGGCGAATATAAAGGAGGCGAGATACAAAAAACTCAAGATGCCTCAACATTAATATTCACCTGGCAAATGGTTATAGATGCAGGACCGACGTGTCCGGTACGCATATTAGTCACATTAGGTAAAGATGCCGAACTACCTGAATGGCGCATTGAAGCAGAAATGCCGGAAGGATGGGTGATTACAGAATCTGAATTTCCCCGTATTGCTGTAAACAGACCAGAAGGAGCAAAAGGAATTCTTCCTGTCGGATTCGGAACCGAATACACAATCGGTAATGAAGGACAACTGCAATCACGTTATCCTTCGTGTACAGGCACAATGCAGTTAGTGCTGATGCATCATAAAGGAGGCACAGTCTACTTTGCCGCACAAGACAAAGGGGGATCTGGCAAAGTATTCAGAATGAAAAGTGAAGGAAAAAGTCTTGTATTTATTCAGAACGTGACAACATCCTATGCCTGGACTCAAAACAAGAAGTTCAGCATTCCTTGGGAAACAGTGATGGGATTTACCAAAAAGGGATGGCAGGACGCTGCAGTACAATGGTATCGTCCATTTACTTTCGAAACACTGTGGGGTGCAAAAACTATTTCAGAACGTCCTATAGCAGAATGGATCAAAAACGCTGATATATGGCTACGTCCGGGAGAAGTAAATGCTGAAACAATGGAAGCAGTACGTAAAGCGATGAAATACTATGGAAAAGGAGTCGGATTGCATTGGTATTATTGGCACAATCATCGTTTCGATACTAAATATCCGGAATACTTTCCTGAAAAAGCAGGATTCAAAGAAATGATTAAAGAGACACAGGAACTTGGAGGATTTATTACTCCATATATTAACGGTCGTCTATGGGATCCAGCAACAGACAGCTATAAAACGCTTAATGGTAAAGATGCCTCTTGTCGCAAAGCTGATGGTACATTATATACAGAAGTATATAGCTCAAAGGTATTAAATACTGTAACCTGCCCATCCTCTTATATTTGGAGAGATGTTCTGAAAGGAGTCAACAAACATATATTAACTGAACTAAAAACGAACGGTGTATATATGGATCAGATAGGTTGCGCCAACAGCGAACCCTGCTATGCAACCAACCACGGACATGCACCTGGTGGTGGTGACTGGTGGCCTTTTGCCTACCGCAGTTTACTCACCGAAATGCGTACAAATCTATACAAAGAGAACCAAGCCATGACAACAGAAGAAAATGCAGAGTGCTATATTGACCTGTTTGACATGATGTTAGTTGTCAATTCTCCGCACAACAGCTATACAAAAATGGTTCCGTTGTTTCCGCTCATTTATTCTGACCGCTGCATCTATAGCGGATACACCTACATCCCTTGGCGTATCACAGACGGTTCTTTGAATTTCATGAGTATGCGTAGTCTGTTATGGGGTTCTCAGTTAGGATGGGTAGAGCCCAGTCTGTTGATGCGCCCAGATGCGAAAAGGGAAGCTAAATTTCTGAAAAATCTGACAGATTTCCGCCGTCAACAACATGATTTATTCTTGGGAGGCCGTTTTATACAGGAAATAATTCCAACTGGTGATAACCCAACGCAAGAGATACCCAACTATGAAATAACTCCGGTAGTATTAGCGGCAGAATGGGCTAGTGTATCAGGCGAACACGTATACCTTATAGTAAACATGAGTGAACAAGAACACAAGGTTACACTGCCTAATAAAAAACAAATAACCGTCAAAGCACTTGATGCGGTCAGAATCAGCAAATAAACAATCTTGTAATCAAACAATAAATAGTACAGTATAATGAAACAGATTATATTTATAGCAATATTATTAACATGTGCCTTCGGAGCCTGCTCAAGTGACAATGACGGCGACGAACAGTCTGCAAGCGTACAAGCACCATCAGACATAACCATAGAAAGAATGGGAAAAACCAAAGTATTACTCCGTTGGAAAGACAATAGTAATAATGAAACCGGATTCAGCATCTTATTAAGAAAAGCAGATACCAGTGAAAATATAGAAATAGCCAAGGTATCCGCAAATGTCACAGAATATACAATCGAAAGTGGTCTGGAAGAAGGAAACATATACTATTTCGGAGTAAGAGCATTCTCGGCTACAAATACTTCACGTGCCATTTACGAGCTCTATCGGTTGGTAGCCCTCGGTGACGAGCCAAGCATCGCAATCATAGGAAGTATCAAAGCAAACTCAACTTGTATCAGTACCTCTTATCAAGTGACAAACATAGCTGGACAAACCAACGTAAAATATGGTTTATGCTGGAGTACCGAAAACACACCCACTATCAATGATCAAAAGCAAAACGGACCGGAAGTTGCCGAAGACGGAAAAGTATTTCAAGTGATTCCGAATACCTTACTCGACTATGGCAAATCCTATAAAGTACGTGCCTTCCTGACAACCTCTACCGGTACTTATTACAGTGCAGAGTCGACTGTTTCCTTGGAAACTGAGCCACAAGCAATCCAATTGACATGGAATAAACTGACTAAGTCTACATTGCCGGCAGAAATCGAACTGTACGAAACCACCAGTAACTTAAATGGTAGTAATTTCCATGCATGGTACGCCATTGGTGATCTCTCTACCGGTAAGGTAGAAGTACGTGTCCACATACCATCTTCTCCCGCAACCATCGACACGCAATCTGCATCATTCAATGGAGACTGTTATTTATTGGTCAATGGAGGATATTTCTATAATGGCAACCATACAGGAATAGCTGTTATCAATTCCATAAAATCGGGCTCTGTTTCAGCCGTTCGGGGGTCACTAAAAACTGGCGATACAGAATACAACAGTATGTATAATGTGACAAGAGGAACATTCGGCGTAGATGCTTCAGGTAAGCCGAATGTTGTTTGGACAGGTACGGATGCTTCCAACAATGTTTTCTATTTCGACCGTCCTTTGCCGTCTGTCAAAGGAGAAAATAAATACGGAATTGTCACTAATGAAAATCCGACTACCGCAATTAATTGGAGTCCTAAATATGCTTTAAGTGCAGGGCCTGTATTATTGAAAGACAAAAAAATCCCATTCGATTTTACAGAGACATCAAAGGGCACAGATTACTATCTCAGTAACTATGAAATCATTCCGTATGACATTTTCGGAGCGAATGTAACCCCTGACCGTACGGCAATCGGTTATCGTGAAGATGGAAAAGTGGTCATATTCATTTGTGACGGACGTATTACCGCAAGTGGTGGAGCTACTTTAACAGAACTGGCACAAATAATGAAAGGATTAGGCTGTGTAGGAGCTATTAATCTTGACGGCGGAGGTTCTACCGGAATGGTTGTAGGAGACGAACACTTGAATGACATAACCGGAGGAAACCGGGCAGTCGTTTCTACAATTGGATTCTTCAAGAAAAATTAGCCCAATCCGGATATTCATAAAAGCTATAGCAATATACATAGTAAGTTTCTTTTTATGTATATTGCATTGCTTTTATAAACAACCATTTATTATGAAAAGACATATCATCATTTTGCTCATTACATTCTTGTGTTTACCGGAATATCTGGAAGCTCAATTAAAATATTATGATGCTGCCGAGTTTCCATTGTATGGTAAAGCCACAAAGAATACAGAAAATCGCTACGAACGATTGCCGGATTCATTAAAGCATGTCTCTCGTAAACCGGTATGGAATTTAAGCAGAAACTCCGCAGGATTAGCAATCAGATTTTGTTCCAATTCAACAACAATAGCCGCCAAATGGGAGAATTTGAATAATAACCTGATGAATCACATGACACCTACCGGTACTAAAGGACTCGATCTATACACATGGGTAGACGGAGCATGGAGATTTGTGAATAGTGGGCGCCCCACCGGAAAAGTGAATCAAGCCACAATTATAGCAAATATGGAACCGGTCGAGCGAGAATATATGCTATATTTACCTCTTTATGATGGAGTAGTTTCATTGTCCATCGGAATAGATGAACAAGCATCCATATCAGTACCTCGAAAGGCAATTCCAGTACGGACTAAACCAATCGTTTTTTATGGAACAAGTATTCTTCAAGGTGGCTGTGCCAATCGTCCCGGAATGGCACATACCAATATCATTTCCCGCCGTCTCAATCGAGAGATCATCAATTTGGGATTCAGTGGAAATGCACTTTTAGACTACGAAATAGCCGAAGTAATGTCTTTAGTAGATGCAGGAGTGTATGTACTAGACTTCGTCCCTAATGCTTCCTCCGATCAGATATATGAGAAGATGGAAACCTTCTATCGCATACTTCGGGATAAGCATCCACGCACTCCGATTATATTTATTGAGGACCCCGTATTCACTCATGCTCTGTTCGACAAGAAAATAGCTATCGAAATAAACAAAAAGAATAAAGCCGTCAACAGTGTCTTCAAATCTCTGAAAACAAAAGGTGAAAAGAATATATACATGATTTCTTCCGAAAAGATGCTTGGAGAAGATGGAGAAGCAACAGTAGACGGTATTCATTTCACAGACTTAGGAATGATGAGATATGCAGATCTTGTTTGTCCGGTTATAAAGAAAGTATTAAAATAACACCTATAAAATAAAAGCAAATATGAAACGTTGTCTATTTATTCTCTTTCTCTGTTGTATAGGTAGTGGTCTTGCTGCTTGCCAAGACGAAGACCACACAGTCCCTACCCTCCCATCCGAGAATGATCCGGAAATAAACGATCCAGTCGTAGAATTCTATGATTGGGAAAAGAACCGCACCGAGTTACTGACATCTACAGATATGGTGTTACTCTATGGCGGAGGACACCATCGCACTCCCTATACATGGGATAAAGAACGTGTAAGTTCTTATATCAGATATGTAGATACCGACAATCAATCCCACTGGCTATTCGACAGCTTCCTCTTTTTGGAAATCATGGACACAGGCACAGGAGGCGCTAATAAAATGTTCGCCAAAGGTTATAATCTGGAATCAGCCAACCAAGCAGACTGGACGAAACTTATAGACTATTACTTCCAGTCTGAAACAGGAATCGGAGCATTAGACGTATCAGTCAAAGAAGCCTCTACCATTTTGGGACCCCCACGGCAAAAACGTCAGATTGTGATCAGTATACCAGAGCCCATAGTCTACCAACACCCGGAACAAGCATCCTCATCAACCAAGTATTGGGGGAAAATAGATAACCAGACGCTTGACTTTTCCAACTCTGCCGACCGAATAAAAGCCTGCAAATGGTATATCGATCAGGTACGTGCCAAGTTCAATGAAAAGAACTATCAACATGTAGAATTAGCGGGATTTTATTGGCTTGCCGAGAAAGCGACCGACACCCGTGATATTTTAAATGCGGTTGCCAACTACCTGAACAAACTAAAATATAGTTTCAATTGGATCCCCTATTATGGAGCAGATGGATATAATCAGTGGAAATCACTAGGATTTAATTATGCTTATTTCCAGCCTAATTATTTCTTCAACGAATCCGTTCCCGATTCTCGTCTGGAAGATGCCTGCCAGAAAGCACTCACGTATGATATGCACATGGAACTGGAATTTGATGACAATGCTCTGAATAGCAGAGGAAAGGCTTATCGTTTGAAGAACTATATGAGTGCATTCAAGAAACATGGTATATGGGAGAAAAAGCGCCTTGCCTATTATCAGGGAAGCGCATCCCTGCTTGCGCTAAAAAAATCAGGGAACGCAGCCGATACCCAGCTCTATCATGAGTTCTGTAAGTTTGTCATCAGCCGCCCCATCCGGAGTTCACATTAGTATAAACAGTTTAATCATCACCATTCTATGAATCATAAATACCTATACTTACTCCTGCTATTTTTGATAGTCAGTTGCCAACGCAATGTAGAAACAGGCCCTCCTGCATTAAAAGAAATGTGCCAAAGATTATTTCCCCGGCATGCCCAGTCGTTTCTATTTGAATTACTGACAGATTCTATTGATACAGACCGTTTTATACTGGAATCGGCCCAAGGGAAAATACGGATAAAAGGAAACAACCGTAACTCATTGGCTGCCGGTTTGAATCATTATCTGAAAAACTACTGTCATACCCATGTTTCCTGGTATGCCTCAGAGACAGTGAAAATGCCTGATGTACTACCGGAGATACCTCAGCCAGTATATATCCGTTCCAAATGTGACAATCGTTTTTTTCTCAACTATTGTACATTCGGCTATACCATGCCCTATTGGAAATGGCAGGACTGGGAACGACTGATAGACTGGATGGCATTAAACGGAGTCACCATGCCTCTTGCCATTACCGGACAAGAATCCATTTGGTACAAAGTATGGACAGACATGGGTTTGAGCGACGAACAGGTTCGTTCATACTTTACGGGGCCAGCCCATCTTCCCTGGCATCGGATGTCCAATGTTGATTACTGGCAAAGCCCACTACCTCAATCCTGGCTAAAGGATCAGGAGGAATTACAAAAACGTATTCTCGAAAGAGAGCGTGAGTTTGATATGACTCCTGTATTACCAGCATTTGCCGGTCATGTACCAGCCGAATTAAAAACAATTTATCCGAATGCAAAAATCTATCAAATGAGTCAGTGGGGCGGCTTCAATGAAAAATATCGCAGTCATTTTATCGATCCGATGGACTCATTATACTCAATCATTCAGCGCCGTTTTCTAGAGGAACAAACCAAAGTATATGGTACTGACCATATTTATGGAATCGATCCTTTCAATGAAGTCGACTCTCCTGACTGGAGCGAGGATTTTTTAGCCAATGTCTCAAGCAAGATTTACGAGTCGATACATCAGGTAGACTCAGCAGCCCAATGGTTACAAATGACCTGGATGTTCTTCTATGACAAAAAGAAATGGACTCAACCCCGTATTCATTCCTTTCTAAAGGCAGTACCGGATAACAAACTGATATTACTCGATTACTATTGCGATCATACAGAAATCTGGCGAAATACTGAAAAATATTACGGGAATCCCTATATTTGGTGTTATCTGGGTAATTTTGGCGGCAATACGATGATAGCAGGCAATCTGAATGATATTGATTTCAAGATTAAACGACTCTTCAAGGAGGGAGGAGACAATGTCTACGGTTTGGGAGCAACTCTTGAAGGCTTTGATGTAAACCCTCTTATGTACGAATTTGTATTTGACCAGGCATGGGATTATCCTGTCACTACCGACCAATGGATAACCAACTGGGCCATGTGCAGAGGAGGAAATCAGGATGCCAATATCATCAAAGCGTGGAGAGCCTTGCATCAGAAAATTTATACCGAACATGCCACATGCGGCCAATCGGTGTTAATGAACGCGCGTCCCAGACTAACGGGAACTAAAAGTTGGAATACAAACCCCGGCATACATTACGCAAATAACGACTTATGGCAAATATGGAAAGAGCTACTAAAGGCCCGGAACATCAACAAAAGTGATTTTCGCTTTGACGTAATCAATATCGGAAGACAAGTACTAGGTAACTTGTTCTCCGAATATAGAGATCAGTTTACCGCTTGTTATAACCGGAAAGATACAACAGGCATGAGAGAATGGAGTACCCGTATGGACAACCTCTTGCTTGACGTAGACCGCCTCCTTTCCTGTGACGCGACTCTATCCATCGGGAAATGGTTACAAGACGCCAGAGACTGTGGTGCAACCGCATCGGAAAAGGATTACTATGAAGAAAATGCACGCTGTATCCTGACCGTATGGGGGCAACAGGACACCCAACTGAATGACTATGCCAATCGAGGCTGGGGAGGACTTACCCGAAGCTTCTACCGGGAACGTTGGAAACGTTTCACAGACGGAGTCATCGCTGCCGTTTCGAAGAATAAGCCTTTTGACGAAGACAAATTCCACCAGGACATTACGCAATTTGAATACAACTGGACATTACAGAAAGACTCTTTCCCTATTGTTTCAGAGGAAGACCCGATTCAAATAGCAGACAGTCTTATCTTAAAATACGATACGTACTTTACCAAAGCACAATAATGAAGGCAGGCATTCGACAAACAGGCGCTTCAAAAGATACGTTTTTTGAATGTAGCTTTTCGTTTTTCACAGAGAAGAAAGGAATCGAATGTCCTACCTTTGTTTTATCAATTATATAAATACATACTATAAAAGACCAATTTATGGGAAACAATCAACCTTCGGCAAGAAAAAAAACTTATTATATATCTCTGGCTATTCTGGCCGGTATGTTCTTTATATTCGGATTCGTATCATGGGTCAATTCCATACTGATTCCATACTTCCGTATTTCTTGCGAGCTTACCCATTTTGAATCCTATTTTGTAGCCTTTGCTTTCTATATAGCATACTTTGTCATGGCCATTCCTTCGGGCATTCTATTGAAGAAAGTAGGATTTAAAAAAGGAATCATGTATGGCTTTATGCTGACTGCTTTGGGAGCTTTTATCTTTGTCCCGGCAGCCCTGGCACGGCAATTTGAAATATTTCTTATCGGCTTGTTTTCTATTGGCACCGGCTTGGCTATTTTGCAGACAGCCGCCAATCCTTATGTCACCATTATCGGTCCGATAGATAGTGCTGCACGACGTATCAGCATCATGGGAATCTGCAATAAAGTGGCAGGAATTATCTCCCCGCTCATATTCGCTGCCCTTATTCTGAAAGCAAACGACAGTGAACTCTTTGCATTAATTGAATCCGGTGCACTGGACGAAGCAACAAAGAACGCCATGCTCAATGAATTGATACAACGTGTCATTATCCCATACATTATCCTGGGCATCATCTTACTGCTGACAGGTATCGGTATCCGCTACTCCGTATTACCGGAAATAAATACTGACGAGCAGAATGCCACTGATGAACAGGACAATAAACATACTGACAAAAAAAGCATTCTCGACTTTCCATACCTCATATTAGGTGCATTGGCCATTTTCTTTCATGTAGGTACACAGGTTATAGCCATTGACACTATAATCAATTACGCCAACTCTATGGGGATGGATTTGCTGGAAGCAAAAGTATTCCCTTCTTACACACTGGGATGCACAATGATAGGATATATACTTGGCATCATCCTTATCCCTAAATACATTTCCCAGAAAAATGCACTGATAGGGTGTACATTACTAGGTTTGGTTCTCTCATTCGGAGTGGTATGGGCAGACTTCGATATGACATTATTCGGTCATCAAGCCAATGCTTCCATCTTCTTCCTGAATGCTTTAGGTTTTCCCAACGCTCTGATCTATGCAGGAATATGGCCTCTTTCCATTCATGGGTTAGGCAAATTCACCAAAACCGGTTCCTCTCTGCTGATTATGGGATTATGCGGCAATGCCATTTTACCTTTGGTATATGGTCACTTTGCCGATCAGTACAGTTTGCGCATCGGTTACTGGGTACTTATTCCTTGTTTTATCTATCTGGTATTCTTTGCCATCAAAGGGCATAAAATCAACTCCTGGAGATAAGACTGAACGTAAGACATTAAAAATAAAAAAAAATGGAAAGACTGATTATTATCAATGGGAAACTAGTACTCCCTACCGGCATCGAAACCAATAAAATAATGGTTTGCCGGAATGGTAAGATAGAACAGATTGTATCATCCGAAGCATATATTCCTCAAGCTGACGACCGGATCATAGATGCCAACCAACAATATGTCTCCCCAGGATTTATTGATATACATGTTCACGGCGGCGGAGGTCATGACTTTATGGATGGAACCGTAGAAGCCTTTCTGGGAGTAGCCGAAACTCATGCCAGATATGGAACAACAGCCATGGTACCTACAACACTGACCAGCACAAACGAAGAGCTAATGATGACCTTTGCCGTTTATCAAAAAGCCAAAAGTCTTAATAAAAAAGGTGCCCAATTTATCGGGTTGCATCTGGAAGGACCTTACTTCTCGCCTAAGCAGTGTGGAGCCCAAGACCCCAATCATTTGAAAACGCCTCATCCGGATGAATATAACGCAATACTGGAAGCTTCACAAGATATTGTACGATGGAGTATTGCTCCGGAACTGGCGGGAGCAGTTGAACTGGGGGAAAAGCTCAAAAGCTATCACATCCTCCCATCCATCGCACATACCGATGCCATTTATGAAGAAGTGGTAAAAGCATACGAAGCAGGATATACTCATGTCACCCATTTATATTCAGCGATGTCAACCATCACCCGTAGAAATGCCTATCGCTATGCAGGTGTGGTAGAGGCAGCTTATCTGATTGATGATATGACAGTAGAAATCATTGCGGACGGCATTCATCTGCCCAAACCTTTACTACAATTCGTATATAAGTTCAAGGGGGCCGATAAAACAGCACTTTGCACAGATGCCATGCGAGGTGCGGGAATGCCGGACGGTGAATCCATATTGGGCAGCCTGACCAACGGTCAGAAAGTTATTATTGAAGACGGAGTAGCCAAGCTTCCCGACCGTTCGGCATTTGCCGGAAGCGTAGCTACCGCAGATCGTTTGGTAAGAACCATGATAAATATAGCCGGCATACCCCTAATCGATGCTATCCGAATGATAACCCTTACCCCCGCCCGCATTCTGCATGTGGATTCCCAGAAGGGTTCTCTGGAGGAAGGTAAAGATGCCGACATCGTCATTTTCGACAATCAAATTAACGTAACAACAACTATATCAAAAGGCCATGTTATCTACAATCAATGAAACATACCTGTTTCAACAAGATCTATTAACAGTCAAAATGTTCCCTTCTATCCAACAGATGGGGAAATGTGCTGCGACAGAAGTTACTAACAAAATATGCGAACTTCTCAAAGAGAAAGCTGAAATCAATATGATTTTTGCCGCAGCTCCTTCACAAAATGAATTCTTAAGTCATCTTATTCACAGTAAACAGATTGACTGGAGCAGAATCAACGCTTTCCACATGGATGAATACATCGGCATTCATCCGGAAGCCCCACAAAGTTTCGGAAATTTTCTCCGTCAGCGTATCTTCGACAAAGTCCCGTTCAAGACTGTAAACTATCTGAACGGACAAGCAGAAAACCTTGAAGAAGAATGCAAACGTTATTCCGAATTGCTGCTTCGTCATCCTGTCGATATTGTCTGTCTGGGAATTGGAGAAAACGGTCATATTGCATTCAATGATCCGGATGTAGCCAATTTCAACGACTCCCATTTAGTTAAAGTAGTAGAACTCGACCCGATATGTCGCCAGCAACAAGTGAATGAAAAATGCTTTGAAGCATTCGACCTTGTTCCTGCTAAAGCACTGACTCTTACCATTCCAGCCTTATTAAAAGCCGACTGGATGTTCTGCATTGTGCCTTTTAAAAATAAAGCCAATGCAGTATACAACACTCTTTATGGAGAAATTTCCGAAAAATGTCCGGCCAGTATATTACGCAAAAAAGAAAATTCTTGTTTATATTTGGATCCTGAAAGTGCAGAACGAATAAACTTATAAATACATATGAAAAATATCTTATTTATCCTCCTTGCTTTCTTGTCTGTCAGCTTCAGACTATATGCGCAGGATGTAATTAAAATAGGAATTATCGGGCTCGATACTTCCCATTCCACAGCTTTCACCGAGCTACTGAACGGAGACTCTGACGATAAGTTTGTCAAAGAGTTCGAAGTCGTAGCAGCTTACCCTTATGGTTCAAAGACTATCCAGTCCAGTTACGAACGAATTCCCGGATATATAGAAGAGGTCAAGAAACACGGTGTGGAGATTACATCTTCCATAGCGGAATTGCTTGACAAGGTAGATTGCGTCATGCTTGAAACAAACGACGGTAGAATCCACCTCGAACAAGCAATGGAAGTATTCAAATCCGGAAAAATATGCTATATCGACAAGCCTATTGGAGCGACATTGGGACAAGCTATTGCCATTTACGAAATGGCGGAGAAGTACAATGTGCCTATCTTTTCTTCTTCTGCACTCAGATATTCTCCACAGAATCAAAAGCTGAGAAACGGAGAGTTCGGCAAAATTCTGGGAGCTGACTGTTATTCTCCTCACAAGGTAGAACCGACTCACCCCGACTTCGGTTTTTATGGCATTCACGGAGTAGAAACGCTTTATACTCTTATGGGAACCGGTTGCGAGTCAGTCAACCGTATGTCTTCCCAAGATGCTGATGTAGTGGTAGGCCGTTGGAAAGACGGGCGGATAGGTACTTTCAGGGGAATCAAAGAAGGTCCGGCCATTTATGGCGGTACAGCTTATACCCCCAAAGGTGCAATAGCAGCAGGAGGATATGAAGGTTACAAAGTTTTGCTCGATCAAATACTCACTTTTTTCAAGACCGGAGTAGCTCCGATCTCGAAAGAAGAAACAATTGAGATATTCACTTTTATGAAAGCTTCCAATATGAGCAAAGAGCAGAACGGCAAAATCGTTACCATGGAGGAGGCATACCGAAAAGGGCTGAAAAATGCACAGAAGCTAATTAAAACCTATAAATAAAAATAGCACATGAGGTACACATACAGACACATCGGGATCCTGACCATCTCATTAATAGTTGCTTCCTGCTCTTTTTCCCAAAAACAGGCAAACAACAATCATGACAAAGATATGAATCCGAACGTAAAAATAGTGGTCCTCGACCCAGGACATTTTCATGCCAGTCTGTTGCAAAAGAATCCGCTGGCCTCAGTGAACGACACAATTCGGGTATATGCTCCCGAAGGAGCGGAAGTCAAACAATATCTGAACGACATAAATAGCTATAATCAACGGGCGGAGAATCCCACATCCTGGAAAGAAGAAATATATATTGGGGGCGATTATCTTTCCAGGATGCTTTCCGACCGTCAAGGAGATGTAGTCGTGCTTGCCGGAAACAACCAGAAAAAAACAAACTATATTCTGGAAGCTATCAAAGCAGGATACAATGTGCTTTCCGACAAGCCTTTGGCCATTAACAAGAAGGATTTCGACTTACTGATTCAAGCATATCAATTGGCAAAGGAAAGGAAATTACTCCTTTACGACTTGATGACTGAACGATATGACATCCTGAATATCATCGAAAAAGCATTACTGAACAATCCAGATCTTTTTGGTGAATTGCAAAAAGGGTCTTTGAATGATCCGTCAGTTTCTATGGAAAGTGTTCATCATTTCTTTAAGAATGTATCAGGCAAGCCACTGATTCGTCCGGTATGGTATTATGACACAGAGCAACAAGGAGAAGGTATTGCGGATGTAACCACTCATCTTATCGATCTGGTCAACTGGCAATGTTTCCCCAACGAAACCATCCGTTATCAGTCGGATGTAGAAGTATTGAAAGCCAGACATTGGCCTACCCGCATTACATTACCTGAATTTTCGCAATCGACGCAGGCTGACACCTTCCCCGCCTTCTTGAACAAATATATCAATAATAATGCGCTGGAGGTTTTAGCGAATGGTAGCCTAAATTACACAGTAAAGGGGATTCATATAGGTATGAAGGTTATCTGGAATTACACTCCTCCAAGTGATGGTGGCGACACTTTTACCTCCCTTAAGAAAGGAAGTAAGGCTACATTGAAAACAATTCAGGACAAAGAAAGCGGTTTTGTGAAACAGCTCTACATCCAAAAAGCCGCAGAGTCTGATCACTCCGAATTTGAGAGCCAGTTGCAAAAGGCCATCAAACAACTGCAAGCGACCTATCCATTCCTATCCGTCAAAAAAATGAATGAAGGACTCTATCTGATTGATATTCCACAGGCGGACAGACTGGGACATGAAGCTCACTTCAGTAAAGTAGCAGAAGCATTCCTTGGCTATTTGCATGATAAAAATATGCCGGAATGGGAAAACGAGAATACAATATCTAAATATTATATTACCACTACAGCTGTAGAGCTGGCAAAGAAAGAGAAATAAGAAAGACCGCAGACACGTGTTAAGAAGTGAAATAAAATATTATGCAGATGAATCCATGTTTCATGGATTCATTCCTCATGTTATGGGGACACGTCTTGATATCCTGATGATTCACTCCAACCTTCCCCTCCTAAACATGCTTTGGGCACATATTACCGACGAGTTAGAAAGGTTGGATAAGATGTTGAATCGATTTGATGCCACAAGTGAAGTATCAAAGCTAAACAGCCATACACAACAAGATTCAGTTTCTGTCAGTGCGGAATTGGAAGATATCCTACGGTCATGCCAATATTATTATGAAAAGACTCTTCATCTTTTCGACATCACATTAAACGATTTCTCACAAATACAAATTCACGGCAATCACCATATCTCTTTTAGCAACTTTTCCGTAACACTTGATTTTGGAGGTTTCGCGAAGGGATACGCCTTAAAAAAGATTCAAGAAATCCTCTTGCGGGGAAATATAGAGAATGCTTTCGTCGATTTTGGCAACAGTTCGATTATGGGAATAGGACACCATCCTTATGGAGACTGCTGGAAAGTCAGTTTGCAGAATCCTTACACTCAACAAACTCTTGACGAATTCTGCCTAACTGACAATACGTTGTCCACTTCCGGGAATACGGAACAGTACACCGGGCATATTATAAATCCGCTTACAGGAATCCACAACGAACAAAAAAAAGTTACGAGTATCTTATCAGACAATCCGCTGGATGCAGAAATACTCAGTACAGTCTGGATGATTGCCGACGACCAGCAACGGGAACAGATCAACGAGAACTTCAAACATATAAAAGGAACTATATATACTCTATAAAATATGAGAAACAAAATAGAAAAAGGAGTCGATTTGAATCTCAGACAATTCATCAAAAGTCTGGGATATATCGCAGGAGGAACTGCACTGCTGGCAAGCACACCCTGGCTGTCTTCCTGCACACCCGAAAAGCTTAAAGAAATCCGCAACGAGAAAGCCCGGATCGCTTTAATCGGTACTGGTTCCAGGGGACAGTATCATATCCACAATCTAAAAGAGATTCCCCATGCCCGGATTGTTGCCGTTTGTGACAATTATGCTCCTAACCTCCAACAAGCAGTAGAGTTATGTCCGGGTGCCAAAGCATACACTGACTACCGGAAGCTTTTGGAATCGGCAGATATTGACGGCGTAATTATCTCTACTCCGTTGAACTGGCATGCCCCCATCGTACTGGATGCCCTGGCAGCCGGCAAACACGTATTCTGTGAAAAAGCCATGGCACGGACTTTAGACGAATGCAAAGCTATATATGATGCCTATCAAACGACCAACCAGGTTCTCTACTTCTGCATGCAGCGCATGTATGACGAGAAGTATATCAAAGGAATGCAAATGATTCATTCCGGACTCATCGGAGATGTGGTAGGAATGCGCTGCCATTGGTTCAGAAATGCAGACTGGCGCCGTCCCGTCCCCTCACCGGAACTGGAACATCAAATCAACTGGCGATTGTACAAAGAAAGCTCAGGCGGATTAATGACCGAACTGGCCTGTCACCAACTGGAAGTATGCAACTGGGCAGCTAAAAGAATGCCGGTAAGCATCATCGGTATGGGTGACATCGTCTACTGGAAAGACGGTCGCGAAGTATACGATAGCGTAAATGTGACTTACCGATACTCCGACGGAACGAAGATTGCCTACGAATCGTTGATTTCCAATAAATTCAACGGTATGGAAGACCAGATCCTCGGACACAAAGGTACTATGGAAATGGCAAAAGGTATCTATTATCTGGAAGAGGACCATTCAACATCGGGCATCCGGCAACTTATCGGACAGGTTAAGGATAAAGTATTCGCTGCTATCCCGACAGCCGGACCCAGTTGGAGACCGGAAACAAAAATGGAATACACGCCACATTTTGTTATTGAAGGAGACATTAACGTCAACAACGGGCTGAGCATGATCGGAGCCGACAAAGATGGTTCCGATATCATTCTCTCTTCTTTCTGCCAATCATGTATCACTGGAGAAAAAGCACAAAATGTGGTAGAAGAAGCCTATTGCTCCACCGTACTTTGCCTGCTTGGCAATCAAGCAATGGAGGAAGAGCGACATATCCTTTTCCCCGACGAATATAAAATACCATATATGAAATTTTAAATTATGAAAGATATCATCATCACCTCCCAAAAAATTAAAAGGGAAAGAAACATTTATCTGATATGCTTTCTTCTCTCTTTTGCAATCAATATTATTGCAATCCTTGTCTATACACGTCCGTGGATTGAAATATTCACTCAACTGGGGTATGTGCTCGTTATCAGTTTTTTCATCTATTTCATACTATGGATTCCGCGTATACTCGTTATCGGGTTACGTCATCTCCTTCGAAAAAAGAAGTAACAGCTTTACGTTTTTTGAAGATTGATTGACGGAAAAGAAGTCTGATATCAGTTAATAACGGCTTAACTTTGAGGAAAAATAAACACTATGACAACAAGAAGAGATTTTATCAAAAAAACAGTTGCAGGCACGGCCGCCCTTTCCTTGGGAAGCATTATTCCCGGCTTCGGTTCAAATAGTTATCAGGAAATCCTGGGTGCGAACGAAAAAATACGAATCGGAGTCATTGGTGTAAACTCCAGAGGTAATGCCTTGGCACAAGGATTTGCCAAGATGAAAGGTTGTGAAGTTACTTACCTTTGTGATGTTGATTCAAGAGCACTTGAAAGATGTCAGGCAGATATTCATAAAATAAGCGGACGCACTCCTAAAGGAGAAAAAGATATCCGCAAAATGCTGGAATCGGACGATTTTGAGGCGGTAGTCATTGCCACGCCTGACCACTGGCATGCCAAAGCAGCCATTATGGCTATGCAAGCAGGAAAGCATGTTTATCTGGAAAAACCGACCAGCCACAATCCGGCAGAGAATGAAATGTTAGTCAGGGCGACGCTTAAATATAACCGGATTGTCCAAGTCGGCAACCAGCGCCGTTCGTGGCCGAACGTTATCAAAGCAATAGAAGAGATTAAGTCTGGGGCAATCGGGAAAGTGAGATATGCCAAGTCCTGGTATGTCAACAACCGTCCTTCCATCGGCACAGGAAAAGTGGTTCCTGTACCCGACTATCTGGACTGGGATTTATGGCAAGGCCCTGCACCACGGGTGCCCAATTTTAAAGACAATTATGTCCATTATAACTGGCACTGGTTCTGGAACTGGGGTACCGGTGAAGCATTGAATAACGGAACTCATTTCGTTGATATCCTCCGTTGGGGGCTGGGCGTTGATTATCCGACAAAGGTAGATTCTGTCGGAGGACGTTATCGCTTTCAAGACGACTGGCAAACTCCGGATACACAACTCATCACTTTCCAGTTCGGCGACGAAGCATCCTGCTCTTGGGAAGGGCGTAGTTGCAACAGCACACCGGTAGACGGATACGGAGTAGGTACCGCTTTCTACGGAGAAACAGGCACCCTTTTCATCAGTGGAGGCAATGAGTACAAAATAACAGACTTACAAGGGAAAGTAATCAAAGATGTAAAAAGTAACTTGAAGTTTGAAACTGGTAATTTGCTAAATCCATCGGAAAAGCTGGATGCTTATCATTTCGAAAACTGGTTTGACGCCATCCGCAAAGGTGGTAAGCTGAATTCCGGCATTGTAGATGCCTGCATCAGTACTCAGTTAGTACAGTTAGGCAATATCGCACAACGTGTAGGTCATTCTTTAAATATTGATCCGGGGAGCGGACGTATTCTGAATGATCTGGAAGCTAACAAGCTCTGGGGCAGAGAATACGAAAAAGGTTGGGAAATACGGGTATAACCCCGCCCTTCTCTTCCTCGTTTTTTCATTAGGTTATAGTTTTGTTGGAGGGTATGTCAAAAGTAACTAAACTCCCCTCCTTCGGGAAGGAGGGGTGGCTGAAAGCCGGGGTGGTAGGTGTACTGTACAATTGAATATCAATAGTTTATGTATTCACCTACCACCTCCCCCTACGGGGACTCCTCCTTCCTGAAGGAGGAGAATTTTGTTACTATTGACTCTGACACACGCTCCTTCTTTGTATCATAAAGCGAACAGAGTTTATGTTATCATATTTCACCATATAAGCACATCCGTGGCAGAGATACTGCAACACCCCGACCAAGCTCCCATGAAAAACTTCAACCTTTTATTTATAAACCAGACAAACGTTTCTAATAAATTCCTGCATCGTTTATTATAAACGTCCCCCCAGTTTATTATAAACTCAAATTCCCCTTTTCAAAGATTAATCTTTAATTTTATGCAACAAAAAAGGCTGCAAACCCGCTAAGAGTTCGCAGCCCATCAATGATAAATGAGTCTCACAGAGTCTGTTTTCTCAGACTTCTATTCGTTATATTGTCAGTATATCATACCAAATTAAAGGCATATACTTCCTATCAGATGCAGCAAAAAACAATTCTTTTTTCATTGGTTCAGGTTTTAATTAAAGCTGGATAGCCGACTACAAATATACAACATAAAAAGGGCTTTGTCAAGTCTTCGGGAAGTTTACACAAGAAAACAAAGGATTACTGAAGCTGTCAGCATCATAAAAAACGTGAGTTCTTTTCGTCCTCATATTGAATTTATTTCGTATTTTTGCGTGCACATCCTCCTTTTTTTGATGGATAGAAGAAAATTTGTTGTTAAAGCAAAGCGAAGATTGATATATGAGTGACGAAATCAACGAGATAACGGAAGGACATTCAGACTACAAACCGGCGGACGCGCGGGACGAAAACGTAAAGCATCAGTTAACAGGCATGTACCAGAATTGGTTTCTGGACTATGCTTCTTATGTGATTCTGGAACGTGCCGTTCCCCACATCAATGACGGTTTGAAGCCTGTACAACGACGTATTCTACATTCCATGAAACGTCTGGACGACGGGCGGTATAACAAAGTGGCAAATATTGTGGGACACACCATGCAGTTCCATCCGCACGGTGATGCTTCTATCGGCGATGCACTGGTACAGTTGGGGCAGAAAGACCTGCTGATAGACTGTCAGGGTAACTGGGGTAATATACTCACCGGTGACGGTGCGGCAGCTCCCCGTTACATCGAGGCACGCCTTTCCAAGTTTGCGCTGGACATCGTATTCAATCCCAAGACGACCGAATGGAAGCTGTCTTACGACGGCAGAAACAAGGAACCGGTCACCCTCCCCGTGAAGTTCCCGCTATTGCTGGCACAGGGAGTGGAAGGTATCGCCGTCGGACTTTCATCCAAGATATTACCTCACAACTTCAACGAACTTTGCGACGCCTCCATCAGCTATCTGCGTGGAGAATCGTTTCAGCTATATCCCGACTTCCAGACAGGCGGTTCCATCGACGTAGCCAAATACAATGACGGAGAACGCGGCGGAGCGGTAAAAGTACGCGCCAAGATCAACAAGCTGGACAACAAGACACTCGCCATCACGGAGATTCCGTATGGCAAGACCACCTCTACCGTCATCGACTCCATCCTGAAAGCTGTTGACAAAGGAAAAATCAAGATACGCAAAGTAGACGATAATACAGCCGCCAACGTAGAGATACTGGTACACCTGGCACCCGGAACTTCATCGGACAAAACGATCGACGCACTGTACGCCTTTACCGACTGCGAGGTAAGCATCTCACCCAACTGCTGTGTGATTGATGACAGCAAGCCTCACTTCCTCACCGTCAGCAAGGTACTGATAAAGTCGGCAGACAACACACTGGGACTGCTGAAACAGGAACTGGAAATCAAGAAAGGGGAAATACTGGAATCACTCCATTTCGCTTCCCTCGAAAAAATATTTATCGAAGAACGAATCTATAAGGACAAAGAGTTCGAGCAATCCAAAGACATGGACGCCGCCTGCGCACATATCGACGACCGCCTGACTCCTTTCTACCCGAGCTTTATCCGTGAAGTGACCAAAGAGGATATTCTCAAACTGATGGAAATCAAGATGGGGCGCATCCTGAAGTTCAACACCGACAAAGCCGATGAACTGATCGCCCGTATGAAAGAAGAGATCGCCGAAATCGACGATCACCTCGCTCACATCGTGGACTATACCGTAAACTGGTATCAGATGCTGAAAAGCAAATACGGAAAGAACTTCCCGCGCCGCACTGAACTGCGCAACTTCGACACCATCGAAGCCGCCAAAGTGGTAGAGGCCAACGAGAAACTCTACATCAACCGTGATGAAGGATTTATCGGAACAGCACTGAAGAAGGATGAATTCGTAGCCAACTGTTCGGATATCGATGACGTGATCGTCTTCTTCCGGGATGGTAAATATATCGTCACTCCGGTAGCCGACAAGAAGTTTGTGGGCAAAAACATTCTTTACGTCAATGTATTCAAGAAGAATGACAAACGCACCATCTACAATATCACTTACCGGGACGGCAAAGAAGGAACGACGTATATCAAACGTTTTGCCGTGACAGGTGTGGTCCGCGACCGTGAATACGATGTCACGCAAGGAACGCCGGACTCACGCATCACTTATTTCAGCGCCAACCCGAACGGAGAAGCCGAAATCATCAAAGTGACATTAAAGCCGAACCCGCGTGTAAGACGCATCATCTTCGAACGTGATTTCAGTGAAATCAGCATCAAGGGACGTCAGGCACAGGGAGTGATCCTCACCCGACTGCCGGTGCATAAGATTACCCTGAAACAGAAAGGAGGCTCTACCCTCGGAGGACGAAAAGTCTGGTTCGACCGCGATATCCTGCGCCTCAACTACGACGGACGGGGTGAATATCTGGGAGAATTCCAAAGCGACGACACCATTCTGGTAGTGCTCAACAATGGCGAGTTCTACACCACTAATTTCGATTTGAGCAACCACTACGAAGATAATGTCAGCATCGTCGAGAAGTTCGACCCGAACAAGATATGGACTGCCGCGCTTTATGATGCCGACCAGCAGAACTATCCGTATCTGAAACGTTTCTGTTTTGAAGGTTCCAACCGCAAGCAGAACTATCTGGGAGACAACAAGAATACCCGTCTGATCCTGCTGACTGATGAGTACTATCCTCGTCTGGAAGTCATATTCGGCGGACACGATAGTTTCCGTGAAGCGATGGTAATTGACGCGGAAGAATTTATTGCAGTCAAAGGCTTCAAGGCAAAAGGAAAGCGTATCACTACTTATACGGTGGATACCATCAACGAACTTGAACCGACCCGTTTCCCGGAACCGACTAACGAACAACCGGAACAACCGGAAGAAGAACCGGAAAATCTGGACCCGGACAGCGATAAGAGCGAAGGGGACATCATCGATGAGATTACGGGACAGATGAAGCTGTTTTAGCTAATGTATACATGCGGTAAAAAATACCCAATGTGCCAATGAAGAAAAACTTATTATACTTAGGGTTGACAGGATACCTCCTGTTCGCCCTCTGCACAAGATTACAGGCGCAGACCGACAGTCTGCAAGCACATCGCTACGTAACACGTGCCACCATGTACGGAGTCGGATTTACCAATGTGTTCGACACCTATCTTTCGCCTCAGGAATATAAAGGAATAGATTTCCGTATTTCCCGCGAGACGATCCGGATGACAAAGTTGTTCGACGGGAATGTTTCTGTGCAGAACTTCTTTCAGGCAGACGTCGGCTATACACACAACCGCGCAGACAACAACAATACCTTCTCCGGACTCGTCAACTGGAACTATGGCCTCCATTACCAGTTCCGCCTCACCGAGAACTTCAAGTTACTGGCAGGAGGACTGTTTGACGTCAACGGAGGATTTGTCTACAATCTCCGCAATTCGAACAATCCGGCTTCTGCCCGGGCATACGTCAATCTGGACGCTTCGGGAATGGCTATCTGGCATTTGAAAATCAAGCGCTATCCGATGGTACTCCGCTATCAAGTCAACGTGCCGATGATCGGACTTATGTTCTCACCGCACTACGGACAGTCTTATTACGAAATCTTCTCACTGGGCAACTCCAGCGGAGTTATCCAATTTACCTCTCTCCACAATCAACCGTCTCTCCGTCAGATGCTTTCTGTCGATCTGCCGATAGGATATACCAAGATGCGTTTCAGTTATCTGGCAGACTTGCAACAATCCAATGTTAACGGAATCAAGACACATACCTACTCTCATGTATTTATGGTAGGATTTGTGAAAGACCTGTATCGGGTTTCCAACAAAAAAGGAGCGAATCTGCCTCCGTCGGTGAGGGCGTACTAGGAGAAGTGGAGAGTGGAGAATTTATGGACAAGAACTGAAAGATTAAGAATGAGAAATAGAATTATACAACTACTTTTACTGCTCTGCTGCCTCCCGATACAGACGGGGTGCATCGGAGAAGATGATTACGCTGATGATCCCGTAGGAAACTTCGAGCAACTATGGAAGATCATTGACGAACGGTATTGCTTTCTGGACTCGAAAGGTATTGACTGGGATGCGGTTCATGAGAAATACAGCAAACTGATTGTACCGGGTATGTCCAATGACGACCTTTTCGATAAACTCAGCGAGATGCTCTATATCCTGAAAGACGGTCATGTCAATCTTTCATCTGCCAAGCGTGTCTCTTATTACGACGCATGGTATCAGGGGTATCCGTGGAATTATCGGGAGGATATTCTTTACCAGTATTACCTGGGCAGTGCCAGCAAGGACTACTATACATCGGCGGGGATGAAGTACAAAATATTCGACAATAATATCGGATATATCCGCTACGAAAGTTTCAGTTCCGGGGTCGGCGATGGCAATCTGGATGAAATCCTTGTCTATCTGGCAACCTGCAACGGACTGATTATCGATGTACGCGACAACGGAGGAGGTAATCTGACTAATTCTTCCCGCATTGCCGCCCGATTTACCAATAGTAAAATCCTGACCGGATTCATACAGCATAAAACGGGAACAGGACATAGTGACTTTTCCCAACCGGAACCGATCTACCTGGAACCTTCCAACAGCATCCGCTGGCAGAAGAAAGTCGTTATACTGACCAACCGCCGTTGCTACAGTGCAACCAATGATTTCGTCAATCTGATGCGCAGCATAGACAATGGCAAGATCATCCAGGTCGGTGACCAGACAGGTGGCGGTTCGGGACTTCCTTTCACATCGGAACTGCCGAACGGATGGAGCATCCGCTTCTCCGCCAGTCCTCATTTCGACAAAAATATGCAGCCGCTGGAAGAAGGTATTTTGCCTGATATAGCTATCGATATGACTGAGGATGACCAATCTAAACATAGGGACACACTGATTGAAAAGGCTTTTGAAATCTTAAGTGAGTAACTTTGTTGCCTAATTATTTGTCAAATCAGAAAATCTTCCTATCTTTGCACCGCTAAACAAAAAGCGACGCATGCGGATGTGGCGTAATTGGTAGCCGCGCCAGACTTAGGATCTGGTGCCGTGAGGCGTGTAGGTTCGAGTCCTATCATCCGCACACATTTATATAAACTAGAAAGCCTTCAAGAAATATCTTGGGGGCTTTTTAATTGATTACATATATGAAGAAACATCAACTTTGCTGCATCGGCCATATCACTTTGGATAAGGTAGTCACTCCTCAAAGCACAGTCTATATGCCTGGAGGCACAGCTTTCTATTGTTCACACGCTATCCGCCATTTCAATGACATAGATTATGCATTAGTGACAGCAGTCGGCGCTACGGAAATGAAAGTAGTAGACCAGCTGCGCGGGATAGGCATCAGCGTAACCGCATTACCCAGCCAGCACTCTGTATACTTCGAGAACATCTATGGAGAAAATCCGGATGACCGTACACAACGTGTGTTGGCTAAAGCCGATCCTTTCACCGCTTCCCAGCTTCAGGAGATAGAGGCGGAAATTTATCATCTTGGTTCGCTGTTAGCAGATGATTTTTCTTTAGAAGTGATTAAGGAGTTATCCCGGAAAGGATTGATAGCTGTCGATTCGCAAGGATACCTGCGTGAAGTACGTGATACGCACGTATACCCGGTAGACTGGACTGACAAGCGGGAAGCTCTGCAATATATTCATTTCCTTAAAGTAAATGAGCACGAAATGGAAGTGCTCACAGGACTTTCCGATCCGCATGAGGCCGCACGTAAACTGCACGAATGGGGAGTGAAAGAAGTATTAGTCACTTTAGGAAGTATGGGGTCTCTCATTTACGACGGTACGGATTTTTATCGCATTCCGGCTTATAAACCCGGACAAGTAGTAGATGCAACCGGCTGTGGAGATACTTATACTATCGGATATTTGTATCAACGGGTATCGGGTGCGAGCATCGAAGAAGCAGGTCGGTTTGCTGCCGCCATGTCTACGCTGAAGATCGAGAAATCCGGTCCTTTCTGTGGAAATAAGGAAGATGTTATTCGATGTATGGAGACTGCGGAGCAGATGTACTAAAAGAGAGCCATACAGGCGTTAATATCAATAAGCAGAGCGCTGTTTTATCTTGAAAAAGGATGAAACAGCGCTCTGTTTATTAACTACTTTTTTCTCCTGTTCTTAATAAGTTG
Organism: Bacteroides sp. RCH18; assembly: GCF_058231005.1. NCBI lineage: Bacteria > Pseudomonadati > Bacteroidota > Bacteroidia > Bacteroidales > Bacteroidaceae > Bacteroides > Bacteroides sp. RCH18. Next base: position 86,920 of record NZ_JBIPTC010000002.1, on the reverse strand, counting down.
CCCTAGAAAAACACCACTCATTGTGAAAATCATTGCAATGGAAGCCGAGAACCAACGACTACTTTCCGTACATAAAAGAATGGTAAAGAGTCCCAATAATAGAACAAAGAATAATGCCAATTTAATATTACCTTTCATGTATCTTCGAACGTTTAAATTTAACAATCAGGAAATAGACACTTTGAAAGAAGACGCCAATAAATATCATTTTCAGACCATCAACATCAAACATACGTTCACACAGAACTCCGACAATCTTTAAAGCACAAAGTACTGCAATGATTAATGTGAAAGCATATTGTAAGGCAGCATTTCTTATCTTTAAATATTCAGCACTTGTTTCTTTACAGCACCAAGGAAAAAGATACACCAAATTAAAGCCAACAAAAATAGATACCAAAGTATCATATTCAAAGGGTACTACGAATATCTCATATATTCCCCAAAGAATAAGCAGTATAATAATCATCACATCTGGCCTATTTTTTTTCATGAATTTCATTGTTCTATTTTTATTTATTATTCAGACTGTTCGTATACCTTTCAGCTAAACCAAGCTTTACCTCAAAAGTAATAAATATCTTTCAAGGTTCACTCTATCCAGCTAATCTTTTGACCTAAGATGTTCAATAGCAGAAAACTAGTCCTAACTGAAAATCAAGACGTCTCATATAGAGTCTATCCAATTTGTTTGGACGTAGTGTTTCCTTTTTCTCATCGGCTGTCATTTCAATCTTCTTAAAGTCTCCACTTAAAACAGAAAAGCCTCCGTTTACCGCAAGGTGGTCTGTCAATTTATATTCTACCAGAAAGTCCATATTCCCGGCCAATACACCGGAAGTACATTTAAATTCACTATTACTTCGACCTTCATCCCGATAATGTAGATATCCGGCTCCCAATACGCAACTAATTAAAGTTCTTTCGGTTATTGGAATTTTGAATCCAAGTTGCGGTCCTAAATACCAAAGTTCTACATTGTCAGCTACATTCGTTTCATCATCAAGTGTATAATTGGCAGAAGTACCGGAGAGATTAAACTTTAATCCGGCAACCCAAAATTTATCAATTCGATAGAGTGTCTTCACATTACACGTCAAGCCTCCATTATATTCCCCACGATAATTAACACCAAAAGGTGACAAGTTTGACTTACCGAACAATACACCTTTTCCACCATCTACCGAAATAAACAGTTTATCTCCGGAAAAACTCTGTGCAAATCCTACTGTAACAGAAAACACAAATAGGAAAAATAAAATAAGTTTTCTCATAATACTATATTTGAAAAGTCGTATGAATTGAAATATTCTAATTATCAATTCATACGACTAATTATTTTATGTTTTTTCTCTAGTGATATAGATATACAATATAGAACCTAAAGCTAGAACTAGATTCATCAGTAAAATATATGTCACTTTATTGGGGTTATTATCAAAAAAGAAATAAATGCATAATGAAATTATGATAGATAATAAAAACAGTCCTGATAGAACCCATAATTTGTCAGTACTAGCATGAAATCGTTTTCTTTTCTTAATAAGTTGTCCTATGCAAACTCCCGTTGATGTACAAATCATTGCAATAGAAGCAGAAAACCAAATACTATTTTCTGTACATAAAAGAATGGAGAACAGACCTAATATTAAAATATAAAACAATGCTAATTTGATATTATTTCTCATTTACTGTACATATTAAATAATTATCAACGCAGGGGCAATAGTTTACCTATTGTGTCTCTCGCTATACTATCATCATCTCTTTCCATCGGCTTAAATTCTATTGTATCTATTTGTATTTCCGTTGGAGGGCGAGAGACTACACGGGAGCTACATAGCCAAGTTTGTAACACACACCAACCAACCGCCACAACAAATCCCGCACCAGCCGTAACCATTCCAAAAGCGGTTGACCATAAAGCACCAGCCAAGCCAAGAGATACATTGCACCCCCAATTTCCACCACGGGCTGTCAGACCGTCAAGTCCATCATATATTTCAAGAACATTACATGTATTATTTCTTTTATTAACCATTGCTTTAAAAATAGGAATATTGTTACTATCATAACATGTGAACATAGTTTCTTCAAGTGCATCTTCAGCATTTTGTGCACATTCAATTATAAGACAGTTTTCAATAACACCATTCTCTTTATAAAATGCCATTATATTATTAGCATCCATTTTACTTCGTACAACTATCATTTCCTCCCCAAAGGTTTGGATTTGTGGACGCAAAATTTCTTGCATACCTAAATCGTAATTCATTTCAGCATTATTAAAAGTAGTTCTTGTTTTTACCGAATTATTCAAGTAATCCAGTAGTTGTTGTTTCAATTCTAAACTACTCACTTTTTCAAAAGTCTTATTCTCAATAACATTCTGTTCTTCTGAAAGAGTATTTTGCTCATCCGAACATGATAAGCAGCAAATACAACATAATAAAAACATAAAAAAAATTGCTTTCATAACCGATTGAATTTAAAGGTTGATAAATACGTTACAACAATAATAAATAACAGATCCCAAAGGAAATTACCTCCTTCCTCTAACTTAATATTTTACAATTAGAAATATCGACTATACAGAAAAGGAACACAAAAAGTTACTTCTTGTCACTAAGACTAAAAGTACATTTATCCATTACCTTATTCAGTTCAGTTTCACTGTACAGTAAATGTACCTTCCAACAAACAATCATTCAAAATTATATGAATAGTATATTCTCCTTTTTCACAAGAAGACATATCAATCATGACAATGCTAGTGTTGTGATAAGTTTTGGAATGTACAATTTCACCTGTAGCTTTATTCGTTACAGTAATGATAGCATAATCTTTTGCTCTACCGAAGCTTACATTAAGAATATTAGAGAGAATAGCACATTTCTCATAAGTAGGTTGAATAGGTATTCCCATAGGATTAGAGCGGCTATCTTTTAGTAAATGAATATCATTTGAATTTGCCCATCCTTCAATCGCAAATAAGCAACAAAGTAATAATAATAGTTTTGCTTTCATAATACTTATTTTTATTGGTTATGATACAAATGTAAGGGATAAGATTTAAATAAATTCAGATGCCTGGTCACAATAAAGTTACAAGATAACTATGGATCTCGACTGCAAGTTACAGAAAAGTTACAGGAATGTCACAATCCAACATAAACACCTATGAGACAAGATATTGGCGTATAGTCATCCATTCAAAGAATTCTTCTCCTAACTTAATCTTCATGCGACTTTTCCGACTTTTAAATGCTCCTTCAGAAGCACGTGTACATAATAAGATTGTTTCTTTGGAGCAACCCAATAAGAAAAATACGCAATGGAGCAAGTCTTCTTTAGTTAAATCAGCATATTGAATTTTCAATTTAAGCATAATGTCGCCAAAAGTTTCATAAATGCTTTCACAAATCATCTGTCCTTCATGAATACTCAAAGAGGTAGCAACGCCCATCTTTTTCTCCAAAGAAAGAAGTTTCTCATGGGTTTCTGTCCTTCGAAACAACTGAAGACAAAGTTCTAAACTCGGCTCCAACATCCTCATAAAATCAGATTCAGCATTACCCTGATCCTCAAAGTCCCCAGATAGAATATCTGTACGACTCTTCATTAATTGATTTTGTAACTCAAGATACTTCTTTTTTCGACGTTTATCAATCCAAAGAGAAATCGCTCCTCCAATAATAAATAACAGCAAAAGTGATAAGACCTCAATTTTATATCTTCCCGCAATTTTTTGCTGATAAAATTCGATTTCATATTGATCAGCCAAACGAGTTATCTCAGCTGCCTTTGTTGTATCATAAATTGAATCTAGATAATAAATAAAAGAATCAGCTGCCGCTATAGCTGCTGGATAATTTTTCTCTTCTTTCTCCAATTTATATAATTCTCCATAACTTCCTCCACGGTTAAATATATAAGGAGAAGATTTACTCAAATTCAAATAATACCGTGCAGAGTCCATTTGATGGATATTACGTAAGATACAACCTTTTCGAAGATATTCAGAAAATAAATTAGTACCAGTTGGTGCAGAAGATATAGATGCAGAAAGATATTGGTTAGCCTTTTGAAATTCCCCTTTTTCATTATGCAAAATTCCCAATTCACTCAATATTATAGATTTATAATAATCTTCCCCTATATTCTCTGCAACATCCAATGCTTTTTGATAATAGACCAAAGCACTATCCAATTGATGTTGAAGCATAAAAACATACCCTATCCCTCTAACAGCATAAAATAGACCATCATCTTTCTTTTGCTTAATATAAATTTCATGCGCTTTATGATGGGCGTGCATAGCATCCTTATAAAGATTTTGTTCCGCATAACATCCCGCCAGATTCTCATAAATGGCCCCCAAATAAAGATACTCGCTCTCTTTAGGAATTACCTTTAATGCTTGCAAGAAATCTTTTACCGCCAAATCCATACACCGCATGTCTCGATACACACAACCCCGATAATAATAGGCTTGCATCTTACGCTCATTATTCCAACTTCTTTTATAATAATCTACTGCAAACCGAATCAATGAATCACTTGACTCATGAACATACAACTTAGTCCTTGCCCGTGTCAAAAATATAGCATAATCAGCTCTTTCAGAGCCGGATAACTTTTCAGGATGAGAAATGGATTCGAGGAGAGACAGGGCACTATCGGGGAACTCTTGCATCAGTGAGTCTGCCTGATGTAAAAGAGTAGTTGCATTACCTCCATCATGACAAGCAGAGAGAGACAAAATCAGGAACAACCCTATAATATAAGAAAGAAGTAGCTTCATAGTTCGTTTCGTTTTACAAATGTAAATAGAATAAAACAAACAAGCAACAAAAAGACAAATAATTTTTTCACACATCATAATTACAATGTTAAAATTGCCCTTTCTCTCTCTTTCCCTAATCTTTTTTGCCTTTCATTTGTTCACTTTGTTACTTTCGCCGGAAGACGGCAGAATAAACTTCAACCTAAATAGTAACGAATGGAAAAATTTAATGCAATGAGGACTAGACTTTTACAAGATCTTCAGAAGAAAACCATCAGGTTTAAGAGCATAGTGGCGCTCACTTGCTTGTTGCTGACCTCCGTATCCGCCTTTGCACAAACAAAGACAGTGACCGGTACGGTAACAGATGCCGCCAATGAACCGCTGATCGGTGCATCGGTGCTCGTACAAGGAACTTCCACCGGAACCATCACCGATATGGACGGTAAGTATTCAATCTCTGTCACCCCAGAAGACGTACTGGTATTCTCCTATGTAGGAATGACTACACAGAGTGTCAAGGTAGGAGCACAGAATGTGATCAACGTCACCCTGAAAGAAGATTCGCAGGTACTAGCCGAGACAGTCGTTATCGGATACGGTAGCGCGAAGAAAAGAGACTTGACAGGTTCTATTACCAACGTCAAAGGAGAAGAAATTGCCAACAAACCTGCAACGAACCCATTATCTTCCTTACAAGGAAAAGTGGCAGGTGTACAAATCGTAAACTCCGGACGTGCCGGTGCCGACCCCGAAATCCGTATCCGTGGTACAAACTCCATCAATGGCTACAAACCGTTGTACGTGGTAGACGGACTATTCAATGACAATATCAACTTCCTTAATCCGGAGGACATCGAATCTATGGAGATCCTGAAAGACCCGTCATCACTGGCTATCTTCGGTGTTCGCGGTGCGAATGGTGTCATCATCATCACCACCAAGAAAGCCAAAGAAGGACAGACACTGGTTAACATTAATACCTCTTTCGGTTTCAAGAAAGTAGTAGATAAGGTTGATTTGGTCAACGGTCCGCAATTTCAGGAGCTATACAGCGAACAGCTTGCCAATCAGAAGGACACTCCGTTCGACTTCAGCGGCTGGAACGCGAACACCAACTGGCAGGATGAGATTTTCCAGACTGCATTCATCACCAACAATAATATCAGTATTACCGGAGCTTCGCCGAAACATAGTTTCTACCTGGGCGTAGGTTACTCTCACGAACAGGGAAACATCAAGCATGAGAAGTTCAGCAAAGTGACTATCAATGCAAGTAATGACTACAAGATCACGGACTTTCTGAAAGTCGGCTTCCAGTTCAACGGAGCACGCACGCTTCCGGCAGACTCCAAGCAGGTACTCGGCGCTCTTCGTGCTGCCCCTATCGCACCGGTATACAATAAGGAATATGGCCTGTACAGCGTTCTGCCCGAATTTCAGAAAGCACAGATCAACAATCCGATGGTAGACGTCGATCTGAAAGCCAATACGACCAAAGCCGAAAACTACCGGGCATCGGGTAATATCTATGGCGAAGTGGACTTCCTGAAACATTTCAACTTCAAAGCGATGTTCTCTATGGACTATGCTTCCAACAACGGACGTACTTATCTGCCTATCATGAAGGTGTATGACGATACTGCCGCAGGAGATGTAGTTACATTGGGAACCGGCAAGACAGAAGTCAGCCAGTTCAAGGAAAATGAAACGAAAGTGCAGAGTGATTATCTATTGACTTACACCAATAGTTTTGATCACGGCAATCATAACCTGACCGCTACAGCCGGTTTCACGACGTATTACAATTCACTGAGCCGACTGGACGGAGCACGTAAACAAGGTGTCGGTCTGGTGATTCCTGACGATCCGGACAAGTGGTTTGTCAGCATCGGTGATGCCGCAACAGCTACCAACGGAAGTACCCAATGGGAACGGACTACGGTATCCATGCTGGCACGTGTGATCTACAACTACAAAGGAAAATACCTGTTCAACGGTTCGTTCCGTCGCGATGGTTCTTCCGCCTTCTCATACACCGGCAATGAGTGGCAGAACTTCTTCTCACTAGGCGGCGGTTGGTTGATGACCGAAGAAGAGTTCATGAAGGATATCAAATGGCTCGATATGTTGAAAATCAAAGCATCTTACGGTACATTAGGCAATCAGAATCTGGACAGGGCCTATCCTGCCGAACCGCTGTTGTCAAATGCTTACTCGGCTGTTTTCGGCAAGCCGTCCATTATCTATCCCGGTTACCAGCTCTCCTATCTGCCCAATCCCAATCTGCGTTGGGAAAAAGTAGAAGCTTGGGAAGCAGGTTTCGAAACGAACGTGCTGCGCAACCGTCTGCACTTCGAAGGAGTATATTATAAGAAAAGGACCAAAGACTTGCTTGCCGAAGTGCCCGGTATCTCCGGAACAGTACCCGGCATCGGCAACTTGGGAGAAATCGAAAACATGGGTGTTGAAATGGCAGCCAGCTGGCGTGACCAGATCGGTGACTGGGGATACTCTGTCAGCGCCAACCTGACCACCATCAAGAATAAGGTGAAGAGCCTCGTTCAGGACGGATACTCCATCATCGCCGGAGACAAACAGCAGAGTTACACGATGGCGGGCTATCCTATCGGTTTCTTCTACGGTTACAAGGTGGCAGGCGTATACCAGTCGCAGGAAGATATCGACGCCTCTCCCAAAAACACATTGGCTACCGTCACTCCGGGTGACCTGAAGTTTGCCGATGTCAACAGGGATGGAGAAATCACTCCGGAAGACCGTACAATGATAGGTAACCCGACACCGGATTTCACCTATGGCCTTTCTCTCGGAGTAAACTACAAGAACTGGTCATTGGGCATCGATATGATGGGACAACACGGTAACGAGATTTTCCGTACCTGGGACAATTATAACTTTGCACAGTTCAACTATCTGTCACAGCGCGTGGACCGCTGGCACGGAGAAGGTACCTCCAACAGCCAGCCGTTGCTGAACTCCAAACATTCTATCAACAACCTGAATTCGGAGTATTACATCGAAGACGGCAGCTTCTTCCGCATCCGTAACGTGCAACTTGCTTACTCGTTCGACAAGGCCCTCCTTGCCAAAATACGCTTGCAGGCACTGAAAGTCTATGTCAACATACAGAACCTGAAGACATGGAAGCACAACACCGGCTACACACCGGAACTGGGAGGTAGCGCCACCACCTTCGGAGTAGACGACGGCAGCTACCCCGTACCTGCTGTCTATACCTTCGGCATCAACCTGACCTTCTAGTGGCGTGGCAAGGTGCCACACCCAAGTTTCCATGCGGGTGGCAAGGTGCCACACCCAGGTTTCCATGCGGAATATAACTTTAATGAATCAAATCTATAATTGTATGAAACTAAATAAATATCTTTTTTCCACCTTTATTGCCGCCTCCACTCTGCTGATAAGCAGTTGCAGCGACTTTCTGGACCGGAGTCCGCAGGGACAATTCACCGAAGACGATAATCCCAATGCGCTGGTCAACGGTAAAATCTACAATGTCTATACCATGATGCGAAGTTTCGACATCACAGCCGGCACTCCCGCCATTGCTATCCATTATCTACGCTCCGAAGACTCCGAGAAAGGAAGTATTCCGAGTGACGGATCGGATGTAGCCGAAATGTACGATGACTTCTTATACACCCCGACTAACGGTTTGCTAGGTTCATACTGGGGAAAGAATTACGCCATCATCTACCAGTGTAATGATATCCTCGACGCCATTGCCGAGAAAGAGACTGCCGGACAAACGGAAACCGAAGATATCATCAACAAAGGGGAAGCTTCTTTCTTCCGTGCTTATTGTTACTTCAATCTAGTGAGAGCCTTTGGCGAAGTACCTTTGGTGACTTACAAGATCAACGATGCCTCGGAAGCCAACATCCCGAAGACTACCGCCGATAAAATCTACGAGCAGATCGATACCGACCTGAAAACTGCGGAAGAGTCATTGCCCGAAACATGGAGCACCGAATATACCGGACGCCTGACTTGGGGAGCTGCCCGTTCACTTCATGCCCGCACCTATATGATGCGCAGTGACTGGGACAATATGTACAAAGCCTCTACTGACGTCATCAACAAAGGTTTATATAATCTGAAAACTCCGTATAACGAAATATTCACCGACGACGGAGAGAACAGCGGCGGTTCTATATTCGAACTGCAATGTACCGCCACTGCCGCCCTTCCACAGAGTGACGTTATCGGCAGCCAGTTCTGCGAAGTGCAAGGCATTCGCGGAGCCGGTCAGTGGGACTTAGGCTGGGGATGGCACATGGCAACCCAGTTATTGGCAGACGCCTACGAGACAGGTGACCCGCGTAAAAACGCCACCCTGCTCTACTTCCGCAAAACGGACGATGAACCGATCACCCCGGAAAACACCAACGAACCTTATGGTGAATCCCCCGTCTCCCCGGCTATGGGAGCTTACTTCAACAAAAAAGCTTATACCGACCCCGCACTGCGTAAGGAATATACCAACAAAGGCTTTTGGGTGAATATCCGCCTGATCCGGTATTCGGATGTAGTATTGATGGCTGCCGAAGCTGCCAACGAAAAGAATATCCCCGGAGAAGCGGTGGATTATCTGGAAATGGTACGTGCACGTGCCAGAGGCACCAATACGAATATACTGCCCAAAATAACGACCAACGATCAGGGAGAATTGCGGGAAGCCATCCGCCACGAACGCCGCGTGGAACTCGGGCTGGAGCCCGACCGTTTCTACGATCTTGTACGTTGGGGAATCGCCTCGGAAGTATTGCACGCTGCCGGAAAAGTAAACTACCAGGATAAGAACGCATTATTGCCTTTGCCTCAGTCAGAAATTGACAAGTCCAAAGGAGTACTGGTACAGAATCCGGATTATTAATTAATATACAAATCAAACTGATAGAACGATATGATAAATAAGAAGATATTTTTTTCACTTCTGCTGCTCGCTGCCGGCTTTTTGAGTGCGGCAGCGCAGAAGTCGCCACAAGACATGGACCGCTTCATCGACGCATTGATGAAGAATATGACGGTGGAAGAAAAGATAGGCCAGTTGAACCTACCCGTCACCGGAGAAATCACCACGGGACAAGCCAAGAGCAGCGACATCGCCGCCAAAATCAAACGGGGCGAAGTAGGAGGCTTGTTCAATCTGAAAGGAGTAGAAAAAATACGCGATGTGCAGAAACAGGCGGTAGAACAATCCCGTTTGGGCATCCCCTTGCTATTCGGCATGGATGTCATTCACGGATACGAAACCATGTTCCCTATCCCGCTGGGATTATCCTGTACCTGGGATATGACCGCCATAGAAGAATCGGCACGTATCGCAGCCATAGAAGCCAGTGCCGACGGTATCTCATGGACATTCAGCCCGATGGTGGACATTTCACGCGACCCTCGTTGGGGACGTGTTTCCGAAGGCAGCGGTGAAGATCCCTTCCTTGGAGCCATGATCGCCGAAGCGATGGTACTCGGTTATCAGGGAAAGAATATGCAGCGGAATGACGAAATCATGGCGTGCGTAAAACACTTTGCACTGTATGGCGCAGGGGAAGGCGGACGTGACTACAACACGGTAGACATGAGCCGCCAGCGGATGTTCAATGAATATATGCTACCTTACGAAGCGGCTGTAGAAGCCGGTGTAGGTAGTGTAATGGCTTCGTTCAATGAAGTAGACGGTGTGCCCGCTACCGCCAACAAGTGGCTGATGACGGACGTACTGCGTGGTCAGTGGGGGTTCAACGGATTTGTGGTAACCGACTATACCGGAATCTCCGAAATGATCGACCACGGTATCGGCGACCTGCAAACGGTTTCCGCACGTGCCATCAATGCCGGAGTAGACATGGATATGGTGAGCGAAGGCTTTGTCAGCACACTCAAGAAATCCATTCAGGAAGGCAAAGTTTCTATGGAAACACTGAATACTGCCTGCCGCCGTATTCTGGAAGCAAAGTATAAACTGGGATTGTTTGACAATCCCTACAAGTACTGCGACTTAAAACGTCCCGCACGTGATATCTTTACGAAAGCGCACCGAGATGCTGCCCGCAGAATTGCCGCAGAAAGCTTTGTTCTTTTAAAGAATGACAACGTGACCCTGCGTCCGGGAACTCCTGCCGAACCTCTTCTTCCTTTTAACCCGAAAGGTAACATCGCCGTGATAGGCCCGTTGGCCGACAGCCGGACAAATATGCCGGGTACATGGAGCGTAGCTGCCGTACTCGACCGATGTCCGTCACTGGTAGAAGGACTGAAAGAGATGACTGCCGGAAAAGCAAACATCCTATATGCCAAAGGGAGCAATCTGATCAGCGACGCCTCTTACGAAGAACGCGCCACGATGTTCGGACGTTCGCTGAACCGTGACAACCGGACAGACGAGCAATTGCTGAACGAAGCATTGACGGTAGCCAATCAGTCGGATATTATCATTGCGGCTCTCGGAGAATCTTCCGAGATGAGCGGAGAAAGCAGCAGCCGTACAGACCTGAATATTCCGGATGTACAGCAAAACCTGCTGAAGGAGTTGCTTAAAACCGGAAAACCTGTCGTACTGGTATTATTCACAGGTCGCCCGCTGACGCTGACTTGGGAACAGGAACACGTACCTGCTATTCTGAACGTATGGTTCGGAGGCAGCGAAGCTGCTTATGCCATCGGCGACGCACTCTTCGGATATGTCAATCCGGGTGGAAAACTGACAATGAGTTTCCCGAAGAATGTCGGTCAGATTCCGCTGTATTATGCACATAAGAATACGGGACGTCCGCTGGCACAAGGCAAGTGGTTCGAAAAGTTCCGCAGCAATTATCTGGATGTGGACAATGAACCGCTTTACCCGTTCGGATACGGACTGTCTTATACTACCTTCTCTTACGGTGATATCGACCTGAGCCGTTCGACCATCGACATGACAGGAGAACTGACGGCAGCAGTAATGGTCACCAATACCGGTACATGGCCGGGATCGGAAGTAGTACAACTCTATATCCGTGACCTCGTCGGCAGCACTACCCGTCCGGTGAAAGAGCTGAAAGGCTTCCAGAAGATATTCCTTGAACCGGGACAGTCGGAAATTGTCAAGTTTAAGATTGCGCCGGAAATGCTGAGATATTACAACTACGACCTGCAACTAGTAGCAGAACCGGGTGAATTTGAAGTAATGATCGGAACAAACAGTCGGGACGTGAAATCCGCACGATTCACGCTAAAATAAAAATCGTACAATAGGCACGGATTACACGGATTCACACGGTCTTTAACTGCGAAATCTCTTAAAACCGTGAAATCCGTGTAATCCGTGCCTAAATTTTATTCTCTCATTTAAATCCACAATCAATGAAAAAATTATCTCTCTATATTTCGCTCCTCTGCCTGATACTGACAGCAGGAGCCTGCAAAAACAAGACCGGCGGACCAGCCACCGCCAGTTCCGAGCTCACGGACGACGCCCTGATGGACACCGTTCAGCGCCGCACCTTTCTCTACTTTTGGGAAGGTGCCGAGCCCAACAGCGGACTTGCCCCCGAACGGTATCATGTAGACGGGGTATACCCGCAGAATGATGCCAATGTAGTCACTTCCGGCGGCAGCGGCTTCGGCATCATGGCTATCCTTGCCGGAATAGACCGGGGTTACGTCACCCGCGAAGAAGGTCTGGCACGAATGGAGCGCATCGTCTCCTTCCTCGAAAAAGCGGACCGTTTTCACGGAGCATATCCGCACTGGTGGTATGGCGATACGGGAAAGGTGAAACCTTTCGGACAGAAGGATAACGGAGGTGACTTGGTAGAAACTGCCTTCCTGATGCAAGGACTGCTCGCCGTACACCAGTATTACATCAACGGTAATGAGAAAGAAAAAGCACTGGCAGCACGCATTGACCAAATATGGAAAGACGTTGACTGGAACTGGTACCGCAACGGTGACCAAAATGTGCTATACTGGCACTGGAGCCCCACCTATGGCTGGGAAATGGACTTCCCCATACATGGGTACAACGAATGTATGATTATGTATATCCTCGCCGCAGCCTCTCCTACCCACGGAGTACCGGCAGCCGTCTATCACGATGGCTGGGCGCAGAACGGAGCTATCGTCTCCCCGCATAAAGTGGAAGGCATCGAACTGCATCTCCGCTATCAGGGCACGGAAGCCGGACCGCTTTTCTGGGCACAATACTCCTTCCTCGGACTCGACCCCGTCGGTCTGAAAGACGAATACTGTCCCAGCTACTTCCACGAAATGCGCAATCTGACATTAGTGAACCGTGCTTACTGCATCCGCAACCCCAAACACTACAAAGGTTTCGGACCGGACTGCTGGGGACTGACCGCCAGCTATTCCGTCGATGGATACGCTGCTCATTCACCGAATGAACAGGATGACAAAGGGGTTATCTCTCCCACCGCCGCCCTTTCATCCATCGTCTATACACCGGAATATTCGATGCAAGTGATGCGCCACCTGTATAATATGGGGGACAAAGTCTTCGGTCCTTTCGGATTCTACGATGCTTTCAGCGAAACAGACAACTGGTATCCGCAACGTTACCTTGCCATCGACCAGGGACCAATTGCAGTCATGATCGAGAATTACCGGACAGGGCTGTTATGGAAACTCTTCATGAGTCATCCCGATGTACAGGCAGGACTTACCAAGTTAGGTTTCAATACCAATAAGCAGGATGTAAGGCAGAAATAAAGAAATCACAACGTGCGTGGAAGTGGTCTACTGACCACCTCCTCCACCTGTATTCCCGCCTTCGCCGCCACCACCTTTCACATCGTCATTATTGATGCTTCGGGCAGCTTTCTTCACACTGGCTTTCAGTTCACCAATCCGGTAGCTGATACTGACTCCAAAGCTACGGCTCGGCCACTTGCTGCTGCTCTTCGACAGGAAGTTTACGCCTTCTGTATGATTGTTATAGCTTCTGTATTTCTCAAATATATTACTGCAATACACATTCAGGCTCAAACGCTCATCTTTCAGGAAAGAACGGCTCGCACCCAAACTATAATAATAATAGCCGGAACCTTTTCCCTGTAGATTAATATAAGGAGTACTACCGCCACCATTCAGACTTAACCGTATTTTCAACGGAAGAGTATGCTGGACGCCACCATAGAAAGAACCGTTCCATCCATAATTGTGCAATCCCTGCGCTTCACTTTTCAAATCGCTGTAGTTTCCACGGCCATTGACGTACAGGCGCGTTTTAGGAGACGCGTTCCAGTTCAGATACAAGCTCATTCCTGTGTTCCGGCTCTTTCCTATATTGGCATAAGTGCTGTACAAGGCCCCTTCCGGTGCTATGTGCGTGGGATCATTGTCAAACATCTCCCCTTCGGGTGCCGTAATCAATCGGCTTATATTCTCAATACTGTTATTGTTGAAAGAATGGCGCAGCGACACATTGATATTGAACTTCGCACTAAAATTGCTATAAGACAAGTCGAACGCATGGCTTTTTTCACTTTTCAGGTTCGAGTTACCTTGGGTGATAAACATCGGATTCAGATTATTAAAATAAGGATTCAGATTCCAGATGCCCGGACGCCAGATACGCATATTATAACCGGCACGCATATTCTGAGTCTTGCCGAGCTTCATGCCAAGAGAAACGGATGGCACCAGGTCGCTGAAGTTCGTGTGAAAATTCTCACCCGGTCCAACGATATATTTCACCCGCTGTACGGTCTGTTCATAGCGTACTCCCGGCTTGAAGGTGAAATCCTTATATTTCAACGTATATCCGAGATAAGCTGCCAGAATATGATTCAAATGACGATAGTCGCTGCTGCGGTCTTCGTTATATAAATAATCATCACTTCCTCCGGCTGCTTCATAAAGTTTGTTGTCACTGGTATTGCGACGGAAGATATATTTCGCACCTGCCTCCACGGTATGCAACTCACCTATCGGAGTCGTATAGTCTACCTGGAAGGTCTGTTCCATCGTATTGGTTTTGCCGTCCGACTGGCTGTTTTTTAACAGCAACCGTTTCACAAGGTCATCCACCTCCTCTTTGGCGTGAATATCTTCATAGCCAGTATTAGAATTACTCGTCTGAGGCTGCGTATTGATCTTATAGGAGAAAGTGATCATCCGCTGCTTGTTCTTTCTGGACGTGCGCTGATAGTCGATGTTTCCATTGATGGAATACCAGGAGCCATCTCCATGATTGCCGGTCCGGTAGCTGTAGGCAATGTCCTCATGGTTAGCGCCATACATGGTGGTAAATCCATCGCCATAATTTTTACTATTGCTGCCATACATTCCAAAAGCCACCGTCAGCAGCCTTAAGGTGTCAATCTCATAACTGCCTTCCAGATTTCCATACTGGAAGTTGCCTTTCGACTTGGAACTGCTGTTTGATTCAAGATACTTTTCCGTATCCGACTCATAGTTCTCACGGTAGCTGTCCGAATATCCACGGGGCCGGTCATTGTAATTAAAGTTGTAATTGGCAGAGACAGTCATTTTCCCCTGCTTCACCATTGCGTAGCCGCCGGCACCGGCACCGTAGTTGCTGGCATTTGCCCGGAATGTTGCCGTATATCCTTCGAATCCACCGCCTACTGTTACGATATTCAAGATACCTCCCACTCCTTCAGCGTCATATTTAGCTCCGGGCGATGTTATCACCTCGATATATTTAATGGAATTGGCGGGCATACTCTTCAACACCTCTTTCGGGTTGTTGCTCATCATATTGTTGGGCTTCCCGTTGACGTGTATTTTAAAGCTGCTGCTACCATTCACCTGTATGTTGTCTTCTCCGTCCACCGTCACCAAAGGCACTTTTCGAAGCATCTCCAATATACTGTTTGATTTCGAGTCGGGGTCATCCTCAATATTATACTCTATCTTGTCTACATCCACCTTGACCAAAGGCTTTTGCGCCACGACTTCCACTCCTTTCAATTCATTGTTAGCCTCAGCGGAGAGCATTGTCCCCAAATCAATGACTCTAACCGATGGTTTCAAAGTGAACTCTTTCGTGACGGGGGCCTTGCCTATCGAAGAAATAGTAATGACGTAATCTCCCGCACCTACATTCAGTTTCTCCTGAAACCTACCATTGGCACCCGTCACCGCCATCTTGACAGCCTTGTCCGGTGCTCCTTTTTTAGTAATCTTAATAGTAGCGTATGGTTCTCCATCCTGAGTCAGTGAATCCAAAAGTACCCCTTTGACAGTATAGGATGGCGTAGCGGAGTTTTGTGCCCAACCTGTCATCACAAGGGCTACGAATAGTAATAGTAGCAACAATCTGTGTTTCATGTCCGGAATCGTTTTAGTTTTTAGTTTATTAGACGAAGTTTCTTTCAATTTCTTACAAATACGGGGTAAAAGTAGATGGTTTCTTTATTGTTACGAAATCTTCGGAGTTAAGAATCGTAAAAGAAGAGATAAAAAAGATTATACGAAAAGAGAAACCGATTTCTAGGCCATAGAATGGCAGAGGTCTTTCTTGGCTGCACAATATAAATACATCTTCAAAATCTTAAGAACAACGGCATAATTGAATAAAGGTTTTCTCTGTAGAAAATAACGTCACCGCATTCATAAATTAATTCGTCCGGCTATAGGCATCTTTTCGTCCGCCTATAGCCGGACGAAAGGTTGCCTATAGGCAAACGCAACTTTGCCTATAGGCGGACGAATTAATTCATTCACTAAAAGAGATTAAGTTGTACACTAAAAGATATTATATTTAGAACCCATATTTCATTTGGCATTAATATCAAGTAATTCCTGATATATCTGAGAATCGTTTTTTATTTTATTGCAACATCCACTTCCATGCAGGCATCACCTTGATTTCCCTTTCTCTCGAGTTTGCATCAACCATATACCAAGTGACTTGTATGAGTTGTATAACGTCAGAAATTCTTGCGCTGCAATGCCCCCTTCCCATCAAAGCCATGATACTTTTATACATCATACTATAAGTTTTCAAATAGAAGGGTAGCCTTCACCTTTTCTTCGAAACCTTTTATTCATAAGTGATAACGGGTGAAACATGTCGCCCTTCACCGATCCTTCACCCAATTTTCATATGTAATCATAAAGACATCGTTCACTTTGCTATAAGCTAATTTGTTTTTGCTATAATGATATTCGTATTAGCTATAACCTAATAAAAAGATGCTAATAGATTATTTTTTTCTTCCCAATGTTTGTTTCAAACCATTGATAGTTTATTTCAAACACTTACAATGTTTTCTCCACTCACTAGGTGAATAGCCGCCCCTTCACCCGAGATCACTGATAAATAAAAGGTTGAAAGGAAAAAGTGAAGGTGAAGACGACACTCGTAACATCTACCGTATGGTTATTTAAAGCAATGCTTTAGCAACCATAAAGCATAGCTTTTGAAGATACAAAGCGTTGCTTTACGAAGGAGATAAATGTGCTAAGTGATATTAATGGCAAACAACACCTTGAAATAACATCGCCTAAACACAAAAAATCATTCTAAATACCAGACTTCTTTTATTTATTCCCATTCTCCCACTTTATTCCGAAAAAACATATATCTTTGCTGTACACTTTCTGCGCATCAGCGAGATGTAATAAGCAGGTAGTGGTTTTTACAACTTAATTGGAGTAAATAACGTATTATCTCTCGGTCTTGAAACTTAGCAATTTCATTTAGAAGAGGGATGATACAACAGATACTCCACGTGGATGGCTGTATATCAACATATCAGTTATAGATGTGTTATATATAAACGATTGACGTGGATGTCTGTTGTTATCATTATCTTTCTAAAGGTTTTGCTAAGACCTCAAGACCGGATAATGGTTCAACAGCATCCATGTCTTTTTTGTATCCGGTCGGTTCCCCTACATAATCCCCATACCCCATAACCCTCCGACTAGAAAGCAAAATGCAGGGATGCTTGTTGCACCATGCTTGGCAAGAGTTATTCGCTCTTTTTGTTAAACGCATAAACAAAGAAACACTATGCCGAAATGGATTAGCATAGACGAAGCGGCGCACAAGTACGGAGTCAAGGAAGAAGACATCTGTTTGTGGGCAGAAATGGAAGCAATCACCGCATCTTTCACAGAGACTACTCTTATCATCGACGAAAAGAGCCTTCAGAAATTCTTGTGTTGGCACGAAACCCTTCCCACTAAAGACTACATTCATACGCTGGAACAGCTCTGCAATAACCAATCCGAAGTATGCAAAGTTTATCTTGAAGTCATTGAGCTACAAGAGCAAGACCTTCAATGCAAAAAGCGTAGAATTTCAGTGTTGGAAAAGCAGTATGCGATGGCAACCGAACAGAACAAGTTGAGAGAAAAGATAATCACGATAACTTCTGATACGCTAAGTAAAGCTGAAAGTGGATGGTGGGAGAAATTGTGGATGAAGATCAGAGCAACAAGATCATCACAAAACATTCGGCAATCAGAGCACAAAAGAAGAAATAAATAGTTTATACAATAAGATTCCACCATCAAGATGAAAGTAAAAAGACGCATTCATTCCCAATACGGTATTTCAGCATCCAAATATTAAAATAAATTTATACCATTAAGATTCTATCTATCAAATTATAAATGAAGTCCATTCAAAAATATTTCTATTAATACTCCGTAAACAGTGCAATTGCTAACAAGTGCAAGTCCAATAAAGGCATAATGCAAATCTTTCAAAAAAGTAATAAACATCTCTAAATTCTTTCACAATGTTATATATTGAAGATAAAAAGAATCAATCTATTCGTCAATGTCGAAAATCACCTCATTACCGGTTCTTAAGTCACTAAAATTTAACACAGTTGTAATATGAAAAAGACGTTAGAAACTTTGCACGTTTCATAGAAAAAAATAACTTTGCTAAACTATTATTATCGAGAGAGAACAAAATGATAAATGATTCACAAAAATTTTATTAATTAATTAACAAAGCAACAAAATGAGAAATTTGAACTTTCTGAAGTTATTCTACGGGCTTATGCTTGTAATGGTTAGCACAGCTTTCGTAAGTTGCGTTGACGACAATGATGATACCGAGGCTCCATACCTCGAAGTTTCGCCTACAACCTTGATTTTCGGCTTAGACGGTCAACCAGCCAACGGAAGCCAAGCTTCTTTTGACATTTCAACCAACCGTAGTTGGAAAGCTACAGTAAAGGATGACAAATCATGGGTTACTCTATCAAAATATGAAGGTGAAGGTTCTGCTACTATTCAGGTTAGCATTCCGGAAAACGTTAATGATGAAGCCAGCGTTGTTATTGAGATTTCAAACAAAGTGGGTGTGTTGATGTCAGAGACTGTTAAGATTACGAGCGGAAGCGTAGAGCCATCTGTAGTAATCTACAACGACAATGTTGGTACAATTGAGCTTGATAAAACAAATTGGCCTTTTGTTGACAAATACGAAGGATGGAATAAAACAGGGATCGGTTCAGAATCCGTTACTTATACAGGCGTAAATGCTTCAGTCCGTAATAGTGGATTAGCAAATACAGATGCTTATGCAGGTGCATCAGGACCTAACGTTGTATTTTTCGGCAAAACTCCTACAAGCTTCAATGTTAATACTATCACGCTTACTTCCGGACAAAAGAATCTGCAATTGACATTTGGAGCCAGCCGTTCTGTGAACAATAACGGAACATACGACAATACCTTTGATGTTTCCAAATTTGAAGTTGCATTAAGTGCTGATGGTACGGCTTGGGTACCAATTACATATACTAAGAATAATGGCGATGCCGATTATCCTTATTGGTTTTTTGCAACAGCAAACTTCACATTAAAACAAGTTCCAGAAAACCTATATATCAGATTCACAGCTTTAGATGCTTCAGCTATTCGTTTAGATGATATCACTTTGGCAACAGGTGCTGGTGGTACTGAAATTGATTTTGGAACAGCAGGAGAACCTAAAGTAACAACCACAGATGCAAAAGCCATCACAGCTACTACTGCAACATTAGGTGGTTCAGTTGCTAATATTGAAATTTCTGAAGCCACCGAAGTTGGTGTACAGTATATTGAATTCAGTACTGGAACTGTAACAGATATTGATTGGACAAAAGCAACTAAAACAGCCGCATCGGTAAAAGAAAATCCTTGGACAGTAGCTGTTACTAATCTGACTAAAGACAATCAATATGCATTCCGTGCTTATGCAACAACTGCATCTAGTACTATTTACGGTGAGCCTAAAACATTTGTTGCTACCGAGTCTACTGCAACTCCTATTTCTATAGCAGACTTAGTAACAAAAATGACAAGTACTTCCACAGCTGTAGATGAAAACTATGTAATTCAAGGTATTATTTGTGGTGATCCTGCAGGCAAGAACTACTCTTATGGTACTCTTTATCTGATGACCAAAGGAGCTACCACAGCGGGTAATGCACTTTCTTTATATAACAACCAAATAGATGTAACTCAGTATGCATTAGGTCAAGAGATTAAAGTAACATTACAAAAAGATGTAGCCAAAATATATAAACGTTATGATGTACCTCAAGTTGAAGGATTCAGTGCAGATAATATTGAGGTTATTTCTGCAAACAATGCCGTAACACCTGTAAAAGTCACTTTATCTCAACTAGCAGCATTTGTATGTATGCCTGTTACAGTTGAAAATGTCAATATTGCAACAGGAGGAGTGTGGAAAGATGCTGGTGCTGGCAAAAATCATACATTCAATGTTGCAGGGACATCATTCACTGTCAATATAAACAAGAACGCAACTCCGTTCGATAATCAGCCATATGCAGCAACAACAGCATCAATGACGGGTATTGCTTCCATCTACCAAAGTGCAGGACAATTGGCACCTCGTAATCTTGAAGACGTGAGCGGATTCGCTTCCAATAAACCAATGATTGTATCGGTTGATCCATCTTCTGTTAGTTTTTCTTCTATAGGTGGAAGTCAAACAATTGAAGTAACGACTGTTAATCAAGGCAGTAATACACTTGCAATAAGCCAATTAAGCGGTATTTTATCTGCAAAACTCGAAAATGGGAAAGTAATAGTTACATCAAATGCTAACGAAAGCAGTGATGATGTTAAGCAAGACCTCACCATCAGCATTACTAATGGCAATAGTGTTACTGTGCCTATAAAAGTTTCAGCAAAAGGAGGAAGTGATACAAAAGGAACTTATACTTCCATGACACCCTTCTTATTCGCTCAAGGTTCTGATAAAACAAATGCCTACTCTCAAGATTTATCTATTAATGAAACTACTATTGAAGGACTGAAATTGGGTACCAGCAAAAAAAGTGGAACATTTACAACAGGAGCTTTAGGAATCAGTGGCAACAAAAAATTGTCTTTCTATGCTAGCGCATGGAATAAAGAGACAATGACTGTTTATATAAAAGTTAATGGAGGTGGTAGTGTGTCAGGTGATGATAATATTACAGCAGAGCCAAATACTGGTGTAGCAGGAACTGGAACATTCATTGTAACCTTTACTGATTCAGACTATTACACTTTTAACCTTACAGACTTAACACCTGAGTCAACAATCACAATTGCAACTGATGCTAATTTTGATGGGAATGGAGCCAAAGCTCGAGGTGTAATGTGTGGATTCCAATTATATTAAAATCTGATAGAAATTAGTAAACTCTTGGCAGGTAATACTTGCCAAGAGTTACTTGTCTCTAAATATATATCTTAAAATGATATCATTCACCAAATACTATACATCATTATTGCTATCAGTGCTCATTTTATTAATGACAGCATGTAGCAACGATGACTCCAACGGTGGAGGCTCGTCACAGTCAGGTGATGCCTACTGGAAAATTTCCTCCACTGTAAAATCGGCATCTGGATCGTCTGCTATAATCATCACAGGTACTCCTGGAACAATATGGAATGCAGAAATCACTGAGGGCACAACATGGTGTTCTTTCAGTAGCAATGATCTGACCTTATCCTCTAAATCCGGAGAAATAAAAGACGGACTCAATGTTTTATACGTGTATTATAATAGCAATACAGGTAAAGAACAACGTGTAGCAAAAGTTTCACTCCAGTTTGCAGACCAAGAGGCGAAAGTCTTTGATTTAGTACAATTATCTGAATCACAACAGAACCTACCTGCTTTTAACCTGTGGGCTGAAGTACCTGATTTCAAGGAAAATGCTAATTATCAGTATGTAACTCATTATGCTCTTTTAAATAACAAGACAATACGTAATTATTCCATTTGTTTTGATAAGACTAAGAAAGCAGCTTTGTGGGTAGCTTATCCAATACATAACGCATACCTCAAAGGTTCAGGAGAACGTACAGACCGTTGGGCCTTCGATCCTATCATTCCTCAAAGTTATCAGGCTGATTGTACATTAAGATCTTATGGAGGATCTTATGACCGTGGTCACCAGCTTCCATCAGCCGATCGCTTAGGAACAGACGAAATGAATGCTCAAACCTTCTATATGTCTAATATGACCCCGCAGCTTAATCGTTTGAATCAGGATATGTGGGCAAAACTTGAAACAAAAGTTCGAGCAAATAACTGTTCTGATACCTTGTATGTAGTTACCGGCGCATATTTTGGGGCAGGTGCAACCACCACTACAGATGGAGCAAGAAATACAGTTCCGGTTCCTACAAACTACTTCAAAGTACTTCTGCGTACGAAGAGTGGAAAAACAGGAAAGAACATCAAAGATTGTTCAGACAGTGAACTGATATCAATAGGATTTTGGGTAGATCACAAATCATATGGAAACATTGAACCTCCTAAGTCTATCTGTACTTCTGTAGCAGACATCGAAAAGATGACAGGATTTACCTTCTTCCCACAAGTATCCAACAGTGTAAAACAACAAAATAATCCCACTCAATGGGGGATTAACTAATAAGCTAGCTTATGAAAAAACTGTTATTAGTAACCGCGCTCTTTGCGCTGCTGATATCGTTCAGCTTTGCGCAGAAACCGTATAAGGTTGTATTTTACAATCTTGAGAACTTCTTCGATACAATCAATGATCCGGAAGTTCACGATGATGAATTTACTCCCGAAGGTCCTAAGAAATGGAACTCAGCCAAGTACAATAAGAAGTTGGCTAACACGGAACGTGTATTCTTCGATATTGCAGCTATCAACAAGGATTATCCGGTAATTATCGGTGTATCGGAAGTAGAGAACCGCAGTGTACTGGAAGATATTATCGCAACCCGCAAACTGGCTCCGGCAAACTATCGGATTTCACATTTCGATTCTCCTGAAGCCCGCGGTGTAGACGTTGCTTTTCTGTATCGTCCCGATGTGTTTAAAATAGAAGGAGAAAAAGCTGTAAGAACAGTCATCCCTTCACTTCCGGACTTCAAAACCCGTGATATCCTGACGCTTTGGGGAACGATTGAAAACGAGCCCTTCTTCTTTATGGTAGCGCACTGGCCTTCACGCCTGGGAGGAAAAGAAGCTTCGGAATTTAAACGTATCGCTGTAGGCGAACAGATGCGCAGCATTGCAGACTCTGTAATGAAGGCCAATCCTAACACGAAAGTGGTTATGATGGGAGACTTCAATGATGATCCGACCGACAAAAGTATAGCACAAGGGTTAGGAGCCAAATTCAAACTGAAAGATTTGAAGGAAGGCGACTTCTTCGCTCCTTATGCCGATATGCTCAAAGCAGGATACGGAACACTAGCCTACGGAGATGCCTGGAATATCTTTGATAATATTGTAGTATCCGAGAATTTAGCAAAAGGATCGACAGGAAAGCTGAAATTGCAGAAAGCTCCCGGATCTAAATTCTATGGAAATATCTTCAAGCAACTTTATATGGTGCAGAAAGAAGGACAATACAAAGGATATCCATTGCGCACATACGTAGGTAATAACTTCCAGGGAGGTTACAGTGACCACTTCCCCGTATATATCTATATAGGTAAATAAAAAAATAAGTTTATATGAAAATCAAAACAATCCTATTCATGGTATTATCTTTGATGTCATTCACTGTTTTTGCACAAAACAATGGTGGAGTCAAAGGTAAAGTCGTTTCCCGTACGACACGTGCGGCCATAGACGGCGTAAAAGTGACATTAACCCCGGGAGATGTAACAACCAAGACTGATGCGTCGGGTAACTTCGTTATCGAAAACCTGGCAAAAGGAGAATACACGCTGTCTTTCGAAGCTGCAGAGTTCGAACCTTTAACTCTGGCTGTCCGTGTAGATAAGTTGATCAGAGATCTCAATAACGTCATTTTGATCCCTGAAAACGTTGCTCCAACAATGGACGATGCTATCTTTGCCGAATTTGACACAGAAACGCTGGAGGATGCACAATCACTCCCCTCGTCTCTGTCCGCATCAAAAGACGTATTCAATAACATCGCTTCCTACAAATTCAGTGAAATGCGTTTCAATGTACGTGGTTACGATTCTCAATACTCCGACGTTTATATGAACGGCATTCAACTGAACGACGCAATGACAGGATATACTCCCTGGTCTTTGTGGAGCGGCTTGAATGATGCGACTCGTAATCAAGAAGTCACATCTGCACTGAACATGGGGGATATGGGTATCGGCGGTATCGCAGGTACAACAAATATCAATACCCGTCCTTCACAGATGCGCAAAGGTCTTCGCGCCAGCGTAGTTAACGGTAACTCCATGTACCGCTTCCGCGGTATGCTGACCTATGCATCCGGATTACAGGATAACGGCTGGTCTTATGCCTTCTCCGTATCAACCCGTCAGGGAGGAAACTCTTATGTAAACGGTGTGTACTACAATGCCTTCGGATATTTTGCCGCTGTAGAAAAGCAATTCAATTCACAACACCGCTTGGCATTAAGCATCCTGGGTGCTCCCACAGAACGTGGTGCACAACAAGCTTCTACCCAGGAAGTCTACGACTTAGTAGGCAACAACTACTACAATCCAAACTGGGGTTGGCTGAATGGAAAGCGTGTCAACGCGCGTGTACGCAGCTATCATGAACCTATTACGATGTTGAATTATACATTCGACATCAATGACCGTTCACAATTAAACGTTGCAACCTCTGTACGTTTCGGGCAGAACGGTTACTCTGCGCTGACTTGGTACGGTGGTCCCGATCCACGTCCTGACTATTACCGTTATTTACCCAGTTTCTATAACAATACTTACGTCGGAGCACAACTGTATGAAGCATGGATGGGAAATACCAATAACATCCGCCACATCAACTGGGACAACTTGTATCATATCAACCAAAGCCAGGAAGAGAACCCGACCTATGGAGCCGGTCATCGTGCCATCAACATGATTGAAGAACGCCATGCCGATCAGATAGACTGGAATCTCTACACACAATTCTCTCATATCTTCCGTGACAATTCTAAAATTAACGGTGGATTGAACTTGCGTCGTAATCGCACAGAATACTATAGCGAAGTGAAAGATTTGCTGGGTGGTGATTACTGGGTAGACGTAGACAAGTTTGCCGAACGTGACATGGGTGGTATGAACCCAATCCTTTACCAAAACAACATGGAGTACTATGATAAGTACGGTCATGCCCAAGCTGTCAAGAAGGGTGATAAATACAGCTACGACTACTACGGAAATATTATCAACGCACGCGCCTGGGCACAATATAGCAGAAACTTCGGCAACTTTGGAGTCAATCTGGGTGGAGAACTCGGACATACTACTCTGTGGCGTCATGGTATTTGGAAAAAAGGGTTGTTCCTTGACAATTCTCAAGGAGACTCTAAAAAGCAGAATTACCTGACTTATAAACTGAAAGCCAACTTCAGCTATAAGTTCTCTGCTGCCCATTCTATTGATGCCAACATCATCTATATGCAGGATGCTCCTGCTTTCCAGGCTTCATTTGTTTCTCCCCGTACACGTAACTCTGCGACGCCGGGTATTTCAAGTGAGAAGGTATTTGGTATAGATGCCTCTTACAACTTGCGTTGGGGTGATGTTAAAGCACGTATCTCCGGATATTACACGAAGTTTATGGATCAGTCCAAAGTGCTTTCTTACTATGATGACGTAGAAGCTACCTTCTCCAACTTTGCAATGAGCGGTATCAACAAACGTCACTTCGGACTTGAAGCAGCAGCTTCTGTACCTATCTATGCAGGACTTTCTCTGAATGCAGCCATCAGCTGGGGACAATTCACTTATGACAATAACCCGGATTATGTACAGATTCAGGATAATAGTGGAGAAATCAAGAACCAAGGTAAAGTATACTGGAAGAACTTCCGTGTAGAAAGCACTCCGCAAACTGCACTGAACGTAGGCTTGTCTTACCGCGGTCCTAAAAACATATTCGCGTCATTAGATATGAACTATTATAATAATATGTACTTATCTATGAGTCCGCTCTATCGTACAGACGCCGTACTGACTCCGGGAATGACTGCAGAAGACATCGCAACTTTACGTAATCAGGAGAAATTCAACTCGGCTTGCGTATTAAATGCAAGTGTTGGTAAGAACTGGTACATTAACCGTGCCTATACTCTTGGTTTCAGCCTGGAAGTAAAGAACCTGCTCAACAACCAGAATATCAAGACCGGCGGTTATGAACAAGTTCGTCTGCTAAAGAACAAGGATGAAAGTTATCAAACTTACCAACCGTTTGATTCGAAATATTTCTATATGTTCGGTACAACCTATTACATGAACATTTATTTCCGTTTCTAAGGACATCATAAGTAAAAAGAACAGTTATGAACAAAATATTTAAATTATTTATGCTTGCGGTAGTAGTGCTCGGTTTCAGTAGCTGCTACAACGAATTTGAAGAGCCTGCTCCAGCCAAAGTCTGGACAAAAGAAGACTTCTCAAATAGCAAACTAATCTCCATCAAGGACTTTAAGCAACTTTTCTATAAAGAATACGGAAACGGTGCAGCCAGTCTGGGAAAAACTCTGGAAATCACAGAAGACTATGTCATCAGCGGAAAAGTCATCTCAAGCGACCAAGCCGGTAATGTATACAAATCAGTATACATCTATGATGAATCATCCAAATCAGCCATTGAACTGAAATTGATGGTTAGCAACTATGTTTATTTTCACGTAGGGCAGACTCTCTTTGTTAAAACCAAAGGTCTGGCTATCGGTAGCTATCGTTATATGTTAAGTGTAGGTGGAATGCCGACAGCAGAAGACATTTCCAAAGGTTATGCAAACCGTAATCTCGAGAATACCTTATTTGTAGATCAACATGTATTCAAAGGTGAACTCGGCAGTCTGACAGAAGACGACATATTGGTTATCAATGAAAATAATTATAAAACAGCATTGAATGATGATGCATTAGGACGTTTGGTACGTTTCGAAGGACTGACTTACAAAGAAGGCACATACGACGGCGACAAGTATCCTCAATATCTGGAAACAACTTACCCGAACGGTTCAACCACCGCTGTATATGAAAATAAATATTATGCAGAAGAAGGATTGACTCCAACCTATGCTTACAGCTATGGAGGTAATCGCTATTATGGTTCTTCCTGGTTTGCTTATGACAATGCGACATCTACAGGTGGAAACTATATCCTGCGTGTCAGCGGATATTCAAACTTCGCACTTCAGCCTCTGCCTGCAGACGGTGCTGAAGGTAGTATCACCGCTATTTATACCAAATATTCTTCTAAAAGTGGAGGATATATTAAATATCAGTTATTGGTTAATAGCATGAACGATATTGATTTCTAAAAAGATTCATTAAAAAAGGCATCTGTTTCTCAGATGCCTTTTTTAATGAATCTTTTTTAAATAAAGTAGAAGAACAGAAGCAACACAAGATTTACCCCGATCACCGTCCCGAATCCTCCCAAAATCCAGGGACGTAACTTACTACCTTTCCCTGCAAAAAACAAAGCATAAAACATATTCACCAGAATATTACTGATAATAGCCTGCATACTGCAAGCCACAACAACCAGTACAGCTACGCTCCCTGTATTCTGCAAAAGGTTCAAGATAAAAGGAGTAATGTCACTAAGTCCGGATACAAAAGAAAGCAGATTCAATCCGCCTGTACCCGCATAAACCAAAGTATAGTGTGTCAGCACTGTAAACACAACGAAGAGAGTGGCAAAAATCAGAGCAACTTTAAATTCGAGCGGGTTACTGCTGTCCTCATCTTCCGACTCATCGGCCATATCCTTGGAGCGTCGATGACGGGAATGGATAAACCACGCAACAACTGCAGCTACCACAGACATAATCAAAAGATAAGGATAGATAGATGTAAATATCTCCCTGCTAAAGATCAGAATCAATATCATAAAACGCAGAAACATCATGCTGACCGCAAGCAACATAGCAGCTACATATTCGTTCGCCTCCTGCTCGGAAGCCTTTCTGCTTTTACGGGCCAATACCGAGATCGTGGCAGTACTACTATACAATCCACCGATAATGCCGGAAACCAATACTCCCGATTCATGAAACACATAGCGTTTCAGCAAGTAAGACAAATATGAGATACCGGAGACAACAACCGTCGCCAGCCAAATAGAATAAGGAGTGAGATTAATATCCGGAATCAGGTTCTTGTGCGGTAACATAGGCAATATGATACCACTGATAGCCAAGAACTTTGCCAATGTAATCATCTCATCGTTCTTCATCCGCTGGGCAAACTCCGTAAAGGTGTGTTTAAGCTCTGTCAATAAAAGCACCGTCACAATCACCATCACATAAAACCAGGAAGGCTGGGTAGACACAATAGGAGCCAGACAATAAGTAATCAGCGCAATAATAATGGTCGTTACACCAAAGACATGGAATTGAGACTGCTTGACGTAATAGTTCAAGCCCAGCAATAAACCGAGTACAGCGCCACCACCCATAAACAGACGCATATCCGTAGGATCGAGTATATAGAGCAAATAGCCTAGAATACCAATGAAAGTAAATGTACGGTCAGTCCCGAAGAGAGTTGTTTCCCCTTCACGCTTCAGACTGATCCGTCGTTGCGACAGTCCGATAAGTAAAGAAAATAAAGTAACCAGAACGAAAGTTATCAGTTCCCTCGGTAGATAATTGTACAACTGTTCCATATACTGCTCTTTTAGTACTAAGAACAAATATACAGCTTATTTGTTAACATTCACCACGTTTTATACGGTTTTTTCATCAGGTGAGAGTTATAGTAGCGTACATCTCCGGTCACTTCTTCGCCAATAAACCCGGGCTTGACAAACGCCTCATCTTCTGTGCCCAGCTCTACTTCAGCTACAATAAGTCCTTCATTCTCACCGTAGAACTCGTCAACCTCGAAGATATGATTGCCACTACGTACCAGATAACGGGTCTTATCAATCATGCCCGGTTCGCAAAGCTTCATCAGTTCTTCCGCTTCGGACAGGGGAAGTTCCTTTTCCCACTCATAGCGACTGGTACCCGATTCGTTGGAAGCACCTTTGATAGTGAGATAACCTTTATCGTCACGAATACGAACCCGCACCGTCCGACCACGGGCGCTGCAAATATATCCCTGCATAATCCGGCTCTGCGCAAAAGCAAAGGATTTAAAATCACCGGAAACTAAAAATTTACGTTCTATTTCTTGTGCCATAGCACAAAGATAATTAAAAATCAAAATCTCGTCATAAACTCAATAACGATTTTATCACGCTCCGATTCTTTGGGAACTCCGGACTTCTGATAGAAATACTTCTCAAAGTTGAGACGGAGATCGGCAATAAAAGCTTTGGAAAGGCTCAGCGTGATACCGCCTGTCACACGATGACGGGCATAGTCGTTTATCTTCAAAACACCTGTCTCACTGTCCGCCAGCCCATTACTGTGGTCAGTCATCATATCATAACGGGCCAGAAAAGAAATCTTATTGAATACTTTTTTCAACGGCAAATCATAATTCACAAAGCTATTGACCGCATGAACGTCCTTAAACGCTTCGTGTCCATACATTTTATACAAATACTCCGCTTCGATATGAAAACGATTATTCTGATAGTAGATGCCGGCATCATACATATTAATACGGGTATGTTCCGGCTTTATCATTTGAGTGCTCAAAGTGAGATTCCAATTTTTATTAGGCAGCAACTGTGCTTTTATCGAATAATTCAAGGTCTTATGCCATTCCTTCTGATTAGTCAGTCCGGAGCCGTTAAACAATCCACCTTCAAGGATAAAAGGAAGACCTTCTTTTTGTGTATAACAACCGGTGAAGCCGACATCACGCACATTGCCCACCTGCTTGGCTATAAACGAACGATTGGCAAAATACTGCTGATGGGGAGAACGATGGGCATCGATCGTGAAAGGTACACGCATCTGACCAATCGTAAAATTCAGGTCCTTGACAGGAAACACACGGGCATACGCATCAAGCATCTTGATGGACCCCTCATCGGACAAATCGATCTCCGCTTTATAGGCTACAATCGGATGTACATTTCCCGAAACACTGAAGCGGGCATTCCGCACTTCAAAACGGCTTTCGTTGGTTTCTGTCTGGAACTCATATTTTCCCCGGATCGTTCCATGAATTTCAGGCAAATAATCTTTCAGTTCCATGATCTGCTTATCCAGCTGTTTGCCATCCCCGGCATCTTCTTTAGCCTGTCCGCAGGCTGCTGTCGCCATCAAAAGCAGGGCGACGGTTGTTGTAATTCTACTC
Source organism: Bacteroides sp. RCH18 (assembly GCF_058231005.1). Lineage (NCBI taxonomy): Bacteria > Pseudomonadati > Bacteroidota > Bacteroidia > Bacteroidales > Bacteroidaceae > Bacteroides > Bacteroides sp. RCH18. Next base: position 56,448 of record NZ_JBIPTC010000002.1, on the reverse strand, counting down.
ATTCAGTTGTTTGCTACTTAATTCGCGGCAAAGGTACAATGAGCAGGATACGGAGAGATTACAAAAGAGATACGGTGAAATTACAGAAAGGTTACAATACTGTTACACGGATAACAAAGGGGGTACAAAAAAAGAATTCACCACGGACTACCCTCGTCAGCATGGATATTCACCGTCGACAATCAACGTGTCCCCGTCCATGCAAAACTGTGTAACCTGTGGTGAATCAATCAACCGAAAAAGGAATATGCGATCAGCATAATCAGCGCCAAAATAATGAGTGAAACAAATACTATCTTGACTACCCGCTGGGCCTGCTCCTCCTCTTTCTTACTATGTGCTACTTTTCTCTTACTTTTACCCATAATGTTAGCTTTAAAGTTCAACGCTAACAAAGTAAAAACAAATCTTTTAACTTTCCAAAAATAACACTCGCTAATTTTTGTTTTTATGATTCCTGCGATGAAAATTCCATCAGATAGGCTTTGATGAATTCCTCGATTTTACCATCCATCACTCCGTTTACATCCGAAGTCTGATAGTTGGTACGATGGTCTTTCACGCGGCGGTCATCGAATACATAGCTGCGAATCTGCGATCCCCATTCGATTTTCTTCTTACCGGCTTCCACTTTCGCCTGTTCTGCCATGCGGTGCTGCAATTCTTTATCGTATAAGATAGAGCGCAACTGGCGCATTGCATTCTCACGGTTCTTCGGCTGGTCACGAGTTTCGGTATTCTCGATAAGGATTTCCTCTTCTTCTCCCGTATAAGGGTCTTTGTACTGATAGCGCAGACGAACGCCGGATTCTACCTTATTAACGTTCTGACCACCGGCACCACCGCTTCGGAATGTATCCCATGAAATGCAGGCAGGCAGAATATTCACTTCGATACTGTCGTCCACCAACGGAGTGACAAACACGGAAGCAAAAGATGTCATGCGCTTGCCTTGCGCATTGTACGGAGAAACACGCACCAGACGGTGAACGCCGTTCTCTCCTTTCAGATAGCCATAAGCGAAATCTCCCTCAATATTGATGGTACAGGTTTTGATTCCTGCCTCATCCCCTTCCTGAAGGTTGGCAATAGTAGCCTTGTAACCGTTCGTTTCAGCATAGCGCAGATACATACGCATCAGCATAGATGCCCAGTCCTGACTTTCCGTACCACCCGCACCGGAGTTGATTTTCAACACACAGGCCATCTGGTCGGCTTCATCACGCAGCATATTCTTGAGTTCGAGTGCTTCTACCGCTTCACTGGCTTTCGCATAAGCCGCGTCCACATCTCCCTCAGTCACTAATTCTTCTTTATAAAAATCGAACGACAGTTCCAGTTCGTCCGCCAGTGTCTTGACTTCATTATAGCCGTCAATCCACTTTTGCAGGTCTTTCACCAGTTTCATCTGGGCTTCCGCTTTCTTCTGGTCATCCCAGAATCCCGGCGCCTGCGTTCTTAGTTGCTCTTCTTCGACTTGAATTTTCTTCCCGTCGATGTCAAAGATACCTCCTCAGCGCATCAGTGCGCTCTTTCACGTCTTTAAGTTGTTCAATAGTAATCATGTGATTTACAATTTTATCATTTACAATTTACAAATTTCTCTTTTCGGTGCAAAGGTAAGAAAAATTCCGCTACCTTTGTTTCTGTCACTAAAATGTTGTCACAATATGAACAAACTCCTGAAACTTTCATGCTTATCGCTCTTCCTTGCATTAGTGATGAGCAGTTGTAGCTCACAAAAGAAGTATAGCTACGAGACAGTGCCCAATGACCCGCTGAAAGCCCGCATCTACACACTGGACAACGGATTAAAAGTTTACCTCACCGTAAACAAGGAAACTCCCCGCATTCAGACATTCATCGCCGTGCGGGTGGGCGGAAAGAACGACCCGGCAGAAACGACCGGACTGGCACACTACTTTGAACACCTGATGTTTAAAGGTACCGACAAGTATGGCACACAGGATTATGCTGCCGAAAAACCACTATTGGACCAAATTGAACAGCAATTTGAGATATACCGCCAGACGACGGACGAAGCAGAGCGCAAAGCGATCTACCACACCATCGACAGCCTCTCTTACGAAGCATCCAAATACGCCATTCCCAACGAATATGACAAGCTGATGGCTGCTATCGGTTCTTCCGGCAGCAACGCCTACACATGGTATGACCAGACTGTTTATCAGGAGGATATCCCCTCCAACCAGATAGAGAACTGGGCAAAGATTCAGGCAGACCGCTTCGAGAATAATGTCATCCGCGGTTTCCATACGGAACTGGAAGCTGTGTACGAAGAAAAAAATATGTCTCTGACCCGGGACAACAGCAAAGTGCAGGAGGCGATCTTCTCCTCTCTCTTCCCCAAGCATCCTTATGGAACACAAACCGTATTGGGTACACAGGAGAATCTGAAGAACCCTTCCATCACCAATATCAAGAATTACTATAAACAATGGTACGTTCCCAATAATATGGCGATCTGTATGTCCGGAGATTTAGACCCGGATGAAACCATTGCCTTGATAGATAAATACTTCGGAGGCTTGAAGCCGAATCCGGAACTTCCCAAACTGAATCTGCCGAAAGAAGATCCGATCACCGCACCTGTAGTTAAAGAGGTATTAGGTCCTGATGCGGAAAGCGTTGCACTGGCATGGAGATTCCCCGGATTGGCCAGCAAGGATTTCGAGGTTCTGCAAGTTGTTTCGCAAGTATTATACAATGGAAAGGCAGGACTCATCGACCTTGATCTGAACCAGCAGCAGAAGGTGCTGAACAGCTACGGTTACCCGATGGGACTGGCAGATTACTCAGCCTTCATATTGGGCGGACTTCCCAAACAGGGACAAACGCTGGAAGAAGTCAAGGATCTCTTGCTGAACGAAATAAAGAAACTTCGTGCCGGAGAGTTCGATGAGAAGATGCTGCAAGCCAATATCAACAACTTCAAGCTCTACGAACTCCAGAGCATGGAAAGCAATGAAGGACGTGCCGACATATTCGTCAACTCATTTATTAACGGAACAAACTGGAAGGACGAAGTAACCGCCATCGACCGCATGGCTAAACTGACCAAAGAGGATATCGTAGCCTTTGCCGATAAATATCTGAAGGAGGATAATTATGCCGTTGTCTACAAGAAACAAGGCAAGGACCCGAACGAGAAGAAGATGACAAAACCGGAGATTACTCCCATCGTATCCAACCGGGATGTGGCAAGTCCATTCCTTACCTCCATACAGGAGAATGCAGTAAAGCCCATCGAGCCCGTATTCCTCGACTTCAAGAAAGATATGAGCCAGCTGACAGCGAAATCCGATATTCCGGTACTCTACAAACAGAATACCACCAACGATCTCTTCCAACTGATCTACGTATTCGATATGGGTAACAACAACGACAAGGCATTGGGAACGGCTTTCGACTACCTTGAATATCTGGGCACTTCCGACATGACACCGGAAGAACTGAAGAGCGAGTTCTATCGTCTGGCCTGCACTTTCTACGTTTCTCCGGGCAACGAACGCACCTACGTGGTTCTTTCCGGTCTGAATGAGAATATGCCGGCTGCCATGCAACTATTCGAAAAGTTACTGGCGGACGCACAAGTAAATAAGGAAGCTTACGACAATCTGGTCGGAGATATACTGAAAGCCCGTGCAGATGCCAAACTGAATCAAGGACAGAACTTCTCCCGCCTGATGAATTATGCGATGTACGGTCCGAAGTCTCCCGCCACCAATTTACTGACGGAAGCAGAGCTCGCCAGCATGAATCCACAGGAACTGGTTGACCGGATTCATAATCAGAACAACTACAAACATCGTATCCTGTATTATGGCCCTAGCAGCAGCAAAGACCTGCTGGCTACCATCGATCAATACCACCAGGTACCGGCTACTCTGAAAGATATTCCTGCAGGAAACGAATACTCTTATCTTGAAACTCCGGCGACCAAAGTGCTGGTAGCTCCTTACGAAGCCAAACAGATTTATATGGCGCAAGTTTCCAATCTTGATAAGAAATATGATCCGGCTATCGAACCTACCCGCGAATTATATAACGAATATTTCGGCGGAGGCATGAACTCCATCGTCTTCCAGGAAATGCGTGAAACACGTGGACTGGCTTATTCCGCATGGGCCGGCATAATGCCGCCAAGCTATCTGAAGTATCCATATACGATACGTACCCAGATTGCAACTCAGAATGACAAGATGATTGATGCCGTCAATACGTTCAACGATATTATCAACAATATGCCGGAATCCGAAGCAGCCTTCAAATTGGCAAAAGAAGGATTAATCAACCGCATGCGTACCGACCGCATCATCAAAAGCGATATTATCTGGACTTATATCAATGCACAGGATTTGGGACAAAGCGTAGATCCACGCATCAAACTCTATAATGACGTGCAGACTATGACACTGAAAGATATCGTTGATTTCCAAAAGGAATGGGTGAAAGGACGCACATATGTTTATTGCATCTTGGGAGACAAGAAAGACCTTGATATGAATAAGCTGAAAGCAGTAGGCCCTATCGAAGAACTCACTCAGGAACAAATCTTCGGTTACTAAAACCAAACGATACAGAAAAAACAAAGAGGCTGTCTAAAAAGTCGTTACTACCGACTTTTTAGACAGCCTCTTATCCCCGAGTATTTTCCATTACTCTTCGTACATCTTCTCAATCAGTTCTTTATAGTTTTCAGATACCACTGAGCGTTTCAACTTCAATGTATTAGTCAATTCTCCACGCTCCATGCTGAAAGGTTCAGGAAGTAATGTGAAACGTTTGATCTGTTCATAATGCGCAAATTGCTGTTGCAAGGTCTCTATCCGTGCACGGAACAGACCGACAATCTTTGGATGCTGCAACAGTTCGGCCATATCTTTGTATTCGATTCCTTTCTCCTTCGCATAGTCCTTGACAAACCCGTACATCGGAACGATCAAGGCAGAAACAAACTTCCGCTGATCTGCGATAATAGCGATCTGGTCAATATAACGGTCTATCACCAGTTTGGTTTCCAATGCTTGCGGAGCAATATATTTACCATTCGATGTCTTAAACAAATCCTTAATGCGCTCTGTCAGGAATAACTGCCCATTCTTGAAATAACCTGCATCGCCTGTATGGAACCAGCCGTCAGCATCGATAGCAGCGGCAGTAGCCTCCGCTTTTTTATAATATCCTTTGGTTATACTTTTTCCACGGAGCAGGATTTCATTGTCTTCGCCTATCTTCACTTCCAGTCCCGGCAATACCACACCTACCGAACCGATATCATAACCTACCGGCAAAGTACATGATACCGTAGCCGTAGACTCTGTCAGTCCATAGCCGACCACCATGTTGATTCCTACCGAATGAACAAATTCATTGATTTCATCGGGCACGGCTGCACCGGCTGTCGGGAAGAAATTTCCATTCTCAATACCGATCGTCTTCTTCAGCAAAGAATAAATAGTCTTCTCATAGAACTTATATTTCAGTTGATTCATCACCGGAGGGGTCTTTCCCAACCGGAGATAATCCAGATTATGGATTCTGCCAACTTTGATGGCATCCAGCATCAGCGCCTTCTTCAATCCTGTCGTTTCATTGATCTTCTCCTGTACACCGGCATATACCTTTTCCCAGAAACGGGGTACGCTGCACATCAGTGTCGGGCAAATTTCTTTAATGGTTGTCTGGATATCTGCCGGACGAAGATTGATGCAGATCTGTACTCCTTTATGAATACAAAGATAGCACCATGCCTTCTCGAATACGTGTGTCAACGGAAGGAAGTTCATAGAAACATCCTTGTCGGTCATTGTCGTCAGACGCTCGTCATGCGTATGGAACTGCTCCAGATAGCACGAATGATGCAACATTACTCCTTTGGGTTCCCCCGTCGTACCGGAAGTATAAAGGATGTTAGCCAGATCATCGTAAGAAGCACGTGCGGTACGTTCTTCCACCACCTCATTATGCGGCAATCCTTCGCCCATTGCCATAAACTCATCAAAATAGATGGAGGAGACATCACGCGGGTCTTTTACTACCGAACGGTCGAAAATAATCAGTTGTTGTAACGAGGAACAAAAGCCGAAGATGCTGAATGCAGAATCATACTGATACTGTTCGCCTACAAAAAGATAACGGATTTGCGCATCGTTGATAATGTATTGTGCCTGTGCGGGTGAACTCGTTGCATAGAACGGAATAGTAACCCCACGATTGGCAAATGCGCCGAAATCGACATAGAACCATTCAGGTTTATTCTGTGAAAAAATACCGATATTCTCTTGTTCCTCCACTCCTAGCGCAACGAAAGCATTAGCAGCCTGTCGTACAGTTCCGGAGAATTGATTCCAGGTAATCGGAATCCATTGTGCTGTCTCATAGTCGCGATATCTCAAGGCTACCCTGTCGCCATACTTTTCAGCCTGACGATGGACCAAGACAGATAAATGATGATAAGTCATACTCTTTGTATTGATAAATATGGTACAAAGGTATTAGTTTTATTTGAAACTATTGCGCAAAACGAGTATCTTTGTGCAAATATTAAGCTCTAAATTAACAAGTTTGTATATGAAATACGATATTCCAACCATGACAGCCGAAGCTGTAAGCCTGTTGAAATCACTAATCAGCATTCCGTCCATCAGTCGGGAAGAGACGCAAGCAGCTGATTTCCTGCAAAATTATATCGAAGCCGAAGGGATGCAGACCGGGCGCAAGGGAAACAATGTTTGGTGCCTCAGCCCTATGTTCGACCTTAAAAAGCCGACAATCCTGCTCAATTCTCATATCGACACGGTTAAACCCGTAAATGGCTGGCGCAAAGACCCTTTCACGCCCCGCGAGGAAAACGGGAAATTATACGGATTGGGCAGTAACGACGCCGGAGCCAGTGTTGTCTCACTCTTACAGGTGTTCCTGCAACTATGTCGCACTTCTCAAAATTACAATCTCATCTACCTTGCTTCCTGCGAAGAAGAAGTTTCGGGTAAGGATGGAATTGAAAGTGTATTGCCGGGGTTACCCCCTGTTTCATTCGCTATCGTAGGCGAACCTACGGAAATGCAACCTGCCATTGCCGAAAAGGGGTTGATGGTACTGGATGTAACTGCTACGGGAAAAGCCGGACATGCCGCACGCGATGAAGGAGATAATGCCATTTATAAGGTATTGAACGATATCGCTTGGTTCCGTGATTATCGTTTCGAGAAAGAATCGCCTTTGCTCGGGCCGGTAAAAATGAGCGTTACGGTCATCAATGCGGGCACTCAGCACAATGTAGTTCCCGATAAATGTACATTTGTTGTCGATATCCGAAGCAATGAACTTTACTCCAACGAAGATTTATTTGCAGAGATCAGAAAGCATATAGCCTGCGATGCGAAAGCCCGTTCGTTCCGCCTCAACTCTTCACGAATTGATGAGAAACATCCGTTCGTACAGAAAGCGGTGAAGATGGGACGTGTACCTTTCGGTTCCCCGACTTTGTCAGATCAGGCATTGATGTCCTTTGCGTCGGTAAAGATCGGTCCGGGACGCTCTTCACGTTCACATACAGCTGAAGAGTATATTATGCTGAAAGAGATAGAAGAGGCTATCGGGATTTATTTAGATTTGTTAGACGGACTAAAGCTTTAGTCCGTCTAACAAATCTAAATAAATCATTGACATACAATCTGTTATTATTTATTCTGAATATATTACTTCTATATCAGAACATAAACAATTTTCAGGCCAGTTATTACTATTACTTTCTTAATTTGAATGCTTTGTCAAATACAGCTACAGACGCATTAACACTTAATCCCGCTGTATCCAAAATACCAAAGATAGTTGAATATGCTTTTGCATAGTCATTAAATTCTTTTGTCTTCTCAATATCTTCATCCTTATTTAATGATTTCTTCTTTTCGAGATATTTCTGGCATAAATCAGTAAATACTATAAACTCATCCAAATTTGTAATAGAATCAACCAACGCACGTTCTTTTTTACTAATTTCCAGATGATCCCGCACATCCTCATAAGAATTTATAGTCTTACTATGGTTCTTAGAAATTTTGTTAGAACTACATCCAGAGGTCACAATAACAACACTTATTAAGACCATTCCTAGCTAAATAACAGGGTTCTTTCTTATTTTTACCATAACATTAAAATCTGATTTTGTTAAATATAAAATATTATTTATTATTTTTTTTATGTCGGAAACAACCAACATAGAAGAGCAAGAAAAATAATGTATACCAATATTCTTATCTCTTTGTATATTTTATTATGACGAAAAAGGAAGTCAAGCAGCAACGTTACAAGATACCAAGCTATTACGACTTGCGTCAAATCATATTGCCGTTCCAAAGGGTCCATGAATACTATACATATATCAATGGACATCAACACAATGGTTATGATCCAAACCATTGTGTTTTTTTATAGTTATATTCATTTTCAATGATAGATAAATCTGTCCAATCAATAATAGACTTTCTTGTTTTCTCTGGAAAGTACCAAATAATCGTCCACTTTTACATCAAAATAAGACTTAGCTTTACCGTCATCATTGGAAGGCAACTCCTCTTTATCAGTCAGCGCCTCTATTATATCGATTTCCTTCACGTTCTTTTTCAATTTGGGGAACAACAAGCTGACATATATGTATTTACGATTGCAACCTTTAATAATCATCAACTTATCCATAGGTGCTCCACCATCATATCCTCTCACCATGTATTCATCACCGGTTTTCTTATCTACTATTTTAAATCCCGGGCTATAGTACAGCCATTGCCAGTCGAAATAGATGGGTTGCAGGAACGTAACTTTAGTATCATCTTTCCTTCTTTCAATAGAATGCAATAAAGGCTTTGTACCCATGCCATGCTCATAGGTTCTATCGGCAACGATCTCTATGCTATCTTTAGGAGCTGTATAAGCCGCATCAAATAACTTTTGATCGCGTGCCTTGGCCTGTTCGGCAGCGTCATCCCTTACCAACTCTCTTGATTTCTGAAGCTTCGGCATCATTTCCTGCACCATTTCCATTGACAGTTGCTGTATCATCGGCATTGATTCAGTTGCAACAGCAGTTGCAGTCTCCCCAAGTTTTCTTCCCGCAGGAGATTCATAAAAAGCAACCACTTTTTTCAGTTCATCCAGTGTCATGTGTTGCTGGTAAATAGGAGCATATACTTCCATGACTTTATCTTCAATCTTCCGTGTCCATTTTGAAGCAAAATCTTTCCAATAAGCCTCATCTTGTTGGAAAGGCCCATTTTTCATACTCGCCATCAATTGAGACATTATAGCTTCAGAGGATGCCGAACTGCCGGAAAGCGTCATGATCTTTTTTAGTAAAGTTTTGTACTCGTCAGTCTGGTCTGAATTCTGAGCCGAAGCCGGTAAAATAGAAGTAAGCGATGTGGCTACGCAGATCACCATTAAGAAAAGGATTTTTTTCATCATATAATAGTTTTGTTGATGAAGTCAAGTTAACTTCATTGTGTTATACATTCTTACAAATATACTCTAATTATTATTAGAATACAAACAAATAACGGACATAATTATAAACTGCGGCAATTATTGTCTGACTTACTGCTTCTCTTCGTCCAAGCAACCCTATAATCACCTGATTTTCACCTATTGTTATCAGATTTTCGTAGGGACATCTTCATCGTTCCACCCGGGTAGAACGAACTGTCTACGTCTGTGACACGATCGGTTTACCTGGGTGCAATGATCAGTTCACCCGGGTGGAACGATGAAGATGTCGGTAAGATAATATAAGAATGTAAGGGAGATATGCTAAGGACATAAGTGTCACAACATACAAATGATAGGCAGAGTAAAATCAATACAGCTGTAGTCTGTAGCAGAAAGAATGATGAGAGACAACTTAAAAAAGGATGAGAGATACACTGTTTGGGAGCATATTATGGGATAAAACGATGAGAGACACCCTGCTCCGAAGGTATCTCTCATTCATTATTCATCTAGTTATCTGATCTTTACAGAAAGACAGTGAGACCGTGAGACTAAAATATTTTTTTTATTTCTTGGGAGCGAGCAGATTATTCCTTATCTACAGAAAATTTAAAGATACACTGACTCATGTATTTTTCTCCCGGGCGAAGCACAGCCGAAGGCCATTCCGGTTTGTTCGGAGTATCCGGATACTTCTGAGTTTCAAGACATACGGAAGCACGCTGATTATATGTGATACCTTTCTTTCCTGTCAGAGAACCATCCAGGAAGTTGCCGGCATATACCTGAACACCCGGTTCGTTGGTATATACATCCAGTACGATACCCGTTTTGGGAGATTCGAGTGAAGCACATTTACGGGAAATATCCCCTTTGGCATTCAATACCCAGTTATGGTCATAACCATTTCCATTCTTCAATTGTACAAAATCGTAGTCGTTAATGCGTGCACCTACCGGAGTCGGAGTGCGGAAATCCATCGGAGTACCTTCTACCGGAACAATCTCGCCGGTTGTCATGAATGTGCTGTCTACCGGAGTATAATAATCGGCATCCACCATCAGCAGATGATCTGCATTATTTGCCGCATCACCGTCAAGGTTAAAATAAGAATGGTTGGTCATATTTACGATAGTCGGCTTATCCGTTTCTGCTTCATAGCGGATATCGATTGCATTATCGTCTGTCAGTTTCATCAGGACTTTACAGGTAATGTTACCCGGGAAACCTTCTTCGCCATCCGCAGCGACATAAGTCAGTTCCACTTCTTGCGGATTCGGTTGTACAGCGTCAAACACACGATACTGGAATCCATTGGGACCGCCATGCAGGCAATGACCGTAATTATTCTGAGGCAACTGATATTCAATGCTGTCCAATGTGAATCGACCTTGATTGATACGGTTTGCGTAACGACCGATGCTGGCACCAAAATCAGAAGGTTTGCTGATATAATCCTGAATAGAATCGAAACCTAAAACTACATCCTGCATCTTACCGTCTTTATCGGGGACCATCACAGAAACAATGCGTCCACCGAAATTCGTCACACAAACTTCCATGTTGTTCTTGTTACGAAGGGTGTACAGATCGGTTTTCTTACCACCTACTTCAGTCTGGAAGTTAGTTCTTAACAGGCCGGAGTCGGTTGGTTGCTCGGCTTTCGGGGTACAAGCAGCTACAAAAAGGGCAGAAACAGCCCATAATGCTAAATTCTTCATGGTTGATATAAGTATTATTATAAATTAGTTCAACGAACATCTTTTATTTAGATTGCAAAATTGGCGAAATTCTGATAGTTTGGAGGCAACATTCTTTCCAAATAATAGCACAAATCAGTCATTTCGCCAATGATGCAATCATAAACACTTATATCTTTCTAAATCAAAATGATTTATCTTATAGCAAATTCAAGTAAACTGATTCCATCACCAGCTACTCCTTTGTATTCGGGAAAGCCGATATTCTCAACCGGGCCGCTCCCATCGGAATCAATGTGATCTCTTCTTTAGCGCCTTTCACCGCATCTTCTTCGGGCAATACACCGCAAAGTCCGGTTTCGTCAATCTGCCATTCGGGGATCATCCGGCCGGTAGCTTTCACTTCCAAAGGCACATTGGCCACCGTGAACGGGAAGTTATCAGCAGGCCAGGACTTACGAACGACTTTGAAGTTCTTCAAAGGCTCTTTCTTATCCAATACCAACGAATAGTTCCAGGGACTGTTAGCATAGATTTCAGTAGTAGGCCACTTCTTCGGGTCAGCACCTTTCTGCCATTTGGAGTCACCGATAGCCGTTTCACGACTGTCTTTTTCTATATATTTCTCGTCAATCTTCAGAGATAAAGTCAACGGACCATAATCCACACTTACACTGTTCTTATTGACTTGCCACGTACGCATGGACAAAGACATCGGAAGAGTCATTTCTACTTTATCACCATCCGCCCATTCGCGTTCGATACAAAGGTATTTACCGGATACAGGCTTCACACTGATCTTCTTTCCGTTGACACGCACTTCGGCTCCTTCAGTCCATGAAGGAATGCGGAGGTAGAACGGAAAATCGACCTTTTCATCGGTAGAAACGGTGAATTTGATACCTTCTTCAAAAGGATAGTTAGTCTCTTCGTGAAGGACGATTTCTTTTCCATTACCCACTTTGATCTTTGCTTTGCAAGCAGCATAGATGGCAGCGGCAATACCGTTGTCGGGAGTTGCCAATATCAGATGTTCCGAGAAATAAGGCCAGCCTTGTGCATGGTTATGCTGACAGCAACGGCTGCTGAACGGATTCATGGAAAGGAACGGACCACGGTTGTCAATACCCGGATGATGGTTCTTTGAGTCACTGACAGTATGATTCGGACAAGTGATGTAGCGCAAAGCCTTGAAGTCCGGCATCACAGCGGCAGGATAAGAGTTGAAAGCTACTTCTTCGCAATGCTCAGCCCACATCGGGTCACCTGTCATACAGAGCATGATCTCATCGGAAGCCATCTGTTCCACCAGTCCGCAGGTTTCCACTCCCTGACGAGGATCGATATATCCCAGACGGGCATTCTCGTCGGCACCGAACATACCGCCCGGAACCTGGCCAAAAGTACGACGGATCAAATGATGTACATTATAAGAGGCTTTGAGCATAGCGGAATCTCCGGTCTGCATATAATAAGTGGCAGGTTCGCGGAAACACTGGGCGATGTTCACATTGTGCCAGTTGGGCAGGGAAGTTGATTTTGTCCAGTCGGCTGTGTTGCGGTGAATCTTCTTGGCAAGGTCCAGCAGGAAGGCATCTCCGGTATGATTATAAAGCCAATAGATACTGATGATGTTGTCACCGCCACGGCTGTTTTCCCAATAGTCTTCCAGAAGCTTATCGTCGGGGACAGTCATCTGCCATTTGAAGTAGTTCGTCATCAGGTCAATAACCCGTTGATCCTGAGAATATTCATAATAAGATTGCAGACACCAGAGCATGATCATCTGTGCCCACAATTCACGCTTGCCGTTCCGTTCGTTGACAGGACCGAAGTATCCATCGGGCTGGCAACTGGCAAATACACCTTCAATCCATGTTTTTGTTTCCGCAATCATCTTCGGGTCATTCAGGATATAGGCAAGGTTGCCATAACCTTTCAGCCAGTAAGGTACTTCTTCCCAGCCATGATCACCACCGGTTGTCAGCCAGGCGTTATTATCTTTCTCCAGCCAGGCACTGATTTCTCCCAAATGTCCGGTCAACCCGTCACGTTGTAGTTCGAGGTACTTCTTTACCCAGCCTTCCGGCTGAATGCTGCCGACAGGCAGCTTAATAAAATTCAACGGACGGAGCGGAGCCCGATAGCTCACATAATTCACATTCGTCGATTCTGTGTCGGGGCGGTCCATCACCCTTACAGACTCACTGGCAGTGCGTGTAGTAAAAGCTGCTGTCAGTAACCCGACAGTTAGCAGCGTACCCGCAACACCTATTTTAAAAGATCGTTTCTGTTTCATTTTGAATATTTTTTTGGGGGATGACTTAAGAGTCGGTAGTTTCTCCAATCTCCTCCTTCGGGAAGGAGGAGTACCCGTAAGGGGGAGGTGGTAAGTAAATTATAACTTTCTATATTACAGCGAACTATGCATTCACCTACCACCCCGGCTTTGCCACCCCTCCTTCCCGAAGGAGGGGAGTTTTAGATACTACCGACTTTTTAGTCAGCCTTGTTTTAATTCGGTTTATTTATAATTATAAATCAATTCTCCGCCTTTTATCAGTTCATTGTGAGATATACGGTAATCATCAATCTTTTTCCCGTTGAAATGGATACTTTTGATCGGTGCGTCTTTCTTTTTTCGTCCTTCTGTCTGAATAGTAAGTACGTTTCCATTCGTCAACCGCAACAGTACCCTGTCGAAAAGCGGAGAGGTCAGATCATAGTATTCATCTCCCACAAGCAGAGGATAGAAACCCATTGCACCGAACACGTACCAGGCACTCATCGTACCGTCGTCTTCGTCCATTTCGGGACTATACCCTTCGGGGGCATTCTTGAATGCTTTACCCAGATAAGGAGTCTTAAATTCCGAGTTGCCTCCATATTTATGGATCATCGGTTCGGTCATCAGACTGCGTACTATCTGCTGGGTTTTCTCCGGTGCCCCAAGTCGGTTGAACAGGTAAGGAACATGGATATCCGGTTCGTTTCCCTGATTATAAAGGTGATGGTCGAAGAAATAGGTAAGTTGCGAACGAAGAGAGTCCTGCCCTACCCATTCTATCATTTTATCAATGTATTGTGGAGCAGCCCATCGGTACTGCCAACGGGTTCCCTGATAGAGTCCGTTGTTCTTCATCACTTCAAAAGCGGGAGTCACATTCATAAATTCCTTCTTCCATGTTTCTTCAAAGAGAGAGACCGATCGTTGCCGGTATTGTTCGGAATCCGCCTTTTCACCGATGATTTCCGCTATCCTTGCCATTGCCCACAAGTCATATGCCGATTCCATCTTCTGGTCGGGCGAACGCATGGGCAGCCGCTCCATTTCCTGCTTCATACCAGCGTATCCTTTACGGAAATCAAGGTTGGTAATTCCTTTCCGGTAAGCGTCCAACAAAAGAATCACGGCATGTTCCGTACGTACTGTCGGGGTAGACTCGAATCCGGTGGACCAGTCTTTCTTTCCCGTTGCATACAGATGAATCAGGGAAGTCGCCATATCCCGCATCTTCGCAGGTTCGGTCAGTACCAACAAAGGGAATTTAGTGCGGAAGGTATCCCATAACGACCAGTTACTGTAATATCGGAAGTCTTCTGAGATATACACTTTTCCATCCGTACCCAGATAAGCTCCGTCCGGAGAACTGACATCTGCCGGACTCAGGTAAGTACGATACAGGGAAGTATAGAAAATGACCCTGTCATCTTTCTTGCCTCCTTTGACGTCGATAGCCGACAGTTGCTTTTCCCACTGATCAGCGGTCCGGGATTTCACATCTTCGAAGTCCATCTTTTCCCAACGAGCACATTCCCAGCTCGCCAGTTCGGAACTTAACGCTGACAGTCCGATACGGACTTCCACCGAACGTACCTTTTTGCCAAAGGTAAGGCAGGCAGTCGTCTCTTTTTGCTCTTCCAACTGGAAAGGATGGCTGGTATTTAAGGAGAAATAGAGTTTGTAGCGTCCATGTCCGCAGACATTCCTTGCCTGTACATAGCCTTCGATACAAGTCTCCGATATACGTTTGTAATGGCAGGTAGCTACGTCTTCAAACGTAGAGGCGAAGTCTATCCAAAGGGCTGCGGAAAGGCTTCGGGGAAATTTATAGCGTTCCACCGCCATAGCGTTGGTCGCTGTCAATTCAGTTTTGATACCATTGGTAAAAGCTGTCGAGTAATATCCGGGAGTTGCTTTCTCGCGGGACTTTTTAATATGTAACTCCTGTGAAGGAGCTACCGGACGAATGCGCAGGTTTCCTCCTCCGCCGCTACATCCCACTCCGGAGAGGCGGTTGACAGAGATACCGGAGACTTTCGTCACTGCATAATCATAACCGGCATGGCTACGCGGATCGTTGTCCGGACACACACAAACCATTCCGAAAGGAGCGGCAGCGCCCGGAGCTACCTGTCCGTTATCACCGGAAGTACCAATAAACAAGTTGACATACTTTGTATTTTGTGCAACTGACGGTGTCATGATAGATAACACGACTAAAAGAAGGGCATACCATCTGCTTCGGTTGTTTTTCATGCTTCTAAAATAGTATCATCCCGTCACTCTTCGCTACGCTCTGAATGACAGGATAGGGTTAACTAATGATATAACTTATCTTTAATTCTTGTCTACAGAGAACTTAAAGATACACTGACTCATATATTTCTCACCCGGACGAAGTACTGCCGAAGGCCATTCCGGTTTGTTCGGAGTATCGGGATACTTCTGAGTTTCGAGACATACGGAAGCACGCTGGTTGTAAGTGATACCTTTCTTTCCGGTCAACGAACCATCCAGGAAGTTTCCTGCATATACCTGAATACCCGGTTCGTTAGTATATACATCGAGTACGATACCAGTCAGCGGTGATTCGAGAGTAGCACACTTACGGGTAACATCGCCCTTGGTATTCAATACCCAGTTGTGATCGTAACCGTTACCATTCTTCAACTGTACGAAATCGTAGTCGTTGATACGTGCGCCTACCGGAGTCGGAGTGCGGAAGTCCATCGGAGTTCCTTCAACCGGAGCGATCTCGCCTGTAGTCATGAAGGTACTGTCTACCGGAGTATAATAGTCAGCATCAATTGTCAGCAGATGCGCCTCATTACGGGCTGCGTCTCCGTCAAGATTGAAGTAAGAGTGGTTGGTCATATTCACAATGGTCGGCTTGTCGGTTTCCGCTTCGTAACGGATATCGATCGCATTATCGTCTGTCAGCTTCATCAACACTTTACAAATGATATTTCCCGGAAAACCTTCTTCGCCATCTTCTGCCGTGTAAGTCAATTCCAGTTCTTGCGGATTCGGCTGAACGGCATCAAACACACGGTACTGGAATCCTTGCGGACCGCCATGCAGGCAGTGACCGTAATTATTCTGAGGCAACTGATACTCAGTACCGTCCAAAGTAAATCGACCTTGGTTGATACGGTTAGCATAACGGCCGATACTTGCTCCGAAGTCCGAAGGCTTGCTGACATAATCCTGAATCGAATCGAAGCCGAGCACTACATCACGCATCTGTCCGTCCTTGTCGGGTACCATCACTGAAACGATACGACCACCGAAGTTCGTTACACAAACTTCCATGTTGTTCTTGTTGCGCAAGGTATACAAATCTGTTTTCTTTCCATCCACTTCCATCTGGAAGTTACTTTGCAATAAACCGGAATCCGTTGTTTTCTCGGCTTTCGGTGTACAAGCTGCCATTAAGAGGGCGGCAACTGCCCATACACATAACTTTTTCATGGTATTCTATTAATTGATACTATTCAATAAATCTACTTTGCCTTCGTTGACTAACTTAAGAATCAGTTCTCCGAAAAGCGTATTCTGCCAAGCAAACCAGGCACGGGTAAAGTTCTTCGGATCGTCTTTGTGGAAAGATTCGTGCATAAAGCCTGTTCCGGCATCGGTATCCATCAGCATTTTGATACAGGTTTTGATTTCCGCATCATCCTTGCTGGTGAAGGCTTTCATCATGATACTCATCGGCCACACCATATCATAACCGATATGCGGTCCGCCGATACCTTCGCCTGCCTTGCCTTTGAAGAAGTAAGGATTGTCTTCGCTCCACACGAATTTACGGGTATTCTGATAGATAGGATCGTTTACATCTACATCACCCAGATAAGGCATGGCAAGCAGGCTCGGTACATTGGCATCATCCATCAGGAAGTGATTTCCGAAGCCGTCTACCTCGAATGCATAGATTTTACCATATTTCGGGTGGTTGTATACTGCATATTTCTTCAGAGCTGTTTCCACTTCTTTAGCCAAGTCTTTGCATTCCTTAGCCAAAGCTGTTTTCTTGTTTACCGCTTCCAAAATCTCGGCTGCCTTACGCAAAGAAGATACGGCGAAGAAGTTGGAAGGTACCAGATATTGAAGAGTCGTTGCATCATCCGAAGGACGGAAGCAGGACACAATCAGCCCGACAGGCTTTACTGGTGCTCCGAGTCCGTCATTATTCAATGTATCCAATGCACGTTCTGTCTTACGCTGGAATTTATACGGGCCAACTCCGTCTTTGCGTTGTTGTTCCTTGAATGTTTTCAGCACATTGGTGATAGCCTGAATCCATTCTTCTGAAAAGATACTGGCATCTCCGGTTGTTTTCCAGTAGTGATAAGCCAGACGCAGCGGGTAGCAAAGTGAATCGATTTCCCATTTACGTTCGTGCAGTTCCGGCTTCATATCGGTCAGGTCGCTCATCCAGTGATTGTCTTCAACGGCACCGTCATTAAATGCGTTTGCATACGGATCGATATTGATACATTTGAACTGGCGGAGGATAACACCTGCCAGCATCTCTTTCAGTTCGGGATCGGAGTTTGCCAACTGCACATACGGCCATACCTGCGCACCCGAGTCACGAAGCCACATTGCGTGAATGTCGCCCGTATAAACGAATGTGTCCGGTTTGCCATCCGCGCCTTTGCGGAAGTGTACGGTAGTGTCGATGGTATTGGGGAAACAGTTTGCGAACATCCATGCCAGTTTCTCGTTTTTCAGAAGTTTCTGCACACGAATGATTTCCTTTTCTACCGCATTCGAACGGAAAAGACGTTTGGAAACTTCCGGACGATTGTCTTTCTGAATAGCGTCCGTCACACATACATGCATTCCGGACATCGTATTTGCAGCCTGCATCTGACCGCCACAAAGGAGCATGCCTGCCAGCATACCCGCACTGATATATTTTACTTGCTTCTTCATAAATTACTTTTTCTTTTTAAATTCGTTGGAGAAAGAATAAGGGAAATCGGTTTCTTTGGTACCACGCTGCTCATTGGGTTTGGAATCCATCTTGAAAGTGATGGAAGCACCGTTCATAAGGTCCTCATGAGTCACGTAGTTCTTTGTATGGTCTTTGCCGTTCAAGGTCATGGAAGAGATATAACGTTTGTCGTCTCCGTTATTTGGAGCGGAGATGGTTACTGTCTTTCCATTTTCAAGATGCAGCTTCATCTGTTTGAAGTAAGGAGTACCGAGAATATACTCATCCGTACCCGGACATACCGGATAGAAGCCCATAGCAGAGAACACATACCACGCAGAAGTCTGGCCGTTGTCCTCATCACCACAATAACCGTCGGGAGCAGGAGTATAAAGCTTATCCATCACTTCACGAATCCAGTGCTGCGCTTTCCACGGCTGACCGGAGTAGTTGTACATATACAGCATATGCTGGATTGGCTGATTACCGTGTGCATAGTTACCCATATTCATAATCTGCATCTCACGGATTTCGTGGATGACACCGCCATAATAGCTGTCGTCAAAGACAGGAGGCAGGATAAATACAGAGTCCATCATCTGGTTGAAGCCGTCTTTTCCGCCCATCAGGTCGATCAATCCCTGAGGATCATGGAATACGGACCAGGTATAATGCCAGCTGTTTCCTTCGGTGAAAGCGTCTCCCCACTTCAACGGGTTGAACGGAGACTGGAATTTGCCATCCTCATTCTTGCCGCGCATCAGTTTATGTTCGGGATCATACAGATTCTTATAGTTCATGGCTCTCTTTGCAAAGATCTCAATTTCCTTTTTAGGCTTGTTCAAGGCCTTACCCAGCTGATAGATACACCAGTCATTATAAGCATACTCCAGTGTGCGGGCTGCATTTTCATTGATGCCTACGTTGTAAGGAACATAACCGAGCTTATTGTAGTAGTCATAGCCCAGACGTCCGGTAGAAGAAACCTGCGGATGTACCGCATTAGCTCCGTGCTTTACAGCTTCCCAAAGAGTTTCGATATCATATCCTTTCAGACCTTTCAGGTAAGCATCAGCAACTACCGAAGCCGAGTTGTTGCCAACCATACAGCCTCTGTGTCCCGGGCTTGCCCATTCCGGCAGGAAGCCGCTTTCTTTGTAGGTATTTACCAATCCTTCCTGCATCTTCATGTTCATAGACGGATACATCAGGTTCAGGAAAGGGAAAAGACAACGGAACGTATCCCAGAAACCGGTATCGGTAAACATATAACCGGGAAGTATTTCACCATTATAAGGACTGTAGTGAACGATATCTCCTTTCGCATCTATTTCGTAGAAGCTTCTGGGGAAAAGTACCGAACGATACAGGCAGGAGTAGAAAGTACGCAAATGGTCGATATCATCATCTTCCACTTCGATGCGTCCCAAAACGTCGTTCCACACCTTACGGCCTTTTGCCGCAATCTGGTCTATGTTATCTTTGCCCAACTCTTTCAAGTTCAGTTCCGCCTGTTCGGGGCTGATGAAAGAAGAAGCTACACGTACATTTACCTGTTCGCCTTTACGGGTTTTAAAGCCGATCAATGCGCCGACATGCTTATCGTTGGCTTCCAGTTTATTGGTATCGATGTTACCATTGGCAACAGCTGCCGTATAAGTAAAAGGCTTGTCAAACTCCAGTACGAAGTAATTCTTGAAGTTTGCGGGAACACCGCCGCTGTTCTTGGTCGTATAACCGATAATCTTGTTTTCCGAAGGGATGACTTTCACAAACGAACCGTTGTCGAAAGCATCTACAACCACATAAGAGTGATCGTTCTCAGGGAAAGTGAAGCGGAATGCTGCCGCTCTTTCTGTCGGAGCAATCTCGGTTACTACATCATGGTCGGCAAGGTATACTTTGTAATAGTAAGGAGTAGCCGTTTCTGCTTTATGCGAGAACCAGCTGGCACGCTGATCCTGATCGAAAACGGCTTTACCGGTAATCGGCATGATGGAGAACTGACCGTAATCATTGATCCAGGGGCTGGGCTGGTGGGTTTGTTTAAAACCTCTGATTTTATCGGCATCATAGGTATATGCCCAGCCATCCCCCATTTTTCCGGTCTGGGGAACCCAAAAGTTCATTCCCCAGGGAAGGGCGATAGCGGGATAAGTGTTTCCGGTAGATAAGGCGTGCTTGGACTGAGTACCTACCAGCGGACTGACATAATCCACTGGTCCGGTAATCGTTTTAGCATCCATATTCCACGCACTAAATAAAGTAAAAGCTAATAGAGCGAGTTTTTTCATGGTGTTCTTGTTTTATTTAGTTAGTTTTTCTTCAAGCATCTTTATAAAATAGCCGCCAACTACGGAACGCGCCTGGAAACCTCTCTGAATCGGATTGTCCGTAAATACCCAGTCGGACATCGGAACGCGGGTAGTCGTTTCATCCATAAACAGATATACCGGTTCAATAAACTTCTCGAAAGTAGCTTTGTCCTGTGCCATGGTAGCTGTCCACATGATCCAGTCAGTCTTGGTATAAGTTTCACGGTTATCCAGCGGAAGGCCGTATTTATTTTGCTTCGTAAGATAATAAGCAATTTCTGTCTCAGCAACTTTTTCCGGGAAAATCTGTAGTTTCAGTAATTTGTCCCACACCAGATTATACTTCTGGCTCCAGGTTCCCGGTTTGTCGAATGTCAGACGGTAGTGGTCGCCGTCATCCGCCATCTTCACCCATTCGGCAGCCATTTCTTTCGCCTTCTTCGTGTACTTTTCAGCAACGTCTTTTTTGCCCAGCATATCTGCCATGTAGCCGTAAGAAGCAATACCCATGATAGCCTTGATAGAAAGATTGGCATTGTGCGCAAAGTGTCCGGCAAAGTCATCCGTACAAAGTTGGTTCTCCGGATCAAGACCGTACTCAACCAGATAATCCGTCCAGGTTGTCAGAGTTTCCCAATGCTTTTGTGCGTAGTCGGCATTTCCTTCTACAGCAGCAATCGCTGCAGCAAGGACTACCATATTGCCGGATTCTTCGATCGGCATATCGCCTCCGTAAGTCTGACCGTTAGCCAGCGGATATGTACCTACGTCGTGAGCAGCAAACGGTTTGGTCCATTTTCCGCTTTCACTATAATAGAAGATATGGTTCATGGTAGCTTTCACCAGTTCCGGATTGTAAAGCAGAAGCAACGGAGCTCCCGGATAAGTCAGATCGACTGTTCCGATGGAACCATTACTGAAATTCTCTTTGGAAAGGAATAACAGGTCACCATTCGGAGCTTGTACCAGTTTATGGGCAGCTAATGCCTGACGATAAGCCAGAGCGCAAAGTTCGGCATACTTGCGACCACCGACTGCTTCTGCCTCTGTCATCAGTTTATTATCGAAAGCTGCACAATTCTGCATTTGAGTCTTGTATTCCTGTTCTGCTTTCTGGAATTGCGATACGATTGTTTCACTGCCTGTACGATTCCAGTAAGGACGGAGGTTTTCACCAAAGTACTGGATAGAGTAAATATCATCGTAACCGATCAGCAGGTGTCCGTTCGCTTTCTTTGTTTCACCCAGTGAGCGCACTAAAGCGAGTTTGTCATAACCATTGGTGGTAGGAGCTTCCAGCTTATTCTCTGTAAAACTTTGGCGGAGTTTCTTTCCGTCACCGATAGCATAAGTGCTGTTCTCTTTTTCAGCAGCCAGGTAGAAGTGTCCCCAGTCAATACGTACATCGTCACCTTTCTTTTTCAGGATGTCCTGATTACGGCTGCCGGTGCGCAGGAACAACAGATCACCGTCAGTAAAGCTGTCGGCTACGGATTCCTGATGAGGCAGATCGAGTGCCCATTGAGGAGCAGCTTCAAAATAGAGTTCAACTTGGTGCGCCTGTCCGTCGTTAGAAATGACTTCATAAGAAATATAGTTGACAGGACGTGTCATCAAGTCCAGGTTATCCATAAATAGGGGTGCCGTAAATGTCAAATTCAAGTCTACCGGACCGCAAGTGAAGTTATAATAAGTCTGCATAGGTTGTACATCGGCAGAAGTCTGCTGTGCAGTCTGATTGAAGTAACGGTTATTATCCAATTCTACCAGCAAACCAAAATCCAGCAAGCCATTCGCTCCGCGGTTGTGACAATAAGCGGCAATCAGGTTTTCTCCCTTTTTCAGGGACGCTACCACTTCTTCCGATAACTTCACCTGTACGTGCTTCTTACAAGCGTTTCCTGTGTCTACAACCTTTATTCCGTTGATATAGATAATCACATCATCATCATGAGAATATTCCAGATACACATTCTTACCAGTCAAGTCTTCCTGAATATCAGCGACACGGCGTACCCAGATAAATTCCTCACCCCACTGGGTCTTGGCTACATGTTCGTTCTCCATGGTTCCGAAGGCACCTTCACCTTCTTTCCAGGCAGCATCATTGAAGCCGACATTCTGCCATCCGTCGGCAGGTTGCTGAATTGTATATTTTCCTGTCCAGTTACCTTGTTCCGAAGTTTTCACCAGAGGTCTCAATTCCAGTTCCTCCGTTCCCATAAAGCGGTAAGTCTGTCCGTCGACTTTAGCTACACCGATTAAAGGGAAATCTTTACCGCTCCAATGTTTGACCGAACCATCGTATAAGTTGTCCGTGAAAGACCATGCACTGGTATACGGGTCTATGCTCACCAGCGGATAAGCCGGAGCACGCAACTCGCTCTTCACATGCTGTTCCAGCTGGGTCTCACAGCTACAAAATACAGAGGCTGCTCCCAGCAACAGCGTCATCAGTTGTTGTTTCATAATTTAATTACCTGTTTTATTTTATCTATTTACCATTCTATTGACACATTCACACCGGCAGGATCGTTCTCGAAACTCAACAGAAGAGTTTTTGATGATTCGTCCCATTCCGGTTGTTCCTCTTTTCCATTCACACGTATTTTCTCTGGTTTACGAGGCAAGAGGACTCTTGATACATTCGTTGTATTTATCGGGCTTTTAGCTACAAAAGAGTAACTTTGTTTACTGACTTTCTCATCATAGATACGAGAAGCTCCACAGAGTACTTTTGCTTTTATTTTATTGGATACTTTATTCAGATCATAAAGATACCCCTGTTCACCCGGTTGGATTTGTTTGGAAGTCAGTACCGGCAGGTCTTTGTCGAACAGGTCGATATATAATCCGGATAACGTCAGTGGCTCTTTGGAAACGCTTTCGTCCATGACAGCAGCAATGGTATATGGACCACGTTCTACAATGAAGCTGTTCTTGGTTTCTATCTCTATCCCTTGCTTTTTCTGATAAGCGGATGCGATCGTTTCAAAATATTTCTGATCGTTTCCGGCTTTCAAAACAAAATGTTTGGGGTCTTCACGCATCACAATCACCGTTCCTTTACCATAGCGGTAAGTTCCTTCACCCGGATTACGGGACAGATTCATCTTCTCGAACAGGTGTTCCGAAGGCGCTTTATATTCATTTCCTTCTGTATTCCACCATTCCAGTACCGTTTGATAAGGGTCGATATCTTCTCCACAATAAATAAGTATTCCGCCCTTTTTCACCCAATCAGCCAGATAGTTGTGATATTCCGGTTTCATCGGTTTCATGTTTGAATAAGACATGACAAGTATGTGGAGTCCTTTGAATGTTTCTTTGAAAGGAGTATTTTCCATATGTACCAGTTCTACTGGAATACCACGTTTCAACAGAGGCAAAGTTTGTCCGTAGAAACTAGAAAATTGCGGATCATCGTAACCGTTATGATTAGGAAAACGTTGAAACATTAGTGAGTTTGCCATCAGTACGCCGATGCCCTGTGTACCTGTAATCTTTTTATCGGAAGTACGGATATCATTCAGTGTATTAATCATTGTCTGCATCTGGGTGGAGTAAGAACGGGGAATGCGTTCTTTCTGATCCGTTCCCGCTATCCGGTACAGTCCCTGATAGATACGGTCCGGCCAGGGCATTACTTCGTAGGTATCTACCATAGGATACATCAACTGTGCTGCAAAAGTGGCCTGATAGTTGATTTTATAGTCCAGCCAGTCTTTCGCACGGTCTTCGATCGGGTCTGTCAGGAAATACATTTTCCGGTTCAGCGGTGCAGTCATCGACTTCATACACCCGTATTCCAGAAACGCATTCTCGAATACACGTTCTTTCTGCACGCCGTTATAGAAATTCGGTTCGCGGGCAGTCCCTGTCCATACCTGGGCAATGTAGCCGTCTACACAATCCAATGAAGCCAGGCTGGCTTCCGGACTTACAATCTGCCAGGAAGTATAATTAATCAAAGAATGCGTCGGCACATAACATTTGATGTCCAGTCCTTTCGATTTTCCGTATTCTTTGGCATAAGTGAATATCTTATCCAGCGCATTATAGTACAGATGATATTTCAGTTTGTTGGAAAGGTATGTGTTTTCGGGAGATTCGTGCTGAGCTCGCCAGGGGAAATTATAATATTTCTGCCATTCGGATTTAAAAGCTTCGCTATATCCGCCACGCATCCAGAACTCCGGTTCTTCCAGATATATGGATGTTATCCCGGCGTCAATCACCCGTTTGATCTGTGTTTCCTGCACATAGCGGATAAAACTTTCGGTAGGTACGATATAAGGGATCAGATGACCATGAGCTATTTCATTTCCATTACGGTCGCGCTGTCCTTCTTTCAGATGCCCGTCTACTCCATCCCACTTCCCCAGAAAGTAGTCCTTGTAGTCTCCCCAGGCAACTCCGGTCATAAATTCCGTCAGATAACCTTTGTCTCTCCATGACTGAATGCGTTGTTCAAAAGTTACTCCGGGCTTATCCAGTGTACCATATACCATCGTGGCATCAGCACGTACGTCTGTTTCAGGTTTCCAGGGTTCAGCAGTCTGAAACGTGGTCTTTGCTTCTTTGCTTTTTCCTTTTTGCGCATAAGTAGCATGATTGCAGGCAAGAAGCAAGCCGAGAGCAATCAGCAAATGTTTATTGTTCATGATATTCAGGTGTATTTTCATTTCTATATCTGGTCGTTACCCCGTTTCTCTTCGGATTATTTTTCTGCCGGAAACAGAAGCATCAATGCCGGTATACCGGAAGCCGAGTAGCTGTCTATCTCAGCACCGGCCGGTAATACTTTCTCATATTCTCCACCACATACATTACGTGTCTTATCCCTGTTTGCCCAACCGGATTCGATATTACGTTTCAGGAACGGGATATATTGTGTTTGTCCGCAGTCGTATACCAGCATAGCTATGTATTCTGCAAAAATAGCCGTATAGATACCTTGCTCGATTCCTCTTTCAAAGGGCAGCAGGTTATGCTTCGCAGACATTTCATTGACTGTATAGTCTGCTGCAAGGATTGCATTATCCAGGTAGTGTTTTTCTTTAGTCGCCTTGTAAAGCAATACGGAAGCACCGATAAAAGTAGCTTGATTATATACATGTGCTTTCCAGGCTGGATTACCGTTGCCATGACGACTATCGGCTATCCGGCCCGTCTTCTTGTCCAACAGGTTTTCTACTCCCCATTCATAAATCTCTTTGCCTTTAGCCAAATACTGTTCTCTTGTCTGATACTTAGGTGATTCTTCGGTTGATTCTTTTCTCTTCTTCGGAACATTATTGTATAGTGTAAGTGCTGCTACCACGGTAGGGAAATTGATACAAGCCATCTTTCCGTCACCCGGTCTGTTCGGCTTGGGATTATGGATCGGCTGCCATTGCCAGAACATCCCTCCGTTCTCTTTGTCATATGATCCTGTATCGCCTACTTTCTTAGAACCGTACCATACACGGCTGAAGCTCTCTTCAGACAGTTTCAGGTATTCATCCACACCAAAGAGTTCGTATGCACGTGCCAAAGAGATCGTCCACCACATGATATCATCATAGATAAACCATCCGGTGTTTTCATTATTATTATCAAAATCAAAGTGACAATATTGGGCTTTATTTCCAGCGAATATCTTTTCGCAGAGCTCTTTGTAATAGGCTCTTTTCTTTTTATCTTTCTGAGCCTTCGCCAGTTTATAGGCGTTCATTGACATATCCCAGTAAATAGGCTGGCACCAGATAGCCGCTGCGCCATGACCACGGTCTACCGCCTGTTCATAGGATGAAGTTGTCTTATAGATATATTTATCCGGGTCGAGCAGCGTATTATTAAATCCTTCGTATGCCGCCCATACATCTTCATTGGTGTAAGACCCTGTCTTCTGGTTCGTTTTTTCTGAGCTATCAGCCGCCCATACAGTAGTAGTTGATATCGCCAGCAGTAAAGCTACCGCCAAAAGAATTTTGCTTTTCATGATAGTTGATAAGTTTTAATATTTTTCCTGTTACAAAGATTGCAGAAATAGACGAAAAAGAACGATAATCTCTATTCAATAAAGAACAAATACAGACCAAAACGCCCTTTTAAAGTATCAGATAACAGCGTATATATATAAATTCCCCTTACCCGGCGTACCGGATAAGGGGAATTTATATACAATATCTCCGTATATTTTAGATTATCATTCTGATCAGAATTTTGGAGCGACAGCCTCCAAAGAAGGCTCAGCACCTTTCACAAATGGCCAGCCACCTTTCCATTGTACACGATCCATCATCAATACACGACCCTCGGGATTAGCAACACTTACCGCATGATAGAACATCCAATCGTTTCCTTTCTTATCTGTCACCAGTTCTGAATTATGCCCCGGACCGACAAATGCTTTATTCTTCTGAATCAATATCTCATGATGATTATCCGACATTGAACGCCCTTTCTTGTCAACATAAGGGCCGAACAGATTTTTCGAACGCCCCACGACTGTAGTATATGTGCTCTTCAAGCCTTCACAGCAACGACCGATGGAAGCAAACAAATAATAATAGCCACCCCGTTTATGAATATACGTACCTTCATAAGCAGTACCGGCTATTTGCTCTATTGGAGCACCTTTCTTCAAAGAGAGACCATCTTCTGTCAGTTCCGTACCATATATTCCGTGGAAGCTCCCCCAAAAAAGGTATTTCTTTCCATTATCTTCAATATAAAAAGGATCAATGCAATTCTGTATATTGATTTCATTGCTCCGGAATAACTTACCCAAATCAGTAAATGGTCCTTCCGGCTTATCAGCAGTAGCAATACCAATACCACATGTCCACTCACCTCCCCAAGTGGACATAGAATAATACATTACGTATTTATCACCGATTTTATTAATATCCGGTGCCCATATTCTCCCTTTAGGTTCGAAGTTTGGACGGGTAACATCTGTAAAAGCAGTACCTACATAATACCAGTTTACCAAGTCTCTTGATCGATGAATAGGTACATTTTTAATACTTTCAGTTGCGTATAGATAGTAATATTCATCGTCTCCTTTTATAATAGTAGGATCGGGCAAACTAAAGTTTATTACAGGATTAGCATATGTTTTAGCACGAACAGGTGTTGCCAAAGGGCTAGCTCCTACTCCTTCAAAAGTCATACGGACAGGCTCTATTTTTCCGTCTTTATTAAAATACATACGGTCTATACAAGTTGCACGGCTGTTCGCTGCAGTTTCGCCCAACGGACGACGGTGATAAATGATATACCATTCATCTGCTCCGGGACCTTTAACTACCGAATGATGACCAGCACCGGTTGCTATATTAGTATCTTGCTGCAGAATTTTTCCGACTCTTTCAAACGGACCGAACGGTGAATCCGCAATGGCATAGGCTACACTATAATCCGGACCTCCCCAGCCACCTTCCGACCACATAAAATAATATTTTCCATTATGTTTCAGCATAAACGGCCCTTCCACATAATTTTGGGGAGTCACTTCCTTATAGATAGTACCATCCTCAAAAGGTACAATACTCAATAAATCCGGTGCCATCTTCACCATATTACAATGTCCCCAACCACCATAATACATATAATATTGTCCATCATCATCCTTAAATACAAACTGATCAATCGGCTGAGCACCATTTACTATTTTATCAATCAACGGTTTTCCCAACGCATCTTTAAAAGGTCCTGCAGGGTTGTCCGCTACAGCAACGCCAATTCCGCCTAACTCATTATTATTTTGGATATCATTGGCTCCGAAAAAAATGTAGTACTTATCGTTCGCATGTATGACAGCCGGTGCCCACAAAGCACGACGAAGCCAACTGATATTTTCTTTTTCCAGTATTCTCGGATGCTTGGTCCAGTTCACCAGATCTTTTGATGAGAAAGCATCCATGAATATCTGATCATCGTAAGCGGCAGAATAGGTAGGATAAATCCAGTATTCATCTCCAAACACAATCCCCTCCGGATCGGCATACCAACCAGGGAAAATAGGATTACCACTCGTTTTCGGAAGCTTACTTTTGTTTTGGGCAAATATAGATACAGAACAGCAAATTACACAGAAAAGAAAAAGATGTCTAAGTTTCATATATTATTTATTTAAAAGTTCACTTCGCAAAGATGAGAAAAAACAAAGAAAAGTTTCAGAAATTACAGTTCATTTAACAACAAAAACTGACCATTCTACTTCCATTTGCATGATTTATCAATATTTTATGCTTACTTTGCATTGTCATTATCAAATGAGAAGTACCATGAGAAGCAGATTGTTTTTATTATCCATTATCTTATTAATCGGTGTCTCTTGCCAGCATAAGAAGGCTACAACAGAAAAAGAAACTGTAGCCTCTGGAGATACCTATACGAACCCGTTACTTGAACGTGGAGCAGAGCCATGGGCTATTTTTCATGAAGGCAAATATTATTATACACAAGGCTCAGAAAACAGAGTCATACTTTGGGAAACCGATGATATAACAGACCTCTCACATGCTACTCAAAAAGATGTATGGATACCCACCGACCCCAGCAACTCCTATCATCTGTGGGCACCCGAAATTCATCGTATAAATAACAAATGGTATATTTACTTTGCCGCAGACGACGGCAATATGGATAATCACCAGATTTATGTTGTCGAGAATGAAGCCGCTAACCCCATGGAAGGAACATTTGTGATGAAAGGACGCATACAGACAGATAAAGACAACAACTGGGCAATCCATGCCAGCACCTTTGAACATGATGGCCAACGCTATATGATATGGTGCGGCTGGCAAAAACGAAGGATAGACAGTGAAACCCAATGTATCTACATCGCTACTATGGAAAATCCATGGACACTATCTTCTGACAGGATTCTCATCTCCAAACCTGAATACGAATGGGAATGCCAATGGGTAAATCCGGATGGCAGCAAAACAGCCTATCCGATACATGTAAACGAAGCACCCCAATATTTTGAATCGAAGAATAAAGACAAAGCATGCATTTTCTATTCAGCCAGTGGTAGCTGGACTCCTTATTATTGTGTCGGATTACTGACTGCAGACGCAAAAGCCAACTTACTCGATCCGGCTTCCTGGAAGAAGTCTCCGGTTCCGGTACTACAGCAAGACCCAGAAAATAATGTATACGGTCCCGGCGGAATATCTTTCACTCCGTCTCCGGATGGGAAAGAATGGTATATGCTATATCATGCCCGCCAGATACCGAATGACGCTCCTGGCGCATCCGATTCCCGTTCTCCCCGTTTACAGAAGATAGACTGGGACAAAGACGGAATGCCCGTGCTGGGAACTCCTCAGAAAGAGGAGGAACCAATGGCAAGACCATCCGGTTCCCCTATTCATAAAAAACAGAACTAATTACAGATTGTACTCTGAGGACCGAGATAAGAACGCTTCATTCCTCCCAAGTCAATGACAATCTTTTGAATAACGACGCCCGGATCACCACAGCGTATCTGCAAAGTGTGCTTACCGGGCTTCTTTACATATAAAGTGGACTTATTCACTCTGCAATTCTTCAATACGCTATCATACCAGATTTGAGAATATTCGATAGCCGAAGTGGAAGGAGTAGAAATGGAACCATCATCTATACGGACACTATACTTTGTATCCGAGTTAGTATGTTCCGGCAATTTGTAGTCCCGCTCAGCATGCAAGGGAAATGTCGGCAAAACATACGTATATACATCATAAATCCCGGCATTAAATGTATAGAAATCATATTCCACTCTGGGGACATCACCTGCACGATACATTTGTAAGGGAGCTGTCGGATTCCCCAACTGCAAAGAGCGCCCCTCAAAACCAAGTCCCGGAAGGATACTCATCCGAATGTCATTACTCTCAAACTTCCGGTGGAAATCGGCTGCCGGAATAGAAATGTAACCATTCTCCTCTACATACAACCCTTGTACTTCTGTGCGTGCAGGAGACTCAGGATTGAATACAGAAACCAGTACAGTCTCCTTCTGGGTGCCGGAAGTTATATCAATTTGCCCTTTCACCTTTTCTCCTGCCGGCACTTTATCCCAGTCAACAGATATATAGATACGGTTTTCCGCAGACGTCTTACCACTTTTCTGAGAGATTAGTATCCAGTCTTCCGAAGGCGTGATGCTCCAGCTTAGTTCTCCGGTCCCCTGATTATATATATCTATCCAATGACTTTTACGTGAATAAGTGCTGTAGGCGGGCAATGTATGAAAACTCATTCCTCCTTTATCCAAATTTTCGCTTTCTGCCTGAAGCCCTAGCTTAGGAGCGCCAACAGGTGTGTATTCCTCTTCCATCAATGGGATCATGAAATAGGAACTTGTACCATCATAGTTCTGTTTTAAAGACATCATGTGCTTCCATTTTCCATCCAGCAGAGAGTTGTATCCATCGGTTATGATTTCGAGACTATCATGATAGCATTTCACCTGAGCCTTAAGCTGATTGGCTGCAGCACGTTGCTGACGGACATACTGACGGTAAAACTGTCCTTTGATGGTCATATGATTCATCAGTTCGGCCCCTTTCACCGGATAGTATAATAATTGATAGAAAGCCGGTTTACTCTTTTCGTCCAATGAAGCTAACAAGTCCTCCGTTTTTTTCCCAATACGGCTATACTCAGTCAAGCGTCTTTCCGCTTCATTATAGTTAGCAAAAGAGAACTCCGTATCCGTACGTTTCTCTCCGCCTCCCCAATAGTTATTCCAATATCCCCAGCCCATGTACTCCGGCTTTCTGGAAAAAGCCAGATTTATATGAGAACAAGTAATATCTTCCAATGTATCGTAGTACTCCTCACCAAACATCTTTGCCAGCCAACGTGCCGGATAAGTGGCAACATTATCCGCATTGAAGCTGTCTATATCATAAGCCATATCGAGGAAAAGGGAGATTTGTGTTTCAGCCCCTTTCAAATCTCCGCAATTCGCCAGCCAGACACGATCGGCAGTGGTATCATACGCCTTGCGAAGTTCTTCATACATCAATGCCGGAGGGGTAGTACTATACCACAAATAGCTATGAGGAACCCCCAAATAAGATATATGATAGTAAACGCCTGCACGTCCGGAACGCTTTTGTTCATGCGGACCACTCAAACGTTTCATATAACCGAAATTATCATCCGCCCAAATAATTGTAACATCATCCGGCAATTCCAGTCCGTTCGAATAGATTTCCAGCACTTCCTTATAAGGCGTAAATGCCTGTGGGATTGTTTCAACAGGTTTGTCGATATGCCGGGCAATGATATCTCTCTGAGCATTCAGTGCACTTTCCAGCATTTTAACCTTTTCCCGCATCGGCACATCTCCGCCACCCATAGCTGCATCATGCAAGCCTCTTAAAGCCAGCGTATATACATTTTCATAGGCACAGTTTTCCTTCACACGGCTACTCAATACCTCGTTGATCTTATCTTTGTTCTTGTTATAATCCCATGGCCCCATCGTCTTGCTATCCCATTCGCTGGCTGTGTTCAACAATAACGGTTCGCAGTGACTGGACCCCATAACAATGGCAAAGGTATCAGCTACCAGTTTATTTTCCGGTATCTTATAAAATGCGGTAGAAACGGGATGCATGGCCGGTGCCAGATGATTGGCTTTCAGTCGCAGCAACAGTTCGCATATTTTGGCATAGGTACGAGGACCGATATTTCCTCTTTCTTTCTCGAATGTCTTGGCAGCCCAAGGTTTCAGTCCCCAGTCTTCGTCATTTAGGAAAATCCCCCTGTACTTCACCGAAGGAGTCTTGGACAGAGTGGCGGGAGCATCGACATAAAGCGTCTTATGTTTTTTCACCGGAACATCAGCCCACCAGTACCAAGGAGACACTCCCATCATTTCCGAAAGAGAGAAAAGTCCGTACGCAGCTCCCCGCCTGTCGCTTCCCGCTACTACCAGCGCTTTGCTGACTCCGGGGAATGGACGGGAAACCGTCTGAATCAGAAATCGTTCCCATGCCCCTTCCAAAGAAGAGATATCTAGCTTGCCCTTCTCAGCTAACTGGCGGATCAGCCGATTTTTCTCAACTGTACCCACAATAATAATCTCTTTGTCGCCTTTCAGTTTGTCCGTCAGCCGTAATTGTTGTCCGGTCACTGAGTCGACGTCCGAAACAAAAAGCTCCGCAGTCTTACGTACCACCAAATAGTCATCAGTATCATAAACTACTACAGCTTTCGCTTTCGAAGTAACTAAGGGAAAAGCATACTTACTCTGAATAGCATTCTCTTTAATGACTACCTGCGACTGTAGGGCAGAAGTAACCGACAATACTACTAATAAAAAAAGGATTCTCATTGATAAAGTTTATTATAGTTGTTTTTCAGTTTATTTACTACTATCCGCGGAAACATACGATTGTTCTCCCTCCAAAAGTCATAATTATCTCCGGTAATATAAGCTACTTATTATTCAATTAAGGACAAAAAATAACCATTATCGCATAAAAAACTGTCATTCACTATAAAATGACGAGCATTTTTCATTTATTGAACAGCAAATTTCCTTCATTCTTCTCTGATTGGCTTTTCTTTGCAATATTCCTTTTATGAATATTAATTCTTCTATTTAATACATATAAAGATAATTACCATGAAAAAGAATTTTCTAGCAGTGCTATTCGCATTGGCTCTTTGTAGCCCGACATTCGCTCAATGGAAGCCCGCCGGTGATAAGATAAAGACTCCGTGGGGTGAGCAGTTGAATCCTAAAAACGTATTACCGGAATACCCACGCCCCATTATGGAACGCCAGGATTGGAAGAATCTGAATGGTAGCTGGAATTATGCGATTACTAAAAAAGGAGAACCGGCACCAAACAATTACCAAGGAGAGATTTTAGTACCTTTTGCAGTCGAATCTTCCCTGTCAGGAGTAGGTAAAACCGTTAACGAGCACCAAGAATTATGGTATCAACGTACTTTTGATGTACCGTCAGCCTGGAAAGGCAAACAAATACTACTGCACTTCGGAGCTGTGGACTGGAAAGCCGATGTATGGGTAAACGACGTAAAAGTAGGACAACATACAGGAGGCTTCACTCCATTCTACTTTGATATCACTTCCGCATTGAATAAAGGCAATAACCAGTTGGTTGTGAAAGTGTGGGACCCCTCTGACCGTGGCGAACAGCCGAGAGGAAAGCAAGTAGAAAGACCGGAAGGAATCTGGTATACACCAGTCACAGGTATCTGGCAGACTGTATGGCTGGAACCGGTAGCTGCCCAGCATATCGCCCATCTGAAAACGACTCCGGATATCGACAAGAAGACTGTCAAAGTGGAAGTAGCTACCAACGTATGTTCTCCGGACAAAGTGGAAGTGAAAGTATTCGACGGCAAAAATCTCGTAGCCAAAGGAGCAGCGCTCAATGGCGTACCGGTAGAATTAACAATGCCGGAAGACGTTAAATTATGGACACCCGAATCTCCTTCACTTTATGATATGGAAGTCACTCTTTATAAAGACGGTAAAGCTATAGACCAAGTGAAGAGTTACACCGCTCTCCGCAAATTCTCAACTCATAAAGACAAGAATGGCATTACACGCCTGCAACTCAACAACAAAGACTATTTCCAGTTTGGTCCGCTCGACCAGGGATGGTGGCCGGACGGTTTATACACAGCGCCAACAGACGAAGCATTGGTATATGACTTGAAGAAGATCAAAGACTTCGGCTACAACATGGTGCGCAAACACGTAAAAGTAGAACCGGCACGTTGGTATACTTATTGCGACCAACTCGGACTGATCGTATGGCAAGATATGCCGAACGGTGGCCGCGGTCCTGCCGAATGGCAAATGCACAAGTACTATGACGGCGCAGACGCCATCCGTTCCGCAGCATCAGAAGCTAACTATCGCAAAGAATGGAAAGAAATTATCGACTACCTGTATTCTTATCCGAGCATCGGCGTATGGGTACCTTTCAACGAAGCATGGGGACAATTCAAGACTCCTGAAATCACTAAATGGACGAAAGAATACGACCCCAGCCGTCTGGTAAACCCTGCCAGTGGAGGTAACCACTACACTTGCGGTGATATTCTCGACCTTCATAACTATCCCGGACCGAACCTCTATCTCTACGATCCGATACGCGCTACCGTACTGGGCGAATATGGCGGTATAGGTATGGCACTGAAAGGACATCTGTGGCTGGCAGACAAGAACTGGGGCTACGTGAAGTTCAACACACCGGAAGAAGTAACTAATGAATACATAAAATACGCAGACCATTTATTGGAACTGATCGAGAAAGGCTTCTCGGCTGCCGTATACACACAAATCACAGATGTGGAAGAAGAAGTGAACGGTCTGGTTACTTACGACCGGAAAGTGATCAAAGTAGACGAGCCTAAAATCAAAGCCATCAACCAGAAAATTTGTAACTCGCTAAATAAATAAAAGTTTCATATTAATGAATAAACTATTCTCTACAATCATGTCAGTTTGCCTCGCATGCAATGTGCAGGCAACTGACCTGTTTAAAACGAGTCAGGATATCGCTTTGCGCGCGCCGTCCGTACCTCTGATCACTTCCGATACTTATCTCGCTATCTGGTCTCCCTACAACGAACTGAACGAAGGGAACACCGAACACTGGACAGCCGCCACCCATCCTTTACTGGGTGCGCTTCGGGTAGACGGGAAAGTATATCGTTTCATGGGCAAGGACAAGCTAAATCTCGAAACAATCCTTCCGATGACAAACACCGAACGTTGGGAAGCAAAGTTCACCATGAGCCAACCGGCAGCCAACTGGATACAGCCCCAGTTCGATGATTCCGGATGGACCAAGGGCAAAGCCGCTTTCGGCACCAAAGACATGAAACGCATCGGTACAGAGTGGAACACCGAAGACATCTGGGTACGCCGTAGTTTCAACCTCGATCAAGACCTGACAAACGACATTATCTACTTACGTTATTCACACGACGATGTATTCGAACTCTATCTGAACGGAGAAAAACTGGTGGCAACCGACTATTCATGGAATGACGATGTTACCATCGAACTATCCGCATCAGCTAAAGCCAAGCTCCGTAAAGGAACAAACATTATTGCAGCACACTGTCACAACACAACCGGCGGAGCATACGTTGATTTCGGCCTGTTCCGTGAAAACAAACAGCTCAGCAACTTCAAGGAAGCTGCTATCCAGAAGTCTGTCGATGTATTACCGACACAGACCTACTATACATTCACCTGCGGTCCGGTAGAACTGGACCTCGTATTCACAGCACCTCTGCTGATGGAAGATCTTGATCTTATCTCGACTCCCATCAACTACATCTCCTATCGGGTACGTTCACTCGACAAGAAACAACATGATGTGCAAGTGTATATCGAAACAACCCCGCAACTTGCCGTACACGAACCGTCACAACCAACCATCTCAGAAAAGGTCAGCAAAAACGGAATGGATTACCTCAAGGCAGGTACCATCGACCAGCCTTACGTAAAACGTAAAGGAGACGGTGTACGCATCGACTGGGGATATGCTTATCTGGGAAGCAACAG
Organism: Bacteroides sp. RCH18; assembly: GCF_058231005.1. Taxonomy (NCBI): domain Bacteria; kingdom Pseudomonadati; phylum Bacteroidota; class Bacteroidia; order Bacteroidales; family Bacteroidaceae; genus Bacteroides; species Bacteroides sp. RCH18. The sequence goes on along the minus strand of NZ_JBIPTC010000002.1, from coordinate 20,138 downwards.
CGCACCCAACAAGGACTTAAGCATAGGTAACTACTATGACATGAAGCAAGCCTTCATCACCAATGGCAAACTATTACCCAACTCCCAGGATTTCATTACCCGCAGCGAAAGCGACATGCCCGCTATGGCTTATACCGAAAACTTAGGCAAGGTAGACAATCAAGGGAAAAGCGGATATGTGATGTTAGGCTACGACGATATCTACTCGATCGAATATTTCTACGAACGCCGCATGGCATACTGGAAACACAACGGTCAAGTCAGCATCTTTGATGCTTTCGAACGTGCGCAGGCTTCTTATCCCTCATTGATGAAACGTTGCCGTGCCTTCGACCAACAACTGATGGCTGATGCAGAAAAAGCCGGAGGCAGGAAATATGCCGAATTACTCGCACTGACTTACCGCCACTCCATTACCGCCCATAAACTCCTTACCGACAAGGAAGGCAACCTGCTTTTCTTATCCAAAGAGAACCATAGTAACGGCTGCATCAACACAGTAGACCTAACTTATCCATCCGCTCCACTATACCTTATTTACAATACGGAACTGATGAAGGGAATGCTCAACTCTATCTTCTACTACAGCGAAAGCGGACGCTGGAACAAGCCTTACCCCGCTCATGACTTAGGAACTTATCCAATAGCCAACGGGCAACTTTATGGTGAAGATATGCCTATCGAAGAAGCCGGAAACATGATTCTGGTAACTACAGCCATCTCTATGATGGAAGGCAATGCCAACTATGCTTCCAAATACTGGGAAACATTATCAACATGGGCAAACTATCTGATTGAGAACGGTCTGGACCCTGAAAACCAACTTTGTACAGATGACTTTGCCGGACATCTGGCACACAATGCCAATCTTTCCGCCAAAGCGATCATGGCAATCGCCGGATACGGAGAAATGGCACGTATGCTGGGCAAAGAAACGACCGCGAACAAATACATCGAAACCGCCAAAAGACTGGCGATAGAATGGGAGAAGATGGCATTTGACGGCGATCACTACAAACTGGCATTTGACAAACCGGGAACGTGGAGTCAGAAATACAATCTGATATGGGACAAAGTGTTTAACATGAACATTTTCCCGCAGAAAGTATTTGATACGGAAATTCCTTTCTATCTGACCAAGCAAAATAAATATGGTTTGCTATTGGACTCCCGCGCACAATATACCAAATCCGACTGGGTACTATGGAGTGCCTGTATGTCTCCAGACGATGCTACGTTCCAAAAGTTCATCGACCCGATCTATACTTATGCGAACGAAACAACTTCCCGTGTGCCTATCAGCGACTGGCATGATACGAATACAGGAAAGATGATGAATTTCAAGGCACGTTCCGTAGTAGGTGGCTACTACATGAAGCTACTGATGGAAAAAGTCAAAGAACAGAAATAAAACGAATACTCTTTTCCTCGTTGAATATAGACAAACAGCCCTTTTGCCTAGCGTAAAAGATGCTGTTTGTCTTTTTTCATATCATTTAATGATACGATCAGTTTTCCGGAGTTATATCATCAATCAGATATTGTCCGTCAACGTTAACCACTCTGACCGGGATACTCACGGCACGTTCATACTGGCTGCCTTTAGCCGAAGTATAGTTAACCTCATACCAATTATCATTCAGATGTTTCACCGACAATGTTTTCATGTCATTTTCACCTAAATCTTGCGCACGAATGATCGGATCGGCATCTGTCGCCTCTATCAGCCTATCAACTTTCTCTATCAGCTCTTTGGTCAGAAACTTTTGCTTAATTGAATCCCCAAGTGCGAGAGCTTCTTTACCGGTGGACATGAAACTGGCAGCATAAGCCTCATAAAAGTCTTCAATCATGCCGATGGCTTCTTGTTCAATTCTACTACTGTCCGACACATTCGCCTGTACGTCAGCTGGTTCTGCCGATGTATCCATATTCTTCCGGCTCTGATTGGAACAGGAAAGAAGAAGCATTACGGACTGCAATAATAACAAATGTACAATTCTCAATTTCATAACATTAATGGTTCTTGTTTTAAACTAATATAATACGCAATAAACATCAAGCCTGATCCTATATTTAATCCTTGACGGGAGTAACCGTATATCCCAAAGCCCTTAAACGATGAATTAATCCATATTTGTCTGCATCGCCAATAAGATGTTTAAATCCAACCGCAATTAGTGAGGACTTTTGACCAATATACGCAGGAATCTTCTTCAGCCAATCTTTATTTCTTTCTATAAAAAGCGTATCGTCAACCGATTCCTCTATTTCCAGCTCTTGTGAACCTAACTTAGAAAATATAGACGCAATATATTCATCCGTTAAAGTACTCATTTTCTGCTGACAATACAAAGAATCCATCCATATTCTTTTCTCACGCACCTCGTCAACATAGGTGACAGCTTCAAGCAAAGTTTCCGCCTGCTCTTTCAAACCGACAATGGCATTACTTTCTTCATATTTTTTTAATAGCTCCATATCATCCAACCCTACGATTTCTTTTTGATCTTTCCGGGCTTTCAGCGTTAACTCTATATCCATACATCCATCTTCCGACACCAAAATTTCACTATCCAATAAACGACAAGCTATAAACTCCGGCATGAATTTCTGATATAAAGTCCAGCCTTTTTCTTTTAGTACCGAATCAACATAATGATAATCAGATGAAGAATATAGCATCTGGTATGTAGTATCCACAGGCATTAAATATGTCTCATAATCATCTTCTTTTGACGTTTTTATATTGTCCATCACTTTTTTATCAGTTATATCGATTTCAACAATCAAGCATTCCACCGAATGATAGATATCCCAAAATTGTGGGACAGAATCTAAAAAGCCCAATTTTATGGTGTGATTTGTACCCAACAAATAAGAAGGCGTCTCCAAACCATTACCCGAAATCTTCCACAAAATAGCATCTTCTATTTTGGATTTAGAGCTACCACATGACATACTTCCGATCCAAAGTATAGAGAAACAGATAATGAAAAGAAACTTTATTTTCATGACAATTAGGATTTTGTTTGAGATGATGTACACAGAACAATAAAAGTAAATTGAAATATAAGAATCAGATTTCCAAACTAATCAGCCTCCCCCTTCAGAATCTCTTCAGTTTTATCCTGACCGGTATAAAAATCTATATTTGCAAAATAACACAAATATTTCCAGAAATAAAGCGTCAGGAACATTCGCACATCACGATCTGTTTTAAAATCACTGCAAAAATGATCCGTGTTCCTAGCTATTTCCTCAAATATCATAACCGAAGAAACTCCTCCTGTCGCATTTTCCGCTTTGACATACGCTTTCAAGGCCGGATGAATGGCCGGTTCCAATTCTCTTTGCCAATATGTGAAACCATCCAACCGTTTCTTAAACGGCAAAATTATAGACTCAACCTGAGCTTTCATATACGCATATTGTAGTGAATCGGCAACAAGGTTAAGAGAGCCACCATACTCCTGCTGATTCTTAGATGCTTGTTGATAAGCATCAGACTGACGATATTCTAACGGAGAAACACCATCCGGAACAAACAGCGTGCAAGAATCATTCAGAATAGCTCCATCAACAAAATAGGAATGAAGTAAACCACCCGCAATCCCTATGTTTTCATTTACCACCTAGCATCTCATGAATTACATCCTCTCTTTTATTGCCAAGTTCATCTATCAACTTTTTCGTGTGTTGTCTTATTGCTGGACTGAAGATTTGGGGATACTCCTTTTCGATTTCATCCAAAGAATAATTTTTGTTATCCCTCAAAAAGAGTACGAATACATAATTCATCAGGTCTGCTTCAGTTGGTTTCTCCTTCAAGCGTTTTTCGAAAAGAGAGGCAGCTTGTTTGTAAGCATCCATAGCCAGACTCTTTTTAGCATTCTCTTCCAGCATCATTCCTTTACCTAAAATATAGTAAGGATCATCCGGAGAGAATTTCTCCATTTGCAATATGGTTTGCAGTGCTTTCTCCTTCTGCCCCAACGCCATTAAGTATTTAACCTTATTTGCATATGCCAGTTTGTATGAAGGCTCCAAAGCTATCGCCTCATCTGAAAGATGAATTGCCTTATTTAAAGAATCGGAATCATTAAAGAAACCCGCAGTTTTCACTGATTGATTATTCTTCTCAACTGCTTTGGGAGAAATCTGAGCTATCGCAAAACTCGTGTTCGTACATAAAAGCAAAATAATAAGTGTTCTCATAATTCTATTTATTATCATTGATTAGATTTTGTTTAATGTGATACACAAAGAACGACAAAAAACAATGAAAACACGAACATTTTCTATTCAAAAAATGATAAAATCTATTCAACAATAAAAATAAGGCAGCCTTTCTCATTCAGTACAAACGAATTTTGATAAAAAGAATTATCAACATGAAACAGCAATCCGATTAGTATTTATAGAGTAATGAACAGTTTCTTTCTTAGATTGAACGTTTTTTTTCCTTCTTTATTCATCGAAACCGCTATCTTTGTAGTAGTTCACATGATACTAAAATAGCACGGAGAAAGTGCTGAACATAAAAATCATACAATAAAATAGACAACTAAAAATAGACAGCACTCATATGAAAAACAAACCGTTATTATTTTTACTCTCAGTATGCGGACTTTTAGCAATCTCTGCACGTGGAGAAAATCCACCCGCTAAAGTGATATTCGAACAGTACATGAATCAAGCTCAAACTTTTGCCGATAACTATCCGCGTGAAAAAGCATATCTGCATTTTGACAATACAAGTTATTATGTGGGCGACACGATATGGTTTAAAGCATATGTCACTCTTGCCGAAAAACAAGTTTTCAGCTCAATCAGCCGTCCTTTGTATGTGGAACTGGTGGATCAGGCAGGGCACGTTACTGATAAACAGATCATTAAACTATCACAAGGAGAAGGAAGCGGGCAGTTTATACTCCCCCAGTCAATGCTATCCGGTTATTACGAAGTACGTGCTTACACCCGCTGGATGCTTGCATTCAGTGATCCGCAGTACTTTTCACGTACTCTCCCTATCTATCAGCTTTCTCATAGCGATCAGTTGGAGCGTAGCATCAGCACATACGAATTGAGTCCTTCGATGGAGAAAAGGCCGGAAGAAACAAGAGAGAAGTTGAGCCTGCGTTTCTTTCCGGAAGGAGGACAGTTAGTCGAAGGGGTAACTTCGCAGGTTGCTTTCAAAGCAGAAAGCAAAAATGAAGGAAACCTTCAATTATCAGGAACACTTTATACCAAAGAGGGGCAAGAAATCACCTCTTTTGAAACTTTACACGATGGAATGGGAGCTTTTGAATATACGCCTTCTGCTCTGCCGGCAATTGCTAAAGTAAACTTTCAAGGAAAGAAGTACGAATTTAACCTCCCTAAAGCATTGCCAAACGGGTATGTTCTGAAAGTAGACAACAATGCAGGGGCTATTTCTGTGACGGTATCATGTAATGTAGCGACCCCGCAGGATACATTAGCTGTTTTTATAAGCCATCAGGGACGTCCCCATGCCTATCAGCTCATCCACTGTCAGGCAAATGAGCCTCAGCAATTTACTGTATTGTCGCGCAAATTACCGGCAGGAGTCTTACAAATCAGTCTGCTCAATCGTGCCGGAAATACTTTATGCGACCGCTTTGTCTTTGCTTCTCCACGGGCTCCTTTGCAAATCTCGCCCAAAGGTTTAAAAGAGATTTACGCTCCTTATGCTCCCATCCGCTGCGAACTGCAGTTGAACAACGCCATAGGAGAACCGATGCCCGGCAAATTATCAGTCAGTATCCGTGATGCCGTCCGCTCTGATTATATGGAATATGATAACAATATCTTCACCGACCTCCTGCTTACATCGGACTTGAAAGGCTACATTCATCAACCCGGCTACTACTTCACAGAGAGTTCTCTCCGGAAACAGAAGGAACTGGATATACTGTTAATGGTACACGGATGGCGTAAATATGATATGACACAACAGATCGGTATCAGCCCATTCACCCCACTCCAGTTGCCAGAAAGCCAACTGATACTTTATGGACAAGTCAAATCTACGATTCTCAAAAACAAGCTGAAGGATATAGCTCTCAGCGTAATGGTGAAGAGAGATGCAGAGATTATTACCGGTCAGACCGTTACGGATGAGAACGGACATTTCAGCATTCCGCTGGAAGATTTCGAGGGATCAATGGAAGCTGTCATCCAGACTCGCAAAGTGGGAAAAGAACGAAATAAGGACGCTTCTATTCTCATCGACCGGCATTTCTCGCCTGCTACGCGTGCATACGGTTACAAAGAGTTGCACCCGGAGTGGAGCAACATAGCCCACTGGCAACAGGAAGCTGAAAAATTCGACTCTTTATATATGGATTCCATCCGCCGGGTGGACGGACTTTATCTTTTGGACGAAGTTGAAATCAAAAGTAAGCGGCGCCGTCAAAGTACGAATATGGCGACTAAAATTAATGAGCAAAGTATTGATGCCTACTATGATATACGCCAGGCTGTCGATCAGCTTCGCGATAATGGCAAAGTTGTCACCACTATCCCGGAAGTAATGGAAAAATTAAATCCACTCTTTTACTGGGACCGTAAAGATAACAGTTGTACCTATCGTCAGAAACCGATCTGTTATATTATGGATAACAAAATTCTATCGTCGACAGAAGTAAACATGATGCTGACTGAAATAGATGGTTTGGCTTCTATTATCATCAGTAAAGGCACAGGAGGAGTAGATGATGAAATTATCCAGAATACCAAAATGTCTAATTCCAATGATGTAGATGTATCAGAACTGGACAAATATAGCATTTTCTACCTCATTCCATTGCCCAGACATGATGTTCTGAATAAACACGAGACTGCAGCTCTTGGTACCCGACAGACTGTTATGCAGGGATATACACCGGCATTAGAATATTATTCGCCAGCTTATCCGGACAAAGAATTATACATGGATAAAGCAGATAAAAGACGAACTCTTTACTGGAATCCGTCTGTACAGACGGATGAAAATGGAAAAGCAGTGATCGAATGTTACAATAATCAGTATTCCACACCGTTGATTATTCAAGCTGAGACACTGAGTAATGACGGGAAGCTAGGGAGCGTGACGTATTCTACAGTTGCAGAAACGAAATAGTACGCTTCAGGATATTTGACAAAAAACGGCACACAATCAGTCCTAAAATAACTTTTCAAAATAAGAGAAGAGGATGAATTCAATGGCTTTTGAACTTCACCCTCTTCTTGATTCGTTAGATTAGCGATTAACAGGAACTACCATTCAATAGCTTGATCTTCGTCCGGAATCTGAGTATTGATATCACGTGATAATGTCAATGTGCCTTTTACATGATAGCGAATGATGGTACCTTCCACTGGTATATAATTGAAATAATAATCAACATTATTAATTATTACATAACGGTGTTCCAGATAAGGCTTCGCGTCATCCATTGATGAAGAAATACGAAATGAAGGAGTCACGTCCTCGTTTAATTCAAATCCAATCTCTTCTGCATTATCACAGGAAATAGTAACCGAACCATTTGTCTCGCCATTAAAAGCAAATTTGATTTTATACTTTCTACGGTCTGTATAATCCTCATCTACTATTCCTGCATACGTAAAAATAGTCTGTTCATCTATCACATACCCTCTTATTGACGATTTTGTGATAGATTCTGCTGTTTCTATCGGTTTACCATTTCCATCATATCCCGTCACCACCTTGTTGGTTATCCCTGTACCAGAATAATCGCCAGAGTAATCATTAAATGGGAAGATTCTCAATATTGCCTTAGCATAATCTTTACGTGGATGAGCTACGTAGTTGTAAGCCGCATCGTCTACAATCTGCAATGGAAGTACCCATTTTTCTGACATATCAATGTTGCGAAAATCAAATTTAAGATCCAGCAAACCTTTATTTTCTCCTGCTTTTATCTGTAGAGATTCTGGATATGAAGCGTATGCCAATCCTTCTGCTCCCATATCCTCATAATATAGTTCTGTACGTGTAGCGTAACGAGCGTAATTCAAAATATTCAATGTATCAGCATCATGTGCTACGTGTACAGTGACATTACTTGGATTATCAGTAGAACCACTGACAAGTATCGGTAACTGATAATTGGACCTCCCTTCTCCTCCTTCTGCATAATTTCCTTCTGCATCATGGCGGCTATAAGGTACATATATATTCGTCACTCCCTTACTATCCAGTTGTGAACTGAAAGAAATGTAGTGCTCATATTGTTCATCTTCCCATTCCGAATTGCAGGAAGTTCCCAACATTGTCATTGCAGCCAAAGCTGCCAAAGTATATATTTTCTTCATATATAAGTCTTTATGTTTAGAATTAATCATACATTGTCCATCCTGGGTTCTGTGTTAAACGTGAATTACGTTTCAACTCACTATGTTTGATAGGCCATAACCATAGCTTTTCCGAGAAAGTAGACGGGAGATTGTAAACAGGAATTGCCGAATGGAATTCGTCTCTCTTAGCTTCACCAACAAAGACATTACAACCGTATATTTGCAGAGATTCTTCTACTGGTGCATCTTTCCAACGGCGAATATCAAAGTAACGTTTTCCTTCGCCCATCAACTCTATCATACGTTCACGTTTTAATGCTTTACGCATATCATCAACCCCACTCTGCAGATAAAATTCGTCTGGATAGTCAGGTAACCCAGCACGAATACGTACCGGATGAATACCTCTTTCCATTTGTTCTTTATCACGGCTAATAGTGTAGGTTGTCGCCTCATTCCAAGAAGGTATATTGTATGTTCCAGTCAACTCATTCAATGCTTCTGCATAAAGCAGTAGAATATCCGCATAGCGAATTGCTGTTTCAGCTTTCGCAACATAATTGCCAGGATAGTCGTTTGGATGAACAAACTTTTTAATTCCTATACCTGTACGCAAGTAGAAACCGTCATTACGATAACCATCGGAACTTCCAAAGTAGTACCAAACCTGTTGATTTACATCGGCAGGTTTGCTTTCAGTCTGGCTCAAATAATACCAGGTACAGCCATTATAAGCAACAGAAGCATAGAATCGTGGTTCGCGTTCTACATATTGCAAAGAAACATTCATCCCAGTTTTAGCCTGATCGTTATCTCCTTTCTTCGGATCATATTTCCAACCTAATTCCGGATATTTATTATCCTTCAAGTCTTGCAAATCAGTAAATCCGGTTCTACGTTCACGAGTATCTACAATACCTTGATAATTAGCTACTCCTTGATACATAGAGTTCATACCTGGCTCATTACTACCATTATTCATATAATATGCATCCAGCATTTTCTGTGTCATACCATGACAGTTCCAGCCGCCATCATCCTTGGGCATCTGATGAAGTACCAACATATCTATATTTGTTGCACCACGTGTAAATATCAGTTCTTTATTGTTTGCAGGTAATATAGTACCATCAAAGATAGTACGATATGATCTGAGCGGGTCAATATTTGTCCATCCTTTTGGCCAGGGGTAATTGGAAAACTCGCCATCAGCCGGTGGAGTAACAGTCGGACGTTCAGAAGGTCCATTATCAGATGTTGATTTATTTACAATATTCAACTCATAAACATCTAAATCGATGACATCACGGCAAGCGGCAGCAGCTTTTGCCCATTTTTCTTCACTATATTCGGAAGAAAGCAAACGACGCCCTTCGTCATCTACCAATTGCTGCGCATATTCATCATTATTTCCATTAGCAAACGGACTAGCTGCAAAAATCAGTGCATAAGCACGAACTGCCAATGCAGCTCCACGAGTAGGTCGGCCTATAGCATAATTATCAGTACGACGGTCATATTGTAACTCTTTAGTAGCCTGTACCATTTCGTCACTGATATATTGTGCCACTTCTTCGTATGAGCTACGTGGAGTAGCTATTTGATCATAACTTTGAGTATAATCCACTCCTTCGTCCGGCATAATAGGCACTGGACCATAACGACGTAAGAGCAACCAGTAATAGTAAGCACGAACAAAACGAGCCTGCCCCTTATAATCTAGTATTTCCCAATTAGCCATCTCTTGACACCGGTCAACATTATGGATAAATACTGATGCTTGGAAAATTCCTTTATAACATGCCCCCCATGCCCCAACATTATAAGTATTCTCATCATATTCTCCTAACTTGAACATATTATATGACAATTCATTCTTTGTTGCATCGATTGTCTTATCGCGGTCACCATAATACATATCATCTGAAAAACAAAACGAATTCTCACTTGGCCCTTTAGTCGTCACCTCATAGTTTTCATTTTTTATAAATGAAAAAGCATAAGCTAACCATTCTTCCACATGATCCTTGCTTTCGAAAGTTTTCTCCAGTGTCAGACGATCCTTAAAATATTTCTCCGAATTCAGGTAATCAGAGCAAGAAGAAATTACTCCCATCCCTAATACGGTTAATAATAACATATAAATCTTCTTTATCATAATCTCTTAGTATTTTTATAAGTTAACAGATAAACCCATAGTAACCGATTTTGTTAGCGGATAGGCTTCACCCCGCGGATTGCCAGTTTCCGGGTCCCATGTTTTGAACTTAGACCATGTAATCAGGTTTGATCCTGCAATATAGATACGAATATTATTGAAATGCAGTTTATTGACTATGCTTTTTGGCAAAGTATAACCGATATCCAGATTCTTCAAACGAATATATCGACCATCACGCATCCAATAAGTAGAGGTTTGTTGGTTGTTTTTATTTTCCCCATAAGTTAAACGCGGATATGTTGCATTGGGGTTCTCATTAGCATGCAATCCCAGTTTGGCAGCAGTCTCTGAATCTACCCAACGATCACTTATCATATCTTTAAAGATATTTCCCCAGTCACTTTCGCTGAATGCATATACACACTTACCATAAATAGGGAAAGTGGATTTACCGGCACCTTGGAAATGAACATTTATATCAATTCCTTTCCATGCGAAAGATGCCCCTATACCATATACTAAGTTTGGAGTGGTAGTAGCACCAATAGCAACTTTATCATTATCGTTTACAACACCATCACCATTTACATCTTTATATTTGATATCTCCAGGCTGCACTGTACCGAACTCTTGTTTCGGGCTGGTACGAATATCATCGTAATCAGCAAACAATCCTTCAGCTATCAATCCTTTAACTTGATCTACACGATACCCTTTTTGATATAAATAGGAATAGACTTGATTCTCTTCATCCTTTTCGAGCACTTCATTCTTACTATAAGTTATATTCCCACGAATAGTCATATCCACCTCACCCAGTTTCTGCTTAAGAGCAAAATTGCCATCAAAACCTTGAGATTTCACTTCACCTACATTCGCTTTTGGTTTACTCTCGAGACCTGCAATTTCAGGCAAGAACTCGCGTGTCAAAAAGATACCTGTACGTTTTTCGTGGAAATAGTCAACCGTCGCTGTAAATTTGTCATTAAATAAAGAAAGATCAATACCCAAGTCATCCTTGGTCGCAACTTCCCAGGTAATACCATTAGAAGCCATCTGAGTGTAATGAGTTCCTATGAATGATTTTCCATAATCACCAAATCCCCAGTTATATACATAATTAGGCTTTCCTTCGCTATTATATCCTGTAGTGGCTATAGTATATAAGTATGGAAAACGGTTATTATCTCCAATATTATCATTACCTACCTTACCATGAGAGTAACGTATTTTAAACATATTCATCCATTTCAGGTTATTCTTAACAAATGACTCTTCGGCAACGTTCCATGCAAGAGAAAAAGCCGGGAAGAAACCGAATTGATTTCCTGGTGCAAAATTTTCCGATCCGGTATAACCAAAATTAAAATCAACAAAGTAACGATAGTTCCAGTTATAAGTAAATCGTCCAGCTAACCCTTGATTACGTTTTGATACTCCATTCTTGATATCCGTACCAATGTCTACTGTCCGCTTCTCACTATCTTGTGTGTAACGGAAAGTAACTCCTCCATGATGATTTCCGAAAGCACGTTCCCAGCTTAACAGTAAATCAAGGAATTCACGACGTTTGCCAGAGCTACCACTTGATTGTGTCATGTCATATGCGGAAAACATTTTCTCATAAATAATCTCTCCCGTTTCTTGTCTACGTCCGTTCGCTTTATACAAATCTGGTTGACGATGACGATTAATCCAGTTACTGTTGTCTGTATCGTAACCAAAACGCCCTACGAACTTCAATCCCTTGGTAATGAAATCAAAATTTTGTTCTAATGTAACATTAGTTTGTACATTATTCTGCCAATCTTCATTGTATCCAGTTTGCGTAGATGCAACCCAGGGATTAAGTTTGTTTACGTTATCCCGGTGGGAAATAGGCGCGTATCCATTGGAATAGTATACAGGCGTTGCAATAGGATTGTATCCGAAAAGCATACCCCATAACATCTCGTTATCAGCCAGTCCTGGACTATTACGTTTGGCTAATGAACCTGCTATACCTAGTTTCAATAAAGTCGATTTGGTGATATCTATATCAACATTCATACGATAATTCCACTTTTTATAGTTGGCATTTGTATCGTAATCATCACGTAACGTTTGGTCTGTGTTATACATACCTTGATCTTCCGTATAGCTTGCAGAAACAAAATAACGAGCAGTGTTACCACCACCATTCATGTTCAAGTTAGCGCGATAACTCCATGCTCCGTTTTTTAGGATCAAATCCATCCAGTCCACATTCGGATAGAAATCCGGATCCATTTGTGTACGAAATAACTCTAATTCTTCCGGTTGATAGGCCATTCCTAAATTTCGAGTCACTAATGCTTCGTTCATCAGACTGGCGTAAGAAAGACCGTCTACAAATTCCGGAGTGATGGTACGCGTATTATAAGAAGTTTCTACCTTGGCATCTATATTGATTTTTCCAGCTTTACCACGTTTTGTTGTAATCAATACTACACCATTTGCACCTTTAGAACCATAAATAGCAGTAGCTGACGCATCTTTCAATACTGTGAATGATTCGATGTCCTCGATATTAAGTTCATCCAAACTGCTACGTTCAAAGCCATCCACCAGAATGTAAGCACTTGAACTGGCTCCAAAAGTAGAAATACCACGTATCCAAAACTCAGAAGTACTTTTTCCCGGTTGTCCAGAAGTTTGTCGGGCAATAATACCCGGAACATTACCGGCCAAGGCGTTAGACATATTGGAAGTAGGGAAACGTTTTAAATCTCCCACATTCACATTGGTTACAGCTCCCGTCACTGTCAGTTTTTTCTGTGCCCCCATACCAGTTACCACAACCTCATCCAGTACACTGGCCTCTGATTCTTTCATCTTTACATTAACTGTATGCTGTTCTTTTACAAGTACTTCCACATCATCATATCCGATGTATGAGAAGACTAGTCGATGATAAGGTTCCATCTTTATAGAAAAATTACCATTGATATCTGTAATGGTTCCCAAACCTGCTACATCCTTTACAGTGATATTAACACCAATCATCGGCTCATCTTGTGTGTCGGTAACCGTACCAGTCACGGTAATTGTTTGTTGTGCTGAAATCGTCAATGGGACAACTAGCATCAACAAAAAAATGGCTAAATATTTTTTCATAATCTGATAAATGTGTTTATTCGTTAGATTCCACTGTTGATTCATCTTCCGGCATATTCTCGTCACCGGCTACATTCTCTTCTTGCTCCATTGAAATAGTGCGAATAGTATGTCCCACCTGATCATGTACATAAAAAATATCTTTCGCATCATCGTAAACAAGTCCACTTACATCACGGAAACGAGCCACTTCTCGTAGGTCACCATCATCAGTTCCCCATTGGTTTCCGTCAGCTAAGGAAGTTGACGCTCCTCGTCCCGCATAAGTCGATACGATACCTTCTGGAGTTACTTTACGCACACAGAAGTTTAATCGATCTACAAAATAGAAATCATACTCTTCTTCACCAGTGTAATCCGGATTTTTCACAAATACTCCTTGACACGGATTGTGCATACGGGCCTCAGTTCCTACATCATCCCTATAACCTGTCTGTTTATATCCCCCGACAAAATTATACGGTGTGATAAATTCCTTTTTTATCTCGTCATAGTCGGAACGCATGAAATAATGATTGTTAATCACACCAAAATAAGCATACTTTCCAGTAGGATGAATGAAAATCTGAAATTCCCAACTTGGGTCAGCAATAGTGAATAACTGCTTAAAAGTATTAGGATTGTTCTTTACTATAGGATCCCAACTTCCACCATTCTTAATAGTTTTAAAGTAATCAACCAAGTCTAAACGAAATACTTGTCCCTTTTCATAACTATTAAAATATAATTCTCCGTTGATTGGATGAATAGTAGCTCCATTACATTGTTTGTAAGCAGCTATCAATTGTATATCAGATCTATCATCGAATGTACCATCCGCATTACGTCTAATAATATATACACTAGGACTTTCATCTCCCTTACCATCATAATCAATAGCTACAATCATATATTCCGCCTCATCAGCATATCCTTCTATCTTCTTATTGAAAGCAATGCTTCGTATACGATTAGTAGGTATAGTATTGATATTCAAAGGAGAAGAAAGCATACGATTTTTTAAATCGATCAACTGTATAGCTTTATGTCCATCGTAACAAATATACAAATGATCCTTATTCAACGGATCAAAAGCTAATCGTCCGTTATCGCTAAAGCCACAGCATTTGACACCTTCCGGTCCATCAAATGGTCCGTCTCTCCAACCTTGATCATCACGATTATTGCGATAGCCACAAAGCGTACCTACCACCATCTTTTTCTCATAGCTAAAAGTAGTACTCGCAGTCGTTGTTACTGCATTCTCTCCTTCTCCTACAGTGATTTCAATTTCACCACTAAAAGCTCCTGAAGGAACAAAACAGTAAACATAAGTACTTTTTACATTAATAACAATAGCATCTTTGCCACCAATCTTCACTTTTACCTTCGAAGCATCTGTTCCGAAATTTTCACCATAAATCAATAGTTTCTGATAGGCTCCTCCTTCTTTCGGAGTAAAATCAGAAATTGCTACAGGTTTTGATGGATCAAAGGCTCCAGTCTCTACATTGTCATCGTCCTTACAACTACAAATGCAAATCGTGAATAATGCCAGCAATATCCACCGCCATTCCTTCAATACTTTTTTCATTTTACATTTCATGTTTTTCATTCTAGTTAATAATAAATGTATAGTTAATTAAACATTTCATCGAGTTTTGTCCATTAACACTTGCATCCAGTATCCTCCAATAACCGAACGCGCTTTAAACCCAACCCATTCACCACTATCTGTATGATGCCAATCACTAATAGGTACCCGTGAAGTCGTTTCATTGATATATTTATAGAGTGGATCAATGAATTTCTTGAAAGTTTCTAAATCTGGAGACATAGCAGCTGTCCACATAATCCAGTCAGACTTAGTATACTCTTTGCGAGAGTCTAATGGTAATCCATAAGGATTCTGTTTCATTAAATAATAGTTAATTTCTTTGTCGATTACATTATTCGGGAATAAATTCAAATTCCACATTTTATCCCAAATAATATTATATTTCTGGCTCCAGGTATTCTCACGGTCGAAAGCAAGACGATAGTGATCACCTTCATTTGCCATTTCTTCCCATTTCACCGCCATTTTCTTGGCTATACCTGCATATTTCTCTGCAACATCATATAAGCCAAGCATGTGCGCCATTTCGCTATATCCGGCTACCCCCATGATCGCTTTTACCGAAAGGTTCGCATTATGAGCCCAATGACCGGCGAAGTCATCAGTGCATAATTGGTTCTCCGGGTCCTGTCCAAACCGTATAGCAAGGTTGTAAACGGCATATTATCAACGGTTTAATTCGGTAACGTATTGTATTTGTGTTGTTCTAACTCAATCTTTATGCTATTTATCAATAGTACTATGTCAACAAATTTGCATTATCTCCTCTAATCCGATTCATATACCCCCATGTTATAAAAATGTTTGGACATATAGAAAGATATGTTATAACGGAATTAGAAACTTAATCTGCATTACTTAAAGAATTATAATATAGGATGAAACATTCATAATTTGCATGCTAAAATTGATTGTTCTCAATTTATTTTGTATTTTCGCAACAGCGGTTGAGTCAATGGCCGTTGAGAAAACAAATCATCATTATGAAATTCTATAATAGAGAAAAAGAAGTTGCGGAATTGAAGCGTGTGCAAGAGCTTGCATTTACTCAAAATTCCAGAATGATTGTGGTCACAGGACGTAGACGCATTGGTAAAACCAGTCTCATAAAGGAGGCTTTGAAAGGAACGCCTACAGTTTATTTATTCATTGGAAGAAAAGCTGAAAGCATATTAGTTACTGATTTTGTAAAGATAGTACGTGAAACTCTATCCATATTCGTTCCTGAAGGAATACCTACTTTTACCAATTTGATGCAATATCTTTTTGAAGTTGGTAAAACACGTGCTTTTAATATTGTCATAGATGAATTTCAAGAGTTTTATAATATCCGACCTGACGTCTTTAGTGATATGCAGAATCTTTGGGATGAGTATAAACAAGAAACTAAAATAAATTTGGTCATCAGTGGTTCTGTGTACTCCTTAATGCAGAAAATATTCACTGATCATAATGAACCCCTATTTGGGCGTGCTGACAATATTTTATGTCTGCGTGCTTTTAAGATCGGTGTCCTGAAACAAATAATGGAGGATCTTGCTTCCGGATATAGCAATGATGACTTATTAGCTTTATACACGTTGACAGGAGGAATCCCTAAATATGTAGAGTTGTTTTGTGATAACCAAGCGCTTACTATAGATAAGATGTATGACTTTGTCTTTTCGGAAAACTCCTTGTTTATAGATGAAGGACGTAATTTATTGATAACTGAGTTTGGGAAAAACTATGGTACCTATTTTTCCATTTTGTCAGAAATCGCCAACGGGCACTATACGCAAGGCGAGATAGAATCGGCATTGGGCGGTACAGCTATCGGAGGTTATTTAAGCAAACTGGAGAATGTATACAATTTAATAACCCGGGAACGTCCTATTTTTGCAAAACCCGGAACTAAGAAAAATGTACGATATGTTATTGGTGATAATTTCTTGAATTTCTGGTTTAAATATATTGAGCAGAATCGCTCTTATATTGAATTACAGAATTTTGATGATTTGAGACAATTAGCAAAAGCTGATTATCCGACCTATTCAGGTAGGGTGTTAGAGAAATACTTCAAACAGAAACTGGCAGAAACCGGAGGTTTCAAGGAAATAGGCTCTTGGTGGGAAACAAAAAGTTCTATTGGCAAACAACGAATAAATTCTTATGAAATAGATATTGTTGCTCTTAAATCCAGTGGTAAGAAAGCTCTTATTGCTGAAGTTAAACGAGTTCCTGAGAACAACTATAGCCATACTGTTTTCATGGAGAAAGTGGAACATTTAAAACAAAAAGAAATGTCTAAATATGATATTGAGACACAAGTTCTGGGATTGAAAGATATGTAAATATAATAAAGAGGCTGTCTTATAATTGAGTAGTCTCTCGAATTAATAACACATACCCTGCATTTCGGAATGCCTCGGCCCGATTCATTCAGCGTGTTACTTTCCACTCCACAGGTGCTTTAAACCCCTCACGTCCTTTACCATAAGGAATCTCGGGTAAACAAGGAGTAATGGTATCATATTTCAGAGCAACCTGATACAAAGATCTCACAATCTGTTCATTTCCATTAGAAGCATTCTTTTTCTCGTAAGGGTCTGTTTGATAGTCTACCAGAAAGTCTTGTGGCAAATTCAATCCCGGCTTACGCCCTTTTCTGATCAATTTATAGTCTTTGTTCACAACAGCTCCACATCCCAAATAGAAATTACGGTCAATACAACTGGTACTACCTATTAACAACGGAAGTATACTGATTCCGTCATACGCACGTTCCGGACGATTCTTATCTCCTACTAACTCTTTCAATGTCGGAACGATATCTACAAATCCAGTCACTTGAGAACTCAGATTCTTATAGTTACTTTCCGCCCTTTTCCAATAAAAGACAGCCGGCACACGCACACCTCCGTCCCATTC
The DNA here is from genome assembly GCF_058231005.1 of Bacteroides sp. RCH18. Classification (NCBI taxonomy): domain Bacteria; kingdom Pseudomonadati; phylum Bacteroidota; class Bacteroidia; order Bacteroidales; family Bacteroidaceae; genus Bacteroides; species Bacteroides sp. RCH18. The sequence goes on along the minus strand of NZ_JBIPTC010000002.1, from coordinate 2,010 downwards.
GTCAAACTTCCTGCCCCGTAGTTTGCCGGATGACGATCCCGGTACACCGGCGGGACCATTATCACTAAAAAAGATCAAAAATGTATTATCCATTATCCCTTTTTTCTTCAAAGCATCCACAATCGTACCAATTCCTCTATCCATACAGGACACCATTGCCTGATACGTTACTCTCTTCTGCTCTTTCGGTGTCAGACTACCAAAGTCATCACAATAAAGTTCTATATCTTTTTCCTGCGCTTGCAACGGTGTATGAGGGGCATTATAAGCTACATACAACAAGAACGGACCTTCTTTCTCATAAGTATTGATGCATCTGACAGCTTCTTGGGTAATCAATTCAGTAGAATATCCTTTATCATAACAAGTCTCCCAGTCATTGTGCCAATCCAATTCTCCTTCACGCATATGATCGAAATAATCAATTGCACCATTCAGATGCCCGTAAAAGTGGGAAAAGCCTCTATTTATCGGGTAATGTACCTTCCGGGTATGTCCCAAATGCCATTTGCCGATAATGGCTCTGTTACTATATCCGTTACGTGCCAACATATCGGCCAGAGTTTCTTCATTTTCATCCAATCCGTCTTCACGCCAAGGCGGAATAACGGTTGTACGTATGCCAAATCTATTGGGATAACGCCCTGTCATAAGTCCGGCACGAGTGGGCGTACTGATAGGAGCTGTATAGAACCGATCCAGTACAACTCCTTCTGCTGCCAAAGCGTTCAGACAAGGAGTTTTTATCTCGCTGCCATGAAATCCGACATCTCCCCATCCCAAATCGTCAGCAAGTACAATAACGATATTAGGGCGTTCTACCTGCTGTGCAAACGACAATGTAGTTGCACTTACTACCATAGACGCCCCCAAGATCAGTTTATTCATTATCTGTCCTTCTTTTATTTTTTCGGATGTTTCGGTAAAACAAAGTTTGCATGCGCCCAACGCTCCCATTCCGTAACCAATCTTGTCAATACTTCCGGATGCTGTTCTGCCACATTAAAGCGTTCTGTCCGATCTTTTACGACATCATACAGTTCCCATTCCTTGCCTTTTTCATCACGGATAGCCTTCCAATCTCTCCAGCGGATCGCTCTGTTGTTCTGATGCTCCCAATACATATATTCATGCAAGGAGTCCGTTTTCTTATGGACAGCAGGAAAAAGACTGCTGCCGACCAACGGATAAATTTTATTTCCTCCATGATAAGTCTCCGGATATTTAGCTCCGGTTGCTTCTAAAATAGTCGGCATGATGTCCGGCAAATATCCGGGAACACGACACCACTTACCTTTCTTATTCCCTAATGCTCCTTTCCACGACAGAATAAGAGGAGTAGAAATGCCACCTTCATAAGCACGGCATTTATATTTTCGGAAAGGAGTATTAGAAACCTGCGCCCACGCCCTGCCATAAGTCGGCGCAAAACTCGAAGCCGGATTATTCACTTCCTCCACCTTTCCTCCTCCCAGCTCTTCATAAGGTTCGGCACAAGCACCATTGTCGGACATGAACAAAATAAGAGTATTGTCCATTTTATGATTCTTCTTTAAGCAATCAATCAGTTTGCCGATATTGTAATCTACACAATGCACCTGAGCTGCATATACAGCCATCCGATAAGCGACTTGGTCCTTTTCCTGTTCTGTCAGTTCGTCCCATTTCCGGTTTTCCCATTCGGCAAAGTCTGTATTTGAATCAATAATCCCCATCTTTGCCATCCGTTTACGCCGTGCTTCCCGAATTTCATCCCAACCTTTCTTACGATATATCTTTGTAAATTTCTGTATATCTTTCTCTTTCGCATGTAGCGGCCAATGAGGAGCATTGAAAGCCAAATAGAGAAAGAAAGGGCGGTCATCCTTTTGTTCATCCACAAACTGGATAGCATAATCAGCAAAAGCATCCGTCGTATAATAAGGCGCATCCGGAGCCGGAAGTTTGGTGTTATCCAGCGTCAGCCCACGTCCTCCCGATGGACGAAGATAGCTGCATGCCCCGAAAGAA